>JADJTP010000001.1 GCA_016711095.1 Actinomycetales bacterium
GAGCGCCCGGCGGATGTTCGGCTCCGGGGACGAGAGGACCCGCCAACTGATCGCCAACCACCGGCGATGACCGCTGCCCTCGACGACTAGACACCAACCTCCGGTCGTATTTCGGATGGCCGTCTCGGCGCCGAAGCGCGGCTGGCCCAGCAGCTCGCCCCACCGCAGGATGATCACTCCTCTGGCACGTGAGGTCGATTCCGTGCCGGCGTGCGCGGCCGCGGTGCTCACCAGGGTGTGGATTCCTTCGAGCGTCGTCGTCGACCCTGGCGCCTGCGCCGCCCGTTGCGGCGCTTCCCAGCCCAACGCCACCGCTGGGCGGACGGGCAACGCACCGCCGCCGCAGCTGCGTCCCTCCCGGCTGGGACGTACGCGACAAATGGGGGGACGCGCGGCCGCGCTGCCACTGACAGTCCCTTCCTAACCGGCGGTGCGGGCGCGGCATACGCCACGGGCCGCGGGGACGTGGCGGGCCATATCCTCGGCTGCGTCACCGGGGGTCGCGCGCCGTGATGACCTTGAGCGTCCGGTACGCCGGCGATTCATACAAATACCTGCTGCGTTCGGTGACAACCGTCCACGGCCGCGCGGGATCGTCGCCGATGACCCGCTACTACACGGCTGAGGGCACCCCGCCGGGGGCCTGGTTGGGTGCGGGACTGGCCGGCCTGGGCGCCGGCGCCGGTCTCGCGGCCGGTTCGCCGGTCACCCCGCGGCAGATGGAGCGCCTGTTCCGCGACGGGCTGGACCCGGTCACCGCGGTCGCGCTCGGGCAGTCACCGCACGTCTACCCGAAGCCGGGCGAGGGCGAGTCGCGGCGGCGGCCGGTGGCCGGGTTCGACGCCACGTTCACCGCCCCGAAGAGTGTCTCGGTGCTGTGGGCCCTGGCCGACACCCCGACCCGAGAGGCGATCTACGACTGCCACCGGCAGGCCGTCGCCGACGTCCTGACGGTCATCGAACGTGACGTCGCCCGGACCCGTATCGGCACCGGCGGCGTGGCCCAGTCGACACCCGCGGGTTGATCGCGGCCGCGTTCGACCACTGGGACACCCGCGCTCACGACCCGAACCTGCACACCCACGTCGTCATCGCCAACCGCGTCCAGGGCCCCGACGGCAAGTGGCGCACCCTGGACTCCCGCGCCGTCCACCGGGCCGCGGTCGCGATGAGCGAACGCTACGACGCGATACTCGCGGACCACCTGAGCAGCCGGCTGGGGCTGGGCTGGGAGTACCGCGAACGGGGTCCCGGCCGCAACCCCACCTACGATCTCGCCGTTGTCCCCCGACCGCTGATCGAGCACTTCTCCCAACGGGCCGCCGCGATCGACGCCGAAACCGACCGACTCATCACCGCGTACGTCACCACCCACGGCCACCGCCCCGACCCGGCCACCCTGATCCGGCTACGCCAGCAGGCCAACCTCACCACCCGCGACACCAAGACCGACCGTTCGCTGGCCGACCTTACGACCGAGTGGCACACCCGCGCCGCCGCAGTCCTGGCCACCGACCTGGCCGGGTGGGCCGCCGGGGTGCTCACCCCGGAGGCACGCCACCCCCGGCAGCTGGTATGCCGCCACCCGCTGCGGAGCATGCGCTAGGTGCGCTGGGGCGCGCGGTGGGGGAGGATCGTGACGCCCGGGACGGCGGTGACGTGGTAGTCGCTGAGGCGACCGAGCTGGTGCTCGCGGTCTTGTCACGCAAGCGGGCCACGTGGACGCCGTGGAACGTCGACGCCGAAGCCTCCCGCGCCCTCAAGGCCCACCGCTTCCCGACCTCGCACGCCCGCGACGACGCGACCACGGCCGTCGTCACGGCGGTCGCCGCCCGCTCGGTCCTGCTGACCCCACCACCGGTCGCACCCACCCCCGCCGAGCTACGGCGGGTAGACGGCTCGAGCGCGTTCCGGCATCACCACGCCGAGCGCTACACCTGCCAACCGACCCTCGACGCCGAAGCCCGACTGCTGACTGCTGGCCGCGACACCTCCGGTCCGGCCCTCACCCGCCTGGACCTGGCCCACGTACCAGGACCGGCCCCCCGCCCCGAGCAACCCCACGCACCAGCAACGGCCGAGGCCACGACGACCGCCGGGCTGCACGACGACCAGGTCACCGCGATCGGCGCGATCGCCACGTCGGGGCGGGTGGTCGACGTGCTCGTCGGCCCGGCCGGCTCGGGCAAGACCCGCACCCTCGCCGGGCTGCGCCAGGTGTGGGAGGCCGAACACGGTGCCGATTCGGTGGTCGGGTTGGCAGCCGTCGGCGGCCGCCGCGCAGGTCCTGGGCCAGTCCCTGGGCGTCGGGTGTGAGAACACGGCCAAGTGGCTGGTCGAACACGACGCCGAACCAGACCGGCTGGCTCGCATCGACCGGACCCGCCGTGCCCTGCACGCCAGCCGCAGCACGGACACGACGGCCACGCTGACGGCATACCTGCATCAGCTGGTCGCGCAGGTGAGCCGGTGGCGGTTCCGGCCCGGGCAGCTGGTCGTCCTGGACGAGGCGTCCCTGGCTGGTACCGCCGACCTCGATCGGATCGCCGCGTGCGTCGGCGAGGCCGGCGCGAAGCTCCTGCTCGTCGGGGACTGGGCCCAACTGTCCGCCGTCGACGCCGGCGGCGCCTTCGCCCTGCTCGCCCGCGATTGCGGGCCCGGCGTCCCCGAACTCGGCGCCGCTCGCCGGTTCATCCACGCGTGGGAACGGGCCGCGTCCACCCGGCTACGGGTCGGCGACATCACCGTGATCGGCGAGTATGCCGCCCATGACCGCCTCCGCGAGGGAGACCATGACGCGATGGTCGAGGCCGCCTACACGGCGTGGGCCAGCGACACCCACGATGGACGCGCCAGCCTGTTGATCGCGGGGGACCGGGCCACCGTTCACGCCCTCAACGCCCGCGCCCGCACTGACCTTGTCGCCGCCGGCCGGGTAGAGCTCGAAGGCACGCCGTTACGCGACGGGCTGACTGCCGGGGTGGGGGATCGGGTCGTCACCCGCCGCAACAACCGCCACCTCACCCTCGGGGCCGGATGGGTGAAGAACGGCGACACGTGGATCGTCACCGACCGCGGAGCCGACGGCTCGCTCACGGTCCGGCGACCCGGCGGCGGACCGTCCGTGGTGTTGCCCGGCCGAGTATGCCGTCGCGCACGTCGAACTCGGCTATGCGACCACGGCGTTCCGGGCTCAAGGGGCGACCGTGGATCGCGCCCACGCCATCGTCACCGGCGCTGGGCTCACCCGCGAGGTGCTCTACGTGATGCTCACCCGCGGCCGCGACGCCAACACCGCGTACGTGTGCACCGACCGGGCCGCCGAACCCCTGGCCGGGTTCGCCAACGACCCGCTCACCGCCCAGACCGTCCTGGAATCCGTGCTCGGACACGTCGGCGCAGCGAGCTCCGCCCACGAAGTCCGCGACGCCGAAACCGAAACCGCGACGTCGATCCGCACCCTGGCCGCCGAGTACGAGACCATCGCCCATCACGCCCAAACCAGCCATTGGCACCACCTGCTCGCAGACGCCGGCCTCACCACCGAGCAGGTACAGGCGGTCGAGGACTCACCCGCATACGGCGCCCTGTCCGTGGCGTTGCGCCGCGCCGAAGCTCACGGGCTCCCGGTGCCCGCGGCCCTGCCGCGGCTGACCGACCGTGCCGACGTGCATACCGACGACCTCGCCGCCGTTCTGCACCGCCGGGTTGACGCCTGGACCGCCGCCGCGGTCACCGCCGGCCGAACCCGACCGGCGGATTTGGTCGGTGGGCTGATCCCGCCCGCCCGGAACGTCCACGACCCCGACACGGTGGACGCGCTCACCAGGCGGGTGGCGCTGATCGAGCAGCGCGCCGACGTCGTCCTGGACCGAGCCCGCACCGCTGGTGCACCCTGGCTCACTCGGCTCGGACCGCAGCCCGACAACCCGGAGCAGTTGGCGGAATGGACTGCGGTCGCCCGAAGGGTCGCGGCCTATCGGGACCGGTACGAGGTCACCGACCCGATGCGCCCCCTCGGCCACCGCACGGCGGGCGACGTCCAACGTGACCGCACGTACGCGATCATCGCCGGCGCCATAGGTGCCCTGCCCGACCCTTCCGACGAAGTGCTGCTCGCCCCGGCGGCGGTGCAGCGACGACGGCCGCCCGAGCCGCTGCCGTCGATGTCGCACCAGCCCTGTCACCCCTCGATGGGACGGTGACACTGTGACCATCCGCCTGCTGCGCTACGAGACCCGCCGGTATGCCGCGGCCGCTAGGGGCCCGCTGCTCGTCCTGCTTGCTCTCAGCGTCGCTCCGCCCGCGGCCGATCGGCTATTGGTCTGGCCGCCTGGCCGCCAGCAGCAGGTGGCCCCAGCGGTGGGAGTGCTGACCGAGCTGGTAGTCACCCTGTGGAGCGTCGCGGGGCTCGCCGGATTCGCCTGGCTTGTCGTGGCGATCGTGCGAGCGGCCCGCCAACCCGCCCTCGACGCCGAAGCAGCCGATCACCTGCAGAGCCTGCGCGACCGAGCCATCATCGACCGCCACGACCTCGTCGAAATCCACCACACCCGCTGGGCCACCCAAGCCGGCCAACACGCCGTCGCAGTCAACATCTGCACCGGCGCCGTCGGCGACGTCTGGCTCCCCGAAGTGCATCTCCCCGACGGCTCCTTCGCCCTCCTCGCTCGCGACGGCAAAAGCGCGGCCCTCGCCGCCTGGGCCAGCCCCGAGCAGGTCACAGCCACACACCGTTATCGACGCCGTGCGGTTCTCCGCATGCCAGCCTGTCGGCGTCGATGCTCGTTCGAAGAGACCGGCGCTGTCGTGGCCGAAGCGGAGGCACTTGTCCGAGGCGAGAGCGGGGCCCCGCGGTAGGTATCCACCTGCTCGGGCGAGCTCGCTGACCGGGGGCGATCGGGGTGGCGACGGTAGCGCGGTCAGCCAAGGTCGCCGGGGGCAGGTCGGGCAACGCGGTGGCGTCGAAGGTGCCCAGGCGCTTGGCGCTGAGCCTCGGTTGATGCCTCTTCCTCGGCCTCTTGCTTTCGACATGTGACCTAAAGGTCACCATCTTCATTGCATGGACCTCGTGTTCAAGGCCCTGGCGGACCCAACCCGACGCGATCTGCTGGACGCCCTGTTCGTGCAGGACGGTCAGACGTTGTCTGCCTTGCAGGCGCGGGTGCCGATGTCCCGGTTCGGGGTGATGAAGCACCTGAAGGTCCTGCAGGAGGCCGGGCTTGTCACGTCCCGCAAAAGCGGGCGCGAGAAGCTGCACTTCCTCAATCCTGTCCCGATCCGGCTCATCCACGACCGGTGGGTGAGCAAGTACGCCCAGCCGTGGGCCGCTGGGCTGACCGAGCTCAAGACACACCTGGAGGAGACCCCATGAAGACCAACGTCACCACTGTCTCGTTTGCCCGGGGTACCGCCCCGGTCGGGGACACCGCGGTGTTCGAGATCTACATCAAGGCCACCCCGGAGCAGATCTGGGAAGCCATCACCGACCCGCTGCTGCGGGCAAAGTTCAGCTTCGGGGTCCAGACTCACTCGGACTGGCAGAGCGGCTCGGGCTACCGTGCCGGGGTTCCCGGGGTCCTGGACATTGCCGAGGGGACGAACCTGCTCGTGGAGCCTCCGCACCTGTTGGTGCAGTCCTTCACTGCGTTGTGGAGCGAGGAGGTGAAGGCGCAGGGGTCGACCCGGGTCACCTGGGAGATCGAACCGGTGGGGGATTCCTGCCGCCTGACGGTCGTGCACGACCAGTTGCCGGCGGGCGCGAACGCCGAACTGTACGGCGGCTGGCCGATGATCATCTCCGGGCTCAAGACATGGCTCGAGACCGGCGAGTTGTTGACCACCCCCGGCTCACTGATGTACGCCGACGGCGAAGCGTGGGGCGAACCTTCGTGACGAGCCACGTGCTCCCGCTGGGGGTGGTCCAGGACTGAGTACGCATGAAACAGAGTGTGGGTGGCCGTCCCGGGACAGTGCGCTACGCCGATGGGCGGCCACACCGCTGGCAGTACGGAGGCCAGGGGTTGGGGCCCGATCTACCCTGTTTGTTATGGACAGCCGATATGACATCCGCGACCTGGCCGTGGCCCAGGTGAATGCCGTGCGCTTCTCCACGAAGGATTCAAGCCTCGCCGACTTCCACATGACTCGATTCCGAGCCCTCGCACGTGCGTTCGGCATCGACGAGAGCGGAGCTGTCCGAGTTTGGCGCCAACGCCATGGAGGGTCTCGCGGCCTCCAGCATCCGAACCTTGATCGGCCTCCATTCGCCGTTCTCGAACTATCTCGAAGCCCCGACGAGCATCGCCAATCTGTACTCGCGATTCGGTGCGGGGATCAACGACGGACTCCAACAGACCGAGGCCGCCATCGAAGGCCTCCTAGCGGCGGTCCTGGGAGAGCTCCACGGCCTTCCTGCGAACCGCACAGTGAGTGACGATGACCTGCGACGCAACGGCTTCGACCCATCGACCCCCTGGCCGGATGAGTCCGACTATTGGTGACCGTAGGCGTCGCGACGCCAGGTGGCCCGTGACATGGCTGCATTCGGCGTCGGTGATGACCGACCGAAGTCGGACGTCATCTCCATTGCCCGCGGGTTTGCTTCCCGGCCCCAAGAGCGCGGTCGGACTACGACCTAGAGGCGCTTGAGGAGTTCCGCCTTCTTGTCCGAAAACTCCGTGTCAGTGAGGATGCCTTGGGCGTGAAGCGCAGCCAGCTTCCCAATCTGCTCGGTTACGTCGTGAACAGGCACCTCTGCAGATGGCGACTTCGGCAGGCCCTTCGAGAATACAGAGGAGGCAAAGCCCGCAATGTGCTTGCTCACACCTAGCGGCGCGGAGGGCGCTTCCGTCGGCGGCTTGTCAGGCAACTCGGCGACTATTTGGCGGTCCTTCAGCAGGACAGAGAACACCGTGAATTGCTTCTCGGGCAATTCGATAATCGACTGCTTGCCGTCGACCCAACTGACGCGCACAGTGTGCCCCCGGAATTCAACGCCGCCCCGAGGCCAGCTCCGACGGCCTTGCCGACAGCTCCCGGGATCGCGGCCATCGCCGCCGCACGACCTATTGATCCGGCGACGCCCTCCTTGACATCGAGTTCCTCCCACGCGGCGACTGTCTCGGGGTTGATCCTGTGCCGCTTGAACGGATTGGAAGTGTGCTGGATGGAAAGGTCGCTGTTCCTAGAGAACGGCGTCGTTCCGCCGGAAAGGACGGTGCCGCTTGAAAGGTGCCCACCGACGACGCGTCCGTGCCCCGACAGTTCTTGGAGGAGTGCCATGCGAGGACTCTAGGACATACCCCTGAGCAGACCGACCGAGTCGCCGTGCGGTCTACAGCCACGCCGATCCGCGATCGCGGAGGCGAGCGGCCACCCAAGAAGCCACACGTTTGACGTTGCCCGAACGGCGGATCAGCCACGGTCACATCGCCGGGACAGCGCCAAGTGCCCCGATGGCCCCAAGAACACAGATCGCGTGCTTTGTCTGTGGGCGGCACTACCCTGCGAAGCTGCAGAGCGATTCGCCGGAGGCCAGGGGCGATGCCATCGAGTGGGAGCAAGTCCTCGCTGACGCACTGCAGTTCCTGCGATTGAGTAGGCTGAACCATTCAAGCCCGCGACCACCTTCATGACCAGACTGCCTCGACAACAGCCAGGATCATCGAGGTCACGGGTGCCTCACGTCACGACGCGGTAAGTGCACCTGCCCGGTTGACTTCGAAAGAGATTGGTCAACTTTGAAGCCCGGTCTCGGCGGTGGACCGTCGTTTTAGCCACATGCCCAGGTGGAGGGTCTTGATTTATGGTCTACTTCCGTGGTGAGCGAATTTCGGGTACGTCCACATACCGTCAGGATCTCCGTCGCCTGCTTGTGGCCTCTGTTGGCCCTGGCTATCGCTGGGTGCGGCGGAACCGGTCCTTCGGCATCGTCGCCTACGGTTACCGTGATACAACCGGCCCCACAGCCTTCAACCACGCCGCTCGCGACCCCTTCCGAGTCTCCTGTCGCCGCTGCTGCGACGACCGCAGCAGGTCCCCCCAAGACCTTCGTCATGCCAAATGCGGTTGGCAAGGTGCTTCAGGAGGCACAAGATGAACTCCAGACACGAGGTTCGTACCTCATGGATCAGAAGGATGCAACCGGTCGGGCACGTCTCCAAATCGACGACCGAAACTGGCGGGTTTGCTCCCAGAAGCCGGGTCCTGGCGAAGTCGTGCCTCTGGAGACCCGTGTGGTGCTGGCGTCGGTGAAGCTAGCGGAGAAGTGTCCCTGATCGCGGGATGCCGGGGGAACTCGCACAACAATCGAGTGCATTAGGAAGCGGATCCCTCGGCAGCAATCAAGCCGGGCCATGCCGACACTGGCCACTGCCGCGCCCGGCACGAGAGAAGTGGCCGAACTTCCCACGTCTGGGAAGCACCTCCCGCTTCGGGGGAGGACAAGATCAGAGAGCTCAAGGCCGTTGTCGGAGGCACGTTGGTAGACCTCTTGCCGGTCGGGGCGCTGACAACGCGGTCAAAGGTGAGTACGGAATATCGCGGCAAACCGGTCCGCGGTGCTGACGAGCCACTCCGCTAGCTGTGGAGCTTCGCCCTCATCGCGGAAGTCGCCGGGTGACAGCAGCACGATTCGGCTCGCCTTCTTGGTGGGTAGTTCGCGCCAGTCGAGTGTTGTACCGAGGGCAGTCTCGAACTCGTCGCGTCGCGCCAAGAGGTCGGCGAACAGTTGTTTGTCGTGGTTGATGTACAGCCCGCATCCAACGTTGGTGGTGACCGAGGTGACTGTGAGCACGAGGGGCGCACGGCTCGAACCGGTGCGGATATCCATCCAATTCTGCTGCTGCGCTTTGGGCCAGACGTTGATGTGGGAGCTTGTCATTTCGCCCAAGTCGCGCACGCTTTGGAAGAAGTCCCGTTGCTGTGACTTCACCGATCCGGTTCCGCCTGTGCCGTTTCCATGCCATCCGGCCGCATCCTGATCGATCTCGAGACCAGACAGCGCTGCCAGCTCTTCGGCGGCGATGTACTGTCCTGGGGAGGCGTGCCCGGCGTCGTCGAAGTTCAATCCTTCGGCTTCGAGGTATTCCTGTGGGTCGTCCTTGCGGTTGGGGTCCTCCCACCGGAATCCTGGCGAGATCGTTCCACCTGCCTGCAGGACCCGCCATGCCCCGGCGATCGGGTAACTCGCGATCACTGCAGCGACCGGCTGCGGGTAGGTGCCGGCGACGAGTGCGACGTCCCCGTAGGAGGTCCAGCGGCCGGCCGGGATCTCGGCGACGATTGACGCGACGAGGCTGCGCATTGCGGAGGGTTCCTCCAGCACCTTGTCGACGAGGCTCTCATCGGGGCCTGGCCAGATGGCGATGATCTTCTCGGCGAGGGCGGCGCCCCGCTCCGCAATCTCCTTCGCTCCCCAGGTCTCGTGGGCGGCGATCTCCTGGTTCATGAGCAGACCGCTCTCGGCGAGTTTGGCCCGCTTCTTCTCGAACACCTTGTTGCTCAGCTCACTGTTGTACCCGCTGAGGGTGAGGTTCCCGATCGTGTGGACGATCCGTTCATGCTCGTAGGCGACGTCGGCGCCTTCGGGAAGCCCGGCGGCGAACACGTCACGCACCGCGTCTGTCAGGCTCTGGGGAAGGACGTGCTCGATCGTCAGGTTCTTCGGGTCGACTGCTTCCCTGGATCCGTAAGACTCCTCCAACCACTGCAAGATGAGCTTCTTCTGGTTGCCTCGACCCTGCCAGTAGAAGGGGACCGAGCCGGCAGTATCGCGGACCTGTTTGTCGGTGGCGAAGTACTTGCGGCCGCGCGACAGGTAGTCGCGAAGCGCAAGGTCAACGTCTCCGGCGTCCGCGATGGCGCCCACAGCTTGCAGCAGGGTGCGGTTCAGGTTCGCGGTGGCGCGCCCGATGACGATGCGGCGCACGAAGTACGACTCCAGGAAGGTCAGCGCTCTGGCGACCTGATCCGGCGTCGCCTTTCCCTGGGAACGGCGGGCCAGGAGTCGCATCACGACCGGGTAGGCCGTCGTGGAGCCCCACGCCTTGATCCGGGTGAGCCGACGGCGGATCTCGGCGTCTGGTTCACGCGTCGGGTCGAGGATTGTGGCGAGCACATCGCCGAGCTTGGCGATGCGTAGGACCTCGGCTTCGATCTCCACCGGAGTCGTGAGCTTCTCTAGGCGCTTCTGCTGGCCCACGTAGGTGTCGGACTGCTTGGCACGCTCATCGGTTTGGACCAGATCGAGCCAGAACAGGAGCTCCAGATTGGCCCCACTGAGCCTCTTCTCCAACGGCAACCAGACACTGTCGTAGAGGACTTCGGCTTTGTCCCCGAGGCGCATGAAAAGGTAGTTCTTGAGCAGGTCGGATTGGTTGAGCTGCAGGCCGGTATTGTTGAGCGACTCGAAGATCCTGTGTGCGTTGTCTCCGGGCTCGGCCGTCACCGCCACGAGTGCGAGCCCACGCACGACGGCGTTCTCGAGCTCTTCCAAATCGTGTGGGTCGTCAGGATCGTCGGCCGCAGCGATCTTGGACCGGAAGTGGTTATACGCCTCACCTACCGCGTCACTGCCGCCGGCATCCGGGGCGGCGTAGACCGCCGCCAGGTAAGCCGCACGGTCTGCCTGGGTCGGGAGCACCTTCGTCGGCTTGCCCTTGTCGTAGAAGTTGACGAGATACTGCGCATGAACCCCTCGGCGCGCCCTGGTTCGCCCGTCTCGTTCAAGTGGTCTCGCAACGCAGCCAGCAGGAGGCTGAGCGTCGTCAACCGTTGTTGTCCGTCCACGACCAGCAGCTTGGACACTCCCACGATGGAGAAGTCCGGGCTTGTGGCCAGGACCAACGAACCGATGAAGTGGCTGGCATGTGGATCTTCGCGCCGGGCGCGGGCCAGCTCGACGATGTCGTCCCAAAGCTGGTCGAGGTGCTTCTTCCTCCACGAGTACACGCGCTGGTACAGCGGGACCTGGTACTGCTTCTTGCCCTCCAGCACGCCCGCGAGATTCGTCTCCGCCGCCTTGACCACGCCGCCGCCTTTCACCTGAGGTTCGCACTCCACCCTACCGTCGAATGCGACGGCGCCAGGACCTGCCGGGAGTATTGGCCCGGCCTTGATAAAGCACGGTTCTAGGATGCCGGCACAGTCTCTGGGTATTCATCACGGCCTTGATAGGCACGGTTCTGGGGTGCCGGTACAGTGAAAAGGTGCCCCTGACCTGGGAGAATACGGATTACTAGATCTGTAGAAGCTCCGAATATGGGACACCCTTCGGGCGCATGATGTCCGTGGTCGGCGCCCGATGGTGGATCCCGAGTTGGGGTGGTCATCGGGCCTGTCGCCTAAGGTCGGTGGGGCCGGGACGGTAGCCCACGCTGGGGTGGTGTTGCCGCGGCTGCTGGCGACCGGCTCGGGCTCACGACCGGCCTGGCGGAGGTGATATCCAGGGCGGGGTTCACGCCGATCCGGCATTGATCTGGAACAACAAATCGTGGGCGCGGATCCCCGGTTTCGATCCGGTGGGACACCCTGCAGGGCAGCAGGTTACTTCGAGCCGAGGAAGTGGCGTTCGGCCTTGTGTCCGGCGCCGTGCATGCACGGTAACGCAAATATCAGCTCCAACCTCGCCGTCCGCCTTGAGGAGGCCGGCGTCGGCACCGCTCGAGCCTGGTTGGCCATGCAGGCAGCCCACGACCTCGCCGCCGATCGAGCCGCCGGCATCGCCAAGGTCAAGCCCCTCCAGCCAGTCGCCTGAATGGTGCGATGACGAAGATCGACTATCGGTCCCGCATCGCGTCCGTCTACGCGCTCGCTTTGCTTTGCTGGGCGTAGCGGGGCGCCATGGCCTCCATCTGTTCCATCACGAGTTTGATGGCGCCGGGTTGCTGGTCGGGCGGGTAGCCGTGTTTGATCAGCAGTCGTTTGATGGAGGTCCGGAGCTTGGCTCTGACGTCTTCGCGTACGGTCCAGTCGGTGCGGATGTCCCGTCGCATGACCGAGACGAGTTCGCGGGCGATGTCGGCCAGCACGCCTGCGCCCATGATGTCGACGGCGGACTCGTTGGTGGCGACGGCGTCGTAGTAGGCGAGCTCATCCTGGTCCAGCGGCGGGGAGAACTTCGCCCCTCTGTGGTGCTCGGCGACCACGTCTCGGGCCAGCTCGATCAGCTCGGCGATGACCTCGGCGGAGGTGAGCTGCTGGTTGGTGTACTTGCGCATCAGCTCGGCGATCCGCACCGAGAAGGCCTGCTGGCGCAGCGTGTTCGTCCCGGTGGCCTTGACGGACTCCTTGGCGACGAGGTCGCGCAGGGCCTCGATGGCCAGGTGGGGGTTGGCGGCCTGCTGGGTCTCGCGGACGAAGTCGGGCCCGAGGTCCATGAGGCTCGGTTTGGGCATTCCCGCGGCCTCGTAGATGTCGAGCACGTCACCGGTCTGGGTGCTCTGGGCGATGAGCGCACCGAGCAGCCGCTGGATGTCCTCGGGGATCGGCTCCCCACGCGAGCGCCGGTCCTCGGCGTCGAGCTTGGCCATCCACACCCGCACTTCCTCATAGAACCGCGCGTCGGCGTGCACGTCATGCAGCTGCCCCGAGGGCGCGCACAGCGCCCACGCGCGGGCCAGTTGACTGCTCAGGCGCCGGTATGCCGCTGAGATCATCTCGGTGTCACTGCCGTCGGGAACCTGGTTGCCGGCGGTGGCGGGATCGCGCAGGTGGTTGACCGCGCGGCGCACCACGTGGGCGTATGCCGCCCGGTCGCCGCGGGCGGCCCGGTCGGCGAAGTCGGTGCGCCACGGGTAGCCCGCCAGCAACGTGTCGAGCTTGGCGAGCAGGGACCGGGTCAGTTCGACGGCCTCGCCGAGGTCCTTGCCCATCGGCCGTTTTGCCTGGTCCTGCGGGGTGTATTCGGCCAGGGCCTTCTGCAGGTTCTCGGCCAGCGGGGCGTAGGCCACGAGCAGGCCGTCTTGCTTGCCGCGGAACGTGCGGTTGACCCGGGCGAGGGTCTGCATGAGCAGGGCGCCCTTGAGGGGCCGGTCAAGGTAGAGGGTGTGCAGCGGTGGGGAGTCGTAGCCGGTGAGCATCATGTCCTTGACGATGACGATCTCCAGCTCGTCGTCCGGTTCCTTGAGCCGGGCCTTGATCGCCTTGTTCTGACTTTCGCGGCGGACGTGGTTCGACACCGGTGGGGTGTCGGTCGGGTCGCCGGTGTAGACGACCTTGATCTTGCCCTTGTCGAGCTCGGGGGAGTGCCAGTCGGGGCGCAGGGCGATGATCGCGTCGTAGAGCTTCGCGCAGATCTCCCGGGTGCCGCCGACGATGAGGGCCTTGCCCGGGCCGGAGATGAAGGGGTCCATGACCGTGCGGCGGGTTTCCCAGTGGGCGACCAGGTCCGCGGCGAGCTTCTCGATCCGGGCCGGTGCGCCGTAGACGGCGTTGACGACCGCCACGCTTCGTTCGATGGTCTCGCGCTCGACGTCGTCCAGGCCGGTGGTCAGCTCGTCCGCGGCGGCGTCGACCGCGGCCTCGGAGACACCCTCGGCGAGGCCGACCTTGATGAGGCGCGGCTCGAAGTGGACGGGGACGGTCGCGCCGTCGGCGACGGCCCGGCTCAGGTCGTAGATGTCGATGTAGTCACCGAAGACGGCCTGGGTGTTGCGGTCGGCGAAGGAGATCGGCGTGCCGGTGAACGCGATCAGGGTGGCATGGGGCAGGGCGTCCTTGAGGTGCCGGGCGTAGCCGTCGAGGTCGTCGTAGTGGCTGCGGTGGGCCTCGTCGACGATGACGATGATGTTGCGCCGATCCGACAGCAGCGGATGAGACTCGCCGGCGTCCCGCTCCTGCTTGGAGAGCCCGAACTTCTGCAGCGTGGTGAAGTAGATCCCGCCGGTGGTCCGCTCACTCAGCCCCCTGCGCAGATCGGCCCGCCTGGTCACCTGCTTGGGTCGCTCCGCCAGCAGCAGGCTCTTCTTGAACCCGTCGTAGAGCTGGCCGTCGAGCTCGTTCCGGTCGGTGACGACGACGATTGTCGGGTTCAGCAGCTTCGGGTGCCGCTGCACGTAGTGGGTGTACAGCTCCATCTCCATTGACTTCCCGGCGCCCTGGGTGTGCCAGACGACGCCCGCCTTGCCGTTCGTCCGGTAGGCGGTGATGGTGGCGCCGATGGCGCTGCTGACGGCGAAGTACTGGTGCGGCTTGGCGATCCGCTTGGCCAGCCCGGCCTCGGAGGCGTCGAAGGCGGTGAAGTTGCGCATCAGCTGCAGGAACCGGTCCACGTTGAACACGCCGTCGATGAGTTGCTCAAGTCCGGTGCCGAGGTGGTCCTCGTCGATCGCGTCCCCGAACCGTAGCGGCGTGCCGTCGTCGTCCACGTTCCACGGCGAGAAGTGGTGCAGGGGCGTGAAGGGGGTGCCGTACTTCGCGATCACGCCATCGCTGGCGACCGTGAGCACCGCGAACCGAAAGACCATCGGCAGCTCTCGCAGGTAGGTCTGCAGCTGCGCATGCGCGGCGGCCACGTCGGCGGTCTGGGTGCCGGCCTTCTTCAGCTCGATCAGCGCCACGGGCAGCCCGTTGCAGTAGAGGACGAGGTCAAGGCGTCGCTCCACCTCGTGCGAGCGGACGGTCACCTGGTTCACGGCGAGCCAGTCGTTGTCGCCGGGGTCGGCGCTGACCAGCCGGATCGTCGGGTTGTGCTCGGTGCCGTCGCTGTCGACCCAGCTGATCCCGCGAAAACCCTCGACCATGAAACGGTGGGTCCGGTAGTTCTCCGTCAGGGCATCCGCGGAGGTCGGGCGGAGGATCTCGGCGGCCGCCTGCGTGAGGTACTCCCGTGGCACCGTCGGGTTGAGCTCCCTCAGCTTCGCCAGCAGCCGCGATGGAATGACCAGGTCGTCCCACGACTCTCGCTCACCCGACCCGGGCGCGATGGTCTTGCCCTCCAGCGGCCGCCACTCGCGTTCGGCGAGCGCCTCAAGCGCCACATGCTCCCACTCCGCCTCGCTGAACCCCCCCGTCGTACGCGCCATGTCAGACCACACTCTTGACCACCCGCTCCGCATCCCTGACCCGAAGCCTGCCCGACATCAACTCCGGCAACAGCGCATCGCGCGTGCCCTCCAACAGGCGCGTCTCGACCGCCGCCGAGTGGACACAATGCCGCAAAGGGGCGGCTTCACTTTCGAAACGCATTCGCTCGGAATCCTCGACTCTCGGAACCGGGGCGTCAAGGAACCGGTCGGGCCGCACTGCCGGATACGCGCTGCCTTCGGTAGCAGACTCAAGATAGGCCGTGAACGTCGACGTGCGCGTAGCCTGGTACACGAACGCCATCAGGTTGTCCTTCGGTGTCAGGACCGCAAGACCGGTCGAAGCAATGAGGTTTGCCTGGTCGTCCAGAACAAGGGCGTGAGAACGGCGGTTAGGCCTGACCGTCGACCACACGGTGTCGCCAGGTCGGAGTACGCGTCGTGCCCGATCCGGGGCGTTTTCCCATCGAATCTCTTCTGGCAACTCATAGGTCCCGACACCCACGGATGCTATGTCAAGATAACGAAGCGAGCGCCCGGGACATGGCTTCGTGGACGCCATATTCACCTCGGCGATTGTCGTGAGAGGGTCGAAAGTGCTCTTGGCGGTAAGGCGGTCGAACTTGGCCGCGAGCAGGTCATCTATAGTCGCCGCGAGTTTGCCGTTGGCGGCGATCTTGTCGTCGAACGCCCCCAACACCTCCGCAATCGCCTTTTGCTCGATCATTGCCGGTAGCGGCACAACGAGGTCACCAAGAATGCTCAGGTTGATGTGCGGCACGCCAGTGGCTATTTCACGATCCGCAATCTGCTGACGAAAGCTGGCCGATCGGCAGGCGTAATACACATAGCGGGGATCGGCCTTGTTGGGGTCTACGCGCAGACGCATTTGACTCTGAGAAACCACATATGTGACAGGATCATGGTTCGGGACGATGGCGACCTGGCCGAGTGTGCCGCGCTGGGTGAACACGAGGTCCCCAGGAGAGGCGCTATTCCGTGCGAGATCGGCCTCCCACTTCTCCTTCGTGACGAATGCGAACTCCCCGCCGACCCAGGGACCATCGCCCATATTGCCGCCGCGGATTACCGGGACGCCCGACGTCACGTAGTCGCTCCCAATGAGCGACGACCCGAAGGGTCCGCCCACCAGTCCTTTTCGCCCTGCCAAGTCACGGATGGCGACTTGCGGTCGGTCAGGCATCGACCCTCCCAAGCTGTTCGCGAACGGCTTGCTCTAGTCTCGCGGATTCGTCGAACTGGGCGAACAGCACCGTGGTGAGTCGGCCGATCTTGTCCTCGATGGGTTCGCCGTCGTCCTCGGCGTCGGGGGTGCCGACGTACCGGCCCGGGGTGAGGGCGTAGTCGGCGGCCTTGATGTCCGCGAGGGCGCCACTCTTGCAGAAGCCGGGGACGTCGGCATACGCGAGCCTCTCCCTTGTCGCTGAGGGCGTGCCGCGCCACGCGTGGTAGGTGCTCGCGATTCTGGCGATATCGTCGTCGGCGAGGGCGCGTTCGGCGCGGTCGATCAGGTAGCCGAGGTTGCGGGCGTCGATGAAGAGGACCTGTCCGGCTCGATCGATCGAGCCTTTGGAGCCCTTGGTCTTGTCCTTGGCGAAGAACCAGACGCAGACGGGGATGCCAGTGCTGCGGAAGAGTTGGGTAGGTAAGGCGACCATGCAGGACACGAGGTCGGCTTCGACGAGTTGGGCACGGATGTCGCCCTCGCCGCCAGAGTTGGAGGACATGGACCCGTTGGCCATGACGACGCCGGCGCTGCCGCCGGGGGCGAGCTTGCTGAGGATGTGCTGGATCCAGGCGTAGTTGGCGTTACCGGCGGGTGGGACGCCGTAGCGCCAGCGGGGGTCGTCCTCGCGGCGGTTCCAGTCCTTGATGTTGAAAGGCGGGTTGCTCATGACGTAGTCGGCCTGCATGTCGGGGTGCTGATCGCGGGCGAACGTGTCGCCCCAGACGCTGGCCAAGTTGCCGTTGAGGCCGTGGATGGCCAGGTTCATCCGGGCCAGCCGCCAGGTCCGCTCGTTGAGTTCCTGCCCGAAGATCGACAGAGCGGTCTTGTCCCGGTGGTGGGCTTCGAGGAACTTCTCGGCCTGCACGAACATGCCTCCGGACCCGCAGGCCGGGTCGTAGATACGCCCCTGGGTCGGTTCGAGCACCTCCACGAGGGTCCGCACGACACTCGGTGGGGTGAAGAACTCGCCGCCGCGTTTGCCTTCCGCGCGGGCGAACTTCTCCAGGAAATACTCGTACACCTCCCCGAGTAGGTCGCGGGCCTTAGCGGCGCCTTGGCCGGTGAAGCGGGCGCTGTTGAACAGGTCGATGAGCTCCCCGAGGCGCCGCTGGTCGACGTTGTCGCGGTTGAAGATCCGCGGGACGGCGCCCTTGAGCGAGGGGTTGGCTCCAACGAGAAGGTCCATCGCCGTGTCCACGAGCTGCCCGATGTTCTGGTGCGGCTGCCCGTCGTGGGCGGGCAGGCCCTTGGCGTGCTGGGCGAGGTAGGTCCAGCGAGCCTGGGGGGGGACCCAGAAGACCTGGTTGCCGGTGTACTCGTCGATGTCGTCGAGCATCGGTCCGATCTTCGCTTCGTCCCAGCCGTCCGCGAGGAGCTCGTCGTGGATCTGGGTTCGGCGCTCGGCGAACGCGTCGGAGACGTACTTGAGGAAGACCAGCCCGAGGATGACGTCCTTGTACTGGGATGCGTCCATCGACCCGCGGAGCTTGTCGGCGGCCTTCCAGAGGGTGTCGCCGAGGCTCCTTCATCGTCGACGGCGCGGCCGTCTCGAGCTTCTTCCTGGGTGGCATGTCAGCATCGCTTCCCGGCCTGGCATGTCGCTGCTGGACACCCGGCGATTGTGCAGTGTCGGATTGGTCGTGGTGGTTCGGGTACTGCCGAGATGGCGATTGACCCTGCCAGGACGCCATCGCGGGAGCGTGGCCTCGAGCGCGTCGATCCGGGCGAGGCGCTCGAGGGCGTCTTGACGTTCGCGCTCGATCTCGGCCAACACGGCAGCGAGGTGCTCTCGTTGCCCGCGGGGAACGTCGCGGACGAGCCATCGTCGCCAATCCTTGGATCGGCTGGCGCGATTGGCGTGGGTGGCGATATCGGCGGTGACGATCTCGGGCAGGAGGGTCTCATCCCCGGTGGGTGTGATGCGCAGGACCTTTGCAGGGGCCATCACGACTGAGCCGCCGTCGTGGTCGACCCGCACCCCGATGCGAGGGGTGGTGCAGAAGATGACATCGCCCGGCTCGGTGAACCGGCCCGACGGGTAGGTGTCGGCGAAAGTGAGCAGATCGATCCGCCGCTCGCCGAGGCGGTTCTCTCCGAGGAGCTCGCTGGGGCCGATGACGACCCGTCCCTCCGCCCCATGACGCACATCCGCGGGGTGGAGCCGATTGCCCGCGGCGATGCGGCAGTGACGGGCAGCGACGGCGTCTGCAAGTGTCCGGCCGGACGCACTGGTGGTGTTCCTCGGCGTGGTGGCCTCGACGCGCAGGGCGGCGATCGGGGCAGGGGCCAGGCTTTGCGCCAGAGCGGCGACGGCCGCGCCTGCCTCAGTTGCGGACGCTTCGGCCCGTCGCGAGGTCGGCTTGTCGACGAGGGCCTTCCGGCCGGCCAGGATTCCGGTAGTGAGCACCCTTCGGGCGTAGCGAAACTGGTGGCCGCGGACCTGATCCGCATCGTCCATCAGGACCCCGTTAGAGCCACCAGCTGTCAGCGACCGGTGATCGGCTGTCATCGCCCCGACGATGTCGGTGACCAGATCGTCGATGACCGGCCCGATCACGGTGATGTCGGTCAGGTCGGCGATGGCCGTCCAGCGGTCGGCCAGCGGCACCTCTGGGTGGACCGGCCCGAACACCCACAGGGCAAGGGCCTGTCGAGGGGAGCGGACGAGCAGCCCCGTCGGCAGGCGGACGACGGCCCGCAACCGGTCGGTGCGCAGGATCGCGTCCCGACCCAGGTCCGTCTCCCTGCTCCCGGGCTGGTCGGTGAGGGCGCTCGCCGGCCCGAGGACCACCGCGCGCTGGTGGTCATCCATCTGCAGCACGAGCTCGTCGACAGCCCGCAGGACGTCAAGATCAGTCATCGCGGGCCGCCCAGCGGAAGGGAACTGGACCACGTGGACGACCTCGTCGGCCGCAGGGGGAATCGCGAACTCGCCCGACTCCTGCAGTTGGACGTCGAGACGGTGCAGGTCATGCACACGCAGGCGGCGCCGGGTGAGTCGCGCGACTCGGGAATCCAGCGCGAGGGTGGCCACACTCGGAGGGGACTGGGCGGCATACAACTGGGTGACGGCCAGCAGCAGGTCGCCGCCGCCGTCGGTGACGTCGACGAACAGCGGCGACTCCATGTCTGCATCGGAGGTGAGTGCCCGCGCGACGCGGGCGACCAGTGAGGTGGCCGCTGGCTGAAGTGCCGTGGCAGCGTGGCGCGGAAGCGTGCGGTGCAGCTGCTGACGCAGGAGACGTTCGAAGGCGCCACGCGGTGAGTAGGCCGCGTCGGCGAGGGCGTCCGCGTGCGCGGCCAGCCCTGGAAGCTCGTCGCCAAGGAGTGCAGCTCGCGAAGCAGGAGCGTGTCGTTGGGGTCAGTCTGCTCAGACAAGCAGAGAAGGTCGGCAGCGTCGAATGCCCCTAATGACTCGCCGGAGGTCGCGGCGAGACACAGCAGGGCGGTCAGTCCGTCGAACGCGGCTGTCTCCTCGAGGGCGGTGACAGCAGCGAGGCTGGCGTAGGCGGCCAGATCATCTCGAGCCTCGCGGTTCATGCCGCGCCCGGTGCTCTCAAGATAGGTGGCGACCTGCTGGGCGTCGAAGCGTTCGTTGCCATCGACCACGGCTACCGGAGGCGGGAACGGGTGGCCGGTGTCTCGACGCCGCCACATCGAGACCACGGGGCGCTGCACGCCGCAGAGGCGGGCCACGTCGGCGAGGGACAGCTGTAGCGTCGCCATTCCCGACATGTGCGCCCCCTTTCGTGACGTGCTCGGTGTGTCCGGTGTTCCTGTCCCTCACGGTAGCCCCTTGTCGCCAAGTCGCAGTCCAAGAGGTGATAACCGGTCTTATCACCTCGCTTCCGGTTGTTTGTTTGACCTGGGGGAGAACCTGGGGTCAACGGCAGCGACGCGCGCAGCCCATCGACCCAGGAGGGTCCGCATGACCGAGAACCAGACACCCGTCGCGGCACGTTTCGACCCGAAGGCTGGGGCCGTCGTGATCACCGACCTCAGGGTCACCGACCAGACGGTCGCGACGGAGGCGCTGCGCTGGTCCAGCGGGCGCCGCGGTGTCGCGGTGCGAGCCGAGGAGATGGTCGGCGTCGACCTCGGGGGCTTCGTCACCCAGGCCCTCACTGTTGGGGCATACGCGATTGCCAGCGCCGGCGGAGCGCAAGACACCTTCGAACTCGAGCGGCTCGTTGCTGATGTCGCAGCCCGCACCGAGGCGTCGAGCACCCAGGCCGCGGCCGTCACCGGCTCGGCCGTCAAGGCAGCAGCAGAGTCGGTCACCAAGGCAACGGACGACGTACGCAAGGCGTTCGCCGACGCAGGGAACTCGACGCGTGCGGCATACGCCGAGACGGTCAGGACGACGACCGAAACGCTCCGTGCTGACGTCCAGCGGATCTTCGGTGGGGAAAGCCCGGACCTGCTGTCCAAGCTGGCCCCGGTGCTGGAGTCCGTGGGTCGCAAGATCGGCGACGACGCGCTCAAGCAGACCGACGAGCTCCTGCGCAAGGTGGGCCGGCAGTTCGACCCGGCTGACCCCACTTCGCCCTTCGCCAAGCAGGCCAAGACGCTCGCGGAGCAGCAGAAGGTGCTGAGCGACGCCATGGACAGAACCACAGCGCGCTCGTCGGCAAGGTCGACGAGCTCGCCAAGGCTGTCGAGGTGCAGAAGGCCGCGGCCAGTGCCGTGTCGCGCACCGCCAGCGTCACCCCGCTCAAGGGCGGCACTTTCGAGTCGGAGATCAACGTCGTGATGGATGGCATCGCCGCCGGCCTCGGCGACGAGTACGCGGACATGGGCGCAGCCACGGGCGCCATCCAGCGCTGCAAGAAGGGCGACGGCGTGCTGACCGTCTCGGGAGGCGCGGCTCGCGTCGTCGTCGAGATGCACGACTCCACCGACGGTCGCCTGTGGAACGACTACCTCGCCGAGGCGGAACGCAACCGTGAGGCGGCGGCGTCGATCGGCATCGTCCGTCACCCGGGCCAGAACAAGGGACAGACCATCCGGGTGCTCGGCTCTCGGCGCGTCGTCCTGGCCTTCGACCCGGCATCCGACGACAGCGACCTGTTGCGCACCGTGGTCCAGCTGATGCGTGTCAGCGCACTCGCTGCGTCGTCGCGCCGCGATGTCGAGGGGTTGGAGACCGCCGAGGAGCAGATCACCGCCGCGGTCGGTCTGCTCGACAGGATCAACAAGATCCGCACCGCTTCCGGATCCATCCGCAAGGGAGCCGACGCCATCGACACGGAGTGCAACACCGTGCAGACCGGCGTAGCCACCCACCTCGGCCGGGCGCTCGACGCCCTGGCAGGCGTCGCCATGCAGGCGGCCGACCTCGCCGCCGACGACATCGCAGAGACCGGGCGCGCCAGCGGCGCTGCCTGACAAACCCGGTCCGGCCGCCGGGAGGGAGGCGGCCGGCCCGGGTCACCCACCAACCCCTCTGCCGCCAGCGCTGGTGCGCATTCGGGAACGTGTGGGCGGGTTCGCTGGCGGCGCGATAGATCCCGATTCGTGGACCCTGGCCCGCTCCCCGGACGCGCACAGCGCCAGCGCGTCACAACGGGCCCCGGGTCAAGGGCCGCGGGCGTGGCCGTGACGTTTAAGCTCATCGAATCCGCCCAGGCCCGCTGGCGCGCCGTGAACGCCCGCACCACGTTGCCCTGGTCCGCGCAGGCGCGACGTTCGAGAGAGGGGCAAACTCGTCGAGCGACCTGACACATCAGTCGAGGAGACTGGAGGTGATCAGCAAGTCGCGTGACACGCCGATCCAGGCGGGTGGCCGGGAGCATCGCACCCCCCGGCTCCCACAGAACCGTGCGTCACAGTCTCCCGGCACACGGCCCCTTACCATGCTGTCGGGAGGAAGTCCCGGGTCCAGGCCCAATGGGCGAACCCGCGCGGGTAGCGGGCCGTGACGGCCTGCCACCACGCGTTGTCCTTCCTGAACCCGAACAACGTCCGATACTTCTTGCGAGCCCAACGCACCAGGTAGGTGTTGATGCGCCGCAGCAGGGGATACAGCTCGGTCTTGTAGAACCGTCCGTAGTACTGCATCCAGCCCGCACGATGGGATTCATCCACCGGGCGAGGTCAGCCAGGTTGGCACCGACACGCAGGTGGAGGCGCCACCTGCGGACCTGCCGGCCCATCTCGACGAGAGCCTCCCGCGACACCGCCGGCAAGACGCGGCGAACATCCGACCGTGCTTGCTGCGCGTTGAGCGAGTGCGGAACGTTTAGCCGAGGAACGTGAACGACGTGTGCTCGTGCAAGCCGCGCCGGTTGCTGTCGTTGCAGTACACGATCCGGGTCTTGTCCGGAGTGCAGTTCCAACCCGACCTCGACCACGCGGCTGCAAGCCGGATCGACTCTTAGGCCACCCGTGCCCTGCTGCGTACCGAACGCCTCGGCTTGCAGAGGGTCCCACGGCTGATGGCCTTAACGACTGGGGGACCGGGCGTGTGACAGACGCCATAGCGCAGGTTTCCCCATCGGGGCATGCGGGGGACCCTTGCCCTCGAAAGACTGGCCCGGTGCCCCAAGCGGGCTGCAGGACGGCTACAGAGTGGGTGCCCACCTTTCGGCGATTGTTCGGCAAGGGGAGATCCAATATGCGCACGTTTTCAATGCGGCCTCGAACCCACCTGACTGCACTCTTGGCCGTCCCTTTGGTGATCGGACTTGCGGGCAGCCCCCCCGCCCACGCTGCCGCGCAGGCACCTAACGCGGTCGTGGCCGCCAAGCCAGTCAAGAGCCCTCCGACGATCACCGCGCTCACCCCAGCCAGTGGTCCGACGGTGGGTGGGACCCCGGTCTCCATCACCGGAACCGGGTTCACGAAGGTCACGGCCGTCACCTTCGGTGCGAATCCCGCCCTCATCACCGGGGCAACCTCGTCCACCCTCACTGTGATCACCCCCGCCAACCAGGCCGGTGACGTGCGGGTTACCGTCACCGCATCCAGCCGCACATCCGCACCGGCCACCTACACCTATGTTCCGCTTCCCGCCCCGCCCCCCGTCACTTCGGTCGCGAGCGTCGCAGGGACCACCAGTATTGGACTGGCCTGGACCAACCCCGATAACCCCACGTATGCCGGTGTGACCATTCGCCGCGCCAAAGGAACCACTCCCCCAGCCACGCCCGGGGAGGGTGTGTTGGTGGGCGACGTCTCGGCCCCTGCCACCAAGTTCATCGACATGGGCGTCAAGAGTGGCAGTACCTACTCCTACGCCCTGTTCGCCCACGACGCAGCCTCCAGCCACGCTGCCGCGGCCTCGGTCTCTGTCACCGCGCTGAAGTCCACGACAACACCGATTGTCACCGGGCTGACGCCAACCGAAGGACCGACCACCGGCGGCACGCCCGTGACCATCACAGGGGCAGGCTTGGGCAGGCGGAGGTTGTCAAATCAAGTGAGACGTGGCGGTGAGTTCGGGTTTGGCTGGTTCGGTTGTGCGTCGGCGTGCGGGGTCGTTGATGTGCGCGACCGTCGGCAGCTTCGTGGCGCGGGGCCGGCGAGCGAAGCGCTCGGGGTGCTCGGCGTAGGCGGCGTCGAGGGTGGCTTGCCGTAACTCGCGGACGGTCTCGACGGTGCCGTGGTGGATGGACGCGGGCGTGTAATAGCCGATGCCGGAGTGGTAGTGCTCGTGGTTGTAGTAGCCGATGAAGCCGTCCATCCAGGCGCGTGCGTGGCCGATGCTCTCGAACCGGTCGGGGTAGTCGGGCAGGTACTTCATGGTCTTGAACTGCGCCTCGCTGTAGGGGTTGTCGTTGCTGGTGCGGGGCCGGGAATGGGAGCGGGTGACGTCGAGGTCGCTCAGCAGCGACGCGAGGGGCTTGGACGTCATCGCCGCGCCGCCGTCGGCGTGCAGCCACCCGGGCCGGTGCCCGGTCTCGGCCACGATCTGCTCGACCAGATCGGCGGCAAGGCGTCCGTCTTCGACGTGCTCGATGCGCCAGCCGGTGACGTAGCGGGAGAAGATGTCCAGGATCACGTAGGCGTGGAACCAGCAGCCCTTGCCCGGGCCGCGCATCTTCGTGATATCCCACGACCAGACCTCGCCAGGGGCGTGCGCGACGAGCTCGGGAATCGTCCGGGACGGGTGGGTCGCCTGCCGGCGGCGCTCCCAGACTGCCCCTGCATCATGGAGGATGCGGTGCATCGTGCGTGGCGCGCACCAGTAGCGGCCCTCGTCGAGTTCGCGGGCGTAGACCTGCGCGACCGAGACGTTCGCGTACCGGTCGCTGTCCAGCACCGCCAGCACCTCAGTGCGTTCGGTCTGGCTCAAGGCTGCCGGGTGGGGGCGGGGCGCCTCACGCGGGCCGTGCGCCTTCCGCTTCGGGCTCACCATCCGGTGGTGCGTGGCGCGGGACAGCCCGACCAGGGCGCACGCGGCAACGACCCCGACCAGGCCGGTCATCGCCGCCACGGACTCGATCTGCCAGGCGACCCAGCTCTCCCGGCTCATGACGCGTTCCTGGACGAGAGAGCTTCCAAGAACGCGACCCCTTTTCCCAGCACGTCCAGCGCGTCCCGGGCCTGGGCGAGCTGGGAGTCGCGGTCGGTGACGGTCTTCTCCAGCGCCGCGACCTGCTTGCGCAGCTGGGCGATTTCGGCCTGCTCGGGAGTGCGCGCCGTTCTGCCCGGGCGGGGCCCGTGACGAGAAGCGCCCAGCGTGCCCGCGGTGATCTGGGCGCGCCACTCGGTCACATGCGAGTCATACAAGCGTTCCCGACGCAGCACCGCGCCCTTCGAACCGACCGGTGCCGCGTCATACTCGGCCACGATCGCTCGCTTGTACTCGGTCGTAAACGACCGTCGCGCCGAGCGGCCAGCGCGAGGGGCCACCCCGCCTCGTCCGCGGCCGACGGGGTCAGCGCCACATCAGGCGTCACAGTCGACTCGCGTGGGGGGTGGCGTTGTCGTGGTCATGATCGTGCTCCTCCGGGGTCGCGCCCCAGCCAGACTCCCGGCATCTCCGGCGTCTCACTCAAGTCTGGCGGATAGGGAGGGCGAAGTCGGTCACCTTCGGCGGAACCCCGGCAGTCATCGGATCCAGCACCGCGACCAGCCTGACCGTTACCTCACCGATCCGCGGGCCAGGCAGCGTCCCAGTCCTTGTGACCACCGCCGCGGGAACAAGCCCCGACAGCATCTTCGCCACCTACACCTACATCACCGACACGACGGCGCCGGGTCCGGTCACCGGCCTGGCCGCTGCGGCCGGGTCCCCGACCAGTGTCACCCTGTCCTGGACCAACCCCACCGACGCCGACTACGCCGGGGTGATGATCCGCCGCACTACCGGCGCCACCCCGCCGGCGAGCATCACCGACGGTGACCTGGTCGCCGCCCTCGACAACTCCGCCACCTCGCACACCGACACCGGCCTGACCCCCAGCACCGGATACGCCTACGCCGTGTTCACCCCCGACAGCGTGCCCCAACTACGCCACCCCCGCCACCACCACCGTGTCGACCCCGGCCCCGCCGAACACGGCAACGCCGGGTCCGGTCACCGGCCTGGCCGCTGCGGCCGGGTCCCCGACCAGTGTCACTCTGTCGTGGACCAACCCCACCGACGCCGACTACGCCGGGGTGATGATCCGCCGCACTACCGGCGCCACCCCGCCGGCAGGCATCACCGACGGTGACCTGGTCGCCGCCCTCGACAACTCCGCCACCTCGTACACCGACACCGCGGTGGCACCGGCCACCCAGTACGCGTACGCGGTGTTCACCCGAGATGCTGTGCCCAACTACGCCACCCCCGCCACCACCACCGTGTCGACCCCGGCCCCGCCGGACACGACGGCGCCGGGTCCGGTCACCGGCCTGGCCGCTGCGGCCGGGTCCCCGACCAGTGTCACTCTGTCGTGGACCAACCCACCGACGCCGACTACGCGGCGTGATGATCCGCCGCACCACCGGGGCCACCCCGCCGGCGAGCATCACCGACGGTGACCTGGTCGCCGCCCTCGACAACTCCGCCACCTCGCACACCGACACCGGCCTGACCCCCAGCACCGGATACGCCTACGCCGTGTTCACCCACGACAGCGTGCCCAACTACGCCACCCCCGCCACCACCACCGTGTCGACCCCGGCCCCCCCGGACACGACGGCGCCGGGTCCGGTCACCGGCCTGGCCGCTGCGGCCGGGTCCCCGACCAGTGTCACCCTGTCCTGGACCAACCCCACCGACGCCGACTACGCCGGCGTGATGATCCGCCGCACCACCGGGGCCACCCCGCCGGCGAGCATCACCGACGGTGACCTGGTCGCCGCCCTCGACAACTCCGCCACCTCGCACACCGACACCGGCCTGACCTCCAGCACCGGATACGCCTACGCCGTGTTCACCCCACGACAGCGTGCCCAGCTACGCCACCCCGCCACCACCACCGTGTCGACCCCGGCCCCCGGACACGACGGCGCCAGCTCCGGTCACCGGCCTGGCCGCTGCGGCCGGGTCCCCGACCAGTGTCACCCTGTCCTGGACCAACCCCACCGACGCCGACTACGCCGGGGTGGTGAGTCGCCGCACCACCGGGGCCACCCCGCCGGCGAGCATCACCGACGGCGACCTGGTCGCCGCCCTCGACAACTCCGCCACCTCGCACACCGACACCGGCCTGACCCCCAGCACCGGATACGCCTACGCCGTGTTCACCCACGACAGCGTGCCCAACTACGCCACCCCCGCCACCACCACCGTGTCGACCCCGGCCCCGCCGGACACGACGGCGCCGGGTCCGGTCACCGGCCTGGCCGCTGCGGCCGGGTCCCCGACCAGTGTCACTCTGTCGTGGACCAACCCCACCGACGCCGACTACGCCGGGGTGATGATCCGCCGCACTACCGGCGCCACCCCGCCGGCGAGCATCACCGACGGTGACCTGGTCGCCGCCCTCGACAACTCCGCCACCTCGTACACCGACACCGCGGTGGCACCGGCCACCCAGTACGCGTATGCGGTGTTCACCCGAGATGCTGTGCCCAACTACGCCACCCCCGCCACCACCACCGTGTCGACCCCGTCCCCGCCGACACGCCAACGCCGGGTCCGGTCACCGGCCTGGCCGCTGCGGCCGGGTCCCCGACCAGTGTCACTCTGTCGTGGACCAACCCCACCGACGCCGACTACGCCGGCGTGATGATCCTGCACTACCGGCGCCACCCCGCCGGCGAGCATCACCGACGGCGACCTGGTCGCCGCCCTCGACAACTCCGCCACCTCGTACACCGACACCGCGGTGGCACCGGCCACCCAGTACGCGTACGCGGTGTTCACCCGAGATGCTGTGCCCAACTACGCCACCCCCGCCACCGCCACCGTGTCGGTTATCACGCCCTGCTCAGTTTCGACCATTGAAGCGAACACACACATCACTTCCGACACGACGTGGAGAACCTGCACGGTCCACGTTGTCCAAGGCCTTGTCGTCGATCCTGGGGTGACGTTGACGGTGCAGGCGGGGGCGGTGGTCAAGGCCATCGATAGTTCCTCCACGCTGACGGTGTTGGGAACGTTGGTCGCGCAGGGCACCGCGGCGGCGCCCGGCGGTATTCACCTCGATCGCCGATGACAGCGCGGCGGGGACACCAACGGCGACGGCACCCGCCAGCAGCCCGTCCCGTTGGGGTGGGATCGCGTTCCAGACTGACCCGCAGGGGCCGACGGGGACGGTGGTGTTTGATCATGTGGATTTCCGTAACGGATGGATCGAGGCGGGACCGCCGCGTCCGTGTCGATGACGAACTCGATGTTCACCGATGCGTTCCGCAACGGGATCAACGCCGGTGGTGACATCGAGTTCCGCAGTAACACGGTGTCCGGGTCCCTCCCATACGTCGGTGCTTCATGGAATACCGGCAGCGTCCAGTTGTCCACGCCTGGGACATTGACGGTGTCGGACAACCACGTGACCGGTGCGGGGGGGCTGTCAGGTTTCGGTGCGGCCGGGACGACGATCACCGGGAACACGATCACCCCGGCACCCTGCCCTGGTCGGGGATCTCGTCGTGGAACTCTTCCGTTAGTCCGACCGACGGGCCGGTGACGGTGATGAACAACACCGTGACCGGGTCGGCCGGGGACGCGGTCCAGGTCACGCCTACCACCTGCGTCCCAGCCAGCTGACCGGGAACACCGGCAGCACCAACAGCAGGAACGTGATGGTGCTGTCCAGGCGGCTCGAGCAAGACCTCACCCTGCCGGTGGCTGGGCTGCCCGTCGCTATCGGATACGGCGAGATCACCAACGCTGTTCCCTACTGGCGGACCCGCGGCATCATCATCGATCCTGGGGTGACGTTGACCGGTGCAGGCGGGGGCGGTGGTCAAAACCATCGATAGTTCCTCCACGCTGACGGTGTTGGGAACGTTGGTCGCGCAGGGCACCGCGGCGGCGCCGGCGGTGTTCACCTCGATCGCCGATGACAGCGCCGGCGGGGACACCAACGGCGACGGCACCGCCAGCAGCCCGTCCCGTTGGGGTGGGATCGCGTTCCAGACTGACCCGCAGGGGCCGACGGGGACGGTGGTGTTTGATCATGTGGATTTCCGTAACGGATGGATCGAGGGCGGGACCGCCGCGTCCGTGTCGATGACGAACTCGATGTTCACCGATGCGTTCCGCAGCGGGATCAACGCCGGTGGTGACATCGAGTTCCGCAGTAACACGGTGTCCGGGTCCCTCCCATACGTCGGTGCTTCATGGAATACCGGCAGCGTCCAGTTGTCCACGCCTGGGACATTGACGGTGTCGGACAACCACGTGACCGGTGCGGGGGGGCTGTCAGGTTTCGGTGCGGCCGGGACGACGATCACCGGGAACACGATCACCGGCACCCTGCCCTGGTCGGGGGGGATCTCGTCGTGGAACTCTTCCGTTAGTCCGACCGACGGGCCGGTGACGGTGATGAACAACACCGTGACCGGGGCGGCCGGGGACGCGGTCCAGGTCCGCCACCACCTGCGTCCCAGCCAGCTGACCGGGAACACCGGCAGCACCAACAGCAGGAACGTGATGGTGCTGTCCAGGCGGCTCGAAGCAAGACCTCACCCTGCCGGTGGCTGGGCTGCCCGTCGCTATCGGATACGGCGAGATCACCAACGCTGTTCCCTACTGGCGGACCCGCGGCATCATCATCGATCCTGGGGCGACGTTGACGGTGCAGGCGGGGGCGGTGGTCAAGGCCATCGATAGTTCCTCCACGCTGACGGTGTTGGGAACGTTGGTCGCGCAGGGCACCGCGGCGGCGCCGGCGGTGTTCACCTCGATCGCCGATGACAGCGCCGGCGGGGACACCAACGGCGACGGCACCGCCAGCAGCCCGGTCCACGCACGCCTACCACCTGCGTCCCAGCCAGCTGACCGGGAACACCGGCAGCACCAACAGCAGGAACGTGATGGTGCTGTCCGGGCGGCTCGGAGCAAGACCTCACCCTGCCGGTGGCTGGGCTGCCCGTCGCTATCGGATACGGCGAGATCACCAACGCTGTTCCCTACTGGCGGACCCGCGGCATCATCATCGATCCTGGGGTGACGTTGACGGTGCAGGCGGGGGCGGTGGTCAAGGCCATCGATAGTTCCTCCACGCTGACGGTGTTGGGAACGTTGGTCGCGCAGGGCACCGCGGCGGCGCCGGCGGTGTTCCTCGATCGCCGATGACAGCGCCGGCGGGGACACCAACGGCGACGGCACCGCCAGCAGCCCGTCCCGTTGGGGTGGGATCGCGCTCCAGACTGACCCGCAGGGGCCGACGGGGACGGTGGTGTTTGATCATGTGGATTTCCGTAACGGATGGATCGAGGGCGGGACCGCCGCGTCCGTGTCGATGACGAACTCGATGTCACCGATGCGTTCCGCAGCGGGATCAACGCCGGTGGTGACATCGAGTTCCGCACTAACACGGTGTCCGGGTCCCTCCACACGTCGGTGCTTCATGGAATACCGGCAGCGTCCAGTTGTCCACGCCTGGGACATTGACGGTGTCGGACAACCACGTGACCGGTGCGGGGGGCTGTCAGGTTTCGGTGCGGCCGGGACGACGATCACCGGGAACACGATCACCGGCACCCCTGCCCCTGGTCGGGGGGATCTCGTCGTGGAACTCTTCCGTTAGTCCGACCGACGGGCCCGGTGACGGTGATGAACAACACCGTGACCGGGTCGGCCGGGGACGCAGGTCCACGCCTACCACCTGCGTCCCAGCCAGCTGACCGGGAACACCAGCAGCACCAACAGCAGGAACGTGATGGTGCTGTCCGGGCGGCTCGAAGCAAGACCTCACCCTGCCGGTGGCTGGGCTGCCCGTCGCTATCGGATACGGCGAGATCACCAACGCTGTTCCCTACTGGCGGACCCGCGGCATCATCATCGATCCTGGGGGCGACGTTGACGGTGCAGGCGGGGCGGTGGTCAAGGCCATCAATAGTTCCTCCACGCTGACGGTGTTGGGAACGTTGGTCGCGCAGGGCACCGCGGCGGCGCCGGCGGTGTTCACCTCGATCGCCGATGACAGCGCCGGCGGGGACACCAACGGCGACGGAGACGCCAGCGCGGCGTTCTCGTGGGGTGGCGTTATGTTCTGGGCCGACCCGTATCGGGCGCCGGAGCCGACAGGGACGTTGGTGTTTGATCATGTGGACTTCCGCAAGGGGTCGATCGGGGGCGGGACGGCCGAGTCGGTGTCGATGACGAACTCGGTGTTCACCGACGCGTTCAGCAACTCGATCACGGCTCGCGGTGACATCGAGTTCCGTAGTAACACGGTGTCCGGGTCCATCCCGCATGCATATAGCTCATCGAACACCGGCAGTGTCTCGCTGAGCGCTGGCGGTGCCGTGAACATCACCGACAACCGGGTGACCGGTTCGGGCGGACTCGCAGGCTTCGGTGCGGCCGGGACGACGATCACCGGGAACACGATCACCGGCACCCTGCCCTGGTCGGGGGGGATCTCGTCGTGGAACTCTTCCGTTAGTCCGACCGACGGGCCGGTGACGGTGATGAACAACACCGTGACCGGGTCGGCCGGGGACGCGGTCCAGGTCCACGCCTACCACCTGCGTCCCAGCCAGCTGACCGGGAACACCGGCAGCACCAACAGCAGGAACGTGATGGTGCTGTCCGGGCGGCTCGAGCAAGACCTCACCCTGCCGGTGGCTGGGCTGCCCGTCGCTATCGGATACGGCGAGATCACCAACGCTGTTCCCTACTGGCGGACCCGCGGCATCATCATCGATCCTGGGGTGACGTTGACGGTGCAGGCGGGGGCGGTGGTCAAGGCCATCGATAGTTCCTCCACGCTGACGGTGTTGGGAACGTTGGTCGCGCAGGGCACCGCGGCGGCGCCGGCGGTGTTCACCTCGATCGCCGATGACAGCGCCGGCGGGGACACCAACGGCGACGGCACCGCCAGCAGCTCAACCCCAGCCCATAGGTGGGGCGGAATCCGGGTCACTGGGACGGATCCTGTGGTTCCTGTTGTGGATCTAGCGGGGGTTGACGTGCGGTGGGCCGTGACGGCCGTTGCCGCGTCCGGAGCTACCTCCGTCCGAATCCGCGGGCGATTGGCAGGGAATGTGTTGGGTGTTTCCGCAGTTGGCAGCGCGGTCGACGCCCGAATGGTCGACTGGGGGGATTCTCAGGGTCCGTACAGAGCAGACGGATCCAGACTGGCAGATGGCGCGGTCATCGTCAGCCCTTGGTACGGATTGGTCCTGCCGCCTCTGCCCACCCTCGAGATCCCCCCTCATGTAGCGGACCGGTTATGTCCTGACTTTATCTTCATCGGAGTTAGGGGGCTCGGGCGAGGCGCCGCAAGGGACGGAAGGTTACACGAACACCAATAACGGCTTCGGTCTCATGAACGGCGCCGCAACAGGATTCATGAATACGGCCTTTCAAATCGACAGCCAACTCACGTTTAAGTTGGTCGGTGTGAACTATCCAGCTCTGCCTGTCCCGGACCCTACTGACTTTTCATTCCTAGCATATCTAGATAGCATCGAGCAGGGGCAAGAAGAGCTTCGAGTCGACACTCCGAGGCGAGATCTCGAATTGCGCTTCAGAGGGATCAAAGCTCATTATTCTTGCCTATTCCCAAGGAGCACTGTCGGTGCACTTGGCTCTCCAGGACCTCGAGATTTTCGAGCCGGGGTTGCTTAAGTCTATCGCTGGGGTGGCAATGCTGAGTGACCCCGCCCGCGATGTTGGCTCCTGGGTTCCACTCTACGACGGCATCGAGGGAGGACTCCTGCGCGCCTCTTCGTCTGTCGGCATGGCCCTCTCGTACGGGGCATGGTGGGCCGCGAGGGGCGGCTCTGGCGGTGCCGGCGCCGGAGACCTCCCAAGCTCCCTAACCTCAAACGTCGTGGCTATGTGCCATCAGGGGGACCCCGTTTGCGCGCTCGACACCTGGGATAGCTTAGTTCGGATCGTTTCCGGTCTCGACTTCTCGCAGCACACGAATTACTCGGAAGCCGAGATTCTCGAAATGGGTGAGGCCCTCGTCGTTGAAGCCATGAGGCAGTAGATTGTGACGCTTGACTCTGTAGTTCCCCCAGGATCGTGCAGGCATCGGCAATGTGGAAATGCTATTCCGCAGAAGTGTAAGAATACGACAAGGAGTTCCGGTAGGGTGCGGTTCCGGATCGTCGCCGAAACGGGTAGATCGGTCTTGACTTGAAGGGCCTCCGGGTGACAGGTGGTGGGCGCTACGGTGGCCGTGGGAGATCACTTCGGGTCTCTCCGCTTTCCGGCTGAGCGTGATGGCTGATGGAAGAGATCGACGGGCCCAGGGTCTGGGCCTCCACCACTGTCAAGGTCCACCCAAGCGCCGATCAGCGCAGCCTGATCGGCCGCTCGCGCCCTCGACGAGTCCCAACCCCCACCTTGCTCGCTCTGCTGGTGCAGATCGCCGCTGTCCACCCGGCTACCCAAGCCCTGCCAGCCCTGACCGAACCACTGCTCCCGCCCCGTGACGAGGAACCATGACCGCCCGCAACCCGACCGACCTGCTCACGGACAAGGGCAACCAGCCCAGCCTGCGCGCTGCGCTCCAGGCGCGCCGCCCTGGCACGTTCGGGACCGCTCCGGGAGCCATGCGGGGAGCCAGACCGCTCGCCCTGCCGCGCTCCTGCCCGGACGCGTGCGGTCGCCATTGTCGGTGGGACCTGCATAGATACCTCCGAGCCGACGCTCGCCAACGTCAGTCGTTATCTACGGATCAGAAGGTTGGGGTTCGAATCCCTCCGGGCGCGCTTCCAAGATTGCGGGGTATCGACCCAGGTCAGCGGCCTAATAGGCCGCGAAGCGGACTGTAAGCCGGAGCGAGTGTTGAGGGGCTTTGGGCTCATCAATGGGCCCAACAATGACCACCCTGGGCCGGTTCGGTGCGCTGCGACACTCTGGGTGTGCAGCCGTCGTACCCAGTCGGAGTTTTCGAGATTGTGGGTGTCCGTCGTGACCCCCAGGGGTGCTGCGCGTCGCTTTGGGTAGGTATGGAGACCACCCCGTTCCCGGCCACCCCGTTCCCGGCTACCGCACCGCCTGTGCTGCTTACTCTTGCCGACGTCGCGGCAGTGCTTCGCTGCACCCGTCGTACGGTTGAACGGCAGATCGCCGACCGTCGACTGCGTGTTCTGAAGATCGGCCGTGCCGTCCGTGTCGAGCCGGATGAGCTGGCCCGGTTCCTTGCCTGTCTGCGCGATCATGCCGGGTAGACGCAGACTGCCCCCCGAGGCGACGACGTCCTCGAAGTATCGGGGCGCCGACGGCCGCTGGCACGCGCGGGTCACCATGGGTACCCGCCCGGACGGCACGCCGGACCGTAAACACGTCAACCGGGCCAGCAAACCGGAGTTGGATCGGGCGGTGCGGGAGCTGGAACGGTCCCGGGACACCGGGCAGTACGTCTGGACGGAGGCCGACCCGCCACTGGGCAGTGGCTGGAGCATTGGCTGACGGCGGTGTTGCCGATGACGGTGCGGTGGAAGACGTTGTCGACCTACACCAGCCAGATGCGGCTGCATGTGATCCCCGCGCTGGGGGCGGTGCGTCTGAGCGAGCTGCGGCCGGAGACGCTGGAGCAGCATTACCGGCGGCTGATCGACGACGGCCAGAAGTCCGCGTCGTTCAACTTCTCGCCCACCGATGAGACGCGGGGGCTCGAACCCATACAGGTGACGGCGTCCACGAATCCAGCTGCGTGCGCTGCCCGCTGCTACGGCCCGACCCCGCCGAACGTGCCCGGCTCGCGCTGATCCATGACAACTCCTGGCCAGCATCGCCGAGGCCGAGACCCACCGGTGGTTCGGCGAATCCGAGGGGTTTAAGGCGAGGCCGGGTCTGCCCACAAGGTTGTCCTTGGCTAACCTCACTCCTACCCGGCAACCTATCTTGAGGGGTTTCGAGGATGGAGCTCAACTTGGTCAAGTCGGCGCTATACGTCGACTTCGACAACTTCTTTGGGGGATTACTCCTGGCCGACCCCAAAGGGGCTCTCGACGTCGTCCAGAGCCCCTCGCTGTGGGTCGAACGGCTTCGAGCCGCACATAGCGAAGGGGGCCGCCGGTGGCTCATACTGCGGTGCTATATGAACCCTGCAGGCGGGGTGCCACATCCCACTCAGACGGGCGAACGCCTGTACTTCTCGAAGTTCCGTCCGTACTTCACACAGGCGGGCTTCGAGATCGTCGACTGCCCGAGCCTGACCAGGAGCAGCAAGAACGGCGCCGACATCCGAATGACGGTCGACATCATGACCGCGCTCCGGGCACCCACCCGCTACGACGAGATCGTCATCGCCTCCAGCGACTCGGACTTCACCCACCTGCTCCACGTCGTTCGGGCCGACGACCGACGCATCGTGATGATCGCCACGAGCGGCACCGCCGTGGCCTACCAAGCGCTCGCCGACACCTACCTCGACGAGCAAGACATGCTCGACCTCATGCGCCAGCCTGAGGACGCCGACGGTGCGCCGGGGCTGGACGGGAATAAGGAGGAAGTACCCGTCTCGGATCTGCTTCCGGCGACGGAGCCGGCGACGCTCGAGTCCCTCGAGCCCGACACCGGCTCCGAGGTTGAGGCGGTTGACTGGCAGAAGTTCGCCGACGAGGTGTGCTCGAACTACGACGCCGCGACCGAGCCGATCAATCTTGCCCGGTGGTCGAACGCTCTCGTCGAGGGGTTCGGGCACGAGCTCGTCTCTGGACGTTGGTTTAGCACGGGCGGGTTCGCTCGCGCCCTCGAACGCGTCGGCCTGGAGGGGCTCAGGCTTTCGCAGCAGTTCGCCTGGGACACCCGCCGCCACGCCACCCCCAATGAGCAGAGCGACCCGGGCGCATTTGGTGTGCCCTCAGGCATCGCCCGGTTCTGCCAGCTCGTCCAGTTGCCCCGGATCCCCAGCGACCGATGGCCTCTCGTGTTCCAGTCCCTCGAGGCGTACGCCCTGCTCCATGAGTTCCAGCTCGCCGAGTCCACCCGCTGGGCGCGGGACCACGCCGCCCAGCAGGGTGTCGAAATCCCACGCAGTGCATTCGCCTATGTCGTGCGCGGCTGCCTCGTCGGCGGTGCCCCGCTGAACGGCGACCCGACCCCGACGGCCGACCGCATCGGCGAGGCACTGCTTGCGAGTGTGCTCGACGGCGCAACCCGCGCCGGCCTGGACGTTGCAGACGACGAGACCGCCGCCCTCCGCGCTTGGCTACACCTCGCCCGGCCCAACGAAGCGCCGCCCAGCCCACTTGACCACGTGAGTCAAGATCCGGACGATTAGGTGCGGACCGAGGCGACCGTGGACAGCGCCCACGCCATCGTCACCGGCGCCGGCCTCACCCGCGAGTGGCTCTATGTGTTGCTCACCCGCGCCCGCGAGGCCAACACCGCGTACGTGTGCACCGACCGGGCCGCCGAACCCCTGGCCGGGTTCGCCAACGACCCGCTCACCGCCCAGACCGTCCTAGAATCCGTGCTCGGACACGTCGGAGCCGCGACCTCCGCCCACGAAGTCCGCGACGGCGAAACCGAGACCGCGACGTCGATCCGCACCCTGGCCGCCGAGTACGAGACCATCGCCCACCACGCCCAAGCCAGCCACTGGCACCACCTGCCGCAGACGCCGGCCTCACCACCGAGCAGGTCCAGGCGGTCGAGGACTCACCCGCCTACGGCGCCCTGTCGGTGGCGTTGCGCACCGCCGAAGCTCACGGGCTCCCGGTGCCGGCGGCCCTGCCGCGGCTGACCGAGCGGGCCGACGTCCACGCCGAGGACCTCGCCGCGGTTCTGCACCGCCGTGTCGACGCCTGGACCGCCGCTGCGGTCACCGCCGGCCGAGCCCGACCGGCGGACCTGGTCGGTGGGCTGATCCCGCCCGCCCGGAACGTCACCGACCCCGACACTGCTGGCGCGCTCACCGGGGGGCAGGCGCTGATCGAGGAGCGCGCCGACGTTGTCGTGGCCCAAGCCCGCACCGCCGGCGCACCCTGGCTCGGTCGGCTCGGACCGCAGCCCGACGATCCGGACCAGTTGGCGGAATGGACTGCGGTCGCCCGAACGGTCGCGGCCTACCGCGACCGGTACGAGGTCACCGACCCTATCCGCCCACTCGGCCACCGAGCGCCGGGCGACGTCCAACGTGACCGCAGCTATGCGATCATCGCCGGCGCCATGGCTGCCCTGCGCGACCCTGCTGACGCAGCGCTGTCTTCCTCGCCGGTGGTGCAGCGACGCCGGCCTCCCGAGCCGCCGCCGCCGCTGTCGCTGTCGCCCTGTCACCCCTCGACGGGACGGTGACACTGTGACCATCCGCCTGCTGCGCTACGAGACCCGCCGGTATGCCGCCGCCGCGAGGGGCCCTCTGCTCGTCCTGCTCGTCCTGCTCGTCCTGCTCGCACTCAGCGTCGCTCGGCCAGTGGTCGATGGGCTGTTGACCGGCCCGCCTGGCGGCCAGTTGCCGGTGGCCCCAGCGGGGGGAGTGGTGACGTATCTGTTGGGCACCCTGGGGAGTGTCGCGGTGCTCGCCGGCTCCGCCTGGCTCGGTGCGGCGATCGTGCGGGCGGCTCCCCAACCCGGCCGGGACGCCGAAGCAGCCGGGCATCTGCAGAGCCTGCGCGACCGAGCCGTCATCGAGGGTCGCGACCTCGTCGAGATCGACACCCGCTGGGCCACCCAAGCTGGCCAACAGGCCGTCGCGATCAACGTCTGCACCGGCGCCGTCGGCGACGTCTGGCTTCCTGAAGTGCGCCTCCCCGACGGCGCGTTCGCCCTCCTCGCTCGCGACGGCGAAAGCGCTGCCATCGCCGCCTGGGCCAGCCCCGAGCAGGTCACGGCCACCCACCGCCATCAGCGTCCCGTCGCCGTGCGTAAGCCGTCGCGCGGGCAGCGGCACTCCGACAAGGACGGTAGGGCGATGGTCGCTGAGGCGGAGGCGCTCGTCCGAGGCGAGGGCTAGGGGCGCAAACCCTCAGTGTCCTTTCAGAAGCGCTCATGCCCGTTCGTGCCGGTGAGAGTCAATGTCGGGGGTGGGCATCACAGGCTGCAGCCCTCTTGCTCAAGTCCTCGCGCCGCATCCTCGCGCTGCAGCCTTCGGGACTTTCTGTCGCCGGGCGACTGCCAAAGTTAGACGGATACGACCACCAAGACAAGCATGAGCACGCTCTGTGCGATGACGAGAGTGATCGGATCGTCAAGGGTGCCGCGATCCCGCTGCCGCCGATCGAGGAGCAGCGGCGGATCGCGGCGATCCTCGACCACGCCGATGCCCTCCGCACCATGAGCCTGGTCGGCGCGGGTCCAGGCCATCCGCAGTGGGTATCACGGCATCTCGGGTGGTGTACAGCGCCGAGGGACGCCGGGGGAGCCGAGTCGGCGCGAACGCCCAGCAGTCGGACGGCTGTCGACGGATTGGTAAGGGTACCCTAACGTACCCGGTGAGCCTGCCGCCTAAGGTGAGGCTAACCTAACGGGAATCCGGAGTGCCCATGAAGACCCGTCGTATCGTCGTCGCTCTCGCCTCCGCGGCGACCCTCCTCGCCGCCGGCGCTTGCGGCTCATCCCCTAAGCCTGGCGAAGTTGCGTCAGTTGCGTCATCGGCGTCCGGCGCTACGCTGACTGTCTACAGCGGACGCAGCGAAAGCCTGGTCAAGCCGGTGATCGAGAAGCTCGAGGCTGCCACTGGCGTCGATGTTCAGGTCCGCTACGGCGGCTCGAGCGAACTCGCGGCCCAGCTCCTGGAGGAGGGCGACGCGACCAAGGCCGATCTCTTCTTCAGCCAGGACGCGGGTGCTCTCGGCGCCCTCGGTAAGGCCGGACGTCTGGAGGTCCTCGACGCCGCGGTCACGGGGAAAGTTCTCCCGGGGTTCTCCGACTCTCAGGGCCTCTGGGTCGCGACGTCCGCCAGGGCTCGCGTCGTCGCCTACAACCCCGACCTGGCCCCCGATGCGACGTCGATGACGAGCATCGACGGCATCCTCGACCCCAAGTCAAAGGGGAAAGGTCGGCTTCGCGCCGACCAACGCCTCGTTCCACTCGTTCGTCACCGCCCTGCGGGTGGTCAAGGGTGAGGACGGTGCCAGGGACTGGCTCACGAAGTTCAAAGCCAACGAACCCAGGGCCTACGACAAGAACGGCGCCGTGCTCGACGGAGTCGACAAGGCCGAGGTAGCCTTCGGCCTGATCAACCACTATTACTGGTACGAGAAGGTCGCCGAAGCCGGCGTCGACAAGGTCAAGGCGAAGATCCACTTCCTCAACGCCGACGACCCGGGCGCCCTGATCAACGTTGCCGGCGTCGGAATCGTCAAGGGCACGGACGCGAAGGATGCGGCGGTCAAGGCCATTGACTACCTCCTCTCCTCCGAAGGGCAGACGTACTTCGCCGACGAGACGTTCGAGTACCCCGTCATCGCGGGCGTCACCACGAAGGCAGACCTGCCGACCCTCTCCGAGCTCAAGGGCTCGAGTGTCGACCTCAACCGCCTCGACTCCCTCGACGCGACACTCAAGCTGCTCGAAGAGGTTGGACTGACCTGAGCGAGACCTTGACACCCGTCCCGACCCCCGCCTCCTCGGCTGGGGTCGGTGGCGGCGTTCCCGATCGAGCGAACCGGCCACCATGGTGGCTGGTCCTGCCCGCGCTCGCCGGGGCGTTCCTCGCCCTGCTCCCGCTCGGCTATCTCGTCGTGCGCACCAGCGAGGCGGGGCTCGAGCGGATTCTTGAGATCCTCGCCCGCCCAGGGACCACGCAGCTCGTCCTGCGCAGCCTCGGTCTCGCCGCGACCGTGACGATCCTCTGCCTCGTCATCGGAATTGCCCTGGGGGTGTTGGTGACCCGGACCCGGCTGCCGGGACGCCACGTCCTCGGCATCCTCGCCGCCCTCCCGCTCGCGATCCCCAGCTACGTCGCGGCCTTCGCGTGGGTGTCGGCTGTGCCGTGGGCGCGTGGCTTCGTGGGTGCCACCATCGTGCTGACCGCGTGCACCTACCCCTACGTCTACCTGCCGGTCGCAGCCGCGATGCGCTCGATCGACCCCTCGCTCGAGGAGGTCTCCCGAAGTCTCGGACGGTCCCAACTGCGCACCTTCTGGGTCGTGACGGCGCGCCAGGTCTGGCCGGCGGCCGCCTCGGGCGGGCTGCTCGTCGCGCTCTACAGCCTGAGCGACTTCGGCGCTGTCTCACTCCTGCAGTACGACGTGTTCACGCGTGTCATCCACACCTCGTACCAAGCCAGCTTCGACCGCACCCCAGCCGCAGTGCTCTCGGTCCTGCTCGTCGGCCTGACGCTGCTCATCTCGGCGGGGGAACGCTGGAGCCGCGGACCCGTCGAGGAGACCCGCATCGGCTCGGGCGTCGCGCGTCGGGCCGAACGCCTGGGCCTGGGTCGGTTCAGGCTGCCCGCGTTGACCTTCGTGGCCTTGGTGCTCGGCGTTGCCCTGGCCTTCCCGGTGGCCTCGCTGCTCTACTGGTTCACCACCGGGCTCTCGGCCGGCATCGACACCCCCCGGCTGTTCACGAGCACCGGCACGACGCTCAGCTTCGCCGTCCTCGGCGCGCTCGTGACGATGGCGCTCGCCGTGCCGATGGGCGTCCTCGTAGCACGCCACCGCGGCCGCGCGGCCGGGGCGCTGGAGCTGGCGACGTGGGCAGGTCATGCGCTTCCCGGCATCGTCGTCGCCCTCTCCCTTGTCTTCTTCGGCGTCCGCGTCGCCCAGCCGATCTACCAGAGGACCCCGCTGTTGCTCGTCGCGTATGCCGTCCTCTTCCTCCCAGCCGGAATGGGGGCGGTGCGCGCCGCCGTGGCGATGAGCTCACGCGGCGTGGAGGAGGTGGCGCGCTCGCTGGGCAGCTCGCCGCTGACGGTCCTACGCCGGATCACCCTGCCGCTCGCGATGCCCGGCGTGGCAGCGGGCACCGCGCTTGTCATGCTCACGATCATGAAGGAACTTCCGGCTACGCTCCTGCTGCGTCCGACCGAGACCAACACCCTGGCGACGAGCCTCTGGACGGAGACCGGGATCGCGGCCTACGGGGCCGCGGCCCCCTACGCCCTGGCTCTCGTGATCCTTGCGGTAGTGCCTACCCTGTGGCTCATGTACTCCCAGGGGCGATTCACCGCGGCGGCGGCAGAATGAGCGAGTTGACCGTCACGGGAGTGTCCAAGGCTTTCGGTGCGACGCGGGCTCTCGACGCCGTCGACCTGGTCGTCGAGCCCGGTCATCTCACCGCGGTCCTCGGGCCCTCCGGCTGTGGCAAGACGACCCTACTGCGGGTCGTGGCAGGCTTCGTTCGTCCCGATCAGGGCACCGTCGAGATCGACGGCAAGATGGTCACGGGTCGCGGCATACATCTTCCCCCCGGAGCGTCGCGGGGTCGGCGTCGTGCCACAGGAGGGTGCCCTCTTCCCGCACCTCGACGTCGCCCGGAACGTCGGCTATGGCCTGACCGGTAGCCGCCCGTCCAAGAGCGCGCGCGTCCTGGAGATGCTCGAGCTTGTGGGCCTGTCCGGACTCGGCGACCGACGCCCCGACCAGCTCTCCGGCGGGCAGCAGCAGCGAGTAGCCCTCGCCAGGGCCCTGGCGCCCAGCCCCAAGGTCGTCGTGCTCGACGAGCCGTTTTCGGCGCTCGACGCCGGCCTCCGGGTCCAGGTGAGGCGCGAGGTGCGGGCCGTTCTCCATGCGATCGGCGCCACGGCCCTGATCGTGACCCACGACCAGGAGGAGGCCCTGTCGATGGCTGACACCGTCGCGGTCATGGAGTCGGGGCAGGTGCTTATGCACGGCACCCCCTCCGAGGTCTACCACCGACCGACCCGTTTCAGCGTCGCCCGCTTCATCGGTGACCTGGTGGAAGTGCCCGGGACCAAGCAGGGCGACATCATCCGCACGATGCTCGGAGACCTGCCCATACACGGCGAGCCGGGCACCGAGGACGGTCCCGTCATCGCGGGGATTCGCCCCGAGCAGGTCCGTGTCGACGCGCGCCCCGATCGTGAGGGCCACCGCGCTCACGTCGACGACGTCGCGTTCTTCGGGCACGACGCCCTTGCTCATCTGGTGATGGTCGCCGAGGACGGCAGCCGGACGCGCCTGACCGCCCGCACGGTCGCTCCCCTGCGGCCGGGGACGAAGTCTCGATCCGGATCATCGGACCGGCGCTGGCCTATAGCCCCCGCTGACCGGAGCACGGTTCGGCGCCGGTAACTCGACAAGCTCGCGGCCGGTGCCACGGGTCCCGGCCGACTCCCAGTCCCGCCGTCGGCGCACGATGGCCATGTACTAGTTCGCGTTGGCCCTGGGCAAGACGGGGACATTTGGCCTGAGTTCACCGCGTTCCCCGGTGGTCGGCTGGGGGTGTCCCTGTGATCCCAAGGTGTCCGACCTGTCAGCGATGTTCGCCGCGCACCGTGCGGGGCTGCGACGCGATGTTGGATGGTGGTCGACGTTTGCCAACGCCTGGGTCGGTGAGATCCTCGGGCGCAACCGGTAGAAAGGGATCGTGACTCGCTCCAACCCGGGTAGCCCGCTGCTGCTGGGCCCCCTGCTTCGCCACGTGGGGGAGACCGACGCGACCGTCTGGGTTCAGACGGCTGACACCGCCCGGGTCACCGTCCGCTGCGGCGGGGGGTCCTGGAGCGCCGACACGTTCGCCGTTCACGGCTTCCACTACGCGCTCGTCGTCGTTGACGGGCTCGAGCCCGGCACGGTCCACCCCTACACCGTCGAGGTCGGCGACACGGCGGTCTGGCCCCCGGCCGAGAGCGCCTACCCGCCTAGCCGGATCGCGACCCTGCGGCGGAGCAAACCGGCCCGGCTCGCGTTCGGGTCGTGCCGCACGAGCAGCCCGCACGACCAGCAGGGCAACAGGATGCACGGCGTCGACGCCCTGCGCGCCTACGCCGTCAGGATGGCCGAGGACGACGAGGACGGTTGGCCCGACCTGTGCGTCTTCCTGGGCGACCAGGTCTACGCCGACAGGCAGATCTGCCCGCAGATGCTCGACTTCATCAGGTCCCGGCGCGACACGAGCCAGCCGCCGGGTGAGGAGATCAAGGACTACGTCGAGTACGACTACCTCTACCGACTCGCGTGGACTGACCCCGCAGTCCGCTGGATCCCTGTCCACCGTTCCCTCCACGATGATCTTCGATGACCACGATGTCCGCGACGACTGGAACACGTCCTGGTCCTGGCGCCGCGAGATCCGCCAGAAGCCGTGGTGGCAGACCCGGATCGTGGCCGCGCTCGCCTCCTACTGGGTCTACCAGCACCTGGGCAACCTTGGCCCTAAGGCGCTGGCCGAGGACGAGATTTGGACGCAGGTCCTGGCCCACGAGGGCGGCCCTGAGCTCGACCTGACCGACGTCCTCGACGCGTTCGCCGCCCGTGCCGACGAGCATCCCGAGACCTACCGGTGGAGCTTCACCCGCGACCTCGGCGAGTCACAGCTTGTCGTGGTGGACTCCCGGGCGGCCCGCAAGCTCGACCCGAAGCACCGATCGATGCTCGACGACGACGAGATGGCCTGGTTCGACGCGCGACTGCGCGGCGATTGCCGGTACCTGTTCATCGGCACCTCGCTGCCATTCCTGCTGCCCCCGGGCCTGCACCACTTCGAGGCGTTGGACGAGGCGATAGCCCAGGGGGCCTGGGGCCAGCGGCCCGCTCGAGCGGCCGAAAGGGTGCGCCGGGCGCTCGACCTGGAGCACTGGGCTGCGTTCAACGACAGCTTCGTCGGCGTCTTCGAGTCAGTGATGGCGGTCGCCCGGGGACAGCGCGGGACGGCCCCGAAGGTGATCACCTTCCTGTCCGGGGACGTGCACAACTCCTACCTGGCCGAAGTGAGCGACCCGGGCCGTTACGGCGCCACGTCACGGATCGTCCAGGCGGTGTGCTCACCGATGCGCAACCCGATGCCCCGTTCGGTCCGGGTGCTCATGTCGCTGTTCGCCAAGGGGCTCGCCAAGCCGATGCGCGCCATCGCCGGCGGGTCCAGCAAGGTGCCGGACCCGGCATACCCATGGACCGTCACCCAGGGCCCGTGGTTCGACAACAACCTGGCCGTATGCCAGGTCGAGGGCGACGGTCTGTCCTTCCGGTGGTATGCCGGCGAGGTCGTCGACGGGGACCTCGAGCGGCCGCGGACCAAGGGCGTCGCCGACATCACCATCGGCTGACCGCACGACGGGCAGACTCTGCCGACTGGGCGTCGAAAGGTCGAGAAGGCCATCGTCCATGACGGCGCCGGGCAGCATTACCAGGCCGCCGGTCGAACCAGTTGGCCCGACGACGACCCTGCGCGCCGAGCCGAGCCTGCCGCGGCCTCGCCTAGGCCGTTCCCTACAAGGCGGCTCAGGCCGCGCGAGTCGGGTCGCCCGGGTGGCCCGTGAAGGCGGCCGTTGCAGGGAACGTCACCAGGCTGGACCCTCGTGTGCGATGCAGGGTGCTTCGCTGGAAGGGTCGGCTCAGGTGGGGATCTTCGCCAGGATCGAGTTCATCTCTGCGATCTCGGCAGACTGGCTGTCGATGATCGCCTGCGCGAGCGTCTTGGTCTCTGGGTGGAGCCCCTTGGCGAGTACGGTCCTGGCTTGCTCGACGGCGCCTTCGTGGTGCTTGATCATCATCTGAAGCCACATCCGGTCGAACGCTGATCCGTTCGCCTTGCCCAGATCGGTCATCTCTTGAGCGGACATCATCCCGCCGGTGTTCTCGCCCATGCCGCTCATGTCGTGCCCGCCGGCGGTGCCGGGGGCTGCTTCGCCCCAGCCGATGAGCCATTTGCTCATGAGCGTGATCTCGGGGGCCTGGGCGGCTTTGATCTTCGGGGCAAGGGCCTTGACTGTGGGGTCGGTGGCCTGTTTGAGGGCGAGGTCGGCCATCTCGATGGCCTGGGCGTGGTGCGGGATCATCATCTTCGCGAACTCGATGTCGGCGGCGTTCTTTGAGTTGTTGGCCGACGTGCCGCTCCCGGCTGCGGCGCTGGCCCTTGCGCCGCTCGTGCTTGAGGTGTCGCTGGGTGCGCAACCGGCCAGGACCACGGCGGCTGCCAGGGCGGCAGGCAGGGCAGTAGTGAGCAGTTTGTGCTTCATCTAGGGAGTTCCGTTCGTCGTCTTACTGGGTGTGGGGTGGGTGATGTCTCGGGCGGAGGGCAAAGGTTCTTGACTGGATGGGATCGCGGTCAGGATGTGAGGTTGTTGAGGGTGGCACCGTTGTCGCGGGTCTGCAGGACGCCGGAGTTCGTGACCACCAGGAACTCCAACAATCCGGCCGGGGTGCGGCTGGCGGAGACTGCTTGGGCGCTCGTCACCTTCGCGGCGCCGATTGTCCAGGAGCGGCCGGCGTCCTCGCTGATCGCAAGACCTCCCTTGGTGGTGACTCCGACGATGGTTTTCGAGTCAGCCCAGGCGGTCAGGAATAGAGCCGGCGCCGACGCGAGGGCCGCCCAGGTGGCACCGCCGTCGGTGGAGCTCAGCACCCCTTGGTTGGTCGTGGCCAGCACCTGGGCGCCGTTGGGGGACGCGGCCAGCGAGCTCGGTGCGCCCGGTAGGGCGTGCTCTGTCCAGTTCTTCCCGTCCTTGGTCGCACGCAGCGCGCCGTCATAACCCAGCACGCCCGCGGATGAGGTGGTCAGTGCGTGGAAGTCGGACTGGCCGCCCCGGGACAGAACGGTCCAGGTGCTTCCGGCGTCCGTGGACTGCATCAGTCCTACCGGCGCCGGCAGGTCGACCCCGGCAGCCGGGTGGCCGGAGGCGTAGAAGGCCCCAGGCCCGCTGACCGCGAAACCCATCAGGTCGATCTCAGGGCCGACCCGATGCCACCTGGAGTCGGACTGCAGAACAAACAGCCCCTGATGGGTGGCCAGGTTGACCTTGCCGCTACCCGGGTCCCGGCCGACGCCGTGAACATGCTCACTGGGTAGCGCCCCGACCGCGACACTTCCCGGCTGCGCGGATGCCTGCGACGGTGCGGCGGCGTCCTGGCTGCACCCGGAGAGAGCGAACGTGGCAACTACCGCGGCAACGCCAAGGATTGAGCCGGTTGCGGCTCTGCGCCGCCGATCCCTGTGGCGCGTCATCGGTGGCAGTGCGGGTCGCATCCTCATCAGTCCTCTTAGTTGGCGTTCAGAACGTGCTCAGCGGCGGGGCTCACTTCCGAGGCAGGGCTGACTGCCGAGTCGGGAGAGACAGCCATCCTGGTCACATCCGGTGGGCCATGGGGAACAGGAACATGGCCACGTTAAGCGCTGCCAGGACCGCGATCAGGACGGTGAAGGGGATCAGGGTAGCGCGCCGACGGGCAGGGTTGCGGTACCTGCGGTGGGCGATCCGTCTGGCCGTGTACAGCGACCCGGCCAGGCCCAGAGCCAGGATGCCGAACTGCAGGATCTGGATGGTCCCGCTTCCCAAGAACGCTGCGGAGCCTTCCTGCGCCTGCCCACCGAAGAGCGCGCTGACGGTGTAGAACACGGACTTGCCCTCGGCCAGGAGGTGGAACAGGTTGTGGGCAAGGTGTGCGGCGATGTCCAGGGGGATCAGCGCGTACCCGAACCTGGCGAAGTTCTTCATGGTGCTTTCGATATTCCCGCCGGCGGCGACCTTGGCCGCGAGGGCGAGCAGCGCCACGGGGATGGACACCCCTACCGCGAAGACCGCGGTGAAGATGACCGGGTAGCTGGTGATTCCGGTAATCCGCTCGACCCAGGCCAGGACGTCTTCCCAGACCTTGAGCATGGTGACGTTCTGGACGATGACGATGCCCATGATGGCCATCGCCAGGAACGACTCTTCGATCTTGGGGTTGCGCAGGAACCACAGCTCTTTGGTGGGGTTGCGGACGGTGATGGTGATCGCGTCGTTGGGGCAGGACTTGACGCAGTTCCCGCACAGGGTGCAGTTCGCGCTGTCCTGCTGGGTGCGGGGGAACCCGAACAGCGGGCACGGTGCGGTCGTGGCCGTGCCGTTGAAGCAGGCGGCCTTAGCGGTGCAGGTGGCGCAGACGTCAGGCGTGGCGCGCAAGGTGAGCATCCCGGCTCGGCTGTAGTTGGCGGACAGCCCTCCCAGGAAGCACAGGTACCGGCAGAAGGTACGCCGTTGGAAGAACGCACCGGAGACGATGACTGAGAAGGTCAGCAACAGCAGCAGGATTCCGGATCCCCAGGGAGATCCGACGATCCCGAAAACGTGGTCGGCCCAGGTGATGGCCAGGAACGTGGCGTCGATGATCCAGATGCCGTACTTCTTCAGGAACGCCGGTACTGGCCGGTTGACACCGACGAGTTTCTGGACGAAGTCGGAGATCGCCGCGAAAGGGCACACCGCGCACCAGAACCGCCCCAGGAGCACGTACACCAGTGGGAGCGCCGGCCACCACAACACCCACATCAGGGCGGTACCGGCGTTGTCGTGCGCCTTGGCTGGCCCGGTCAGCAGCTGGTAGCCGACGAGCCCGAACACGGCTGCGACCGGGATCTGGAATACCCCGGGATACCACCGGCTGCGCATCACCGCTGAGACGACCCGGTTCTTGAGCAGGTCACGCCCCAGTGGCTCGCCAGGTCGCTGCTCGAACTGCTCGTCGTCCGGGTCAATACCAGGCCCCGTACCCGCACCGGTGGCCCGACCATGGCGGTCGGTACCCGCTGTCCGGGTCTTGATGTCATGGCTCACTCTTGGCTCCTTCGAGCGGCGCGGGCGGCCTGCTTGATTTCGGCGGCGACACGATCCCTGCGGCGCAGGAAGCCAGCCGTCACCATCACCGCCAAAGTCCCCCCACCGAAGGCACTCATGACAGGCGCCAGCGGCCGGTCGGGATCGGCCGCCGAGGTGTCACCAGAGCCGTGGCCTGACCCGCCCGTATCACCGCCGCCGTGGCCTGGCTCGGCACCCTCACCGGAACCGTGGTCCATCCCGGGCATCTCCTCGGACATCGTGGGATGCGTCGGTGTGCTCTCGTGCGTATGGCCGGAACCGTGGTCCATCCCCGGCATGTCCTCGGACATCGCGGGATGCGTCGGTGTGCTCTCGTGCGTATGGCCGGAACCGTGGTCCATCCCCGGCATGTCCTCGGACATCGTGGGTGTTGGAGAGCTCTCCACCATGTTCATCCTTGGCATCTCGCCAGAGACGGGATCGTCACCTGCCGCGTGAGCGTGGCTCGCTGAGGTCTCGTGGTCCGCCGCGGGCGTACTGTGCTCCATCCCGGCCACCGCGGAAGATGTCGGCCGGGAAGCGAACATGATCATCACAATGACGGCGACGGTGGCCAACGCGATGGCGGAGATCGCGATTCTGCGGGTTCTGGTCATGCTGGTCATGGTGAAGTTCTTCCGGGCATCTTTATGTCTTCCGTGTCGCAGGACGAGGTTCCGTCGCCTTGCGCGGCCACCACGATCGCTCACTCAACGGCCGCACAAAGACGTGACCGTCGCGGTAACCCTCTGGCAATAGAAGGACCTGCGCGTGCAGGCCCGTCTACTACTGTCCGCTCCGTACCTCGTGCTTCCCCCCGTGTTTTCGACGAAGGTTCTATGAAGGTCAGCAGGTCCATGCCTGGCCGGAAGGTCTGATCTCAAGCAGCTGCCCGCAGTGACCGGGCACGCCTGAACGTCTCGGCCAGGACAGGACGGCGCCGACGAGCCGGACGATCGCTTCCCCTGGCTGGGGACCCCGACGGCGTCGGTGCGGCGGCCGATCTCCCGGTTGAGCGCTCGGCGGTTGTCCTGTGCCGCTGTCCACTTTGGTGCGTTGCATGCCACCTCTCGGTGGTTCTGTCAAGGTTGATCAGGGCGCCTCGACGCGGCCGACCTAGGCCTGGGGCAGTCGCAGCCGTTTGAGCATGAGCGCGTTGACGGCGACGATGAGACTGGAACCCGACATGGACAGGGCGGCCATCTCCGGGCGCAGTACCAGACCCCAGCTGGCGAAGGCCCCGGCCGCGATCGGCAACGCGATCGCGTTGTAGCCCACGGCCCACCCAAGGTTCTGTCGCATCTTGCGCAGCGTGCCCCTGCCGATGCGTAGGGCGGTCGGCACGTCCAGGGGGTCGGAGCGCATGAGCACGACGTCGGCAGTCTCGATCGCGACGTCGGTGCCGGCGCCGATGGCGATCCCCAGGTCGGCCTGCGCCAGGGCTGGGGCGTCGTTGACCCCGTCGCCCACCATGGCGACCTTCCGGCCGGCCTGCTGGAGTTTGGTCACCTCGGCCGCTTTGTCCCCGGGCAGGACCTCGGCGAGAACCGTGCCGATACCGAGTTGGTCAGCGATTCGTCGCGCGGTGGCCTCGTTGTCGCCGCTGAGCATAACGACCTCGACACCCATCTCGTGGAGGGCTGTCACGGCGGCCGCGGAGTTGACGCGCACGGCATCCGCCAGACCGATGACACCCACCCCGCGTCCGTCGACGGCGACCATGACGGCGGTGCGACCGCCGCCGGCCAGTTCGTCTCGTCGGGTGGTGATGGCTGACACGTCGGCGCCCTGGTCGTCCATGAGCTTGCGGTTGCCGACGACCACCCTGCGGCCGTCGACGATGGCGGTGGCGCCGTGCCCGGGGAAGTTGCGGAACTCCGTGGGTCGCTGCGGGCCGAGACCACGGTCGGCGGCGTAGCTGACGATGGCAGCTGCCAGAGGATGCTCGGACTCGTTCTCGAGCGCGGCGACCAGTCGGAGCATTTCGGCCTCGTCGATGCCCTCGAGGATGACGTCGGTGACCTCCGGCTCGCCCCTGGTCAGGGTGCCGGTCTTGTCCATGACGACGGTGTCGATTCGGGCCGAGGCTTCCAGTGCGGCGGCGTTCTTCACCAGGACGCCTCGCTGGGCGCCCAGGCCGGTGCCCACCATGATCGCGGTCGGAGTGGCGAGCCCCAGGGCGTCGGGGCAGGTGATGACGACGACGGTGATCGCGAACAGCAGAGCGGTCCCGACACTGGCGCCGGAGAGCAGCCACGCCCCGAAGGTGAGCAGGCCTCCGATGAGGGCGACGAGCACCAACCAGAATGCGGCGCGATCGGCGAGGCGCTGTCCGGGGGCCTTGGAGTTCTGGGCCTGCTGGACCAGCGCGAGGATCTGCGCGAGTGCGGTGTCGGAGCCGACCTTGGTCGCCCGGACCCTTAGCGTCCCGGTGGTGTTGATCGAGGCACCGATCACGGCCGAGCCGAGGCTCTTGGCGACGGGCAGGCTCTCGCCGGTCACCATCGACTCATCCACCTCAGACATTCCATCCTCGACGGTGCCGTCCACCGGGACCTTCCCGCCGGGGCGGATCAGAAGGAGGTCGCCCACCTGGACGTCGGCCGTGGGGACGTCGACGGGCTCGCCGTCGCGCAGGAAGGTGGCCATGGGGGGCGCGAGGTCCATCAGCGCGCGGACGGCCTCGTTCGCGCCCCCGCGGGCGCGCATTTCGAACCAGTGGCCGAGCAGGACGAATGCCGTGAGCATCGCCGCGGCCTCGAAGAACACCTCACCGCCCCCGGTCAGGGTGACGCCCACGCTGTACAGCCACCCGGCCCCAACCGCGACTGCGACGAGGACCATCATGTCCAGGGAGCGGTTCCGCAGGGCCCGATAGGCGCCGTCGAAGAAGATCCAGGCCGAGTAGAACACCACGGGTAGGCTCAGCAGCAGGGCGAAGACGTCATCGCGCAAACCGAGCGGCGCTGGGACCGAGAAGCCGAGCATGGTGCGGCCCATCGGCGACCAGAGGGCGATTGCGACCGTCAGCACGGCCGCGACAACAAAGCGATCGCGCATGTCGCGAACCATGTCGTCCATCGACATCCCGCCGTGACCGCCGTGTCCCATCATCGCGTGGGCCGAGTGCTCGGGCGCAGTGGTGACGGGGGATGCCCCCGAGTGCCGAGTGTGAATACCAGACCCGTCACGCCCCGAATCGCTCGCATGGTCGGTGTGACGACCGGGCGCAGCCCCCGCCTCGCGCCGTGCCGACTCGTCCATCGGCTCGCAGACGTGCAGGGGAACCGAGCGTCCGGCGCAGTGGTAACCACACTCGCGCACCCACCCCGCGAGCTCCGCCACAGAGGTCACCCCGGGGTTGTAGGTCACGGTCGCGCTTTGGTTGACGGCATTGGCCTCGACCGCCTCGACGCCCTCGCGTCCACCGAGTGTGGACTCGATGGCGTGCTCGCTGGTCGCCCAGTGCAGTCCGCCGACGTGCAGAACCGTGGTCTGACTCATGGTGCCACTCGTTTCGCCTGGTCGTCGCGTGCCTCGACCCCATCAACCGCATACCCCATGGGGGTATTCCGGCCCGCCTGCCCCAGCGGCTGCACGCCCTGATATCAGCAGGTGTGGGACGGGTCCCACATCGAGATGCCTCGGTGCATGCCCGGGTTGTGGTGTTGGTCGAAGCCCATGGATTGTGCGCATGCGCGCACATGCTGGCCGTATGCCGCAGCGTCAGCAGAGGCTGCCGATGCCGAGCCCGATGCCAGGACTGCGCCTATTGCGACGACTGCTGCTATCGCGGCGGACCTGAGTGCGACGTGTGCCATCATGCGTTCCTCTTTCTTGGTGGCTTTCAGAACGGAGTTGCTACGGTCTCGCTGGGTTCCTGGTGGAACGCCGGGGTGCGTGCTGGACCTGCCGGGGGAGGGCGCATCCTCTGAGCATCTGTATGGGTGCGCGCACGCTGGCGCACCTTGGCGCACGTGCGGTCAACGGGCCGGCGGGAGTAGGCCTTGGCATGATGCTCACCTCTTTCCGCGGGTCGATGAGGTTCACTCTGCTCGTCCACCCCGGCGGCGGGGCCGCGGTTCCGTGAAGGTTCGCTGAAGATGTGCGTCGCCTCCCCGGTCTGCGGGCCATTGGGTGCCCAGTGGCACACCGGCACGGCACGATGATCCTCCGTCTGCCAGCGCAGGGGTTGACGAGCACCAACCCAGGAATACACCCCCCGGGGGTATCGTTGACCAGGACGAGCGAAGGAACGACATGACAGACCACGCTGCACGCCCCGCCACGATCCCGGGCTACATCGACCACAAGGACACACACCTCACCAGGCTGCGCCGCATCGAAGGACAGATCCGCGGGCTACAGCGGATGGTCGAGACCGACAGCTACTGCATCGACATCCTCACCCAGGTCTCGGCAGCCACCAAGGCGCTGGAAGCCGTCGCGCTCGGCCTGCTCGACGACCACCTGCGGCACTGCCTGCTGCACGCCGCAAACGACCCCACTGAACTCGAGAAGAAGCTGACCGAAGCCTCGTCTGCCATCGCTCGACTCGTCAGATCCTGAAACCCAACACCGACCAGCAGCATCCGAAGGAGACACCACATGAGCACCCAGGCCTTCCCCGTTATCGGCATGACGTGCGGCCGCTGCGCGAGCGCAGTGAGCAGCGAGCTCAAGAAGATCCCCGGAGTCACCGAGGTCAGCGTCGACCTCGTCGCCGGCGCTACCTCCACCGTCAACGTCACCAGTGCCACCCCGGTGAGCCAGAGCGACGTCGCCACGGCCCTCGACGAGGCAGGCGACTACCACCTCGCCGCCGCCAGCGCCTGACAAACAAAACAGCAGGTCCCTCACCCCGGGCCAGAAGGACAGCAATGATCACGCATCTGGACGACACCCAGCAACATGACCGCGACGTCGAGCTCGTGATCGGTGGCATGACCTGCGCGTCCTGCGCAGCACGCATCGAGAAGAAGCTCAACAAGATGCCCGGCGTCACGGCCACGGTCAACTACGCGACGGAGAAGGCCAAGATCACCTTCGCCCCTGATGTCGAGCCAGCGGACCTCGTCGCCACCGTGGAGGCCACCGGCTACACGGCAACCCTGCCCGCCACACCCGCCGTAGACACCACCGGCGCCCCCATGGAGGATGCCGCGCAGCGCGCCAAGGACGAGGAAGCGGCCTCCTGGCGCCAACGCCTGGTCGTGTCCACCATTCTGACCGTGCCGGTGGTCCTGATGTCCATGGTCCCGGCCCTGCAGTTCGACAACTGGCAGTGGCTCTCCCTAACTCTCGCCTCACCTGTCGTCGTCTGGGGGGCCCTGCCCTTCCATCGAGCGGCTTGGACCAACCTGCGCCACCGCGCGGCGACGATGGACACGCTGATCTCCGTTGGGGTGGGCGCCGCCTACCTCTGGTCGCTGTGGGCGCTGTTCTTCACCGACGCGGGCATGACCGGCATGCGGATGCCGTTCGACCTCTTCCCGGGCCGTTCCGGAGCCGACGAGGCGCACATCTACCTCGAAGTCGCTGCCGCAGTGACGACCTTCATCATCGCCGGCCGATACTTCGAGGCCAGGGCCAAGCGCACCTCCGGCGCCGCGCTGCGCGCCCTGCTCGACATGGGCGCGAAGGATGTCGCCGTGCTCCGGGACGGCCCACACGGACCGGTCGAGATCCGTATGCCGGTCTCGCAACTGGCCGTCGGTGACCGCTTCGTCGTTCGACCGGGTGAGAAGGTCGCCACCGACGGCAAGATCATCGTCGGCACCTCGGCCATCGACGCTGCCATGATCACCGGTGAGTCCGTCCCTGTTGAGGTCGCCCCCGGCGACATGGTCGTCGGAGCCACCGTCAACGCCGGCGGACGCCTGGTCGTAGAGGCCACCCGGGTCGGCTCCGGCACCCAGCTCGCCCAGATGGCCCGCCTCGTCGAAGACGCGCAGAACGGCAAGGCGGACGTCCAACGACTCGCCGACCGGGTGTCCGCGGTCTTCGTCCCCATCGTCATCGGGTTGTCGCTCACCACCCTCGCGGCGTGGCTCATCACCGGCCACTCTGCGACCGCAGCCTTCACCGCCGCCGTCGCAGTCCTGATCATCGCCTGCCCCTGCGCACTCGGGCTCGCGACTCCCACAGCGCTGCTCGTCGGCACAGGCCGGGGTGCACAGCTCGGCATCCTCATCAAGGGCCCCCAGATCCTGGAGTCCACCCGCAGGGTCGACACCATCGTGCTCGACAAGACCGGCACCGTGACCACCGGCCAGATGGGCGTGAGCCAGGTCCACCCAGGCCAGGGCCAGTCCGTGGAGCAGGTGCTCGCCGTCGCTGGCGCCCTCGAGGACGCATCCGAGCACCCCATCGGCCGCGCCATCGCCAAGCACGCGCGCGAGGCGGGAATCGCTCTCGCGCCGGTCGAGGACTTCGCCGGGCACGGCGGCAACGGCATCACCGGAGTCGTGGACGGGCACACCGCCCAGGCCGGTCGACGGTCCTGGCTCGCAGACCGTTGGTCCCTGACCGCCCCGGCAGACCTGATCGCTCTCGGCGAGGTGGCCGAGAGCGAAGGCCGGACCCCTGTCTGGATCGCCTGGGACGGCAGCATCCGCGCGGTGGTGGTCCTCTCCGACACCATCAAGGAAAGTTCAGCCGCGGCCATCAGCGACCTGCGGCGCCTTGGGCTGCGCCCGGTGCTGCTCACCGGCGACAACGAACGCGCCGCGCGCGAGGTCGCACGACAGGTCGGCATCGCCCCCGAGGACGTCATCGCCGAGGTCCTGCCATCCGAGAAGGTCGACGTCGTCAAGCGCCTGCAGGGCGAGGGTGCCGTCGTGGCCATGGTCGGCGACGGCGTCAACGACGCCGCGGCTCTGGCTCAGGCCGACCTCGGTCTGGCCATGGGCACCGGCACCGACGTCGCCATCGAGGCCTCTGACCTCACCTTGGTCAGTGGCGACCTGCGCGCCGCGCCCGACGCCATCCGTCTGGCCCGCGCCACCCTAGGCACCATCAAGGGCAACCTCTTCTGGGCGTTCGCCTACAACGTCGCCGCACTGCCCCTGGCAGCCCTCGGTCTGCTCAACCCCCTCATCGCCGGCGCAGCCATGGCCTTCAGTTCCGTGTTCGTGGTGAGCAACAGCCTGCGCCTGCGACGGTTCGACCCCTCCCGCTGACGCCCCGACGTCGAAGAGCCGCGGCCCCCTCGACGCTCAAGAACACCTGAGAAGCCACGAGGACGGCGAGCGTGGCGAGGCCTCGCGTCATTGGAGCGCAAAGTCCACTGCCGCGACTCCGTCGGCTGCCTCTCGTCAGCTCAGCGCTAGCCGACGCACTGATATGGAGTGAGGGGTTGTCAAGTGGCAGGGTGAGGCGCCCGGCCCTTGGGTGGGGTCGGGCGCCTCGGTAGCTTCGTGACCGGTGGTGGTGGTGAAGCGTGTCGTTGTCGACGCGCGGTCAGACTGATATGCGCGGGTTGGTTACCGCAAGACGGTGTTCGGCTGGAGCGTATCCGCTTGTCTAAGATCGAGTTCGCCTGTTCGCAGGGGCTTACTCATAGTGCGTTCGCGGGTCACTCCACGCGCTGCCACCGCCGCCGTTCGGTCACGAAGCAGCTCGGGGGTCAGCCGTCCTGAAGGACCGCCAAGGACCAGCACCAGCCGGCCAGTTCGCGGGCGATGGCGACATCGGCGACGGTGGAGCGCTTGCGCCGGTCAAGGAACCGCACCCACCGGGCGTGCAAGCGCCGGTTGCCTTCGTCGCCGCGGGTTCGTGCCGGCGCGGTCGACAGGTCCCAGCGGCGTCGCAGGCCCACCCCGACCCGGTAGGCGGGCCGGTGGTGCCAGGCCGCCTCGACCAGGAGCCGACGGGCGTGGGTGTTGCCGGCCGGCCTTGGTGATCGATCCCTGGCAGCGGCTGGCACCCGAGGAGGACTCCGAGGGAACCAGCCCGACGAAGGAGCCGATGCTCGAGCCGGTGAACCTGTCCCGGTCGCCGATCTCGACCGCGAGGGCGAACCCGGTCAGGGTGCCGATCCCGCGCAGGCAACCCAGCCGGCGCACCACAGGGGTGAACTCGCTGTCGGCGGCCATCTCCTCGATCGCGGCATCAAGACGGCCGCGGCGAGCGGTGACCGCCAGGACGCTGTCGTAGTAGGCATCGAACGTCAGCTGGGTGGCGCGCCGAGGCAGCGACGGCAGGGCCTGGGTGCGCAGCCACACATCATGAGGGCCGGTCCAGGCAGTCCCGCCGCTATACACAATCCCGTGGCGTAGCAACAGCTTTGACAGCCGCTGCCGGGCCGCCATCAGGTCACCGCGGCAGTCTTCGCGGACGCGTACCAGATCCCGGGCCGCCTCAGTCTCGATCGTGGGAATCGCCACCGAGGTGATCTCCCCCAACCGCAGCAGCCGAGCCAAGTGCACCGCATCCTTCGCGTCGGTCTTGACCCGATCACCCGAGGGACGCTGCAGCTTGCTCGGCGCGGCGACCGGCCGGTCGACGACTATTTCCCCCTGACGTCGCGGGGGTCAACTCATTCATCGTCGAGCAGATCACCTGGGCCGACACCCAGATGGTGTTCTAGGTCTGCTGCAGTGGCGTCGACAAGGTAGCGAGTGAACTTTGCATTGACGGCGGCCATGTGTTCGCGGGCCACGCCTTCGGTGATGTGGAGGCGGTGCGCTATGTCGGCCCAGCGTTCTCCTCTGGCTCTGGCTCGTAGCACTGCGCGTTGGCGCTCCGTGAGGCTCGGGAGGCCCCCGCGCCGGTCGAGCAGCTCGGCGAGGCCGATCAGGGATTGTGTCACCGTGTTCTTTCCTCGGCTGACGGCTACGAGGGCCGCTTGTGTCGAGGGGCCGGAGTCGGACTTGTGGGCGATGCCTAGGGCTCCCGCCCGAAGGCAGGTGGCCAGGACGAATCGACGACGCTCATCTGTGTAGATGCAGACCCGATAGCCGGCATCGGCGACCTGCCGTATGGCTGCTGGACCCTGCAGGACACCCTGCGCGGCTCCGCCTCGCAGCTTGAGGTCGAGTGCGACGACGTCAACTTCTGGGCGATGCAGGAGGAGTTCCTCCGCGGTGGCGTACGCGGCGACGAACTCGATGTCGGGTGCCATGAGTGGCAGACCTAGTCGGACCGCTGTTGAGTCGTCGACGATGGCCGCTCGGATGCTCACGGTTTGTCGCCTTCTTTCGCGCAGGGGCCAGCGATGGTGACCGCGGTCCCGTGGCCGGGCGCGGACGCGATAGCGACGTGGAGACCAAGTCGGGTCAGTTCCCCGATTACCTGAGAAGCCAGCCCGAAGCCGTGCGGGTGCTCGCGTTCGTCGAAGCCCACGCCGTCGTCACGAACGGTGACCTCCCATCGTTCGTCCTCCTGGTCCGCGTGGATCACGACCTGGGTCGCTTGCGCGTGCCGGCGCACGTTGTGGAGGACTGTTGTCAGTGCTCGGGCCACTGCCGGAGCATGCTGCCGATAGATGAGCGCGTCTGCGCCGAGGTCGGTGGCGAACTCCATTGGAAGGTCTGAGAACCCGGTGGTAACGGAGCTGATGATTTCCCCCAGTGACTCCGGCAGCAGCGCCCTGTCTCCGAGCGGCTCTGAGAGGAAGGTCCGGATCTGGGCGGACTCCTGACGTGCCTGGTTCTGCAGTGCCGGCAGGATCGCCGCAGGCGTTGACGGGTCTCCCAGCAGCCGCAGCAACGTACTGGCGTCGTGTACCACCAGCCGGGCCCGGTTCATCTCGCTGTGCCGCATCGCCTCGACGGCCGCACGCCGGTCGGCGTCGGCGCGGGTGGCCATGCTGCGCAGGTACCGCGACACCAGCAGCAGACCGAACCCGAAGGTCGGATAGGTCAGGGACTCGGTGATCGACCGGTGAAACCCAAGGTTGCCGTAGGTCGTGCCAATCACGACGTATAGCCCGCTCATAGCGATCGAAATCGCCCCGACCCACCACCAGCTGGTCTGGGTGGCCCCGAAGTTCCCGACCGTATTGATCGCCAGACTCGCACCCCACCAGATCCAGGAGTCCGACATCACGTTCTCCGGGAGCGCCCACGGCAGGCTCACCATGATCGCGAACCCAAGTCCGACATCAATGAGCCCCCATGGCCAGAGGTGGGGGCGTTTGGCATGCCACAGCACGGCGATGAGCAGCAGGGACTCGATCGTAACGACGCCGGCCATTGCTAGGTACAACGTGGGATTGTCGCTCAGGTCGAACCCACGGACCGTTCCGCTGATTACCTGTGCGAGCACGCCCAGGCGAATGATGATGATGCCTAGGCTAAGAATCCGTTCCGCTTCCGGCAAGGCCGAGCCATACTGTGGCCCGTCCAGTTCGACTGCAGCGGTTGTCGTTGAGCGCAGCACACACCGGAGTATCGCAGTGCCCGCCAGGGTGACCGCACCCACAATTCCGCGGGGTGCCTTGCGCGGGCCCGGAAACCACCGGCAAGCATCGAGCCCCTGCTTCTCTGGTGATGTGGTCGCAGTTCCCACCGCCATTGTGGTGTGCGTCAGGACAATCCGGGGAAGGCCCTGCACGCCAGGGCCAGGAAGCATCCGACGGGGCAGGGGCCCCCGGGGCGCCCCGGCCCGCCCCGCCCCCCGCCGGCCCCCCCCGGCCGGGGCCCCCGCCGGCGCGGCCGCCGCCCCGGCCCCCCGGGGCGGCCCGCCCGGGCCGCGGGGCCCCCCGGGCGGCGGGGGGCCGGCGCCGCGGCCGCCCGGGCCCGGCGGCGGGCGGGGGGCCGGGGCGCGGCCGGCGGGGGGGGGGCCGGGGCCGGGCGGGCGGGGCGGTGACTGCGAGCAACGGACCGACAAGATCGCCATGACCACCATAGTTTGAGAGGCAAGGTCAGGGCTCGCCAGGGCGGACTCTGCTGCTAGGATCCGACGCGAGCTGACGGGGCTGTGGTTTCACTCATGGGGGGTCGCTCACGTAGTGCTCTAGGGGTCTCAGATGGAGTTGTCGTGCGCATTCAGGGGTGGCGAAGGTCGCGAGTAGGCCCTATGTCGGCGTCGGTCGTTGCGGTCCTCCTCGGCAGCCTGGCCGTGATCCAGCCGGGTATGCCCACCGCTGATGTCACGCTAAATGACGGTGGCGTGTGGGTGACCAACGGCAAGTTGCGACTGGTGGCGCACATGAATTACCCCTCGCGGACGCTCGACGGAGGTATGCGGGCACCGTCTGAGAGTTTCGATGTGTCCCAGCACGGCTCTGAGGTTCTGATGCACGACCTGACCGATCGCAGCATCTACCCCGTGGATGTGTCGGCGGTCGAGGCCTCGACACCGCTCGTCGTCGATGGTCGCCTGGTCTACCAAGGGGGCGATCGTGCCGCGGTTGTCGATGCGGCCGTTGGCAAGGTGTGGGGAATCAAGGTCAAGGACCTGCCTTCCTTCGCCCCAGACGACCTAGCGCCGATCATCGAGGGTATTGAGGCGCCAACGGTCTCGGTCGGGCTCGGTGGCGCCATTGTGGCGGTCACCAAGAGCGGGGATCTCGTCACGGCCGACGTAGCGGGCGAGGGTTGGGCAAAGCCCACTTCCCGACACCTCGACAACGTCGCTGCCGGCTCGGAGCTCGCTCTTACTGTCGTCGGCAGCGACGCAGTGGTCCTTGACCGTGCCAGAGGCACCCTGTACACGCCGGGGCAGACGAGGACCGTGGGCAATGCCAAGTCGGTTGCGCTCCAGCAGCCCGGACCAGCGTCGGACTCGGTGAAGTTCTCGAGCCCCTCGAGTCTGGTCTCGGTGCCGCTAGGCAAGGGCGATCCGACCCAACGCCCGGCGGGCGGGGCTGGGGAAGGGGTCGCGATTCCGCCGGTGTTCCTTGAGGGATGTGCGTATGCCGCGTGGACCGTGACCGGCGAGTTCCTGCGCGACTGTCCCGGCGAGTCCGACGACCTGAACGTGTCCGTCCCGAAGCTGCAGACCACCAAAGGGATGGTCTTCCGCACCAACCGAGACGTCGTCGTGCTCAACGACACCGACAACGGCGACGTTTTCTTGGCCAGCACGGACATGAAGTTGGTCAACAACTGGGAGGACATCACCGCTCAGTTGCAGTCCCAGGAGCAGCAGGACGACAAGGCGACGCAGACCACCCAGGAGCAGACGACCGCGAAGCGCACCGAGACCAATCACGACCCGACGGCTGTTGACGACGCCTTCGGCGTGCGCCCGGGCCGGTCCACGACTTTGCCCGTCTTGCAAAATGACAGTGACCCGGACGGCGACATCCTCACCGCGGAGCCGAGCTCGCCGCCCCCCTTCGGCTCGATCCAGAAGGTCCGGTCCGGTGAGGCACTGCAGATCGCTGTGCCCGCGGACGCCACCGGAGCAGGGAGCTTCACCTACGAGGCGCAGGACGGCCGCGGTGGCTCCGCCGAGGCCAAGGTCAGAGTCGCCGTGCACCCGTGGAAGGACAACTCCGCTCCCATCCAGCTGCCCACCGCTAGATCGCTCTCGGTGGAGCGCGGAGGTGAGGTGGCCTTCAACGTCCGTCCGGACTGGATGGACCCCGACGGGGACCCCTTCTACCTGACGCAGGCCGCCGCTCCGGCCGGGATGACGGTGAAGACTCGCGAAGACGGTCTGGTGACCGTTCGTGACCTCGGCACTAACCAGCCCGGTCGACAGACCGTCAAGATCACGATGCCCGACGGCAACACATCCACGGAGGGCAACCTCTTTGTCGATGTGCGCGAGAAGGGCTCACTGCCTCCGGTCGCCAACGCCGACCACGTGCGGGTAATCAAGGGACGCGAGGTGCTTGTTTCGCCGCTGGCGAACGACACCGACCCCAACGGATGGCCCCTGCGCTTGGCCAACGTCACCGACGTCCCCGCGAACGTCACGGTCACGCCCGACCTCGCCGCGGGCACCTTCACCTTCAAGTCCGACACTGCAGGGTCGATCTACCTCACGTACGTCGTCTCCGACGGCCCTCAGGTCGCCTCCGGTGTGGTCCGCGTGGACGTCCTCGAAGCGGCCACCCAGGACCCCCCGGTGGCTGAGGACGACCAGGCCTACCTTCCTGCCGGCGGTCACGTCCTCGTCGACGTGCTCGCGAACGACTTCGACCCCTCGGGGGGAGTCCTGGTCATCCAGTCGGTCTCGGTGCCCAATGACAGCCCTCTCAGCGTCCACGTCATCGACCGGGCTCGCCTTCGCGTCAGCGCTCCGTCCGGGTTGAAGACTCAGGGGACGTTCACTTACACGGTGTCCAACGGCGTCGCGACGGCGCAGGCCGGCGTCACCGTCATCCCGCTGCCGGTTGTGCCCACGAGCACGCCCCCGGTGGCCGAGGACGATGCAGCTACGGTGCGTGTCGGCGATGTCGTCACCGTCCACGTCCTCGACAATGACAAGTCCCCCTCTGGGTTGCCACTCACCATCGACCAAGTCGTGCAGTCGAGCGCGACGGCTGGTCAGGGGGAAGCGTTCGTCTCCCAGGGCACTGTGCGTTTCAAAGCCGGACCCGAGCCGCTCACGGTGCGTCTGGTGTACACAATCCGGGACAGTCAGGCAAGTTATGACTCGGCCGAGATCGTCGTCACCGTCCGCGGCGCGGAGGGCACCAACACCCCGCCACGGCCGCTGGCGCTGACCGGCCGGGTCCTTGCCGGCGGCACGACACGCATAACCGTCCCTCTGGATGGCATCGATCCGGACGGCGACTCGGTCGCCCTCCTCGGGGTCGAGAGTGGGCCTAGAAAAGGCACCGCAACCGCACATGCAGACTGGTTGGAGTATGCCGCCCCGGCTTCCTCCAGCGGCACGGACACGTTCACCTATGCGGTCATGGACCGCTATGGCGCGCGGAGCACGGCATATGTGCAGGTGGGCATCGCGCCACCGGCGCCCACGAACCAAGCACCCATCGCTGTCGCCGACGCTGTCATCGCTCGACCTGGACGGCTCCTGTCGGTCGCGCTCCTCGCCAATGACACCGATCCCGACGGTGACCAGCTGCAACTCGTCGACGGGTCGGTCGTCGGCCAAGCGAACGCATCGTCGGTCACGGTGTCCGCGACGGCGTCGCGAGTGAGCCTTACAACGCCGGACCTTCCGGGCATCTTCCCGTTCGCCTACCAGGTGAGCGATGGTCGGGGCGGGGTCGCCAAGGGCGCCCTCACCGTCGATGTGCGCCTTGAGACACCGTTGCAGGCGCCGACGGCCCGCGACGACTTCGTGCTCGCGAGTGACATCGCCGGCGAGACGACGATCGACGTGGATGTGCTGGCCAACGACGAGGACCCGGATGGTGCTGCCGAGGCGCTCCGGGTCTCAACCGACGCTGGGCTGCTGGTGGCCGCCAATGGTGTTGTGACGGTGCCGCTGAAGCCCGAGCGTCAGGTCATCGTCTACACCGTGACGGACGTCGACGGACTCACCGGCAAGGCGGTCATCGTCGTGCCAGGCACCGAGGATCGGCTGCCTATGCTCTTCCCGGAGAAGAACCCAGCGAAGGTCAAGGCGGGGGAGACCCTGACCATCCCGTTGGCCGAATACGTTTCGGTGCGCGATGGGCACGCCCCCATGCTCACGTTCGAGGACCGGGTCCGCGCGGGCGTGGGTTCCAACGGCGCGCCGGTCATCAAGGACGCGAAGACTCTCGTCTTCACTCCCGACGTGTTGTTCTTCGGCCCGACGTCGGTGACCTTCGAAGTCACCGACGGCAAGACGCCCGACGACCCGGAGGGTCTCAAGGCCGTGCTCACGCTGGTCATCGACGTCGAGTCCTCGGGCAAGCACCTGCCGACCTTCAGTCCCGCCGACGTCGCCGTCGCTGCGGGGGAGCCAGCCGTCACCGTCGACCTGTCATCGATGACCCAGGACCCTGACCCGGGAGACCTGGACAGGATGCAGTACTCGATCGGCGACGTCCCTGGCGGGTTCGAGGTCCATCAGGACGGCAAGACCCTCAGGATCTCCAGCCCGGTCGACACCAAGGCGGGCACCGCGGGCCTGCTTGCGGTCACCGTCAACGACGGGTCGACCCACCCGGTGTCTGGCAACGTCCCGCTCAAGGCGGTCTCCTCGACCCGGCCCCTGATGACCGTCACCGACGCGGTGCTCGACAAGGCCAAGGCCGGGGTCGCCGAGACCGTCGACGTCACAAAGTACGTCACCAACCCTTATGCCGTGGACGGCAAGCCGATCACCCTCGTGGGGTCGCCCGTGGTGGTCGCCGGGTCGGGGGGGACGGCCACGGCGCAGGGACTGTCGATCATTGTCACTCCCGCTGCGGCCTTCCACGGCCAGATGACGGTCAACTACACGGTTGCGGACGCGACGAACGACCCGAAACGCCAGGTCCAGGGCCGTATCTCGCTGACGGTCCGGGACAAGCCCGACCCTCCGACATCGGTCATCGCCGAGACGCACGAGTCGAAGACGGCGACCGTCTCGTGGACGGCCGGCGCCAACAACGGCGCCCAGATCACCAAGTTCACCGTCAAATGGTCCGGTGGCGCCAAGGACTGCGGACAGGTGACAACGTGCACGATCACGGGGCTGACGAACAACGTCCACTACACCTTCACCGTGGTCGCGACGAACGAGGTGGGCGATTCCGAAACGTCGGCTGCATCCAACGACGTACGGCCCGATGTCAAGCCCAACCCGCCCGCCGCTCCGACCGTGAAGTTCGGGGACAAGCAGATCGACGTCACCTGGACGACGCCGAGGACCGAAGGTTCACCGGTCAAGGGATTCGTCTTGGAGATCAGCGGCCCGACGAGTGGGGCGACCCAGGTGCCACTCGCCCTGGTCACCTCCCACACGTGGACGGGCCTGACCAATGGCGCCTCCTACACCTTCCGGGTACAGGCGACCTCGGACGCCTCCGAGCCGTCGGACTTCTCGGCCTACTCCGCCGCTGAGATCCCCGCCGGTGTGCCGCTGAACCTCACTTCGCCAAGGGTGGTGAAGAACCCCGTGAGTGCTCTCCCGCCGAGTGCGACCGTCTCCTGGGCCGTGCCGGACAAGAACGGTGATGCGGTGGCGGCATACGAGCTGCGCAAGACCAACGGCGCGACTGTCTATGCGGGGAGCAACCCGAGCGCCGCGCTGTCTCTGGACGTGTCGACGACCGACCAGACCTTCCAGTTCCGAGCCAAGAACAAGGCCGGCTGGAGCGACTGGTCGGCGCCGTCGAACGCCGTGCGCGGGTTCACCGCTCCCGGCGCGGTGACGAACGTCGTGGCTACGGAGACCGGGCAGAACAACGCGGTGGCGTTGACTTTCTCTCCGGCTCCCGGGAACGGTGCCCTGCCGAGTGAGATTGTGTATCACTGGGGTTCAGGCGGTGTTGACCGTGGCACGCTGATATCGGGCCAAACCATTTCTCATGGCGCGCTCTCCAATGGCAACCCCGTGCAGATCTCGGTGTATGCCCGCAGCACGGTGTCCGGCGAGGCGATCTCCGGGCCGCCGACGGCGAGCAACACCGTGACCCCTTATGGCCCGCCTTTGGCCCCGTCGGTGTCCGCGACCGGAAACGTCAACAATGTCACGCTGTCGTGGAACGGCAGCGGCTCCGGGAATGGCCGGACTATCACCGCAGTGCGCATCGAGACGACCGACGGTGGCCAACAGGTCGTCGGAGTCTCCGGTAGCACCGTGCAGGGCAATGGTCGCAACCAGACCAAGCAGATCCGTGCCCAAGCTCAGGATTCGACGGGTGCCTGGGGCGCCTGGTCCGGCTTGGCCTCAGCCTCCACCTGGGGTAATCCGAGCTATTTCGCGACCCTCGGAGCCTGGGACACACTGTCTTCTCCGTCTTTCTGTGTGGACGGCTGCTACTACGTGGACATCCACCTTCGGAGCTATAACCCTGGATCAAACGTGTATTGCTTTGCGGCTGGCATCGGGGGTACGGGAAATTGGTGGAGCACATATCCCGTCGATGGGGCTGGGAATGCCGACATAGTTAGTGCAGGTGGCCCTCGCGGTCGTCTCGTTGTGGATAGCCCGGCCCTCGTCGGAGTCGACAGTTGCACCCAGCAATAGCGTGATAGGAGATTCATTCGAATGGCTGTGACACCTGAGAACGCGGCATGGTTTGCGGGCACCTTCGGCAAGCTCGTCGACAATGTCGGCCAGGCCGTGCTGGGCAAGGCGCCGACCATTCGGCTGGCCGTGACCTGCATGGTCGCGGAAGGCCACCTTCTGCTTGAGGACGCGCCCGGCACGGGCAAGACCGCCCTGGCGCGGGCGCTTGCCGCGACCGTGCAGGGCACCCACAACCGCATCCAGTTCACTCCCGACCTGCTGCCCTCGGACATCACCGGCGTGACGATGTACGACCAGAACAAGGGGGTGTGGGAGTTCCATCGGGGGCCGGTCTTCGCCTCCATTGTGTTGGCCGACGAGATCAACCGGGCCTCGCCCAAGACCCAATCGGCCCTCCTGGAGGTCATGGAGGAGTCGCACGTCACGGTCGACGGCACCCGCTACGGGACCGGCCGGCCCTTCATGGTCGTCGCGACCCAGAACCCCATCGAGCAGGCCGGCACTTACCGCCTGCCGGAGGCACAACTGGACCGGTTCCTCATGAAGACGAGCATCGGCTACCCGGACCGGACCGCGATGCTCAAGGTCCTCGATGGCTCAGCCCACCCCGACCGGACCAGGACCCTGCGTCCGATCATCGCAACGAGCGCCGTCGCCGACATGGCCGACCTGGTGTCGGAGAACTTTGTCGAGGAGTCGGTCCTCGACTACGTGCACCGACTCAGTGAGGCCACCAGGGACAGCCCGGACACCATCCTGGGGGTGTCCACGCGTGGCGCGATCGCCATCGTGCGGGCGGCGAAGGTTTGGGCGGCAGCGCATGGGCGCAACTTCGTCCTCCCAGACGACATCAAGGAACTAGCCGGCCCAGTGTGGATCCACCGGCTGGTCATGTCTCCCGACGCCGAGTTCTCCGGCGCGACCCCCGGCAACGTCGTCGCCAAGGCACTCGCCGGGGTCGAGGCCCCGCTCGTGCGAGGGGCGGGGTCAGCCTGACCGCCGAACAGCCCACCCTCACCCGGTCCGAGCGTCGGGAGAAGCGGTTGCCCGCCCTCCGGCTCGACCTGTCCGGGCTGTCCCGACTTCGCCTCCGCGAGTCCGCGTTCGGCGCCCCCGTTCGTGCGGTCGCCGGCCGCGCCCGGCCGCTCATCGACCGAACCTGGCGCGTTGGGCGCACCTTTCTGGGCCCGCTCACCTCGACGGTGTCGGGATTGGGCTGGGGCAGTCTCGGCGCGGGTCTCCTCGCGGGCGCCGTCGGCTGGTCTCAAGGCTGGACCGAGCTACGGGTCGCGGCGCTCTTCCTCGGCCTCGTTCTCGGCTCAGCCTTGCTGTGGACGATCGGTCGGATGGCCTTCGAAGCGAGCATCGAACTTCCGAAGAACCGGGTCACCGTCGGTGAGCAGGCCCTCGGTCGGATCCTCGTACGCAATACCGGCGGACGGTCGCTGAGCGGGAGCCGATTTGAGCTGCCGGTCGGCGCGGGTCTGGCTGCCTTCGATGTGCCGGCGATGGCAGCATCGGGTGAGCACGAGCAGCTCATCGCGATCCCCGCCAAACGTCGCTCGATCGTCACCATCGGGCCGGTCCGTTCGGTGAAGGCAGACCCGCTGCAACTCGTGCACCGTGTCAAGCACTGGAGCGAGGCGGTGGAACTTTACGTCCACCCCAAGACCGTGCTGCTCGACGCGACGAGTACCGGCTTCCTGCGTGACATTGAGGGTGTCACGACGCACAACCTGTCCTCTTCCGACGTCGCCTTCCACGCTCTGCGGGACTACGTCCCCGGCGACGACCGCCGCAACATCCACTGGCGGACGACGGCGCGCCTGGGCAAGCTCATGGTGCGGCAATTCGAAGAGACCCAGCGCTCCCACCTGCTGATCGTGCTGTCCCTCCGCACGGCCGACTATCAGAACGCCGACGAGTTCGAGACCGCCGTCTCGTCGGTGGCCTCCATGGCCGCTCAGGCACTGCGAGAGAGTCGCGAGGTCTCGGTCTTCACACACGCGGGTGTGCTGCGCTTCCCGAGCGCTGTCGGCCTCTTCGACCGGCTCTCCGGCGTCGACCAGGTGTCCACGCCCACCACCTTCGCCGAACTCGCGCTCGCCGCCATCACCGACGTCCCGCACGCGTCTGTTGTCGCCCTCGTCACCGGCGGAGCGACCTCCCCTCAGGACCTGCGAGCCGCCCACGTGCGCATTCCCCTGCAGGTCAAGACATTCGCGGTCCGCTGTGCTGCGGACTCTGTCTGCGCTCGCAGACGCATCGCCAACCTCGTCGTCCTCGACGTGCCAGCCGTCGAGGACCTGGCCCGCTCGATCAGGACGGTGCGCTGATGGCTATCGCTGCGCAGGTCACCACCACCGCGACGACCTCATGGACCACCCGATTCGCAGACTCCTGGCGCACCGACCTCATGGCTGTCGTCGCGATGCTCGTGCCCGGTGTCCTCGCCTTCGGGCCGGTCTTCGGCGGCATGGCTGGGTATGTCGCGGCCGGAGGTGGTGTTCTGCTCGGCTTGGCCATTGCCTTACTGTCACGGTGGCGGGGCTGGTCTTGGGTGACGACCACGGTCGCGGCCGTGGCGGCATACCTGGTCTGCGGGGGTGCCCTCGCCCTGCCACGCACGACCATGGGCGGCGTCGTGCCAACGGTGGACACCCTCCGGCGCCTCGTCCTGCTCACGGTGCAGTCCTGGCGGGACCTGCTCACCGTCAGCCTGCCGGCAGCCTCGTTCACCGGGCCTGCCGTCGTGCCGCTGCTGAGCGGGATTGTCCTGGCCCTCCTCGCGGTGCTCGCCGGCACCCGCACGGCACGGTCGGCACTGGCCGTTGCGCCGTGCGCCCTCTTGCTGGTAGTCGGCATCCTCTGGGGGATCCACACCGCGCCTTATGCCGTGGCGCAAGGGCTGCTATTCACGATGATCGCACTCGTGTGGCAGTCCGCGCGGGCCCGCCGTCGCGATTCGGCCCTTGCCATTGACCTGCTCGGAGACGCCGCGGACTCCCCGAGGCGCCCGCGACGCTCGTTCCTTTCGGCAGCAATCGTCGTCGGCGCGTGTGCCCTCATTGCCGGCCTCGCCGCGGGACTCGGAGCCCCCTTGTCGCGGTTCGTCCTCCGCGACACCATCGAGCCGCCACTTGACCTCAAGCAGTTCGCCAGCCCGCTGACGATGTTCCGTTCCTTCGAGCGCGACCTCAAGGACGAAACCCTCATGACGGTCACTGGACTGCCCGCGGGGGCCAGGCTGCGGCTGGCGACGGTCGACGCCTATGACGGGGTCGTCTACAACGTCGACGTCGCATCCGCGGGCTTCCATCCGGTGGGGACGACCATCGAGTCGGAGACCCAGAGCGCGGCCCCGGTCACGACGCTGGGAGTCACCGTCGGCTCATACCAAGGTCTTTGGCTGCCCGGCGGCGGAGACGTGCGCGCTGTCCGGTTCTCCGAAGCTGACAGCCAGGGCCAAGCCGAGCGGCTCTACTACAACCCAGCCACGGGGACCGCACTGACCACGGTGGGTGTCGCCAAAGGCGCCGCCTATCAGATCGACGTCGCGCTGCCTGCAAAGCTAGACGAGGGCAAGCTGGGGTCGGCGCCACTTGCCTCGGTCACCCTCCCGGCGAACACGAAGGTTCCTGAGTCGGTCGCCGCCACGGCAGCCGACTTCATCGGCTCGGCGAGCTCACCCCTGGAGCAGGTCCGCAGCCTGGAGCAGAAACTCAAGGAGACGGGCTTCTTCTCGGACGGCAGCGACGGCAAGTCCCGCGCGGGCGAAACCGCGGAGCGCATCACCACCTTGCTCACGGCCAAGCAGATGATTGGCGACGACGAGCAGTATGCCGTCGCGATGGCTCTGATGGCCCGACAGCTCGGCATGCCGGCGCGGGTGGTCATCGGCTTCTATCCGGCCGCCGACACGGTCGCGCCGAGCAGTGGGCAGGAGCTGGCCATCAAGGGCTCGGATGCCCACGTGTGGACCGAGGTCGCCTTCGACGGGATGGGGTGGGTGCCCTTCGATCCAACCCCACAGCGCGACAAGACGCCCCAGACCGACGTGCCGAAGCCCCGCAACGACCCGAAGCCTCAGGTGCTCCAGCCACCTCCCCCCATCGTCGAACGGCCGGACCCGTCGGCTGACATCATCGGCGATCAGCGCAAGACCGTGCAGTCCGGAGAGTCGCCCTGGCTGCGAATCGTTGTGATGATCGCGGCCGGCGTCGGCATCCTCGGCGTCCTAGCGCTGCCCTTCGTCACCGTTCTCCTGCTGAAGCGCCGTCGTCGACGACGGCGTCGCGAGGAAACGCGGCTCGTCGACCGCGCCAGTGGGAGCTGGGCCGAGATCGTCGACTCTGCCACCGACTTGGGCACCGTCCTGCAGCCGCGCGTCACCCGTCGGGAGGCCGCGACCGCCTTGGCGACGGCATACCCCGAAGCGGACTGCCAGACGCTGGCGGACGCCGTGGACCGTAGCGTCTTCGGCCAAGGCGACCCCACTGAGGCCGACATCGAGCGGATGTGGGGAGAAGTTGACGGCCTTCTCGCGTCGATGCACGGCTCAGTCGGACGGCTTCGCCGCCTGCGCGCGCGCCTGTCACCGCGGTCGCTCGGGTTGAACCGCCGACAGCTGAAAGCCGCCCTCTCGCCTGGCGCCTTGCGCAAGGCAACAAGTGGAGGACTTGCTCGGATCCGCAGGCAACGGAAAGGGATGCAGCAATGAGCACGGCACCCACCCCCTTTGGGGCGCCGTTAGAGGATGAGACAGGCGTCTACCCGGCTCTGGCTGGCTGCGCGCCAGCGACGATCGGCCGTCGCCTGGCTTGTCGGATGCTCGACGTCCTGATGAGTTTCGCTGTCGTCGGCATCCTCGCCCTTGCGACGAGCCGAGGCCGAGGGGCAGCACCGGGAATCATCTCCGGGGTAGTCCTCAGTGGGGTCGGGGTCGGGTACTGGGTCTATTTCTGCAGAACTGGGTTCCTGCCCGCGGGGCGGCTCATCGGGATACGGCAGGTCCGCGTCTGCGACGGCGGGGCGCCGGGATGGAATGGCGTGGGCAAGTACCTCCTCTTGCAGTTGGTGTCGGCGGCCACCTGCGGGATCGCTCCGCTCGTCATCTACCTACTCATCAAGCCGCCGCTGCGGCGAGCCTGGCACGACCGGGTCAGCGGTCTCATTGTCCTGGACATCAAAGCGGGGCGGGACCCCTTGGGGCATCCGGTGAGCGCGCCGGCCGGCACGGTCCCCGTTCTTCGTGATTCCTCCGCGGCCACCGGACCGAGGTCCCTCACCCAGCAGATTTCCGCTCCCGGAGCCGATTCCGGCATCGTGTCGATTGGGGAATCCATTGGCTCGCCCGCGCCCGCGCTGACCCACGCCATTGAATTCACCCAAGTTCGGACACCGGCCCCGGTGCCTCCCGTGATCGCCGTGGGCGGCGACGACGAGCTCATCGTCGACGTCCCGTGGCGGACGGGTTCCAGCGCTCCCGTCGCGCCATCTCCCCCCGTCGCCGCTCCGCTCGGCCGATCTTCTCCAGTACCTGCTGCTTCGCCGTCCGCGGCTACCGTCGGCCCAGCCGCGACCGTGTCTGGCCAGGCGGTGCTCATCGGCCACGCAGGCGACGTTGAAGAGCACACGGTGCTGGCACCAGGACTGTTCATGCCCGAGACCGCCACCCTCGCATCCGGCGAACGTGGCGTCGAGCTGGCCGGCGACGCCGGGGACCGGATCGCGGTCGACGGCGCACTGCTCCTTGGGCGCAACCCGGCCCACCTGAGCGGGTTCGAGACCGCGCGACTGGTGGCCCTTGTCGACGCAACGATGTCAGTGTCCAAGACCCACGCAGCACTCGGTCCGGACCCAGACGGGCTCTGGCTCGAAGACTTGCACTCCACCAACGGCACTTTCGTGACGACCCCGGGTGGCGTCCGCCAGGCGGTCCTACCGGGCGGGCGTGTCACCGTCCAGGCCGGGTCGACTGTCCACCTCGGCAAACGCTCATTCGTAGTGGGTCTCCGGTGACCGATCCCACCGTCGACGCTCCGCGCTTCGCGGTGTCATGGGGCGGCGCCTCAGATCGGGGACTCCGACGCGACCACAACGAAGATGCGTTCCTGACCGCGCCGCCGGTGTTCCTCGTCGCCGACGGGATGGGTGGGCATCAACGAGGCGACGCGGCATCGAGGGCGGTGGTTGACGCGTTCGAGGAACTCGTCAACGACCCTTGGCTCACGTCGGAGCGACTTCACGACGCTGTCGTTGCCGCAACCGAAGCCGTGCGGCAGATCGCCGTCGAAGGCATGGGCGCGCCGGGGACGACCTTGGCGGGCGTCGGGATCGCCGTCCAGGAGGGCCGACCGTGCTGGCTCGTCTTCAACGTTGGCGACTCGCGCGCCTATCGCCTCTCCCGGGGAACTCTCGAGCAAGTCAGCGTCGACCATTCCGAGGTGCAGGAGCTGGTCGAGACAGGCGCACTCGACGCCACAGAGGCGCGCATCCACTCGCACCGCAACGTCATCACGCGGGCCATCGGTGCCGGACTACGCGGCGAACCGGAGATTGACCAGTGGCTTCTGCTGGCCGCCGACGGAGACCGCATGCTCATCTGCACCGACGGGCTCACCACGGAACTCACCGACCAGTTGCTCGCAGCAACGCTGCTCACCATCGCGGACCCCAAGCAGGCCGCTCGCGACCTCGTGGATGCGGCGGTTGCGGCCGGTGGACGGGACAACGTCACGGCGGTCGTCGTCGACGCTGTGTCGGTCGTGTCGACCGGTCACGGAGCTCAGGGCGCCGCAGATGAGGGGGACACCCTGGTAGAGGGGCTGACGCTCGCGCCTGACGACGGTGACACGGTCCCCACCATCGAGGACTCCCTGGCCATCGATATCCCGGGGCCGCGCTCAACAGTCACGGAATCGCCCAACGTGAGCGCCGCGGATGCGCAGGAGGGAACACCGTGAGCACCCTCGGAACTCGGTGGTGGGCTGGGGACGACTACGGCTTCGTCTGGCCGGGGGGTGTGGCGCTCCTGCCCGACACGCTCACGCCTGAGGAAGTCGATCGGGTGTGGAGCGCGCTGAGCGCAGGACTCGAGTTGGGCGAGATCATCCAGATGCTCACTGAGATCCTCGGCGTGAGCCTGGTCTCGCTGCCACACTTCGCGGTGGCACTTGTCGACGTCAGCGCCGGGCACGTCGCGGCGCGAGGCTCCTTCGAGGTGTCCGTTGACACCGGCGACGAAGTCGTGTCAATCTCCGGCGAGGCAGTCACGACATGGTCCGAGCGCCCCATGCCGGTCGTCCGGTCCGTTGACCTACACCGACTTGGCAGCCCTGCCCAAAGGGACGGCGACCTTCCCCTTGTCGGCGGTGTCGTGCGAACCGCCCGAATCGTTCGTGGACCATCCGGTGCGCTCGCGGCATACCCTCCGGACACCGGCGTGGTGAGTCACGCGCAACAACGCGAGCCCGCGCAGAAGCCGTGGGCACTCCCGGAGATCGACGAGTATGCCGGCCCCTCGGCCACGCCGGTCCCAAACCCAGCCGTGCCTCCTCTCGATGTGGTCGCCGCCCAACAGCCCCCGGTGCACGGTCCGCCGTCGGCGGCGGACCTCACCTCCAGCCCGGGTAAGGACTCCGCCGGCGGGTCGGTGCCCGAGGACGGGAATCCCGCCGAGTTGGTCGATCTGGGGGCTGGAAACTCGACCCTGATGGGGTACGACGACGAGTCCGATCCTCCTGAATCGGAAGAACCGGCCGCGGAGTCCATTCCGGTGCAACCGTCCTCGCGGTACAGCGTGATGTGGGAGGACACCGTCGCCCATGCCGTTGAGGAAGCAGCCGTCCGCGACGTCGCCCGCGAGGAGGAATCTCCAGCGAGCGACTCCGCGCCCGGCGCCGAGCGTGCCTCACTGACAGCCCAAGCGGCATCTGGAGAACCGAGCGGCACGTGGTCGGCCCAGCCTTCGGTTGAGGCGGAGTTCATCTCGTCGGTTCCTGGCCGCGGCGCGTCGTCAACGACTGCGGCCATTGCAGTTCAAACCGATGGACTCGGAGACCACGACGGAGAGACGGTCATGGGTTTCGTCGTCTCCGGTGCCCCTGCGAGCCTGCCGGCCGAGTCCACACTGGCGAGCGGGGAAACCGTCCTTGCGCTCGTGTGCCGAGCAGGCCACGCGAGTCGGCCGCACGCTGAGGTGTGCCGGGTATGTGGCATCTCCCTGGCCGGCTCGGTTCCCCAGAACGTCCCACGCCCGCCGCTAGGGCACGTCCGTAGTTCCACGGGGGAGGTCGTGGCGCTCACCGAGCAGATCGTCGCGGGTCGCAATCCGCGGGCGTCCCGCGTCCGCGGCACCACCCTCCCGCGCCTGCTGGCAATGCCCTATCCGCACATCTCCAGCAGTCACCTGGAAATCCGGCTCGAGGGTTGGGGCGTCTACGCTGTCGACCTCGATTCGCGCAACGGCACTTACCTGCGCCGGCGCAACGAGCCACCCGTCCGGATCCCCAAACCGCCGGTGCTCCTGTGCGACGGGGACATCTTGGACCTCGGCCATGGAGTTCGCTTGACCTTTGAGGGGCTGCCGTGAGCCAGCGAACCCCATCATCACCACCGGACCTCCCGGGCTTCCTCTATGTCGGGTTCCTCGGCATGGGCGGCTTCGCCGATGTCTTCCGCTACGAAGAACTGGCAATGGGCCGACGGCCCGTGGGTGTCAAGGTCCTCCTTCGCGGGCTCCGCCAGGACACCCAAAGGGCCTTCGAGGCGGAAGCAAACGCCATGGCGCAGCTGGCCAGCCACCCGCACATCGTCAGCGTCCACCAGGCGGGCCGCTCATCTGACGGCCGTGCCTACCTCGTCATGGAATACTGCCCCCCGCCACACCTGGGCACGAAGATCAGACGCAGCCCGCTCCGCCTGCCCGAGGCATTGGAGATTGGTGTCCAGATCGCCGGCGCCGTCGAGACCGCCCATAAGGCGGGAGTCCTCCACCGTGACATCAAGCCGGCGAACATCCTGTTCACCGAGTTCGGTGACGCGGCCCTGACCGACTTCGGCATAGCCGCCTCCACCGCTGTGGGCGAGAGCGGCAAGGCGGTCGGGGTGTCGGTTCCGTGGGCGCCTCCCGAGCAGCTCACCGCGGACCGCCCGATGGGCTTCACCGCGGACGTCTACTCCCTGGCTGCCACGATCTACACGATGCTCGCAGGACGCAGCCCGTTCTGGTCCTCGGGTGCCCCGAACGATAACGCCACGATGGCTCAACGCATCCTCAACCAGCCGTTGACACGGATGGGTCGTGAGGATGTTCCGTCGACCGTCGAACGAGTCCTTGAGATCGCATTACGCAAGCGTCCCGAGGAGCGCTACCCGACTGCGGCGGAGTTCGCCGGTGCGCTGCGACAGCTCCAGTCCGAGCTGCATTATCCGGTGACCCGCTTCGTCGTCCGTGGTCAGATCGACCAGCAGAGCAGTTCCGAGGAGGACGACAGCGGTGGCACGAAAGTCAGTGGCTTCGTAAGCATCGATCCCGACGGGCCACCCTCAGCGCCCAGCCTCTCCACGGCGTCGGCCATCGATCGTGACCTCACCGGAATGACCGTTGATCGCCCTTCGGCGAGTGGGCGAACGGGGTCGGCGCTCACCGACCCGCCCGTGCTGCACCATGGGCGGGGTAGCGCGGAGCCGATCGGACCCTTGGAGTTCACGGGCCCCGCCCTGCCAGGAGTCTCGGAGGGCGACACCATCATCGGTGGCCCTCCAGAGCCGGCCCCGTCGGAACACCCGAACGCGGCGGCGGCCATGCCTCCTACCAAACCGCGCCGGGTCGGGCTCCTTGTCGGCGTTGGTGCAGCAGGCCTAGTCGCCCTCGCCGGCGGGCTGGTCTTCATGCTCCAATCCGGTGACAAGGGGACGACGCAAGACCCGTCGCCTAGTGCCACATCGGCTCGGCCCGCGGACGCTCTCGGCGTCATTGTCCCGGAGGTGACCGCCCTCAAGCTCACCTCTGTCGGCGGCAAGGTCCAAGTAACCTGGACCAACCCACAGCCCCTGGCGGGCGACACGTATCTGTACCGCGTGGTCGACCCAGCCACCCCCAAGGACTACGCCGGAGTGGCGGCGACCCAGGTGACCTTGGATGCCGTTCCCGGGCGAACCTGCGTCGAGGTGCTCGTGCGCAGGGCCACCGGGCGTTCCTCAAGTGCGGTGGCTGACTGCGTGGTGACCCCGTGAGTGCCGAACTGAGCCCGTCCACCCCGAACCCCCTCGTCCTGGATTTCGCGGGGATCATCTACCGGCTCGATCCGCTGGCGGAGTTCACAATCGGGCGTCAGGGCGACCTCGCCCTTGACGACAACCCCTACTTGCACCGGCGGTTCCTGGTCATGAGCGCCGCAGACGGTCTGTGGTGGGTGCACAACGTCGGCTCACGTCTGTCCGCCGCACTCACCGACTCGCGGGGCCTGGCTCGAACCTCACTTGCTCCCGGCGCCCGTATGCCGGTGGTCTTCCCCGACATGCTCCTCACCTTCGCAGCCGGACCCACGGCATACGAGCTGCGTCTGAGCTGTGATGTTGCGGGGTTCGCGCCGTCCGAACAACTAGAGGCCGGGCACGGTGAGACGACCGTCGGCGCGACCCGCTTCACATCCTCGCAGCGGTTGCTCATGGTGGCCCTCGCTGAACCCGTGTTGCGCCGAACGGGGCCGGGATCCTCGCGGATCCCCCCTCCGCCACTGCGGCCGAGCGGTTGGGGTGGAACGTCACCCGCTTCAACCGCAAGCTCGACAACGTCTGCGAGAAGCTCACGGCCGCTGGCGTCAAGGGCCTGCGGGGGGAGCTGGGGGAGGCGGCCACCGGACGCCGCGCGGCTCTCGTCGAGTATGCCGTCGCCACCCTCCTCGTGGGCGCAGATGACCTTCCCTTGCTGGACATCGAGCGCCGAGCCAACCTCGGCCCGACATCGAGGCCTGATCACGACGATGTGGAGGGCAACCGGTGAAGCTCAACGTCACACTGCGAGGTGGCTCCACGGAAGGCGACCAGGACATCCAGATCACGGCCGATGCGACGGCGCGGGTCGGTGACGTGGCCGACGCGCTCGCGGGGGCCAATCAGGCCAAGGGTGCTGCGGTGCCGACCGGGATGACCCTGAGAGTAATCGACGCCTCCGGGCGTTCGACTGGAGCGCTCAACCCCCGCGCTTCCCTGGTCGACTCCGGGATCCGGTCTGGTTCCACGATGGAGCTCACCCAGGCCCAAACCACGCAAGACCGTCGCGGTGGGGCGGCCGCCCTGCTGCGGGTGCTGGCCGGACCGGACGTGGGGATCGAGGTCCCGCTGCCCGTCGGTTCCAGTGAAATCGGCCGGACCGTCGAGTGCGACGTGAAGCTCAATGACCCCCTCGTCTCCAAGCGCCATGCCCGGATCAACGTCAGCGACAAGGTCGAGATCATCGACACGAACTCCTCCAACGGAGTTCTCGTCGGCGGCGTACGGGTCGCGCGGGTCCAGCTCGGCAGCGGCGACACCGCCATTCTTGGCGACACCGAAATCTCCATCCAGCTATTGCGCCGGGAAGGGGGCCTGGCGTCGACCTCGACTGACATCCCCTTCGTGCGACCACCGCGAGTCGTGCCGCAAATCCCGCAGGCCACGATCTCGATGCCAGAAGTCCCGCAGAAGCAGGACTCGGGACGGTTCCCCTGGCTGGCGATGGTGGCACCCCTGGTCATGGGCGCTGTCCTATTCCTCACGACGCGCTCGGCGACGAGCCTGATGTTCGTCGGGCTGAGTCCGCTGCTGATGGGCGCGAGCTTCATCGACCAGCGCGTCCGTGGCCGGCGCAAGGAGCGCGACGACGCCGTCATGTTCGAGGCCAGCCTGGTGCGAACCCAGGCCGACCTCGCCGCCGACCAGGACCACCAGCGGTCCGCCGCGCGCGCGGCATACCCGTCGGCGGAGGACTGTGTCAGCGCGGTTTCAACCCTCGATCCCCTTCTGTGGTCGCGCCGGTCTGAGCACCCGCAGTTCCTCACGTTGCGGCTTGGCCTCGGCGCGGTTCCCAGCACGTGCACCCTCGATGGAGTCCGTCCTGGCGGCATTCCCGAAATGGCCGCCAAGGTCACAGCGCTCGCCGCCGCCTACGAGCGAGTGCCGGACGCGCCGGTTATCGCCGACATGCGCTCCTGCGGTGCCCTTGGCCTGTGCGGCGACCGTGCCCTGCTCGACGGGGTGGCCAGGGCCGTGGTCCTTCAGGCAGCCGTGCTCCACTCGCCGGCCGAACTCGTGGTCACCATGCTCACCTCGACGGGGGGCCTGGCCCGGTGGGACTGGCTGCAATGGCTTCCGCATACCTGCTCCCCCCATTCACCCCTGGCCGGCCCGCACTTGTCCGCAGATCCCTCGTCCGGTCTGGTCCTTGTCAGCCAGCTCGAGGACCTCGTCGCCTCCCGGGCCGACGCCGCGTCGAAGGGCAAGCCGGCGTTGCGGGGCCCGCTGGACAAGGAGGACAAGCCCGGTCCGGCGATCATCCCGAGTGTCTTGGTGATCGTCGATACCCCCATGGTTGACCGCTCGCGGCTGACCCGGATCGCCGAGCTGGGGGCGGACATGAGCATCCATGTCATATGGTGCGCCAGCACCCGCGCGGAGTTGCCGGCGGCTTGTCGCACCTACCTTGAGCTGAGCCCCAACGGTAACAACGTCGGTCACGTGCGACTCGGCCGCGCGGTGGCACCGGTGGTCTGCGAGTCGATCGACAATCGAGTCGCTATGGGCATCGCTCGGCGGCTGGCGCCCGTGGTTGACTCTGGAGTGCCGGTCGAGGACGCTTCCGACCTGCCGCGTTCGGTGCCGGTCGTCAGCCTTCTTGATCGCGATGCCGTCGATGATCCCGCTGCTGTAGTCGCGCGGTGGAGGGAGAATCGGTCCCTGGTCGAGCGTGGCGGACCCATGGTGCCCTTGGAGCGCTCCGCAGGGCTGAATGCAGTCGTCGGCCACTCGGGCACCGAACCGTTCTCCATCGACCTGCGCAGCCATGGTCCGCACGCCCTCGTAGGAGGGACGACCGGCGCCGGCAAGAGCGAGTTCCTCCAGGCCTGGGTGCTCGGGTTGGCGCACGCCTATAGCCCCGACCGGGTGACCTTCCTTTTCGTCGACTACAAGGGTGGCTCAGCCTTCTCAAAGTGCACAGAGCTGCCCCACCACGTCGGCCTGGTCACAGACCTCAGCCCGCATCTGGTCCGCCGCGCCTTGCGAAGCCTTCGCGCCGAGATCCATCACCGGGAGGAGCTGCTCCAAGCGAAGGCCGCCAAGGACCTGCTCGAGCTCGAGCTCGCCGGCGACCCTGACTGCCCGCCGAGCCTCATCATTGTCATCGACGAGTTCGCCGCCCTCGTGAGCGAGGTGCCCGAGTTCGTCGACGGTGTGGTGGACGTCGCGGCGCGGGGTCGATCCCTCGGCCTGCACCTCATCCTCGCGACACAGCGACCGGCTGGGGTCATCAAGGACAACCTCCGTGCCAACACCAACCTCCGGGTCGCCCTGCGCATGGCCGACGAACACGAGTCGTCCGACGTCCTCGGAGACAAGATGGCGGCGCATTTCGACCCGTCGGTTCCGGGCCGTGGCGCCGCCAAGACGGGACCGGGCCGGATCACCCCATTCCAGTCGGCGTTTCCTGGGTCGCGCACGCCTGCCGAGCCGCCGGCTGCGCCGATCGACGTCGTCGAGCTCGGCTTCGGCTTCACCAAGAGGTGGCGCATGCCGGAACGCCCCTCTGCGGGCGCGGACGTCCCCAAGGACATCGAACGTGTGGTGTCGACCGTGAAGCGCGCCGCGCAACTGGCCGACATTCCGCAGCCCCGCAAGCCGTGGCGCGACACCCTCGCACCGACCTACAACCTCGAGCTTCTCCACCAGCGTTCGGACGCGATGATCGCTCTTGGGGTCTTGGACGACCCGGACGCGCAGGACCAATACACCGAGTATTTCCGCCCCGATGAAGATGGTCACATTCTCTTCTATGGGGCCGGCGGATCTGGCAAGTCGACGGCACTGCGGACTCTCGCGGTTGCTTCGTCCATCACCCCGCGATCAGGGGGCGCCCAGGTCTACGGGCTGGACTTCGCCGGCGGCGCCCTTGACATGCTGCGGGTCCTGCCGCATGTCGGCGCCATCATCCCGGGCGACGACGACGAACGCGTCGCGCGGTTGCTGCGCCGGCTCAACGAGATCGTCGACACGCGGTCCTCCAGATACTCGGCGGCGCGGGCCTCCACACTCACGGAGTTCCGTTCTGTCAGTGGCGAAAGCTCAGAGCAACGCATCTTGTTGCTCGTGGACGGCTTCGGCACGTTCCGCAATGAGTACGAGTCGACCGCCGATCGCCTGGCGATCTACAACCTCTTTCAGCAGCTACTTGTGGACGGGCGCGCGGTCGGTGTGCACGTGGCCATGACCGCTGATCGTCCGGCAGCCGTTCCGACCTCCATCGGCGCCGCGTTCCAGCGCAAGGTCGTCCTGCGTCTAGTCGACGAGGACGCCTACGTCTACCTCGGGGTCCCGAAAGACGTCCTCAACCCGACCAGCGAACCGGGGAGGGCCATGCAGGTTGGCCGCCCGAACGAGCTTCAGCTGGCGATCCTTGGGGATAGCGTCAACGTCGCCGCTCAGGCCAGGGCCATCGAGGAGCTGGCCGCCGAGAACGCCAAGCGTGTCACCATCAAGCCCGAGTCGATCCGGTCGCTGCCGTCGACTATTCCGTATGCAACGCTGCCCGCGGACGTGCTAGGCAAGCCGACACTCGGTGTTGCTGACGACACGCTGGCTCCCTTCGCGTTCGACCCGTCGGGAACGATCCTCATCGCCGGTCCGGCGCAGTCGGGCCGAACAAATGCGGTCCGGTGGTTCGCCGAGTCGACGCGGCGTTGCCATCCACAGACCCCTCTCGTCCACTTCTCAGCACGTCGTTCCCCCCTCTCGGAGTTGGGCACCTGGGCGCTGGAGGCCAGTGGCCTGGACGCCTGCGCGGCTATAGCCGCAAAGGTCAAGGCGATCGCCGAGGAGGCCTCGACAGACTCGGCTCCGCTGCTCGCGATCTTCGTGGAGAGTTACCCCGATTTTGTGGGCACCCCAGCCGAGGGCCCCATGGTCGAGTTGGTGAAACTCTGTCGACGGAACGGGCATATGTTCGTGGCGGAGGGCGAGACGTCGGCCTGGGTGAGCCCGTGGCCACTCGTGCAGGAGGTGCGCAATGGTCGGACGGGCCTGCTGCTTCAGCCTGACCAGACCGACGGCGACTCGCTATTGCGGACCTCCTTGCCAAGGGTTCGTCGTAGTGACCTACCTCCCGGTCGAGGGTTTTGGATTCGCGGGGGTCGCAGCCGCAAGGTGCAGGTGCCGCTCGTGGACTGACGATGGGGAGTACGCCCCATGGACGGATTAGTGGGGTCTTCATAGAATGACAAGACGAAGACAAGTTTGAAGAACTGAGGAGACATGGCGGAGCGGCTGGTTATCCAAGGTGGTGAGCTGGAGGGTGCTTACCAAGCGGTCGTCGGTCTGCGCGGCGATTTCGAGAATGCCACGGCGCGGTCGTCGGACGCCGCCGACTCCGCTGGCTATGAACCGCTCGCCGCGGAGTTGCGAAATGTCACGTCGAGTTGGCGAATACATCGTGGCAGGATGATCGACTCGCTAAAGGTCATCGAGGGTCACCTGAAGGGCGCGATCGATACCTTCGGGGATGTTGACCAACGCATGGCCCAGAACATCGCCCCAGACGTCCAACTCGCGCCCTCGCCGGCGGGTGCCCAGCCATCCGGGACGTCACCATCGATGTCCGCGGCCCCCCCGTCGTCGCCCACGCCCCCGGTGCCCTCGCAGCCTGAACCCTCGATCGGGGCCCCGACCCATGCACCGGCCCCACCGAGTGCGCCCCAGGTCCCCGCGCAGCCGATCGACCAAGCGCCTCGCGTCGACTTCACAGACAATGACTCGCCGACGGCCAGCGGAGACGGCTCTGGGGCTGAGCCTCTGGGCCACACACAGAGCGCAGAGGGCGGCATACAGCTTCCATTTGGGTCCTTCGTCGCGGCAGATCCGAGTGCCTCGCTCGATCAGTCCCGTCAGGTGAGCGACCTCGTCGCGCGAATTCGAACCCTCCTTGACGCGGCGGGGGTGGACCCGGCGGGTGGCGCCTTCGCCGGCGGCGCTGTCGTTGGCGCACTTCTCGGACTTGCGTCGGCGGGTGCCGGGCCGGTCGGGTCCAGTCTCGGTCGCCCAGATGGGTCCGGCAGAGTGCGGCCGGAAGCAGCGGGTGACACCGTTCGCAGGGCGCTGGAGGAGCTCAGCGCGCAGCCGCTATCGGGCAATCAAGGGGCTCTGGGACCGCAGGCCCAGGAGCCACGGACTGCCCAGAACGTCCGCGCCGATCTCGCCGCATTGGCAGCACAGGGACAGGCCGCCTCCGGGGGCGACGCCGGGGCCTTCCGTGCTGGGAGCGCCATGTGGGGCGAGAACGTCTCGAGTCTGACTGACCCCTCTGGGGGAGGTGCACCAGGACCTGGGGTTGTCGGCGCTCCGGCCGGGTCGAGTGCGGGCTCTGCCGGGACCGGGCTTGTCGAGGGAGGCCTCGCAAGGTCACTCGATCTCGCTTCGGGCTCGACTGGTGGGGCGCAGTCGGTGTCGGCGAATCCGATGGGAGCGGCGGTCGCCCCTGGCCAGCACCCCCCGCAGGCTCAGATGGCGGCGATGGGCTCCATGGCGGCCATGTCGTCGCTGGGACATCACCAGCAGGCCACCGTCGCGTCGGACGATGAGCGACTCAAGGCTGCGCGGCGGTCCCTTGAGCAGCTGAAGCAGGAACGGCGTGCGCCTGACGTCGAAACCGCTGAGCCGACTCGAACAGAACGTTCGGGCCGCATGCACGGGAAGGACCACCGATGAGTGCGCGAGGCTGCCACGATTGGAGCCCCCTGGGATGGCACACGGACCCCATCCCCGGTGACCCTGACCACGTTGCTGAAGTGGCGGGGGACTACCGCTCGACGGGTGAGCACATCGAATCGGCGGCCACCAACCTCGGCAGGCTCGCCAGTCCGAGCACTTGTTCGGAGGCGGTCGAGAAGATCCTGACGGAGAGCCACGACCTGGCCGATCAGCTGCTCAAGGTTAGTGGTCGCTACTCCGAGACCGCTGGTGCCCTGGCCAGCTATGCACCGCAGCTGCGCGCGGCTCAAGCCCTGGCCGACCAGGCGATCGCCAAGGCGGGCGAAGCCGACAAACGGCGTCGTCAGGCGGCTGACCACGCCACCAACTTGTGGTGGGGCTGGCGGACATCCATCAACGCCGAGGACGCTGCCGAGTTCGAGCGCGACTACCACCAGCAGAAGGCCGCGTCCGAGAACGCTGCGGGCGATGTCGCCGGTGCCAAAGTCCTGCTCCTGCAGGCAATCGAAAAGCGCGACGCCGCCGGCGACGCGGCAGCGCGTCGGATCAGCTCTGCCGTTGACGCGAGCCCCGTCAATGACACGATTCTCGACCAGTTCAAGGAGTTGCTCGACAAGGGGGTCGACCTGCTCGCCAAGGTCGGCAAGTGGATTTGGGACAACATCGACACCATCGCCCTAGTGCTGACCATCGCGGCTGCGGTCACGGCCTTCATCCCCGGCGTCAACGCCATCACCCCGTTCCTCCTGGCGGCATCGAAGGTCGCTGCAATGGTGGCCAAGGTCAAGGCAGTCGTGACGACGTTGCAGGCGGTGTCCGAAGGGCTGAAGACTGGGAACTGGTCCAAAATGGTCGGCATCGGAGTGGGCTACCTCCTGGGCAAGGTCGGTGGCGTCGTTGCTAAGAAACTCGGGCAATCGGCGAAGACACTCCTAGGTCAGGCCATCAAGAAGCACAATCTCAAACTCACGAGCGAGTCTCAAGGGCACCTTCGGGCGATGTACGACAAAGTCATTCTCAACGGAGTGGCCGACACCGACATTACTCGCCGGTTCACTAATGGCACACCAATTCCGGGCTATCGAACGGAGGTGCAGGATGCACTCTCCGCCCTAGCGCATTCGAAGAACTCGGCGATCAACAACGACCACACCCTGCGCACGGTGCAGGCGCTGGCGGGTGTGATGAAGGGCAGTGATTACTCCATCATCCAGTCCGATATGTCTAAGCTCGTCTCCTTCAGCGACCAGTCGACCATCTCCGGCGACGTCGCTCGTGAGCTCAAGTCCGTAGTCGGCGATCAGGTCGAGGGATACGCGAAAGCGCTTTTCGAATTGGGAGCGGATCAAGTGGGCGAGGCCGTGGGACGTATGGGCCAAGATGACACAAGCTCGCTCCGCACTCATCGGGTGGTGCGGCAGCAATGCTCGGTAGGTGCGCCGTGAGGGCCTTCGCAGTTCACGTTCCTCCAGGATGGGCGCGACTGGACCTCACCGGCCAACTTGATGCCCAAGTGCGGGGCTTCGTCGCGGCGGTCCTGCGAGGTGTGCCGTCCGACCGGGCTGCCCTAGTGCGCCCCCTCGTGCACGAGTCGCTGTCGAAGGTCGCTGCGGACCTCGCAAGTGGTGGTGCGGTGGCGATGGTCATGCCAGTCGCGCCACTTGACGGACTGGTGGCTTCGCCCACTATCGTCTTCATGCCGCTGACTGTCCCGGAGGATCAGGCCCCCATGGACGTGCTTGTCGCGGTCGCGGCGAGCGACGCTTCGGCTTCGGTGGTCGATGTCGCCGGTCTGGTCGCGTTACGCACTATAAGCACCCGAGATGCGCACGGCGATCTTGCCGAGGCACTGGCACAGGCGGAGCACCTGGTCGCTGGGTCCACGGAGCAGGAACCCAAGGAGCAGGGATCCGAGGCCGACGGGACTGCCGAGGGAGCCCAGCTGACTGCCACAGCCACCCGGGTTCGCTATCTCATCGGTGATCCGGGCGATGCCAACCGATGGGTCGACGTTCTCTTCTCGGTGACACACTCGTCGCTGCCGGGCGGTAACCAGATCGGGCAGGCCGCGGTCGAGCTGTTTGACGCGATGATGCACTCATTCAGGTGGGTGGCCTGATGTCCAGGGCAGCATCCGGAAGCGCGCCCCAAACGGAGCGCGACGCGACCATGTGGATCCCCTTACCGACGGCGGACCAGGTCGGCGACCCGAGCGATTGGGCGACTGATACCGCCGAACGCACGGCACGGGCACAGGGCTTCTTGGCCGACGCTGATGCTATCGAGCGGTTCGGCTTTGTTCTCGCGCGATTGCTTGAGATGGCGCCCCCGTCGACGGCGGGGGGTCGGTTCCTCTTCTCGCCCGACGTCCGAGACGGGTTCGTCGTCTTCGACATGCTGGTCTGTCCGGCGGCTGGCGACTCTCTGGCCGATCAGCGCGCGCTGCTCGGGGTCGACACGCTTGGTGAGTTCTCCGGCCAGCTCGATGACCTCCGCGAGCAAGGACTTGAGGGGATGCAGCTGCTGCGGGTGGACGAGATCCCGGCGATCGAGGCTCCTCCGGGCGAGAGCAGCTCCGAACAGATGGTTGTGGCCACACTCGTCTGCGTCCTGAGGCGCGAGGTGCCAGGTCTCGGTGAGTGTGATGTCGTCGCAGCAACGCGATCTGGGGAGATCCAGATGGTCTTCGCCTCCCTGTTGCCGGTCTGGGACCTCCTGACCGGTCCCGAGCTCATGCCAGACCCGGGAGGTCGATGAGGTCGCCATGAGAGTGCGCAGCGTCCGCGCCCACACCCATTGTCCTGCAACCTGATCCATCATTAAGTCAATCGAAGGGAACACTGCCACCATGGCCAACATCAACGTCTCATATCAGGACATCATCAGCCAGGCCCAGTCGCTGCAGCGCGGCAAGGAGGAGATCAACAGCCAGCTCACCGCCATGCGCACCCAGATCGGCAACCTGGTCAGTGGTGGGTTTGTCACCGACTCCGCCTCGGGCGCCTTCCACCAGAGCTACGAGCAGTTCACGGCTGGCGCCACGCAGACCATCAGCGCCCTGGACCAGCTCGCAGCCAACCTCAACATGGTCGCCAACACTCTGCAGGAGACTGACCAGCAACTGGCGCAGCAGCTCGGGAGCTGACAACCGAGTCGGCCGGAGATGCGATCCGACCGTCGACGCCTCCCCGGCGGGTGCTGTCCATGACCTCAGGGGGTGACAGGAGGGGTATGCCCGCGGTGAGCGCGCGGCATACCCCTCCTCCTCGCGAACTGGGTGGCGATCGCGTTGTGCGAGTCCTTCTGTGACCACTCTGTCGGAGGTGACGTCCTGCGGGCTACCGTCGCGGGCCTTGGCGACGTCGCTCCGCGCCGAGGTGATGGGGGAGTGCTCCCAAGATCGCCCGTCACGATCGGGGCATGCGTGGCGGGGTCCGACACCGGTTCGGCTCGATGCATCGGGTTGTTCTCACTCTTGCGCCCAGCCATGGGGTGAGGGTGTCGATAGCGTGCCTATCAGTGAACGCGTCCCCGTGACAGCGGAAGTGCGAGGCCAGTCGAGCGGGGCCCTGATCTGATATCATGCGATATCTAGGAGGTGTCCCGTGCCCGACGTCCTGATTCGCAACTTCCCCGCCGAGGACCTCAGCCTGCTCGACGAGCAAGCCGCGCGACTGGGTCTCTCGCGGACCGAGTACCTGCGCCGGCACCTGCACCGGGAGGCCCGCCGCACGGCAGGGTCGGTCACCGCGAATGACCTTCGTGCCGTGGCCGAACTGCTTCCCGACCTCGCCGACGACACGGTCATGTCCGACGCCTGGTCATGAGCACGACCTGGCTCATCGACAAGTCCGCCCTCGTCCGGCTGGGTTCCAGCCCCGACGCTGAGCGGTGGGCGAACCGGGTCGAACGCGGGCTCGTCGCCATCAGCACAGTCACCCTGCTCGAGGCAGGGTTCTCGGCCCGGTCCGCGATCGAGCTGGCCCGGGCCATGGGGTCACCACCGTTGGCCGCGATGCCCGTGGAGTACCTGACCCCCGCGGCCGAGGACCGGGCGGTGGACGTGCAACGCCTGCTAGCCGAACGCGGCCGGCACCGCGGGCCGTCCATCCCGGACCTGCTGATCGCAGCCGCAGCCGAGCTGAACCAGCGCACCGTCTTGCACCTTGACAAGGACTTCGACCTGATCGCCGAACTCACCGCGCAACCCTTCGAACGCCTCCGCATCGAATAGCGCGCGGCCGCTGCCATCGCCTCTCGGATCCATGATGTCGGGACTGCTCTGTTGGAGTCTCGGTGCGCGCGCTCGATGCCGATCTTGATGCACGATGGGAGGGGACTGCTGGCGGTTCTGGAACAGTCACGTGTCGGGGCAGCGGCCTCGATTGCACTCTTCCCCGGACGGCTCAACTGTCCTCGTGGAGTGCGGCGCGGATGCGGTTGTTCGCGAGGAATCCGTCGAGGATGTAGTAGGTCGAGGATGCAGGAAACGGGCTCTTCACCGATGAGTGTGGGGTGAGCACGACGCGCCGAGGGACGGCCTGAGGCTGGGGAGGGGTCGAGGTCCCCGAGGATCAGAGGACTCTTACCTCTCCTGATCGCGAGGACCTCGACGATGAGCGAGCCTACGTCGTGCTGCCCTGCCCTGGGCGGCTACTGCGAGCGTTGCGACCTGCTGGTCGGCCTGGCGGGCTGCACGTGACCGCGGCCGACCGTGACGACGGGGACCGGCTCGTCGTCACTGTCGAGTCAGAGCCGACGGTGATGGGGTGCCCGGCCTGTGGGGTCGTCGCGCACGGCCACGGGCGTGTCGTGGTCAGGTTGGTCGACGCCCCGGCGATGGGCCGCTCGGTGCGGATCCGGTGGCGTAAGCGGCGGTGGCTGTGCCCCGACGCGGGCTGCCCGGTGGGGACGTTCGTGGAGCAGGACGAGCGGGTCGCCGCGCCTCGCTCGTCGTTGACGGCCAGGGCGTGCCGTTGGTCGATCGAGCAGATCCGCCGCGAGCACGCCAGCGTCAACGGGATCCGCCGCCAGCTCGGTACGGGGTGGCGCACCGTGTGGGACGCGATCAGACCAATCCTGCAGGCGGCTGACGCCGACACCTCCCGCTTCGACGGGGTGGCCATCCTCGGGGTCGACGAGCACGTGTGGCACCACGTGTCCACCAAGCCCATCGAGGCCGGCGGGCGCGGCCCCAAGGAGCTGACCGGGATGGTCGACCTGACCCGAGATGAGCACGGCCGCACCCGGGCTCGGCTGCTGGACCTGGTCCCCGGCCGCTCCGGGCAGGCCTACAAGAGCTGGCTCACCGAGCGCGGCGACACCTTCCGGGCCGGGGTTGCGATCGCCACCTTGGACCCGTTCCGCGGGTACAAGAACGCCATCGATGACCAGCTCGACGACGCCCGCGCCGTCCTGGACGCCTTCCACGTCGTCAAGCTCGCCACGCAGGTGGTCGACGAAGTCCGCCGCCGCGTGCAGCAAGACATCCACGGCCACCGCGGGTATCGCAACGACCCGCTGTACCGGATCCGCAACATCCTGCGCGCCGGCGCCGAGAACCTCACCGACCGACAGAACGCACGGCTGAACGCCACCTGGGCCGCCGACGAACGACACCTCGAGGTGCAGGTCGCCTGGTCGTGCGCCCAACAAGTCCGCTCCGCCTACCACCAGCACAGCCACGCCGCCGGACGGGCGATCGCCGAGAAGATCCTCACCTCGTTCACCTCGTGCCCGATCCCCGAGGTCGCCCGGCTCGGACGCACCCTGAAGCAGTGGCGCACCGAGTTCCTGGGCTACTTCGACACCAACGGCGCCAGCAACGGCGGCACCGAAGCCATCAACGGCCTCATCGAGCTCCACCGCCGAGTCGCCCGCGGCTTCCGAAACAGAGACAACTACCGCCTTCGCATGCTCCTCATCGGCAGCGGACTCGACCCCTCACCCCACACTCACCGGTGAAGAGCCGGATTGTGGGTGTCGGTCGTGACCCCCAGGGGTGCTGCGCGTCGCATTCGGTAGGTATGGAGATCACCCCGTTCCCGGCCACTACGCCGCCTGCTCTGCTCACTCTTGCCGATGTCGCCGCGGTGCTTCCCTGCATGACAACGGACCTGCCAACCTCCTTGTAGGCGGACAATTCCGTTCCCTTGTGGCGGACAGCTGATCTCCCTGTCCGCGGGCACGTTGGGCCGGTCGTGTCGGTCCCTAGCTGAAGATCCCTCCGGCGGTATGGCTCGTGGTCTGTGACCACGTACGAGCTGGCCGTCCGGAGGACTGTGAAGAAGTCTGACAGGGAGATCATGGAGATTTTGGAAGCGTTCGATGCGACCGGGTGCGCGCATTCGGCGGCTGGTTTGGCGGGAGTGGACCCCAAGTCGGGTTCGCCGGTGTGTCGCCGCCCGGGAGGCGGGGCTGCCGCCGACGGCGCCGATGGTCCGGGCCAAGATGCTGGACCCGTACCTGCCCAAGATTGCCGAGTGGGTGGAGCGGTCCGAGGGCAAGGTCCGCGCTGACAAGGTGCACCAGCGGCTGGTCGGCATGGGCTTCGCCGGTGATGAGCGCACCACCCGCCGCGCGGTCGCCGCGGCCCGGTCAGCGTGGTGGGCCGGGCATCGACGCACGTACCGGCCGTGGATCACCGAGCCGGGACTGTGGCTTCAGTTCGATTGGGGCACTGGGCGGCTGGTTCCTGGCCCTGGTGGGCGGCCGCGGTCGACGTGGCTGTTCTGTGCGTGGCTGGCCTGGTCGCGGTTTCGAGTCGTGATCCCGACATGGGATCGGAAGTTGGAGACGTTGCTGTCCGGCCTGGATGCCACCGTGCGTCAGGTGGGTGGGGTGCCGTCGTACGCGTTGACCGACAACGAGAAGACGGTCACTGTCGAACACATCGCCGGGGTGCCGGTGCGCCATCCGACGATCGTGGCTGCCTCTCGCCATTACGGCACCCAGGTGATCACCTGTGTTCCGTTCGACCCCGAGTCCAAGGGCGGGTCGGAGGCCACGGTGCGGATTGCCAAGGCCGACCTGCTGCCGACCGAGGTGAACCTGGGCCAGCACTGCGTCTCCTTCGCGGCGTTGCAGGCGGCCTGCGTGGCCTGGGGTGAGCAGGTCAATGCCCGCACGCATCGGGAGACCGCCGCCGTCCCGGCCCAGGCCCTGCTGGTCGAACGGGCCCGGTGGCATCCACTGCCGGCGACGCCGTTCGATCCGAGGGTGCGCTTGAGGCCGAGGTTGTAGGCCCACCCCGACCCCACGACGAGCCCCAGGTGCACCAGCCCGGCGCCGAGACCGCACGCGAGGGACGCGGACGCACAGACCACTAGCGCCCAACCGATCGCCAGGCGCAACGCACCGATGCTCAGCTCGCCCTGAACGAGGGGTTTGTCCAATCGCCCGGCGATCCGGTCGCGGTCGGCGTCGATGACGTCGTTGGACCAGCCGATCGTCAGCTGGCCGGCCAGGACCGCCAGTACGACCAGGGCCGCCCGGCCGCGCGTCAGATCCCCGGATAGTGCGAGCAGTCCTGCCAGCGCCGTCACCGCGACCGTTGGCCCGGGGTGACAGGCGCGAGCCAGAGCGAGTACGCGGTGGATCCGGGTCACCCCACGAGGGTAGGCCGCTGGGCGACGCACCCCCCGCGTCGTCCGTGCGCGGGGCGGGCCCGCTGCGCCAACGTTCCAGGAGGCGGGTCGCGGGTCGGGTCTGTCTCGCGGGGGACGCAAGCGGGTATGTCGACGCCCTGACCGGCGAGGGCATCGCACTCGGTATGGCGCATGCGCGGGCCGCCGTTGCGGCCATCGCGGCTGGGAGCCCACAGGCCTACGAGCGGTCCTGGTGGCGGGCCACGTGGAGGTACGCGATGCTGACGCATACGCTCGTGGAAGCCACCCGAGTAGGCCTGGTCCGGCGGGGGCTCGTCCCTGCCGCGGCCACCCTCCCGCGGGTGTTAGTCGCTGCGGTCAACGAGCTCGCTCGGCCCGCGACGGGTCCGGATCTCGAAGGAGCACGCAGATAAGTGGATGAACCTGGCCTCGACGTCACGCTCTTCCGTCTGTGCATGGACGCGACGTCGACACCGACGTTGTTCGACGCGGCCGCGGCTTCCTCGCGACCAGCGCCCTGCCCGGGGAAATGACTCCCGCCGCTGGCGTGAACGGACGGGTCAGGCGGCGTCGGCCTGCGCTCGTTCGACGAGGATCGCCAACCGTCGCAGCGCCTCCCGGTTGCGCCAGTCGAGCAGGAGGGATCGCACCGGCCGAGGAACTAGCAGAGCGGGTCCCTTGGTGGCGTCCTCCTCCATCGTCACCTGCGTGTCCGCACCGTCAGGACGGCAGGTGATCCGCACGGATCCTTCACCTGACGGCCAGGCGCGCACGGTCAGCTCGAGCAGGGTCGGCCGCTCCGAGCGGCGCACCGTCGTCGTGTCGTCGATGAGCACGGGCCACGCGCCCACCGAGTGGTGGATGCGCGCGCCCTCCGCGGGCCAGCCATGGGTGACTTCCCGAATCCGGGCGGCGCCAACGACCCACTGGCTGTAGCTCCACCCGTTTGCGAGGACGTCGAAGACGGCATCGGGGGTGCCGTGGATGACGCGAGTCGTAGTGCTCATGTGCGCCTCCATGGGGGTCGGGTCTTGTTGTGCCACAGGGCCGCCCGCGCAGCATTGGCACCGCACGCGCCGTGCACCCCGCCCCCAGGGTGGGCCGACGCCGACGCCAGGTAGAGATCCTTGACCGGCGTCTCCGGACGCCCGGAACCCGCGACGGGTCGGAATACCAACTGCTGGTGCAGGCCTGCGGTGCCGCCGTTGAGCGCCCCACCCACGAGGTTGCGGTCGAGGGCCTCCAGCTGCCGAGGACCGAGCACGCGGCGGGCGGTGATGCGGTCACGGAATCCGGGAGCGCGACTCTCGATCCGCTGTTCGATACGTTCGGCCATGGCCTCGAGGTCGGCCGTGTCCCACGCGCCACGCACCTCGCGCACTCCGGGACGTCCGGCGGCGCCGTCGCCCCGAACCCGTTGGGGCACATGGGTGTACGCCCAGAGGGCTTCATGGCCCTTTGGAACGCGAGTCGGATCAGCCACGGCCATCTGGCCGACAAGCAGGAAGGGGCGGTCGGGCACGAGGCCGGCAGCCACCTGGCCCCCAGTCAAGGTCATCTCGTCCAGTGAGTCCGCGATGTGCACCATGGCCGGAGGCACTTGGGGGGCACCGTCCCACGGTACGGGCCCGTCGAGCGCCCAGTCGACCTTGACCGTCGACGGGTCCCACTCAAAACGGTCCATCCGGTGCCGCAGTCGCGAGGGCAGCTCGTCCCAGGACACGAGCCCGCCATACAACGCGGGTGCCGACACGTCGGCCAGCACGGCGCGTCTGACGCGCAGCTCGCGCGACGAGGTCCGCACGGCAACCGCGCGGCCGTCCTTGACACGTATCCCGACGGCTCGCTCGCCGAGGCAGATCTCGCCACCGCGTGACTCGAGACGTTTGACCATGGCGGACGAGAACGCGCCCGCGCCGCCGCGTGGCACCGGGAAGCCCACGGTCTGTCCGAGTAGCACGAGCAGGAGCCCCATTGCCGCGGAGCCCGGCGCCTCGAGGGAGATGTCAGCGTGCGCGGCGTTACCGGCCACGAGCATCCGAGCTGCTTCGCCACGGAAGAGCCGCTCCGTCAGGGAGCGAGCGGGCATCAGCATCTCCCGCAGCATCTCGAGCCCCCCGGGGCGAAGCACCTGCCGGGCCAGCCGGGCACCGCCACGCACGGGGGGGAATGGGCTGAGCAGGCACCGGACGACGTCGTCGCCCACCCGGTCCCACGTTTCACACAGGGCGAGCCAAGCGTCACCATCGCCGGGTGCGTGCTCGTCGAGTACCGCCGCGGTATTCCTGCGCTCGCGATGCAACATGCCCCACCGACCCTCGGGGAAGGAGTGGCCGACGACGGCGGGGGCCTGGACCCATGTGAGACCGTGCTCCTCGAGGCGGAGACCACGGATGGTCGGAGATGCCGCGGCGAGCGGGTAGAACGAGCTAAAAGTATCGTGGACGTGTCCGGGCGCCACCGAGTCATCGCTCGACACGGCCCCGCCGGGCCGGTCCTGCTCCTCGAGCACAACCACCGACCAGCCAGCGTCCAGCAGCAGGTTGGCTGCCACCAGCCCGTTCGGCCCGCTGCCGATGACCACGGCATCCGTCATCGACACAATGTCCTCCCATCTTTGTGGGCTGACCTACCCAGTCATCCGCCCACCTAACCGCAGTTTGACGAGCCCTGGCAGTGGGTAGCGGGAGGTACCACACCATCGTGGACAACCATCGGCGGCGGGCATCATGACGGAGAGCGAGAGCGGCAGAATGATCGATAAGACGCGAGACCAAGACGCAGAGACTGTCCCCGAGGTGAACTCGATCGTCGCTGGAGCAGCCTCCGTCATCCCCGGCAGTCCAGGCAGCGGAACGCCGACCGTCGAGGAGCCCACCGAGCCGTGCGAACCGTTGCCGCCAAAGCCTGCGCAGCACGGACCGATCCCGCATTCGCCGACTGGCGCGAAGTCCAAGGATGGCGAGGCGTCGCTCGCGCAGCAGGGTGCCTTCCTGACCACGGCAACCGGAGTGCGACTCCGTGACACGGACCACTCGCTCAAGGCAGGCCCTCGTGGGCCGGTGCTGCTTCAGGACCACCACCTGCGCGAGAAGATCATGCACTTCGACCACGAGCGCATCCCGGAGCGGGTCGTCCACGCACGGGGGGCCGCCGCACACGGGGTCTTCCATTCCTCGGGGGCGGCGTCCGGCCTGACCCGGGCGGCCTTCCTGGCCGACGGCGCCATCACGCCGGTGTTCACCCGCTTCTCGACGGTTCTTGGATCACGCGGGTCAGCGGACACCGTGCGCGACACCCGCGGGTTCGCCGTCAAGTTCTACACGCAGGAGGGCAACTTCGACCTCGTGGGCAACAACATCCCCGTCTTCTTCATCCAGGACGCGATCAAGTTCCCCGATGTCATCCACGCAGCCAAGCCCCAACCCGACGTGGAGATCCCCCAAGCCCAGAGCGCACACGACACGTTCTGGGACTTCGTCTCGCTGCACACCGAGGCCCAGCACCACACGATGTGGAACATGTCCGATCGCGGCATACCCCGGTCCTACCGGATGATGGAGGGCTTCGGCGTCCACACCTTCCGCCTGGTCAATGCCGAGGAGGAGACAACCCTGGTCAAGTTCCACTGGAAGCCGCGTCTGGGCGTTCACTCCCTGACGTGGGAGGAGGCCCAGCTCGCGGCCGGAGTCGACCCCGACTTCCACCGCCGGGACCTGGCCGACGCCATCGACTCCGGTTCTTACCCCCAATGGGACCTCGGCGTGCAGGTGTTTCCAGACACGGCTGAGCAGATGTTCGAGGGCATTGACCTGCTCGACTCGACCAAGATCGTGCCCGAGGAGCTGGCGCCGGTGCAGCTCGTCGGCACCATGACCCTGAACGCCAACCCCGGCAACTTCTTCGCCGAGACCGAGCAGGTGGCGTTCCATGCGGGTCACTTCGTCCCGGGAATCGACGCGACCGATGACCCGCTATTCCAGGGGCGATTGTTCTCCTATCTGGACACCCAGCTGACCCGTCTCGGGGGACCCAACTTCGACCAGATCCCGATCAACCGCCCGCACGCCCCCGTCAACGACATGCTGCGCGACGGATTCCACCAGGACGCCATCCACAGCGGCGTCGCACCTTACCGGCCCAACTCGCTCGACGGCGGCTGCCCCTTCCTGGCCAAGGAGGGCGTCAGCGCGTTCATCGACGCGCCCAGAGCGGTGGATGCCTCCCTGAAAGTGCGTGAAGCACCGGCAACGTTCGACGACCACTTCAGCCAGGCACGGCTCTTCTATCTCAGCCTCACGACCGTCGAGCGGGATCATGTCGGCCAGGCCTACACCTTCGAGTTGGGCAAGTGCTACGAGCAGGCAATCAAGGAACGGCAGCTGCTCGCCTTGGCCAACATCGATGCCGATCTGTGCGCAGTGGTCGCTGCGGGTCTCGGACTGCCCGTGCCGAAGCCCACGATCGCCCTGACCGAGGAGGTGGCGAGTCCCGCGCTGTCCCAGCTCGGGAAGACCTGGCCGACAGACGGGCGCGTGGTCGGAATCCTTGTGCCAGACGGCCTGGCAGACCTCAGCAGCGTCCGCGAGGTCCGCGACGCGATCTTCGCGGCGCAGATGGTGCCACTGGTCGTCGCCTCGGCCGGTGGGGCCCTCAATGACGGCGCTGGCGATCCGGTGGCTGTCCAGCGAACCTATCTCACAGCCAGGTCGATCGAGTTCGACACGATCCTGCTGGCGGGGGCCCCCGCAGCTGCAGACGACGCGACTGCGCCCGTTGACGCGAAGGCCGGCGCACCGGTTGCCGGGCCGGTCGACCCGCGGGTCGCACTGCTGCTGTCCGAGGCCTACCGCCATGGGAAGGCCATCGGGGGCTGGGACGACGCTGGGGCTGCCCTACAGGACGCCGGAATCCCGGGTGCGGCGCTTGGTGTCGTGATCGGGGATGAGCCAACTGCGGTGCTATCCGACATCATCGAGTTCCTGGGTCAGCACCGCGTCTGGGGCCGATTCCCCGGCTGAGCCCGCGCAACGCAGCCACCGCGGAGGATGTTCTCGGTGACGGTGGGGTCGGGTCTAGGTGGGTCCCAACGATGACGTCCGTTTCGGGTGCGCCACTGCTGGTGGCGTTCGAACAGCGACCTACGTATGCCGCAGCGCAGCAGTCGGCTCGACCAAAGCGAGCCCGCGGCATACCCCGGTCGTCGCCTTAGCCCAAGTCACAGCTCATTAGGCGACGCTGAACCGCCCTCAGGCGCGTGCACCTAACCCACCCGCGACGTCGACCGCGGACCCGGTGATGTACGAGGCGAGCGGGGAAAGCAAGAGGGCGACCAGTGGTGCCACTTCGTCAGGACGTCCCATGCGTCCCAGCGGGATTCCGCGCCTCACGGCCTGGTGCCTGCACCACTCGTCGAAGGCCAGGTCGGTCGCTTCGTCCGCGTGCCTTTGCCGCTGCCGCTCTGTGATCACCGCTCCAAGGTTCACGGCATTCACCCTCACCCCGTCTCCGGCCAGGCGGCGGGCCAGCATCACGACCAGTGCGGCAAGAGCGGCGCGGGCGGTGCTGACCGCTGCCATCTCCATGTCGGGCGCGTGCGCAGTGATGCCGTTCATCACTACGACCGAAGGATGCGACGACTGTCGAAGGTGGGGCAGCGCCGCCGGGACCAACGTCAGCAGGGGATGAGTCTTGATAGAGAACTGCTGATCGAAGGTCTCCGGACCGGCACTCAGTACGTCGCCCGACGTTCCTGTGCCCGCATTCGCCACCACTCCGTCGAGGCGCCCGAAGCGCGCGACGATGTGCTCGATCGTCGCTCTGAGCGCTACGGGGTCGGTGACATCACATGCTTCAAGAAGGACACGTCCGGGGTCGGCGTCGGCGTGTGCGACTCGGAGTCGCTCCTCATCGCGCGCGCAGGTGGCTACAGTCGCGCCCTCACGCAGCAACCGGTCGACGATCGACAGGCCGATCCCTGCGCTTCCTCCGGTGACGAAGATGACTGAACCCTCAAGTCCAAGCTCCATGCCTCATTGTCCACACGGCTCGGCCGTTGCTCAGCAACCCCATATCGGCACAGCCTAGGCGGCCTTGCCGGCCCGCTCGGCGGCCCCGTCCAGCCGGCCCCCAGGTCCCAGCCCTGACCCGGAACGTGCGTTTAACCAGGACCTTGGAGTCGTGGGCGGTTTGCCGGAATATCTCCCCAAGTAGGTGCCGCAGACGGTCACGTAAGACCGGCTTCACCCGTCGTAGGGGTATCAGCCAGGAGAGGACGGACACGGTGGATCACACTCAGCAGTTCCAAGCCGAGCGGCCACGCCTGGTGGCGATTGCGACGCGGGTTCTCGCCGACCATGCCGAGGCCGAAGACGTGGTGCAACAGGCGTGGATCCGGCTACATCAGACGGAGGCGGAGATTCAAAATTTGCCTGCTTGGCTGACCACGGTCACGACCAGGCTCTGTCTGGACAAGCTGCGCTCGAAGACTCCGGTTCCAGTCGATGACTTCGAGGCCGACGAGTCGCCGAACGATCCAGCCGACGACGTCGCGCTGGCTGACACCGTCGGCCTAGCCCTGCACGTCGTACTCGATCGGCTCTCACCGCGAGAGCGGGTGGCCTTCGTGCTACACGACAGCTTCGGCGTCGAATTTCAAACCATCGCGAAACTGCTTGACACCACGTCCGCCACGGCACGCAAACTCGCGTCCCGCGCCCGCGCCAAGGTCACGCAACCGCATTCGGAGGACCAGCTCACGGACCGGCAAGTAGTCGACGCCTTCATGGCCGCGGCCAAGAACGGTGACTTCGAACGGCTCTTGCAGCTCCTCGCCCCTGACGTCGGGGTAACCGCCGATGACGCCGCCATCCTGTTGGGGACTCCGAGCAGCATCCGTGGTCGGGAGGCGACCGCCACGTTCTTCAACGGCAGCGCTCAAGCCGCACTGCCCGTCTTCATCGGCGAGCGACCGGCCAGTGCGTGGTTCCACCGAGGCACCCCCAAGGTCGCCTTCGACTTCGACATCCGATGCGGCCTAGTCCAGGCCATCACATTCCGCGCCAGCGCCGACGTCCTTGAGCGCGTCGTCCGCAGACGCGCGGACACACTGACCGCTGAAGCGGTCACATCGCCGCCACCCCACTCGTCGAGTTAGCAATAGAGCACTCAACGACAACAAGGGGGGGGGGGGGGGGGGGGGGGGGGGGGGGGGGGGGGGGGGGGGGGGGGGGGGGGGGGGGGGGGGGGGGGGGGCGGGGCGGGTGGGGGGGAGGTGGGGGGGGGGGGGGGGGGGGGGGGGGGGGGGGGGGGGGGGGGGGGGGGGGGGGGGGGGGGGGGGGGGGGGGGGGGGGGGGGGGGGGGGTGGGGGGGGGGGGCGGGGGGGGGGGGGGGGGGGGGGGGGGGGGGGGGGGGGGGGGGGGGGGGGGGGGGGGGGGGGGGGGGGGGGGGGGGCGGGGGGGGGGGGCCGGTTGGGGGGGGGGGGGGGGGGGGGGGGGGGCGGGGGGGGGGGGGGCGCGGGCGGGGGGGGGGGGGGGGGGGGGGGGGGGGGGGGGGGTGGGGGGGGCCCCCCCCCCCCCCCCCCCCCTCGAGAGCGCACATGAAGACCATGACGTGCCACGATCTCGGAGGCCCTTGCAACCACCCCCACCGAGGTGAGACGGCAGACGAGGTCATCAACGCCCAAGACCGCCACCTCAAGGAGGTTGTCAAGGCCGGCGACGCGTCGCACGAGCCGGCAAGAGCGGCGATGAAGGCACGCTATCGGCACCCCAAGCAGGCGATGGACTGGTACCGCAACGCCAAAGAGGCCTTCGCGGCCCTGCCTGCCAGCTGACCCTCAGCATAGCGGGGCACCCAACCGGGCTGTGGGATCGCGCAGCTGGAACGGCTCGTGGCATGGCCGCGCACCGTCGGCCGCAGCCGGAGGGCAGACCACACCGCAAGCACCCACAGCGAGCAAATGGGCCGACCGCTACTTCTGCTCAGACCACGGCTCATCGCTTGCCGCCCACGACTCATGGCTGCCGGCGCGCCTCGCTGCGACCAGCAAGGCCGAACCCTGACGAGGTATGCAGGTGCTGGGCCAGCTCGGCCCGCGAGCGGATCCCGAGCTTCACGTAGACCTTGCGAAGGTGGTACTCCACCGTCTTGGGACTGAGGTAGAGGGCTGCGGCCGTCTCGCGCGTCGTGCGGCTTCCGGCGAGCATCAGGCACACCTGGAGCTCCTGCGCGGTCAGTTCGGGGACGACTCCCGAATCGGCCCTACGCACGGTCTCACCGGTCGCGGCCAGCTCGGAAGCGGCCTGGTCGCCCCACTGACGCGCCCCGAGGCGCTCGAACTCGGTTACGGCCCAACGCAGTTCGGGGCGGGCGTCCATGCGGCGACCCGCGCGCCGGAGCCGGGCGCCGAAGGCCAGCCTGGTCCGGGCCTCCTCGAAACGGTCTGGAGTCTGCAGGTGCCACGAGAGAGCGGTGGCGAAGAACGAGTCGAAGTCCTCGGCCACGAGGCCGACCGCGCGGTGGGCGCGCGCCAGAGCCCACGGCCGGTCCTTGGCCCGTGCCCGCTCGAGGTGCGCCCAAGCCAGTCGTACAGCTCGGTCGCGCTCACCCGAGCGCAGGAGCGCATCGACGAGCTCAGGCACGGGAGCAAGATCCGGGTCGTCGAGCCCGTTGCCGTCGAGCCAGCCGACGAGGGACTGCAACCGGGCGACCGCAGCGCCCGCCTCGCCCAGGGAGAGGTCCAGGTCACCGAGGGCGTAGTCCGCCCACGCCTGCCCGAAGTGGATGTCCCGCGCGCGACAGAGCGCCAGGGCCTCGGCCGCGTGAGCGCGACAGTCCTCCTCCTTTCCCTGACGCGATTCGAGCCAGGCCAGCCCGGCAAGCGCCATGGCCAGCTCGGATTCCTGGCCGGTCTCACGAGCGACCCGCACCGCCTCCGAATAGTTGGCTCCCGCTGCCGTCCAGGCCTCGGTCGTGGCCTGATAACGGGCCACCAGCCACAGAACCTCGGCCAGCCTGCCGGCGCCCATGTCGGGCCGGAGCGCGTCTACCAGGTCGCGAACTCTGCGTGCCTCGGACACGTCTCGCAGGAACAGGACGGCGAGCATCAGCCAGGCCAAGCGGCGCGGTTCGAAGTGCACCCCGTCCCCGGTCTCGAGCAGGGGAATCGCCGACCGGATCTGCTCGACGCCGCCCATCCCGGCCAGGACCCGGCCCATCCCGGCGGCCAGCATCGCCGACGCCCTCGACTCGGGCGCGAGGGGATGCAGCGCCTCCAGCCTCCTGACCAGCTCGGTTGCCCCCGCGACGTCTCCGAGGTAAAGGGTGGCGCGCATCCCTTCGGCAAGCAGCCCCGCTTCGACGTTCTGGTCCTCGGCGATCTCGGCAGCCGCGAGCAAGAGGTCGCGCGCCTGGGGAAGTGACCCCGTCCTGGCCGCGATGTCCCCGCGCAGCCACAGCTCCCGGCACCCGCGGTCATGGGCTGCCCCAGGCGGGCCCGGCTGGTTGCCCCGGTCCAACAGCATCAGCGCGCGATTCGCGTTTCCTGCGGACCAGGCGGTGTCGGCGGCCTGCCACAGACGTGCCGCACGGTCTGCCGGGGCGGGACTGAGGAGGGCGGCCCGCTCGTACCCGCTGGACGCCACGGCATACGCGGTCCGTTTGGCCGCGCGCTCCGCTGCCTCGGCGACCAGGTCAGCGGTCACCTGGTCTGGGTACCAGATGGCTTCGGCAAGGTGCCAGGCCCGGCGGTCCGGGTCGGTCAGCACCTCGGCCACCGCCGCGTGTGCCGCACGACGCTGCGAAGGGGTCGCCCTTGCGTATGCCGCCGCCCGCAGCAGCGGGTGACGGAACTCGACCCGCCCGTCCCGGATCGTGACGAGCTCGCGCTCCTCCGCGCTCGACAGGGCAAGCAGGTCAATGCGCTGTCGGCCGGCGGCCGCCGCGACCGTCCGCACGTCGCCGTCCGTGATCGCCACGATCAGCAGCAGGGACCGGCACTGCGCATCGAGGTCGTCGAACCGGCGGGCGAAGGCCCGCGTGACTCGGTCCGGGAGGCTGACCGCGACCCCGGCACTGTCGACCTCCAGGGCGTCGAGGTCGGCATCGCCGAGCTCCAGCAGCGCCAGCGGGTTGCCGCCGGTGAGCCGGTGCAGGGCGTCCAGGTCGTGAGCCTTGGGCAGCAGCTCGCCGATCTCGGCCAGCGCGAGCCCCTGGATCGGCAGCTCGGACACCCCGGGGAGCAGCCCGCACCCCTCCGGTGAGCGGGCGGCGGCGATCAGCGCTACGGGATCGGCCCCGAGCCGGCGGGCCGCGAAACCCAGGGCGTCCAGGGATGGCTGGTCCATGAGATGCAGGTCATCCACCACGACGGCGACGGGGGTGTCCTCGGCGTATGCCGCGAGCAGGGACAGCACGGCAGCACCGGCCGCGAACCGGTCGCCCCTGGCCGCCGGCCCGAGGGCCAGCGCTCCACCGAGGGCGGCGGCCTGCGGGTCGGGCAGAGTCCGGACGAGGCCGAGCGCGGGGCGCAGCAACTGCAGCAGACCAGAGAATGGGATCTCTTGGTCGGCCTCGACGCAGGTTGCCGTCAGCAGTCTCATGCCGGTCGCCGATGCCAGGACGGCGCTGAGAAGGCAACTCTTGCCCGCTCCCGGCTCACCGGTGAGCAGCACCGAGGCGCTCGACCCGAGCCGCGCCGAGGCGAGCACGCGCTCCAGCCGCGCCAGCTCGTCCCGTCGGCCGACCAGCACCTGTCGATCGTAATGGGTTCGGTCGGGCCCGGCGCCCCCTGCCGGACTAGGGGGTCCCCGGACGCCGGGCCGACATGCCCGTCCCTACCTTCGGTGATGAAGCGCGTGAGCGCACCACCCAACGAACAAGGAGGACCGATGACCAGCACCATCGACACGACCACAACCACCACTTCCCCGGTTGACACTGCCCCGATCGACACCGACAAGCTCATGGGCTTCGTGTTCAAGGCCGTCGACGAGGTCGGCGCCGCCCTGGGAGCGGCGCTCGTCGTCGTCGGGGACAAGCTCGGCTACTACCGCGACCTCGCCGAGCACGGCGCGACCAGCCCCAGCGAGCTCGCCGCACGGACCGCGACCGCGGAGCCCTACGCCCGCGAGTGGCTGGCGGCCCAGGCGGCCGGGGCCTACCTCGAGTACGACCCCGCCAGCGGTACCTACACACTGCCGGCGGAACACGCCATCGCCCTCACCGTCGAGGACTCGCCGGCCTTCCTGCCCGGGTTGTTCCAACTCGCCCTCGGCACCCTGCACGACACCGAGCACATCGTCGAGGCGGCCCGCAACGGAGCCGGTTACGGCTGGGGCGAGCACGGGTCCGACGTCCACCTCGGGTGCGAGCGCTTCTTCCGCCCTGGATACCACGCCAACCTGGTCAGCACCTGGCTGCCCGCGCTGCAGGACGTCGTGCCGAAGCTGGAGACTGGGGCGCTCGTCGCCGACGTCGGCTGTGGCCACGGCGCCTCCACGATCCTGATGGCCAAGGCGTTCCCGAAGTCGAGGTTCGTGGGCTCCGACGTCCACGCCGCCTCAATCGAGATAGCCCGCGAGCGGGCGGCCGAGGCGGGCGTCGCCGACCAGGTGACGTTCGAGGTCGCCTCGGCGCAGACTTTCTCCGGAGACGGCTACCACCTCGTGACGATGTTCGACTGCCTGCACGACATGGGGGACCCGGTCGGCGCCGCCCGCCGCGTCCGGGACGCGGTGGCCGAGGACGGCACGTGGATGGTCGTCGAACCCAGGGCGGCGGACCGGGTGGAGGGCAACCTGAACCCGGTCGGCCGCCTCTACTACGGCTTCTCGACGCTGCTGTGCACGCCGAACTCGCTCTCGCAGGACGTGGGCCTCGCGCTCGGCACCCAGGCCGGACCGGCGCGGATCCGAGACGTCACCACGGCCGGCGGCTTCAGCGGTTTCAGAACTGTGGCCGAGACACCGTTCAACCTCGTCTTCGAGGTCACACCCTGACGCCGGTCCACCCCCAGGGAGAGAATCGAGCATGGAAAGGACCACGTGGACCCGGGCCCGGTCGAGGCGCAAGCGGGTGCTCTACCTGTCCTCGCCGATCGGGCTCGGCCACGCCCGTCGGGACCTGGCGATCGCCGGACACCTGCGGCGCCACCACCCGGACCTGCAGATCGACTGGCTGACCCAGCCCCCGGTGACAGCGGTCCTGGAGGCGGCGGGCGAGCGCGTGCACCCGGCCTCGGCCTGGCTCGACGGCGAGTCGCGGCACATCGAGGAGCTCTGCGGTGAGCACGACCTGCACGTCTTCCAGGCCATCCGTGAGATGGACGAGATCATGGTCAACAACTTCATGGTGTTCAACGACGTGGTGCAGGAGTCGCCCTACGACCTGGTCATCGGCGACGAGGCGTGGGACGTCGACTACTTCCTGCACGAGAACCCCGAACTTAAGAGGTTCTCCCTCGCCTGGATCACCGACTTCGTCGGCTGGCTGCCGATGCCCGAACTCGGCGAGCGAGAGGCCCTGCTCACCGCCGACTACAACGCCGAGATGCTCGAACAGCGGGCCCGGTACCGACGCATCCGAGACCGGCAGCTGTTCGTCGGGAACCCCGAGGACGTCATCGACGACACCTTTGGACCAGGCCTACCCAACATCAGGGAGTGGACGGTCGCCAACTTCGAGTTCCCCGGCTACGTCACCGGGTTCGACCCCCCCTCCGCCGACGATGTGCGGCGGTCCCGCCGAGAGCTGGGCTATGCCGAGTCGGAGCTGCTGTGCATCGTCGCGGTGGGCGGGTCCGGAGTGGGGGAGCCCCTGCTCCGGCGAGTCCTCGAGGCAGTGCCACTTGCGCGGGCCGACCTGCCGGAGCTGCGCTTCCTGGTCGTCACCGGCCCCCGCATCGACCCGCGCCGGCTCCCCGAGGTGGCTGGGGCCGAGATCCGCGGGTATGTGCCCGACCTCTACCTGCGCCTCGCCGCAGCGGACGTGGCCGTCGTCCAGGGCGGCCTGACGACGACGATGGAGCTGGCCGCGGCGAGGGTGCCGTTCCTCTACGTGCCTCTGCAGCACCACTTCGAGCAGAACCTTCACGTGCGGCACCGGCTCGAGCGCTACCGGGCCGGACGCTGCATCTCGTATGCCGAGGCCAGCGATCCCCAGTGGCTCGCCCGCGCGGTGCTCGACCAGGCGACGAGCCAGGTGTCGAGCCTCGAGGTCGAGAGCGGCGGCGCGGAGCGTGCCGCGGAGATGCTGGCAGGCATGCTGTGACGAACGCCCAAGGCCAGATCCGGCGCGACGGCGTCGAGATCCACTATGAGGTGCACGGCTCGGCGGACGGCCAGCCCACGATCCTGCTCCTGCCGACCTGGACCATCGTCCACAGCCGGTTCTGGAAGCTCCAGACGCGCTACCTCGCTCGCCACCACCGCGTCGTCACCTATGACGGGCCCGGCAACGGCGGATCGAGCCGCCCGACGAGCCCCACGGCATACGGGCACGACCGTCAGGTCGGCTATGCCCTCGACGTGCTCGACGCGACGGGGACCGAGCGCGCCGTCGTGGTCGCGCTGTCCAAGGGCGCCCTCTGGGCGTTGCAGCTCGCCGCCGAGCACGGCGACCGGGTGCTCGGCTCGGTCCTCATCGGCGCGTCGGTGCCGCTCACCGACGGGCACGCGCAACGCGCGGCGAAGGGCGATGCGTTCGCCTTGCCGCCCTCCGTCGTGCCCCTGATCGCACGTGACCCGATGGAGCACTGGGCGAAGTACGACCCGGGTTACTGGGCCGAGCATTACGAGGACTTCCTGTGGTTCTTCTTCGGGATGTGCTTCCCCGAAGGCCACTCCACCAAGCCGATCGAGGACTGCGTCCGCTGGGGTCTGGAGACCACGGCCGAGGTGCTTGCCGCGGATGCAGCGGCGCCCGGGCCCGCCCGCGAGACGGTCGAGGGGTGGTGTGCCGCCATCGCGAGCCCGGTGGTGACGATCCACGGGGACCGCGACCTGATCAGCCCGCTGTCCCGGGCCGAGCGAATCGCCGAGCTCACCGGCGGGCGGTGCGTCGTGATCCGTGGCGGCGGCCACATCCCCCTCGCGCGCGACCCCGTCCGGGTCAATTTGCTCCTCCACGAGTTGGCGCAGGCCTGGCGAGCAGACACCGTATGCCCTTGAGCGAGCCAGGGAATCGACCCCGGACTGCTGGGCGTTGGGGATCGCCCGGCTGGGGTAAATGGGGCTGCCGTTACAGCCCCTCGAAGACGTCTGCGAGGACGGCGCTGCCCTCGACGCGCGGTGGCCAGGCCTGCACGTGGAACTCGCGTTTGGCGTAGCGGGGCCATTCGGCGTCGGTGCCGCGGGGGTCGAAGATGACGTCGCGCTGGGTGGCGTGTTCTTTCAAACCTGCGACGACGGAAGCGGCGACCGATCGGGTGTCGACGTCCACGTCGATGAGTTCGTCTGGGGTCCCGCGCAGGTGGTACATCGTGGCGGGATCCCAACGGTCGCGTCCGTTTCGGGTGCGCCACTGCTGGTGGCGTTCGAACAGCGACTCACGGATGGCGCAGTGCAGCAGTCGGCTCAGGCCACCACCGGGGGTTACCCGCACACGGTGGAAGGCCTCGTCGGTGGCGGCGCCGATGGCGATGTGGTCGGGGTGCCCGGTGATGCCGTCGGGGCCAAATGTCACCACGACGTCGGGTCGTTCCTGTTCCAGGAACTGGGCGACTTGGGTGACGAGCCGTGCGTGCGGAACCCCTGCCACCTGCCCGTCCCGGTAGCCGAGCCAGTCGTGCCGGTCGGGGGCGTGCCCTACCGCCTGCCAGGCTGCGTCGTCTTCCCGCCTGCGTTGAGCGCCGAGGCCGTCGGGGACGCGTACCCCTGCGGCCACCCCTCCGGCGTCCCCGTCGGTGGCGTGCAGCACTACCAAACGGAACCGCGGGTTGTGCCGGTGCAGGGCGACGGTGCCGTAGGTGGCGTAGCTCTCGTCATCGGGGTGCGCCACACACACCGCCAGTGTCCGCCCGGAATTCGACGTCATCGGCGGTTCACGCGATCTTCGTGCTCGGTGAGGAAGACGGTGGCAGCGGCCGCCCGTTGGCTGGCGTCCACGCGGGCTTCCAGGATGACGACTTCGGTGGGTGTCTCGACGATCCTGGCCAGTCGGAGGCCGGCGGCGGTGAACAGGGAGGCGAACTCGTCGCTGGTGCGTTCGCGTCCGCCGGGCAGGACGAGCATGTTGAGGTCGGACAGCGCGGCGTCGAGGGCGTGGCCGGGCCGTTCGAGCAGGGTCTCGATGACGAGGATGACCCCATCGGGTGGCAGTGCTCGTCGGCAGGTGTGCAGGATCTGGATGCAGCGTTCGTCGGACCAGTCGTGCAGCACCTTCTTCAGCAGGTGGGCGTCGGCCGTTGGCACGGCCTCGAAGAAGCTGCCGCTGGCCGCGGACCACCGGGCGGCCACCGAGTCCGACGCTTCTTCCGACGGCCCTTGCGGGGTCGCTTGGGGCAGGTCGAAGACGGTGCCGGTCAGGTGCGGGTGTCGGGCCAGCACGGCCTCGAGGAGTATGCCGTGCCCGCCGCCGACGTCGACGACGGTGTTCAGGCCGGTGAAGTCGTAGGCCGATGCCACCGCCTGGGCCATCCGGGAGGTCAGGGCGGTCATGTTCGCGTTGAAGACCTCGTTCGCCTGCGGGTGTCCGGCTCGGTAGGTCCATACGTCCTCCCCGTGCAGCGCTTCGAACGCGGTGTCGCCGGTGCGCACGCTGTGCAGCAGATGACCCCAGGCCCCCCACGTCGCCGGGTCCTGGAAGGTCCGCGCCAACGGCCGCAGCGAGCCAGTGACATCTGAGCACAGGACCTCCCCGAGCGGGCTGTTGGCAAAATGCCCCGCGGGGCCTTCGGTGTAGACACCCAGGGCCGTCAGCACCCGCATGAGCCGGTTGAGCGTGTCCTTTTCGGTCCCGGTTCGTTGGGCCAGGGCGGCCAACGGCAGGGGTCCGGCCCGCAGCAGGTCGGAGATCCCGAGCTCGGCCGCCACGCTGATCGCGGCAGACACGCGCAGGCCGGTCACCATCGAACGCAACTCTTCGCGGGGGTCCATGAGGACATGCTCCGCCCCTTGCCCCGCCGGCGTCACGACATTGACCCGGTTTCGCCGGGCCGCCGCCCATCGAGCGACCTCTCTGCTGACGAGTGCCCGCCGATCGTGACACGCCGGCGTCTGGCCGCGACGCCAGCACATCCGAGGAAGACGCCTACCCGCCGCCTAACTCCAGGACAGGTTGTCCCTGGCCCGCCCCTGCAGAACTGCACGCTCGCTCTCGTTACTGGTCCGCGCGGCCGCCTCGGTGAATGCCACACTCGCCTGCTTGTGCCGCCCCGCCCGTTCGAGGAGGTCTCCGTGCACACTTGGCAACAGGGGCGAGTCGCGGAGAGCACGTGCGTCCACGCCCGCAAGCACGGCCAGCCCTTCGTCCGGGCCGAACGCCCGACCGTGTGCAACCGCCCGGTTCAGCTCGACGACCGGTCCCGGTGCGGCCCGCCCCAGGACGTCGTACAGACCTGCGATCCGACGCCAGTTCGTGTCCTCGGCACGTGCCGAGCGGGCGTGCTCGGCGGCGATCAATGCCTGCAGGAAGTACTTCCCGACGGGTTCGCCGCCCGCGGCGAGTACCTCGGCACGCTCCAAGGCGGCCAGCCCGCGCCGGATCTGCACCGCGTCCCATCGGCTTCGGTCCTGCGACTCCAGCAGCACCGGAGCGCCCCTGTCGTCGAGCCGGGCGGCCATCCGCGAGCTCTGGATCTCCAGCAGCGCCTGGAGTCCGAGCACCTCTACCTCGTTGGGAGCCAGCTCGACGAGCATCCGTGAGAGCCTGATCGCCTCGTTTGCCAAGTCGGGGCGCATCCAGTCCTGTCCGGTGGTGGAGGTATAGCCCTCGTTGAAGATCAGGTAGAGCACGGCCATCACGTCATCGATACGCTCGGCCCTTTCCGTCCCTGTGGGAAGCACGAACTCGGCGTGGGCCTCTTGCAGCGTCTTCTTCGCGCGCGAGATCCGCTGACCCCTGGCCGACTCGGTGACCAGGAACCCACGCGCGATCTCGGCGGTGGTGAGTCCGCCGACCAGGCGCAGCGTCAGCGCGGCACGGGACTCGGCTGTCAGCGCAGGATGGCAGGACAGGAAGATGAGTCGAAGAACGTCGTCCTCGATGTAGTCGATCTGGCTGTCGAAGTCGGGCACCGCCTCCTCCTCTCCAGCGGCGGCGCGCTCGAGCTCCGCGGTCTTGCGTCGAAGGTTCTCGGCGCGCCGGAAATGGTCGATGCCCCGCCGCTTCGCGGTGGTCATCAGCCATGCGATCGGGATCTCCGGGACGCCGGTCGCGGGCCACTGCTCCAACGCAGCGACCAGTGCGTCCTGCGCCAGGTCCTCCGCGAGGTCGAGGTCACGGGTCATCCGGGTGAGAGCCCCGACAAGGCGGGCCGACTCGGCCCGCCAGGCGGTGACGATGGCCTCGTTCGAGGCGTGCGCACTGCTCTCTGCCGGCACGCGGCCAGCGTAGCCAGTCCCGGTCAGTCCCGGTCAGGCGCCGGGGCCTCCGGGCCAGTGGAGATCTGGCGAAGAGTCGAGATCACCGTGACCTCGGGCCAGTACTTCGCGTGGAGCTCGGCGAACTCCCGCTGGTCGGCCACGGCCTCCTCGAGGCTGTCGTACTGCAGGATGGACCAACCGCCAACGACCTCCTTGGCCTCGGCGTACGGTCCGTCGACCCGGCTGACCTCGCCCTGACGGACCACGTAGTTCACCGCATCCTCAGTTCCGTACAGACCACCGCCGTCGAGGAACACACCCTTGGCGGCCCGCTCGCCGATGTGCGCGTCCATCGCGTCGAACAGCGCCTGCGGCGGCGTGCCGACTCCTTCTTCCATCCTGACGAACCCCATGAAACGCGGCATGTTGATCACTCCTGCTGGTGGACGGTGGTTGCTTCGTGCACGTACGTCGAACGGCTGTCGGAGTCTTCGACATCAAGTATCGAAGGCTTTTCACAGGTCCCTCGTCGCGGTGACGCTCCAGCCCGACGACACGTGTCGCTGCGCCGCGCGGGGCGGGGTACCGCGTTGACAGGTCCCTGTCGTGGCGGCCGCGGGGGGCTAGCCGCCTATTTCGACAGATCGAACCACCACACCTCAGCCCAGGGGGTCGTGAATTCGGTTTGAATCACGACCTTGGAGCTAGAGGTCAGCGCGGCGAGCGCGAGGGCTAGGATCTCACGGTTGTGCTCCTGCTTTGCCAGGAAAGGAGTCCAGTCGAATGAGCCATCATCCGCCTTGAGATAGAAGTGAACCCGGTTATCCTGAGAGTTGATGCCGGCCGAATCGATTGAGCATTTTCCGGTGAAAGCCATGATCTGTCTCCTTGCGGGTTGAAACGAGCTATCGAATGTTGCGACCCTGAGTCGTGACCGGCTCAGCGCCGAAAAGGCCGGGTCAGCCTGCCCCGCTCAGCAGCAGCGGTGAGAGGAACGAAGTGTCATGGCTCTTGTGCGGCGGAACCTCTGCCTCGCTCAGCAGCAGCGCTGAGAGGAATGAAGTGTCATGGCGCCTGGGTGGCGGAACCTCTGCCTCGCTCAACAGGAGCGGCAAAACGAAGGAGATGGAAGTCCTACTACGCGCCTGCCGTGGGGACAAGAACTTGACGATCTCTTCTGCGACGAAGACGGGCCGCTCGACGTGCATGGAGTGCCCGGTGTGCAGTAGGAATAGGCTCTCCCCGGGCGTGTTCACCATCAACTTGGCGAGCTCACGTGTGCGGTCATAGATTTCTATGCCGTCGTAGTTGTCATCCGCACCCGCCATCAAGAGCTGACGCACCGTGTTGAGCTTATAACGCTCAGGGGTCTGGTTGTCGAAATGATCCGTACGATCGATGTGGCTGTAGATCAACTGTTCACCAGCCAGACGCCAATGCCACTGACGATAGTTCGAACTATATATCTCTCGCCTCGCTATTCGCGCGCCCTCGATGCTCAGCTGCTTGCACGGTGTCCAGTCTTTGCTGTACCAGTACTGCGGCTGCTTGGTCCGCACGAAGGTGGGGTCAATGAACCGGTCGAATACCTCAGCGAAGTAGTCGACGCGCGAGGTAGGTAGCTCGGGTAGGTCCCAATGATCTCGGCAGCGGTCGGGGCCATGGCGTAGGACCTCGTTCCGGATCATGGGTTTCCACACCGAAGCGGGCGACCAGGAGGCGATGCCCGCGTTGAGCCACGGGTTGGCGGCGAGATCTGGGCGGCGACCAAGGCGCAAGCCGAGGTTGCCGCCGAGGCTGCCGCCGATCACGCCGGCGAAGCGGCTCTTGACGGGCGTAACCCGGTCCAGCGCATTGACAAAGGCGACGACGAAGTCCTCCTCGAAGTCGAGGATCGGCGTGCGCACCTTCTCACCGTCGAAGATGCCTCCGGGGTAGGTGGTGTCGCCGGATTCAGCGGCGTCCTTATGACTGAACGTCTGCGCGTATCCGCTGTTCGGAAGGTCGAACGAGATCACCGAGAGCTTCGCACCGCGCCGCAGCCCCGCGCGTAGCAATTCCGGAATGATGGGCAGCGCCTCGTCGGCACTCGAGCTGTGACCGTGCAGAAACAGGATCACCTCATGCCCGTCCGGGATGCGCGGCACCGGGTCGGGAGGGAGAGCACGATTCGAGGCCGCAATCCCTGGTGAAACGGATTCTTCGGCCGCTGAGGCGATGAAGAAGCGCGTCATGACTTTCACCGGAACTGGCTTCGTCCTTGGGGTGACGGTGACCTCGAGGTCGAACTGCTCAAAGGGCGGCGACGGGACGTTGACCGGCCGGTGCGGCGTGTCGTCCTCGCCGGAGACGGCGATCCAGCCCAGCTTCTCCCGTCTGCCCTTTGCCTGTGCTGCCGGGCCACGCACGGCCCAGGCCACTGCGAAGGCGCGGTCCAATGTGAGGCTGACGGCCTCGGCAACTTGTTGAGGTGTCGCCCGGACGTGCTCCACGTCGGCGAGCCGCGCGCTGGTGAGGGCTGCCAGGGTCGCGTCAGTCGGCGGTGCGCTCTTGAAAGCGGTATAAGCCCAGCGGCCGGTCACAGCGAGATCCGCAAGAGGATTCCCCAGCTCGGGGCCCTGCAGGCGATACGCGACGGCTGCCCTCACAAGGATATCGTTGGGCTGGTTCAGGATTGCGGCATCGCGTAGGTTCTGAGCGGCTAGGCGAAGGTTATCGTTGAGCCGGGATTCCGAGTTGTTGACGACAAGTGGAAACGGCGGTTGGACGAACTCCGGTGGCAGGAGAGTTTCCGTGCACGGATTGTTGCTTTCGTTCGGGGGCTGTATCGGCGCGGACTCCTTCATGGCCCTGACCCCTTTCCTATCGGTGGGTGTCGCCGTGCGACCTCACGTGTCGTGTGAGGTTATGAGTTGCGTGGGTATGACCTGACGTGTCGGTCCTCGCGGGGTGATCATGACATGGGTCCTCCTCCGGTGCCCAGGTTTCGGCGGTCCTGAGTCGGATGCTGTCGCACCTGCACGTCGAACCTGCCCATGCCCTCGTTGCCGTTGCGTTGGATGGCAGCGAGCAGCACGTTGCCTCAGACCCTCCATGGCGTCGAAGAGGCGTCGAGCGTTGGCTGGTGAACGCATCAGGTAGGCCGTCTCCCGCAGGGACCCGTAGTCCTGGAGGGAGACGATGACCAAGGGCTCATGTGCGGGCGGGGATGGTGGAGCCGAGTCGACCCCTCTCCGGCCGGGCGTGCTTCAGCCGTCGGCCCGGCGCCGGCGTCGGGAGGGGTGTCCGAGGTCGCCGCCCCACAGGTGCGGTGTGCCCTCGTTCTCGATCAGGGACAGGTCGCGCTCGAGGAAGTAGCTCAGCCGCTGGGCTGCGACGCGGATCTGGTCGCGCCCCTCGGACGAGACGCTCGGGGCCAGGCGCACCTCGACCTGGACGACGGCGGGGCGCACCGTCCGCTTCCACAGCCCGACGTTGCTGCCGTCCAGGACGATGAACGCCCAGAACGGGTCCGGGTGCTCGGCATACGGATGGTGGGGCAGGGCGGGGAAGTTCACCTGGGGGTAGGTCAGCATCGCCTCGTCATAGGCGGGAAATAGGTATGCCGCGGGAGCGGCTGCGCTGCGCCGGCGCACCTGCGTCGGGTCGAACCAGTGCGGGATGCCGTCGACCTCCACCTCCTCAAGCTCGTCCCCGATCTGCGCGAGCGCAGCCCTGGTGTCGGTGATTGTCATGGTCGCCCACCGGGTGAAGTCCTTGACTGTGGCCGGTCCATGGCCGGCGAAGAACCGCCGCGCCAGTTCGACCACAGCCTCGTCGCGGCTGCGTTCCGGCGTCGGCGCGATCACTTCGTCGACCAGCGCGTAGGAGTGGTGGACGCCCTTCATCGTCCGGAGCAGACCTGCCCCCGCATCTCAGCCACGAGGAGTAGGTGGCCGAGCTGTTGCCCGGGCTTGACGCGGGAGCCGCGCTGCGCGAAGGCTTCGCCCAGCTCGGGTCGGGTCAGGAAGTTCCTCTCCTGCAACAAATCTGCCAGCAGGTCGAGCCCGTCGCCGAGGTGCTTGGGGTCCTCGAGGCCGAGCTGCCGGTGCCGGGCCGCCATGCTGGACAGCACGCGCGGTGACGTGAGGGCCAGGATCCATCGCAGATCCTCCGGCGCGACGAAGTGCCACGTCGGTCGCAGGATGTGGGTGCATACGAAGGCGCCGGCGTCGAACTCGCGCTGCACCGCGGCATACCGGTCCTTGCATGAACGCATCCCGAGCGAGAAGAAGGCGTGGTCGCGCTCCTGGCTCTGCACACAGGTGAGCAGCCGCACGGCGTCGGCCGCACGCGGCAGGGGCGCAGAGGACAACCGCTGGGTGCCGAGGCGTTGGGCGAGGACCTGCGTCCGGTCCATGACGGCCATGGCCGCATCCTCTCGAAGTCCGCCGACAGGTGTACAACGATGCACGCATGGAACAGAGCATCACGGTCGAGATCGAGGCATCGCCCGAGCGCGTCTAGGAGGTGTTGACCTACGTCGAGCGGTGGCCGGAGTGGCGTAGGCATCGACTCGTGGCACCTGGTGATCTCCCCTGGAGCTCATGCATCCTTGGTCGCGGTGCACAGAAACACGCCGAACTCGCGGTCGCCCTTGAGGATGGTCGTGGCGTCGACGAAGCAGACGTTGGCGAAGCCGGCGCGGGTCAGCTGCTCGGTAAGGCGTCCCCGGTCGAATCCGTGATGTCCGTCAAATTCGGCCTTGTCGGCGTGGAAGGCACCGTCGGGATCCTCGTCAAGGTCGGCGATGGCTAACCGGCCACCGTCGACGAGGAGCCCCGCCACAGAGCGCAACAGCCCTTCCAGGTCCTGCACGTGGTGCAACGCCAGGGAACTCCACACCACGTCGTAGGACCCACCGAGCCGGTCTGTCGTCAGGTCGGCTTGGACTGCGCGAAGCCGGTCACTGAGCCCGGCCTCATCGATCCGCTGCCGTGCGACCTGCACCATTCCGGCGGACGGGTCGGTCACTACCGCGGAGCCGACCCGGTCGGCAAGCAGGATGCTCAACCGACCCGTGCCGCCGCCGACGTCCAGCGCGCTCATCTGGGGGGTTGAGGTCCACTACCTCCGAGATGGCCTGGGCCACCGCCACCTGCCGCTGTTCGTGGCCGGGGTCGTCGTCCCATGTCGCTGCCTCGGCGTCAAATCCCTTGTGTTCGTGCACGTGCTCGACCCTAAGCCTTGAGCTCTCCGGCTTCATCCCTAAGCATCCGCGAAAGCTCGGAGACTACTTCAAACACGAGCCACTAGTCTTGTGTCTGCGATCGTTTTCAACGAACTCTGAAATGTCGGTGAGGAGGTCATGAAGGTGCGGTTTCTCCTTTGGATGCAGCCCCGTAGTCATTCTGCAGCGCTTTGGAGCATGCTCGTGCTCGCCGGTGTGGCGGTCTTTGTGACGATTGTCTTCCTACCGCTGCAGCGGGGCGGCCGGGATCTGACGCCTACCTCGGCCGTCCTGCTTCTCGGCTCGGTCGCGGTGGTCATCTTGGGCTGCCGGGCAGCCCGCTACCGTCGCATCCCGGCATTGATTGCCTGGGCGCTGTGTCCACTGCTGGCTGTCGTGGCGATCGTCGTGCTCGACCTCTTGACGTCCGACGTCTCCGTTGCGGCGCAGGTCTTCTTCTTCTTCCCCACGTTGTACGGCGCCTCACAGTTGCGACGCGCGGGTGCTGTGGTGATGGCGGCGGCATGTGTTGTCGGCGTGGGGGTTGTGGTTTTCGGCTCCTTGCCCCTTGCCGAAGCCGCCGCCGACATCGGATACGTCTCGGCGGCACTCATCACGACAGCCGTGCTCTTGATCCGTTCCGTCGAACGTCAGGACGAGCTGGTGACGAAACTTGAGCGCATGGCCGCGGTCGACGCTCTGACCGGCCTGGCGACCCGGCGAGTGCTTGACGAGGCCGCACGATCCGCTATCTCCGGCGCAGTCAGCCAAGAAGGCACGTCCCTGATCCTTCTGGACATCGATGAGTTCAAGTCGGTCAACGACCGCTACGGACACCCCGGGGGGGACGAGGTGCTGGTTCAACTGGCCGATTACCTCGTGCGGTCCGCGCGCCGCGACGATGTCGTGAGTCGGCTCGGTGGCGACGAGATGGCGGTGCTGCTGCCCGGATGTTCGGTGGCATCTCTTCAGCGTCGCGCCGAGCAGATCGTCGCGGACGTTGGGACCCACCCCTTCGTGCTCCAAAGCGGTGAGGAGATCCGGGTCTCGGTGAGCGCTGGCCTGGCGAATGTGCCCGCCGACGCAGTGGATCTTCAGGGCCTCTACGTCAGGGCAGACATGGCCTTGTACGAGGCAAAACGATCAGGCCGTAACCGGGTCGGAATGCTGGCAGAAGACACACCGCAGCCGCCCGTGGATTGACGGCGCAGGGCAGCCTTTGCTCCCCGTGGGTCCTGCGCGACGTGAGAGCCTGCGCTGCGAGGCCCGGGCCGGCTCAGTGGCCTCGAGTCGAGCGACGTCGACAATTTGATAGTCGAGTCGGTCAGCTGAGCTTGAGCTCTCGAAGGAACCGATCGACCTCTGCGGCGATGCGCCCGGGGTCCTTCTCATCGGGTGCGAAGTGGTCGAGTCCTGTGAGAACCCTGGTCGTGACGTTGGGGATTGCGGCGGCGAGAGCGTCGAACGGAATCTGTACGAGGGCGGGCGGGAGCCACCTACGCGGACTGAATGAGGTGTCAGACTCGGACGATGAAAGCGATGGAGGTCATCACCAACCTGCACACCGACGACGTCGAGCGGGCCAGAGAGTTCTTTCGGCTTCTAGGGTTGACCGAAGACGGAATGGACCAAGGATGGGTGGCCCGGTTCGTCTCCGCGGACTCGGGCGCGTGCGTCCAAGTCGTGACGCGAGACGCGACGGCGCCCGAAGACTCCGTCATGACCATCAAGGTCGATGACGTCGATTCCGCCTACGAGGAAGCGCAACAGCGCGGCTACGAGATCGTGCACCCGGTCACCGACGAGCCATGGGGGATTCGTCGATTTTTCGTCCGGAGCCCGGACGGACACGTGATCAACGTCGCCCAGCATCGTTCATAGATCGTCACTCCCCATCACCGCAGACGAGCGAGGTCCCGCCGGATGTAGCGGAGGTGGGCCCACTCCTCCTCGAGGATCACGCGAATGCAATCACCGACGCTGGGACGCCAGTCGCCGTCGCCCCACGGGTTCTCGCGTTCCTGCGCGAGAAGATCCGCCGTGGCCGTGGCCAGGAAGTCGGTCACCTGCTGCTGTCGCTCGGCGCGCACCGCGAGGACCTCCTCGAAGGCCGGTGGGTCCACGCGAAACACCGACGTGTCGACGCCCATCTCCTCGGCGCCGCCGAAGAGCTGGCCGATCTCGTGGAAGGGCTGGTGCATCCTCAGGATCCCGCCGCGCAGCCACGCATCGGTCGCCAGGATCAGGTGCCGCAGGGTCTGGGCCAACGACCACTCGTCCTCGACGTGGGCGTCCACCAGGTCCGGCGGCGTGCCTGCCACCGTCGTCTGCCACGCGGACTGCACAGCGACCCAACCCTCACGCAGGCCCTCGGGCGTCTGCGCCTTCTGCAGCTCACGACCCGGGAACTGACGGTTGAGCTCAGCATCCACGAGCGGCACCACGTCGACCCCGTTGACCAGGAGGCTGCCGAAGAACAGGTCGTGGCTGTCGATGTCGAGACCGTCGACGTCGACGCTGCGCATCGTCACACCGCGGACGTCGGAGAACCGCAGGGTCGCACCCTTGAAATTCGCGTTAACGAAGGCGGCGCCTTCGAAGTCCTTTGTGCCGGAATAGGTCGTCATCGCCCCATCATCAACGCTGCCGGGGACAGTCGTTGGAGATCGGCACTGATCAGCGTCGAGACACCCGCGCGCCGCGGGGTGAAGCACCCTCGGGGCGGCCCATCGAGGTGAGATGTGAAGTGGGGTGGCTGAGTGGGACGCATGTCGTCCGGAATCGATGCGAGGCTACGGAGATGAGCAGGTCGACCGTGACTTCGTTGACGTGGGGGCAGGCGCTGGCCTGGCGGATGGGTCGCCAACTCCTTGACCCTGTCGGGTCTGAATCGGTTGCGGGCGTCGTACGTCGCCTTGGTGGGGTGCTCTCGATGGACGAGTCGCTCGCTGAGCTGGCTGTTCGGACTCGCCGTACCGCGTCGTGTCCAGGCGAGCTCGCCGCGGCGCTGGCCGACGGGGAGGTTGTCAAGGCGTTCGCGTTCCGCGGATCGATGCATTACCTCTCGCCTGAAGAGGGCGGAATCTATCTGGCCCTGCGATCCGCCGGCCAGCAATGGGAATTGCCGAGCTGGGTGGAGTACTACCAGCTCACCCCATCGCAGTGGCCGGACTTCCGGGCCGCAGTGCGCGCGGCGTTGGGCGACGGTCCGTTGACCATCGCCGAGCTGGGCCGGGTGCTGACGAGGCAACCTGCCTATCGGCACCTGAAGCCGGTCTTCGCGGAGGGCGCGGGGATTCTGATCAAGCCGCTGACCTGGCAGGGTGACATGAGTTTCGGTCCTCCCCGAGGCGGGGCTCACACGTTCCAGCGCCTTGACCACAACCCGAGGTGGCGCGGCATACCAGACCTCGACCTCGCGGGTCCGCGCGCTGTCACGGCGTACTTCCAGACGTATGGGCCGGCGACGCTGGAGCACCTTCAGTACTGGCTCGGCGAGGGCCTGAGCGCGGGCCGTGCCAGGCTCAAGACCTGGTTCTCAGAGCTCGGCGACCGGTTGGTCGCGGTCGATGTCGAAGGCACTACCGCGTATGCCGTCTGCGACGACCTCGAGGCCATGGAGGCCGCCGTTGCATCGGAGGCTGTGCGGTTCCTTCCCGGGCACGACCAATGGGTGATCGGTCCTGGCACGAAGGACGTTCATGTGACCCCGCCCTCCCGACGTGACCTCATGACTCGCAAGGCCAACCCGGTGATCGTGGGTGGGGTCGTGTGCGGGACGTGGGCGCGAAGGGGTGACCAGCTCACAGTGACCTGGCTCGACGAACGACGTCCCCCACGGGAGGCCATCAAGCGGGAAGCCGCCCGCCTGGCCGATCTCCTCGGACGGGACCTGATGCCGACGCTGACCTCGTGACGGGTCACCGACTTGTTCACGCACGGGCCATGGCCCCACCTCCTTCACCTCGCCGAGTTCGCGCGTGCATCCAGGCGCTCAACGACTTCGCGAAGGCTGCGGGGCCTTGCTGATATCATGCGATATCTAGGAGGTGTGCCGTGCCCGATGTCCTGATTCGCAACTTCCCCGCCGAGGACCTCAGCCTGCTCGACGAGCAGGCCGCGCGACTGGGTCTCTCGCGGACCGAGTACCTGCGCCGGCACTTGCACCGGGAGGCCCGCCGCACGGCAGGGTCGGTCACCGCGAATGACCTTCGTGCCGTGGCCGAACTGCTTCCCGACCTCGCCGACGACACGGTCATGTCCGACGCCTGGTCATGAGCACGACCTGGCTCATCGACAAGTCCGCCCTCGTCCGGCTGGGTTCCAGCCCCGACGCTGAGCGGTGGGCCAACCGGGTCGAACGCGGGCTCGTCGTCATCAGCACGGTCACCCTGCTCGAGGCAGGCTTCTCGGCCCGGTCCGCGATCGAGCTCGCCCGAGCCATGGGGTCACCGCCGTTGGCAGCGATGCCCGTGGAGTACCTGACCCCCGCGGCCGAGGACCGGGCGGTGCAGGTGCAACGCCTGCTGGCCGAACGCGGCCGGCACCGCGGGCCGTCCATCCCGGACCTGCTGATCGCAGCCGCAGCCGAGCTGAACCAGCGCACCGTCCTGCACCTCGACAAGGACTTCGACCTGATCGCCGAACTCACCGCCCAACCCGTCGAACGCCTCCGCGTCGAATAGCCCCGCCCCTCAATACACACGGACCGCCTGGGCCCGAGCAGGCTACCCGGCACAGCCTCGCCCAGCGGCGGCGACGACCCAGGCGCCAAACTCCGCTCCTCGATAGCAGATGGAGTTCCTGGCCAGGACGGTGTGCGATATAGAGGGCTGCACGGCATGCATGAGGTATGCCGCCGGAGCGGGCAAGGCGGCCGGCCCGCGATGCCGCTACCGCTTGCCGCCGCCGACCCGGCCAGCGCCGCGGAGAAGAAGCACCACCCCCACGAGTGCGGCGATCGGGCCGACCACGGCCCAGATCGTCACTCCGGTCATGGCACTGCCGCCGATCCACCCCAGACCCTGCCCCGTCCAAAGAAGACCCACGAGCACGAGGACGACTCCGAAAGCCAATGACAGCGACCGACTCATCGTCACAGCGTAAATGCTTCGCCATCCCCAGACCAGGAGTGCGGTTCAGGCGGGGCCGAGACTGGCACCATGGTCGGCATGAAGATCGGCTTGATGCTGCCCATGGGTTCGGATGAGACCAGGGGTGTCTCGGACCTGCTCCAACTAGCCGTGCTGAGCGAGGACGTTGGGCTCGACTCGTTGTGGGTCGCCGACCACTTCTTCCACCGGGCCGGCGGCCAGACCTCCGGCATCCACGAAGCCTGGACGCTCTTGACGGCTGTGGCCGCGCTCACCGCCCGGGTCGACGTCGGCACACTCGTGCTTGCCGTGCCTTTCCGGAATCCGGCACTGACCGCGAAGATGGCTCTCGAGCTTGACGAGGTCAGCGGCGGCCGGTTGATCCTGGGACTCGGCTGCGGCTGGCATGAGCCGGAGTTCGACGCCCTCGGCTCTCCGTTCGATCACCGTGTCTCGCGCTTCGAGGAAGCACTGCAGATCATCCTCCCGCTCCTGCGCGGTGAGGAGGTGACCTTCGCGGGCCGATACCACCGGGCATCCGAGGCAGTGCTGGTCCCGGGCCCGAGCCGGGCCGGCGGGCCTCCCGTGCTTATCGCCGCGGCGGGCCACAGGATGCTTGAGCTCACCGCCCGGCATGCGCACCAGTACAACTCGGCCTGGCACGGCGAGCCGGGCCACTCGGCAACCCTGAACCAGCGCCTGGAGACGCTCCGGGAGGCCGCGAGCGCCACCGGAAGGGATCCGTCCACACTGACTCTCACCGCAGGGGTTGTCGTGCGTTTCGACGACCTCCCGGGCGGCGATGCGGAAGGTGATGACGCAGAGCCTGCGGGACCGGCCCATGTAGTCCGGGGATCGGCCACGCGGATCGCCGAGGCATTGGCGGGGTACGCCGACCTGGGTGTCGACCACCTGATCGTCCACCTCGACCCACCTTCAGAGGAGGCAGTGCGCCGGTTGGGGGCGATCGCAGCCGACGCACGCACGCGGACCCCCGGGCACTCATGAAAGAGGGTCGTGGCTGGATGGCCGCCCGGCCTCGGGCTGTCGACGCGACCCTTGCGACGGGCATCTTCGTGTTGTCGCTTCTGGCGGTGCCGGCGACCCCGGAGACGGTGGGCTTGACCCAGCCGCCGCTGACGGCTGTCACGGTTGGGTTGTTGGCGGTCGCCTGCCTGGCGCTCATGTGGCGTCGCTCGAGCCCGCTCATCGCGTGGGCGGTTGCGCTGGGCGCAACCCTGGTGCCCTTCCCTGCCGGGACCGTCGGGCGAGGGCTTCCGGCCGCTATAGCAGCGTTGTATGCCGTCGCCACCTACGGGTCCCGACGTGCTGCGGTCGTGACGACGGCGGCCACCATGGCGGGGGTCATCGTGCTGCTGTCACGTTCGGTTCTGGTCGATGCTCAGGACCCCCTCGTCTATGCCGTGGTCGGGTGGTGCGCTCTCGCCGCGGCGTTGGGGGATGCCGTGCGCAGCAACCGGGCGATATTGGCCGCTGCGCTGCAACGGGCCAGGCGCGCCGAGGACGACCGAGATGAGGAAGCGGCGCGCCGGGTCGCCGAAGAGCGGCTACGCATCTCGCGGGAGTTGCACGACGTGGTCGCGCACCATGTGGCCGTGGTCAATGTGCAGGCGGGGGTGGCCGAGCACCTGGCCAGCAGCGACCCGCCGGCGGCGCTCGAGGCCTTGTCCCGGGTCCGGTCGGCGGCGCGGATGGCCCTGCAGGAGATGGGGGCCATCGTCGGGCTGCTGCGCGCGAACGCCGGGCCGGATGAGCGTGATGACGCCGTGGTGCTCCCGCCCGCGCCCGGGGCGCAGGCCATCCCGGCACTGGTGGGCTCGATGCGCGCGAGCGGGGTCGACGTGACGTGGAGTCACGAGGGGCCGACCCTCGGCGGCACCCCGGGCGACGATCTGCACCTGTACCGGGTCATTCAGGAGGCGTTGACGAACGCGGCCCGACACGGCACCGGGCACATCGCGCTCCGCACGCGACAGGCGAGTGACCACACCACCGTGGAAGTTCAGAACGCGTTGGGGGCCGCTGGCGCGCCGGTCACCACGGCGGGCGGACACGGCCTGGTGGGGATGCGCGAGCGGATGGCAGTGGTCGGCGGCGACCTGTATGCAGGCGCAGCGGACGGCTCGTTCCTTGTTCGAGCGAGGTTCCCGGTCCAGGAGCCGACGTGAGCGGCGAACCGGGACCTGACGCGGTGATCAGGGTGCTGCTGGTCGACGACCAGGCCCTCATCCGGGCAGGGTTCGCGGCGCTCATCGGATCCACCACTGACCTGCGCGTCGTCGCCGAGGCGAGCACGGGGCGCGAGGCGGTGGCCGCGGCCCGGGAACACCTGCCGGACGTGGTGCTGATGGACATCCGCATGCCCGACGTTGACGGGCTGCAGGCCACAAGACTGATCACCTCCGATCCGGCGCTGGACGGGGTGCGCATCCTGGTGCTCACCACGTTCGAGTCCGACGACCATGTCCTGGGCGCCCTGCGTGCCGGCGCGTCGGGTTTCATGGGCAAGGACGTCGGCCCCGTCCAACTGCTGGAGGGCATTCGGACGGTCGCCGGCGGTGAAGCCCTACTCTCGCCCCGGGCTACGCGCGGCCTCATCGCCCGATACCTCGCGACGCCGATGGCCGCTGCCCGTGATCTCGAGGACAGTGTCTTGCAGTCCTTGACGGAGCGGGAGCGTGAGGTGGTGGCCCTCGTCGGTCGCGGCATGAGCAACGACCAGATCGCAGCCGACCTGGTGCTCTCACCGCTGACCGTCAAGACACACGTCAACCGCGCCATGGCCAAGGTCGGCGCCCGCGACCGTGCGCAGTTGGTCGTCCTGGCCTACCAGACCGGCCTGGTGCGGGCCGGGCAGGACTGACGGCATACGGACACGGCATACGGCATACGGCATCCGCAGTAGGTCGAGGTCACCGCGTAGGGGGGACGACGAGCACAGCCTCGTGACGCGACGCTGAAGGCATGACAGCAGCGAAACCCACCCACGGCGCACCTGCCACCCCACCAGCGGACGCCACGCGCCCGGGGCACACCCCGTGATCACCGTCGACTCCCTCGTCAAGAGGTACGGCACCACGACCGCCGTCGACGGGATGACCTTCACCGTGCAACCGGGCCGGGTCACCGGATTCCTCGGTCCGAACGGCGCGGGCAAGTCCACCACGATGCGCGTCGTGCTGGGCCTGGACCGACCCACCTCGGGTCAGGCACTGGTCGACGGCCGGCCGTTCCGGGACGCAACCGCTCCACTGGCCCTGGTGGGGTCGCTGCTCGACGGCAAGGCGTTCGACCGAAGTCGCTCGGCACGAAACCACCTGCGCGCGGTCGGCGCGGCGAACGGGGTCGGCCGTTCCCGCGTGGAGGAGGTCCTCGAGGTCGCGGGCCTGACGTCCGTTGCGCACCGATCGGCCGGCTCCTTCTCCCTCGGGATGGGGCAACGCCTCGGAATCGCAACGGCCCTATTGGCCGACCCGCCGGTCGTCATGCTCGACGAACCGGTGAACGGCCTCGATCCCGACGGCATCACCTGGATCCGCCGGTTGACCCGGCAGTTGGCCGACGAGGGACGCACCGTGTTCCTCTCCTCGCACCTGATGAGCGAGATGGAGCTGACCGCGGACCACCTCGTCATCGTGGGGCGCGGGAGGGTGCTCGCCGACACCCCGATGACGGATTTCATCTCCAGCACGTCCGGGGAGCGGGTGCAGGTCGCCACCCCGGATGCCACCACGCTGGCGGCGCTGCTGGCCGCACCCGGCGTCACCGTCACGTCTGCGGAGCCGGGCGCCCTGGACGTCCGCGGAGTGCCTGCGAGCGCGATCGGTGAGGTCGCCGCCCGCCACGGCATCGTGCTGCACCAGCTCGCCACCCAACGACTGTCCCTGGAGGACGCGTTCATGAAACTCACCAACGACACCGTGGACTTCCACGGCACTGACAGCCGGAGTGTGAAATGACCACCCCCACCAGCATGAACACGACCGCTGGCACGACGACCGCCAGGACGAGGCACGCCGAACCGACGCGGGGATACCGGATCACCGGCCTGCGGCTGCTGCGCTCAGAACTGATCAGGTTCACCACGGTCCGCTCCAACGTCATCACGGTGGCCGCACTCGGGCTGCTGATGGTGCTCATCGGGGTCATCGCGGCAGCGACCTCCACCGGGGCCGTCACCGGGGTCGGTCCGGGCGGTGCGCCCGCTCCCGGGTTCGCCGGAACCGGCCCGCTGGCCACCGTGCTTGCCGGGAGCACTCCGGGGGTGCTCGTGGTCGGGGTGCTGGGTGTACTGGTCGGAGCCCGCGAGTACGGCAGCGGGATGATCCGCACGACGATGACCGCGGACCCGCGACGGATCGGAGCCTTCCTGGCCCGCATCGGTGCCTTCATCGCCGTGGTGATGCCCGCCACCGTCTTGGCGAGCCTGGTCGCGTACGGCGCGGGCACGGCCATGCTGAGCGCCGGCGGCGCGCCGACCGCTGCCTGGGGCGACCCGGGCGTCGCCCGCGCCGTCATCGGCACCGGGGTCTACCTTGCCGGGGTCGGCCTGCTCGGGCTCTGCCTGGGTGTGCTCACCCGCAGCATCGGGCAGGGGGTCGGTTGGCTCGTGGGCCTGGTCATGGTCTTGCCCGGCTTCGGGGCCCTGCTGCTGCCTGACGACTGGCAGCACGTGGCGCAGTACTTCCCGTCGAATGCCGGCGCGGCCTTCACCACCATCACCGAATCCAGCTCTCAGCTCGGCGCCGGACCCGGAGCCGCCGTGTTCCTCGCTTGGGTCGTGGGCTTGGGCACGGTGGCCGCGGTCATGCTGCGACGACGAGACGTCTAAACGCTACGGATGCGTAGCGTAAGATAGCTGGCATGACTTCTTCTCCGACGCCCGCCGTCCAGCGCGCCATCCCTCCGTCGCTCATGACTCGCGTCGGCAACCCCGTGCTGACCTGGCTGCTGTCGGGGTCACGTCGCGCCAAGAAGCTGGGTCAGGACCTGCTGCTGATCCACGTCACCGGGCGACGCACCGGAAAGGTCTACACGACACCGGTGGCCTATCGCCGACAGCCGGACGGCTCGTTGCAGGTGCTCACCAACTCCGGGTGGCGCGTCAACATGCGTGGTGGGCCCACTCCCGTGGAGCTCACCGTGCTCGGGCGCCGCGCGCCTGCCGTTGCCGTGCTCGAGGAGGACCCGGCGGCGGTCGCCGAGGTCTACCAGCGCCTGATCAGCGAGATTGGGCTCAAGGAGGCTGGACGACGCCTGGGCATCAAGATCAACGTCGATCGGGCCCCGACCTACGACGAGCTGCTCGACGCGGTCCAACGCGAGCACCTCAGCGTGCTGCGCCTCACGTGAACGCGAACCGGCCGTGAAGGGCCCCGTCCTGGTCGTCGGCGCCAGCGGAAACGTGGGTGCCGCCACGGTGCGGGCTCTGGTCGAGCGCGGCATCGGGGTGCGGTGCGGCGTGACGGACCCGACGCGCTTCGCCGCGGTTGCGGGCGCAGAGACCGTCGAACTGGACTTGTTCAGACCGGACACGTTCGGCCCGGCCGTCGACGGATCACGCGGGCTGTTCCTGCTGCGCCCGCCCCCGGTGTCAAAGGTGGGCCCGACCGTGAACGCGCTGACTGAGGTGGCGGTCGCGGCTGGGGTCGAGCACTTCGTGTTCTCCTCGGTGGCCGGCGCCGACACCAACCGGGTCGTTCCGCACCACCGCGTCGAGACACACCTGCGCGAGCACGCACCGTCCTGGACCATCCTGCGGCCCGGGTTCTTCGCACAGAACCTCACCGACGCCTACCGTCGCGACATCGTCCAAGACGACCGGATCTACCTGCCAGCCGGCAGCGGACGGGTCGCGTTCGTCGACACCCGGGACATCGGCGACGCCGCGGGGGTAGTGTTCGCGGATCCAGATCGGCACCGGGGCAAGGGATACACCCTGACCGGGCCCCGAGCTGTCACCTTCGACGAGGTCGCCCAGATCCTCAGCGACACGCTGGGCCGCACCATCAGTTACCAGCCCGCCGCCGTGCTTGGCTACGCGCGTCACCTTCGCCAGCAGCGCGCGCCCTGGGTGCGGGTTCTGGTGCAAACTGTGCTGCATACCGGGTTGCGCAGCGGGAAGGCCGAAACCGTCGACCCCGCCCTGCCGAGTCTCCTCGAACGCCCGGCGCGCACCCTGGAGGACTACATCCGCCAGAACGCCGCCACCTGGGAACGGACCCCGTCATGAGCCGGACGCCTGTCGACCGGCGGGCATCCACAGCGCCCGCTTCCGCTACTGCTACTGCTAATGCTGAGGCTCGCAGCACGCCAGGTCCGCTCCGGGAGTCCGCACCAGACCCGCGAATCAGCCGCTCCCGCCAGCGCACCCTTGGTGCCGCGCTCGACCTCATCGCCGAACGTGGCATCGCCGGTGCGTCCATCGAAGCGATCTCGGCTCGGTCGGGCGTGGCGAAGACCACGATCTACCGTCAGTGGCCCAACCATGCCGCGCTCGTGCTCGACGCCTTCCGCTCGGTCACACCAGACCCGCCCCAGCCCGACACCGGCAGCCTTCGAGGAGACCTCAAGGTGCTGGTCGGAGGCCTCGCTGAAGCTATTGGCCAGGGGCGAGGCGCCGCGCTGATGGCATCACTGATCGACGCCGCGCAACGCGACCCGCAGTTCGCACAGATGCACGCGCAGGAGTCGCGGCGACGGCGTCAGGCAGTTCTCGCGGTGCTGGCCCGCGGCATCGAACGTGGCGAGTTCCCCAGCGATACGGACTGCGAAGCGCTGGTCGACCGCCTTGCAGGGCCGGTCTTCCATCGTCGGTTCATCACCGGTCTCCCTCTGGATCGGGACTTCGGCGAACGCGTCGTCGACGCCGTACTGGGAGGGCTGTAGGAGCTGAGCTGAGCTGAGCTGTCTCGGCAAGGGCGACCGGCTTGACGTCACGTCATATCAGTAATATGTTACGTATATGACGGAAGCGCAGCTGCTGGCGACTCGGGCGGAGGTCTTCGGATCGTTATTCGTTCTCGTGCAGCGCCTCTCGCGCAGGGCCGACAGGGAGCTGGCAGACCTAGGGCTGACGACACGCCAGTGGCTTCTCCTGGCCGTGTTGGCGAACGGGTTCCCCGGGTCCAGCCCATCGCTGAGCGAGGCCGCGGAGAAGTACGGCAGTTCGCGGCAGAACGTCAAACAGGTCGCCCTGGGTCTTCAGGCACAGGGGTTCGTGCGCCTCGTTCCAGACCCAGCCGACGGACGGACAACCCGGGTTCAGTTGACCGAACGGATTCGCGAATTCGATGAGCCCGAGATGCGGCGGCGCACCCAGGTCATGTTCGACGACGTCTTCGGGGGCTTGACGCCCACCGAGACGCGCGAGTTGCTCGAGCACCTTCGCCGTTGGCTCGCGGCCCTCACCACCCTTAGGCAGGAGTAGGGAATGACGCGTGTGACTCGTTACGTGCTGGCGGTCATGATGGCCGCCCATGGGTTGATCCACCTCATCGGGTTCGTGGTGCCGTGGGACATGGGCGTCGTTGAGGGGTTCCCGTATGACACCACAGTCCTCGGCGGCTCGGCCGACCTCGGCAACCTCGGTGTGCGCCTGATCGGCATTGTCTGGCTCGCTTGCGCTGTTGGCTTCGTCGCCGTGGGGGTGGGCATCGGGCGCCGCTCGTCATGGGCCCTTCCGCTTGTGGCGTCGTTGGGGGCGCTCTCACTGACCCTGTGCGTGCTCGGGCTGCCGGAGACCGCAGTGGGGATCGCGGTCAACGCCGCAATTCTTGGTGGTGTGGCCAGGGTGGCCCGCTCCCGCGCGCCCGAGTCAGTGGTCGCGCCCGAGGCACAGGTGCTGCGATGACCGTGCCGATCGAGGCAGACATTCACGCCGGGACGGGACGTAACCTGCGCGCCCGCCATGACCAGGTCGTCGCGGCCGAGTTCGCCGCCCAACCCTTCAAGCCCGGCGCTGCGGCGCTGACAGCCGGCGAGATTGCCGGGCTGCCCGACCCTGTCAGGCGCTACGTCGAGCGCTCGGGTGCGCTGGGCCGTCCCCGCCCGCAGAACATGCGCGTTGCCCTGGACGCCAACATGTACCGCAAGCCTGGCCAAGCACCCATCAAGGCGCGGACGGTGCAGTACAACTTCTTCGGCCGGCCGGCTCGGCTGTTTCTCATGGAGGCCCGGATGTTCGGGATACCCGTGCGCGCCCTGCACATCTACCGGCAGGAACGGGCGGCTTTCACCGTCCGGATCGCCTCGAGCGTGAACATGGTCGACCAGCACGGCGGGCAGATCAGCGCCGCGGAGACTGTGACCGTCCTGAACGACCTGTGCCTGATGGCACCCGGCGCGCTGGTGGACTCCCGGCTGGCTTGGAGGACGGTGGACGACCGTTCGGCGGGCGTCACGTTCACCAACGGCCCGCACACGGTCCGCGCAACCTTGCTGTTCAACGAGCGCGACGAGCTTGTCGACTTCCGGTCCGACGACCGCCCAGACAGTAGCACCGGCACCTTCATCCCGATGTGCTGGTCCACGCCGATCACCGAGCACTGGGACGTGGACGGCCGGCATGTGATCCACCACGGGGCCGCCGTCTACGAGCGCCCAGATGGCCCCTTCACCTACGGCGAGTTCACCATGCGCACGATTACCTACGACATGGCAGATCCGACAGCAGTGTGACCGGCTGGCACCCTCGGCACGGACCGAGCGAAACCTGCCTCCCGAAGCCGTAGCGTGACGGGATGATCTTCAGTCGAGACCTCCGCGACGCGGTCGCACGAGGCGAGATCACGGTCTCGATCAGACTGTGGAGCCGACCTCAGGTCAAGGTCGGTGGCCGCTACCAGACCGCCGGCGTGATCATCGAGATCGATTCGATCGAGGTTCTGCCATTCTCGGCCCTGACCAACGAAGATGTGGCGGCGTCAGGCGAGAGTGGTCGTGAGGCTCTCCAGAGCCGGGCGGCTCACTCTGGGCCGATCCACGACGACACACTCATCCACCGCATCGAATTCCATGTGATCTAGCGAGGAAAAGACGGACCGCCAAGAAATAGGTGAGCGCACGGCCGCGGCTATTGTCGAAAATGCACCAGCGTGTTACTATTATTCAAATACGGGGGAATAGCAACAAATCGCAAGAATTGCGATCGCGACCGCCGTGTCGTACCCGCTGGAAGAAGAAGCCATGAGAACACGCGTTGTTGTCGTCGCCACTATCGCCGGGCTGCTGACCTTCGGAGTGACCCTGCCCGCCTTGGCGGACTCGGGCACCACGACCGCCTCGGTCACCGTGACGTCCGGGGCCCTGTCGATCACCGTGCCGGCGGCAGCCGGAAGTCTCGGCACCACCGCCAACTCCGTGGATGGCTCTGTCATCAACGGCCAGCTCGGTCAGGTGCAGGTCCTCGACGCCCGCAGCGCGGCAGCTGGCTCCGGCTGGGTCACGAGCGTCATCTCCACCGCTTTCACCCCGGCGTCTGGACCGACGATCGCCGCCTCCCTGGTGGGCTACACCGCCGGGGCCATCACGAAGACTGGGACGGCGACATACACGGCGAACAATCCGGCGGATCTTACCGGCGTCGTTCCCGCGGTCACCGCGACCGGCATCACGGGCGACAATTCAGCCACCTGGAACCCGACGATCAACGTGACCGTTCCCGGAGGCACCGTCGCCGGTACCTACAGCGGAATGATTACCCACTCGGTCTTGTAGGCATGTCGACGCGCGGACCTGCAACCGGGTTGTCCCGGGATTCGTCTGAGCCTCGCTCAACTCGCTCAACTCGCTCAACTCGCTCAACTCGCTCGACCCGCTCAACCCGCGCGGCCCCGCGGATCACGCGGCTCCTGATGGCCGCCCTCACTGTGACCACGCAACTGGTCGCGCCCAGCGGGGCCAGTCTGGAAGCTCGCGCCGCAACCGATGGCAGCATCGGGCTTCGTATCCTCGACGTCCCCGCCAACGCGGGCAATGATCCGCGAGCGAAGCTATACATCGTGGACCATCTCGCGCCCGGAGCGGTGATCAGCCGCCGGATCGAGGTGTCCAACACCACCAGCGACATCGTGCCGGTCAAGTTGTATTCAGCCGCCGCGACCATCGCCGACGGGTCGTTCCTCGGGGCGGACGGACGGACCCCGAACGACCTGTCGACCTGGACGTCCGTCGATCCGGATGCCGTGGATGTTCCCGCCGGCGGCCTCGCGACAGCGACCGTGACTGTCGCCGTGCCGACCGACGCGCCCCCAGGGGAGCAGTACGGCGTGGTGTGGGCCGAAGCTAGCTCGCTGCCCGTCGCTGCCGGAGGAATCACCCAAGTGAGCCGGGTTGGCATTCGCCTCTATGTATCTGTCGGATCGGGAAACGCCCCGGCGGCCAACTTCACTATCGATTCGCTGACGGCCGAGCGCTCACCCGAAGGGCAGCCCACTGTCCGCGCCGCTGTGCACAACACCGGCGGCCGGGCGCTCGACCTGTCGGGAACCCTGCGACTGTCTCGCGGTCCAGCCGGGTTGAGCGCCGGACCCTTCCCAGCTGATCTCGGAACCACCGTGGCAGTGGGCCACACCGAACTCGTCACCATCGTCCTAGACCCGGCCTTGCCCGCCGGCCCGTGGGACGCGGAAATCACAATGCGCAGCGGGCTACTTGAACACAGTGCACAAGCAACTATCACATTCCCGGTCACCGGGCAGGCCCCACCGGTGAACACCACGACCTCCTTACCCGGTTGGGTGTACCTAGTGATCGGATGCATGATCCTGATGCTCTGCATCGCCGCCCTACTGGCGGTGGTCACATACCGTCGGCGGAACTCCCCCTCCCGGACTTCCGGCTGAAGCCTGTCTGAGCAGCTGCGGGCCAAGGTCGGCGGGTTCGGGCGGCATACGGACCTGGGCGTGAGCGACCCTTGCCAGGAGTCGTCCGGCTCGGGTAATGTGCAACCACATGGTTGTATATAGCCCCGAGAGAGAAGCCGTCGACCGGATCTTCGCGGCACTCTCCGACGCGACCCGCCGGGACATCGTCACGCGCGTGCTGCGCGAGGAAGCGTCGGTGTCTGCCCTCTCCCGGCAATACGACATGAGCTTCGCCGCCGTTCAGAAACATGTCGCAGTGCTCGAGCGTGCGGGTCTGGTGACCAAGAACCGTCGAGGCCGCGAGCGCCTCGTGCACGGCGACGTCACCAAGATCCGTGCAGCCGCACGCCTGCTCGGCCAGTACGAGGAGATCTGGCGGGGCCGCATCGGCCGAATCGAGCACATCCTCACCCAACCCGCCCAAGGAGACTCACGATGACCGTGATCAGCACCACGCCCGACACCGCGACCCTCACCATGACCGTCGTGGCGGAGCTGGCAGCCCCGCCTGAGCGGGTGTGGCAGGTTTGGGCAGACCCGCGCCAGCTGGAGCGGTGGTGGGGGCCGCCGACGTGGCCGGCGACGTTCGAAGAGCACGAGGTGAGCGTCGGTGGCCGGTCCAGCTACTACATGACGGGCCCAGCTGGCGAGAAGGCCCACGGCTGGTGGCGCTTCCTGGTCATCGACGAACCGCGCTCCTTCGAGTTCGAGGATGGGTTCGCCGACGAGGCGGGCACCCTGACCCCAACATGCCGACGGTCCGTGCGAGGGTGGAGTTGCAGGAGTACGGCGGCGGCGGCACACGCATGACGGTCACCTCGCGATTCGCGAACGTCGAGCAGATGGAACAACTCATCGAGATGGGCATGGTCGAGGGCTTGACCCTGGCCATGGGCCAGATCGACGAGATCCTCGCCGCCTGAGGGGCGACCGACGGCGGCGCCGACCGTGTGCCAGGTTGTCGTATTGGCAGGATGCCGTTCGTGGTGAGGGTAGAAGGGCGGTCATCGGGACCGCCGCGAACCGAGGAGTACTGAGATGGCGCACTACCTGCTCGCCGTGCACAGCGTTGCCGAGATCGACGAGTTCGGCAGCTACGGGTCCCGGGAGGAAATGGACGAGGCGCTCGAGGCGACCGGCGCCTTCAACGAGAGACTGCGCGCCGAGGGCTACTGGGTCTTCGCCGGTGGGCTTGCACCCGTATCCACGGCGACCGTCGTCGACGGACGGAGCGAGACGCCGGAGATGACCGACGGCCCATACCTGGAGAGCAAGGAGGTCATCGCGGGTTTCTGGGTCATCGACGCGCCGGACCTTGACGTGGCTCTCAAGCTCGCGGCCGCGGGGTCCAAGGCGTGCCGGGGCACGGTCGAGGTCCGTCCGTTCGACGGCCTGGGCTGAGCCGGACCGAGCCACGACTGACTGATGCACAGCGGAAAGGAGGCCGTGGAGCGGGTCTTTCGCCAAGAGTACGGCCGCCTGATCGCCTCGCTTGCGCGCCGCTTCGGCGACATCGACATGGCAGAGGAGGCGGCTAGTGAGGCGTTGGTGATCGCGTTGGAGAAGTGGCCGGAGTCCGGTGTGCCTGCCAACCCCGGCGGTTGGCTCACCACCACAGCGACCCACCGCGCGATCGACCGGATCCGCCGCGAGAATCAGCGTGAGGCGAAGCACCGGGCGGCCCTGACGTCCCACGACGAGACGCCCCACGACGAGACGCCCCACGGGCACGTCGGTCCGGTCGAGGACGACCGCTTGCGGCTGCTGTTCACCTGCTGCCACCCCGCGCTTGCCCCGGCGGCGCGCATCGCGCTGACGCTGCGCCTCATCGGTGGGCTCAGCGTGGCTGAGATCGCTCGGGCGTTCCTCGTACCCGAGACCACCATGGCGCAGCGGATCACACGCGCGAAGAAGAAGATCGCGGCGGCGAAGGTGCCTTACCGCGTGCCGGAGCACACTGACCTGCCCGATCGGCTCGGCGGGGTGCTGGCCGTGCTGTTCCTGGTGTTCAACGAGGGCTACCTCGCCACCGGCGACGGCGAACCGACCCGCGCCGAGCTGACGGGCGAGGCCATCCGGCTGGCCCGGATCCTGCGCCAACTGCTCCCCGAGGAACCGGAGGTGGCCGGTCTGCTCGGGCTGCTGCTACTCACCGAGGCCCGGCGATCGGCACGTGTACGCAACGGGCAGCTGGTCCCACTCGGCGAGCAGGACCGGACCAGCTGGGACCGAGACCTGATCGACGAGGGCCACGACCTGGTCCGCGGCTGCATCGCGATCAACCGGCCCGGCCGATATCAGATACTCGCCGCTATCAACGCCGTGCACACCGACGCCCCCACCTCGTCCAACACGGATTGGTCGCAGGTCGTTGCCCTGTACGACCAGCTGACCCGCCTGGACCCGTCACCGATCGTCGCACTCAACCGCGCGGTCGCCATCGCGGAGGTGGACGGCCCGATGGTTGCCCTCGCTCTGCTCGACCGGCTGCCGCTCCAGGGCTACCACGCCTGGCACGCCACCCGAGCCGACCTACTGCGCAGGCTCGGCCGCAGCGCCGAGGCGCATGATGAGTACCAAGCCGCAATCAGCGCCACCCAGAACTGTGCTGAGCGCGCCTACCTGAACATCAAGCGCGGCGAACTGCCCTGAGTGCCGCCCGACACGTCGTCGGGTTTGCTGCCCGACACGTCGCCGGGTTTGTCGCGCGTGGCGGATCACGATCATCGCTCGCGGGGCGCTGGGGGGTGACGCTGCGACGACGAGTCGCTAACCTCGGCGTTGGCTATCCCAGACAGGCATCACCGCAAGCAGGCCCGCGCAGCCAGCCACAGGAAGGTCCGTCGATGACCATGCCGACCGAGATCCACAAGCTGAGGACCGACCCGGCCCTCCCTCCCGTTGGCGTCGAAGAGCCGCCCAACTGGTCCGGACCCAACAAGGCCATCTTCGCGGGAATCGCTGGCGTTGGGGCGATCGCCTGGTTCATGGTCGCGATCGTCCGCGGCGAGCATCCCAACGCGGTGTGGTTCGTCCTGGCCGCGGTGTGCACCTACGTGACGGCATTCCGCTTCTACGCCCGCCTCATCGAGTACAAGGTGCTCAAGCCCAGGGACACGCGGGCGACGCCGGCCGAGGAGTTCGACAACGGCAAGGACTTCATGCCGACGGACCGGCGGGTCCTGTTCGGCCACCACTTCGCAGCTATCGCCGGCGCAGGGCCCCTCGTCGGCCCCGTCCTGGCGGCCCAGATGGGCTACCTGCCCGGCACCATGTGGATCATCGTCGGGGTGTGCGTGGCCGGCGGGGTGCAGGACTACATGGTCTTGCACCTGTCGATCCGCCGACGCGGCCGCAGCCTGGGGCAGATGGCGCGCGACGAACTCGGCCCGGTCGGGGGGATCGCGGCCCTGCTCGGGGTTCTGTCAATCATGACCATCCTCATCGCCGTGCTCGGCATCGTCGTGATCAACGCCCTCGCTGAGAGCCCCTGGGGGGTCTTCTCCCTGGCGATGACCATCCCCATCGCGCTTTTCATGGGGGTCTACCTTCGCTTCATCCGCCCAGGCAACGTCACGGAGGTCTCCCTCATCGGCGTCGGGCTGCTGCTGCTCGCCATCATCGCCGGTGGCTGGGTGTCCGAGTCCAGCTGGGCGGGCACCTTCACCCTGAGCAAGCTCACTCTCGCGTGGCTGCTCTGCGCCTACGGTTTCGCCGCGTCGGTCCTGCCGGTATGGCTGCTGCTAGCGCCCCGCGATTACCTCTCGACGTTCATGAAGGTCGGCACGATCGTCATGCTCGCCCTCGGCATCCTCATCGCGCGGCCCGAGGTCCAGATGCCTGCGCTGACCCGCTTCGGTGTCGATGGCACCGGGCCGGCATTTGCGGGGACCCTCTTCCCGTTCCTGTTCATCACGATCGCCTGCGGTGCGCTGTCCGGCTTCCATGCGCTCATCGCCTCGGGAACGACGCCCAAGTTGATCGAGAAGGAGAGCCAGGCACGTCTCATCGGATATGGGGGGATGCTCACCGAATCCTTCGTCGCCATCATGGCGCTCATCACCGCAGTGATCCTCGACCAGCACCTCTACTTCGGCATGAATGCCCCTGCAGGGCTGACGGGCGGCGGCGCGGCCGTCCCGACCCCCGAGAGCGCGGCGGCATACGTCAACGGCCTGGGTCTCACGAGTCCCGGCGGCGTCCCCTTGCCGCCCGCGGACCCCTCCCTGTTCAGCCAGGCGGCTGCGGGCGTCGGCGAGCGGTCGATCATCTCGCGCACGGGTGGCGCGCCGACGCTGGCCTTCGGGATGTCCGAGGTCATGCACAAAGTGGTCGGCGGTGAGAGCCTGCGGGCGTTCTGGTACCACTTCGCGATCATGTTCGAGGCCTTGTTCATCCTCACGACGATCGATGCCGGCACCCGGGTGGCCCGGTTCATGTTCTCCGACGCGATCAGCAACATCCCTGGTCTGTCCAAGTTCAAGGACCCGTCCTGGCGGGTCGGCGCGTGGCTGTGCTCGTTCATTGTCGTCGCGGGCTGGGGCTCGATCCTGGTGATGGGCGTCACCGACCCGCTCGGAGGCATCAACACGTTGTTCCCGCTCTTCGGCATCGCCAACCAGCTTCTGGCAGCGATCGCCTTGACCGTCGTCTTCACGGTCGTCATGAAGCAGGGGCTCTACAAATGGGCCTGGATCCCAGGTGTCCCGCTCGTCTGGGACCTCATCGTCACGCTGACTGCCTCATGGCAGAAAATCTTCTCCCCGGTGCCGGCAATCGGCTACTTCGCCAACCACGACTTGTTCGTCGCCGCCCGGGACTCGGGCAAGGTCCTTGCCCCCGCCAAGACGCAGGGTGACATGGAGGCCGTCATTCGCAACACGATGACACAGGGGGTCCTGTCGGTCCTGTTCGCCAGTCTTGTCATCATCGTGGTGCTCGCTGCGGCCGTGGTCGTCATCCGGTCGGTTCGCTCCGGCGGCACGCCCACGAGCGAAGAGCCGGACGTCCCCTCGAAGATCTTCGCACCCAGGAGCTTCGTGCCCACCGCTGCTGAGAAGGAGGTGCTGCAAGAGTGGAGCGACGCGGGTCTGACGCCAACGCGCATCGGAGCGCACCACTAGCCTCGGCTACGCCCATAGGGCCACTGCGTCGCGTTCTCGCAGCGGTCAGGTGGTATGTCCGGGCCCTGATGGGCGATGACGCGTACGACATCTACCTCGTTCGCCACGCCCGGGAGCATCCCGGGCAGGAGCCGCTGAGCCTCAAGGAGTTCTGGAGGCGGCGCATCGATGAGCGCGACCGCAACCCCACGATGCGCTGCTGCTGACCGCTAGGCGTCCAGGAGGGTCAGCCGCAGCACCTTGCGGTCTGTCAGTGCGGCCTGCAGTTCCGTCAGCGTCGGCGCCCTGTCAACGTTGAGTCGTAGGCCCAGCGTGTTCGCCCGCTTCAGTCCGACCTTGGCCAGCAGGTAGCTGAAGATCTGGGCCACCTCGTGTGGATCCTCGACCAGTTCCCCGCGCGCCCGGCGTCGACGTCCATCCAACGTCACCTCCAGATCGGCTCCACCTGCCAGATTGCGTCTCCACGCGCCTCCCGCCGAGGTGACCAGCTGTCCGTTGTACTCGTGGCGACCTACCGGGACGTCGTAGACCCGCCCGGATTTCCTGCCCGTGACGTGCAGCAACATCAAACCCCCGCTGACGGCCCGGTGCAGCGGCGACCGGAGGATGATTCGCAGGCCGGCGTTGGCGACCTTGAGCGCGGCGGCTGGCGGGGTGCGGACTTCGACTGCGGCGGGTGTGGGCTCGCTCATGAGAGAAGTGTGTACCCGCGCGTGCAGAGTTGGCCCTTTGCGGGGGTCGACCGAGAGCACCGGGGCTGACGACGCCGCTGATGACGCGCAGGGTGTCGCTGTGGCAACAGCTATTGCGTCATCACCCGCGCTTTCAGCCCCGGGCATTCGTGGACTGCCCAAACGTGAACCCCGTATGCCGCTACCGCCTCGCCTTTCGTGACGACGCTTCGTCCGGGACTGGGTCGTTCCGGCGGCGGAACACCGGCGCCGCAGCGCAGAGCGCGGCCACGTCTCTTCCGGCGCGCAGCACCGTGAAGTCGGGTCGGACCAGCGCCGCCGTGGCCTTGCCGTCTGCCAGCCATGAATGCAGGGCCGAGCCGGGGGAGACCTCGAGCACCTCGGTTCCCCGGTCTGCCAGGAGAGCCTGCTGATCGGGCGAGAGGGGCACGCCGGTGACGAGCACGAACCCGCCGTGAGTCACCTCGTCATACCGGAGGCCAGTTGCCAGGAGGGCATTCGGGCATAGCCGGCCGTTGAGCGGGTGCCGGAGCGTGCGGCGTTCCACGAAGTCGGACCGGCACAGTGGGGGTGTCTCGCCGTCCAGGAGGCGATCGCGCAGACCGGGCACCCAGTGCAGCCGCGGGGCGATTGCCTTACGGAGCACGTCACCTGCTCTGCCGCCCTGCGTCATGGAGACACCGATGAGCCTGGCGAGCTGGATCAGGGCTCGTGCGTGCGGTTTGCGCTCCACCTCGTAGGTGTCGAGCACTGACTCGGGGAGATCTCGGGAGAGAACCCCGGCGACCTTCCAGCTGAGGTTCATCGCGTCGCGCAGACCCGCGCCCAAGCCCTGTCCAACGAATGGAGGCGTGAGGTGAGCGGCATCGCCCAACAGGAACATGTTCCCGCCTCGCCAGCGATCGGCCAGTTGGGCCCGGAAGTTGTACTCCGCGACGCGCACCAGCTCGACCTGATCGCTATCGATACCTTCGGTCCACGGTCGGATGAGGGGCATGAGCGCGCCGATGGAGCCGTAGCTGGCGGCGGTCTCGCCCGGCAGCAGCCGGAACTCCCAGCGGTAGCGGGAGGCACCGATACGCATGTAGGTCGCCGCGCGCTCAGGGTCGCAAAGTTGGTGTACGCCGTCCCACTGGTCGAGCTCGACCTGGCTGGAGACGTCGATGACGAGCCAGCGCTGTTCGAACTTCAAGTCCAACATCGTTGCGCCGATCGCCCGACGGACCACGCTATTGGCTCCATCGCATCCCAGAACATAGGTGGCCAACACGGACTCATGTTCACCGGTAAGCCGGTCGGTGAAGTCGACCCTCACCTGGCTCTGGCCGACCTGGGCGATGTCCGTGACCTCGACGTTTCCGCGCACCGTGACAGTGGATTGGTCTTCGACGTTGGTGCGCATCAGCTGCTCGAGCTCGGGCTGGTCGAACATGTTGGCCCTGGGGTGCCCGTGTCGGCCATGGTCGCCGGCCCGGTCCAGAACCGCGAACACTCGGTGGCCCCGGTCGATCAGCTGCAGGCCCCTGGTCGGCCGAGACACTGCCGCGAATTGCTCGGCAATGCCCAGCCGCGTGAGCACCCGGTAGATCTCGTCGTCGAGGTGGACAGCGCGCGGCTGCGGGTAGACGCCGCCCCAGCGGTCCAGGACCAGGCAGCGCACGCCGTATTGCCCGAGGAGTGTGGCCGCAGTGACCCCGACCGGGCCGGCCCCCACGATGACCACGGGGGGCGGGCCGGCGCTGGGTTGCGGGAGGTTCATCGCAGGTCACCTAGCACGAGCGCCAGATAGCCGAGGCTCGCCAGGGCGAGGACGACCGACGGGGCGACCTCGCGCAGGCCGTCGCCGTTGCGGACGTGGGTCACGGCTGCCCCGCCAAGGAGAGCGAGGAGCCCCGCGGCGGCCAAGGCGCCGATCACTGGGAGGTAGGCGCCGAGGAGCAGCCCGCCCACGGCGAGGAGTTCCAGGAAACCAATGCGCCGGTATGCCGCGGCGCTGAAGCCGACGTGTTGGGCCCGCGCCCGCATCGAGGGGACCGCGGCGACCTTGGCCGACCCGAGGGTCGCGAAGGCGACGATGAGCAGGATGGCGAGAATCGTGGTGGCGTTCATGAAAGTTCCAATCTCCAGGTGAAAGCGAAGTGACCGAGGATTTCTTTGACCGAGGCTTCGTCTGCGTCGCTCGCGAGCCGGATGACGGCGACAATCGCGCCGTCCTCGATGGTTCCCCGCACGCTGCTGATCGACGGGATGTGGCGGAGCGCGTCGGCGACCGCGTCCCGGGTGGCTTCGGCGCGTAGTGCCGGTTTGAAGGGTTTGCCTATGTGGGTGAGAGGTAGTGCGGCCAACACGATGACGGCCTTGGGGGCCGCCGCCTGCTCGGGTACGTGCGCGCCCGCCCAGGCCCGGAGCTCCTCCGCATCCACACTGGCGTTCGGGGCGAGCGTGACGAACACGACCGGCACCTCGCCCGCGTGACGGTCTGGTCGACCGACAGCCTGCGCTGCCGTGACCGCCGGGTGTGCAAGCAGCACGCTCTCGATGACCACGGGGTCGATGTTGTGACCTCCGCGGATGATGAGGTCTTTCGCTCGCCCTACGAGGTAGATGAAACCCTCAGGGTCGACCCATGCGAGGTCTCCGGTGTTCAGCCAGCCGTCGTGCAGCGTGCCGGTGCCGTCGAGGACAGGCCCGTCGGGAGTGCGACCCGTGACGTAGCCCGGGAAGACGGTCGGCCCGCTGATAGCGAGCACCCCCACCTGGCCGGCAGGCAGGTCGACCCATTCACCGTCGGCGCCGATGTGCACGGTCTTCACATGCTGGTAGGGCAGGCGCTGGCCGACGGATCCCGGACGCGGATGCTGGGGGAAGCCCACTGCGCTGACGCACGTAGCCTCCGTGAGTCCGTACCCTTCGACGAGCCGGATTCCAGTCGCAGACTCGAAACTCTCCCGGACTGCTTGCGGAAGGGGCGACGCGCCGACGACCGCACATCGAAGGCTGCCGATGTCGGCGTCGACGGGGGTACCGGCGAGCACGGAGTACACCGTCGGTACGGCGCTCATCGTCGTCACCCGATAGCGCTCGACGATTCGCCAGAAGTGAGCGAAGAGATCCGGGTCGCGGTAGCCCTGGGGACCGCCCCAGATGACGTGGAGACCCCTGAACAGGGGAGCAAGGACAGTGACGATGAGCGCGTTGACGTGGAAGAGGGGCAGTGCCGCGAACACGACCGCATCCTGGTGAAGCAGGCCTGTGGTTGAGATTGTCCAGGCGTCGCTGACCTGGTTGGCGTGGGTGTGTGCGGCGAGCTTCGGCGTTCCGGTGGTGCCGCCGGTGTGGAAGAGAGCGGCGAGGTCGGTGCCCGAGGGTCTCTCGCCCACGAAGGTGTTGTGAGGCTGCTCCGCCGCGAGCGCGGACAGGCGGTCAACGCGCACGTCGTCCACCGGCTCCAGTTCCCCGCCGGGGGAGTCCGGGTCTGTCGCACCCAACGCGAGGAGGGCGTCGACCCCGGCCTCGACGGCCAGGGTTCGCGCCCTCTCCCATACCTCCGGTGCGAGTTCCGGACCGGCAGCCACGAGAACGCGGACTCCCGACGTGCGCAGCAGCTGCGCGATGTGCTCCTGTGAGAGCCCGCTGTTGATCGGCGCTGCGATCCCGGCGACCTCGGCGGCCAGGGTCACGGTGACGAGCTCGTCGCAGTTCGGGGAGAGGAGGGCGACCCCGTCGGTTCGGCGCACCCCCAGCGCGTGGAGGACGTTGGCATAGCGGTGGACGTCCACGAGCAGATCGGCGTACGTTCGCACGGCAGGCTTCTGCCACCGCTCCCCGTCCGGGAGTACGGACAGGGCGGTGCGGGTGGGCCACAGCGCAGCGGCCCTGACGAGGAGGTCGTACGCCGTGTCCGGGAGGCCGCGGTCGCGCAGTGGGACGGCCTCGATCGCGGCGAGGTCATCTGGGCCGTCGTATGTCGGCCAGAGCCGGTCGGTCATTATGCGACCTTCACGACGGTGCGCTGCCGACCGAGGTCGAGCCCGCCGTCGTCGGTGCCGATGGCAACTTCGACAACGTCGCCATGCTTGAGGTATTTGGGGTTGCCTGCCTGCCGCTTGAAGAACATCTTCCACTTGACTGCGGGAGGCAGAAGCGCGGCGATGATCTCGACCGGTTTCGGTGGCGCACTCAGGGCCGTCCCCTTCGGCGTACCAGTGAGCAGCAGGTCACCGGCGTCGAGCCGCTGGAAGCGGCTGAGACCCTCGAGGGCACGCAGGGGTGAGTAGATCATGTCGCCGTCGACGACGGAGTCCTGCCGTAGCTCTCCGTTGACCCACAGTCGCAGGCGAAGGTCGCCGAACCGCTTCAGCTCGGCTTCGTCGAGGAGCACAAGCATGGGGCCGACGGGGGTGAAGGTCGGATAGGACTTGGCCTCGAAGAACTGGGTCTTCGGTAGCTGCACGTCCCTTGCCGAGACGTCGTTGGTGACCACCAGCCCCGCCACGAAGGAGGCCCAGTTGTCCTCGGTGACCTGCACTCCCACGGGGAAGTCGCGGCCGATCAGCAGGCCTATCTCGACCTCGTAGTCCAGGAAGCGCACGTGATCGGGGCGGATGATGTCGTCGAACGGGCCGCTGATCGACCCGGACGCCTTGCGGAAGAACGTCAACGGGATGGTGGCGGGGTCGAGACCGGAGTCTGTGACGTGACTGATGAAGTTGGTCATCTGGGCAACGACACGGCAGGGTGCCGTCACGGGCGACACGAGATCGAGCGTGGCGGGGTCGACGGTCGCCGTGCTGCCCGCGGCGGCCTCGATCTGCTTGCGGTCGCCCAGCAGTTCGCCGGTGGTCGTGGCGTCGGTGTCGATACGCGCGGCGCCGCGGGAAGTGATGAGCCACCAGGCGTCGGTCGTTCGGAGGACGGTCATGCTCATGAGCTGGCTACTTTCAGAAGGCCGCGTAGGCGGGTCAGGTCGAACTCGTTGTCTTGGCGCAGCGCGCGAGCAATTGCCGTCAGCTCGTGCACCGCTTCTCGAGCTGGGCTGAGACCGAGGAAGTCCTTGGTTGCCGGCGGCCCCCACTGGGCAAGCCCCGACGCGGTCATCACCGACCACCCTGGCTCGACGGTGCTGTCAAACAGGTCACCGTCCGCGAAGTGCTCGACGAGGAGCCCGTCCGGGTCACGCCAGTAGTCGAAGATCTGGCTCCCTTCGATGTGGCGCCCGATACCCCACGAGTGGTGGAAGCCCGTCTTGCGAAGAAACTCGCCACCCGCCGCCAGCGCGTCGAGGTCCGCGACTTGATAGGCGGAGTGCACGTACGTGTTCCTTGGGCCGAGCATCATCGCCAACGTGTGGTGATCGGTAGGAGTCGTGCCGCAGTCGCACCTGATGAAGCTCATCGTGGGACCACGCTCACGCTGCCCCTCGTAGTACTTGAAGTCACTCACGATGAGGCCCAGGCGTTGCAGGTACCAGTTCAGCGTCTCGATGTATCTGGTGGTCTGGTGCACCACGTGACCCAGTCGCTGAATCCTCGCGGGTGCGCGCGGTGGGCGCTGGGCAGTGTTCGCTCGGACGACGCGGTGCCCGAAGTTGAACTCCTGCGTCGGCTGGGAGGGCAGGGACCCGAGATCGTGGGTGTCAGCGACCACGCGGACCATGACCCCGCTCGGGTCTGCCAGGTCCACGGTGAGCCCGCTAAGCAGCTCCGGAAGCTTCTCGACCTTGGCTCCGGTGGCGTGTGCCAGCCTCGCCACGTCGGAGGAGTCTGCGGCCCGGAAGGCGGCCCCCAGGTATCTGGAGCGTGCTCCCCGCCGGACGATCACACAGGGCGCGCCGGAGTCGGTCCCGCGCAACAGCAGCTCGTCCGCGGTGCGGCTCACCGTGGTGAACCCGAACGCGTGCGCAAAACGCTCCGAGGCAAGGAGGTCGGGTTTGACGAACTCGAGCCAGGCTAGGTCGACGACCTTGATGTCGGGGTTGCTCGCTCGGCCGGGGTGTTCTCCGGCGTGCGCGCCCTGCTCGCTGTGCAGGTCGTTGTGGGTCCCGTGATGGGTGGTCACAGTCGCTCCTTTGTCGAGACTGACGCAATCGTCACTCATGAGCGTGCCCTCAGTCAAGTGGTTCTGACGGATTCGTCATTTATGACTGAACTGGGCTAGGCTCCGGCACACAGGAGAGGACGACGCAGAGGAGTGGCATGAGCAGCGCACCGACACAGCGGGTCAACCGGCTGGACCGTCGCAAGGCGCGCACCCGCGCCGCTCTCATCGCCGCGGCGCAGACGATCATCGCCGAGGGCAGGACGAACGTGCCGATCCTCGAGATCACCCAGGCCGCTGACGTTGGAATGGGCTCCTTCTACAACCATTTCGAGACCAAGGAGCAGCTGTTCGACGCTGCGATCGATGGCGTGATGGACGCCTACGGTGATCTCCTCGATCAACTCACCGCGGCCATCGAGGACCCCACGGAGGTGTTCGCCAGCAGTTTCCGCCTCACCGGGCGGCTGCACCGCAAGGAGCCGGAGCTCAGCAGGGTCCTTCTCAACAATGTCCTGCGCCTACTCAGTGCCGAAGACGGTCTGGCACCCCGCGCTCGGCGTGATATCGCCGCCGCGGTGGCTGCCGGCCAGTTCGATGTCGAGGACGTCGACGTCGCCGTCGCAATGACGGCCGCTGCCCTGCTCGCCCTGGGTCAGCTCTTCCTCGGCGACCGTGACCGCGATGTCGAAGAGACAACGGACCGGGTGACCGAGGACCTGCTACGGATGTTCGGCGTGCCGCGGGCGAGGGCCAGAAAGGTCTCTCGGTTGCCGTTACCGGACCTCGCCGCCCCCAGGCCGGCGGACTGATGGTCGCAGGACCCGGCTGACCGCGTTCTGCTCAGACCGAGAGATCCACCATCACCAGGGTCATTCGGCACGCTGTCTCAGCGACCAGGGCATGAGGAGCACCGGGCGCGAGGTAGATGACGTCACCGTCCCCCAAAGCATGCTCGGTGCCATCGACGGTGAACCGCATCCGGCCGCTCACCAGCTGGACCGCCACAGCGCGCGGCGACGTGTGCTCAGTGAGCATTTCCCCGGCGTCGAACGTGAACTGCACGATCCGCATCACGTCGTTCGTCACCAGGACTCGCGACGTTGTCGACTCGGCCACGACTGGCAGTGCGTCGATCAGATTCACGTGGGCGGATGACTCTAGGACGGGGGACAGCTTCGCCATGCGGCGAGCCTAGACCGCCCGGCGGAGGTCGGGCAGTGCCCTGCAGAACCTCACGACGATCCTGCGTCCAGGTTTGAGGCTCAAAGTGTGGTGGTGAGTTCCGGATGACGAGTCGGATCGGTGACTACCGCTCGGGCGACATCGCTGAGCCGGTGGTGATTTCGGCGGGCGAAGTCGCGCATCTTGGTAAAGGCGGCGTCCACGTCGATGCCGTGGGTTCTGGCCAGGACGCCCTTGGCCTGCTCGATGGTGATCCGGCTGTTCAGGGCGCTTTGCAACTGCTCGGTGAGGATCTCTGCGTCACGGATGATGCGTTCCTGGAGGAGCCCGATGGTCGCGATATCGGCCAGGCACTGGATGATGCGGACGTCGGTAGGCGCGAACATGCCGGTATCAGTACTGAACAGGTTCAGCGCCCCGATCACCTTGTGGCGGTGGCGCAGGGGGAAGGCGTGGACCGACTGGAACCCGACCTCGATCGCGCGTGGGGCGAACAGCGGCCACCGCTGACCTGCATGATGCAGGTCGCTGTTGACCACCGCGACGCCAGTGCGGTAACAGTCCAGGCAGGGCCCCTCGCGGTACTGCAATTGAAAAAGCTCCAGCAGTTTGACCGACTCCTGGGATGAAGCTACGTACTGGAGTTGACCGTGCGGGTCGGCCAGCAGCAGCCCTGCGGAGGCAGCGTCGCTGACCTCGGCGGTGTGTCGAGTGAGGGACCCCAGGAAGTCAACGACGTCGAAGTCGTCGACGAGAGTGTCAGCCACCTCGACGAAGACCTCGGCGAGACGATCAACGGCGATCATGATGTCCGCCTCCCGCTCGTGTGGCGCACGAGGAGTCGTTGCTGGTTCTTCTCATGTTCTGTCCCGCACTAGGTCTTGTCTCGCACCAAGACGAGTCTACCGGCGACGATCTCCTTAGCGACATCGCTTATGGTCCGCTCAGCGGCGAAGCAGTGGGCTCTGAGCCTGGCCATCGCCTCGCCGATGCCCACGTCGAGGTCAACCATCACCATGCCCTGCGCCTGGTAGACCTCCAGCCGGTTGGCCAGCGCGTCGTCCAAGTCGGGGGAGAACTGGCTTGTGCCGGCTCGCGCCTGCCCGTCAGTGAGGATCCTCATCGCGAGGTCGGCGAACGTGCACGCCTGACCGAGGGCGTCGGGGGCGAGCGACCCCGGTTCCGCGCGATAGATGTCCAGGGCCCCCACATGAGCCGCCCCGACCTGGAGCGGGAAGGCGAACACCCCTCGGACGCCGTGCTGTTGGGCGGCTGGGGCATAGCCGGGCCACCGACGGCTGCCCCGGGCGCGCAGATCGGGCTCCAGGACCGGCCGGCGCGAGACGTAGGCATCGACACAGGGCCCTTCGCCGAGGGTGAACTGCAGCTCCTCGAGCACCCTGCTTCGCGCGTCGGAGGCGGCGACCATCCCACCGCCGTGGTTGTCATCCGTGAGCAGGCTGACACCGGCTCCCGACGCCGACAGGGCTCGGGTCAGTGCCGAGCATAGCCGTTCCAACCGAAGGATGGTGCCACCGGCGCTCGCCGCTGTCCCTGGCTCGTCATCGATGAGCTGATTGGCGCGAGCCATCCTTGCCCGGTAGCTGTTCATCGTGACCACCGAAGCGCGACCGCACTGCCAGGCAGGCGATCAGTTGCCGGGATGAGCAGAGCAGGGTGCCACGACGCGACCCCATCGTCGACCGGCAATCGAAGAGAAGCGCGGTAGAGCCCCCGAGTCTCAAGCAAGTGGTGCCTTCTGACGAGCCGTACGACAGGCACGTCGTTGTGGATCACGTCCATCCTCTCCCGTGCCTTAAAGGGGGTGATGAAGGGCGGGTCAAACGCGGGATGTCTCACCCATGAGGATATCTTCACCAACCGAGGGCTGGGGGCCGTGTTCCTGACGCCCTGTTCAAATGGAGTTGAGTACCCTACAATCAGAGAGCACGGCTGCCCTGGACCCCGGTAGTGATATTCCACCACCGCGGGAGTCCTACATGGGAATCGATGCAACAATCCCGGCCAGGAATACTCTCGCGCTCGATTCTTGTGGTCGTGATCGACGTGGCACGGCTTCGCTTCTGAGGTGTTGTGTCTCGACAGCGCACCACGTCGACGAGCAGAACCACCCCCCTCACTGTGATCGGCATGCCCGAGTCGCTGAGGCTCGTCTTGGACCTGCTCGATTCAGAGGGCTCACCCTCCCACCCAGCTTCCCCCGCCCCGGTTGACCGTCCGCACGGCCCCCTGAGGGGAGGTGCGGGAGGTCTCGATCACGCACAAGCCGGCCCCTTTCCGTGCTCGCCGGGCGACGCGGCAGAACGATCAACACTGCACTGCGAGGCTCTCGGCGCGCCAACACGTGCCTAAGCCACCCGAACCAGGCACCCCTCTGGACGGCGGGCCATCGCAGCCACAGACACGCTGGCGCCAGTCGTAGAAGGCACACAACTGGCGCCAGTGTGGGCGGGTAACCCGCCGAGCCGCCGCATCTGGCCTGTGGTGGGACGGATCGGCGGCGAAATAGGGACCATCGAGCTCCAGTCCGGAAGCTTTGAAGGAGGTGTCTTGCGGTGACTTCCCTCCACACGTGGGATCCCCCACGCATCTGATCGAGCGCACGATGCGACCGGTGATCTCGGTGGTGCGCTGCCAGCCGCCGAGTGGTCAGAGGAACAACTGACAGTCACCCTTCTGGATCGTCCCGCCCCAAGAGCGTCCCGACCACATCGCCGTGCACATCGACCGCACCGAGCCCGCTGGGTTGGCGAATACGCCGACCTCGTACTCGTCGACATAGTCGTCGTTGGTGTCGCTGTCGGAGTCGCGTTTGGTCACCCCACAGACGAACGGGTTGTTGCCGACCACGGGATCGGCATACATGCTCTCGATCCGTGCGCTGTTGAAGTTGCGGCCCCACGTCTCGATCTCGCTGCCGATGCTGCGATAGACGTAGTAGTTCTTCTTCCATGAGCGGAACTTCATCCGCGCACTGCCACTGGTGAAGTTCATTTCTGAGGGGTTCGTGGTGGCCACGATCGTCTGGTCGCCGCGGTGCTCGACGAGCGCGTGGGAGCCACGTCCGGACAGAGCTTCATCCAGCAAACGGTCCCGGAGGCGCTCGGCGTCGGCCGAGAGGTCGACGCTCCGCACCCCGCCGGTGCGACCTGTCGCAAGATCCCTTGGGAGCATGTGGAACGAGTCGCGTCCGATGGTGACCCAGCCGTCCGCGTTCGTGATGGTGTCGAGGATCGGGTCCCCGAAGGTGAACACCTCGCTGTCCGAGGCGTCGAGACGCTGATACTTCCCGACTCGCCGCATCGAAGCGAGCACCGTTGATCCGGTGCCTGCGAACCCGAACGTGCTGCGCAGGAACCGCACCAGATCGGCGGCACTGTCGAACCGCGAGTTCTCGCAGTGCACAACGCCGTCCTTCGGGAAATGCAGTTTCACTGCACCGGACGCTGCGGTCGACACACGGCCGTTGGACGCGATCGTCAGCGGCCTCGATGCGGGTGCCGCCGCCACGGCTGCGTTGTCCGGAGTTTCCGCGGGGTCGTCGGGCCGTTGCTGGCGGCCCTCCAGGTGGTCCCGCAGGTTCTGTCGTTCATCGTCGCTGACCGCCGAGCGGAACCGCTCCAGCAGCTCGTCGGTGTCGAGGTTCTCGCTCATTGCTGCCCCTTCCAAACGGTGGATGCGGTAGGGCTGACGGGGGACGGGACTGCTGCGCCCTCGTCGTGGAATGCCTCCGGGATGCCCGCCCGGGGACGTCGATGGTGCTGGCCGATGTCGGCGAAGGGCCTCACGTGTCGTGGAGAATGACCCGATGTGTCGGTCCCGGTGTGGTGATCATCACACCGTACTCCTCCGGTGACAGGCTGAGGCGGGCTTTGCTACAGCTGCGTCGCGCGGAGACAGACGCTCGGAGACAGTCGCTCGGAGACAGTCGCTCGGACACAGTCGCTCGGAGACAGTCGGGTGTGCGGCTTGAAGGGCGGGGGCTCACGACCCTTGCATCGCCGCACCACGCAGGAGAGCGCGGACTTCATCAACACTTCGTTCGCCGAGCTCGACAGCCCGTGGCTTAGCTCCGGCAAGGCTGCGCGTCGCCTCGTCCGCGTTGTCGTCGAACGTCGCGGCAGCAGTGCCGACGGCGGTGTCGAGACTGATCAGTTCACGCACGAGCGGATCAATACGGTCGAAGGCCTCGGCACTCAGGCTCGCCGCAGCGGCCTCAGCCGCGAGAAGTTTGGGTAGCAGCTCGCGCATTCGTGCGTCGTAGGACTCGATCTCTTCCCGGAGCCGTGCCGACGACTGAGAAGTCGCGGCCCAAGCCAGCCAGGCGACTGCTTGTGTTCCTGTTGCGAGCAGCTGGAGGAGTTCAAGCAGAGCCTGCCGCTCTGCCCTAGCCAGTTCGTCCACGCGAGCTGAGCGCATTCGCTCATACTCAAGGAGGCGCTGATGGCGGGCGGTGAGCGCAGAACCCAAGATCCCCGCCGCAGCACCGATACCCGTGCCAATCAAGCCAGCCACGGTGGCGTCCATGTTGACAGTGTGGCTGATGCCAACGTGGTGCTGCTGCACCGACGCTGGGTGCGGCGGTGCAGCAGCATTGGCGAGTCAGCCGTTGAAGGCGTCCTTGATGTTCTCCCCGGCCTTCTTCACGTCGGCCTTGATTTGGTCGCCCCTGCCCTCGGCTTCCAAACCCTCGTCGCCGGTGATCTTCCCGGCGGCCTCCTTCGCTTTGCCCTTCAAGTCCTCGGCGACGTTCTTGACCTTGTCCGTTGCGCTCATAACAGGTGTTCCTTCCTTGTGGTGTTCTTGCGGCGCCCGCTGGGTGGGCGTGCGGGTGTGTGGGCGACGAGGCGGTGGTCGCAGATGCGTCTGGACGTTGCCCTTCCGGTAGCTCCTGCTGCCAGGGTTGGGCGCGCCTGGGGGGCGCTGCGATCATCCATCGGGTTCACGGGAGCCGGCTACCGGGGGCGGGTCGGATGCGGTCGACGGCTGGGACGGGGTTGAGGTCGATAACGTTGACCTTGACGGCGTGTCGGCTAGGGGCGGGTCAGCCCCAACACTTTCTGCTGCACCTGACTGTACGGCACGTGCCGTGGCCGGCCCAGGGGTGGCGAGTGGAGGTGATGTGGAGGTCAGTCCGGACACCATGCGCGTGCTGCGCCGGCAGGCCCAGCGGGCTCTCACGGACCGACCTCGATGAGGCCGTGCGCTCCACGTTCGCCATCGACCATGAGATGGCTGACGAGAGGGTAGTTCCCCGCCTCCGAGAAGGCCATCTCGACGAACCCACCCTGTGCCGGAGCCAGCGCCAGCACCTGGCTGCCGGCCCCGGCCTGGGGGTCGCCCGGTGCCGCGCGCAGCAACCAGGACCCCTCGGCATACACCCGGTCGAACTGGCCCCCGACGACGTGGAAGGAGGTCGGCCGGTTGGGCCCGGCGTCCAGCACCCAGATTCGCACCCGTTCGCCGACCTTGGCAGTCAGCGGGCGGTGGTCGTACTGGTTGGCCACGCCGTTGAAGACCACGGCGTCCGGCCGCTCGCCGGAGACCTTGGCCACGTCGACTTCGCTGGGGGCAGCGGCCGCCCAGCCCGGCCCGAGGTAGACCTCAGACTGAACGAGCACATACTCCCTGTCTGCCCTGGGCAGGTCCGCAGGGTCGATGATGACGACCCCATACATTCCAGCGGCGATGTGCGACGACATCGGCATCGTCGAGCAGTGATACATCCAGATGCCCGAGCGCGTCGCGGTGAAGCGGTACTCGAGCGACTCCCCGGGCGGAATGGTCCGCATGGGCCGGTCCGGCGCCAGGGATCCGGCGTGGAAGTCGACCGAGTGGCCGATCGTCCCGTCATTGACGAGGGTGACGACGAAGGTGTCGCCCACCTTCCCCCGCAGGACCGGACCGGGCACCGCGCCGTTGTACGTCCACCGCCGCTGCCACACCCCGGGTGCCACCTGCAGGTCTCGTTCCTGGACCGTGAGGGTGACGTGGTGCTCTGTGCCGCTCGGTGCCGGAGCCAGCACCGGGCTGACGGCCGTGAAGTCCGCTCCGGGCCTCGTGGCGAGGTTCGGCGCCGACGATGGCGCCTCCGGGGACGCCGTTCCGTGACCTGCCCCAGGCCCGTGCGCCGCTGCCGCCGCATCCGCCCCCGCAGGAGTCCCGGTGACGACGACGGTCAGTACCATGCCCATCTGGCGATGGCCGACGACCGTGCACCAGCCGTCCATGGCCCCGCCGACCGTCCCGACGTCCAGCCGCTCACTCGCCCCGGGCCGCAGTCGCTGGGTCTGCGAACCGTTGCTCATCAGCAAGTCGTGGGTCGTCGTCGGGTCCGTGTTAACGAGTTCGAGGACGAGCCGGTCGCCGACAGGGACGGTCACGACCGAGGGCTCGAAGTGCATGGTCCGGGCCTCCACCCGCACGGTGGTCGTCGTTCCGCTGGCCGCGACGGCAGGGCCGCCGCCGCCCGACGCGACAAGGAACCCCGCCGCCCGCGGGTCGACGAGCACCCCCACAGCGACGACGAGCGCGATCGCGGACAACCCCACCACGAGCTGTCCGCCGGACCACACCGAACGGTGCCAGCGCCCCGAACCCCCGACCCCCCTTCTCGCCTCCGCCTCGCGCCGGGCCCGAAGCGACGCGCGGATGGCCAGTCCCAGCAGTGGCACCGAGGCCAGGTATGCCGCGAGCACGAGTGAGGTGAGCGCGACCCGCACCCAGCCGGACACGGGCATCAGGGACAGGACCAGCCCGACGTTGACAAGGACGAGACGCAGCAAGGCCCACCGGTCGGTCTGCTCCTGCGCCGAGCGCACCGCGGTCGGCCCACCCCCGAGGATGGTTGGGACGAGGTGGCTCAGCGCCCCGATGAGCAGTTGCGGGGCGAACCCGCCGGCGAGGACTGCCGCCGGCACACCGTAGGTGTCACCCATCTCGGCCCAGTCAGCGCGCAGCGCGACGGTGCCAGTCACCCAGCCCACCGCGACCAGCGCCCACCCCAGCGCCGCGGCTACCGAAAGCGTCGACATCTGACGAGGCGGCTGGGTCCTCGCCGGAACCCACAGGGCACGTCCCCACCAGAGCAGCGCGGCGGCATACGCGATGAGACCGCCGACCGCGACCCAGCGTGAGCCGACGAGAGCGCCACCGAGAACCACCGCGACTGAGCCAGACAGCAGTGGGAGTGACCGTCGAGCAAGGCTTTCCGCGCGCGGGTCGAGCCGGGTCCGCAACATCGTCGGCCACAGCGTGACGAGGGTGCCGGTGACCGTCAGCCCGATCCAGCCCAGCGCCATGACGACGGTGTGCCCGACGAGCAAACGTCCTTTCCAGTCGTCGTCCGGGCCACGCGCCAGCAGCACCCCCAACGTGGCCCCGACCGGCACGGACGCCGCCGCCACCAGGTAGTAGTGCACAGTGACCCGGAACCGCGGCGCCAGAGAACGCCGCAGCCGCCGCCACAGCATGACCGCGTGCCACAGCACGGCGAGCGAGACGAGACTGGCCCCGAGCACGGCGAGAGGCCACCGCTCGGCGACCACCCCGACAAGCGTGAGGCTGACTCCGACGAAGAGCAGCGCCAGTCGGATGCTCTGCCGGCGCCGGGCATCCAGATCCGGCGTGGTCTTGAGCAGCGCCTCCGCGAAATGGGTGCTCCACACCATCGCCGCGTGAGTCAGGGCACCCAGCAGCACGAGGTGGACCATCAGCCAACGCCCGTGAGACAGGAAGGGATGCACCGTCGTCGACAGGGCAGCTAGAAGCAGCCAGGCCAACGACGGGTAGTCGCGCCACCGCCACACCCCCCGGCCGGGCCGTTGGGTCCGGGCTCCCGCCGGCTGGGTCGGGGCCGTCACGGGCCGGCGCTTCCGCTCGCCGACGCGATCGCGCTGCCGGCCGTCGTCCCCACGAAGAGCAGCAGCGCCGCGACGTCCAGCCACGACCCCAGCCGCCAGAGACCGTCCTGCCCCAAAAGGTTCCCGGGAATTAGACGCAGCACCAGCCCGACGTGCAGGACAACGAGCGGCAGCCACATGACCGAGCGGTAGGGCAGCGGCCGGCGCAGCACGGAGGGGAAGATCACCGGTGCGTGCGCGATGACCATGGACATCGCGAATGCGAGGAAGCTCGCGTGCACCACGGTGTCGTATGCCGCGGGCGTCCTGGGCATCCCCCCGACCGCCCACACCACGGCGGCCGCGAACAGCCACACGTACCCCCCGAGCAGCGCAGCCGCAGCGAACCGGGGAAGGCCGGCGCTGCGAATGAGCCGCCGGGCCACGTCGTGGCGCGCGAGCCAGAGCACCAAGCCCGCGAGGACCACGCCGAAGGCCCGTGCTCCGAGTTGGGGCCACATCAGGCTGGCCACGGCGGCCAGCAGCACCAGGGAACTCACCACGAGAAGCACCCGCCCCGCCCGGGGCGGCATGGTCAGTCGGGCCAGCTCCAGCCGCTCGGCGGCGATGGTCAGCACGACGAAGCCGACCAGCCAGGGCAGCACGTCGGCGACGTCCAGGCGGGTCCACAGCAGGGCGGCCACCAGCGCCATGACGGCTCCGAGAATCTGCCCGGCCGTCGCGTCGTCCTGTTGGCGCCGCCACAGCACCGAGAGGGTGGCCACGGCCAGGGCAGCGCCGACGACGAGCAGCAGTCGGCCGGCGAGTAGCGGCAGCGGAGCGACCAGGGCGATCCCGCCGAGTCCGAGGCAGGCCGGCGCGGCATACGCCCACATTCGGCGCAGCGCGACGGCCCGCTCGAGGGCGACGAGGGTGCCGAGGAAGCCCAGCACCATGACGACGCCGTGGACGCTGGGCAGCCGTTCCGCGGACTCGCGGTCGGCGACGAGCATGAGGGCGGCCGTCAGTCCGGCCAGCAGGCTGATTCCCGCGGGCACGAAGAACATGGCCCGGCCCATCGAGCGCGTTGGTGCGGTCTCAGCCATGAGTGTCAGGTGCCGGTTCGTAGGCATCGACCTCGTCCCACTCATCCCCGTCCAGGGCGATGGCCGCGGCGGGGAACAAGCCGTTCTCCTCACGGTCGATGTGGTTGCGCAGGTCGTGCAGGAAGACGTCGAGCACCTCGGTCTGCCCGGCGCCGATTCGGCTCAGCTGGTCGTCGAGGCGGACGTGCTCGGCACACAGGGCGTCGACCTCGGCGCGAAAGTCCTCCTGACGGCGCAGGACGGCGAAGAGCCCACGTTCCTCGACGAGTGTGTGCGGCCAGAGCAAGTTGGCCAGTGCCTCGGCGGCATGGGCCACCGGCGCCTGGTCACCGTCGTGGACGGCCCGGCGCAGATCGCCGGACGCGTTCACGATCTCGACATGCTCGGCCATGAAGCGGCCGATGATGGCGATCTCCTCGCACCCGCAGTAGGAACACATGGGTCAGCGCATGCGCCCCAGCCGCAGCCGCCAGGCCTCCGGCCCGCGCTCCAGGTAGGACACGTCGATGGCCCCGCCCTCGCGTTGCTGGATCTGGGCAAGCAGCGGCAGCGGGTCGTGCGGGGCGACGAGCACCATGGCGGCCCCGGGCTTGACCGCAGTGAGGGCGCCGAAGATCGTTGCGTGCCGTAGCGCGTGCGGGATCGCCCTAGCGTCGAGCACGGGCAACTCCTCGTCGTGGGCGCTGCAGCCACATGAGGCAGCTTCGGCGACGGGCAGCTCGGGGCGGCCCTGGGTCTCTATGGCTTGGCCGGTGATGTCAGGCATGCTGTCTCCTTGCGTGGGTGGTGGAGCGGTGGAGTGCGGTTTCGTCGGCCGGGGGGTTCGGGTCAGCCGCGGCGGATCGACACGGTCACGTCAAGGCCGCCGTGCGAGGCATCGGCTGGGCCAGTTCGAGGCGGCAGGCGCCCGGCTCAGCAAACGGCACCAGGCGTACCTCGCGCGGGTCCAGCCCTGCTCCGGTGGCCACCGCCTGCACCATTCCGAGATGGAAGCCGCAGACCACCTCGGGGTTGCGGTCGGCGCTCTCGCGCAGTGGGCAGCTGAGCAGGCGCAGTGCGCGGCCGGAGCCGAGCGCCTCGGCAGCGAACCCGAGCCCCGCCATCGCCGCGCCGAGCTGCTGCGCTGCGCGCCCGTGTGAGGGCTTCGACTGCGGTTCAACCACGAGCCGGACCGCGGCAAAGGTCCGGCCCAGACCGACCGCGACCTCGCCAGCCTTCGGGGTGGTCGCGGCAAGGTGCCCGGCGAGGGCGTCCAGCAGTGCGGCGTGAGCCGGCGAGGCCTCGGCGCGATGCGCGGCATACAGGTATGCCGGTCGGCCGCGCCCCAGGGGCGTGTCCCGTTCCCGGGTGGCAAGGCCGGCGGCGACAAGCGCCTCCAGATGTTCGCGCAGGGTGTTGGGATGCTGCCGCGCGGCGGACGCCAGCTCAGCCACCCCGACCGGGTCGTCGTAGGACCGCAGTCGCGTCAGGATCTCAGCCTGGGCCGCAGTCGCGACGGCAGGGGACGCCGCGACGCCCGGAGCTCCTAATCGGCGACTGCGCGATCCCCCATCATTATTCACGGAACGAAGCGTACTATATCTGCGCGATGAATGCCGTTCGGCAGGACCGGGCGAGCTGGCGTTCGTGCCTCTGGCCCACAGCCGGGGTGTTACGGGGTCCACGGGATACGATCCGCGCATGACTCCGAGCAGCGTCTCGATGCCCCGTACGACGTGGGCACGTCGGTGACCGATGACCAGCCAGCGCCGACGGCCGAGCGCCGCTCCCTTGCCGTCGTCGTCAACCCGACGAAGTTCGAGGACCTGTCCGAAGTCAAGCGGATCGTCGATGCCGGCTGTCAGCGAAACGGCTGGCCGGACGCCCGGTGGTACGAGACCACCGAGCAGGACCCGGGCACCGGACAGGCCAAGCAGGCCATGGACGAAGGCGCCGACGTCGTGTGCCCCCTGGGGGGTGACGGGACCGTGCGGGCGGTCGCGGCGGCCCTCGTCGAGACCGAGGTGCGGCTCGGGCTCCTGCCAGGCGGCACCGGAAACCTGCTCGCTCGCAACCTTGAGCTGCCGGTCGACGACCTCGAGGTGGCGCTCGACGTCGTGCTCTCGGGGCAGGACCGGCGCATCGACGTCGGCACGATGCGGTGTGATGACGACCCAGAGGAGATCTTCCTCGTCATGGCCGGCATGGGCCTGGATGCGGACACGATGGCCAATGCCAACGAGAAGATCAAGGGAGTGCTGGGCTGGCCGGCATACCTGCTCTCGGGCGCGCGAGCCATGATGAACAAGGGTTTCACCGTGCGGGTGACCACCGGCGAGGACCCGCCGATCAGGCAGCGGGCACGCACCGTGGTCGTCGGCAACTGCGGCACCCTGACCGGCGGCGTCGAACTCATGCCCGACGCAAAGCTCGACGACGGGCTGCTGGACAGCGTCGTCGTGTCGCCCAAGGGTGTCGTGGGCTGGACGGCCGTTGCTGTGGATCTGGCAACACGCACGCACCGCGGCCACAAGCGGCTGCGGCGGCGCACGTCCGAGCGCATCGAGGTGCTCGCATTCGACCCCGTGGAGACTCAACTCGACGGCGACGCCGTCGGCCCGAAGACCCGGATGGTGTGCGGCATCAAGAAGTCCGCGTTGGTGGTGCGGGTTGCCTGAGGTCGCCCCGTCGACGGTGGTCGTCCCGCGTTCGCAGACCCGGGCCCGTCGGTTGGTGCGCTCGGTCGTCTACGGGGTGTCGTTCACGGCGCCGGTCGCCGTCATCGGCTTCCTGGTGCGCGCGCGCTGGGAGCCGGTTCTTCGCTTCGACGAGGCGGCGATCCGCGAAGCCACCGAATTCACGCGCCGACGGCCAGGGCTCGCCGACGCCCTGATCGTGTGGCAGGAGATAACGCAGCCCAAGTGGGTCTATCTTGTCGGCACCCTCGTGTGCCTGGTGCTCTGGCGTCGCCACGGGCTCACCGCGCGGGCTCTGTGGGCCTGGGTGACGATGATGGTCGCCTGGAACATCGCCCTGGATCTCAAATACCTCTTCCAGCGGGCCCGACCCGTCGTCGAGGACGCCCTTGTGTATGCGCCGGGCTCCAGTTTTCCTTCCGGACATGCGGCCAACTCTGCTGCGGCTTCGGCGGTTCTCGTCCTTTTGCTCTGGCCCGTCCTGAGCCGGCGGGGACGAGCCGTGGCGGTGGGCCTGGCCGTCGCGCTGACGATCGTCACCGCGCTGAACCGGGTCTTCCTCGGAGTGCACTATCCCTCCGATGTCGTCGGCGGGGTCATCCTCGGGATCGCCTTGCCCATGGCCTCGTATGCCGGGTGGCGCCCGCACCTGCCCGAAGGCTGGACCCAGCGTTGGGGCTCTCGTGACAGCGTCAACGGAGCACAGGAATTGGAGGCCTGATGCCGTTCTTGACCCGCTACGCCGACGACCCCAGCGCACCCACCGTCGGTGCGGCGCTGAAGGACTCTTGGCGGCGGGCGGTGCTGCCGGGCCTCGTGCTGTGGTGCGTCATCGTCGGGATCGGCGCGCTCATCACCGGTCCCCTCGGCGGCCTGCCCCGCGAGCTCTCGATCAACCAGTCGCTCGAGGCCGGGCGCACACCCGCCATGGACACCATCACGATGTTCTGGTCACGGATCGGCGACACCGAGATCATCATCGGCACCTGTGTCATCACCGTGGCCCTGATGTTGTGGCGCACGCGGCAGTGGTGGTTCTCCGCCATCCCGGCCCTGGCCATCTCGCTGCAGGCGGCCATCTTCGTCGTCGCCACGACGGTTGCGGACCGAGAGCGTCCGGCGGGAGTCGAGCGGTTGGACCCCGCACCTCCGACGTCGAGCTACCCCAGCGGTCACGTCGGGGCCAGCTTCGCGCTCTACCTCACCCTCGCTCTCATCGCCCAACGGATCCAGAACGCCGCCCTGCGCCGCCTGGTCACCGTGCTGTGTGTCGTGGTGCCTTCCCTCGTCTTCTACGCCCGCCTCTACCGCGGCATGCACCACCTCACCGACTGCATCGTCGGCGTGATCAACGGAACTGTCTGCGCCATCCTGGCCTGGCATTACCTGCGGCGCCGCGGGGACTCGGACGCCAGCTCTGGGCAGGCGGGTCAGATGCGGGCGAACTTGGCCCGCGCGAACGAATAGGCGGCGTATGCCGCGAAGCCCACGGCGATGACGATGAGTGAGACACGTCCACCCGGGAGCTCAAGGAGCTTGTGCATTGCGCCGTCAAGGCCGGTGGACTCGCTGGCGCTCTGCCGCACGCCCGCGAGGATGAAGAGCCCTCCGACGATGGCCAGCGCGACGCCCTTGGCGATGTAGCCGTAGCGCCCCGCGATGACCGCCCAGCGGCCAGGCTGCTCCGTGAGGTCGCGCAGGAAGCGCTGGACCCAGCCCTTGTGGACGTGGTAACCGCCGACGCCGATGATCGCGATCCCCACCAGGACGACGAGTGGGGTTCCGAAAGGGCGGTTCAGCAGGGAGGAGGACGCCTCCTGGGTCTGCTGAGTGCTTTGGCTGCCGCTTCCTCGCACGGTGCCTACGCACGTGAGGGACAGGGCCACATAGACGACTGTCCTGCCAGCCGCCTTGAGGCGCTCACCTGTTCCCCGGCGCACGATCGCCTCGGTGACCTGCCACAGGGCGAGAAAGGCGAAGCCCAAGGCTCCGGCCCACAACCAGATCGCCCCGAACGCCGTCCCCGCGAGGGTCTGCAGAGCGCCTGACTGGTCCGCAGTAGTCGTGGGCGTGCCCATCGCCAACTGAATGCCGATCCAGGCGATGAGCAGGTGCACGAGGCCGTTGACCGCGTACCCGAGCCGAGCACCCATGACGACGACAGGGTGATCGCCGGCTCCGCGAATCACATCCCTGACCCCGCTGCCATCCATGACTCCAGTGTGCCCCGTGCGGTCAAGTCCGGCAGACTTACCGGCGCACACCAGCGCGAAGGGAAGTAGTGTCGGCATACGGAGTCACTCAGGCTTCCCGACGCTGGGAGTACAGCCATGGCAGACAAGTCACCCCGACAGCACCTGGCTAAGAAGGCCGGCAAATCGATCAAGGAGAAGCGGGCCGAGAAGCACGCGAAGGCGGACGCCACGCAGCTCGACGTCAGGCAGATGGGCAAGAAGTAGTAGTCACCGGCCGACGTCCCCCCGAGGGAGCGTCAAGCCGTGTCACTGGTGATTCGTGACGTCGCCCACGCTTTCGGCGCGAGGCAGGCGCTGAGTGGAGTCGGCTTCGACGTGGCTCCCGGAGTTCTGACGGGGCTGCTCGGGCCCAACGGGGCGGGCAAGACGACGCTCATCCGCATCATGCTGGGCGTCATCACCGCCGACCGGGGACAGGTCGACTTCGCGGGTCGTCCGGTCGATGACGCGGCCCGCCGAATGTGGGGCTACATGCCGCAGGAGCGAGGCCTCTATCCGGCCATGCGGGTGGGCGACCAGGTCGTCTACTTCGGCCAGCTGCACGGCCTATCCCGAGCCGAGGCCACCCTGCGGGCCGAGGCGCTGCTCGATGAGCTCGGGCTCGCGGGACGCTGGGCCGACCGCACCGACAAGCTGTCGGGGGGTCTTCAGCAACGGGTACAGTTGGCCACCGCGCTCGTCCACGAGCCCGTCGTCATCGTCCTCGACGAGCCTTTCGCCGGGCTCGACCCCGTCGCCGTGGCCAACCTGTCGGAGACCCTCCTGCGGCGCACCGAGTCAGGGTGCACGGTGCTCTTCTCCAGCCATCAGCTCGATCTCGTCCAGAACCTCTGCGAGGACATCGTCATGCTGCACGACGGCCTCACGGTCCTGCAGGGCAGCGTGGCCAGCCTGCGCGCCTCGTCCGGGACCAGGCAGCTGCGACTCAAGGTCGACACCCCCAACCGGGACTGGCTCAAGGGCTTTCCGGGCGTGGACGTCGTCTCCGAGAAGGCCGACGAGCTGCGGCTGGCCATCCCCCCGGGGACAGAGCCCCTCGACGTCCTCGACGCCGCCCGAGCGGCCGGTCGGGTGCTCGACTTCGGCCTGGACCTCCCCTCGCTGTCGCAGCTCTTCATGGAGGCCGCCGGCCGAACACCCGCCGTGATCGGGGGATCGTGAGAATGGGGTCCTGGTGGAGCGGCATGTCGCTCGTCCTCAGGCGCGGCCTAGCCGAGCAGGTGCGGTCGCGGACCTTCAAGGTCGTGCTCGGACTGCTGCTGCTGCTTGCCGTCGCGGCGGTCACGATTCCCAGACTCGTCGGGACAGGGACGACCACCTACACCCTCGCCACGGTCGGACCTGCCCCGGCGGACCTCACCGCGACCCTCGGGCTTGCCGCCCGGGCCGTCCCCTTCGAGATCCGCTACCTCGAGCTTTCCGATGACGCGCAGGTCCGCGCCTCAGTGCGTGACGAAGAGGCCACGGCGGGACTGTCCGACACGCGCCTCTACGTTCCCGAGCGGGTCACAGGGACCTTTCCGGCGATCGTGTCGCAGAGCATCGTGGCCCTGGACACCGAGCACCTGCTGGCCGAGCTCGGCCTCACCCCCACGCAGGTCCAGCAGCTGCAGTCCGTCAGACCCCCCGAACAGGTGCCGGTCGGCGCGCTTACCGACACGAGCCGCGCCGCCGTAGGCTTCGCGGTGGGTGTCATCCTCTATCTCGCCCTGATGTTCAGCGGGACGCTCATCGCCACCACGGTGGCGACTGAGAAGTCCACGCGCATCTCCGAGGTCCTGCTCGCAGTGCTGCGTCCCAGCCAGATTCTCGTCGGCACGGTCCTGGCCGTCGGGGTGGCCACCGCCGCGCAGCTGCTCGTCCTCGCAGCCCCGATTGCCGTCACCGCTTGGGTCACCGACGCGCAGTGGCTGCCGTCGGTGGCGGCCGTCGACATCAGCCTTGGGGTGCTCTGGTTCCTGCTCGGCTTCGCCCTCTTCGGGTTCCTGTATGCCGCCGGGGGCGCTCTCGTCGACAAGGTCACCGATGCCGGAATGGCGGTCCTACCGGTGACCGCCGTCGTCATCGCCGGCTATGTGCTGGGGGTCATCGTTGTCGCCACCGACCCCGTCATGACGTGGAGCGTCTTCTTCTCGATGTTCCCGCTCACGGCTCCGCTCACGATGCCGATCCGCTGGGCTGCGGGCGAGGTGCCCGTGTGGCAGCTCGTCCTGTCCATGGTCCTGACCGCCGCGACCGCCGTGGCCTTCGTGTGGGTGACATCGAGCGTCTACCGCCGCGCCCTGGTCATCACTGGGCGCCGGGTGCGCATCAGGGAGCTGGTCCGCCGCGGCCCATCGGCTCGCCCCCACTTCCGCTCCCGGCGCGTCTGGTCATCGCAGGGACGTTCGCCTGAGGGCTAGCAGACCGGTTGAGAGGACATCTGCCACGAGGTTGCCCGACCCGTCGACGGAGTCCAGCATCGCGAGCCCGACGCCCGCCATTCCCTGAAACAAGCCGGGAGAGCGCACTGAGGCGTACATCGCCCGCTCCCCGCAATCGGCCAGCACTCTGGCCTCTATCCGGCGTGCGTGGGCCAAGTCGTCGTCGTTGCCTGCCTGACGTGCGGCTGCACGCAGGATGGCCGAGCGCCCGAGGCGCCCGCAGCACAACGAATCGACGAACGGCGTGGCTTGGGGATCCGCCGTTGCGGTCAGCGCGATCCGCAGGTCCTGCTCGCTCCCCGAATCGGCCACCGACGTGCCGCGTAGGCATAGTCTCGCCAGTGCGATCCCCGGGGGCCCATGACACCAGCTGAGCGCGTCCTCGGAGCCGCCGTGGCGGCCCCTCCGAAGATCCGGCCAAGAACCCCTTTGAGCGTCCATGGTCGAACGTTCCCACCGTAGTGCTCGGCACGCCGCGTCCCTTGGAGCCAGTTCCCCGGTGACCTCGCCCAGTGCCGCCAGCGCTGCGGCGAGCCCGCTCGCCCCGTGCGAGAAACCACTCAGGGGTGGGGAACCCGACGCGTCGGTGCGCCAGGAACCAACGGGCTCTTGGCGCCGTAGCAGGGCCCGGCCGGCGCGGCTGGCGAGGTCGACCGCGTCCGGCGTGCCGAGGACCAGCAAAGGACCGATCAGGCCAGCGAGTCCGAAGACCATGTCGCATCGGTCGTCTTCGGTCAGCACTGACTCGTCGCATCCGGCAAGCAGCCTCGACCACCCACCCACGGGTGCCAGCCCGGGAAGCAACTCGTCGGCGAGCATGATGCCAAGCAAGATCCCTCCGGCACCGGCGATTCCCAGCGGTTGGCCGTGCCAGAACCAGGCGAGTGTCTCTGGGGAGGGGTCGCCCAGCTCCTCAGGCACCTCGGCGAGGGCTCGGCGGGCCAGGGCGGCATACTCGGATGACCGGGCGAAGTCCTGCCCTGAGGCCGCTGCCAGGAAGAGTGCCACCCCGACCCGTCCGCTGTAGAGGGAGAGGCCCAGTGGTCCGAATCGGTACGTCTCCATGTCGTCGAGAACGTCGGAACCCAACCACTCCGACTGCGTCTGAGAATGACTTATGGCGCTGTCAAGGAGATGGTCGGCGATCAGTTCGGCCTCACTCAGTGCGTCCGGCACCGTCCCATCAGGCATCCGCTGCCCCGAGTCGACCCGGCAGGATCGGGGGTCCTTGCTGATCACCGCTCCACGCAACAGTTGCACCTGAAACGCGATGGCGTCGGCGTCGAGGGCGATCAGTTTGGCAGTGGCCGTGTCGAGGCCTGAGACCTGGAAATACCCAGATCGCCGGGACCCATCGGGCATGGTCAGATCGCGCAGCCCCACGCCCATCTCGAAGAACGGGATGTCGAGTTTGGCCATCTGGGCAAGTTCTTGGCCGAACAACGGCCAATCATCCGGCCGCCCTGCACCGCTCACATAGCTGCGGGCGAGGCCTTCCAGGACTAGGCGCTGCTGAAAGGGGGACCGCAAGGCGTCCGGCTCCAGCTGCTGTTGACGCAACCACAAGTAGATCCAGGTCGGCCGCAGCACCACGCGATGGCGCAGGTCCGCGAAGCGGTCAAGGTGACCGCCCGTTGCCAGCCACGCATCGCGGTCCTGGGCGACCACCGCGAGTTGCTCGGCGAATCCGCTGGCCAACTCATCCAGGAACTCCCCGACGCGGTTGTGTTGGCCGGTGGTGACTGGGGAGGACGTGGGGACGGGAAGCAACCGATGCTCGATGCCGACGACCATCGCATCTGTATTGCGGTACTGCCATCCGCGGGTGCCGACGGCACGTGCGGGCGGCGCGGCGACGCCGAGCGCGCTGACATCGCGAGCCAAGCGACGACGGCCGAAGACGTGCCATTGCGGGAGTATGCCGATCGCCGTGACAGAGAGTGCGATCCGCGTCGTCAGGTCGTCCTCGCGGAGCTGCGGACCGCCGCCCAGCAGCGTCTCAGCGTCCACGAGGTGCAGCAGCCCACCGTTGGCGATCAGGTTCTCGTGGTGGCAATCGGTGCCGCCCAGCACGTGCAGCGCCGCGGTCAGCCGCCCGGCGTAGCGGTAGAAGGCCGCCAACTCACTGTCTGATTGGCACGTCTTGTGCGGCACATACTCCATCCAGCCGTAACCATCGCGCGGCAGCACGGTGATGCCGCCCAACGCAGGGTCCTCAAGGTGAGGCCGCGGCAGCGTCGCGAGCAGCTCGTGGAACTGCTCGTCGATCGACAGGTCCTTCGGTTTGTACACCACCCGATGCCTGATCTCGTCATCCGGGGGAGCGACGAACTCGAGGATGGCAACCGACTGCCCACCGCGGTGGGGATCACTGAGGCCTAGGCTGACCCCGGCCAGATCCACATCGGGCGGCATCCCAAAGGCGCGGACCAGGCGGTCAAGGTCCTGATGGCACCTACCGAGGAGCAGACCGACGTGGCTTGTCCACTGCCCGACAACCGTCACAAGATGGCGTCCCAGAACGGGATAGCGGGAGAGCAGGCCGGCCATGGCAGTCGTCCGGAGTTCCTCCAGGAACGCCAGATAGACGCCACGCCGCGGCGCCCCATCCGTTTGGCCATCGCCGAGATGGGCGAATACCGCCTGGTCGGGGGGTCGGCGCGCATTGAACTCCACCCAGAGAACCCCCTCCCCGACCTCGGCCAACCGGGAGACGAGTTCGGCGATCAGCCCGGCCTTCACGGCCTCACCCCTTGCCGCGTTCCCCGTCAGCTGGAATCTTGTGAGGACCCCGTCATCCAGCACGGTGATCAAACGGGCCCAGGCCCCTTCGGCGAGTCGCTGCCAGAGTTCGACGAAGCAGACCCGAGAAGCCAGGGCTGCGGCGTCAGCGTCAGCGGACCCCACTGGCGCAGAGCCCGCCAACAGGCCGCGCAGGAGTTGGATCGAGTCAGCATCCACCGGCCACGCTCGAGCGAACTCGGCGGCGGCGTCGTTGACATCGATCCCGTCCCAGGCCAGCCGGCGCTCGAAGAGGGCGGGGTCGTCAGCTGAGACCGATCGCAACCACTGCGCTGCGATGGACGACACGGCGTCATGGTCCACAGGTGACCCGCGCGCCGGGGATGTTGACAGGGATGTTGATCAGAAGGGGCAGTCGGAGGTGGAACCAGGACCACAACCCGGGCCGTCCACCGTTGGGATTCCTTCACCGTCCCAGACGGACGTGAGCACGAAACAGCATGTCAACCAACATCCGACGGCTTGGAGCTCCATATCGCTCGGTGTCGTCAGCCGGTCCGGACGTTCGAGGTCAAGGCTCAGGTCCAAGCCGCGTTCGCTCGCGATCGCTTGGAGCACCGCCATATTCTCCCGATTGACCCGGTCAAGGTCGTCCTTCAGTTGCTGCGTTCGGTCAGCGGCCTCCCGCTCGGCGACCTCCAGACGCTGCCGAAGCTTCGGGTCGGAGTTGAGCATCTCGACGAACTGCGCCAGTTGGGACCGATCCTGGTCTCGCTGTTCCATGCGAGCCTCCCTGCAGCCCTCCATAGCGTGCGGTGCATGCCTTGGCAAGGGCGTCGGCGTGTGTGGTTACTCACAGTAGAATATCGTGGAGCCAGTATGGCTGGCAATGGTGTCCGACCGCCTCTTGTGCCAGCGGCTCCGGATCCTGCGGGGCCGACGGCTCCCAGTCAGTCAGCTCGGACACTCCGGGCTGGTGCCGAAGCCCAACTCGCGCAGCATGTCCATGACCAGCGGGTTGCCGGGGTTGACGACGTCAAGCGGGGTCTGCCCGAGGCTGTTGACGGCATTGCGATCGGCACCGGCGGCCACGAGAAGCTCGATGCACCGCTTTCCGTTGCGCAGATCCAAGACATCGTCGATATAGCGCACGAGGCTGAACATCGCCGTCTCGCCGTTGACGTCGGTCGCCTCGACGTCCGCGCCATGTGCCACCAGCGACGTGAGGACGGCAGGACGCACGTCGAACGGGTCCGTGCCCCGGGTCGCCCACATCAAGGCGGTTCGTCCCGCCTCGTCCTTGTCGTTGACCCGAGCCCCGCCAGCTACCAAGGCGGGGATGGACCCCGAGGTGTCCAAGCCCCGATGGAACTGGGTATCGACGAGCCACATGAGCGGCGACTTCTTGTCCCGGTCACCGAGGTTGGGGTCGGCCCCGCCGTATAGCAGCAGGGTGATGGACTCCCCACCCCGGCCGCCGGCCGCCAGGGTCAGCGCCGTCTCGCCCAGCGTCGCCCGCAGATTCACCCCGGCGCCGGCATCCAACAGCGCCGTCATGATGGGAATCCGACTACGCATGGACGACGTCATCAGCGCCGTTCGCCCGCCGCTGTCGCGGGCGTCAACGTTCGCGCCACGGTCCAAGGCCGCCCTCACTCCCGCGAGATCGGCGGCTGCGGCCGCCGCGAGAAGCTCGTCGTCGTGCTCGCTCATGGGGTGTCTCCTCCGGCCTCGGCCGCCAGCGGTCAGGCCGCGTCCGGATCCGGTTGGTGGATCCCGAAGGTGTTGCCCTCGGTATCCAGGTAGTACCCCTGCCACGCCATCCCGGGGAGGGCCATCTTGGGTAGGGCGACCTGTCCGCCGGCTTCGAGGATGAGCCGCTCGGTGGTGTCATAGTCCCCGACTCCGACGGTGCACACGTAGGCATTGGTGCCTTGCCCTTGGCCGGGTGGCGCAGCCGGACGGGGCAGAAGACCACCGTCGATCCCCGGCTCCTCCTTGGGGCCGGTCGTGATCCCCCAGTACGTGGACCCCGTGAATCCGCTGTAGTCCTCGTACGACCAGCCGAAGGCCGCCGCGTAGAACGCCTTGGCGCGGTCAACGTCGTCCGCTTGGATCTCGAAGTGCAGAACACGCGGCATGAGTCCTCCTCGAGTGGGCCGGAAGTTCGGCCATCCTAATGTCGGGGTCGGCGCCCGTCAGGGGTATGCCGTGATCGGCCGAGATTTCGATCGGTCAGTTCGCCGTGGGCGAGTCGAGTTGGTCAGGACCAGAGTCCGGTGTGGCGGCATACGGAGGCGGGATAGTCTCGTTGGCGGCTGGGCCCACCGACACTGGCGCGACCCACGAACGAGCCGGGGGAGCTACCCATTCGGCCGGACGCCAGCGACCTCGACGGAGATGTCACGACAGATGAAGACCATCGTCTCGACGGCTGAGGCCGTCGCCGCGATCGGCGACGGTGCACGGGTCATGATCGGCGGCTTCATGGGATGCGGCAGCCCGCACCTGGTCATCGAGGCCCTGGTCGCCACGGGAGTGCGCGACCTCACCGTCATCAGTAACGACGCCGGACTGCCCGACTTCGGCGTCGGCCGACTGCTGCGCACCAAGGCGATCCGCACGCTCATCGCCACTCACGTCGGCCTCAACCCCGAAGTCGCCACCCAGATGGCCACCGGCGAGCTCGAGCTGCAGCTCATGCCGCAGGGCACCTTCGTCGAGGCGATCCGAGCCGGCGGCGCGGGGCTCGGCGGCGTGCTCACCCGCACCGGCTTGGGCACGTTGGTCGCCGAAGGAAAGCAGATCGTCAGCGTGGACGGGCAGGACTTCCTGTTGGAGAGGCCGCTGCGGGCCGAGGTCGCCCTCATCACCGGCCACACCGTCGACACCAACGGCAACGTTTGGTACAAGGGCACGACCCGCAACTTCAACAACGTCATGGCGACCGCGGCGGACTTCGTCATCGTGGAGGCCGATCACGTCGTTGAGATCGGCACGATCCCGCCAGAAGACGTCGTCACCCCCGGCGTGCTCATCGACGTCATCGTCGACGGAGAGCGAGGGGAGCGCTGATGTCCGTCGAGATGACCCGCGCCCAGATTCGCGAGACCATCGCCCGCCGCGCCGCGGTCGAGATTCACGACGGCGACTTCGTCAACCTCGGCATCGGCGTGCCGACCCTCATCCCCAACTTCCTGCCCACCGGGGTGAGGGTCGTCATCGAGGCCGAGGATGGCATCGTCGGCGCCGGACCGGCCCCCGACGCCGAGCATGCCGACCCCCGTTATGTCGTCGACGCTGGGGGCCAGCCGGCCACGTGCCCGGTCGGGGGCGCGTTCATCGACTCGGCCACCTCCTTCGGTCTGATCCGCGGCGGGCACGTCGACGTCACCGTCCTTGGCGCGCTCCAGGTCGATCAGGAAGGCAATCTCGCCAACTGGATCATCCCCGGCAAGATGGTCCCGGGCATGGGCGGCGCCATGGATCTCGTCGTCGGCGCCAAGCGGGTCATCATCGCCATGGAGCACACCCAGAAGGGCGAGCCCAAGATCCTCAGGCGCTGCACTCTGCCGCTCACCGCCGTCGCCTGCGTCGACCTCATCGTCACCGAGATGTGCGCCTTCGACGTGACCCCCACCGGGCTGGTCCTCATCGACCTCACCCCGGGCTTCACGGTCCAGGACGTCCGGGACGCCACCGAGGCCGACTTCACCATCGCACCGGCCCTCGCCTCGGCGCACCCCAGCGTCTGACGCCGCACCGACCCCTCGTATGCCGCCGCCCCCGTTCGCTATTCGGAGGTTACGTCCCTGCTCGGAGGCCCAGGACCCCCGAGCAGGGACGTAACCTCCGAACAGTGGATGGGCGATCGTGGGGCACGCAGCAGGCCGATGACTGGCGGCCGCCAAACGCGAGACACCAGCTAGCCGACCAGTCATGCTGATATCCAGACGGCAGGACGTATCTGCCGGCGCACGAGGTGTTCCTACCCCACAGGGCACCGAGCCCTCTCACGGAGGTGGACCATGTCACGTGCCTACACCGGCGCATTCCTTCCCGGCGCCGACTCTCACGCGCTGTGGGTAGCGGAATGGCCGAGTTTCGAAGCCACCTGGCGGGAGTTGTCCGGTCGGGGCCTTCGGCTGCACAGCATCTCGGTGTCGGTCGAGGGCGGCAAAGCGCAGTACCTCGGCACCTTCCGCGCCGGATCTGGTGGACATGCCCTGTGGGTCTCGGCCTGGCCCAGCTTCGAAGCCAAGTGGCGCGAGCTCTCCGGCCAGGGTCTGAGACTGGCGAGCATCGCCGTCTTCGAGGTCGGCGGCAAAGCCATGTATGCCGGTGCCTTCCTGGCGGGGACCGACGGGCACGCGCTCTGGGTGTCCGGGTGGGCGAGCTTCGAGGCAAAGTGGAAGGAGCTCTCGGGCAAGGGATTGCGGCTCGTCAGCGTGTCGGCCGCAGTCATCGGAGGGACCCCGCAGTATGCCGGCGTGTTCCGTGCCGGGTCCGGCGGCCATGCCCTCTGGGCCTCGACGTGGTCGTCCTTCCGCGCCAAATGGCAGGAACTGTCCCAGGCGGGTTTGCGCCTGGTGAGCATCGACACCTTCACCCATGACGGCCGCAGCACCTGGGTCGGCGCCTATCGCCCAGGGTCGGGTGGGCACGCCCTGTGGGCGGGCGTCGATTGGGAGAGTTTCACCGCACGCTGGCACGAATACGCCCAGCAGGGCCTGCGACTGGTCGACACTGCGGGTGCCGTCCACCCGGGATCGAGCGGCTGCCTCAACCAGGTGGTCATGCCCGAAGGGACCTACAACTACGGGGTGACGGGGCACCCCGACGTCTATCACTGGCCGGTGCAGGACACGTCAGGTGCAACCCGCTTCGCCCGCCTCAGCGTGCTCACCGGCGTGACCCCGTTCATGACCCTGCCGTTCTCTGACCCACAGGTGAAGCGCAGCGGCATCTGGCGTTACGGCAACGGCGGCTGGCACCACGCCGGCGACTATTCGCGCGGGGCCGAGACCTTCGAGGTCAGGGCGGTCGCCGCCGGCCGGGTCATCCACGTGGGCTGGGACCAATGGTCGGGCAACACCGTCATCGTCAGCCACGACGTCGGCGGCGTCGCCGACAGCTATCGGACGATCTACATGCACCTGCGCGACGGCGCGACGCACGACTGCGCGGCGGCATGGGATCAGACGATGACGGCCACATGGATCGACTCCGACGCGCTCGCCGAATATCGCACCCACCTCGAGTCGACAGGGTGCCCTCAGAACGGGCCCCGCGATCCCGACCCCGCCCACTGGGGCACCGACGCCCAAACCATCCCGGTCACCGTCGGCCAGCAGGTCACCCGCGGTCAGGTGCTGGCCTGGGCAGGCAACACCGGCCCCGGCGGCAAACGCGGCAGCGGAGGGCCCAACACCCATCTGCACATCTTCTGGTGCCGACGCGACACCGACGGGCAGTTCTATTTCATCGACCCCTACGGTGTCTATGCGAAGCCCGACTCCTACGCCGCGGGCGTCACCGACGCGACGACGGGGCCGTGCGTGCGCTATCCCGTGGCCTGGAACGGCGGTCGGCCCCAGTATCCGTGACCCCTTCGGCGCAGCTATCGGTGACCGGGGGCTCTGAGCCACACTGAGGGGTGAGCAGCCGACCCCTCACGAGGAGAGCACCCATGGGCCACACGATGACGATCGAGCTTGACCGCGACTTCGACGAGACGGTCGCCGCCGCGCGGACCGCCTTGGCCGACAACGGCTTCGGGGTCCTCACCGAGATCGATATGAGGGCGACCCTCAAGGCCAAGCTCGATGTCGACATCGCCCCGCAGATCATCCTCGGCGCCTGCCGCCCCCCGCTCGCGTATGCCGCGCTGCAGGCCGACCCGTCGATCGCCGTCTTCCTGCCCTGCAACGTCGTCGTCCGCAGCCTCGGGGACGGCCGCACCATCGTCGAGGCGATGGATCCGGCGTTCATGGTCGAGGTCATCGCCGACAAGGAGGGCATCGAGCCCATCGCCGCCGACGCTCGCCAGCGGATCCGGACCGCGCTCGACTCACTCGCCAGCTGACTGCTGGCCGGCTGACTGCTGGCCGGCTGACTGCTGGCCGGCTGACTGCTTGACGGTGACCAGCCGACGTGCCGGTGCGTCAGTGACCGGCGGGTGAGTGCGGCCTGGCGTCGCTGGCCGGAGCCGAGCGCACGAGTGTCGCGAGCGCGACCGCCACGAGCGACATCACCGCTGCGGCCAGGAATGCCGCCCGGATGCCGCTGGCCTGGGCCGGCACGCTGGCTGCGCCGCCGGCGGTGGCAGCCGCCGTGGCCACCGACAGCACCGTGATCGACAGGGCTGTGCCCGCCGCTCCGGCAACCTGCTGGAGGCTGCCGAGCAGGGCGCTGGCATGGGGATAGAGGTTGGGCGGGACCGCGCTCATGCTCAGGGTGAACAGGGGGGTGAAGACCAGGGCGAGCCCGATGCTCAACACGACGTGAGCGGCCGTGACGAGTCCGAGCGGTGTGCCCGTGCCCACGGTGACGAGCGACCAGGTGGCAAGCGAGGTGAGCACGACGCCGGGCAGCACGAGCGGGCGAGGGCCGCGACGGTCATACATCGCTCCGACCGGCCGCCCGAGCAGCCCCATGAGCAGCCCGCCGGGCAACAGCAGCAGACCGGCGGTCAGCGGGGCGACCTGCAGCACCCCGAGCAGATAGAGCGGCAGGACGATGATGACGCCGAAGAGCGAGGCCATGAGCAGGAGCATGACGAGCAGCGACACCGAGAACGACCGGTAGGAGAAGGTCCGCAGGTCGAGCATCGCGCGGTCGTGGCGCTGCAACACGATCTGGCGGTAGCAGAACAGCCCAAGCGCGAGAAGGCCCGCCGTCAGCGGCAGAGCCGGTCCGGCGAGCAGGGGGTTCTCCGTCGAAGTCGGCGCCCCGATCCGGCTCAGCCCGAAGACCAGGCCGCCGAACCCCACGAGTGACAGCGGCACCGACAGCAGGTCCAACCGAGCGTTCCCAGGCTCGCCCAGGTTGCGCACCAGACGCAGTCCGACGAACAGCATGCCGACACCGATCGGCAGCATGACCCAGAAGATGCCGCGCCACCCCACGCTCGACAGCAGCGCACCGGAGAGCGTCGGGCCGACCGCCGGAGCAACCGAGATGACGAGCGAGACGTTGCCCATCATCGCCCCGCGCCTGTCGACCGGGACGACAGTCATCAGCGTGGTCATGAGCAGGGGGAGCATGATCGCCGTGCCGCTGGCCTGCACGATCCTGCCGACGACGAGCGCGGCGAAGCTCGGCGCCACCGCGGCGAGCACCGTCCCCGCGCTGAACAGGATCATGGCGCTGACGAAAACCTGCCGGGTCGTCAACCGCTGGATGAGGAAGCCGGTCACCGGGATGACGACCGCCATGGTCAGCATGAAGGCCGCAGTGAGCCACTGCCCGGTGCGTTCGTCGACGCCGAGGTCGAGCATGACCGGGCGCAGGGCCACGCCCATCGTCGTCTCGTTGAGGAAGACGACGAAGGTCGCGGCGACGAGCAGCCACACGAGGCGCATCGAACCCGCTTGCTCGTTTGCCTGCGCCGTCGTCTCGGCAGGGCGGGTCGTCGTGCTTGATTGCATCCGGTGGACGTTACCTGCTCTGTGCCGGTCGGGCAGCTGGTTATCGCCTGTCAGGATGGGGCCCGATGATCTCGCCGCCCCGCCTCGAACTGCCCGTCTCCCCGTCGCCTTCGTCGGGCGATGCCGCGGACGCCGACACCCTGTATGCCGCGTTCGCGGCCTGGGTGGGTGGCCAGGGGTTGGTCCTCTATCCCCATCAGGACGAGGCCGTCATCGAGGTGCTGACCGGTCGTCACGTCGTGCTGTCCACTCCGACCGGCTCGGGCAAGTCGCTCGTCGCTGTCGCTGCCCATCTCGCGGCTCTCGCGCAGGGCCAGACGAGTTTCTACACGGCGCCGATCAAGGCCCTGGTCAACGAGAAGTTCTTCGCCCTGTGTGACATCTTCGGCGCCGAGCGCGTGGGGCTGCTCACCGGCGATGCCACCGTCAACCCGGACGCGCCGATCGTCTGCTGCACGGCCGAGGTGCTGGCCAACATGGCGCTGCGGCAGGGGTCGGCGGGGCACAAGCTCGGCGGGACCGTCGTCATGGACGAGTTCCACTACTACGCCGACCCGCAGCGGGGCTGGGCCTGGCAGGTGCCGTTGCTGGAGCTGACCCGTGCCCAGTTCGTCCTGATGTCGGCCACCCTCGGCGACACCACCCGGATCGCCGCCGACCTGCAGCGCCGCACCGGCCGAGGCGTCGCCGAGGTCACTTCGGCCCAGCGGCCGGTGCCGCTCACCTTCACCTGGTCACTCGTCCCGCTCGCCGAGGCCGTCGAGGAGATCGTCTCGACCCACCGGGCGCCGGTCTATGTCGTGCACTCCTCGCAAGCGGCCGCCGCCGAACATGCCCAGTCGTTGCGGGCGCTGGCGCTGATCACCCCAGCCGAGCGCGACGAGATCGCCCGCCGCCTAGGCCCGGTCCGCTTCGCCACGGGCTTCGGCCGCACCCTGTCGGCATTGCTGCGCAAGGGAATCGGCGTCCACCACGCAGGGATGCTGCCGCGCTATCGACGGATCGTCGAGCAGTTGGCTCAGGCGGGTCTGCTCAAGGTCATCTGTGGCACCGACACCCTCGGCGTGGGGATCAACGTGCCGATCCGCACGGTGCTTCTGACGAAGCTGACCAAGTTCGACGGCACCCGCGAGCGGCTCCTCAAGGCCCGCGAGTTCCACCAGATCTCCGGCCGGGCCGGTCGAGCCGGTTTCGATACCACCGGCGAGGTTGTCGTGCAGGCGCCCGAGCACCTCATCGAGAACGCCCGCCGGGTCGCCAAGGCAGGCGATGACCCGGTCAAACTCAAGAGGGTCCAACGCGTCAAGGCCGAGGCCGGCCAAATCGTCTGGAACGAGGCGACTTTCGACAAACTTTTCGCTGCCGTTCCCGAACCGCTCGGGTCGCGGATGGTCGTCGACAACGCGATGATCCTCAACGTCGTCGCCCGACCGGGTGACCCGGTCGCCGCCCTGTCGCGGCTCACCCGCGACAACCATGAGGAGCCCGCTGGCCGGGCCCGCCTGGCCCGCCGGGCGATCAGGCTCGGGCGCAGCCTGCTGGACTCCGGGGTCCTCGTGCGCCTGCCGGAGCCCGACGCGGACGGCCGCACCCTGGGGCTCACCGTCGAGCTGCCCGACGACTTCGCGCTCAACCAGCCGCTGGCCCACTTCGCGTTGGCCGCCCTCGAGCTGCTTGACCCCGACGCCACGACTCATGCGCTCGACGTTGTCTCCGTGGTGGAGTCGGTGCTCGATTCGCCGAAGCCGGTTCTGCGTGCCCAACAGTGGGCGGCCCGCGGCGAGGCAGTGGCTGAGCTCAAGGCCGACGGCGTCGAGTACGAGCAGCGAATGGCGGCGCTGGAAGACGTCACCTGGCCCAAGCCGCTGCAGCAGCTGCTGGAGGCGGCATACGAGCTGTATCGGCAGTCCCACCCGTGGCTGCCCGAGGACGCGCTGGCTCCCAAGGCGATCGTCCGGCAGATGTGGGAGCAGGCGATGAGCTTCACCGACGTCATCTCCCGCTACCAGCTCGGGCGCAGTGAAGGAGTCGTGCTGCGCTACCTCTCCGATGCCTACCGCACCCTGCGCCAGACCGTGCCGGCCGCGCATCACAGCCCCGAGCTCGATGAGCTCATCGACTGGCTCGGCGAGACGATTCGCCAGACCGACTCCTCGCTGCTCGACGAGTGGGAGGCGCTGACCGACCCCGCGGCCGTCGCTGCCCGCTCGCACGCCGCTGCGGCACCGCCACCGCCGCGGCCGCTCACTGCCAACGAGCCAGGGTTCCGGACGATGATCCGCCGGGCGCTGTGGCGGCGGGTCGAGCTCGCCGCACGCGACGACGTCGCCGGCCTGTATGCCGCCGAGCTGGCTGCCGCCGCGCGCACCGATCCGCCGGGCAGGGTCCTCATGGACGCCGCTGCCTGGGACGGTGCCCTCGGCGACTATTACGACGACCATGACGAGATCGGTCTGGACGCCGATGCCCGAGGCCCGGCCAACCTCGTCGTCGGGCCCGACCCCGACCCCGAGGCAGGCCGGCGGTGGGTGGTCCGCCAAACCCTTGCCGACCCGGCCGGGGACGGCGACTGGGTCATTGAGGCCCAGGTCGACCTCGACGCCAGCGACGACCTCGGCGAGCTCGTCATGCTCTGCACGGCGATGCGCCGGCTCTGACGATGGTGGTGGACCCCTAGATCCGGCAACCAGCCGCGCAGCGCCGACCGACGACCTACCCTGGATTCATCCCCGGCATGACGGCTCGAGCGAAGGAGGTCCCGCATGGCAGGGCACACCCTCCTGATCCGAGCGATCGCTGCGGCGTCGCTCGTGCTCGCGGGCCTGACCGGTGTGTCGAGCGCACCCAGTGGTGCAAGCGACGCGAGTGCAGGCTCGGCGTCGGTCGCCGCCGCCGCTCGCGTCTCCAACTATCCGAGCCGTCCCAAGCCGACCGGCCCGCCCGCCAAGGTGGTTCAACTCGGCGACTCGTATGCCGCCGGAAATGGCGCCGGCGCCTATGTCGAGAGGAACTGCTGGCGTTCTTCGGCGAACTACGGCGCGCAGGTCGCGCAGTCGCTGGGCGCCAAGTTCCTCAACGTCGCCTGCAGCGGCGCCCGGACGGCCGACTTGCTCCACCCGCGCGCGCTGGGAGCGCCGGAGTCCAAGAGCGCGACCTACGACATCCGCCCGGTCGCCTACCTTGGCGCGCAAACTCGGTGGGCCGCCCTCGCGCGCGCCGCGAACCTGTGCGGAGTGCCAAACCAGGCCGACATGTACTACGTCCAGAGCGTCGTCGGACCGGTGTCAGTCAACGGGGCCTCGGTCACCGGCACGGTGAGCTGCCAGCTGTGGACCCGGGCCCAGATCGACGCCGTGAACCCCTCGACCGATGTCGTCCTCGTGACGATCGGCGGCAACGATGTCGGCTTCTCATCGATTGTGGCTGCCTGCATCCTCATGAAGAGCCCGTCCGGCTGCTCCGGTGCCTTGGACCAGGGGGTCGCCACGTTGCCTGCAATGGCCGCCGGGGTAAGCGCCGCCCTGACCGCGATCCACGAACGAACTCAAGGTCGCGCGCAGGTGTATCTCGTGGGCTATCCGTTCCTGCTAAACACCTCGACCGCAGTCGTGACCGACCCCGCGACCGGCCGCAGCTACGACATAGGGGCGGCGATGGAAGCCTTCCAACTCGGCGGTGAGGCAGCCCAAGCCGACGCCGTGACGGTCGTCAACGCCCAACTCGGCGCCCACGTGCGCTACGTCGACGTCAAACCGGCCTGGGACGGTCATGCCCATGGGTTGGACATCGTGGCGCCCGAGGACAACAGCGACTCGTGGATCATCCCCGTCTTTGGCACGGCGAATCCCTCAGAGTGGGTTCACCCCGCGCCCGCAGGCTGGCGGGCGACGGCAACGGCGACGAAGACGGCAGTGCGTTGGGACGCGATGCTCACGGCTGCGCCCTAGAGGCCGTGACCATCGGACGGCTTCTCATCGTGGCTGCCGCCTGCTTGCACGCGCAGCCCCACTAGCCTTCGGCTATGTCGGAGTTGGTCCGTGCGCCGCTGCCGGGATCGGTGCGGCGCGGCTATGCACTCGGCGGAGTCGCGACCGGCGCTTTCGGCACCGTTCCCGGCCTCATGCTGTTGCCCTATCTCACCGAGAGACTCGGCGTGCCGGCCGCCCTCGCGGGCGTCATCGTTTTCGCGCCCAAGGCGTGGGACGTCATCCTCAACCCCATCGCCGGGCGGATCAGCGACAACTCCCACCATCCGGCAGGTCCTCGTCGGCCGTTCCTGCTGCGCGCCGGACTCACCCTCGCCGTCGCCTTCGCGCTGCTCTTCGCAGGCCCCGCGACGCCGCAGGCGCTCGCAGCCGGGTGGGTGGCCGTCCTCTTCCTCGCATGCGCGACGGCATACGCGTTCTTCCAGGTGCCCTACGTCGCCATGCCGGCCGAGCTCACCGACGACCCGAACGAGCGCACCCGGCTTATGTCCTGGCGAGTCGCTGTCCTCGCGCTAGCGATCCTCGTCAGCGGTGGGCTCGCCCCGATGGTGCGCAACACCGTGGGGCCCGAACGCGGGTATGCCGCGATGGGCCTCTTCGTCGCCGTGCTCATCGCAGCCGGTGCCATCGGCGCCTGGTGGGGGACTCGGGCTGCGCCGGTCGCTGTCGTGCCGGCCGCACCCGGCGGCCTGCGCAGCCAACTCGCCCTGGTGGCCGGCAATCCGGACTTTCGCTCGCTGCTCATCACCTTCGTCATCCAGGCTCTCGCGACCGGTGCGATGCTCGCCGGGGTCGACTACGTGGCCCGGCATGTCCTGCGCAGCGCCGGGGCAGGATCGCTGCTCTTTGTCTGCTTCGTCGCCCCGGCGATCGCCTGCACTGCGTTGTGGGAGCGGGTCGGCGCCCGGGTCGGGAAGAAGCGCGGGTATGCCGCCGCGAGCCTGGTTCTGGCGGCCGGAGCGCTGGCCCTGACCTCGGCCCGCTCGGTGCCGTCGGTCGTCGTTTTCCTGGCGGTGGCCGTCGTCGGTGTCGGCTATGCCGGCACCCAGATGTTCCCCCTGGCGATGTTGCCGGACGTGGCCGCCGAGGACGCCGAGCGCTCCGGCGCCAACCGGGTCGGGGTGTTCACCGGGGTGTGGACAGCGGGGGAGACTCTCGGGATGGCGCTCGGCCCGTTTGTCTATGGACTGGCTCTCGCCGCCGGAGGATATGTGTCGTCGACTGATTCGGCCGCGGTGCAGCCGGAGTCGGCGGTGCTCGCGATCGTGCTCGGCTTCTCGATCGTGCCCGCACTGCTCACCGTCGGCTCGCTGTTCATCCTGCAGGGCTATCTGGGGCCGTTGGCGCGAGGGAAGCCATGATCGGCGATGCGGCCCACACCGCCGTGGATGTCCGCGCCCGATTGGCAGCCCTGCGGGAACATGACCTGCCCACCCACGGTGGGCGCACTCTCGCGTACGTCTACGACTCGGGCCGCCCCCAGGTGGACGCCGTCGCGTCCGAGGCGCTCGCGGCATTCGGGGGAACGAATGGACTCGACCCCTCCGCCTTCCCCTCGGTGGCGCAGATGGAGCGCGATGTGCTCGCCTTCGCGGCGCGGCTCTTCGACGCGCCCGACGACGCGGCCGGCACGGTCACCTCCGGGGGCACCGAGTCCTGCCTGCTCGCCGTGTTGGCGGCCCGGGACGCCCGAGCCGACGTGACCAGGCCTCAGATCGTGGCGCCGACGAGCGTGCATGCCGCGTTCCACAAGGCCGCGCACCTGTTTGGCCTGGACCTGGTGCTCGTCGACGTCGACATGGTCACGCTGCGGGCCGATCCCGACGCGATGGCCGCCGCGCTGACTGACCGGACCGTCCTCGTGGTCGTCAGCGCGCCTTCTTACGCTCATGGTGTCATCGACCCGGTCGGGCCGATCGCGGCCGCGGCGGCGGCCCGGGGGATCCGCTGCCATGTCGACGCCTGCATCGGCGGCTGGGTGTTGCCCTTCCTCGGCGACGAGGGCGAGCGCTCCGGCCGGCCAGAGTGGACCTTCGCCGTGCCCGGGGTCACGAGCATCTCGGCCGACCTGCACAAGTACGGCTACGCCCCCAAAGGGGTGTCGCTGCTGGTCCATCGCTCGATGTCGTTGCGGCACACCCACTATTGGGCGACGGCCGACTGGCCCGGCTATGGGGTAGTCAACTCGACCCTGCAGTCGACCAAGTCCGGCGGACCTCTCGCGGCGGCGTGGGCCACGTGCGCGATGCTCGGCGCGGACGGGTATGCCGACCTGGCCCGGCAGGCTCGCGCAGGCACCCTCGCCATCGCGCGGGCGATCAGTGGGAACGATGGACCGGGCAGCGATGCGCGGGGCAGTGATGGGCTGGGCAGTGATGCGCGGGGAACCGCTGGGTCGCGGAGCGGCATACCGGGCCTTCGGGTGCTGGCTCATCCCGACTCCACCCTCGTCGCGGTGGCGACCGACGATAGCTGCGATCCCTACACGATCTGCGACGAGCTGCTGGTCCGGCGCTGGTATGCCCAGCCGCAGCTGCCATTCCGGGGTGGCCCGGCCAGCCTGCACCTGACGATCTCGGCAGCGACAGCCCCGCAGGTTCCCGCCTTCCTCGAGGCCCTCGGTGACGCGGTGGCAGCGGCCCGCGCAGCCGGACCGGTTGCTGTCGACCCCGCGCTGGCCCGACTGCTCGCCGGGGTCGATCCGGCTGCCCTTGATGAGGCAACCGTCGCGCTGCTGCTCGCCGCCGCGGGCCTGGGCCCCGACCCGTCGGGCGGAGCCGGGCTGGCCCTGCCGGCGCGGATGGCCCCGATCCACGCCTTGTTGGCGGTTTGCCCGCCGCCGCTGCGCGCCGCCTTGCTCGTGGCCGTCGTCGAGCGACTCTGACCGGCGAGGACGGGGTGGGCGATGTTCGATTCCTATGACCCATTTGAGGTGGCTCTACCCGACGTGGTCATCCGTGGCCGCCGCACCCGTGGCCCTGCCGACGGACTCGGCGGGGTCGGCATCCAGGGGAGTCTGCCGCTCGTGCTGCTGCATGGGCATCCCCAGACTCACCTCATGTGGCACCGCATCGCCGACGACCTGGCCCGCGACGTCGCCGTCGTCGCGCCCGATCTGCGCGGCTACGGCGCCTCCTCGCGGCCGGCCGGTGGGCCCGACCACGCGGCATACGCCAAGCGGGTGATGGCCGGCGACGTGCTCGCCGTCATGGACGCGCTGGGGGTCGAGCGATTCGGGGTTGTCGGGCACGACCGGGGCGGCCGCGTCGCCGCCCGGCTTGCCGCCGATCACCCCGAGCGGGTCAGCGCCGTGCTCCTGCTGGATATCGTGCCGACGGAGGCCATGTACGTCGCGACGTCCCGGGAGCTCGCCGAGAGTTACTGGCACTGGTTCTTCCTCACTCAGCCCGCGCCGATGCCCGAGAGGCTCATCGAGGGCGATCCGCGCGCTTACGTCCAGGGGGTCATCGGCTCGCGGTATGCCGGTCTGGAGCCCTTCCCGACGGTGATTCTCGACCACTATGTGGACGCATTGACCGGTCCGGACGCCGCCCGCGGGATCTGCGAGGACTATCGAGCCGCAGCCACGATCGACGTGAGCCACGACGCCGCCGATCGCGCCGCGCGCCGACTCATCGAACCCAAGCTGCACGTGATCTGGGGTGAGCATGGGCCCGTTGGGCGACTATTCGACCCGCTGGCCGAATGGCAGCAGGTTGCCCGCACCGTGACCGGTGCAGCCCTGGACTGCGGGCACTATCTTGCCGAGGAGCGGCCGAACGAGACGCTTGCGGCCATCCGCCGCTGGATGTCGCAACCGAACTGAGACGAACATCACCCGTAATCCGGGTGTTCCCTCTGGTGGAATGTGACGCGGGTCTCAGGCGATGAAGCCTGGGCATCGACGAAGGAGCTAGACATATGGTCAGTGCGTCTTCAACTCCCCTTGGTCCCCCTTCGGCGCCTGTCTCGGGCCGATTCCTCCGCCGAGCCGCGGGGCTCGCGACTGTCGGTGTCGCCCTCGCGGCCTGCGGCAGCGGTGGTACTACCGGTGCGACCGCCGGGGTGAACTATCCAACTCAGACGATCACGATCGTGGTGCCCTTCTCCGCTGGCGGGCCGACGGACACGGTGACGCGTCTGGTTGCCGAGCCGATGAGCAAGAGCCTCGGCCAGCAGGTCATCGTCCAGAACGTCGAGGGCGCCGGCGGGACGCTCGGCGCTGGTGAAGTCGCCTCGGCGAAAGCCGACGGATACAAGTTGCTGCTGCATCACATCGGCATGTCGACGGCCCCGGCGCTCTATGCCAACCTGCCCTACAAGCCGTTGGAGGACTTCAAGACGATCGGACTCGTCACCGAGGTGCCGATGACGATCATCGGCAAGAGCGATCTCGCCCCCAACACCCTTGCCGAGCTCGTCGCGTATGCGAAGGCCAACAAGGCCACGATCACCTACGCCAATGCGGGTGTCGGAGCGGCCTCCCAGCTGTGCGGTCTACTCATCGAGAAGGCCTTCGGAGTCGACCTCACCGAGGTCGCCTACAAAGGCACCGGTCCGGCGATGACCGACCTCGTCGGCGGCCAGGTCGACTTCATGTGCGACCAGACGACCAACACCACCCCGCAGATCAAGGCAGGCAAGGTCAAGGTGTATGCCGTCACGACGGCCGAGCGGGTCAAGAGCCTGCCCGACGTCCCCACGACGACCGAGGCCGGTCTTCCTGACCTCAAGGTCGGCGTCTGGCACGGCCTCTATGCCCCTAAGGGCACCGACGACGCCGTCATCAAGAAGCTCACCGACGCTCTCGCCGCAGCGCTCAAGGACCCGAAGGTCATCGCCAAGATGGCTGACCTCGGCAGCGCCCCGGTGGCTGCCGACCAGGTCACCCCGGCCGCCCACACCAAGCTGCTCACCGCACAGCTTGACCTGTGGGGCCCCGTGATCAAGAACGCCGGGGTCAAGACCTCTTGACCGGTCTCCGGTCCCGCGACGGGCTCGCTGTGCGCCTCGGCGCCCAGCGAGCCCGCCGCGAGGGGTGGCACTCGTGAGCCGCCTGTCGCGCGATGACCTGCTGGCGGGGGGGATCTTCCTCGCCTTCGGGCTCGCCTTCGCCCTGACGTCGGCCACCTATGACATCGGATCGCTGCTCAGGATGGGCCCGGGCTATTTCCCAATGGTCCTGGGCATCATCCTCTCCGCATTCGGTGTCGCGATCATCCTGACGGCCGTCCTGAAGGCCGTGCGCGGACACCCGGCGACGGCAGGACTCGACGAGGGCGGCATACCGTGGGTGCGCGGAGCGCTCGTGCTGGCCGCGATCATGCTCTTCGGATTCATGGTGGCCCCGCTCGGGCTGGTGCCCGCCTTGCTCGTCGCCACGTTCCTGGCCGCCTTGGCCGGGCACGGCACGAGCCCACTCGGTGCGGCCGTGATCTCGGTCGGGCTCACCGTGCTCTGCATCGTCATCTTCGTCGTCATCCTGCAGCTCAAGCTGCCCCTCTTCCCGACAGGAGGTTGAGGCATGGACTGGTCAAATGTCGCCCTCGGCATACAGACCGCGCTCACCCCGACCAACCTGCTCTTCTGCTTCATCGGGTGTGTGCTCGGCACGGCCATCGGGGTGCTGCCGGGGATCGGCCCGACCGCGACGATCGCTCTGCTGTTGCCGATCACGTTCAACTTCGAGCCGGTGTCCTCGATCATCATGCTCGCCGGTATCTACTACGGCGCCCAATACGGCGGCTCCACGACCGCCATCCTGCTCAACCTGCCTGGCGAGACCTCGGCTGCGGTCACCGCAATCGACGGCTATCAGATGGCCCGGCTCGGACAAGCGGGCAAGGCGCTCGCGACGGCGGCCATCGGGTCGTTCTTCGCAGGCACCGTAGCCACCGTGGTGCTGGCGGCTTTCGCTCCGCCGCTGGCCGACGCGGCCCTGAAGTTCGGTCCATCCGAATACTTCTCCCTGGTCGTGTTGGGTCTCGTCGCCTCGATCGCCCTGGCCAGCGGGTCGATGTGGAAGGCCTTGGCGATGATCGTGTTGGGCTTGCTGCTCGGCATGGTCGGTCAAGACGTCGAGACCGGGCTTCCACGGTTCGCCTTCGGTGCACGCGAGCTCTACGGCGGACTCAACTTCGTCTCGCTGGCTGTGGGAATGTTCGGGGTCGCCGAGATCCTGCGCAATCTGCAGACCGGCATCCATCGGCCGTCGATGGTCGGCGAGGTCAAGGATCTGCGCCTCAATCGCCAAGACCTGCGCCAGATCGCCGGGCCGATCGGACGCGGCACGTTGCTTGGTTCGGCCCTGGGCATCCTGCCCGGCGGCGGGCACGTCCTCGCTTCGTTCACGGCCTACTCGATGGAGAAGCGACTCTCCAAGCACCCCGAGCGATTCGGTAAGGGCGCCATCGAGGGCGTGGCAGCGCCCGAATCGGCCAACAACGCCGCGGCCCAGACGTCGTTCATCCCGCTGCTTACTCTGGGGCTGCCGGCCCACCCGGTGATGGCGCTGCTCATCGGCGCCTTCATCATTCAGGGAATCACTCCGGGGCCAAACGTCATCAGCGACGAGCCGGTTCTCTTCTGGGGCCTCATCGCCTCGATGTGGGTGGGCAACCTCATGCTCGTGTTGCTCAACCTGCCGCTCATCGGGGTGTGGGTCAAGCTGCTGTCGATCCCCTACCGCATCCTGTTCCCGGCAATCATCGCCTTCTCGACGATCGGGTGCTACTCGCTCGGGCTCAACACCTATCACGTGTTCGCGATCGCGTTCTTTGCGGTCCTCGGCTACGTCCTCATCCGGCTGGGCTGCGAGCCGGCGCCGTTGCTGCTGGGCTTCGTGCTCGGCCCACTGCTGGAGGAGAACTTCCGGCGGGCCATGACGATCTCCAAGGGCGACGCGACCGTGCTACTCACCCGACCGATCTCGTTGACGATGCTCATCATCGCGGCGCTCCTGCTCTTCGCGGCGGTCGCACCGTCGATCCGCAAGAAGCGCGAGGTCGTCTTCGCCGAGGACGAGTAGGCAGTCCCGGGCGCGGTGCGCCGAACCGGATGGCTCATGAGTAGGGGCCTGGCCAGGTGCGAGGCCCCTACTCATGAGCCGTTCGTGCGCCGACGCGTCAGCGCCGGCTCCAGAAGTGCCGTGAGCGCTCGGTGTCGGCCTTGACCGCGACGACGGCACACTCCGCCTCGAGCAGGATCCGTTGCGCTGCGCTGCCGAGGATGAGCTTGCCGACCGGGGACCTGCGCCTCAACCCGATGACGATCAGGCCTGCGCCCAGCTCATGCGCGGTATGCAGCACCTGCTCGGCCGGGTCCTCGGCGTGCAGCGTCTGCAGCACCTCGAACTCCACGCCCGAGTCGGAGAGCATTTGCTGGACGGACGTCCAGTCCTCGTCCGAGGAGAACCGTTCATCGACAAGCGCGTCGCCGCGGCTGGCGTTGATGACGACCAGCTTGCCGCTGTGGCGGCGAGTCTCGGCGACAGCCGCGTCCAGGGCGGCATGCCCCTCGGGCGTCGGGATGTAGCCAACCACGATGATCATGAGTGCTCACCTTCCAGCCGGACCGACGTCCGATCTCACCGCTGATTGTTCCGGATGCGCGCCCGAAGCACCACTAGCGAAAGTCCCATCCCAATTGTGTCGCCCACGGCAGGCCGGTTTGCCGAGCAGTAAACCGGCCGGGCTAGAGTTCACAGGTAGTTCACCCGGCGTGGCGGGGGCGCTCCGGGTCGACGGATGAGGTGTCCGGAGCCTGCGCCACCTTCTGCGATCTCGCCCGACAGGCCCGGAGGCCGTCATGATCAACAGCGATTACGAGCTGGACACCACCGTGCGCGGCGCCCCGTTGCGCATCGCGGCCCGGGGCCGGGCGGTGCTGGCCAATCCGATGACCAACCGTGGGACGGCGTTCACCGTCCAGCAGCGGCGCTATCTCGGGCTCGTCGGGTTGATGCCGAGCGAGGTCACCCCGATGGGCAACCAGGTGCGCCGGGTCTATCAGCAGTACCAGTCGGCACGCACCCCATTCGCGAAGCACAACTACCTCGCGAGCCTGCGCGACCGCAACGAGGTCCTCTTCTACCGTCTGCTCGCCGACCACATCGAGGAGATGCTGCCGATCATCTACACGCCGACGATCGGCGAGGTCATCGAGCGCTTCTCGGCCGAGTATCACCGCCCACGTGGGGTGTTTGTGTCCATTGATCGTCCCGAGGACATCGAGCAATCGCTTATCGACCACGGCCTGGGGCAGGACGACGTTGACCTCATCGTTGCCACCGACGCCGAAGGCATCCTCGGCATCGGTGACCAAGGAGTCGGCGGCATCGAGATCGCGATCGGCAAACTCTCGGTCTATACCGCGGCGGCGGGCCTGCACCCGCGGCGCGTGATGCCGGTCATGATCGACGTGGGCACCGACAACCTCGGCCTGCTCAACAGCGACCTCTATCTCGGCGAGCGACACGCGAGGGTGCGTGGAGAACGCTATGACGAGTTCATCGACAGGTTCGTCACGACCGCGACTCGGCTCTTTCCCCGGGCGATGCTGCACTGGGAGGACTTCGGGGCGAGCAACGCCCACCGGGTCCTCGAGAAGTACCGCGACGACTACTGCACCTTCAACGACGACATCCAGGGCACCGCCGCAGTCGCCCTCGCCGCCGTTCTCGCCGGAGTCAACATCACCGGTATGCCGCTTCGCGACCACCGGATCGTCATCTTCGGCGGCGGGACGGCCGGCATCGGGATCGCTGATCTGTTGCGCGACGAGCTGATCCGCTCGGGGGTCCCCCGCGACCAGGCCGTCGCACAGTTCTTTGCGCTCGGCAGCAAGGGGCTCTTTGTCGACGATCTGCCCTCGCTGCGGGAGTTCCAGAAGCCCTACGCCCGGACGCGGGCATCGGTGTCGCAGTGGACGCTGGACGGCTCGGCCCGAGGGATCAGCCTGGCCGATGTCGTGCGGAACGCTCGCCCGACGATCCTCATCGGCACGTCGACCAGGGGTGGGGCGTTCAGCAAGGCCATCGTTACGGAGATGGCCACGCACTGCGAACGGCCGATCATCATGCCGCTGTCCAACCCGACCTCCCGCGCCGAGGCAACCCCCGTCGACCTCATCGAATGGACCGAGGGCCGGGCACTCGTCGCAACCGGCAGCCCGTTCGAGCCGGTCGATCACCACGAGGTGCGCCACGTCATCGCCCAGGCCAACAACGCGTTGATCTTCCCCGGGCTCGGCTTGGGCGTGGCGGCCTGTCAGGCGTCTCGGGTCACCGACCGGATGATCGCCGCGGCCGCCGAGGCGCTCGCAGCCCGCGTCAACGCCTATCGGCCCGGGGCGTCGCTGCTACCGGCGATGAGCGAGTTGCGGCCGGTCTCGGCGCACGTCGCGCTCGCCGTCGCTGCCGCCGCCGCCGAGGAAGGCGTCGCGCGTCGTCCGCTCACCGACCCGATCAACGAGATCTACTCGCGGATGTGGCAGCCGCAATACCCGTCCGTCGAGGTCGTCTGAGACCGCAACAACGGGCCTGAAAGAAGGGACGGGCCTGAAAGGGCCGCTGATGTCGCCGTGAGTGCTGTTGTGGCGACACCGGACGCGTCATCAGCGGCGTCATCACACCAGGATGGACGCCGTCGCAGCCCGCGTGAATGGCATGTCACCGTGGTGCAACGGGACCTTGGTCGAGTTGCGCAGGGGGCCGGCGGCGCGGTGGACTTCCGTTGACTGCACGAAAGGACCCTTCCGATGACCCTGTCGATCGCGACTGGCGAGACCGACGTCCCTCTGCTGCACCAGACCATCTCGGCCAACCTGGACGCCACCGTCGCGCGCTTCCCTGACCGCGAGGCGATGGTGGACTTCGCGGTGGGCAGACGCTGGACGTATGCCGCGTTCGCCGCCGACGTCGACCGCCTGGCCCGAGGGTTCGCCGGTTCGGGCGTCGGCAAGGGCGACCGCGTGGGTATCTGGGCGCCGAACTGCGGAGAGTGGACCCTCGTGCAGTATGCGACGGCAAAGATCGGCGCGATCCTCGTCAACATCAACCCGGCCTATCGCACCCACGAACTCCAATACGTGCTCAACCAGGCGGGAATCAAGGTCCTCGTCGCCGCACCGTCGTTCAAGACCAGCGATTATGCCGCGATGATCGAGGAAGTCCGCGGCGAGGTGCCCGGCCTCGATCAGGTCGTGTTCATCGGGCGTGACTCGTGGGACGAGCTGTGGGCGGCAGCAGAGCAGGTCACCCAACAAGAGCTGGATGCCATCGCCGCCGAACTCAGCCCTGACGACCCGATCAATATTCAATACACCTCGGGCACAACGGGTTTCCCCAAGGGCGCGACGCTCAGCCACGTCAACATCCTCAACAATGGCTTTCACGTCGGTGAGGTCTGCCGGTACACCGAGGATGACCGGATCTGCATCCCGGTGCCCTTCTATCACTGCTTCGGCATGGTGATGGGCAACCTGGCGGCCACCAGCCATGGTGCGTGCATGGTCATCCCGGCGCCCGGCTTCGACCCGGCGATCACCCTTGCTGCGGTCCGGGCGGAGCGGTGCACCTCGCTCTACGGCGTGCCGACGATGTTTGTTGCCGAGTGGGCGCTCATCGAGTCGGGAGAGGCCGACGCGAGCGACTTGTCCACCGTGCGCACCGGCATCATGGCCGGCGCCCCGTGCCCGGCCGAGCTGATGAAGAAGTTCATCGCCGCCGGGATCGAGGAGATGACGATCTGCTATGGCATGACCGAGACGTCCCCGGTGTCGACTCAAACCCGCACCGACGACTCATTCGACCTCAAGGTCGGCACGGTCGGGCGGGTCATGCCCCACCTGCAGATCGGGATCATCGATGCCGAAGGCACCTTCGTCGAGCGCGGCGAGCCCGGTGAGTTTGTTACCAAGGGGTATTCCGTGATGCTCGGCTATTGGCGGCAGCCGGAGCGGACGGCGGAGGCAATCGTCGACGGGTGGATGCGGACCGGCGACCTGGCGGTCATGGACGACAACGGCTACGTCCAGATCACCGGCCGGATCAAGGACATGGTCATCCGCGGCGGCGAGAACATCTATCCGCGCGAGATCGAGGAGTTCCTCTACACCCACCCCGACGTCCTCGACGCTCAGGTCATCGGCGTCCCCGACCCGAAGTACGGCGAGGAGCTCTGCGCGTGGGTGCGAATGAAGCCGGGCGCCGAGCCGCTGACGGCCGAGTCGATCCGGGCGTTCGCCACCGGCAAGCTCGCGCACTACAAGATCCCGCGCTATGTCGAGATCGTCGAGGATTTCCCGATGACGGTCACCGGCAAGGTCCGTAAGGTCGAGATGCGGGAGCTGACGTCCGCGAAGCTCGGCCTGTCGCGCTGACCGGTCTCGGCGGTCCGCCGCCGTGCCGTCGAGGTGCCCCGAGGTGCAGCCGCCGTGCCGCTGCGGTACCGCCGAGGTGCCGCCGCGGCATACGAACGGGTTGGCTTCGGATGCTTCGTATGCCGCCTGACGGTAGGTTGCGGGTGCGGGGGTTCAGCTCGCACCGATCGCTTCCGACCCCGAAGGTGGAGTCATGGGCAGAAACGTCGTCGTCTGGCTCGCTTTCGTCCTCGTCACGCTCGTCGTGATGTGGCTGCTGATGTCGGCCGCCCGGAGGCGGCGGGAGGAGACGCGCGCGGACGCCGAAGCTCGCCGGGACATCGTCGGCGGCGCTGATGGCGGTATGCCAGAGACGAACCCGACGGTCTCGCAGCGCCTCGACGAGCAGCCGCCCACCGACGGGAACAGCGCATCGTCGAAGTCAGACGCCGCCGATGGCGTCGAAGCGCTCGAGGAGGCCGGGGATTTCTGGGGACAGCCGGACGTCGAGGTGAGTTCCGATGCGTTCGAGGACGACGCGCGTGCGCTCGCCGGAGCGCCGGAGGTCGATGCCGCGGAACGGCAATATCACGACGCCGAGTCCGACGCTGCAGCCGGGGATGCTGACCGCCCGGTCGAGCCGGAGGCCGTGAAGGTCCCAGCGGTCGTCGTGCCGGTTCCGGCCGAAGAGGTCGTGGCTGAGTTGGAGTCGGACGCGGCAGCCTTGGCCGGAGCGCCGGAGGTCGATGAGTCTCAGGCTCGCTTCCAGGCCGCCCTTGACGAGATGGTGGCCGAGCGCGATGCGCTGGCGGCCGGCAAGCCCGTGAACGAAGTGGTCACGGATGCGGTGGCCACGGAAGCGGTGGCCACAGAAGCGGTGGCAGCGCGGCCCCGGCATCGGTGGGTCTCGGAATACGACGAGGTGGTCGACGGAGGCTACGGGTGGGGCTCGGCGGCCCCGGTGTCGGACGGCGCGATGCCGCTAGGTCACCCGATCAAGGCCAACCGCGAGTGGATGAAGTATCAGGAGCCGGACGACCAGTGGTATGACCAGATCGCGACCGATGTCTGGTTCCTCGACTCAGCGACGGCTGAGCGCTTGGGTTTCCACAAGGACTGACGTCCCGGGTCGTTGCGCGGCGGGCGTCGGCGCGGTTGGCGGAACGACTCAGCTCCAGTCGCGCCGATCGGTGATCGGCGCGACGTCGGCGGGAAGGGTATCGACGGCCGACACGGCGCAGGTGAACCGTAGGCCCGAACGCACCCGATCGGTGACGTCGGCGACGACCGCGGCCGCGTCGACGCCTTCCCGGACCACGATCTCGGCGCTCAGCGCGTCGCGATGATCGATGCGGTCGACGACGAACCGCCACGCCTGGACATCGCCCACCCCGGCGAAGACAGACGCTGCCTGGCGCGGGTGCAGGAACATCCCGCGAACCTTGACTGCTGCGCCCGAGCGGCCCAGGACCCCGACGAGGCGGGCGTCACCGTCCGGGCCGAGGCGCCAAGCCGACAGGTCGCCGGTGCCGAATCGCACGAGCGGATAGTCCGGCCGCAGCAGGGTGACGACAACCTGGCCCTCGCCCTCGGTGATCGGCTCGCCGGTGTCGAGGTCGCAGATCTGCACCAGCACGCCCGGGGCGGGCACGAGGCCCTCACCGGGGGCGGTCTCGTATCCGATGAGGCCGGTCTCGGCCGTGCCGTAGGCCATCAGCACAGTCGGCACCCGCTCGCGCAGCAGGGCCCGCAGCGAGTCGGGCAGCGGCTCAGCGGTGACCAGTGCCCGGCGCAGCACCCACCGCTCAGGGGGGAGCCCCAACTCGTCATAGCGGTCGAGGATCGCCTTGAGATAGCTCGGCAACCCGGTGTATGCCGTGACCCCGAGGTCGGCGACCGCCCGCGCCTGGAGGTCCTGGTTGCCGATCCCCCCAGGCAGCACGCGCGCGCCGAGGGCCAGCGCGGCCTCCTCGAACATCGCCCCCGCGGGAGAGAGGTGGTAACCGAAGCAGTTGAGCACAAGGTCGTCCGGGCCCATCCCCGCGGCCCGCAACGACGGACCCCAGCGCCACGGGTCGGGGCCGTCAAGCTGCGGCTCATAGAGCGGGCCGGGGGACTGGAAGACCCGGCGCACGTGGGCGGTCGGGGACAGCCCACCGCCGAACGGCGGGTCGGCCTGTTGCTGTGCCAGCACGTCGTCCTTCAGCAGGATGGGCAGCCCCGTCAAGCCCTGCTCGAGCGCCGCGTCCTCGGCCAAGCCATGCTCGGCCAGCCGCGCAGCGAGCGATGGAACCAGCCGACGACCCTGAGCGACCGCCTGCGCGACGGCGGGAGCGAGCCCCGCGGCATACGACTGGACGGCAGCGTCGAGCGACCCTGTCATGACGGTTCCTTCCCCAGTGTCTGGGCGTGCTGGCTGTATGAGGTGCCGGCGGTGGTTGGAGCTGCGGCGAGTTACAGCCAACGCTTGCGGCGCTTGTAGTGCTTGACGTCGCGGAAGCTCTTGCGGCTGCCGGAGTCACCAAGGCCGAGATAGAACTCCTTGACATCGGGGTTCTCGCGCAGATCCTTCGCCGTGCCCTCCAGGACAATCCGGCCCTGCTCCATGATGTAGCCGTGGTCGGCCACCTCGAGCGCCCGGCGGGCATTCTGCTCGATGACCAGGACGGTCAGTCCGAGCTCGTCGTTGATCCGCCTGATGAAGCCGAAGATGTCCTTGACGAGCAGCGGCGCCAGCCCAAGAGAAGGCTCGTCGAGCATGAGCAGCCGTGGCTTTGACATCAGCGCGCGCCCGATCGCGAGCATCTGCTGCTCGCCGCCGGACAGGTAGCCGGCCACGCGCGCAGTCATGTCACCGAGCTTGGGCAGCAGGTGATACACCTGCTCCAGATCACCGGGCTCACCGCCGCCGCGGAAGTAGGCGCCAGCGCGGAGATTCTCTTCGACGGTGAGGTGCTCGAAGACGTGTCGACCCTCCATGCACAAGGCCAGGCCCATCCGCACCCGCGCCGAGGCATCCAGGTGGGTGATGTTCTGTCCGTCGAAGATGATCGAGCCGTCGGTCACTTCACCGTGCTCGGTGGGCAGCAGGCCGGAGATCGCCTTGAGGGTGGTCGACTTGCCGGCGCCGTTGGAGCCCAACAGCGCGACGATCTTGCCCTGTGGGACCTCCAGCGACAGCCCGCGCAGCACCAGGATGACGTCGTCGTAGATGACCTCGACGTTGTTGATCGTCAGCAGGTTTCCGGCCGACGCTGTCGCGGCCGACGCCCCCGCTGGGGGGGTGGCCGGCGAACCGGCCACCCCCGTCGCGTCCTGAGAAGGGCTCACGGGACCTGGTTGGCTGCGATCTCGACGAACTTGCCGCCTTCGATCTTGTAGATGCCCGAGCCAGTCGAGCCGCGGTGGGAGTCGGCCGAGAACTTCACCTTGCCGGTGCCGACGACGCCGCCGGTGTCGATCGCGTCCATGGACTCAAGCGCGGCCTTGATCGACTCCCCGGTGAGCTTGGCGCCACCGGCCAGGGCCTTCTCGATGCCCTTGGCCATGATGTCCATCGTGTACCAGCCCTGGGCGTAGTGCAGGCCCTTGTCGGCCAACGACGAGTTCTTGGTCTTGAGGTAGTCGTCGATGACCTTGTGGCCGGCCTTGGCGGCCGACGCCGGAGCGAACGGCTGGACCATGATGTGGCCTTCGGCGTTGTCCGCGCCGGCGGTCTTGACGAACAACTCGTCAGCACACCAGTTGAGGCAGACGATCTTCATGCCGAGGTTGCCGGACTTGATGTCTTTGGCGACCTGAGCCGCCGGGCTCGACACGTTCTGGACGACGACGTACTTCGCACCCTGGCTCTGCGCCTGGGAGAGCAGACCGACGAAGTTGGGCGTCCTGGGCATCGGGTAGGCCTTGTAGCCCAGTTGCAGGCCCTTCTCGGTGATCCACTTCTGGCCGTCGGCGACCGGGGCGGTGCCGAACGGGCTGTCGTTGTGGAAGACGGCGACCTCGGCCTTCCCGCCGGCGTCCTTCGCGATCCAGTTGAGCGCGACGCGCATCTGGTCGGAGTAGGTCGGGGCGACGACGAAGTTGTAGGCCGACTGCTTCGGGTCGGTCAGCACCTCGGCATACGAGGCCGACATGAACGGGAGCTTGTCGGAGGCGACCTTGGTGCGAAGCGCCTCGGAGTCGCCGGTGCCCCAGCCCTGGATGACGACAGCACCGTCGCTGACGTACTTCTTGTAGAGTTCCTCGGCCTTGGGCACCTGGTAGGCGTAGTCGTTGGCCATGCCATCGAGCTTGCGTCCGTTGATGCCGCCCTTGGCGTTGAGCCAGTCGATGTAACCCATCATGCCCTCGTTGTACGGCTTGCCGACGTCGCCGGTCGCGCCGGTCAGGTCGGCGATGATGCCCACCTTGATCGGCGTGGTGTCGGCCCCTCCGGAGCTCGTGCTGCTGCTGCCCCCGCCGCCACACGCGGCGAGGCCGAGGAGCACGGAGGCGGAGGCGGCGATGAGCATGCGCCTGGGAATGTGCTTCATAGGGGTGACTCCATCTTCTACAGGGTTACTGCGGATCGCAGTGAATCAGTGGATCGGTGAGCAGGTGGGGGTCCGGGGGAGAGACCCGGTATGCCGCCCGCGCGGCTTTCGGGGCGGGCGCTAGTAGCGGAAGGGCCAGAAGCGGACATAGTCCTTGACTCTGGTCCAGATGCGATCCAGCCCTCGAGGTTCGATGAGCAGGAACGTGATGATCGCGGCGCCGAACAGTGCGTTCTTGATCGCGGGAAGCTGATCGGACAAGAAGGGGATCGAGTCGCCGACCTGGTCGCCGAGCTCGGTGAGCAGGGCCGGCAGCAACATCATGAAGATCGCGCCGTAGACCGAACCGGCGATGCTGCCGAGGCCGCCGACGATGATCATCGCGAGATAGAGCACCGACACATCGAGGGTGAACCGCTCCCAGGTGACCGTCTCGGTGTAATAGGCGGACAACGCACCGGACAGGCCGACGAAGCCGCTGGACAGGGCGAAGGCGGTGACCTTGGCCCGGGTGATATTGACGCCGATGGCTTCGGCGGCGATGTCCTGGTCACGGACGGCCATGAACGAGCGGCCCAGCGATGACCGGAAGACGTTGCGGGCCATAAGGACCGCGAGGAACGTGATCGGCAGCAGGATCCAATACCACTGGATCTCGAAGGTCTCACGCTCAATGAAACCGAAGCGGGGAACCTCGATATAGCCCTTGTCCTCGGTGAGGAAGCCCCAACGCCGGACGACGAACATGATGATCTCCTGCGAGGCCAGCGTGGCGATCGCAAGGTAGAGGCCCTTGAGCCGCAGGGCGGGCAGTCCGAAGAGGGCTCCGATGCCGGCGGTGACGAACACGGCGACGATGACGGCCACGGGCACCGGTAGCCCCAGCCTGGTCGACGCGATCGCCGATGTGTACGCCCCGACCGCGAGGAAGCCGCCTTGACCGAGGGAGATCTGCCCGGTGAAGCCCACAAGGATGTTCAGGCCGACGGCACCGATGACGGCGATGAGGATCGAGTTGGCGATGCCCAGCCAATAGGTGTTGAGCAGATAGGGCACGACAAGCAGCAGGACGACGATGATCGCCAGGCGAGCCCATTCGGCCTTCGTGTGCCTCAGGCGCAGCTCCGCACGGTAGGTGCGGTGGTGGATTCCAGTTGCGGTCGCCATCGGTCAGACCCTCTCGATCCGCGTCTCGCCGAAGATGCCATAGGGCCGGACCAGCAGGATGGCCACCAAGACGATGTAGGGGACGACTTCGGCCAGTCCAGGGTCCATGTAGCCCGAGACGAACTGCTTGAGCAGCCCGATTGTCAGGCCACCGACGATCGTGCCTGGCACCGAGTCGAGCCCGCCGAGGATGACGACGGGGAACACGATGAGCCCGAAGGCGGCGATGCTCTGCTCGACCGCCGACAGATCGGCGAGCAGGACACCGGCGATGAGCGCGCTCACTGCGGCCAGGGCCCAGGCCATCGCGAAGACTTGGCGGACCGAGATGCCCATGGTCAGCGCCGCCTGCTGGTCATCGGCCACGGCCCGCATCGCGATGCCGTGCCTTGAGCGGCGGAAGAAGATCGTGAAGGCCAGGAGCACCGCTGACGCGATGAGGATCACGAGCAATCGGTTGACGGGCACCGTCGCCCCGAAGAACTCGACGCTGCCGGTGGGCAGGATCTTGGGTTGCTCGCGCACCGACGTGCCGAAGAACATCTGGACGACGGCCTTGAGCACGGCAGAAAGCCCGATCGTCACCATGATGACGCTGATCGCGGTCTCGCCGACCAGCGGGCGCAGCACGAAACGCTCGACGACGACACCGAGGACGATCGCGAAGAGGACCCCGACGAGGCTTGCGAGGATCCACGGGAGGTCGAACAGCACGAAGGCGGTGTAGAAGGTGTAGGCGCCGACGAGCAGGAACTCGCCCTGGGCGAAGTTGATGACCCGGGTCGCCTTGTAGATGAGGACGAAGCCGAGTGCGGCAAGGGCGAGGATCGCGCCGTCGGCGAGGCCGTAGACGGCCAGCAGCAGGAAGGTGCTCATCGGCGGCCACTCCACACGGGGCGTCGGCCGCGGCCCTCAGGCACGCGGTAGGTGGTCAGGTCGAAGATCCGCAGGTCGATGGTGCGGTCTACCTTGGTGCCGTCCTGATAGGCGACGGTGGTGGTGATGCCCACCCGCTCGTCGCCGCGGGCGAGCGCGTCGATGATCTTGACGTACCGCTCTTGGATGACGTTGCGCCGGACCTTGCGGGTACGGGTGATCTCGTCGTCGTCGGGGTCGAACGGCTTGTGCAGCAGCACGAACCGCTGGACACGGATGCTCTCGGGCAGGTCATCGTTCGCCCGGTGGATCTCCTCGGCGACCAGATCCTGGACTTCGGTCTTGGCGGCCAGGTCGGTATAGGTCGTGTAGGACAGCCGCTCATGCTCGGCCCATGACCCTGTGGTCATCACGTCGATGGTGATGATCGCCGTCATGCCCGTGGGGGTCGAGAAGGTGACGGCCTCCTCGACGTACGGCGAGAACTTCAGCTTGTTCTCGATGAAGGCCGACGAGAAGCGGGTGCCGTCAGAGGTTGTGAGCACGTCCTTCTGCCGGTCGATGACGACGAGATGGCCGTTGTCGTCGAGGTAGCCCGCGTCGCCGGTATGTAGCCATCCCTCGGCGTCGACCGCCTCGGCGCTCGCCTCGGTGTTGCGGTGATAGCCCTTGAAGACCGAGGCCGAGCGCAGCAGGATCTCGCCGTTGTCGTCGATCGCGATCTCGGTCCCTGCGATGGGGGTGCCGACGGTGTTGAAGGCGATGTCGTCGTCACGGTGGACCACAGCGATGCCACAGATCTCGGTCTGGCCGTAGATCTGCTTGAGGTTGACGCCGATGGCATGGAAGAACCGGAAGACGTCGGGCCCCAGGGGGGCGCCGCCGGTGTAGGCGTGCCCGTTGCGGGCCAGGCCGAGTTGGTCGCGCACCGGGCGCAAGGCGACCTGGTCTGCTAGCCAGTACAGGGGAGCGAGCCCGCCGGTGCCCTGGCCCTTGACTCGGCGGCCGGCAACTTTGTCGCCGATGGAGTAGCCCCAGCCGAAGACCTTGCGTTTGAGCCAGCCAGCCTCATCGATGCGTACCTGGACCTCGGAGAGCATGCCCTCCCAGATCCGCGGCGGCGAGAACATGACGTCGGGGCCGATCTCGCGCATGTCGGACTTCTGCGTCGAGGCGTCCTCGGGGAATGACAGGGTCAGGCCGCGGGAGAGCCCGCAGGCGACAGCGAGCATCTGCTCGCCGATCCAGGCAAAAGGCAGGAAGGAGACATAACGGTCCTTGCTGTCGATCGGGTCGATGGCGGTCAGATGCTCGGCCATCGCCAGCAGGTTGGCGTGTGAGAGCTCGGCGAGTTTTGGCCGGCTCGTCGTGCCCGACGTGGTGCAGATGACGGCGATGTCGTCGGGGGTGCCCATCTTGACGTGTTCGTCAAGCCACCCGGGGTGTGCCTGACCCCACTCGCGCCCGTCGGCCTCCATTGCGGTGAAGTCGCGCAGCGCGCCGTCGTCGTAGGCCTCCAGGCCGTGTGGGTCGTAGAAGACAATCGTGTCCAGCAGCAGCGGGGGCATGTCGGAGAAGGCATCGGGCGCCTGGGCGGCGTTGTCCGAGCGCAGCTTCAACAGCTTGTCGACCTGCTCCTGGTCCTCGGCGACGACGACCTTGACCCGGGCGAGGGTGAGGATGTGCAGCAGTTCCTCGCCGATGCTCGTCGGATAGATGCCGACGACCGCCGCACCGATGCTCTGAGCGGCGAGCTCGGCGATGAGCCACTCGGGTCGGTTGTCTCCCAGGACCGCGACGATGTCGTTGCGCTGCACGCCATGAGAGGCCAGCCCATGTGCGAAGTCCGCGACGCGGGCGGCATACGTGCTCCAACTCAGGGGCTGCCAGATGCCGTAACGCTTTTCCTGCATCGCCGTCTCGTCCGGCCGACTCGTGGCCAGATCACGCAGCAACTGCGGGAAGGTCCGTTCGACCGTGTGGGAGACCGCCATCAGTGCTCCTCCGCCCCGAGGTAGGCCTCGACAACAGCCGGGTTGGTCTTGACTTCCGCAGGCGTGCCGTCGGCGATGAGACGGCCAAAGTCGAGCACCGAAACCCGGTCGGAGATGTCCATGACGACGGCCATGTCGTGCTCGATGAGGATCACCGTCACCCCGGCCAACTCGTGGACGTCCAGGACATAGCGGGCCATGTCCTCCTTCTCCTCGGCGTTCATGCCGGCCATCGGCTCGTCGAGCAGCAGCAACGAGGGCTGCAGCACGAGGGCCCGGCCGAGCTCGACCCGCTTCTGGATCCCATAGGCGAGCGAGCCGACTGGCTTGTGCCGGAAGGCCTGCAACGAGAGCAGGTCGATGACCTCCTCGACGATGCCACGGTGAGAGATCTCTTGGTTCTGGGCCGGCCCGAACCACAGCAGCGACTGCAGGACCCCGTGCTTCATGTGGGTGTGCCGTCCGAGCATGAGGTTTTCGAGCACGGTGAGGTGGGAGAAGAGTTCGATGTTCTGGAAGGACCGGGCAACACCGAGACGGGCGATCCTGTGCGGCGGGAGCTTGGTCAGCTCGTGGTGTCCTCCGTCGCCGGTGTGCAGGATCGCCTTGCCGACCTGCGGGTGATACAGGCCGCTCACGCAGTTGAGCAGGCTTGACTTCCCCGCGCCGTTGGGGCCGATGACCGCGTGGATGTGCCCCTGGGTGACGGTGAAACCCACGTCGTGCAAGGCGACGACGCCGCCGAAGCGCAGCTCGATGTTGGAAATCTCCAGAGCGGGTTGCCCCTCTGGAACCGTTGAGGAGTTGAGTGCGTGCACATAGGCTCGGCCCAGCACCGCGACCTCCTTGTCGTCACAGCATTGACGCGAGTCCGGTGACTTCTGCCGAGTGGACAGTTCACCAGGCCCCGCGAGATGAGTCGCAGCATACTTTTCCACTATCCGGAAAGGCAATACTCCTTGTGGAAGTGTTCCGGCCGGTTTACAGTCGGGCCTCACCCCGGTCCAGCGTTGGATCGGCAGTCCGTCCGGGGGCCGGCTGCCCACGGTCGGCTGTCTGGACCGTCCGTCAAGGAGGTCCCCGCGTGGCCCCGCTCAGCGAGGCACTGACCGATGCGCCCGGCTCGCTAGGGACGGTGCGCAACGCGGTGCTGCTGCTGCGCCTGCTGGCCGAGGGACCGGCATACCAACAGCTCACCGACCTCGCCGACCGCTCCGGGCTGTCGCTGGCGACGGTCCACCGTCTGCTGCGCTCCCTCGTGCTCGCTGACCTCGTCGAGCAGGACCCGCGCTCCTCGCGCTACGGCCTCGGCGCCGAGCTCACCCGCCTGTCCCACCGGTATCTGGCCCGGTTGCCGATCCTTGGCGCGGTCGCTCCCTACCTCACGCAGGTGCGCGAAGGCGTCGGTGGGACCGTCCAAGTCGAGCTGCTGGTCGGAACCGCGATCGTGGGGATGGACCGCGTCGACGGGTTCAACGCCGACCCGTATCGCAACTCGCATCACTGGCGCCCCGCCCTGCTCGAGGTCGGCGGTCGCCTGCTCGGTGCCCGCTGCCCGGACGAACGCTGGAAACTGCTGCTCGCCGAAGTCGACGAGGCAACGCGCGAGCTGGCCGACGCCGAGCGTGAGCACTGGGCCGGCGCGCCCTGGTTGTCGATGATCTCCGACATTCCGGGGACGGCTGCCGAGGTCGCGGTGCCCCTCGTCGACGGTCACGGGACTGCACTAGCGGCGCTCGTGGCCCACCTGCCGAGTCGGGAGGGCGCCGATCCCGTGGCCGAGCGCCTCGAGGCCTCCGTCGCCCACCTCACCCGGGCGGCGATGGCTGCGGGTCGGACCCTCGGTCATGGTTGAGAGTCCGGATCTTGAGCGCTGGGCTCCGGCTCTCGAGCTGCCCTGGGCACGTCGGCCGGACTCGTTGTGGACGGATGGGCCCCGTCACGGTCGCTGGTTCCCCGGCGGGCGGATCAACGCCGCCACCGCCTGCGTGAGTGTTACCGCCGAGCGCACCCCTGACGCCGTCGCGCTGCTGTGGGAGGGCGAGCCGGGAGATCGTCGATCGCTGACGTATGCCGCGCTCGACGCGGAAGTGGCAGCCCTCGCCCGTGCGCTGCGATCCCTAGGAATCGGGGTGGGGGACGTCGTCGCCCTGCACCTCGGCTGGCTGCCCGAGACGGTCGTCGCGATGTTCGCCTGTGCGCGGATCGGCGCCGTGTATGCCGTGGTGCCGACCCCCCTGCCCGCCGAGGCACTGGCCGACCGGCTCCGAGCGATCGGTGCGCGGATCCTCTTCACGCAGGACGGCGCCTGGCGGCGGGGGACAGTCCTGCCTCTCAAGGCCCGCGCCGACGAGGCCCTTGCGGCGTTGGGCGGTATCGAACACACCGTGGTGGTCCGGCGCACCGGCATCGACGTCGGGTGGTACGAGGGCGACCGGTGGTTCCACGACCTCGTCGTCGGCGCTCGGCCCGGGCCGCGCCGCGAGCCGACCGCCTCAGACGAGCCAGCCGATGTTCCTGCCGAGCACCCTCTTCAGTTGGTCAGTCTCGCCAACCGTCGAGGTCGCCCGCTGACCGTTGCCCTGGGCACGGCGGGGTCGCTCGCGACGGCCCTGATTGTGCATCGCAGTGGGATAGCCGATGGCAGGGTGCACTGGTGCGCGGGGGAAAGCTCGTGGTTGGGCACCCAAGTGCACGGCGTCTACGGTCCCCTCGTGACCGGTCAGACGGCCGTGCTCTACGAGGGCACCGTCGACGTGCCGACTCACGCCCGAGCCTGGGAGATCATGCGCCGGTATGCCGTCTCGACCCTTGTCACGACACCCTCGGTGCTTCGCACGATGCACTCCTGGTCGGTCGAACTCGGCACCATCGACCGACTCGACTCGCTGCGGCGCGTCGTCGCTTTCGGCGAGGCAATGGATGCGCGGACCCGTCGCTGGGCAGCCGCTGCCCTTGCCGGCCAACCGGTGTCTGTGGCAGACGGCTGGGGTCAGGTCGAGCTCGGTGGCATCGTGCTGCTTGATGCCCCCAGCGATCCCGGCGCCATGCCCGCGCTCGGAGAGCGCATCGCCGACGACGCCGGGTCCGCGGCCCCTGCCGGCGAGACCGGCGAACTGGTGCTCACCCGCCCCTGGGCCGGAGCTGCGGTGGGTGTCGCGGGTGCGGCGGATTCCCTCGACCAGGTGCACTGGATGCGCATCCCGGGCGCCTATACGACCGGGGACCGCGCTCGCGTTGATGGCTCAGGTCGGCTGGAGTTTCTCGGCCGCACCGACGAAGTCACCTCGGTGTCAGGTCAGCTCGTGTCGCTGTGCGAGGTCCGCGACGTCCTCCTCGAACACCCCTTCGTCTGTGCCGCCGACGTCATCGAGCGGCGCGACCAACTCGGTCGCCGGGTCATCGCGGCCGCCGTCGTGCTCGAACCCGAGCTCGCCAGCGTCGAGCCGGCGACCATAGCCCGTGACCTTGGGATGACGGTGCGGGAGGCCCTCGGCGGCCTCGCGAGACCCAACATGCTGATCATCGTCGACCGCTTCGGCGACGAGTTGCGCGGCAGCGAGCGGCGGCGGGCGCTGGCCGGCATACCGGTGGGGGACAGCCCCCACCCTCGGGCTGTCACCTGGGAGCAGGTCCTCGCCGCAGCGTCGGTGACCGGCTGAGGCTGCTCTCGCCGCCGCCCGCAGCGACGTCGGAGCATATGTGGCCCGCCACTACCCTGGGGGGATGCCATCCCCGCACGACACGCTCGCGCCGGTGATCTCGGCCGCCATCGCCGCCGCATTCGGTGACGAGCACCGCGGTGCCGACCCGGTGCTGCGGTCCAGCCAGTTCGCCGACCTGCAGTCCAACGCAGCCCTCGCACTCGCCAAACGCCTCGGTATGCCGCCGCGCGAGGTCGCGACCCGGCTCGTGCAGGCCCTCGACGTGACCGGCGTGTGTGAGCGCGTGGAGATCAGCGGGCCTGGGTTCGTCAACCTCACCCTGGCCGACTCGTGGATCGCGGCGATGGTGCAGCAGGTGGCCGAAGACCCGCGCCTCGGGGTCGAGGTGGCGCCTGCTCTGGTGGTACCGATCGACTACTCGGCGCCCAATGTTGCGAAGGAGATGCACGTCGGGCACCTGCGCACGACGGTCGTCGGCGACGCTCTGGCGCGCACCCTCGAGCACCTCGGGCATCGGGTCATCCGCCAGAACCACGTCGGCGATTGGGGCACGAACTTCGGGATGCTCGTGGAGCACCTGCTCGAGGTCGGCGAAAGCTCCGAGGCGGCCCGGCTCGTCGAGACCGACCCGAACGCGTTCTATCAAGCGGCCCGGGTGAAGTTCGACGGCGACGACGGCTTCGCCGACCGTGCCCGGGCTCGGGTCGTCGCGTTGCAGGCCGGCGACGGCGAGACGGTGCGGCTGTGGCGCTCGCTCTATGAGATGTCCAAGCACTACTTCAACCGCATCTATGCCGCCCTCGACGTCACGCTCACCGACGCCGACCTCGCCGGTGAGTCGACGTACAACGACGACCTTCCTGGGCTGTGCGCGGAGTTGCAGGAGCGGGGGATCGCCGTCGAGTCCGAGGGCGCCTTGTGTGTCTTCCTGCCGGGTTTCACCGGACGTGAAGGCAAGCCGGTGCCGCTCATCGTGCGCAAGTCCGACGGCGGATATGGCTATGGGACAACGGATCTGGCGACCATCCGGCACCGCGTCCGCGACCTCGACGCCGATCGCCTGATTTACGTCGTGGGGGCCACCCAGTCGCTGCACCTGCAGATGATCTTTGCCACCGCCCGCCTGGCTGGGTGGCTGCCCGAGGATGTCGAGGTCGTCCACGTGCAGATCGGCAACGTGATGGGGGAGGACCGCAAGCTCCTGCGTACCCGCGCCGGCGACTCGTTACGGCTCATGGCCCTCATCGAGGAGGCCGTCGAGGCGGCCCGGGGGGTGCTCGACGAGGCGCGGCCGGACCTGCCGGAGAGCACACGGCATACGCTCGCGTGGCAGATCGGGGTCGGGGCGATCAAGTTCGCGGACCTGTCGGTGGCCCACGACAGTGAATACGTCTTCGACCTGGCCCGGATGGTGTCGCTTACCGGCAACACCGGCCCTTACCTGCAGTATGCCGCCGCGCGCATCCGCTCGATCTTCCGGGCGGCAGGCCTGGATGCGTCCGACCCCCAGGCGCGCAGCATTGCCGTCGTCGAGCCGGCCGAGCGTGCTCTGGCCCTCGCCTTGTTGGAGTTCGGGTCGGTCGTGAGACAGGTCGGAGCCGACCTCGGCCCGCACCGGCTGTGTGCTTACCTTTTCGAGCTTGCCCAGACCTTCTCGGCGTTCTACGAGGTCTGCCCGGTGCTCAAGGCTCCCGACGAGGCGACTCGCCAGTCGCGGCTCGCCCTGTGTGCGGCGACGTTCCGGGTCATGGAGCAAGGGCTGGCCCTGCTCGGGATAGCCACGCCTGATCAGATGTGACGCCGGTCAGGTCCTCGGGCAGCGGGGGGCTGAGACGGAGCCCCCCGTCACCCTCGTAGCCACCCGCCACCCGCCACCCGCCACACGCCATCCGCCCCTTGTTCCTGACCATGGGCCACCGAGCCAACGTTGAGGCTCTGCCTCGCCTGGCGAGGCATTGCCTCAGCGTTTCGAGAGCCACCCAATGACTCGGCGCTGACCCGGCGCTGACCCGCCAGGAACTGCATACGCTGACGCCAAGCCGTCGCGGAATGATCGGGCGCGGCCGGGCGTTTCATTAGATAGTTGAAGATCGAACTATATGGAGGAGCGTCCATGCCCGCCGTGACTGTGCCCGACCTCGCCGTGCTCACCCCCGTGTCGGCTCCCGGCGCCCACGCCCGTCAGCGTCCGATCGTCAGTATCACCGACGCCCCGCACGGTCTGGAGGGCGAGGGCTTCCCGGTCCGCCGAGCGTTTGCCGGCGTGGACCTCGCGGCCCTCGACCCCTTCATCATGATGGATGAAATGGGCGAGGTGGACTATGCCCCGGGCGAGCCGAAGGGCACTCCGTGGCACCCGCACCGGGGCTTCGAGACGGTCACCTACATCATTGACGGCACGTTTGTGCACTCGGATTCTTACGGTGGCGGAGGCACGATCACCGACGGGGCGACCCAGTGGATGACGGCGGGCTCGGGCATCTTGCACATCGAGGCACCGCCGGAGGAACTCGTCGTCAGCGGGGGGCTCTTCCACGGCCTGCAACTGTGGGTCAACCTCCCCCGGGCCGACAAGCTGCTCACCCCTCGCTATCAGGACCTCGCTCCGGGCCGAGTCGCGCTGCTGCGGTCCGCCGACGGGGGAGCGCTCGTGCGGGTCATCGCCGGGGAACTCGGAGGCACCCGCGGGCCGGGCGACACCCACACCCCGATCACGATGATTCATGCCACGATCAACCCGGGCGGGCGCCTTGAGCTGCCCTGGCGCGCCGATTTCAACGCCCTTGCCTACGTCATGAGCGGGGTGGGCAGTGTCGGTCCGGCGGGATCCAGCGCTCCGATCGGCCCGGGACAGCTCGCCGTGTTCGGGCCGGGAGAGGGCCTGACCCTCACTGCCGACGGCACCCAGCAGGCCAGGCACGCGGCCGGGCTGGAGGTCATCTTGCTTGGCGGTGCGCCGATCCGCGAGCCCATTGCCTGGGCCGGCCCGTTCGTCATGAACACCCGCGCTGAACTCGCGCAGGCGTTCGAGGACTACCAGTCCGGCCGTCTGGGGCGACCGACGGCTTGAGCCGCGAGCGTCGCCGCTTGCGACTCAAAACACACTCGACTCCGCTTAACCCAGGTTGATCGGCCCTTACGTTGCGGGCGCCGGTGCGCTACATTCGGCCCTGCGGCCAATGAAGGATCAACCATCTGGCTGCCCAAGATCCCGGAGGCTCGCGACGTCCCTAGACTCGCGGGCCTCCGAGGCGTCCGAGGACCCGATCGCGTGTCGGGGGCGCGCAGGCCGTTCGCGAGGTGCCGGGCAGGCCGTTCGCGAGGTGGCGGGCAGACGGCATACGGGACAGGTGTGAGGGTTGCCACTGACCTAGGTCCCTTGGCTGCCCGAGTCCACACCCCCTAGGTTGCTGTAATCACCGGGTTCCCCGGTTGTGCCGTAGCGCCTTCGCGCTGCGGGGACAACGCCGACGCAGGGAGAACACGTGCTCATCGGTGTCCCACGGGAGTCGCGAGCGGGTGAAACCCGCGCAGCCGCCACACCTAAGACAGTCGAACAGTTGCTCAAGCTGGGCTACGAGGTGGTCGTCGAGGCGGGGGCTGGAGCCGCCGCGAGCTTTGACGATGCCTCGTATGCCGCGGCCGGCGCCTCCGTCGCCGACGCCGCCACGGTCTGGGCCGCCGACATCGTGACGAAGATCAATGCCCCGAACGACGCCGAGTTGGCGACGATGCGCCGGGGCGCGATCCTCATCAGCCTCGCCGCGCCGGCGCTCAGCCCGGCACTCGTCGAGAAGCTCGCCGCCTCCGGCGTGACCGCGATGGCGATGGACGCGGTACCGCGCATCTCGCGGGCCCAGTCGTTGGACGTGCTGTCGTCGATGGCCAACATCGCCGGGTATCGCGCGGTCGTTGAGGCGGCGCACGAGTTCGGGTCGTTCTTCACCGGACAGGTGACCGCAGCGGGCAAGGTGCCCCCGGCGAGGGTGTTCGTCTCCGGCGCAGGGGTAGCGGGGTTGGCGGCCATCGGCACGGCCAACAGCCTCGGCGCGATCGTTCGTGCGACCGATGTGCGCCCCGAAGTCGGCGAGCAGGTCGAGTCGATGGGCGCTCAGTTCGTCAAACCCGACGTTGCCGAGTTGGAGGTCTCGACCGACGGCTACGCCAAGGAGGTCGGCGCCGATTACGCCGCTGCCGCGGCGCTCATGTATGCCGAGCAGGTCAAGAACTGCGACATCGTCATCACCACCGCGCTCATTCCCGGTAAGCCCGCTCCGCGGCTGATCACCGAGGAGATGGTCGCGACCATGAAGCCGGGTTCGGTCATCGTCGACATGGCCGCGGCAAACGGCGGCAACGTCGCCGGGTCGGTCGCGGACCGTTTGGTGACGAGTGCCAACGGCGTCAAGATCATCGGTTACACCGACCTGCCGGGACGACTTCCCACCCAGGCGAGCCAGCTCTTCGGCACCAACATCGTCAACTTGGTGAAGCTGCTCACGCCCGGTAAGGACGGGGTCGCGGTCCTCGACTGGAACGACGTCGTCGTGCGCGGTATGACCGTGGCCAAGGACGGCGAGGTGACCTGGCCGCCACCGCCGGTGCAGGTATCGGCCGCGCACACCACGGTCGCAGCCCCAGTCGAGCCAAAGGCGCCCAAGCCGCCGCCAGATCCACGTCGACGGCTCGTGGGGATGGTGGGTGCAGCGCTGCTCTTCCTGCTGCTGGCCAACGCCTCTCCGGCGCCGTTCCTCGGCCACTTCATGGTCTTCATGCTGTCGGTCGTCATCGGCTACTACGTCATCGGCAACGTTCACCACGCGCTGCACACCCCGCTCATGTCGGTGACCAACGCCATCAGCGGCATCATCGTCGTCGGCGCGTTGCTGCAGATCGGTTACGACAACAAGTGGCTCGTGACCATCATCGCCTTCGTCGGCGCGCTGGTCGCGAGCATTAACGTGTTCGGTGGCTTCACGGTGACCGCCCGAATGCTTCAGATGTTCAAGCGAGAGGACGCGGCCTGATGAATGAGACCCTCATCCAGGGCGCCTATATCGTCGCCGGTCTGCTGTTCATCCTCGCCCTGGCGGGTCTGTCGAAGCACGAGACAGCGGTCATGGGCAACAAGTACGGCATCGTCGGCATGGCAATCGCGCTCGCGGCGACCCTGTGGCTGGCGACGAAGAGCGCCGGCCTGGACGCGCTCGCGTTGATCGTCGTCGCAATGGCGATCGGGGCAGCCATCGGCGTCACGGTGGCCCGCAAGGTCGAGATGACCGGGATGCCCGAGCTCATCGCGATGCTGCACTCCTTTGTCGGTCTCGCCGCTGTCCTCGTCGGTTGGAACTCTTCCTACGAATCGGCGCCCTACCCGGCGATTCACGACGTCGAGGTCTTCGTCGGCGTCTTCATCGGTGCGGTGACCCTCACCGGCTCGATCGTCGCCTATCTCAAGCTGTCGGCGAAGATCAAGTCTGCCCCGATGATCTTGCCCGGTCGGCACATTCTGAACCTCGGAATCATCGCGTCGTTCGTGGTCATGACGATCGCCTATGTATTGGTGCCGCACGACAACACCTTCATGAGGCAGTTGCTCCTTGGCCTGATGACCCTGCTGGCGCTCTTCCTGGGCTGGCACCTGGTGGCATCGATCGGCGGCGGCGACATGCCGGTCGTCGTGTCGATGCTCAACAGCTATTCCGGGTGGGCCGCGGCAGCCGCGGGCTTCCTGCTCAACAACGACCTGCTCATCATCACCGGTGCCCTCGTCGGCTCCTCCGGTGCCTATCTCTCCTTCATCATGTGCCGGGCAATGAACCGGTCGTTCATCTCAGTCATCGCCGGCGGCTTCGGCTCGGACGGCGGGGTTGTCGGCGAGGCGAAGGACTACGGCGAGCACCGCGAGACCAATGCCGTCGAGGTTGCCGACCTGCTCAAGAACGCCCACGACGTCGTCATCACGCCGGGCTATGGGATGGCCACTGCTCAGGCGCAGTATGCCGTCGCCGACCTCACGAGCAAGCTACGCGCCCGTGGCATCAACGTGCGTTTCGGGATCCACCCGGTTGCCGGGCGTCTGCCCGGTCACATGAACGTGTTGCTCGCCGAGGCGAAGGTGCCCTACGACATCGTCCTCGAGATGGACGAGATCAACGAAGACCTACCCTCGACGGACGCGGTGCTCGTCATCGGCGCCAACGACACCGTCAACCCGGCCGCCCAGGACGACCCGACCAGCCCGATCGCCGGTATGCCGGTGCTCGAGGTCTGGAAGGCTCACGAGGTGATCATCTTCAAGCGCTCGATGAACACTGGCTATGCCGGCGTGCAGAACCCGTTGTTCTTCAAGGAGAATTCGGCGATGCTCTTCGGCGATGCCAAGGATCGAGTCGAGGACATCGTCAAGGCGTTGTGACCGAACGGCGAGCGGGCTCGCAGGCTGCTACCTGTGGCGTCCGGGCTCGAGTGACGCCCACGACTGAGGCGGCGCCCGCATGGGGCGCCGCCTCAGTCGTGATCTGGGTCGTCGGTCGGGAAGTAGCGGATCGGCCCGGTCTGGGCAGCGCGCCGTCGGGCGACGATGTCGGGGCTCTCGAAGAGCACCTCGGGCACCTTCTTGCCACGACCCGTGCGCCCGTCCGACGACTCGAGCACCGGCCCGTTGGGACCTCCGTTGGCGGGCCGGATCGGGATCGCTCGGGAGTGGTCGTGTGCGTTGTGGTGCTCGACCGGCGCGGCCGGCGCATCCGGGTCGACCGGGTATCGGGTGGAGCCGGGTCGTTCCCCGGCGCTGTCGGAGCCGTGTGGGTCTGCCTCGGCCCATCGGACTTCGACCGCGGACGCATGCCCCTCGATCATGTGGCTCCGGTCATCGGCGTTGGGGTGCAGCGAGAACATGTCCGCGCAAACGAGCCGGTAGATGGTGTCCGGCTTCGGGATCCAGTCGACGCGGCGCATCGCCTGGTCTTGTCCGGCGCTCTCGAACACGAAGGTCCCATATCCGAGCGCTCGACCGGCGAGCGAACGCTGGTAGGAGAGATCGGTGACTTTCGCCAAGGGCATGGTTCCCGCGTTCCGGCTCAGCAAACCCTGGGTGAGCAGGAGCCTCTTGTCGGTCGCGACGAACCACTCCTTGCGCCACTCGACGATCTGCCAGAGCAGGTACAGGCCGACGGCAGCAGTCGCCCAGACCAGCAGATCGGCAGAAGCGCTGAGCGTGGGAGGCAGGAATAGGACGACTGCGAGGGTGAAGGTGCTCGCTCCGAGCAGCAGGGCGACCGGTCTCGCCAGGATCATCGGGTGTCGGTGGATGGCGAAGAGCAATCGCTCGTTCTCGAGCAGATAGCGCGCGTAGCCTCCCTGGCGTTCACGGCTGCGCATGGCCGCCTCGGCGTCAGGTCCGGCCGAGGATCGCGTCGAAGACGCCGATGATGCCGCGGAACGCGTCGCCCAGGAGTTGGAAGAGCGTACGGACGATCTCGGCGGCAGCGTCCGGCGACTTGACGACGGCATAGATGAAGTAGGCCAGCAGGAACCACCGGAAGACGCTCCAGAACTTCTTCACCGGTCCTGCTCCTCCTCGTGCCCGCGGCATCGTCCAGCGAATCGCCATTCGCCGCCGAGTGCCAGCGACGATCCAGTGTGACGGATGAGCTAGGCGGGACACGTGAGGCGCGCCGTGTCCGCCCCCGCCTGGCCGGTCCCCCGGCCGCCCCCGCCGTGGTTCCCCGGCCGGCCCCGCCGAGATTGACCTTGCGTGCACAACACGCGGGTGTGGGGGGGCACAACGTCAATCTCGGCGCCGCAAAGAACCGGTGACGGCATCGGCGAACCGACAATGGGATCGAATGGCGGTGGCGCAGGGATTCGAACCCTGGGTGGACTTCCGCCCACACACGCTTTCGAGGCGTGCTCCTTAGGCCGCTCGGACACGCCACCGCCGATGAGGTTACCCGGTGAGCACCCCGGGCCCGAAATCCACGCCTGCTACGGTCGCCGTTCTCCGAAGAAGTCGCGCAAGATCCCGCCGCAGCGGTCTTCGTCGAGCCCGCCGACGACCTCGACCCAGTGGTTTGCTCGGGTGTCGCGCACAAGGTCCCACACGGAGCCACAGGCTCCCGCTTTGGGGTCCCACGCGCCGAAGACGAGGGTGCGCACCCGGGCCGCGACGATGGCCCCCGCGCACATGACACAGGGCTCCAGGGTCACCACGATGGTCGCCTCAGGCAACCGCCAGGATCCCGTATGCCGCGCAGCCGCCCGCAGCGCGACGATCTCGGCGTGTGCGGTCGGGTCGGCCGTGGATTCGCGGGCGTTTGCCCCCGAACCGATGACTTGGCCGTCGGCGTCGATGACCAGCGCTCCGACGGGCACCTCGCCCGCCCGGCCGGCCGTGCTGGCGAGCTCGAGGGCATCGGCGAGCCATCCGGCATACCGGGGGTCATCCGGGGCGAGGCCGCGGCGGGGTGCGGGGCGGGGCACGCGGTAAGTTTCCCGCATGCGCGTGCACATCGCCGACCACCAGCTCATCTCGCACAAACTCACCTACCTGCGCGACAAACGCACCGACAGCCCGACCTTCCGGCGACTCACGGAAGAGCTGGTCACTCTGCTGGCCTATGAGGCGACCCGCGAGGTGCGGGTCGAGCCGTTCCAGATCGAGACGCCGGTGGCGTCAACGACGGGGATCAAGCTGGCCAAGCCCAAGCCGCTCGTGGTGCCGATCTTGCGGGCCGGTCTCGGGATGCTCGAAGGGATGGTCCGCCTGCTGCCGAGCGCCGAGGTGGGCTTCCTGGGGATGATGCGCAACGAGGAGACCCTGGAGGCGATCACCTATGCCAACCGCCTGCCCGATGATCTCTCGGGCCGGCAGTGCTATGTCCTGGATCCGATGTTGGCGACTGGGGGCACGCTGGTCGACGCTATTCGTTTCCTGGTCGAGCGTGGCGCTGACGACATCACGGCGATCACCCTCATCTCAGCACCCGAGGGCATCCTGCACGTCGAGCGCTCCCTTGCCCATCTGAGCGTGCCCTTCACCTTGGTCACCGGCGCGGTCGACGAACGGCTCAACGAGAACGGCTACATCGTCCCTGGCCTCGGCGACGCCGGCGACCGGCTCTACGGCATCGTCTGACCGGCCCTCCCGTCACGCGGGTTCCTCGCATTGGCACGGGCAGTCGGGTGGGCACGCCCGGCCGATGCTCTCGCAGTCGTCCGAGCACGTGCAGGCAGGGGGCTCCGGGCGTGCTTGCCGCGCCACCCTGGCCCGTGCGTCGGCCGCCGCGCGTCGGCGGCGGGCTAGGTCCAGCTCTGCCCCAGCCGCCGCCACCTGTCCCCCGCTCGGGTGATCACTCGGTATGCCGCTCTGCGCGCGCCTCTCGTCGCGGCGCTCACGCCGAGAAACGACCACCTGGGGGCGTGCCCGATCGTGCCGTGGGCCAGCACCCCAATGACGTGGCCATCGCTCGTCCTCGGGCAACAGAACGTCGAGGTGGGCCGGAAAGTGGCGCTCGCCCCGATTGCGCGCCGCGTCGGGTGACATGGCCGGCACCTCGTCGCCGCGCCTGTCAAGCACCGCTAGCCGCAGGCCCGCGATCGCAAGACACTCCAGCAGCACCGCGACGCTCGGGTCACGCCGTCCGGCCTCGACCGCGGCGATCAGTGACTTGGAGACACCGATGCGCACGGCGAGCTCGCGCTGGTTGAGATCGGTCTGCCGACGGACGCGTCGGAAGAAGCCGCCCGCGTCGAAGCGACCGCCGGCGCAGGGACCTTCGAAGGGTCCACGGTCCCCGGTTTCGTCCTCGTCATACCGCTCCGCCATCGTCCAACCCTTGTCCATCGAGTCCCCTGGTTAGTCACCTCGTGCTGGGTTCACCATCGCAGGAGGCACCGACAACGGGACAGCCCGCGAGGCGGGGGGGGGGCGGGGGGGGGGGGGGGGGGGGGGGGGGGGGGGGGGGGGGGGGGGGGGGGGGGGGGGGGGGGGGGGGGCGGGGGGGGGGGGGAGCCGACGCAGCAGGGCCAGGACCCGCGGCCGACGCAACAGGTCCAGGACCCGCAGCCGACGCAGCATGGCCAGAACGCTGAGGCATTGCCCCGGCAGCGGGGCGGCCCCGGGGGGGGGGGCCCCCCCGGGGGGGGGGGGGGGGGGGGCCCGCCCCCCCCCGCCGGCCCCCGCCCGGCCGGCCGGGCGCGCCGGGGGGGCGGGGGGGGGCGGGCAGTCAGCGGCCTTGCCTCGCCACGCGGGGCAATGCCTCAACGAACGCAGACCCCCCTCCACTCGGCGGTCAGCTCGGCCGAGGTCAAGCAGCTACGCGGCGACCGTCGGGCGGAGTCGTCGAATGGTCCAGGTCCGTCGGCGGCGGGCGGCATAGATGGAGCAGGCGAGGGCCAGGAGCATCGTGACCACGAGCGCGGCCAGGTTGTTGCCGAGGCCTACGCTCGACCCAGCAATCGTCGCGCGTAGGGCCTCGACGGCATACGTGAGCGGAAGCCAGGCGTGCAGCGCCTGAAACAACCCGGGGGCAGTGTCAACGGGGTATGTGCCCCCAGCAGCGGCCAGTTGCAGACCGGCCAGCAGGACCGCGACTAATCGCCCGAGTGCGCCCATCAGGGCGACCAAGGCCTGGTTGATGGCAGCGAAGGCCATCGCAACGAGGATGGTGACCCCGACAAGTGGCCACAGGCTCCCGCTCCCCACGCCCATCCCAAAGCGCAGCACAAGGACCAAGGCTGCGCCCTGGACGGTGGCAAGCAGCGCCGCCGGGAAGAAGCCCTCAAGCGCGACCAGCGTCGAGGGGGCCGACGACGCCAACGCGCGGGGTGCGAGCGGCCGTAGCAGCAGGAAGCTGGCGAACCCGCCGACCCAGAGGGCCAGCGCCATGGGGAAGGGCGCCAGTCCACTGCCGTGGTTAGGGACGGCATTGAGGCGGGTCGCTTCGGCGAGGACGGGAGCGGCGGCTACGGCAGCGATCCGTTGCTGTTCGTCGGCCGTGGAGGTCGGCAGCTTGCTCACTCCTAGGCCGAGGCCGGTGCTGAGTTCCTGGGCCCCCGTTGCCAGCGAGTTGGAGCCGGTGGCGATCGACGCGACCCCGGTGCTCAGCTCGGCTGCGCCGTCGGCCGTTCGAGACGCACCGCCGGCCAACTCCTCGGCGCCGTCGGCGAGCCCGCGGGCGCCGCTGCCCATCACCGTGAGGTTGTCGGCAAGCTGCAGTGCCCCGGTCGCGGCCGAGCGAACCCCGCCGGCGAGCAGCGGCATCCCGTTTGCGAGTTGGTCGGTGCCCTCCGCGAGCTGGGCGGCACCCGGCCGGAGCGCGGCGAGACCGCCGGCCACCCCGGTCGCCCCGTCAACGAGCGCGGGCAGCGAGCCGGAGAGCTGCGTCAGCCCGCCAGCGACCTCCGAAGCTCCTCCAGCGAGCTGGGTCGCGTCGGCGCGCAGGCCGGCCCCTTGGCCGGCGATGGTCGTGAGATCGGCGCAGAAGGCTGGGGTCCCGCCCGACGCCGCGCACGTCGCCGCGAGCCCGTCAACCTCCTGGGTGTATGCCGCTATCCCCGCATTGAGGTCGGCGGCGTCGCTGCTCGCCGCGGACGCCCCCGTGGCGAGCGGGCTAGCCGAATCGGCCACCGTCGACACTCCGGAGGAGAGCGCCGACGAGCCGGACACCAAAGGCTCCACGCCCGATGCAAGAGCGCCCGCTCCGTCGGCCAACTGGCGGGTCTGGCCTGGCAACGCCCCGACCTGCTGGTCCAGAGTCCGCAGGCCGGCGTCCAGCGACCCCGCGCCGGTGGCGGCCTTGTCCGCGCCAGCAGCGAGCTGGTCTGCGCCGGAAGCGAACTCACGTGCGCCAGAGGACAGCTGATCGGCGCCCGAGGCCAGCGCCCCGGCACCCGTCTCCGCCTTGTCGGCGCCGCTGGACAGGTCCTTGGCCCCCCCGGCCAACGACGTGGCGCCGGCGGATGCCTCGGATAGGGAGGAACGCACGGAGCCCAGCCCGGCATACAGGGCCTGCAGGTGCCCTTCGGTGATCGTCCGGGCCGCCTCGGCGCTCGTCGCGGTGGCGATAGCCTTCGCGATCGCGCCGTCCAGGTAGTTGACAGCGTCGTTGGTCGTGACGGTGAGCCGCGCCGCCCGGGCGTCGGCTGGCACGCCGCTGGTCGAGGTCGCCGCCCGAGAGAAGTCCGCGGGGATCGTCAGCACGGCGGCGAATCGACCATTGGCCAGCCCGTCGGCGGCCGTCGGTGCATCGGTGAGGAACCAGGAGTAGTTGGAGGCCTCACTCGAGGAGGTGAGCGAACCGACAACCGAACGGCCCAACGGTGCCAGTTGGGTGCTGCCGTCGGCCAGAGTGAGGGTGACCGGCTCGTCGAGGTTGACGACCGCGGCGGTGAGCTGATCGACGCGGGCGAGGGGGCTCTCGTTCGCCCAGGTGTACAGCCCTCCCACCACGAGTGGCACGAGGACGAGTGCCAGCAGGGCGAGCACGGCGCGCGGGCTGCCGAGAAAGCGGCGCATCTCGGACGTCGGCAGGGCGGGTGCGGGCGACGCCGAGCGGCGGGTACGGGTGGAGCCGATCGGGATGGCGGTCATCAGCGGACCTTCCCTGCGGAGGATGTGGACTGGCTCGCCAACTCGACGACGACAATCGGTATGCCGCCTGCTTCGCCTGGTGCGTCGCCGCCGACTCCGGCGACCAACTCCGCGGGCAACTCGCCAAGGTCGCGGCAGGACGCGACAACGGTGCGGGAGCCGGCCAAGTGGCCGAGCACCGCCCAGGCCGCCGCGCGGTCGGCCCCGCCCCTCAGCGAGTCCACATCGTCGACGAGGACGATGCGGGGATCGTCGAGCATGGCCATGGTCACCCCGAGGGTCCAGCGCTCGAGCGGGCGCAGGTCGCGGACCCGAGTGGAGGGCGACAGGGCGGGGGAGGCGTGGGCCCCCGGGACGGCAGCGACGGCATACCCGAGGAGGTCGCCGAGCAGCCGCTCGGCCATGGTGCGGGGGTCCGAGCCAACCCAGGGATGCCACGTGCGGGTGGCGAGCCGTTCAACGAGGTGGTCGCTCACCGTGAGCAGCGGGTCGAGGTCATTGACACCACCGATCTCGGCGAGGGCAGTGACCCGGCGCACGGCCGCAGCCTGGTCGGGCATGAGGTAGCCGGCGATGTCAAGGCTGCCTTCGGTGATGTCCATTCGGCCAGACAGGGCGAGCAGCAGGGACGTTTTGCCGGCACCCGGGCCACCGTGCACGACGAGTAGGGCTCCGGGTGGGACGTCGAGGTCGACGCCGGCGAAGACCGGGCCCATCGAGTCACGCACCCCCAGGCCGCGGGTCTGGATCGCCCGCGCCGGTGCGGCGGCCCGGGCCTCGTCGGCGACCAGCTGCCGATGCAGGCTCTCGCCTTCGACGTCAAGGACGGGGATGAGGCGGTCGAGCCAGCGTGGCAGCCACCAGGCCCGCTCACCGAGCAGCATCATGACGGCCGGCACGAGGGTCATCCGGACGATGAAGGCATCGACGAAGACCCCGACGGCCAGACCCAAGGCGACCGGCTTGATGTAGAGCGCACCGTGCGGCACGAAGGCCGCGAACACAGCCACCATGATGATCCCGGCGGCAGTGACGACCTTCGCCGCGTCGACGAAGCCCATCGTCACGGCGTGGCGGGCGCCGCCCTCGTGAATGAAGCGAGCCCGCATGCTAGAGACAAGGAAGACCTGATAATCCATGGCCAGCCCGAAGAGCACGCCCATGAGGATGATCGGCATGAAGGCGATGACAGGGCCCGTCTCATCGACACCGAGTGGCCCGGCGAGCCACCCCCAGCTGGTGACCGCGACGACGACCCCGAAGGCCGCGCCGAGCGACAGCAGATAGCCGGCGGCCGCTGTCAGCGGCACGAGAATCGAGCGGAAGACGAGGGCGAGCAGCACGAGCGAAAGCCCGACGACGACGATCCCGAACGGCAACAGGGCGCCCGCCAACCGCGACGAGACGTCGACCTGAGCGGCGGTATGCCCGGTCACCGCGAGATCCACGTCGAATCGGTCCGCGACGGCGGGGGCGAGCTCGCGGACGGCCCGCAGTGCCTCGATGGTCTCGCGGCTGTCGGCGCTACCCGCCGGGATGGCGACGATCACCCCGGTGTCGGCGCTTCGATTCGGGGTGGCGACGCTCACCGACACGATGCCTGGGGTCGCCAGGACCATCCGCTCGACCTCGGCGACCACCCCAAGCGGATCGGTCGTGGCGACGATGTCGAGGGTGATGACCAGCGGCGCGTTGGCTCCCGCGCCAAAGGCCTGCGCCACCGTGTCGAATGCCTGTCGTTGCGTCGATCCAGGCGCGGCGGTGCCGTTGTTGGGCAGGGAAAGGGCCAAGTCGCGGGCTGGCAACGTGAGGGCTCCGAGCCCCGCGACGACGAGGATCGTGGTCAGTAAGGGCACCGCGGTCACCAGGCGCACCCAGCGGGCCGCCCACCCCGTATGCCGCCGCGCGTGGTATGCGCCGGCGACCCGTCTCGGGGTGAGCCGCGATCCGGCGGCACCCAAGATCGCCGGGAGGGCGGTCAGCGCGACGGCAACTGCCCAGGCAACTCCGAGGGCGGCGCAGATCCCCATGACGGTGAGGAAGGGGATGCCTGCCACGCCTAGGGCGAGCAGGGCGATGGCGACTGTGGCACCGGCGAAGACAACCGCCGACCCGGCGGTTCCGGTCGCTCGAGCGGCAGCTTCTTCTGGGGCCACCCCGTCGGCGAGCAGGTCACGGTGTCGGGACACGACGAACAGCGCGTAGTCGATGCCGACTGCCAGGCCGATCATCAGCGCGAGGAAAGGCCCCGTCGAGGTGACCGTCGTGAACCTGGTGCCGATGAAGATCACTGCCATCGAAGCGATGACGCCCATGACCGAGGTGAGCAGTGGGATGCCGGCAGCCAACGCAGATCCGAAGGTCGCGAGCAGGACGATGAGCGCGACCAGCACGCCGAGGCCCTCGGTGATGCTCATCTCGGGGGTGGTCGGCATGAACAGAGCCCCGCCGACGGATGCGGTCAGGCCGGCCCGCGTCGACTCGAGGGCCGTCCTAACGATGGGCTCACGGATCGCGTCCGTGATCTCGGTTGCGTCGATGTCGAACTGCACATTGATGATCGCTGTCGAGCCATCGACGGACACGGTCCCGCGGACGTTCTCGCTGAGCGGGCTCGTCGCGTTGCGTACGTGCGGGAGTGCGGCATAGCGGCTGGCGAGCTCTTCGATCCGACCCTGGACGACGGGGTCGGCGACAGTCGTCCCCGGGGGGGCCGACACGACGACCTGCCCGCTCGCTCCGGAAAATTCCGGAAACCGGGCGGTGAGCGCGTCCATTGCCTTCTGCGACTGGGTGCCGGGGATGTCGAAGGTGTCCGAGGTGCCGCGCTGCAGAAGACCGGCCGCGACGGCGAACGCCACGAGCAGAACCACCCAGCCGACCAGCACGAGACGGCGCCGCCGAACCGCCCAGTGGCCGAGGGCATAGAGGACCGAAGACATTGGGTGGCTCCCAGCGTGGATGCGTCGAAGACCGGAGGTCGATGCACGACTGTATTGGATACGCCACCGTATCCGATACGGTCGTGCATCCAACTCGGCAGTCTGCGGCCGCGGCCGTACGCTGGAGCGGTCATGACTATCACGCCGACACCGCAGACATCGCTGGGCCATCCGGTCCAGGCGCCGCGCTCCAACGGTCCGGTCGGGACCGGCGAACCACCCAAGCGCAGCCGCTCCGCCACCCGCGAGCGGCTGCTCGACGCTGCGGCCGTCGTCTTCGCCGCGCGCGGCGTGGCCGGTGCGAGTGTCGAGGAGGTGTGCGAGCGTGCCGGCTTCACCCGGGGGGCCTTCTATTCCAACTTCGCGACGAAGGACGAGTTGGTCGTCGCGCTGCTCGACCGGGAGGAGGGCGCTCTACTCGACCAACTGACGACGGCGCTGGGCGACGCGCTCACGGACCCAGATCCGGTAGGCGCCTGCGCTCAGCGGCTGTTCGAGCTGCAACCGTTCGGTGCCCACAATTACGCCCTGCGGGCCGAGCTGACGCTGCTCGCGGTCCGCGATCCGTCGCTCGCTGCCCCCTATCGGGCCACCCGGCGGTCCTTCCGCGATCGCTTCCTGCCGTTTCTGTCCGAGGGCTTGGCCGCCGCTCGCCTCGAGCTCACCGTGCCGGCCGACGACGCGCTGGACACCCTGGAGGCCCTCTTCGAGGCGAGTGTGCGGGCGAGCATCGTCGCCGGCGATCCCAACGCGCCAGACAACCTCGCGGCCCGGATGCTGCCGGTCTTGCTCGGCGCGATGACCACGCCGCGGTGCGACTGACCTCGGGCGGTCAGCCGGCTAGCAGCCCGGCGGGGCGGTCGGGGCGGTCGCCGTGCTCGTGGCGACGGCGAGCGACTTGAAGGCAGCGCCGATCACGAGATCGACCGAGGAGTCCGCCCGGGTGTCCGGGACCAGCACCGCACCCTCGACGAGACCCTGCACGAGCGTGGCGGCGCGCGCGCCGACCGGTCCGAAGCGCACCTCCGCTGTCCCCGCCACGGCCTTCCTCGCCGGGTCGTTGGCCACCGTGCCGACAATGAAGCCGCGGTCTCTGACGAGCTTGCCGGTCGAGGCCGCCAGGCCGGAGCGGCTCGTCGCGTTATAGACGTTGACCGTGACCTGGCTCGGATAGATCTGTCCGCTCGGGTCGGCTGCGCTGGTGCAGGACGGCGCCGGCGCGGCCTTGGCGGGGCCCTGGGTCCAGTACGACGAGGCGTAGTAGAAGGCGCCCGCGAGAATTCCGATGAGCACCAGGAGTGTGATCGCCGTCGTCTTATGACGACGAACCCGGCCCACCGATTCCGATTCCACGGTGATGCTCACCCAGTCACCTCCATCGGGCTGTCTGATTAGTCAAGCACGAGCACGCGGGCATGCAGGGTGGTGCGCTGGGCGAGTGCAGTTCGCAAGGCCCGGTGCAGCCCTTCCTCAAGATAGAGGGTGCCCTTCCATTCCACGACGTGAGCGAAGAGGTCCCCGTAGAACGTCGAGTCCTCGGCGAGCAACTGCGCTAAGTCGAGGGTGCGCTTGGTCGTCACCAGTTCCTGCAGCCGGACCTGGCGGGGCGCGACGTCGGACCAGTCGCGGGTGGTCACCAGCCCATGGTCCGGATAAGGCCGATGCTCCCCGATGCCCTTGAAGATCACTGCATCAGTCTAGGAGGGTGTCCCCACCAGCACAGGGAATGTCCTGTGTAGGCCAGCCCCATTAGAGTGCCCCCGTGACCGAGACGCCCGAGCAGAGCCCGCAGCTCCAGCAGAGCCCGCAGCTCCAGCAGAGCCCGCAGCTCCAGCAGAGCCCGCAGCTCCAGCAGAGCCCGCAGCTCCAGCAGAGCCCGCAGCTGCAGCAGATCCAGGCCGGCTACGAGTTCGCCGGGGGAGCCGTGCGGTTCGGGGCAGCCGTCTTGGACGGCAAGGCATATCCCGAAGCCACGGTGAAGATCCCGCTTGCCGTCATCAACCGGCACGGCCTGGTCGCGGGCGCCACCGGCACGGGCAAGACCAAGACCCTGCAACTCATGGCCGAGCAGCTCTCCCAGTGCGGCGTGCCGGTCTTCCTCGCCGACATCAAGGGCGACCTGTCGGGGATGGCCTCGCCCGGGGTGGCCAACGACAAGATCACCGCTCGCATCCGGGACATCGGCGAGGAGTGGGTGCCCACGGCATACCCGACGGAGTTCTACTCACTGGGTGGGCAGGGCAAGGGCATCCCGATCCGGGCCTCGGTGTCGGCCTTCGGCCCCACGCTGCTGGCCAAGGTGTTGGAGCTCAACGAGACCCAGGAGTCCAGCCTCGGGCTGGTCTTCCACTACGCCGACGCCAGAGGGTTGTGGCTCGATGACCTCAAGGACCTGCGCGCCGTCGTCCAACACCTGACCAGCGAGGAGGGCAAGGCCGACCTCAAGGAGCTCGGTGGGCTCTCGTCGGCGACCGCGGGTGTCATCCTGCGCGAGCTCATCACCTTCGCCGACCAGGGTGCCGACGTGTTCTTCGGGCTTCCCGAGTTCGACGCGGCCGAGCTGCTGCAGCTCGCCGGCGACGGGCGGGGGATGGTCTCGATGCTCGAACTGCCGGCGGTCCAGGACCGTCCGCAGCTCTTCTCGACCTTCCTGATGTGGCTGCTCGCCGACCTCTTCCACGACCTGCCGGAGGTCGGCGACCTCGACAAGCCCAAGCTCGTCTTCTTCTTCGACGAGGCTCACCTGCTCTTCGCCGACGCTTCGAAGGAGTTCCTCCGGGCGATCACCCAGACCGTGCGGCTCATCCGTTCCAAGGGGGTCGGGGTCTTCTTCGTCACCCAGTCGCCCAAGGACGTCCCGGCCGACGTTCTCGCCCAGCTCGGCAACCGGGTCCAGCACGCGTTGCGGGCCTTCACCCCCGACGACGCCAAGGCGTTGCGCGCGGCTGTCTCGACGTATCCCAAGAGCGCCTATGACCTGGAAGAACTGCTCACTCAACTCGGTACCGGCGAGGCGGTGGTGACGGTGCTCTCCGAACGCGGGGCCCCCACCCCCGTTGCCTGGACCCGGATGCGCGCGCCGCAGTCGCTGATGGCTCCCTCCCCGGATGAGCTCATCGACCAGATCGTCGCCGCATCGCCCAAGACCGCCCGGTATGCCGTCGCCCTGGACCGGGAGTCGGCGTTCGAGAAGCTCACCGCGACGGCCAGCGCCAAGGCCGCCGAGTCAGCGGCGGCGCAGCAGGCCGCCGCTGCCGCTGAGGATGCCCAGGCTCAGGCCAAGGCCGACGCGGCCGCCGCGAAGCAGGCCTCCCAAGCTCAGGCCGCAGCCGACAGACAACAGACCCGACGTCAGCAGCAGGACCCGACCGTCGTCGAGAAAGTCGTCGGGTCGTCGGCCTTCAAGTCGATGCTCCGCTCGGCGGGCACCGTCCTCGGCCGCGAGATCACCCGCTCGATCTTCGGCACGTCGCGCCGGCGCTGACCCCGCCTAGGCTGGGGCCGTGACAGACACGCCCATCACGTATGCCGCCGCCGGAGTCGACGTCGAGGCCGGCGACAAGGCAGTCGAGTTGATGAAGGAGTCGGTCCGGCAGGCCCAGCGACCCGAGGTCCTCGGCGGGCTCGGCGGGTTCGCCGGGCTCTTTGACGCGAGCGCTCTGGCCCGGATGACTCGGCCCGTGCTCGCCACCTCGACCGACGGCGTCGGCACGAAGGTCGCCATCGCTCAGGCTATGGACCAGCACGACACCATCGGATTCGACCTCGTCGGGATGGTCGTCGACGACATCGTCGTCTGCGGGGCCGAGCCCTTGTTCATGACCGACTACATCGCCACGGGCAAAGTGGTCCCCGAGCGGATCGCGGCCATCGTCTCAGGGATCGCCCGGGCTTGCGCGCAGGCCGGGGTGGCTCTGGTCGGCGGCGAGACGGCCGAGCACCCAGGGCTGCTCGAGCCCGACGAATACGACGTCGCCGGCGCGGCGACTGGCGTCGTCGAGCACGCCGATATCCTCGGCCCGCATCGGGTTGCCGCCGGCGATGTCGTGCTCGCGCTGGCGTCGTCGGGGCTGCACTCCAACGGCTACTCGCTGGTGCGCCGGATCATCACGGCGGCCGGCTGGAGCCTGGACCGGCACGTCGACGAGTTCGGGCACACCCTCGGGCAGGAGCTGCTCACCCCCACCAGGGTGTATGCCGCAGACCTGCTCGCGTTGATCCGCACCCCGGGAGTCGACGTCCATGCGCTGTCCCACGTGACCGGGGGCGGCCTGGCCGCAAACTTGGCCCGGGTGCTGCCCCCCGGGCTGTGCGCCCGGCTCCACCGGAGCACGTGGACGCCACCGGCGGTCTTCCGCACGATCGGCGAGCTGGGTCGGGTGCCGCGTGAGGACCTCGAACGGACCCTCAACCTTGGGGTCGGGTTTGTTGTCGTGCTGCCGGGGTCGTCGCTCGAGGCTGCCGAGGCGGCCTGCCGGGCCCGCGGCATACCGACGTGGGTGCTGGGGGAGCTCGAGTCGGAGGCGACGGCAACTCTCGCCGCTGGGGTCGAAGTCGTCCGCGGCGCCAAGGGCATCGAGGGCGGCGCAGTCCAAGTCGTCGGAGAGCATCCGAAACCCTAAGGCGCATCGATCGCGCGCGGCATACGGTGGGGTCATGAGCGGTGACTCACGCACGGCTAGCAGTGCTATGGACCCAGCCCTCGATCCGCCACCGGTCCGCCGGACGGGCACCGAACGGGAGCTCCTGCAGGCGTGGCTCGACTACCACCGCCAGACCCTGCGCTGGAAGTGCAGCAACCTCACACCCGAGCAGCTCTGTCGGGCGAGTGTGCCGCCGTCTAACCTCACCCTCGCCGGGCTGGTGCGGCACATGTCCGAGGTGGAGCGCTGGTGGTGGCGTGCGGTCGTGGCCGCCGAAGACGTCGACACGATCTATTGCGCGAGCGACGACGATGGCGACTTCACCGAGGTCGCCCCGGCAACGGTGGCGGCCGATCTCGCCATCTTCGAGCAGGAGATCGCAGCGGCTGATGCGGTCTTTGCTGCCGCAGACCTCGACGCGGTGGTGCGACATCCGCGGCGGCAGGTCGACTACAGCGTGCGGTGGGTCGCTCAGCACATGATCGAGGAGTGGGCCAGACACAACGGCCACGCCGACCTCGTCCGCGAGAGGATCGACGGCGCCACGGGCAGCTGAGGGGATGACAGCCCGGTCAACTCATCGCTGACCCGCAGCCCACTTCTCGTAGTCGTCGTCCACGCCGTCATCGGCTTCGAGGCCGCCCTCGTCGTCCGCGACATCGGCGGGTTCCTCGAATGAGGACCCGACTCGATACGTGGAATTGTGCAACTCGCGCTCAAGCGCGCTCAAATCGGTCTCGGGAGAGAAGTACTTCAACTCCCGGGCCACCTTGGTCTGCTTGGCTTTGGCCCGGCCGCGCCCCATGGCGTGACCCCCTCGCGCGTCTGCCGGGACGGCATCGCCAGGCCCGCCGGATCGGGGCCTCAGCCCGTCTGCCGGTGGGTCGCCGCGGAGCGGTCCCGGGATTTGTGTGTCTTCGTGGGGATAACGCTACCTGACATTGGGCGTTCTGTCTGACGAGGTCCGCCGACGGTCTCCGAACCCGCACTAGAATCACGGCGTGACCGAGTCCGGCGCATCAGAGGCGACCCAGGTGCTGCGCGTCCCGGGGCGGGGCCCCGGCGACAGCGAGCGGCGTCCGCACTGGGTCGCCCTCTCGCATTCCAAACGGCTCGTGGGGGTGCTCGTCGCCGCGGCGCTTGTCCTGCTCGGGGGCATGTGGGCGGTCGAGAGGCTCGGCAGCTTCCTCTTCCTGCTGTTGCTGGCCTGGCTGCTGTCGATCGCCATGGAGCCGATGGTGACCTGGTTGATTCGGCGGGGCATGAAGCGGTCGCTGGCCGCGGCCGTGGTTCTGCTTGGTCTGATGGCCTTGACGGGTGCCGTCGGCGCGATGTTCGGCCAGGTCTTCATCTCCCAGGCACAGCAGCTCAAGGACGCGTTTCCCGGCGCGGTGACCCAGGCCGTGGCGTGGGTCAACGCCTCCTTCGGTACGTCCTTCAACACCGAGCAGATCTATGCCAATCTCCAGCTCACCCCCGAGCGGCTGGCCGAGTATGCCCAGACGTTCGGTGGCGGACTGTTGGGGGTCTTCGGCGCCGTCGTGACCTTCATCTTCAACCTCGTGACGATCCTCGTCTTTGCCTACTACCTGTCTGCCGACAGCATCAAGCTCCGCCAGACGATCGGCTCCTACCTGCAGCCGCGCTTCCAGCAAACCTTCCTCACCATCTGGGAGATCTCGGTCCAGAAGACCGGCGGCTACGTCGTATCGAAGGTGATCCTGTCGACGATGTCGGCGATCTTCTATGCGGTGTTCTTCCTCGTCATCGACATCCAGTTCTGGCTGCCCCTCGGCTTGCTCGTCGGCATCGTCGGTCAGTTCGTGCCGATGATCGGCACCTATATCGGCGTCATCGTGCCGTCCCTGTTCGCGCTGCTGCAGGACCCGCTCGACGTCGTGTGGATCGTCATCTTCGCCACGATCTACCAGCAGATCGAGAGCTACTGGCTCACGCCCAAGATCAGCAACCGGACGATGGATGTCCACCCTGCGGTCGCGTTGGGATCGGTGTTTGTCGGGGTTGCGGTGTTCGGGCCGATCGGCGCGCTGATCGGCATCCCGGTGGCAGCCGCGGCGTTGACGATTGCCGACACGTTCCGGCGCCGGCACGAGCTGTCGCCCGAGCTTGAGGACCTGCAGGATGACGTCGGCGAGGACGACGAGTCCGAGGCCGGCCCAGGTCCGGAGCCTGCGCCGGCGAGGACCATCACGACCGGCCAGGGTCAGCGCTGAGGGTTGCGGCAGACCCGGCACAATGGCCGTGATGAGCACCGTCGGCTTCAGTGGCGAGCCCGTGCCGGCTCGGTTCAACATGGCCGCCTATTGTCTCGGCCCGGCACTGCAGCGCCCGCCTGACCGCCTCGGTCTCATCGTCGTGCACGACGTCGAGGCCGAGACCACCGGTGACGAGCGCTGGAGTTTCGGCGAGCTCGACGAGGCCGTGCGTCGGCTGGCCGGCGGGTTGCTCGATGCCGGCGTCCGTCCGGGCGAGCGGGTGCTGCTGCGGATGGGCAACACGAGCGATGCGGCCCTGCTGTTCTTCGCCGCAGTCGCGGTCGGGGCTGTTGCCGTTCCGACCTCGACGATGCTCACCGCCGACGAGGTGGCCGCCCTCATCGCCGACTGTCGTCCCGCGCTGGTTGTCGCGGCTGCCGAGCTCGCCGCTGCGGTGCCGAGCGGCATACCGCTGCGTGGACCCGACGACGTCGCGAGGTGGCGCGCGGAGGCGGCCCCCGCCGAGTACCGCGACACGGCGGCTGACGACCCCGCCTTCCTCGTCTACACCTCGGGAACCACCGGCGAGCCCAAGGGGGTGCTCCATGCGCACCGCTCCGCGTGGGGGCGACGGCCGATGTATGCCGGGTGGCTGGGTATCGGTGGGGGGGACGTCATGCTGCACGCCGGGGCGTTCAACTGGACCTATACCCTCGGCGTCGGGCTCACCGACCCGTGGGCCAACGGCGCGACGGCCGCGATCTATGGCGGACCCCGTGACCCCAGCATCTGGGGGCGGTTGGTGCAGCGGTGCGGTGCGACGATGTTCGCCGCCGTGCCGGGCGTCTATCGGCAACTCCTCGCCAGCGGCGGCCTGGCCGGGTGTGATCTGTCGACGCTGCGGCACGGGCTCACCGCGGGCGAGGCGCTCTCGGGCGACCTGTATTCGGCGTGGCGCGCCGCGACCGGCCTGCCGCTCTACGAGGCGTTGGGGATGAGCGAGATCTCGACCTACGTGTCGTGCGGACCGTCGGTGCCCACCCGCGTCGGCTCTCCCGGCACCCCTCAGGCGGGCCGGTGCGTGGCGGTATTGCCGGTCGACGCTGCTGCCGGGGATGAGCCGCTGGCGGCTGGCGAGACGGGACTGCTGGCCGTCCATCGCACCGATCCGGGTCTGCTGCTGCGCTATTGGAACCGGCCCGACGAGGACGCTGCGGCCGTGCGAGGGGACTGGTTCGTCGGTGGCGACCTGGCCCACCTCGATCCGGACGGCTACGTCATCCACCATGGCCGGGACGACGACGTGATGAACGCCGGGGGCTATCGAGTGTCACCCCAAGAGGTCGAGCGCGTCCTCGCCGGCGCCCCCGGGGTAGCCGATATCGCCGTCACCGAGGTCGAGGTCCGTGCGGGGGTGCGGGTCGTCGCTGGCTTCGTCGTGCCCGGCCCGGACGGCTGCGACGTCGGCGAGGTGCGGGCGTATGCCGCCGAGCACCTGGCGGCATACAAAGTGCCACGAGTCCTCACGCTCGTCGCGGAGCTGCCCCGGACGGCGAACGGCAAACTACTGCGCCGGGACCTGACGCTGGCGGATCCGGCTCGCGAGGGTGGAGTCGATCGTGCTGGAGAGCACCCCTCGGAGCCGGATCCGCCGGCGGTAGGACCTACTCGTGAACGGGCGAGTCGCCGCCCGTGACGTGTGTGCCCGGACGCGAGAAGTCCGGCGCCGGCACGTCGTCGACGCCCTTGGCCAGGCGAGAGTGGTTCTTGCTGTAGAGGAAGTAGATCACCAGGCCGATGAGCATCCAGATGATGAACCGCACCCACGTCTCGGCCGGCAGCGTGAGCATGAGGTAGAAGGCTGCCGCCGCGGCCAGCCAGGGGATGAACGGGTTGCCCGGCACCTTGAACGACCGCTTGAGGTCAGGGCGGCGGCGGCGCAACACGGGAATGGCCAGCGAGACGAGCGTGAAGGCCGCCAGAGTGCCGATGTTGACCATCTCTTCGAGCTTGCCGACGGGGGTGAGCGCGGCGACGAACGCGACGAGCGTGCCGATGACCACGGTGATCTTCACCGGGGTTCCGGTCTTGGGGTTGGTCGTGCCGAGCGAAGCCGGCAGCAGCCAGTCCCGGCTCATCGCGAAGACGACCCGGGTCGCGCCGATGAGCAGGGTCATGACCACGGTCGTCAGGCCCGCGACCGCGCCCGCGGAGATGAGGGTGGCGTAGCCCCCCTTGCCGACCGTCTCGAAGGCAGTGGCCAGCGACGCGGTGGTCGAGATCTTGTCGTAGGGCAGCATGCCGGTGATGACGAGGGTGACGGCGACATAAAGGATCGTGCAGATGATCAACGATCCGACGATGCCGATCGGCAGGTCGCGCTGCGGGTTCTTGGCCTCCTCGGCGGTCGTCGCGACGACGTCGAAGCCGATGTAGGCGAAGAAGACCAGCGAGGCGCCGGCGAAGATGCCCATGACCCCGAAGGTGGTCGGGGCGATGCCGAAGAGCGTCTGAATCAACGGCGCCGTCCACACGCTGCCGCCAGACTCTGCTGCGGCCTGGGCCGGCGGGATGAACGGGCTGTAGTTGGCGGAGTTGATAAAGCCGATGCCGGCGATGATGACGAACAGGACGACGAAGAGCTTGATCGCGACGAGGACGATGTTGACCCGCATCGACTCTTTGATGCCGATGGACACGAGAACCGTCAGGCCGAGGACCAGGATCAGGGCCGGCACGTCGAAGCTCGACCCGTACGCGATCGACTCGGGGATGCTGATTCCCAGCTTGCCGAGGAAGACCCCGAGGTAGGCCGACCAACCCTGCGCGACGACGCTGGCCCCGAGCAACAGTTCCAGCAGCAGGTCCCAGCCGATGATCCACGCGACGAACTCGCCGAGGGTTGCATAGGAGAACGTGTATGCCGAGCCGCTCACCGGGACCGTAGAGGCGAACTCCGCGTAGCAGAGGGCCGCCAAGCCACAGGCGACCGCCGCGATGACGAAGCTGATGACGATCGCGGGGCCGGCGACGGTGGCGGCTGCCCGGCCGGTGAGGGTGAAGATGCCAGCACCGATGATCACGCCGATGCCGAAGACGGTGAGGTCCAGGGCGCTGAGCCGCTTCTTGAGCTGATATTCGGCTTCGGTCGTTTCGGCGATCGACGATTCGATCGATTTAGTGCGGAAGATGCCGTCGGCTCTCGAGCGCTGCTTCGTGCGGGAATCCGTGCTCATCTGTGAAGACCCTCCTTCTCTGTGTGTTCCTCTGCGACCGGCTGACTCGCGGGAACTTACACTGCGATGCGTTCAGTGCGCTACCGCAACCGGCCGCAGAAGTAAGGCTTACCTGGGCAGTGCCCGCACGGCATACGGCGGTGCCCTGGTCGCGTCGCGCATAGGATGCCGGAGTGAGGCCACCTCCGCCGCGATCGGGCACCGACCGTCCGACGTTGTCGTTGGAGGACAAGTTCACCGTCGACGAGGGGATGATCCACCTCACCGGTGTCCAGGCACTCGTGCGCCTTCCCCTCGTGCAACGACGACTCGATCTCGCCCAGGGACTCAACACCGCGACCTTCATCTCCGGCTATCCCGGGTCGCCCCTCGGGGGCTATGACCTGGAGCTGCAACGCCGGCTGGGGCTGCTCCAGCAGCACCACGTCGTCCATCAGATGGGCGTCAATGAGGAGCTCGGCGCGACGGCCGTCATGGGCAGCCAGCTGGCCACGCAACTGCCGACTCCGCGCTACGACGGGGTGCTGGGGCTGTGGTACGGCAAGGCCAACGGCTTCGACCGGGCACTCGATGCGCTGCGCCAGGCCAATCTCGCCGGCACCGTGCGCACCGGCGGCGCGCTGGCACTGGTCGGCGACGACCCGACGGCCAAGTCGTCGCCGACACCCGGGGCGAGTGAGGTTGCCGCCGCCGCGATCTTCATGCCGATGCTCTATCCAGGCGACGTTCAGGAAGTCCTCGACCTCGGCCAGCATGCCGTCGCACTGTCCCGCTCCAGCGGCCTATGGTGCGCGGTCAAGATGTCGACGTCGGTGGCCGACGGGTCGGGGTCGGCGTTCGTCGCTCCCGATCGGGTGCAGCCGGTCATGGTCGACATCGATCTCGACGGTCGCCCCTATCTGCACACGCCGTCCACCCACATGTACGGCTCGCGGGTCATGGACATGGAGCACACCATGGTCTATGGCCGGATGCGGGCGGCGCTGGCCTATGCCCGGGCCAACGACATCAACCGGATCACCCTGCGCACCGACGCCGACCGGATCGGGATCATCTCCTCCGGCAAGACCTATTTCGACCTGCGCCAGACCCTTCGCGAGCTCGGGCTCGACGACGACGAGTTGCATCGGCTCGGGGTTCGACTGCTGCAGCTGCGGATGCCCTATCCGCTGGAGGGCCGGATCGTCCGCGAGTTCGCCCAAGGGCTGGCGGAGATCCTCGTGCTGGAGGACAAGCGCCCATTCGTCGAGCTCTTCGTCAAGGACGAGCTGTATGGTCTGCCCGACCGGCCGCTGGTCCTCGGCAAACTCGATGAGGACGGCCGGTGGCTCGTGCCCATCCACGCCGAGCTCGACACCGTCTCGATCGCGCGGCTGGTCGCTGGGCGACTGCTCAAGCGGGCAGCCCCGGGCGAGCTGACGATCCTGCAGGATCGCCTGGAGCGGATCACCCGCCCCCGCAGCCTCGCCGCCCTGCCGTTGTCTCGCTCGCCCTATTTCTGCTCGGGCTGCCCGCACAACAGCTCGGTTGCCGGAGTGCCGGCCGGAACGGTCGTCGGTGCCGGCACCGGCTGCCACGTCCTGGCGGTCTTCATGCGCCCGGAGGAGGTCGGCGACATCCTGGGCATCACAGCGATGGGCAACGAAGGCGCCCAGTGGATCGGGGCGTCGGCATTCACCGACATGCCCCACTTCCTGCAGAACATCGGCGACGGGACCTACGCCCACTCCGGCAGCCTGGCCATCCGCGCGGCTGTCGCGGCTGGGGTCAACATCACCTACAAGCTGCTCTACAACGACCACGTCGCGATGACCGGCGCGCAACCTGCGATCGGCATCGCCGGCGTCCCCGACCTCGTGACGACGCTGCTCGCCGAAGGGGTGCGCGAGGTCATCGTCACGACCGAGGACCTGAGCCGGTATGCCGCTGTGCGCCTGCCCGGCGGGGCGCAGGTGTGGGACCGCTCACGGATTCCGGAGGCCGTCGCCCGGCTGAGCGCCGTTGTGGGCGTGACCGTGCTCATCCACGACCAGGAATGCGCGACCGAGAAGCGCCGTCGGCGCAAGCGCGGGACCCTGCAGGCACCGGCGACGCGCATCCTCATCAACGAGGCGGTCTGCGAGGGCTGCGGCGACTGCGGCGTGAAGTCCAACTGCCTGTCGGTACACCCGGTCGAGACCGAGTTCGGCCGCAAGACCCAGATCCACCAACCCTCCTGCAACCTTGACTACTCCTGTCTGGACGGCAACTGCCCGTCGTTCGTCAAGGTCGTCCCCGGCGGTTCCGCTGGGCGTCGGGGCGGGGCGGGCCCCCTGCTGAGCGGCGAGGAGCTGCCCGAGCCAACCCTGCGCGTGCCCAGCGATGAGTTCGCCATGCGCATCTGCGGCATCGGCGGCACCGGTGTCGTCACCGTCGCGCAGACGCTCGCCACGGCGGCTCTTCTGGATGGTCGCTTCGTCCGAGGGCTCGATCAGACCGGACTGGCCCAGAAGGGCGGCCCGGTCGTGTCGGACCTGCGGATCACCAAGACGCCGCTGGACCAGGCCAACAAACTCACCGTCGCCGACTGCGACCTCTTCCTCGCCTGCGACGTCCTCGTCGGTGCGCAACAGCATCTGCTCACCGTCGCCGACCCCGAACGCACCATTGCGATCACCTCGACCGCCCAGGTCCCGACCGGGCAGATGGTCGTCGACACCCAGCTCGCCTTCCCCGAGCTGGCGATGTTGCTCGGGCGCATCGAGGCCTCCGCGCGTGCCGCAGAGGGCATCGCCTTCGACGCCTCCGCGATCGCCGAGCGGCTCTTCGGCACCGACCAGGTCGCCAACATCCTGCTCGTCGGGGCGGCATACCAGGCCGGCGCCCTGCCGTTGCGCGCCGAGTCCATCGAGGCAGCGCTGACCCTCAACGGTGTCGCGGTCGAGACGAACATCCAAGCCTTCCGGCGCGGTCGTCAGGTGGTCGCCGACCTCGCGGGGCTCGATGCCCGTGTCGACGGCACCGCCCGCCCGCCCGGGACCCCTAAGCCGCCCCCGCCCGTGCTCGTGCTGCCGCGGGAGATCCGGGCCATCACCGATCTCGTGCACGCCGAGGCGGGCTCGGAGCTCGCCCGGCTGGTCGCGCGGCGGGTGCCGATGCTGCGCGACTATCAGGACGCGGCATACGCACGCCGGTATGCCGCCCGCGTCGAGCGGGTGCGCGCGGCCGAAGCCGATCGGGTGCCGGGCAGCGTCGCGCTGGCCGAGGCGGTGGCCTTCTCGCTGTCCAAACTGATGTCGTACAAGGACGAGTACGAGGTGGCGCGGCTGCACCGCGACCCGGCGTTCCGGGCCGAGTTGGTCGAGCGTTTCGGCGACGGCGCGGCATACTCCTTCATGCTCTTGCCGCCGATGCTCAAGGCCGTCGGCCGACGCCAGAAGATCGGCCTGAAAGGCCCGGCAGGCCGGGTCGCGTTCGGAGTGCTTGCGCCGATGAAACGGCTGCGGCACACCCGATTCGACCCGTTCGGGCGCGATCACGTGCGGGTCCTCGAGCGGGAGCTCATTTCCGACTACGAGGCGCTGCTCGACGAGATCGTGGATCGGCTGAGCCCTGACAACGTCGCCGTCGCCGTCGAACTCGCCGCGCTGCCAGACCTCGTGCGCGGTTATGACGAGGTCAAGCTGCGCAACGTCGAGCGCTATCGCGAGCAGGTGGCGCGACTGCGCACCCAACTCACGGACGGCCGTCTCGTCGTGCAGCGGCTCGACGTCGACCCGTCGCCTGCAGCCAACGCGGGTCGCGCGGGTGGCGCGGCACGGGAAGAGCTGGTGCCGGAGGCGGTCGTTCCGGCTGGCACCCGCGCCGGCGCCACCCGCCACCGTCGGGGGCGGCGCGCCCGGCACGGCAACCTCGAGCACGATGTCGCCAGCGAGGGCCGGATCGAGCCGAGCACGGCCGCACTGATGGACGGTGCCCCACCTGGTGGCACGAGCGGGCGCGACCAGCCCGAGCGTCGGACCCAGACGGGCGTGCGCGGCGACGGGACGACCGAGGGCGACACCGAGCACCTTCCCGGCTAGCTCGCGGCGGCTTCAGTCCGGCATGAGCGATGCGGCGAGGGTCGCGCCGAGCTCCCAACAGCTCTGCAGGGAGTCGCGAGTCGGCGGACCGAGGACGACCGCGTCGGCGGCAGCCGGCCGCCACTGTAGGCCGGTGGCGATGGTGTGCACCGAGCGTTGGGCGCCGACGACGTCGAGGTTGCCGTGGACATAGAGCCCATAGGCCAGGCCAATGGTCGCGGCCTGACAGGGGTAGTAGATCTGGTCGAAGAAGTGCTTGAGCGCTCCCGACATGTAGCCGATGTTCGCCGGCGTCCCGAGCACGATCGCTGCCGCGCCGAGCACGTCGGAGGCGGTCGCGGCCAGGGCCGGGCGAATGACGACGTCGACGCCCTCGACACCATCGGCCCTGGTGCCCTCCAGGGTCGCCGCGAGCATGGCCTCCAGTGCCGGCGAGGTCGTGTGATGGACCACGAGAAGGGTGCGGGAGGGGGGTGGCTGGCTCACCCCCTCACCGTATGCCGCGCCCGCTGGATCTGACGCGGCGCAGGTCAGCCGGTGACGGCCGGGAGCGCTACGGGCGACCCGACGTCGATCCCATGGCGTTCGGCAACGCCGGCTGCCAGCTCGATGACTGCAATCGCGGGACGGTCGCTCGGATTGCGGAAGACCGTCGGGTAGGTCTCGGGGGTGACGCTGCGTTCCACGTGGACGACCATGCCCTCGGCACCGATCCAGAGAATGTCGATGGGGAAGCGCATGCCCTTCATCCAGATGCCCTGCACGCCGGGCCTCGTCATCCGAAAGAGCATCCCCTGGTCGGCGGGGAGACTGTCGAGAACGGACAGCCCCCGGGCCTGTTCCTGCGCCGACCGGGCTTCCATGATCTGGAAGGTGACCCCGCCGACCGGCACCGGGACCGTGGACGTAGCCGCGGACCCTGGCGCGGGCGTCGAGGCGGCGGTCGCAGCGGTGCCTCCCGCTGGGGCGGGCCCGGTCGACTCACCCGAGTCGGTGCTGCAGCTCGCGAGGGCGAGCGACAACGCCACCCCCGCGGCCCCGGCCGCGGGCCGGAAGCGGGCGGGCCGGAAGCCGGCGCGCCGAACGGTGCAGCGGCTACTCATCGAGTGGTCATTGCTGGGGCTCCGGCTCCTGGGCCAGGGCGGTGAGGATACGGGTGAGGTGGAGCCACCATTGCGTGAGCGGGCGACGGTGCTCCCAGTCAACGAGGTCCTCGAAGTGCGCCAGCGAGGTCCGGGTGAGTCCGCCGTGTTCGAGGCCGACGGCGATCGCGTCGGCGCGTCCGGCATCGAGCGCCTCGGTGATGGCGTCGATGGCTTCGGCGGCCAGCCGGGTAGCAAGTACCCGATCGAACGGTGATGGATCTCCACCCTGCTGGGCGTGGCCGAGGACGATCTGGCGCACGTCATAGAGGTCGCCGCCCTCGGCCTCGAAGATCCGGGCGATGACGTCCGTTGAATAGTGCGTGTCGGCGCCCTCGGCGCGCACCGCGAGGAACAGTCCACGACCATCGCGGAAGCGCCTCGCCATTCGCTCGACGTCGGCTTGGAGCGACCGCACGGTAACACCGGTCTCGGGGAGGTAGACCTGTTCGGCCCCGGCGGAAAGTGCCGAAAGCATTGCGAGATAGCCGCATTCGCGGCCCATCGTCTCGATGACGAAGCATCGATTGGCGGCCATCGCCGACTGCTTGACTCGGTCGATCGTCTGGACGATGGTGTTCACTGCGGTGTCGGAGCCGACCGTGAGCTCGGTGCCGGGCAGGTTGTTGTCGATCGTCGCCGGCAGACACACTACGGGGATGCCCAGCGACGGATAGCGGCGGCGTTCGGTGCTGAGCCGGTGCGCCTGCCGGTAGCCGTCGAACCCGCTGATGACAAGCAGAGCGTCGATGCGGTAGGTCTCGACGGCGCGGGCAACGGCATACACCTGGCTGTCCGCGAGCTCTTCGCGTCGAGAGCCGAGCTCGGCGCCGCCTCGGCCGGTCCACCCCTCGACGTCGCCGATCGTCAGCTCGCGAACCCGACCCTCGCTCAGCCCGGAGAAGCCCGCCTCGATGCCGAGCACGACGTGGCCGGCGTCGAGCGCGAGTCGGGTCGCGGCGCGGACCGCCGTGTTCATCCCGGGCGCCAGCCCGCCACTGAGCAGGATGCCGAGGCGCCGACCTTCAGCGGCGGGAGACTCCTTGGGGTGCGAGAGCCTGCGCAGCAGCTCGAACAGCTCGGCATAACTGTCGCCACGCGCGGCGAGGGCCTCGTCGTAGCGCCCGACGTCAACGAGGGACGCGACCCGCTGGTTCTCGCGGACCGCCCGCATCAGCGGCGCACGGCGCACCCGGTTGCGGTGCAGGCCGACAAGTTGCGGAGGGTCACCCGGCGACGCCGCGAGCAAGCTGGCGGCCGCCTCGAAGCCCATCATCGTGGCCATCGAACGGTCGAAGGCGCTGGGGGCCCCGCCGCGTTGGACGTGGCCGAGGATGGTCACGCGTGCCTGCTCGCCCAGGCGGGTCTGCAACTCGTTGCGCACCTCGTGTGCGGTGATCGGGCGGCCGGACCGATCGCGCGCCCCCTCGGCGACGATGACGATCGAGTCCCGTCGACCACGCGCCCGGGCGCTGCGCAGGCTTTCGCAGAGCTCGTCCTGCCAGCCGTCGCCGGGCGGGGCCTCGGGGATCAGGGCGAAGTCACAGCCGCCGGCGATGGCCGCCGTGAGCGCCAGATATCCGCAGCGGCGGCCCATGACCTCGACCACGAAGGTCCGCTGATGGCTCGCCGCCGTCGAGGCGATGGCGTCGACCGCCTCGATGATCCGGTGCAGCGCGCTGTCGGCGCCGATGGTCATGTCCGTGCCGATCATGTCGTTGTCGATCGACCCGACGATGCCGGTGATCATGAGGCTCGGGTGGGCGTCGGCGACCTGCTGACCCAGCTCCCCGTCCTGGACGAGTTCGGCGAGCAGACTGGGCCATTCCTCGGCCAGAGTGTTGGCGCCGGTGAGGCTGCCGTCGCCGCCGATGACGACGATCCGGTCGATCCCGTGGGAGACCAGATGGTATGCCGCCCGGCGTCGCCCCGCGCGCTCGCGAAACTCCGCAGACCGGGCAGTCCCGATGACCGTCCCGCCCAGGTGCTGGATGCCGCTGACGTCTTTCCAGCCGAGTTGGACGATGCCGGTGCCGTCGACGGCGCCTTGGTAGCCCTCGCGGATCGCGAATACCTCTGCGCCGAAATGGATTCCGGCTCTCACCACGGCCCGGACCGCGGCATTCATGCCCTGGGCGTCTCCGCCGCTGGTGAGCACGCCGATGCGACGGGGCACGTCCGTGGTCATGGCATTCATCCTTCCCCGCCTGACCGGCGCGGCGCTAGTCGGGTCGGCGAGGGCTCCCACTGTCAGGACTTCACGGGGATCACTTCAGGTGACTCGGCGAGCCCCGCGACGACGAGGGCCACCGGACAGCCGAGGTCTTGCAGGCGACGCGCGAGTTCGCCGACGTCACCCATCCCGTCGCCACCGGTGTCGCTCCCGGCGCCTGAGACGAGGTGATCTGGTGCGATCCCGAGGTCGGCCCGCACCCAATGGGTGACCGACGCGCCGGTTGCCGCCTGCAACGGGCCGACCAACGCTGCGGCGGCCGGAGGGGCAACGAGGACAATCCGGCTCAGCCGAGGCGCCGCAGTCGAGATGACGGCTCCCGCCGTAGAAGCCGAAGCTGTCGACGAGGCCGAGGCCGAGGCGGAGGCCGAGGCCGTCGCCGAAGCCGCCGAAGCGGCGGCTGCCACGGCTGCCGCTGCGGTCTCGCGTCGCCAGACGAGCGCGTGGTAGCCGGCCACCAATCCGGTCGCCGCAAACAGCCCGCAGGGCCTACTGATCTGGCGAAGCAGGCGGTCAGCCCCGACCCCGCTGACTGCGACGTCGACGACCTGGGTGAGCACGACGACGGCGGCGATGAGGCCGACGAGCGCCGCGAGCCCGAACACGACGGTGAGATAGACCCGCCGCGCGGTGCTCCCTGCGCCGCCGGCGACATCGGATGACCTCGGCTGCCACGCTCGCCACCAGGTGGGCCCGCCGACGGCAAGAAGGCTCACCCCGGCGAGCGCCAACTGCAGGGTCGCACTGCGTTCGATCTGGGCGCCCGCGGCGTCGAGCGCGGTGGCGACGAGCATCCCGATTCCCGTGGCGGCGCTCGCCAGGCCCAGCGTCGACACGATCAACCGAGCAGCCAGCTGGGCACCGCCGGATCCCGCGCGCAACGCCCGAGCGTGCAGCAGCCACACGGCGGCGCCGACCAGCGCGAGGGCGAGTCCGATGGGCAGGGTGTCGAGCCGACTTCCCAGGGGCGCGGCGGTCTCGACGAGGACCCGCAACATGGCGTAGGTGGCTGTTGCGGCGCCGACGAGCGCCACGGCTGCGGCGGCAGCGACGCCGAGGGCGACGGTGACGATCTCGCGGATCACGCTGGGACCGCCGGCACTTCCGCGCCGGTCCCGATGCACCCACCACACGAACGCGCCACCGCTTGCCCACACCAGTGCGCCCAGCACCGGCTGCCACCACGAGCCCCGGGCAGCGGATCCGGTCGTGATCGGATCGACGAGCGCATCGAACAGCCGAGAGAAGGTCATGCCGAGCGCCGCGATCGCGCCGCCCGCGCCCACGACCAGCCCGTATGCCGTGCCGGCTGCGGGCGCGAGGTCGGTGAGCTCTCTGGTCTGGGTCGGGCCCTTCGTCGGGTGTGCGGCCATCCACCGGTGCCACAGCCAGACGCCTGCCCAGACGAGGCCGGCCGACGCGCTCGAGGCGTCCCACCGGCCGTGCACGAGCTCGGAGATCGCCGAGAGGGCCGTGCTGGCGCCGATGACGAGGCTGAGCGTGGACATCGCCGCGAGATACAGGACCCACAGCTCCGAACGGCGTTCGGCAGGAGCGGCCAGTCGTCGCCAGAGGGCCCACCACAGGGCCAGCGCGGCCGGTCCGGCGACCAGAACAGCGGCGAGAGGTTCCGACAACCTCCGCACGCGACCCGCGCCAGCGCGGAGTCCTTCGACGCGCCCGGCGTCCCAGACGACGGCGAGCACTCCGGCCAGGCCGACGGACGCCACGACGATGAGGATGGCGAGCAGCGCGAGGGTGACCAGGCGCCGGGCCGCGCCTTGCGGCGAGGCCGGGGTGAAGGCAGTGGGGGGATCCTCGGCGTGCTGAGGTCGCTGGTCGGCCGCCCGAGATCGGGCGACGACAGCCGCGGCCGCGCCGACAGCCACGATGAGAACGAAGACGAGGACGGTAAAACCGATCATGTGGGGTCCGGTCGTCGTGTCGTCAACCTGCGCGGGCGACCGGCAGGTCAAGGTTCGGGTCGTCGCCCAGCCAGGCGACGACGGCGGTGTGTGCGGCCTCGCGGCCGAGCTCGACGGTGCGGCGCAGCCGGGCCGGGCCGCGGGCCGTGCCCGGCACCGTCGGAGCGTAAGCGGCCGGACGGATCTGGCGGACCCGCGGGTGTTCGGCGAGCAGGCGCTCTTCGTCCATCGCGACGGCATACCGGCTGTGCCAGGCGGACAATGCGCCGGGGGCGTGTCTGTGCAGGTACCGGCGCACGAGGTGGTGTTCGACACGGTTCGGTGGGCTGAGGAGTTCTCCGAGGCGGCGAGTCCGCAGGACCACCGCGTGCGTGGCGCCCTGGGCCAGTGCGGTGCGGATGGCGACGAGCTCGGTCAGCCCGCCGTCGATGAAGTGCCGGCCACCGAGCTCGATGGGCGGCCCGGCCAGGACCGGCATCCCGGTCGAGGCACGCAGGGCCTGGCGCAGCGACTTCTCGTTGTCGATGAGGTGGTGCAGGTCGACGGACTCACCGGTGTCTGTGGCTGTCGCGATGGGGTGGAACGTCGTCGGATTGGCAAGAACGGCCCCGAAATCCATCGGCACGAGGTCGACGTAGACGGTGTTGACGAGATAGTCGGTGTCGACGACCGGCTGGCCGCGCAACGCCCGTCGTGGGGCGATGATGCCGCGCATGATCTCGCGGTTCCACCAGGTGTCCATCACCGCGCCGGCGCGGCCGCACAACAGCCAGGCACCGTTGAGGGCTCCGCCGGACACGCCGTAGACGGCGTCGAACACGGGGTGAGGCCGAGTCCCTCGACCGCGACGACCATCCCCGAGGAGTAGGCCGAGCGTGAGCTGCCTCCTTCGATCAGCAGCGCGAGGCGGCAGGGATCTGCTCGGTGGCCGGGCGTGCTGGCGCTGGTATGCCGCTCGCGCACCAACCGCTCGACACTCCACTCGGCCAGGGCTGCGGGCGTGGCTGCGCAGGGGTCCACGCCGTCCACCCTATGCGCGGCAGGGGGGTGGCCTCTGGCCGACCCGGACAGCACCCCGCCCGTATGCCGTGACGCGGCATACGGGCGGGGGGTGGATGCCCTGCGGCGGTAGCGTCGCAGCGACCGGATCAGGCGCGGGGGAGTCCTGCGGGCCGGGGTAGGTGGGCGTGCCCGTCGGGGCGGGCGGCCACTGGAGTTGGCTGTCGGTGTGGGCCGGGCTCGGCTGAGTCCAGGGAGCGGGCTGCTGCAGCCGAGCCTGGGGCAGGTGGCCGGTCGTCCGGGACAGCTTGCCCTGCTTACCGATGACGATGGCGAGCACGACGAGCAGGGCGATGGTCCAGAAGCCGAAGATGTCGCCGTGGGCCCACGAATCGGGGATGAGGGTGAGGGCCGTGATCACCAGCAGGACGATCGAGGACGCCTTGCCACCACGGACGGCCATGTCGAGGTGGACCTCGCCGCGACGGTTGGGCAACAGCAGCCAGGCCAGCAGGTAGAGGCCGACGATCGGGCTGATGATGCCGAGGACGAAGGTCGCGACCCGGATAATCGTCGTCGAGACACCGAGACTCTCTGCGATCCCGGCGCAGACGCCGGCAAGAATCTTGTTGTCCGAGCGGGTGATCGGGCTGCGGCGCAGGGCCGAGGTGATGCGGTCGAAACTGTTGGGAGCTGCCGTCGTTGTCATGCCTCTATCGTGCGCCTGGCAGGCAGGGCCGCGTCATTGGGTGTTTCCCTGATCGGCCCCTGATCCGACCCTGAGGTCGTCTCAGCCGTATCGGTGGCGACCTTCGAGCGTCCTCTGCCGGTGTGAAACACTCCGACATGACCATCCACCCGTCGGAGTTGCAGACCCGATCCGTCGACGTGGGGAGCGACGCCGCCAAGCGCTTGCGGATCGTCAATGCCGTCATGGGGGCTCTGCACCTGGTGTCCGGCTCGGCGATGGTCGCCCTCAGCAACGACTTCACCTTGCCGGTGTCCACCTTTGCCCTGAACGGCCCGCCGGGAACGCCGCTCTCTGAGGGCGTCACGAACCTCGTGTTCGACGTGCCGCTGGGAGTGGCAACCGCATCATTCTTGTTCCTCTCGGCGTTCTTCCACTTCCTGATTGCCTCGCCGTGGGGATACTCCCGCTACCTCGACGAATTGTCGAAGGGCCGCAACCGCTTCCGCTGGGTGGAGTACAGCCTGTCCTCGACGCTGATGATCCTTCTGATCAGCCTGGTGCTCGGAATCACCGACATCGCCGCACTCATCGGACTCGGCATCGCCAACGTCTCTATGATCTTGTTCGGCTGGCTGATGGAGATGTCCAACAACGGTTTGATGCACGGCAAGGACGGGCGGTCGGTCCGCGGGCAACGCGCGTGGTGGACGCCCTTCTGGTTCGGCTGTATCGCCGGTATCGGCCCGTGGCTGGCGGCCGCCGCCTACCTGATCGTCAACGTCGCAGTCATGGACGGGCCTGGGCCGCCTGGGTTCGTCTACGGCATCATCGTTTCGCTCTTTGTGTTCTTCAACAGCTTCGCAATCAACCAGTGGCTGCAGTACAGGCAGGTCGGCCGGTGGCAGGACTACCTGGCAGGTGAGCGCACCTACATCGTCCTAAGCCTCGTGGCGAAGAGCCTGCTGGCGTGGCAGGTGTTCGCCAACGTTCTCGTGGGGTGAGCGCGAGCCCGGTTCTTCGCGAGGGAGAGGCAATAGCTCAGTGGTGAGTGCGAGCGGCGGTTCGGCCTCCGCCTGAGAGGGATGTCGATGCCCGAGGGCGACACGGTCTGGCGGGCGGCCCGTCGGCTCAACGAGGCACTGGCTGACCAGCCCATCATCGGCGCAGAGCTGCGTTGGCCAGGGCTCTCAACTGCCGACCTTCGAGGTATGCGCACCCTCGAGGTCGTCTCTCGGGGGAAGCACCTGCTCCATCGTCTTGATGCCGGCCTCACCCTGCATTCCCACCTGCGCATGGAAGGTCGATGGCAGGTCGAGGCCACCGAAGGACTTGCGAACCGCAGGCTGGCCAACCCGCAGTTGCGCGCCTGGGTGTCCACGGCGCGCTGGACGGCGCTCGGCCTGCGCCTCGGCCGCCTGCACCTGCTGGCGACCCGGGAAGAGGGGCGTTTGGTCGGGCACCTCGGGCCTGACGTCCTTGGCACGGACTGGGATGCCGCCGAGGCGGCCGGCCGTCTCGCCGCGAGCCCGAGCACGATCGGTTCGGCCCTGCTGGACCAGAGCAATCTCGCCGGGGTTGGCACGCTGTACGCCAGCGAGGCCCTTTTCCTCGAGCGCCTGAGTCCGTGGTCTCCCGCAGCGAGCCTGGCTGGCGCCCAGGTGAGCCAGGTCGTCGACCGGGTGTATCGGCTCCTGAACATCAACCGGCACAACGCGATTCAGAGCACGACCGGTGTGCAGCGCCACGGGATGACGACGTATGTCCATGGCCGCTCCGGCCGGCCATGTCGGCGCTGCGGCGAGGCGGTCCGGGTAAGCACGCTCGGCGAACCGCCCCAGGACCGCGCCTTCTTCTACTGCCCCACCTGTCAAGGCGGTCTGGCGGCCGGGGACGATGGACGCAGGCAGCGGCCGCTGGGTTCGTCCCCCCGGTCATGAGGTCCAGCTCAGCGGTGACGGCTGGTCCAGTCGCCCGGTCCTATCCATGCCACGGGGTCTCAGGCGACGCTCACAGCACGAGCATCGCGCGCACCGCGGCTCGCAGGTCCCCGGTGCCGTCATCCGGGACGGCCGCACGCATCCGTTGGTAGCCTGCCCCGTCCCGCAGGATGTCCTCGATGCCGGCGAGCTCGCGGGTGCAGCGGAGGTGGCGTGCGGTGGGCTGGAGCCGGGCGAGGAGGTCGTGAATGTCGTCGACGACGTCAACCTCGGTGTTGTCGGCGCTGCGGATGATGGTCGCGTCGAGCCCATAGCGGGCGGCCCGCCATCTGTTCTCCCGTACGTGCCAGGGCGGCAGAGGCGGCGCGAGGACTCCCTCGTCGAGTTGGCTCTCGAGGTCCACGACCAGGCAATGGATGAGCGCCGACATGGCGACGACGTCCTGCAGGCGGGAGAAGCCGTCGCAAGCGCGCACCTCGATAGTGCCCAGCAGCCGAGAAGGTCGGATGTCCCAGCGGAGCTCGCTGGGGTCGCTGATCACCCCGGTGGTGAGCGCGTCGTGCAGGTAGGCGCGGTAGTGCGCCCAGGTCTCGAACTGGAACGGCAGGCCCCCGGTGGGCAACTGCTGGGACAGCATCGTGCGGTTGCTGGCATACCCGGTGTCGGTGCCGGCCCAGAAAGGAGAGGACGCGGACAGTGCGGTGATGTGCGGATGGTAGGTGAGCAGCGCATTCACCAGGGGCCACACCTTCGCGGCGGAGCGGATGCCGACGTGGACATGTACGCCGAAGATGGCCATCTGGCGCCCCCACCACTGGGTGCGGTCGATGACCTTCGCGTAGCGCTTGCCGTCGGTCACCTCCTGGTCCTCCCACCGGGCGAAGGGGTGCAAGCCGCCGCCGTAGAGCAGGACATCGAGTTCGGTGGCCGCGACGTGGACGCGGGCGAGTCCGTCGGCGAGGTCGGATGACGCCTGCTCGGCATTCGTGCACACTCCGGTGACGATCTCGACCGTGTTGCGCAAGAACTCCTTCGTGAGCGTGGACCGAGACGGGGCGGGGCGTGCGGGGCTGAGTTCCTGCGAGGCGGTGGCCAGGGCCAGGAGCTCGTCGGCTCGTGACACAAGGTCGAGCGTGCCGGGGTCCAGCAACCCCAGTTCCCACTCCACACCAAGCGTCCGCCCCACCGACGGGGTGAACGCGACGGCGGCGTCGCGCGCTCTTGAGTCGTCCATGGCGTCCCTTGGTTGGCTGGGTGGGGGCGAAAGAGTGTGCGGTGGGCGACGTTGGCCTGCTGGGTGGTGCGATCCGGTGCACCGAGCGTATCCCCGGGTGGCCGGCACACGAGGACGCGCGTGGTGGGCTCAGCCGGGCCCGCGGTTCCAGGCTCAGCGAGATGTTCGGAGCACCTCGATGGTGCAGGCGGGGCCGGCCACATGGGCAAGTCGTCGGTCGCCGGTGAGCAGGGTCGCGTCCAGCGCCTACGCTAGTGCGACGTATACCGCGTCGTAGGTGGTCAGGTTCTCCCGCAGCTCCCAACACCTAGGCAATAGCGCCACGTGCGAGGCACGGTGCATCGGCAGCGCCTCCAGGTCAGCCAGAGCCAGGTCCGCCCGGCGGTTGTCGAGCCTCCCCACCCGGTTCTGACGACGCAGCACCGAGGTGACCTCCAGGTCGACCAGCTCTGGCGCGGCCAACGTCTCACCGCGCAGCCGGGTGCGCGCGGCGTCCCCGTCCGGGCCGTCATCGGCCAGCGCGACAGCCAGGACACTGGCGTCAACGACGAGCACGATCCCCCCGTACGGTCTTGACCGCGTCCGCGAGCGAGACCGATCCGCCGGATCGCCCGCCGGCACGGTCGAGCACCTCCTGCACAGTGGGCTGGCTGGCCTCGGCGATCAGCCGGGATCGCAGGTACTCCTGCAGCGACTGATGCGCGGCTGCCGCCCGTTGGCGCAACACCGCATGCGTGCTCTCGGGGACGTCTTTGATCTGAACACTCGGCATGGCGCCTATGGCGCCAGGAGCGCCGGATCGCAACCGTCCGACCGTCGGCGTGAGCGCGAGAGTCCACATCCGTCCTATGGCCGCGAGAGCACGGCGCGCGCGCGTGCTCCCGCGGACCAGCGTCGATCAGCCCCATCACGCAACGCGTGCGTACTTCCCGCCGACGCCCTCTTACCCGGCTCATTCGAACTTGACCGGGCATCTCGCTGGTGTTGGCTGATGCTCGTCGGTGTTGACGAGTGCAGGCCCACCGTATTCGTCGGCGCTGGTTGGTGGTGTTGCGGAAGCCGAAGGCGTTGCGGCCTTCGTGCTTCGCGAGCCGGTTGTACCCCTCGGAGCGGGCGTTGGAGTGCCCGGTCAGCAGTCCGGCCTCGACCGCCGGCCACCAGGTCTCGATCGTGGCGACGAGGCGGTGGACCTCCGGGCTGTCGGTGTCGGCGGCGAGGTCCAGGAAGCGCCACAGCCGGTGGGAGACGGCCGATCGGTCCGGCACGGACGTGCCGGGGGTGGGGGCCAGGGCTAGGAGCTGGCGCAGGTTCTCCTATCGGTTAACCGGCCTTGGGTGAGCCGACACGCCACCGCCTAGGTCATCCCCCTGGATGGTCTCTTACGGCGGGACAGTGAGACCGGTGAACGGCAAGGAGGTTGCCATGCAGCTTCAGGTCATCCGCACCGACGGTCAAGTACGGCTGTTCGGTGGGAGCGAGGGACAGGACGTCGAGGCGGTCAACCGGTTCCTGGCTCATCTGACGGCCCGGGCGTTCTCGCCGTTGACGGTGCGGGCCTATGCGTTCGACTTGTTGAACTTCCTGCGGTTCTGCGCCTGCCGGGCGCTGGTCCTGAACTGCGTGAGCGTGGTTGACCTGTTCGATTACATTGATTGGCAGGCGAATCCGGCCAAGGACGCCAACCGGCGGGTGGTGCCGATGCGTAGGCAGCCAGGGGCTGCACCGGCGACGGTGAACCGACGGATCGCCGCGGTGCGAGGGTTGTTCGAGTACCTGGTGATGACGGGCTTGCGAGCCGACAGTCCGGTGCCGGCTGCCCGACGCTCTTCGGGGCTGCGCGCCAGCGGGCGTGGCCTGCTGGGGCATCTGGGTCCGGGACGCCCTCGTGGCGGTGGACGGCTGGTACGTCAGCCGCGTCGGCTTCCTGAGGCGGTCGAACCGGAGCAGGTGTCCGCGTTCCTGGCCGACCTGGCGACCGCCCGGGATCGGGCGATCGTGCTGCTCATGGTGCTGGGCGGGTTGCGCGCTGGCGAGGTCCGGAGTCTGCGGTTGGCGGACGTGGACTTCGGTCTGCGGCGGATCAGGGTGCTCGGCAAGGGCGGCAAGGAACGCGTCGTCCCGGTCGACCTCGCGTTCTTCGCCGAGCTGGGCGCCTATCTGCGCGAGGAACGCCCGGCGGGGTGCCGGACCGCGGAATGCTTCGTGGTGCTGCGCGGTGTGACAGCCGGTGGGCCGCTGACCGAGGCCGGGTTACGAAGCCTGTTCCGTACCCACCGGGCCAGCTCGGGAGCAACCCGGGTCCGTGCGCACCGGCTGCGCCATACCTATGGCACCGAACTCGCCTCGGCCGGGATGGACCTTCCTCGTGCTGCGCGACCTGATGGGCCACGCCTCCCCGGAGACCACCGCCGGCTACGTGCACCTCTCGCCTCAGACACTGGCGGCCGAGTACGCCGCAGCCCGGGCAGCGAGCACCCGATGAGCGCCCTCGCGCTCGGTCGCGACCACCGAGAAGACCTACTGGAGGTGTATGCCGCACACTGCGAGGCCGTGGGGTTGCGCCGCGAGTCATGCAAAGATCGAGTCGCTGCGGCGGCCACGTTCTTGGCCGACCACCACGACCTGGCCGCGTGGATGAGACAACCGTTGCCGATCCGGCTCGCTGACCTGAAACGCTGCCCGTTGGGATGGCCGCTGGTCGGTTTCGTGCTGCTGACCGGCCGGGCCCGGGCCGACTTTGACCTGCTCGCGGCCAAACACGCCGGCCGCTCCTTCGCCCCAGCTGTCGTGAACCGCACTGGATCTCCCGGAGGGTGTGTTGTTTACGCGACCTCCGGGGTTGGGGTCACGGTGTGAGCCTGCCGGTGGGCGTGCTCGAACTCAAGAGGCGGGATGTCGCCGATTGAGGAGTGGAGCCGCTGGTGGTTGTACCAGTGGACCCAGCGGGCGACCTGCCATTCGACCGCGCGACGGTCGGCCCAGACGGGTCCGCCGTCGTTGATGGCCTCGGTCTTGAACAGGCCGATGGTGCTCTCGCAGAGGGCATTGTCGAGCGCGTCGCCGACAGTGCCGATCGATCCGGCCATGCCATGCTCGAGGAGCTCGGTGGTGAACGCCACCGACGTGTACTGGGCCAGTTCAAGGGGTCTTTGCAACACCGGGTTGTTTTAGGGAGCGTAGTTGCTCCTCGAATACCTCGGCGGGTGTCTTCCAGTCGAGGATCTTTCGGGGCCGGTTGTTGAGCGCATGAGCGACGGCCTCGAGGTCTTCGGCGGACCATCGCGACAGGTCGGTGCCCTTGGGGAAGTACTGGCGCAGCAGGCCGTTGGTGTTCTCGTTCGTCGGACGCTGCCACGGTGAGTGGGGGTCGGCGAAGAACACCCGTGTCCCGGTCTCCAACGTGAACTGCGCGTGGCCCGACAGTTCCTTGCCGCGGTCCCACGTCAGGGTCTTGCGCAGCTGCTCGGCAACGTGGTGACCGACGCGGTGAGCGCGGCGTTCATCGCGACGGCCCCGTAGCCCCGAGAGCCGGTCCGTTCTTGACAGACGGTTGTTCACCCCAGCCCTCCATGCGTGGCAGGTGGACCAGCAGCGTGGCGCGGCTGCTGCGCTCGACGAGCGTGCCGATCGCCGACCTGCCTGTCCCGATGATCAGGTCGCCCTCCCAATGGCCGGGAACGGCGCGGTCCTCGGCCTCGGCGGGTCGCTTGCTCAGGACGACATCGGCGGTGACGTGCCCCTGGGGCTTGTTCCGTGATCGGGCCCTCGGCTGGCGCAACGCCCGGCCGGTACGTAGGCAGGTGACCAGCTCGCGTTTGAGCGCGCCGCGTCCCTGGATGAACAGCGACTGGTAGATCGCCTCGTGGCTGATCCGCATGCACTCATCATCGGGGAAGTCGACCTTCAACCGGTGCGCGATCTGCTCCGGGCTCCACGCCGTGGACCACCGCCGGTCCTGGCGATGAGGCTTGTTCAGCCCCTTCCACTGGGGCGTCCGGGGGCCGGGGACGATCGTGCCGTCAGGCCTGCGGACGATCCCCGCGAGCCGGTCCTGCACGTACTCACGTAACCGCTCGTTGCCCACCAGCTTCGCCGTCTTCGGGCGCTTCGCCGCCCGCCGCGCCTTCCACTGGGCGACCACGGCGCGGTACACCGGCTTGCCGCCCCTGGTCGCGGCGTTGCGGCGTAGCTCACGAGAGATGGTCCCGGGGTCGCGCCCGGCCGTGCGCGCGATCTCGCGCACGCCCTTGTCCTGGGCTTTGAGCAGCGCGATCTCCTCACGCTCGGCGAACGACAGATAGCGGCCCGTGGGCTCGTCCAGGTTCAGCGGCGTCATCCCGCCAGCGTGGCGAAACCACCGTGACCCGACCGGCCATGACACGCCCACCCCAGCCGACGCCTCGACCGTGGTGACCCCCGTCGCGATCAGGCGCCAGAACTCCCGCTGCACGGCACGCGACGGCTCCGGCCGTCCGGGTGAGCGCATCGGCGCCCGCATCGCCCGATCCGCCGCCCACTGCCGTCGCGCCCCGGCCGGCGCCTGCGGCAGCTGCGTCCTTGGACGTCCCATCCAACACCTCCGTGATCAAGGTGTTGCGACGACCAGTTGAATCCGCCCTGACTCCCCGCGTCCGAGTGATGGATCAATCCGGCTGCATCCCAACCGGTTTCGCTGACCTTTCGGGTAGTGAGGGCCTGGTGCAGAGCGTCGGTAACCAACGGTGTCTGCCTGGAGGTGGCCACCCGCCAGCCCAGGATCCGGCGGGAGAAGACGTCGACGATGAACGCGACGTACACGAATCCGGTCAACGTCCACACGTACGAGAAGTCCGCGACCCACAGCTCGTCCGGGGCCGTCGGGGTGTCCCAGCCTCGCTTGACCAGGTCCGGGTGCCGGGGCGCCGGAGGCCTCTGATCGGGTGGTGACGGTGGTGTGTCGGCCGCGTACGACACCGCGGATGCCGGCGATCCCGCATGAGCCGGGCGACCTGGTCGCGGCCCACGTCGAGCTTGGCCCGTCGGGCTGCCTTCCACAGCTTCCGCGCCCCATAAACGCCCCAGTTCTCCACCCACAGGGTGTACAGAGCGTTGGCGAGGTAGGCGTCCTCCAGCACCGCCGCCGAGACCGGCGCAGCCTTGTGGGCGTAGTACGTGGACAGCGCGATCGGGACACCGTGCTCGCAGAGCACCGCGCAGATCGGTTCGACGCCGTACCGCTCCCGGTGGGAGTCGATGTACGCCACGATCACCTGAGTCGGCGGTCGAACTCCGCCTTGGCGAAATACGCGGCGCTGGTGCTCAGAATATCGACGGTGCGGCGTAGCTCGGCGTTCTCCCGCCGCAGCCTCGCACCTCCGACGCGTCAACGACCTCGCCGGCCGGCGCGGCCGTGAGGCCCGGTCCCCGGCCTCGATCCAGTTCCGCAACGTCGCCGGGTTCACATCCAACAAAGCGCCGACGTGCCTGCGGGCGCCGACCTTGGAGTCGCTCCCTTGCCGCGAGCCGGTCACGGTACATCCGCACCGCCCGCTCCACGAACTCGCCGTCGTACTTGCGTGCTGCTCCCATCACGAGAGTCTCCCTTGCTGAATCACCACCCTCCAGGAGATCCAGTGCGGTTCAGTCGCGGCGATCTATCCGCGCGAGCTGGCCGAGCTGCACGCCGCGGCGGAGCGGCTCGGGTGGGCCTCGAACTGGGCCGCGGATGTGCTTAGGGGTGGGCTGGCGTTGGCCGTCGCCGCCACCGGAACCCGCCCCTGCCTGCTCAGCCAGGCTGACATCGACGGCGTCCGTCAGGAGGTCCGCGCGAGTCCCTACTACACCGCCACGGTGCGCCATTGCCGGCTGAGCCAACTGCACAGCTTGGCCCGGCTGCTGTACGAGGCCGGGGTCCTGCCGGCGCCGCCGATCCACCGCCGCGGGGACGGACCGGGAAACTTGGAGTCCCGGCTGGCCGTGGTCGGCGCCCCCGAGATCCGCCGCGTCATGCTGGCCTATATCCGGGCCAAGCAGGCCGTGCTCAAGGTGCATTCGATCCGTAACCTGACCAGCCATCTGGCCGCGTTCGGCGAGTTCCTCACCCGGAACTATCCGGCGCTGACCAGCGTGACGCTACTGCAGCGTGACCACATCGAGGCCTACTGCGCCTTCGTGCCGACCCGGACCTGGCGGGGCCAACGGACCAGCAACAAACGGATCGGATCATCCTCGATCATCGCCGGGCTGATCGCGGTGCGCGGCTTCCTCGACAACATCGCCGGTTGGGGCTGGGCCGAGGCGCCGCCCCGACGGCTGATGTTCGCCTCGGACATCCCCCGCCCGCCTCGCCAGCTCCCCCGGGCGCTACCGCCTGACGTCGACGCCGCGCTCATGGCCGCTGTCGCCGAGCTGCCCGACCTGTTCGCACGCGTCGGCCTGACCGTGATGCGCGGAGCCGGGCTACGCATCGGCGAACTACTCGACCTCGAACTCGACTGCGTCGTCGACTACGGACCCAACGGGCACTGGCTGCGGGTTCCGCTGGGCAAGTTGAACAGCGAACGCAGTGTCCCCCTGGACGAGGTCACCCTCTCCGCGCTCGTCCAATGGCAAGCCCAACGCGGCACCCACCGAGCACTGCCACACCAGCGCGACGGTCGCCTGGTCGACTTCCTGTTCACCGAGCGCGGCAAACGCCCCGGACACGCCCGGATCGAACGCGGACTCGCCGAGGCCGTGCGCGGCGCCGGACTGAGCAGCCCGGACGGCACACCGCTGCACGTCACCGCCCATCAGCTGCGTCACTGTTATGCCACCGCCCTAGCCAACGCCGGCATGTCGATCCAGGCCCTGATGGCGCTGCTCGGGCACACCGCACCTGAGATGACCCTGCGGTACGCCACCTCGCCTCGCCCACGCTGCACGCCGCCTACGAGACAGCGATGGGCCGGATGCGCCCGCGGCTGCCCATCGCTCCCGTCGGCAAGCCGATCGTTCCCGACCGGGTGCAATGGCTGGCCTCGGAGATGCTCAAGACCCGCGTAGCGCACGGATACTGCGCCCGCGAGACGGCCGCCGAGCCGTGCCCGTACGCCAACATCTGCGAGAACTGCGAGAACTTCCTGACCGCACACGAGTTCCTCCCCGCGCTAAGCGCCCAAATAGCCGACCTGCGTGCGCTCCGCGACGATGCCGCCGCCCGCGGCTGGGACTCAGAAGTCGCCCGCCACCAGCGCGTCATCGACAGCCTCCAGAAGCACCTGCATCGACTCCAACCGCCAAGATCAGCACAGCCCTAACTTGACCCGCCCACCAAGGCCGGTTAATTGACGGCGTAGGCGTGCAGGATCTCGATGCCGATGTCGCCTTCGTCGATGAGACTGTTCCACATCCGGGCGAATGCCTCGGGGCGGAGCCGGTCGTGCCCGGTGAGCAGCCGCCGGCGGGAGGCCCACTCGGGGTCCTTCTTCCGGCCGCGCCGTCCTCGGTCTTCGCGGGTGACCCGCTGCCGCAGCTCGGTGAGCATGTCGTTCCCGAGCCGGACCAGGTGGAACCGGTCGGCGACCACGACCGCGTCGGGCAGGGCGGTGGTGACGGCCTTGAGGTAGGACGCGGACAGGTCCATGCACACGTACCCGATCCCGGCCCGCCACGCATCGGGTTGGGCTCCAAGCCAGTCGGCGACCGTTGCGGCGGTCCGGCCGTCGACGTGCGCGAGGAGGCCGGCGGTGCCGGCGGCGTCGACGATCCCGGTGTGCCACCGGTCCTGCACGATCCGCCACCGGCCGGTGACCTGGTCCTTGGCCCACACCGGCTTCCCGCGGCGGGTCTCATCGATCCCCAGGACCTGCACCGGCGGCAGCGGCGCCGCAAGCCGCGCCGCGACGTGGGCGACGAACGCGGCGTGCGCGACCGGCCAGGACACCCCGTACCGTCGGGCCCCGGACAGGACGCACCGGGAGTGCTCGGCGACCTGCTCGCCGCACTCGGCGCGCAGCCGTGCGGTCAGCCTTGACCGGGCCGGCACCGACGGCAGCGACTCGGTGAACGTGACCCGAGGACACAGCGGCTCCCGACACCGCCACCGCGTCTTGTGCCACCGCAGCCGGACCGGCGCCGGCCCGTACGGGACGTCCCGCGGACGCGTGACCGTCCGCTCCTTCACCGACACCGAGTACACCCCGCAGGCGGGGCAGGCCGCAGCGGCCCCATCGTCGGTGACCATCTCCACGACCCGGGCGCCGTCGTCCTGCCGGACCACCGACACCACCGCCAACCCCTCGATGCCCAACAACACCGTCGCCCCGCCACCGTCATCTCCGCGCGGTGCATGCGTACGCTGAACCAAGCCCGTGACCTCACCTTCGTGACCATGAACTGCTCGACACAGCCATGATCACCGAGGTCACGGGCCCCCGCGTGTCACCGCGAGGGGCCGGCGTGCCCGGTCAAGTTCGAAGAGCCTCCTTGCCTACTATATGGAGACGACGTTTCTATTCGCTGTCGCGAGACGTGGACAGCGGAACCGGACAGCAACGGCGGGACGGATAACGCGAACGTGGTGTTTCTATTCGCTGTCGCGAGACGTGGACAGCGGAACGTAGCCGTCGGCTACCGGGTCACTGGCTCGATACAGGTTTCTATTCGCTGTCGCGAGACGTGGACAGCGGAACTTGCGTCGGGCAGCTACGTCGGCGCCGAGATCACCCGTTTCTATTCGCTGTCGCGAGACGTGGACAGCGGAACGGCGTCCGGCAGGCTCAGGCAGACATCCGCACCGGCCTGTTTCTATTCGCTGTCGCGAGACGTGGACAGCGGAACGGGTGGCGGAGCTGGCGAGCGAGGGCAACGCCGTTTCTATTCGCTGTCGCGAGACGTGGACAGCGGAACTTCTTCAGCAGTGTCCTAGCCTTCGGAATGATGGTCTGGTTTCTATTCGCTGTCGCGAGACGTGGACAGCGGAACGTCAACGGTCTTGGCAATGAGGTTCACGTCCCTCGACGTTTCTATTCGCTGTCGTGAGACGTGGACAGCGGAACGACGAGGCCCTCACGCAGGCAAGCTGACGCTGATGGGGTTTCTATTCGCTGTCGCGAGACGTGGACAGCGGAACCGTCGTCGGTGGCCCGTCGGCGCTGCGGCTCACCGAGTTTCTATTCGCTGTCGCGAGACGTGGACAGCGGAACCCTCCGAGCCGCGAAAGCCAACCGATGACAGCCCGCGTGTTTCTATTCACTGTCGCGAGACGTGGACAGCGGAACCTCCATTCTTTCCAGATCCGAAAGGTGAGCCCGTTTCGTTTCTATTCGCTGTCGCGAGACGTGGACAGCGGAACTCCTGAGCCTCCTGTTCGGGTGGAACGTGGACGTCAAGTTTCTATTCGCTGTCGCGAGACGTGGACAGCGGAACCCGCCCACCGACACCGACCAGCCCCAGGTCAAGGTTTCTATTCGCTGTCGCGAGACGTGGACAGCGGAACCTCTCGTATGGATCCGCCTACCCGGAGGGGTTTGCGTTTCTATTCGCTGTCGCGAGACGTGGACAGCGGAACACCGACACCGATGGTGACGGCGTCCCCGATTCGTTTCTATTCGCTGTCGCGAGACGTGGACAGCGGAACCTCGGCGCCCGACGCCGGCGAGCCGGAGATCATGTTTCTATTCGCTGTCGCGAGACGTGGACAGCGGAACGAGTATCACGGTGGTGCTAGCAGCGATTGGGAGACCGTTTCTATTCGCTGTCGCGAGACGTGGACAGCGGAACCTGGACCGGACCCGAACACCAGCGCTGTAACCGTTTCTATTCGCTGTCGCGAGACGTGGACAGCGGAACCGGGTCGTCGTCCACGACCAGTACGGCCGGTTGCGTTTCTATTCGCTGTCGCGAGACGTGGACAGCGGAACACGTACTCTCCCTGATCGTTGCAGTCTGCACGCCATTGTTTCTATTCGCTGTCGCGAGACGTGGACAGCGGAACGGCAAGGTTTACCACGCCGCGGGCGGCCTCCTTAGGAGGTTTCTATTCGCTGTCGCGAGACGTGGACAGCGGAACTTGCCCTGCCAAGACCAACCCGAACTGTGGATGTCCAAGTTTCTATTCGCTGTCGCGAGACGTGGACAGCGGAACTTCTTCAACTTCTTCGTGGTTGGAGCACTGAACATATGTTTCTATTCGCTGTCGCGAGACGTGGACAGCGGAACCTCCGGCGACGTCACATACATCCCCACCCCGCAGGGAGTTTCTATTCGCTGTCGCGAGACGTGGACAGCGGAACAATCGGTGCGTGGTCTGCCACCATGTTGATCTACAGTTTCTATTCGCTGTCGCGAGACGTGGACAGCGGAACACGAACACTACGGTCGGCTACGCAGCGGGCTCGGGTTTCTATTCGCTGTCGCGAGACGTGGACAGCGGAACGCGAGGGCAATGCCCGCGCCAGCCAGTCCGATGTCGCCGTCGGGTTTCTATTCGCTGTCGCGAGACGTGGACAGCGGAACTACAGGGCGGACCTGACCGGGGCGGACCTTCGCGGGTTTCTATTCGCTGTCGCGAGACGTGGACAGCGGAACTCCCCAACAGCTCGCTCGGCAAGGCGCTCGAGAAGCGTTTCTATTCGTTGTCGCGAGACGTGGACAGCGGAACGGGAGGAGCTTTTCCGATTCGGCCAGATCGACTCGTTTCTATTCGCTGTCGCGAGACGTGGACAGCGGAACTCGGCAAGGGGCCATCCCGGATCCTCGCCCACCACTGGCCGTTTCTATTCGCTGTCGCGAGACGTGGACAGCGGAACAAGGACTGGACGGTGTCCTTGGCAGTCCCGAGCCCCGAGTTTCTATTCGCTGTCGCGAGACGTGGACAGCGGAACTCTCCCGCGGCCTCGATGGTGTCGTCTGACAGTGGCGTTTCTATTCGCTGTCGCGAGACGTGGACAGCGGAACCCGGGCCGCCTCGTTCCTGCGGGGCCGGCTATGACCGGTTTCTATTCGCTGTCGCGAGACGTGGACAGCGGAACAGCGACAAGTAGCGCAACGTATAAAGGGGACGGGTCAACCCGTTTCTATTCGTTGTCGCGAGACGTGGACAGCGGAACCCTGCCGCATGGTTTCCACGACGAACACCCCGATCGTTTCTATTCGCTGTCGCGAGACGTGGACAGCGGAACTCGGCCTAGCACTGCTCGGCACTGCAAGCATCATCACGTTTCTACTCGCTGTCGCGAGACGTGGACAGCGGAACCGGCGAGCTGTTCGGGCGTCATCGTCATCCCGGGGACTGTTTCTATTCGCTGTCGCGAGACGTGGACAGCGGAACTTCGACGCAGACCGGTGGCGGGATCTCGTGCCGGGCGTTTCTATTCGCTGTCGCGAGACGTGGACAGCGGAACTCGTGCAGCTGGTCATCGACCCGCGGCTGGTGCTGGTTTCTATTCGCTGTCGCGAGACGTGGACAGCGGAACAAGTACGCAGGCAAGCAGTACTACTGGTCCCGCTCGTTTCTATTCGCTGTCGCGAGACGTGGACAGCGGAACTTCGACCGCTGTCGCCAAGACCGGCGCCGGCGCTGCGCTCGTGTTTCTATTCGCTGTCGCGAGACGTGGACAGCGGAACCAGCGACGTTTACGATTGCGGGCGCGAACGCTGGCGGGTTTCTATTCGCTGTCGCGAGACGTGGACAGCGGAACACCTCGAGATGTTCCGATCCGTCGCAGCCAGCGGCGGGGGTTTCTATTCGCTGTCGCGAGACGTGGACAGCGGAACCCGACTCGTTTAAGGAAGGAGTGGCCTCATGGTCACGAGTTTCTATTCGCTGTCGCGAGACGTGGACAGCGGAACCCGCAAGAAGCGCGGGAACGTCGCCCCAAGAGAGGGCGTTTCTATTCGCTGTCGCGAGACGTGGACAGCGGAACCCTACCCCCTCGGGCAGGCCGCTGACGCGAAGATTCACTCTTCGCGTCAGGGGCTGGTTTGTTATCCGGCCCGGCCGAGGGTCACTTGCAGCCCATGGCCTCGAGTTGGTGGAGTGCCCGGTTCTTGGCGCGTTCGGGGTGCAGGCGGGTGAAGAAGTCGGCGCCGGGGTCCTCGTAGAGGGTGCCGTCGCGGCCCATGTGCCAGATCGCGATGAGCATCGAGTGCTGGATCGCGACGTTGGCCTTCATCGGACCACGGCGTGACGCGATCCGCCGGTAACGGGCGCCGAGGTAAGTGCTGGGGTTCTGCGAACACGCCATCGCCGCGGCGCCGAGAGCGCCTTGAAGGTAGGGGTTCCCGGGCCGGGTTCTTGTCGACTTGACCCGCCCGGCGGACTCGTTGCTGCCCGGAGTGGTGCCGGCCCAAGAGGCGAGGTGTCCCGCGGTGGGGAACCTGGTCATGTCCGCTCCGGTCTCGGCAACGATCACATCAGCGGTCAGCAGGCCGATGCCGGGGATGGTGCAGATCAGGTCTCGGAATCCCTGAAAGGGTTCGATCACCACCTCGATCCGGGCGGTGATCTCCTCGATCGCTTCGGTGTGCCGGTCGATCAGGTCCAGGTGCACCCCGTCAAGAACGCGTGGTGGTCGGTGAACCGCCCGGTCAGGGCTTCGGTCAGTGCGGGGATCTTCGAACGCAGCCGCCGTTTGGCGAGATCGGCCAACACCGCCGGGCCGTCTTGTCCGTTGATCAACCCTTGGAGCATCAGCCGACCCGACACACCCATGATGTCGGAGGCGACCGAGGACAACTTGATCCCGGCATCCTCCAACAGCTTCTCCATCCGCTGGACCTCGCGGCCCCGTTCACGGGTGATCGCGGTCCGCGCCCGAGTCAGATCACGCAGGTGCCGGATCGGTTCGGGTGGGACGAACGACCCGCGGACCAGACCATGCGCGCCGAGCTGGGCGAGCCAGGTCGCGTCAGCGACATCGGTCTTGCGGCCGGGAAGGTTCTTGACATGCCGGGCGTTGACCAACATCACCTCGAACCCAGCGTCCTCCAGCAGGTAGTAGAACGGCTTCCAGTAGTCCCCCGTCGCCTCCATCACCGCACAGGTCACCTGCTCGGCGATCAGGTGTTCCCGCAGGGCCAAGACCTGATTCGTCATCGAACCCCAGGTCGTGACCGTCTCCACCGTCTTCCGACGCCCAGCACCCGCAACACGGACACAGACCTTGGCGTCCTTCTTGGACACGTCCAGGCCAGCACACCGCACGTGTACCACTTCCATCACGACCACCTGCTTCCCAATCGACGGACCATCACCAGGTGTCCGTCGCGGGAGGGCAGGGAGATTCGGAAGTCTGACGCTCGGGCTCGAAGGCACCAATCCACGGTTCCCGTGGCGCCCTCCACCACCATGCTGACCAACAGGCTCACAGGCACTACAGGGGCTTCGGGGTCGACCGCGACGAACCCAACCAGTCTCACCCCGTTGGACACCTCGTCACCACAGCAGAGCGCGACGCCACCGGAATCTTCGCACCCCATGGTGCGCCGGCGGCGCCGCGTTGCTGACCAGCACAAACGGTGTCGGTTTTCACACCCGACGTTACCGACCAGTAGGAACGGATGGTCCGAGGACCCTCGGGAGCGCGTTTGTGCAGGTCACAGGCTTGCATACCCGGAGGCCTGTCTGATCGAAATCTCTACCCACCCCCTTCCACAGCGAGAGCCGGCGGACGCCCGGCCACGGCACGTCACCACGCGATCCAGTAGAGCACGGGTTCGGGGCTGTGTGCCTGCCCGATGCAGACCTGTCCTCCCCAGCAGTCGGCGCACTGTGCGAAGAAGTGCAGCGAGTCGACATCCAGGTCGAGGAAGGACTCGGCCCTACGCCGGATCTCGGCCAGGTCTTCGGAGCTCGTCTGAAGCACGAAGACAGACCTCTGCAGCCGATCCCCGTAGCCTTGCAGCAGGGCCGCTAACCGGGCACGCCGGCTGTCAGCGGACACGTCGTATGCCGCGATCACGGTCAGGGACGCCATGTCAGTCCCGTGAACGAGACCGTCGGGTCCATAATCGCCGCCCGCAAGCGTTGCGCCTGACGGTAGAGGTGCCGACGCCACGTGCCAGCGAAGTCGGGAAGCGCCCCCTTGGCCCGGTGCAGCATCCGACGCTCGTAGGCGTCCAGCAGCAGGGTCTGCCCCGCCTTCGTCAGGAAGACTCCGGAGCGGCCCTGCTCGGTGCGACCATGCTCCGGCCGCAGCCGTCGCTGCCGGATCGCCTCAGCGACGACCTGGTCGACGATGAGGGCGCGGAACTCTTCCTGCAGGTCCAAAGCAAGGCTGGGCCGGTTGTCCTGGTCAGAGTGCAACAGGCCGAGCGCGGGGTCCAGGGCCTGCGGCATACAGGGCCGTGACGCACTCGCCGAGCAGCACGGTGTAGAGGAACGACAGCGCGGAGTTGGGCACGTCGAGCGGAGGCTGGCGGCTTCGGACGGTGAAGGCCATCTCCGAGGGCAACAACGCCCCCAGCGCGGGGAAGTAGGCGGCAGCAGCAGCCCCCTCCAGACCCATGATCTCGTCGCGAGTCGCCGCCTCTGGCAAGAGCCGCAGAGCCCCGTTGATCTGGCTGACAGCCGCCGCGGTCTCCTCGGCAAGCCCGGGTTCGTTGAACCGCCGCAGGAGCACGACCTGCTGAGCAAGCTTCGCCGACACGATCGACCTCGCGATCGGCACCGCGTCCGGCGAGCCGGCCATCGCAACCTGGCTGCGGATCCGCGAGACTCGGGCGCCGCTGCCGGCGGCAACGAGGCTCGCCTCATAGGAGCCGCGGCGGGAGGCGAAGACCACGTCGACCTGACTGCGGGCGGCCCACGCCCGCAGCCCCGCGCTCACCCCTACCGAGCCGAAGACGACGATCCGCCCGACGTGACTCACGGGCACACTGAGCAGCTCGACGTCGCGCGCATCCTCGACGATCACCCGCCCCTTGGCGACGCGCGCCCCGGAGCCCTGCGCACCGGCATACACCACCTTGCGTTCCGGCTCCTCAATGCGCGCGCCGCCCATCGCAGGGGGATAGCGCGGTCCGAAGTCCTCCCCGACGAAGGTGAAGCCGTCGTCGAAGGACATCACGTCGGTCTTGTCAGCACCGAGAGCCATTCCCCACACCTCCAGGACGCGGGAGGCGATGCGCATCGCCTCCCACGCGTCATCACGGGTCTGCGCGCCGACGACCACGTCGTCGGCGTAACGGACCACTCCGAAACCAGCGTCGAGCAGCGAATCGTCGAGATCGACGAGAAGGAGATTGCTCAGCAGTGGCGACAGTGCACACCCTTGGGCGAGGCCGGAGAGCGTCCGCAGGCGACGATGCCCCGGCACCGAAGTCGGCCGCGCCAGAAGCAGGTCGGCGATCTGCATCGCCTCAGGCGCGACGAGGGCTGCCAGCCGCCGGCGCACGAGATCGACCGGGATCGTGGGGAAGCAGTCGTCGATGTCGGCGCGCAGCACCCAACGGCGCCCCTCCTCGCGGAAGCTCACCACCGCCTCGACCGCGTCGGCGACCCCCAGGCCCGCGCGATAGGCAAATGAACACGACCCGAGCTGCGGGTCGACGTCGGAGTCGATCGCGGCCAGGAGCGCCCGACTCACCACCCGATCCCGGACAGCAGGGATGTGCAGGACCCGCACTCCGCCGGACGGCTTGGCGATCTCCACCTCGGTAAGCGGTTGGGGCTGGTATGTGCCGTCGGCAAGCTGCGTTTCGAGTCGTGTCAGCTGCTCGTCGACGCCCTCAAGGAAGCGCGCAACACCCGGCGCGAGGGCGTTGTCGTCGAGATCGTTGGCGAGGAGGTCCGCCCACGCCTCCTCGAGCTCGGTCAGCGTGAGCATCCTGGGGCGCCCTTGGCAGGACATTCGGTCGGGCCGCTCACGCCGGCTGTCGTCGTTCGCCGGTCGCCTCACCCGGTCGGGCAGTGACGTCAACCACTCCGAAGCCCTTGGCGCGCATGGAACCCACTCCCGCGAACGGAGCAAGAGCAAGCAACGGCCCAGCCCAGCGAGCCGCCGCGTCGTCGTCAGCGCGCAGGTGCATGGTGCCGGTCACGCCGGACATGAGGACGATCCGAGGGATGCCGTCGCGGCCGCGCACCTGCAACTCGGTCACCGAGCTCGTCAGTCTCAGGTCGCTCACCCACACTGCCCGGTATGGCGCCGGGTCGGCCGCCGGGCCGGGCAGTGGCAGCAGGTCGGGCTCCGGGCACCACGCCTGCCACGACCGCGCCAATCCCGACAGCACCGTCTGGACTTCGGGCAGCGGAGTCGACCGATCGCCGGAGCGGAAGGTCGTCGGGGTGAGCAGTTCAAGGGTCCAGGAGCGCGCTTGACACTGTCGGGCCAGTTCCTCCCACGACCGCTGCCGTAAGCGCACCGGCCGACCCAACCGCCCGACCGTCGGGCCGAGTTTCACCTTCATGACGTCGGCCGCCACCGCCGCGAAACGCTCATGCGCTGGCTTCCCGAGCAGGCCGACTTCGACGCCGACCCGGCCGTCGCGCTCGACGAGCGGAGAGACGGCATACGGCTTCTCTCCTGCCCAATGCTCACTGCCGCGGTCGAACCACCGCGAGACAGCAGCGTGGACGTGGTGCAATTGCACCCGGTGCGGGTCGATCCCTGCGAGCGGCACGAACCACCTACTGGGCATTGCAGTCCTCCTTGTCCGGGTCGCCATGGTCGAACTGCCCGAGCGCCCGGCACCTGATGGTGCCACCCGAGTCGTCACGGACCTCATCGAGCGGGAAGTAGAGATCGTCGCGCGGCACTGCCGCTGCCAGGACGCGAGACACCAGGTATGCCGTGCCGCTCACTTTCTCGGGGAGCCCAGCGACGCCACCGGCATAGCTGACCGTGCGGACCGGGACCGGTCCTTGATCGGTGCCGAGAGCCGATGGTGCTGCGACCTCTTCGACGATGCGAGCAAACACCCCACTGGTCGGCCAGGACGGGGACTGTCCGGCAAACGGTGTTTCTGGCCTGACACGCCAGCAGCTGCTGGTGGGAAGGTTGGTCACCGATGACCGAGACAATCACGGGCGTGAGCTCGATGCCCAAGGAAGCCAAGAAGGTGCGGTCGTCCTCGTCGCGGGCGTCCGCGGCGGAGAAGGCCGCGATCGCGCAGCTGGTCAAGGCCGCGCGGGATCGGGGTGAGGACATCACCGGCCCGGAGGGCCTGCTGAAGTCCATCACCGCGACGGTGCTCGAGGCTGCGCTGGAGGAGGAGATCACCGACCATCTCGGGCACGCCAAGCACCAGGCGCCCGAGGGTGGCGCGGCCAACATCCGCAACGGGACCAGACCCAAGACGGTCCTGACCGACGCGGCCGGGCAGGTGACCATCGAGGTCCCTCGCGACCGGGCGGGCACGTTCGAGCCGGTCATCGTCAAGAAGCGGCAGCGCCGGCTCAACGACGTCGACGCGGTCGCGATCTCGTTGTTCGCGAAGGGGTTGACCACCGGGGAGATCAGCGCCCACTTCGCTGAGGTGTACGGCGCGTCGATCAGCAAGGACACGGTCTCGCGGATCACCGACAAGGTCGTGGAGGAGATGCAGGCGTGGTCCTCACGGCCGTTGCACGCGGTGTACGCGGCGATCTTCATCGACGCGATCTACGTCAAGGTCCGTGACGGGCAGGTCGGCAACCAGCCGTACTACGCCGCGATCGGGGTCGACCTCAACGGGCGACGTGACGTGCTCGGGCTGTGGGCCGGACAAGGCGGTGGCGAGAGCGCGAAGTTCTGGATGAACGTGCTGACCGATCTGAAGAACCGTGGCGTGGCCGACGTGTTCTTCGTCGTGTGCGACGGCCTCAAAGGACTGCCCGACAGCGTGAACGCGGTCTTCCCTCAAGCGATCGTGCAGGCCTGCGTGATCCACCTGATCCGGGCCACGCTGCGGTACGCCTCGCGCAAGTACTGGGACCACCTCGCTGGCGACCTGCGACGGATCTACACGGCACCGTCGGTGGACGCCGCCTGGGCCGCGTTCGAGGAGCTCGAGGAGAAATGGGGCAAGCCCTACCCGGCGATCCCCAAGATGTGGCGCGCCGCCTGGGAAGAGTTCACCCCGTTCCTGGCCTACGACGTCGAGATCCGACGGGTCCTGTTCTCCACGAACGCGATCGAGTCGTTGAACTCGCGCTACCGGCGCGCGGTGACCGTGCGGGGGCACTTCCCCACCGAGCAGGCCGCGCTCAAGTGCCTGTACCTGGTCACCCGCGGACTGGACCCCAAGGGCACCGGGCAGGCACGCTGGACCATGCGGTGGAAGCCCGCACTCAACGCGTTCGCCGTCACCTTCGCCGACCGCATGCCAGCCGCCGAGAACCTCTAACAAGATGAACGCCAGAAACACCGTTCATCGGACAGTCCCGGCATCTGACCTGCGGCTGGGGTGGTGGCCAGGGGCGGGGTCGAACCGCCGACCTTCCGATTTTCAGTCGGACGCTCGTACCAACTGAGCTACCTGGCCAGGTGGCTCCCTTGTGAGTGCTTCCAGCGACCCCGACGGGACTCGAACCCGCGACCTCCGCCGTGACAGGGCGGCGCGCTAACCAACTGCGCTACGGGGCCTTGGTGGGCGGCAGCGGACCAAGACACTTCCAAGACACTGCGTATCCCCAACGGGATTCGAACCCGTGCTGCCGCCGTGAAAGGGCGGAGTCCTGGGCCGCTAGACGATGGGGACCCGGTGACCTCGGACCCTCGCCAACCCGCGAGCCTGCTCGGATCCGTTGAGGACCCGGTCAGCATATGGGACTTCGCGCAGGGCGGCCAAATCGCCGAGGTGATTATCACGCGGACCGAGTGACCCGCGATCCAGCCGAGGATCGGGGCCGCAGACCTCCCGGCTACGTACATCCCGACGCCTTCGAGAGCCTCAGTCGTGCCTCGGCGCAAGGGTGAGCAGGGTCGCCTCCGGGCGGCAGGCAAACCGCACTGGCGCCATCGGCGACGTCCCAAGCCCCGCCGACACTTCAAGGTATGCCGCGTCGCTCGGTGCCGCTGCTGCCGGGGCGGACCCGGCTCCGGGCCACCACCGGGAGACGCCCTTGGCCCGGCGGGTGTCCAGGTCGCAGTTGGTGACCAGCGCCCCCCAGAACGGCAGGCAGAGCTGCCCGCCGTGAGTGTGTCCCGCCATGACCAGGCCGGCCCCGTCGGCCGTCATCGCGTCGAGCACTCGCTGATAGGGGGCATGGGAGACGCCGATGGTGAGCGCCGCGGCAGGATCGGCCGGGCCGGACACCCGCTCGTAGCGGTCGTAACGCAGGTGCGGGTCATCGACACCGACGAACTCGAGATCGCTACCGGCGACGGACAACGTGGCCCGGCGGTTGCTCAACTCGGTCCACCCGCCCGCGGCTAGACCGGCGACCAGCCGAGCGGTCGGTAGTCGCGCCGAATCGCCGAGGCCGCGCCGGTGGTGACGGGTGAGATAGCGCCCCGGATTCTTCAGCCGCGGCGCGAAGTAGTCGTTGGACCCCATCACGAACACCCCCGGCACACGCATGAGCGGCTCAAAGGCGCGCAGCAGGACATCGATGGAGCGCGGATCGGCGATATTGTCGCCCGTGTTGACGACCAGGTCGGGCTCCAACTCGGCCAGGCCACGCACCCAGTCGGCCTTGCGGCGCTGGGCAGGCATGAGGTGCAGATCGGTGAGGTGCAGCAGCCGCACCGGTCGGGCAGCCGGCGGCAGGACCGGCACCGTGAACCGGCGCAGGGTGAAGAGGTTGCGCTCGATCAGGGCGGCATACGACAAACCCGTGGTCCCGAAAGCTGCGGCCCCGGCGGCGGTGGCAGCGATCGAGGGCATCCGGCATTCTCCCACGATCGGCGAGCTACGCCGGGCTAGCCGGCTGCCGCTGCCGGAGCGGGCACCGGTACCGGCACGGGCACCGGGTCCGGGGCCGGTACGGGCGGTGGCGGGGCCGGCGCAGGACCTTGCGAGACGAGGATCCTGACCACCGAGCCACGGGTCGCGGTGGTGCGCGGCGACGTGCCCACGACCGTCCCTACCCGATAGTTGGAATAGACCTTGGTCGCCGACGCGACGAACCCAGCCTGAGCGAGCAGAGCGCGCGCGTCTTCGACCGACCTGCGGGCGACGTTGGGGATGTCGATCTTCTCGCCCTCGGTGACCTTGGTGCTCGGCGGGGTGAACGGGGTCTTGGGCTGGTCGGCAAGAGCCCGATCCATGATCGCTTTCCAGATCGGCGCGGCGATCGTCGCACCGAAGATCGAGCCGAAGCGACCGGCCGAACATCCCTTGGTCTCACCCATCGGACGCAGGCAGATGTTGCTCAGGACGCGGGAGTTGTTCTTGTCGTCGGGGGTGCCGACCCAGACCGCCGTCGACAACTGGGGGGTGTAGCCGACGAACCACGTCTCGTTCTTGCCGTCGGTCGTCCCCGTCTTGCCGACCGCCGGACGCCCGCCGGCCAGCGAGGCGTTGTCGGCAGTGCCCCCGGGCTCCATGACACCCTTAAGCAACGTCGTGACGCCGCGGGCGACATCGGCGTCGACCCGTTGCTCGCAGCGGCTGCCCAGGGCTGGCAGGGGGAGCGGCTTGTTATCCTTGATGATCGACATCACCGGGACGGGCGGACAATAGATGCCGTCGTTGGCCAGCGTCTGATAGCTGCTCGCGAGGGTCATCGGCGAGACCGACCAGCTGCCGAGGATGATCGCCGACGGGTAGGACGGAAGGATCTTGCCGTTGCCCTGATGCAGTCCCATCCGATAGGACGTCTCGCGGATCTTGCATGGATCACCGCCGAGTTGGACCGCCAAGCCGACGAACGCCGAGTTGATCGACTGTGCAGTCGCCTTCGCGAGCGGGATGTCGCCGTCGCCGGTGGCGTGGTCGTTCTTCACCGACCACGGGGTGCTGCCGACGCCGCACTCGCCCTTGATCTCCTTGTTGGTGAACTGCGCTGGGCTGCTTGGCGACGAGGCCTTGGCGTAGACGCTGCTACTCGTCGGCCAGCCCGCCTCGAGGGCGGTCACCAGCCCGAAGACCTTGGCGGTCGAGCCGAAGGAGAATCCGAGGCTGCCTCCATAGATGCTGTCGACCGCCCAGTTGACGGCCGTCTCGGAGGGGTTGGCGGGTTTGACGTTGTAGTTGGTGTTCTGCGATATCGCCTTGACAGCACCGGTCTTGACGTCGATCACAGCGGCTGCCGACCCGAGAGCCGCGTCGTTGCCGGCCGGGACCCGCCTGAGAACCTCTTCGTAACTCGCCCTCATGATGGCCGGGTCGAGGGTGGTCTGGATGGTGAGTCCACCGCGATAGATCGCCTGGATGCGCTTGGCCTCGCTGGTGCCGAGCACCGGATCGAGCGATGGATCGATCTTGAGCCAGGCCAGCACATAGTCGCAGAAGTACGGGTAGTCCGAGTGCTGACACGAGTTCTTGGCGGGGGTCGGGCGCATGATGTCGGCCAGCGGGACATCCTTGGCGGCCTTTGCCTCGGCGGCGGTGACGACGCCGATCTCGGCCATCCGGTCGATCACCACGTTGCGGCGGGCCAGCGCCTTGTCCGGGAAGTTGATCGGGTCGGTCGTCCCCGGGTTCTGGACGATTCCGGCGAGCAAGGCCGCTTCGGTGAGGTTGAGCGTCTTGGCGCTGTGCCCGAAATAGTGCTGCGAGGCGGCCTCGACCCCGTATGCCCGGTCACCGTAGTAGACGAGATTGAGATAGCCCTCGAGGATTTGGTCCTTGGTCAATGACTTCTCGAGTTGAATGGCGTATTTGAGCTCTTGAATCTTGCGGCCGTAATTCTGCGCCGTCGCGGCCCGCGCACCCGCCTTGTCACCGGCCCGCAGCGCATTCTCTTGAAGGGTGATCTTGACGTATTGCTGCGTCAGGGACGACCCGCCCCCAGTCACAGCACCCGAGGTCTGGTTGGCGATGAAAGCGCGCAGGATTCCCTGCAGATCGGCCCCACCGTGCTCATAGAAGCGGTGGTCCTCGATCGCCACCTGCGCCTGGCGCATGATCGGCGCGATCTCGGCGATCGGGACGATGACCCGGTTCTCGTCGTAGGGCGTAGCGATCTTGCTGCCGTCGGCAGCGAGGATGACGGACTGCTCGGACAGCGGCGACGTCGTGAACTCCTCGGGCAGCGCGTCGAAGAGGTCGACGGCCGTACGCACGCTCCCGCCGATCGCGCCGACGGCCGGCATGAACAGCCCGGCTGCGAGGAAGCCGGCGACGACCGCGGCAGCCAAGAGAGCCCCTAGGAGGCTGACCACGCCACCCACGTTCGTCGCACGTCCAGACATGCGCCAAGGGTAACCCCCGAGGCGGTATCAGCACGCCCGCGACGCCCTCCTTGAGATATGCCGCGCGTCCGGCGCCGATGCGATCGCCGGGCAGCGCGGCACACAAGCACCAACCCGAGTGTCACCTGGATCTGTCGACAAGTCAGGACTAGTCAGGACTGGTCAGGACTAGTCCGCAGCTGGCAGGGATCACCCGATCGGGCCATGGTGATCGATTCTCGAGTTGCCCTAATGTAACGAATCGGACAGATGGGCGGCTCGTTACCTATGTGGTGCGGGAAAGAAGGTAGTGATGACGGCTCCAGTCGTCCGAGGCGCAATGCGTACCGATTGGGCGGGTCTTGGCGCGTGCGTGACAAGCGACCCCGACGCCCTCTTTGTCAAGGGGGCCGCGCAACAGCAGGCAAAGACCGTATGCCAGCGGTGTCCAGTCGTCGCCGAATGCCTGGCCGAGGCCCTTGACCATCGCACCGAGTTCGGTGTGTGGGGCGGGATGACCGAGCGAGAGCGCCGAGCGTTGTTGCGCCAGAACCCCAAGGTGACCTCGTGGTGGCAGCTCTTCTCGGCCGCTGGCGCCGGACGGACTGCCGCACACACCGTGGCGAGCTGAGGGCTCCGACTCCGACGACCTCGATCCCGCGATGCGGAGCATCGTCGGCGGCTGAGCACAGCAGGTTTCAGCCTGCCAGTTGAGCGCCGATCTCCCTCAACCCGGCGACGTCGTGGACATCCTGGGCAAGCGCGGCCACCTCGACCACAGGGATACCTGGGTGTCCGGCGGTGAACCGGCGAACCAGGGCGCGGTGCCGGACCGCCAACTCGGCCACATCCGCGTGCACGAGCAACGCCGCCGCGCTGGCCGTCCGCCCCTGCTCGGTCAGGGCGTCGGCCGCATCGAGGGCCCGAGCGGCGGTGAGCCCCCGGGCCGCGTTGGGCTGCATTCGGTTGACGACGACTCCAGCCAGCGGCATACCGTCCTTGGCGAGGCGGGCGACGAAGTAGCTGGCCTCCCGGAGGGCGTCACGTTCGGGAGCCGCGACCACGAGGAAGGCCGTGCCTCCCTCCTTGAGCAGCGCATAGGTGAGGTCGGCACGCTCACGGAACCCGCCGAACATCGTGTCGAGTGCGTTGACGAATGTCTGCACGTCGCGCAACATCTCGCCGCCGAGGACGGTTGTCAGGGTCTTGGTGACCAACCCGATGCCGAAGTTGACGATCTTGAGCCCGGCGCGGCCCCCCAGCTTCGCCGGCGCGGCGATGAGCCGGATGAACCGGCCGTCCAGGAACGACCCGAGCCGCTTGGGCGCGTCGAGGAAGTCCAGCGCTGAGCGGGAGGGGGCGTGTCGACGACGATGAGATCCCAGGTGCCTTGCCGGTCGGCGATGGCCCGCAGTTGCCCGGAGCTTCTCCATCGCCATGTATTCCTGGGTGCCGGCGAAGGACGAGGAGACCGCCTGATAGAAGGGGTTGGCGAGGATCTGCTCGGCCGCCTCGGGCGTCGAGTGGGAGAGCACCACCTCGTCGAAGGTCCGCTTCATGTCGAGCATCATCGCGTCGAGGGAGCCGGTCGTCCCGGGCGGCAGGTTGCGTACGGCGCGCGGCACGTTGTCCAGCTCGGTGAGCCCGAGGGACTGGGCGAGCCGGCGCGCCGGGTCGATGGTGAGCACCACGACCCGCCGCCCCAACTCCGCGGCGCGCAAGGCCAGCGCTGCTGCCGTGGTCGTCTTGCCGACTCCGCCGCTGCCGCAACAGACGACGATCCTGGTATGCCGGTCGTTCAACAACGCGTCGACATCCAAGACCGAAGGCGAAGTGTCACGGGACCATCCCCTGCTCAGCCAGCAGGCCGGCGATCTCGGTCACCGCATCGAGGTCGATGCCCTCGACGACGAAGGGCACGGTGACCAACGGTCGGCCGAGGTCCTCGAGGACGGCGAGCTGTTTCTGCTCGAGGGTGACTCGCTCGCCGTGCCGGCGAACCTGCTCGAGGAGGCCGGCGACCGTGGCGGGCGACGGGTCCAGCCCCACCGAGCGAAGGTCGCGCGCCAACTCGTCGGGGTCCAACTGCGCGACCGCTTCGGTGTCGGCGCCACGCGCCTGGTTGATGATGACCGCCCCGACCGGCATCCCGATGGCGCTCAGGTCGCCGATCGCGTCGACGGTCTCCTGCACCGGCATCTCCTCCAAGAGGGTGACGACATGGACCCGGGTCGCGCCCGAGCGCAACAGCTCGTTGACCGAGTCGCCCTGATGCCGGATCGGGCCGACCCGGGCCAGCCCGGCCACCTCCGAGCCGACCGACAGGAAGCGCGAGATCCGTCCGGTCGGCGGAGCGTCGAGGACGATCGCGTCGTAGGCCAGATCCTCCGGCGCGCTGCCCCGGTGGTGTTTCTTGTCCAGGCGGCGCCGACTGGCTTCGTAGACCCGGCCGATGAGCAACACGTCGCGCACCCCCGGCGCGATGGTCGTCGCGAAATCGATCGCCCCGAACCGCTCGAGGACCCCACCGGCCCGGCCGAGCTTGTAGAACAGCTGGAGGTATTCCAGCAGCGCGGCCTTGGGATCGACAGCCAGCCCGATGACCTCACCACCGTGCGGCGCGCCGACCACCCGGACCTCGGTGGTCGGCAACGGCGGAACGTCGAAGGTCTGGCTGATCCCTTGGCGGTCTTCGACCTCGGCGAGCAACACCCGCTTGCCTTGGCCGGCGAGCGCCACCGCCAGCGCCGCCGCCACCGTCGTCTTGCCGGTGCCGCCCTTGCCGGTGACAACGTGCAGCCGGACGCCCGGGAAACCGTCGGCCAGCAGCGAGTCGGCGGCGAACGGCATACCCCAATGTATGCCGCCCGGGCGCCGCATCGCGCCCCGCGGCCACGGCGAGGGCGGCCGGTCCGCGGCTAGAGTGACCGCTATGACCCAGTGGGAGTATGCGACCGTGCCGCTCATGATCCATGCCACGAAGGCGATCCTCGACAACTGGGGGGTTGACGGCTGGGAGCTCGTGCAGGTCGTGCCCGGCCCCGACGGCAACGGGCTGGTCGCCTATCTCAAGCGCCAAAAGCCCGGGAGCGCGTAGTGAGCGCGGTTGAAGACCGCCTGGCTGCCCGGGGTCTGACGGTGCCCGACGTCGTGCCACCCGTGGCGGCATACACACCGGCGGTGCGCCAAGGCGACTGGGTGTTTGTGTCAGGGCAGCTGCCGATGCGTCACGGGACGATGCCGGCCACCGGCAAGGTCGGCGACGGCGACGGGCTCGTCGACCCTTGGCTGGCTAAGGAGCTGGCCCAGAACTGCGCACTTAACGCGATCGCAGCCATCAAGTCGGTCGTCGACCTCGACCAGGTCGTGCGGGTTGTCAAGGTCGTCGGTTTCGTCGCAGCCGATCCGTCGTTCACCGAGGTGCCCGGGGTGATCAACGGGGCGAGCGAGCTCTTCGTCTCCGCCTTCGGCGAGGCTGGCGTGCATGCCCGGTCAGCGATCGGTGTGGCCACCTTGCCGCTGGACTCTCCCGTCGAGGTCGAAGTGATCGTCGCCGTCCGCGACTGACGAGCGGACTGCTCGGCCAGTCACCCAGCACAGCCAACGCAAGGACAGTGAGGTCAGTGATGATCCGCGACTTCCCCACCGGCAATACTCCGGCGCTGCGGGCCTCGGCGCAGGCCTGGCTGGACGGCAACCAGCCCGCGCCCCCGGTTGCCCGGCCCGCGGCCACCGTGATGATCGTCCGGGATCGAGCCGACGGCTCGGGCGGGAGCGCGGTCGAGGTGTTCATGCTGCGCCGGGTTGCCTCGATGGCGTTCGCCCCGAGCACGATGGTCTTTCCCGGTGGCGGGGTCGACGCCCGGGACGGCGCCGAGTTGCCCTGGGCCGGTCCGCCCGTGCTGCTGTGGCAGGCCCGCTTAGGCTCGGACGACGACTCGACGCGGATGCTCGTCGTGGCGGCGGTCCGCGAGGTCTTCGAGGAATGCGGGGTGCTCTTCGCGAGCGAGAGTCCCAGCGGTCCGCTGGTCGACGTGTCGACGGCCGAGTGGACGGAGGTGCGTCGGGGGCTGGTCGCGCGCGAACTGTCGCTGAATGACGTCCTACGACGGCACGGGCTGGTGCTGCGCACCGACCTGCTGCGGGCCGAGGCCCATTGGGTGACACCGGTATTCGAACCGCGCCGCTTCGACACCCGGTTCTTCGTCGCGCTCATGCCCGCCGGCCGAGACATCGACGGAGCGACGAGCGAGGCCGACCACAGCGGGTGGTTCGACCCCGCGACGGTGCTCGCCGACGCCGAGGCCGGTCAAGCCGTCCTGCTCCCTCCGACGGTGGTCTGTCTGGAACACCTGACTCGCGCCGAGTCGGCGCTCGACTTCTTCGACGAGCAACCCGTGATTCGCAAGATCATGCCCGAGCTCGCGATCACCGGAGGCAAACGAAGTCGTCATGCGGGTCGACACGAGGCCGTGAGGTGAGCCTTCCGCCGGTCCCGCCGGTGTGGGGGTCCGGCCAGGTGACCGCGCGCGCCCACTGTGTGCTCGCGCCCAATCCCGGAGTGATGACCCTCGACGGGACCAACACCTGGGTGCTGCGTGAGCCGGGAGCGCACGAAAGCGTCGTCGTTGATCCCGGCCCGCTCGACGAGAGTCATCTGCGGGCGGTGCTCGACGTCGTCGAACGCGATGGCGGCCGGGTCGGACTGATCGTGCTCACCCACGACCACGCCGACCACGCAGAGGCGGCGGTGCGCTTCGCGCAGTTGTCCGGCGCCCGGTGTCGTGCCGTCCGAGCCGGCGGCTTCGGCCACGACGACCTCGGCGACGGTGACCTACTCCAGGTCGGTGGCCTGGAGTTGCTGGTGATCAGCACTCCCGGGCACACGGCCGACTCGGTGTCCCTCGTGCTGACCGCCGAATGCGCCGTGCTCACCGGCGACACCGTGCTCGGGCGGGGAACCTCGGTGGTGGCGTGGCCCGACGGCGAGCTCGCGGCATACCTCGCGTCGTTGGAGCGGCTGGAGGCACTCGTCGGGACCGGCGCCGTCGCGCAGATCCTTCCCGGCCACGGCCCCCACCTGCCTGATGCGGCAGCCGTCGTGCGGTACTACCTCACCCACCGCGCCGAGCGGCTCGAGCAGGTGCGGGTGGCCGTGGCACAGGGTGCGCGGACGCCGCGTGAGGTCGTCGAGACCGTGTATGCCGATGTGCCCCGCGAGGTGTGGGGCGCGGCCGAGTGGTCCGTGCGCGCGCAGTTGGCCTATCTCGCGGAACGCGCCTGACCGGGTGGGTCGGGGGCCGACCTGCCGTCAGGGCAGATCGATGCGCAGTGCGTGCCCGTCGACGAATGACCCACCGACGGCGCTGATCAGCAGGCGCCGGTCGTCGGTGTATTCGACGAACTCGCCCGGGTGCAGCGCCGCCCCCGACGCGACGACATAGCCCGCGACGGTGGCGAGCAATTCCCGCACCGCGCTTGGCTGGGCGGACGATCCGCGCACTTCGAGCTCCTCATGGCCGAAGACACGTAGTCCGCGCGTCGAGCCGCAGGACACCCCAGGGCTCTCCCAGGCGGCCCAGGTGAGCCAGGCGATCTGCCATGGCAGGTCGTCGCCGGCGGTGTCGACGGCGTTGAGGTAGAAGGACTTCTCATAGACGATGCCTTGGTCGTCGAGATCGATCCCGATGGCGTCGGGGTGGCGCAGCAACGCCGCCGACGACCGGACGAACGCTTGGAACAAGGCGGGGGAGGCATCCTCGTGCTGGGCGGCGTCGGCGGCATACATGGCAGTGACGACGAGGTGGGCGTGGTGATGCGCGACGGTCTCCACGGCCTCCGGCCAGAAGGTGTTGTTGGCGGCATTGGACTCGGCGTTGTGACCGGCCACCGGTCGCGGGACCGACGCGATGACGACGTGGACGTCGCCGAGGGCGACCTCAAGGGGATCCTCGGGGGCCGGACCGCGCGAGAGCGTCGCCCCAGGCAGGGTGCTCATGAGCGCGGTCAGCTCGTCCGCGGTTGCGGCGCGCTCCAGCAGGATGAATCCGAGCAACACGCCCGCCGGCTCGGGGTGGTGAAAGCTGCGTCGCGGGATGGGCAGGCTAGAGCGGATCTTGTCGAGCAAGCTCATAGGCCAGACCCCTTCGTCGTCGGCGACGCGCCGTGCCCCGGCTCGCCTCGGTGTCAGCGCGCCCGGCGTTTAAGCCGGTCGATGTCCAGCAGCAGCACGGCCCGGGCTTCGAGCTTGAGCCATCCGCGCGTCGCGAAATCGGCCAGCGCCTTGTTGACGGTCTCGCGGGAGGCGCCGACGAGCTGGGCCAGCTCTTCCTGGGTGAGGTCGTGCGTCACCAGGATCCCCTCGTCGACGGGACGGCCGAAGCGGTTGGCCAGATCGAGCAGGGCCTTGGCCACCCGGCCGGGGACATCGGTGAAGACAAGGTCGGCCAGGTGCTCGTTGGTGCGTCGCAGCCGGCTTGACAGGGCAGCCAACAACGCCTTGGCGACCTCGGACCGGCCCGAGAGCAGCAGGGTCAGCGACTCGTGACCCAGCCCCATGAGCTGGGTCTCGGCGACAGCCGTCGCCGTCATCGTCCGCGGGCCAGGGTCGAAGAGAGAGAGCTCGCCGAACATCTCGCCGGGCCCCAGGATGGCGATGAGGTTTTCGCGGCCGTCGGCGCTGGTGCGTCCGAGTTTGACCTTGCCTTCCCCGATCACATACAGGGAATCACCCTGATCGCCCTCACGGAAGAGGATGTCGCCGCGTTCCAGGCGCGACAACGTCATCTGTGACAGGAGAGCCTGAGCGGCTTCGTCATCCAGGGCAGCAAAGAGCGGAGCGCGCCGCACAACATCGTGATCCACGTCGCATAGTGTGCCACGTCGCACGCCCGCATGTTCAGGCGGATGGTCCTGTATCGGCCCACGCCGACGCGGCTCGTCGGCAGAGCGGCATACCCTGTCTCTCGTGCCCGCAGACATCCCGGCGACCGACGCGCGCGAGTCCCCCCTCGCGCTGACCCGTCGGGCTCGGCGGATGTATCGGGCGCTGCACGAGCGCTACCCCTATGCGCACTGCGAGCTTCACTTCCAGACTCCGTTGGAGCTGCTCGTGGCGACGATCCTCTCGGCGCAGACGACCGACGTGCGGGTCAATCAGGTCACTCCGGCCCTCTTCGCCCGGTATCGAACGGCTAGCGAGTATGCCGCCGCGGACCGGGCCGACCTGCAGGAGATCATCCGGTCGACGGGCTTCTTCCGGGCCAAGTCCGATGCCCTGGTCGGGCTCGGCGGGGCGCTCGTCGAGCGGTTCCAGGGTCAGGTCCCGGGGCGTCTGCAGGACTTGGTCACCCTGCCCGGGGTCGGACGCAAGACGGCGAACGTGGTGCTCGGCAATGCCTTCGGCGTCCCGGGAATCACCGTCGACACGCACTTCGGCCGACTGGTGCGCAGGTTCGGCTGGACCGAGCACACCGACCCGGTCACGGTCGAGCACGAGGTCGGCGCGCTCATTCCGCGCCGAGACTGGACCATGCTCAGCCACGTCGTCATCTTCCACGGCCGACGCACCTGCCACGCCCGCAAGCCCGCGTGCGGGGCCTGCCCCGTCGCCCGGTGGTGCCCGGCATACGGCGTGGGCGAGACCGACCCGGCGCTCGCCCTCCGGCTGCTCACCTACGAGTTGGCGCCCGCGTGAGCGCCTTTCCGCATCGGGTCGCTCACGGCAGCGAGATCGCTCCATACCTGCACCCAGAACACCCCGACGGTATGCCGCGCCCCGCCTGGGTCGACGGCATCCTCGAGCAGGCCCTGGCGACGCCCGACTGGTTCGCCAGGTTCCAACCGCCGCCCGGGGCCAATCGAGAGTCGGCGGTCCTGGTGCTCTTCGGCCCGGGCCCGACCGGTGAGGAATCGGTGTTGCTCATCGAGCGGGCCCACTCGATGCGCTCGCACGCCGCCCAGATCGCCTTCCCGGGCGGGGCCGTCGACCCGCAGGACCACGATGTCGTCGCCGCGGCCCTGCGGGAAGCCGATGAAGAGGTCGGCCTGCACCCGTCCGGCGTCGACGTCGTCGGGGTCCTACCGCCCCTTTTCCTGACGGTCAGCGGCCACTCCGTCCACCCGGTCATCGCCTGGTGGCGCTCGCCGGCCCCGGTGCACGTCGCGCAACCGGACGAGGTTGCCCAGGTGCTCAGCGTGCCGGTCAGCTTCCTCGCCGACCCGGCCCACCGGCATACGGTGTCCCACCCGTCCGGCTACCGTGGTCCAGCCTGGGACCTCGGCGATGGCCTGTTGCTCTGGGGCTTCACCGGAGGGATCATCGACACCTTGCTTGAGCTGGCCGGATTCACCCGGCAGTGGGATCGCAACCGGGTGATCGCCCTGCCGCGCCATCTGTCGGGCAGGCGCTCGTGAGCGGCAGCATGGTCCTGGATGTGCTGCTCGTTGCCCTACTCGGTGGCTATGCATTCGCGGGATACCGGCAGGGCCTGGTCGTCTCGGTCTTCTCGGTCGTCGGTTTCCTCGGCGGCGGCGCGCTGGGGATGGCGGTGTTGCCGGGCCGGTTCGCCGGGTGGTCGTGGTCCGCCGAGAACCCGCTCGGCTCGCGGGCGCTGCTCATCGGCCTGGTGTTCCTCTTCGCCAGTCTCGGCCAAGGGGTTGGGGTGTCGATCGCTCGACGGATGCGTCGGCATCTGCATGCGCGCCCGGCCCTCACCGCCGATGCGCTGCTCGGCGGGGTCGCCGGCCTCGTCGCCGTTGCCGTGCTCGTATGGTTCGTTGCCGGCGGACTGCGGGGGGTGAGCTCGGCCGCTGTCGCGAGGGCGATCGCCGACTCACGGGTCCTGTCCATCATCGACACGGTCGTGCCCGCCCAGACCGGTGCGCTCTTCGCCGGCTTCCGTCAGGTGCTCGACCGCGGCGGCTTTCCCCGCGTCTTCGAAGGGCTCGCCGCCGAGCCCATCGCCCCCGTCGATCCGCCACCGGGGACCCTCGCGGCAAGCCCGCTCATCCAGGCGGCGACCGCCTCGGTCGTCAAGGTCACCGGGGTCGCCGAGGCGTGCCGCCGTGGACAGGAGGGCAGCGGGTGGGTCGTCGCGCGCGGCCGGGTGGTGACCAACGCGCACGTGGTGGCCGGAGTGAACGAGGTGACCGTCCAGGTCCGCGGCACGGGCCCTGCGCTTCGGGGCACGGTGGTGCTCTTCGATCCCCTGCGAGACCTCGCTGTCCTGGCCGTGCCCGAACTCACCGCACCAGCGCTTCCGCTCGGGCCGGTGCTCGAGCGGGGAGCGGACTCCGTCGTCGCCGGCTTCCCCCTCGACGGGCCGCTGCGTCTGGACGCCGCCCGGGTGCGCCAGAAACTCATCGCGACCGGGCAGGACATCTACGGAACTCCGGGAGTGACCCGTGAGATCTACTCGCTCTTTACCCGGGTCGAGCCCGGCAACAGTGGCGGCCCCCTGCTCTCGACGGCCGGTGAGGTCGTGGGGGTGGTCTTCGCCAAGTCGCTCGACGACGAGCAGACCGGCTACGCCCTGACGGTGGCGGAGGCCATGCCGGTGCTGCAGGGCGCGGCGGCGGCCGCCGGTGCGGTGAGCACGGGCGCCTGCCAACTGTCCTGACGGATGCTGTGCTGCGCTGCTTTCTGACGAAGGCCCCGACTGGCTCAGCCGGGGGGATCTCCGAGGCCGGCGAGCCACCGGGCCAGCGACGCGGTGACCTCCTCGGCCGCCTCTTCGCTCAGGAAGTGGCCGACGTCGGGCAGCACCTCCCGGGTGTACGGCCCATGCACGAACCGATCCGATCCGGTCAGGGAGCTCAGCAACACCAGGCCGTCGTCGGCTCCATGCAGGTGCAGCACCGGCACGGTGATCGGGGCACTCAGCCGCCGCGTGAGGATCGGACCGTCGAAGCGCACCTGATTGCGACCGATCCACCGGAAGTACTCGGCGGCCGAGTGGGCGACGAACGGCAGCCGCACTGCTGCGGCATACCGGGTGATGTCGTCTTCGGTGGGCCAGGCGCCGTCGGGACTGGACCACGAGGTGAGGTAGCCGCGGACCTGACTGTCGTCGCGCACGAGGGAGCGCTCCGGCCGGAACGGCCACTGCAGTTCGACCAGGAGCCCGAGCGCGGCCCGCTGGGCGCGATCATGACGCCCGGCATGCTGCATGACGACCGGGTGAGCCATAGACAGCGCACCGACTGCCCGGGCGACGCTGGGCTGCAGGGCCGGCATGGCCCACGCAGTCCAGGCACCGAGTCCTTGGCCGACGACGACCGCCGACTCCTCGCCGAGGCTGCGGATCACCGCCGCCGCATCGCTCGTGGCGGTGTACGTGTCGTAACCCTTGGGCGGCTTGTCGGACGCGCCGAACCCCCGCAGGTCGACAGCGGCCACTCGGTAGCCGGCGGCCGCGAGACCCACGAGCTGGGCGCGCCAGGCCCACCAGATCTGCGGGAAGTCGTGCAACAGCAGCACGAGCGGACCGTCGCCTAGCACGGCCACGTGGAAGCGCGCGCCGTTGGCCGACACGAACTTGTGAGTCCACGGGCCGTCCACGAGCACTGATGCGGCGTCGGACATCGGGTTTCCTTGCAGGTGCTTCTCTGGGAGAGGAACGTCAGTGTGCCGCGTGGCCAAGGCCGCCGGGCACCCGGACCTCGCCGGCCGGGTGTTCTGTCGTCAGACCGCTGCCTTGAGAGTCTCGATGGTCTGCTGAGTCGACGCGATGGCCCGCTCGGGGGTCGCTTTGGCCTGACCGATCGCCTTCTTGCCGACGAGGCCGAGGATCGCTGCGCCGAGGAAGAGGACGACGGCGACGATGAGGAAGGCGAGCCAGGTCGCCAGGCCGAGGGCGGCCAGTCCCCAGGCGAGTGCGGTGAGCAGGAAGCCCAGCCCGAACAGGCCGAAGAAGGCCGCTGCCGCGAACATCCCGAGGCCCTTGCCGGCGTGCTTGGCCGAGGTACTGATCTCGGTCTTCGCGAGCTCGATCTCCTTGCGGACGATCGTCGAGACATCCCGGGTGGCCGAGGCGACAAGCTGGCCGAGAGTGGGCTCGGCGCTATCGGCGATGTCGGGCGGCGCGCCGTTCGACGCGTCGGCCCGCGGTGCATCCAGCGCCATGGTGTCCTCCCAGAGTGTCAGTCGCGTGCGAGCCGAGCCTAGCGCTGCGGATCGACCTCCGGTGTGCAGTCGCTCTAGCCGACGCCCTAGCCGTTGTCCGCAGAGCCGATCTCGCGCTCCTCGTCCTCGCGGGCCTCGATCTCGCGGTAGTGCTCGTTGCGTCGGCGCAGGATGGCGGCGGCCAACGCCGCGGCGATCAGTGACCCGAGCAGGACGGCCACCTTGACGTGGTCATCACGCTCCGAGCCGATGCCGAAGGCCAGCTCACCGATGAGCAGCGAGACGGTGAAGCCCAATCCCGACAGGCAGGCCAAGCCGAAAACGTCCCCCCACGAGAGTCCCTCGTCGAGCTCTGCCTTGGTGAAGCGGGCCACCGCCCAGGTGCCCCCGAACACGCCAAACGCTTTGCCGAGGACGAGGCCGACAATGATCCCGATGGCGACCGGGTCGCGGAGAGCCGCAGTGAGGCCGTCACCGACCACCCGCACTCCCGCAGCGAAGAAGGCGAACGCCGGGACGGCCAGACCGGCGGACAGCGGGCGCAACACGTGATCGAGTCGGTCGGCGATCGCGTGGTCCTGTCGGCTCATCGGCACCGACAGCCCGAGCAACACCCCGGCGACCGTGGCGTGAACTCCACTGGAGTGCACGAGATACCAGGTGAGCAAGGCCAGGGCGGCCAACACGAGCGGCTGGGTCATCCGTCGGCGCAGCATCCAGGCGAAGACCCCGAGGGGAACCAGCGCGAGCACCAGCGGCACGGGCGCCACGTCGGTGGAATAGAAGATGGCGATGATGGTGATCGCGATGAGGTCGTCGACCACGGCGAGAGTCAGCAGGAACGCCCGTAGTGCCGAGGGCAGGTGGGTGCCGATGAGGGCAAGTACGGCCAGCGCGAAGGCAATGTCGGTGGCGGTGGGGATGGCCCACCCGCGCAGCGCTGTGGCGTCGGCGCCCAGGACGGTGACGGACACGGCATACAGGCCGGCGGGCAACGCGACACCACCGATGGCGGCGGCGATGGGCACGACCGCCTTGGCCCGGTCGGAGAGATCCCCGGCGACGAACTCGTGCTTGAGCTCGATCCCGGCCACCAGGAAGAAGATCGCCAGCAACCCGTCGGCCGCCCAATGCCCGAGCGAAAGCTCCAGGTGCAAGGCGGGGATGCCGACCTTCAGGTCGCGCAGGGCGAGATAGGACTCGTGCCAGGGGGAGTTGGCCCAGAGCAGGGCGAGCAGCGCAGCGCCGAGCAACAAGGCACCGCCGACGGTCTCAGTGCGCAGGGCGGCCCGGACGTGGCGGGCCTCCGGCCAGGACGACGGCAGCAGCAGCCGGCCCGGAGCAGGAGGGTGGGGGAGGTTCATGGGGTCCTCGCAGATCGATCGAGACCCAGGTCCGCCACGGCTGCGGGCAGGCCAAGCAGGTCGCCGACCCGTCTTCCCGGCACTCCAGAACGCTCGAATTCTAGCAGGGGGGAGATCGGTCAGTGACGTGAAGCGGTCGATCCGGGCCTTCCTGCGCCTGACGCATCTGTGCTGATCGACCGGCCTCGGTAGGCTGCGCCGATGGATGCCCCGCGTGATGCGCCGCGTGATGCGCCGACCGGGTTGGTGGTGCTCGACGCGATCGACGCGCAGATCTCGCCTCGCGACGCCGTGCTGCGCTTCCTGCCGCATCGGGGCCGGCGGATGGTCGGCGCCTGGTGTTTCGTCGACGTCTACGGACCGTGGGCGATCGGGGCGGGCGAGCCGGGGATGACCGTCCCACCCCATTCGCATATCGGGCTCCAGACGCTGTCCTGGGTACTCGACGGGGAGGTGCTGCACCGGGATTCGCTCGGCACGACCGCCACGGCCAGCCCGGGGTATGCCGCGCTGATGACTGCCGGTCTCGGCATCGCCCACTCCGAGAACACACCCGACGGGCACTGCGGCCGACTGCACGGAGCGCAGTTGTGGATCGCGCTTCCGGACGCGGTCCGCGCCAGGCCGCCGAGCTTCGAGCTCGTCGGGCCGGCGACGCAGGTGCCGATCGAGGGTGCGACGGCGCACGTCTTCGCTGGGACGCTCGCCGGACGCTCGTCGAGGCTGACCGAGGGCTCGGGGTTGCACAGCCCCCTGGTCGGCGCCGAGTTGCGGGCTTCGCCGCTGCAGGTGCCGGCGGCCGCTGAGGCGCACGAGGAGGCGATGGGACCGGCGCGGGTGCCGCTCGAGGCGGCATACGAGCATCTGCTTCTACCACTGACGGGGACGGCACGTCTGGGCGGACATGTCCTGCAGACGCGGGTGGCGGCCTACCTGCCGCCGGGGCGGGACGCCGTCGAGCTTGAGCTGTCCCCGGACGCCCGGGTGCTGCTGCTCGGTGGGCTGCCGTTCGACGAAGAGATCCTCATGTGGTGGAACTTCGTCGCGCGCACCCACGAGGAGATCGTCGAGGCCCGCGAGCAGTGGAATGCCGGCTCGCCTCGGTTCGGTGAGGTCGGGCACTATCCCGACGGGTCGCGCCTGGCTGCGCCGCCGCTGCCGACGGTGCGGCTCAAACCGCGGGGTCGGGCACGCTGACAGCGGCCCGGACATCAGTCCCGCGCCGGTGACCCACCACGACCAGCGCAGCTCCGAACGCCGCCCAACAGCCGAGGACGACAAGCGGTCCGGTCGCTCCTGCCCCGTCGAAGAAGGCCACCGAGCGCAAGGCTGAGGAGATCGCCCCAGGTGGCAGCAACTGGCCGAAGGCCCCCCAGCCGACCGGCAGCATTTCGGGGGCGCTGGCGGCTCCGGACAAGGCGTTTCCGACGAGCACGAAGAGCACGGCGGCCAGACCGAGTCCGCGGTGGCCGAGCGCGCTCTCCAAGCCGAGGGCGGGCAGGCCCACCGCCGTGATGCCGAGAGCGAGCACCGTCGCGCTGGCGGGGAACGACCCGGTGAGCGAGCCGAGCCAGCCGTGCAGCAGCCAGGCCAGGGTGAGCCCGCCGAGTGCCGCCACCGCGAGCAGGGTCGTCAGCCGGTCCGCTCGACGCGGGAGCAGCATCGTGCTGGCAGCGGCACAGATGAGGCCGGCGAGCACCATGGGAAGCAGTCCGGCGACGAGCCCGGCCCCGCGAGGGTCGCGGCTTGGGGCCGGAACGACGTCGGTCACGGTGATCGGGGCCCCCCGCGATGCCCCGAGCTGGGTCCCGAGCTGGCCGAGCAGTTGGGCGACTGCCGCCGAGCGGGCCGAGGCGGTGAGGACCTCGGGGGTGCTGCCGACGACGATCGCGCCGTAGGCGCGGCTTTCGCGGATCGCGGCGATGGCCTCGTCGCGGCTCGCCCGCGTGGTGATCTCGAAGGCGCCCGGCCGAGCCTGAGCCAACGTGGCCGAGACCTCGGCGGTGGCCGGCGCCGGGCCGGCCACGACGATGGGCAAGCCTGAGGGCGCGGCCGACGTTGCCGGCCAGGCGAAGAGGGCGAGCATCGCCGCGAGCAGGGCGGTGATGCCGATTGCGAGTCCGAGTGCCTTGCGCATGCTGTCATCCCTTCAAAACGAATGAGTGTTCTTTATAGACGAGCATGCTCCGCAAGCCACTCGGAGTCAAGAGGAATGATCATTCGGTATGCCGCTCGCGCAGGTTACGCTTCGGTCATGCCGCGGATCACCGACGCACGCCGGGCGGCACGGCGTATCCACATCCTGCGGGCGGCCATCCGCTGCGTGACCCGCAGTGGTTTCCAGGGCATGACGATGGGCGACGTCATCGCCGAGTCGGGGCTGTCCGCCGGAGCCGTCTATGGCTACTTCGGGAGCAAGAACGAGTTGCTCGCGGCGGTGGCCGACCACAACTTCGCAGGGCTGGTCGGGATCGTCGCGCGCGCCGCGGGCGAAGGTGATCCGCCGGCTCCGGCGGACGTGCTGGAGGCAATGATCGCGGGACTGCTTGAGGTCGCGGTGACCGAAGACGGCGACCTCACGATCGTCGCCGTGCAGATCTGGGGGCAGGCCGTCCTCGGCGGAGACATCCAGGACCTGATGTCGCCCCGGATCCATCTAGTGCTCGACCAGCTCACCGGACTTGCTCGCCGATGGCAGCAGGCCGGGTTCGTCGCACCGGACGCGGATCCCGAAAGCGTTGCGCGGGTATTCCTGGCCCTCGTGCCGGGATTCATGTTGCAGCGCCTCGTCATCGGCGAGCAGAGTGCCGCCGACTTCTCCGCCGGCCTGAGGGCGCTGACTGCCGCGCGAGCAGCCAGCCAGTGATCAGGGGGTGTCCGGGACCGTTCCGGCCGTCGCCGCGAGGGCGGCGAACAACGCCGCCGTCTCTCGAGTTAGCTGGTCGTCGGCCTGGACAGCCGCCGTCGGGGAGGGGGGGCCGTCGAGATGGTCGGCGAAGCGCACGCCGACCCCCCCGACCAGGCGGGCCTTGACCCGGCCGAAGACGGTCGCGAGCTGCTCACGCGAGGAGGCCGCGCCACGCCACCCATAGCCCACGAGGGCGACGGGGCGTCCCTCCCACTCGGCATACAGGTAGTCGATGGCGTTCTTCAGCCCGGCCGGGTAGCCGGCGTTGTATTCCGGCGTCACGATGACCAATGCCTGCGCCGCCCGGACGAGGTCGGCCCAGTGCCTGGTGTGTTCGTGCCGGTAGATGCCGGTCGCCGCCGGCTCGGGCTCGTCGAGCAGCGGCAGCCCGACCTCGGCGAGGTCGACGACGGTGATCGCGAAGAGGTCGGTCGGCACCTGGTTGCGCACCCAGTCGGCGATCACCGGCCCGACCCGCTGCGGCCGGGTGCTGGCGATGAGCAGGGTCAGCTCGATCGGGGGAGCGGTCATAGAACATTCAACCACAACGGGACCCGTATGCCGTTGCGGCATACGGGTCCCAGCTGGCTGACGTCGTTGTCAGGCAGCGCTCGGTGCGCCCGGGTCAGTCACCCTCGCCGCGGGACAGGCCGGTCCTGATGAGGTCCATGACGGACGTGTCGGCGAGCGTCGTCGCGTCGCCGACCTGGCGGCCCTCGGCGACGTCGCGCAGCAGTCGGCGCATGATCTTGCCGGAGCGGGTCTTGGGCAGTTCCTGCACGATAAGGATGCGCTTGGGCTTGGCGATCGGGCCGATCTCTCGGGCGACGTGCTCACGCAGGTCAGCGACGATGTCGGTGTTGTCGTCGTCGGCGTGGCTGGACCCGGCGCGCAGGATGACGAAGGCGACGACGGCCTGGCCGGTCATCTCGTCGTTGGCACCGACGACGGCCGCCTCGGCGACCTTCGGGTGGCTGACGAGGGCCGACTCGATCTCGGTCGTCGACAGCCGGTGGCCCGAGACGTTCATGACGTCGTCGACCCGCCCGAGCAGCCAGATGTTGCCGTCTTCGTCCTTCTTCGCGCCGTCTCCGGCGAAGTAGTACTGCGGCCAGCGCGACCAATACGTCTCGACGTAGCGCTCCGGGTCTCCCCACAGGCCGCGCAGCATCGCCGGCCACGGCTTGGTGAGCACGAGGTAGCCGCCGTGTCCGTCCGGCACCGGCTCGCCCATGTCGTCGACGACGTCGGCGCCGATGCCGGGGATCGGCTTCTGGGCCGATCCCGGCTTGAGATCGGTGACGCCCGGTAGCGGGCTGATCATGATGGCGCCGGTCTCGGTCTGCCACCAGGTGTCGACGATCGGTGCGCTGCCGCCGCCGATGCTCTCGCGATACCACATCCACGCCTCGGGATTGATCGGCTCGCCGACCGAGCCGAGCATGCGGATCGAGGACAGGTCGAACTTCGCCGGGATGTCCGAGCCCCACTTCATGAAGGTGCGGATCGCCGTCGGAGCGGTGTAGAAGATCGACACCTTGTTGTCCTGGACGATCTCCCAGAACCGGCCCTGATGGGGAGTGTCCGGGGTGCCTTCATAGAGCACCTGGGTCGCCCCGAGGGCCAGTGGGCCGTAGACGATGTAGGAGTGCCCGGTCACCCAGCCGATGTCGGCGGTGCACCAATAGACGTCTGTCTCAGGGTGCACGTCATGGACGACGGCGTTGGTGTATGCCACCTGGGTGAGATATCCACCGGTCGTGTGGAAGATGCCTTTGGGCTTGCCGGTGGTGCCCGAGGTGTACAGGATGAATAGCGGGTGCTCGGCCTCCATGCCCTGTGGCTCGTGGACGTCGGCGGCCGCCGCGGTGGCCTCGTGCCACCAGATGTCGCGCGAGTCGTTCCAGGCGACCTGCTGGCCGGTGCGGCGCACGACGAGCACCTTCTGCACGGAGGTGTCGGCGTGGTCGAGGGCTGCGTCGACGGCGGGCTTGAGCGCGCTCGGCGTGCCACGGCGATATCCGCCGTCCGCGGTGATGACGACCTTGGCCTGCGCGTCGGCGATGCGAGTGTTCAGCGCCTCGGCTGAGAAGCCACCGAAGACGACCGAGTGCGGCACTCCGATGCGTGCGCACGCGAGCATCGCGACGACGGCCTCGGGGATCATCGGCAGATAGATCGCCACGGTGTCGCCCTTGGTCAGCCCGAGGTCCAGCAGCGCGTTGGCGGCCTGCTGCACCTCACGGTGCAGGTCGGCGTAGGTGACGTCTCGGGTGTCCCCGACCGGCTCGCCGACCCAGTGCAGGGCCACCTTGTCGCCGCGGCCGGCCTCGACATGCCGGTCGACGCAGTTGTATGCCGCGTTGAGCTCGCCGTCGGCGAACCATCGGGCAAACGGGGCGTCCGACCAGTCGAGCACCTCGGTGAACGGCTTGCTCCACGTCACGTAGCGGCGGGCCTGCTCGGCCCAGAAGCCCTCATGGTCGGCCTCGGCGGCGGCATACAGGTCGGCGGTTCCGTTGGCCTGCGCGGCGAAGGCCGGGTCGGGCGGGAAGCTGCGGTCCTCTTGGAGCAGGTTCTCGAGGGTTTCGTTCGACACGGATTTCCTCCTGCGGCAGGCGACTCGTGTGCCCTATGCAACTGGGTATGCCGCCGCCGGGCAAGTGCCGGGCAGCGAAGGGGGGTCAGGCGGGCGGTTTTCGCGATGAGCGGTCCCCGCGCAACGGTGGCAACAGGCCCATCCGATCCTTGACCCGCGCGAGCGTGCCTGCGGAGACCTCACCGGCTCGTTGCGCTCCCACGGCAAGGATCCGGTCGAGCTCGCCCGGATCGCTGAGCAGCTCGGTCATCGTGGCCTGGAAGGGTGCGACCGCGTCGACGACGATCTCGGCAACCTGCCCCTTGAGCGCTCCGTAGCCCTGGCCGGCATACGAGCTCTCCAGGTCGGGCAGCGGCACTCCGGTGAGGGCCGACTGGATGACGAGCAGGTTCGACACGCCGGGTTTGGTCTCGGGGTCGTAGCGGATCTCCATCTCGGCATCGGTGACCGCCGACTTGATCTTCTTGGCGATCCGTTTCGGGTCGTCCGAAAGCCACACGACACCGGCGTCGGGGGAGACGCTGCCCGACATCTTCGACGTCGGGTCGCTCAGCTCCATGAGCTTGGCCGTCTGTTTGAGGATGTGCGGCTCGGGCACGACGAGGGTCTCGCCGTAGCGCTGGTTGAACCGCATGGCCAGGTCGCGGGTGATCTCCAGGTGCTGGCGCTGGTCCTCGCCCACGGGGACTCGGTCCGCGTCGTAGATGAGGATGTCGGCAGCCATGAGCATCGGATAGCTGAAGAGCCCGACGTTCGACTGCTGGCCTTTGGCGGTCTTGTCCTTGAACTGGGTCATCCGGCTGGCCTCGCCGAAGGCCGTGAGGCACGCCATCACCCAGCCGAGCTCGGCGTGCTGAGGCAGGTGGCTCTGGCAGAACACCGCGGAACGCTCGGGGTCGACGCCGGCGGCGATGAACTGGGCGGCGGTGACCCGAGTGCGCCGTCGCAGCACCTCGGGGGCAGTGGGCACGGTGAGGGCGTGCAAGTCCGCGACGAAATAGAACGCGTCGTAGGTGTTCTGCAACTCGACCCAGTTGACCAATGCGCCGACGTAATTGCCGATGTGCAGACTGTCGCTCGTCGGCTGCATGCCGGACAACGAGCGCGGGCGAATTCGTGCGGGTATGCCGCCTGCCTTGGTGCTCATCAAGTCTCCTCGAAGGTGCCGCCCGAGGACGACAAACGCCGCCCCTCGGGCGGCGTGGGTGGGGTTGGTTTGTCGGGCGCCGCCGCTATGCAGAGCGCCAGATTTGGATGGTCGACAAAGCCATGGGCCCAGAGTAGCGCTGCCGGGGAGGTTTCGAATCGCGGAGAACGCGGGACCGGGGTACTTTCAAGTTGGCGACGCCGTCCTCGCTGAGGGCGACGAGCAGGCAGCGGCTCGGTTGTGCCCGTTGGGGGTTTTCACCCAGGTGACGGGCCAGGGGATCAGGCTTGACGCAGGCAGCTCCCGGCCACCGCAGGGCGCAGAACAGCCCTGCCCGAGAGAGGATCACTATGAGCACGTTCTCCCGTTCCGCGCATCGCTCAGCCGTCTCCGTCACCGTTGCAGCAGTCCTCGGGATCACCGCAGCAGGGATCGGCCATGCCGCCGGCGGCTCCTCCAATCACGCGGCGACTCCCATGCTTGACGCCGTCGTTGCGTTGGCTCCGAGCATGAACGCCGGTTCGGAGCTTCGGTTCATCGCGCTGCCCCCCTGCCGAATCCTTGACACGCGGTATGGCGGCGGCGTTCTCGTCAGCGGCTCCCGGACGTTCACAGCGACCGGTTCATTGACGGCACAGGGCGGCAACGCCGCCGGGTGTGACGTGCCCAGCACCGCGGCGGCGGTGCAACTGAGCCTCGGCGCCCTTTCGGACGCCGGCGGCAACGGCTACCTGACCGCCTGGAAGACCGGCACGACAAAGCCCTTGGCCAGTGCGGTCAACTACAACACGAGCGGCCCGACCTCAACCCTGGCCACCGTTGAGCTGTCCGCCGCCAGCCAGTTCAACATCTACACCAACTCCCGGGCGCACGTGTTCGCCGACGTCACCGGCTATTGGACCAAGCCGCTGTATGCCGTGCTGAGCCCCGACGGCACCGCCTACAACGGCATGTTCTCCGGGGTCGTGTCGGTGGCCCACCCGTCCACGGGTGTCTACATCATCGACTTCGAGCGCAGCGTGCGCGGCTGCTCGGCCCAAGGCACCGAACTGCTCTTCGCGGGCAGCCGGGACGTCTCGGTGGACAACACCTACGAAGCTGAGAACACCACTGTGCGGGTCGTCGTGACCAACAACGGCAACGAAGTCGAAGACACCTACGTCTCGATCTCCCTCACCTGCTGACCGCACCACAGCTCGCGGCTGGGGGGGGCACAGCACAGCGCCCCGAGCCTGGTCGGCCCGGGGCGCTGTGGTCTGCCAGGGGTATGCCGTGCGGCGCGGTCACGCCGACAGCGGCAGTCCCGTCAGGGACGGCTCGGTCAGTGGGCGATCGCCTTCTCCGCGCCGGCTCCGGTGAGGGACCGGACCTCCATCTCCGCGTACTTGGCTTCGTTGTGCTCGTCGGAGGTGACCGAGCCCAACCAGCCCAGGAAGAACGACAACGGCACGGTGATAATGCCGGGGTTGTTCAGCGGGAACCAGGCGAAGTTGGCCGTCGGGAACATCGACGTCGCGGTGCCAGACACGGTGGGGCTGAAGATGATGAGGGTCAGGGCGCTGGCCAGACCGCCATACATGCTGAACAGCGCACCTCGGGTCGTGAACTTCTTCCAGAACAGCGAGAAGAGGATCGTCGGCAGGTTGGCGCTCGCCGCGATGGCGAAGGCCAGAGCCACGAGGAACGCGATGTTCTGGCCGTTGGCGAAGATGCCACCGATGATCGCGAGGATGCCGATGACCACAGCCGCGCGCCGGGCGATCTTGACCTCTTCGTCGGGGGCGACCGAGCCCCGTTTGATGACCTGGGCATAGATGTCGTGGGCGAACGACGCCGAAGCCGTGATCGTCAGGCCGGCCACCACCGCCAGGATCGTCGCGAAGGCGACCGCGGAGATGACGCCCAGCAGGATCTCACCGCCGAGGTGGAAGGCCAACAACGGCGCAGCGGAGTTCTGCTTGCCGGGGGCCGCGTTGATGGCGTCCTTGCCGACGAGCGCTGCAGCGCCGTATCCCAGGACCAAGGTGAAGAGATAGAAGATGCCGATGAGCCAGATGGCCCAGACCACCGACCGGCGGGCTTCCTTGGAGGTCGGCACGGTGTAGAAGCGCATGAGCACGTGCGGCAGACCCGCAGTGCCCAGCACGATCGCGATCGACAGGGAGATGAAGTCGATCTTGTTCTTGTACTGCAGGCCACCACTGAGCAGCGGCGCTTGGGCCCGCTGGACGGCATCGCCGAAGAGACCGGACATGTTGAAGCCGTACTTCGTGCCGACCCACAGGGTCATGATGCCGGCGCCGACGATGAGCAGTGCGGCCTTGATGATCTGCACCCAGGTCGTGCCCTTCATGCCACCGACCAGGACGTAGACGATCATGATTCCGCCGACGACGGCGATGACGATGCTCTGGCCGCCGCGGTCCGTGATGCCCATGAGCAGGGCGACGAGGCCACCGGCGCCGGCCATCTGGGCCAACAGGTAGAACGCCGAGACCGCGAGCGTGGTGACGGCTGCCGCAGTGCGGACCGGACGCTGTCGCAGCCGGAAGCTGAGCACGTCGGCCATCGTGAACCGGCCCGTGTTACGCAAGAGCTCGGCGACGAGCAGCAGGGCGACCAGCCAGGCGACGAGGAAGCCGATCGAGTAGAGGAACCCGTCGTAGCCGTTGATGGCGATGGCACCGGCGATGCCGAGGAAGGATGCCGCCGACAGATAGTCGCCGGTGATGGCGATGCCGTTCTGCCGGCCCGAGAAAGCCCGGCCTCCGGCGTAGTAGTCGGCGGCCGTGGTGTTTTGCTTGGACACCTTGATGACGATGCCCAGGGTGACCAGGACGAAGACCAGGAAGATGCCGATGTTGAGCGTCGTGTTGCCGACTTGCGTCGTGGCCTGCCAGGGAAGGGCGAGGGCGCTCACCGAAGCTCACCCCTTTCCATGTGCTCGGCGAGTTTGGCGGCGGCGGGGTCGAGCTCGCGGTCGGCCCAGCGGGCGTAGACCATCGTGATCGCGAACGTGGTGGCGAACTGCGCCAACCCGAGGACGAGGCCGATGGTGATGTTGCCCCAGATCTTCGTCGCCATGAAATCGATGGCGTAGGAGGCGAGCAGGACGTAGAGGAAGTACCAGGCCAGGAAGGCACCGGTCATGGGGAAGACGAAGCCGCGGAACTTCTTCCGCAGGTCGGCGAACTCCTGCGAGTTCTGTACCTCGATATATCTCGCGGCACGCTCGTCGCTGATGTCGTTCTGACCGCTCAACGTGTGACCTCCCGATCGGACGGGCCTGCGGGTGGCCCCGCAGAGGCATGGCTCACACTCTGGGACCTCACCTGCTGCACGACCAGAGGCCACGCGCCGGGTGGGATCGACGTTCGCCGAGCGGTCGCCAGCGGCGGTTCAGCGGTCGCTCTGGGCGCGGTACGGACCGGATCGGCCGAGAACCGGTGCGCGAGGTCAGTCGCCGTGAGAGCCGACGCGACCGGTGACTTCCTCGGGGGCGTGCAGCCTGACCATGACTCGGGTCGCATTCAGCGGCACCGACCGCGGCGTCGCCAGTGAGACGATCACGGCGGTCGCAAAGGCCAACGGCATCGTCCAGGCCGCGGGCTGGGCCAGCAGGACCGGCAGCCACCCGCTCACGGAGCTTCCAACTCCCGCGAAGGTCGCCAGAGTCGCGCCGAGCGCCAAGCCGCCACCGACGAGCAGCCCGGCCGCCGCCCCGGCAACCGACAGCCGCCGCCACCACACCCCCAGGATCAGCAGTGGGCAGAAGGTCGACGCGGCGATCGCGAAAGCCATCCCGACGGTGTCGGCGAGGGTGATGCTGGGTGCCAGCCAGGAGGCGGCATACGGGATGGCGATTGCCACCACGCAGGCGAGCCGGAAGGTCTTTCTGCGCGGCAGGTCCCCTCCGAGCCGCCTGTTGAGCCGACTGGAGAAGAGATCCTGGTCGACCACGCCGGCCACCGAGACCGTCAACCCGCTCGCAGTCGAGAGGAAGGCCGCGAAGGCGCCCGCGGCGAGGACGGCCGAAAGCAGGTCTCCGAGCATGCCTGGAACCATGGCCGAGGGCAGCAGCAGCAAGATCGAGTCGGCCCGGGCATCTTGGGGGAGGTCGGGGAGATAGATCCGCCCGAGCATGCCGAGGACCGGTGGGAAGAGGTAGAAGAGCCCCAACAGCGCGATGACGAACACCGTGGTGCGGCGCGCTGCACGCCCGTCGGGGTTGGTGTAGAACCGCACGAGCACGTGCGGAAGACCCATCGTCCCGAAGCAGAGGGCGAGCATCGTCGAGTAGGTCGCATAGAGGGGGTGTTCGCGAGTCGCATAGGCCGGCAGGGCGCCCCCGAAGGGCCCGGCGGGGTCACTGACGGAGGGCAGGGGTTGACCGCCCCGCGCCCACAGCCATAACAGGACGAACGCGGGCACGGCGATCGCAAAGAGCTTGATCCAATACTGCATCGCTTGGACGAGGGTGATCGAGCGCATCCCGCCGGCGGCGACACTGGCGAACACGACGACGGCGACGATGAAGCTGCCCAGCGCGGGGGAGCCGCCGGTGACCGTCCGCAGCGCCAGCCCCGCACCTTGGAACTGGGGGAGCAGATAGAGCCAACCGATCGCCACGACGAGCAGGCTCGCCAGCCGGCGCACGCGGTCCGACTGTAGCCGCGCCTCGGCGAAGTCGGGGATCGTATAAGCCCCCGAACGGCGCAGCGGCGCAGCGACGAGCACGAGCAGGACCAGATAGCCGAGGGTGTAGCCCACCGGCAGCCAGAGCATGTGGGTGCCGAGCGAATAGACGAGGCCAGCGACTCCGAGAAAACTTGCGGCCGAGAGGTATTCGCCACCGATGGCGGACGCGTTCCAGCCTGCGGTGACGACCCGGCCGGCGACGTAGAAGTCGCTCGTCGTCCGCGAGAGCCGCAGCCCGAGCGCCCCGACGGCGACGGTGGCCAGGCAGACCAGGGTGATGGCGGCGACCCCCCACGACGAGGTCGATCCGGGCATCAGCGGCCGGCCATGAGGTCGGTGAAATCGCGTTCGATCCGCTCGGCCTGACGCACGTGCAGCCTCGAGGCGAGCAAGACGATCGGATAGACGCCGACCCCGGCGACGAGCCACAACACCGGGACGGGTCCGATCGCTGCGGCCGCCGCGCCGGGCACGAGCAGGAAGAGGGCAGGCAAGCCGACGAGCAAGCCGCCGACCCCCAACAGCACCGCAAGCGACAGCCGCAGTTGGGCCCGCAACAATGCCGTGAGGTAGACCTCGCCGAGCCCGGTCTGCTCGGTGAGCTCGACCGCGTCGGGCCGACGTTCAATTTGGCGCCGGGCATCTCGCCGCGGTGAGGTGACCCGCACCCGCCGGGCGCCGACGTCGCCCCGCTCGGTTGCTGCGCGCTGCTCGCCGCTGCCGGGCACCGCGCTCACGGTGCGCTCATCGAGCGGCCGATCGGATGAGCCGGTCGCGCAAGGCTCGCGTATGCCGCCGGCTCACCTCAAGCGAGGTGTCCTCGCCCAGGCTCACCTTGCAGCGTCCCCCCGTCATCATCACCGCGGTGATGTGTGCCGTCGAGACGAGGGTCGAGCGGTGGATGCGCACGAAACCGTGTTCACCCCAGCGCTCTTCGAGCGCGTTGAGGGACACCCGCACGAGGTGGCTGCCCTTGTCGGTATGCAGCCGGGCGTAGTCGCCTTGCGCCTGGGCATAGCGGATCTGACTGCGCTGCACGAAGGTTGTCACTCCACCGAGCTCGACGGGGATGGTCTCGTCGCTGGGACTCTCGGCGGACGGCATACGGGCTGGGGTGGGGTCCGAACGCTGGGAGAGGACCCGGCGCACCGCCTCGGCTAGCCGATCGGCACGGACCGGTTTCATGACGTAGTCGGTGGCCTCGAGCTCGAAGGCCGCCACCGCATGCTCGTCGTATGCCGTGACGAAGACGACCTGGGGCCGGTCGGCGAAGCGGGCCAGCACCTTGGCGAGCGCGAGTCCGTCGAGATCGGGCATCGAGATGTCGGTGAAGATGACATCGACGGGATGTTCGTCCAGGGCTTTGAGGGCCTCGGTGCCAGAGGTGGCCGTGTGGATCTCGCCGATCCGCTCGTCACGCTCGAGCAGGTAGGTGAGTTCGGAGAGAGTGGGGGCCTCGTCGTCGACGAGCAGGGCACGCAGCGCGGGGGGTGCCGGTGTCGCGGAACTCGGCGACGTGCTCATGAGCGCCAAGGATAGGCCGCGAGGGCCCCTTAGGGCCCCGAGTGGACCCCCGGAGCGAACTTGGGCACGCGGAAGCTGACCTTGGTGCCGGCTCCGGGTGCCGTTTCGACGACGAGGCCGTATTCGTCACCGAAGGCTTGCCGCAGCCGGGCGTCGACGTTTCCCAAGCCGAGACTGTCGCCTCCGCTTTCGCCGGCGAGCACGGCCCGCATCGTCTCTGGGTCGCTGCCCGCGCCGTCGTCCTCGATGGTGATCTCGGCCGTCGCGCCGACGTCGGCGGCCGTGATCGTCACGTGCCCGACGCCCGCCTTGTGCTCGATGCCGTGCCGGACGGCGTTCTCGACCAGCGGCTGGATCGCCAAGAACGGCACGGAAACCGCCAGCACTTCGGGGGCGATGGTGAGGGAGACAACGAGACGCTCACCGAACCGGGCCTTTTCCAGCGCCAGGTAGCGTTCGATGTTTTGCAGCTCGTCGCGCAACGTCGTGTAGGCCCCACCGCGACGCAGGGCGTAGCGGGTGAAGTCGGCGAACTCCAGCAACAACTCGCGGGCCCGGTCTGGGTCGGTCCGCACGAACGAGGCGATCGCGGCAAGGCAGTTATAGATGAAGTGCGGCGAGATCTGGGCCCGCAAAGCCCGGAGCTCGGCCTCCACGACGCGGGTGCGCTGGCGGCCCAGCTCGGCCAACTCGATCTGGGTGGAGATCCAGCCGGCGAGTTCCTCGGTGGCGCGGACGAGCCCGGTCGAGGTATGCCGCCCGTATGCCGCGAGCGCGGCCACCACACGGTCATCGGCCACGATCGGCGCGATGATGCCCGAGCGAATCGAGCAGTCGGGGTCGTGGCAGACAATCTCATCGAAACCGAGCACGAGGGTGCGCCCAGAGCTGAGCACCGGCTCGGCGTGAGCCCGGACATGGTTGCGGTGATGCGATCCGGCACCGTCCCAGGCCAGGGTTGCCGCCGTGTCGGTGATCGCCACGGCGGTCGAACCGAGCATCGAGCGCAGATGCCGGGTGGCTCGGGTCGCGCCTTCGGGGGTCAGGCCGTCGCGCAACGAGCGGGTCGCCAGCGCGGCCGTGTGCAGCGTCTCGTAGGTGGCCCGGTCCACGGGGTCGACGAACCGCCGGCGCCGGACCAACCGGATGACCAGCAGGGCCAGCCCGAAAATGAGTCCGACCCCGGCGACGCTCACGACCATCGCGTCGACAGGCGCTTGGACGGGCATGGGGGCCACTCTAGGCACAGCGACCTCCGCAGCCGAGCGCTCGCGCGATCTGCAGTCCACCCGGCTATTCGGAGGTTCCGGCCCTGTTCGGAGGCTGCGCTCCCCCGATCAGCAACGGAACCTCCGAATAGGGGGAGGGGGACCTCTGATCCAACTCTCCATCGGCACGAGCGGCATACAGTCTGGGGGTGTCCGATCTGCGCGCCGCCGTCCTTGCCCTGCTCGAGCTCGATGGGGTGCGTGCGGCCGTCGAGCAGGCCCGGGAGGCCTGCACCGAACTGCGCTGGCACGAGGCGCTGCGCCGGCGCATCCCGGAGGCTGCCGCGGAGTCGAGGGTTCGTGGCGCCCGCGCAAACGCCGCCCTCGACGGCGCCGAGCTACCGCTGGACATCGTGCGCGACCTCGTCCGTGGGGCTTGCCCGTGGCCCGAGCATCCCGATCCGGTCGACGAGGTCGTCCGCGGCGCCGCCCAGGCGACGGCCGAGACCGAGCACGTGCGCGGGCTGTTGCTGCGTTCACCGGCCCAGGCGTTGGCGCGGCTGCACGTCGCAGCCGCTTCCGGAATGCTTGCCGCAGACCAGGTGGGTCGCCCCCGCCAGGGCTCGGAGACATCGCGTGAATACGTCGACCTCGGTATGCCGCCCGCCGCGGACGACGTGGCGACCAGGCTCGCGGGGGTGGCCGAGCTGATCGGGATGGCAGGCGACGTGCCGGTCGCGGTCATCGCCTCGCTCGTGCACGCGGAGATCGCGGTCGTGCGGCCGTTCGTTCGGGGCAACGGGCTCGTGGCTCGGGCGTTGGAGCGCACGATCGTCATCGCCGGAGGCCTCGATCCGACCGGGGTGGCCGTTCCCGAGGCCGGTTGGCTCGCCGGCGGCGGGACGGCCTACCTCGGCGCCCTCACGGCATACGCTTCGGGCACCCCGAATGGCGTAGGCCTGTGGCTGCGCCAGGCCGCCGCAGCGCTGAGCGCCGGGGCCAGGAGGGCTCGCGAGTGGCCGACGCAGTGCGGGTGGGCCGGTTGAGCTGACCGCTGCCGCACGACACGCCGCCAAGGGCAGGTCAGGTTTGCCTTTTCCGCTGTCCTGGCTGAGAATAGGAACGCTCCCCTTCACTGGGTTGAGCGAACGCGCACTGGCTCCTCCCCCCCGGTGCCAGCGCGCTAGACGGCCCCCGTTGTCCCCCCAACGGGGGCCGTCGCATGTTTTCGGCCAGATCGACACGGTGTGGGGGCTGCAGCGGGGAATCTGGCGCCGACGCTGTCGGGGCCGATGCTCGCGCCCGACGCTGTCGCGGCCGACGCTGTCAGGGCTCGCGCTCGCGATCGGTGGCACTCTTCAGCCCCCGGTATCCACAGGGTCTCGGCGAGTGTCCCGCCATGCACAGGGACATCGCTCGGGGGTGTGTCACAGGGCACGCGTGTCAAGACTGACCGGCATGCGCTCGGTACCTGCCCCTGTGAACCGCCCCCCCGACGGGCGGCTCGGTGATTCCGTCATTGCCGTCATCGGTGCCTCCGGCGGAAGCGGCACATCGACGCTCGTTGCGGCGTGCGGCACGCGCGCGGCCAGCCTCGGCCGCTCGGTAGTGCTCGTCGACGGCCAGGCCGGCGGAGGAGGGCTGGATGTCGTCGTGGGAATCGAGCACGTCGCTGGGCTGAGATGGCCCGACCTGCTCGAGTGCCGGGGTCGGGTGGACGGTAGCGAGCTCGTCCAGCGCCTGCCGGGTGCGGCCGGGGTGCGGGTGCTTTCCCACGGACGCGACGATGCGCCGCTGCCGCCGCTCACGACCGTGACGGAGGTCTTGGCCGGGCTGATCGACGCCGTCGACCTGGTGATCCTCGACGTGCCCCGCGGCTGGGCGAGCGGGGTGGTGACGCGGGGCGCGGCGGTCGTGGCGGCCGATGAAGTCGACAGGTGGCAGCCGTCGGCCTTCCTGGCCGTTGACCTGGCCGTGCTGGTCAGTGGCTGCGGCGTCACCGAGTTGGCTGCTCTGGCCGCCACGACGGAGGTGGTGGCCCGCCGAGTGAGCGGATGCCACATCGTGCTGCGCGGACCCGCGCGCGGACTGTCGCTCAAAGCCGACATCGAGCGGGCCCTCGACGTGCCGGTCATCGCCCAAGTGCGAGATGACCCGTCGGTCAGCCGGGATCTGTCCCGTGGCCGGCCGCCGGGTTCGCGGCGCGGTCCGGTGGCCGAGGTCGCGGATCGGATGCTGGCGCTGAGCGGGATGGATGTTGGGGCGGCCGGGATGGTGTCGTGAGCGTCGGCGAGCAGGTCTGGGACCACATCCGGGCAGGTCGTCCGCCAGCGCCGTCGACGGTTGCCGCGGTGGGTCGGGCCGCACGCGTCGTGCTCGGTGCCGACGGCGAGGCGTCCGTCACGGCTGCGCTCGCGGCCACCGTGCTCGGGGCGGGCCCCTTGGAGGAGGTTCTGCAGGAATCGGGCGTGACCGACGTCGCCGTCAACGGCGACGGGGGTGTCTGGGTCGACCGAGGCTGCGGGATGCGGCGAGTCGATCTGGACCTCGGCTCGATCGCGGATCGGCGTGCGCTGGCGGTCCGGCTGGCCGGTATCGCCGGTCGGCGCCTGGACGACGCCACGGCATACGTGGATGCGGTTCTGCCCTCGGGGGGTGCGCCTGCACGCGATCCTGCCGCCGCTGGTGACCGGAGGGCCGCACCTGACCTTTCGGGTGCCTTCGCGCATCCCGCCGAGCTTCGCGGCCCTCCAGGCGATGGGGATGTTCCCGGCGGGGTGGGGTCCGGTCCTGGCGGCCCTGGTCGACCGGAAGGTGTCCTACGTCGTGACGGGCGGGACGGGCGCGGGCAAGACGACCCTGCTCGGGGCGATGCTCGGACTCGTGCCCCCCGCCGAGCGGCTTGTCATTGTCGAGGACGTCCGCGAGCTCGCCGTCGGGCACCCGCACGTCGTCCATCTCGAAGGCCGCCCGCCAAACGTGGAGGGGGTGGGCGAAGTGACGATGGTGACCCTGGTTCGCCAGGCTCTGCGGATGCGGCCCGATCGGCTCGTCGTCGGGGAAGTTCGCGGGGCGGAGGTCCGTGAGTTGCTGGCTGCCTTCAACACCGGGCACGAGGGCGGGTGCGGGACGATCCACGCCAACGCCGTCGGTGACGTGGTAGCGCGTTTCGAAGCGCTCGGTGCGCTGGGCGGGATGACCCGCCAAGCCGTCCACGCGCAGCTGCTCAGCGCCGTGCGTGTCGTCATCCACGTACGCCGAGGCGCGGACGGGCGCCGACACGTCGATTCCGTCGGGGTTCTCCAGGCTGACGCTGACGGAGTCGCTCGGGTGACGACGGCGCTCGGTCCGTGCGGCGAGGCCGCGCGCCCTCGGGTGCCGGTTCAGGACGGCACCGCTGCGCTGGGTCAGCTGACGCGGATCGAGGTCGGCCGATGGAGCTGACCACGCCGAGCGGACTGAGCGCGATCGTTCCGGTCGTGCTGGCTGCCGCCGTGCTGGTGGCGCCGACGCGGGAGGCTGCCCGACAGGCGAGCCGGTGGGGCACTGCAGGAGCCGCGCGGCGCGCAAGTGCGTGGCCCGGGTCGGGGCTGGCGCTGTCCGTCGACGCGGTGGCCCTGTGGCGCGAGCGGGTGCCGCCGTGGCGTGGAGCAGGTCGGACTGCTCGATCGCGCGACGAGCATTCCGATGGGGCGCTCGAGGCGCTCGGCCTGCTCGCGGCGGCGCTCCGTGCGGGCCTCGCGCCGGCCGCAGCGGTGCAACTCGTCGGGAGCACCGAGGCGGCGATGGTGCCCTTGCTGGCCAGCCTGACCGAGCGCTCTGTCACGCTCCCGCCAGGGCCTGCGAGCCCCGGTGGGCTCGGCATCGTCGAGCAGGCGTGGCGATTGTCAGAGCTCACCGGTGCCCCGCTCGCCGATGCCGTCGACACGGCCGCCGGCGTAATCCGTCAGGACGAGCACCTGCGCCGCGCAACCGAGCTTGCCCTTGCTGGACCCCGCGCGACCATGCGGCTGCTCACCGGACTACCGCTCGCGGGCCCTGCCGTTGCGGCACTCTTCGGCGTGTCACCCGCGGGACTGTATGCCGGCTCTCCACTCGCAGTTGGCTCCTGCGCCCTGGGGTTGGCGCTCTTGGCCGTGGGCCGTTGGTGGTGCGCGCGTTTGATCGGAGCGGTCGAGAGCTCGGCGGGGGCGACACGGTGACTGGCGTCGCGGTGGCCCCCGTGCTGGCGTTCCTGCTTGGGGCCGCGGTTCTGGTCTGGCCGGCCCGAGATCGGGTCGCCGCGCTGACCGCCCGAGCGCTCACAGACCATGGCCGACCCGTCAAACCACCAGCTGTCGGCACCGCCCGGCCTGCCCGCCGCGGCGGTGCTCGGCGTGCCGTTGCTCGTCTCCGGCGTGCCCGTTGTGGCCGCCGCGGTGCGACCCGCCTCGGAGTTCGGGCCGCCCCAGCGCGCCGGCGCTCGCCGACGGTGCCCCAGGTCACGGCAGCCGTCGAGTTGCTGGCCCTGACCTTGCGGGGTGGTGTCGGCTTGGTCGACTCCGTCGAGTTGGTGGCCCGGGGCTCGCCCGAGCCGGTGCGCGGGGACCTGACGCTGGTGGCTACCGCGGTTCGGTGGGGCATTCCCTGGTCGCGGGCCTGGTTGTCAGTCGGGCCCGATTGGGAGATCGCCCGGCGAGCGACGATGATCGCCGACGCGGCGGGCATCGCGCCGACCGGCCCGCTGCGCCGCGCCGCGCAGGATGCGCGGGGGCGGCATACCCGGGGTTGAGTTGGCTGCCGCCCGGCTCGGCGTGCGGATCGTCCTGCCGCTGGGTCTGGCCTTTCTGCCGGCGTTCGTCCTGCTGACCGTGGTTCCGCTCGTCGTCGCCCTGGCCGGGCAGTTGTGGTGACCAGCCAGGGCGCCGTGACCGCCCACGCGGGGCCTGCTCATCCTGCTCCTGACGTGTCACGACGAGACCGGGGGCGAGCACCGAGAGCGTCCGGAATCCTCCGGACACGTTCGTGTTGGGGATGCCGGCGCCGACGAGCGTTCGGTGAGCCAGATAGGAGCGGAATCCGGATGCGCAGTGCACGACGATGGGCCGCCCGGCGGCGAGGTCGCGGATGAGTTCCACGGAGCGAGCCACGTCGGGTTGGGGGATGAGCACCGCCCCGTCGATGTGGGCCTCGTCCCACTCGTCCCGATTGCGGACGTCGATGACCAGACTGCCGACCGGGTCGATGCCGCGGGCGGGGTCGTGTTGGCGAAGTCGGCCGCTGAGGACGTTGTCGGCGATCATCCCCAGCATCATCACCGGGTCCTTCGCCGAGCCGAACGGTGGGGCGTAGCAGAGGTCGAGATCGACGAGGTCGTCGGCCCGCAGTCCGCCGCGCGCGGCGGTGGCGATGATGTCGATCCGCTTGTCGATCCCCGCACGGCCGACGCCTTGAGCTCCGAGGATCTGCCCGTCCGTCCCAAAATGCAGCACCAGGTGCATCGTCTCGGCTCCGGGGTAATAGCCGGCGTGATGGCCAGCGTGTACCCGCGCCGTGTGGACGGCCCTGCCCGCCTGGCCCGCCTGGCCCGCCTGGCCCGAAGGGGCGGCCTCGCCAGCCTGGCTGCCCTCGCCCTCTTGCCCGGGCCGCCCGGCGAGCGCGCGACGCGGCGCTCCCGTCATCGCGATCGTCAGGCCGAAGACGCGTACGACCGCCGTCCCGAGCGGCCGTGGTGCCCGTCGGCCGTGCCCGACGATCGAATTCGCGGCGACTCGCCCGCCCCGGTTGGCCGGCGTCGCCAGGGCGACCGGGGCAACGGTGCCGGTCACCGCGTGCACGCTGGCGGTTGCATCCCCGACTGCCCAGATGTGCGGGTCGCTCGTGCGCTGTTCGTGATCCACGACGATGGCGCCCGACCCGGTGAGCTCCAAACCGGCCTGGCGGGCAAGCTCCGAGCGGGGCCGGACCCCCACCGACAGCACGACGAGGTCAGCAGCCAGCACAGTGGCGTCTGAGAGCGCGACGACGGGGCGTCCCTGGTCGTCGTCTATCCGCTCTGCGGCGACACCGTCGTGCACGGCCACCCCGTGCTTGCTGAGCTCCGCTCGGACGTATGCCGCGATCTCCGGGTCGACGACCGGCAGGACATGTTGGGCGGCTTCCACGAGCGCGACCTCCAGGCCGGCATGTCGGAGTGCCTCGGCGGCCTCGAGCCCGATGAACCCCGCGCCGAGGACGACGGCCCGCCGGGCCCCGTCCTGCACCCAGCCTCGTAGCGCGTGCGCATCGGGGACCGTCCGCAAGGTCCGCACGCGCGGGTGGTCGATGCCCGGGATCGGTGGGCGGACGGCAGACGCGCCGGGAGCCAGCACGAGTGCGTCGTAGCCCAAGACGTCTTCGCCGCCGCCGCGGGAGCGCACTCTGAGCGATTTCGCCGCCCTGTCGATCGCCAGGGCTTCGGTGTCGACGCGCACGTCGAGCTCGAGAGTGCGGGCCAGCGACCGGGGCGTGTGCAGCAGCAGGGAGCGCCGTTGCTCGATCTCACCGCCGACGAAGTAGGGCAGCCCGCAGTTGGCGAACGAGACCTCCGAGCCCTGCTCGACGACGACGATCCGCGCCTGCGGGTCCAACCGTCGGAGCCGCGCCGCGGCACTCATTCCACCAGCTACTCCGCCGACCACAACCACCGTGCGCACGTGTACCGACTCCTGTGACATCCGTTGGAAACCCACCATCACTATACCCCGTGGGGTATGCGATCCGCGGTCACCGGGTGTCCCGTCATCCACATGGTCCTGGCGCGTGTCCCGTCATCCACAGACGGGCAATGGACTTCCGCGGTGCCGACTCAAGGTGACCACGATGGGGACGTCCGGCTCGCGGACGAGCAGAGAAGGGACAGCAGCTGATGAGGGCATTATCGAGCCGAGGATCCCGGCGGGTGCTCCCGGCGCCGGTGGGTAGGTGGGTCAGGTGGCGCCTTGGCAACCCTCGCGTCGACGACGGCATGACCACCGCCGAGTATGCCGTCGGCACTCTCGCGGCTGTCGCGTTCGCTTCCGCGCTCATCGCCGTGGTCAAGTCCGAGGCGGTGCGTTCCGCGCTCACGCAGATCATCCAGACGGCCCTGGCAACCGGCTGATGACCCAGATGCGCGAGCGCGGCATGGCCACAGCGGAGTTCGCGGCCACGATGCCCGCGGTGGCCCTGGTGTTCGTGGCCGGCCTGACGGCGGTGGCGACGGGGATCGATCAGGTGCGATGCGTCGACGCGGCGCGACTGGCGGCGCGGGCACTGGCCCGAGGCGACCCCGGGACCACGGCGGCCCGGCTGGCAATGTCGGCGGCTCCCGTCGGCGCCACCGTGTCGCTCGGCGCTGCCGACGCCCTGGTGTCGGCGTCGGTCACCGTCGTGCGGATCGTTCCGGTGGCAGGGGTCTCGTGGACCGTTAGTGGCTCGGCCGTCGCTGCACGGGAGGGGGGCCCGTGAGGCGCAGGGACCGCGGCCAGATCACCGTGGCGATGCTCGGCGTGAGCGGCGCCGTGCTCGCTGCCGCTCTCGCTGCCCTCGGACTGACCCGCGTGGTGACGGTGGCCCACACGGCCCGCGGCGTGGCAGACCTCTGCGCGCTTGCGGCCGCCTCAGCCGCGTCGCGCGGCGAGCCGGCCACCGGGGCGTGCGCTCATGCCGCGCGGATCGCGGCAGCCAATCACGTGACGCTCACTCGGTGCAGCGTGTCTGCGGACTTCAGTGCGACCGTGTCGGTGACGGCGCCGGTGCCGGGCTCGATCTGGCCGCCGGCCCGTTCGACCGCTCGGGCCGGTCCCGGATGACCGCAAGCAGCGCCCGGGACCTAACGGAGTTGGCGCGGACCCGGACCCGGACTGGTTCTGCGCACGCTATTCGTGTCGAGCCAGATACGTTCGGCGTTCGCTCAGCTCGCCTGTCCTCGGTCGGTCGTCTGCGGGACCACGGCCGGTGTCGCCTGCGGGACCGCGGCCGGTGTCGCGGCGGGGGCAGATCGGAGATCACGCATTTCGCGGCGTCGGGCGCCGCGTCGATAGGCCCCCAGCCCCATGAGTCGCACCCCCAACCAGAGCAACAACATCGACACTGCGCCAGCCGCGAAGAGGGTGATGGGCAGGATGGTGATCTGCAGTCCGGTCATGCTGAGCGTGACACCGGTATCCGATTGGACGGCCAACCAACCGAGCCAGCCACCTCCCACCAGCCCGATGAGCAACAGGATCAAACCAATAGCGACCACGCTGTCCTCCTTACGACCGCCTGGACGGGCGGGGGCTCAATGCTCCTGCTGTGAGAGTACCCATAGGCCGACCGTCTCAATCGTGTCCTACATCGGTGCGTCGCACACGAGGGGACCGAGAAGGCCGAGCACGAGGCCGAGCACGGCGATCGCGCCCGCCTTATCCAGCGGGGAGTTGCCGTTGCCGCACTTCGGGGAGTGCACGCAGGACGGGCAACCGGCGACACAACCGCACCCTGCGATCACGTCTCTGGTCGCCCCAAGCCAGTCCGCGATCGCGGCGTACCCGCGTTGGGCGAAGCCGGCACCCCCCGCAACGCCGTCGTAGACGAGCACGGTGGGCAGCCCGGTGTCCGGATGCAGTGCCGTCGACACCCCGCCGATGTCCCACCGGTCTGCCGTCGCAATGAGCGGGAGCATGCCGATCGCCGCGTGCTCGGCTGCATGGAGGGCTCCGGGCAGGTCGGCGGCGCCCACGCCGGCCGTGGCGAGTTCAGCCTCGGGGAGGGTCCACCAGACGCCGGTCGTCGTCAAGGTGCGCACCGGACTGTCCAGTGGGTGCTCGCCGATCACCTCCCCGTCGGGCAGCCGACGCAGATAGGAGACCACTTGCTGATCCACGGTCACCTGGCCGAACGCCACCTTCAGGGGCCCGGCGATCCGCTCGGCCAGCATTCGGCCGAGTCGGAAGGTGCTCGCCGAGCGCGCCTGGGTGCTCCATCCCGGATCGCCGGCGACGACGAGCGCGCATCCCTGGTCCCGGTCGAACTCGGTGACGACGAAGGACTGCCCTTGGTGGACGTGCACGGAGCCCTCGTGCACCACGGCGTCGGCGCGCGCGTCGTCGACGTGCCCCACGACCCGGCCACTGGACCGTTCGACGATCTGCACGGTCCGGCCGATCCCGCGCAGCGAGACCAGTTCGGTGGCCCGCTGCGGATGCGCCCAATACCAGCCTGCCGGTCGACGCCGCAGCACCCCTGTGGCGACCAGATCGTCCAGCAGCCCGCGCGCCTCAGGGCCGAAAAGCTCGCCGTCCAGCTCGGCTGGGGTGATCGGCAGCTCCGCGGCGGCGCACGCCAGGTGCGGTCCGACGATGTGCGGGTTGGTGGGGTCGATCACCGACGCCTCGACGGGACGCTCGAAGATCGCCTCCGGATGGGCCACGAGATAACTGTCGAGCGGATCATCGGCGGCGACGAGGACGGCGAGCGACTCGCGCCCGGCTCGCCCACCCCGCCCCACCTGCTGCCAGAACGACGAGACGGTGCCCGGCCAACCGGCAAGCACGACGGCGTCCAGCCCACTGACGTCGATCCCCAACTCCAGGGCGTTGGTCGCCGCCAGCCCGCGCAACTGTCCGGAACGCAACTGTTGTTCCAGGGCGCGCCGCTCTTCAGGCAGATAACCCCCCCGGTATGCCGCGATCGCGCCCCCTGGCCAGCCGCGGTCCGCCAGCCTGCGCCGGGCCGCTGCGGCGACCGTTTCGACGCCGACTCGTGAGCGGGCAAACGCCACGGTTTGCACGCCCTGCCCGACGAGGTCGGCCAGCAGATCCGCGGTCTCCGCGACCGCTGAACGCCGGGGGTGGCCGACGCCTGGTTCGGCGGCCGCGGACGGGCGCGCCGCAGGCTCCCACAAGCCGATGGTGACCGCCGCACGCGGCGAGCCGTCGCGGGTGACGGGGCGCACCGGCATACCGATCAGCCGTTGGGCGTGTGCGGCCGGGTCGGCGACGGTCGCCGAAGCGAGCACGAAGGTCGGCGTCGAGCGATAACGGGCGGCGACGCGGCGCAACCGGCGAAGCACGAGCGCGACATGGGCTCCGAAGACACCCCGATACACGTGGCACTCGTCGACGACGACATAGCGCAGCGCTCGCAGGAACGGCGCCCAGTGCTGGTGACCGGGCAGCAGCGTGTGGTGCAGCAGGTCTGGATTGGTCAGCACGTATGCCGCATGTTCGCGCACCCAGCGGCGTTCCTGCGGCTCGGCGTCCCCGTCGTAGGCCGCAGCCCGCAACCCCGGCAGGGCGAGCCGGTTGATCCGATCAAGCTGATCCCGCGCGAGGGCTTTCGTCGGCGCGAGGTACAGCCCGGTCGCGCCACGGCCGGTCGGTGCCGCGGCGCCGTCGATGAGGTCCGAGAGCACCGGCAGCAGGAAGCCGAGGGACTTGCCCGACGCGGTCCCCGTGGACACCACGACGTGTTCGCCGGCGTGCGCGAGATCTGCTGTCTGCGCCTGGTGGGACCACAGCGCCGCCAGCCCGCCCGCCTGCAGTGCCCCGGCGAGGGTGGGGGTGACCCAGGGCGGTAAGGGGGCCGTCTCGGCGATCCGCTCGGGGATCTGCCGGACGTGGCGCAGCCGATCGCCGGGCTCGCCCCAGCGGCCATGACGCCCATCGTTTCCGCCGGAGCCCGCCGCGAGGGCAGCGAGCCAGGCCATCGGATCGGCCGGATCAGCCGTCCCCGGCGAGGGGAAGCCAGGGACCGGGCCCGGGGGGCTGGGGGCGGCGCCTGGCATTGGGCAACCGTACGTTCCCGGGGTACCGTGCGGGTGAACGGGGTCGCTGCGAAAGGGACGTGATTGTGGAGCTGGCGTTGTCCACCATGGTGCAAGGGGAACGCACCATCGTCTTCGTCGAGGGCGAAGTCGACGTTCACACGGCCGCGACCCTACGCCGCCACCTCGATGAGGCCATCCTGCAGGGTCGCGACATCGTCGTCGACCTCGCCAAGGTCACCTTCCTCGACTCGACCGGTTTGGGCGTGCTGGTCGGGCGGCTCAAGGCTGTCCGCGCGCAGGGCGGCACGATGAGAATCGTCGGCGCCCGCGAGCGGGTGCTCAAGGTCTTTGTTATCACCGGTTTGGACCGGGTTTTCGAGATGTACCCGGCCCTCGACGACCTCGATTCCGCCGCCAGCTGACGATGTAACCGCTTGCGCAGCAGATTCCGTTAGCAGGAACACAGGTCCAGTATTCGCGAGATGTCGCCCTCTACCCGAGCCGACCGGTAGCCTCTGCCCCGGACACACGGTTGTGCCTCCGCCGGCTCTCGCCGGCGCCGACCCGTGCGCCGCCACTGGGCGGCGACAAGGAGGAACTGGATGCTCTCCATCAGCCCCGCCGCGAGCGATATTGCCCTTGAGGGCAACAATCTTGTTCTCGTCATCGTCGTTCTGGTGATCGGCCTCATCGCACTCGTCATGGGCGCGATCTTCCGGGCCGAGGTGCTACGTGCCGATAGCGGGACCGACAACATGCGGACCATTGCCGCAGCGGTGGAGGAGGGTGCGCAGGCCTATCTTGCTCGGCAGTTCAAGACGCTCGCCCCCTTCGTCGTCCTGGTCTTCTTCCTTTTGTGGCTGCTGCCGGCCGATACGAGTATCAAGATCGGCCGCTCGGTGTTCTTCGTCGTCGGCGCCGTCTTCTCGGCGATGATCGGCTACTTCGGCATGTCGCTGGCCGTGAAGGCCAACGTCCGGGTGGCGTCTGCCGCCCGGCAGGGAGATCGGGCGCTGGGGATGCGGATCGCCTTCCGCACCGGTGGCACCGTCGGCATGGCGACCGTGGGCCTGGGCCTGCTCGGAGCCTCCGTCGTCGTGCTCGCGTACAAGGGCGAAGCGCCCAAGGTGCTTGAAGGTTTCGGTTTCGGCGCCGCGCTGCTCGCGATGTTCATGAGGGTCGGCGGCGGCATCTTCACCAAGGCCGCCGACGTCGGCGCTGACCTCGTCGGCAAGGTGGAGGCCGGCATCCCCGAGGACGACCCGCGCAACGCGGCGACCATCGCCGACAACGTGGGTGACAACGTCGGCGACTGCGCCGGCATGGCGGCCGACCTCTTCGAGTCGTATGCCGTCACCCTGGTCGCGGCGCTCATCCTCGGCTCGGTCGCCCTCGGCGTCACCGGGCTGGTCTTCCCCCTCATCGTCCCGGCCATCGGCGCCGTCACGGCGATCATCGGGGTCTACATCACCAGGGTGCGGGGCAACGAAAGCGGGCTGACCGCCATCAACCGCGGCTTCTACATCTCGGCGGCCATCTCCGGGGTGCTGTCGCTCATCGCCGCTTTCGTCTACCTGCCTCAGTCGACCGATGCCGCGAACACCGGTGTCGTCATTGAGGGGCTCCGCCAGCGGGCGACCCTCGCGGTCCTGCTTGGCATTGTCCTGGCTGGCATCATCCTCTGGCTCACCGGTCACTTCACCGGCACCCACGCCAGCCCGACCAACGACGTGGCCCGGACTTCCCTCACCGGCGCAGCCACCGTCATCCTCGCCGGCATCGGCGTGGGGTTCGAGTCGGCGGTCTACACGGCGGTCATCATCGGCGCCGCCGTCTACGGTGCGTTCACGCTCGGCGGCGGCTCGGCGATATTGGCCCTCTTCTTCATCGCGTTGGCCGGCTGCGGTCTGCTCACGACGGTCGGTGTGATCGTCGCGATGGACACCTTCGGCCCGGTGTCCGACAACGCCCAGGGCATCGCCGAGATGTCCAAAGACATCGACGCCGACGGAGCCCGCATCCTCACCGACCTCGACGCCGTGGGCAACACGACGAAGGCGATCACCAAGGGGATCGCGATTGCGACGGCGGTTCTTGCGGCGACCGCGCTGTTCGGGTCCTTCACCGACGCCTGGTCGCAGGCAGCAGGCGATCTCGGAGCCACGACGACGGCGGACCTGCCGTTCTCGTTCGTCACCGAGATCGTCTCCCCGGTCACGCTCGTCGGGGCCCTGCTCGGCGCCTCGGTTGTCTTCCTCTTCTCCGGCCTGGCCATCAACGCGGTGACTCGCGCGGCCGGGGCGATCATCTTCGAGGTGCGTCGCCAGATCCGGGACATCCCCGGGATCATGGAAGGCACGACCAAACCCGAATACGGCAAGGTCGTCGACATCTGCACCCGGGACTCGCTGCGTGAACTGGCGACCCCCGGCCTGCTTGCCGCGCTCACCCCGATCATCGTCGGCTTCGGGCTGGGCATCGGCGCACTGGCCGGTTTCCTCGCCGGGGCGATCACCTCCGGCTGCCTCATGGCCGTCTTCCTCGCCAACTCCGGCGGGTCGTGGGACAACGCCAAGAAGATCGTCGAGGATGGCGCGCACGGCGGCAAGGGGTCTGAGGCGCACGCCGCGACGGTGATCGGCGACACTGTCGGGGACCCGTTCAAGGACACCGCCGGCCCCGCGATCAACCCGCTGCTCAAGGTGATGAACCTCGTGTCGCTGCTCATCGCCCCCGCCATCGTCGGCCTCACCATCGGGTCGGGCGCCAACAACGGCATCCGCATCGGGATCGCCCTGGTCGCGCTGGCGATCGTCGTCGGAGCGGTCACTGTGACCAAGCGCCGCCACATCTCGATCGAGGGACACGAGTCGGTGCACGTCGTCTTCGAGTGAGCACACTCGATCAACCGGAGGGCCGTCCCGCTTGGGGCGGCCCTCCGTCCTCGTCAGAGGGGCTTGCGCGCTCGCACGAAGGCGCTGGCAAAGGCTCCGTCAAGGGCGTCGACCGCGGCGTGGACATCGAAGCCCGGCGGCAGCTGCGTCGGGTCGAGCCCGGCCGCAAGATCCTTCAGGTCCGCCCGGCTGTAGGAGCGGGTCACCTCGACACTCGCCTGCTGGAAGCCGGCCCGCTCCAGTCGCACCACATAGTCGGAGTCCAGGAGCGCGCCGCTCACACACCCGGTCCATAGCCCGACGACGCCGACGAGCGCGTCGGGGATCGGATGCAGCAGCACGATGTCGCTCACCGCGAACCGCCCGCCCGGACGCAAGACCCGAAACGCCTCGGCGAGCACCTGATCCTTGTCGGGCGCGAGGTTGACCACGCAGTTGGAGATGACGATGTCGACCGACGCGTCGCCTAGCGGCACATCCTCGATCGTCCCGAGGATGAACTCGGCATTCGTTACACCAGCCTCGGCCTGGTTGCGCCGCGCCAACTCAAGCATCTCCGGTGTCATGTCCAACCCGTATGCCGTGCCGTCGGGCCCGACCCGCCGCGCCGACAGCAGGACATCAAGGCCGCCTCCGGAGCCGAGATCGAGCACGTCGTCGCCGGGCGCGAGATCGGCCAACGCGGTGGGGTTGCCGCAGCCGAGCGAGGCCACGAGGGCGCCTCCGGAGGGGGCGTCGCCGACGGCATACAGATCCCTGGTGATGGGGTCGGCGCCAGCAGCGCCAGCAGTGGCGCCCTCGGCGCCGCAGCACGAGCCGCCGCCGCAGCACGAGCCTGCGGCGGCTCCGGTTCCCTCGAGCAGGTCCAGGGTGCTGCGGGCGGCGCTCGCATAGCGTTCGCGGACGGCCTCGCGGACCTGGTCGTCGGAGGACAGCGGCAACATGATGGCTCCTTGGTTAGATGGATATCTAATCAGATGATGCGCCTTGATTAGATATCTGTCAAGATAGGCCCATGGCGACGACGACGATCGAGGTGGGAACCCGGCCGGACGCGGACGGGCAGGCGCAGCCCACGCCCTGTTGCGTCTTGGCGAGCACTCCGCTCGGGGCCGAGGAAGCGGCCCGGATCGCACCCATGTTCAAGGCCCTCGGTGACCCGGTGCGCCTTCGCCTGGTCGCCCTCATCGCCGCCGGCACCGAGGCGTGCGTCTGCGACCTGGTCGGGGCGTTCCCGCTGTCGGCCCCGACGATCAGCCACCACCTCAAGGTGCTGCGCGACGCCGGACTGGTCACGGCCCAGCGGCGAGGCACCTGGGTCTTCTATCGAGTACGCCCGGAGGTCCTGGCCCTGCTCAGCCGCCTGCTCGGCGAGGCGCGATCGCCGATCGAACTCGCGGCCGAGGCAGCGGAGGGCACGGCATAGGGTGGCGCCGTGAGCCCGACGCCGATCCCTGATACCGCGCTGCTGACCCGCCTGCGCGCCGATCTCGCCGCCGCGGCATACACGGTCGACGGCGTCGACACGGCGCTCGGCCCGGTCGCCGCCGGAGCGTTGCATCGCGAACAGCGTCTACCGGCCGACCTCGCGACCCGGGGCAGCTCTGAGCCGGTGGCCGTCCTCGTGCGGCTTCTTGCCCTCGGCTTCCCGGTCGCCTGGGACGACGCCGACCGCGCCTTGCCGACCCTGCGTGCCGACGGCGCGGCTGCACTCGGGCTCGCCCGGGCCGAAGGCGCCGACCTACGGGCGACCTGCGACCTGCGCCCGTATGCCGCCGACGGCGACCAATGGTGGGTCGCTTCGGACCTCTCCGAGATCGCCACCGGGGCACCGTTGGCCGAGACGCATGTCTTGGGCATCGGGAACGCCTCGACGACCCTCGCCGAGTGGACGATCCGCCGACCGGCGCGCCGGGCTCTGGACATCGGGGTTGGCAGCGCCGTCCAGTCGCTGCATCTGGCCGCCCACTGCCAAGACATCGTCGGGACCGACCTCTCCGCGCGGGCGCTGGCGTTTGCCCGCTTCAACGCCGCGCTCAATGGCTTGGACATCCACCTGCGCGAGGGGAGCCTGCTGGATCCTGTTGCGGGGGAGCGCTTCGACCTCGTCGTCAGCAATCCGCCGTTCGTCATCACCCCCCGCTCCGGGGATGTCCCGCGCTACGAATACCGCGACGGCGGTCTCGTCGGCGACGGTGTCGTCGAGGCGCTCGTCCGTGAGGTCGGCGCTCATCTTGAGCCCGGCGGCGTCGCCCAGTTCCTTGGCAACTGGGAGATCCGCCGCGGTGCCCAGTGGCGCGAGCGGTGGCGCGAATGGCTGGCCGGCTCGGCGCTGGACGCCTGGGTCATCCAACGCGACGTCCAGGACCCGGCGGAGTATGCCGAGTTGTGGGCTCGCGATGCCGGCGCCCGCTCGGGGGCAGGGCCGACCAGTTTCGAGCACCTGTATGCCGCCTGGCTCGCAGATTTCGCCGACCGCGACGTCGAGGGGATCGGTTTCGGCATCGTCACCCTCCAATGCCCCAGCATCGACCGGGAGAGCTGGGTCGAGCTTGACGAGGTGGCCGGCCCGGTCGCCCCCGGGGTCGGGCACGCGATCGACGCCGGCCTGCGGGCTCGCACGGCGCTCGCGGAGGGCGGGCCGGCATACCTGCTCGAGACCGCCTGGACGGTAGCCCCCGACGTCACCGAGGAGCGCCACAGCGTCCCTGGGGCACCGGACCCCGCGGTGATCCTCGCTCGGCAGGGCGCAGGTTTGCGCCGGGTGATCCAGCTCGACACCGTGACGGCCGGCCTGCTCGGGGTGTGCGACGGCACGCTGACGGCCCGGGCGGGCCTGGATGCCATCTCGCACCTACTGGACACCGATCCGGAGCAGACGGCGGCGGGCGCCCTGCCCGCGTTGAGCGCCCTGGTCCGCGACGGCTTCCTGCGCTGAGCGGCAGATATCCACTTGTGAGTGAGTGCTCACTCACTTACACTCGCCGGATGGGCAGGATAGATGAACGCGGAGCAGGCCGGGCGCCCGCCCTCGCGCCTGCCGACCGGCGGGCCGCCCTGATCGCGGCGGCCGTGCCCCTGATCACCGAGCGCGGCTTCGACGTGTCGACCAGAGAACTCGCCGATGCAGCGGGCGTCGCCCAAGGCACGATCTTCCGGGTGTTCGACTGCAAGGACGATCTCGTCCTGGCAGCCGCCCGCAGCGTCTTCGCTCGCACCGACCACCTCGACGAGCTCAGGGCCGTCGACCCACACCTACCGCTGGATCGCCGGCTTGTCGAGATCGTCCGGATCTGGCAGGGCGTGCTGGGCCGAATGACCGCGGTGTTCCACGCCTTCCGCGGGCCGACCGAACGAGAGCGGCTCGGTGACCCGCATGCTCTCGTCGACACCGACGTCATCGCCCAGGCCGACGCCATCGTTGCCGGCCTGCTCGAGCCCGACGCAGACCACCTGACCACGTCCGTGTCCGACGTCGTGCAGCTCATCGCCGCGCTCGTCATGGCCAGCGTGCATCCCATGCAACAGGACGGCCCGCTGACCACCCCCGAACGCCTCGTCGCCGTGCTGTTGCACGGCGTGCACACACCTGACCAGCACACCTGACCAGCACACCTGACCAGCACACCTGACCAGCTCACTTGACCAGCACGGCATACCGACCGACAGGAAGCCCCGCCCATGCTCTGGCGCCTCATCCGCCCACGACTCGCGCAGCACCGCGTCGCGATCGTGCTCATCGTCGCGCTCCAACTCGTGAGCACGATCGCCTCGCTGTATCTGCCCAACCTCAACGGCGACATCATCGATCAGGGAGTCGCCCTCGGAGACACCGGCTACATCCTGCGCACCGGCGGGTGGATGCTCGCGATCAGCCTCGTCCAGATCGCGGCGAGCGTGTATGCCGTGTATCTCGCGGCCCACACGTCGATGGCCTTCGGGCGCGACGCCCGCGCCGAGGTCTTCCATCGGGTCGCCGATTTCTCCGCGCGGGAGGTCGCCCAGTTCGGGGCGCCGACGCTCATCAGCCGCACGACCAACGACGTGCAGCAGGTGCAGATGGTTGTCTTCATGACGCTGGCGATGATGGTCGGCGCCCCGATCATGATGGTCGGCGGCGTCATCATGGCGCTGCGCACGGACGCGGGGCTGTCCTGGCTGGTCGCGGTGGCCGTCCCCGTCCTGGCCCTGGCGATCGCTCTCATCCTGCGCCGCATGCTCCCGCAGTTCCGGGTGATGCAGGACTCGATCGACTCGGTCAACCGGATCCTGCGCGAGCAGATCACCGGCATCCGGGTCGTACGCGCCTTCGTGCGAGAGCCGTTCGAGGAGAGGCGCTTTGCGGTCGCCAACGGCTCGCTCACCGGAGCCTCGCTGTCGGTCGGCCGGCTCATGTCGATCGTCTTCCCGCTTGTCATGTTCATCCTCAACGTCTCGACCGTGGCCGTGCTGTGGTTCGGCGCCCATCGGGTCGAGCAGGGTGACATGCAGGTCGGTGCCCTCACCGCGTTCATCTCCTACCTCATGCAGATCCTCATGTCGGTGATGATGGCGACGATGATGTCGATGATGCTTCCGCGCGCCGCGGTGTCGGCCGAGCGGATCATGGCGGTCCTTGACACCCACTCCAGCGTCCTTCGGTCCCAGACGCCGGTCACTGCCCTGGCAAGCCCGAGCGACGTCATCTTCGACGGCGTCGACTTCCACTACCCGGGTGCCGAGCATTCGGTGCTGCGCGATCTGAGTTTCCACGCCCGCCCCGGTGAGACCACCGCCATCATCGGCTCGACGGGCGCCGGCAAGACGACCCTCGTCGGGCTCATCCCGCGTCTCTTCGATGCCACCAAGGGCCGCGTCCTGGTCGGCGGCGTCGACGTGCGCGAGGCCGACCTCGACGCATTGTGGTCGCGCATCGGCCTCGTCCCGCAGAAGCCCTACCTGTTCTCTGGCACTGTCGCGTCCACCCTGCGTTACGGCAACCCCGAAGCCACCGACGATCAGCTGTGGGAGGCCCTGCGCATCGCCCAGGCCGCCGACTTCGTGCGCGTGATGGACGGCGGCCTCGACGCGCCGATCGCCCAGGGGGGCACCAACGTCTCCGGCGGCCAGCGCCAGCGCCTGGCCATCGCCCGGGCGCTCGTGCGCCGACCCGAGGTCTATCTCTTCGACGACTCCTTCTCTGCGCTCGACGTGGCCACCGATGCCCGGCTGCGCTCGGCGCTCGCCGCTGTCACCCGCGAGGCGACCGTCATCGTCGTGGCCCAACGGGTCTCGACGATCATCGACGCCGACCAGATCATCGTCCTGGACGACGGGCGGATCGTCGGGCGCGGGCGGCATACCGAGCTCTTGGAATCGTGTCCCACCTATCAGGAGATCGTCGTGTCGCAGCGAGCTGCCGAGGAGGTGTCGGCATGAGCGCCGAAGGTGTGAAGACCGCCGAGGAGAAGGCGGCCGACGCGCGCCGCGGACCCCGACGTCAAGCCGGCCCACCCCACATGCAGATGGGTATGCCGGCCGAGAAGTCGATGTCGTTCGGCCCGTCTGCGCGTCGGCTGCTCGGCTGGCTCGCCCCCGACAGGCTCAAGGTGTGGCTCGTCGTCGCGCTCACCGTCGCCTCGGTCGTCCTCTCGGCGGTCGGCCCGAAAATCCTCGGCCGGGCCACCGACCTGATCTTCGCCGGCTTCCTCGGCGCCAAGATGCCCCCAGGAGCGACCAAGGAGCAGGTCATCACCGGGTTGCGGGCCCAGGGCGAGGACCGGATGGCCGACCTGTTGACCGGCGTGGACCTCGTCCCCGGCCGGGGTATCGACTTCACGGCGGTCGGGCAGGTGCTGCTGCTCGTCGTCGCGATCTACGTCGCGGCCGCCCTGCTCGCCTGGCTCGCCGGCTATCTCCTGCAGGGGATCGTGCAGCGGACCATGTTCCGGATGCGCGAGTCGATCGAGGCCAAGCTCGGCCGTCTGCCGCTGGCCTACTTCGACAATCAGCCCCGCGGCGAGCTGCTCAGCCGGGTCACCAACGACCTCGACAACGTCTCCATGTCGTTGCAGCAGACGCTGTCTCAGCTGCTCACCTCGCTGCTGACGGTGCTGGCGGTGCTGGGGATGATGTTCTGGATCTCGTGGCTGCTGGCCCTCGTGGCCCTCGTGACGATCCCGCTGTCGATGCTCGTGACGATGGCGATCGCCAAACGGAGCCAGAAGCTCTTCGTCCAGCAGTGGGCGGCCACCGGCCAGCTCAACGGGATCATCGAGGAGGCTTTCACCGGCCACCAACTCGTCAAGGTCTTCGGTCGTCAGCGCGAGGTGCAGGCCGACTTCGATCGCAAGAACGGCGAGCTTTTCGGGGCGGCCTTCGGGGCGCAGTTCGTCAGCGGCATCATCATGCCGGCGATGATGTTCATCGGGAACCTCAGCTATGTCGCCATCGCCGTCGTCGGCGGGCTGCGGGTGGCCTCAGGTCAGATCTCGCTCGGTGACGTGCAGGCCTTCATCCAATACTCCCGGCAGTTCACTCAGCCGCTCACCCAGGTCGCGTCGATGGCCAACCTCATGCAGTCGGGTGTCGCGTCGGCCGAGCGGGTCTTCGAGGTGCTCGACGCCGCCGAGCAGGAGCCGGATTCCGCCGGCACGGCATACCTGCAGGAAACCCACGGGAAGGTGAGTTTTGAGGGCGTCTCCTTCGCGTATGCCGCCGACCGCCCCCTCATCGAGCACCTCGACCTGGTCGTCGAGCCGGGGCACACCGTGGCCATCGTCGGGCCGACCGGCGCCGGCAAGACCACGCTGGTCAACCTCGTCATGCGCTTCTACGAGCTCGACGGTGGCCGGATCACCCTGGACGGTGTGGATATTCGGCAGCTGACTCGCAGCGATCTGCGCAGCCGGATCGGGATGGTCCTGCAGGACACCTGGCTGTTCGCCGGCACGATCCGCGAGAACATCGCCTACGGCCGCCCCGAGGCAACCGAGCAGGAGATCCTCGAGGCGGCGCGGGCGACCTATGTCGACCGGTTCGTGCACTCGCTACCCGACGGTTACGACACGGTCCTGGATGCCGAGGCGGGGAACCTGTCAGCCGGTGAGAAGCAGCTCGTGACCATCGCTCGGGCGTTCCTCGCCGACCCGGCCCTGCTGATCCTCGACGAGGCCACCTCGTCGGTCGACACCCGCACCGAGTTGCTGCTGCAGCATGCGATGCGGGCCCTGCGCTCGGATCGCACGTCCTTCGTCATCGCCCACCGGCTCTCAACGATCCGCGACGCCGACGTCATCCTCGTCATGGAGGCCGGGCGGATCGTCGAGCACGGCAGTCACGAACAGCTGCTCGCTCGCCACGGCGCCTACGCGCGGCTGTATGCCGCCCAGTTCTCCGGCGCCGCCGCCGAGTTGGACGAGTCGATGGCCGTGTCGAGCTCCGCGTCATCAGGGAGGCCGAGCACCTGAGGAGGGTGTCTCGTCGGTCACGTCCGCCGCCTCAACCCACCATCGCCCATGCCGGTGTGTCACCGTGGATCATGACTTCCACTGCCCCCCAGCTCGCCCTGTCAGGCGGCACCCGGATGCCGCAGATCGCCCTCGGCACCTGGCCGTTGGGCGACGAGGAGGTCGAGCGAGCCGTGCTCACGGCCATCGAGGTCGGCTACCGCCACGTCGACACGGCCGAGAACTATCAGAACGAGCCAGGTGTCGGCCGTGCCGTGGCAGCGTGTGGGCTGCCGCGCGAGGACCTCTTCGTCACCACGAAGCTCAACGCGCACTGGCAGGGTGTCGCCGAGGCCGCCGAGGGGCTCCAGCACAGCCTGAAACGCCTTGGCCTGGACTATGTCGACCTCTTGCTGCTGCACTGGCCCAACCCGGCCCGGGACCGTTACGTCCACGGCTGGCAGGGCCTGATCGCGTTGCGTGAGAAGGGCCTGGCCCGGGCGATCGGGGTATCGAACTTCAAGCCCAAGCACCTGCAGCGGGTCATTGACGCGACCGGGGTGACCCCGGAGGTCAACCAGATCGAGCGGCATCCCTATCTGATCCGGCGGAGCTCGGTGTCCTTCCACCGCGAGCACGGGATCGTCACCGAGGGCTGGAGCCCGCTCGGCCGGGGCAACGGGCTGTTCGAAGACTCCGTCGTCACGTCGATCGCCGATGAGGTCGGGCGGACGCCGAGCCAGGTGCTGCTGCGGTGGGCGGTCCAGGAAGGCCACGCGGTCGCGGTCAAGTCCAAGAGGCGCGAGCGTCAGCTCGAGAACCTCGAGGTCTTCGACTTCGCCCTGACCCCCACCCAGCTGGCCGCGATCGATGAGCTCGACACCGGCGATCACAACGCCGTCGACTCGGACGTCTTCGGCCACTGACGCCAGGGCTTTCACGCAGCGAGGTGACCAGGGCGGGCTCAGCCGAGTTGCCAGGAGCGCTTCGACAACCCGAACCAGAAGCCGTCGATCACACTGCGGTTGGCCAGGGACCCACCGCCGGCCGCAGCGCCCAGCGCGACATACAGCGGCGCCCAGTGCTCGGTCCGCGGATGGGCCTCGCGGGCGGCCGGGGCAGCGGCGAGCATGTCGAGCAGGGAGTCGACGTCTTGTGTCGCCATCGCCTCGGCAGCCCAGTGGTCGAACTCCCGCGACGCCTGCGGCGCCGGGGCATCAGCTGCAGCGCGCGGGTTGAACCAGCCCAGGTTGTGGGTCGTGAAGCCGGAGCCGACGATGAGCACCCCCTCCTCGCGCAGCGGCGCGAGCCGCTCACCGACGGCGAAGAGGGTGCGCGGGTCGAGCGTCGGCAAGGAGAGTTGAACGACTGGGATGTTCGCCGCGGGATACATCTCGACCAAGGGCACGTAGGCACCGTGATCTAGGCCTCGCGACTCTTCGCGAGCGACGGTCAACCCGGCGTCGGAGAGCAACCCCTCGGTCCGCGAAGCGAGGGCCGGGGCAGCGGGGGCGGCATACGTGACCTCGTAATAGCGCTGCGGGAACCCCCAGAAGTCGTAGAGCAGCGGCGCGCCGGTCGTCGAGGACAGCGCGATGGGTGCCGCCTCCCAGTGCGCCGACACCATGAGGATGCTCGTCGGCCGCTCGATCGCCGCCGACCACCGGGCGAGTTCGCCGGTCCATATCGCGTCGTCGGCCAGCGGGGGAGCGCCGTGGCTGAGATACAGCACCGGTGCGGTGGTCACGAGGGCTCCTAAAGTTGACGATTCAATCACTATGGTCAACGTCGGTGGGCGGTCACCCATTCCCACAGGCGGCCGACACGGTTGGACCTCGGCGGTCGACCGACTCAGACGAAAGTCAGGCGAGGCAGCCGCGCCACCGCGGGGAGCACCTGCGCGATCTGCGACCAAGCCGCATCGAGGGACCCGCCCAGCCACGCCACCACGGCCGCGCGCGTCTCGGCGTTCAGCGCGTGCACCGCGTCGAGGTATGCCGTGGATCCGGCACGGTCGACCAGCGCCTTCGTCACTGCGGGCGGCGGCGCGCCGATGGCCTGCTCGATGACCCGGCAAGCTTCCTCAAGGTGCGCGCGCCCGGCGGCGGCCGCCGCGTTGTCGGCGGGAGCCTTGGCGAGCATCGCACGCAGCCGGGAGACGCGCTCGGCACGCCCCGAAGCGAGCATCTGCAGGGCACCCTCTCCGACGAGCGAGCCGAGCGGCACAGCGGCGAAGAACGGCGCCCGAACGTGTCGATGCCAGGCGTCCAGCGCTGCGAGCTCGCCCAGGTAGCGCAGGTTCTTGGCCAGCAGTCGGTTGACCGAGCGATAGTCGGCAACCGAGCGGTCGACGGTCATCGCCGGGGGAGGCCCGACGACGACGAGTTTGCCGGGGCCGACGTCCGAGCGCAGCACCCCACCAGCGGCGACGACCGACCCGAAGCCGACGCCGACCGGCCCGACCGACCCGCCCTGCCCGCCGAGGAAGATCGCCGGCTGGTCGAGCAGCACCCCGTGCACGACGTCGCCGAACAGCGACGGGGTGGTCTTGTCACCGTCGGGCGTGAAGTTGAAGTGGATGTAGCTGGAGCCGACCTCACTGTGGTCCGAGCGCGAGGTGCCGCCGGACATGAGGCAGTCGCAGAAGTTGATGAGGCTGCCGAGGGTGGCGTAGGGCAGCAGGATCGTCTGCTTGAGCCCGACGGTGTGGGCACCGCTGGCCTGCTCCTCCAGGAGGGTCCCTTCCCGCACATGCGCGCCCGAGCCCAGCGAGGCACCTTCCAAGAGAACGGCTTTGGCGGCATACCCTGCGGCTATCGAGGCCCCGACACCTAGGCGCACGTCGCTGAGCGTGACCGGCCCCTCCGCACCGAGGGTGACACCTGCGGACAGGACCGTTGCGGCTCCGGAGAGGCGGCACCCGGGGTGGATGGTCACTCCATCGCCGCTCACCCGGTCGGGGTTGACGTCGGCGCCGATGTGCACCGTCTCCGGCAGCGGCATTCGCACGCCCTTGGCCAGCAGGGCCGCGCGCACGTCGCGGGGCTCGGAGTCCGTCTGCGAAGTCACGTCAGCGGTCACGATCAGCCAGTATGCCGCGCTGTCTCAGCGGGCGGGCAGGGGCGCACCGGGAAAATGCGTCCGCAGGACGCGCCGCCACTTGGTGGCCGGCAGATCGGTGAGCGCGGCCAGCCCGGTGCCGAACTTCGAGATCTTCGTCGGCCGGTGACCGAGCGACCAGAGCAGTCGATCTGCACTTGACGGCGTGCGGCCGGCCTTGGTCTCGACGACAACGAGATGGGGGCGCTCGACGGCCTCGGCCGGAGCGTTCTCGCCGGCGAAGCTCGCCCACCCCAGATCGGTGTCGACGGTCAGCCGTGCCGCGGCGCCGGGCAGCAGGAAGGTCGTCCGCCGATATGCCGTGTGCAGGCTCGGGACCAGCGCGCCTGGGTCGACCGTCGGGCCACACACCGGCGCGAGGCTGTCGGCGACGAAACGCAGGTCGTCGGTGCCAAGCGAGGTGAGTGGACCGTCGTGCGGTTGGCGGACCTTGACCGTCATCGCGGCACGGCGGGTCTTGACCTCGACGAACCTCTCGTCGGTGTCGGTGTAGACCCGCGTCCGGACCTTCCAGCGCAGCCGCCGCTTGCGTGCCGCCAGCAGGTATGCCGCGTGCTGCGGAGTGTCGAAATAGACACTCTCATAGCCGAAGTCCCGCCGACCGTCGATGTCCAGCACCCGGGTGCCGCCCGGCAGCGCGGCGATGAACTGCGCCGCGGAGTCGGGGTCCAGCAGGTACTTGCGGTCGACCCGCGACTGCAGTGCGGCCAGGGCATCGAGCTGGTCGAGCCCGACAGAGGACAACCACGGGGCCGTGCCCGCGCTCGGCACCGTCGCGGCGAGGACCGGACGGGGGGTCATCGGACGGCCTCGCGTGCTGGCGCCCCGGCCGAGTCCAGCCGCCGGTAGCGGACCTCGACGGTCGTCGTCTCGTTGACCAGATCGAGCTTGACGACGGTCAGGCCGTGGACTGTCGCGTCCAGGCTCAGGGCCACGTGCTCGCGCAGGGCCTCCTCGTCGACGAACGCCCGGTCGAGCACGAGGAGCTGGCGCCGGTAGCCACGCAGCAGCGCGGGGTGGTCGGCGGCATACATGACGGCGACGATGAGCGTCATGAGCGCGCCGGTGACCCAGGTCGCGGATGGCGCGAGACCGCCCAACAGGCCGAGCGCCAGCGCCGAGAAGTAGTAGGCGATCTCATGCTGCGCCAGCTCCTCGGAGCGCAGCCTGATGATTGACAGGATGCCGAAGAGGCCCAAGCCCAGCCCCATCCCGATCGCCGAATCGGCCAGGATGCTCGACACGGCCATCACGCCGACGTTGACCCCCAGGAACGCCGCGACGAGGTCACGGCGACGGTGACGGGGGACATACAGGCCGAAGACGAGGATGCCCACCGCGACGAGGTTGGCCAAGGGCAGGGCGAGCGCTGACATGGGTCTCCTTGAATCGTGGTGAGTCCAGTCAGCCCCGCGAAGCTGTGGGCGAGTTGTGAGCGCTTGGTGACCCGCCTGAGACTGCCGGCCAGGCTCCCGGTCAGCGGCTGTGGGGGGTCGAGTGCGCATCGGCCGTCACGATCCGCTACGGTGACGCCCGGCACGACGTCCGACGCAGCGACGAATCCGCTGCACGTCTGTCAGCAAGCGCAAGGGGTATTCCGTGGCAGCAGGTAAAGCAATCGGGCAGGGCCGCAAGCTCGTCATCGTCGAGTCGCCGGCAAAGGCCAAGAAGATCGCCGAGTATCTCGGCGGCGATTATGAGGTCGAGGCATCGGTCGGCCACATCCGAGATCTGCCCAACCCGAGCGAACTGCCGGCCGAGTTGAAGAAGGGACCGTTCGGCAAGTTCGCCGTCGACGTCGACAATGGTTTCGAGCCCTATTACGTCGTGGACGCCGACAAGCGCAAGAAGGTCGCTGAGCTCAAGCGGTTACTCAAGGACGCTTCCGAGCTCTATCTGGCCACCGATGAAGACCGCGAGGGCGAGGCCATTGCCTGGCACCTGCTGGAAACACTCAAGCCGCGGATCCCAGTCAAGCGAATGGTCTTCCACGAAATCACTCGCGAGGCGATTCAGCGCGCCGTGAGCGATACCCGGGAGGTGGACTCGCGGATGGTCGACGCCCAGGAGACGCGGCGCATCCTCGACCGGCTCTACGGCTATGAAGTGTCGCCGGTGCTCTGGCGCAAAGTACGCCAGGGGCTGTCCGCCGGGCGCGTCCAGTCCGTCGCCACCCGGATGGTGGTCGAGCGTGAGCGGGAGCGGATGGCCTTCGTCGCCGCCTCGTATTGGGACGTCGAGGCCGAGGTCACGCCCACGTCGGCGCGCGAGCCCTTCGTGGCTCGGCTCACCGCCGTCGACGGCGCACGCGTGGCCACGGGCCGGGACTTCGGCGACGACGGCCGTCTCAAGGGGTCGGCCGTCCCACTCGACCAGGCCCGGGCGGAAGGGATCGCCCAGGGGTTGCGCGCGGCGAGCGTCAGCGTCATCGGCGTTGCCGAAAAGCCCTACACCAGAAGGCCGGCGGCCCCGTTCACGACCTCCACGCTGCAGCAGGAGGCCTCTCGCAAGCTGCGGATGTCGAGCAAGCACGCGATGCGCGTGGCTCAACGGCTCTATGAGAACGGCTACATCACGTATATGCGGACCGACTCGGTGACGCTGTCCGCGTCGGCGATATCGGCGGCCCGCACTCAGGCCCGGGACCTCTACGGCGCCGATTACGTCCCGCGCAGCCCGCGGTCGTACACGGCGAAAGTGAAGAACGCTCAGGAGGCCCACGAGGCGATCCGGCCTGCGGGCGACCGGTTCCGGACGCCGGCGCAGGTGGCCGGAGAGCTCCGTGGCGAGGACTTCGCGCTCTATGAACTCATCTGGAAGCGCACCGTCGCCTCGCAGATGGCGGACGCGAGCGGGTCAACCGCCACCGTCAAGCTCGGCGCCCGGCTCGATGCTCTGAGCAGCACTCAGACCGGCACTCAAACCGGCGCTGAAACCGGCAGTCAGACCGGCACCGAGCTCGCAACGTCCGGCTCGACAGCGGTGGAGCTCTCGGCAAGCGGCACGGTCATCACCTTCCGCGGCTTCCTCGCGGCATACGAGGAAGGGATCGACGAGGAGCGCCTGGCCCGCAGCCGCGACGACGAGGCCGAGCGGCGCTTGCCGAAGCTCTCCGTCGGGGTGTCCGTCGATGTCTTGCGCGCCGACGCCGATGGCCATGAGACGAACCCGCCGCCTCGATTCACCGAAGCGACGCTCGTGAAAGCCATGGAAGAGAAGGGAATCGGGCGGCCTAGCACGTATGCCGCCACGGTTGGGACCATCCAGGACCGCGGCTATGTGCGCACTCGAGGCTCGGCGCTCATCCCGACGTGGCTTGCGTTCGCGGTGACCCGGTTGCTCGAGGAGCATTTCAGCGCCCTCGTCGACTACGACTTCACGGCCTCGATGGAGGAGGATCTAGACCGGATCGCCAGCGGCGACGAGCATCGCGTCGCGTGGCTCGAGCGGTTCTACTTCGGCGCCGAGGGCGCCTCCGCGCAGGGCCTCAAGGCCCTCGTCGAGAACCTCGGAGAGATCGACGCCCGTGAGATCTCGACCATCCCTCTCGGCGAGGGCATGGTCGTGCGGGTCGGGCGCTACGGCCCCTACGTCGAGGAAGTCCTCGAGGCTGGGAACGTCGCGGGTGGCGCGGCAGGGGGTGAGGGAACCGGCGGCTCGGACCTCGTGGCCCAGCCGCGCCGGGCGACGATCCCCGACGACATCGCACCCGACGAAATGACGCCGGCAAGGGCGCGCGAGTTGCTGGATGCCTCTGCCGACGACGGCCGAGTCCTCGGCCGTGACCCGGTCACCGGTCACGAGATCGTCGCGAAGGCCGGCCGCTACGGGCCCTACGTCACCGAGATCCTGCCTGAGGCGGCGGCGGAGGATGGGACGAAACCCGCCGCCACGGGGACCAAATCCGCCAAGGGGACCGCCAAGTCGGCGCGGCTGGGTAAGCCTCGGACCGCCTCGTTGTTCACCGGCATGGACCTCGCCACCATCGACTTGGAGATGGCGCTGCGCCTGCTGTCGCTGCCCCGACTAGTGGGGCACGACGGCGACGGCGTCGAGATCACGGCCCAGAACGGCCGATACGGGCCCTATCTCAAGCGGGGCACCGACTCTCGATCGCTTGCGACCGAGCAGCAGCTCTTCGACGTCACCCTGGAAGAGGCGCTCGCCATCTACGCCCAGCCGAAGACCAGAGGCGCTCGCGCGGCGGCCGCACCGTTGCGCGAGTTGGGCCCCGACCCGGTATCGGGCAAGCCGGTCGTCCTCAAGGATGGTCGGTTCGGTCCCTACGTCACGGACGGGGAGACCAACGCGACCCTGCGCAAGGGCGACGAGCCGGCGACGCTCGCGCCCGAACGGGCCTTCGAGCTCATCGCCGAGAAGCGTGCGCGAGGCCCCGTCACTCGCAAGAGGGCTGCTCCAGCGCGCAAGTCGACGGCCAGGGCAACGACAGCCAGGGCAACGACGGCCAAGGCAACGACGGCCAAGGCAACGACGGCCAAGAAGGCGGCAACTCGAAGCCCGCGGGGCTGATCATCACGGCGGGCATGCCGATTGGACGATCGCGCTGCCCGCTGGGTGACCCGCGGTAAAGTCCGCACGATGCTGGCCCGCGAGCTGGGCGCGCGGCGGCATACGAGTTCACGGCAACCCCGCCCGACGGGCTGTGTCCGCAGTGAGGAGCATCGATGGTTGGCGATCCGTGTCCGCAGGACTTGACCGATCTCGATCCGCTGACCCCCGATCAGGTCGCCGAGGCCGGTCAGATCCATGCCCGGCTGCGCGCCCACCGTGGCGATTGGGGCCGTTGGGAGGGGGGCAAAGTCGGGCCCGACGGGACGATGCAGGCCCCGTATGCCGTCCTCGCCGCCGATGCTCAGGCGGCGTACGAGTGGCTCACCGGATCAGGCGTGCTGCCGGACTTCGACTGGGTGCGTTGGGACGCCAAGCGAGATCTCGTCCGGGGGGATGTGTCCCGGCTGTCCCCGCTGCTCGCGCGGGCCGTATTGACCTCGCTCGTGCGTCAGGAACGGTTCTCCGACGGGGCGCTGCTCGGGGTGTTCCGGCACGGGATCATGACTGTCCTGATCGGGGTCCTCGGCACGCCACCGCCCGCGCCGGTCGAGGCCGCTGCGGCGGCCACGAACCATTCGTCGATCGCCGTCGAGCCCGTCCGGTGACTGCGGCCGGCTAGCGCCGTCCTTCGTGGCGGCGGCGCCCTCGGGCTGGGCAGGTACTACGACCAAAGCCCGATGGCGGTTGCCCGCGCCGCAGCCGGAAGGTTGGCCATCGGCAACCGCCGGTCCGCATCTCGAAAGGACCCCACCATGAGGCGCCTGATTCTGGGGCTCGCCGCCACCGCAGCCGTGGTCCCCGCCACCCTAGGTCTGCTCGGCAACGACTCGTTCTCGCAAACCCTGCCCACCCCCGTCCCGGTCTCCGTGCAACTGGCTCGCAGTTCGAGTTCGCCCACCAGCAGCTCGTCGAGCACGACCCCAGAGCCCGGGGACGACAATGGGGGGGAGCGAACAACCGGCGCCCGCGAGCCCGGGGACGACAAGGGCGGGGATCGCCCGAGGTCCTCATCTGCTGCCTCGAGTTCATCGTCCGACGCCTCTGACGACTCCGACGGCCGGTCCGGCTCCGGCAGGGCGGGGTCCAGCGGTTCGGGGTCCAGCGGTTCGGGATCATCCGGTGGCGGCGCGGACGATGATGGACCCGACCACGACGCCGCCGACGACCACGGATCCGGCGGACACGGCTCCGACGACTGAGGATGACGACCCTGACTGACCGTCCGACCGAGCAGGCCGGCGCCGACGACTCCTCGGCGCCGGTCGCCCCGGCGTGGGTCACCCTGGCCGACGGCGCGGTGGTCGTCCCGGTGACCGCCCTGCCGGGGCCGGGCCGCACGCTGGCCAAGCTCGTCGCGGCGGCGGCCGTCGTGTTGACCCTCGTGCTGATCGGCGCCTCGTTCGCGGCGAGCCGGCTCGCCGAGCGCGAGGCCGTCAACGACGCCGCTCACACCGCCAACGTCCTGGCCGAGGCGGCCGTCCAGCCGGCACTCACCGATGCACTCGTGGCCGGGGACCCGGTGGCGTATGCCGCCTTCGACCGAGTCGTCCGCGAAAGCGTCCTGCCGAACGGGATCGTCCGGGTCAAGCTCTGGACCGGCGACGGACTGGTGGTCTATGCCGACGAGCAGCGCCTCGTCGGGCAGCGTTTCACGCTGGACCCCGAGCAGCTGCAGGCCCTCGACAATCCACAGACCCAGGCCGAGGTGTCCGACCTCGACCGCAGCGAGAACGAATTCGAGCGTTACGGCGGCAAGCTGCTGGAGGTCTACCGGCCCGTCTGGACACCGAGTGGGCAAACCCTGTTGTTCGAGGTCTACGGCGCCTATGCGCCCGTGCGCGAACGCACCGAGGATTTGTGGCGGGGCTTCGCGGGACTCGTGGCCAGCAGCCTGCTGCTGTTGCTCGTGCTCATGACCCCGATCTTGTGGACCGTGCTCGACCGACTTCGCCACGCCCACGAGCTGCGCGAACGGCTGCTGCGTCGCTCGGTCGACGCCTCCGACGAGGAACGGCGCAGGATCGCGGCGACGTTGCACGACGGCCCGGTCCAGGAGCTCGTCGCGAGCTCGCTGGCGGTGACGGGCGCCGCCGAGCAGGCCGCTGCGGCGGGCCAGGGCGAGCTGGCTGATGACATCCGGGAGGCGGGGGCCACCGTGCGCGGCAGCGTGGCGAGCCTGCGCACGCTACTGGTCGATCTTTACCCCGATCGACTGGCCGACGCTGGGTTGACAGCCGCGGTCACGGATCTCACCGGCTCGCTCGTCTCCCGCGGGACGACCGTCGAAGTCGATCTCGACCCCCGCACCGTCGCCCGTCTCGACGAGGAACACGCCCGGCTCGTCTACCGGGTCACCCAGGAGTGCCTGCGCAACGTCGCGAAACACGCCGGAGCGTTCCGGGTCTCGGTGACCCTGCGCCCCGCCGCGCACGCCCCGCGGCATACCGAGTTGGTCGTGCAGGACGACGGCATCGGCTTCCACGTGGCCGAAAGCCGAGCTCGCCACGGGCATTTCGGTCTGCGCGTGCTCACCGACCTGGCCGAAGGCGCCGGGGCCGTCCTGCAGGTGGCCTCCGCGCCCGGACAGGGCACCCGCTGGCGGCTTGTCATGCCGCCCGCCCCCACGACAGGACGATCGTGACCGGCACCGACACGACCGCGCCCCCGGAACCCGCGGCGCATGAACACCCACGACCCATCCGCGTCGTGCTCGTCGACGATCACCGACTGGTGCGGGCCGGCTTGCGCGGCATCATCGACGCCGCCGCCGACCTCCTCGTCGTCGGTGAGGCCGGCGACGGGCTCGAGGCCGTCGCGATCGTCGCCCGACACAGCCCGGACGTCGTCCTCATGGATCTGTCGATGCCGCGGGTCGACGGAGTCCAGGGCATCCACCTGTTGCGCAAGGCCGGCCACTGTGCACCGGTGGTTGTGCTCACCTCGTTCGTCGAGCGCGACCGAGTCACCGCGGCGATCTCGGCCGGCGCTGTCGGCTACCTGCTCAAGGACAGCGACCCCCGAGACGTCCTTGAAGCGATCAGGTCGGCTGCTGCCGGGCACGCGCCCATCGACGCCCGGGTGGCGCGGGCCCTGCTGCCGTCCTCCGCGGCCCCCGATCCGGCCGCCAGCCTCAGTGCCCGCGAACGCGAGGTCCTGGACCTCGTCTCGCACGGCTTGGCCAACAAGCAGATCGCCCGCCAACTCGGCATCAGCGAACGGACCGTCAAGGCACACCTGAGCAGCGTCTTCCGGCACATCGGCGTTGCCGACCGGACGAGCGCGGCTCTTTGGGCGCGAGACCACCGGATCGGCTGACCGACGACTGCCGGACAGCCCAGGCCCGCACCGCTCGCCGGCGATCTGCCCCGACAGACGGCTTACGAGGTATGCGGTCTGTCGGGACGCTGGCCTAGGCTGCGATGGTGACCGAGCCAACCGCCGCCGCGAGCCAGCGGCCATTGACCTCGCGGCCGTGACCTCGCGCCGCGGGTTGTTCGTCGCCGTCGAGGGGGGCGACGGGGCGGGCAAGTCGACCCAGGTGGCTTTGCTCGACGCTGCGCTGCGTGCGGCGGGCCATGAAGTCGTTGTCACCCGACAGCCCGGCGGCACCGCGCTGGGAGCCGCGATCCGCGGTCTCGTCCTGCACGGCGACCACGTGAGCCCCCGCGCCGAGGCCCTTCTCTATGCCGCCGACAAGGCTCATCACGTCGATGAGCTGATCCGCCCCGCCCTGGAGCGCGGCTCCGACGTGCTCACCGATCGCTATACCGACAGCTCGATCGCCTATCAGGGCGCCGGCCGGGACCTCGGCCCGCATGAGATCCACCGGCTGCTCGACTGGGCGGTCGATGGCCTCTTCCCCGACCTGACGATCGTCCTCGACGTGCCGGCGGAGGTCGGGCGCTCGCGCCGCGGCGCCGTCCACGACCGGATCGAGCGCGAGGCCGATGACTTCCACGAGCGGGTCCGGCGGCACTTCCTCGACCTGGCTGCTGCGGCACCCGAGCGCTATCTCGTCCTCGACGGCACCGGCGACCCGCAGGTGCTGCACGCCCAGGTGATCGCCCGGCTGCGCGAGCGGGGGGTGCTCTAGGTGAGCGTGTGGGACCAGGTCGTCGGACAGTCACAGACTGTGCGCACCCTCAGCCACGCCGTTGCAGAGCCGGCGGCGATGACGCATGCGTGGTTGGTCACCGGCCCACCCGGCTCGGGTCGCTCGACCGCCGCCCGGGCGTTCGCGGCAGCGCTGCAATGCCCCGCCGCCGGGTGCGGCACCTGCAGAGAGTGCCGCACCGCGCTGGAGGGCACCCACGCCGACGTGCGCATCGTCTCCACGGAGGGCCTATCGATCAAGGTCGAAGACACTCGAGCGCTGGTGCACGAGGCGGGGCTGCGGCCGTCGGTCGGGGGCTGGCGGGTCATCATCGTGGAGGATGCCGACCGGCTCACCGAGCGAGCCGCCGACGCCCTGCTCAAGGCTCTCGAGGAGCCGACCCCGCGCACGGTGTGGATCCTGTGCGCCCCCTCGCTCGAGGATGTCATCGTGACAATCCGCTCGCGGTGCCGCCACGTGCGTCTGCGGACTCCGCCGGTGGCTGCGGTCGCCGACCTGCTTACCCGGCGCGACGGCATACCGGCTGCCATGGCCCTGTATGCCGCCCGCGCGGCGCAATGTCACGTCGGCATGGCCCGGCGCCTGGCCCGCGACGAAGGAGCCCGCAATCGCCGGCATGAGGTCATTTCATTGGCACTGAAGATCCGGGGTGTCGGCGATGCCGTCGGGGCCGCCGCCGATCTCGCGAGTATCGCGGAGGCTGAGGCCGGCTCGTCGGCCGGCATCCGCGATGCCGCCGAACGCGCCCGGCTGCTGGAGACCCTCGGCGCAGATCCCGACGCGCGCACCCAGCCGCCCCACGTGCGGGCTCAGCTCGCGGCATTGGAGCGGGAGCAGAAGGCTCGGGCGACCCGCTTCGGCCGCGACGTCGTCGACCGAGCCCTCGTCGACCTGATGTCGGTCTACCGCGACGCGCTCGTGCTCAGCGCCGGCGCCAGGGTCGAGCTGGTCAACGCCGAGAGCATCGAGCTGGTCCGCGGGCTGGCGGCGGCGATGACGCCCGAGGGTCTACTCGGCTGTATCGACGCGATCGGACAGGCGCGTGAGCGGATCAACCTCAACGTCGCGCCCTTGCTTGCCTTGGAGGCGATGGCCGTTGCACTGCAAGTACCTACCGGCCAGGCGAGGTAGCCTCAGGGCACAGCAGCAGACGTCGGTGTCGACCGAGGAGCGTGTCAGTAGTCATGGCCATCCCCCCCACCCGGGCACGGCGCCGGTTGGCACTGCTCGCCTCCGGCGTCGTCACGAGTCTGAGCCTGTCGGCGTGCCTCGTCCTGCCGTTCCTGCCCTCCGATCAGTCCGGCTCTGGCTCCGGCGCGGGCGGCTCGGGCGGGTCGGGAGCCACGAACGCGCCGGTCGATCCCTCTCAGGTGCGCAAGCCGCCGCCTGGGTCCACCGGCCTGGACCGGTTCTACGCGCAGACGCTCTCCTGGCGCAGCTGTTCCGGCGGGGAGTGCGCGACCCTCGAGGTCCCCATCGACTACGCGCAGCCGCAGGGGGCGAGCATTTCGCTGGCCCTGCTGAGGGTCAAGGCGCGTTCGAGCTCCTCGCGGATCGGCTCGCTGGTCGTCAACCCCGGAGGCCCGGGCGGGTCGGGCGTCGAGTATGCGACCTACGCCAATCAGATCGTCGGCGCACCGGTGCGCGCCGCCTTCGACATCGTCGGCTTCGACCCCCGAGGGGTGGGCAAGTCCTCGCCGATCGACTGCCTTGACGACCGGCAGCTCGACGCCTTCCTCGGGATGGATCCGACCCCCGATGACCCGGCCGAGCAGCAGTCCTTCCTTGCCGGTGCGAAGGCGCTCGCCGACGGCTGTGCGGCTCGCGGGGGCGCGCTGCTCGGACATGTCTCGACGGTCGAGGCCGCCCGGGACATGGACGTGCTGCGTGCGGCGATCGGCGAGCCGAAGCTGCACTTCCTCGGCAAGTCCTACGGCACCTTCCTCGGGGCCACGTACGCCGACCTGTTTCCCACGACCGTCGGCAGGTTCGTCCTCGACGGCGTTGTCGCGCCTGATCTCACGTCGGCGGAGATCTCCGCTGGGCAGGCCCGCGGCTTCGAGTTGGCGACCCGCAGCTATGTCGAGAACTGCATCAGGCGCGGCAGTTGCCCTCTCGGCAGCACGGTCGACGAGGGGATGCAATGGATCCGCGACTTCCTCGCCGGACTGGACGCCCAGCCCGTCCGGGTCACCGGGGATCAAGGCATCACCGAGCTCAATGAGGCGTGGGGCTCCGTCGGGATGGCCAACGCGATGTATGCGCAGGCGTCGTGGCCCACGCTCACCCGAGCTCTCGTCGCGGCGAAGAACGGCGACGGCAACCAACTCATGGGCCTGGCCAACCAATACGCCGACCGCACCTCCAGCGGGTCCTATACGGGCAACATCATGGAGGTCATCTACGCGGTGAACTGCCTCGACCGCCCGGATACCGCAGACGTGGCCGAGGTGACCAAGAACGGCGAGGCTTTCGCCAAGGACGCCCCGACCTGGGGTCGCTTCTTGGCGTGGGGGTCGGTGCCTTGCGGCGTGTGGTCGGTGCAGTCGGGTGCGCAACCCAAGAAGATCTCCGCCGTCGGCAGTGGCCCCATCGTCGTCGTCGGCACGACCCGTGACCCGGCAACGATCTACGAGTGGTCGGTCCGGCTGCGCCAACAGCTCTCGAACGCCGTACTGCTCACCTATGACGGTGACGGGCACACGGCATACACGCGGTCCAACTCGTGTATCGACCGGCCGATCGACGACTACTTCGTCACCGGGAAGGTGCCGACCGACGGCCTCACGTGCTGAGGAGTTGAGGCGGCTGAGATCCCTGGGACCGCTGGGGCCGCGGCGCCGGCCGCTCAGGGGGCGGCGACCACCATCCCCTTGCCCTGAGCGCCCAGTGCGGTGAGTGACTTGGCTGCCGCGTTGTACAGCGCCCGGTATGCCGCCTTGCGCGTGTCGGACACGGCCGGGTCGGCGAGCAGGGTGGCCAGGTCCACATAGCGGCGGGCTTCGTTGAGGTTGCTCATCGCGGTGGGGCGCATCTCGACGCCGGTGACCGTGAAACGTCCGTCGGTGCCGGCGCCGAAGCTCACTACCGCGGTCGCCTGGTGCTGGGCCTTGGCCAGCTCAGGTAGGCGGTGCTGGTTGGCGATCATGTTGCCCAAGCCGTAGATCACCCAGGTGTCACCGATCTTGTCGACCGGCTGCACGACATGTGCGTGGTGGCCGTAGACGAGGTCGATGTCGGGGGAGGCGGCGAGGGAGGTGGCGACCTTGCGCTGCTCGTCGGTGGGCAGCACACGGTATTCGGCGCCGGAGTGCAGCGCGACGAGGACGATCTGGGCGCCTGCCTGTCGAGCGGCCTTGGCCTCGGCGAGGATCCGAGCGACGTCGATCATGTCGACCGCCCACGGCTTGCCGGCGGGCAAGCTGAAACCGTTGAGTCCGTAGGCATAGGCCAGAAGGGCGACCTTGACACCCTTGGCGTCCAGGATCGTCGGGGTCTGCGCCTCGGCTTGGCTACGGCTGCTGCCGTCATGTTTGAGCCCGGCGGCGTCCATCGCGTCCAGGGTCCGTTTCAGTCCGTCGAAACCCTTGTCGACGGTGTGGTTTGAGGCCGTCGTGCAGGCGTCGAACCCGGTGTCGACGAGCGCCGGAAGGATCTCCTGCGGCACCGAGAAGACGGGGTAGGACGTGTACGGCCCACCTGGGGGGGCGACCGGCGTCTCGAGATTGCAGATCGCGACGTCGGCCGCCTCGACGACCGGTTTCGCACCGGCGAGGATCTGGCGGTAGTCCAGGCCGTTGCTCGCCTGTGCCGGGTTCGCCGCAGCATCCTTGCGGGCTTGGTCGGTGACGCCGCTATGCAGCAGGACGTCACCGGTGAGCGCGACCGTCACGGTGCGCCCACCCGGTTGCAAGGGGGCAGTCGCGGTGAGCGGTGTGCTCGTCAGGGGTGTCGACGGGGTCGCGGACGACCCAGCGGACAGGGTGGGCGTTGCTGCCCCCGCGGGCGAGTCTGGCTGTGCGGCCGTGGCTGTCGTGAGGGTCGCCGGAGCCGCCACCTCGGAGGACCCGCTGCACGCGGCCAGCAGCGCGACGCTGAGCGCTGCAGCGGCGTAGGCGGCCACGACCCGGGCCCGGGATCGGGGGGTGTTCACCCTCAGAGGGTAGGTCAGGTCGGCGGCATACCCGGGAAGGTTGGGTATGCCGCCCGTCCGCGAGCCGGTCTGGCTCGTGGTGGGCGCGCGGGGTCCGTATACTCGGGAACCGTGTTCACGGGCCTGTGGGCCCGGGTCGTGCGCCGCCTTAGCTCAGTCGGTAGAGCGATTCACTCGTAATGAATAGGTCATCGGTTCGATTCCGATAGGCGGCTCCACGAGAGGACCTCACTCCAACAGTGGGGTCCTCTCCCGTTTCCGCAGGTCAGAGGCCCGTCCGGCAGGGCCGACGTTGACTGGCGGGGGATTCTGGGTCGTCGGTGGGGGCAGAGGCGGGGCACTCCGTGTACCCGTCGTGTACCTCTCCGGTTCCGGTGACGAGGCGATTCGGTCGAGGGCGTCGGCGACGCGGTCGGCTTCGGTGGGGAAGATGTGGGCTTCAGGCTGCGGCACGATCCTCAGGGCCCGAGTCGCCGGCCGTCTGACCCCCGGGCATGGTTCTTCCGGATCGGCGGACCTATTTCCGTGGCAGAGGAGAACAACCGTGGCGGCGACCGGCGGGTACCCGCGGGGCTGGCGGTCGGGACCGCCCTCGCTCTGGGCGCCGACGAAGTCCGAAAGAAAGTGTCAAAACACCTGTCATGGATTCGGGCCGACCCCGTCCTATATCCGACTCGACCACCGGAAACCTGGGGGGGGATCGGGTCAGGGCGATTCGCCCTTCCGGAGGGTTCGGAGGGGACCAGCCGGACGGGCGAATCGCTCCACACCCGTGGATGGTGGGTCGGTGGAAGAACCGGTTCACCATCCATGTTCTCCCGCGACGCCCGCGACGTCGCCGCGGAGGTCGTGGGGGGCAGTGGCAGTGGCGGTCGTGGGGGCAGTGGCGGTCGTGGAGGTCGTGGGTCGCAGTGGAGGCCGTGGGTGGCCGAAAAGCAGGAGATTGACCGACGCCGCCGGCGCATCAGTGCCGGCGGCGGCGTCGCGGCTCAACGCGTTCGGCGCTCCGACGCCGCAAGCCGACGACCAGGCACCGTCATGGCCAGCCGGTAGAGCGGCGTGTTGAGTCGCTTTCCCCAGAACGCCACCGGACCCAGGCATCGAGGGCGGCCCAGGCGGCGGCTGCGTCGTCGGCGTTGAGCTGGACCCAGTCGACGGGGGCGGTCTGTGGCGGTGAGGTCGGCAGCAGGAGCGGGTCCAGCAGCGCGGCATCGACCTCGCCGGGCCATGTCGGGTCGGCCGGGGATGGCGGACGGCCCGGTTCTGTCTCGGTCGGTGATCCTGGGCCGGACGAGGTCGCGGGTGCTGACGGACCGGCGTGGCCACCGGACCCAGCCGGTTGGCTGCCAGGCCCGGACGGTCGGGAGACCGGACCAGAGACTCGAGCTCCTGCCGTTGTGACGCCACGTGCGCCGGCCGCGGAAGTCTCGGTCGAAGCGGCGGCACCCGAGCCACCACCGCCCGCCCCTGCTGCGCCGGCGGGTCCGCCGCCGACGGCAGCGACGGTGCGCACCAGGGAGGTGGCGGCATACCGGCCCTGATTGGCCACGGCCAAGGCCACGCCGGTGGTGGCCCGATGGGCGTCGGGGGCTGTGTGGGTGCCGGCGAAGTCCAGGACCTTGAAGCAGGCCCAGGGGGATGGGCAAGCCACCAGCAGCAGGATCAGCCCGGACAGCAACCCCGCCCAGGCCGCTCGTTTCGCCGGCAGGCCGACAGCCACGACGAACACGACGACGATGGCCAGCTTCGACAAGATCAACGCCAAGGTGAGTTGCACCCACCGGTGGACCCAGGTGCGGGTCAGCCGGGCAGTCGCCCCCGCCAACGCCAGAGGGGCGACGACAGCGATGACAATCAGGGCCTGGCGCACCAGCAGGGTGCCCAGGGTCAGGGTCGCGCCGAGGATGAACAGCAACCCGAACACATCATCAACGCCGCAGCGCCAGGCACTACTGCCAGTTGGGTCAACGCAGCCGGGTCAAGCAGCCGCCGGGCGGCCGCCTCGATGCTCGTTCCGGCTAGGCCTGCGATACCGTCACAGACCGCGTCCACGGCCTCCAACAGGGCCGCGGTCAGCGCCCCCGCGGCCGCGGCACCCAGCACCGCGACCCCGGCGCCGGTGACCGCCCGACCCAGCGCCGGCCGGTTCACGGCGAAGCGCGGCGGTAGCAGCCTGGACGACGACCAGGGCGACGACGAGCAACAGGGCCACCGAGGCGAGAGCGGCCGCGTTACGGGTCACGTACGGGCCGTCAGATCGATCGTCGTCGCCGTCGAGATGGCGGAAACACCGCGTCCAGGACCGCGGCGGCCGCATGGACGAACCCTTCCCTGATCGTCCCCAGCAGCGAGTCGGCGGCCTTGCCGGAAACTTGGACGATGACACGGCCGCGATTGTGTGGGGCGCTCTCTATGCCCACGCCGATTCCGGTGCCGTTGTGTTGGTGGCGACGCACCGGGGCTCTCCCCGAGACGCGGCCGACGTGGTTGCTCCTGAGACACGTATTTCGGTTGATCGCCGAGGGTGCGAGGGTTCCACGGTCCTCGCCGATCTCCTCAGTCGTATCGGTGTTCATGGGAATGGCTGTTCTGCTCCTCGTGCTTGCCACGGCTCGGCAAGCGGCCGCGATCGAGAGCAAGGTTCTGGCCGGTCTCGACTCGCCGGGTGATCCCTGACGGGCACGTCTTCACCCAGACCAGCTCATCACCGCCGAAGACCCGCTCTCGAGCGAACTCCACGACGCGATCCGCGCCATCCACGACCGAGGCATTGCACACCAAATTGAGCCAAGTCGGGTCACAAGACGACATCAAAGCCGCGAGCCGCCGGTTCACAGGGCTGATGGGCACGCAACAGATGCTCCGATGTGGCTATACGTTTCGGAGTTCCACGGGGACCCCGCGGAGAAACCACCCGGTTCCCGCTTGCCATTTACCGCTGCTCTCCAGGATTTTCTCAAGTTCGACCCTTAAGGCATGAGATCCGTATCGCAATTCGATGCCTCCCTTTCCAGCACATCGATCAGAGACCAGGGCTTCAACCCCTGCAGGTCGAGGCAATGTCTCGAGCACTTGCTGTGCCGTTTCGGGTAAGGGGTAGACATCACAGTTAGCATAAGTTGGCACATTGTCATAAAGGCGATCCGCTGTATAGAAGCCGATCGGGTGCCACTTCAACTCGACCAGGACAACCGCCGACACGACGATAATCGCTAAAAATCCCAGCCGTCTGAACGCTTTGACGTTCCACCCCGCGGTGCCCTTGATTGGCATTCGACCCCTTTTGATACTTGAAGCCTGTGACCCGAGGCTGCGGAACCTCCGGCCACACGCCTAGCTAGTCGCTAGCAACGGACGGTTCAGTGATTCGCGTGCCACCACTGGACGTAGTTACCCCAGTTCCAGTAAGGCCATGGAACGCGAAGGATCTCCGGATTGGGCTCACCGTACTGAATCCATGCCTTGTAGGTCCCAGTCACCATGGCCTAGTCTTGGAAAAGAGGGCTGGGGCAGGACCCTTGGCTGGAGCTGTAGCTGCGGAATCGCGTGTAATTGTCCGCGCAAACCTTCGCCTCGTCGCTCCGCAGGCATAGCCAGCGGTTGATGGAAACTAATGTTGCTCGTCAGGTGTGTTCGCATATTCGTTGGCCACACATCGATGTTGTAACGGGCTGGGCTGGCGGTGGGTAGGGGGCCCGATCCAACAATCACAATCACTCGGGCCGCACTGGGCGCGATCAGTCCAGGTTGTACGCCGTGGCGTGGTAAGGCTGATAAAGCAGGATCGCGTCGGCGCCAGGCACGTGCAGGGAAATCCCGCGACCGAAACCCATGTCCCGCGCTTCACCATCAAAGGCGGCGCCGCGCTCCGAAAGCTCGGCCACAGTTGCATCGAGCTCATCACACATGACGGCAATGGAGTGGTGCCTGAGCGAGGCGCTGAACTGACCTTCGCTGGGGCTCGCAGTGGGATGCACGCCCATTTCGCTGGGGCCGGTCTTGAAAATCAGCCACTCAGCGGGGTCTTGCCCTCCGGTGCCACGACCGGTGCCCGCGTCGCCCCGCTCACCCTCGGACACGAACGGCCACTGCAGAACGTCCTTGAAGAACGCCCTCGTGGCGGTGGCGTCATCGGAGTACACCAGCGTGTGAATCGCAGTGATCATCCTCGACTGTAGCGCGCAGGCGCGCTTGTCCGACCAGCGCCTGCCGGACGCTCACCGGACCTATTCTGACTCACACTGAGTCTCCAGCCAGGCATCCAGGTCGGCGGCGTCCCAGACGAGCCGCCGCCGCCCCACGTGATCGCACGAGGGAACCTCCCCTCCTGGCGGCCGGTGTCGTTGTCCATAAACAAAAGCCCCGAGTCGGGGGACGCCCCTGCCGCATGCCGGGACGTTGAGGGCATCCGAGCGATGCAGAGGCGTCCTGGCGTGGCCTCGCGAGCCCCGTGTCGGTCCGATAGTGGTGAGCGCGGGCCCGAGGGGCGCGTGATTATGGCTACACTTGTAGCTATGACGCATGGCGGCCAGATGGCATTGAAGGACGTAAAGAACCGCCTGTCCGAGGTCGTGGACCACGTGGAACGCGAACACGACCGAGTCGTCATCACCAAGCACGGTCGCCCTGCCGCCGTCGTCGTCTCCATCGCCGACCTCGAGTCGCTCGAGGAGACCCTCGACCTGATGACCAAGCCGAGTCTGCTGGGCCAGATCCGCGACAGCCTGGGCGAACTGGAGCGGGGCGAGGCCGAGGTCCTGACCAAGGACGAGGCGCTGGCGCTGCTGCACCGCTGAGGTCTGCCCGTGGAGATCGAGTGGACGCCAGCGGCCAAGCGGGCCCTCGTGCGGCTGCCCGAAAAGGTGGCCTCCGCGGTCGTTGAGTTCGTCTACGGCGCACTGGCGGGGAACCCCCAGCGGGTGGGCAAGGCTCTCCGGTTCGAGCTCGAGGGTCTGCGCAGCGCCAGGCGCGGAGACTTCCGCGTCATCTACCGGATTGGCGGCAAGATCACCATCCTCGCTATCGAGCACCGCGCCGACGTCTACCGCACGAAGTAGGCCCACGCGATTGACACCAAAGAGCGGCACGACCGGATGTGCGCCGACGGACGGACTATTCGACAGCCCTACCGGCCGACTCACGGTCAGGGGCGCCTCAGCAGGTGGGCTTGTCCGTCCGTGGAAGCACGTCGGGACCCTCGACCGCACCGTCGCACCATCACGGGCTCAGCGCGTAGCGGGCGGCGATCGTCGTGGCCGCCTCGTGGATCGCCCGGCCTTCCTCCTCTTCAGTGAGCGACCAGGTGCCGTGCACGAGGCGTGGCCAGAACACGGCGGATGCGATCAGCCCGAGGAACTGCGTCGTAGCGATGTCGAAGTCGTCGATGTCGGCAGTGCCCGCCGCATCCGCTTCGCGTAGGTGGCGTCGCAGCGCCCGAAGTACGGTCAGTGTGCCGAAGTCGAACGACAGTTCGCGCAGCTCTGGGAAGCGCGGCTGCTCCGCGATGATCATCCGCATCAGCGCAGCGACCCGGGGCCGGGCGAGCATGTCGGCGTAGGCGCGGCCGAGGTGGACCAGGCCTGCGCGGAAGTCGTCGGACGGCAGATCGCCCAGCTCGGTGTCGGGCGTGGAAGCCGCTTCGAGCACCGTGGCCTCGAAGAGCTGCGCCTTCGTGGGGAACTGCTTGAACAGTGTCGCCTTGGAGACGCCGGCGCTGTCGGCGACGCGCGCCAGCGAGGTTCCGTCAAACCCGGCCTGTAGGAACAACTCGGCGGCGGCGTTCAGGATCGCCGTGTGGTTCCTGGCCCGGATGCGCCGGTGATAGTCGGATAGCTCGCGGGTCATGGGTGAAGTCTCGCACGAGGTAAGTCGCTTGACTCACCTCTATGTCCCCGTCATCCTATGAGTGGCGAGTCAGCCGACTCACCACAAGGCGACCGGAGGAGCGAGTCATGGCTACCGTGATCATTCATGCGACGGTGACTCTCGACGGATTCATGGCGGACGTCGGGGGAGGCGTGGCCTGGATGTCCGGCGTTCGAACGGTCGCTGACGACGAAGCCGTCGTGAAGAGGGTCCTGGATCACATCGGCGCGGTGGTCGGCGGCGCCAACAAGTCGGCGACGATCGACGACGGCGAAGAGCCCTACGGCGGGATGCTGAAGGTGCCGGTGTACCTCATGACCCACACGAGTCACGAGCCGATCGAGAAGAACGGAACGACCTATACCTTCGTGGTCGAAGACATCTCGCTCGCCGTCGCGACGGCGAGCGAGGCGGCAGGCGACAAGTGGGTGAGCCTTCTGGGCGGCAGCATCTCGCGGCAGTGCCTACGACGGGGGCTGGTCGACGAGATCCACCTCGATGTCGTGCCGCTGCTCCTCGGCGATGGCATCCCCCTGTTCGCCGGGCTGGGGGAGCGGGTAGAGCTCGAGCGCCTCGACACATCGGGTTTCGCGGATGAAGCCCACCTTCGATACCGCGTTCTCCGCTGATCGGCCGGCCCAGCCGCCCCCGACGAGTCCCGGACCCGGCAGGCCTTGAGAGTCTGGCTCACAGGGCAAACTGCGGATGGGCACGCGGACGTGTCGATGACGGATCACCCCCAAGGCACGCCGTCTGCCCGAGGTCTCAGGTGATGTGGGTGCCGAGGGGAAGAGGCGCAGCGCGGCCCAGTACCGGTCAGACCACTTCGGCGCGCCGCCACCATGCCACCGTGGCGGCCGCACCCAGCGAGCTCACCAGCGGGACCACCGTCAGCCATGCCGGAGACACCGATTCCATCCCCGCTTCCGGGCCCATGGCCCAAACCGCTGCCACCGACCACGGCCACCAGGTGCCCGCGCCGGCCACCATGGCGACCTGGGCGGCGACGATGAGCACCATCAGGCCACCGACGGCAGGGAGATAGCCGCGCCCGACGCTGGCAGGCAAAGCCACGGGAAGCGCGAGGAGCCCAGACAGGACCGCCAGAGCCGCGAGCCGCCCGAGGACGCGCCCGTCGATCGCGTCGGGAAGCCCGAGGCCGGAGGCGAGCCCGATCAGCGCGGCCGCAGCGGCCACGCCGATGCCCACCGCGACGGACCACGCTGCGAGGAGCATCAGCTTGGCCCATGCGACGGAGGTGCGGGGGGTCGCGGACGCGTAGAGCGAGACAACCGTGCGGTCGGCATACTCCCGTCCGAAACACCAACCGACCACGATGCCGCAGCCGACCACGCCAGCGGTGGCGTAGATCTGGATCAGGCCGCCGAGGTATCCAGCCCAGCCGACGCCCGGCAGCAGCAGGGCGACTTTGGCGCTCATCGGGTAAGCGCCGCCGCGTTCACCGGCGAACAGGAAAGCCCGGGCGAGCAGTGCTGGCACCAGGAGCAGGGCCACGGTCGCTACGGCGACCACGCGGGATCGGCGCAGCTTGAGCGCCTCGACCGCGTATGCCGCCCTCATCGCACCGGCTCCACACGCCGGGCCGCCTCATCGGCCTGGTGCACCATGGCGAAGAAGGCTCGCTAAAGGTCGACGCCGTGCGGGTCCAACTCGCCCACAATGGTGCCGGCATGGATGACGCTCACGCGGTCGGCGACCCGGGCCACCTCGTCCAGGTGGTGACTGGAGACCAGAGCGGCCACCCCGGCGGCGGCGCGCGCCAGCAGCTGCTGGCGCAGGAGCAGCACCCCGGCTGGGTCGAGGGCGTTGGTGGGTTCGTCCAGGATCAGTAGCCGCGGCTCGTGCACGAGCGCGCTTCCCAGGCCGACGCGCTGCCGGTTGCCCTGGGAGAGCGCCGATGCTCGGCAGTCCGCCCACGGCCCGAGCTCGAGGTCGGCCATTGTGCGGGCGGCGTGGTCCGCAGCCGCGGAGGCGAGCACACCGTGCAGCCGCGCCGCCGCCCAGAGATTCTCCCGGACCGTCAGCTCTGGGTAGACGAACGGGGTGTCGATGAGGTGCCCCACCCGGCCCCACCCCGCGCTGCCCAGGTGCGCAACCTCGACGCCATCGATGAGGACGAAACCACCCTGCGGCCTAATCATCCCTAGAGCGGCGCGCATGAGGGTCGATTTCCCGGACCCGTTGAAACCGACCAGCGCGTGCACCTCGCCAGGACCAACGGTGAGGTCAACATCATGCAGCACGGCGGTAGCGTCGTAGCGGTGCGCCAGGCGTTGGATCTGCAGCGCTCTCATCGCCTGGCCGTACCGTCGAGCACGTCGAGTGCGGCACTGAGCTGGCTCGACATCGGGTCGTCTCGGTCGCTGAGGCACCACTCGAGCACGGCGACGGTAACTGCGGCCAGCGCAGCAGCCGACGCGACGCGTGCCTCGAACGGACTGACACCGTCCGCGACCAGGACCTCAGCAATCGCCTTCTGGGTGGCCTCCGTGGCGGCGTACGTCCCGGCGCGGAGCGCCGGATGCTCCACGGCGATCCTGACCCGGAGCCGAACCTCCTCCTGCCCGGGTAGGTCCACATGGGTGAGCACGGCGCGGAGTCCCGCGCAGACGCGCACCAGGGGCAGGAGTTCGGTCGGCGCGGTGGCCACGGCAGCCGCGATGGCCGGATCGAAACCGTCCTCTAGGACGACGGCGTCCTTCGTCGGGAAGTGCCGGAAGAACGTCATGTGACTGACGCCGGCTTCCCGGGCGATCTGCTCGACGGTGGTCGCGTCGTACCCCTGCTCGGAGAACAGCCTGAGCGCCGCGTCTTGTAGCAGTGCCCGGGTGCGTGCGCTCCTGCTGGTGCTCGTCACCGTCATGATCCTAATGTTAGTGGCTAACATTAGAATAGCCCAGCGTGATGTATGCTGTCAGCGCCGCGTGGGAAGCACCGCTCGCCCCTGACGCGACTCCAGCGCTGGTCGTTGCGCGTGCGGGCGCTGGCCAGCAGCCCCTTCACCGAATTCACCGCCTGCTTGTATGCCGCCGCCTCGGCGTCCTCCGCGGTGGGTAGTTTCCGCCCCCACGTGGCGTCCGTGTCGAGGTCGCGCTCTCACGGGGGCGAGGTGCTGGCGCGCAGCGCGTCCGCCCCCGAGCCGTGAAGCTCGTGTACGAGCGCGGTGCGACCCCCCAGCGTCAGCAATAGCGCCATGATCGGGCCGCGCACTTCGGAGCCGTCCCCCACTTGCCAGTCGACGTCGTCGGCTACGAGTCGATGCCCGTCGAGGGGGAGTTTGCGGTAGACGACAGAGAGGCGGGTCGGGCGCGTCTGCCATAGGCGATCCGCGGCCACTGCGGCCTCGGCGGGGTCGAGGGGGAGTTCCTTGCCGAGTGGCAGGGCGATGTCCTGGCCGTGCAGGACGATATCGGTGTGGGTGTCGCGCGGGGTCACGCCGACGTTGTGTCGGCGAGACCCGATCATCGCCCGGATCCGGGCGGTGATCTCCTGGCGCGGCAGCCGCGATTGCATGATGGCCGAGTTGTGGATCAGACCGTTGAGCGTCGGTCGGCGCATCACTGCGGGGTGGCGCAGCAGCGTCGCGAGGGCGTCTCCCACCCCCTGCTGCTGCAAGGTCAGGTGCGCAGCGACGTGCCGTACGGTCCAGCCGTCACAAAGTGTGGGCCGGTTCCACTCCTCGTCTGTGAGCCCTTCGAGGAGGTCGGCGGTGCGCCGCCGCCGTCCGTCAATCATCTCCCAGAGCAGGTCCTCGTTCATTGTGGTCCCTTCGGGTATCCGGGGCGCCGGGTCAGGTGAAGTCCGGCGGGCTTGTGCGGGTCCGCTTGAGTTCGTAGAAGGCGGGTTGCGCCGCGAGCAGCCGAGCGGCGTCGAAGATCTCGCACGCGGCGGCGCCGCGCGGGATCGCGTTGAGGACCGGGCCGAAGAAGCCCGTCGCCTCAATGTGAGTGGTCGGCGACCCGGCAAGCCCCCGAGGTTCTCAACGCCGGCCTGGTGGCTGACCCGGAGCGCCTCGTCGGAGTCTTCGGTGTCCATGACGTCCTCCAGTTCGGGAGGGAGGCCGGCCTCGGCGAGCGCCTCGCGGGCGTAGCCGTGGAGTTGCTCTGGCGTGGCCCAGTGGAACTGTGGCCAGTTTCGTCGTCCGAAGCCCTCGTAGAACGAGTGAAGGCCCGGCTGCCCGCCATGTTGGAGGGCGGCCATGGCCACCCGGGCGGGACCTCGACGGGTCAGGACGATCTGCCTGTAGTCGCCGTCGATGTCGGTCCTGCCGGCGTTGACGAGGTAGAGGGTCATCAGGTGCAGCCGCAGTTCCAGCGGCCGCTGCGCCTAGACCTCCTGGAGCCAGAGGAACGCCGTCCACGAGTAGGGGCAGGCGGGGTCCAGCCACAGATCCACACGCGGCGCCACGTCCATCTCGACCTCCCAAGGTTTAGGGTAGTCCCATTAACGAACTAGTATAGTTCGATAATAGGACTAATGCCGGCTGTGTCAAGAGGGTGACCGATGACCCGTGAGCTCCCCACTTCGCTCCTGATGGCGATCGCCGCCAGGGAGGCCGAGAACCGCATCTTCGCCGCTATGCAGGCCGCGGGCTACACCGACATCACGCTGGCCCAGTCCCGGCTCGCCGCCGGTATCGATCCCGGAGGGACCCGGCTGTCCGTCCTCGCCGAGCGCGCCCAGGTCGCCAAGCAGACCGCCACCGCGCTCGTCGACCGGCTTGAGGCGGCGGGCTACGTTGATCGAGTCCAGGACCCCAGCGACGGGCGCGCCCGGCTGGTGCGGCTGACCGAACGGGCCCTGGCGGGCCTCCCGGCCGTCCGGGCTGAGGAGCAGCGGATCGAGCAGGAGTGGGAAGCCCACCTCGGCACCGCCCGGATGGCAGCGCTGCGCGAGGCGTTGACGATGCTGCGCACCATCACCGACCCTTGGGCGCCGGCCCCCTGAGAGGCCAGCGTGTGGCTCGTCGCTCGGCAGTATCCCGAGGCTGACGATCACTTGAGGCCTGAGGTGTTCACCGACCCACACTCGAGGACTGTCTGCCGACAATGGGCCGGGGCGTCGCGGCGTGGGAGCATGCGGTGTGGCTGTCGAGTTCCACGTGGATGTGCCGAATGTGGTTGACGCCGATGATCTCGCCTCGGTCAGTGTCAGAGCATGGGGGGAGGCCTACCGAGCGCTCCTGCCGCCGCACTTCTACGACGACGCCGTGCGCCAGGAACGGCGGGAGATGTGGGCGCATGAGCTTGCGAAAGAGGACTGCTCGGCAGCGGGTGCGCGTCGCCAGGCAGGCGGGTCGGATCGTGGGGTTCGTGGTGTGCGGTCCGGCGACCGAGCACCAGGGGCACCGGCCGGTGCGCGGTGAGCAGCTGTTCGCGCTCTATGTCTTGTCCTGCTGCTACGGCCACGGTGTCGGACAAGCCCTCCTAGACGAGGCGCTCGGCGGGCGGCCTGCGCAACTATGGGTGGCCAAGGAGAACTCACGGGCGCGACGGTTCTATGACAAGAACGGCTTCATCCACGAAGGTACTGAGCAGACTGATCCGGAGCTTGATGGGCTCGTTGAGGTGCGCATGATCCGATAGGCCGACGTTTGCCAGCCAGCCTTGCCAAGCTAGCCAACCGCGTTGAGCACCCGGGCGAGCGGGGCCCCCCGAGCGGCTCGTGGCCCCCCGGACCGCTCGCAATTCCCTCGCCGTCGTGGGGCGTTTTAGGTGAGTCGCGCCTGCAACGAGATCGGCACGGCCTGGAGAGCCTGGCTCACGGGGCAACCGGCCTTCGCCTCCTCGGCCGCCGCCTGGAAGTCCTCGGGGGACATGCCGGGCACGGTACCCACGACGCTGAGCTTGATCTCGGTGATGCCGGTGCCGGGCACGAACGTGACGGCGGCCGTTGTGTCGAGCGTGGTCGGCGGGACCCCGGCCTTGGCGAGTCCGTTGGAGAACGCCATGTTGAAGCACGAGGAGTGCGCGGCAGCGATGAGTTCCTCTGGGCTGGTCGTGCCGTTCGGCTCCTCGGCGCGCGAGGGCCAGCTGACGTCGAACGTCCCGATTCCGGACGACTCGAGGGTGACCTGACCCGCGCCGGTGAAGAGGTCACCTTCCCAATGGTTGGTCGCGGTCCGTGTAGTTCCGGCCATGAGTACTCCTTGGTTCGTCTGCGTGGTCGCTTGTGCCCTCTACCCTTGCGCGGGTTCGCAGGTGTGACAAGGGGCTGCTCACGGCGGCGCGAGGCAATGGGACCAAGGTGCTCAAGGGCCTTTCGGGCTACGAGGTCGCAACGAGGGTACGACGAGCGTGACGTTCTCCTGGTACGAGCAGGATCAGCTGGACGTATGCCGTTGGGCATTACCGCGGAACGTAGGTCAGCCGGAGCACGTCCTCGTCGACCTGCTCGCTGGCGATCAGGTGGAGTCGCGGCTGAGGTCCCGCGAAGAATGGCTTGCCGTGACCTAGCGCCACGGGGTGCACGTAGATGCGGAACTCGTCGATCAGTCCCAGTTGGCTCAGGCTGTTCGCCAGGCTGGGGCCGGCGACTTCGATCTCTCCCGCGCGCGTTGCCTTCAGTTCCGCGATCACCCGCTCGACGTCGCCTGCGACCAGCGTGGCGTTCGGGCCGACTGACGCCAACGAGCGCGACACAACCCATTTCGGCAGCTTCCGCCATGCGGCCGCGTAGGCCTGCTCCGAGGCGTCCCAGTTGGGCTGGCTATCGTCCCAGTAGCGCATGACCTCATACATCTTGCGGCCGTAGACGCAGCCCGTCTGCGTCTCGGTCTGCTCGATGAAGTGGCGGAAGAGCGCGGGGCTCGGCCCGAAGGCCGTGTGGTCGACGTAGCCGTCCAACGACTGGTTCATTCCGAAGACGAGTCTGGCCATGCCCTCTTTCCCTTCTTGGCCCTCCGGCCGATCACTCACTAAGGCACGCGTGCGGAGAGTCGGGCGTTCGGACCTGTGTTCCGGGCCCGTCAAACACGAACGGCCAACTACGGCAAGGCGTCGAACTCGGAAAAGAGACCGGCGGTTTCGGACAGTTGCCCAAGCGGCAGGTAGGTGCAGACCTCTTCGTACTCGTCCCACATGGCACGCACAGACGCGTTCTCATGGGCGGCCGCGATCGCCTCCTGCGACACCCACTCGAACACCTCTACGACCGTGCCATCGGAGGCGACCGCGATGAACGGCTCGCGCTCAGTGGCCAACCCCTCGGCCCGCAGTCGTGGCACGTGGCTCCGCGGCAACTCGTGCAAATCGCTCTCCCTGCCCGGCTTGGGTGAATAACAGGCGATGACCACGCGTCCCATGAGCCAAGGCTGCTCGCGCAGCCGGTGGTCGTCAAGCACGCGTCCAGACGCGACCTGTCGCCCCACGACCTGCTAGCTGCGCGAGAAACGGCCGCCATCCTCGTGGCGGCACCGGGCGCAGGGCCGGGTCCGCGAGGTCCGCGAGTGCGGCATACAGCAGGCTGGCGCGGTCATGTGGCTCGCGAGGCGTCTAGCCGGGGTCGCGCAGTTTGCCGCTGCTGGCGAGGTGCGGGTCGGTGCACGCGGCCAGGTCGAAGCAGCAGGGCCGCCGCTTACCCCCGGCGATCTTCGACATGCTCACCTCGACCCGTCGTTGCCGCGTCTGCGGGTTGCCTGTCGCCTGCACCCAGCGAACCCACTCCCACCGGGCCATCGGGGTGATGTCCTCCCAGGTGTCGCGGATTGTCGCGGGTGACTCAGCCAAGGCGGCGGCGAAGTCGTCGGGGACGTCCGGCTCCGGCCATTTGGGCGCTACCTGGAGGGTCAACTCGGCAGTGTCGCCCGGGCTCACTCCGGCGATCCGTTGCAGGGCCTCGTCGACCCTGATCCAGTGACCACGGCGGCCGTCTGGCTCCACGACGGTCTCGAAATCATGCCCACGGATGGATGCGTGTACGGCTACCTGCCCGCGCGAGGGCAGCTGCTCACTGGCCTGCACCGGCAATCGCACGAGGGTCGCGTCCTCGATGGTGGACAGCGTGCCCGTGAACCTGATCGGCGCCGGTTGGGACAATCGGGTGTCGCTTGTCATGACACGACCTCCATCGGTGTTCGCGCTCCTGGCTCGGTGCACCAACTGATCCCTTCTCGGGCCATCCTCGGTGCAGGTGGTCCCGCTGCGGGCCCGATTCGCGAGATCGTGGCCCTGCCGAGCCTTCAGTCTCTCGTGGCGTCGCCCGTATCCTCGTCCGGTGATCATGCGGCTCGACCATGTCCAGCTCTGCTGTCCGCCCGGGTCCGACGACCTGATGCGGGGCTTTTACGTCGGCGTGCTGGGGATGGTCGAAGAGCCCAAGCCGCCGATCCTCGCCGCACGGGGCGGCTCGTGGTTCCGGGCCGGCGACGCGGTCGTACACACAGGCGTCGAGGGTGATTTCCGACCTGCCCACAGGGCGCATCCGGCGTTTGTCGTCGCCGATCTCGATGAGCTCGCCCGGGTGCTGGCCGATGCGGGCTGCGAGGTCCGCTGGGACGACGCCATCCCGGGCGTGCGACGGCTGCACACCGACGACCCAGTCGGTAACCGCTTGGAGTTCATCCAGGCTGGCGCCGCGAGCTAGCTTGCTCGAGCCAGCAGCGCGTTCCTGTGAGTCACTGAGCTGCACTGGGCGCGGATGCTCGCCGCTCGACGTCACCGTTCTCGATGGCTTGCTGGACCTCGCGGATTGCTGTGCGGATCGTGTCGCCGTACGCGTCCGCGCCTAGCGCGGAGGCGTGCTGGCCAGCGGTGTTGATGTTCTCGGCGGCTGCACCGAAGGCGCCCAGGCGGCGGAGATTATCGGCGATGTTGAGGTAGAGACTCGGGTAGAAGGCGGCCACCTGGAGGCTTGCGTGGTGTTGCTGTGCGCGCTCGTCGCTGAGTGCGTCGGCGGCATCGAGGGCGCGGACGTCCCAGATGAGTGCCTCGGCCGGGCTCTCGTGAAGGTCGGCCAGGTAGTGAGCGAGCGTGCAGCGGTGGAACGGGTCGCCTGCCACTCCGATCTTTGACCAGATGGCAAGCAGGTCGCGTCGTGCGGACTCGGTGTCGCCCTCGCGACCGAGGAGGACGGCTTTGCCGATGGCTTCCATCGTCGGGTCGGGCGTGGCTGCGGGTGCGGTCATGAGGGTAATTCTGTCCTTGTGCGTGAAGGCCTGTTCAGCTGGCGGTGTTGAGTCGACGGACGATGAGCTGGTTGATGCTGAGCTTCTCTTCGGCAGCTTCGATGGCGAGGCGTCTGTGCAGGGCTTCGCCGACTCGTAGGTTGAACTTGCCCGAGTAGGTGCGCTCGGCGAGCGGGTCGGGAATGGCCTCACCTTGGGCGGTCATGTCCTGGACGATCTCGGCGATGAGGGTCTCGAGTCCGGTGAGGGCGTCGACCTGGGTGGTTGCTAGCCAGGACAGGGATGGGAACTCCAGGCATGTGGCGACAAACTCCTGGTCCTCGACGGACCAGGTGACGCGGTAGGTGTAGTGGGAGATGTCTGCGGTGGGCATTGTCTGCATCAGTTGGCCTCCTTCTTCTCGATCGCGGTCAGGACTTGGCGCACCTGGTAGGGCTTGGCTTTGCCTTGGTCGTTCTGGATGTTCACGCGGGGGTCGCCGGGCCACGGGGTGCGGAACACGGCGTGGGGGGAGCCGCCGGTGGTGCGCGGCGGACCGAAGTAGTGCTCGCACACCATGTGGAGGTCGGCATAGCGGACGCTCTTCGGTTGGCCCTCATGGCGGTAAGGAGCTTCTCGATGGACGCCACGCAATGATGGTACTACTAGCAGTACCACCAGGAGACGCTGCCGCTCGCCCGGTGCTCAAAAGACGAACGGCAAGACGTGCAACATCGTCAACGACCACGTCACGTGAGTGAGGGCCGGAGCGAGCACCCCACCGGTGGCCCGCCGCTCCAGAGCGGTCACCCACCCGAGCGCACCGGCCGCGAAAGCCAGCAGTGGGTTACCGGTCGCAAGCGTGGCCGCGATATACGCAACGGTCGTCACGAGCACCTGATGCGGCTCCCGCACTGCGGCATACAGGCCGCCGCGGAAGAAGAGCTCCTCGGCGATGCCGCTGAGCAGTGTCGTCACAGTGAGCAGCCAGATCGACCCCGACGTCGCGAAGCCGAGCACTTCGCGAGCCTGGGCCGCAAGCGGGGGGATCCGCACCGTGACGAACGCGCCGACGATGAACACGGCGGCCAACAGCGCCCCGACCGCGATCGGCTGCCAGATCGGCCGGCGCAACAGCTCGCCGCTGTGCACCCACCCCAGGTGCAGCGTGCCCGACGCAAACGACCCGATCGCCCACACCGCCGCGACGCCGAGCGCGGCGAGAGGAAACCACGGTGAGTTCTGCTCCATCCGCAAGCTTGCCGCGAGCGCCAGCGTGCCCGCGAGCAGCACGAGCGCTGAGATGATCCGGCGCTGCCGGAACCTCACGTCTGTTTCGCGGTGGTCACGCGGCACCGACCTCGAGACCACCGCGCCCAAGTCCGATAGGCCTACCCGGTGACGCTTCGGCGGTGTCACGGGGGTCACTCCTCGGGTTCGCACGGGCTTGCACTGCGTTCGGACGGAGCTGGGACAGGGTTCGAACGCGCCTCGTCGCTCGCTGTCGACGAGTGTTGCACAGGGACATACACAGGCGAATCCACGCGGTCCCGCACCGCATTCCACCACCGTCTCCCCCGCCGCGCCGGGGGGAAACCGGGCTAGGTTGACGGTATGCAGCCGCCCACCGGTGAAGACGACCAGCCCGGTATGCCGCGCACCGTGCTGGTCACCGGCGCGACCGGATTCATCGGCTCGCGCCTCGTGTCGGCGTTGCTCGAGCGGGGTCACCGGGTCCGGGCGATGACGCGCCGCCCGCAGGAGTACTGCGGCCCGGAGGCGGTCGAGGTCGTCGGCGCCGACGCCCAGATTCCCGCCGACCTAGCCCGGGCACTCGCGGGAGTCGACACGGCGGTCTACCTCGTCCACTCCCTCGGCAGCGACGATTTTGTCGATCGGGACGCCCGGGCGGCAACGCTCTTCGGGGAGGCGGCCGCCGCCGCCGACGTGGCGCAGATCGTCTATCTCGGCGGTCTCGGCGCCCAGGACGAGCACCTGTCCCCACACCTGGCCAGCCGCCGCGAGGTCGAGGGGCTGCTTGGTGCGGCCGGCGTGCCGGTCACCGTCCTGCGCGCCGGGATCGTCGTCGGTCACGGTGGCATCTCGTGGGAACTCACCCGCCAGCTCGTGGCCCACCTGCCCGCGATGATCGTGCCCAAATGGGTCATGACGCGCAGCCAACCGATCGCCGTCGACGACGTGGTCTCGTATCTGGCCGGCGTAGTCGGCCACCCGGGAGCGCTCGGGCGTGTCTTCGAGATCGGCGGGCCCGACCAGCTGAGCTATCTGCAGATGCTCCAGGCCACCGCTCGGATCGTCCGCGGCCATGGCCTGGTCATCCTGCAGACCCCCTTCCTCACCCCGCGGCTGTCCTCCCGGTGGCTCGCCCTGGTCACCGACGTGGACGTGACCACCGGGGCCAATCTGATCGACTCGATGTCCACCGAGGTGCTCGTGACCGATGACAGCATCCGCGAGATCGTCCCTCTCGACCCCATGCCGTATGCCGCGGCCGTGCGGCAGGCGATCGCCGAGCGAGACGCCGCCTCAGCTCAGCGCGAGTGACGGCTAGCTCGACCTCGGACCGGCTCAGGGAGCCGGCGGGAGGTCGAGTAACCCGCCGGTCGGGTCCAACCGCAAAGCCTCGACGTATGCCGCGACGGTGGCCCGTCGGGCCTCTCGCACCGCGAGCGGGATGCGGGGGTCTTCGAGGGCGTCCACCAGGGTCTTGACGGCCGCCGGCGGGAGGCCGGCCTCGACGAGCCGATGCAGGTGGGTTGCGGACGGCAGCCGCTCGACGGCATACCGGCGGTATCCGTAACTGTCGCGGGAGGCAGGCTCAAGCAGCCCGAGGCGCTCGTAGCGACGCAGCCGCTCGACTGGCACGCCGCTGGCTTGGGCGAACTCGCCGATACGCACGTGGGTCACCTCCGGTGGCCTCGCCCTGAGGGGGACGGTGGGACCTATCGTAGGCCGACCGTCGTGGCTACCCTGGCGATGTGTTGGAGGGCGAACACCCGTGGGCCGAGGCGTTGCGGCGGATGCCGGATGGCACGGTCAAGCAGATCAATCCCTATTCGGGCACGTCGGTGTGGACGGTCCCAGGTCGGGGCGACCGGCCGCTGCCGTCTTCGCTGCCGTCCGCAGAGCCGATCGACACCAGTCAGGAAGGGCGTTACTGCGCCTTCTGTGAGCATCGCTACTTCGACACGCCACCGGAGAAGTCCCGGCTCGTCAACGATCCGGATGGTCGGCATCTGCTGCGTGCGCTTCCGGCCGATCGGCTCGAGGACTCGGTGGCCGAGTTCCGCCGGATCCCCAACCTCTTCGAGATCGTCGGCTACGACTACTGGCGGCTCAACTATGGCTTCGGCCCTGGCCGTGAGGCGCGCGATCATCACGACAGCTACCTGGCCAGCGACCGGGGTCGAGCCCACGTCGACCAGATGGCCCGGGTGCGCGCGCTGGCCGGCGGGCTGACCGAGCCCCAATGGCAGGCGCTGCCAGCGCACGATCGCACCGAGCGGGCCATGTCGTTCTTCGCCGGCACGCACGACGTCATCGTCGCCCGGCGGCACTACATCGAGGGTGCAGCCACGACCGACCAACTCGCTGCCTCGGGGACGCTGACACCCGAGGAGCACGAGGCATACCTCTCGTTCACCGTCGACGCGCTGCGTTCGCTCTACGAAGCCAACCGCTATGCGCGCTACGTCGCGGTCTTCCAGAACTGGCTGCGCCCGGCGGGGGCGTCGTTCGACCACCTTCACAAGCAGCTCGTCGCGGTCGACGAGCGCAGCGTGCGCACCGAACAGGAGCTACGCCGACTACGGGACAACGTCAATCTCTACAACGAGTTCGCCGTCGACTATGCCGCTCGGCAGAACCTCGTCGTGGCCGAGAACGAGCACGCGGTGGCTTTTGCTGGCTTCGGGCATCGCTATCCCTCGGTGGAGATTTATAGCAAGAGCGAGTTCGCCAGGCCCTGGGAACAGCCGACCCAGGATGTCCGGGGTTTCTCCGATCTGGTGCTCGCCTGCCATGCCGCGACCGGGTCGCACGTGCCGAGCAATGAGGAGTGGCACTACCAGCCGCCCGATGTCGATCTGCCGATGCCCTGGCGGGTTGTGCTCAAGTGGCGGGTGTCGACGTTGGCTGGCTTCGAGGGTGGCACGAAGATCTACCTCAACACCATCGATCCGTGGCACGTGCGTGATCGCGTTGTCTCACAACTCTTTACGTTGCGAGAGCTGGGCCGTATCCCGCCGTCGGTCCGCATCGCCACGGAGTGCGCCTGCAGGCCGAACTCGCTGCTGTACAACCCGATCTTGCGGTCGGGCCGCACAGAGGGCTGACCCAGGGCGCTGACCCAGGGGGCAACGGCCCAGCGGGGTCGCGAGGCCGGCCCTCGGTCCACATCGTTATCTTCTTGTGACCCTCTTCGAACAGGCTGTCGAATCTCTTCACTGACCTGCGAAAAGACAAGGGTGTCATTTCCATAAATACAACGGTGTCATTTCGGAAATGGCCGCTCGCGCAAGAGTATTGATGGTGTTGGTGTTTCGCATGTGACGAATGAGTCCTAATGTCGGAGGCGTCCAGGACGATTTCGGAGGCATGCGGGTGCAGGCTCGGCACAGACAAAGCAATGGCGCAACGGCCACGCGGATCTCACGGGCCTTCCTGCGCGGCGTCGTCGCACCGGGCTGCGCCGTCGCCCTGCTTGCCGCGTCGATCACCTCCGCGTCCGCCGTGCCGGATCCGGTCTTTCCCTCCGCTGCCGAGGTGAGTGCTGCGCAGGCTGCGGCCGCCACCGCTGCCGGCCGTGCGGGCGCGATAGAGGCCGAACTCGCCGCCTCGCGGGCGACCCTCGCCGACACCCTCGATCGAGCCGGTGCGGCCGCCGAGACCTACAACGGTGCCGCCGAACGCCTAGCGCTCAGCACTCAGGAGAGTGTCACGGCCACCGCCGAGGCGGTGGAGGCCGCACAAGCCGCCGACAGCGCGGGCCTCGCACTCTCACGGTATGCCGCGGAGGTCTTCCAAAGCGGTAGCGGTCTGAGCCAGCTGGAGCTCTTCTTCGGCACGGGCGGACCGGGAGCAACCCTCGATCGGGTAGCCGGGCTGGATGCGGTGGGCGACGAGCGGTCCCGAGTCATGCGCGAAGCCGCCGCGGCCCGGGCCATCTCCGAGACTCTCTCAAAGGCGGCCGAGGAGGCCGCCGAACGCCAGCGTGTCGCTGCCGCCGCCGCCGAGGTCGCGATGGAGAACGCGCGCCAGGACAACGAGGCTGCCGCCGCCGCTGCGGCTGCGGTGGCCAGCCGCAGGGAGGCTGCCCTCGGCGAGTTGGCAGCCTTGCGGGCGTCGTCGGTCGAGATCGAACGGGAGCGCCAAGAGGGCCTGGAAGCCCTCGAACGCGCACGTGCAGAGGAAGCGGCTCGCAAGAAGGCGGAAGCCGAGGCAGCCGAGGCCCGCCGCAAAGCCGTCGCGGAAGCGCAGCGTCAGGCAGCCGCGCAGGCTGCTCGGGAGCGGTCCGAAGCGGCGGCGCGCAAGGCGGCGCAAGACGCCGCCCGCAAGGCCGCAGCATCCCCGACGACGAGCGCACCGAGCCCGACGCCATCGCAGCCGGGAACCTCGACGCCGGCACCGAAGGGCGGAGTCGACGCGGTCGTTGCCTTCGCGCGCGCGCAGCTCGGTGAACCCTACGTCTGGGCCGCCGACGGGCCCGACTCCTGGGACTGCTCCGGTCTGACGATGGGTGCCTGGGCGAAAGCCGGTGTCCGGCTCAGCCACTACACGGGGAGCCAATACCGCCAGACCTCGCGGGTCCCCATCGACGACCTGAGGCCGGGCGATCTGGTCTTCTTCGGGCCGAGCGTCGCCGGGATTCATCACGTCGGGCTGTTCATCGGCAACGGCCAGATGATCCACGCCCCCTACACAGGCTCCTACGTCAAGATCTCGACGATCTGGCGCGACGACCTCATCCCCTCTGGCGGACGCCCCTGACGCCGTGCCCGCCGAGCGACACGCTCGCGCAGGCGAGAGTGCGGTCCGGCGCGACCGGTCAATGAAAGCCCGTCCGAGAGCTCAGTGAGAGCCCGTCCGGGAACTCAGTGAGAGCTGTCCGGGAACCGCCAGCGCTCGGTGGTGTGGCCGGCGCTCTTGGCCCGCTCCACCGCCTCGATGATGACCCGCTCGGCGACCGCACGTCCGAACCACCGTGAGCTGTCCACCGACTTGTCGGGCTCCAGATCCTTGTAGGTCTCGAAGAAGTGCCCGATCTCGGAGGTCGTCCACTTGTTGATCTGGTCGAACTCGACGATGTGCGCCTGGCGCGGGTCGCCGGCCGGGATGCACAGAATCTTGTCGTCGCCGCCGGCCTCGTCGGTCATCTGGAAGACGCCGATGGGCCGCGCACGCACGACGCACCCGGGGAAGGTCGGCTCGTCGAGCAGCAGCAGGGCGTCCAGCGGATCTCCGTCTTCGCCGAGGGTGTCCTCGATGTACCCGTAGTCACCGGGGTAGGCCATCGACGTGAAGAGCATGCGGTCCAGCCGGATCCGCCCGGTGGTGTGATCCACCTCGTACTTGTTCTTGTGTCCCTTGGGGATCTCGATGGTGACGTCGAACTCCATGTCCGCATCCCTCTTCGCTGGTGTCGAGTAACTTACGCTTGCCGATGTCGGCAGTCAGTAAACAGACTAGGGGGTGCGCCCACATGCGCCGTGCAGCGGCCCTCTGCCTGGGTTGCCTGCTCCTGGCGAGTGGATACGTCGCCGCCGACGCTCTCGATGTCGCCCCCGGTATCCTCACCACCGCGCCGGCACGCACGGCCTCCCCGTCCGCGACGACACGCGCCTCGGCAAGCCGCCCACTGCCCTCGCCGCTGCCATCCCGTATGCCGGTCGCCCCCCTTGACGCGCAGGCGCAGGTCCCCACCCAGGCGGGTCTGCGGGCGGCCCTGGGTTCGGTGCTCGCCGACCCCGGCCTTGCCGGGATGGCTGTCACCATCCGGGACGGGTTGACCGGCGCTCACCTGCTCGACGTCGACCCCGACACTGCGCGGATCCCGGCGTCGACTCTCAAGCTGCTCGCAGCCCTTGCGGTGACAGCCTCCTTCCCGCCGGGCAGCACCCTGGAGACGACCGTCGTGGCCGGCGAGAGCCGAGGCCAGCTGGTTCTGGTGGCTGGCGGTGACATGTTCCTGGCTACCCAGGGCGGCGACCCCACGGCCGTGGTCGGACGGGCCGGGGTGGCTGAGCTCGCCGACCAGGTCTCGGCGTCGGTGGCGGCCATGGGCGTCACGGCGGTCACCGTGTCCATCGATACGACGTACGCGCCGGGGGCTGCCGAGGCGCCGAGCTGGCCGGCGCGGTTCCGAGCCACCGGGATCGTCGGCCCGGTCGCCATGCTGGGCCTGGCCGAACGCCGGGCCGAGCCGGGCAAACCCGGCTCGAGGGAGCCGGTCATCGACGTGGCCAGGACGCTGATCGCCCGACTCTCCGAGCGGGGGGTGACCGCGACCCTCGATCGAACAGCCCCCCAAGAGCCGAGCGCTGTCCCATCCGGGACGCCCGGGACGCCCGGCGCAAGCGCGACGCACGACCCGGCGGCTTCGCCCAACCCGGGCTGGTCACGGGGGGCGGTGCTCGGCGTCGTCCGTTCGGCCCCGGTCGCCGACCTCCTGGGCCTGGCCCTGCGTGACAGCGACAACGCTCTCACCGAGTCGCTGGCCCGTCAGGGGGCTTTCCGCGCCGGCCGGCCGAGCGACTTCGCCGGCGCCGCGGCATACGTTCGGGAGGCGGTTGCTGCCGCGGGGGTCGACGTCAGCGGAGTCTCGCTGTTCGACGCGTCGGGGTTGACTGCCGCCAATCAGATCCCGGCCCGGGTCGTCGCGGACGTCCTCGAGGTCGGCGTGAGCGGCCGACGGCCGGCCTTCGGCGACGCCTTGCGGCAGTTGCCGATCGCCGGGCTGAGCGGCACCCTGGCCGAGCGGTTCACCAGCGCTTCGGAGGCCCCCGGGGCGGGGCTGGTGCGGGCCAAGACGGGCACGCTGAGCGGCGCCAACGCGCTCGCCGGGATCGTCGTGACTCGTGAGGGCAGGCTGCTCGTGTTCGCCCTGCTCCAGCAGGGGGCGACGGGAACGTTGGATACCCGGGCCGCGTTGGACCGGGTTGCGGTGACGCTCGCCTCCTGCGGGTGCCGGGCATGACGAAGGGAACCTTGGTGACGATTGAGAGCGGCGAGCGCGGCGAAGCGGACCGTGATTCCGGGTCCTTCATCGACTGGGACTTCGCGCTCGCGACGGCCTCCCGGCTCGCGGGGCCGGGGCCGAAGGTGACGACCCACGAGGCGGCCGGGGTCGTCGCGGACCTTCGCCGGGCCGCAGACCGGGCTCACGATCCGGTCGCCGAAACCTCGCGGCTGACCTCTCCGCCTGGGTCGGCCCCGGTGCTTGTCGTCGATCGTGGCGGGTGGGCGGCCGCCAATATCGGATCGATGCGGGCTCTCATGGACCCGGTCGTCGCCAAGATCGTCGGCGGTATGCAGTCCCCGAAGGCTCCGTCTGCGGCCGCAGCGGCCGTGGGCGGGAAGGTCACCGGCGCCGAGACCGGAGCGTTGCTCGGTTTCATGGCCAGCAAGGTGCTCGGCCAATACGACCTCGCGCCGCAGGGTGATCCGCGGCTGCTGCTCGTCGCGCCCAATATCGTGCACGCCGAGCGCGAGATGGGGGTCTCGCCCCGCGACTTCCGCCTGTGGGTGGCCATGCATGAGGAGACTCATCGCGTCCAGTTCACCGCGGTGCCCTGGCTGCGTGACCACATGATCGAACGCACCCGCACCCTGGCAGTTGACCTCGCCCCGACCCCGGCGGAGTTCGCCGAACGGGTCCGCGAGATCTCCCAGCGGCTGCCTGAGGCGTTCCAGTCGGGCAGCACGGGGCTGGTCGAGATCTTCCTCACCCCCGGCCAGAAGGCCAAGGTCGCCGAGATCACTGCCGTCATGTCCCTGCTGGAGGGGCACGCCGACGTCGTCATGGACGACGTCGGGCCGTCCGTCATCCCCACCGTCGCGGACATCCGCGCCAAGTTCACCGAGCGGCGGGCCGGTCTCGGGCCGATCGACCGATTCCTGCGACGGATCCTTGGCTTGGAGGCCAAGATGCGCCAATACCGCGACGGGGCGATCTTCGTCCGTGCGGTCGTCGACCGCGTCGGGATCGACGACTTCAACGCCGTCTGGACCTCGCCGGAGACCCTGCCCACGGCAGCGGAGATGGCCGACCCGCAGACTTGGGTCTCCCGCGTGCACGGCTGACACGGCAGCGGAACCATGCCCGGCCCAGCGCCTGCCGTCGCCGCGGTGCGTCGTGCCGTGCGGGACGTGATTCGTCAAATTCCTTCTGGCGCAACCGTTCTCGTGGCCTGCTCGGGTGGCCCGGACTCGCTGGCGCTTGCGGCGGGGCTTGCCTTCGAGGGTCCCAAGGCGGGTTTGCGGGCCGGGGCGCTTGTCGTCGACCACGCCCTGCAGCCGGGCTCGGCGGCTGTTGCTGATGCGGCTGGGGCAGCGTGCGCCACTCTCGGCCTGGACCCCGTCGAAGTGATCCGCGTCGAGGTGTCCCCTGGCCGCAGCGGGGTCGAGGACGCCGCCCGGCAGGCCCGGTATGCCGCGCTCGAAGCGGCGGCAGGGCGGCATACGGCGGCGCTTGTCCTGCTCGGGCACACCCGAGACGACCAGGCGGAACAGGTGCTGCTGGGGCTTGCCCGCGGCTCGGGTGCCCGGTCGCTGTCCGGTATGCCGCCCGCCCGCGGGCCCTTCGCCAGGCCCCTGCTCGGGGTGAGTCGCGCGCAGACCGAGGCGGCGTGTGCCGCGTTGGGACTCACTGCCTGGCGCGATCCGCACAACGCCGACCCGGCGTATGCGCGGGTGCGAGCCCGCCAAGCCATCGGTGTCCTCGAGCAGGCGCTCGGCCCGGGGCTGGCCGCCTCGTTGGCGCGATCGGCCACCTTGTTGCGCGATGACGCGGGCCTGCTCGATGAGCTCGCCTCCCGGGCCCGAGCACGGTTGACGGAACCGGCAGAGGATTCCGCGCCGAACGGGTTCGTCGGCCCCCCCGGCGGGCCGCTGCGGGTGTCTGGCACTCGCGTGTCGGCGATCGAGTTGGCGGCGCTGCACCCCGCCCTGCGTCGGCGGATCTGGCGGATCCTCGCCGCCGAGGCCGGCGCCAGGGCGCTCACCGCCGTTCATCTGGACCTGCTCGACGGGCTCGTCACCCGCTGGCGGGGTCAGGGACCGGTCGACTTGCCTGGACAGGTCATGGCCGCGCGGTCGGCGGGGGTTCTCAGCCTGCACCGCGCACCACCCGGGTGAAGGCCGGCCGGCACCGGGCAACGGCCGACAGCCGTGTCAAGGTCGGGTGCAGGGCGATAAGGTCGATGGCGACCGCGACCGCACCGTGCCAGGAGGAGACGCCGTGGACGCTGCCCACATGGGAGCCGACCTCGAGCGGGTGTTGTTCACCGAGCAGGACATCCGAGACCGCCTCGACGAGCTGGCCGAGCGCATCTGGGCCGACTACGCGGGCAAAGACCTCCTGCTCGTCGGCGTCCTCAAAGGGGCGGTGCTCGTGATGGCCGACCTCATGCGGGCCCTGCCGGGGAGCGTGAAGATGGACTGGATGGCGGTGTCCAGCTATGGCTCGGGCACCAAGTCCTCCGGGGTCGTGCGGATCATCAAGGACCTCGACACCGACATCACCGGCCGGCACGTCCTCATCGTCGAGGACATCATCGACTCCGGGCTCACCTTGTCGTGGATCACCGCCAACCTGCGCTCACGCAGGCCCGCATCGGTCGAGATCTGCGCGCTGTTGCGCAAACCCGACGTCGCCAAGGTCGCCATCGACGTCGCTTACGTCGGGTTCGACATCCCCAACGAGTTCGTCGTCGGCTATGGGCTCGACTACGCCGAGGACTATCGCAACCTGCGTTGCATCGGCACGCTCGCGCAGTCGGTCTACAGCTGACCCGCGGGGTCCGGACGCGATTATGCGGGCGGGCGGAACACCGGCCGGGCTGCGGGCGTTGACCTGCGAGAATAACCTCACCGTGGACGTGGCTGCTGGCCGCTGCCGCAGTGACCGTCGGACGATGACCAGGAGGCTGGGGCTCGGCCCCACACACGCATGAAGACCAAGCGCAAGATTCGTCCGCAGTGGCTCGTGCTGCTGTTTCTCTCCGGTGGGTTGCTCACGTTCCTGATGTTCTCCTCCGGCGCCGGGGGATCCACCCGCATCGACACGTCGGCGGCGCTTGAGCTGGTCGCCCAGGACAAGGTCGCCAGCGCTCGGGTGGTCAACAACGAGCGCCTGGAGCTGACCCTCAAGGACGGCATCACCTACTCCGACGGAGACCGGGTCAAGGACGCTGCGCTGGTCTACGCCTACTACGTCGATGCCCGGGGCACGCAGATCGTCAAAGCACTCGACGACCACCCCCCGAGCAAGGGATTCACCGACCAGATCGACACGCAGAACTGGTTCGCATCGATGCTCAGCCTGGTGCTGCCGATGATCATCGTGCTCGGGCTCTTCTGGTTCCTCATGGGCCAGATGCAAGGCGGCGGCAACCGAGTCATGCAGTTCGGCAAGTCCAGAGCCAAACTCGCCACCAAGGACATGCCCAAGGTCACCTTCGCCGACGTCGCCGGTGCCGATGAAGCCGTCGAAGAACTCCACGAGATCAAGGAGTTCCTCCAGGACCCGGCCCGGTTCCTGGCCGTCGGGGCAAAGATCCCCAAGGGCGTGCTGCTCTACGGCCAGCCGGGCACCGGCAAGACCCTGCTCGCCCGGGCGGTGGCCGGCGAGGCCGGGGTGCCCTTCTATTCGATCTCCGGATCGGACTTCGTTGAGATGTTCGTCGGCGTCGGCGCCTCCCGCGTCCGCGACCTATTCGAGCAGGCAAAGGCCAACGCCCCGGCCATCGTCTTCGTCGACGAGATCGACGCCGTCGGCCGTCACCGTGGCGCTGGGCTCGGCGGCGGGCACGACGAGCGTGAGCAAACCCTCAACCAGTTGCTCGTCGAGATGGACGGCTTCGACGTCAAGACCAACGTCATCCTCATCGCGGCGACCAACCGTCCCGACATCCTGGACCCGGCCCTGCTGCGTCCGGGCCGCTTCGACCGGCAGATCGCCGTCGAGGCCCCCGACATGATCGGGCGTAACCGCATCCTGCAGGTCCATGCCCAGGGCAAGCCGATGGCCGCCGACGTCGACCTGCTCGCCGTTGCTCGCCGCACTCCGGGCTTCACCGGAGCCGACCTGGCCAACGTCCTCAACGAGGCCGCGCTGCTCACCGCGCGCAACAACAAGCGGATCATCGACAACCACGCCCTCGACGAGGCCATCGACCGGGTCGTTGCCGGGCCTCAGAAGCGCACCCGGATCATGTCGGCCAAGGAACGCAAGATCACGGCATACCACGAGGGTGGTCACGCCATCGTCGCGGCGGCACTCAACCACACCGACCCGGTGACCAAGGTGACGATCCTGCCCCGCGGGCGAGCTCTCGGCTACACGATGGTGATGCCGCAGGACGACAAGTATTCGACCACCCGCAACGAGATCCTCGACCAGCTTGCCTTCGCCCTCGGCGGCCGGGTCGCCGAGGAGATGATCTTCCACGACCCCACGACCGGCGCGGCCAACGACATCGAAAAGGCCACGGCGATCGCCCGCAAGATGGTGACCGAGTTCGGCATGAGCGAACGCATCGGTGCGATCAAGCTCGGCCAGGGCACCGGCGAGGTGTTCCTCGGCCGCGACATGGGACACCAGAGGGACTACTCCGAGGAGGTCGCCGCGATCGTTGACGAGGAGGTCCGCCGGCTCATCGAGAACGCCCACGATGAGGCCTGGCACGTCATCAACGACAACCGCGACCTCCTCGACAGGCTCGTGCTGGACCTGCTCGACAAGGAGACCCTCGGCACCAAGGAGCTGGCCGAGATCTTCGCTCCGATCATCAAGCGACCGCAGCGCCCGACCTGGCTGTCCAGCGCCGAACGCACGATCAGCGATCGGCCCCCGGTGCTTACTCCCGCCGAGAAGGCGGCCTCCAGCAACGGACATGTCCCCGGCATGCCCCCGCCCGGCCCCGCCGTCCAGGACGCCCCGGCGCCCGGCGCAGCCGAGCCCTCCGGTTACTGAGACCGTCGGTATGCCGGTCGACCACGCCCGCGCGGCGACTGCTGTCCGTGAGTTGCTCCTGGCCATCGGCGAGGACCCCGACCGTGAGGGGTTACGCGACACCCCGGCTCGGGTGGCCAGGGCGCTGGGCGAGATCTTCGTCGGCCTGGACCAGGACCCGGGCGACGTCCTGTCGACGACCTTCGACATCGACCACGACGAGTTGATCATCGTGCGCGACATCGAGGTCTATTCGACCTGCGAACACCACCTCGTGCCGTTCCACGGCGTCGCCCATGTCGGCTACATCCCGGCCAAGGACGGCAAGGTCACCGGCCTGTCGAAAATCGCCCGGCTTGTCGACGTCTTCGCTAAACGTCCGCAGGTGCAGGAACGGCTCACCTCGCAGATCGCCGACGCCCTCCTGGAGCATCTGGGCGTGCAGGGGGCCATTGTCGTCGTCGAGTGCGAGCACCTGTGCATGTCGATGCGCGGGGTGAAGAAGCCCGGCTCCCGTACCATCACCTCGGCGGTGCGTGGGCAGCTGCGCCAACCGGCCACCAGGGCGGAGGCGATGTCGTTGCTGCTCGGCGGCAAGCGGTGACTACGCCCCGGCCGACCGGCCCGTTCTCCGACGGCTCCCGCACCCTGGTCATGGGCGTCGTCAACGTCACCCCGGATTCTTTCAGCGACGGCGGGCGGTGGTTCGAGCCCGAGGCCGCCGTGGAACATGGCCGGGCGCTGACCACCGAGGGCGCCGACCTGCTCGACGTCGGCGGCGAGTCCACGCGGCCGGGCGCCGTGCGCCCCCCGGTGGCGGAGGAGCTGCGCCGAGTCATCCCGGTCGTCGAGGCGCTGGCCGCATCGGGGGTGCGAGTATCCGTCGACACCATGCGAGCGGAAGTCGCTGAACGGGCGCTGGCAGCCGGGGCGGTCATGGTCAACGACGTCAGTGGCGGGCTCGCCGATCCCGAGATGCTCCCGCTCGTCGCCGCGCACGCGGTCCCGTTCATCGCGATGCACTGGCGCGGGCACAGCGCCGACATGCAGCAGCGCGCGGCATACGGGGAGGTCGTCGCGGACGTCTGCCGCGAGCTCGCCCACCGCCGCGACGCAGCCCTGATCGCCGGGGTCGCCCCCCAGCGACTCGTGCTCGACCCGGGGCTGGGCTTCGCCAAACTCGCGGCGCACAACTGGGCACTCACCGCCCACCTCGCGGCCGTCGCCGCACTCGGGCAACCCCTTCTGTATGCCGCCTCCCGCAAGGCCTTCCTCGGTGTCGTGGGCCGCCCGGACGGCGCCGCACCGAGAGGCGCGGCGGAGCGTGATGTCGCTACGGCCGCAACGTCGGTGCTCGCGGCCCTCGCCGGAGTCTGGGCGGTGCGAGTCCACGATGTGCGCAGCACCCGCGACGCCCTCGACGTCGTCGAAGCCACCCGTTCGGCGGGGGGCGGCGCGTGACGGACCGCATCGTCATCCAGGGGATCGAAGGCACTGGTTTTCACGGCGTCTTCGAGCACGAGCGTCGCGACGGCCAGCGGTTCGTCGTCGACGTCGTGCTCGAACTCGACCTGCGTCGACCCGCCCGTTCGGACAACCTCACCGACACCGTCCACTACGGCGAGGTGGCCGCGGCCGTCGTTTCCCGCATCGAGGGGGAGCCATTCGATCTCATCGAACGGCTCGCCGAAGTCATCGCTGCCGACCTGCTCGAATCGGGAGCAGTGGACGCGGTCGAGGTGGTCGTCCACAAGCCGCAAGCCCCAGTGCCGGTGCCGTTCACCGACATCAGCGTGGAGATTCGGCGCGAGCGGGGGGTGCCGGTCGTTGTCGCCGTCGGCTCCAACCTCGGCGACCGGGTGCGCACCCTCACCGAGGCGGTCGAAATGCTCGCCGACCTGCCGGGCTTCACGATCACTGCGGTTCCTCCCCTCGTGTTGTCAGCCGCCATCGGCGGCATCGACCAGCCGACGTATCTCAACGGCGTCGTTCTCGGCACCTTCTCCGGATCGCCCGCGAGTCTGCTGCGTGGACTGCATGGGATCGAGCATGCCCACGGACGCACCCGCGAGGTCCGGTGGGGTGCCCGGACGCTGGACCTTGACCTCGTGCAGTTCGGGGTGCCTGGCTCGGCCCGCGAACGTCTCTCGGCCGAGCCGTCCCTTCTTCTGCCGCATCCTGGGGCCATCGAGCGCGCCTTCGTGCTGCTGCCCTGGGCGCACGCGGACCCCGAGGCGACGATGCGCCTCGGGCATTCGACGTCCGACCCGATTGTCCGAGTGGCAGACCGAGCCGCCGACCTCGGCGGGCACGGGATTCATCCAGGCCCCGAATGGAGTCCGGCATGGTGACCGCCGGAGGGGTGCGGCTTCGGCTGATCGCGAGCATCACGCTCGTCGTCGCGATAGTTGCGTTGGCGGCGCTGCGGCTGTTCGCACTCGATCCGCCCACCCCGGGCTGGGCGGGAGTCGTGTTGCTGGCCTTCATGGCCGTAGGCGTCTTCTTCGCTGCCCTGCCCGTCAGGCGGATTCTGCAGGGGCGAGCCACCAAGGCGCTGAGCCCGCTGCGGGCGGCTCGCTCGCTCGTGCTCGCCCAAGCCGCAGCGCTCACCGGCGCGGGTTTAGTCGGTTGGTATGCCGCGCAGGCCGTCGCGCTGCTGCCCAACCTCGACGTCGACTCGCAGCGCGCCCGCCTGTGGCTCTTGCTCGGTCACCTCGTCGCAGGGGCGGTGCTTGTGGTCAGCGGGCTACTCGCCCAACGCATGTGCCGTATCGACGACGACCCCGGGTCCCTGAGCGAGCGTCAGGTCTGATGACGGCGTGACCGTCGGCGCTCGCGTCGGCGTTGCCGGATTCCGGCCAGTCCGTCGACACCGAAAGTGCCGGACCCGACCGGGTCCCCGGTCCGCCACACCGTCACATCGCCCATGGCCATACTGCCGGTGACTAGAAGCTGGGGCGCGTCCGGAGGCGGCTCGGCCGTCTCACCGCCCTCGCGCTGGCGGAACTCGGCCATGATCGGCGACCCCGTCACACGCACGCGCATCGTGTCGGGCGCGATGATCTTCACGTCGCCCATCAGGCCGCGCACCTCGATCTCGGTATTGCGGGCGGCGAACCGGGCCTCCCGCAGGTCGATCCGGACGTCGCCCATTGCGACGGACAACACCAGCCGGGCGGGAACCTCCCACGCCCCGGTGCGCTTGGTGCTGCCCATGATGGTCCACACCCGTTCGGCGTCGGCTAACGGTGCCGGTTGGTGGTCCTGAGGGGATCCCCACGGGGGCGCTGCGAACGGCGCACCGGCAGACGGCGTGGGGCCGGTCATCGCTGGCGGCCAGGTGGGTGAGTCTTGTGGGCCAGGTGCGGTCATGGCCCGATGATGCCCCCGGTCGGGGGCCGCTGGACACCCGGTGACACCCTGACCCGACCCTGATCGGCGACGATCAACCCTGACCGCCTCGAGGCTGGGGCGGTGCGGACGCGCGCGGTTGGCGGACGATGACCCACCGGAACGCCCCGAAGCCCGCCGGGTCGGTGAGTGTCGCGACGGCACCAGAGCGCTCGACTCGGCGGCGATGGTCCGCCTCGTCGCACCGAGCAGCCCGCAGGTCGGGCACCGTCGACCGCACCCCGAACCACTCGAACGCCGCTGTCTGAGTGTGGATCTCGTCGTGATAGAGCGAATCCATCGCCACCCGGGCGCTGAGGTCGCACGACCCGTCCGGCACAGCGCGCACCGGTTCGCCCGCCCGGTATGCCGCGAGCGTCCCCCCGTGGGGGCGGTCCAGCAGGACGTGGCCGTCGTCGATCGCGATCGCGCTGCCGTGGCTGATGCGAGCCAATAGATCGGCCCAGGCCCGATCCCGGGAGAGGCCGATCTCGACCCGGTCGCCAGGCGCAGCGAGCGGCCAATAGCGTTGCTGCCATTCGTGATCACACTCGACCAGCGGGTCGCCGAGCGCCTCGATCCCGGTCTGCGGATCGACGAGCACCACACGAGCCACGCCGTCGTCGTCGAGCTGGGCGACGGTGCACGGGACGACGTCGAGCCACTCGTGGGCAATGACCAGGACGTCGCGCAGTCCGGTGAGCTCATCGGGCAGCGGTGCGCCGCCAGGCCCCTGCAGCCACCCGACGCCGTCAGGCAGACCGTGCGGGCGGGTGACGACGTCGACGCCGGTGAGAGGCCGGTCGGGCCGGTGCCGATGCAGGGCATGGATCAGCTCACCGCGGCCGGCTCCGATGTCGACCACGCCGGAAAGCTCGAGCAGATCCGCGCAACGCCAGACCGCCTCGGCGAGGACTGGACCCAACGGCGGGTGGGTGGCCGTCGCGAAGTGCCGCGCCGGCACTCGACGCCGATAAAACCCCCCGTCCCCGTAGAGCGCCTGTTGCCAGGCCTGCTCCCACGGGATCAGCGTCATGGCATGACGTTACCGCTGTCCCCGGGGCAACCACGGGGGTAGGTTCTCCCCGTGAGTACGCCGCTGGGCAGCTCGGCACGACTCCGCGTCGGGATCATCGGGTCAGGGCGAGCCGGTGCGGTCCTCGGCGCAGCGTTGGCGCGCGCCGGGCATCCGACCGTCGCTGTGTCGGCGGTGAGCGACGCCTCGGTCAACCGAGCCCGAGAGATGCTCCCCGGGGTGCCGATCCGCGACGACGTCGATGTCGTCGCCGAGGCCGATCTGGTCGTGCTCGGGGTGCCCGATGACGTGCTGGCCGGCCTGGTCGCAGGTCTGGCCTCCGCCGGGGCCTTCCACCCGGGTCAGGTGCTCGTGCACCTCAGCCCCGGTGAGGGCATCGGTGTGCTCGAGCCAGCCGTCGCCCACGACGTGCTCCCGGTCGCGCTGCACCCGGCAGTCGCGCTGGCCGGCCGACCCAGCGATCTCGAGAGGCTCCACGGAGCGGTGTTCGCGGTCACTACCCTCAAGTCCCTTCGCCCCCTCGGGGAGGCCCTTGTGCTGGAGATGGGCGGCGAGCCGGTGTGGATCGAAGAAGAGGACCGTCCCGGGTACTGCGCGGCGCTCGCGGCGGTCCGTGAAGGCCTCGAAGGGGTCCTCGGAGCCGCCTCCCGGGTGCTGTTCGATTGCGGCATAGCCGATCCTCGGCGGGCTCTTGAGCCGCTGGTGGTGTCGACGCTCGAGGACGCCTTTGGGACCGGTAGCGTTGCGCGGAACCCCGCCGCCCCCGCTGCCGTGCTGCCGGATCGGCCGACCGACCCGGAGGACGACGAGTGAGCAGGCCGATCCGCATTCCGCGCTGGCTTGCGGCCCCGGCACCCGGTTGGACGACGAGCGCCGACGTCGTCGTCGTCGGGTCAGGGATCGGCGGCCTCACCGCCGCCCTACGGCTGCGTGAGCGCGGGGCGACGGTCCTGCTGGTGACCAAGACGCTGCTCACCGAGGGGTCGACAGCCTGGGCTCAGGGCGGCATCGCGGCAGCTCTGGCGGACGACGACTCTCCACAGGAACATCTGCGTGACACCCTCGTGGCAGGTGTGGGCCTGTGCGACGAGCCGGCCGTGACGGCTCTCGTGCACGAAGGCCCGACCCGGGTGCGCGAGCTCGTGACCCTCGGGGCGGACTTCGACCGGGGCAGTGACGGGGCGATCAGCCTCACCCGCGAGGGTGGGCACCGCCGCGACCGCATCGTGCACGCCGGCGGTGACGCCACCGGCAAGGAGATCAGCCGGGCGCTGCTCGCGGCCCTGCAGCGCGTCAAGGGCGACCCCGGCATCGAGGTCATCGAGCACGCCCTCGTCGTGGACCTACTACAGGACTCGACGGGCCGGGTCTGCGGGGCGACGATTCACGTTATCGGCGAGGGTCAGATCGACGGCGTCGGCGCGGTGCTGTGTCGGGCCGTCGTCCTGGCGACCGGCGGACTCGGGCAGCTCTTCTCCTCGACGACCAACCCACCGGTCGCCACCGGCGACGGGATGGCCCTCGCGCTGCGGGCCGGGGCGGAGCTGGCCGACATGGAGTTCGTCCAGTTCCACCCGACCGTGCTCTATCTCGGCGACGACTCCAGCGGTCAACAGCCGCTGATCTCCGAGGCCGTGCGCGGCGAAGGCGCCTTCCTCGTCGACGTCCACGGGGTGCGGTTCATGCAGGGCGTGCACGAGCTGGCCGACCTCGCCCCACGCGACGTGGTCTCCCGGGCGATCGTCCGTCAGCTCGCCGAGACCGACGCCGAACATGTCTATCTCGACTGCCGCCACCTCGGCCGCGAGTTCATCGAGCGGCGGTTTCCCTCGATCGTCGCCTCCTGTCAGGAGCATGGGTTCGACCCAGCGGTCGATTTGCTGCCGGTCGCGCCGGCGCAGCATTACGTGAGCGGCGGCATCCGCACCGACCTCGACGGGCGCAGCTCGCTCGACGGGTTGTATGCCTGTGGCGAGTGCTCGTGCACGGGCGTCCACGGCGCCAACCGGCTCGCGTCGAACTCGCTGCTGGAGGGCCTGGTCTTCGCCCACCGCATCGCCGAGGACCTTGCCGAGCGCTTCAGCCGAGGCGAGCTGATGCCGGTCGACCCGCTGCCTGCCGCAACACAGGGCGACGGCGGCGACTCGATTCTGCTGCGCTCGGTGCACCGCCGAGCGATCCAACACACGATGACCGACGGCTCTGGCGTCGTGCGCTGCGCCGAGTCGCTCACGGCCACGGCCGCGATGCTCGCCGACCTCGCCGACGGGGCCGATGGCGTGGTCGGTGGGCCCGCTTCGTGGGAGACCACCAACCTGCTGCACCTGGGTCAACTGCTCACCCGCGGCGCCACCGAACGTGAGGAAACCCGCGGGGGGCACGTGCGCAGCGACTTCCCTGATCGCGACGACGTGCATTGGCGGGGGAGGCTGCACGCGGTGCGGCGACCGGACGGCATACTCGAAACATCCGTGCATCCCCTTCCCCCGCAGGACCTTCCGTGAGCCTCGATCCCGCCTTCCCCGCCGCTGATGCACGAGCCCTCGTCCGAGTCGCCCTCGACGAGGACCTCGGCCCCAGCCATCTCGACGTCACCACCCTGGCGACCATCCCGCCGGAGCAGACCCGCACGGCCGAGGTCGTAGCCAGGGCGCCCGGCGTGCTGGCCGGGGTCGCGGTCATCGCCGAGGTCCTCCATCAGGTGGCCGACCTCGTCGGCTGCGCCGCCCCGCACGTCGAGGTGCTACTGACCGACGGGACGGCCGTCATCCGCGGCGACGTCGTCGCCCGAGTGAGCGGACCGGTCCGGGCGATCCTCATCGGCGAGCGCACCATGCTCAACGTCCTCTGCAGGCTCTCCGGCGTCGCTACCCATACCCGGCGCTGGGCTGACCAGCTCCAGGGCACCGGCGCGATGGTGCTCGACACACGCAAGACGACGCCGGGGATGCGTCATCTGGAGAAGTACGCCGTGCGGGCCGGCGGCGGCACCAACAAACGCATGGGGCTCTACGACTGCGCGATGATCAAGGACAACCACAAACTCGCAGCCGGCAGCCTGCGCGCGGCATACGAGTCGGTGCGGCGCACCTTTCCCGACGTCGACATCCAGGTCGAGGTGACCACCGTCGCCGAGGGGCTGGAGGCGTATGCCGCGGGCGCGAGATTCATCATGTGCGACAACATGTCGCCCGGACTGCTCGCCGACACCGTCACCGCTCTGCGGGCGATGGGCGACCCGGTAGAGATCGAGGCGACGGGAGGGCTCACCTTGGCCACAGCCGCCGAATATGCCCGGACCGGCGTCGATTACCTGTCCGTCGGCGGGCTGACGCATTCCTCTCCGATCCTCGACCTCGCCCTCGACCTCGTCGACTGACGGGCTCCGTCGCAGCCGGCCCGGCCAAGGTCTTCGGGAGCGCGTGGTGATCGGGAGCGTGCGTTGGTCGGGGCGCTGAGCTGACCTCGTTATCCTTGACCCTCGTGATTGCCGAATCCGACCCGAGCGACTCGACAGTCGTTGCTCCATTGGACGCTCCCGCCGATGCGCTCCAAGCGCTCACCGATGACCTGCCCGAGCAACTGCGGGTGCGTCGGGAGAAGCGCGAGCGCCTGATCGCCAGCGGACACGCGGCATACCCGGTGTGGGTGGACCGGACCCACAGCCTCGGTGACATCCGGGCGACCTGGGGCCACCTGGAGGCGGGGCAGGAGACCGATGCCGTGGTGCGCACGGCCGGGCGGGTCATGTTCGTACGCAACACCGGCAAGCTGTGTTTCGCGACCCTGCAGGAGGGTGCCGGCACCCGGCTGCAGATCATGCTCAGCCTCGCGGAGGTCGGCGAGGCAGCCCTGGGTGACTGGAAGTCGCTCGTCGACCTCGGCGACCATGTCGCCGTCGAGGGCCGGGTCATCTCGAGCAAGCGGGGCGAGCTTTCCGTCCTGGTCAGCTCCTGGCAGATGGCTGCCAAGGCGCTGCGGCCTTTGCCGACGCTGCACAAGGAGCTCTCCGAGGAGACCCGGGTCCGGTTGCGATATGCCGACCTCATCGTCCGCCAAGAAGCGCGCGATATGGTGCGTACCAGGGCCGTCGCCACCCGTGCCATCCGCGAGGTGCTGCACGCCCAGGATTATGTCGAGATCGAAACGCCGGTGCTGCAACTCATTCACGGCGGCGCGGCGGCCCGGCCTTTCCACACCCACCTCAACGCCTTCGACCAGCGCATGACTTTACGAATTGCCCTGGAGCTCAATCTCAAGAAGGCGGTCGTCGGGGGGATCGACCGGGTCTATGAAATGGGTCGGATTTTCCGAAACGAGGGTGTCGACGCCACGCACTCGCCGGAGTTCACGATGCTCGAGGCCTATCAGGCCTACGGCGACCAGACGACGATCGCCATGCTCCTGCGCGACATCTACCTGGGGGTCGCCGACGCTCTGGGCTCGCGTGTCGTGCAGACCCCCCGTGGCGAGGTCGACCTCGCCGGGCCTTGGCGGTGGCTGCCGGTCTATGACGCAGTCAGCGAAGCGGTCGGCGAGCAGGTCACCCCGGAGACCCCCGTGCAGCCCCTGCGCCGGTATGCCGCGGCCCGCGACGTCGCGCTCGACCCGGACTGGGGCGCCGACAAGGTAGTCCTGCAGTTGCTTTCTGAGCTCGTCGAGCCAACCCTGGGGTCGCCGACATTTCTGTGCGACTATCCCGCGATCGCCCAGCCGTTGGCTCGCCCTCACCGGCACACGCCCGGACTTATCGAGGCTTGGGATCTCATCATCGCCGGCGTCGAACGGGGCACAGGCTTCTCCGAGCTCGTCGACCCGATCCTTCAGCGAGACGTCCTGCACGCTCAGTCGCTCTTGGCCGCTGGCGGCGACCCCGAGGCCATGCAACTCGACGAGGATTTTCTGCGGGCGCTGGAGTTCGGAGCGCCACCGATGGGCGGCCTGGGGATGGGACTGGACCGCATGGTCATGTTCTTCAGTGGGTCCTCGATTAGAGAGACCATCCTCTTCCCGTTGCTGAAACCTGAGGACTGATTATGTGGGATGCCATCTACCCCTATGTCGCGTCGCTGCTGCCCACGGCGGGTTTGCTCGTCATCGCCTACGTCGTTTTCAAGACCATCTTTGAGGCCGACCGCAAGGAGCGTAAGGCGGTCGCCGAATGGGAGGCAGCCAAGGCTGCACGCGAATCGATCGAGACCGACTCCTCGGACGGCATATCGCCCCCGTCCGAGAAAGGCTAACCCGGCGAAGGCCCGGCAGCTCCCCGCCCGCGGCGCTTGCACGAGGTCAAATTTGCGGACCTTGGGCACATTCTGCATGAATCGGTGCTGTTCTGGACTTGGGGCTCCATTGTCGTGTTATCGTGGGCCATCGGCAGGGGTGGTGACGATGCGGGTCCATCCACTTTGCCGGTCCTGCTGGCCAGCGTTGACGCCACCATCGAGGTCAAAGTGCTCGTCGAGCGGGCGACTTTCACATTTCTCACCGATGAATGGAGCAATCACTGTGGCCAAGCGTGTCCAGGTCGTTCTCGAAGACGACATCGACGGCAGTCCAGCCGTCGAGACCGTGTCGTTCGGGATCGACGGCGTGTCATACGAGATCGACCTCTCAGCGGCTAACGCCGCAAAGTTGCGGGATCAACTTGCGAGCTGGGTCGGAGTCGCACAACGTACCGGGGGTCGTCGTGCCGTCGGTCGCCGCACCTCCCGCGGCTCCAACCGCTCGGACGTCTCGGCGGTTCGCGCCTGGGCCCGGGCGAACGGCCACTCGATCAACGAGCGTGGGCGCGTGCCCGCGGCGATCCAGGTGGCTTACGACAAGGCGCACGGCTGAGCCGAGCGCGATGTGTCTCGGGCCGGTGAGCGATTCGCTCACCGGCCCGATTCATGTGCTGGGCCCAACAGGGACGCTGCCAGATCACCGAGACGATCAACGCGATCGAGCACCTCGTCGGCACTCATCTGGATGAGCGCCTCGGGTGCGATTGCGCCGGCTTCGACCTCATCCCAGGTACGCGGAGTCGCGACCCAGGGCGCGGCTCGTCCCCTCAGCGAATAAGGGCTGATGGTCGTCTTGGCGGCGACGTTTTGGCTCCAATCGAGAAGCACCTTGCCCGGGCGCAGGGACTTTGTCATCTTCCACACCACGACGTCTGGGTGCTCGGCGGTCAACTCCTCAGCCAGCTGCTGGGCCAGGGCGGCCATGTCGGCGGACGAATGCGTGCCTGGCAGGGCGGCATACAGTTGCATGCCTTTGGAGCCTGACGTGACCGGCACCGGGTCCAGCCCCAGCGGATTCAGCCGATCGCGCACCCAGAGGGCGACGACGGAGCACTGCTGCAAACCTGCTCCCGGCCCAGGATCGAGATCGATGACGAGTCGATCGGGATTGCCCGGAAGCCCGTCCGGACCGATCGTCCATTGGGGGACGTGCAGTTCCAGCGAGGCGAGATTGACCAGATAGGTCAGCCCGTCAAGACCGGTCACGAGGGGATAGGTGATCGAATCGCTGGTGTGGTCAAGGGTGACCCGGGGCAGCCAGGTCGGCGCACCCGACGGGAGATTCTTCTCGAAGAAGCTCAGCCCCTGCACCCCGTGCGGGAAACGGACCCGGGTGACCGGCCGCCCCGCGAGGTGTGGCAGCAGGACAGGGGCGATTCGCGCGTAATAGTGCAGCACCTCGCCTTTGGTCGTCTCGGTCGCCGGAAAGAGGATCTTGTCCAGGCTGGAGACGGCCAGGCGCCGACCGCCGGCGTCGACGGTCACCTTGGCGGTGGGATCAGGCATCGCTGAGGTCCATGAGGTCAATGTCGCCGGGGGTCAGGTCGGGGCGCAGGCCCCGGTATGCCGGTTGGCGCAGCCGCCCGGCCGGGGTCAGCCCGAGCGCTTGGACCTCGCAGACAAGCACCGGATGTACCCACCGGGCCCCGCGTGCGTCCACGGAGGGGACCACTCCGGCGAAGGGCGACTTCTCGGACGTGAGCGGGGCCAGGTCCCCGGCCAGGGCCTGCCCTGCCTTGCCGGCGATCCCCGAGCCGACTCGCCCGAGGTAGCGCAACCCGCCGACGTCCGGCACCCCAACGAGCACGGCCCCGAGCCGGTCGGCCTGGTCGGTCTCGGGCCGCCAGCCACCGATGACGACCGACTGCGACAAGCGGTGCGGGAACTTGAGCCAGTCCTCGCAGCGGGTTCCGGGGGCATAGCGGCTGGTTCGGCGCTTGCTGACAATGCCTTCCAGACCCTGCTCTCGGGTCGCTTCGAAGAGGACCGCGCCATCAGTGAACGTGGGCGGCACCCTCCAACACGGGCCGTCGAGTTCGAGGCGCTCCAGGGTGGCCCGCCGTTCTGCGAACGTGCGACCGGTGAGGTCGACGCCATAGAGGCGCACGAGGTCGAAGATCATCACGGTCACCGGCAGGCGCGCCGCGAGGGCGACGGCCCGCGCTGGGTTTGTCACATGCAGGCGCTCGGCGAGCGCTGCAAAGGACGGTACGCCGTCGCGTAATGCGACGACCTCGCCGTCTAGGAGCATGTCCTCGAACTCGTCGGCGAGGCCCGCGAGTTCGGGGAAAGCAACCGTGACGTCGCGTTCGGTGCGGCTGGTCAGGCGCAGCTTTCCCGCATGCACGTCGGCGAGCACGCGCATGCCGTCCCACTTGACCTCGTGCACCCACTCGGGGCCCGCGGGCACCCGGCGGGCGGTCGAGGCGAGCATCGGGCGCATGGGCACATCTTGGCCCACGGACCCGCCGTCGCAGGGCCGCGTGGAGGATGTGGTTGTGGACCGGGCCACGCATCCCGAGGCGAGGCCCGGCCCGACGTGTCAGCGCAGAGGCATTGCCCGCTTGCTGAGGCATTGCCCCGCTGGGCGGGGCAATGCCTCAGCAATTCCAGACCCCTGTGGCGAGGTCAGAGAATCGCGACGAGGACGGCGGACTGACTGCGTGCTGCCCGGCGATAGAACTTGCGCAGCCGCTTATAGGCCGGTCGGAGCCAGTCGTAGAAAACGTCCTGCTCATCCCAGAACCCGGGATAGATGTCGGCGTCGGTCATTGCGGCGAAGTCGACGCGCGAAGCCAACTCCTGGGTGCCGAAGGCCTCCAGGGCGGTGCTGATCTTCGTGACGGTCTCGGGGCCGATGAGGTGGGCGGGGCCTTGGCCGAGGTCAGCGCCGACCGGCTCGCCGCCGAAGATCGCCTGCCCGAGGACCGTTTCAGTGTCGTACGCCGTGCCGGTGAGTAGCCAGTGGATGCCTTGCCACGCGGTGTCGAGGTCGACACCGCGCTTGGGATCGGGGGGCTCGTCCTCGATGAGGGCAGCTGCGGCCGAGCCGTCCGAGAGCAGGACTTCGTGCTCCTCCTCGGTGAGTGCGCGAGCCGTCCACGTCATGACCATGGCGCAGAGTATGCCGCCCTCAGGTAACCGGCCGGCAAACGGGACGTTGGCTGTGCGATGACCGGGCGCAGCGGCATACCGCTAGTTGGTTGTGGCTGAGGCCGACCGTGAGTCATGCTGGGGGACCGGCCAAGGCCAGCGAGGCCACCGAGGCCCGGGTGACCAGTGGGGAAGGTGAGCCGATGCGAGCCATGTGGAAGGGCGCAGTGTCCTTCGGGCTGGTCAACGTGCCCGTCAAGCTCTATTCGGCGACGGAGAATCACGACATCTCCTTCCGCCAGGTGCACCGCCTCGACGGGGGACAGATCCGCTATCAGCGGGTGTGCAGCGCCTGCGGCGAGGTCGTTGCCTATGACGACGTCGCCAAGGGCTACGAGACCGAAGACGGCCAGATGGTCGTGCTCACCGACGATGATCTGGCCGCGCTGCCCAACCAGTCCAGTAAAGAGGTCGCGGTCGCGAAGTTCGTCCCGGCCGGGCAGATCGACCCCATGCTCTTCGACAAGGCCTACTACCTCGAGCCCGAGAAGGCCGCGACCAAGGCCTATGCGCTGTTGCGGGATGCGCTCACGTCGGCCGATCGGGTCGCTCTGGTGACCGTGTCGATCCGCACCCGGATGACGATGGCCGTCCTGCGGGTCCACGACGGGGTGATCGTCCTGCAGACCCTGCTGTGGCCCGATGAAGTGCGCGCGGTCGACCAGGTCAACCTCGGCGACACCGGACATGCGAGCGAGCGTGAGCTGGCGATGGCCAACATGCTCGTCGACTCGCTCAGCGGGGATTACGACCCGGCCGAGTTCGACGACGACTACGCCGCGGCGGTCACCGAGGTGGTCGAGGCCAAGATCGCCGGGGGAGCTCTCGCCCAGGCGCCGGCCGCGGCCGAGGACACCGGCGAGGTCGTCGACCTGCTCGAGGCGTTGCAGCGCAGCGTCGATCGGGCCAAGGCCGCGCGTGGCGAGCCGCCAACGCCGGCGAAGAAGGGCGCCGCGACGAAGGCCGCGGCGACGAAGGCCGCGGACCGGTCGGGTACGGCTGCGGCGAAGGCCGCGGCCAAGAAGGCGCCCGCAAAACGCAAAGCCGGCTGAGGCTGTGCCCGAAGGCCACACCCTGCACCGGCTCGCAGGGGCGCTCGACCTCGCCTTCGCCGGCACGTCGCCCGCAGTGTCGAGCCCGCAAGGTCGGTTCCTCGACGGTGCCGCCCGGCTGAACGGGCGCGAAGTTCTCGGTGCCGACGCCTGGGGCAAGCACCTGTTCGTCGAGTTCGCGGGGAACGTTTTCCTGCATGTGCACCTCGGGCTTATCGGCACCTTCGACGTCGTCCCCCTCGCCCCGCTGACCACGCTGACCACCTCGCCGCTCACCCACCCCGGGTATGCAATCCCGCCGGCGATCGGCGCGGTGAGGCTGCGGCTGCTCACCGGCGCGTCCGAGGCTTGGGGGTCCGGCGCGGCATACGTGGCGGACTTGCGCGGGGCGACGCTGTGCGAGCTGGCAACCCCTGATCGAGTCGATGAGACGGTCGCTCGGCTCGGGCCCGACCCGCTGCGCGAGGATGCCGATCCAGAGCAGGCCTGGCGGCGGATCGCCAAGAGCCCGCGCAGCATCGCCGACCTCCTCATGGACCAGGCCGTGCTCGCCGGCGTCGGGAACGTCTATCGCAGCGAGATTCTCTTCCGGCACCGGGTCGACCCGCAGCGCCCAGGCCGTCGGCTGCGCCCGGCCACCTGGCGAGCCCTGTGGGCCGACCTGCTGCTGCTCATGCCGATCGGGGTGCGGCTCGGGCAGATCGTGACGATGGCAGACCAGGTCGACGAGGCGCTGGCCGGGGGCTACGACGAGTCGGCGGTGCCGGTCAGCCCGACCGGGGTGTCGGCATGGCGGCCCAATCCCCAGGGGGCGCTGGAACGCCGCTACTACGTCTACAAACGCCAAGGCGAGCCGTGCCATGTGTGTGGCTCGCGGGTGCGCACGGCGCTCGTCGCGGGGCGGAACCTCTTCTGGTGTGGCCGCTGCCAGCGAAGGGGTTGACCGAGCGAAATGACCCACACCCCAGCCGGTATGCCGTCGCCTCAGCGCCGACTCGTGCTCACCCTTGACGGCGTGCCCACGATCGGGCGGCCGCTCGTCGGCGCCGGGCGGATCTGGCTCGTCGAACTATCGGACGACCTCCCCAGCACCGCACCGGAGGAGCACGCTGCGACGCCGACGCCGACGCCGACGCCGACGCCGACGGCCACGGCCTGGGTGTGGGCGCCCGGCGAGCCGCTGCCGCGCGGCATACCGGAACTTTCGAAACAGGAAGCCGATTTTGTATCTGCGGCGGCGCTCGTTGCTCCTAGTGGACGAGCGCGACCACTCGACGGGGTGAACTGGGACGATCCGAAGGCCGAGCCTCCGGACCGGCCGAGACCGCACCGGGCCTGACGGGGGCGCGCCCGACAGCCGTGGAACCGGTCCGCGGCCCGGAAATCAAGGACGCCACCCATGCCGATCTCCCCGACACCCCCTCCCACGTCCGTTGTCGTCCTGCCGCCCCCAGCCCGCTCGCGTGGGGCCGAGGGCGACGACATTGTCCAACCGATCCCCGAGGAACTCGCCGATCGGGTTCTCGTGCGCTTCGGTGACCGCATCCTCATCACCGACGACAGTGCGCCCTCGCCCGGCTCGGGCGAGGACACCCCCAAGACCCGGACCCCCCGCACGGCCGGCGTCGCGCCGAGCAAGGTCGACAAGGACGTGGTCGCCTCACTCACCGAGACCGAGCGGTTCGGCCTCGACGCGCTGTCGCTGCGTCGGACGAAGAAGTGGGCCGACATCAAGGCCGACCGGCCGCGCGCCGGCGAACCGTGGGACATGGCCAGCTGCGACGGCCTGCAGCCCACCCTGCTGCGTGACGTTCTGGACCGCGAACTCGGCATCGATCCACACGACGCGGGGGCCGGCAGCGCCCGTGCCCTCGACGACGACGACGAGAGCCCCGAGGGCATCTCCCGCGAAACACAGATGCGCGGAGCGCCCACCGAGGGTCTCAACGACTTCTTCGAGGGGCCGGTTGGGCTTGCGGTCGTCTTCGTCCAAGGCCCGACGGCAGCCACCCAGATGAGCGCTGCCGAGCGCACCAAGATTTCCGCCGAGATCCAGGAGGGATTCGTGTGGCTCGCTGCGGCGAACCGCTCCGCCCACCTGACGTTCTCGGTCGAGACCCACACCGTGAGCTTGTCCGTGGCCGATGCCACCGACCTCGAAGAAGACACCTGGCGCAACGCCGCGACCACCGCGCTCGGGTTGGGCTCTGGGATGACCGCCGTCCAAAGCCTCGCCCAGGGCGTGCGGGACCGGACCCGATCGCGGTGGGGCTACGTCCTCTTCGTCACCCGCTATCGGCTCTGGCACTTCGCCTACGCCTCAGGTAACCGGATCGTCATGGACCCCCGCAACGACGGCTGGGGCATCGACAACTTCGACCGGGTCTTCATCCACGAATCCGGCCACATCTTCGGCGCACCCGACGAATACGCCTCCTCGGGATGCTCGACCGGCGGCTCCTTCGGCCGTTTCGGCGAGCCCAACACCAACTGCGCCAACGGCAACCCCTCGAGCGTCACCTGCCTCATGAAGGCCAACGACTGGGCCTTCTGCGCTTCGACGATCCGGCACTTCGGCTGGGGCATGGACCGGATGCGTATGCCGTCCACCGCATCTCCCATCCACATCGTGTCGATGGCCGCCAACAGCCTCACCGCGCTGGGCGCCGACGAACTCGGTGACATCAGATTCTCGTCGTGGGAGCCCGGCGGGCCGGCCTGGTGGCAGGGCTGGACCTATCTGCGCGGCGGCCGCACCGCCGCGGGCGGGCACGTGACCGCCGTGAGCCGACGTCCCGGTTACCTCGACGTCTTCACCGTGGGTCTCGACGGTCGGGTCTACACAGCAGCGTTCGACCCGTCGGGCCGCTGGGGCGGGTGGTGGGCGATCGGCTCGCTGCGCGCTCCCGTCGGCGCCTATGTCGGGGCAGTCTCGCGCAGCCTCGACAAGCTCGACATCTTCGTCACCGACAACTCCGGCCGGGTCATGAGTGCCGCCTGGGAGCCGGCCTTCACCGACGGGTGGCATGGCTGGTGGCATATCAACGGCGGTCTGGCCGCACCCGGAGCCCCAGTGACGGGGGTGTCGCGGTCGGCCAACAAGCTCGACATCTTCGTCGTCGGCCGGGACTGCAGCGTCTACACCGCGGCTTGGACGCCGACCAGCGGCGGCTGGCGCGGCTGGTGGCGCATCGGCGCCCTCGTCGCCACCCCGACATCGCTCGTCTCGGCGGTGACGCGCTCTGCGGACAAGCTCGACATCTTCGTCGTCGACTCCGCGCGCCGGACGATGACCGCAGCGTGGGAGCCGGCGTTCACCGACGGGTGGCACGGCTGGTGGCACATCAACGGAGGTCTGGCCAGGCCAGGAACGCCGATGCACGCGGTGTCCAAGGCCCCGAACAAGCTCGACGTTTTCGTCGCCGGTCTCGACGGTGGCACGTATGCCGCCTCGTGGACGCCGACCAGCGGCGGGTGGCGGGGCTGGTCGCGGGTCCGTGGCGGCATCACCGGTGTGGGCGGCACGATCGACGCCGCGAGCCGTAGCGGCGACCAGCTCGACATCATCACCATCGGGCTCGACCGGCGGCCATACACCGCAGCGCACCACCCGGGTGCGGCCGACTGGGCCGGATGGTGGCCGATGGGTTCCTGACCGGATCCTCTTCCCATCGATACCCGTTCACGGACCTCGGTCCGTGAACGGGTATCGACCGTCGGGCTTAGTCTGGCGCCGTGAGCAGGGAATCGGAGCTGGCACAGCTCGTCGAGCAGGCGTCGGCGGGCTATCGCAGCGGACAGACGTTCTTCGTCGCCAAGCTCAAGTTGGGCGCGTGGGGGGCGCCGAGTCACGGTGAGGTGGCCGCCTGGGGCGAGAGCCTTGCGGCCGTCGAAGCGGCCGGCTGGGTGCTCGACCGGTGGTCAGTGGCGGGCGACGCCGGTGGCGGGATGACGGCATACCCGGTGTTCCGTCGCGGCGACGGGCAGGGGCCGGCCCTGCAGGACCGCCACTGACCGTGCTGCCCGGGACCGCGGGCACACCACGGTGACGGCGGAGCGGGAACAGCGCGGCATACGGGGGCGTTGGCAGGGGAGTCACCCGTAACGCGGTGGTAACCACACGGTGCTTGTGGGATGGCACGGTTACCATCAAGGGACCCGAATGGTAGGAGTGGTGCAGCAATGTTCGAACGGTTCACCGACCGCGCCCGACGAGTCGTCGTGCTCGCGCAGGAAGAAGCACGCCTGCTCAACCACAACTACATCGGCACCGAGCACATCCTGCTCGGGCTCATTCACGAGGGCGAAGGACTGGCAGCCAAGGCCCTGGAGAACCTCGGGATCTCGCTCGCCGCGGTCCGCGAGCAGGTGACCGAGATCATCGGCAAGGGACAGCAGGCCCCCACGGGGCACATTCCCTTCACACCCCGGGCCAAGAAGGTCCTCGAATACTCCCTGCGCGAGGGTCTGCAGCTCGGCCACACCTACATCGGCACCGAGCACATCCTGCTCGGGCTCATCCGTGAGGGTGAAGGTGTCGCGGCCCAGGTGCTCGTCAAACTCGGCGCCGACCTCAACAAGGTCCGCCAGCAGGTCATCCAGCTGCTCGCCGGCTATCAGTCGGGGCAGGGCGAGAAGGCCGGTGCGGGTGTCGGGCAGGCCACGGGGCCGTCCGAGGGCACCCCGGCGGGGTCGCTCGTGCTCGATCAGTTCGGCCGAAATCTCACCCAAGCTGCCCGCGAGGGGAAACTCGACCCGGTCATCGGGCGCGAGAAGGAGATCGAGCGGGTGATGCAGGTGCTGTCCCGGCGCACCAAGAACAACCCGGTCCTCATCGGCGAGCCCGGAGTGGGCAAGACCGCCGTCGTCGAGGGGCTCGCCCAAGACATCATCCGCGGCACCGTGCCTGAGACTCTCAAGGACAAGCAGCTGTACACCCTGGACCTCGGGGCGCTCGTCGCCGGGTCCCGGTACCGCGGCGACTTCGAGGAGCGGCTCAAGAAGGTCCTCAAGGAGATCCGCACCCGCGGCGACATCATCATCTTCATCGACGAGATCCACACCCTGGTCGGGGCCGGGGCCGCCGAGGGCGCGATCGACGCGGCGTCGATCCTCAAGCCCATGCTGGCCCGCGGCGAGCTGCAGACGATCGGGGCGACCACACTCGACGAGTACCGCAAGCACATCGAGAAGGACTCCGCGCTGGAGCGTCGGTTCCAGCCGATCCAGGTCGCCGAGCCGACTCTCGCGCACACCATCGAGATCCTCAAGGGTCTGCGCGACCGGTATGAGGCCCACCACCGGGTCTCGATCACCGACGGTGCGCTGGTGGCGGCCGCCACGATGGCCGACCGCTACGTCAACGACCGCTTCCTGCCCGACAAGGCCATTGACCTCATCGACGAGGCGGGCGCCCGGCTGCGCATCCGCCGGATGACCGCGCCACCGGACCTTCGCGAATACGACGAGAGGATCGCCGACGTTCGTCGCCAGAAGGAAGCGGCGATCGACGGGCAGGACTTCGAGAAGGCCGCGCGCCTGCGTGACGACGAGAAGCAGTTGCAGCTCGCTCGCGCCGAGCGTGAGGCTCAGTGGAAGTCCGGCGATATGGATGTCGTTGCCGAGGTTGACGAGGAGCTGATCGCCGAGGTGCTCGCCGCCTCGACCGGCATACCGGTCTTCAAGCTCACCGAGGAGGAGTCCACCAGGCTGCTCACCATGGAGACCCAGCTTCACAAGCGGGTCGTCGGCATGGACGACGCGATCAAGGCGCTCAGCCAGGCTATCCGGCGCACCCGCGCGGGGCTCAAGGATCCGCGCCGCCCCGGCGGGTCGTTCATCTTCGCCGGCCCCACCGGTGTCGGCAAGACCGAACTGGCCAAGACGCTTGCCGAGTTCCTCTTCGGTGACGAGGACGCGCTCATCCAGCTCGACATGTCCGAATACTCGGAGAAGCACACCGTCTCGCGGCTATTCGGCTCGCCTCCCGGCTATGTGGGCTACGAAGAGGGCGGCCAGCTGACCGAGAAGGTGCGCCGTCGGCCGTTCTCGGTCGTGCTCTTCGACGAGGTCGAGAAGGCCCACCCCGACATCTTCAACACGCTGCTACAGGTGCTGGAAGACGGTCGACTGACCGACAGCCAGGGCCGGATGATCGACTTCAAGAACACCGTCATCATCATGACGACCAACCTCGGCACCCGCGACATCACCAAGGGCGCGCTGGGCTTCTCGGCCGGTCCGGACTCACGCTCGGAATACGACCGGATGAAGAACAAGGTCACCGACGAGTTGAAGAACCACTTCCGTCCCGAGTTCCTCAACCGCGTCGATGACGTCATTGTCTTCCCCCAGCTCACCCGCACCGAGATCGTCGCGATCGTCGACCTCGAGATCGCGAAGCTCGACAAGCGGCTGCGCGACAAGGACATGGGCCTGGAGCTCACGATCACGGCCAAGAACCTGCTGGCCAAGAAGGGCTACGACCCGGTGCTCGGGGCTCGGCCGTTGCGTCGTACCATCCAGCGCGAGATCGAGGATGTGCTGTCCGAGCGGATCCTTTATGGCCAGCTCAAGGCAGGCGAGTTCGTCGTCGTCGACGCCACGGGGGAGGAGAAGGACGCCACGTTCACCTTCGCCGGTTCGCTGCGCCGCGAGACGATTCCGGACATCCCCGATGTCCCGCCCATCGACACGGTCCCGCCCATCGACACGATTGGCGGACCACAAGATGCCCCTGCCAGCGCGACCGGGTCATAGGCGCCCCAGGTCACTCAACGTGAGTGCGTGTCGTATTCTCGTGTGATGGGCAACAAGACCGCCGACTGCCTGATGCACGAGGAGTCGACGCACTACGCCCTGCCGTTGGTTGGTCGTGAGATCGACCAGATCTGCGTCGACTATGCCGTCACCCTCGTCATCGAGGGCACGGACACGGTGCGGCTGGAGAGCCCCTTCACGGTCTTCATCGACGGACGGACGTACGTCGTCGATCCCGAGCGCATCCACACGGTGGCCGTGGTTCTGGAGCTGCACCGGGCAGTCGTGACGCGCGCTGAGGCGGGCAAGGACGGCACGCTTCATCTTGCGTTCGACGAGGACCGCTGGCTGCACGCTGACCCCATCGAGGACGGGGAGGCCTGGGAGATCGGCGGCGGCCTGCCGCCGGTGACGCCTTGCTACCTCATCGCGGCCGAACCCGGCGGGGGCTTGCGGCTCGGGTGACCGCACCCGCATGCCGCATCCGCCCGCCTGCCCGACCGACCCGCCAGGGTCTACTTGCAAGGACGGCATTTCCGTGACTGGCCCGACGACCCGCCGCGCGCGCACCAGCGACGTGCGCGCGATCCGTGACATCGTCGCCCCCCTGGTCGCCCGGCGGCGTCTTGTCGCCAAGCATGCGGTGGCCTACTACGAGTCGTTGCAGGACTTCCGGGTGGCCGAGATCGACGGTGAGATCGTGGGCTGCGGCGCCCTGCACGTGCTCTGGGACGACCTTGCCGAGGTCCGCACCCTGGCCACTGCGCCCGGGCACCTCGGTCGGGGCGTGGGACACGCGGTGCTTGCGGCCCTCATCCAGGATGCGACGACCCTTGGCGTGAGCAGGATCTTCTGCCTCACCTTCGAGACGGTCTTTTTCCGTCGGCACGGGTTCGAAGTGATCGAGGGGCAGACCGTGCCTGGGGAGGTGTACGCCGAGTTGTTGCGCTCGTACGACGAGGGGGTCGCTGAGTTCTTGGACCTCGAGCGGGTCAAACCGAACACCCTGGGCAACACCCGCATGCTGCTGACCCTCTGAACTGCCGCGTTCCGAGCGCTGAACTGCCGGGCGCCGAGCGCGACCGGGCACACCCCGGGGGACTGCCTTCGGCGCGCCCGCGGCTCAGGTGGTCGCCGAATAGATCCGGCGCACGACGTCCTCGATGTCGGGCTCGTCGATGGTGAGGTCGCGCACCCCGGCCCGTTCGGCGACCTCGGTCAGGACCGCGGCCGCCGTCGTCACCTTCGCGTCGAAGGCGAGCCGCTGACGCACACCGTCGCCTTCCGAACCAAGCCATCGCGTGTGCGGTATGCCGTGCAGCGCCTCGGTCGGTGCGTCGAGGTCGACGACGAGAACGCGCTGCACCCCGACGGCGTCTGCCAGACCGGTGAGCGTGCCGTCGTAGGCGAGCCGGCCATGGTCGACGACGAGCACCCGGTCGCACAGCCTCTGGATGTCACCCATGTCGTGGGTGGTGAGCAGCAGAGTTGTCTCTCGCTCACGCCGCTCGCGGATGAGGAACTCGCGCAGGCTGGCCTTGGAGAGCACGTCGAGCCCGATTGTCGGCTCGTCGAGGATGACCAGGGCCGGCTCGTGCAGCAGCGCGGCGGCGACCTCCGCTCGCATCCGCTGGCCGAGAGACAGCGAGCGCACCGGCTGGGTCAAGGTGGCGCCCATGTCGAGCAGTTCCACGAGTTCGGCGGTGCGCCGTGCGGCCCGCGGCGCGTCGAGGCGGTGGATCGAGGCGAGGATCTCGAAGGACTCCTGCAGGGGCAGATCCCACCACAGTTGCGAGCGTTGCCCGAAGACGACCCCGATGTGCCGGGCCAGGTCCCGACGTTCGCGCATCGGGTCGAAGCCGCAGGTGCGTGCCGTGCCTGCGGTCGGAGCGAGGATGCCGGTGAGCATCTTGATCGTCGTCGACTTGCCTGCCCCGTTGGCTCCGATGTAGCCGACGGCTTCGCCGGGCGCGACCTGGAAGGTCATCCCATCGACGGCTGCAAGAGCGGGCGCTCCCCGACGGCGGAAGACCCGGGTGAGCCGGTCGACATCGATGATCGAGTCTCCGCCGATCGCGGCCGGGGTGAGCGGCATGTCAGCCTCCTGCTCCCTGATAGTGCCGGACGCCGCCGCGCCAGGTCACCAGCGCCACCACCCACACCCAGGCGGCGGCGACCGGCAGCCACCACGCCAGGGCCGGGTCTGCGAAGTCGCCGCCGGGCAGTCCGAGAATGACCAGGGTCGGCAGGTAGGCCGTGAATGCCGCGGGCACGACAAAGGTGAAGAAGATCCGGACCGGGTCGGGGAAGACGAGCGAACTCTGCTGCGCGGCATACGCGCCGCCGTAGGTGAAGGCATTGGCGAACTCGCGCCCGTCGACGAGCCAGAACTGCAGCCCGGCGACCGCGACAAAGAGCCCGCAGTGCAGGGCGGTCCCGCAGACGACGGCCACGGACAGCATGCCGACGGTGGTGGCCGTGGCCTGGACGTCACCGCGGGCCAGCGCGACGACGAGCACGACGAGCGCGACCGAGATCCGCCCCAGACGGCGCAGCGACACCTCGCTGGTGATGAGCTGCCCGAGCAGGGACAGCGGACGCAGATAGAAGACGTCGAGGCGGCCTTGCTTGATGTACGTCGGCAGGCGGTCGCAGTGCCCGACGAGCAGGTCGGCGGCAGCGAAGGTGAGGTTGGCCAGGGCAAAGACCAGCAAGGCGGCGTCGAAATCCAGCCCGCCAAGCCGGGGGGTGTTGTGGAAGATGACATAGACCTCGGTGAGCTCGGCGAGCCCGGTGAGGAGCGTGGCAGCGATGTCGGTCGCGAAGGACACCCGGTAACCCGCTTGCGCGCGCACCCGGGACTGCACGATCCGCCGGTATGCCGCCAGCGCGCCGGTGCGCTTCCCCGACGTGCCGGCCGCCCCGCCAGCCGCCCCGCCAGCCGCTGCGCCGGCCACTGCGTCGGCCACTGCGCCGGCCAGTCCGTCAGTCGAGTTGTCAACCACCCTGCACCTCCAGCCGGCGCCGCCCGGCCGCCGTGACCGACGCGCCGGCGACCCCGAGCGCGAGCACCCAGCCGACCTGCACGGCGACAGCGCGCCAGGCCGCCGGGCCGGCGGCAAACCCGCTGAGGATGTCGACCGGGGTCTGGATGAACGACGGGAAGGGCGTCGCCGCGGCGACCAAACGCAGCCAGTCGGGGAACCAGTGGACGGGGACGAACAGACCGGCAAGGAGCGTGGCGACGATGGAGTAGGCCAGCGTCAATCCGCGAATCTCCACGAGCCAGAAGGCCGCACAGTTGACGAGGTAGTTGCCGAGGAAGGCCGCGGCGACGGCCAGAGCGATAGACAAGAGCCCGAGAGCCCACTCGGTGGGGGCGGCCGGGAAGGTCATCCCTGAATAGAGGGCACCGACCGCGAGCATGGGTGCGCCCCGGGCCAGCAGGGCGAGGGCGGCCCGGCCGAGGTCGGCGGCGAGATAGGTCAGGTGCAGGGGCAGCGGTCGCAGGAAGTCGGCCGCGATGTCGCCCGAGTGCACCCGGTCGGCCATCTCGCTCCACCCCCACAGCGCGACGGACCCGATCAGCACCTGGCCCCACCAGGCATAAGACGAAACGGACCGAGCATCGTAGCCCGCGACCGCAGCGCCCGCGCCGGCGACCGCGCTGACGAGGATCGACGCGCGGATCACGCCGAAGACGGAGTTGGTGAAGATCCCTGCGGCGAGGGCCAGCCGGTAGGTCGCCTGGCGGCGGAAGCCGGCCCTGGCGAGCAGCCAGTAGGTCCGAAGGTCGCCGCGCACAAGCAGGTGACGCTACCCCTCGGTATGCCGCCGGGCAACCCGTTCGAGCGCGGCCGATCGGCATGACGTCTGGCGACCCCGCTCGCCCCGCGGGTCACCGGGGCAATCCGAAGAACCCTTCGGACAGCGGCTCCACCAGACCGTCGGCGACCAGCGAGTCCAGGCAGCGAAGGCGCTGGTCCTCGGGGGGCCACGCCTCGCGCAGGCTCGCCCCGCTCAGCGGGCCAGGCGCGGCCCGCAACGCCTGGACCAGCGCGCCGCGCGCCTGCCGGTCGGTGCCTGCCCAGGCCTGCCCACGGCGGGAGGGGCCGTCGTCGGCCGGTCGGCCCGCGGCATACCAGGCGCAGAGGTCCGCGATCGGGCAGCGCTCGCAGCTGGGGGAGCGGGCCGTGCACACGAGGGCGCCCAGCTCCATGGCGGCGACGTTCCAGGCAAGGGCGTCGGAGGCGTCCGCCGGCAGGGCGGTTGCGGCGAGCCGGGTCTCGGCCGCGGTGAGCGACGGCGCGGCCAGGGCACTACCGCCGAGCGCCCGGGCGAGCACGCGCCGCACGTTGGTGTCGACGACGGGCACCGGAAGGCCGTGCGCGAAGGAGCTGACCGCTGCCGCGGTGTAGGGGCCGACGCCCGGCAGCGCCAGCAACTGCTCGACGGTCGAGGGGACCGCTCCGCCGTGCTGCTCAACCATCGTGAGGGCAGCCTCCCTCAGTCGCAGCGCCCTGCGGGGATAGCCCAGCCGTCCCCAGGCTCGCACGGCGTCGCCGGGTGTGGCGTCGGCCAGCGCAGCCGGAGTCGGCCACCGGGTCAGCCATTCGCGCCAGACCGGCTCCACTCGGGCGACCGGCGTCTGCTGGGCCATCACCTCGGAGACGAACACGCCCCACGGGGTGGTCGCCGGGTCCCGCCAGGGCAGCGGCCGGGCGTGGGCGGCATACCAGTCGAGCACCTGCCGGTGCAGGCGGTCAAGCGTCGCCTCTGGCACTGGGCGCCGAGGCGGCGGCGGTCGGTCGGTCACCGCCGACGGCCTAGATGATTGTTCCCAAGGTGACGGGTGTGGCGCGTGTGACTTGAGGGCGAGGGTGCCCGGACTCGAGGATGCAAACCAACGTGAACCTGGAGGCCCGTGTGGAATCCAGGCCGGTCCAGCAACGCCCGGAGCTGAAAGCGCGGCTGATGACGCAATAGCTGTTGCCACAGCGACACCCCGCGCGTCATCAGCGGCGTCATCAGCCCCGGTGCACTCGCACACTCTCGGTCATCAGCCTTGGCCGCACCCGGATTCGCCCTCCTGCGCAAGACCCGACCGGAAAGGAGCCCCCGTCCCGGGACCCACCTGCTCAAACGACTGCGACGGACGGTGGGCTTAGTCTTCGACACCCTCAAGGGGGCCAACCTCTAGACGTAGCGCTCGAGGATGCTCGACTCGGCCATCCGCGACAGGCCCTCGCGGACAGCGCGGGCGCGGCTCTCGCCGACGCCCTCGACGGCCATGAGATCCTCGATGTTGGCCGCAAGCAGCCGTTGCAACGAGTCGAAATGCTCGACGAGGCGGTCGATGATCGCTCCCGGCAGCCGTGGCACACGATTGAGCAGCCGATAGCCACGGGGTGAGACCGAGAGGTCCAAGCCATCACTCTGGCCGACGAAGCCAACGGTTCGGGCGCCGGAACTCAGGTCGAGCAGCTCGGTGGCGGTGAGCTCGACGAGGTCGCTCATCGCCGCGTCGATGGACTTGGCGCCCTTGCCCGTCGGGAGGTAGTCGCGCAGGACCAGCTCGCGGTCGTTGCCCAAGCCGCCGGCGAGCTCCTCCAGCTGCAGGCTTACGAGCCGACCGTCGGTGCCCAGCTCGACCGCATAGCCGTGGATCTCGTCGCTGATGCGTCGGACCATCTCCAGACGTTGCAGAACGGCGGCGACATCGCGCACAGTGACCAGATCCTCGATCTCCAGCGCCGACAACGTCCCGCTGACCTCGTCGAGGCGGGACTTGTAGCGTTCGAGCGTCTGCAGGCCCTGGTTGGCCCGCGACAGGATCGACGCCGAGTTCTCGACGACGTGGCGCCTGCCCCCGATATAGAGGGCGATGGTCTGCATCGACTTGCTCACCGAGATGACGGGGATGCCGGTCTGCTTGGCGACCCGCTCGGCGGTGCGGTGCCGGGTGCCCGATTCGGAGGTCTCGATGCGCGAGTCGGGGACCAGTTGGGTGTTGGCCCGGATGATCTTGGTGACGTCCTTGTCGATGACGACGGCACCGTCCATCTTGGTGAGCTCGCGCAGCCGGGTCGCGGAGAAGTCGGCATCGATGCGGAAGCCGCCCGAACAGAGGCTCTCGACCGTCTTGTCGCTGCCCACGACGATGAGCGCGCCGGTGCCGCTGCGAAGGATCCGCTCCAGCCCGTCGCGTAGCTCGGTGCCCGGCGCCACTGCGGCGAGGGTCGCGATGAGCTGGTCGTCGTCGGAGCGCTCCACGGCTGGGAGTCTAGCCGGGCTGGCCGGTTCGTCCCGGAACCGCGGTCGGCGGACCGCTCTCGGACAACGCCCGGCCCACCGCCTCGCGCACATGGCGGACCTCGATGACCCGTATGCCGTCCGGCAGGGGTCCGCTGTCGCGGATCCCCGGCGGCACCCACGCCCGCCGGAAGCCGAGCCGAGCCGCTTCGGCTAGCCGCCGCGGCATCCCGCAGACGGAACGGATCTCGCCGGCCAGCCCGATTTCCCCGAAGGCGATGCCATCAGCGGGGAAGGGGAGCTCGGCGAGGGCCGAGGCGACCGACAGGGCGACGGCGAGGTCGGCGGCCGGTTCGGTGATCCGCACCCCGCCGACGGTGGCGACATACGCGTCGGCCTCGCGCAGGGCAGCGCCTGCACGCTGCTGCAGGACCGCGAGGACCATGGCCATCCTGGAGGAGTCAAGCCCGTGGGTGACCCGGCGCGGGCTGGGCAGCGACGACTTGGTCACGAGGGCCTGCACCTCGGCTACGAGGGGTCGGCGACCTTCGAGGGTGACCGTGACACAGGTGCCGGGCACGGCGACCTCACGACTGGACAGGAACAGTCCGCTCGGGTCGGGCAGGCCGACGATGCCGACATCGGACAGGTCGAAGCAGCCCACCTCGTCGGTCGGGCCGTAGCGGTTCTTGACCGCCCGGACCAGACGCAGCCGGCTGTGGCGCTCTCCCTCGAACTGCACGACGACGTCGACAAGGTGCTCCAACAGCCGGGGCCCGGCGATCGCACCGTCCTTGGTCACGTGCCCGACGAGCAGCACCGAGATGCCCCGGGACTTGGCCACGTGGATGAGGCTCGCCGCGACCTCGCGCACCTGGGTAACGTTTCCCGCGCTGCCCTCGACCGCCCCGCTGGCAATGGTCTGGACCGAGTCGACGACGACGAGGTCGGGCCCGAGGGCGTCGATCTGGCCGAGGACGGTCGCGAGGTCGGTCTCGGCGGCGAGGTAGAGGGTGGCCGCCATCGCCTCGATCCGCTCGGCACGCAGGCGCACCTGGGCGGCCGACTCCTCCCCGCTGACGTAGAGGACGGTGCGACCGTCGCGGGCGGCCCGGGCGGCGACGTCCAGCAGCAGGGTCGACTTGCCGATGCCCGGCTCGCCCGCGACAAGCACGACGGAGCCGGGCACCAGCCCTCCACCGAGGACCCGGTCGAACTCGCCCACCCCGGTCGCCCGGCTAGCAGCCCGGCCCGCGTCGACGTCACCGATGCGGGTCGGCGGTGGAACGATGCGTGCCGGGGCCGTTGTGCGCACGCGGGGCTCGCCCACCTCGGTGACTGTGCCCCAGGCCTGGCACTGCGCGCACCGGCCAACCCATTTCGCTGCGTTCCAGCCGCATTCGGCACACCGGAACATTGATCGTTCGGCTCGCGCCGCAGTCCTGACCGCCATGGGCCGCACGCTATGCGTGAGCACCGACAGCTCACCGGGCGCGCGTGAGAGCCGCAGGCGTCAGAAGCGCCGCCACCACACGTTGACCGCATAGTCGACGCCGGCGCGGTCCGGGTCCTCGGCAAGGATGCGCGCGGCATACTGCGGGGCGAACTCCAGCCGCACGATGGCCTCGAAATCCTCGCGTGACTGCATCTCCCATGCGATGGTCAGTCGCTCCTGGGCCCACCCCTGGCGCAACCAGAAACGCTCGACCGCCGCGGGGTCATGATCGGGTAGGGCCCCCCTGAACCAGCCACCGAACGTCGAGCGGGTCGCGTCGTTGTCGATGACGAACGCCACTGCGCCCTGCTTCATGACTCGGGTGAGCTCGACCAGGCCGGGCTCGGACCCGGGGCCGAAGAAGTAGGCCCAGCGGGCGTGTGACACGTCGACCGAACCGGGCGCCAGGCCGGTCGCCTGGGCGGAGGCCAGCCGGACCGACACGTTGCTCAGCCCGGCCGTGCGGTCCTGGGCGAGCGCGACGAGCGGGGCATGCGGTTCGACTCCGACCACGTGCTCGGCGGTCTCGGCGAAGTGCGGGAGGTGAAAGCCCGCGCCGCAGCCGATGTCGAGAACGGTCGCCCCCGACCAATCGGTGCGGCCGGCGATCGCGAGCATGGTCGCCTCGATGAGCCCGGCCTGGTCGGTTGCCTGGTTCTCGATCTCGTAGACCTCCGGCGCGGTCCAGATATTGGGGCTGCGGATCGCGCCGGGGGCATCGATCGCCTTCGTCGCCGCGGGCAGCGGTTTGCGTCGGCCGCGCCGCCGCGCCTGCGCTTCCAGCGTGGCGGGATGCACCAGCATGGGCAGCATCGCCCGTCCCGCCCCACGGTTGGCCGAGTTGACACTGCGCAGGTATGCCGTGCATCGCACCACGAGTTGGTCGTAGGCAGCCGCACCCATGAGCTCGACGATCTCGTCCTTGCACGAGCGGAAGACCGGCTCCAGGCCCACGTGGGCGTCGGGGTTGCCCGAGCAATACCAGTCCAGGGCGTGTCCTCCCGGGCCCCAGCCACGCCGGTCATATTCGGTGATCGAGATCTCCAGATAGCTCGAGCCGTCATGCAGTTCGACGGTGCGGTAGGAGCGGCGGATCGGCAGCTGCCAGCACACGTCGGGTTTGACCTCGTGGGGCTTGGCCCCATCGCGGACCGCCTTCTGGTGCAAGGCACAGCCCGCTCCGCCCCGGAAGCCCTCGCGGTTGAGGAAGATGCAGGCCCCGTCGACCACCCGCGTCTTTCGGGCGCCGTCCTCACGCTCGGTCCAGCGACCCCGCTCGAGCGACCCATCGGCATACGCGACGTGGTGGAACTGCCATTCCGGGGGGGTGAGTGTCGCCGCGACGTCCCGAACCCGCTTGTAGTCGTCCTTGTCGGTGAAGTGCGCGCCGAGGGTGCAACACCCATCGTTCGGGCGGTCGGCGTAGATGCCCGCGCAGGCGGTGCCGTAGACGCAGGTCCAGCGGGACGTCAGCCAGGTGAGGTCGCACCGGAAGCGCTGGCGGGGATTGTCCGGATCCGTGAACTCCACCCAGGTGCGCGCAAGGTCCAAGGGCGATTCGGCCACCGGTTCACTCTATGCCGCGGCGGCCCCTGGTTCAGACGGCGTTCGCCTGGGGTCGATAGCGTGGGGCCATGCGTCTCGGTGTGATCGACGTCGGTTCCAACACGGTGCACCTGCTCGTCGTCGACGCTCATTACGGCGGTCACCCACTGCCGGCCTCATCGCACAAGCTGGAGCTGCGCCTCAGCGAGAACCTCGGGCCTCATGGGTCGATCACCTCGGCCTTTGGCGACAAGCTCGTCGACTTCATCGCAGAGTGCGTGGAGATCGCCGAGTCGCAGGGCGTCATCGACCTGATGGCCTTTGCGACCTCTGCCATCCGGGAGGCCCGCGGCGGCGCAGCTCTCATCGAGCGGGTCTCCCGGGAGTCCGGCGTCCAGTTGCAGGTGCTCCCCGGGCGCGACGAGGCTCGCCTCACCTATCTGGCGGTCCGGCGGTGGTTCGGCTGGTCGAGCGGGCGGGTGCTCATGATCGACATCGGCGGCGGCTCCCTTGAACTTGCCTCCGGGCTCGACGAGGAGCCCGATGCCGCGGTGTCGTTGCCGCTCGGGGCCGGTCGGCTGACCCGTGACCACCTGCGCGAGGAGCTTCCGAGGCCCAAGCAGCTCAAAGCGGCCCGGGCCTTCATCCGGGCCGAGATCGGCGGCTCCGTGCGCGAGCTGTTGCGCCTCGGGCCTCCGACGCGTGCCGTGGGGACATCCAAGACGATCCGGTCACTGTCGCGGCTGACCGGTGCGGCCGCGAGCGGCGAGGGCATTTTCGTGCCGCGGCAGTTGCGGCGCAAGGACCTGAAGGCGTTGGTCCCCAAGCTTGCGGCCTTGACTCCCGCGCAGCGTGCGGACCTCGCCGGGGTGTCGAGTACCCGGGCACACCAACTGCTCGCCGGAGCTCTGGTGGCCGAGAGCGCGATGGACCTGTTGCGTATCGATCGGCTCGACATCTGCCCGTGGGCATTGCGCGAGGGCGTCATCCTGCGCAGGCTTGACCATCTGGAGGCCGATGAGACATTCGACGGTATGTCCGGCTAGCCCCCACCCAGGGCGCAATATGGCAGCAAGGGGGCGAGCATGGCAGTGAGGATCGGTCTGTCGACCGCATCGGTCTATCCGGGCACCTGTGCGACGGCGTTCGAGGTGGCCGCACGTCTGGGCTATGACGGCATCGAGGTCATGGTGTGGACCGATCCGGTCTCCCAGGAGGCCGGCGCCCTGCGCGCCCTGTCCCAGCACTACGGCATACCGGTTCTGTCGATTCACGCGCCGACTCTGCTGCTGACCCAACGGGTGTGGGACAGCGGCCTCTGGGAGAAGATCGACCGGTCGATCCAGCTGGCCGACGAGTTGGACGCGCCGACGGTGGTGGTGCACCCGCCGTTCCGCTGGCAGCGCGACTACGGCGAGGAGTTCGTCGACGGGGTCGCAGCTCGCGAGCAGAGCTCGGGGATGCGGGTCGCGGTGGAGAACATGTTCCCGTGGCGCGCCCGCGGACGCGTCTTGCAGGCCTACCTGCCGCACTGGGACCCGGTGCCGTTGGCATACGACCATGTGACCCTCGACCTTTCGCACACGGCGACTGCGGGCGGCGACGCGCTCGCGATGGCCGACGCGCTCGGCCCCCGGCTGGCCCACGTGCACCTGGCCGACGGTTCCGGGTCGGTCCGCGATGAGCATCTGGTGCCGGGTCGCAGCGGCCAGCCGTGCGAGGAGTTCCTCAGCCGCCTCGCCGCGCACGGCTATGCCGGTGACGTCATCGTCGAGGTAGGAACTCGAAAACTCAGTGACGCGGAGCGTTTCGATGACCTGCGGGCGTCGATCGAGTTTGCCCGCGAGTTCCTCGAGTGAGGGGTCGGCCGGGTGGATCGCGCGAGCTCAGCTCCAGCGGACCTGTTGGTCGCGCCGCCACCGTTGCAGGGCGGATTCGTCTGCGGTCTCGGTGAACTCCTCGCCGCGGTTCCAGACGGCGAGGTAGAGGCCGGCCGCGGTCCCCTCCCAGAGGACATCCGGTATGCCGTGTGCCTGCTGCTGCTGGCGATTGCCGGTGCTCGTGATCACCGGATCGGCGCTGACCCGCATCGTCCAGGCGCGGTCGACGTCGGTCGCCCGCACCTCGATCGTGAACTGCGCCTCGCCCGCAGCGGTGCGCAGCCGACCGGACTTGCGGGGCACAAAGCCGGTCAGCAGCTCGTCGATGCCGTCGACGGCCAGCGGAGCCTTGATCCACGTCTCGGCGGCGGTCGGCACCCGGCCGAGCCGGGCCGCCATCGCGTCGACGCCGTGGATCGTCGTTTCGTGACACTGCCGCCGCGCCCACGCCTCCCGTGGACGTGGGGCATCCTTGAGGAAGAAGAAGGTCTGGAGGTCCTCCGGTGAGGACGCCAGGACATGCAGCAGCTCGGCCATCCCGTCGTCGAACCAGTCGAGCACATCCCCGGCGGCCAGACCCTCGGCGCGGATCGTCTGCTCGATGGGCCACTGCTCGGGGGGCAGCCCACGCAGGTTGGCCAACGCCCAGCGATGGGCCATTCCGACGTGCAGGACGAGATCGAGCATCGCCCACCCCGGGCAGGACGGGACGGGCGCATCGAGCCCGGCGCTGACCGCGTTGGCGCGGATGACGGCTGCAGCGTTGCCGATTCCCTCGCCGTGCTCGGCGAAACTCAGGCTGGTGGGCATAGGCCCAGGGTATGCCGCAGACCCCCTCTCGCTCGGGGAACTGCCGCCACCTTCCCTGTGGTCGTGCGGCGCTGGCACGGTCATAGGCTGGGGACATGGACGCGAGCGACCTCCTGCGCAAATCACTGCTCCAGCTGTCCACGATGACAAGCGTCCGAGACGCCGTCGAGAAGGCACCGGTCAGCCGTGCCGTCGTCAAGCGATTCGTCGCTGGGGCAGCCGTGTCCGACGCCGTTCGCGCGGTCGGCCAGCTCGCCGTGGTTGGCCTCGCCGCAACCATCGACCACCTCGGTGAGGACACGACCCGACTTGAGCAGGCGCAGCAGACCCGTGACACCTACCGGACGGTGCTGCGTGAGCTCACCGACCGGGGTTTGACCCACGGCGCCAAGGCCGAGGTGTCGGTCAAGGTCTCCGCCCTCGGGTTGCTGTTGCCCGAAGACGGCAAGGCCATCGCCCTGCAGCACGCCCGCGAGATCGCCCAAGCGGCGCAGGACGCCGGGACCACGGTGACGATCGACATGGAGGACCACACGACGACCGACGCGACTCTCGAGATCGTCAGCGAGCTGCGCAAGGACTTCCCGACGGTCGGGGCGGTGCTGCAGGCCTACTTGCACCGCACCGAGGGCGACTGCCGGGATCTGGCCTATGCAGGGTCGCGGGTTCGCCTATGCAAGGGCGCCTACAAGGAGCCGGAATCGGTGGCCTTCCAGGAGGGCGGCGAGGTCGACAAGGCCTACATCCGCTGCCTCAAGATCCTCATGGCCGGCGACGGCTATCCCATGGTGGCCAGCCACGATCCGCGGATCGTCGAGATCACCGCCGCTCTCGCCGGACGGGCCGGGCGTGACCCGCGCACCTTCGAATATCAGATGCTCTACGGCATCCGCCCCGACGAGCAACAGCGGATCTCCGACCGAGGCGACCAGATGCGCGTCTACGTTCCGTTCGGGCAGGAGTGGTACGGCTATCTCATGCGCCGGATGGCCGAGCGCCCGGCCAACGTCGCGTTCTTCCTGCGTGGGGTGGCCAGCAGACGGTGAGGGCTCGCCTGTCCGGAACGGCGCCCGCTTCGGGCGGTGAGTAGGCTCGCCGCAGCGATCAGGCGGCCGACATGCTCGAAGGGACGTGGACACCATGGGCACGACAGCGATTTTCGGCGCGGGCGTGATGGGCGAGACCCTGCTGTCGGGCCTGCTGCGATCGGGCCGGGCCCGCGATGAGATCGTGATCACCGAGAAGCGGGCCGAGCACGCCGAGAAGCTGCGCACGCAATACGGCGTGCGGGTGCTCGGGAACGCCGAAGCGGCCGAAATGGCCGACACGGCCGTTCTTGTCGTCAAGCCCCAAGACATGGACGCGCTGATCGCCGAGATCCGCGAGCACATCACCCCAGGAAAACTCGTCGTGTCGCTCGCTGCGGGCATCCCGACGGCCTTCCTGGAGAGCAGGCTTCCGGTCGGCTCGTCGGTCGTACGGGTCATGCCCAACACTCCAGCCCTGGTCGATCAGGGCATGTCCGCGATCAGCGCGGGACGCAACTGCACCGCGGCTCACCTCGCCGAGGCCGAAGCGCTGCTCGCCTCGTGCGGCAAGGTCGTCCAGGTGCCGGAGAAGTACCAGGACGCCGTTACGGCGATCTCCGGCAGCGGCCCGGCATACATCTTCTATGTCGTGGAGTCGATGATCGAGGCCGGGGTGCTGCTGGGACTGCCACGGGCGACAGCGACCGAACTTGTCGTCCAGACCCTCTACGGTGCGGCGACCATGCTGCGCGAGACCGGCGATCACCCCACCGTGTTGCGCGAACGGGTTTCCAGTCCGGGCGGCACGACGATCGCCGCGATCCGTCAACTCGAGAACCACCGGGTGCGGGCGGCGTTCATGACCGCGATGGAAGCGGCCGCAGCCCGCTCCGCCGAGTTGGCCGCCGGTCTGGAATGACGGCCTCGACCGGCGGTTCGAGCGCGGGGGCGGGCGCTGGCTCAAATACTGCGGCTCCCGACGGTTCCCTCGCCGGGACGGCGGTTCGGATTGTGCGCCTCGCCCCCGCGGACTGGCAGGTCCACCGCGAGCTGCGGCTGGAGGCACTGCGCAATGCCCCCGAGGCCTTCGGCGCCACGTATGCCGACAACGCGGCCTACGACGAGGCGACCTGGCGGGCGCGGCTAGAGGCCATCACCTACTGGCAGGCTCGGCGCGGGCAGGAGCCGGTGGGGATGGTCGGGCTGTGGGAGCCGGTGCTCGAGCTCGCCGATGTACCTGACGGTGTCGAGCCGGGCGAGGTGGTGCCCTTCCTCATCGCGATGTATGTCCGGGACAGCTCCCGCGGCCAGGGGGTCGGCGAGGAACTCGTGCGGACCCTGCTTGAGGAGGCCCGCTCACGAGGGCATGCCCGGGTCGCGCTCGACGTGACGTCGACCAACCCGTTCGCAACGGCGCTTTACGTGCGCTTGGGCTTCACACCCGTCGACGATCTCCAGCGGTCAGGGCGGCGGGGCGGTGCCGGCGCTACCTGTGAGGTGACCTTGGTCTGCGACGTGAGCGCTCCGGCGTCCCGGTGACGGTCGATCCCGGCTCCGCGTCAGTGTTTTCTGACACAGTGGGCGGATGAGTGACATCACAGTCCGGAGTCTGACGGAAGCTGACTGGGCCGCCTACCGGGCGGTGCGGTTGCAGGCCCTCGCCGAGTCGCCTGAGGCGTTCTCGGCGACGGTCGAGCAGGAGCGAGACTGGGCGGAGAGCGACTGGGTGGCACGACTGGCGCGGGCGCCACGCCTGGTCGCCGAGGTCGACGATGAGGTGGTCGGGACGGCGAGCCTGGGCAGGCACCGCACCTCGACCGGCCCAGCCGAGGGGGGTCAGCACGACGATGCCGGCGCGCTGAGCGACCCCGAGGCCGCCGGGCATGCCGAGATCTTCGGCTTGTGGGTCACTCCGGCTGCTCGGGGCACCGGCGTCGCGACGGCACTGGCCGACGCGGCCGCCGACCGGGCCCGTGCGGACGGGTCGTCGCACCTCGTCTACTGGGTGAGCACCGACAACGGCCGGGCGGTGGCCTTCGCCTCGGGCCTGGGATTCCGCCCCACCGATTTCCGTCGGCCGATGCGTGGGCTGCGTCACGCGGACGAGCAGGAGATCGCCATGGTCCTGGCCCTCGGCGTTGACCGTGGCGGCGCGAGCGCCCCTCCGGCCCCGGTCGGCTAGCCTGTCTTGAGCGTGAGCTCCAGGTATACGAGAACCAGGTCCCGGATATACGTCGAGCAACAGAGGGGTAACGTCGGGTCTATGGCCAGTCAGGCCCGGGTCGTGTGGGATCCGGAATTCGTGCGCTACAACTTCGGACCCTCGCACCCGATGCAGCCCGTCCGGCTTTCCCTCACTGCCCGTTTGTGCGAGGACTTCGGATTGTTCGGCCACGACGACGTCGAGGTGTTCTCCCCCGAGGTCCCTGCCGACGAGTTGCTGCACTCGGTCCACCGACCGTTCTTCGTCGATGCGGTGAAGGCCGCCTCCCTCGACCCCCACGAGGCCAACGAGCAATTCGGGATCGGCACCGACGACGTCCCCGCCTTTCGGGGGATGCATGAGGTAAGCGCGCGCATCGCCGAGGGCACTCGGGCGGTCTGCGAAGCAGTGTGGAATGGGCAGACCGAGCACGGGGTGAACTTCTGCGGGGGCCTGCACCACGCAATGGCGGCAAACGCCTCGGGCTTCTGCGTCTACAACGACATCGCCGTGGGCATTCAGTGGCTGCTTGACCACGGCGCCGAGCGGGTCGCGTACGTCGACGTCGACGTGCATCACGGCGATGGGGTCGAGGCCATCTTCTGGGACGACCCGCGGGTGCTCACCGTGTCGATCCACGAGACCGGTCGTGCGCTGTTCCCAGGCACGGGCTGGGCGACCGACATCGGCGGAGGCGGCGCGCTCGGTCATGCAGTCAACGTGTCGCTGCCACCCGGGCTGTCGGACTCGGGCTGGTTGCGCGCCCTGCACTCGGTCGCCATGCCGGTCGTGCGAGCTTTCCGGCCGCAGGTGCTCGTCACCCAGCACGGTGCCGACACCCATTTCTCAGACCCGCTGGCTCACTTCGCCCTGTCCGTCGATGCTCAGCGCGACGCGATGATCGCCCTGCACAAGCTCAGCCATGAGGTGTGTCAGGGTCGGTGGGTGGCCCTCGGCGGGGGCGGGTACGAGGTTGTCGACGTCGTGCCGCGCGCCTGGACCCACCTCACCGCGATTGCAGCGCACCGGCCGATCTTGACTTCTGCCCCGGTCCCGGCGTCGTGGCGCAACCATGTCCTGGAGCTCTTCGGCAGGTCTGGGCCGGCCACGATGGGCGATCTGCCCGAGGGCGAGCCGATCTGGTGGCGCTCGTGGGATCTCGGCTATGACCCCGGCAACGAAGTGGACCGGGCCGTCATGGCCACCCGTCAGGCCGTCTTCCCACTGCACGGACTGGACGTCTGGTTCGACTGAGGAGCCGCTTCGACCGGACCGGCCACTCGGCGTTCCTCAAGACTTTCGGTGCGCCTCGGCGTGTCGGCTGGACTTTTCGTCACGAGGTGATCTCACTACTTCCCTCGTGTCACTTCTGCCCCTAGAGTTAGCCCGCCACGTGCGGCTTGTCCGTCGACGGGATGTCGGCGCTGCGCGAGCGCATGCGAGGAGAATGATGTCAACCGAGCGCCAGCTCTCCGAGGTTCGGTTCCTGACCGTGGCCGAGGTCGCCTCGATCATGCGCGTGTCGAAGATGACCGTGTACCGGCTGGTCCACGGTGGCGATCTGCCGGCCGTGCGGGTTGGGCGATCCTTCCGGGTCCCCGAGGACGCCGTCCACACGTATCTGAGCACGTCGTTTGTCGACACGGCCTGACGGAGACGGCGAGCACTCGTGCCTGATGTGCACAGGCGCTCCCGACAACCACGTGCGAGAGAGCCGGTTGCCAGGACCGCGCACCGTCGACTTCCCGCACTGACCGAGCCGGTAGGCTGCTGGACAGCCGACTCATCGACGCAATAGCCAAAGGACGATACATGGGTTCTGTGATCAAGAAGCGCCGCAAGCGGATGGCAAAGAAGAAGCACCGCAAGCTGTTACGCAAGACGCGTCACCAACGCCGCAACCGCAAGTAGGCGCATCGCGTCCGTCGCGTGACGCGCGCCCTCACGGTGCGTGCCATGCCACGGACGCCCGGACGGCCCCTGTCCATCGGGCGGGGGCCGTCGGCATCCCCCCGGTATGCCGCGGCATACCACCCGGTATGCCGCGGCACAGGTCGCCGAAACCGGTGCGTAGGATTGAGGCAGGCAGCTGCCGCTCAGCGGCGCCTGCCGGAGATTCGTGCTGTGTCGCCGCGGGCGCCCGCCGCCCGTCGGCCCTCGACCGCCCGACGACCGCTCGCGAGGGAAGGAGTCCCATGGCCGACGTCGTCCTTGTCACCGGGGTCTCCCGCTACCTCGGCGGTCGCTTTGCGGCGGCCCTGTCCAAGGACTCCTCGATCGAGCGGGTCATCGGGGTCGACGTCGTGCCGCCGCCGCATTCGATCGGCCGGGCCGAGTTCGTGCGCGCCGACATCCGGAACCCGATGATCGGGCGGATCATCACTCAAGCTAAAGTCGACACGGTCGTGCACATGAGCGTGCTCGCGACGCCGACCTCCGCCGGTGGCCGGGTCTCCCAGAAGGAGATCAACGTCATCGGCACGATGCAGTTGCTCGCGGCCTGCCACAAGGCGCCGACGGTCAAACGGCTCGTCGTCAAGTCGACCTCCGCCATCTACGGCAGTTCCTCGCGCGATCCGGCGATGTTCACCGAGGACACCGGCCCCAAGATGATGCCGACAAGTGGCTTCGGCAAGGACTCGGTCGAGGTCGAGGGGTATGTCCGCGCTTTCGCCCGCCGCCGCCCGGACGCCGAGATCAGCATGCTGCGCTTTGCCAACGTCATCGGCCCCAGCATCAAGACGGCGATGACCGACTACTTCTCGTTGCCTGTGCTGCCGGTGCCCCTCGGCTACGACGCGCGCCTGCAATTCCTCCACGAAGACGACGCGATCGCGGCGTTGGTCCTGGCGGTCAGGGGGCCGGCGATCCAGATCGTCAACATCGCCGGCGACGGCGTGATCACCCTCACCCAGGCGGCCGCGATGGTCGGCCGACCGCTGGTGCCGGTGCCCTTCGGCGCGGCATACCTCGGAGCACTCGTGCGCCGCGCCGGCCTCGCCGACTTCTCCACCGATCAGCTCTCCTTCCTCTCCTTCGGACGAGGCCTGGACACGACGAGGATGCGTGAGGTCATGCACTTCAGCCCCCGGCAGACCACCCGCGAGGCGTTCGCCGACTTCGCCGATCACGTGCCACCCGTCGTCCCCGGCGCGGACGCCGCCTTCTCGCTGCTCACCCGCACAGCAGGGGGAGTTCTGCAGACCGCGAGCGGGCTGGCCGGGTCCATCGGACGTCTGCGACAGGTCGTGAGCTGATGGCCGCCTCAGGAGAAGTCCTCGCCGCCGGAGCCGAGCGAGCTGCCGGTGAGCGCCGCAAGCGCCACAGCACCCCCCTGGTATCGGACTCCGGTATGCCGCCCGCCCCGGCTGCCGCACATGTCGGGCCCAAAGCCCGTTTGACCACCCAGTCGGCTGAGCCGACCAGGTCGACCCAGCAGGCCGAGCAGGCCGAGAAGGCACAGCCGGCCGCAGCGCTCGACAGTCCGGCCGCAGCCAGGGCGCGCGCCCGGCCACACCGGCCAGTGCCGTCCGGAACTCCCACGGCCCCGGCCAGCGCCACCGCCGTCGACGCCGTCGAGCGTGAGCGCCGTCCACGGCCTTTGCTCGGCGGTCTGGCGAGTGCCGGCGAGGCCACCGTGACGCCACTGCCCCGGGAGCGCTCAAGGCGATCGTCGACCGGATCAGTCCGGGTCGGGGCACCCCAACGGCGGTCGCGGAACGTGGGACGTTCCACGACCGGTGCCGGAAAGACCGTCTCGCCGGTGTCGGCGGACGGACGAACAACCCGCCTGAGCGCTGTCGGGGCCGCGGCACCCGCGGGAGCCCAGGCCTCCGGGCCTGCTTCGAAGGCCGTCGCACTCGACGACGCGCCTGCCACGGTCGGCGCCCCGGCCCCACTGGGCCCCTCCCTCCCGACCCCACCGACCCGCGGGATGCGCGGCGATCGCACCGGCACGGCATACCGCTCGCCGTCCTCGGGCATCTCCCACTCTGCGGAGTCCGCCGAGATCACCGCCTCGCTGCTGGCCGCGGCCCTCACCCAGCAGGAGCTCACCCCCCACGTCGAGGATGTCGTGGCCGCGATCGTCGGGGTGCTACGCACCGTGGCGGCGGCGTCCGGTCTCGGTGCCGACGAGGTCGAGCAGGCAGTCGCACGCGCCCTTGCCTTCATCCGGCGCCGGCTCACCGGTGACTACTCCGTCGACGTCTTCGGACTGGACCCCGACTACATCGAGCACATCTTCCTGCCGATCATGCGGCTGCTGTACAAGCAGTGGTTCCGGGTCGAAGTCCGCGGGATCGAGAACATCCCTGCCGACGGGTCGGCGCTCATTGTCGCCAACCACTCCGGCACGATCGCTCTCGACTCCCACATGGTCCAGGTGGCCATCCACGACGAACACCCCGCACGCCGCCATCTGCGCCTGCTCGGCGCCGACCTGGTCTTCAGGACTCCGGTTCTGGGTTCGCTGGCGCGCAAGCAGGGGGCGACGTTGGCAGCCAGCTCGGACGCCGAGCGGCTGCTGTCCTCGGGCGAGATCGTCGGGGTCTTCCCCGAGGGTTTCAAGGGTGTCGGGAAGCCGTTCAGCGAGCGCTACAAGCTGCAGCGCTTCGGACGCGGTGGCTTCGTCAGCGCGGCGATCCGTACCGGCTCGCCGATCATCCCGTGCTCGATCGTCGGCGCCGAGGAGACCTATCCGCTCATCGGCGACGTCAAGGTCCTCGCCCGACTGTTCGGCGCTCCCTACTTCCCGGTGACCCCCACCTGGCCGCTGCTCGGCCCGCTCGGACTGCTGCCGTTGCCGTCGAAGTGGATCATCGAGTTCGGCCAGCCGGTCGACACGGCCAAGTACGGGCCTGTCGGGGCCGACGACCCGATGCTCGTCTTCGACCTCACCGATCAGGTTCGCGAGACGATCCAGCAGTCGCTCTACTCGCTGCTCATGCAGCGTCGCTCGGTCTTCTCCTGAGGGCCGGAACGAGCGTCGTGTGGGGTCGGATCAGACGTCGGTTGTCGGCGACGGCACAGGCGTCTTCGCCGGACCCGCTTGCCGGCGGGCCGTCCGCTGACGAGTCCCGTGAGGTGACTGCCGATCACGTCGACGCGCTGGCGGCATACCGGGTCGTCGTGGTGACGCGCGCGGGCTGTCACCTGTGTGACGAGGTCGAGGCCGTCGTCAAGAGGGTCGCCGAGGGGCTCGGAGTGAGCTGGACGACACGTGACGTCGACGCCGACCCGCAGTTGCACGCTCGATGGTCCGACTCGGTCCCGGTGACGTTCGTCGACGGACGACCGCACGACTTCTATCGCGTCTCGGAGAGTCGGCTACGGGCTGCGCTCGAGCGCTGACCGACCCGGGCGACCGGACGCCCACCTCCTGGACGGCACTTTGTGCATTCCTTCACAAACGCCTACATTGACAGGCAGACCCGCGCCGTCGCCTGCTTGCGACGGGGAGCACGACGGTCGGAAGGAGACGGTCGGCCATGACCCCGTTGCCCTCGCACCGTGACATCCCAGCCGCGACTGTGACGCGCCTACCGGTCTATCTTCGCGCTTTGCACGCCGTCGCCACCCGCGGGGTGACGAGGGTGTCCTCCGAGGAACTCGCAATCGACGCAGGGGTTCGCTCCACCCAACTTCGCAAAGACCTCAGTCACCTGGGCTCGCACGGCGTCCGGGGCGTCGGCTATGACGTGGGCCGGCTGACCGCTGAGCTCACCAGCGCGCTCGGCCTCAACCGGGCCTGGCCGGTCGCCATCGTCGGCATGGGCAATCTCGGGCGAGCCCTCGCGGCCTACGGGGGGTTCGCGACCGAGGGCTTCCACGTGGTCGCCCTGCTCGACCGCGACCACGCGATCGTCGGCGAACGCATCGGTGAGCTGACCGTCACGGCGATGAGTCGACTGCCCGGGCTGGTCCGCGAGCTGGGGATCGCCATCGGGGTGATCGCGACACCCGCCGCATCAGCGCAACTCGCCGCCGACGCGCTTGTCTCGGCCGGCGTCGAAGCGATCCTCACCTTCGCTCCAGTGGCGTTGACGCTGCCAGAACGGGTGTCCACGAGGTCGGTCGACCTGGCGACGGAGCTGCACGTATTGGCCTTCCTCGCCCAGCACGATCGATTGGCTGCCGACGTGGGGAGTCCAGGATGAAGGGTCCCGACCTCGACGGCTGGCCGCGCGGCGTAGCCCAATCGGCCGAGGTGCCTCCCAGCGCCGGGTCGCGTCGCCGCGCCCGGCCGCCGCGCCGGACCGGGCCCACCCCCGTGACGATCGCGGTGAGGCGCGCCGCCACGGAGACCGCTCGGGTGGCCTTCGTCGGCGCCGGTCCCGGTGATCCCGGCTTGATGACAGTCCGCTCGCGTGAGCTGCTCGCGCTCGCCGACGTCGTCGTCGTGGACCAGGTGGACGAGGACTTCGTGCGGCACTTCATGCGGCGGAACGCGCTGATCGTCGATACGGCGAACGAGCCCAACGGTCACGGCGGCGCGGCCGCCGGGTTTCCGGACATTCTCGTTTCGACGGTCCACAGCCTGCCCGCCGGCGGACTCGTCGTGCGACTCATCGCCGGTGACCCGGGCCTGTTCAGGGGGTTCGCCGAAGAGGCCCTCGCGCTGCGCAAGGCCGGGGTTTCCTTCGACGTCGTCCCAGGAGTCAGCCCCCTCACGGCAGCCTCCACGTATGCCGGCGTACCCCTCATCTCGGGATGTGCGACGTCGGTGCAGGTCGTCGACGCCGGTCGCGAACCGCGTCACTGGGTGCATGCTCTCGATGAGACCGTGACGCTCGTCGTGGTCGGCGCCCCCCTGACTATCGCCGAGACCCTCGCGGAGTTGGTGACGGCCGGCAGCGACCCGGACACGCAAGTCGCGGTCATCGCCGGCGGGGTGACAATGACCCAGTCAAGCACCGTGACGACCCTGGCGCGCGCCCCACGCCTGCTCGCCGCCGGCGGGACCTCGGGCCCGCTCATCGTCGTCGTCGGACACACGGTCGGGCTCCAGGAGGCCCTGTCCTGGTTCGAGACCAAGCCGCTGTTCGGATGGGACGTTCTGCTGCCCCTCACCAAGGATCCGGCCCGGGCGGCCGTCGAACGGCTCGCGGCATACGGGGCGCGTGCGACGCCGGTGCCGACGATCGGCGTCGAGCCGCCGCGCAACCCGCATCAGATGGAACGGGCGGTCAAGGATCTGGTCACCGGGCGCTACGAATGGGTGGCGTTCACCTCCGCCCACGCCGTGCGCGCCGTGCGCGAGAAGGTCGAGGCGTTCGGGCTCGACGCGCGCTGCTTCGCCGGTCTGCGGGTCGCCGCGGTCGGGGGGAAGACAGCTCGGGCGTTGGGCGACTGGGGCATCGCTGCTGACCTCGTGCCGACGGGTGAGTCTGTCGTCGGATTGCTCGAGCTCTGGCCGGAATACGACAAGGACATCGATCCGATGAAGTCGGTCCTGGTGCCGCGCGCCGATATCGCCACCGACGCGCTCGTGGCCGGGCTGGCCGACCTGGGGTGGGACGTCGAAGATGTCATGGCTTTCCGCACGGTTCGAGCGGCTCCGCCGCCTGCGCCGATCCGGGAGGCCATCAAGGGCGGCGCATTCGACGCGGTCCTCTTCACGTCGAGCTCGACGGTGCGCAACCTCGTCGGGATCGCCGGCAAGCCGCATCCCCAGACGGTCGTCGCGTGTATCGGACCGCAGACGGCCAAGACCGCTCAGGAATACGGCCTGCGGGTCGACGTCATCGCCAGTGTGCCCTCGTCGGAAGCGCTCGTCGACGCCTTGGCTGCGCATGGCACGACGCTCTCTCTGGCGGCCCGGCAGGCCGGTGTCCCGGCTCGCCGCCCGAGCGAACACCGGCAGGGCCGGCGCCGAGCTCGCTGATACCGGCCCGTATCCGACCGAACCACACCCCTGGCAACGACCGATCCCGTATGCCGCCGGGCGCGGCATACGGGATCGGTGTGGTCACAGATCGCGGACGGATGGGACGGATCGGACGGATCGCGGGCGATCCGGAGCTCCGGTGCTCAGGACTTGAGCAGCTCCACGTCGAGCGTGATCTGGATCTTGTCGGAGACGAGCACGCCGCCGCCCTCGATCGCGGCGTTCCACGTCAGGCCCCAGTCGGAGCGCTGGATCGTGGTCGTGGCGCTGAAGCCGGCCTTGGTGTTGTTCCACGGGTCGACCTGCACGCCGTCGAAATCGAGCGAGAAGGTGACCGGGCGGGTGACGTCCTTGATCGTGAGGTCACCGATGAGGCTGTCCGTGGTCACGGCGGTGGAGGTGAAGGTCAGCGTCGGATGGGTCTCGGCGTCGAAGAAGTCGTCGCCGCGCAGGTGCGCGTCGCGGTCCGCCTGGTTGGTGGTGATCGACGCGGTCTGAGCGACGGCGTGGACGTGGGTGTCCTGCAGGGTGTCGCCGACCGTGACGGTGCCGCTCACCTCGGCGAAGCGGCCGCGGACCTTGGCGACCATGAGGTGGCGGGCGAGGAAGCCCACCTCGGTGTGGGTGGGGTCGACGGTCCAGGTGCCGGCGGTCAGTCCGGGGAAGGTGCTCATGAGTGGTCCTCTCACTGCATTCGGGAAGGGTAAGGGGCCGGGTGGCTTATTCAGTGCAACTAAGTTGAGCGTTCAACTATTTCCTGGTTAGACAACCATCTCAACCCGTGGGATGCTGACCCGGACAGAATCGACTCACAAGCTGGCAGAGCGCGTAGCTGACTACGCATAGCGTTCACCGGGGGCGCAGAGCACGGACACGCCCGCGGGGTCGGCGCTCCGAGCCAGACCAGACAGCGAAGCGCGCACATGATGACCGGCACGATCGAACCACGATGGCTCAGCGACACCGAACAGGCGTCGTGGCGCGCCTTCCTCAGCGGTGGACGGCTGCTCATGGAAGCCCTCGACCGAGGACTGACACCACATGGTGTGAGCCTGGCCGAATACGAGATCATCTCGATGCTCTCCGAATCGCCGTCGCGCCAGATGCGGATGTCGGAACTCGCAGCCATCGTCGTGCAGTCACGCAGTCGGCTCACTCACACCGCGACCCGTCTGGAGAAGCGGGGGTGGGTGTCGCGGGAGCCGTGTGAAGGCGACCGCCGCGGAGTGCTGCTCACCCTGACAGATGAGGGACTGGGCGTCGTCGGTCGGCTTTCGGCGATCCACGTGGCGCAGGTCCGCGCCGCGCTGGTCGACCGGTTGACGCCCGCGCAGTTCGCCGCCCTAGGCGAGGCGATGGACGTCGTGCGCGCCAGCCTGTCTGCTGACCCGGCGGCTCCGGTCCGGCTGGACTGACCCTGTCGCCCCCAGCATGACCTTGCCTGCGGACCTGAGACAATGACGGGCATGTCCACACCGGAGATCACGGTCGTCCACCTCATGCGTCATGGCGAGGTGCACAACCCGCAGGGCGTCTTGTACGGCCGGTTGCCAGGCTTTCAGCTGTCCCCGCTGGGCCGGGCCATGGCTCAGGCCGCCGCCGACCACCTCGCCACCCACGATCTCGTCCACGTCGTCGCGTCGCCGCTTGAGCGGGCCATCGAGACCGCCCAGCCGATCGCCGACGTCCATGGGCTCGGTATCCACGTCGACGGCCGCGCCATCGAGGCCGGCAACTTCTTCGAGGGCAAGGTCGTCGGGGTCGGCGACGGGGTGATGCGTCACCCCGAGTACTGGTCGAGGCTGCGCGACCCCTTCACGCCAAGCTGGGGCGAGGCGTATGCCGGCATCGCGGCCCGGATGCTCGCCGTGATCGACGATGCCCGGGAAGTGGCCCGCGGACATGAGGCCATCATCGTCTCCCATCAACTGCCGGTGTGGATCGCTCGTTGCAGACTCGAGGGCCGTCGGCTCTGGCACGACCCACGCAAACGCCAGTGCGCTCTCGCCTCGCTCACCTCGTTGCACTACCTGGGCAACGAACTCGTCTCGGTCGTCTACGGCGAGCCCGCGGCCCAACTGGCCGACGGTGCGGCCGAGAAGGCCGGCGCGTGAAGGCTGCGGTCGCCGTGGCCGTAGTCCTGGCCGTCGGCTTCGCCACGGCAGGGTGCTCCGACCTGGACTCCCTTGAGGCACAAGCCCGGTCGGGCAACCGAGCGGCGTATGCCGAGGGCGACGGGCGCATCGAACAGCTCGCCCCATCGGCCCGCGGGGCAGCCCTTGCCCTGGCCGGGACGACCGTCGACGGGGCCACCTGGTCGATGGCCGAGCAGGGAGCCGGCAAGGTCGTCGTCGTCAACGTCTGGGGTTCGTGGTGCCCGCCGTGCGTCGTCGAAACGCCGGCCCTGCAGGCCGCTTGGGCGAGCTACGAAGGTTCCGGCAAGCCGGTCGCCTTCGTCGGGGTCGACACCATGGAATCGTCCGACACCGGACTAGCTTTCCTGCGCGCCAACGGGGTGACCTATCCCTCGATCAACGACTCGGCCAGCGCCGGCGCCCCCGTGCTGGCCCTGGCCGGAACCGCCCCGGCAACTCCGACGACCCTCGTGCTCGACCGGCAGGGGCGGGTCGCGGCCCGGGTGCTCGGTGGGGTCACCCAAATCACCGTCCGGACCCTCGTCGACGCTGTGCTCGCCGAGTCGTGAGCGCCCTCTCGGCTGGTCTGCAGGGGGCCGACGGAACGATCGCGTCCGGCGCGCTGCCGGTCGCGGCGGCCTTGGCGGTGCTCGCCGGGTTGGTGTCCTTCGCCTCTCCCTGCGTCCTGCCTCTCGTGCCGGGCTTCCTCGGCTATGTCAGCGGTCTCTCCGAGGTCGCGCTGGCGGACCGCCGCCGCTCGAGGATGGTGCTCGGCGCGGCCCTGTTCGTCGCGGGGTTCTCGGTCGTCTTCCTCGTCGGCACGCTGGCAGTCTCGGCGGCAGGCGCCGCCCTGCGCGAGCACCAGAACCTGCTCACCCGAATCGGCGGCGCCGTCGTCGTGCTGCTCGCCCTGGTATACCTCGGGGTCGGCGCCTCTGCCGGAACTCAACGCGAAGTGCGCACCCACTGGCGTCCAGTCGCTGGCCTCGCCGGAGCGCCCCTGCTGGGGGCAGCGTTCGCGGTGGGCTGGACGCCGTGCACCGGCCCGACCCTGGCCGCGATCTATGCCATCGCCGCGCCGTTGGCGGGCGACGCCCCGGTGGCGCGCGGAGCCGTGCTCGCGGCGGCATACAGCCTGGGTCTGGGACTGCCGTTCGTGCTGATCGCAGCGGGCTGGGCACGCGCGGCCCGGGCAAGCGCGTGGCTGCGTCGGCACCAGCGGGCCGTTCAACTCGTCGGCGGGGGATTGCTGCTGTTGCTGGGCCTGCTCATGCTCGGCGGCGTGTGGCAAGGGATCATGACCTGGCTGCAAAGTCGGCTCATCTCCGGATTCGAGACGGTCCTATGAGCGGACCGAACCCCACCCCACCGGCACCATCACCCGGCTCGAGCCCAGGCACGCAGCCCGGTGGGCGCTCGGGCACGCAGCCCGGCGAGATCAGGCAACCGCGGCTCGGGCCGTTGGGCTGGGCTCGCTGGTCCTGGCGCACGCTCACCTCGATGCGCACGGCGTTGTTCCTGCTGCTGCTGTTGTCGGTCGCCGCAGTGCCTGGCTCGATCTTCCCGCAACGCTCCATCGACGCCGGCCGGGTCGCCGACTACCTCGCCGACAGCCCGACGACGGGTGCCTGGCTCGACCGCCTCGGGTTCTTCGACGTCTACACCTCGGTGTGGTTCTCGGCGATCTATCTGCTGCTCGTCGTGTCGCTCGTGGGCTGCATCATCCCGCGCTCGCGGCTGCACTGGCATGCCCTGCGGTCACGCCCGCCGCGCGCCCCCGCCCACCTTGAGCGACTGCAGGCCCACACGAGCATCCCGTATGCCGGCAGCTCCGCCGCCGCGCTTGCCTCCGCCCGGGACATCCTGCGCCGCAAGCGCTTTCGCGTCCATTCCCACGATGAGGGATGGGTCAGCGCAGAGTCGGGTTTGCTGCGCGAGACCGGCAATCTGCTCTTCCACGTCGCCCTCTGCATCGTCATTGTCGGGGTAGCCGTCGGTCACCTGTGGGGATGGCGGGGCGACGTCATCGTCCCGGAGGGGCAGACGTTCACCTCGACCTTCCGCAGCTATCACACCTTCTCCGGCGGGCCCCTCGTCGACTCGCTCGACGTGCCGCCGTTCGGCTTGCGGATCGACCGTTTCGACGTCCGCTTCGAGGAGGTCGTCGGTGGTGCGCAGTTTGGAGCGCCGCGGGGGTTCACGGCATACACGACGACGACCGATGCGCCCGGGGAGGCGGGTGCTCAGCAGGTCTTGTCCGTCAATGAGCCGCTCACCCTCGGCGGCGCTGACGTGTTCCTGCTCGGCAACGGCTATGCCCCCGTCGTCACCGTCCGCGACGCCACCGGGTCGGTGCTCTATCGGCAGGCGACCCCGTTCCTGGCGCAGGACAACTTCTACACCTCGGTCGGAGCGATCAAGGTGCCCGCAGCGAGCCCCACGATGCTCGGCTTCTCGGGCTTCTTTCTGCCCACCGTGGACCCGAGCTTCGCGAACGGCCCGGTGTCGCAGTTCCCGGCTCTGAAGAACCCCGAGCTAGCACTGTCGGTCTGGGAGGGCAACCTCTTCCCCGGTGGGCGCTCGCAGTCGGTCTACACGCTGAACACGACCGAGCTCACCCAGGTGCCCAAGGCCGACGGCCAGCCGCTGCTGATTCGCCTCGCGCCGGGGCAGACCTACGAACTACCGGGGGGACGCGGCTCCATCACCTTTGACTCGGTGAGCCGGTTTGCCGGGCTCTCGGTGCGCCACGACCCGGGCAAGGGCATCACCCTCGTCGCCGCGTTGCTCACCATTGCCGGTCTGGTCGCGTCATTGCTTGTGCGCCGGCGCCGCATCTTCGTGCGGGCGTCGGCGGATCCGGCCAACCCGTCGACTACCCTCGTCACTGTCGGTGCTCTCTCCAAGACCGCCGACCCGGGTCTCGAGGCCGCGTTGCAGGCACTGGCCCAGCAGATCGCCGACCTGTCCACCGGCGCCGCGCCTGCGGCCCGCTCGCAAAGGACGTGAGTATGCCGTCGCTCGTCGCCTTCCCGGGGCTCGCAGCGCTTCAGGGGCTCACCGGTGCGGCCCCGCCGACCGGGCTCGCCAGCGCTGCCACGTCGCCCGAGCTGGCCAGTGCCGCCAACCTGGCGCTCTATTCATCGATGGCAGTCTTCACGATCACCATGCTGCTCTACGCGGCATACCTCGCGGCGTTGGGACCCGACCCGTCGCTGCGGCGCGCCGGCGAACCCGCCAGGGAGCTCGTCGGCGCCGGAGCTGGCGCGTCGGGCACTTCGGGGAGTCCGAACCCGTCAGATGCTGCGACCACCGGCGCGACCAGCGAGCTTGCCGGTGCTTCGGCGGGTTCTGGGGCGGGTGCTGTGGTGGGTTCTGGGGCGGGTGCTGCGGCGGGTGCTGCGGGTGGGCCGTCGATGCGAGCGCGCAAGCTCGCTGGCAGCGCCTTCGCGATGACCTGCTTGGCCACTGTCCTGCTTGTCGCGTCGGTCGCCCTGCGCGGGCTGTCGGTCATGCGTGCGCCGTGGGGCAACATGTTCGAGTTCGCGACGGCCGGAGCCGCTGCCGCCGCCGTTGCCTACTGCCTGCTGGCCCGGCGCAACCGGTGGGATTGGCTGGGTCTTTTCGTCGTCGGGCCGATCCTGCTCACGCTCGGCACCTCGCTGCTCGCGTTCTACACCGAGGCTGCCGAGCTCATGCCGGCGCTCAAGAGCGTGTGGCTGGTCATCCACGTCATCGTCGCGATCCTTGCCGTCGGCTTGTTCGTCATCGCCTTCTCCGTCGGCATCCTGTATCTCATCAAGGCCCACCGCGAGGCCGACGCAAACACCCGGCCCAACTTCCTGGAGACGCTGCCGAGCGCGGCGAGCCTGGAGCGCACGGCATACGGGCTCAACATGGTGGGCTTCATCCTCTGGACCTTCACCTTGGTCGCGGGCGCGATCTGGGCCCAGAAGGCCTGGGGAGCGTATTGGACCTGGGACCCCAAGGAAGTGTGGACCTTCGTCGTCTGGGTCGTGTATGCCGCCTACATGCACGCCCGCGCGACGGCCGGCTGGGAGCCGCGCAAGGCGATGTGGATCGCGCTGGCCGGTTTCGGCACGGTGATCATCAACTTCGCGGTGGTCAACGTGTTCTTCGTGGGACAGCACTCGTATTCAGGGTTGTGAGCCCGGCTGAGCGTGCTGAGTCTGCTGAGCCTGCTGAGTCTGGGTGGATTCCGGCGAGGTCTGCGGGGTCTGACGGGGTCGTGACGGGTTCGTGCCCGGTCAGGAAGTGAACTGGTGAGTTCGTCGTCGGTGTTCTCGGGCCGATGTCGGCCATGGACTCACCGCATGGGAAGGTGGGTCGTGCTCAAATACTCAGTCCTGCGGATCGGTCTGTTCGCCGTGTGCTTCGCGGTGATTTGGGCGGTGTGGTTGCGCGGTCTTGAGAGCGACTTCATGAGCCTGGTGCGCCGCTATCCCGACCAGGTCTTCTGGGCGCTCGTCGCAGCCGCAGTCATCTCGATGATCGTGTCGCTCTTCGGGCTGCGCAGGATGCGTGAAGATATCTCGCAGAGCATCAACGATCGGGTCAACGCGAGGTTGGAAATGCGGGCCCGTAACGCAGCAGAGCATCCTGAACGGCGCTCTGCGCGCAGCGGTCTGGACGCCGACGCGGCCGACGAAGACGCCGAGGCCGACCGCTAGCCCCCAGAGCCCCCACCCCATCCCCACCCGTTCCCCAGACCACCGCCACCCCCACCCGCCGAGATTGACGTTGGGTGCACGACACGCCGGGCCTCGCAGTCGCAAGGTCAATCTCGGCGCTAGAGCAGGTGTGGCCGGACCAGGGAATAGACAGCTCTCGGGTTGCGGGCGAGCGTGGCATCGACCTGGTACACGGTCCAGCCGATCGCTCGCAGTGTGTTGTGACGACCGCGGTCCCGGCTGCGCTGCCGCGGGTCGCCATCGTGATACTGCCCGTCGTATTCGATTCCGACCTGCTGGTGCTCCCAGCCGAGGTCCAGCCGGGCCACCACCCTTCCGTCGGGGCCTCGGACCAGCAACTGAGGGGTTGGCGGTGGGAGCCCCAGGCGGACCAGCCCGACTCGAAGCACCGACTCAGGGATCGACTCTGCGCGCGGGTCCAGCTCCGGCAGGACGGCCCGGGCATTGCGTATGCCGCGCATCCCACCAAACTCCTCGGCGAACGCTGAGAGCCCGGCCACGTCGACCCGCCCCACACGCAGCACCTGATCAACTCGGGCGATGTCCAGCGGCCTTCTGCCACGAACCGCGAGGTCCAGGGCAGTCCGAACCGCCGTCAGCGACCGACCGACGGGGGTCTCGACGAGGTCTGCATCGGCGAGCATGAGCCGTCGCATCCGAACGCCGTCCCTGTCTCGGAACCTGCCCGACGTCGCGTTGGCCATCTCCAACGGCAGCCCGCGTGCCTGGGTGTCGGCGCCCAGCAGATAGGCAGCGGAGAGCCCGACCCACACCGGCCCCGAGCCGACGACGCTGCGCAAGGCGGACATCCGCTCGTGTACGTCCAAGTCCTCGGGCGACAAGGCTCGCACCCCGCGGAAGACCGGCTGAAGGTGCCGCCGGGCGTGGCGGACGGGCCATTCCGGGGGAGGTGTGCGAGTTCGCACGAGGGGCTGAGACGCCGGTGGCGGCGGTGGAGTCGGCTCGACGGCCGGGTACGGGATCGTGGTCCACATTCTCAGAGCATGCCCAGCGTCGCTGCGACCGAATGCCAGTTTCCCCAGCCTGTGGATAAGCCACCGCCTTGCCTCTCACCGCCGGGCTCAACACCCGGGGTCACCGCCGAGATTGACGTTGTGACCCCCTACCTCGGCGTGTCGTGCAGGCAATGTCAATCTCGGCGGGGCGAGCGAAGGCCATGCCAAGGTCTAGCCAGCGCCGAGCAGAGAACCAGGCCCAAAACCGGAGCCGGCGGCGATCAGAGCGGCAGCCAGCAGCACGGCATACCCGAGCTGGAGTCGGCCGGTCGCGACGAGGACGGGCACGAGCTCTCGCCCCAGCGCGCCCGAGCGGAGCACCCGCCACGGCGCAACGGCCAGCGCCGCCGACGGCAGCGCCAGCAGGGCAAGCGGATACCAGCACGCGACCACCACAACCATCGCCAGCGCGACGACCACCAGCAGTCCCCAAAGCCGCCGGGTCGCCGGGTCGCCGAGGCGGACCGCGAGAGTGGTCTTGCCCGACACCCGGTCGGTCGGGATGTCGCGCAGATTGTTGGCAACCAGGATCGCCGAGGCGAGAGCTCCCACCCCCACGGCGCAGGCCAACCCCGGCCAGGTGAGCGTTCGGGCCTGAGTCATCAGCGTCCCGAGGGTCGCCACGAGCCCGAAGAACACAAAGACCATGACCTCGCCGAGCCCCCGATACCCATAGGGCCGCCGTCCGCCGGTGTAGCCCCAGGCCGCCGCGATGCAAGCCACTCCGATCGGAACGAGGATCCAGGACTCCGACAGGGCGATGAGGGCGAACCCGAACAAGGCTGCGAGGAAGAACGCGACGTATGCCGCGAGCTTCACGTCGCCGGGGGCGGCCAGTCCCTGCCCGACGAGCCGCACCGGTCCGACCCGCCGGGCGTCGGTGCCGCGCACCCCATCGGAGTAGTCGTTGGCGTAGTTGACGGCGACCTGCAGGGCCAGCGATACGGCCAACGCGAGAACCGCCAAGCTGGCATTCCCGCGGCCGACGGCATACGCGGCGCCGGTGCCCACGAGGACGGGTGAGACGGCGGCGGGGAGGGTGCGCGGACGCGCTCCGGCGACCCATTCGGCGAGCGTGGCCATGTGTGGTTGCGAATCCTTCGGCGGGACGGACGGGCGGTGCGGCAGCACGGGCGAGACGAGCATTACGGGCACGCGGCTGGCGACGACAACGGCGTGGGCATGTCCCAGTGGCCCAAGTCGCGCCTGCAGCAGACTACGCGGGGCAGGCGAGCACGCTCAGTCAGAGCTGAAGGCGGCGCTGATGGCGACCCGGTCGGGCTTGCCCGGTCCCTTGACCGGAAACTCACTGACGACCAGCACCAGCCTGGGCAGGGCCGCGTCGGAGACCACGCCGCGCAAAGCGGCGCGGGCGTCCTGCACGGTCGGTACCCGGGCGGTTCGGGGGGCCAGGGTGATCATCGCGGCGACGACCTGTCCCCACTCGGCATCGGGCACCCCCACGACGACCGCGTCATGCACGCCGGGCAGGAAACGCACGAGAGCGTCCTCGATCGGCCCCGGGGCAACCTTGACCCCGCCCGTGTTGATGATCTCGTCGGCGCGGCCGGTGACATGCAACTGACCCTGGGTGTCAAAGAACCCGAGGTCTTCGGCCCTGAACCAGCGCACTCCGTCGGCGTCGACGCTGAAGTGGTCGGCGGTGAGAGCGGGATCTCCGAGGTAGCCGGCGGCCACCGTCGCCCCGCCCAGGACGATGTGCCGGTCGTTGTCGATGTGCATCTCGCTCACCGGCAGCGGCAGCCCGTCGTAGATGCACCCACCGGCAGTCTCGGTCATCCCGAAGGTGCCGACCAGTCGCACGCCGAGCTCGCCGGCCCGCCGCTGCATGTCCGACGGCATCGCGGCCGCCCCGCACAGGACGGCATCGAAGGCCGCCAGCGTCTCCACCCCCAGCGGGTCATCGAGCAGCCGGGCCACCTGGGTCGGCACGAGCGACACATAGGTCGGGTCGGGCGTGTTGGGCATCTTCCGGGCCGCCGCGGCAAAACCCTCGACCGTAAAACCGCCGTCGAGATTCATGACCGTCGGCTCGCCGGCCGAGCCCAGGCCAGCGCGGACGATCACCTGCAGGCCGGCGATATGGTGCGCCGGCAGGGCCAGCAGCCACGACCCCGGACCGGAGAGCACGTCGTGGGTGGCGCCGGCCGAGGCAAGCAGATTGTTGGCCGTAAGCATGGTGCGCTTAGGGATCCCCGTCGAGCCCGACGTCGACACGACCAGCGCCAGCCCGTCCGGGAGCCGGCCCCGCGAAGCGTCGGGCAGGACAGGGGGCTGTGAGCCCGCGGCATACGGGAGCAGCGGTGGGCCGGAGCCGTCGAGGGACGCCATCACCTGCGGGACCGCGCCGAGCAGGGCGGGACCGGTGGCCAGCGGGATGGGCCGAAGCACGTCGTATGCCGTGTCGTCACCTCCGTGAGTTGGGTGGATGGGCGGTGGTCGGCGAGCTGCTCGCGCAGGGGATCGAGTGGTGGGCGGACTCAGAAGTACCAGGGGAAGGGGGACCAGTCGGGGTCACGTTTCTGCAGGAACGCGTCGCGGCCCTCGACCGCTTCGTCGGTCATGTACGCCAGGCGGGTCGCCTCGCCGGCGAACACCTGTTGGCCCATCAGCCCGTCGTCGAGCAGGTTAAAAGCGAACTTGAGCATCCGCTGGGCCGTCGGCGACTTGCCGTTGATCTCAGCGGCGACCTGCAAGGCGGTCGCTTCGAGGCTGGCATGGTCGGCGACGATGTTGACCGCACCCATCCGGTGCATGTCCTCGGCGGTATAGCTGCGGCCGAGGAAGAAGATCTCCCGGGCGAACTTCTGGCCCACCATCTTGGCCAGATAGGCCGAGCCGTAGCCGCCGTCGAACGACCCGACGTCGGCGTCGGTCTGCTTGAAGCGGGCGTGCTCGCGGCAGGCGATCGTCAGGTCGCAGACGACATGCAGGCTGTGCCCCCCGCCGGCTGCCCAGCCGTTGACGACGGCGACGACGACCTTGGGCATAGTGCGGATGAGCCGTTGCACCTCGAGGATGTGTAGGCGTCCACCCTCGGCCTGCACGCGCGCCGCATCCACGGTGTCCGACGTTGTGCCGGAAGCGTATTGATAGCCCGAGCGGCCGCGGATCCGTTGGTCGCCGCCGGTGCAGAAGGCCCAGCCGTCGGTCGTCGGGGAGGATCCGGACCGGGGGCTCGGCCCGTTGCCGGTGAGCAGGACGACACCGACGTCGGCAGTCATCCGAGCGTGGTCGAGCACCCGATGGAGCTCGTCGACGGTGTGCGGCCGGAAGGCGTTGAGCACGTCGGGTCGATCGAAAGCCACCCGCACGGTGCCCCGGCCTGGGCCGTCGACGACAGCGCGGTGGTAGGTGATGTCGGTGAGCTCGAAGCCCTCCACCGGGTCCCAGGCGTCCGCATCGAACGACGCCGAGATGGGGGGGCGGGCCGCGGTGCTCACGGGGGAAGGATATGTCCTGCACGGTCGGCGGTTCTTGTCGGTCGCGGTGGGCCTCCGGTCTCTGCCCTGCCCGTAAAGCCCGCGGGCTTCTGACGCTGCTGGCACACTGCCGGTATGCCGCTGCGTTGGTACACCGTCATCGTCGACTGCCACGACATCGCCGCCCAGGCGCGGTGGTGGGCTGAAACGCTCGGGTGGCAGATCGCCTACGAAGCCGACGACGAGATGGTCATCATCCCGCCGGGGATGTCCGCCGATCCGGTGCCGGAGTTGCCGGCCTGGCTTGCGGCCGGGCAGGCGATGGTGTTCGTGCCGGTCCCGGAGGCCAAGACCCTCAAGAACCGGCTCCATCTCGACCTCGCCCCGCACACCTCACAGGACCGCGACGCCGAGATCGCTGCGTTGCTGGCTCGCGGCGCCAGCCGTGTCGACGTCGGCCAGCACGAGGCCGTGAGCTGGACCGTCCTCGCCGACCCGGAGGGCAACGAGTTCTGCGTGCTGTCGGCCCGCGACCACTGACCGCATGAGCGACGGGTTACCCACGCCCCCGCAGGCTCCCGCGCGGCAGCAGGCTCCCGCGCACCAGCCGTCGATCAGTGACCTGCTCGACGGTCTGTTGGTCGTGCGTATCCCGCTGCGGGTGCCCTTCCGCGGCATCGACACCCGGGAGGTCGCCCTGCTGCGCGGGCCTCTCGGCTGGGGCGAGTTCGGCCCATTCCTGGACTACCCGCCGGCCGAGGCCGCCCGGTGGCTCGCCGCCGCAATCGAGGCCGCGTATGCCGGCTGGCCGGCACCGGTGCGCGACCGGGTGCCAGTCAACGCAACCGTCCCGGCCGTGTCGGCGACCCAGGTGCCCGGCGTGCTGGCCCGCTTCGAGGGCTGCACGACAGCGAAGGTCAAGGTCGCCGAGCCCAGGCAAAGCCTGGCCGACGACCTTGACAGGGTCGCCGCCGTCCGCGAGCACCTCGGTCCCGCCGGGCTGATCCGGGTCGACGCCAACGGGGCGTGGAGCGTCAACGAGGCCACCGAGGCGATCGGCAGGCTCGCGGCATACGGGCTGGACTATGCCGAGCAGCCGTGCCGCGAGGTGAGTGAGTTGGTGGCGGTGCGCATCGCGCTGGCGCGCGCCGGGGTCGACGTGCGCGTGGCCGCCGACGAGTCGATCCGCAGGGCCGAGGATCCGCTGCGGGTCGCCCGTGAGGGCGCCGCCGACCTCGTCGTCGTCAAGGTCGCCCCACTGGGCGGTGTCGCCCGGGCTCTGGAGATCGTCGCCGGCTGCGGGCTGCCGGCGGTGGTCTCCTCGGCGCTGGACACCTCCGTCGGCATCGCCGCCGGAGTCGCCCTAGCTGCGGCCCTGCCGGCCCTGGACGGCGCCTGCGGTCTCGGGACGGTGCGGCTGCTCGACGGCGACGTCACCCGCGAATCGATGGTGCCGGCCCGCGGCTGGCTGAGCCAACGCCCGATCGAGGTCGACGAGGAGTTGGCTCAGCGGTGGGCGGTGCCGCCGCACCGTCGAGCCTGGTGGCGCGAGCGGCTCGGCGCGGCATACCGGGAGGCGTTTCGAACGTAGGAGATTGCTCAGTCGCCGGGGCGGTGGCGGCCAGGCGGGCGACGGTCGAGCCGGTTGACGACCGGGGCGGCGATGGTGCCGATCTCCTCGATGCGCAGCAGACGCGCCAAGAGCAGGTAGACCACGGTGAAGAGCAGGCCGCCGATGACCAGGGTCGCCGCATGACCGAGCCGTCCCCACGTCGCGGTCGCGCGGGTGAGAAGGATTACGACCCCCCAGGCGACATAGCCGGCGCCGGCGGAGGCGAGAAGCACCCGTGTCCAGGTCCGCGCGGCCCGCTGGGCACCATAGGGGCCGATGAGGCGACGCACCCGCCGCATGCCGAATGCCGCCCCGATAGCGTTGCTCACGACCATCGCGACGCCGATGATCGGCACCGTCCACTCCGGCCGTAGCCAGATCGCGCCGACGGTGACCAGACTCGCCGAGGTCGTCACGATGAGCTGTTCGGCGAAGGCGGTGCGTCCGGTTTCGAAGGCGTAGAACATCCGCTGATTGAGGGCGTCGATCCCGAAGGGGAGCAGCGCGGGGGCCATGAAGGCCAGGGCGGCCGCGGCGGCCGGGACCTCGGCGGGGTCCCTCGACGTGAACAGCAGGCCCATGATCGGCAGCGCGAAGACGACGAAGGCGACCGCGGCCGGGATCGTGACAACCGCGGGGATCGTGAGCCCACGGAGGTAGTCGTGCCTGAGCCGAGGGTCGTCGCGCGTCTGCACCGCGCGGGAGATCCGCGGATACAGCGCGGTGAGTAACGAGACGACGACCAGGCCGTGCGGCACCATGAAGACGAGGATCGCGTTGGCGTGGATGGTCGTCCCGGCAACGAACGGGGCGCCGGCTGGCCGAGCCGCCTCGTCGGATCCGGTCGCATGCCACATGACGGTCGAGGCGACGAGATAGCCAAGCTGGGACACCGTCAGGGACGCCAGCGCCCAACCCGCCACCTTCGACGTGGTGCCCAGGCCCACCCCGCGCAGCCCGAACCGGGGCCGCCAGCGGAATCCGCTGCGCCACAGGGGCACGATGAGGATGAGCGCCTGCGCGACGATCGACAGTGTCGCGGTGCCGGCGAACCACCAGACCATCGCCGGCGTCCACTCCGACGCCGTGACGTGCCCCTGGTAGAGGCGCATGAAGGCGAGCAGACCGATGATCGCGACGAGGTTGGCCATTGCCGGTGCCCACCCGTAGGCCGCGAATCTCCCTCTCGCGGTGAGTACTTGCCCGAGAAGCCCGTACACGCCGTAGAAGAAGATCTGCGGCAAGGTGATGAGGGCGAAGAAGACCGCCAGTTCGAGCAGGCTGCCGGTGAGGTTCTGGGCGTAGGCACGCACGAGCAGGCCCGCGCCGAGGGTCGCGACGACGGTGACGACGAGCAGCCCGCTCAGGGCGATGGTGATCAGCCGGTCGGTGTAATCGCGCCCGCCGTCTTCGCTAGCCGTCGCCTTGACGATCTGGGGCACGAGCACGGAGTTGAGCACCCCGCCGGCCAGGAGCAGATAGATGATGTTCGGCAGGGTGTTGGCCGTCGTGAAGGCGTTGGCCACCAGACCTTGGCCGATGGCCAGGGTGATGAGCGACTGGCGCACCACGCCGAGGATGCGGGAGGCGACCGATCCGGCGGCCATGGCTGCGCTGTCGCGCCCGATGTTGCCGTCACCCGCGCCGGTCGCGGTGGGTCGGCTCACGGCATACCTCCGCCGGGGTGGGCCAAGGTGCGCTCGGTGCGCTCGGCGAGCATCGAGAGCGTGGCGGCCGTCTCGCGCCGGTCCCCGCGGCCAACCCTGGCCTCGAGGACCCGCAACCCCGGGCGGTGGTCGGCGAGCTGCTCGCGCAGGGCGCGTCGTGACTCGACCAGCCGGTATGCCGTCCCGCTGGCCGCGCAGAGGGCGGCGAAATCGGCGTGTTGGGGGGTGGCGAAGACGCGTTCGAAGGCCGGCTGATACGCGGGAGCGCCCTGCTCGAGCGCGCTGAAGATCGAGCCGCCGTCGTCGTTGACGATGACGATGGTGAGATCGGGGCGGGGCTCATCCGCACCGGCGAACAGCCCACCCTGATCGTGCAGGAAGGTGAGATCGCCCATGACGGCCAGCGACCGCGCAGCCCCCGCTCTGCCCAGATCGACCCCGATCGCGGTGGAGATGGTGCCGTCGATGCCGGCCAGACCGCGGTTGGCGACGATCCGGCGTCGCTCGCGGGGCCGATAGGGCATGAGCATGAGGTCGAGGTCGCGGATGGGATTGGAGGAGCCGACGACCAGGTTCTGGCCCGGCCCGAGGGCCAGCGAGAGTTCGGCGGCGACCTGCAGGGGGTGCAGCTCGGGCAGGGCGTCGACGTGGGCATCGATGACGGCGGCCAGCTGCCCGTCGGCGCTCCACCACCGGCTCATCCACTGCGCTCTGGCGGCCGGACCATCGGGTTCCACCACGGTCGGCACGCCGGCCAGGACCCGCGCGCGTCGGACCGGATCCGTGGCCACGCCGGTGCGGGTTCGTACGGCGATCAGCTCGACGTCCTGGCGGCTGAGCAGGGCCGTGACCGGCCGGGAGAGGGTCGGATGGCCGACGACGACGACCCGCTCGATGGCTGCGCCGAGTTCGGTGCCCAGCAGCAGGCGATAGGTGCGGATGGCGTGCGCGCCGGCTCGCGCTCCCGAGGTGGGTTCGGCCAGCAGCGGCCAGCCGGCCGATTCGGCAAGGACCCGCGCGGCCGGGCCGGCGTCGTCGCCCGCGACGACGACGGTCCGTGGGCCGGTGGCCAGCGGTTGCGGCTCGTCGGCGCCGCCCGCCGCGCCCCCCAGACCAGCTTCGTTGGGCGGCGGCCCTGCGGCGGCTGCGCTGTCGCCGTCTGCGCTCTCGTCTGCGCTCTCGGCGGCGGCCGTTGCCGGCCACCAGGTCACCGCCGGGTCCGGTACGAGCGGGGTGTCGAACTGGACGTTGATGTGGGCCGGCCCGCCCGACGCGAGCGCCTCGCCGATGACCCGCTCCACGGCGGCGGCTGCGGCGTCGACGCCCAGATCCGCGCAGCGCGCGAACCGGCCGAAGATGCCGTCTTGCCAGGTCGTCTGGTTGGCGCCGGTGCCGCGGGCCGACGTGGGCCGGTCTGCGGACACCACGACGACGGGTCGTCCGGCGTGGTGGGCCTCCATGATGGCGGGCATCAGGTTGCCGACGGCCGTCCCCGACGTGGTGACCACGGCGACCGGGCGCCGTGAGCCGATCGTCAGACCGAGTGCGAGGAAGCCGGCGGTCCGTTCGTCGAGGCGCACGTGCAGGCGCAGAGCACCGGCCGCGTCGGCGGCATACAGGGCGAGGGCGAAGGGGGCCGACCGGGAGCCGGGGGCCAGGACGACGTCGCGGACCCCGCCGGCGAGCAGCGTCCGCAGGACGTGCACCGCGCGGGCCGAGCTCGTTGTCGCCTCCACGACAGCGAGTATGCCGCCCGGCCTCAGCGACCGCTCAGCGCATCGCGCATCGGGACGAACTTCGCGTCGGCCTCGGTGACCTCGGCCTCGGGGTCGGAGCCCGCGACGATGCCGCACCCGGCGAAGATCCGCAGCTGGGCCCGCTCCCCAGGCAGATAACAGCCCGAGCGCAGCGCGATGCACCATTCACCGTCGCCAGAGGCGTCGACCCAGCCGACCGGGCCGGCATACCGGCCTCGATCCATGCCCTCGAGCTCGGCGATGAGCGCGACGGCGGCAGCGGTCGGGGTGCCGCCGACGGCGGCCGAGGGGTGCAACGACGCGGCGAGGGCCAGCGACGATGCGCCGTCGCAGGCCACGCCGGTGACGTCGGTCGCCAGGTGCATGACGTTGGGCAGGTGCAGGACGAACGGGGCCTCGGGCACGTTCATGGACGAACAGTGCGGGGCCAAGGCGTCGGCGACGGAGCGCACGGCGTACTCGTGCTCCTCGAGGTCCTTGCTCGAGCGGGCCAACGACGCCGCAAGCGAGAGGTCCTTGGCGTCGTCACGGGTCCGCTGGATCGTGCCGGCGAGCACCCGCGAGGTGACGAGACCTCGCTCGCGGCGCACGAGCAGCTCGGGAGTAGCGCCGAGCATCCCCCCCATGGCGAAGACCCAGGTGTTGTCGTAGCGCTCGGCGAGTGAACGCAGCACCCACCGCGGGTCGACAGGGGCGCTGGCGTGGACGAGCAAGTCGCGGGCCAGGACGACCTTGTCCAGCTCGCCGGCCGTGATCCGCTCGACCGCGGCGGCCACCCGGGCCGCCCAGGTGGCGCTGGTCAGGGCGCCGTCGGCGAAGGCCACTTCGCGAGGCGGCAGGGGCGCATCGGCGTGGGCGGGGGTGACCGCTGCCAGGCCCTCGCCGATGGTCGTCACCCACCACCGATCGCCTCGTCGCCCGACGAGCACCCGAGGCACGACGAAGACGGCCTCCTCGCTGGAGTCATCGGCGAATGGCAGGCTCCCGAAGCAGACCGGGCCGGTGCCCGGCATCCGAACCTCGTCGCGGACCACCGCGTGGCCTGCAGTCCGGCGCCACCACCGGTCGGCCTCGGCGAACCGCCCCGGCCCCCGCGTGGTGAAGGTTGCTGCTTGACCCCAGCCGACGAGTCCCTCGCCGCGACGCACCCATGACAGGGCCTCGCGGGGGTCGTCGGTCGGCGGAAGCAGGGCGAGCAGGGGGCCCGGGTCGTCGATCGGGACCGTCCGCACGACCAGGGGCGCGCCGACGGTGGCCACGACGGGGACGTCGGCCGCGGACGTGGGTTCGCGAAGGGTAGACATCGAGGTTCAATGCTAGGCGACGCCCGCCCCTGCGCGTGCCGGGGGCTCCTTCGGCTCCGGGTATGCCGCCGGAGGGCCTGGCTCCGCGGATTGTGCTGGCCAGAACGCCGATGGGGAAGGATGACGTCATGACCCGGGCCGATCTGGACAAGGCACCCCACGACGTCGCGTCGATGTTCGACACCGTCGCGGAGAAGTACGACCTCACCAACGATGTCCTGTCGATGGGCCAGGACCGGATCTGGCGTCGGGCCACCGTCGCGGCCGTCGACGCACGGCCGGGTCAGACGGTGTTGGACATCGCCGCCGGCACCGGCACCAGCTCCGAGCCGTTCGCCGATGCCGGGGTCGACGTCGTCCCGGCCGACTTCTCGCTCGGGATGCTGCGGGTCGGTCGACGACGCCGCCCGGACCTGGCTTTCACCGCCGCCGACGCCACCCGGCTGCCGTTCGCCGACGAGTCGTTCGACGTGGTCACCATGTCCTTCGGGCTGCGTAACGTCGTCGACATCGAGGCCGCGCTGCGCGAGTTCGCCCGGGTGACCAAACCGTCCGGGCGCCTGGTGGTGTGTGAGTTCAGCCAACCGGTGTGGGGACCGTTCCGCGCGGCATACGTCAACTACCTCATGCGGGCCCTGCCTGCCGTCGCCCGACGCACCTCGTCCAACCCGGAGTCCTATGTCTACCTGGCCGAGTCGATCCGCGCCTGGCCCGACCAGCGGGCGCTGGCGAGCAAGATTTCGGCGGCCGGGTGGTCCGGCGTGCAGTGGCGCAATCTCAGCGGCGGCATCGTCGCCCTGCACCGCGCCACCCGCCCGTAACCTGCATCCCCGCGCCGGCGAGCAACGAGCACCCCGAGGGAGACCGTAGACTGACGCAGCTCGTGCACTTCTTCACAAGCAGAGAGCCCCGCGTGGCCGCGCGAGAGCGCACACGGAACGAACGAGCACGAGGACAGACAGGTCAGGCGGGCGCGCAGCGGAGCGCCCTGAGAGAGCACCGAGAGAGCACCGAGGCAGGCGTGAGCACGGGATCGGCCGACCAGGCGGATGAGACCGCCGACGTCGTCGTCGTCGGCGCCGGGCCGGGCGGCGCAGCGACCGCGGCATACCTGGCCCAGAACGGGCTCGACGTCGTGCTGCTCGAGAAGGCGGCTTTCCCCCGCGACAAGATCTGCGGGGACGGGCTCACGCCCCGAGCGGTCCGCGAGCTGGTCCACCTCGGCATTGACACGACCGGCTGGCAGCGCACCAAGGGCCTACGCATCCTCGGCGGCGGACGCAACTTCACCCTCGATTGGCCCGATACGGCGACGTTCCCCAACTACGGCCTGGTCCGCACCCGTCGGCAGTTCGACGAGACCCTTGCTCGGCACGCCCAGGCTCGCGGCGCCCGCCTGCACGAGCACACCAGTGTGCAGGAGCCGTTGCGCGACGCCCGCGGCCGGGTCACCGGTGTGACCGCCAAACTCCTGGACGCGCAAGGCCGTGCGACCGGCCAGAAGAGCACCTTCCACGCCAAGGTCGTCATCGCCGCCGACGGGGTGTCCTCGCGGATGGCGACGGCCGTGGGCCGCGAGAAGCGTGAAGACCGGGTCATGGGTGTCGCCGTGCGCGCCTACTACACGACGCCGCGCCGTGACGACTACCTCGAAAGCCACCTCGAGCTGTGGACCACCGACGACGCCGGCCAGCGGATGCTCATGCCCGGCTACGGCTGGCTGTTCCCTCTCGAAGACGGGCGCACCAACGTCGGCCTGGGCATCCTGGACACCAGCAGCGCCTTCGGCAAGACCGACTACAAGGACGTCATGCGCCGCTGGGTCGAGAGCCTCGGCCCCGTCTGGTCGCTGGAACACGACACGTCCGGCGGACCGATCCGCGGCGCCGCCCTGCCGATGGGCTTCAACCGCACCCCCCTGTATGCCGATGGCCTCCTGCTTGTCGGCGATTCCGGCGGGATGGTCAACCCCTTCAACGGCGAGGGGATCGACTATGCCCTCGAAGCGGCCCGGCTGAGCGCCGACGTCGTCGTCCAAGCTCTCGCCCGCCCCAGCGACGCGGCTCGCGAGCGCGTGCTCGCGGCATACCCGCGGATCATGAAGCACGAGTTGGGCGGCTATTTCACCCTGGGCCGCTGGTTCGCGCACGCCATCGGCAACCCCGAGGTGATGCGTCTGGCCACGAAGTACGGGCTGCCGATCACCCCGCTCATGCGGCTGTTGCTGAAGATGATGGCCAACCTCCCCGAAGAGCACGGCGGCCGAGCCGACGACCGGCTGGTCCGGACGCTCTCCCGCCTGGCCCCGGACGCGTGACGATGCCGACAGCCCGCCGCTTCGCGAGCCGCCCGCCGACGAACGCCTTCGTCCGACCCGCCGGCGCCCGCTGCGACCACCCTGCGCCCAGGGTGGTGACCCTTGACATGCCCGCCGTCGCGCGTGCGAGCGGCGGGTTGGGGCACCCCCCTAGGATGGGGAACGGCCTGCAAGCACCCGCCTCGAAAGGGAGCGACGGATGACCGATTCCTACGTTCCGCTGCTGTTTCTCCTGGGTCTTGGAGGAGCATTCGCGCTGGTCTCTGTCGGGCTGTCCCTGGTCGTCGGCCCCAAGCGCTACAACCGGGCCAAGATGGAGGCCTACGAGTGCGGCATCCAGCCGACACCGCACGCTGCCGGCGGTGGCCGGGTGCCGATCAAGTACTACCTCACGGCCATGCTCTTCATCATCTTCGACATCGAGTCGGTGTTCCTCTACCCCTTCGCGGTGGCCTTCAACTCGCTGGGCCTTTTCGCCCTGGTCGAGATGGTCCTGTTCATCGTTACCGTCTTCGTCGCCTACGCCTATGTCTGGCGTCGTGGCGGCCTCGAGTGGGACTGAGAGAGGCGCCCCCATGGGTCTGGAAGAGAAACTCCCCTCGGGGATCCTGCTCAGCACCGTCGAACTGCTGGCCGGCTATATGCGCAAGGCCTCGATGTGGCCGGCGACCTTCGGGCTTGCCTGCTGCGCCATCGAGATGATGGCGGTCGGCACGCCCGACTATGACATCGCGCGGTTCGGCATGGAGCGGTTCTCGGCAACCCCCCGTCAGGCCGACCTGATGATCGTCGCCGGCCGGGTCAGCCAGAAGATGGCGCCGATCCTCCGCCAGGTCTACGACCAGATGCCCGGCCCCAAGTGGGTGATCTCGATGGGCGTCTGCGCGAGCTCGGGCGGCATGTTCAACAACTACGCGATCGTCCAGGGCGTCGACCACATCGTCCCCGTCGACATCTATCTGCCGGGCTGTCCGCCCCGCCCGCAGATGCTGCTCAACGCGATCATCAAGCTCCACGAGCAGATCGAGAGCACGCCGCTCGGGGTCAACCGGGTCGCCGCGGCCCGGGCCGCCGAGCAGGCCGCCCTGGCCGCCGTCCCGACCCATCAGATGAAGGGCCTGCTGGCAGGAGGGCTGGGATGAGCGAGGACCTGGCAAAGACCACCCAGGCGCAGGAGACCGGTGCAGGCGCCACAGTTGCCGGCGGCAGCACCGTCGATCTCGGTATGCCGGTCGTCATCGGCGAGCGGCGCGGCATGTTCGGAGCCACCTCCGGTCAGGACACCACCGGCTACGGCGGGCTCGTCGCCCCCGTCGCGTTGCCAGGGGCCTCCGAGCGGCCGTACGGCGGATGGTTCGACGCCTTCGCGGACGACCTGGAGCGGGCGCTGGAAGCCGGCGGAACGGCATACGCGGAGGCGGTTGACAAGATCGTCGTCGACCGTGCCGAGATCACCGTCTTTGTGACCCGCGAGCACCTCCCGGCGGTCGCCGCCGTGCTGCGCGATGACGCAGCGCTCCGTTTCGAGATGTGCACCGGCGTCTCCGGAGCGCACTATCCCGGCGAGGTAGGACGAGAGTTGCACGCCGTCTACCACTTCCTGTCGATCACGCACGGCAGCAAGCGGATCCGGGTCGAGGCGACCTGTCCCGACGCCGACCCGCACATCCCGTCGATCGTGGCGACCTATCCGGCCAACACCTGGCATGAGCGCGAGACGTGGGACATGTTCGGCATCATCTTCGATGGCCACCCGGCACTGACCCGTATCCTCATGCCCGACGACTGGCCGGGTCACCCGCAACGCAAGGACTATCCCCTCGGCGGCATCCCGGTGGAATACAAAGGCGCCACCGTGCCGCCGGCGGACGAGCGGAGGGCATTCAACTGATGAGCGCCAACCGACCCACCGGGACCGACCCGCACACCGCACACGGGACCAGCCCCGGGCTGGACTCTCGCGTGGGAGACAGCGAGCACACCGCGACGAGTGCGGCCGAGGAGTTGATCGACTCCCCGGTCTTCTCCGTCGGCGGCGGCGGCGACTGGGATGACCTCGTCGACGAAGCGTCCGCCCTGCACGAGGAACGCATCGTCGTCAACATGGGCCCTCAGCACCCGTCGACGCACGGCGTGTTGCGGCTCATCCTCGAGCTTGACGGCGAGACCGTGACCGAGGCCCGCGCGGGGATCGGCTACTTGCACACCGGCATTGAGAAGAACATGGAGTACCGCACCTGGGTGCAGGGCGTGACGTTCTGCACCCGGATGGACTACCTGACCCCGATGTTCCAGGAGACCGCCTACTGCCTGGCCATCGAGAAGTTGCTCGGAGTGACAGACGACATCCCTCGCCGGGCCAGCGACATCCGGGTGCTGATGATGGAGCTCACCCGCCTCTCCTCCCACCTGGTGTGCATCGGCACCGGTGGCATGGAAATGGGCGCCACGACCGTCATGACGGTCGGCTTCCGCGAGCGCGAACGGGTCTTCCAGATCATCGAGATGGTGACCGGGCTGCGGATGAACAACGCCTACATCAGACCCGGTGGCGTCGCTCTCGATCTGCCTCCAGGAGCGATCGACCTCATCCGCGAGCTTGTCCCAGAGATCCGCAAGGGCGTCCGCGAGCTCGAGTTGCTGGTCAACGAGGCGCCCATCGTCAAGGGGCGGATGGTCGGCATCGGTCACCTCGACCTCGCCGGCTGCATGGCCTTGGGAATCACCGGGCCCATGCTGCGCTCGACCGGGCTACCCCACGACCTGCGCAAGGCATCTCCGTACTGCGGCTACGAGACCTACGACTTCGACGTCATCACCCGCGACACCGCGGACTCCTACGGTCGGCTGCGCATCCGCCTCGACGAGATGTACCAGTCGCTGCGCATTGTCCTGCAATGCGCCGATCGGCTCGAGGCCAGCGCCGGAGAACCGGTGATGATCGCCGACAAGAAGATCGGCTGGCCGGCCCAGCTGGCTCTCGGCGGCGACGGGATGGGCAACAGCCTCGACCACATCCGCGAGATCATGGTCGACTCGATGGAGTCGCTGATCCATCACTTCAAGCTCGTGACCGAGGGCTTCCGCGTGCCGCCCGGCCAGGTCTATGTGGCGGTCGAAAGCGCAAAGGGCGAGCTCGGTTGCCACCTGGTCTCCGACGGCGGCACCCGGCCGTATCGGGCGCACTTCCGTGACCCCAGCTTCAACAATCTGCAAGCGACCTCGATCATGTGCGAAGGCGGCCAGATCGCCGACGTCATCGTCGCAGTCGCATCCATCGATCCAGTCATGGGAGGGGTGGACCGCTGATGGCCGGTCACGATGCCTCGGGCCACCTGCACGTCAGTGCCGCGAGCAAGGCCCCCTACGACGAGGCCACTCTCGCACGGCTGCACGAGGACGCTGCTGCCGTGGTGGCCCGCTATCCGCAGAAACGCTCGGCCCTGCTGCCCTTGCTGCACCTGGTGCAGTCGGTCGACGGCTATGTCACCGGCCGCGGGCTCGAGTTCTGCGCGCAGGTCCTGGACCTGACGACCGCCGACGTCAGCGGGGTCGCGACCTTCTACTCCCAGTACAAGCGTCATCCCAACGGCGACTACACCGTCGGGGTCTGCACCAACACTCTCTGCGCAGTTATGGGCGGCGACGCGATCTGGGAGGCCGTCTCCGAGCACCTCGGCGTCGGGCACGACGAGACGACCGCTGACGGCAAGATCACCCTCGAGCGCATCGAGTGCAACGCCGCCTGCGACTACGCCCCGGTCGTCATGGCCAACTGGGAGTTCTTCGACAACCAGACCCCGTCCTCGACCATTGACCTGGTCGACGAACTGCGCGCCGGGCACGATGTCGTCCCGACGCGCGGAGCCGACAAGGTCTGCACCTTCAAGGAGGTCTCGCGAGTCCTTGCCGGCTTCCACGACGGCCGCGCCGACGAGGGTGTCGCCGCTGGACCGGCGTCGTTGCTCGGCCTCAAGATCGCTCACGAGCAAGGCTGGACGGCGCCGACCCCAGACAGCCGCGCTGCGGCTCAGCCAGCGAAGGGGGCAGCGAAGTGACCGCACGCCTCACCCCGGTCCTCACCGCCCACTGGGACCAGCCGCGGGCCTGGACGCTCGCGGCATACGAGAGCACCGGCGGGTATGCCGCCCTGCGCAAGGCCCTGTCGATGCCTGCCGCCGACGTGCTCGCCGAGGTGAAGAGTTCGGCGATCCGCGGCCGCGGTGGCGCCGGATTCCCGGCCGGTCTCAAGTGGTCCTTCATGTCGCCGCCCGACGGCGGGCCGCGCTATCTCGTCGTCAACGCCGACGAGTCCGAGCCGGGCACCTGCAAAGACATCCCGCTGTTGATGGCCAACCCGCACTCGGTCATCGAGGGCGCCGCGATCAGCCAGTACGCGATGGGCTCCGACCACGCCTTCATCTACCTGCGCGGCGAGGTCGTCCACGTCTATCGCCGGCTGATGCGGGCTGTCGAAGAGGCCACCGCAGCCGGCTATCTCGGCACAGACGTGCTCGGCTCGGGCACGACCCTGCGGGTGACCCCGCACGCCGGAGCCGGCGCCTACATCTGCGGTGAGGAGACGGCGCTGCTCGACTCGCTCGAGGGGCGCCGAGGCCAGCCGCGGCTCAAACCGCCGTTCCCCGGAGCCGCCGGCCTCTACGCCCGCCCCACGTCGGTCAACAACGTCGAGACCATCGCCTCCGTGCCGGGCATCCTGCTCAACGGTGCCGACTGGTTCAAGTCGATGGGCACCGAGAAGTCGACGGGCTTCGGCATCTTCAGCCTCTCCGGCCACGTCACCAACCCCGGCCAGTTCGAGGCCCCGCTGGGCATCACCATGCGCGAGCTCATCGACCTCGCCGGCGGCATCCGCAGGGGCCACCGGATCAAGTTCTGGACTCCGGGCGGGTCCTCGACCCCGATCTTCACCGAGGAGCACCTCGACATCCCGCTCGACTTCGACTCGGTCGCCGCCGCGGGCTCGATGCTCGGCACCCGGGCCCTGCAGGTCTTCGACGAGACCGTGTCGGTCGTTCGCGCGGTGAGCCGGTGGACCGACTTCTATGCCCACGAATCCTGCGGCAAGTGCACGCCCTGCCGCGAAGGCACCTGGTGGCTCAAGCAGATCATGGAGCGCCTCGAACATGGCCAGGGCCAACCTGGCGACATCGGCAAGCTCGACGACATCTGCGACAACATTCTCGGGCGCTCCTTCTGCGCCCTGGGTGACGCCGCGACCATGCCGATCTCCTCGGCCATCAAGTACTTCCGCGAGGAGTTCGAGGCGGGCATGCACACGCCGGCCGCGGAGCTGTTCTCGCCGGACGCGTCGGTGCTCTTCGACACTTCAGAGGTCAAGGAGGCCGCGAAAGCATGACCGCCCAGACCAGTTCGGTGCCCGCCGGGGTCTCGCTGACCATCGACGGTGTCCCGGTGTCCGTGCCCAAGGGCACCCTCATCATCCGCGCCGCCGAGGTGGCGGGCATCGAGATCCCCAGGTTCTGCGACCACCCCGGGCTCGAGCCGGTCGGTGCCTGTCGGCAGTGCCTCGTCGATGTCGCCGCGCCCCGCCCGGACGGCGTCCTCGCGCCGTTCCCCAAGCCGCAGGCCTCGTGCGCGATGACCGTCTCGGAAGGGATGGTCGTCAACACGCAACACACCTCGCCGGTGGCCGAGAAGGCTCAGCACGGGGTGATGGAGCTGTTGCTCATCAACCACCCGCTGGACTGCCCCGTGTGCGACAAAGGCGGGGAGTGCCCGCTGCAGAACCAGGCCATGTCCAACGGGCGGGCGACGTCGCGCTTCGAGGATGTCAAGCGCACCTTCCCGAAGCCCGTCAATATCTCCACCCAGGTGTTGCTCGACCGCGAGCGTTGCGTGCTTTGCCAACGCTGCACTCGCTTCTCCGACGAGATCGCCGGCGACAAGTTCATCAACCTCGTCGAGCGCGGCGCGATGCAGCAGATCGGCATTTACGAAGACGAACCCTTCCAGTCCTACTTCTCGGGCAACACGGTCCAGATATGTCCGGTGGGCGCGCTCACCGGTGCGGCATACCGCTTCCGGTCCCGTCCCTTCGACCTGGTCTCCACCCCGAGCGCGTGCGACCACTGCGCCTCCGGGTGCGCCATTCGCACCGACCACCGGCGCGGCGTCGTCCTGCGGCGGATGGCCATCGACGACCCCGAGGTCAACGGGGAATGGAACTGCGACAAGGGTCGCTGGGCCTTCCAATACGCCACCCTGCCCGACCGTCTCGAGCTGCCGCTGCTGCGCCAGGCCGACGGCACGATGCGGGCCGCCAGTTGGCCCGAGGCACTCGCCGCGGCCGCCGCCGGTCTGCGGGCAGCCAATGCCGCCGGTGTGCTCGTCGGTGGCCGGGTCTCGGCCGAAGATGCCTACGCCTACGGGAAGTTCGCGCGCGTCGCGCTGTCCACGAATGACGTCGACTTCCGAGCCCGGCCGCACTCGGCCGAGGAGGTCGCCTTCCTCGCCGAGCAGGTCGTCACCCGCGGGCCCGAGGACGGTGCCGTGACCTATGCCGACCTCGCGTCGGCGAAGGCCATTGTTCTGGCTGGCTTCGAGCCCGAGGAAGAGTCGCCGATCATCTTCCTGCGGCTGCGGCGCGCGGTCCGCAAGGCCAGGACCAGCGTGTATGCCGTCGCCCCGTTCTCGACGCGGGGTTCGGTCAAGCTCTCGGCCACCCTGGTGCCGACGGCTCCGGGGGCCGAGGCTGCCGCATTGTCCGGGCCGGTGGTCACGCAGGCGCTGGCCGGCGGCGGCGTCATCCTCGTCGGCGAGCGTCTGGCCACCTCGCCGGGTGCTCTCGCCGCCGCGGCGGCCCTGGCCGCCGCCACCGGCGCGCGCCTGGCCTGGGTGCCCCGGCGGGCCGGTGAGCGCGGGGCGCTTGAAGCCGGCGCCCTCGGCGCCTTGTTGCCCGGAGGCCGTCCGGTCACCGACGCGACCGCCCGCGCTGAGGTCGCCGACGTCTGGGGTGTCCAGACGCTCCCCACGGCCGCGCCACGCGACACGGCTGCGATCATCGCAGCGGCCACCTCCGGGGCGCTCCGTGCTCTCGTCATCGGCGGGGTCGACCCCGGCGACCTTGCCCTGCCCGACGTGGCGGCGGCCCTGAAGAGGGCCTTCGTCGTCAGCCTCGAGGTCCGCGAGTCCGCGGTGACCGACGTCGCCGACGTCGTCCTGCCGGTGGCCGCCCACGCCGAGAAGGCCGGCAGCTTTGTCGACTGGGAGGGGCGCCTGCGGCCCTTCGAGCAGGCCCTGCAGACCAATGCGATGAGCGACCACCGCGTGCTCGACATGCTCGCCGCCGAGCTCGGGGCCTTCCTCGAGACTCGCACCGTGGCGCAGATCCGGGCCCAGTTCGAGGCCCTCGGCCGGTGGAGAGGAGCTCGCGCCGTCGAGCCGAACGGGGCGCCGGGCGGCGAGGCGGCATACGGCAGTGGGAATGGGACCGCGAACGGGAGCGGGAAGGGGAGTGGGGCTGGCGACGTCGCCCTGGCGACCTGGCCGCTGCTGCTGGACGCCGGCCGTCTGCAGGACGGCGAGCCGTTCCTGGCCGGCACCGCCCACGGAGCCGTCGCCGCTGTCGGCCCGGCCCTCGCGGGCCGCCTCGGCGTCAGCGACGGCGACCTGGTCACCGTGAGCTCGACCTCCGGCTCGATCAGCGTGCCGGCGGAGATTGCCCACGACATGGTCGACGGCGTCGTCTGGCTGCCGACCAACTCCACCGGATGTGCGGTCCGCTCGACCTTGCGGGTCGATGCCGGCGCCCGAGTCACGGTCACGAAGGGTGGTGCGCTGTGATCAGCCCTCTGCAGTCGATCGGTGCCGTGGCCCTGCCCGCCGTCGAGGGTCCGGTCGCCGACTTCAGTGACACGCCGATGTGGCTGTCGCTGGTCAAGGCACTGTTGATCTTCGTCTATCTGCTCATCTCGACCCTGCTCGTCATCTGGTTCGAGCGGCGGATCATCGGTCGGATGCAGCAGCGGCCCGGGCCTAACCGCAACGGTCCGTTCGGGCTGTTGCAGACCCTCGCCGACGGCATGAAGTCCATGTTCAAGGAAGACATCGCCCCGGCGGCCGCGGACAAGTTCATCTTCACGCTCGCCCCGCTCATTGCCGCGACGATGGCCTTCGTCTCCTTCGGCATCATGCCGTTCGGCGACAAGGCCTACATGTTCGGCCACCTGACGCCGCTGCAGCTCACCGATGCGCCGGTCGCCGTGCTGCTGGTGCTGGCGGTCGCTTCCGTCGGCGTCTACGGCATCATCCTGGCCGGCTGGTCCTCGGGGTCGACCTATCCGCTGCTCGGCGGCCTGCGCTCCACCGCCCAGGTCATCTCCTATGAGATCGCCATGGGCCTGTCGCTCGTCGCCGTCTTCATCATGAGTGGCTCGATGTCGACCTCGTCGATCGTCGCCGCTCAGAACGGCACCGCGAGCTGGTGGTTCATCGTTGCGGCCTTCCCGTCGTTCCTCGTCTACCTCGTGACGATGGTCGGCGAGACCAACCGCCTGCCGTTCGACCTTGCCGAAGGTGAGGGCGAGATCGTCGGTGGCTTCCACACCGAATACGGCTCGATGCGTTTCGCGATGTTCTTCCTCGCCGAGTACATCAACATGTTCACCGTCGCAGCCCTGGCCACGACGATGTTCCTCGGCGGTTGGCAGGCTCCGCCGTTCATCGCCGCCATCAACGACGGGATGTTCAACGCCGGCTGGTGGGGCGTGCTCTGGTTCACGCTCAAGGTCTGGTCGTTCATGTTCTTCTTCGTCTGGCTGCGCGGGTCGTTGCCCCGGGTGCGCTACGACCAGTTCATGCGCTTCGGCTGGAAGCTGCTCATCCCGCTCACCCTCGGCTGGGTCGTGCTCGTCTCGTTCATGCGCGCCGCCGCTCAGGGGTGGTTCGGCACCGGCACCGTGGTGACGATCCTCGGCCGGGGTCTGTCGCTCGCGACGATCGTCGTCATGGCGGTCGTCCTCGTCCTGCTCTTCATCGTCGCCTATTTCATCGACCAACGCGGCGAGCAACCGAGCGCCACCGCGCCACCCGATGAGATCGACCCGTTCGCCGGGGGCTACCCCGTACCGCCGCTGCCCGGTCAGACGCTGCGCGAGCCCGATCGCCGCATCCCAGCCGTCGAGGCCTCGACGCTCACCGCGAAGGAGGAGACTCGTGGCTGACAACCTGCCCGCCCAGCCCGACCGGCCGGACGGGAGCAGGCTGCCCTCTGCCGAACACGCCCGCTCGGACAACGACCCGCAGCCGCGGGCCGGCTGGCTTGGCGAGAACCTGCCGGCGTCGATCGGCGGCTTCGGGGTCACCTGGGCGACGATGTTCCGCAAGGTGTACACCGAGGAATATCCCGAGGTGAAGCGGCCGACGGCGCCGCGCTATCACGGCCGCCACCAGCTGAACCGGCACCCCGACGGGCTCGAGAAGTGCATCGGGTGCGAGTTGTGCGCGTGGGCCTGCCCGGCGGACGCGATCCTCGTCGAAGGTGCGAACAACGACGACACGCCGAAAGACGAGGGCGGCACCGGCCGCTTCTCCCCGGGCGAGCGCTTCGGCCACGTCTACCAGATCAACTACCTGCGTTGCATCTTCTGCGGGCTGTGCATCGAGGCCTGTCCGACGCGCGCCCTGACGATGACCAACTTCTACGAGCTGGCCGACAACAACCGCGCCGACCTCATCTTCACCAAGGAGCAGCTCCTCGCGCCGCTGCAGGAGGGCATGCTCGCGGCCCCCCACCCGATGGTCGAAGGCATGGACGAACGCGACTACTACCTCGGCAGGATCACGTCGGCCACCGACGAACAGCGCGACTGGGCTCTGGCCCAGCAGGCCGCCGAGGCAGAGGCCGCCGCGCGCGCCGCTGCGGAGGCCGAACCCGAGCGCAACATGATCTCCGAAGGAGGTGGCGCGCTGTGAGCTACGGAGAGGCTTGGCTGTTCTGGGTGCTTGCGCCGCTCATGGTGCTCGCCGCCCTCGGCTTGATCTTCGCCCGCAAGGCCGTCCACGCCGCGCTGTGCATGGCGTTCGTCATGGTCAACCTCGGCGTCCTCTACCTCGCATCTCAGGCGGAGTTCCTCGGGATCGTCCAGATCTTCGTCTACACCGGCGCGGTGATGATGATCTTCCTGTTCGTCCTCATGCTCATCGGTGTCGACTCCTCCGACTCGTTCACCGAGACCATCCGGGGCCACAAGACCGCCTCGCTGCTGGTCGCCTTCGGCCTGGCGGCCATCATGACGCTGGCGATCGGCTCGATCGTGCTACCCGAGCCGATCGGGCTCGAAGCGGTCAATGCCGAAGAGGGCAACGTCAGTGGTATGGCCAACCTCATCTTCGGCAAATATGTCTTGGTTTTCGAGGTGACCTCCGCGTTGCTCATCACGGCGGCCCTCGGCGCCATGGTCCTGGCTCACCGAGAGCGGTTCGTGGCCAAGACCAGCCAGCGGGAGCTCGCGGCCCGCCGCGTCAAGGACAACGTCTTCGTCGCCGGCCTGCCCGCCCCCGGTGTCTATGCCCGCCACAACGCCGTGGACACTCCGGCTCTGCTGCCCGACGGCACCGTGAGCGAACTGTCCGTCTCGCGGGTCCTCGTCGCGCGCGACCAGATCACGACCCCCTCGCGGTATTCCGCAGAGGAGTTGCAACTGGACGACGAGACCAGACCCGTCGCCGAGGCGACACCGGACGCCGGGCCCGCCCCCGTCGCCGAGGCGCCACCGGACGCCGAGCCGGCACCGGACGCCGAGACTGCACCCGACGCCGAAGAAGGGGAGTCGCGGTGAACCTCGTCAACTACATCTATCTCGCCGTGGTGCTCTTCGCCATCGGTGCCGCAGCCGTGCTGCTGCGGCGCAACGCGATCATCATCTTCATGGGCATCGAGCTCATGCTCAACGCGGCCAACCTCGTCTTCGTCACCTTCGCCCGCTACTACGGCAACCTCGACGGGCAGGTCATCGCACTGTTCGTCATGGTGGTCGCCGCAGCCGAAGTGGTCGTCGGCCTGGCGATCATCATGGCCATCTTCCGTGCCCGCCGGTCGGCTTCTGTCGACGACGCCAACCTGCTGAAGCTGTAAGGGAGATTCGTGTGAGCTCCTTCCTCGTCCCGCTGGCCGACTCGGCGGCTGCCGCGTCGCACCCGGCGACCGGCGTCGCGGCATACGGGTGGCTGCTTGTCGCGCTGCCCCTGCTCGGCGCTGCCATCCTGCTCGTCGGCGGGCGGCGCACCGACTCGTGGGGCCCCAAGCTCGCGACCGGGCTGTCGTGGGCCGCTTTCGTCGTCGGGTTCCTCGTCTTCCTCAACCTGCTCGGGTATGCCGGTGAGGAGCGCTCGCTGTCACTGCACCTGTACTCGTGGGTGCCGGCCGGGCAGTTCCAGCTCGAGGCGGGGATGCTGTTCGACCCGTTGTCGATCGCCTTCGTGCTGCTGGTGACCTTCGTCGGGTCGCTCATCCACGTCTATTCCCTGGGCTATATGGAGCACGACCCCGACAAGCGACGGTTCTTCGCCTACCTCAACCTGTTCGTCGCCGCGATGCTGCTGCTCGTGCTCGCCGACTCCTACCTGCTGCTCTATGTCGGCTGGGAGGGCGTCGGGTTGGCGTCCTATCTGCTTATCGGCTTCTGGAACTTCAACCCTTCGTACGCGTCGGCCGCGAACAAGGCGTTCATCGCCAACCGGGTCGGCGACGTCGGCATGGCCGTGGCGATCATGTTCCTGTTCTGGCAGTTCGGTGCGGTCGACTTCTCGACTGTCAACGGCGCCGTCGACGGAGCCAGCCAGGGTGCGGTCACCGCGATCGGACTGTTCCTGTTGTTGGCTGCCTGCGGCAAATCGGCGCAGTTCCCGCTGCAAAGCTGGCTCGGCGACGCGATGGCCGGCCCGACCCCGGTGTCGGCCCTCATCCACGCGGCGACCATGGTGACCGCCGGTGTCTATCTCGTGGTGCGCAGCCACGCGATCTTCGACGCGGCACCGACCGCTCAGCTCGCCGTCGTCATCGTCGGCGCGATCACCCTCATCTACGGAGCGATCGTCGGTTGCGCGAAGGACGACATCAAGAAGGCGCTGGCCGCCTCGACGATGAGCCAGATCGGCTACATGATGCTCGCAGCCGGGCTCGGCCCGGTCGGCTATGCCTTTGCGATCTTCCACCTGCTCACCCACGGCTTCTTCAAGGCCGGGATGTTCCTCGGGGCCGGGTCGGTCATGCACGGCATGAACGACAAGGTCGACATGCGCGGCTTCGGCAACCTGTCGAGCGCGATGAAGATCACCTGGGCGACCTTCGGCCTCGGCTGGCTGGCCATTCTCGGGGTGCCGCCCTTTGCCGGCTTCTGGAGCAAGGACAAGATTATCGAAGCGGCGTTCATCGGCGAAGGCTGGCGACCCTGGGTCTTCGGCCTGGCCACGCTCATCGGCGCCGGCATCACCGCCTTCTACATGTCCCGGTTGTTCTTCATGACCTTCCACGGCAAGAAGCGCTGGCCCGAGGACGCTCATCCACACGAGTCGCCCCCCACGATGATCTATCCGATGATGATCCTCGCCGCCGGGTCGGCCGTGCTCGGACTCATCCTCGCCTGGCCGTTCGCGCAGACCGCGCCGATCGTCTCCTGGCTGGCCCCAGTGGTCGGCGGTCATGACGGTGCTGAGCACCACCCGGTCCTGCCGGTGCCGGTCATCACTGTCGCGACATTGCTTGTCGTCGCCCTCGGAGCCGGGTATGCCTGGCTGCGCTACTGCCGCGACGCGGTGCCTCGCACGGCTCCGGTCGGCAGTCTGCTCACCCGGGCCGCGCGTCAAGACCTCTATCAGGATCAGGTCAACGAGGGTCTGCTGATGCGTCCGGGGCTCCACCTGACCCGCGCGTTGGTCTTCCTCGACAAGCGCGGCGTAGACGGCGCCGCCGGTGGCCTGGCCGCCCTCATCGGAGGCTCGTCCTCGCGACTTCGTCGGGTGCAGAACGGTCTGGCTCGCTCCTATGCCCTGACGATGCTGCTCGGTGTCGTTGTCATCCTCGGTGTCGTCTGGGTGGTGCAGTGATGAACCAGTTCCCCTGGCTGACCGTCATCGGCCTCGTGCCCCTTGTGGGTGCGGTGGTCCTCTGGCTGCTGCCGCCGTCGCTGGCTGACCGGGCCAAACACATCGCCCTCGGCGCGTCGTTGGTGACGCTCGTCTTCACGGTCGCCGCTGCCCTGCAGTTCAAGACCGACTCCAGCGCGAAGTACCAACTCGTCGAAGAGCACTCGTGGATCCCGCAGTTCGGCGTGAGCTATGCGCTCGGCGTGGACGGGATCGCCCTGGCGCTCATCATCATGTCGGCGATCCTTGTGCCGATCTGTCTGTTGGCCGCCTGGAACGACCTGCCGGCCGCGGAAGCACACCGGGAGCGGCACTACTTCGCTCTCATGTTGGTGCTGGAAACCTTCATGGTGGGCGTCTTCGCCGCCACGGACGTGTTCTTGTTCTACGTCTTCTTCGAGGCCATGCTCATCCCCGTCTACTTCCTCATCGGCCAGTTCGGGGGCCCGCGCCGTCAGTATGCCGCCGTCAAGTTCCTGCTCTTCTCGCTCGCCGGCGGACTCATCATGCTGGCAGCGGTCATCGCGCTCTACGTCCAAGGGCCAGGCGGAGCCGACGGCTTCCTGCTGACCAAGCTGGCCGGCATACAACTGTCTGCGGACACCGAGAAGTGGATCTTTGTCGGGTTCTTCATCGCCTTCGCCGTGAAGGCGCCGATGGTGCCCGTGCACACCTGGCTGCCCGACGCGGCCGCCGAGACCCGCCCGGCCACCGCGACCCTGCTCGTCGGTGTGCTCGACAAGGTCGGTACCTACGGGATGATCCGTTTCTGCCTGGAGCTCTTCCCTGGCGCCAGCCAGTGGGCGACCCCGGTGGTCATCGTGCTTGCCCTCGTGTCGATCATCTACGGCGCGCTGCTTGCCATCGGTCAGCAGGACATGATGCGGCTGATCGCCTTCACGTCGATCAGCCACTTCGGCTTCATCGTCCTAGGCATCTTCGCGCTGACCTCGACGAGCTGGGCCGGGTCGAGCCTCTACATGATCAACCACGGCTTCTCCACCGCGGCCCTCTTCCTGTTTGCCGGCATGCTCATTGCCCGGCGAGGCAGCAAGCGGATCGCCGACTTCGGCGGATGGCAGCGGGTCGTCCCCGGCCTGGCCGGCGTATGGCTGGTCGCAGGCCTGTCGTCCATCGCATTGCCGGGGCTGGGCTCGTTCGTGTCCGAGTTCCTCGTCCTGGCGGGCACCTTCCAACGCCATCAGGTGGTCGCCGTCATCGCGACGACCGGGATCATCCTCGCTGCGCTCTACATCCTCTTGATGTATCAGCGCACGATGACCGGTCCCAGGCCCGACATCGCCGTGCCCGACCTGTCGAGGCGCGAGAAGTGGGTGGCGGCTCCGCTCATCGCCCTCTTCCTCGTGCTGGGCTTCTATCCCAAGCCGGCCCTCGACATGGTCACCCCTGCGGTCGACGCGATCCTCACCTCGATCCAGGTGGCCGATCCTGCGCCCGTCGTCGGCGCGGCTGAAGGGAGCACCAAGTGAGCACCGCCGTCCTCGGCGCCGCGCCGGCAGTCTTCACGCCGGCGACTCTCGACTATGTTGCGCTGTTGCCCGTGCTCATCGTCCTGGGAGCGGCAGTCGTCGGTGTCCTCGTGGAGGCGTTCGTGCCGCGCACCAGCCGGTATGCCGCGCAGGTGTGGGTCACGCTGCTCTCCCTCGTCGCGGCCCTGCTCGCGCTGGTCTTGGGTGCGGTCAACCATCAGGTCGGCACCGCCGGCCTGTCTCAGGTCGGCGGCACCGTGAAGGGCTCCGTCGTCGTTGATGGGCCGACGTTGTTCCTGCAAGGGACCATCCTCGTCTTCGCGCTGCTCGGCGCCCTCAGTCTCTCCGAACGCCTCGGCGGGGTCGGCGCCGACGCTTTCACCCCGATGGGGTCCTCGACGCCCGGTTCGCCTCAGGAGGCGCAAGCGGTGAAGGCGGGTGCGATGACCGCGGAGGTCTTCCCGCTCTTCCTCTTCTCGGTCTCCGGCATGATGCTCTTTCCCGCCGCGGGCGACCTGCTGACGATGTTCGTCGCGCTCGAGGTGCTCTCCCTGCCGCTCTACCTGCTCTCGGGGCTGGCGCGCCGTCGGCGGCTGCTCTCTCAGGAGGCGTCGCTCAAGTACTTTCTGCTCGGAGCCTTTTCCTCGGCGTTCTTCCTCTTCGGCACGGCCCTGCTCTACGGCTTCGCCGGGTCGGTCTATCTGCCCGACATCGCGACCGCGATCGGGGCGCGCGGATCGGCCTTCGACGGGCTCCTCGTGCCCGGTGTGCTCATGGTGCTCATCGGTCTGCTCTTCAAGGTCGGTGCCGTGCCCTTCCACATGTGGACGCCCGACGTCTATCAGGGTGCGCCGACCCCGGTCACCGGCTTCATGGCGGCCGGCACGAAGGCCGCGGCCTTCGGCGCCATCCTTCGCTTCCTCTATGTCGGCGTCGACCAGGCCCAGTGGGATTGGCGGCCGGCTCTCATCGTCATCGCTGCGCTGACCATGATCGTCGGCGCCGTCCTGTCGGTCACCCAGACCGACGTGAAGCGGCTGCTTGCCTACTCGTCGATCGCTCACGCCGGCTTCATCCTCGTCGGCGTGCTCTCGCTGAGCCGCGAGGGCGTGAGCGGCACGCTGTTCTATCTCGCGGCATACGGGTTGGCCACGATCGCAGCATTCGCGATCGTCGGGTTGGTCCGTGAGGGCGGCTCGGAGGCGACCCACCTGTCACAGTGGACCGGTCTAGGCAAGCGTCACCCGTGGACAGCCGGCATCTTTGCCTTCCTGCTGTTGGCCTTCGCGGGGATCCCGCTCACCTCCGGCTTCACCGCGAAGTTCGCGGTCTTCAAGCCGGCCCTGGAAAGTGGGACTGCCGGCGTCGTCCTCGTCGTGCTCGGTCTGCTGTGCAGCGCGATCACCGTGTTCGTCTATGTGCGCGTCATCGTGCTCATGTACTTCACCGACTCGAGCGGGGACGCCGTGGCAGTCGTCGAACCGTCGGCGTTCACGACGGTGACCATCGCAGCGGGCAGCCTCTTCACCCTCGTGCTCGGGGTGGCGCCGGCCTCGGTGCTGATGCTCGCGGAGCGGGCTTCCCAGTTCATCCGGTGACCGCGACGGTCAACGGCTCACCCGATCGACAGGACGAGAGCCATGAGCGCACCCTCGGTGCTGTCGTTGCCGGCAGTGAGCCCTGCGCTGGCCGTTCGACTGGGTGAGGGGATGGCCCGGGTCGACGCCCTGCTACGTGCGACCGTCGACCACGCCGATCCCTTCGTCGCGACCGCCTCGGGTCACCTGCTGGCTGCCGGCGGCAAACGCTTTCGGCCGACGCTCACCTTGCTGGCGGCCGACGCGTGCGGGGGGATCACCGACGAGGTGGTCGCCGCCGCTGTCGGTGTCGAGCTCACCCATCTCGCGTCGCTCTATCACGACGACGTGATGGACCAGGCGACGGTGCGCCGCGGCGTGCCGAGCGTCAATGCGGCATACGACAACTCCACAGCGATCCTGGTCGGTGACCTGCTCTTCGGAAAGGCGTCGGAGATCGTGGCCGGGTTGGGAGCCGACGCGGTCCTCATCCAGGCGCAGACTTTCGTGCGGCTGTGTCACGGGCAGATTCGCGACACCCAGGCGTGTCCGCCCGGGCAGGACCCGGTCGAGTATTACCTCGACGTGCTCGCCGACAAGACCGGCGTCCTCGTGGCGACGGCGGCCCGCTATGGCGCGATGTTCGCAGGTGGGTCGGCAGCGCAGGTGGAGGTTCTGCGGGCCTATGGGGCGCGCCTCGGGATGGCTTTCCAGCTCGCCGACGACATCATCGACATTGCCTCTGACGGAACCGAGAGCGGCAAGACGCCCGGCACCGACCTGCGAGAGGGCGTCGACACCCTTGCCGTCCTCTATGCCAAGGCCTCGGTCGCGGAGGGGGACTCGCGGCTGCAGGAGCTGTTGGGCAGCGACCTGCGCGACGATGCCCGGCACGCGGAGGCGCTCGCACTACTGCGGGTCAACCCGGCTCTTGAACGAGCCCGTGAGCACACCCGCTCGGTTGGGGCCGGGGCGCGGTCGGTGCTGGACCCGCTGCCCGTCAGCGATGCCAGGGAGGCGCTGGTCGCTCTTGTGGACCGCGTCGTCGAGCGGGTCGGCTGACGCCGGGCCGCGATGATCACCCTCGGCCCGGCCCGGTCCGACGCCCGGCTCCTACGCCCGGCTCCTACGCCCGAGGACTCGGCGACTGGCTCGCCGTCCGAATCGCTCGCCGGCTACGCACCGCGTCGACAGTGAGCAACGCCAACGCCACCCACACGACGGCGAAGCCGATCCATCGGGTGGCGCTCACCTGTTCGCCGAACGCCAGCCCGACGATCAGCTGCAGAACCGGCGCGAGGAACTGCAGCAGACCCACGGTGACCAGCGGGATCCGCCGGGTCGCCGCAGCGAACAGCAGCAGCGGCAGCGCGGTGATCGGCCCGATGAGGACGATGAGCAGGGTATGCCAGCCGCCTTGCGCGAGGAACGTCGGCGAAGGCATCGCTTGGCCGCCCAGCAGCCAGGCCGGCACCGTGCCGGTGTGCAGCATGAGCAGCAGTGCAGCCGACGCGGGCACGAGCACCGCGGTCTCGACGGTGAAGCCGGGCAGCGCCTCCATACTCACCCCGAGCCGCTTCTTGATCAGGCCATAGAGCGCGAAGGTGACCGCCACGGTCAAGGCCAAGATCGGCACCTTCCCGCTCGTGAGAGTCAGGTAGGCCGCAGCGAGCCCCCCGACCCCGACCGCGACCACTTGCAGGCGCCGCAGTCGCTCTCCGAGGACAACGACCCCGAGGGCAACGGTGATGAGCGGGTTGAGGAAATAGCCCAGCGCCGCCTCGTTGGTCTGCCCTTGCTGCACCGACAGCACATAGACGAACCAGTTGACGGCGAGCGCGATCGCGGCCACCGCGACCCCGGCGACCCGTCGCGGCGTCAGCGTCCGCAGCCACGCCCACTCCCGGCGCACCGCCAGCAACGCGAGGCAGAAGAGCAGCGTCCACCCGATCCGGTGGCCGATGATCTCGATAGGGCCGGCAGGCATGAGGGCATACCAATAGACCGGGAAAAGGCCCCACAGCACGTATGCCGCCGCGCCTTGGAAGGTGCCGCGGCGCAGCTCCTCGGCACCGCGAACTTCGGCAGCACCGCGAACTTTGGCAGCGTCGGGAACGTCGGCAGCGACCTTGGTGGAGCTGGCGGACCGATCAGTGGAGGTGCCCTCAGTCACCCTCCCACGGTCCAGGTATCGCGCCCGGCGAGCAGCGCGGCGAGGTCGGCATCGGTCGCTGTCCCACCGCCGCCGTCGACGGCAGCCGCGACCTGCCCGCGGACGCTGTCGTCGTACGTGGGCCGCGAGATCTGCCGGAAGACGCCCATCGGCACGTGGGCCAGGGTGCCATCGGAGGTCAGGCGCGAGAGTGCGAAGGCCGATGACGGGTGCTCGGTGTCGACACTGTGGGTGACGATCCGGGTCGGGCTTGCCGTCGCACGGGGCACGACCTGGATCGATCCGTCGTCGGCGCGCACCGCGACCTGATCCCCCGCGGAGACCTCCTGGCCGTCCTTGAGCCAGAGGATCCGGGCGGCGGCCTGCTCTCGGTCCTTGAGCACGTCGAAGGCGCCGTCGTTGAAGATCGGGCAGTTCTGATAGATCTCGACGAGGGCGGCGCCTCGGTGTCGGGCAGCGGCGTGCAGCACCTCCGTCAAGTGTTTGCGGTCGGAGTCCATCGTCCGGGCCACGAAGGTCGCCTCAGCGCCCAGCGCCACCGACACCGGGGTGAACGGCGTGTCGAGCGACCCGAGCGGTGAGGATTTGGTCACCGTGCCGGTGCGCGAGGTCGGCGAGTACTGGCCCTTGGTCAGCCCATAGATCTCGTTGTTGAACAGCAGGATCTTGATGTTGACGTTGCGTCGCAGCGCATGGATCAGGTGGTTGCCGCCGATAGACAACGAGTCGCCATCGCCGGTGACCACCCACACCGACAGGTCCTCGCGGGCCGTCGCAAGCCCGGTCGCGAAGGTCGGAGCACGCCCGTGGATCGAGTGCAGGCCATAGGTGTCGAGGTAATAGGGGAAGCGCGAGGAGCACCCGATCCCCGAGATGAAGACGATGTTCTCCCGGCGCAGCCCGAGCTCGGGCAGGAAGCCCTGCATCGCCGCGAGGATCGCATAGTCGCCGCAACCAGGGCACCAGCGCACGTCCTGGTCGGAGGTGAAGTCCTTGCGTCCCAACGCTGTTGCACCCTCGGTGACGCGCGGAACGAAGGCCACCCCGCTGGACGGCATAGTCGGCATACCCATATCGATGCTCACGTGACTGCCCCTAGACCCTCGACGGCGGTGCGGATGATGTCGGCGAGCTCGGACCCCTTGAAGGGGAGCCCGCGCACCGCCGTGTACGACTGGACATCGACGAGGTATGCCGCCCGCAGCAGCATCGCGCACTGGCCCAGGTTCATCTCCGGCATGATGACCCGCTCGTAGCGGCGGAGCACCTCGGCGGTGTTGCGCGGGAAGGGGTTGAGGTGGCGCAGATGCGCCACGGCGACGTGATGGCCGGTCAGGCGGGCCGTGCGGGCCGCCTGGCGGATCGGTCCGTAGGTCGATCCCCAGCCGATCATCAACACCCGGGCGTCGCCGTCGGGATCATCGATCGCCAACTCCGGGATGGTGTCGGCGATACGGGCGATCTTCTCGGCCCGCAACGCGGTCATCCGCTCGTGATTGTCGGGGTCGTAGGAGATGTTCCCGGTGATGTCGGCCTTCTCGATGCCGCCGATGCGATGCTCCAAGCCTGGGGTGCCCGGGATGGCCCACGGCCTAGCCAGGGTCTGCGGGTCACGCGCATAGGGATGGAAGGCCGGTTTGCCATCGTCGCCGATGCCGTTGGGCTCGGTGGTGAAGGTGACGGTGAGGTCGGGCAGATCGGCGACGCCCGGCACGTTCCACGGCTCGGAGCCGTTCGCGAGATAACCGTCGGAGAGCAGGATGACCGGCGTGCGGTAGGCCGTCGCGATGCGGCATGCCTCGATGGCGGCGTCGAAGCAGTCGGTGGGGGACTGCGGCGCGACCACCGCGACGGGCGATTCCCCGTTACGCCCGAAGAGGGCCTGCAAGAGGTCGGCCTGCTCGGTCTTGGTCGGCAGCCCGGTCGACGGTCCGCCGCGCTGCACATTGACGACGACGAGCGGCAACTCGAGCGAGACCGCCAATCCGATCGCCTCGGCCTTGAGCGCCAGCCCCGGCCCGGAGGTGGTCGTCACCCCGAGCGCCCCGCCGAACGAGGCGCCGATGGCGATGCCGACGCCGGCGATCTCGTCTTCGGCCTGCAGGGTCGTCACGCCGAAACGTTTGAGACCGGACAGGACGTGCAGGATGTCCGAGGCCGGGGTGATCGGATAGGTCCCGAGCACCAGGCGCAACCCAGCTCGGTGAGCTGCCGCGACCAGGCCGTAGGACAGGGCCACGTTGCCGGTGATGTTGCGGTAGGTGCCGGTGGGCATGGGAGCCGCGAGCACGGCATACGTGTGGGCGAAGTCCTCGGTTGTCTCGCCGTAGTTGAAGCCGGCGCGCAGCGCGGCGATGTTGGCCGCGAGTAGGTCTGGCTTGCGGGCGAACTTGGCCACGATGAAGCGTTCGGTCGTTGAGATCGGACGCGTATAGAGCCACGACAACAGGCCGAGGGCGAACATGTTCTTCGCCCGCTCCTTGTCCTTGCGGCTGAGGTCGTGCTCGGCGAGCGCCTGCACGGTGATCGACGTCAAGGGCAGCGCGTGGACGTGATAACTCTCCAACGTGCCGTCATCCAGCGGTGAGACGGCGTAGCCGACCTTGGCGAGGTTGCGCCGGTTGAACTCGTCGGTGTCGACGATGACGGTGGCTCCTCGCGGAAGGTCGCCCAGGTTTGATTTGAGCGCCGCGGGATTCATCGCGACCAGCACGTCCGGCGCGTCACCGGGAGTGAGCACGTCGTGGTCAGCGATGTGCAGCTGGAAGCTCGACACCCCGTGGATCGTGCCCTGCGGGGCACGGATCTCCGCCGGGAAGTCTGGCAGTGTCGACAGATCGTTGCCATGGAATGCGGCGTCCGAGGTGAAGCGGTCGCCGGTCAGCTGCATGCCGTCGCCGGAGTCGCCGGCGAAGCGAATGACGACGCGTTCCAGCTGTTGGACAGGTTTGCTCATGGTGTGGTCACCGGGCCCTTGAATCCACGTCGCCGTGGGGCTACGGCGCCTCGCTCCATCGTAGGACGTCAGCGGCCAAACAACCCCAGATGATTGATTCTCGGGTGATTGGTGTGGCGTGTGTGACGTGAGACGAGAGTGCCTTGGACTCGATGTCGCGAACGGATTCGAGCCGTGTCGTCGACAGTCGAATCCGGGCCGATCCACCACGCCCGGGCCTGAAGAGCGGGTGATGACGCAATAGGTGTTGCTACAGCGACACCTGGCGCGGCATCTGCGGCGTCATCAGCCCCGGATGGAGTCCCCGCACGCTTCGGTCATCAGCGGCGTCAGCAGCCCCGGTGACAGCCCTGACGCGCTCGTCGCCGACAGAGCACCGCCCGCGTCCTGCGCAGGGCCTTCGTCCCTCAGGAGACCTCGCCGGCAGCCCGGAGCGCCGCGATTCTCGTCGCGTCATAACCGAGCTCCGCGAGCACGTCGTCGGTGTGCGTTCCGGGAGCGACGACTGGCCGAGGCGCGCTGGGGGTCCGCGAAAACCGGGGCGCCGGGACCGGCAGCGTCGGACCACCCACGACCCCGTATGCCGCTCGCGTGGCCAGGTGCGCATGTTCGGGGGCCTCGCTGAGGGCCAGCACCGGGGCGACGCAGGCGTCCGACCGCTCCAACACGGCACACCATTCATCGCGGGTGCGCGTCCGAAAAAGCTTCTCCCACAGGGATTTCGCTTCAGGCCAACGCCGTTGGTCGAGCCGATGCTCCGGACGCCGCGGGTCGTCGTCGGCGAGATCGAGCCCGGCGTGCTCACCGAGTAGGGCCAGCAACTCGGCATAGAACTGCGGCTCCAGGGCAGCAACCGCCAGGTGCCGCCGGTCGGCGCATTCGTAGACCTCATAGAACGGTGCGCCGGTGTCCAGGACGTTGTTGCCCGGTGGTTGCGCCCACATGCCGGCGTCGGCGAGCGCGTGCGTGAAGGTCGTCAGATAGCTGGCTCCGTCGACGATCGCGGCATCGACGACTTGGCCGACACCCGAGCGAACCGCCTCGTGCAGGGCCGCGAGCAGACCGGCGACGAGCAGCAGGGCCCCACCGGCGACGTCGCCGAGATAGGGCCCGGGCAGGACCGGCCGGGGGACCGATCCATCGTGGGTGTCGCGGACGACACCGGAGAGCAGTCCCGCCGTCGCCGTGTAGGTGAGGTCGTGGCCGGCATACGGCGCCTGCGGGCCGTCCTGCCCCCAGCCGGTCATCCGCGCATAGACCAGCCGGGGATTGCGGGCCAGGGCGACCTCAGGACCCAGGCCGAGGCGCTCCATCACCCCGGGTCGGTAGGGCTCTACAAGCGCGTCGGCGCCCTCGATGAGATCGAGGACGACGTCGCGGCCCGCGGCGGACTTGAGGTCGATGCAGATCGAGCGGCGCCCCCGCCGCAGCACGGGCAGATCGAAGGGTCCGGCGCCGCCGGGGCGGTCCACGCCGATGACGTCGGCGCCGAGGTCCGCGAGGATCATGCCCGCGAAAGGCCCCGGGCCGATCCCGGCGAGTTCGACGATGCGTACTCCGGCCAGTGGCCCGACAGGCGGTGTGGTGGTCACAACACCACCGTATGCCGCGCAGCGAAGTCCGGCTCAAGCAGGCGCTGGGTTCGCAGACTTGAGGCGGCCGGGCTATTCGGGGTGCTCCTCAGTCGAGAAGCGCGACGAGTCCTTCGTGGGCGAGGGCGAGGACGGCGCTTCGCGCGTCGACAGCGGTCCGGGAGTCCAGTGCAGCCGTGGCCATGCCATGACAGGTCGCCATGTTGTGCAGCGACAAGGCGAACCGCACGATCGGCACCTTTGACGGGGCCATCGACAGGCTGCTCACTCCAAGGCCAGCCAACACCAGGGCCAGCAGCGGGTCGCCGCCAGCCTCGCCGCATACTCCCATCGGCTTGCCGGCGACCCTTGCGCCGTCGCACGCGTGGCCGATGACCTTGAGCACGGCTGGCTGCCAGGGGTCGAGCAGGTCGGACAGCACGCCCTCCATCCGATCGGCGGCCATGGTGTATTGCGCGAGGTCGTTGGTGCCGAGCGACCCGAAGTCGACCTCGGCCAGCACGTGGCTGGCAAGCAACGCAGCCCCCGGGACCTCGATCATCACCCCGACGCTCGGCAGGCCGTTCTCGCGGACTCGCCGGGCGAACCAGGCGGCCTCCTCGGGAGTCGCCACCATCGGAGCCATGACCTTGACCTCGGCGTGGGTCGCTTTGGCGGCCACGCCGAGTGCCTCGAGCTGGACGTCGAGCAGGTCGGGGCGTAGCGCCGACAGGCGCAAGCCGCGCTTGCCCAGCGCTGGGTTCTCTTCGGGGCCGAGGTCGGCGAATGCCAACGGCTTGTCGGCCCCGGCGTCAAGGGTGCGCACGACGACCCGGCGGGTGCCGAACGGCTCGAAAACCTTCGTGTAGATCTCGGTCTGCTCGGCAAGGGTCGGCGCCGTGTCGCGACTGAGGAAGACGAACTCGGTGCGGAACAGCCCGACCCCTTCGAGGTCCTGGGCTGCGGCACTCACGGCGTCGTCGACGCCGCCGATGTTGGCCAGCAGCGCGATCGGGTGCCCATCACGGGTGCGGCCGGGTCCGGCAGATCCGGCCAGGGCCGAGCGGCGGCGCTCGCGCTTGCCGATGAGCTCGCGCTGATACTCCTCGCTCGGGTCCAGGGTGACTTCGCCGGTGTCGCCGTCGACGGCGACGATCGTGCCGGACGGGATGGTCGTCGCCCCGGCGAACTGGACGACGGCGGGGATCCCCATCTGCGCGGCAAGGATGGCGGTGTGACTCGTGCGCCCGCCAGCCTCGGTGACGATCGCCCGGACCATCGACGGGTTGAGGGTCACGGTCTCGGCAGGCGCTAGGTCGTGCGCGACGATGACGCTGGGCACGTCGAAGTCCGGCACGCCCGGATCTGGCACGCCGAGCAGCCGGGCAACGGCCCGGTTGCGGACGTCCTTGAGGTCGGTGACCCGCTCGGCGAAGTAGCCGCCGAGCGCCTCGAACTGAGCGGCATACTCCTCGACGGCAGCGGTGACCGCCGTCGTCGGGCCCTTGCCGGTGGCCAGATGCTTGCCGATCGACTTCTGCAAGCCCTTGTCGCGGGCGATCAGCGCCGTTGCGGTGAGGATCTGCTGTGCGGTCTCGTCGGCCGTCGCGGCACGCTCCTCGAGGGTCACCGCGACGGACTCGAAGGCCTCCTTGACGCGGGTGTGGGTTGCGGCCGCGTCGGTCGTGGGCGCCTCGTCGGCCGGTGGCCGGACCGGCGCTCGGACCTGCACGACGGGCCCGACCGCAGCGCCGGGGCTGACGCCGATACCCCTGATGACGTCAGTCATCGGTTACTCCGCGTCTAGGTCGCGGGAGAGCAGTTCGACAAGCGAGTCGAGAGCCTCGTCCGCCCCGTCGCCCTCCGCGGTCAGGACAATCTGCTCGCCGTGCCTGGCGCCCAGGGCCATGACGCCGAGGATGCTCGTCGCGTCGACGGACTCCTCGTCGGGCCGGCCGATCTCGATGTCCAGCCCGGTCGCGTTGGCGGCCTGGACGAACAGCGAGGCGGGACGGGCGTGCAGGCCCACGGACGAGGCGATCGTGACAATTCGAGTGGCCATGAGCGGTTCCTTCGAGGTTGAGGGTGGCATGTTCGGTGGTCCGACAAGAAGCCCGAGAGGATCGCCAGGCCGTTAGGCGATGGCCCTGACCGCGTTATGGTCGCGTGATTTCAAGACGACGACCAGGCCAGCCATGATAGCCACGCCGACGGCGAGGGCGATGAGGAAGCCCAAGAAGTTGCCGATGAGGGGCAGCACCCAGATCCCGCCGTGCGGTGCGCGCAACGTGGATCCGAAAGCCATCGTGAGGGCACCGGTGACCGCCGAGCCGACGACCGACGAGGCCATGATGCGGACCGGGTCGGCAGCGGCGAACGGGATGGCGCCTTCGGAGATGAACGAGGCCCCGAGCAGCCAGGCCGCCTTGCCGTTCTCCTGCTCCGGCTCGGTGAACAGGGCCGGCCTCAGCGTGGTGGCCAGTGCCAGGCCGAGCGGGGCGACCATGCCGGCAGCCATGACCGCGGCCATGACCTTGAGTTGCGGGGCATCCAGTGCGGTGCCCGCGGCCGCCAGGCCGGTCGTGCCGAACGTGTAGGCGACCTTGTTGACGGGCCCGCCGAGGTCGAAGCCCATCATCGCGCCGAGGATGAGGCCCAGGATGATGCCACCGCCGACACCGAGGCTGTTGAGACCGCTTGTCAGCGCGTCCATCAGGGCCTTGATCGGACGGCCGAGCACGGTGATGAAGAGGCCGACTGTGATGAGGGTTGAGACGAGGGGGATGACGACCACCGGCATCACGCCGCGCACGCCCTTGGCGACCTTCCAGCCGGTGACCCACTTGGCCACGAAGCCGGCGAGCAGTCCGGTGACGAGACCGCCGAGGAAGCCGGCACCCATGGTCGAGGAGACGGCGCCGCCGACGATGCCGGGGACCAGCCCGGGGCGGTCGGCGATCGCGTAGGCGATGAAGCCGGACAGGATCGGCACGAGGAACGCGAAGGCCGCCGCACCGATGACGAACAGCAGGGCTGCCCAATGCATCAGGTTGAGGGGGTTGAAGCCGTCCATCAGGCTGTAGGCGGCGTCCGGGTTGGTGATGCCGTACTTGACGACTTCGATGGCGCCGTTACCGCCGGGGGTGATGAAGCCGGCGAGCATGAAGCCGAGGGCGATGAGGATGCCGCCGGCGGCGACGAACGGGATCATGTAGGAGACCCCGGTCATCAGCCAGGTACGCAACCGGGTGCCCGCGCCTTGGGTTTCCACCGTCACCGGGGCGGGGCGGGCCGCGGCGGCGGTGGCGTCGGGGTTGGCCTGGGCGTGGGCCGCTGCGGCGGCAGCCTGAGCGATGAGCGCCGGGCCGTCGGAGATCGCGCGTTTGACCCCGACGTCGACCGTCGGCTTGCCGGCGAAGCGCTGCACGTCCTTGACCGGCAGATCATGCGCGAAGATCACCGCATCGGCCGCATCGATGACGGCCTGCGGGATCGGGTCCGAGCCGGCCGAGCCCTGGGTCTCGACGAGCATCTCGTGGCCGGCGTCCTGGGCTGCCTGCTCCAACGCTTCGGCAGCCATATAGGTGTGTGCGATTCCAGTGGGGCATGACGTCACTCCGACGAACTTCATGCGTTCACAACCTCTCGCTCAATGATTTCCACGACCTCGGTCTCGGTGACCGCGTCGGTCAGTGCCTGGCGGAAGTCCTTCCGCATGAGCTTGCGCGCGAGTTTGGCAAGGATCGCCAAGTGCTCCTGCCCGCCGCCGTCAGGGGCGGCGATGAGGAAGATCAGGGTGGCAGGGCCGTCCTCAGCACCCCAGTCGATGCCGCTCGCTGAACGTCCGAAGACCAACGACGGGGTGCTGATGCCGGCACTGCGGGCGTGCGGGATGCCGATACCGCCGGGCAGCCCCGTTGCCATCTGCTCTTCGCGCTTACGCACGTCGTCGAGGAACAGGTCGAGGTCGGTGCATCGGCCGTCGGCGACGAGGGTCTGGGCCATCGTCCGAGTGGCCTCGTGCCGGTCGGTGGGAGGCAGGTCAAGGACAACCTGTGCCGTGCTGATGAGGGACATTCGAACTCCTGCAGGTTGTGGCGGTTAGGCCGGGCGGGGTCGAGCGGGTCTTCAGGCGGACAAGACGATTGTGAGGTCTGGCGTATCGGTAGATGTGACATTCACGGCGGCGACATCCTCGGGCGCGGGCATCCGGCTGCCGGGCAGGCTCACCGCTGCCGCTCCCCAGGCGACCCCGGTGGCCAGTGCCTCTCGGGGGCCGGCGCCGCGGCATACGGCGTGCAGGAAGCCGGCCACGAGCGAGTCCCCGGCGCCGACGGTGGAGACGGGCTTGTCGACGTGGCCGCTCGCGTGCGCCATGGCGTCGGCGCTGACCAGTAATGCGCCATGCCGACCGAGGCTGACGATGACCGTCTCGATGCCCCCGTCGACGAGGATGCGGGCGGCCTCGCCGACCTGCGCCAGCGTGTGCAGCGAGCGTCCGACGAGTTCTTCGAGCTCCTCGAGATTGGGCTTGATGAGGTCTGGTCCGGCAGGCACGGCCTCGGTGAGCGGGGCGCCCGAGGTGTCGATCGCGACCTTGATCCCGGCGGCGTGGCCGTGGCGCACGAGGTCGGCATAGCTACCGGACGGCATACCGGGGGGGAGGCTGCCGCAGCCGACGACCCACTGCACGTCGCCGCTGAGACGTTCGTCGACGGCAGCCAGCAGGGCCTGCAACTCGTCGTCGGCGAGGGTCGGACCGGGCTCGTTGAGCTTGGTGGTCGTGCCGTCGGGCTCGATGACGGCGATGTTCATCCGGGTGGTGCCGGTGATGGGCACGACCGTGTATGCCGTGCCGGAGCGCTCCAGCAGGGCCTGCAGGAGCTGCCCTTCCGGACCGCCCGAGGGGAGCACCGCCAGCGCCGCGGTGCCGTTGGCGCTCAGGGCACGGGCGACGTTGATGCCCTTGCCACCCGGGTCGATCCGGCTGTCGGAAGCCCGGTTGACCTCGCCGTGCTCGAGGGCGGCGACGGATACAGTGCGGTCGATGCTCGGGTTGGGGGTGAGCGTGACGATCATCCGTGCCTCCCGTGTCTGCGGTGGTTGCTGGCGTCTACTCGAAGAATGCCACAGAAACAAATCAATGTAAAGAGATACGGGTGCGGATGTCTTTTGACTGTGTCCGCTTAGTGCGGATCAGGCGCGAATCGTGTCCAGGCCCTCGGCCTCGAGCCGATCGGCGGTCTCCTCGTCCAGGAGTCGATCGGTGATGAGCAACGCGACGTCATCGAGCAGCGCGAAGCGATGGAAGTGGACGAGCTCGGCCTTGGAGGAGTCGGCGACCACGACGCACCGGCGCGACGCCGCCACCATGGCCCGCTTCGCCATGGCCTCGGCCTGATCGGGAGTGGTCATCCCGCGCCGGACCGAGAAGCCATTCGTCCCAAGGAAGGCGACATCGACGGTGACGTCCGCCAGCGCGGATGTCGCCCATGTGCCGACCGCCGCGCCGGTCCGCGGCCGGATCCGCCCGCCGAGGACGTAAAGATCGATCTCCGGGTGCCCGTGCAGGATCGAGGCGATCGCGATGGAGTTCGTGACGACGGTGAGCTCTCGATCTCGAGGGAAGAGCTCGGCAATCGCCTGGGTCGTCGTTCCGGCATCCAGCAGGACGGTGCCCTCCTCGGGCAACTCCTCGATCGCCCGCGCGGCTACACGGCCCTTCTCCGCGGCGAAATGCTCCCGGCGGGTGGCCAGCGTCGGCTCGACTCCGAGCCGCTCGACGGGCAGGGCGCCGCCGTGGACTCGCCGGACGACCCCGAGACGTTCAAGGGCCGTGAGGTCGCGGCGAACGGTCTCGGGCGTGACGCGCAGCGACTCGGCCAGGGCCGTGACCTCGACCCTGCCATGCGCTCGCGCCGCGACGAGGATGGCTTGCTGCCGTTCGGGGGCGTACATCGCGCTCTCCTGCTCTCGGACAGATCCGGCTGCCAGACCGTGGGAGTGTGCCCGATTGTGCCCGATCGCGCCAGTCGGCGGCAAGGACTCGGGGCCAACGAGGCACTCAGGGTTCGACGGTCACCTTGATGGCCTCGCCGCGCGCGACGATGTCGAAGGCATCCAGCACGTCGGCCAACGGGATCCGCCGGGTGATCAGGTCCTTGACCGGGACCTGTCCCGTCGAGATGTATTCCAGTGCCTTCTTGTTGTGAGCAGGCGAGGACCCGTTGGCGCCGTGGATGTGCAGTTGCCGGTAGTGCACGAGGTTTGAGTCGCAGGTGATCGTCGGGTCGGTCTTGGGCAGCCCACCGAAGAAGGAGATCCGGCCGTTGCGGGCAGCCATCGCGATGGCCTGCTCTTGGGTGATGTTGGCTGCGGTTGCGGTGATGACGACGTCGGCCCCCCGTCCGCCGGTCAACTCCATCACCCGCGCGACGACGTCGACCTCAGCGCCGTTGATCGTCTCGTCCGGCTGCACGGCCTCGGCCGACATGGCCAGCCGTTCCGCGTTGACGTCGACGAGATAGACCGGGCCGCATCGGTGTACGCCGCGGGCGATGCGGATGTGGATGCACCCGATCGGGCCGGCGCCGAAGACGACGACGGTATCGCCGGGCTCGATCCCCAACTGCTCCTGAGCGTTGATGGCGCAGGCGAACGGCTCGGCGGCTGACGCCTCGTCGAAGCCGACGTTGTCGGGGATGCGGTTGAGGCCGTCGACCTTGAGCACCGCGCTGGGCACGATCATGTAGTCGGCGAAGCCGCCGTCGTACTGATACCCCATCGAGGTTTGGTTCTGGCAGACCTCCATCCAGCCCTTGGAGCACTCGTAGCAGTCGCCGCACGGGACGGCTGCGATGACCTGCACGGCGTCCCCGACCTCCCAGTCGCTGCCGTATGCCGCGTTGACCTCGGCGCCGACCTCGACGACCTCACCGGCGATCTCGTGGCCGATGATCCGAGGTGGGGTGAGGTTCTGGTGCCCGTTGTGCTGGATCTTGACGTCCGTGCCGCACGTCGAGCAGTTCTTGACCCGCAGCTTGACCTCGAGGGCGCCGCATTCCGGCTCGGGCACATCCTCAACCCGCAGGTCCCCTGGGGCGTAGAAGCGCAGTGCCTTCATGGATGCCTCCTCGCATCTCGACGACCGATCACCGGCCGACCGGTCCGGGGGAGCGACCCCGAATCGGGTGTGGTTTTGTGTCTGAAGCTTCCCACAAGTCCTTGACTCGGTCAAGGACAAGCCTATATAAAGGAGAACACAGATCCCACGATGACGTGGGTCACAGCGAAGGGAACATGTCATGGCCGCAGCCGGGACCGCTGCTCCACGCACGTCCGCTCGGGTTCACATCCAGAAGTTCGGCACCTTCCTGTCGAACATGGTCATGCCCAACATCGGGGCGTTCATCGCCTGGGGCCTGATCACAGCCCTGTTCATCAAGTCCGGGTGGCTCAACCTGGGCGGCAACGGCGGCCTCCCCGATGACGGGTGGGTCGCTCAGATCGGCGGTTGGGGAGCCTTCGACGGCAAGGGCATCGTCGGCCCGATGATCACCTATCTGCTGCCGATCCTCATCGGCTACACCGGCGGCAAGATCGTCTACGACGTGCGCGGCGGCGTCGTCGGCGCGATCGCCACGATGGGAGTGATCGCGGGCACGAGCATCCCCATGTTCATGGGCGCGATGGTCATGGGCCCGCTCGGCGGCTGGTCAATGAAGCGCATCGACGCCCTCTGGGACGGCAAGATCAGGCCCGGCTTCGAGATGCTCGTCAACAACTTCTCGGCCGGTATCTGGGGGATGATCCTCGCGGTCTTCGGCTTCTTCGCCATGGGCCCGCTGGTCATCACGCCGTTCGCAACAGCTGCGGGCAATGTCGTCAAGTGGCTCGTCGACAACGGGCTGCTGCCGCTTACCTCGGTGTTCATCGAGCCGGCCAAGGTTCTCTTCCTCAACAACGCGATCAACCACGGGGTGCTCACTCCGCTGGGCACTCAGCAGTCCCTCGACGACGGCAAGTCGATCCTCTTCCTGCTCGAGGCGAACCCCGGCCCGGGTCTGGGCCTGCTGTTGGCCTACATGCTCTTCGGCAAGGGCATGGCCAAGGCGTCGGCCCCGGGCGCTGCCCTCATCCACTTCGTCGGCGGCATCCACGAGATCTACTTCCCATACGTCCTGGCCAAGCCGAAGCTCATCGCCGCCGTGATCCTCGGGGGCATGACTGGCGTCTTCACCAACGTGATCTTCGGCTCGGGCCTGCGCGCTCCCGCCGCGCCGGGGTCGATCCTCGCGGTGCTCGCCCAGACCGCATCGGACAGCTATATCGGGGTCATTCTGTCGGTGCTCCTCGCGGCGACCGTGACCTTCCTCGTGGCCGCGCTCCTGCTCAAGGCGGACGGCTCCGAGGACGAGGGCGACCTCGCCAAGGCGACGGCCGACATGGAAGCCATGAAGGGCAAGAAGTCGATCGCGTCCTCGACCCTGGCCACGGGGGCCGGCGGCACCGCGGTCGCCACCAAGACGATCCGCTCGATCGTCTTCGCCTGCGATGCGGGGATGGGCTCCTCGGCCATGGGTGCCACGGTGCTGCGCCGCAAGATCCAGGCGGCCGGCTTCGGCGACGTGAGCGTGGTCAACAAGGCGATCGCCAACCTCACCGATGACGTCGATCTGGTGGTGAGTCACCAGGACCTCACCGCGCGTGCCAGACAGCGCAGCGGATCGGCGATCCACGTGTCGGTCGACAACTTCATGTCCAGCCCTGCCTACGACGACATCGTCGAGCTGCTCGGGCGCACCAATGCCGCTCCCGCAGCCGACTCAGCGTCCAGCGCACCCTCGAGTGAAGCCTCCAGCGCGGCGGCCCCGGTCGCCCGCTCGGTGGCTGTCGGCGACTCGAACGCGCCAGAGTTGCTCGCCCTCGCGTCGATCACGCTCTCGGGCTCAGCTCGCTCCCGCGATGAGGCCATCACCGAGGCGGGCCAACTGCTCGTCGCGGCGGGCGCCGTCGACGCGGCATACGTGGCTGCCATGCACGACCGGGAGCGTTCGGTCTCGACCCACATGGGCAGCGGGCTGGCAATCCCGCACGGCACCAACGAGGCAAAGTCGGCCATCCGTCGCTCGGCGATGTCGTTCGTGCGCTATCCCGAGGGCCTCGATTGGAACGGGAAGCCGACGACCTTCGTCATCGGCATCGCCGGGGTCGGCAACGAGCATCTCGACCTGCTCCAGAAGATCGCTCACGTCTTCCTCGACAAGGCGAAGGTCGCCGAACTCGAGGCGGCACAGACCGCAGCGCAGGTCAAGGCAATCCTCACGGCGGACTGAGCCGTGACCACGACCTGACCGTGCGGTTCCCACTGACGCCCCGGCCCTGCGCAGCCTGAGCCGCGCAGGGCCGGTGGCCTGTCGCCGGCTGGGAACGTTGCCCCTCGGTCTCCACGTTGAGCCGGCATGCACAAGCACTACAACGGTCTCAAGACAGCGGCACTGTTCGGCGCGATCTGGGCGCTGCTGCTCGGGATCGGCGTGCTCGTCTCCGGCGGTCGCTATATCTGGATCTTCGCGTTCCTCGGGGTGGCGATGACGTTCTACGGATACTGGAACAGTGACAAGCTCGCCATCAAGGCGATGCACGCCTACCCGGTGAGCGAGGCCCAGGCGCCGGCCATGTATCGAATCGTCCGGGAGCTGTCGACGAGCGCTGGCAAGCCGATGCCGCGGCTCTACATGAGCCCCACCGACGCGCCCAACGCCTTTGCCACCGGCCGCAACCCGGAGAATGCCGCGGTCTGCTGCACCGAGGGCATCCTGCGGCTGCTCGACGAGCGGGAGTTGCGGGGAGTGCTCGGGCATGAACTGATGCATGTCTACAACCGCGACATCCTCACCTCGTCGGTTGCTGCGGCAACCGCCGGCATCATCACCTCGGTCGCCCAGATGATGATGTTCGCCGGGGTGTTCGGCGGCGGCGGCGGGTCCGACGAGAACCGGCCCAACCCACTTGCGCTGCTCGCGCTGGCGCTGCTCGCGCCGATGGCTGCCACCGTCATCCAGTTGGCGATCAGCCGCACCCGCGAGTTCGATGCCGACGAGGACGGTTCGGCCCTCACCGGTGATCCACTCGCGCTCGCCTCGGCCTTGCGCAAGCTCGAGGCCGGGGTGGCTCGGGCGCCGCTGGCCCCTTCGCAGCAGCTCGTCAACGCCAGCCACATGATGATCGCCAACCCGTTCCGCGCTCAGGACGTCTCGCGCCTGTTCTCGACCCACCCGCCGATGCACGAACGGGTCCGCCGGCTGGAATCCATGGCTAGCGGCTTCCAGGGCCGCTGACCACGCTGGGGGACCTGGTTCGAGCGCGCGAGCACCGCGCCCGGCGCCCGGGGGCTCACCGGCGCTCGCCTAGCCCTTCGATCGCTGGGTCGGCCAGCTAGGCTCGTGGCGGACCACCCCGTGAGGGAGGACGCGAGAGGTATGGGGCCAGTGGTGACTGTGGGCGAGCATCTGGCCGCCGTCGGCGCCGTGAGGGCGCAGTTCGCCGCAGTGCCCGCGGATGCCCCCGTGCGGTTGGCGAAGCGGACGACCAACCTCTTCCGCCCCCGGTCGGCCGCCGCAGGGCCGGGGCTGGACGTCAGCGCCCTCGACGGCATCATCGCTGTCGACCCTGCCCGTCGCGAGGCGACCGTGCAGGGGATGGCCACCTATGAGCGCGTGGTCGACGCCACCCTCGCCCATGGCCTCATGCCGCTCGTCGTGCCCCAACTACGCACGATCACCGTCGGCGGTGCCGTGACCGGGCTGGGCATCGAGGCGAGCAGCTTCCGCAACGGACTGCCCCACGAATCGGTGCGCTCGCTCGACATCCTCACCGGTACCGGCGACGTCGTCACCGCCACCGCGGCCGGCCCGCACGCCGAGTTGTTCCGGATGTTCCCCAACTCCTACGGCAGCCTCGGGTATGCCGTCGCGCTCACCATCGAGCTGGAGCCGGTCGAGCCGTTCGTCAGGCTTCGCCACGTGCAGTTCGACACGCTCTCGGCGATGACCGAGGCAATCGGATCGATCGTCGCCGAGCGGTCGTGGTTGGGCCGGCCGGTCGACTTCCTTGACGGGGTGGTCTTCGGTCGGCACGCGGCATACCTGACGCTGGGGTCCTGGGAGCAGACCCTGGACGCGGCCGAGACGACGAGCGATTACGGCGGTCAGGCGGTGTATTACCGGTCGATCCGCGAACGCGCGGAAGACGTGTTGACGACCCGCGACTTCCTGTGGCGGTGGGACACCGACTGGTTCTGGTGCTCGCGCGCCTTCGGCGTTCAACACCCGATGCTGAGGCGATTGTGGCCGCGCCGCTTCAAACGCAGCGACGTCTATCAGCGGCTCGTCGGCCTGGAACACCGCTATCAACCGGCTGCTCGGATCGAGCGGCTGCGCGGCCGCCCGGACCGCGAACGGGTCGTCCAGGACGTCGAGATCCCGCTGGATCGGACGGCCGAGTTCCTCGACTGGTTCCTGCGCGAGGTGCCGATCGAGCCGATCTGGGTGTGCCCGATCGCGCTCCGTACGCCTTCCCCGACCGACTCGGGCCCTGCCACCCCGCCGTGGCCTCTCTATCCGATGCGCCCCGGGCAGAGCTACGTGAACGTCGGATTCTGGTCCACGGTCCCCATCCGTCCGGGCGCCGCGGACGGAGACGTCAACCGAGCCATCGAGAAGCGGGTCGACGAGCTCGGCGGCCACAAAAGCCTCTATTCGGATTCGTACTATTCCCGGCGGGACTTCGCCGCTCGCTACGGTGGAGCCGCATACGTGCAGGTGAAACGCGACTACGACCCGTCCGGGCGCTTCCCGGACCTTTTCGACAAGGCGGTCGGAAGACGGTGACAACGACAAATGGGGTGTTGACGGTCGGCGCGGCTGCCGACCTGCTCTTCGACAACACCGGCGTGCGGCTGACCGCCTGGGACGGCTCCGCAAGCGGTCCGGCAGACGGGCTGCGGATGCACATCGAGAGCCAGCGAGGCCTGAACTATCTGCTCACCGCGCCCGGATCGCTCGGACTCGCTCGGGCATATCTGCACGACGAGGTGTCCCTTCCCGACATCAACGAGGGCGACCCCTACGAGGTGCTCAAGGGCCTTGAAGACGGGCTGCGTGCGCGGGTGCCGCAGCTACGCGGCATCCCGACGTTGATGCGGTTTGCGGCGACACACCGCTGGCAGGTGCCGCGGCTTCCCGCCGAGGAGACCCCGTCGCGGACGCGCCGGATGGCCGCTGGGCTCGCCCACGGTAAGCGTCGTGACGCGGCGGCCATCGCCCATCACTACGACGTGTCCAATCGGTTCTATGAGCGGGTCCTGGGCCCATCGATGGCGTACACGTGCGCGACCTATCCGTCGGCGGATGCGACCCTGCAGGCCGCCCAGGAGGCGAAGTTCGACCTTGTCTGCCGCAAGCTCGGCCTCGAGCCCGGGATGCGGCTGCTCGACGTCGGCTGCGGCTGGGGCGGGATGGTGCGGCACGCGGTCGCGCACTACGGGGTGACGGCGCTCGGCGTGACCCTCTCGGCCGCCCAAGCCGGGTATGCCGCCGCGCAGATCGAGCGCGAGGGCCTGTCCGGGCGGGCCGAGATCCGGCGCGCCGACTATCGGGATGTCACCGAATCCGGGTTCGACGCGGTGAGCTCGATCGGGCTGACGGAGCATGTCGGGCCGGGCAACTACCCGGGGTACTTCGCATTTCTGCGGGCGCGGCTCGTCGATGGTGGGAGGCTGCTCAACCATTGCATCACCCGGCCCGACAACGGTCACCGCTCGATCCCCGAGCGAGGCTTCATCAACCGCTATGTCTTCCCCGACGGCGGATTGACCGGCTCGGGGGACATCGTGCGGGCCGCTGAGGACGCCGGGCTGGAGGTGCGTCACCACGAGAACCTGCGGGAACATTACGCGCTGACCTGCCGCGACTGGTGCGCCAACCTGTCGACCCACTGGAATGAGTGTGTCGCCGAGGCAGGCCGGAGCACCGCACGAGTGTGGGGCCTCTACCTCGCCGGGTCGCGGCTTGCCTTCGAGCGCAACCGGATCCAGTTGCACCAGGTGCTGTTGACGCGGACCACGTCGCAGGGCAGGTCGGGCTTCGGGCTGGCCACTCTCTTCCCCGAGAAGGCCCCGCGGCTTCGGTGATGCGGCCGGCTCGCCTCCCCGGCGCGCCCGATGTCAGGATCATCACGGGTGGCTACTCAATGACAGGAGCAGGTGCGGTGACGAGGATCGGCGCGGCCGCGGTCCCGGACACGCGGCATACGGCATCGAGCCGTCTGCGGTGGGCCGGCATTCGGCCCGATGCCGGCCTCCTGGCCGCACTCCTGTCGGCGGCGACCTTCGCCAGCTCCGGCCCGTTCGCGAAGTCCCTGCTCGCCGCAGGCTGGACTCCCGGCTCGGTCGTCACGGCGCGGGTGGGCATCGCAGGGCTCGTGCTGCTCGGCCCCGCTCTGTATGCCGTGCGCCACCGCCTGCTCGTGCTGCGCGAGAGCGCCGGGCTCGTCGTGGCCTTCGGGCTGGTAGCCGTCGCCGGCTGTCAGGTGGCCTATTTCAATGCGGTGCAACGGATGCCGATCGGGGTTGCCCTCCTGCTGGAATATCTCGGCGTGGTGCTCGTGGTGCTGTGGGTGTCGGTGCGCACCCGCCGGGTTCCGACGCGCTCGACCGTGCTCGGGGTCGTGGCGTGTCTGGGCGGCCTCGCTCTCGTGCTCGACCTGTCCGGTGGGGGCGGCCTCGATCCGGTCGGGGTGCTGTGGGGTCTGATCGCCGCCATCGGGCTGGCCGTCTATTTCGTCGTCTCCGCGCATGGCGGCACGGGGCTGCCGCCGGTAGCGCTGGCCGGTTTCGGGATGCTTGTCGGCGCGGCGGCGCTGGGCATCCTCGGGTGGGTGGGGGTGCTGCCGGTCGGCGTCGCCGCGACGCCGGTGACCTTGGGCGACGCGAGTTTGCCATGGTGGGTCGCCGTGGCCGAGCTCGCGCTCGTCGCGGCCGCGGCGGCATACCTGCTGGGGGCGATCGGCGCGCGGCGGCTCGGGTCGACGGTGGCCTCGTTCGTCGGGCTGACCGAGGTGCTCTTTGCGGTCGGGCTAGCCTGGTTGCTGCTCGGCGAGGTGCCCAGCGGCATCCAAGCGGCGGGCGGCGCACTCATCCTTGCGGGCGTCGTTGCCGTGCGCATCGGCGAGCTGCGCGCCGGAGAGCTGCGCGCCGGTGAGTCGCGCGCCGGGTCCTGATCCCCGCTGCAAGTGCCGCGCATGCACAGGGCTAGCCGGCTGTCAGCGGTAGTTGGTGAACTGCAGCGCGACGTCCAACTCCCTGCCCTTGAGCAGGGTCATCACCGTCTGCAGGTCGTCCTTGGACTTGCTGGATACCCGCAGTTCGTCGCCTTGGATCTGGGCCTTGACCGCCCGTGGCCCTTCGTCGCGGATGATCTTGGCGATCTTCTTGGCGTTGTCCTGGCTGATGCCCTCCTTGAGGGCGCAGTCGAGGCGGTACTCCTTCCCCGACAGCCGCGGGGTGGCGTCGGCACCGTCGAGGTGTTTGAGCGAGACCTTGCGCTTGACCAGCCAGGTCTGCAGCACGTCGAGGACGGCCTTGACCCGGTCCTCGCTGTTTGCCTTCATGACGATCGAGTCGCCAGAGAGCTCGACAGAGGCGCCCACGCCCTTGAAGTCGTAGCGGTTGGCGATCTCCTTTGCAGCCGTGTTGACGGCGTTGGCGATCTCCTGCTTGTCGAACTTGCTGACGATGTCGAAGGACGAGTCGGCCACGGGGCGTGCCTTCCGGTTTCGTGGGGATGGGGTTCTCTTGCTATCCTCGCATGCGCACCAAGGCAGGTTGCCCGAGCGGCCAATGGGAGCGGACTGTAAATCCGTCGCGAAAGCTTCCAAGGTTCGAATCCTTGACCTGCCACCACGTGCTCAAACGGCCCCTGACCGGCGTATGCCGGTCAGGGGCCGTTTCGCTGGGTCCGCCTCGTCCTACGCCACCGGGATGCGGATGACGCACTCTCACATCGTGAGACATAACTGGATCTAACTGGATCCATAACGACTGCCTATTGCAGACTTCCTAGTTGTCCCCGCGGAGAGCGCCATTCGGCGCTCACTCTCAGCAGGGCTACCCATGGGAGTGAAGCTCGATGAGCAGACACCGCATCACCGTTGTGGCCGCTGCAGCCAGCGCCGCGATGGTGATGGCTGGCTGCGCCGGCGGCGGGGCGAGCGACACCGTCGGGGCCAGCGCAGGCGGGCCGGTCGGCAGCGGAGGTGGCACGGTCAACCTCTTCGCGTATGCCGTGCCCAAGGTGGGCTACGACAAGCTGATCCCGGCGTTCCAGGCCACCCAGGCCGGCAAAGGCGTGCAGTTCCAGCAGTCCTACGGTGCTTCGGGGGACCAGTCCCGCAAGGTCGCGGCGGGAGCGGAAGCCGACGTCGTGAGCTTCTCGGTGGAGCCGGACGTCACCCGCCTCGTAGCAGGCGGGCTGGTTGACGCGAGCTGGAACGCCAACAAGCACCAGGGCATCCCGTTCGGGTCGGTGGTGACGATCGTCGTGCGCAAGGGCAACCCGAAGGGAATCGCGGACTGGGACGACCTGCTCAAGGACGGTGTGGAGGTGGTGACGCCGAACCCGTTCAGCTCCGGGTCGGCGAAGTGGAACCTTCTGGCGCCGTATGCGGCCAAGAGCAACGGCGGCGCGGACCAGGAAGCCGGCCTGGACTACATCTCGGCGCTGGTCGGTAACCATGTGAAGATCCAGCCGAAGTCCGGCCGTGAGGCGACGGAGTCCTTCCTCCAGGGAAGCGGCGACGTGCTACTCAGCTATGAGAACGAGGCGCTGTTCATCGAGCGCGAGGGCGACCCCGTCGAGCATGTGACGCCGCCGCAGACGTTCAAGATCGAGAACCCCGTCGCGGTGCTCAGCAAGGCCGTCAACCGCACGGCGGCCACGGCGTTCACCGAGTTCCTCTATACCCCTGAGGCCCAGAGGTTGTGGGCGCAGGCCGGGTTCCGCCCGGTGGACGCCGCAGTCGCGGCAGAGTTTGCCGCGGACTTTCCGCAGCCGAAGAGGCTGTGGACCATCGCCGACCTCGGCGGCTGGAAGCAGGTCGACTCCACGCTGTTCACTAAGGACGTCGGGGCGATCGCCAAGATCTATGACGCGGCCACCCAGAAGAACCCATGACCACCGCTATCCAGCACCGCGAGGACCTCACCGTCTCGTCCTCGCCACCAGCCCGGCCCGCCGGCGCCGATCCCGCACCGCCGGGGCGCCGCCTGCGCGCTCCGGGCCGAGCCCTAGGTGTCGGCGTCGTGGGGCTGTGGTTGAGCGTCATCGTGCTGTTGCCGCTCGCGGCGCTCACCGTGGCCTCCCTCGAGCAGGGCCTGGCCGGCTCTTGGGAGGCGGTGACGTCACCGGCGGCACTGGCCGCGCTCCGCACCACCCTGCTCGTCTCCGCCGTGGTGGCGCTGGTCAACTCGGTTATGGGCACGCTCATCGCCTGGGTCCTCGTTCGCGATCACTTCCCGGGCCAGCCGATCATCAACGCCCTCATCGATCTACCCTTCGCTCTGCCGACGATCGTCGCGAGCATCGTGCTGCTCTCCCTGTACGGGCCGAACAGCCCGATCGGCGTGCAGCTCAACGCCACCCGGTGGGGACTCATCGTCGCCCTGGCCTTCGTGACCTTGCCGTTCGTGGTGCGCTCAGTCCAACCGGTGCTCATCGAGCTGGAACGCGAGGTAGAGGAGGCCGCGGCATCCCTGGGTGCCTCAGCGTCCACGACGTTCCGCCGGGTGGTGCTGCCGACCCTCGCTCCGGCGATCATCAGTGGCACCGGTCTGGCGTTCGCGCGGGCCGTCGGCGAGTACGGCTCCGTGGTGCTCATCGGCGGCAACCTCCCCCGCGAGACACAGGTCGTCTCGCAGTACATCCAGCAGCAGATCGAGATCGACCGCCCCGTCAACGCCGCAGCCGTGTCCGTCGCTCTCCTGTCGGTCTCCTTCCTCACCCTGTTCGTCCTGCGGCTGTGGGGCAGCCGCTCCCAGCGCCGGCAGGAGAGGACCTCGTGAGGACCAGCCGCCGCGCCACGCTCACCCTGCGCATCCTCGCCCTCGCCTACGTCGTCGGTCTGCTCGCCGTGCCGATCCTGGTCATCCTCTACCGCACCTTGGAACCGGGCCTGGGCACCTACATCGACTCGATTCGCACCCCCGCCGCGATCGCGGCCCTCAACCTGTCCCTCCTCATCGTCGCCATCGTGGTGCCGCTCAACGTCGTCTTCGGTGTCGTCACCGCGCTCGCCCTGGCACGCTGGCGCGTCCCCGGCCGCGGTCTGGTGCAGGCCATCGTCGACCTGCCCTTCGCTGTCTCACCGATCGTCGTCGGGGTCTCGCTGATCATGCTCTGGGGCACCTCAGGCTGGTTCGGGGGCCTCGAAGGCTCGACCGGGGTGAAGGTCATCTTCGGCCTGCCCGGCATGGTCATCGCCACGATCTTCGTGACGCTGCCGTTCGTCGTCAGGGAGGTCGAGCCCGTCCTGCACGAGATCGGCACCGAGCAGGAACAGGCCGCAGCGACGCTCGGGGCCTCGCATTGGCAGACGTTCTGGCGGATCACCCTGCCGGCCATCCGGTGGGGCCTGACCTACGGGGTAGTGCTCACCGTGGCCCGGGCGCTCGGCGAGTTCGGGGCCGTCATCATGGTGTCCTCCGGCTTCCCCGGGGTGTCCCAAACGCTCACCCTGCTCGTGCACTCCCGCTATATCGACGACCACAACACCTATGGTGCCTACGCCGCGGCCACCCTGCTTATGGGCCTGGCCGCCGCGACCCTTCTGCTCATGACAGTGCTCGATCGAAAAAAGGGCTCTCGATGATCACCGTCTCGTCCGCCCGCAAGAACTACGGCGACTTCCTGGCGCTGGACGACGTCGAGCTGGAGATCCCCTCCGGTTCCCTCACCGCGCTGCTGGGACCGAGCGGATCCGGCAAGTCCACGCTGCTGCGAGCCATCGCCGGACTCGAGACCCTCGATGCCGGTGTCGTCTGCATCGCAGGCGTCGACGTGAGCCGCGAGCCGCCCCAGCGCCGGGGCATCGGGTTCGTCTTCCAGCACTACGCCGCCTTCAGGCACATGACCGTGCGAGACAACGTTGCCTTCGGCCTGACGATCCGCCGACGGCCCAAGGCCGAGGTGCGGCGTAAGGTCGACGAGTTGCTGGAGATCGTGGGACTCGACGGTTTACAGCACCGCTACCCGGCGCAGCTCTCCGGGGGCCAGCGGCAGCGGATGGCGCTGGCCCGGGCCCTTGCAGTCGACCCGCAGGTGCTCCTGCTCGACGAGCCGTTCGGTGCGCTGGACGCGACAGTCCGCGCCGATCTGCGCCAGTGGCTACGGCGACTGCACGATGAGGTCCACGTGACCACGGTGCTCGTCACCCACGACCAGCAAGAGGCGCTGGACGTCGCGGACCGCATCGCCGTGCTCAACAAGGGCCGCATCGAGCAGGTAGGTGACCCCGTCTCCCTCTACGAGCGCCCCGCAAACGACTTCGTGATGTCCTTCCTCGGCTCGGTCGCACGACTGGCCGGCCACCTCGTGCGCCCCCACGACATCGTGCTTGACCGTGACCTCGCTGTCGTCCAGCGCGATGATGCCCGCGCCCCCAGCTCGCCCGGCGTCGTCAGCGCGGCGATCGAACGTGTCGTTCGCCTCGGGTTCGAAGTCAGGGTCGAGCTGCGCGCGAACACCGGGGAACGCTTCGCCGCCCAGATCACCCGGGCCGAGGCGGACCGCCAGCGATTCGTCGCAGGGGAGACGGTGCACGCCCGAGCCACCCGCCCGCTCGACGCCACCGACACCGACCCCTCGCTGGCGATCTGAGCCGACCGCGCTCGTCGAAAGGCCAGGGGCAGGAGTATGCCGCCCCCGCGCAGCCCGAGCCCGAGCCCGCCAGGGTTCAGACGACGGTGCCGAGATTCGTCGGTGGGCCGGCGACGAGGGCAGCGTCGACGGCGACCGTCTCGGCATAGACGAGTCGTCGCGGGCCGGACGACTTCAGGTCGCCGGTACGACCGTCGATGTCGACGAGCAGGTGGTTGGCCGAGTAGTTCTCGTATTCGCAGACGAGCAGGCGGAAGCGCCCCGGTTCTGCCGGCGACACGAAGTCGACCGTGCCGGTCCACACGAGCAGGTCGGGTGCGTCGGCGGCCGAGGCTGTGCGATCCACCACGGCGGCAACGCCCGCGGGGACGTCGACCCAGCCGAGCTCACCGCCCACGTCCGGCCGGCGCTCCTGCACCGTGATCTCCACTGAGGTCGGTTCCGGCGCCGAGGGCAGCCGCCGGCCGCGCGCGTCACGAACGTCGGGCGCTGGTCCCTCGGGGCGAACCCCCGAGATCGTCACCCGCAACCGGCGGGGGTGGTAAGGGTCGGCCGATACCACTGCGGCGCGGGTCGGGGTGAGCTGGGCGAAGTCGGCGGTGACGACACGAGAGATCTTCGAGTCGGGCAGGGCGTAGGGCTGGTAGCGGCAGAGGGCCAGCCGCACGAACGGCGCGTAGGTCCGCGAGTCGGTCGTCACCGTGACGTCGGCGAACCAGAGGTTGCGCTCACTGTCGAACTGCACCGGGTATGCCGCCACGTCGACCAGGGGGGAGCCGGGGGCGTCGAGCGACACCAACTCCTCCGCCATCGCGGCGCCGGGCAGATCGGAAAGCCCGGGCGAGGGCGCGAACAACCGCTGCGACTGCCAGATCGGGTCGGATCCCCACTGCGTGACGTACGGCTTCCACTGCTCGTAGTCGGTGAGCGACCCGTTCGACCAACTGTGGAGGGTCACGCCGAGCATCTCGTCGACTCCCGAGGAGAACCAGCCCCGATCGAGGAAAACCCGCAGCCCGCCCCCGAACCGCACGCTGCGCTTGACGTTGGTCTCGCTCTGGCGCTGCCAGCCGAAGGTCGGCACGACATAGGCCACTTTCGGAGCCTGCGGCCGGGTGCTGGCCGGCACGTGCACCTCGACGGGTTCGCTCGTCCGGGTGAGGCCACCAGGCACGTCGGCGGGGAAGTACTCGCGATACCGCGAGGTGGCGACGGCCGAGTAGGCGACCCAGTGGTGTCGCGTGTCGCCGAGGTGGTGGCGTGGTGCCGCGTCGGCGTCCATGGGCATCGTTCCGCTGGCGACGTTGCCGAGGGTGTCGCCGGCCCGGACGAGACAGAGCAGATCGTGGTCGACGTCGAGATAGGCCACGCGACGCGCGCCGGGCCCGTCGGGACGCAGCCACACGACCCCTTCGGTCAGTTCGCGCACCGGCACCTCATCGACCTGTGTGGTGTGCGTGACCATGGTCGGCGCTGGCTGGCTGGGGTCGTCGACAGGGTCGCTCCACGTGCCGAAGAGATCGACCTTTTCGGTGCTCGCCGCATGGATCCGGATGCCGCCGAGCAGGTAGGCGTCCAGCGCTCCGGGCCGCCGCCACGACGACAGCGTCGCGAGCTCCAGGCCGCCGGTGGGCTCTCGCTCCGGCGCCGTCTGCGGCACGCTCGGGTCGGGCAGGCGGGTCTCGTCGCCAGCCGGCCCCGGCTTCCCGTATGGCCGGTGGGTCACGGGGATCGAGCACAGCTGCGGGACGCCGAGGGGTTGCTGGACGGCGTGCACGAGCGTGAGGATCGTCGGCGGCGTGAGCATCCAGTGGCCGCCTTCTCCCGCGCGCCGCAGCACGCGGGCGACCCGGTCGCCGTCTACTGCTCGAGGATCGTCACGCAACAGCTCGGTCTGCGGCTCGCGCACCTCGCGGGCGTCGACATATTCGCGAATCCACTGCCACACACCCATCAGGCGCAGGTCCGCCGGGTGCAGGTGGCTGCTGAGCGGCACGACCGCGCTCGATCCTCGGGGGACAGGGACCGTCAGGGTCCGCGTCGGAGCATCCCACGTCGGCTGAGCGCCGGGGGACCCGTCGGCGAGGGCGAGGCGCAGCGGCATCCGCTGTTGCCAGTCGTCAGGCCCGAAGCCGACGAGGGTCACCGAGCCGTCGCGCCCGACCGAGTCGTCGAGCGGGGCGTATGCCAGGAGGTCGTCACCACCAACCACGCCGAGTGCCCCCTCCGGCGCACCTGGCAGGCCGCGCACCGCCACCCCTCGGGCGAGCACGTCGGGCAGGTGCGGCACCCCGGCCATCGACGGCGCGGACTCGATCGGGTAGGTGCGCTCATGGCCGTCGACCAGGGCCGTCTCCGTTGTCAGCGCTCCGGCGTCGCGGGCGGCGATGAGGGCGTACATCGCCGCCGAGCCGTCGAGCGAGCCGAACGGCGTATCGAACATTCCGAGCTTTTCGGCGAGGTCAACGGTGATCCGCGGCGGTACGAGATGACGGTCAGAGCCGGCGAGGTCGGGGGCGGCGCCGTCGAGCGAGACGTCGCTGTTGGCGGTGCGGATCACCAGCCGGTGCAGGCTGGACCCCGGCCCGGTGATCGCCGTGGCGTCCCGCACGACCACCTGCGGCGCAGCCACCGGCTCGTAACGCAGATAGGCGTATCCCTCAGGGTCGGCGGGCGTGGCCAGCGCGTTCCTCGTCGCCTCGTTGGCCAGGGAGTCCTCGACTCCCAGCCCGTTGCCGCACACGTCGGCCAGGCGGACCCGGACACGGTAACGGCGTCCGAAGCGCAGGCTCGGCAGGCTGCCCTGGGCCACGGTGAAGGCGGTCCTCATCGGGAACGGCGTGACCGCCTCGTTCTCGTTCGGGTTCGGCAACGCCTTGCTCGGGTCGGGATCGGCTGACAGATGCAGTCCGGCCGGGGGGACGCTGAGACTCCAGCCGGTCCAGCGGGCCACCGACTCGTGCAGGTAAAGATCGGTGGATGCCGGCGCGGCGGGGTCAGGGCCGGCCTGGGTGGCGGCCAGCTCGGTGAAGCCCTCCTCGTCGGCAACGCTCCGACTGAGCCCGCCGATGACGTACTCGGCGTTACGTCGGTGCAGGGAGTGCCATGCATCGGTGTGCGAATCCCACACATCGAGGCGGTAGCCGAGCGTGAGGTCCTCGGCGACGAGCGGGTCGACGGGGGCCCCGGAGAGCGCGTCGTTGAGCTTCTTCGAACGCTCCAGCCTGGCGTGGAGTTTGCGGCCACGAGCGTCGGCGAAGAGCGACAGCCCACCCGAACGCAGCGCTGGGATGGTCGTCGACTCGTCGAAGACCTCCGGGTGGGTGCTGCGGGCTGGTTCGGCGTCGCGGTCCCACGCCTCGGCGAGCATAGTCAGCTGGTGCAGGGCGCCGTCGACGTCGATCTGCGCGAGGCCGTAGCGCATGGGGTGGAGGTTGACGAGTCCGAGCAGCGTCTCGAGGTCGCCATCGGGGCCGCCGAGCTTGTCCGGCGCGGCGGCGAAGACCGTCGTCTCGTCGCCGAGCACGCCCAACACGTAGCGGGTCGATGGCGTCGGAAGGGACGGGGCGGTCTGGGTGCCTGCCAGCAACCAGTCGGCGCCGACCACCCCGGTGACGCCGAGCGTGCCGCTCGGCGCGCCGCCCAGGGCGAGCCGGTCGGCGGGAACGACGAGCTCGAGTATCAGCCCGAGGTCACGCATCAACGCCGGGTAGGAGCTGAGGGAGGTGAGAGCTTGGTGAAAGTCGATGAGGGTGCGGAGGTCGGGCGGTGCCTCGTCGAGCGGCCGGCCTGGGGGCACGTGGTTCGACACGGCATACATGCCGGCCAGGCGCTCGCGCCGCACGCGGTCGGCGGCGCTGGGGGAGCCGGGAAGGGTGAGCAGCCCGTCGGTGCCCAGGGAGCCCGCGGCATACGACATCGGAAAGATCGGGAAGGCGGCCCTCGAATAGTCGCGTTCGAAGGCGCGACGTCGCTCGGCTTGGCGATCGTCCCAGTGCACGGCAAGGCCGTCGACGAGTTGGCGCACGATGCGGCGATGCCGGCTGCCGTGCTCGTCGCGCGGGCCACGCTGGGATTCGGGCAGCGCCAGCTCGATGCCGGCCTCGGCGTAGACGCCCTTCACCAGGCTGAGGGCATAGCGCTGCGGCCACGACAGCACAGCATGGTCGCTGTAATCGTCGAAGGTGTGCGAGCGGACAAGGGTGTTCGCGTCGAACATCGCGGCCCAGAGGTCGGGGCGCAGTCCGGAGGTGTCGACTGCGACGACGACAGGTCCGGTGGGAGTGGTGATCTCAAGCGAGAGGGGCTGGTCCAGCAGTCTCTGGGTCCAGCTGAGCCAGTCGGGGAACGCGCCGAGAGTGTCGGCGCCGAAGAGGCGGGGGGAGACGAGCACGGAGATGGGCAACGTGCCGTCGGCGGGGTTGTGCGTGACCCCACGAGGCATGGCGGTGAGGACGATCTGCTGGGTGGCCACGGTGACCGTCCCTTCAGGCGAAGGCCGAGGCGTACTCGCCCCAGACGGGTGCGGACTCGATGACTTCGGCGAAGCGGGGATCGCCGCTGCTTCCGCCGAACTTCTTCTCGACCGAGATCTCGACCGACTTGCTGAAGAAGGCGATCTCCACCTTGACGGTGAGGGTCGCCCGGCCCGCGGCCTTGCCGGCCTCGTAGCCGAAGCTGAGCACGAACTCGAGCGAAATAGAGATGAGGCCAAGCACGGACAACTCGCCACCCATGCGCAGGTAGCCCGACAGGATGGCGAAGTCGACACCGTTGCGGGTACCCATCGCGAAGTAGATGCCGGCCATGATGTGGACGCCGCCGCTCGCGACCCCCAGGTTGATCGACGCGGACGCTCCGAACTCCAGCGCGACCTCGAGCAGGCGAACGCCGTCGGTGTCGACCTGGAGGTGGAAGAAGCCGCCGCCGCCGAGACACGCGACAGTGAGGCAGAAGGGGTGCTCGCGGGAGGAAATGGCGAAGTCGAAAAGTGGCTTGCCGTCGGCGAACGGCAGCTCGACGGCGGCTGAGAGGCTGATGCCCTCGAGGCTGAAGACGCCGATCGCCAATGGTGGCAGGCCGATTGCGAACCCGGCGCGGATGCCGTTCGGTGTCACGTCGAGGCTCGCCCCGTCGCCGAACAGGCCCGGTGGGATGACCTTCTTGAGCTCGTCGACGAATGCGAGATCGCCGGCGAAGCTGACCGGTTCGGGTTTAAGGGCGATGTCGACACTCGGCTTCGCGCCGCTCGCCGACCGGAACGAGAACGTCTGGAAGTTGACGATGACGACGTTGGCCAGGCTCACGCCGAAGTCGGTCAGCGCGCCCGCGAACTCAGACGTCGGCGCGCTGGGCGGCCCGCCGGAGGGCTGCATGACGCGCTCGACTCGGCCCGTCACGGTCAAGCTGGTGGCACCGCTGGGTTCGAACGACGCGATGCCCACGGTCAGCGCCCGAACGGTCGGCGTGAACGTCAGGGTCGCCACCTGCTTGGGCTGAGCCGGGTCGGCGAGGTCGGTCGTGAGCTGGACCTTCGGGGCCCCGTCGGCCAGGCGACCGGGCTCCACCAGGTCGGAGAGCGCAAACGTGCCGAACAGGCGGGCGCTCGCTGCGACCCCTGCGAAGAAGTCGGCCGGGTCGAACGCCCCCTCGGCGAGCTGGTCCATGTCGGCGCCGGCCACCGGGCCCTGCTGGCGAGTGAGGGCGCTGACCGACAGGTTGGGGGTGGCGACACCACCACCCTGGTCGGCGGAAAAGGAAGCCCCCAGTGTGGTGGGCGTGAACGAACCGGGCGTTGTCTCTTTCGCCACGAGGGCAAACAGCCCGGATGCCGTGGAGTCGAATCCCTGGGCTACGAACTCTTTCCGCAGCACGATCTGGGTGCGCGCGGTGGTCCCGAGCAACTGTTCGACGGCCGGGATACGCACGAACGAGGTGAGCAGCGTCGGGCGGAAGCGCGGGCTAGGGGCGCTGCCGAGCACCTCGCTGGTGAAGTGCAGCTCTTCGGTGACCTGCGTCGTGTTGTCGGTCTCGCTCGCCGGGAGAGGGTCGGCATACGTGACCTGCTGGCCAGGCACCGGGCACGCGCGGTCACCCCCGGAGGCGAGCTGGGCGGCGCGGACGCCGTGGAGGGCGGCGGGGTCGCTGAGGCTGGAGAACGGAATGAAGACGAGCGTCGTGCTGAAGTCGACGGGTTTGCCGGTGATGCCCTCGGCGACGGCGTTGAACCGGAACCTTCCGGTCGCCACCTCGATCCAGAAGGCGTCGGTTGGGTGGCCGTCGCCGGCTCGCGGGATCTTCACGGGCGGCATGATGTCGGGGGTGATCAGCGTCGTGAGGCGAACCGTGCGGAACGGCATACGGCGGCCGAAGGCGGGGTCGGCCGCCCGCTCGGCGCGGTAATCCATGACCGGTTGACGGATGACGACGAACATCCGCTGCGCGAGGAAGGCGACGGGGGAGCCGTCGCTCGGACGGTTGCGGATCTTGCGCTCGGTGACCTTGATGAGCGAGGCACGGTGCCCGAACGGCGCGACGACGCCTTCGTAGACGATGCGGACGTAGTGGTCACGGCCCTGCGTGGCATGGTGCACCCACTCCGAGACGTTGAGCGACGGGCCGGGCACAGTGACGTCGAGGTGCACCCCGCCGGGGCGACGAGACACCCACGGCATCGGCGGATCCCAGCTGCCGCGAGAGGTGAGGTAACCGCCGAGCGCGGAGAGCATCAGCCGCTCGGCCGCGACGGGCTGCGGCTCGTAGTCGGTTCGGTCGATGGTGGGGTAGGGGTGGTAGCCCTTGAGGAACCCGGTAAAGCCGGAGGTGAGCGCGACGATCTCGTGGCGGTCTCGCGGGGTCATCGCGGTGAGCACCGGCCAGTCGGGGTCTGGGTCTCCCATAGCCGGAGGGTTCTCATAGTCCGGCGACCAGATGGCACGCAGGGGTTCGGGGTGCTCGCGCGAGGCGGGCACGATCCTCTGGGCGTCAGGTTCTCCGTCGCCGTCGAGGTCTTCGCCGGTGCGCTCGGCGCGGCCGAGGCGGGTATGCCACAGCTCAGTGCGCCCGGCGCGGGTGACCGGTTCGCGGCGGTGGACCCACCTGCCACGGGAGGTCGGGCTGAGAATGAGGCGGTAGGGAAGTTCGAGGGCGGTGTGCCCCGGCTCGGGAGCCTTGATCACGCCGGCGTCGCGGGCCTGCTGCGGGGTGGGACGCAGGGGCACGGAGGCGAGCGGGCTGAGCCGGGGTTCGAGCCCGGCCCAATCGAGCAAGCCCTCGAACGTGTAAGGGATCCGGGCGTCGGGCGGCACGGTGAACACCAGTCGGCTGTCGCCACTGAGGCGGCTCGCGAGCACACCGTCGGGGGCGACCTTCGAGGGCGCTGTCGACTCGGGGCGGGCGAAACCGGGCGGCGCGGGTGCGACGACGGGGGAGGGAGGCTGGTCGAAGACGGCCTCCTCGACCACCGTCTGGGGCGGGAAGCCGATCGTCAAGGTCGCCTCGGCGCCCGGGTCGTCGACGACGAGCACCGGGCTAGCGGGATCGGTGGTGTCGAGGCGCATGTTGCCCCCCTCGACGAGGAGATTGACCAGGTCGTCAGGGCGGATCAGTCGAACGCGGACCGTCATGGCTGGCTCCAGACCCAGGGACCCGCAGGTGCCCCGGCGCTGAGGGACGCTGGCCGACTGTACCGCCGTGCCTCCGAGGCGCGCAGTCTTTTGGCGCCGTTGACCGGGAGCTGCCGCTCGATCGCGTCGCGTCCCTGCTCGGCCGCCGGTCAGAGGCGAGGCCTCAGCCGGTATGCCGCCCGCTCAGCGGGCTCGGCGCCGACCCACTTGCTCGCTCATCCGGGCGGCGGACAGGGTACCTGCGGGTGCCGCACCGGAGCGTGCCGCTGTGCCAGAGCGTGCCGCTGTGCCAGAGCGTGCCGCTGTGCCAGTGCGAGCCGCCGTGCCAGTGCGAGCCGCCGTGCCAGCGCGAGCCGCTGTGCCAGCGCGAGCCGCTGTGCCAGAGCGAGCCGCTGTTCCGGAGCGCGCCCCGGCGGCTCGGCGCACGGACGAGCCGCGACGCGGCGTCGGCTCGGGCCGAGTCGCGGCCGCTGCGGCGAGGGGCCGCACCGGCACGAGCACCCGGTCGCCTGGCACGAGCTGCTCGAGCAGCGGGTGGCCGACCGACACGGCCGTCGTCGTCGGGCGGATCCCGGCCGCCCTGGTCATCTCCCGCACTTGCTGGGCTTGGGCTCGCTCCATGATCGTCACGACGGTGCCCTTGGAGCCGGCGCGGGCCGTGCGGCCCGAGCGGTGCACATAGGCCTTGAACTCGGTCGGCGGGTCGGCGTGGATGACGAGCTCTACGTCGTCGACATGGATGCCGCGGGCGGCGATGTCGGTGGCGACCAGGGTGCTGACTGCCCCGGAGTGGAAGGCCGCGAGGTTGCGGGTCCGGGCGTTCTGGGCAAGGTTGCCGTGCAACTCGACCGCGCTGACGCCGTGAGCGTTGAGCTTGCGGGCGAGGGCCTTGGCTCCGTGCTTTGTGCGGGTGAAGACCACCGAACGACGCGCTCCACTGGTCAGGTCGACGAGCACGGGCATCCGCTGGTCGGTGGTCACCTCTAGGACGTGGTGTTCGACGTCGGGCGTGGCCGCATGCGGTGAGTCGGCCTCGTGGGTCACGGGGTTGCGCATGAACCGCTTGACGATGACGGCCACGGCGGCGTCCAGAGTGGCCGAGAAGAGCAGGCGTTGGCCGGTGGCCGGAGTGAGCGTGAGCAGGCGACGCACCGAGGGCAGGAAGCCGAGGTCGGACATGTGGTCGGCCTCGTCGAGCACGGTGATCTCGACCCGGTCCAGGCGGCACTCACCCTGGGCGATGAGGTCTTCGAGCCGGCCGGGGCAGGCGATGACGATGTCGACGCCGGAGCGCAGCGACCTCACCTGGGCGCCCTGAGCGACGCCGCCGAAGATCGTCAGGCTGCGCAGCCCGGTCTTGCTGACCAGCGGCGCCAATGCGGCCTCGATCTGACCGGCGAGCTCACGAGTGGGTACGACGATCAGGGCACGCGGCGACCCGGGGTGGCGGCGAGGCGATCCTCCGCCAGCGGTCAACCGAGCCACCACGGGCAGCAGGAAGGCGTAGGTTTTACCCGATCCAGTCCGGCCGCGACCGAGCACATCGCGGCCGGTCAGGGAGTCGCGCAGGGTGGCCGCCTGGATCGGAGTCGGGGTGAGTATGCCGAGGCGGGCCAACTCGTCGGCCATCGTTGCGGGCACGCCAAGAGAAGCAAAAGAACTGTGAGACAAAAGAACTCCGTCGTCGAGAAGATGAGATTGTCTCGCCGGGAGTACGTCGATACGCGGAGTTGCCGCCGCGCGGTGCGGCTCGAATCCCCATGACATCACCATCGGCCCGAGGCAAGACTGGGCGGGCCGTGGATGTCAGGCTACGGCACGCGGGCCACATGCCTTGCATCCGACCGAGGCCCCCGCCCCTCCATCCCCGAGGCGCTGCCCCGAACTCACCCGGGCATTGCCCCGTCAGGCGAGGCAGTGCCGCAGCGGCGACGCCATTCAAGCCCGAGGCGCTGGCAGCGCAGTCACAACGAGAGGTACGTCGCGCGGCCGGCGAGGAGGGTGGCGGCGACCGGCATACGGCGCAGGTAGGCCGCGGCGGCGGCGCTGTCCGCAGCGTCCGCCCCCTGTGGGTCGGCGTCCAGCAGCACGACGTCGCCGAGTGATCCGACGCCCAGGGTGCCCCGACCGTCGGTGCTCGCCGCGAGTGCCTCGGCGACGGTAAGAGCCTGCTCGGGGTGCCATGGTGCACGCTCGTCGGCGCTGCGGTGCACGGCCGCGGCCATCGCGAGCCATGGGTCCAGCGGTGAGACCGGCGCGTCCGAGCCCAGCGCCACCGTCACCCCCGCGTTCAACATGTCGCGAAACGGAAAGCACCGCCCGGACCGGTCCGGCCAGCACCGCATCGTCACGTCGCGGTCATCGAGCAGGTGCGCCGGCTGCACGCTTGCGCGTACCCCCAGTCGGGCCATCCGCGTCGCGTGGCCGTCGGCGAGTAACTGGGCGTGCTCGATCGACCCGTGGGCTCGAACTGCGGCGAAGGCGTCCAGGGCGATCGCGACGGCGGCGTCCCCGATGGCGTGGATCGCGAGTTCGATCCCCGCTCGGGTCGCCTGGCCCATGAGGTCGGTCAGCTCGGCGGGCGAGAGGTTCTGTTTGCCGCGCCAATGCTCGAGCGACGCAGCCGGGTCTGCCAGGGCGGCAGTCCCGGCTGCGTCGGCATAGGGCTCGAAGCAGTGCGCGGTGCGGGTGCTGAGCGAGCCGTCCGAAATGATCTTCAGCGGCCCCATGGTGAGCAGGCCCTGCCCGCCCGGAAGCGGGTCGCCGGTGCGCAACCCGTGCGCGATGACGTCCGCCAGCCCATCGGCATACGTGGCAGTGCGCACTCGAAGGCCGTCGACCCCGGCGGCGAAACGGGCCGGCCACGCAAACGGATTGTCGTCGAACTCCATGTCCGTGACCCCGACGATGCCCAGCGCAGCGGCGGCGGTCACGCCGGCGGCATACGCGTGGGTGTCTTGCTCGGGCGCCCCGGGCAGGCTCCGCAACCGAGTCCACACCGGGTACCAGTCGTCCTCGTCGAGGGCGCCGTCGGTGGGTGGTGCCCCGAGCAGTGCCAGCGCGCGGCTGTTGAGCCAGCCATTGTGTCCGTCGCCGCTGATGAGCACGACCGGATGCGCCCCGCTCACCGCGTCTAGCTCGCTGACGGTCGGCCCACGATCCCACGTCGCCAACCGGTGCCCGAAACCCTCGACGAGCCGGTCGTCGCCCGTCGGCAGGGCTGCGACGTGGGTGGCGACTCGGCGGAGCACCTCGTCGGGAGCACCCGTGCCGGCGGTGTCCAGCCGCGAGAACTTCAGCCCCCACTGCCGCAGGTGGACGTGGTGATCCCACAGTCCAGGGATCGCCCAGCGATCCTGCCCGTCGAGCACGTGCTCGCCGCTGGTGGGCTTCAGCCCGGGGGCCACTTCGGTGACCACCCCGCCGCGGATCCGCAGAGACGTCGGCGCGGTCGGCGCGGTCGGCGCACTGTTGGCCCCGCGGGCACCGATCGGCACGAGTCGCACGTCGCGGATCAGGACCGCCGGGAAGAGATCGCTCATGGCCCCCATCATTCCCTCCGTGCCGCTGTCCCCAAGACCCTCCGTGCCGCCGCCCCCAGAACCTCCGCGCCGCCGCCCCCAGAACCTCCGCGCCGCCGCCACCCCTCCGTATGCCGCCCGCCACCCGTCACAAGATCCTGGACCTTGTCTTGGGTCCGTGACACATCCTTGAGCTAACACAAGGTCCAGGATCTTGTGACACGGCGCCCACCCCGGGGTCGTCGGCGGCGGCAGTCCAGGCCCGAACCGGAACCGGAACCGACGCCGGTCAGACCGGCAGGGAGCGGGTGTCCTTGACCGACTTCATCGTCACCAGGCTGCGCATCGACACGACGCCCGGCAGCTCGCCGAGGCGCCCGGTATAGACCCGGTGATAGGAGTCCAGGTCGCGGACATTCACGGTCAGCAGATAGTCCGCGTCGCCGGCGACGAGCGCGCAGCGGGTCACGTCATCGAGCGCCAAGACAGCCTTCTCGAAGGCGGCCAGCGTCTCCTGCCGTTGGTCGACGAGGCTCACCATGACGACGACTTGCAGACCCCGCCCCAGCCGCGCGGGGTCCAGCTGCGCGGCATACCCGCTGATGTAGCCGCGCTCTTCCAGGGACTTGACCCGGCGCAGGCAGGGCGACGGCGAGAGTCCGATCTGGCGGGCGAGCTGGACGTTGGTGAGCCGACCGTCGCGCTGCAGCGCGCGCAGGATGGACCGGTCGATCGTGTCGAGTCCCGGAACTGCAGCACCCGCCGGCATCATTGGCACAATATGCCACTCCCATCGGCAACTAGCTCAAGAAGTGCCAAGACTAGCCTCTTCAAGGGTCGAACTAGGCATCATATGTCCGGTTCCGGTCGCTAGAATCGTCGCGAGCCCGCAATGACGCGGCGCGGCCCCATCGGGCCCGACACAAGCAGCGGCCCAGCTGGGCCGGGAAACGGTGACGCACATGAAGGTCGGCATCCCCAGCGAGGTCAAGAACCACGAGTACCGGGTTGCCATCACCCCGGTCGGCGTGCACGAGCTCGTCCGCAACGGTCACGTTGTCTTCATCCAGAAGGGCGCCGGGGTCGGCTCGTCGATCTCGGACGCCGACTTCGTGAGCCAGGGTGCGACGATCCTCGACAACGCGGACGACGTGTGGGGCGCGGCCGACATGGTGCTCAAGGTCAAGGAGCCCATCGCCGAGGAGTACCACCGGATGCGCGAGGGCCTCACCCTCTTCACCTACCTGCACCTGGCCGCCGACAAGCCCCTCACCGAGGAGCTCATGGCCCGCAAGGTCACGGGCATCGCCTACGAGACCGTCCAGCTGCCCTCCGGTCTGCTCCCGCTGCTCTACCCGATGTCCGAGGTGGCCGGCTGCCTCGCACCCCAGGTCGGCGCGCACGCGATGATGAAGGCCCAGGGCGGGCGCGGAGTGCTCATGGGCGGCGTCGGCGGTGTCGCCAACGCCAAGGTCGTCGTTCTCGGCGCGGGCGTCGCGGGCCAGAACGCGGCAAACATCGCCTTGGGCATGGGCGCCGAGGTCACCCTGCTGGACACCGACCTCGACAAGCTGCGGATGAGCTTCTGGCGCTATGACAACCGGGTCCGCCAGATCGCCTCGTCCTCGCTGTCCGTCCGCGAGCAAGTGCTCGCTGCTGACCTCGTCATCGGCACCGTCCTCATCCCCGGCGCCAAGGCCCCCAAGCTCGTCACCGACGACATGGTCGCCCAGATGAAACCCGGCTCGGTCCTTGTCGACGTCGCCATCGACCAGGGCGGCTGCTTCGAGGATCACGCCCGACGACCCACGCCGACCCGACGTTCATGGTCCACGACGCGGTCTACTACTGCGTCGCCAACATGCCCGGCGCGGTCCCCAACACCTCGACGTGGGCGCTCACCAACGCAACCCTCGCGTATGCCGTGAAGCTCGCCAACAAGGGCTGGCGCGAAGCGCTCAACAGCGACCCCGCGCTCGCCCTCGGCCTGAACACCTATGACGGATCTGTCACCTACCGGGCCGTCGCCGACGACCTTGCCCTGAGCTATCGTCCCCTGATGGACGCCCTAGCCTGACCCGTGCTCGGCGGCCATGTCAGCGGTGGACCTCAACGAGTCCATCGCGACAACTCCTCCGGGGTGTTGATGTCGGCGAACACGTGGGCCGGGGCGGGCACGGGCTGCAGCCGTAGCGAGCCGAGCAGCCGTCGCATCGAGCTGTCGGCCGGGTCGCCAAGGACTCGGACCGCCTGCTCCAAGGCCTCGGTGCGGTAGAGCCCGAACAGCCATTGCAGTCGCTGCTGCGAGTCGATGAGACACCACCCGTCGGGCAGCTTCCCAGCGGTTCCCGAGGACTGCGCGCGGGTCGGCAGCGACCGTGCCGTCGCTGCCGAAACAGCCTCAACGAGCAGGGGTATGCCGTCTGCGGCCTGCGGGATGTCGCAGGCGAGCACGAGCGTCCAGCGACTGCGGGCCAGCGTGGGGAGGGCGTCGGGAAGGGAGTCGGACAGGGCTTCGTTCAGGGCGGCCAATCCCGCAGCCACCGCTGCCGCCGGGCCGGCATAGGCCGGCTGTTCCCGGGTGAGCCTGACCCCGTCGGGGACGGGCCCGTCGCCGACGACGACCCGTTGGGCGGCATACCGGGTTGCTTCGAGGGCTCGGGTGAGCAACGAGCGCCCCTCGATCACGAGGGCACCTTTGGCGATCCCGCCGAGCCGAGAGCCGCGGCCACCCGACAGGATGATCGCGTCGTACTCGAGCGTGGGGTCCACGGGGCGGGACATCACGATCCCAGGCCCACGAAAGTAGTCATCGGTCGGCTCCAGCAGTGAGAGATTCGGCGGGCGGTCCGCCGCTGTGGGTCACCATGCCAGGCTCACCGATAGGCCAGCTCGATCATCATGCCCGCCTCACCGTGGTAGGCGTTGTGACAGTGGACCATCCACGATCCGGTGTTGTCGGCGTCGAAGTCGAGATCCCGGGTCTCCATGTGCCGCAACAACACGGTGTCCTTGCGCAGACCACTCGTTCCGAGCGCGAAGGTGTGGCCGTGGACGTGGACGGGGTGAGTCATCATCGAATGATTGGACACCCGCAGCCGCACCCGCTGCCCGGCCTGCACCCGAAGCGGGGTGTTGGCGCCGTATGCCGCCCCGTTGATCGTCCACCGGTAGGGCTGCATCTGACCTTCGAGAACGACGGGAAGGAGGACCTCGGGCTCGCGGGCGGGCAGCCGGCTCGATTCCGCCGGGCGCAGTTGCGAGCCGATGAGCACCTCACCGCTCAGTTCGGCGGGCACCAAGTCCACAGGCGGGGGCGTTCCGGCGCCGGTGCGCACCAGGGCCCGCCCGACGCCCTGCTTGCCGAAAGGCTGCGCCACGAGCGGAAAGATGCCGTCGCCGAGGGTGACGACCACGTCGTAACGCTCGCCCATCCCGAGGTAGATCGCTGGGACCTCCTGGGGGACGACGGCATACCCGTCGGTGTGGGTGACGGTGAGCCGGTGTCCGGCGAGGGCGACGGCGAAGATCGTGTCGGAAGCGGCGTTGATGATGCGCAAGCGCACCCGCTGTCCGGGTCTGGCCGTGAAAGCCTCCGGAGCCGTGGCGACCCGACCGTTGACGAGGAAGTGCGGATACGTGACGTCGCCGGCGTTGCCCCACGGGGCCGGACCCATCCCCATCCCCATGTCGGTGTCGGTGTCTGAGCCGGAACTGGAGCCGGATCCACCCATCATCGAGCCGTGGTCGTGCGCGGTGCCGGTGCCGCGCTCGAGCTCCGCCAGGGCGTCTTCGGGGGTGCGCCCGGTGCCGTCCAGCCAGTCGTCCAGGACGATGACCCACTCCGTGTCGAAGCCGCCCGGTTCGCGTGGGTCATCGATGATCAGCGCGGCATACAGACCCCTGTCCAACTGCACCCCGACGTGGGGGTGGAAGAAGTAGGTGCCAGGGTCCGGAGCCGTGAACTCATAGGTGTACGAAGCGTTCTGGACGATGGGTGCCTGGGTGAGCCCCGGCACCCCGTCGGCGTGGTTGACCAGCCGGATGCCGTGCCAGTGCACCGTCGTCTCGGCAGGGAGCCGGTTATCAACCCGCACCCTCAGCAGGTCCCCCGCTGTCGCCCGGATAAGCGGCCCGGGCAGGAGGTCGTCATACACCCACGTCGCTACCGTCGGCCCGCCGAGGTCCACGGTGGCCGGCCGCGCCACGAGGGTCCGCTCAAGGACCCGCTGGCCCGGGGCGGGGGTCGCGCCCGCTGGCGGGCCGAAGCTACGGCCGTTGTCGTGGCCGTGCCCGCCCCCGGGCCGGACGTCGTCCGCGGTCGAGCACCCCGAGAGGACGGTGGCCCCCAACAGCCCGAGGCCGCCGAGCACGAGAGCGCGTCGCGGAAGTCCGGGGTCGGCGCTTCGAGATGCGGTCGGGTCGACGCGGGTCACGGTGTCTCCTGGTGCGGTGCCCCGGGCCGGAACCCGTCGATGGGGAGCGTGACGGTGACCGTCGATCCATGGCCCAGCCCCGCGCTTTCCGCGCGGATGGTGCCGCCGTGAGCCTCGACGATCCCCTTGCTGATGGTCAGGCCGATTCCGCTGCCGCTGTCGCGGTGCTCGCGTGAGGGATCGGCCCGATAGAAGCGCTCGAACACGTGCGGAAGATGCTCGGCCGCGATGCCCTCGCCGAGGTCGGTGACGACGATCCTCGCCTGTCGGCCTTCCGTGGTGGCCGCCAGGGTGACCGTCCCCGCGGTGGCAGTGTGGCGAAGGCTGTTGGCCAGCAGGTTGGCGACCACCTGGCCCAGCCGTTCGGAGTCGGCGACGATCTGGGCACCCTCGGCGCCGGGGCGGGCCTCGACGACCAGCCGGACACCCTTGGCGGCATACCGCTCCGCTGCCGCGCTGCGCGCGTTGTCCAGGACCTCGGCCAGGCGCACCGGCGCGAGGTGCAGTCCGATGCGACCCTCCTCGGCCCGGGACACCGCCTCGAGATCGTCTGCCAGACGGCGCAATCGGGTCGTCTGGTCGGCCAGGACCGCCCGCGTCGGCTCGTTCCAGGGGACCACCCCGTCTTCGATGCCGTCGAGATAGCCCGCGAGGGTGGCGATCGGCGTGCGCAACTCGTGGGCCAGGTCGGCAAGCAGTCGTCGTCGGGTGTCCTCGACGTGCTCGAGGCGCCCGGCCATCTCGTTGAAGGAGTCGGCGAGCACGTCGAGCTCGCGGGCAGCCCCGGTGGCGTGCACGCGCGCGCCATAATCGCCGCCGGCCATCTCGCCGGCAGCAGCCCCGAGCTCGTGCACGGTCCGGCGCAACCGACGGGCCAGGGACCACGACAGCGCGGCCGAGCAGGCCAGGGCCAGGGCGAATGCCAGGCCCAGCGCCCGGATCGTGGTGTCCGCATAGGCCTGCTCGACGTGCATGACCCCTTCGGCGTCGAGGGCGTGACCGGCCTGGGCGAGATGGTCGTGGAACAGCGCCGGGCCGACCAGCCACGCGACAACCGCTGTCGTGAGGACCGTCACGGTGAGCACCGCTGCGTGAGCGGCGAGCAGCCGCCCACCGAAACCTGCCCTCGTCCCCCCGGTCATCCCAGCCCCAGCCGATACCCGATGCCGCGCACCGTGACGACGTAGCGCGCATTGGCCGGGTCGTCGCCGAGCTTGCGCCGCAGATGGGCGACGTGGACGTCGACGAGGTGCTCGTCGCCCACCCAGGCGCTGTCCCACACATCGTCGATGAGCTGGCGCCGGGACCACGCCAAGCCGGGCCGTGACGTCAGCGCGGCCAGCAGGTCGAACTCGGTCCGGGTGAGTTCGACGGGCCGGCCGTCGAGTTTGGCCTGCCGGCCGGGGACGTCGACGCTCAACGCGCCGACCACTCGGGCGGGCTCTTCCGCGCGGGCGGGGTCCCCTTCGCCGGGGCTCCGCTCGTCGGGGCCATGCTCGCGGGGTCGGCGCAGCAGGACCTGGATCCGGGCGAGCAACTCCCGAGGCCGGAAGGGTTTGGTGACGTAGTCGTCTGCCCCGACCGATAGGCCGATCAGTGTGTCCAGCTCGTCGGTGCGGGCGGTGAGCATGAGCACGTAGCAGTCGGAGAAGGTTCTCAGCCGGCGGCAGACCTCGATGCCGTCCAGACCCGGCAGCCCTAGGTCGAGCACGACGACATCGGGCTCCTGTACGCGAGCGGCCTCGAGTGCGTCGGGGCCGGTGCCGACGACCCGCACCGCATAGCCGGCGTGGTGGAGATAGCTGCGCACGAGCTCGGCGAGAGCGGGCTCGTCCTCGACGACGAGGACGCGGCTGGCGGTCGGGGCGGCGTCGGGCATGGCGCCAGTGTCTCCCCCCAGAACCCTGCCGTATGCCGTGCGGCGGGTCCGCGCAGCGACCTTGACCGAATCTTCGTGAACGGCAGACGAGGTCTTGATATGGGTCAGGCAGGCTGGCGGCATGACAACCCTCGACACCAGCCCAGGCGATACCGCCTCCGGCGACACCCGCACCCGATCGCCCCTGCTCGTGCCGGTGGTCGGGGTCACCCTCGTCCTGGCCGTTGTCGGCTGGCTACTGCCGGACCGCACCGTGGGCGGGGGTGGCATGGACGGGATGTCGATGACCCACTACATGGGGTTGTTGGCCGTCAACCAGCCGTGGAACCTGCTGTTGTTCATGGCGATCCCGGTCGTCCTCGCCGAAACGCTGGCGATCACCGAGCTCGTCCTTCTCTTCCGGGCCGACCCGCCGGCCTGGGTGCGGGCGCTCAGCCGATGGGCGGGCCTGATCGCCGGACCACTGCTGGTCCTCATCCTGGTGCACCTGGTCAAGAACGCCGTCGTGCCGCTGAGCACCGGCGGCGGGTGGCGCGGGCCGGCCGACGTGCTCGCGGTGCTGTCCTATCTGCTGGCCGGCCTGCCGCTGATCGGCATCACCCTCGTCGAACTCGGCGTCATCGGCGCGACCCGGCGCGAGGCGCGCAAGTGGCACGCCATCTTCGTCGGGGCCTTCCTGGTGCTCGCGCACGTCGCGATGATCTTCGGGATGCTCGACCCAGCGGTCTTCGGCTGGGGCGCAACCCACGAGATGCCGGGTGGCGCGACGATGCCCGGAATGAATCACTGACCAGCCACCCTGAACTCAGTGCCGACCACCGTGATCCAGCGAGGTCGACCAGCCTGGCATACCCACGGGGGGTATGCTGGCTGCGTCGGGCACATCAGATCACGGGCAGGAGATACACCAGATGAGCACTCAGAGCTTCCAGGTCGACGGGATGACCTGCGGGCATTGCGCCGGCCACGTCACCAGCGAGCTGACGGCCATCAAGGGCGTGCAGGATGTCCGCGTGGACCTCGTCGCCGGTGGCCGCTCGACCGTGCACGTTGACGCCGACCGCGAACTGACCCAGTCCGAGATCACCGCTGCCCTGGACGAGGCCGGCAACTACACCCTCGTCGGCCGCTGAGGTCCATGACCCCCGAACGCGGCTCCGGCATCGTCGAGTCGGCGTCTAGCACCCGATCGCCCAGGCGCTTGGAGTGACCGCGGTCCTGGACGGCATCGGTGCGGTCGTCGTTGGGCGGGCCGGTTTCGTCGCCGAGACGATCTCAGCGAGTGTCGACCCGGGGCTGCTGCAATCGGCGGACGCTGCCGAGGCGCGTGGCGAGACCGTCGTCTGGGTCGGGTGGCAGAGCCAGGTTCGCGGGGCGGTCGCCGTGGCCGACACGGTCAAGTCCACGTCGGTTCAGGCCATCGCGGTCTTTCGGGACCTCGGGCTTCGACCGATGCGGCTCACCGGTGACAACACGCAAGCGGCCGGCGCAGTGGCACGGCATACCGGGATTGCCGCCGAGGACGTTCGCGCCGAGGTGCTGCCGGCCGACAAGGTGGCCGTCGACGCGGCGCGGCTGTCACCCGCCGGCCCCCAGGTCCGCCGAGATTGACCCACCCCCTTCGCCGAGATTGACCTTGCGACCTCGGATTTCGGCGTGTCTTGCTCGCAAGGTCAATCTCGGCGGTGGGGGGCTAGCCTCGGGGCATGACGATCCCATGCATCACGGTCGGCTCCGGCGACCACCACGTCTTCGTCCTGCACGGCTGGTTCGGGTCGTCTGACGGGTGGGGCCTCTTCCCGACCTACCTCGACGGTTCGCGGTTCAGTTACCACTTCACGGACAACCGGGGGTATGGCGCCCGGATGGATGACCGCGGTGCGTTCACCCTCGACGAGGTCGCCGGCGACGTCCTGGCCCTCGCTGATTCCCTTGGTGTGCAGACGTTCTCGCTTATCGGGCATTCGATGGGCGGCGCTGAGGTGCTGCGGATCCTGGCCAAGGCCCCCGGGCGGGTCCGAAGCATTGTCGGGATCACCCCGGTCGGTGCGACCCCGAGCGAGTTCGACGAAGCCGGACATGACCTCTTCTACGGTGCGGTCGACGACGAGGGCAAGCGTTTCGGGATCATCGACTTCACGACCGGCAACCGCAACACCGCCACGTGGGTGGCGTCTGTCGTCGAGCACTCGATGCGCCGCTCGACGACGGAGGGCTTCCAGGGGGCCCTGATTGCCTGGGCCACGCCGGATTTCCTCGGCGACATCGCCGGCAGCGAGACCCCGATCCTCGTCATCGCCGGCGAGCACGACCCGGCCCTCGGCGAGGCGACGGTCCGCCAGACCTGGCAGCCGCACTTCCCCAACTGCACGATCGAGGTCATGCCCAACGCCGGGCACTACCCGATGTTCGAGACCCCGGTGCAGCTCGCCACGATCATCGAGCGCTTCCTCACCGACTGAGGTGAGCGACGCGGGCTCGCCCTCAGTCGCGGGCGACCGGACGGCCGCCCGAGCGCGGATCGACGCGGCATACGGGCGGCTCACCGACACGGAAAGGGAATGGACCCGCCTGGTCCACGACCCGGGCACCTATGTCCGCGGTGTCCCGTATGCCGCCCTCGCCGCCCTGCGGGAAGCCCACGGCGTCGTGCCGGTCTCCGAGCCTGCGTTGCCCGGCTGGCCGGAAGGCACCGGGTATTGGCTCGTGCTGCGCCACGCCGACGTCGACCTGGTCCTGAAGGATCCGGTGAGGTTCTCCTCGGCCCTCGGCGGCACCCAGATGCGTGATCCGCGCACCGATGCCGACCTGGCCTATGTGCGCCGGATGATGCTCAACATGGACCCCCCGGAGCATTCCCGACTGCGTCGTCTGCTGGCGAAGTCGTTCACTCCCAGGGCGATCGGCGCGCTGGAGGGCCAGGTCCCAGGGCATGTCGAGGGCATCCTGCACCGGATGCTCAGCGGGGGCGCTACCCGCGGGAATGTGACTTCGCCAGAGATGTCTCGGCCGACCTGCCGCTGCTCACCCTCGCCGATGTCATGGGCGTGCCGACCGAGGATCGGTGGCTGATGTTCGATTGGGCCAACCGGGTGATCGGCTGGCAGGACCCCGACTACCGGGTCTCGGCCGCCTTCGATCCGAGTGGCGCGACCGAGCTCGGCAGGGCGGCCCACGCTCTTCGACCCACCCCGGGGCCGGATGCCCTGATGCCCGACCCGCGCTCCCGCGAGGGGATGCCCGACCTGTACGCCTACGCCCACGCCCTCGGGACGCTGCGCCGCGAGCAGCCGGGCGAAGACGTCATGTCGATCCTCATGGCACAGCGTGATGACAGCGGGGGATCGGTGAGCGTCGAGGAGTTCGAGAACCTCTTCTGGCTCTTCGCCGTCGCGGGAAACGAGACGACCCGCAACGGTATGCCGGGTGGACTCATCGGGCTGCTCGGCGCACCTGAGGCGCAGCGCGCGCTGCGGTCGGACCCGACGCTCGTGCCCGGAGCCGTCGAGGAGATGCTGCGCTGGTGGACGCCGGTGATGACGTTCCGACGAACGGCGACCCGTGAGGTCGAGCTCTCGGGTGTGCAGGTGCAGGCCGGCGACAAGGTCGTTGTCTCGTTCGCGTCGGCCAACCGCGACCCGGAGGTCTTCCCCGACCCCGACATCTTCGACATCGGCCGGGCCAACGCACGCAGACACTTGGCGTTCGGGGCTGGGCCGCATGTGTGCCTCGGAGCCTTCCTCGCCCGGTCGATGATGACGACGATGTTCACCCGGCTGCTGGATCGAACGTCGTGGGTGCAGGCTGCGGGGGAGCCGGCGTGGCTGCAGTCCAACTTCCAGCGGGGGGTCAAACGCCTGCCGATCGCCTGGCAGCGCTAACGGCATCACCGCGCTGACCGATGCCCGGGGCCTGGCGACAGTCGCCGCGAGGCGGCATACAGTGCTGGATATGACCGACGTGACCACCGTGGCAGCCGTTCCCGAGATCCCGACGACCTTCCGCGTGCCGACCGACGCGGCGAGCGTCCGCGCCAGCGACCGGGCGCACGTCTTTCATTCCTGGTCGGCTCAAGGCGCGATCAATCCGCTGGCGATCGGGCGCGCCCAGGGGAGCCGATTCTGGGACCTCGACGGCACGGAGTATCTCGACTTCTCCTCCGGCCTGGTGCACGCCAACATCGGCTACGGCCACCCGAGGCTGATTGCCGCGATCCAGGAGCAGGTGGCCCGGATGGCGACGTTCGCGCCCGGTTTCGCCGTCGATGTGCGCTCCGAGGCGGCGCGGCTCATCGCGAGCAAGGCACCTGAGGGCTTGGAGATGGTGTTCTTCACCAACGGCGGAGCCGAGGCAACCGAGAACGCCATCCGGATGGCCCGCCTGCACACGGGGCGACACAAGGTGCTCGCCGCCTACCGGTCCTATCACGGAGCCACCGCAGGCGCCCTGACGATGACTGGCGACCCGAGGCGCATCCCGAGCGAGCCGGGACTGCCGGGCATCGTCCACTTCTGGGGGCCCTATCCCTACCGATCGGCCTTCCACAGCGAATCGGCGGCTCAGGAGACCGAGCGGGCCCTGACGCACCTGCGCGACACGATCATGGTCGAAGGGCCGGGCGCGGTGGCCGCGATCATCCTGGAAACCGTCGTCGGCACCAACGGCGTGCTGATCCCGCCGGACGGCTATCTGGCGGGGGTGCGCGCGATCTGCGATGAGCTGGGCATCGTCATGATCGCCGACGAGGTGATGTCCGGATTTGCGCGCTGCGGTGAGTGGTTCGCCGTCGACCACTGGGGGATCACGCCTGACCTCATCACCTTCGCCAAGGGTGTCAACTCCGGCTACGTCCCGCTCGGCGGCGTCATCATCAACGGCCCGATTGCCGAGACTTTCCGCACCCGGGTCTATCCCGGGGGCCTGACCTACTCCGGCCACCCGCTTGCCTGCGGTTCAGCCGTCGCCTCGATCCAGATCTTCGAGCAGGAGGGCGTCGTCGAACACTCCCGGATGCTCGGCGCCGACGTTATCGGCCCAGCACTTCGCGAGATCGCGAAGCAACACCCTTCGGTCGGCGAAGTCCGCGGCCTCGGCACGATGTGGGCGCTCGAGCTCGTTCGCAACCGCGAGACGCGCAAACCACTGGTGCCGTATGCCGCCGCAGGTGCAGCCGCCCAGCCGATGCTCGACTTCGCGGCAGCCTGCAAGGCGCGCGGGCTGTGGCCCTTCATCCACTTCAACCGCACCCACATCGTGCCGCCGTGCACCACGAGTGTCGAGGATGTCCGCGAAGGGCTGGCCATCCTCGACGAGGCGCTCACCGTGACCGACCAGTTCGTCGATTGAGTCGCGCTCAGGGGGTCCCAACGGCGTTGCGTCGCTGACCTGTTCGCGGCGCCGTACGCCCACGCCGACGGCTCAGGCCGCCGCGGCTGTCGTGGCGCGCGGCATACCGGGCCGTCGTGGTGCAGGATGGGGCAGTGTCCAGCAGCGGGGTCCGGCGACCGGTCAGCGTCGAAGTGGTCGAGCCGCAGATGGCCGACCGGGTGCGCCGCGCCTCCGATGTTTACCTCACCCTCGCGTATGTCGTGCTCGCAGCGCTTGCGATCACCCTCGGCAACCTCGCGGTCGGCACGGCCGATGCCCTCGAACAAGACCTGACGATCGCCACCGGCGGCCTGCCGAGACTGCTGCTGCAACTGTTCTCCTGGGTGGCCGGAGTCGGCGTGCTCATCCTGCCGATCGGGGTCGGCGTCGACCTGTTGCTCCGGTCACGCGGCTGGCAGCTCATTCACGCCCTGATGGCGGCCGGGGCGGCCGCCGGCATCGCGATGCTGGTCAAGGCGGCGATTCTCGACGAGCAGTTCACCCAGGTGTTGGCCGCCCTGACCCGGCCGTTGCGCACCGGGCGCACCAATCCCCTCGACGTCCTTGTGGTCGCGTTGGTGGCCCTCATCGTCGTGGCCAACATCTCCGGGCGACGCTGGCTCGCCTCCCTCGCACCTGTGGTCATCGGCTCGCTCGTGCTCACCGGTTTCCTGGCCGGTGCCAACACCGCGCTCGCGTTGCTCTGCTCCTTCCTGCTGGGCGCGATCGTCGGGCACACGGTGCGCTTCGCCTTCGGCACGACAACCACCAGGGCGCCCGGCACGGCGATCGCGCGAGAGCTCGTCCAAGCGGGGGCGCCTCTGCAGACCCTCACCCTTGTCGACGAATACAACGAGGGAGCCCGGCTCTATCACGGGCTCACCCCGGGCGGGCTGATCGACGTTCACGTCTTCGACCGCGATACCTTCGGTCTGGCCTCGGGGCGACGTCTGCTCAACCGGCTGCGGCTGCGCGGCGCCACCGCTCGTGCGCCGTCGCTCAGTTTGCGGGCCGGCCTCGAGCACCGCACTCTGCAAACCCTTGCCTTGCGGTGGGCCGGTGTATGGGCGCCGTTCCTCATTGCGGCGTGCGAGGTCGACGGGGCCAGCGCGGTGATCGCGACGACCCGGGTCGAGGGTGTGCCGCTGCGCGTCCTGGGCGCTGACCTCACCGATGAGCAGGCCCGAGCAGTGGTGCGGATGCTCGTGGCACTGCAGGACCATCGGATCGCCTTCCGTGGGCTGACCCGCGACAACGTCGTCATCCTGCCCGACGGGGCGGCGGGGCTGACCGGGGTCGGCGACGGCGACGTCGGTGGTGACGACATCTCCCGCCGCGCCGATGCCGCCCAGATCATGGTCATGCTCGCCCTCGCCATCGGCGTGGAGAGGGCCGTCGACATCGCCGTCGAGCAGGCCGGACAACTCCGGATCGCCCGGACCCTGCCGCTGCTGCAGCCGCTGGCCCTCGGCCGCGACCTGAGAACGGCGCTCAAGGCCCGCAAGGGTCTGCTCGACGAACTGCGCGAACGTGTCGTGACCCTCGACGGCGGCCACGACCAGCCGGCGACCATCGAGCTCCGCAGGGTCACCGCCAAGGCGCTGCTCACCTTCGTCGGCGGCGCAGTCGCGGCATACATCGTCCTGCCGCAGTTGGCCCAAGTGGACCTTGGCGCGGTCATCGCGACCGCCCAATGGGGCTGGGCCCTCGGCGGTCTCGCCGCGGCAGTGCTCACCTTCGTCGGGGCCTCGCTCGTGTTGACCGGGTCGGTGCCGACCAGACTGCGTTTCGTCCGCACCTTCATGACCCAGTTGTCGGTGGCCTTCAGTGGGCTGGTCGCCCCGGCGGCGATCGGCAACATCGCCCTCAACACCCGGTATCTGCAGCGTTCCGGGGTGCCGGCGGGCGCGGCCGGCGCGAGCGTCGGGCTCGCCCAGGTCTTCCAGTTCTCCTCGTATGCGCTGCTGCTGGCCGTGGCGGGAGTCATCGCCGGCACCGGACCGCAGTCGACTTTCCAACCACCCGCGGCCCTCGTGGCGGCGGTACCTGTCGTGCTGCTCGTGCTCGTCGCCCTCTTCGCGGTGCCCCGGGTGCGTCGGTTCTTCCGCGAACGAGTGATCCCGCAGTTGCGGCAGGTGTTGCCGCAGGTGCTGGCCGTCTTCCAGCGACCGCGTAAGTTGATCGAGCTGTTCGGCGGCGCCCTGCTGCTGGACGTCGCCTTCGTCGCCGCGCTCTATTGTGCGACGCGGGCATTCGGTCTCCAGCTGCCGATCGCCGCGGTTGCCGTCGTGTATTTCGCCGGCGCCATCATCGGCTCGGCCGTGCCGACCCCGGGCGGCCTCGGCGGCATCGAAGCGGCCTTGTCCTACGGCATCATCGCGCTCGGGGTCGACAGTGGGACAGCCGTGTCGGCGGTGTTGCTGTATCGGATCTTCACCTACTGGCTGCCGATCCCGTTCGGTTGGGTCTCGCTCAACTACCTCACGAAGATCGACGCCATCTGAGCGACGGACCCCGTATGCCGCGGCCGCGGCATACGGGGTCCGTGTGCGGCCGCCCTCAGCCTTCGGCGGCTGCGGCCGTTTCTTCGTCGGTCGCGCGGCGTACGACGATGCGGGTCCAGGCGCCGACGTAGATCCGGTCGTCGTCATCGAGCTCCCGTTTGGGCCCGACGTCGATCGGGTCCTCGGGCAGTGCCCCGCCGGCGTCGCCGATGAAGGTGCCGTTGGAGGAGCCGAGGTCCTCGATGAACCACCGGGTGCCATCGGTCGTCAGCTGGGCGTGCCGGCGACTGACGCCACTGTCGGTCGTGCAGTCGATGTCGGGGGTGATGTGTTTGCTCGCCGACACCCGGCCGATGAGGGCGCTGCGCACCGTGAGCGGCACGATCGTGGGCAGTCCGGGTGACGGCATGGGCTCCTCGGCCTCCTGCCCGTCGTACCACTCGGGGTCGATCCACACCTCGGCCACCCACTCCATCGCAATGGTCGGCGGGATGGTCTGCTGGAGGGTGGGCGGACTGGTCGCAGTCCCGGTCGGAGCCCCGCTCGCAGTTCCGGCTCCAGCCTCGGGCGACTGCGGGGCCTCGGGCGACTCGGGAGCTTCGAGGGATCCGGGGGACTCCGGCACGCCCTGTGCCGCAGCGGCCCCGGACTCGGCCTCAGCGGCCCCGACCCCGGCCAGAACCTCACGGGGCATCACGCCGGTGGTGAAGTCGTAGCCGCAGGCCTCACAAAACAGCGACTCGAGCACGTTGTCGGTGCCGCAGTGCGGGCAGGTCTGGCTCGTCGGGATCGCCGGCCCGACGGTAGCGGCGGGCGACGGGGCAGCCGCGCCGTCCGGGGCACCAGAGGCCGAGGCGCGAGCGCCCGGGTCGATCGTCGCCCCGCAGGTGTCGCAGTAGTCGTCGGCGGCCGAGTCATGACCGTTGGGGCAGACCGAGCTCACTTCTTCACTCTCCTGGTCTTGGTGGACGCGGTGTCCAGGGCCATCTCGTCGAGACGCTCGACGCCCTTCTTGAGCCGGACGGTGCCAGCCTCGGCGTTGTCGATGTCGACAACCTTCTTCAGCCGCGAGGTCATCTCCTCGTCGCCGCTCGACGCCGCGATCTGCACCGCGCGACCCAGCTTGCGGGTCGCCCCGTCGTCGTCGCCGGCGGCCTTGGCTGCCAGCCCGTCCTGGATCGCTGCGGCGAGCTCGGCCTGGCCCGTGTAGCGGGCCACCTGGTCGTTGATGCGGGTCGTCAGCGCGTCGTCGTTGGACCAGGTGGCTTTGACAAGTGCCTGCACTTGCACCTGATCGTCGACGACGACCTGCACCCGCGAGGCCAACTGTTCCTGACCGATGCTCTTGGCGGGCAGCCGCACGGCGACGTGATAGTCGCGGGTCTCGTCGGCCCACGCGCCGGTGGGGAAGGCCGCCGTGAGTGGGTTGACCTGGCTGCGTTTGGTGGTGATGTCCTCCAGATCGGGTGCCACTTGCTTGACGAACAGGACCTGAGCCCCCTGCGGAGCCCAGACCCGCAGGTCGACCGAGGCGACCCCGCGGGCCATCGACGCCTTGATGAGCCGCTGGAACTCGGCCGCCATCCGGTCGGGTGACGGGATGAGATCGACCGTGCCCAGCAACGCCGAGGCGATCCGCCGGGCCTCCTCGATCTGCCAGCGGTCGCCGAGGCCGCGCACGTCGCATTGGAAGAAGCCGGTGGCGCTTTGGATGGCCCAGGTGAGCTGGTCGCGGGTTTCGTGCTCGTTGGTGCCGTCGGTGAGCAGAATGGCGTGGCGTTGGACGACCTGGGGGACGGTGAGGAAGACCTCCTTGGCCTTGGTCAGCCAGGTGCCCATCGCCGTCCCGCCGTCGGCGCGGAACATCTGGACCGAGTTGACCGCTTCCTGGCGGGTCCGGGCATCCATCCGCACCATCTGTTGCGGCCCGTATGCCGGGTAGACGAGGGTGCCGACGTGGTTGCCGGCAATCACCGCAAACCACGTCCCGTCGGTGATCTCGTTGAGCGCGACGGTCGCGGCATACCGGCCCTGCAGGATGCCGTTGGGGCCCATCGACCCGGAGGTGTCGACGATGAGGATCTCGGCGGCGTCGACCTCACCGCCGAGCCGCGTCTGGCCCGCGCCGGCGCAGGTGACCCGGACGATGGCGTGCACGTCGGTCCCGCCGTCGGCGAGGAACTCGTTCTGGAAGACCTCACTCGTGAACTGGGCCATCGGGGCGTTCCTCTCCGTCGGACTGCTGGGGCATCGGGCTCTGGGAGGGCAGGGCAGGTGCCTGCGGCGGGGCAGTGGGCGGCGGATCGGTAGGGCCGACCCGGGCGAGCGTCGCCGTGATGTTGTCGACTCCGCCGGCGGCGTTGGCGAAGTCCACCAGGGCGCCCGCCAGCGTCGTCGGGTGCCGGCCGTGCGGGCCGAGCGCGGTGACCGTCGAGGCGACGAGGGTGCGCAAGTCGTCGGCGTCGGAACAGTAGTTCCACAGGCCGTCCGAACAGATCAGCAGCCAGCCCTCTTCGGCCAACCGGACCGACTGGGTGTGCGGAGTCAGATCCTCGGGAGAGTCGACGCCAAGCCAACGGGTGATCGCGTGCGCCTGGGGACCGGTCTCGGCCTGCTTGCGGGGCATGCCCTCGCGGATCTGCTCAGCCGCAAACGAGTCGTCCTGGCTGAGTTGGCGGGGCGTCGACTCGGGCGCGTCGGGAAGCCAATAGGCCCGGCTGTCACCGACGTTGCCGACGACGGCTAGCCCGTCTTCGATGATCGCTGCGACAAAGGTGCACGACGGGGGCGTCGGGGCGTCGGGGTCGGGGTGGATGGCGATCACCGCGTGCCGGGCGGCCACGACAGCTTCGGCGAGCCGTTTCTCGAGCGCGGCAACGAGGAGGTCGGGCAGGCCCATCGCGTGCGGCACCGGGTCGTCGAGGACGTCTCTGGCCGCGCGCGCGGCCGCCAGAGACGCGATGTGTGAGTCGGTGGTGTTGGACACCCCGTCACACACGACGAGCACGCCTTGCTGCAGCGGACGGACCGAGCCGAGCAGGGCCATGCCGTCTTCGTTGTGAACATGACGGCGGCCGATGTCGCAGACCCCGCCGATCCACTCGGCGGGGCTTTCGGCGAAGTGGTCTCGGGGGTTGGGCGCTTTCGCGCCGCAGGTGTCGCAGTAGCCGTCGAGGAACGCGCCCGTGCCGCACTGCAGGCAGCGGTCGGCAGCGCTGGGCAGAGTCGGGTCGAGGGCGGCGGCGGCCCCGGCGTCTCCCCGCACGAGCGGGCCCGTCCAGCCGACATCCAGCGGCGACTCCTCGCCGTCGATGGCTGTCTGGGCGCGTACCGGGGCATGGCGGGTCTGGGTCTCGCCGGCGCGGGTCGACACCGGTCCCGCGGCGGCCGGGGTCGGCACACCGGAGGCGAAGTCGTGACCGCATTGCTCGCAGAATGCCGCGTCGGGGGCTCGCTCGGCCCCGCAGGCGGGACAATGCGCCATGGTGCGGACTCCCTCGGTGTGGGTGCTCATCGTAGGGTCCACGGTCGCACCGTGTTGGCCTTGTCGACGAGTGCGATCCGAGCGTCGCGGTCGCCGGTGGCCTCCGCCAGCCGTCGGTAGGCCTGCTCCAACCCCGTCCGTATGCCGCCCTCGGTCGCCTTGTGCCCGCCGAGGGTGATGCCGGCGTCAGCAGCCCCCGCACCCGAGGTGATCCAGGCCAGGGCGTTCTCGAAGACGGTGACGGTCAGAGTGGCCTTCTCGGCCGGCTCCATCGGCACCTGGTCGACGGAGCGCAGCGCTTCGGCCAGCGCCGGCAATCCCGCCCCCGAGGTCGCCAGCAGGGTGGCCCGAAGTTGGCGGGCCTGCCCAAAGGCACGCGAGGAGTTGGGGATGAGGTCGAGCGCTTCGACGGCGGAGGCGGTGTTGCCGGCCCCCTGGCGGATCCGGGCCATGCCGAACGCGCCGACCGGCGTGTAGTTGCCGTCGGTGCGGGCGCACACGGCATACAGCGACTCGGCGATGGCGGGTTCGTCGGAGACCTCACACGCGTACGCGAGGGCCAGTTTGGGTGCCAGCTCGCCGGGGACCTGACCGTAGACGGCGTTGAAGGCAGCCTGGGCGGCGGCGTGGTCGTCGCGGGACAGGGCGGCGAGACCCTGAATCCAGACGGCACGCCACTCCCAGGGGTCCTCGCGCAGCAGTTTGTTCGTCACGGCGTCGACCAGACCATGGTCACCCCGGTCGAGGGCGTTGCGGGCAAGTTCGATCAACACGTCGGGGGTGCTGGGCTCGGCGAGCTTGAGCGGTTCGAAACGCTCGTGGGGTTTCATCAGCCGGACATCGCGGACCAGCGCAGCCTGGGGATCATGAGGGTCGGGGCGCAACAACGGCAGCGACCACCAGTGCAGGACATCGGTGCTGATCGAGGGCTCCTCGAAGAGCAGTGACGTCGAGGAGGTCGTGGCCCGGTGCACCTTGGCGTCCTGGGCGACCACCTCGCGCAGCACGCCGAGCATCTGCACTCGCATCTCGTCAGCCGAAGCGAACCGGTCGTCGGGTGACTTGGCACAGGCCTTGAGCAACAGCCGGTAGAAGGAGTCGTATCGCTGGAAGACGGGTGTCTGGTCGGCCGGGGGCAGCGAGTCGACGTAGGTCGTCTGATAGCCGCGGAACTCCGTTGTGAGAACGACGAGGGTCCGCCCGATCGTGTAGATGTCCGACGCGACCGAGACGCCCTGCTCGGCCACTTCGGGTGCCTGGTAGCCGACCGTGCCGAAGATCGCCGAGTCCTGGTCGTCCATCCGGCGCACGCCACCGAGGTCGATGAGCTTGAGGTCGTCGCCCACCTGGATGACGTTGTCGGGCTTGAAGTCGCAGTAGGCCAGGCCGAGGTCGTGCAGATACTGGAAGGCCGGCGCGAGCTCGATGAGATACGCCAGCGCCTGATCAACCGGGAGAGCGTCATAGCGGCCGGCCGCGCGCATCCGCTGCTTGAGTAGCGCCTTGAGCGAGGTGCCACCGACATACTCCATGACGATGTAGCCGGCGCCCTCATGGGTGACGAAGTTGTAGATCTCGACGATGTGCGGGTGCTCGACCTGGGCGAGGAAGCGCTGTTCGGCGATGGCCGCGGCCAAGGCATCGGGGTCGCCGGAGTTAAGCAGACCCTTCAGGACTACCCAGCGATCCGAGACGTTGCGGTCACGGGCGAGGTAGATCCACCCGAGGCCGCCGTGGGCGAGGCAGCCGGCCACCTGGTATTGGCCCGCGACGAGGTCGCCGCCGGTGAGCTTGGGGTCGAACGAGAACGCCTGGCGGCACTTGGGGCAGAAGCCGGTGGTGCGGCCCGGACGGTCGCCCTGGGATCGGCCGACCTTGGTGCCACAGTTCGAGCAGAACCGCTTGTCCTCGGGGACGACGGGGTTCGTCATCACCGCGCTGGAGGCATCGATCGCCGGCACCGAGGGGATGACCGTGAGGCCCGCGCCGAGGCGGGCCGAACGCATCCGCTTGCTCGACGAGCTCACTCGGCGCGTCGACTTCGTGCCGGTCTGGCGAGCCCGGGCCGAGCCGATCGCGGTGGCCGAGAGCCGGTTGCTCATCGTCGAACGGGTCGCCGCGATCGGCGAGGTGGCGGCCGACTGCGCGTCGGGGTCATCTGGGTCTGCGGCGGCCGCGCCGCACACGTCGCAATAGCCGTCGGCGATCTTCCCGCCGCATCCGGGCTCACCGCACGCCGTGCCGTCGGGCACCGCGGAGACAACAGGAGCGCTCGGGCGGGCGGGCGGTGTCACCGGATCGTCCGGCTCGGGCGCGGGCAGGCTCGCACCCGCCGGGTTCCCGCTGGGCGCTGCCGGGGCTGAACCGGCAGCAGGGGGTGCTTGGGCCGTCGGCGTCGTCGCACCGCCAGCCCCGGGGGTACCGCAGACGTCGCAGTAGCCGTCGAAGATCGTCCCCGGGCATCCGGGTTCCTGGCACCGGGCAGGCTCGGTCATCGGGTCTGGGCTCCCTTCGGGGCAGTGCGAGCGGCAACGCTGGGTGCCCACGCGGCGGCATACGCCTGGTATGCCGCGAGCAGGGCCCGGGCACGGCGCACGTCGGTCGGTCGGACGGCTAGGACGGACTCCAGCCGTTGGCGCAGATGGTCGGCATCCGGGTCGGCGAGTCCGGTGGCCCGCGCCTGGGCGGTGAGGGCACCGGTATACCCCTCGATCTCGTCGCGTGCGGCGAGGGCGTCTCCGTATGCCGTGTGCACGAGGGTGAGCGCGCGGGACACGGAGTCGAGCCGGCGCAGGTAAGACTCGACGTCCCGGCCGCCGGTCGGCACGGGACCGAGTGCGCGGACGTCGGGGACCGCCATCTTCGGGGCGGGGGTGACGGCGCCGACGCAACGGGCAACCAGAGCTTGGACGGCCTCGGACCGGGCGACGAGCTCTTCGCGAAGCTGAGCGGCCCGGGCGACGTCGCGGGCGTCGTCGACCCGTCGGCCCGCCCCGACGAGCAGGTCGCGTTCGGTGGCCGCTGCGTCGAACTCCAAGGGCGCGATCAGGCCCCCGACCTCCGCACCCCGTTTGGCGCGGTCGGTGATGTCGACCAGGCGCTGCTCGAGCCGCGTCAGGGTCGCCCTCGAGGTGTCGCGGTCCACGCCGGACGGCAGCAGGCTGACCTGATCGCGGATCCTCTCGACGGTCGCGCGGACGTCCTTGAGCCGGGTACCCACCTCGGCCCCGGACGGCTCCAGAGAGAGTCGGGCTCGCAGCGAGGAGGTCATCGCGTCGCAGAGTCGAGCGGCCTCGGGCAGCGACAGCCCGAGAGCCCCGGCGGTGGCCGGGGAGATCGACGAAGCGGCCGAGTCGGGTGCAACGTCCAGACGCCCCCACACGAGCGTGGACAAGCGTGCCGCCTCGGCCGGGCCGACCCGTCCGGAGTCGAACGTGACCACGAGCAGGTCATAGCGGTCGGAGATCGCCTTCCACAGGGCCATCGACACGAGCATGTCCCGGCTGAAGAGGTCCCGCTCACTCGAGGCAAGCGCCACCGAGTCGAGTGAATCCAACTCCGCCTTGCGCTTGTCCCGCCAGACCCCCAGGTCGCGCAGATAGCCGAACGCCTCGGTGACATCCAGAGGTTGCCCGAGCCGCCCGGGAGCCTCGGGGGCCATCGTGCCCGGCAACGCTGCGCCGCCCACGGACGGGAGCGGCACCGGGTCGATCGACAGGCTCACGCGGCCACCTCAGGCCCGCCCGTATGCCGCGGGCGGCGGGGAAGGTGCGGGGCCGAGGGAGGCGGCCAACCACCGGTTGTAGATCGCCGTCCACCGCCCGTCGGCCTTGACCGTCTCAAGGACCCGGTTGACGTATTGGACGAACACCTTGTCGGCGGCGTTGAACCCCAGCCCGTAGGGCTCGGCGGTCACCGCGTCTTGAGGGGGGACGACGCCATAGGGGTCTTGGGCGACCAGACCGGCCAAGACGGTGTCGTCGCCGGTGATCGCGGCCACCGACCCCTGTTGGAAGCGCACGAGACAGCCGGTGTGGGTGTCGGCCTCGACCGGGACGATGCCCTGAGCCTCGAACTCCCGCAGCTTGGTCATCGACGTGGTCCCGGCCGGGGCACACACCCTGGCCTTGGCCTTCGCGAGATCGGCGAGGCTCTTCGTCGCGTCTTCCTGCCCCTTGCGGACCAGGACCTTCTGGCCCGAGCGGTAATACTCTGCCGAGAAGGCGATCGGCCAGTCGAGCCAGCGCGCACACGTCATCGTCATGTTGCGGGCGACGACGTCCACGGTGCGATTGGTCAGGGCCGATTGGCGTCCGGCTGCATTGATGACCACGAGCTGGACCCTGTTCGGATCGTTGAAGATCGCCCGGGCGATCTCCCGAACGACGTCGATGTCAAAGCCCTCGATCTGGCCGGTCAGTGGGTTGCGGGCGCCCAACAGCAGTGTGTCAGCGGACACCCCGGCGATGAGGTAGCCCCGGTCGCGGATCTCGCCGAGGCGGCCGGTCAGCTGGGCTGTGGCGGGCAGCGCCGCAAGCGGGGCGTAGGACTGGGTGGCCTGGAACCCCGCGGGCGCGGGGGAGCACTGGGACGCGGGAGCAGGGGTGCTCGGCGCAGCCGTCGCGACGCCGGTCGGCGGTCCAGCCGCCGACATCCCGGGCGTGGGCACGGGGGTCTCGGTGTAAGCCACGCTCGTGCAGGCCGTGAGCGTGACCGCGAGGGTGAGCGCGGCGAGGGCCGCGCGCGGCATACGGAGGGTCATCGGTACTCCTCGACGCGTTGGGCGATGCCGCGACTGGCGAGCGCAGCGGCCGCCAGGCCGGCGAGTAGGACCGCCACGGCGGTCGCGAGTGCGCGTCCGGTCGGGGCGCCGGTGTCGGTGGCCAAGGCCTGTTGCAAGCCCGCGAGCTCGGTGGCGCTCGCGGTGTCGAACGCGGAGAAACTCGTCCGGGGGCTCTCGGTCGCGGCGGTCGCCTTGGCGACGGCTTCGTCCCACCTGCCGGAATCGTCGAGAGCGCGGACCTCGGCGTGCGCGACCGTGTAGGCCTTCCACGCCGCGGCCAGGTCAGTTCCGCCGGCGGGCCGGGAAATGGCTGTGGAGAGGGACTCGAGCTGGGTGGTCACCTCGGCTGAGGCGCTCTTCCACGCCGGCTCACGCTTGACGCTCGCCTGCCCGCGGGCGATCAGGCCGAGGCTCTCGTTGGCCCTGGCGTCGTATGCCGCCGAGCGCGCCGTGGTCAGGGCCAGGGTCGCAGCGAACTGCCGGTCCTGGATGCGCCGAACCTCACCGCCGATGCCCGACAGGATGACCACGCCGACGACCAGAGCCGCGATGACGAGCAGATGCCCGGCGGACAGCCCGACGTTGAACCGGCGGTGGGTGCGCCCGGCGAGCCAGACCGCGACGCGAGTGATGGCGAGCACCGCGATCAGGCCGACGACGAGCAGGACCCAGATCCCACCGGCAGCGGCGAACTCACCGGTCGCCCGGTCGGTGTTGGCCACGCGCAGCGATTCGAGGATGGGCAGGGTGGTGGTGCGCAGACCGTCGCTGGCCGTTGTGAGGTATTGCGCTCCGACAGGCAGGCCCTGACGGTTGTAGGCGCGGGCCTGCTCAACGAGCGCCGCGTAGTCCTGGACGGCCACGTTGAGGGCGGCAAGGGCCCTGCCATCGGCCGGCTGAGCCTGGGCCGCGGTGGCGATCGCGGTGGCGACCCGACCCATCGCATCCTCGTAATCGGCTCGCTGGGCGGGGTCCTCGAGGCCGCCGACGAGGAAGGCATTCGTTGCGTCGGCGTCGGCGCGCAGCAGGTCGGCGACGATCGCCTGAACGCGAACGACCTGGGTGGTGTTGGCTTCGGCCTTGCCGAGCGAGGCGGCGCTTGACCACAGCGTCCACGCTCCGACCAGCCCGAAGACGACCGCAGCGAGCGAGGCCAACGCGGCGAACAGGCGCATCCGGCCCGGGGTTCCTGCAAACAACTCACGCAGCCAGGAGCGCTCCGCAGGGGCCGGGGCCGAGGGACGGATCCCGTATGCCGCAGGGCCGGCTGCGGTGGGTGGCGCCGCAGCGACAGCGGGCTGCTGGCTCATGGCTGGGCTCCTTCAACGGTGGGTGTTGGGGTTGGTGCTTCGTCGTCGCCGAAGGCCACCAGCGCGCCACCGGCGCCGCCGGCGTCGGCGGGTTCGCTCGCCTGCTCAGGCGGCATACCGGGGGGGTCCAACGGGATCTGGAAGTCCTCGACTCGCAACTCGCGAAGCTGTTCAGTGGTGAGGTCCCCCGACTGATGCAGCCGCCACGCCTGCCGCCCGATCGCCTCCTCGAGGAGGTTGCGGGCGAAGCGGCCGTTGCCGAAGGCCTCGTTGCGCGAGGTCGCCGCCAGGACCGTCCGGAAGTGCGCCTCGGCGTCGGGTGTCACCGTGTAATCGGCGCCCGCGGCGAGTTTGTGCAAGATGGCGACGATCTCGTCGTCGGTGTAGTCCTCGAACTCGATGACCGTCTTGAACCGGCTCGCCAAGCCGGGATTCTGGGCGATGAAGCCGACCATCGGGTCGGGGTAGCCCGCGACGATGACGACGAGATCGTCGCGGTGGTCTTCCATCTCCTTGACGAGGGTGTTGACCGCCTCCTGCCCGTACTGGTCGCCGGCCAAGGCATACGCCTCGTCGATGAACAGAACCCCGCCGTAGGCCTTCGCGCACGTCTCGGCCGTCTTGATCGCCGTCTGGCCGAGATACCCGGCTACCAGCTCGGAGCGGTCGACCTCGACGAGTTGTCCTTTGGACAGCAAGCCGAGGGCCCGATAGATGCCGCCGACCATGCGAGCGACCGTCGTCTTGCCGGTGCCCGGGTTGCCGACGAAGACGAGATGGCGGGTGATGTCGGGGCTCTTGAGGCCGGCCTCGCGGCGCAGTTTGTCGATCGTCAGCATCGCGACCTGCTGGTGCACTTCGCGTTTGACGCGCTCGAGCCCGATCATCGCGTCGAGTTCCGCGAGCAGTTCCTCGATGCTCCTGGGCGGCTGCGCGGGCTCGGTGGCCGCAACGGCCTCGGTGGGTCCAGAGGGCGCGGCTGCGGCGGTCGGGTTGGTGCTCGGGTCTGCTACCGGGTCGGTCGGGTGGACGAGCCCGGGTCGCGCCAGAGTCGGGTCGACGCCTGCCGGCAGCGGGCTCAGGATGGGCGTTGGCCACCACGATGGTGAACTGCCGGGGGCCCCGGAAAGCGAGGCGGGCGGCATACCGGGAAGGTCCGTCGTGGGGTGCCGGGGTCCGGCCAGGCGGGCGGCCTCGAGCTGAGCGGCGGCGGCGACGGCCGCGTTCCCGGTGACCCTCAAGGTCGGCTCGCCGAGGGAGCAGGCAGCGGACGCCACCTCGGTGAGCGCGCGGGCATAGCTCGCGCCGGTGGCGGGGTCCTCGGCGAGCAACTCGCCGAGGATGGTCGTCGGGGAGCCGCGAAACTTGCGCCCGCGGGAGGCCGCGTCGAAGAAGGCCCCGTTGGCGACGGATGCCTCGCGCGGGCCGTCCTCGAGTGCCTTGGCCCAGTCGAGGGCGGCACGCGGAGCAGCTTCGGCGATCGCCGCAGCGAAGCTCATCGCCTCGTCGCGGATCCGTTCGGGGGCCAGCCCCGACGCCGTGCCGACGGCGACGAGGGCGTCGACCGAGGCGCGCAGCTGGGTCATTCAGGTCTGCCTTCCGGTGGGAGGTTGCAGGCGGATGTCCGGTGCCGCCGGGGCGGCAGGTCTGGCTGCCGGGGCCGCAGGGCTGGCCGTCGGGGCCGCAGGTGCGGCCGTCGGAGGCATGGGGGAGAGCGGGGTGGCGCCGCCGATCTGCAAAGCGCCGCCGGTCGAGGCATGGCCGAACTTCTCTTGCAGGAACCGGCCGTGAATGACCAGGGCCTCGGCGTCAGCTCGGTTGATGGCATCGAAGACCTTGTCCATCGTGCGCCCGAGCAGATCGAGTTGGTCCACGAGGATCATCAGGGGGGTCTTGCCGCGGTCGACCGGGCGAGAATCAGCCCAGTGCCTCGGCAGGCGCAGATATCCGCCGATCGCCTCGGGGAGGTAGTCGGTTGCCGTCGCCATCACGTGATAGGCCTGCGCGCTGCCGCCGCCGAGGCGGTCCAGGCGGGGGATCGTCTCGCGCACGATCCGGGTCACCCGGCGCAACCGGGCGATCACCTCGGGGCGCACCTTGCCCTCGACGGCCATGACCTCGACGCGCTCGACTGAGGCAAGCAAGTCGGCGGCCGTGGGCACGCGCGGGACAGCCATCCGGGCGGGCTCGGGCTCCTCGCGCCCGAAACCCAGCCACTCACCGATGCCCATGACTGCTGATTGTCCCCCGCTCGTGGCGCATAGTCTGTCCTGGTCGTCCCTGACTCGTCCCTGACTCGTCCCTGACTGGCCGCGCAGGCGTCGCTGAGCCTTCCGTGCCAGGCCTTCAGCGGCTGAGGTCCAGGGCTCCCATCTGCACGTTGGGGTTGACTCGGTTGGCGCGCTCGAGATAGGCGCGGGACTTCTCGACCTCGGTCTCCAGGGTGCCGATCGTTGCCGCCATGTTGTCCAGGGCCTGCACCTTGAAGGTGTCGATGGCGTCCATCGTCTGGTAGATGTTCTGGAAGGCGGCCTGCAGCTGAGGCAGGCCGATGGTGGCGCTGGCGGCCTGCTCCTGGATGCGGACCGAGTTGTCGCGCAACATCTCCGACGTCGACTGGATCAGTCCCGAGGTCGTCGTGTTGAGCGCGGTGATCTGGTCGAGGACGAGCCTCTGGTTGCCCAGAGCCTGGGCCACGATGACGGCGGTGCGCAGCGCCGAGATCGTCGTCGTCGACGCCCGGTCGACGCCCTTGATGAGCTCGATGTTGTTCTTGATCGTGATGTCGATGGCCAGGTAGTTCTGGATCGAGACAGCCAGCTGGGTGAGCAGGTCCTGGTGCTTCTGTCGGACGTAGAAGAGCACATCCTGCTTGAGGGCGGTGGCCTTCTCAGGGTCGCTGATTTCGAGGGTCGCGAGCTCAGCGGCCATCTTGGCGTCGAGCCGCTCAGCGATGTAGACGTATTGGTTCAGCCGGCCCATCGAGTCCCAGAGATTCTGCTTCTCGAGGTTGAGGGCGACGTTGTCGCGTTGCAGCTCGTCCTGGCCGTCGCGCAGGGCGTGCAGGATGCCGTCGAGGTGGCTCTGCGCAGACTGGTACTTGCGGAAATAGTCGGTGATCTTGTCGCCGAACGGAATCATCCCGAGGACCTTCTTGACCCCGGCCGCCTGGGTGGGGTCAAGGTCTTCGACAGTGCGGCGCAGCTCGAGCAGGGTCTTGCCGACAGTGCCTCCCTCGGACAGCCCCCCTTCCTGCAGCGCCTTGACGGGGGCCCTGAGCAGCCGGTTGCTCGACTCGGCAGACCGGCGGATGTCCTCGTCGCCCATGACCCGGACGTCGTTGGCCTTGGACTCGAACTGGGGCGATTTCGGCGCGGCCGTCATCAGCGTCTGCAGATAGGCCTCGACCTTGGCGTCCAGCCCGGGAAGTGCGGCCTGGGGGACGGCCGGAGCCATCCGCGGGGCTGCCGTGGTCGAGACCGCCTGCGCGGCCGCCGCGGGTGCCTCGAGCCGCAGCGAGTCGTTCCCCGCGGGCGGCGCGAGCGGCTGCACGGCCGCGGCCGCATCCTGAGTGCCGGGCTGCTGGGTCATCTGTTCTCCCTATCGGTGTGCCGGGTGCTCCGGTCGCGTCCGGGCCGCGTCTGGCCGGACCCGAGTTTGGGGCCGACTCGCCAGTTGATGCGCTTCCATCCAGACGTGCGGCCAATCTACGCGGTTCCCTCGGCCCCGTCAGCCCAGTCGCAGAGCCCGGTATGCCGTGCTCTAACGACTCAGAACCGCCGAGACGAGCATGAAGGCCGCGACGAGGAAGAGCAGGACGGCGAATGACTGCGAGAGCCCGCTCGCAGAGGTGCGCCGGCCGATCGCACCGCCGACGAGGCTGCCGGCAACCGCACCGATCGTGAACAGGGCGATGACACCCCAATCGAGCACCACGCCGTTCCCCAGCCTGGAGACGAATGCGCTCGCGCTGTTGAGGGTGATGACCGCCAGCGACGTGCCGACGGCCAGGCGGACGGGGTAGCCCAGCACGAGGGTGAGGGCCGGCACGATCGCGAAGCCTCCGCCGACCCCGAAGAAGCCGGTGAGCAGTCCGACGCCGCTGCCCACGGCGACGACCTTGGCCAGTTGCCGCGCCGACCCGAGCAGCGGGGGTGGGTCGGCATCGGCGCCCGAGTCGGGCGAATGGCGCAGCATGAGAGCGCCGACGACGGCAAGAAGGCTTCCGAGGAGCACGACAAGCACCTCGGAGGGCACCGCGGCAGACGCGAGCGACCCGGCATACGTGCCAAGGACGCCCACGATCGCCAGGACGAGCGCATCGCCGACGCGCGCGGTCCGGTGGCGTAGGTGAGCCGGGACGGCTGCCAGGGCGCTGACCCCGACGATGACGAGCGAGGCCGTCGTGGCGGCGTGCGGGTCGAAGCCGAGCAGATAGATCAGGACCGGGATGGTGAGGATCGCCCCGCCACCGCCGAGCGCCCCCATGACGGCGCCGGTGAGCACGCCCAGCGGGGCGGCGAGCCAGGTCATCGCGGCTGTCGTCCTCTCGCCTACGCATCGGGCACCAGCAGCATACCCGCTGGGGTATTTCGCTCGGACGCGGCCGCTCCCGGCGATTTCAGCGCGGGCGGCGCTAGCGTGTAGTCTCTCGGACGCACTGAGCACGGCCGAAGGGTCTCGCTCGGCGCCCCAATAGCTCAGTCGGCAGAGCGTTTCCATGGTAAGGAAAAGGTCTAGGGTTCGATTCCCTATTGGGGCTCAGGTCAGGCACGTCGGCTTACCGGTCAGGTGAGCTGCCTTGGGCGTCGTCAAGGGCGTCGCGGGGTGGACGTCGTGTCAGTGGCCGCTTGGCGGGATAGCTCAGTTGGTCAGAGCGCACGACTCATAATCGTGAGGTCGCGGGATCGAGCCCCGCTCCCGCTACTGTTCCGGGATCGTTCCACCGATTGCGGGCTCAACCGGCTGATTTCGAGGATTGCCTCGTGATCACGTATCCTTGAGCGTTGCTCGCGCGTGTCCGTCGCGCTGGCACCGACCCATTCCAGCCAGACCGTCACACGACCGACCAGCGAGGTAGCCCCGTGGCCAGCAAGACGTCCGACATCCGGCCGAAGATCACCATGGCGTGCACCGAGTGCAAGGACCGCAACTACATCACCAAGAAGAACCGCCGCAACGACCCCGACCGGTTGTCGCTGGCGAAGTTCTGCCCCAAGTGCGGCAAGCAGACCGAGCACCGCGAAACCCGCTGAGCTTCCGCGCCGCCGGCGCACCGTCTCCGCGAAGCCGCGTCCCGTGAGGGGGCGCGGCTTCGTTGCGCGACAAGCGTGTCCATAGTCAGGTCAGGTCTCGAGATGCCATAGGCCGCGGGGCGCTGGCAGCCGCGGCTGCCAGCGGGTGCGGCGAATCACGGGAATCAGGCCCTACCGCCGGCCCCGACACACTGCTAACGTGCTGCGCTTGCCCCGAGAATAATGAACTGCTAACCTTTGCAAGGTAAACAGAAAGTGAACGAAACGTAGCGCCGAGGCCAGCCTCGACCGCGTTCGTCACCCAGCGCACCACGAGCCGTCACCATCCGGGTGGCGACGCGAGATTCCCGAGGGGGGATTGACATGCGCAAGTTCTTCCGCCTGTATCGGAACGACTACCGGGCCCTGCCTTGCATCTCAAGCTTGGCCGTGCTCAGCCCGAAGCCCGAAGACTGAGCCGACCTGTCGGCCGAAGCCCCCTGAGCCTGATGGCCAGGGGGCTTCGCCGTGCCCCTAGGGGTGTCCTAGGCTGCCGGTATGCCGGTCAACGAGCAGTTCGCGGGGCGGGTCTATCCGCCGGCCGCTCCCTACGGGGTGAGCGCGGCCAAGATCAAGGAGTTCGCTGAGGCGGTCGGATCCCTCGACCCAGTGCACACCGACCGGGCCGTGGCGCAGTCGCGGGGTTACCGCGACGTCATAGCGCCGCCCACGTTCGCAGTGCTCATCGCCCAGCGGTCAGAGATGGAGTTCATCTTCGATCCCGAAGCCGGTGTCGACTTCAGCCGGGTCGTCCACGGTGAGCAGACCTTCATCCATCATCGTCCCCTGACCGCCGGCGACGAGATCGTCGGGGTCCTAACCGTCGACTCGGTCAAACCGGCCGGTGGTCACACGATGATCGTCACCCGTACCGAGCTCACGGCCGGCGAGGAGCCGGTCTGCACGGCCCTGTCGACGATCGTTGTTCGGGGAGGGGAGTGAGGATGGGCGGCACGTTGAGCTCCGCTAAGGCCTTCGAGGACGTCGCCGTCGGCGACGCGCTGCCGGGCAAGACCGTCCATATCGACCGGGCACGGCTTGTGCAGTATGCCGGGGCCTCCCTGGATCGCAACCCGATCCACTGGGACGAGCGCTTCGCGGTCTCGGTGGGGCTGCCCGACGTCATCGCACACGGGATGTTCACGATGGGCGCTGCGATCACCGTCGTCACCGAGTGGCTCGGCGACGCCGGCCGGGTCGTGCGGTATTCGACCCGTTTCACCAAGCCAGTCGTCGTCCCCTACGACACCGGCGCCGACGTCGTGTTCACCGGCACGGTCAGCGCCCTTGACCCCCAGACCCGCCAGGCAACGGTCGAGCTCGGAGCCAACTGCGGCAGTGACAAGGTGCTCGGCCGAGCCACTGCTGTCGTCCAACTCCGCTGACGTGCGGGACGTTTTCGGCGCCCCGCTGGCGCCGCTGACGACGATGCGCGTCGGCGGGCCAGCCGAGCGCCTGGTCACGGCTGCGTCGACCGACGAGCTCGTCGACGCGGTCCGCGAGGTCGACGACGCCGGCGAGCCGCTGCTGATCGTCTCGGGCGGCTCCAACCTCGTCATCGCAGACTCAGGCTTTCCCGGGACTGTCGTGCGGGTGGCCAGCGGCGGCATACGGGTCGAATCGGTCGACGCGTGCAGCGGCGCCACCGTGCGGGTTGCCGCGGGCGTGCCGTGGGACTCGTTCGTCGTCCGGGCCGTCGCCGAGGGGTGGAGCGGCATCGAGGCGCTGTCCGGCATCCCTGGGTGCGTGGGTTCGACGCCGATCCAGAATGTCGGCGCCTACGGCCAAGAGGTGTCCGAGACAATCGCGCAGGTGCGGGTCTGGGATCGGGATCTCGGCGCCGTGCGCACGCTCAGCGCTGCGGACTGCGGATTCGGTTATCGCGACTCGGCGTTCAAACGCTCCGCCGGTCGCCAGCTCGTCCTTGACGTGGTCTTCCAGTTGCCGCTCGGAGAGTTGTCGGGGCCGGTGCGGTATGCCGACCTCGCGAGCGCTCTCGGCGTGGCCGAAGGGGACCGAGCCCCGCTGGGCGAGGTCCGCGACGCCGTGCTCGGCCAGCGCCGACGACGTGGCATGGTGCTCGAAGAGTCCGACCACGACACCTGGAGCTGCGGCTCGTTCTTCACCAACCCCGTGCTCACACCAACGGACTTCGCCGCGCTGGTGGCCCGCGCCGCGCAGCGGCTCGGCCCCGACGCCCCGTCGATTCCCCACTGGGACACGCCCCAGGGGGTCAAGACGAGCGCCGCATGGCTTATCGAGCAGGCCGGCTTCGGTAAAGGCTTTGGTATGCCGGGTCCGGCCGCGTTGTCCACCAAGCACACGCTGGCCGTGACCAATCGCGGTGCCGCGACCGCCGCCGACGTCGTGGCCCTGGCCCGCCGAGTGCGCGACGGAGTCCGCGAGGCCTTCGGGCTCGTGCTGGTCAACGAGCCGATCCTCATCGGCATCGACCTGTGACCGATGGTGACCTCGACCCCCTGGGTCACCCCACAAGCTGGATGCTGAAGGTCTCCTTCGGGAAACGCGTCGAGGTGCCGGTGACGGCGGTGATCGGGCGGGTGTAGTCCAGGCGGATCGCGGTGGCGGCTTTGGGATCGACCTTGACGACGATCCACCCGGTGGCAGGCGCCGCGGACACCTCGGCGGGCAGCAGACTCCAGAGCGCGGCCGCGAGCTGAGCATTGATGATCGGGTCGGGGCGGTTGGGAAATGGAGACCCGGTGAAGAGCGCGAAGTCCACCGTGCGGATGGCCGCGGTGTACGTCGTTCCGGGGGTCCAGCGCATCTCGACCCCGACGAGCTCGAAGGCGGCCATCTGCGCCGGCGAGGTGCCCTGCGGCCATGGCAGATTGCGGGCGAGCCTGGTCACTGTGATGTCGTGGCCGAGAACGGGGTCTTTCACTGCGCGCTCCACGGCGATGAACTCGGTCGGCAGCGCGCCCGTCAGTGGGGCGGGAGCGACCGGCTGGGCGGTGGCCACCGGCGGCTCGGCAGGCACCGACGGGGCGGACAGGTCAGTCGGATTCGGCGTCGGCGGCGGGGGAGCGGACTCGCTCGAGGTCGCTGCGGACGGCCCGCTCGGGTCGATGGGCGTCGTGCTTGTCGCGAGCGACCCGGACGCTGTGGCGCTCGCGCCTGCCGAGGCCGGTGACGATGCGGCGGGCGTTGCACGGCCGATCGACGAGTCCGAGCTGCAGCCACCCGCTAGGACTCCGGTGAGGAGGGCCACGGCGACGGGCGCCGCTGTCCGCACGGCGGCGATCCGGCGTCTCACGTCGCGACCCCGATGTGAGCGCGCAGGGGAAGGCTGCCACGAGTGCGTCCGTCGACATGGGGATCACGGTAGTTCGCCGTCCTGTGCCGCCAGCCAAGCGTCGATGTCCGCCAGGGCCGCCCGTCGGATCGACTCCGGCGCCCGGCTGCCGCGCACCGAGCCGCGGGCGAGCTGGGCGAGTTCGGCGTCGGTGAAGCCGAGTGATTCACGGGCGAGCAGATATTGCGCAGTCAAGCGTGTGCCGAAGAGCAGGGGGTCGTCGGCAGACAGGGCGATCGGTATGCCGCGGGCCGAGATTTCGCGCAGCGGCACCTGGGCGGCGCGGTCGTAGACCCCCATGGCTACGTTGCTGCCGGGACAGACCTCCAGGGTGACGCCGGCGTCGGCGACCTCATCGAGCACCCGAGGATCTTCGACCGACCGCACGCCGTGACCGATCCGGTCGGGGCGCAGTGCGCTGAGCGTCTCCTGGATCGCGGCGGGTCCGAGCAACTCCCCGCCGTGCGGCACAAGGGCCAGACCGGCTCGTCTGGCAAGCTCGAACGCGGGTGCGAAATCGGCTGTCACACCTCGGCGTTCGTCGTTGGACAGACCGAATCCCACGACCGTGCCCGGCGCGTCACCGGCATACCGGGCGGCGAGGCGAGCGAGGGTCCGGGCATCGAGCGGATGGCGGATCCGGGAGGCGGCCACGACGATCGCCACGCCCGTGCCGGTCAGCTCGGACGCGGCGCGGGCCTCGTCGAGGATGATCTCCAGGGCCGGGGTGAGTCCCCCGACGTGCACGGCATACGACGACGGCTCGACCTGCAGCTCGAGCCAGCGAGAACCCTCCGCAGCATCGTCGGCGGCCGCTTCGCGCACGAGCCGGCGCAGCTCCTGCTCGCCCCGCACGCACGAGCGGGCCGCGTCGTAGAGTCGCTGGAAGCGAAACCAGCCGCGCTCGTCCGTCGCGTGCAGCCTCGGCGGCCAGTCGCCGGTGAGGGCATCCGGCAGCCGCACACCGTGCCCGGCGGCGAGGTCCAGCAGCGTCGCCAGGCGCATCGACCCGGTGAAGTGCAGGTGCAGATGCGCCTTGGGGAGGGCGTCGAGCGGCCTGCGCCAGGGTCGGCCCGGGCCGACGGCGTTGTCAGGGCTAGCGGTGGCAACGCCGTCGGCGCTGGCAAGGCCTGCGGCGTTGGCAGGGCTGTCCAGGTGGGGAGCGCCGGTAGGTCTGGGCGCGGTCGGGGGGCGGATGATCAGTCGTCGAGGTCCTCGTCGTCGGCGTCGATGATGTGCATCGCCGCCTCCTCGGCCGACGCACCGCCCCCGTCGATGCCCACGTCGCCGCCGAACACGTCGTTCTCGAAGGCCGGGTTGCCGTCCTCGCTGGAGGCGACGATCCGGCCGCTGCGTTGGCGTCCCGCTTGGCCGACGAAGTCCTCGTCCGCATAGATCGAGTCGGGGTCGTCGCCGCCCAGCTTCGCGGTGCGCGCGCCGACCAGGCCGCTCTCGTCGTCCGGGGCACCGTAGGCCGTGAAGGGGTCGGGCTCCTCCTGCAGGATCCGCTCCTCGATCGTCTCGTGACCACGCTGCTCCGAGGCCGTCGTTCCGTGGGAGTAGGAACGCCGTGGGCGCTCCGGCAGCGAGAAACCCTCGTCGAGGATGTCGTCGACACCCCGGTCGATCAACGTGTCCTCTGCTTGGAGCTGGTCCTCGTCATCGACGGACCACACCTCCAGGTCGTCGCCGATGGTGTCGTTGTCGAAGGCAGCCTCGTCGGTGCTCATGGTTCAACTCTGCCACTACCCATGCCATCGGGCCACTGCCCGGGGTGCCTGTTTCACCCCTCGTGGAGCGGTCTCAGTGCGCTTCGGCAAGCAGAGACTGGATGCGCGTGACTCCCTCGACGAGGTCGTCATCACCGAGGGCGTAGGACAGGCGCAGGTAGCCGCTGGGCCCGAACGCTTCACCGGGCACCACCGCCACCTCGACCTCGTCGAGGATGAGCGTGGCGAGGTCGGCCGAGGTCAGCGGGCGGGCGCCGCGGATCGTGCGGCCGAGGACACCCTTGATGGACGGATAGACATAGAACGCACCCTGCGGGGTCGGGCAGCTCACCCCGGGGATCTGCCCGAGCAGCTCGACCATCAGGCGACGGCGTCGGTCGAATGCCACCCTCATCGCGTCGACGGCGGTGAGGTCGCCGGACAAGGCCGCGATCGCGGCCCGCTGGGCGATGTTGTTGACATTGCTCGTCAAGTGGCTCTGCAGGTTGGTCGCCGCCGCGATGACGTCCTTCGGCCCGGCCATCCACCCGACCCGCCACCCGGTCATGGCATAGGTCTTGGCGACGCCGTTGAGCACGATGCACGTGTCGGCGAGTTCGGGCACCTCGACCGGCATGCTCGCCGCGGCCACACCGTCGTACGTGAGGTGCTCATAGATCTCATCGGTGATGACCCAGATGCCGTGGCTGTGCGCCCACTGGCCGATGGCGCGGACCTGCTCGGGGGAGTAGACGGCACCGGTGGGGTTGGACGGCGAGCAGAAGAGCAGCGCCTTGGTGTGCTCGGTGCGGGCCGCCTCGAGCTGCTCGACCGTGACCATGTAGCCCTGCTCCTCGCCCGCGAACACCTCGACAGCGGTGCCGCCGGCCAGGGCGATGGCCTCCGGATAGGTCGTCCAGTAAGGCGCTGGCAGCAGCACCTCGTCGCCGGGGTCGACGATCGTCGCGAAGGCCGTGTAGACGGCCTGCTTGCCGCCATTGGTGACGAGGACCTGCCCGGCCGGCACGTCAAGTCCGCTGTCGCGCCGGGTCTTGACCGAGATGGCCTCGCGCAGTTCCGGCAGTCCGGCGGCCGGCGTGTAGCGGTGGTTGGCGGGCACCCGCGCCGCCGCGACGGCGGCCTCGACGATGTAGTCAGGCGTCGGGAAGTCCGGCTCACCCGCACCGAAGCCGATCACCGGCCGACCCTGGGCCTTCAGTGCCTTCGCCTTCGCGTCGACGGCGAGGGTGGCGCTCTCGGCGATGGCGCCGATGCGCAAGGAGACACGGCGGCGGGGGATGATGAGATCGGTCACCCGCGACATGCTGCCATCCCGCCGGCCGCCGCGCCGCTCCCGTCCGTTCTGCAATCCGCCCGTATGCCGTCTACCGCCCGTTCTGGCGCGGAAGTCCGCGGGATGCCGTGACCCCTCGACGTTTCGCGGCGGGTGAGTCCTCCCGGTATGCTGGTTCCTCGGTGGCCATGCGGGCCCCGATTATGCGTGCCCGCACACCGTCGCTGGTCTCCCGAGACCGGCGAAGGGCAATAGCTCAATTGGTAGAGCACCGGTCTCCAAAACCGGCGGTTGTGGGTTCGAGTCCCTCTTGCCCTGCGTCGAGGTATGACCGATCGAGATGAGGATGAGTGACCGAGTCGAGCACGGCCCGATCCGAGAGCCGAGCCACCCGTAACAGGGGCGGCGGCGGCAACCCGGTCAGCCGGTTGTTCGCGGCGATCGCGGTGTTTGTGCGCCAGATTTTGGACGAACTGCGCAAGGTGGTCCGTCCGACTGGCTCCGAACTGCTCAACTACACGATCGTCGTCATCTTCTTCGTGCTCACGATCATGGCGATCGTGGCCGGGTTGGACGCCGTCCTGCAACGCCTGGTGTTGCTGGTCTTTGCCGGCAGCTGACCCCGCCTGATCGCACCGCACACGTTCAACCCTGGGCGCCCCCGCGTCCCCCGAAGCAAAGAAATGAGGTCCCGGCCGTGGCCGACGAGAGCGACACGATCGAGGTGAGCGAGGTGACCGACGCCGGTGCGCAGGCCGTGCCGACGCCGCCCGAGTTCGCCGACGACCCGGCCGAGGACGCCGAGACGACCCTGGACGCCTTGGCCCAGGAGGCAGACCCTGACGCCGAGCCTGAGGACGCAGGGCCACAGGACGCCGAGCCGAGTGAGCCGGAGGCGGCCGACGAGGTCGACCCTGTGGCCGAGTTCAAGGCGACCCTTCGGGCCAAGCCCGGCGACTGGTATGTCGTGCACTCCTACGCGGGCTACGAGAACCGGGTCAAGACCAACCTTGAGACCCGCATCGTCAGCCTGAACATGGAGGACTACATCTTCGAGATCGAGGTCCCGATGGAGGAGGTGACCGAGATCAAGAACGGCCAGAAGAAACTCGTCCGGCGCGTTCGGATGCCCGGTTACGTCCTTGTGCGGATGGAGCTCACCGATGAGTCGTGGGGTGCCGTGCGGCACACGCCCGGGGTCACGAGTTTCGTCGGCAATGCCCACCAGCCGATCCCGTTGTCGCTCGACGAGGTCTACCGCATGCTTGCCCCCGAGCTTGCCCCGCTGGCCGGTCCGGCCGGAGCCGGCGCGGTCGGCACGGGCGGCAAGGCCAAGGAGATCCGGGTCATCGACTTCGAGGTCAATGAGTCCGTCACGATCATGGAGGGCCTCTTCGAGACCCTGCCGGCGACGATCTCCGAGATCAACCCCGACACCCAGAAGCTCAAGGTGCTCGTCTCGATTTTCGGCCGGGAGACCCCGGTCGAGCTGTCCTTCAGCCAGGTCGCCAAGATCTGACCGAAGACTCCCGTCGACCGCGCACCAGCACGGTCGGCACCTGCAACCGGGTCATCGCCCAGCGCTGCACAGGCGTAGGCCCACCATCCAAGGAGAAAACCCAGCATGCCCCCCAAGAAGAGAAAGATCACCGGCTTCGTCAAGCTGCAGATCAACGCGGGCGCGGCCACCCCGGCGCCGCCCGTCGGCCCGGCCCTCGGCCAGCACGGCGTCAACATCATGGAGTTCGTCAAGGCTTACAACGCCGCGACCGAGCACCAGCGTGGCAACGTCATCCCGGTCGAGATCACCGTCTATGACGACCGCTCGTTCACCTTCGTCACCAAGACCCCGCCGGCCGCGGAACTCATCAAGAAGGCCGCCGGGATCGCCAAAGGCTCCGACACCCCACACAAGACCAAGGTCGCCAAGCTCACCGCCGACCAGGTCCGCGAGATCGCCCAGCAGAAACTCGAAGACCTCAACGCCAACGACCTCGAGATGGCGGCCCGCATCATCGCCGGCACCGCTCGCTCGATGGGCGTGCAGACCGAGGGCTACTGACCGCCCCCGGACCAAGCCGTGCGGCATACGGGCTCGCAGTCCGTATGCCGCCACCGTGGGAGAGCCGCGCGCGGCTCGCCGACCACGACTCCACCACCGGCACCCACCCGGGTGCACCTGACACAAGGAGCAGCAGTGAAGCGCAGCAAGGCATATCGGGCCGCGGCCGAGAAGATCACCCCAGGCAAGCTCTACGCCCCGCTTGAGGCCGTCCGGCTCGCCAAGGAGACCTCGTCCACGACCTATGACTCGACCGTCGAGGTCGCCCTGCGACTGAGCGTCGACCCTCGCAAGGCCGACCAGATGGTCCGGGGAACCGTCAACCTCCCGCACGGCACCGGCAAGACCGCTCGGGTGCTCGTCTTCGCCGGAGGAGACAAGGCCGATGCCGCCCGCGAGGCCGGCGCCGACTTCGTCGGATCCGACGACATGATCGAGAAGATCTCCGGCGGCTGGCTCGACTTCGACGCCGTCGTCGCGACCCCCGACATGATGGGCAAGGTCGGGCGCCTCGGCAAGGTCCTCGGGCCCCGCGGCCTCATGCCCAATCCCAAGACGGGCACGGTGACGATGGACGTGGCCAAGGCCGTCACCGAGATCAAGGGCGGCAAGATCGAGTTCCGCGTCGACAAGCACGCCAACCTGCACTTCATCATCGGCAAGACGTCCTTCGACGAGAAGTCCTTGGTGGAGAACTACTCGGCGGCGCTCGACGAGGTACTGCGGCTCAAGCCGTCGGCGTCCAAGGGCCGGTACATCGAGAAGGTCACGATGGCCACGACGATGGGCCCGGGCATTCTGGTGGACCAGTCCCGCACCCGCGACCTGCTGGCCGAGGACGACAACGCCTGAGCTCGGACTCGATGGCGCCCGCGGACAGCATCCGTCCCGGGCGCCTTCGCGTGCGTCGGCGGACTCTCTGACGGGCGCTGCGGGCTCTCTCAGCGGCGCGGCGGGGGCTCTCAGCGGCGCTGAGAGAGCGCTGTTACGCTGGCGGCGTCAGATCAGCGTGATCTGCTCAGGCCCGGGGGTATGTGCTGTGAAACCAATCCTTGTATCGCTTGCCGCCGTCGCGGCGCTCACGATGACCGGCTGTGGGGGATCTGCGGCGCCGGCGACTACCGCGTCCTCGGGCAGCACCGCCACACCGGCGGCCACCACCTCCGCGACCCAGACCACGTCGGCGGCAGCGCCCGCCTCGGCCGCCCCCGCGTCAGCGGCACCCGTCGGCGACCTCGACGGGACCGGCATCGCGAGCGCGATGGTGATGGCATCGCTCAAGGCGGGCAGCGGCTCGTTCGACATGAAGACCACGTCGACGGCCAACGGCGCCACCGTGACGATGACCGGCACGAGTCAATACGTCGTCGTCAACGGCGCGATGGACAGCGAAGCGACGATGTCGTTCAACGGAGTCACGATGGACATGATCAATGTCGGTGGGGTGATGTACATCAAGGGCATGTTCACGTCCAAGGACGGCAAGCCGTGGGTGAAGATCGATCCCGAGGGCACCGACAGCCTGAGCAAGCAGTTGGCACCGACGCTCAAGCAATCCGCCGACCTCCGCACCCAGGTCGAGATGTACAAAGGCTCGACGGCCACGCTCGTCGACACCGTGAATGGCGTGCGTCATTACCGCCTCGTCGGGGTCGCCGGTGCCCCGACTCAGCCCTTCGACATCTACCTCGACGACCAGGACCGGCCGGTCAAGGTCACGACCACGTCGGCGAGCATGGACATGACCGTGACGTACAGCGGCTACGGCAAGCCGGTGACCGTGAAGGCCCCCCCGGCCTCCCTGGTGGGTCCGCCGCCCTCGATGTGACGATGCCGGGCGTGACGATGCCGGGCCCGATCTGATCGGATCCGGAGTGAGTCCGGCCACACCCTCACCATGAGGCCGTCGGCCTGCCGTTCACGCCGCTCTAGGGTTGGAGCGTCAGCCTGCCAGTCTCACGTCACGAGGTGCACCACCCATGGCTCTTATCGGGTCCGAGCTCAAGCCCTTCACCGCAACCGCTTTCCGCCGCGGGTCGTTCATCCCGGTGAGCGACGCCGACATCAAGGGCAAGTGGGCGGTCTTCTTCTTCTACCCGGCCGACTTCACCTTCGTCTGCCCCACCGAGCTCGGTGACATGGCTGACTTCTACCCCCAGCTGCAGCAGATGGGAGTCGAGGTCTTCTCGGTCTCGACCGATACCCACTTCACCCACAAGGCATGGCACTCCTCGTCGCCCACGATCGGCAAGATCGACTACTTCATGGTCGGCGACCCGACCGGCGAGTTGACGACGAACTTCGAGGTCATGCGTGCGGGCCAGGGTCTGGCGGACCGGGGCACCTTCGTCGTCGACCCGGACGGCGTCATCCAGATCATGGAGGTGACCTGCGAGGGCGTCGGCCGTAACGCGTCCGAGCTGGTTCGTAAGATCAAGGCGGCCCAGTATGTCCGCAACCACCCGGGCGAGGTCTGCCCCGCGAGCTGGGAAGAGGGCGAGGACACGCTCGCTCCGTCGCTGGACCTGGTCGGCAAGATCTGACCTCGCTCAGGATTCCCTGTGCTCGACACGAATCTCACCACCGCGCTGGCGGCATACCTTGAACGTCTGACCGAGCCGGTCGAGCTGGTCGCCAGCCTTGACGACTCCCGGGCCTCGGGCCAGACACGCGAGTTGCTCGCCGAGATCGCCGCGCTCTCCGACCGGGTGACAACGCGGGAGGTGACCGGCCAGGACGCGGACTCCCGACGGCCTTCGTTCGCGATCGTGCGACCCGGCTCGGACATCTCGGTGCGCTTCGCCGGTCTGCCCCTCGGGCATGAATTCACCTCGCTCGTGCTCGCGTTGCTGCAGGTCGGCGGCGTCGCGCCGAAGGTGTCCGACGAGATGGTCACTGCGGTGCGCGCCATCGACGGTAAGCATCATTTCGAGACCTATATGTCGCTCACCTGCCAGAACTGCCCCGATGTCGTCCAGGCCCTCAACGCGATGAGCGTGCTCAACCCGAGGATCAGCCACGTGACGATCGAAGGCGGCACCTTTCAGGACGAGATCGAGCAGCGCAACGTGCTCGCCGTGCCCACCGTCTACCGCAACGGCGAGCTGTTCGGGCAGGGCCGGATGACCCTCGATGAGATCGTCCGCATGCTCGACTCCTCGGCGTCCACTCGGCAGGCCGAGCGCCTGGACGCCATGGAGCCCTTCGACGTCTTGGTCGTCGGCGGTGGTCCGGCTGGCGCGGCCGCAGCGATCTATGCCGCACGTAAGGGCATTCGCACCGGACTGGTCGCGGAGCGCTTCGGCGGTCAGGTCCTGGAGACGATGTCCATCGAGAACTTCATCTCGGTTCCCCACACCGAGGGCCCCAAACTCGTCGCCGCGCTCGAGGAGCATGTGCGCAGCTACGACGTCGAGATCATGCAGTCCCAGCGCGCCACGGCGCTCACGCCGGCCCTTCAGTCGGGGGGAGTCGCGCAGGTCAGCCTCGACACCGGCGCTGTGCTGCGTGCCCGAACCGTCATCGTGGCGACCGGCGCGCGGTGGCGGCACATGGGCATTCCCGGCGAGCAGACGTATCTCAACAAGGGCGTCACCTTCTGCCCGCACTGCGACGGGCCGCTGTTCAAGGGCAAGCGGGTCGCCGTGGTCGGCGGCGGCAACTCGGGGATCGAGGCCGCGATCGACCTCGCCGGCGTCGTGGCCCACGTGACCGTCGTGGAGTTGCTCGACGAGCTGCGGGCCGACGAGGTGCTCCAGCGCAAACTGCGCAGCTTGCCGAACGTCGACATCGTCCTCAACGCACGCACCACCGAAGTGCTCGGCGACGGTGCGCGGGTGACGGGCCTGGACTACCTCGACCGCACGACGGGACTGGACAGGCACTTGGGCCTGGACGGCGTTTTCGTCCAGATCGGGTTGCTGCCCAACACCGACTGGCTGGCTGACGTGATCGCCCTCTCCGCACGCAAGGAGGTGCTGATCGACGATCGGGGGCGGACCTCCGCGGCCGGGATATTCGCGGCTGGGGACTGCACGACCGTGCCCTACAAACAGATCGTCATCAGCGTCGGCCACGGCGCGACCGCCGCGCTGGGCGCCTTCGATCACCTCATTCGAAGCTCAGCCCCGGCGAGCGACGACCTCGTCACCGTCTAGGACCGACACCTAGGCACCGTCGGCGCGACCGCCCGGCGGCGCCGCCGCGGTCAGCCAATCCCACCCATGGCTGGACGGTTCCCACCCAAGGACATCACTGTTCGGAGGTTGTCGGCCTATTCGGAGGCCCGGGGCCTCCGAATGGGCACGCAACCTCCGAACAGGGGAAGGGGGCGGGGCGGTCCGGCAGGACCGGTCGCGGGGCTGGCCGCCGCAGCGCTGATCACGGGTGCACCCAGGGCATCCGGGAATCAGTCGCCAACATGACCGTTGGCCCAGGGACTCCATCGACAGCCACACCGTCTGCGACGACACCGGCGATACCGACCGCCGCGGTAGCCAGCCGGCGCCAACGGCACACGGGTGTGCCGGTAGGTCTCTAGTCTTGACTCATTCAAGATAACCTGTCACTCTGGCCAGGTGTCAACGCAGGCCGATCCCGCGCACCTACTGCGCCAAGCCGGCCTGCGGGTGACTCGCCCGAGGCTCGAGGTCCTGGCAGCAGTGCACCGCCACCCGCACGCCGTGACCGACGAGATCTGCGCCGCCGCCCGGGAACGCCTGGGCACCCTGTCCCACCAGGCCGTCTACGACGTCCTGCGGGCTCTAGCCGACGCAAAACTCGTGCGCCGCATCCAACCATCCGGGTCGGTCGCGCGCTATGAGGCGCGTGTCGGCGATAACCACCACCACCTCGTATGCCGCGTGTGCGGCGGCATCGAGGACGTCGACTGCGCGGTCGGCGAGCGTCCGTGTCTCACCGCATCCGAGGACCACGGCTATCTCATCGACGAGGCCGAGGTCGTCTTCTGGGGGGTGTGTCCGGGGTGTCTGGCCCTGGACTCGGCCTCCGCTGTTCCATGGGCACCACCAGCGACCACCCACCCGTCACCCTGAAGGAATGGCCATGACCGAGCACCACGATGCCGTCGTCGGCGACATGAACGAAGAAGAGTCGGGCGCCTGTCCCGTCGCGCACCAGCGACCCCACCACCCCACTGAGGGGGCGGGCAACCGTACCTGGTGGCCCAACCAGCTCAACCTCAAGATCCTCGCGACGAATCCGCCGGCCGCCGACCCGATGGGGGAGGACTTCAACTACCCGGCCGAGTTCGCCCGGCTCGACCTGCCCGCGGTCAAACGTGACATCGAGTCCGTGCTCACGACGTCGCAGGACTGGTGGCCGGCCGACTACGGGCACTACGGCCCGCTGATGATCCGGATGGCCTGGCACAGCGCCGGCACCTATCGCATCAGCGACGGGCGCGGCGGCGCCGGCGCCGGACAGCAGCGGTTCGCGCCTCTGAACAGCTGGCCGGACAACGCCAACCTCGACAAGGCCCGTCGGCTGCTGTGGCCCGTCAAGAAGAAGTACGGCCGCGCGCTGTCCTGGGCCGACCTGATGGTCCTCACCGGCAACGTAGCCCTGGAGTCGATGGGCTTTCGGACCTTCGGCTTCGGCGGTGGCCGACCGGACGTCTGGCAGGCCGACGAGGAGGTCTACTGGGGCCCGGAGGACTCGTGGCTGGGCGACGAGCGCTACACGGGCGACCGCGACTTGGAAAGCCCGCTGGCAGCCGTGCAGATGGGGCTCATCTACGTCAACCCCGAAGGCCCCAATGGCACGGCCGACCCGCTTGGCTCGGCCCGCGACATCCGCGAGACCTTCACACGGATGGCGATGAACGACGAGGAGACCGTCGCGCTCACCGCCGGCGGCCACACCTTCGGCAAGGCCCACGGCGCCGACGACCCCAACCGATATGTGGGCCCCGAGCCCGAGGGCGCCCCGCTGGCAGGGCAGGGGCTGGGCTGGCACAACAGCAAGAACGCCGGCCATGGCCTCGACACGATCACCAGCGGCATCGAGGGTGCCTGGACGCCCACACCGATCACCTGGGACAACAGCTACTTCGAGACGCTGTTCAAATATGAGTGGGAGCTGACCACGAGCCCTGCCGGTGCTCAGCAGTGGCGGCCCAAGGACGGAGCCGGTGCCGACGACGTGCCCGACGCTCACGACCCCATCGCGCGGCACGCCCCGATGATGACGACGGCCGACATGGCGATGCGCGTCGACCCGATCTATGAGCAGATCTCGCGGCGCTTCCTCGCCCACCCCGACCAGCTCGCCGACGCGTTCGCGCGCGCGTGGTTCAAGCTGACCCACCGCGATATGGGTCCGATCGAGCGGTACGTCGGTGCCGAGGTGCCCAGCGAGGAACTCATCTGGCAGGACCCCGTCCCGGCCGTCACGCACCCGTTGGTCGACGACGCGCAGATCGCTGAGCTCAAGAAGGCCATCCTCGACTCGGGGTTGTCAACGTCGGCCCTCGTGTCGGCGGCCTGGGCCTCGGCGTCGACCTTCCGTGGCAGCGACAAACGAGGCGGCACCAACGGCGGACGAGTCCGCCTGGCCCCGCAGAACGGCTGGGACGTCAATGACCCTGCTCAACTGGGGGCGGTCCTGACCACGCTCGGCGCCATCCAGGAATCCTTCAACGCCGCCCACCTCGGCGGCGCCCAGGTATCGATGGCCGACCTCATCGTCCTCGGCGGGTGCGCGGCGGTCGAGTCGGCGGCGCGCTCCGGCGGCGTCGACATCGTGGTCCCGTTCCGGCCGGGACGCGGCGACGCGACCCAGGAGCAGACCGATGTCGAGTCGTTCGAGATGCTCAAGCCGGTCTCCGACGGCTTCCGCAACTCGCACGGCAAGGGCCTGCGCCTGTCGGCTGAGTATCACCTCGTCGACCGGGCCAACCTGCTCACTCTCAGTGCCCCCCAGATGACCGTCCTGATCGGTGGCTTGCGGGTGCTTGGGGCCAACAGCCACGACTCGACTCTGGGCGTGTTCACCTCGCGGCCCGGGACGCTGTCGAACGACTTCTTCACCTCCCTGCTGGACCTCGGAGTGTCCTGGAAACCCACCTCGGAGGCCGAGGACACCTTCGAGGGCCGCGACCGAGTCACCGGCGAGCTGAGGTGGTCCGGTAGCCGGGTCGACCTGGTTTTCGGGTCCAACTCCGAACTGCGCGCCCTCGCCGAGGTCTACGCCAGCGACGACGCGCAGGAGAAGTTCGTCCGTGACTTCGTCGCCGCCTGGGACAAGGTGATGAACCTCGGTCGCTACGAGCCAGTCTGATCCGCACCGCTGGTTTCACTCCACGCGCCCGTATGCCGCGCCCCCGGCATACGGGCGCCGTGGTGAGTGGGCGCCGTGTGGATGGGGACTGGCGTGATTTGGGGATCGATGAGCCAGGGCCTACCCTGGGGTTCTGACCACAGACCGCCGGTTGTCGGTGCATGCCCCTGGGCGTGACCCGACCGAAGGTCCGCACGAGCGGGCGACCTGCGCAGGCCACGCAAGCAGGCGGCATCCCCGGGATGCCGCGAAGCCCCGTGCGCCTCGCGCCGGGGCTCCTTTCATGCGGCCCTCGCGTCCGGACCGGCGGAGCAAACGCTAGGAAAAGGAGGCCCGATGGCCACCGCTGCCAAGTCAGCAGCCATCGCCGAGCTGACGGAGCGTTTCCGCAGCTCGGGAGCGGCCGTGCTCACCGAGTACCGCGGTCTGACCGTGAAGCAGCTCACCGAGCTGCGCAACTCGATGCGCACGTTCGCCACCTACGCCGTGGTGAAGAACACCATCACCGAGATTGCCGCCAAGCAGGCCGGAGTCACGGCCTTCGACGGGCAACTCGCGGGCCCGTCGGCCATTGCCTTCGTCACCGGTGACCCGGTCGAGGCGGCCAAGACCCTTCGGGATTTCGCCAAGGCACACCCCCTGCTCGTCATCAAGTCCGGCGTGCTCGACGGCAAGCCGCTGACCGCCGACGAGATCCGCAAGCTCGCCGACCTCGAGTCGCGCGAGGTCCTGCTGGCCAAGCTGGCCGGCGCCCTGCAGGCGTCGCTGTCCAAGGCCGTCTACCTGTTCGCCGCTCCGCTCTCGCAGGCCGCTCGCACCGTCGACGCCCTGCGCGCGAAGGTCGAGCTGGCCGGTCCGATCGACGCGGCTCCGGCCGTTTCGGACGGGACCGTTTCGGACGGGACTGTTTCGGACGTGATCGTTGCGGACGAGTCCGGGCCGGACACGGCCCCGCAGGATGGCGCCCCGATGGACGCCTCGCCCGATGTCGAGACCCCCACCGACGACGCCTGAGTGGCGACGTCACCGCATCACCACCACCACGCCGCCACTCACGGCACCCGCACAGAAAGGATCGCCCATCATGGCGAAGCTCAGCACTGACGAGCTCCTTGAGGCCTTCAAGGAAATGACCCTCATCGAGCTCTCGGAGTTCGTGAAGCAGTTCGAGGAGACCTTCGGGGTCACCGCCGCAGCTCCGGTTGCCGTCGCGGCCGCCGGCCCGGCTGCCGGCGGTGGCGACGCCGCCGCGGAGGAGGAGAAGGACGAGTTCGACGTCGTCCTGATCGCCGCGGGCGAGAAGAAGATCCAGGTCATCAAGGAGGTCCGCACGCTGACCTCCCTCGGTCTGAAGGAGGCCAAGGACCTCGTCGACGGCGCACCCAAGGCCGTCCTGGAGAAGGTCGACAAGGCCGCTGCCGACAAGGCCAAGGAGCTCCTCGAGGGCGCCGGCGCCACCGTCGAGCTCAAGTAGGACCGCTGCGCGGGCTTCGGCCCGAACGACCGGCCCCGGTATGCCGCCCAGCGCGGCATACCGGGGCCGGCCGCATTTCGCGGTGCGGCGCCTCGGTTCGCGGTGCGGCGCCTCGCGGTGCGGCGCCTCGGTTTCGCGGTGCTGCGCCTTCCCGCCCCGCCCTTGCGGATGGGCCTGGCGGATGCTCAGTCGGGCAGGGCGAGCTCCAGCAGCTCGACGAGGTGCAGCACCCGCAGCCGCAGCCCGGCGCGTTTCACACCGGCCTCCAGCTGCCGGGTGCAGACGACGTTGAGGGCCACCAGATAGTCCAGTTCCGCCGCCCGAGCCTGCACGAGGGTTGGGTCGAGCACGGCCTTGGACATCGTCGGCTGGAGCATCGAATACGTCCCAGCACCGCCGCAACACTCGCCTGCGGACGGCAACTCCACATAATCGGCGACCTTCGCGATGAGCGCACGCGGCTGCGCAAAGACGCCGAGGCCGTTGCGCAGTTGACACGAGTCCTTCAGCCCGACTCGCGCCGGGCGTCCGTCGACCGTGAGGCGGCGCAGGGTCGGTATCAGCGCAGGGTCTGCTTCCCAGCGGGCCATGAGGAACTCGGAGATCTCCTTGACCCGTTCATGTCCGAGCTGGTGGGCGAGGTACGCCGCGCATCCGCCGGAGGTCGAAACGATCGTGCCGGGCATGACGTCGCCGAGGCGGGCGGCCATCTCGGCGGCCTCGCGAGAAGACCCGTTGTGCGCGTGAAGTGCGCCGCAACACCCCTGACCTGCGGGCACATCCGCCTCAGGCACGAAGCGCAGCACGGCCTTGCTCACCTTGGGATAGAGCGTGCGTTCGAGACAACCGAGCATGAGGTGCGGACGCGAGGGGTCAGCCGCCCCGGTCGCGCGGGCCGCGCCTCGGGCCATCCCTGCCGCAGCGAGTGCCGGCGTGACGCGCACGCCTGCGCGCAAAGCTCCTGCGATCGGCGGGGTATGCCGCCCGCGCCACTGGTGGTCACGCCATTGTTCGAGCAGCTCACCGTATTTCACCCCTGCCGGGCACACCGTCTCGCACCGGCGACAGCCGAGGCAACGGCCGGCCTGGGCCTGCAGCGTGTCGTCGTCGGGGTCGAGGCGCCCGTCCTCCAGGGCTCGCATCAGGGTGATCCGACCGCGCGGAGAGTCGGCCTCGGCCTTGGTCTGGGCATACGTCGGGCAGGCCGGCAGACAGAAGCCGCACGAGATGCATGCCGATAGCAGATCGTGGTCGAAGATGCCCCGCCCGGCGGCGGGCGGGCCCGCGGCCGTGTCCGCGTGGTCGTGAGCGGAGGCGGCGGTCATGAGCCGAGTTTGCCGGGATTGAGGATGCCGGCAGGGTCAAAGGCGAGCTTGAGCCGCCGCAGCAGGGCCATCTGGTCGGCACCGAGCCGCCGCTGCAGGTAGGGGCGCTTGGCTGCGCCGACCCCGTGCTCGCCGGTGATCGTCCCGCCGAGCTCGATGGCGGCGTCGAAGACGTCCGAGAAGGCGGCTTCCGCTCGGTGGCGGACGTCGCCGTCGGCGGGATCGAAGACGATCGTCGGGTGGAGATTGCCGTCGCCGGCATGCCCGAAGGTGGCGACGACGACGTCGTGGCGGGCGCAGATCGCGTCGATTCGGTCGACCATCTCCGCCAGCCGAGGCCGGGGGACGGTGGCGTCTTCGAGCAGGGTGACCGGGGCCAGGCGGGCCAGAGCCGGCAGCGAGCAGCGCCGCGCGTAGAGCAGCGCCTCCGACTCGGCGACGTCGCGGGCCATGGTGACCCCCCGGGCCCCGATGCGCTCGCAGGTCGCGGCCATCAGGGTGATCGACCGCTCGACCGCTTCGGCGGTGCCATCGTCACCGAAGAGCAGCAGGGCACCGGCCTGACGGTCCAGGCCGATCTTCGCGAAGTCCTCGACGGCGTTGATACACCGGTTGTCGAGGAACTCCAGCGTCGCTGGCACGATGCCGTCATGGATGACGGCGGCGACGGCCCGTCCGGCATCCGCGAGGGTGTCGAAGTAGGCGACGCCGGTGCGGGCGACCGCCGGCATCGGGAGCAAGGCGACGGTGACCTCCGTGATGACCGCGAGGGTCCCTTCCGAGCCGGTCAACAGCCGGGTGAGGTCGTAGCCGGCGACGTCCTTCCACAACCGCCCGCCGGTGCGGATCACCTCGCCGGTCGCCAGGACCACCTCTAGGCCCAAGACGTAGTTGCGGGTGACGCCGTACTTGAGCCCGCGCAGCCCGCCCGCGCACATCGCCACGTTGCCGGCGACCGTCGACACCGTGCGCGAACCCGGGTCGGGGGCGTAGAGCAGGCCTTGGGCCGCGCAGGAGTCAGCGAGCTCGGCCGTCGTCACCCCCGGCTCGACCACGGCCAGCAACTCGTCGGGGCTGATCTCGCGGATGGCCGACATCCGGGTGAGCACGAGGACGACGCCCCCGTGCTCGGGGATGGTCGCCGCCGCGAGGTTCGACCCGGCGCCCCGAGGCGTGACGGGTATGCCGCGCTCGGTCGCCAACCGGAGGATTGCCGAGACCTCGCCGGTGCTCGCCGGCAGGACGACAGCCCCGGGGCGGGCGGAGAAGAGGGGAGTGGCGTCCCGGGAGTAGGGCTCGACGTCCCCATCGGTCGTCAGGACGTGCTCGGCGCCGACAATCCGGCGGAGGGCATCAAGGCTGTCTGCGTCGATCGGCCGTCCGGCACCGCGCGGTAGTGCCAGGGCGGTCTGGGTCTGAAGGCCCACTGACCCTCCTTGGTCGAAGTTGAGGTCTGTGGTCAGACCGCACTGACGTGCCACCATAAGTGGATGGAAGGCTTGAGACAAGACCCGGTGGAACTGTCAGGTGCCGCTGCGCCGGGCGGTCGAGAGCATCGCCCGCAGGCGCCGATGGCGGTGCCCGGGACGACACCCGAGCGGTTACGACGGCCATCCACGCAGGGCCACGACGGCCGCCCGAACAAGGTCACGAAGGCCGTCCGAGCAGGGACACGACGCCCGACGGCTGCGGAAAATGCACCGATGCGTATCGAGCACGTGGCTCTCGGCGAGGGATGGGAGCCGGTGCCGCGGAGCACGACCTACGAACTGGTCCTCGGCCAGATCCAGTCGCAGATCCAGACCGGCAGGTTGCGAGCGGGGGACCGGCTCCCCTCGGAGCGGGACCTGGCCCAGGCGCTCGGGGTGAGCAGGGTGGCCGTTCGCGAGGCGGTCGGGGTGCTCAAGGCGTTCGGCGTGGCGAGGACGGCCCCTGGGTCGGGCGCCGAGGCCGGGACCTTCCTGGACGCGGCGCCCGCCGATGCTTTGGCCCGCCTCATCGAGATGCACGTCCTGCTCGCCTCGGTGTCCACCCGAGATGTCGTGCGAGCCCGGATCGCGCTCGAGCGAGAATCGGCCCGGCTTGCCGCGAATCACGCTCGCGCGCGGGACTGGGCCGAGATGAACGCCGAACTCGAGGCCATGGCCCTGCCCAGGTGCGATGTGGCGCAGTTCAACGCCCACGACTCCGCCTTTCATGTGGCCATCGCCAGAGCCAGCGGCAATCCGCTCGTCGCCGAGTTGACGACGGCCTTGCGGCACGCGATGCGACTGACCCTGTTGGCCCGCCTCAGCGCGGCGCCGGACTTCGCGCTGATCCAGCGGCGGCTGTGCGGCGAGCACGAAGGGATCTACGCGGCCTTGCGCGACGGGGACGGCGCGAGAGCCGCCGACTTGGTCGAGTCGCACATCCGGGACTTCTATGCCGAGCCGGGGCGACGTCCTTAGCCTCCGTCCGGCCCCACCCGTCACAAGATCCTGGACCTTGTCTTGGGTCCGTGACACATCCTTGACCCAACACGAAGGTCCAGGATCTTGTGGCACGGCGCTCGCCCGGGGTCGTCGGCGGACCAGTCAGACCGGAACCGGCACCGGCCAGACCGGCAGCCAGTGGGTGTCCTTGATCGGCCCCTTCGCACCCCTGAGCCCGCTCCACGAAGGCTGGGCGGCATACCGGCGGGTCGCGGTGTTGGGCGAAATCGACGACGCGCCGGGGCAGGTGTGGCGCGACAGACCTTGACGTCGAGTGCAGAAGGGGTCATCCTCGTGGTGTCGGAATCGTTCGAGTGGAGCGTGGTGTCGGTGGTGGGGGATCGCCGAGCCAGCGCTCAGGGCCGGACTTGACCCGACTGGACAGCCATGCCTGTCGACGGGTAGGCTTCTATTTTGCGCTGCCCATGCCCCTGATCCCCCGCCCCCACCGCCGAGCGCTTTTCGATGCGTGCGTCGTGCTTGAGGTCGGCCCGGGTTCGAGCTCCCGGTCGGCGCGACGACCCGAATAGCACGCCTGTGGAAGGACCCCCGTTGGCAGCCTCGCGCAACGCGTCCCAGAACGTCACTACCGCTCGGACGGCCTCGGGTCGCCTGAGCTTTGCCCAGATCCACGAGCCGCTTGAGGTCCCAGACCTGTTGGCCTTGCAGACCGAGAGCTTCGATTGGCTCCTCGGCAACGAGCGCTGGCAAACCCGGGTCGCCGCGGCCAAGGCTTCTGGGCGCACCGACGTTCCTGACCGCTCCGGACTTGAGGAGATCTTCGAAGAGATCTCCCCGATCGAGGACTTCTCTGGATCGATGTCGCTGTCCTTCCGCGACCACCGGTTCGAGGAGACTCGCAAGACGATCGAGTCGTGCAAGGAGCGGGACCAGACCTACGACGCCCCGCTGTTCGTCACGGCCGAGTTCATGAACACCAACACCGGCGAGATCAAGAGCCAGACGGTGTTCATGGGCGACTTCCCGCTGATGACCGACCGTGGCACGTTCATCATCAACGGCACCGAGCGGGTCGTCGTCTCCCAGCTCGTGCGTTCGCCGGGCGCCTACTTCGAGCGCACTGCGGACAAGACGTCCGACAAGGACATCTTCACCGCCAAGCTCATCCCCAGCCGCGGGGCGTGGCTGGAGTTCGAGATCGACAAGCGCGACATGGTTGGTGTGCGCGTCGACCGCAAGCGCAAGCAGTCGGTCACCGTGCTGCTCAAGGCGCTGGGGTGGACCAACGACCAGATCCTGGAGAACTTCGGGGACTACGAGTCGATGCGTCTCACCCTGGAGAAGGACCACACCCAGGGCCAGGACGACGCGCTGCTGGACATCTACCGCAAGCTCCGGCCGGGTGAGCCCCCGACCAAAGAGGCAGCGCAGACGCTGCTCGACAACCTCTACTTCAACAGCAAGCGCTACGACTTGGCCAAGGTCGGACGATACAAGCTGGGCAAGAAGCTCGGTGTCGAGGCGCCGCTGTCGGCCTCAACCCTGTCGATCGACGACATCGTCGCGACGATCCGTCACATCGTCGCGCTGCATGCCGGCGAGGCGACGATGCCCGGCCGCCGCAACGGTGAGCCCGTCGAGGTACCCGTCGAGACCGACGACATCGACCACTTCGGCAACCGCCGGCTGCGCAGCGTCGGTGAACTCATCCAGAATCAGGTCCGCACCGGCCTGTCGCGGATGGAGCGGGTCGTCCGCGAGCGGATGACCACTCAGGATGTCGAGGCGATCACCCCTCAGACGCTCATCAACATCCGTCCCGTGGTGGCCTCGATCCGCGAGTTCTTCGGCACCAGCCAGCTCTCGCAGTTCATGGATCAGAACAACCCGCTCGCCGGGTTGACCCACAAGCGACGCCTGTCGGCGCTTGGCCCGGGTGGTCTGTCTCGTGACCGCGCCGGCATGGAGGTCCGCGACGTCCACCCCAGCCACTACGGCCGGATGTGCCCGATCGAGACGCCTGAAGGCCCGAACATCGGCCTCATCGGCTCGCTCGCGTCCTACGGGCGGATCAACGCCTTTGGATTCGTCGAGACCCCTTACCGCAAGGTCGTCAACGGCAGGGTCACCGACGAGGTCCACTACTTGTCGGCCGACGAGGAAGACCTCTTCGTCAAGGCCCAGGCAAACGCGGCCCTGAGGCCCGACGGCACCTTCGCCGAGGAGCGGGTGCTCGTGCGCACCAAGGGGGGCGAGCCGGAATACATCCCCGGCGCGGACGTCGACTACATGGACGTCTCGGCCCGCCAGATGGTCTCGGCGGCCACCGCGCTCATCCCCTTCCTCGAGCACGACGACGCCAACCGTGCCCTCATGGGCTCCAACATGCAGCGCCAGGCCGTGCCGTTGGTCAAGAGCGAGGCGCCGCTGGTCGGCACCGGGATGGAATTCCGGGCCGCGATCGACTCCGGTGACGTGGTTCTCGCCGAAGCGGCGGGCGTCGTCACCGAGGTGAGCGCCGACCTGGTGACCGTGGCTCAGGACGACGGTGCCAACCGGACCTATCGCATCGCCAAGTTCGACCGGTCCAACCAGGGCAACTGCTACAACCAGGTGGTCCGGGTCGACGAGGGCCAGCGCCTGGAACAGGGCGCGGTCATCGCTGACGGTCCCGCGACCGAAGGCGGCGAGATGGCGCTCGGGCGCAACCTGCTCGTCGCGTTCATGCCGTGGGAGGGCCACAACTACGAGGACGCGATCATCCTCAGCCAGCGTCTGGTCCAGGACGACGTCCTCTCCTCGATTCACATCGAGGAGCACGAGGTCGACGCCCGCGACACCAAGCTCGGTCCCGAGGAGATCACGCGCGACATCCCCAACGTCTCCGAAGAGGTCCTCGCGGACCTGGACGAGCGCGGGATCATCCGCATCGGCGCAGAGGTCCGTGACGGCGACCTGCTCGTCGGCAAGGTCACGCCCAAGGGTGAGACCGAGTTGACTCCCGAAGAGCGGCTGCTGCGCGCGATCTTCGGCGAGAAGGCCCGCGAGGTGCGCGACACCTCGCTCAAGGTCCCACACGGCGAGACCGGCACGGTCATCGGTGTCAAGGTCTTCAGCAAAGACGAGGGCGACGACCTCCCGCCGGGGGTCAACCAACTCGTCCGGGTCTATGTCGCCAACAAGCGCAAGATCACCGACGGCGACAAGCTCGCTGGCCGGCACGGCAACAAGGGCGTCATCTCCAAGATCCTCCCGATCGAGGACATGCCCTTCCTCGAGGACGGCACGCCGGTTGACGTCGTGCTTAACCCGCTCGGGGTGCCCGGCCGGATGAACGTCGGTCAGATCCTTGAGCTGCACCTCGGCTGGGCCGCCTCCCGCGGTTGGGAAATCGCCGGCAGTCCGTCATGGGCGACGGCGATCCCCAAGGACAACCACGTCGCAGATCCGGGGGCCCGGGTGGCCAGCCCGGTCTTCGACGGCGCCCGCGAGGACGTCATCATCGGCCTGCTGGATTCGACCCGCAAAACCCGCGACGGGGTCCGCCTCATCGACGGGTCCGGCAAGGCGATCCTCTTCGACGGCCGCTCCGGCGAACCGTTCCCTGAGCCGGTGTCGGTCGGCTACATGTACATCCTCAAGCTCCACCACCTCGTCGACGACAAGATCCACGCTCGGTCGACAGGCCCCTACTCGATGATCACCCAGCAGCCGCTCGGCGGTAAGGCCCAGTTCGGTGGCCAGCGCTTCGGTGAGATGGAGGTCTGGGCCCTGGAGGCCTACGGCGCGGCATACACGCTGCAGGAGCTGTTGACGATCAAGTCCGACGACGTCCCCGGCCGGGTCAAGGTGTACGAGGCGATCGTCAAGGGCGAGAACATCCCCGACTCCGGCATCCCCGAGTCCTTCAAGGTGCTCCTCAAGGAGATGCAGTCGCTCTGCCTCAACGTGGAGGTTCTCTCCACCGACGGCCAGACGATCGAGATGAAGGAGTCCGACGAGGACGTCTTCCGCGCCGCCGAAGAGCTTGGCATCGACCTGTCCCGGCGAGAGCCGAGCTCGGTCGAAGAGTTCTAGTAGCCAGCCCGTATGCCGTGGCGCCGGCTCTCAGCCCATCGAGAGCCGGCCTGCGGCATACGCCCTCAGCACTGTGACGAGTTTTAAGGCAACGAGAGAAGGAACCCCGTGCTCGACGTCAACTTCTTCGACGGACTGCGCATCGGCCTTGCGACGGCCGACGACATCCGGGCCTGGAGCCACGGCGAAGTCAAGAAGCCGGAGACCATCAACTATCGCACCCTCAAGCCAGAGAAGGAGGGGCTGTTCTGCGAGCGCATTTTCGGCCCCACCCGGGACTGGGAGTGCTCCTGCGGCAAGTACAAGCGGGTGCGTTTCAAGGGCATCATCTGCGAACGGTGCGGCGTCGAGGTCACCCGGGCCAAGGTCCGTCGTGAGCGGATGGGCCACATCGAGCTCGCCGCTCCGGTCACCCACATCTGGTACTTCAAGGGTGTTCCGAGCCGCCTGGGCTACCTGCTGGACCTCGCCCCGAAGGACCTGGAGAAGGTCATCTACTTCGCGGCATACATGATCACCTCCGTCGATGTCGACCAGCGCCACGCCGACCTGCCCTCACTTGAGGCGCAGATCCAGGTCGAGAAGAAGGAGTTGGAGAACCGACGCGACGTCGAGATCGAGGATCGGGCCCGCAAGCTTGAGACAGACCTCGCCGAGCTGGAGGCCGAGGGTGCCAAGGCCGACGTCAGGCGCAAGGTCAAGGACGGCGCCGAGCGCGAGATGGGTGCCATCCGCCGTCGGGCTGACCAGCAGATCGAGCGCCTCGGGCAGGTCTGGGATCGTTTCCGCAACCTCAAGGTCCAGGACCTCGAGGGAGACGAGATCCTCTACCGCGAGATGCGCGACCGCTTCGGCCTGTACTTCGACGGCGGCATGGGTGCCGCGGCAATCCAGAAGCGGCTGGAGTCCTTCGACCTCGACGCCGAAGGCATCCTGCTGCGCGAGATCATCGCGACCGGCAAGGGCCAGCGCAAGACGCGAGCGCTCAAGCGGCTCAAGGTCGTCACGGCCTTCCAGACGACGACCAACTCGGCGACCGCGATGGTGCTGGACTGCGTGCCCGTCATCCCGCCGGACCTGCGCCCCATGGTCCAGCTCGACGGTGGCCGGTTCGCCACGTCGGACCTGAACGACCTCTACCGCCGGGTGATCAACCGCAACAACCGGCTCAAGCGTCTGCTCGACCTCGGTGCCCCCGAGATCATCGTCAACAACGAGAAGCGGATGCTCCAGGAGGCCGTCGACAGCCTGTTCGACAACGGCCGCCGTGGGCGCCCGGTGACCGGCCCGGGTAACCGTCCGCTGAAGTCGCTGTCCGACATGCTCAAGGGCAAGCAGGGCCGCTTCCGTCAGAACCTGCTCGGCAAGCGTGTCGACTACTCCGGCCGGTCGGTCATCGTCGTCGGCCCGCAGCTCAAGCTGCACCAGTGCGGCCTGCCCAAGCAGATGGCTCTTGAGCTGTTCAAGCCGTTCGTGATGAAGCGCCTCGTCGACCTTGACCACGCACAGAACATCAAGTCGGCCAAGCGGATGGTCGAGCGCTCGCGCCCGGTGGTGTGGGACGTGCTCGAAGAGGTCATCACTGAGCACCCGGTGTTGCTCAACCGCGCACCTACCCTGCACCGCCTCGGCATTCAGGCCTTCGAGCCGCAGTTGGTCGAGGGCAAGGCCATCCAGATCCACCCGTTGGTCTGCACGGCGTTCAACGCCGACTTCGACGGCGACCAGATGGCCGTGCACGTTCCGCTCTCCGCGGAGGCCCAGGCCGAGGCGCGCATCCTCATGCTGTCCTCCAACAACATTCTCAAACCCGCCGACGGCCGCCCGGTCACCATGCCCACCCAGGACATGATCATCGGGCTGTATCACCTCACCTGCGAGACCACCCCCGTGTATGCCGCGCAGTCCGGTGAAGGGGCCGACGCATTGCGCTCCTTCTCGACGGCGTCAGAGGCTCGCATGGCCTTCGACGCCGGGCAGATCGAGCTCGGCTCGCTCGTGCGGATCCGGTTGACGGATCTGGTGACCCCGACGGGGTTCGTGCTGGCCGACGACGCGGAGGTGTCCGAAGGCGGTCTGGTGACCTCGGCCCTCGTGCAGACCACGTTGGGTCGGGCGCTGTTCAACGAGGCGCTCCCGGTCGACTACCCGTTCGTCAACGAGCCGGTCGACAAGAAGCGGCTCTCGATGATCGTCAACGACCTCGCCGAGCGGTACAGCAAGGTGCAGGTGGCGGCGTCGCTCGACGCTCTCAAGGAGGCCGGTTTCCACTGGGCCACCCGATCGGGCACGACCGTGGCGATCAGCGACGTCATCACTCCGCCCCGCAAGGCTGAGATCATCGAGGAATACGAAGCTCGGGCCGCTAAGGTGCAGAAGCTCTACGACCGTGGTGCGATGACCGACAACGAGCGTCGAGAAGACCTCATCGAGATCTGGAACGAGGCGACCAACGAGGTCGCCAAGGAAATGGTCGCGAACACGCCGCGTAACAACACCATCTTCCGCATGGTGTCTTCCGGGGCGCGAGGCAACTGGATGCAGCTGCGTCAGATCGCCGGCATGAAGGGCCTGGTCTCCAACCCCAAGGGCGAGATCATCCCCCGGCCGATCAAGTCCAACTTCCGCGAGGGCCTGTCGGTGCTCGAGTTCTTCATCTCGACCCACGGCTCGCGGAAGGGTTTGGCCGACACCGCGCTGCGGACGGCCGACTCCGGGTATCTCACCCGGCGTCTCGTCGACGTCTCGCAGGACGTCATCATCCGTGAGGACGACTGCGGCACCGATCGCGGTCTCAAGCTGCCGATCGCGACGACTGACCCGCAGGGCAAGCGGGTCGGGCACGACGACGTCGAGACGTCGGTCTATGCCCGCACCCTGGCCGAGGACGTCCTGGACAAGGACGGCGGCGTGCTCGCTGCCGCCGGCATCGACCTGGGCGACGTCGTCATCGACGTGCTCTTCGCCGCGGGCATTGACGAGGTCCGAGTCCGCTCGGTCCTCACCTGCGACAGCAAGGTCGGCACCTGTGCCCGGTGCTACGGCCGCTCGCTGGCCACCGGCAAGCTCGTCGACATCGGCGAGGCGGTCGGCATCATCGCCGCCCAGTCGATCGGTGAGCCCGGCACCCAGCTGACGATGCGTACCTTCCACATCGGCGGCGTCGCCGGCGACGACATCACCCAGGGTCTGCCCCGTGTCGTCGAGCTCTTCGAGGCCCGGACCCCCAAGGGTGTCGCGTCGATCGCCGAGGCGACCGGTCGGGTGCGCATCGAGGACACCGACAAGACCCGTCGGATCGTGCTGGTGCCGGACGACGGGGCCGAGGAGCACTCGTACCCGGTGAGCAAGCGCTCGCGCCTGCTCGTTGCGGACGGTGACCACATCGAGGTCGGCACCCAGCTCTTCCAGGGTGCGGTCGACCCCAAGCAGGTGCTGCGCATCCTCGGTCCGCGGGCCGTGCAGATGCACCTGGTCGACGAGGTGCAGCGGGTCTATCGCCAGCAGGGTGTGTCGATCCACGACAAGCACATCGAGGTCATCGTTCGCCAGATGCTGCGTCGGGTCACCGTCATCGAGGCCGGCGAAGCAGACCTCATTCCCGGCGACCTTGTCGAGCGTGGCGCGTTCGAAGCCGAGAACCGGCGCCTGGTGACGGACGGTGGCAAGCCCGCCTCTGGTCGTCCCGAGCTCATGGGGATCACCAAGGCGTCGCTGGCGACCGAGTCCTGGTTGTCGGCTGCCTCCTTCCAGGAGACCACCCGCGTGCTCACCCAGGCAGCCATGGAGGCCAGGAGCGACCCGCTGCGCGGTCTCAAGGAAAACGTCATCCTCGGCAAGCTCATCCCAGCCGGGACGGGCTTGGCGCGCTACCGCAACATCGAGGTCGAGCCGACCGAGGAGGCGAAGGCGGCCATGTACTCCATGCCCAACTACGACTCCTACGACTACTCGCAGTTCGGTCAGGGCACCGGTGAAGCCGTCCGTCTCGACGACCTCAACCTCGACGACTTCGGTCGCATCTAGGTCACAGGGCTCCAGCCTGCACCGAGCATCCCGTATGCCGCCCGCTCACCTGAGCGGGCGGCATACGGGCGTCTTCCCCTGTTCGGAGGTTCCGTTCCTGATCGGGGGGTCGCACCCTCCGAACAGGGCCGGAACCTCCGAACGGCGCGGGGGCGTTCGGCTATAGTCAGCGTGCTGACAATCGTTCGCGGGCAGATAGGCTGGTACCGACTTGGCCTGACCCGACCGGTCAGGGCGCATCACCCGAGGACGGTGAGCGCCCGCTCGCCGGGGCAGGCCGCGGGACATTGATCCCGTGCCGGGAGGTAATCGCGGCCGGGCAGGGTCCAAGATTGGGTGCCGGGGCAACGTCGTCCCGTGGACTGTGATGACACGCGCTTCCGTGGGAGGACCACCATGACCATCCGCTACGTCTTCGACTTCTCAGAGGGCGACAGGGACCAGAAGGCGCTGTTGGGCGGCAAGGGCGCCAACCTCGCCGAGATGGTGAAGATCGGCCTGCCGGTGCCGCCCGGATTCACCATCACGACCGACGCCTGCCGGTCCTATCTGGCCAGTGGCAAGATCCCGGCGGGGCTCGCCGACGAGGTGAGCACGCACCTGAGCGGCGTGGAGAAGGCGATGGGCCGCACCCTCGGCGACCCCGACAACCCGCTGCTGGTCTCGGTGCGCTCCGGCGCGATGTTCTCCATGCCGGGGATGATGGACACGGTCCTCAACATCGGGCTCAACGACAGCTCCGTCCTCGGGCTGGCGGGCATCGCCGGGGAGCGCTTCGCCTGGGACTCCTATCGCCGACTCCTGCAGATGTTCGGCAAGACGGTGCTCGGCATCGACTCAGAGGTGTTCGAGTCCCGGATCGAGCAGGTCAAACACGCCCGCAAGGTCCAGCAGGACACCGAGCTCACCGCCGCCGACCTCGCCGCGCTGTGCGGCGCCTTCAAGACGGCGATCTTCAACGCGACGGGCGAGCGCTTCCCGCAAGACCCGAGGGTCCAGCTCGACGCGGCCATCGAAGCGGTCTTCCGGTCCTGGGGCGGCGAGCGGGCGGTGCTCTACCGGCGCCAGGAGCGGATCTCGCACGACCTCGGCACCGCGGTCAACGTGCAGACCATGGTCTTCGGCAACATGTCCGAGGACTCGGGCACCGGGGTGTGCTTCACCCGTAACCCCTCCACTGGGGACAACGGCGTCTACGGCGACTTCCTCATGAACGCTCAGGGTGAGGACGTCGTGGCCGGCATCCGCAACGCCCTACCGTTGCACGAGTTGGAAGGGGAGTCGCCGGCGGCATACGCCCAGTTGCTCGCGAACATGACCGCGCTGGAAGCCCACTACCGCGATCTGTGCGACATCGAGTTCACCATCGAGCGTGGCAAGTTGTGGATGCTGCAGACCCGGGTGGGCAAGCGCACGGCGGAGGCGGCCTTCCGCATCGCCGGACAGCTCGTCGACGAGGGCGTCATCACCGAAGAGCAGGCGCTCACCCGGGTCACCGGTGCCCAGCTGTCGCAGCTGATGTTCCCGCGGTTCGACGACTCGGCGAAGTCGGCCCTGCTCACCAAGGGCGTTGCGGCCAGCCCCGGTGCGGCCGTCGGCAAGATCGTCTTCAGCTCGCTGGACGCCAAGGAATGGGCCGACCGGGGCGAGGACGTCATCCTGGTGCGCACCGAAACCAACCCTGACGACCTGGTCGGCATGATCGCCAGCCGCGGGATCCTCACCTCTCGCGGCGGCAAGACCTCACACGCGGCCGTCGTGGCCCGCGGCATGGGCACGACGTGTGTCTGCGGCGCGGACGACCTCGTCATCGACAGCCAGCACAAGACCATCACCATCCGTGGGCAGGCCGGCGAATACCTTAAAGAGGGCGACGTCGTCTCGATCGACGGCGGCACCGGCCAGGTATTCCGCGGCGCTGTCCCGGTCATGGCCAGCGCCATCGTCGAGTACTTCGAAGGCAACCTTGACCCGGCTGCGCCGGACACGTCCGACACCGTCAAGGCCGTTCACCGGATCATGACGATTGCCGACAAGGTCCGCCGCTTGCGGGTGCGGGCCAACGCCGACACCCCCGACGACGCGGCGCGCGCGGTGCGCTTCGGGGCCGAGGGCATCGGGCTGTGCCGGACCGAGCACATGTTCCTCGGCGACCGGCGCGAGCTCGTCGAGCACCTGATCCTGGCCGAGACCGACATGGCTCGGGAAGCGGCACTAGAGGCGTTGCGGCCGTTGCAGCGCAAGGACTTCCAGGAGATCTTCGCGGAGATGGGCGAGCGTCCGGTGACGATCCGGCTCCTGGACCCGCCGCTGCACGAGTTCCTTCCCAACATCGTCGAGATGGCGACCAAGGTCGCCGTTGCCGAGGAGCGCGGGGAGGTCTCCGAGCAGGACCGAGTCATGCTGCGGGCCATCGAGCGGTTGCACGAGTCCAACCCGATGTTCGGCCTGCGTGGGGTCCGCTTGGGCATTGTGACCACGGGCCTGTTCGAGATGCAGGTGCGGGCGATCCTCGAGGCGTTCCAACTGGCCCGCAAGACCGGGATGGTCGGGACCGTCGAGATCATGGTGCCGCTCATCGACACCTATCAGGAGCTTGAACTCGTCCGGGGCCAGGCAATGACGATCGCCCGCGAGAAGGGCGAGCTCGTCGGCCCGGGTGAGAACGTCCTGATCGGCACCATGATGGAGTTGCCCCGCGCCTGCCTGACGGCCGAGCGGATCGCCGAATCGGCCGACTTCTTCTCCTTCGGCACCAACGATCTCACCCAGACGACGTGGGGCTTCAGCCGCGACGACGTTGAGGGATCGTTCTTCTCGACCTACCTCGAAAAGGGCATCTTCCCGGTGTCGCCATTCGAGTCGATCGACGAGGACGGGGTCGGCCGGCTGGTGAAGTATGCCGTGCACAAGGGCCGCGCGACCAAGCCGGGCCTCAAGACCGGGGTCTGCGGCGAACACGGCGGTGACCCCGAGTCGATCCACTTCTTCCACAAGGTCGGCTTGGACTATGTGTCCTGCTCGCCGTTCCGGGTGCCGGTTGCCCGCCTGGAAGCCGGTCGGGCAGCGGTTCTGGAGACTGAGTCCGCGTCCAGCACTGTGTGAAACCCACCTGACACGCCACCTCACGCGTATGCCGCCCGCCCTCGGGCGCCGGCTCACGGCAGCTGGATTTGGTGCGGTTCTCCCCGGGCCGGTAGATTGGGACGCTGTGTCTGGGCTCGCCCGGACATATGCGCGTGCGCACGGGACGACTGTCGTCCCAGGCGCCGCTCAACCGGTCTCGCCGGGCAGCTGGACAGCCCTCCAACCCTGAAGCTCAGGGGTCATCATGTGTGGCGGAGGCACGTCGGGAAGTGCGGGGGAGACACCCCGGCCCACCAGCCACCGACATCCCTCGCGGGGTGACGGTGGCCGGGCCGAGAACAACCAAGGAGCGCGCCCGGCCAGCCGAGCGAGCTGACGACATCGATAGACGGAGTGAAGGTTGCCCACAATCAACCAACTGGTGCGCAAAGGCCGCCAGGACAAGGTCGGCAAGACCAAGACCCCGGCGCTCAAGGGCTCGCCCCAGCGCCGCGGCGTGTGCACACGTGTCTACACGACCACCCCCAAGAAGCCGAACTCGGCGTTGCGCAAGGTCGCGCGCGTCAAGCTGACCAGCCAGGTCGAAGTCACGGCATACATCCCGGGTGTCGGCCACAACCTGCAGGAGCACTCGATCGTGCTCGTGCGCGGCGGCCGCGTGAAGGACCTGCCCGGGGTCCGCTACAAGATCATCCGCGGCACGCTCGACACGCAGGGCGTCAAGAACCGGAAGCAGTCCCGCAGTCGCTACGGCGCGAAGAAGGTGAAGGGCTAATGCCTCGGAAGGGACCCGCTCCGAAGCGGCCACTGGTCATCGACCCCGTCTACAGCTCCCCGCTGGTGACGCAGTTGGTCAACAAGATCCTCCTCGACGGCAAGAAGTCGATCGCCGAGACGATCGTCTATGGCGCCCTCGAGGGATGCCGGGCCAAGACCGGCACCGACCCCGTCGTGACTCTCAAGCGCGCGCTGGACAACATCAAGCCCGCGGTCGAGGTCAAGAGCCGGCGCGTCGGTGGTGCCACCTACCAGGTGCCGATCGAGGTCAAGCCTGGGCGCTCGACCACCTTGGCCCTGCGCTGGCTCGTCGGCTACTCCCGTCAGCGCCGTGAGAAGACGATGACCGACCGGCTCATGAACGAGCTGCTCGACGCTTCCAACGGTCTCGGTGCCGCGGTCAAGCGCCGCGAGGACACCCACAAGATGGCCGAGTCCAACCGCGCCTTCGCGCACTACCGCTGGTAGTCACCCGGATCGGCACCGCCATGGCCGGTATGCCGCGCACGCCAGTGCGCGCGCGGCATACCGGGTCGGCGGTCGCGACTCACCCGGGCGACTCACCCACCTGCTGACGCACCCACTACCCAAGCTGAGACGAGACAACTGACGTGGCACTCGACGTCCTGACGGACCTGACGAAGGTCCGCAACATCGGCATCATGGCGCACATCGACGCCGGCAAGACGACGACGACTGAGCGCATCCTCTTCTACACGGGGATCACCTACAAGATCGGCGAGGTCCACGACGGCGCCGCCACGATGGACTGGATGGAGCAGGAGCAGGAGCGCGGCATCACGATCACCTCAGCCGCGACGACGACCTTCTGGAAGGGCCACCAGGTCAACATCATCGACACCCCCGGCCACGTCGACTTCACCGTCGAGGTCGAGCGGTCCCTGCGCGTGCTCGACGGCGCCTGCGCCGTCTTCGACGCCAAGGAAGGTGTCGAGCCGCAGTCCGAGACGGTGTGGCGCCAGGCCGACAAGTACGGCGTGCCACGCATCTGCTTCGTCAACAAGATGGACAAGCTCGGCGCCGACTTCTACTTCACGGTCAAGACGATGGTCGACCGGCTCGGCGCCAAGCCGCTCGTGCTGCAGCTGCCCATCGGCCAGGAAAGCGCCTTCACGGGCGTCGTCGACCTGTTGCGAATGAAGGCCCTCATGTGGCGTGGGGAGACCCAGAAGGGCGAGGACTACGCGGTCGAGGACATCCCGGCCGAGTTGCAGGAGCGGGCCGCCGAATATCGTCAGACCCTCATCGAGACGGTCGCCGAGGCGGACGACACGCTCATGGAGCGCTACCTCGACGGCGAGGAGCTCTCCATGGAAGAGCTCAAGGCCGGGATCCGCGCGCTGACCATCGCCGGCAAGATCAACCCCGTCATCTGTGGCACCGCCTTCAAGAACAAGGGCGTCCAGCCGATGCTCGACGCGGTCGTCGACTTCCTACCCTCGCCGCTGGACGTGCCGCCGATGATCGGCCACAAGCCGAACGACGAGGAGGTCGAGATCACCCGGGCGCCCGACTCCTCAGAGCCCTTCTCGGCGCTCGCGTTCAAGATCGCCGTGCACCCGTTCTTCGGCAAGTTGACCTATGTGCGGGTCTACTCCGGGTCGGTGCCCTCCGGCGCCCAGATCATCAACTCGACCAAGGGTCGGAAGGAGCGCGTCGGCAAGCTCTTCCAGATGCACTCCAACAAGGAGAACCCGGTCGATCGGGCGTCGGCGGGCCACATCTACGCGTTCATCGGCCTCAAGGACACGACGACCGGCGACACGCTGTGCGACCCGACCAACCAGATCGTCCTGGAGTCGATGACCTTCCCCGACCCGGTCATTTCGGTGGCCATCGAGCCCAAGACGAAGGGCGACCAGGAGAAGCTCGGCGTCGCGATCCAGAAGCTCGCCGAGGAGGACCCGACCTTCCAGGTCGAGCAGGACCAGGAGACCGGCCAGACCATCATCAAGGGGATGGGCGAGCTGCACCTGGACATCCTCGTCGACCGGATGCGCCGCGAGTTCAAGGTCGAGGCCAACGTCGGCAAGCCCCAGGTGGCCTATCGCGAGACCATTCGCCGCACGGTGGACAAGTACGACTACGTCCACAAGAAGCAGACCGGTGGGTCGGGTCAGTACGCCAAGGTCCAGGTGAGCTTCGAGCCGATGGAGACCATCGACGGCAAGTTCTACGAGTTTGTCAACGCCGTCACCGGTGGTCGGGTGCCCAAGGAGTACATCCCCTCGGTCGACCACGGCATCCAGGACGCCATGCAGTACGGCGTGCTGGCCGGCTATCCCCTCGTCGGGATCAAGGCCACCTTGCTCGACGGCGCCTACCACGACGTCGACTCCTCGGAGATGGCGTTCAAGATCGCCGGATCCATGGTCCTCAAGGAGGCAGTCCGCAAGGCCGATCCGGTCCTGCTCGAGCCGGTCATGGCCGTCGAGGTGCGCACGCCCGAGGAGTACATGGGCGACGTCATCGGCGACATCAACTCCCGGCGCGGGCACATCCAGGCCATGGAGGACGCGGCGGGAGCCAAAGTCATCCGCGCCCTGGTGCCGTTGTCGGAGATGTTCGGCTATGTCGGGGACCTGCGGTCCAAGACTCAGGGACGGGCCAACTACTCCATGCAGTTCGACTCGTATGCCGAGGTTCCCCGGAATGTCGCCGACGAAATCATCAAGAAGACCCGTGGTGAGTGACACGGGTAGACTCCCGTAGGCTTGCCACAAACAACAACCAGCAAGCGCCACGTCCTGCCAGTAGGTCGACGGCGTCACCCAGCAAGAGTCCTAGGAGGACCCCCAGTGGCGAAGGCAAAGTTCGAGCGGACCAAGCCGCACGTCAACATCGGCACCATCGGTCACATCGACCACGGCAAGACGACGCTGACAGCTGCGATCACCAAGGTTCTGCACGACAAGTACCCGGACCTGAACCCGTTCACTCCGTTCGACCAGATCGACAAGGCTCCCGAGGAGCGCCAGCGCGGCATCACGATCTCGATCGCGCACGTCGAGTACCAGACTGAGTCGCGGCACTATGCGCACGTCGACTGCCCCGGGCACGCCGACTACATCAAGAACATGATCACCGGTGCGGCCCAGATGGACGGGGCAATCCTCGTCGTCGCCGCCACCGACGGCCCGATGCCGCAGACCAAGGAGCACGTCCTGCTGGCTCGCCAGGTCGGCGTCCCCTTCATCGTCGTCGCGCTCAACAAGACCGACATGGTCGACGACGAGGAGATCCTCGAGCTCGTCGAGATGGAGGTCCGCGAGCTGCTGTCCTACTACGAGTTCCCGGGCGATGACCTGCCAGTCGTGCGCGTGTCGGCTCTCAAGGCCCTCGAGGGCGACGTCGAATGGTCCAAGTCCGTCCAGGAACTCATGGACGCCGTCGACGCCTACATCCCGGAGCCGGAGCGCGCCACCGACAAGCCCTTCCTCATGCCCGTCGAGGACGTTTTCACGATCACCGGTCGTGGCACTGTCGTCACCGGCCGTGTCGAGCGCGGCATCCTCAAGGTCAACGAGGAGGTCGAGATCGTCGGCATCCACGAGAAGTCGACCAAGTCGACCGTCACCGGTGTCGAGATGTTCCGCAAGCTGCTCGACGAGGCTCGCGCAGGCGAGAACGTCGGTCTGCTGCTTCGTGGCGTCAAGCGCGAAGACGTCGAGCGCGGCCAGGTCGTCATCAAGCCCGGCACGATGACCCCGCACACCGAGTTCGAAGCGCAGGTCTACATCCTGTCCAAGGACGAAGGTGGACGGCACACGCCGTTCTACGACAACTACCGGCCGCAGTTCTACTTCCGGACCACGGACGTGACCGGCGTCGTCAAGCTGCCCGAGGGCACCGACATGGTCATGCCCGGCGACAACACGGAGATGAACGTCACGCTCATCCAGCCGATCGCCATGGATGACGGCCAGCCTTTCTCGATCCGTGAAGGTGGTCGCACCGTCGGCTCCGGCCGAGTCACCAAGGTCACCAAGTAACACCTCGGTCGCATCGCCGCACGGGGCCGCCAGGCCGCCCGGTGATGACGTCCGACAAGTGAGTCACGAAGGGCCCCAGCCACGAGGCTGGGGCCCTTCGGCAGCTCATCCTTCCCCGCTCACCCCTCACCCCCGCTATTCGGAGGTTCCGTTCCTGATCGGGGGAACGCACCCTCCGAAAAGGGCCGCAACCTCCGAATACCGGGGTAGGGGGCGGACCGCTACCCCGGCGCAGGGTGCTCAGCGTTAGGGTCGGCAGGTGAGCACGGATGCTGCCTTCGACCCCGACGTGACCGTTTCGGGCCTCATCGACTTCATCGACGCCTCGCCGTCGCCCTTCCACGCGGTCGAACAGGGTCGGCGCCTGCTCATCGAGGCTGGCTTCGTGCTGGTCGATGAGGCCGACCCCTGGCCTGTCGCTCCGGGGGGGTACCTCATCGCCCGGGGTGGGTCGTTGTTGGGGTGGGTCGTCCCCGCCAACGGCGCTCCGCACACCCCGTTCCGCGTTGTCGGCGCACACACCGACTCACCGAACCTGCGGATCAAGCCGAGGCCCGACCTGGTCAAGGCAGGGTGGCAGATGCTGGCCGTAGAGCCGTACGGCGGGCTGCTCAACAACTCCTGGCTGGACCGGGACCTGGGCCTGTCGGGGCGTGTGGCCGTGCGCAGCGGCGATGCTGCCAGCGGCGTGCAGGCGCGGCTCTTCCACGACCGCGACCCGCTCCTGCGGGTCGCCCAGCTGGCCGTCCACCTCGACCGCGGCGTCAACGAGCGGGGCCTGGTGCTCAACCCGCAGCAACATCTCGTTCCCCTGTGGGGCCTCGGCGACCGGCCGTCAAGCTTCGTGGCATACCTTGGGGAGCAGGTCGGCGCCGAGCCCGCCGACATCCTCGGCTGGGATGTCATGACTCACGACACCCAGGGCGCCGCGCGGATCGGTCGCCGGCGCGAGCTCATCGCAGCGCCCCGGATGGACAACCTCACCAGCTCGTATGCCGCGCTGCTGGCCCTCAGCCACGTGACCCGCGCGGCCGGTGGACCCGGAGCCGAGGCGACTGCTGCTGCGGCATACCGGCCGATGGTGGTGCTCTTCGACCACGAGGAGGTGGGCAGCCGCTCGGAGCGGGGCGCAGCCTCCCCGCTGCTAGCCGCGGCGATCGAGCGCACGGTGCTGGCGGCCGGGGGGACCCGCGAGGACTACTGGCGGGCGCTGGCCGGCACGGTCGTCGCGTCGGCCGACATGGCCCACGCCACTCACCCGAACTACGCCGAGCTGCACGAACCCGGCCACCACATCGCGCTCAACGGCGGGCCGGTCCTCAAGGTGCAGACCGAGCTGAAGTACGCGACCGACGGCGTCGGAGCTGCGACGGTGCGCCTGGCCTGCGAGCAGGCGGGGGTGCCGTTGCAAGTGTTCGCGACCCGCAGCGACATGCCGTGCGGATCGACGATCGGGCCGATCACCGCCGGCCAAGTGGGGGTGACGACCGTCGATCTCGGTGCCCCGCTGCTGTCGATGCACAGCGTCCGCGAGCTCGGCGGAGCGGCCGACCCCGGCATGTATGCCGCCACGCTCGCCGCATTCCTCGCCCCAGCGCAGTCGGGCGAATGACGACCCGTGACCGAGTCCTCGCACTGCTCGTCGTCACCGTGTGGGGCCTCAACTTCGTCGTCATCGACTGGGGTCTGCCGGGGGTGCCGCCGCTGGTCTTCGTGACGATGCGGTTCGTGCTCGTGATCGTCCCGGCGATCTTCATCGTCAAGCGCCCGGTCGGCCGGTGGCGCGACATTGTCCTGGTCGGGCTGCTGCTCAGCGTCGGCCAGTTCGGGCTGCTCTACACCTCGATGGCGGCCGGCATGCCGCCCGGGCTCGCGTCCCTCGTCCTGCAGATCCAGGTGGCGTTCACCGTGCTCTTCGCCGCGGTCGTGCTCGCCGAACGGCCCGGGCGGCGGCAAGTCACCGGCGTCGGTCTCGGCCTGCTCGGCCTGGGCATCGTGGCCCTCGGACGGGGGGGTTCGGTCCCCCTCGGCGCCCTCGGTCTGTGTGTGGCTGCGGCTGCGTGTTGGGCCGCGGGCAACATCGCCGTCAGGCGATTGCCGGGGGTCAGCGGACTGTCGCTCACCGTATGGTCCGGGCTCGTCGTGCCGGTGCCGCTGCTGGCCCTCGCCCTGATTGTCGAAGGCCCGAGCGCGGTCGGGTACGCCCTGACCCACCTGTCCCTGGCGAACGTGCTCTCCACGGCATACACGGCGGGGTTGGCCTCGCTGTTCGGCTATGGGGTGTGGAACTCGTTGCTCGGTCGGCACCGGGCGGCGGAGGTCGCGCCCTATTCTCTGCTCGTGCCGGTGGTCGGCATGACGGCCGCCCTCGTTGTCCGAGGCGAGCGCCCGAGCGTGTTGGCCCTGGTCGGGGGAGCGCTGTTGGTCACCGGGGTGGCGGTGACGACTCTGCGGCGCTCGGCGATCCCTGCCGGCGCCGCGGGATGACCGACCGGGTGAGTGGACGCGCGCGATCCCAGGACCGCCAGGGCTGGGCGAAGCCCGTCGCCGCAGTCAGCGCAACCTCTCGCCGGTCGCCGGCTCGATCGTCTCGATCGGCCCGTGTGCACCGTGGGTCGGGTCGGTGAATGACGGCGGGCCGGTGAGCGGCGAGTCGGCCAGCTCGTCGTCGAAGTTGTCGTCGGTTCCATCGTCGTCTGGTTGGGCGTGGCGCTCGATGAAGCGCTGGGCCATCCTCGACGCCGGGTGCAGAGCCGCTCCGCCGACAGTGACGATCGCGGCAATGATCAGCCACCCGCTCGCGCCCCAGCTCAGCGCGAGGAAGGTATACAGCGCCGGCGCCCACACGCGGCCCAATGTGCCGCTCAGCTCCGCGGCCCCCTGGTATTCGCCGCGTCGTCGCGGGTCCATCAGCTCAGCCTCGAAGGACCACGAGGCAGCCGACAGATAGAGCTCCGCGCCAGTCACGGTGACATGTCCGAGCCAGACCAGCACGATCGTCTGCCACCCCAAGGTGTCGTGGGTGGCGAGGGTGATGAGGCAGGAGATGACGAAGAACGCTGTCGAGATGCGGACCGCACGCAGGGCCGTCGTCACATCCTTGACCCCGCGGGCCGCCAGCATCGGCAAGAAGATGCACATCACCGTGTTGGTGCCGAACAGGAAGGCGAGCAGGACCCTCGGTGCGTCGGTCTTCTCGACGAGCCAGAGAGGAATGACGAGGTTGAGCAGCACTTGGTTGGTCCACAGCACTCCGACAAAGAACGTCGTGAGCAGCCAGCCGACGTTGCGCAGCGGCCCGGGGCCGGGCGGCTTGAGGCGTCGCTGCTCCGGCGTCCGGTTGTCATGTGCGGCGGTCGGCAGCCGCAGGACCATCGCGGCGTTCACGAGGAACGCAGCGGCGGTGAACCAGGGCACCAGCCGCAGCAGGTCGTTGGACTGCACGGCCAACGCGGCGCCGCCCAGGACGGAGCCGAGGGTGAAGCCCACATTGAGCGCCGAGTACATGTACGCCCGCGAGGTCACCCGCTCGTGCGCCGGCAGGACGTCGATGGTGTAGGCCCCGTGCGCCGCCCCACCGAGTGCGCCGATGACGTCCATTGTGACCGCCATGAGGACATAGCCTCGGAAGTCGGTGATGAACGGCCAGATCGCGAACATCGCCGCCTGGCCGGCCGCGCTGAGCGCCCACATCCGCTGGGCGCCGAAGCGGTCGACGGCTCGGCCCATCGGGATGGCAGCCAGGAAGGCCGCCACGCCGGCGATGGTGAGGCCCAGACCGACCTCCGGGGCAGTCAACCCGACGATCTGGGTGAAGAAGACCGCCGAACCAGTCATGAAGGTGCCCTCGCCGAGCGCGAAGAGTAGCGACTGTGCGGCCAGGCGTCCAGCCAGCGGTGAGGGCGGCCGGAAGTGGCGCTTGAGCGTGGCGAACATCGTCCAAGTGTGGCAGCGGCCGCCGGGTCGCGTCACCGGATTATCGCCTCGGTCCGGCAGTGGTGCCCGGGCGCGCCGGGCCCGTGCTTCGGATTGCCGCGGATCGCCGCGGATTGCCTCGGACCCGCGTGCGCGGTATCCCGGCAGGCCCGAAGCCTGTGCGATTTGGCTGCCCGGCGGGCCGTCTGGCACACTAGAGAGGTTGCCTGACGCGCGGCGTCGTGCCCTGGGTGGAACCAGAGCCGAAGCCGCCGCCCCTCGGCCGGAAGTGGGACCTAGCGGTCACCACCGGCTCGGACACCACGTGTGGCCCGAGGGAAGCGCAGGCCCGGCCCTGGCCGGTGCGACGACACCCGATGTTCGGGGCACGCAAGTGCCTGAGCTCGGGCCGCGAAGCGGGTGCGACACGCCCGACCGCGGGGGTCGGCGGACCGACGTGGTCGACACATGGCAGGTGTTGGCGAGTAGAGAGACGGAACGTCAGATGGCGGGACAGAAGATCCGCATCCGCTTGAAGTCGTACGACCACGAGGTCATCGACAGTTCGGCGCGCAAGATCGTCGACACCGTGACCCGCGCGGGTGCCACGGTTGTCGGGCCGGTGCCGCTGCCGACGGAGAAGAACGTCTTCGTCGTGATCCGGTCGCCGCACAAGTACAAGGACTCCCGGGAGCACTTCGAGATGAGGACGCACAAGCGCCTCATCGACATCATCGACCCGACGCCGAAAGCCGTCGACTCGTTGATGCGCCTCGACCTTCCCGCGGACGTCAATATCGAGATCAAGCTCTGAGGAAGACGTCGCGATGAGCACCAAAACATCAGAGCGCCCTGCGCGCAGCGTCAAGGGGGTGCTGGGCGAGAAGCTCGGCATGACCCAGGTGTGGGACGCCGACAACCGGCTCGTTCCCGTCACCGTCGTCAAGGTCGGTAGCAATGTGGTCACCCACGTGCGTGGAGACGCCGATGGGTATGCCGCGGTGCAGCTCGCCTTTGGCGAGATCGACCCCCGCAAGGTCAACAAGCCGATGAAGGGTCACTTCGAGCGCGCAGGGGTCACCCCGCGCCGCCACCTGATCGAGCTGCGAACGGCCGACGCCGGCGAGTACAGCCTCGGCCAGGAGATCACCGTCGAGATCTTCGAGGCCGGCCAGCAGGTCGACGCCACCGGCACCACCAAGGGCAAGGGCTTCGCCGGTGTCATGAAGCGGCACGGCTTCCACGGGGTCTCCTCCTCGCATGGTTCCCACCGCAACCACCGCAAGCCCGGCTCGATCGGCGCCTGCGCGACCCCGGGTCGCGTGTTCAAGGGAACGCGGATGGCCGGCCGGATGGGTGGCGTTCGCCAGACCACGCAGAATCTCTTCGTCCAGGCGGTCGACGCCGACAAGGGTCTGCTGCTCATCAAGGGCGCCGTTCCCGGTCCCCGCGGTGGGATCGTCCTCGTCCGTACTGCCGCCAAGGGGGCCTGACAGCCATGGCCACTCCCGCACTTCCTGCCGCGATCTTCGACGTCCAGGTCAACGTGCCACTGATCCACCAGGTCGTCGCCGCGCAACTCGCGGCGGCTCGCCAGGGCACCCACTCCACCAAGACCCGGGCCATGGTGTCCGGTGGCGGCAAGAAGCCATACCGCCAGAAGGGCACCGGCCGCGCCCGCCAGGGTTCGACCCGCGCCCCGCAGTTCGCTGGTGGTGGAGTGGTCCACGGCCCGAAGCCGCGTGACTACTCGCAGCGGACCCCCAAGAAGATGAAGGCCGCCGCGTTGCGCGGTGCCCTGTCCGACCGGGCCCGCCACCAGCGCGTGCACGTCCTGGACGCCATCGTTTCCGGTGATGTCCCGTCGACGTCGAGCGCCGCAGCGGTCCTCGCAGGGTTGACCGACCGGACGCGTTTCCTCGTCGTGCTGGAGCGCGGCGACCAGGTCGCGCTCAAGAGCCTGCGCAACCTCGACTCGGTTCACGTCCTGGTTGTCGACCAGCTCAATACATACGACGTCCTGTGCGCCGACGACATCGTCTTCACGCGCGGCTCGTTGGCCGTGCTGACCGGCGCCGAGGCTGAGGGAGAGTCACAGTGAGCATCCACGAGAAGAATCCACGCGACATCCTGATCTCACCGGTCGTCTCGGAGAAGTCCTACGGCCTTCTCGACCAAGGCAAGTACACCTTCGTCGTGGACCCGCGCGCCAACAAGACCGAGATCAAGATCGCCGTCGAGAAGGTCTTCGGCGTCAAGGTCGACACGGTCCACACCCTCAACCGGCGGGGCAAGACACGCCGCACCCGGTTCGGGCTCGGCAAGCGCAAGGACACCAAGCGCGCGATCGTCACCCTTCGCGAGGGCACGATCGACATTTTCGGAAGCGTCGGCTGACGCCCGGTGAGTGACGTAGGGATCTGAGGAACACACATGGGTATCCGCAAGTTCAAGCCCACGACGCCGGGCCGACGCGGCTCGTCGGTGGCTGACTTCGTCGAGGTGACGCGGTCGACGCCGGAGAAGTCGTTGGTCCGCCCCATCGCCAAGACCGGTGGCCGCAACAACGCAGGACGCATCACCACCCGGCACATCGGTGGTGGCCACAAGCGCGCCTACCGCGTCGTCGATTTCCGTCGTCACGACAAGGACGGCGTGCCGGCGACGGTCGCGCACATCGAATACGACCCCAACCGGACTGCGCGCATCGCACTGCTGCACTACGCCGACGGCGAGAAGCGCTACATCCTCGCGCCCAACAGGCTCAAGCAGGGCGACGTCGTGGAGAACGGCGCTGGCGCGGACATCAAGCCGGGCAACTCTTTGCCGTTGCGCAACATCCCCACCGGCACGGTCGTGCACGCCATCGAGATCAAGCCCGGTGGCGGTGCCAAGATCGCCCGCTCGGCCGGCGCGAAGGTCCAGCTCGTCGCCAAGGACGGCGCCTTCGCCCAGCTGCGTATGCCGTCCGGCGAGATCCGCAACGTCGACGCCCGCTGCCGGGCCACCGTCGGTGAGGTCGGCAATGCCGAGCAGAACAACATCAACTGGGGCAAGGCTGGCCGCATGCGGTGGAAGGGCAAGCGCCCGACCGTCCGTGGCGTGGCGATGAACCCGGTCGATCACCCGCACGGCGGTGGCGAGGGCAAGACGTCCGGTGGACGTCACCCGGTCAGCCCGTGGGGTCAGCAGGAGGGCCGCACCCGCAAGGCCCATAAGGAAAGCGACAAGCTCATTGTTCGTCGCCGTCGTACTGGCAAGAAGCGCTGATAGGAGCCTGGAATGCCGCGTAGCCTCAAGAAGGGCCCCTTCATCGACGACCACCTTCAGAAGAAGGTGGACGCCCAGAACGAAGCGGGTACCAAAACCGTCATCAAGACCTGGTCGCGCCGGTCGGTCATCAGCCCGGACATGCTCGGTCACACGCTCGCGGTCCACGACGGCCGCAAGCACGTCCCGGTCTTCGTGACCGAGTCGATGGTCGGCCATAAGCTCGGCGAATTCGCCGCGACTCGCACGTTCAAGGGTCACGTCAAGGACGACAAGAAGGGGCGGCGTCGCTGATGGCCACCCAGAACGCTGTCAAGGACGTCACGGTGGAAGCCAAGGCCGTTGCCCGCCACGTGCGGGTCACGCCCATGAAGGCGCGTCGCGTCGTGGATCTCATCCGCGGCAAGAACGCCACCGACGCCGTCTCGACGCTCATGTTCGCCCAGCAGTCGGCCGCAGAGCCGGTTCGCAAGGTGCTGCAGAGCGCGATGGCGAATGCTCGCGTCAAGGCCGATCAGCTGTCGGAGGCGTTTGACGAGCGCGCGCTGGTGGTCTCTGCGGCATACGTCGACGAAGGCCCGACGATGAAACGCTTCCGCCCGCGCGCCCAAGGGCGCGCGTCGCGAATCAACAAGCGCACCAGCCACATCACCGTCGTCGTCAGCCAGCACGAGATCGCTGCGGCGAAGCGCACCACCGGAAAGGGAGCCCGCTGATGGGACAGAAAGTCAACCCGCACGGCTTCCGCCTGGGGATCACCACCGAGCACAAGAGCCGGTGGTTCGCCGACTCGACCAAGACGGGTCAGCGCTACCGCGACTACGTCAAGGAAGACGTCCAGATCCGCAAACTCATGGAAAAGGGCATGGAGCGGGCCGGCATTTCGCGGGTCGAGATCGAGCGCACCCGGGACCGGGTCCGCGTCGACATCCACACCGCCCGCCCCGGCATCGTCATCGGCCGCCGTGGCGCCGAGGCCGACCGCATCCGCAGCGAGCTCGAGGCACTCACCGGCAAGCAGGTGCAGCTGAACATCCTCGAGGTCAAGAACCCTGAGATCGACGCGCAACTGGTCGCCCAGGGCGTCGCCGAGCAGCTGTCGGCGCGTGTCTCCTTCCGTCGCGCGATGCGCAAGGGCATGCAGTCGTCCCTTCGAGCCGGCGCGAAGGGCATCCGGGTGCAGTGCTCGGGCCGACTGGCCGGCGCCGAAATGAGCCGCTCGGAGTTCTACCGCGAAGGCCGGGTCCCGCTGCACACGCTGCGCGCCAACATCGACTACGGCTTCTACGAGGCCAAGACGACGTTCGGCCGGATCGGCGTCAAGGTGTGGATCTACAAGGGCGACCTCACCGCCCGCGAGCTGGCCCAGCAGCAGGCTGCGGCTCCCCGCCAGGCGCGTGGCCCGCGCCGCGACGGCGCGGACCGTCCCTCACGCCCGACGCGTGGCGGTCGCACTGACCGCGACGGTATGCCGCCCGCCGACACCGCCGAGTCCGCCGCAGCGAGCGAGGCCCCCGTCCTCGCGGCTGCCGGCACCGAGAATGAGCAGGCCTGACCATGTTGATCCCGCGTCGCGTCAAGCACCGCAAGCAGCACCACCCCGACCGCCATGGCATGTCCAAGGGCGGCAACGAGATTGCCTTCGGTGAGTTCGGCATCCAGGCTCTGGAACCGACCTACCTCACCAACCGGCAGATCGAGGCCGCGCGTATCGCCATGACCCGCTACATCAAGCGTGGCGGCAAGGTGTGGATCAATGTCTTTCCCGACCGTCCGATCACCAAGAAGCCGGCCGAAACGCGCATGGGCTCCGGCAAGGGCTCTCCTGAGTGGTGGATCGTCAACGTCAAGCCCGGCCGTGTCCTCTTCGAGTTGGCCGGTGTCCCGGAGCCCGTTGCTCGTGAGGCGATGCGCCTGGCGATGCACAAACTCCCGATGAAGTGCCGGTTCGTTCGGCGCGAAGGTGGTGACATCTGATGGCAGTGGGGACCAAGGAGCTGACCTCCGACAACCTGCGCGGCTTCGACGACGACCGTCTGGTCGAGGAGTTGCGCAAGTCCAAGGAAGAGCTGTTCAACCTGCGCTTCCAGTCCGCCACCGGTCAGCTGGACAGCCATGGCCGGTTGCGTGCGGTGAAGCGGGACATCGCCCGCATCTACACCGAGATGCGTGAGCGCGAGCTCGGCATCTCGGCCCCTCCGGCGCCCGCGCCGGTGATCGAGGCGAAGGCCGACAAGAAGGCTGACAAGGCCGCGAAGAAGGCGAAGGAATGAGCGAGGACATCAAGGACACGGCTGCCGTCGAGGCCGCTGCGCTCGACCGCAACGACCGCAAGACCCGACAGGGCTTCGTCATCAGCGACAAGATGGACAAGACCGTCGTCGTCGAGGTGGAGGAGCGCGTCAAGCACCCCCTCTACGGCAAGGTCATCCGCCGCAGCAGCAAGGTGAAGGCGCACGATGAGGCCAACTCGTGTGGCGTCGGCGACCGCGTGCTCATCATGGAGACCCGTCCGCTCTCGGCCACGAAGCATTGGCGAGTCGTGGAGATTCTGGAGAAGGCCAAGTGATCCAGCAAGAATCACGCGTCCGCGTCGCGGACAACACCGGCGCCAAGGAGCTGTTGTGCATTCGCGTGCTCGGCGGCTCCGGCCGGCGGTATGCCGGCATCGGTGACACGATCGTCGCGGCCGTCAAGGACGCCATCCCGGGCGGCAACGTCAAGAAGGGCGACGTCGTCAAGGCCGTCATCGTGCGCACCGTCAAGGAGAAGCGTCGTCCGGACGGCTCCTACATCAAGTTCGACGAGAACGCAGCCGTCATCCTCAAGAACGACGGCGATCCCCGTGGGACGCGCATCTTCGGGCCGGTCGGGCGTGAGCTTCGCGAGAAGAAGTTCATGAAGATCATCTCCCTTGCTCCCGAGGTGGTGTGACTCATGGCCACCACCAGCAAAGCCACGAAGCTGAAGATCAAGAAGGGTGACCTCGTCCAGGTCATCTCCGGTCGTTCGCAGAAGAACGGCGGCGACCGGGGCAAGCAGGGCAAGGTCATCGCCGTCTACCCCGACACCTCACGCGTGCTCGTCGAGGGCATCAACCGGGTCACCAAGCACGTCAAGGCCGGCGCCACCTCGCGTGGCTCCCGGACCGGCGGGCTGGTGCACGCCGAGGCGCCGATCCACGTGAGCAACGTCGCGGTCGTCGACCCCGACAAGAACATGCCGACCCGCGTCAAGACTCGTGTCGAGACGGTGGAGCGCGACGGGCGCAGCAAGATCGTGCGCACCCGCGTTGCCGTCCGTTCCGGCAAGGACCTGTGAGAGACCGATGACTGAAACCACCACCGGGACCGTCGAGCGCACCGCGCCGCGGCTCAAGACCAAGTACCGCGACGAGATCAAGCCGGTGCTGCTCGAACAGTTCTCCTATGGCAACGTCATGCAGGTCCCCGGCGTCGTCAAGGTCGTCGTCAACATGGGCGTCGGCGAGGCAGCCCGCGACAGCAAGCTCATCGAGGGGGCCGTGCGCGACCTCACGGCGATCACCGGCCAGAAGCCCGTGGTCACCAAGGCGCGCAAGTCGATCGCCCAGTTCAAGCTGCGTGAGGGGATGCCGATCGGCGCCCACACGACGCTGCGCGGGGACCGGATGTGGGAGTTCCTCGACCGGCTCGTGACCACCGCACTGCCGCGCATCCGTGACTTCCGTGGCCTGTCGCCCAAGCAGTTCGACGGCCGCGGCAACTTCACCTTCGGCCTCACCGAGCAGTCGATGTTCCACGAGATCGACCAGGACCGGATCGACCGGGTGCGCGGGATGGACATCACGATCGTCACCACGGCGGCCAACGACGACGAGGGGCGCGCGCTGCTCAAGGCCCTCGGCTTCCCGTTCAAGGAGAACTGACAGATGGCTAAGACCGCTCTCGTCAACAAGGCGAACGCGAAGCCCAAGTTCAAGGTCCGCGGCTACACCCGGTGCCAGAAGTGCGGGCGTCCGCACTCGGTCTACCGCAAGTTCGGCCTCTGCCGCATCTGCCTTCGGGAGATGGCCCACGCCGGCGAGTTGCCCGGCGTGACCAAGAGCTCCTGGTAAGTCCACCCGACCACCCGAGATCGACACACCGAAGGTCGCCCAGGCGGACGGCATACCGTATGCCGCACAGCCCGGTCGAAACCGCGGTGAGGAAGGGCACGAAGCCCAATGACGATGACCGACCCGATTGCGGACATGCTCACGCGTGTGCGCAACGCCAACTCGGCGCACCATGATGCAGTTGCCATGCCGTATTCCAAGCTCAAGGCCAACATCGCCGAGATCCTCAAGCGTGAGGGCTACATCGCGAGTTGGGCCGTGGCCGACGCAGAGGTCGGCAAGACGCTGACCGTCGCGCTGAAGTACGGCCCCAACCGGGAGCGCTCGATCGCCGGTGTTCGCCGAGTGAGCAAGCCCGGCCTGCGGGTCTACGCCAAGTCGACCAACCTGCCGCGCGTGCTCGGCGGGCTGGGCGTTGCCATCATTTCCACCTCGACCGGCTTGTTGACCGACAAGCAGGCACACGAGAAGGGCGTCGGCGGGGAAGTCCTCGCCTACGTCTGGTAAGGGGAGCACTCAATGTCTCGAATCGGACGACTCCCCGTCACCGTGCCTGCCGGCGTGGACGTCACAATCGACGGCCAGGCCGTCACCGTCAAGGGCCCCAAAGGCCAGCTTGCCCTGACCGTCGCCGAGCCCATCGTCGTCGGCCGCGGGGAGAGTGGCGCCTTGGAGGTCACCCGGCCCGACGACGAGCGCGCCTCGCGCTCGCTGCACGGGCTGACCCGTACTCTCGTCGCCAACATGGTGCTCGGCGTGACCCAAGGCTATGAAAAGAAGCTTGAGATCGTCGGCACGGGGTATCGAGTGCAGGCCAAGGGGGCCAACCTCGAGTTCGCCCTCGGCTACAGCCACTCGATCACCGTCGAGCCGCCCTCGGGCATCACGTTCGTCGTCGAAGCCCCGACCCGGTTCTCGGTCCAGGGCATCGACAAGCAGCAGGTCGGCGAGGTCGCTGCCAACATCCGCAAGCTGCGCAAGCCCGACCCATACAAGGCCAAGGGCGTTCGCTACGCGGGCGAGCACATCCGTCGCAAGGTCGGAAAGGCCGGGAAGAAGTAAGCCATGGCAATGATCATCAAGCGCGGCAAGAGCAAGGCCGCCGCCCGGATCCGTCGCCAGGTGCGCGGACGCAAGAAGGTGTCGGGCACGACCGAGCGCCCACGCCTGGTCGTGTCGCGTTCGACTCGGCACATCTTCGCTCAGCTCGTCGACGACACCGTGGGCAAGACCCTCGTGTCCGCCTCGACGATGGAGGCCGATGTGCGTTCCCTGGACGGTGACAAGACCGCCAAGGCCAAGAAGGTCGGCGAGCTGGTGGCTCAGCGGGCCAAGGAGGCCGGCGTGGACGCCGTTGTATTCGACCGTGGCGGAAACAAGTACCACGGCCGGGTCGCGGCGATCGCCGACGGCGCCCGCGAGGGAGGTCTCGCACTGTGAGCACCATGCACGTCGAGGACATGACTGAGATGAGGAAGAACTGATGCCCGGACCACAGCGTCGAGGCACCGGAACCGGCGCTGGAGCCGGGGCGGGTGCCGGCACCGGCGACGTCGGCGGCGATCGCCGCGGTCGAGGTGGCCGCGACGGCCGCGACCGCCGCGAGCCTCGCGAGCAGGTGAAGAGCCAGTACGTCGAGCGGGTCGTGACGATCAACCGCGTCGCCAAGGTCGTCAAGGGTGGCCGGCGGTTCAGCTTCACCGCGCTGGTCGTCGTCGGGGACGGGGACGGCACGGTGGGCGTCGGCTACGGCAAGGCCAAGGAGGTGCCCGCGGCGATCGCCAAGGGTGTCGAAGAGGCCAAGAAGGCGTTCTTCAAGGTCCCGCGCAACCAGGGTTCGATCCCGCACCCGGTGCAGGGTGAGGCCGCCGCAGGCGTCGTGCTGCTGCGCCCGGCCGCTCCCGGTACCGGTGTCATCGCCGGTGGGCCGGTGCGTGCAGTGTTGGAGTGCGCCGGCATCCACGATGTGCTCTCCAAGAGCCTCGGCTCGTCCAACGCGATCAACATCGTCCACGCCACCGTCGCCGCCCTGCGTCAGCTGGAACGCCCTGAGGCGGTTGCGGCCCGACGTGGCCTGCCCGTCGAGGACGTCGCCCCGGCCGCGATGCTGCGGGCCCAGGCTGCCGATCTCGCCGCCAAGGCGGCCAAGGCTGCCACTGACAGGGTCGGTGCGTGATGGCGCGACTCAAGGTGACCCAGCTCAGGGGTGTCGTCGGCCAGAAGCGCTTTGCCCGAGAGACGTTGCGCTCACTCGGGCTCAAGCGCATCGGCGACACCGTCGTCAAGGAGGACCGCCCCGAGATCCGGGGTATGGTCCGCGCGGTCACGCACCTCGTGGCCGTCGAGGAGGTTGACTGATCATGGCCGACGCCACCAATCGCACGACCGAGGTCTCGGGCTCGACGCTCAAGGTGCACCACCTGCGTCCGGCTCCGGGAGCCAAGACCGCTAAGACCCGGGTGGGTCGCGGGGCGGGGTCTAAGGGCAAGACCGCCGGTCGAGGCACCAAGGGCACCAAGGCGCGCTACCAGGTGTCTGCGTCGTTCGAGGGCGGGCAGATGCCCATGCACATGCGCATGCCCAAGCTCCGCGGCTTCAAGAACCCCTTCCGCACCGTCTATCAGGTCGTCAACCTCGACAAGCTCTCGTCGCTCTACCCCGACGGTGGCGAAGTGACCATCGCCGACCTCGTCGCCAAGGGCGCGGTCCGGGACGGGCACCCGGTCAAGGTGCTCGGCACGGGCGAGATCTCGGTCAAGGTGGCCGTCACGGCCGACAAGTTCTCGGCCTCGGCCAAAGAGAAGATCGAAGCCGCCGGCGGGAGCGCGACCTCAGCGTGAGCGCGACCGGTGGGCGGGCGGCATACGAGACTCTCGTATGCCGCCCGCCCACCGGGCTCAATCCGCAGTAGGCGACTACCACCCCGTGCCCCGGCCGAACCGGGCTCGGGGTGTTATCTTGCCAAGCGAGGTACCGACACATCGCGCGACCGGCGCGAGGCACCTAGGAGGACCCAGTGTTCACAGCAGTCGCTCGTGCGTTCCGCACGCCCGACCTGCGCCGCAAGCTGCTGTTCACGCTGCTGATCATGGCGGTCTTCCGGCTCGGCTCGGCGGTCCCGACTCCAGGCGTGAGCTACACCAAGGTCTCCCAGTGTCTGGCCAGTGCCGATCCGGCGCAGGGCTTCATCGGACTGGTCAACCTCTTCAGCGGCGGGGCCTTGCTGCAGTTGTCGATCTTCGCGCTGGGCATCATGCCCTACATCACCGCGACGATCATTGTGCAGCTGCTGACGGTCGTCATCCCGCGGTTCGAGGCCCTCAAGAAGGAGGGTCAGTCGGGCCAGACGAAGATGACGCAGTACAGCCGTTATCTGACGATCGGTCTGGCCATCCTGCAGTCGGCGACGCTCATCACGTTTGCCCGTAACCCCTCTCAGCTCTTCGGCCCCGGCTGCACCGAGATCCTCAGCGACACGAGCACGACGACGATCCTCATCATGGTGCTCACCCTGACCGCGGGCACCGGCCTGATCATGTGGCTCGGCGAGCTCATCACGGACCGTGGCATCGGCAACGGCATGTCGTTGCTCATCTTCACCTCGATCGCGGCGGGCTTCCCGTCCTCGCTGTGGGCCATCCAGCAGCAGGAGGGCCGTTGGGATGTGTTCTTCGGCATCATCCTCGTCGGTTTCCTGGTCATCGCCTTGGTCATCTTCGTCGAGCAGTCCCAGCGCCGGATCCCGGTCCAATACGCGAAGCGGCAGGTCGGCCGGCGGATGTATGGCGGGTCCTCCACCTACATCCCGCTCAAGGTCAACATGGCTGGTGTCATCCCGGTCATCTTCGCCTCGTCGTTGCTCGCCCTGCCAGCTCTCATCGCTCAGTTCGCCTCGCCGAGCGACGGCACCCTACCTTCCGGGTGGGTGCTCTGGGTCCAGCAGAACCTCGTCCAGGGCGACAGCATCATCTACATGGCGACGTACATCGCGCTCATCCTCTTCTTCACGTTCTTCTACGTGTCGATCACGTTCAACCCTGTCGAAGTCGCCGACAACATGAAGCGCTACGGCGGCTTCATCCCAGGTATTCGCGCCGGGCGACCCACGGCCGAGTATCTCGACTACGTCCTCACCAGGATCACGGTCCCGGGCGCCATCTATCTGGCCGCGATCTCGCTCATCCCGCTCATCGCGCTCAAGCTCTTCAACGCCAACCAGAACTTCCCGTTCGGTGGCACGTCGATCCTCATCATCGTCGGCGTCGGGCTCGAGACGGTCAAGCAGATCCAGGCCCAGTTGCAGCAACGTAACTATGAAGGGTTCCTCAGATGAGGTTGGTCATCATGGGCCCCCCGGGGGCAGGCAAGGGCACCCAGGCGGAGCGCATCGCCGAGCGGTTCGGCATTCCGGCCATCTCGACGGGCGCAATCTTTCGCGCCAACGTCAAGGGTCAGACCGAGCTGGGCAAGCAGGTCGAGGCCATCATGGCCTCCGGCGGCTATGTCCCGGACGAGCTGACGAACGCACTGGTGCGCGACCGGCTCGCGCAGGATGACTGCGTCCCGGGGTTCCTGCTGGACGGTTATCCGCGCACCGTGGGCCAGCTGCACACCCTCGACGAGCACCTCGCCCAGACCGGTCGGCAGATCGACGTGGCCCTGGAACTCGTCGTCGATGAGGACCAGATGGTCGCCCGGCTGTTGGCGCGGGCGGCCGACCAGGGACGCGCCGACGACACCGAGGAGGTCATTCGCGAGCGGATGGCCATCTATCGCGCCCAGACCGCCCCTCTGACGGAGATCTATTCCGAGCAGGGCAAACTCCGCCAGCTTGACGGCATGGGGGGCGTCGACGAGATCACCGGCCGGATCGCCGACGCTCTCAACGACGTGCGGAGCTGACGTTTGTCGGCTCGCCGCAAGACGCCGGGGCGCTCCGACGCCGAGCTCGTGCTCATGCGGGCTGCCGGGCTGCTCGTCGCCCAAACCCTTCAGATCGTCTCGGCGGCCGTCGCGCCAGGGGTGAGCACCCTCGAGCTCGACCGGATCGCCCACGATCACATCCGTGACCACGGCGCTCGGCCGTCTTTCCTCGAGGTGCCGGGTTACCGGCATACCCTCTGCACGTCCATCGACGAGCAGGTCGTGCACGGGATCCCCTCCGATCGCATCCTGCGGGCGGGGGAGTTGCTGTCCCTCGACTGCGGGGCCATCGTCGAGGGCTGGCACGGCGACGCGGCGGTGACCGTCATCGTTGGGGGGCAGGACTCGGCTCGGCCCGAGGACCTGGCCCTGTCTCGGGCGACCGAAGAGTCACTCTGGGCCGGGATCGCCGCCCTGCGGGTCGGCCAGCGCCTGTATGCCGTGGGCGAGGCCGTCGAGGCGAGCGTCGAGGCCGCCTGCGCTCGGGACGGACGGGGCTACGGCATCGTCGAGGACTATGTCGGGCACACCATTGGCCGTGAGATGCACCTGGACCCACAGATCTTCAACTACGCGGTCAAGGTCAGGGGACCGATCGTCCGCTCGGGCTATACCGGGGCGATCGAGCCGATGGTCACCCTCGGCGCGCCCGAGACGCGGGTCCTCGCCGACGACTGGACCGTGGTCACCGCCGACGGCTCTCGCGCCGCCCATTGGGAGCACACCGTCGCCGTTCGCGATCAGGGGCTGTGGGTGCTCACTGCGCTGGACGGCGGCCAGGCTCGCCTCGGCGGCGCCTTCGCCCCCGTGCTCGCCTGATCCAGCGTGGGCGCCGGCGGCTGAGCACAGCGCTCGGCGCGTGCCTGCCAACTCGGCAGGAGTCCTGAGAGGATCGTGGCATGGGCACTGTCGCGGAATATCACGCAGGCATCGAGGACACGACGCGCCGGGTCGCCCTGCAGCGCGTCGCAGACCTGGTCCGCGAGACTGTGCCGGACGTTGTCGAGGGCACCAGCTATGCCATGCCAGCCTTCCTCTACCGTGGCCAGGGCCTCCTCGCGGCAATGGCCACGACGGAGCACCTGGCGATCTATCCCTACAGCGGTTCCATCTTGCCGGCGCTCGCCGAGCGGCTCGGAGCCTTCTCATGCACCACAGGGACGCTGCGGTTCCAGCCCGAGGCGCCGCCCTCCGACGAGTTGATCGTCGACATCGTGCTACGCCGTCGCGCCCAGATCGACGAGCGACTGGACGCTCGCTCTGAGCGATCTCGGCGTCGATGACCGAGTCCGTCGAGGACCTTGCGCGGCGTTTCGCTGACTTCGCCCGCGATCACGGGGCCGGCGCGCCGCTCTACGGACAGCTGGCCACGTATGCCGCCGCGCACCCGGAGGTGTCCGCGATGCTTCTGCAGGCCCCGCCCACCCAACGGCTGCCCGTCCTGATGTTCGCGGCGGTCCACGACCTGCTGCTGGTTGGGGCAGGCCCCGAGCTCGCCCGGTTCTACCCCAACCTCACCGACCCCCCGGCCAGCGGAGATGTCGGCCCGGTGTTCGGCCGGTTCCTCGCCGAGCACGGGGAGCAGGTGGCCGCCACACTGGCGACCCGGCATACCCAGACCAACGAGATCGGCCGCTGTGCGGTCCTGCTGCCGGCGCTGGCCACGGTCGCCGATGAGGTCGGCGAGATCGCCATGCTCGACGTCGGCGCCAGCGCCGGACTGACCCTGCTGCTCGACCGGTATGCCTACCGCTATTCCCCCGGCGGGGACGTCGGTGGGGTCGGCGGCCTCGGGGACGAGGGCGGGGTGCCGCTGCTGCTCTGCGGCACCAGGGGAGCGGTCCCGGTGCCACGGCGCCGCCCGAGGCTGTCCGCCCGGCTCGGGCTGGACGCCCAGCCGGTGGACCTGCAGGATCCGGCTCAGGCGCGCTGGCTCGCCGCCTGCCTGTGGCCCGATCAGCCCGAGCGCTTCGCTCGCCTGCGGGGGGCTCTCAAGCTGGCCCGGGCGCAACCGGTCGAGGTGCGCGCCGGCGACGCTGTCACGGATCTGGCCTCGTGCGTGGACCTGATCGCGGTTGCCGGCCACCCGGTCGTGACGACCACCTGGGTGCTCAACTACCTGTCCACGGAGCGGCAGCGAGCCTTCGTCGCCGAACTCGACCGACTCGGGGCGGGCCGGGACCTCACCTGGCTGTCGCTGGAGTCTCCCGTGCTCACGCCCGGCTTAGGGTTCCTTGAGCGCGCCGACGAGGACGGCAGCGTCCTGCATCAGGTGAGTTGGCGTTCAGGACGCCGCCAGACCGAGCGGCTGGCCGTGTGTCACCCGCACGGCGCCTGGATGCACTGGGGCGCGTGAGCGGCGCTCGCCACGTATCCTCCGCACGAGGCTGGCTGCATTGGGGGCGTGAGAGTGGTGCTTGCCCGACGGGTCTGTCCGGGAGGGCGGTTGCCCTGACCTCCCCGCCCATGCTGACCCTGCCCATGCTTACCCGATCTCGACCGACCTGCGCCCGAAGCGGCCGAGTAGACGGCCACGTCGGGGGCGTCGGATCGCCGCAGGCCCGTCGGCGGTTGACCCGTTCCCCAGCAACTCAGCCAGGGTGGGGTTTCCCCGGCGATTCAAGTGACCCCTTCGCCGGAAACGCAGCCAGGGTGGGGTTCTCGGCTGGACCTCGCCGAAGAGGTCCACGGCGGGTGTGAAAGAGCGGCTGATGACGCGTCCGGTGCTGTCCCAACAGCACCCACTGCGGCATCAGCGGCTCGTTCACCCCCGGTTCTAGGTGGAGCGCTGAAGATTCCTGCTCACCAACTCAGCCGGGCGCCAGGATGACGCCGGAGCGGGAGTCGGCGCCACTCACGCCCCCGACACCGCTCGCGTCGGCCGCACCGCTCGCGTCGGCCGCACCGCTCGCGTCGGTGGCACGGAGGGACGCGATTTCGGGTATGCCGTGCCCGTCGCGTAAGATGGTCCGTTGGGTGTCGTGTGCTCGTGACACCCAGGTGGGTCGTCCCTGATCGGGTGTGTCTCACCACGTCCCGGGCACACGATCAACGGAACGACGGAGGACATGGCCAAGAAAGACGGGGTCATCGAGATCGAGGGCACCATCGTTGAGGCTCTCCCGAACGCAACATTCCGGGTGGAGCTGTCCAACGGGCACAAGGTGCTCGCCCACATCTCGGGCAAAATGCGCCAGCACTACATCCGGATCCTCCCTGAGGACCGGGTCGTGGTGGAGCTCTCGCCCTATGACCTGTCCCGCGGCCGCATCGTGTTCCGCTACCGCTGATCGAGCACCACCTGCACGACCCCGCTGCCGGCGACCTGTCGACAGCACTCCCGATCCCTTGTTCCGGATCTGCCCAGGCCCGTGCCTGCGCCGAACCGGGGCTCCCGATCTGAAAGACACCAGGCAATGAAGGTCCAGCCGAGCGTCAAGAAGATCTGCGACAAGTGCAAGGTGATCCGCCGTAACGGGCGGGTCATGGTGATCTGCGACAACCTGCGCCACAAGCAGCGCCAGGGCTGACCCAGACCCACCACCGTGCACGACCCGCGGGCTTCGACAGCACGCAAGCACAACTGAACACGATTCGCAGCACCCGGCCCCTGCCGGACGCTTGACTCAGACCGGCCGCACGGCCGCAGACGGTCAAGACCACGTCAGGACGTCACCCCCGGCACGGAGGCCGGGGACCGGTGCCGCCGCCGACCCGAGAGGTGACGCGCACGGCATACCGGATCGGTGTTGTACCAGACCTCCGCAACGATCAGGAGCACCAGCACATGGCACGTCTCATCGGCGTGGACCTCCCGCGCGACAAGCGCGTGGAGATCGGCCTGACCTACATCTTCGGAGTGGGTCGCACTACCGCGAGCAAGGCCCTCGTGGCGACCGGGGTCAGCCCGGACACCCGGGTCAAGAACCTCACCGACGCCGACCTTGTCGCGTTGCGTGACTGGCTTGAGACCAACGTCAAGATGGAAGGCGACCTCCGCCGCGAGGTTGCCGCAGATATCCGTCGCAAGGTCGAAATCGGCTCCTACGAGGGCATTCGGCACCGTCGCGGCCTGCCCGTCCGCGGGCAGCGCACCAAGACCAACGCGCGTACCCGCAAGGGCCCCAAGCGCACCGTCGCCGGCAAGAAGAAGGCCGGCAAGTAACCCCGACGGGTTGCCAGCCACCATCCCTCAGACGTAGGAGAACCATGCCTCCCAAGAGCCGTCAGGCTGCGGGCGCCAAGAAGGTGCGCCGCAAGGAGAAGAAGAACGTCGCCCATGGGCACGCTCACATCAAGAGCACGTTCAACAACACGATCATCTCGATCACCGACCCGACCGGAAACGTCATCGCGTGGGCCTCGGCCGGCCAGGTCGGTTTCAAGGGCTCGCGTAAGTCCACCCCGTTCGCGGCGCAGATGGCTGCCGAGGCCGCCGCTCGCCGTGCGATGGAGCACGGCATGCGCAAGGTCGACGTCTTCGTCAAGGGCCCGGGCTCTGGTCGCGAGACCGCCATCCGGTCCCTGACCGCCACCGGGCTGGAGGTCGGCGCGATCAGCGACGTCACCCCCTCGCCGCACAACGGCGTCCGCCCGCCCAAGCGCCGTCGCGTCTGACCCGAGCTGAAGAAAGAGAGACACACTGATGGCTCGGTATACCGGCCCGATCACCAAGAAGTCCCGTCGGCTCAAGGTCGACCTCGTCGGCGGAGACAAGAACTTCGAGATGCGTCCGTTCCCTCCCGGCCAGCACGGTCGCCGGCGGATCACGGAGAAGGAATATCTCACTCAGCTTCAGGAGAAGCAGAAGGCCCGCTTCACCTACGGCGTCATGGAGAAGCAGTTCCGCCGCTACTACCAGGAGGCAGCGACCCGTCCCGGCAAGACCGGCGACAACCTGCTGCAGATCCTGGAGTCGCGCCTGGATAACGTCGTCTACCGGGCTGGGCTTGCGCGCACGCGTCGGCACTCCCGTCAGCTCGTCACCCACGGTCACTTCGAGGTCAATGGCCACCGCGTCGATGTCCCGAGTTACCGCGTCGAGCAGTTCGACATCATCACGGTGCGCAAGCAGTCTGTTGAGTCCTTCCCCTTCGACCTGGCCCGCCAGACCTTCGGCGACCGCACCCCGCCGGCCTGGATGCAGGTCATGGACGGATCGCTGACCATCCTCATCCACCAGTTGCCCGTTCGTGAGCAGATCGACACGATCCTCACCGAGCAGCTCATCGTGGAGCTTTACTCCAAGAACTGATCCGGTATGCCGGGTGCGCACCTTCGCCGGTGCCCGCCCGGCTCCGGGTCCCGGGTCGCAGACAGAGGCGGGCCGGGTCTTTTCAGGCGTCATATAGCGGTCGCCTGAGGAAGGAAGAACAATGCTTATCGCACAGCGTCCTGTGCTCTCTGAAGAGGTCGTGGTCGACAACCGCAGCCGCTTCATCATCGAACCCCTCGAGCCTGGCTTCGGCTACACCCTCGGCAACTCGCTGCGTCGCACGCTGCTGTCGAGCATCCCCGGCGCGGCGGTCACCTCGCTGCGCGTCGACGGGGTGCTGCACGAGTTCCAGACGATCCCGGGCTGCAAAGAAGACGTCACCGAGATCATTCTCAACATCAAGAACCTTGTCGTCTCTTCCGAGCACGACGAGCCGGTCGTCATGTACCTGCGCAAGCAGGGTGCCGGCACGGTCACCGCTGCGGACATCGCCCCGCCGGCCGGCGTCGAGGTGCACAATCTCGACCTGCACCTGGCGACGCTCAACGCCAAGGGCCGCATCGAGATGGAGTTGACCGTCGAGCGTGGCCGTGGCTACGTCTCGGCCCAGCAGAACAAGTCCGGCGACCAGGAGATCGGCCGCATCCCGGTCGACTCGATCTACTCGCCCGTGCTCGCCGTGACCTACAAGGTCGAGGCGACCCGTGTCGAGCAGCGCACCGACTTCGACCGGCTGGTCGTCGACGTCGAGACCAAGTCGTCGATGGCCCCGCGCGACGCGATGGCCTCAGCGGGCAAGACGCTCGTGGAGCTCTTCGGTCTGGCCCGCGAGCTCAACGTCGAGGCCGAGGGCATCGACATGGGACCGTCGCCGACCGACGCCGCACTGGCCGCCGACCTGGCGCTGCCGATCGAGGACCTCGACCTCACCGTCCGGTCCTACAACTGCCTCAAGCGCGAGGGCATCCACAGTGTGGGAGAGCTCGTCGGGCGCAGCGAGGCCGACTTGCTCGACATCCGCAACTTCGGTGCCAAGTCGATCGACGAGGTCAAAGCCAAGCTCGCCGGGATGGGTCTGACCCTCAAGGACAGCCCTCCCGGATTCGACCCGGCCTCGATCGTCGACACCTACTCCGACGACTACGACGACCTCGACGAAGGTCGTGCGTTGGCCGAGGACGAGCAGTTCTGAACCGTTAGCCGCACAACCAAGGAGAAACCATGCCAACCCCTTCCAAGGGTCCCCGCCTCGGTGGCGGGCCGGCACACGAGCGGCTGCTGCTGGCGGGTCTTGCCACGTCGCTGTTCGAGCACGACCGGATCACCACGACCGAGGCCAAGGCCAAGCGGCTGCGTCCGCTTGCCGAGCGTCTGGTCACCTTCGCCAAGCGCGGTGATCTGCACGCGCGCCGTCGGGTGCTCACCGTCGTGCGTGACAAGAGCGTCGTGCACCGCCTCTTCACCGAGGTCGCGCCCGACATGGCTCAGCGCGAAGGCGGCTACACCCGGATCGTCAAGATCGGGCCGCGCAAGGGCGACAACGCCCCCATGGCCGTGATCGAGCTGGTTCGTGAACCGCTGTCGGCCAAGAAGGCCACCGTCAAGGAGGCCGAGTCCGCCACCAGGCGCGCCGCCGCCGACAAGAAGAAGGCCGACGAGGCTAAGCCCGCTGCTGCACCCGCAGCTGAGGTCGAGGCTACCGAGGTCGACGACGCGACCGTCACCCCAGCCGAGGTGCAGGACGCGCCGACGCAAGACGCGCCGGTGCAGGACGCCGAGGTCGACGACGCGCCGGCAAAGGCGACCGACTGATCCACGCGGCGCTCGACTGCCCGGCCGCTGTTTAGCCGGCCAGCGGGCCGCACGGCGCAGCGACCGAGGGCTCCTCACCACCTGTGGTGAGGAGCCCTCGATCATGCACCCGCAGGCGCATTCGGCTTTTCGTCGGCGCAACGCTGCGAGTCAGTCCAGCGGGACGATCGTGCCGGCGGAGCCGTCGAGGCGGATGCGTGACCCGGTCACCAGCCGTGTCGTCGCCTCGTGCACGCCGACCACCGCTGGTATGCCGTATTCGCGCGCGACAACAGAGCCGTGGGTCATCATCCCGCCGACCTCGGTGACCAGGCCCCCCGCGGTGAGGAACAGCGGTGTCCACGCAGGGTCGGTCCCGACGCAGACGAGGATCTCGCCCGGCGTGAGGCCAGCGCTGGTCGGGTCGGCGACCACCCGGACCGGGCCCTCGACAACCCCCGGCGACACCGGGCTACCGACGATGGCACCCGCGGGGAGGTCGGCCAGTGCAGCCGAGCGGCTCAGACCCTCATGGAAGGCTCGGCCGTCGCCGACGAGCACCCGCGGCACCCGCGCGCGGCGGGCCTCGGCGAGCCAGCTGGCGCGGCGTGAGCTGACCAGCTCGCGCAGCGCGGGAAGCGCCTGCGGGGTCAGCTCGGTGAGCTCGTGCAACCGCAGGAAGAAGACGTCGGTGGCATGGTCGAGTACCCCCGCCGCGACCAAGTCGCCGCCGCTTGCCAGCAGGCCCTCACGCGCGACACCCATCAGCTGGATGACCGCGAACTTCGGCTGTTCCCGTCCGCCGGCCAGGGCCCGGACCCGAGAGGCGCAGAACCGGACCGTTCGAGCGCGAAGGTGACCACGCGGCATACCGGAGGCTGTTGCAGCCAGGCGTTCGACGGCGATCCGGGCCGACGCCGCGCCGCGAGCGAAGACGGCGGGCGGAGCCTGTTCGTCGGACAGCGCGAGATAGGACTGGATGGTCTGGATGAGGTCGATCGGGTCTTCGCGCCACCGAGGCCGCCCCAGGTCGATCTCGCCGATCCCGCGCATTCCGTAGGCCGCGAGGAATCCGGCGAGGGCGGTCTGCGCCGCGCGAGGCAGGCGGCCAGCCGCGTAGTTGGCGGCGAGCTCGGCCGGCGCGAGCGTTGTGAACATGCGGGTCGCACCGGCGTCCGCAGCCACGGCAGCCGCGACCTCCCACAGGGCCAGGTCCATCTCGGTCGTCGGGTTGCGCGGGATCGCACGGGTGATCTCCATAGCCTCCGGGGAGATCCCATGGCCGCTCGGCGAACTCCCGTGGGCAGACGAGGCGTCGGTGAGCTTGGAGATCACTCGCAGCAGCGCCACGCTCGGAGCGACCAGCGGCGCGGCGCGAGGCAGGATCCGGGGGAAGGCGCCCCCGAGAGCGTCACGAAGCCAGGTGCCCCGAGCGGCCAGACGGCGCACCGGGTCGGTCTCGGCGGAAGCGGCGACTTCCCGCCGAGCGGCATCGGCGACGAGTGCCTCGACGGTCGCGTCGAAGGTGTCGCGGGCCTGGCCGGGTCTGAGCATCGCTCCGGCCGCGCCACGAGCGGTCTTGCGCAAGAAGCGGGCGACGTCGCGGGCGGTTCGCGGCAGGTCGGATCGTGGAGCCGACGCGAGGCCGCCCTCCTCGAGGAGGTCGTGCACGATCGCTGCGGCGCTCGGGTCGACGAACCTCAGGAACGCCGGGGCACTCTTATGTCCCAACGGATTGCGAAGGATCCGGTCGAGGCGGAGCCACACCCGCTCCCCGGCTTCGCCGATGTAGGCGGTCGTGCGGGGATCGACGTCGTGGCCGAAGAGGCGGGCGGCGCCGGACAGCAGTGTCTTGATCACGTCGCGGCCCAGCGGTGTCATCGGCGCGAGGACCCCTTGGACGGCGCCGAAGGACAGCCACAACGACTCGGGGGGCGCCCCGTCCGGGATGGGGAAGAGCGAGGTGATCGCCCGCGACTGCAGCAGGTGCAGGTGGCCGTTGCCCAGGGCCCACTCGATGTCCTGCGGGGTGGCGTAGGTGTCCTGAACCCGGCGGCCGAGCGCGACGAGCTCGGCGACCTGTGCGTCGGTGAGGGCGGACTGGTCTGCGGCGTCGCGGGATTCGGTGATCACACCGCCCTCTACGGCAGCGGAGGCAATCGTGGCAAGCGCCTTGGCGCCCAGGGTGCGGTCGATGACCCGGCCGGTCGCGCTGTCGGCGACGATGTGATCGGGCTCGACCTGACCCGACACGAGTGCCTCCCCGAGGCCGAAGGTCGCATCGATCGTCATCTGCCCGCGGTGGCCGGTCAGTGGGTTGGCGGTGAACAGCACGCCCGAGACATCGGCGGACACGAGCCTTTGGACGGCCACGGCGAGCGCGACCGCGTCGTCGGAGACGAGGTTGGCGCGGCGGTAGGCGATGGCCCGGGTGGTCCACAGACTCGACCAACATTCGCGGACCGCTTCGTGCAGTTGCTCGGGCCCAATGATCCCGAGGAAGGTGTCCTGTTGCCCGGCGAAGGACAAATGGGGTAGGTCTTCGGCGGTCGCCGAGGAGCGCACCGCGACCGACCCGAAGCCCAGGTCCGCGTATGCCGCCGCGATCGCCTCGGCGAGTTCCTCGGGGATGGCGCCGGCCCGGAAGGCCGCGCGGATCGTGGTGCTGGCGGCCTCGGCGCCGGCCGGGTCCAGGAGATCGGCATCGGCCATCGCCTCGTCGATGACCTGGACAAGGTCGCGGTCGGCGACGAATCGGCGATACGCGTCGGTCGTCACGACGAACCCTGCAGGGACGGGGAAACCCGCCTGCGTGAGCAATCCGAGATTGACGGCCTTCCCGCCGGCGCTCGCACGATCGATCGACGGGTCATCGAAGCGGATGGTCCACACGTCCATCCGGCAACGCTAACCCCGGCGCGGTCCGGTCCGGAGTGGTACGCAGTGGTCCGGCGCCGTCCGGAGCGGAGACGACCGGTGCGCCGGGTTCGCCCGGTGGGGGAGAATGTCCGGCGTGCCGAAGCCGAGCCTGTCCGAGCCGTCTGCCGGTGAACCGGCCGGCCCCGTGCGGCTGCGGATAGACCTTGGTTATGACGGCACGGACTTCTCCGGCTGGGCCGCGCAGCCGGGGCGCCGCACCGTCGAAGGCGAGCTCTCACGGGCCCTTACGACGGTCCTGCGAGTGCCCGAGGACGCCGGCCCGGTGCGCCTGGTCGTTGCCGGCCGCACCGACGCCGGGGTCCACGCCCGGGGTCAGGTCGCGCACGTGGAGGTGGCGGAGGCGGCATACGGGCAGCTGGTTCGGCGCTCGAATCGCAGCCCCGAGCAGGCTGCTGAGGCGCGACTGCGGGGGTTGCTGCCCGCCGACGTCGTCGTCCATCGCGTATGCCGCGCGCCCGCCGGTTTCGACGCCCGCTTCAGCGCGACCTATCGGCGCTACAGCTATCGGATCGCCGACGCCCTGTCGTTACGCGACCCGGTGCGGCGACGGGACACCCTCTGGCTCAGTGACGAGTTGGACGCCGACGCGATGGGGCAGGCGAGCGCACGGCTGGTGGGCCTGCGCGACTTCGCGGCGTTCTGCAAGAAGCGTGAGGGTGCGACAACCGTGCGCACCTTGCAGGCTTTCCAGTGGTCACGCGCCGACGACGGGGTGCTCGTCGGCACGGTCGTCGCCGACGCGTTCTGTCACTCGATGGTGCGTGCGCTCGTCGGGGCTGTGGTCCCGGTAGGCCTGGGGCGTCAGAGTGTCGACTGGCCCGAGGGCGTCCAGACCGTTGGCGTGCGGGACAGTCACGTCACGGTGATGCCGGCCCACGGCCTCTGCTTGGAGGAGGTCGGTTATCCCTGCGATGACGAGCTGGCCGCGCGGGCCGTCCAGGCTCGCTCGCGCCGCCAGTCATGAGTGGCAGAGGAACTGTGCCGGCGCGCCGGTGAGGGGGAAGGTGATGGTGCCCCCTTGGAAGCGTTGGGTGACGACGCCTGCCGTCGCTGCGGTTTCGCCGGAGACGGGATAGCCGAGGCACCCGGTTGGTCCGCCCGCTTGGGCATAGATCGCGTGGATCCCTCGATAGATCGGAACTGCCGGTGTCGCGTCCGAGCGGAAGATCGACCCGCGCTCGAAGTCCTGACCGGAGCCGGAGCTCGAGGTCCTCTGTTCCTCGGAGGTGGGGAAGCCGAGCCACTGTAGGCCGCCGCCGGCCTGCCAGCGAGTGAGGATCTGCCCGCTCAGCAGATGCGCGCCGGTGGGGTTGGACCAATAGATCCAGCCCTGCTGGAATTGCTGCCGGGCCCCAGCTCCGGCGGCTCCTTCCTCGGACTGGGGGTAGCCCAGGACCGACGGGCCGACGGCGGCATACCGGCCGCCGATGGCGCCGACGGTGGTGAAGGCGCCTGTCGCCGGCGACCACCAGACCCGACCGACGGAGTACTGCTGGGACACTCCGCCCGGCTGGAGGATCTCCCGCTCGACGGGGAAGCCGATCCAGGACCGCAGCGCGCCTTTGCTCTCCCAGTAGGCCCGCACAGCCCCGACAACCATCCCGGTGCCGAAGTTCGGCGACCAGACCAGGAGGACCGAGGACCCGATGAAGCCGACGCTGGCCCCCCCGAGGATGGCCCGCTCGGGCGTTGGGTCGCCCCAGGTTGCGGCGCCCCAGGCCGCGAAGACCCGGTCAAACCCTGGGCCGAGTTCGACGAACGAACCGTCAGCACGGGTCCAGGTGCCCCAACCGCTGGCGTAGCCGAGGTGACGGTGCCCGAAGAGGGTCGCTTCGCCCATGCCGATCTCGCCCATTCCGGCGCGTCCACCCAGCAGCTGATACCGAGCGTAAAGGTCGCTGTCGGTGAAGAGTACCTGGGCGGCGACCTTGGCCCGGATGGTTGGCAGGGCGGCATACAGTCTTCGCGCCCGGACACGCGGTGGACTGGAAGTCACGGTGGCCGTCGATGGTGGGAAACGTGACCGTCGTGCCCGCGGGGTAGTGCGAGCCAGAGTCTGAACTCGTGAGGGTCGCGGTGCCGTTCGGGTTGACGTAGAAGTCATGGAACCGCATCGCGATGATCGACGACAGCGCATCGATCGTGACAGCGGGCACGTTCGCGACCGTGAAATCGCCCATCACCGAGATGCCGAAGTTGCGGCTGTTGAAGCCGAGGGAGTGAGCGCCGATGACGGGGTTGGTCAGACCGCCGATGCGGCCTTCGAAGATCTGTCCGTATCGGTCGACGAGTGCGTTGTACCCGATGTCGCACCAGCCTCGGCCCTGGATGTGATATTTCATGACGCTGCGCACGATGCCGGCGGACTCGGCGGCCGTGTACGTATTGGAGCCGGCCGTGTGATGCACGGTGGCGGCCCGGGTGGTGTCTGCCCATGAGGGCACGCAGCCTTGACGCAGGCTCTCATCGGCACCCCACTGTGCGCGCGAGATGATGGTCGGACGGACCGCGGCGGCGCTGGCCCGAGCAGGCGGGGCGGCGGGCTGCGGTGACATGCCGGGGGTGTAGACATCGAGCTGGGCGGTGGCGAATGCCGCGCGGGCCTTGGCGGGTAGGCGCACCTGAATGCGGGTGACGTCGACGCCCACCCAGATGGGTTCGGTGCCCGGTCGCTGAGCGCCGGTACTTTCGGTGTCCGTGATGGCCTCGACGGGGCTGATGTACCACGGACTCCAGCCGGACCCGCCGAAGGTGCGCACGGCCGCCGTCGTGGCGGTGACCGTGCCGCGGGGCCAACTCAGGCCGAGTAGTCCACCCGTCGCAACAGGGACCGACACGACCACGTCGTCAGCCGCGCCGAGCGATGTTCCCTCTGCTCCGGTCGGCCCTTCCAGGCCGGCACCGGAGGGGGCATCAGCCTCCGGCGCTTGCGGCCCGAGCGCTTGCGGCCCTGACGTTTGCGGCCCCACTTCGCGTCGCGGCTCGGCCATGGCGGCGCCGGGGAGGTCCGTCGCCGGCCCGGCCTGAGTCAGGCCTTGCACGGCATGCCCACGCAGCGCCACGCGAGCGTGCGTGTCGCGGGTGGCCGCGTTCGACTGCGGCCAGGTCACGGTGGGACCGACGAGCAGGAGCGCCGCAATGGCGGTCGCGACGGTGCCGCGCGTGCGGAGGTGTAGATCGACCATGTGTTCATCACCTTTGATAGTCCGGCACTCAGCGCCGTGTACAAGGTGGCCGGCAAGGCGTCGCCGTCCCCCCGGGCCAGCCACATCAGTCCCAATGGTCACACACCGGGGGCCGACGTGCCAGGCGAGGCGCCTTGGGAAACGACGGTGCGTCAGCGGCCGGCATACGGGAGACTGCCCTGTTGTGGGCCACGTTGACATCAACCAGGTGAGTTTCGACCTGCCCGACGGGCGACCGCTGCTGCGTGAGGTGAGCCTGCGGGTCGGCGAGGGCGCCAGGATCGCCCTCGTGGGTCCCAACGGCTCGGGCAAGACGACCTTGGTGCGGATCGTCAGTGGGGATCTCGGAGCGCACGGCGGGGCCATCACCCGTTCGGGAGGTCTGGGCGTGATGCGCCAGTTCATCGGGTCGGTGCGCGATTCCTCGACCGTGCGCGATCTGCTGGTCTCGGTGGCGCCGGACAAGATCCGGGCCGCGGCGGCCGAGATCGACCGCACCGAACTGGCCCTCATGGAGCACGACACCGAGCGTGACCAGATCGCCTATGCCCAGGCCCTCATCGATTGGGGCGACGTCGGTGGCTACGACCACGAGACGCTCTGGGACACCTGCACGGTCGCGGCCCTCGGGGCGCCGTTCGAGCGCAGCCAGTGGCGCGCGGTGACGACGCTGTCCGGCGGTGAGCAGAAACGGGTGGTCCTGGAGGCGCTGCTGCGCGGCCCCGACGAGGTGCTGCTGCTCGATGAACCCGACAACTATCTCGACGTACCCGGCAAACGATGGCTCGAGGACTCGCTCATCGCCTCGAGTAAGACGGTGCTCTTCATCTCGCACGACCGCGAGATGCTGGCCCGGGTCGCCACGCGCGTTGCCACCCTGGAGCCGGGGGCCGCAGGCTCGACGCTGTGGGTGCACCCTGGGCCATTCGGCACGTATGCCGCCGCGCGCGAGGACCGTAACTCCCGGCTGGAGGAGCTGCGTCGCCGATGGGACGAGGAGCACGCCAAGCTCAAGGCGCTCGTCGTGATGTATCGGCAGAAGGCTGCCTACAACTCCGACATGGCGCCCAAGCTCCAGGCGGCCGAGACCCGGCTGCGGCGCTTCCTGGAGGCCGGGCCGCCCGAAGCGGTGCCGGTGGCTCAGCGGCTGCGGATGCGCCTGACCGGCGGACGGACGGCCAAACGCGCGGTGGTGTGTGAGCGACTTGAGCTCGCCGCTGGCGAGAGCACCCTCATGGCTCCGTTCGACGTCGAGATCTGGTTCGGCGAGCGATTGGCGGTACTTGGCTCCAACGGCTCGGGCAAGTCGCATTTTCTGCGGTTGTTGGCAGCCGGCGGCTCGGACCCAGATATCGAACATCAACCAGTGGGGGATACCCGACCCGAGCTCGTGCGGCATACGGGTTCGGCCCGGCTGGGCGCACGGGTGCGCCCGGGCTGGTTCGCGCAGACCCACCACCAGCCCGCGCTCGTCGGGCGGACTCTCGCCGAGATCCTGCACCGCGGGGACGAACATCGGCAGGGCCGCGGCCGGGAAGAGGCGTCCAGGGTTCTGGATCGGTACGGCCTGGCCAAGGCCGCCGAGCAGACCTTCGAGTCGCTGTCCGGCGGGCAGCAGGCGCGCTTCCAGATCCTGCTGCTCGAGCTGTCAGGGGCGACGCTGTTGCTGCTCGACGAGCCGACCGACAACCTCGACCTCGACTCGGCCGAGGCCCTGGAGTCGGCACTTGACGCCTTCGAGGGGACCGTGGTCGCGGTGACGCATGACCGATGGTTCGCGCGTGGCTTCGACCGGTTCCTGGTCTTCCGGGCCGACGGGCGGGTCCGGGAGTCGGCCGAGCCGGTGTGGGACGAAGGCCGGGTCGAGCGGGCCCGCTGATGCGGTCAGCCGCGTGGCGGCTTCTCGAGGTCGATCGGCTGGCAGGAGGTATAGACGGCGACGCGACGCGCCTTGGGGTTGCCCTGGCCGACTCGGCGATAGCGGGCGAGCACCCCGTCCAGTTCGGCGCGCAGGTCGGCCAACTGGGCCTGGGTGACAAGCACCATGCCGTCGCGTAACCCGGCCGGGACGGTCCACCCCTCGGGCCACTCGGGGGCGGCGTCAAGCCATTGCTCGGCCTTCTCGGCGAAGTGGCGGATGTAGTCGCGGTCCAGCCAGTCCAGACTGGACTCGGTGTCGGGGTCGTTCTCGGCCGAGCGTGCGCGGGCGCCCTGGCCACCCTCGTGCCCGGCGGCTTGCCGCCGAGCGCTGGCCTCCCAGCGTCGTTCTCGGCCGCGCCCGCCACCGGCGGGCTGGACCAACCCGTACACCTCCAGCCGGCGCAGGTGGTAGCTCGTCGCGCCCGAGTTGGTGTCGAACTCGTGGGCCAGCTTGGTGGCGGTCGCTGGGCCCCGGGTGCGCAAGCGCTCGACGAGCCTGGCTCGCAACGGGTGCGCCAGGACCCGGATCTGGTCAGGGGTCAGTGGGACGAATCCGAGCATGCACAATAGTTTTGCATGGAGTCTTTGCACACGGCTGCCCGCCGGCTCGAAATCCCGCATCTGTGCAGGTCAGCAGCCATCCGGGCGCGATGCCGGGCTTGGCCAGTCGCTCCGGTAGAATGAAGCTCTGAGGTGCCGCGCGGGCAGCCGTCCGCAACGCGCTGACTGGCCGCCCAGTTCGTCGCCGGACGTCGCAGAGACGTTCAGCCGAGTCGCGGGGGCGAGTGAGCGGCCGGCATACCGAGCTGTGACACCAGCACCACCAGAAACGGAAGCGACGCACATGCACACCTATTCCCCCAAGCCCGGCGAGGTCACCCGCGCCTGGCAAGTCATCGATGCGACGGACGTGGTGCTCGGCCGCCTGGCGAGCCAGATCGCCGTGCTGCTGCGTGGCAAGCACAAGCCGACCTTCGCCCCCCACGTCGACATGGGCGACTTCGTCATCGTCATCAACGCCGACAAGGTTGCCCTCACCGGTAACAAGGCCCAGCTCAAGAAGGCCTACCACCACTCGGGCTTCCCGGGCGGCCTGTCCTCGGTCACCTACGCCGAACTGCTCGACAAGGACCCCCGCCGGGCCATCGAGAAGGCAGTTCGCGGAATGCTCCCCAAGAACTCCCTCGCCCGCCAGCAGCTGTCCAAGCTCAAGGTCTACACCGGCGACACCCACCCCCACGCGGCGCAGCAGCCCGTGCCCTTCGAAATCACGCAGGTGGCCCAGTAATGGCTGACAAGTCCTTGGATGTCGAGCTTGACGTCGACGAGCCCGAGCTCTCCGAATACACGACCGAGACCGATTCCGCTCCGGCCGGCACTGCGGTGCGCAAGCCCACCGCTTCGGCTCCCGGCGGCGCGACCGGCCGGCGCAAGCAGGCGATCGCCCGGGTGCGGATCGTGCCGGGCACCGGGGAATGGACCGTCAACGGCCGCACGCTCGACTCCTATTTCCCCAACAAGGTGCACCAGCAGCTCGTCAACGAGCCCCTGAAGCTGCTTGAGCTCGACGGCGCCTACGACGTCCTCGTCCGGGTGCACGGCGGCGGCCCCTCCGGCCAGGCCGGCGCCGTTCGCCTCGGCGTCGCTCGCTCCCTCAACGGGGTCGACGAGGAGCTCAACCGCCCGACCCTCAAGAAGGCCGGGTTCCTCACCCGCGATGCTCGCGTGCCGGAGCGCAAGAAGGCCGGCCTCAAGAAGGCCCGCAAGGCACCTCAGTACAGCAAGCGCTGATCGGTAGGTCGCACGCCACCAGGGCGGCTCGGGCATTCCGAGCCGCCCTTGGTGTGGCTGGAGCTGGTGTTGCCTGGAAGTCCGAGTGCGTCCGAGTGCGTCCGAGTGCTCCAGCGGAGTAGGTTCCGAGACAGAAACGTCACCCCTGGTATGCCGCGCGGTCACCCGAGTGTGGCCTGCCCGGGGGGCGGGGACGAAAGGACACACTGTGGGACGGCTTTTCGGGACCGACGGGGTGCGTGGCCTGGCCAACGGCACGATCACTGCTGAGTTGGCGCTCGACCTAGCGGTCGCTGCCGCCCACGTGCTGGGGGACGCTGGCGAGTTCGCCGGCCATCGTCCGACGGCTGTGGTCGGCACAGATGGGCGCGCCTCCGGGGAGTTCCTGGCGGCCGCCGTCATGGCCGGGTTGGCCTCGGCGGGCGTCGACGTCCTCGACGCAGGCATGTTGCCCACGCCGGCCGTCGCCTTCCTCACCGCCGACCTCGACGCCGACCTGGGCGTCATGCTGTCGGCCTCGCACAATCCGATGCCCGACAACGGAATCAAGTTCTTCGCCCGCGGCGGGCACAAGCTCGATGACGCCGTCGAGGACGCCATCGAAGCCCGGCTGCAGGAGCCGTGGGAGCGCCCGACCGGAGCCAGCGTCGGGCGGATCCGTCGGCTGAGCGACGGAGGCAGCCGATATGTCAAGCACCTCGTCCTGGCACTTCCGCGGCGTCTCGAAGGCTTGCACGTGCTCGTCGATGCAGCCCACGGCGCTGCGTCCGAGGTGTCACCCCTGGCCTTCCGCGAGGCCGGTGCGTATGTCACCGTCATCGGCGCCGAGCCGACCGGGCTCAACATCAATGACGGCTACGGCTCGACGCATCTGGGCCGCCTGCAGCGGGCCGTGATCGAGAATCAGGCCCACCTCGGCATCGCCCACGATGGGGACGCCGACCGCTGCCTCGCGGTCGACGCGCGCGGAGATGTTGTCGACGGCGATGAGATCATGGCGATCCTGGCCCTCGCCTTGCACGAGCGGGGTGCCCTGGCGGCCGACACCCTCGTGGCCACCGTGATGAGCAACCTGGGCATGCTCCAGGCGATGGCCCGCGAGGGGATCACGGTGCGGCAGACCGGCGTTGGAGACCGCTATGTCCTGGAGGACATGAAGGCCGGCGGATATTCTCTCGGCGGCGAGCAGTCGGGTCATGTGATCTTCGCCGAACATGGCACGACCGGCGACGGAATCCTCACCGGCCTACTGCTGGCCTCGAGGGTCGCGCAGACCGGCCGTTCGCTGCGTGAGCTCGCGTCGGTCATGACCCGGCTGCCGCAGGTTCTTGTCAACGTCTCAGGCGTTGACAAGGACGCGGTCGATACCGACCCCGTTGTGAAGACTGCGGTCCTCGACGCCGAGCTGGAGCTGGAGGGCACGGGTCGGGTGTTGCTGCGCAAGTCAGGCACCGAGCCGCTGGTGCGGGTGATGGTCGAGGCAGCCGATTCCGTTCAGGCGCAGACGGTGGCTGACCGGCTCGCCGCGCTCGTCAAGGACCGTCTGACCCTGTCTGAGGACGTGTTGGTGCCGTTGGCGCGGTGACGCCGCTTACGCGGCTGCCGGGGCAGTCACGAGGTCTGCAGGCCTAGGGCGGAGACGATCCGGGCTCGGCCTTCACGGAGGTTGTACGTCGCGCCGATGATCCCGACGGTCCCCGCCTCGAGGCGGTCGGCGAGCAGATGGGAGCGCTCCGCCAGCAGGCGAGCTGTCTGGCGGACGTGCTCAGCCTCGATCTGGTCGATCGTCGCCTCGCCGGACTTGCCGGCGGACAACACACTCGGAGTAACCCGTTCGACGATGTCGCGGACGTAGCCGGTGGGCATCTCACCGGTTTGCACGGCGACGACAGCGGCGTTGACCGCGCCGCACGAGTCGTGGCCGAGCACGACGATGAGCGGGATGCCGAGCACGCCCACCCCGAACTCCATCGACCCCAGCACGCTGGAGTCGACAACATGGCCCGCGGTGCGCACGACGAAGAGGTCGCCTAGGCCTTGATCGAAGATGATCTCGGCCGCGACCCGCGAGTCGGCGCACCCGAAGAACACCGCGAACGGCGCCTGTTTGAGCGCGAGTTTGGCCCGCTGGTTGACGTCCTGGTTGGGGTGCTCACGCTCACCGGCCATGAACCGGGCGTTGCCGGCCGCGAGGACGGCCCACGCCTCGGTCGGCGTCGTCGGTCGCGTGCCGGGCTGTGGACGTTGACGGTTCACACCCCGAGCGTATGCCGCGCAGGCGGCATACGCTCAGGGCCTGTATCGGCGGATCGGCGCTGTCTCGCGGATCGGCGCTGTCTCAGAGGCCTGGGCGCTTGCCGATAGTGAACGCGACGGGCTTGGTCACCGAAGCGAAGAAGTCGTTGCCCTTGTCATCGACGACGATAAAGGCGGGGAAGTCCTCCACCTCGATCCTCCACACCGCTTCCATACCGAGCTCCGGATACTCGAGAACCTCGACGCGCTTGATGCAGTCCTGGGCCAGTCGGGCGGCGGGGCCGCCGATCGAGCCGAGATAGAACCCTCCGTGCGCGGCGCACGCGTCGGTGACCTGTTGGCTGCGGTTGCCCTTGGCGAGCATCACCATCGAGCCACCGGCGGCCTGGAACTGGTCGACGTAGGAGTCCATCCGCCCCGCCGTCGTGGGGCCGAAGGAGCCCGAGGCCATCCCGACGGGGGTCTTGGCCGGGCCCGCGTAGTAGACGGGGTGGTCCTTGAGGTACTGCGGCATCCCCTCGCCTGAGTCGAGGCGCTCCTTGATCTTGGCGTGGGCGATGTCACGTGCGACCACGAGCGTTCCGGTGAGCGACAGCCGGGTCTTGACCGGGTGGCGGGTCAGCTCGGCGAGGATCTCGGGCATCGGGCGGGAGAGGTCGATCGCGACGACGTCATCGGAGGATTCGCTTGCGGTGGTCAGGGATTCGTCAGTCGGTTCGGGCAAGTAGTGGCCGGGCTCGAACTCGAGCTGTTCGATGAAGACCCCCTCCGGGGTGATCTTGCCGAGGCATTGCCGGTCGGCCGAACAGGAGATGGCGACCGCGACGGGCAACGACGCTCCGTGGCGGGGCAGGCGCACGACGCGTACGTCGTGGCAGAAGTACTTGCCGCCGAACTGGGCGCCGATGCCGAATTGCCGGGTCAGCTCGAGGACTTGCTCCTCCAGGGCGACGTCGCGGAACCCGTGACCGGTCATCGACCCGCTGGTGGGCAGCGAGTCGAGGTACTTGGTCGACGCGTATTTCGCTGTCTTGAGGGCGTATTCGGCCGACGTGCCGCCGATGACGATGGCCAGGTGGTAGGGCGGGCAGGCCGCCGTGCCGAGTGAGCGGAGCTTCTCGTCGAGGAAACGCATGAGGGAGGCCTCGTTGAGGATCGCCTTGGTCTCCTGGTAGAGGTAGCTCTTGTTGGCCGAGCCGCCGCCCTTGGCAATGAAGAGGAACTTGTACGTGTCCTCGTGACCAGGCGCGGTGTCGGCATACAGCTCGATCTGGGCGGGCAGGTTGGAGCCGGTGTTGCGCTCGTCCCACATCGTCAGTGGGGCCATCTGCGAATAGCGCAGGTTGAGGCGCGTGTAGGCGTCGAACACCCCTCTGCTGAGTGCCATCTCGTCTGTCCCGGAGGTGAGGACCTGCTGGCCGCGCTTGCCCATGATGATCGCCGTGCCGGTGTCCTGGCACATCGGCAGCACGCCACCTGCGGCGATGTGGGCGTTCTTGAGCAGGTCGAGCGCCACGAACTTGTCGTTGTTGCTCGCCTCGGGGTCATCGAGGATCCGCTGAAGTTGCGACAGGTGGGCTGGGCGCAGATAGTGCGCGATGTCATGCATCGCGGTCTCGGTCAGCAGGCGCAGCGCCTCGTCGTCGACCTGCAGGAAGTGCCTGCCGCCTAGGGCACCTTCGCCGTCGAGGACGTGAACCCCCTCGGTGGTCAGCAGCCGCCACGGGGTGTCGTCGGCCCCGACTCGGCCGATCGGCAACATGTCCTCATACGCGAATTCGACCATCGTGCCCTCATTCCTCGTCGCGGCGGCGGCTCTATTTCGGCTCTGTCTCGGCGCAACCTCAAGCATATGAGGGCGCTCGGAGCCGAGGATGACGCCCGATCTCGGGATCGGAGTCAGCGGTCGAGTTCGTCATGGGTCGGGGCATAGGCCCCGGCGTGTCCGACGGTCACCCCGCTCGTGGCCAGGGCTCGGTCGATGCACGGACGCAGATCGTCGATCGTGGCGTGGGAGAGGCGCGCCCGGGCCTTCGGTCCACCGAGGTAGCCCGCGTCGAGCAACCCCGAGATGAGTCCGGCCATGAACGAGTCCCCGGCACCCACCGTGTCGATGACGGTGGTGGCTCGGGACGGCACCGTTGTGACCTCACGGGCCGACTCGCCGGTTGCCGAGCTCACGGCATACACGGCGCCTTGGCCGCCTCGGGTGATGACGGCCAGAGCAGGACCGAGTGCCTCCCACTCGCGCAGGACGTCCGGCAGGAAGGCCCCGGGGTAGAGCCATTGGACGTCTTCGTCACTGGCTTTGACGACATCGGAGAGGGAGATGAGCTCCTCGACCCGCGCCCGGACCGCATCGGCGCTGCCCATGAGGGTGGGCCGCATGTTGGGGTCATAGGACACCGTGGAGTGCTTCCGCAGGGCACGGACCGCGTCGACGACCTGAGCGCCGCCGGGCTCGAGGGTCGCCGAGATACTCCCGGTGTGGACATGGCCCACGTTGCTCGTGTCGCCCAGCTCGGGCAAAGCCCAGGTGAGGTCGAAGCGATAGTTCGCCTGACCGCGCGCGTCGATCGTGGCGTACGCGACGCTGGTTTCCTCGGCGCCGGTGCTGCCGTCGACGACACGCACTCCAGCGTCCGCGCAGCGTTGGGCGATCCGCTCGCCACGAGCGTCGAGACCGATCCAGGTTGCCAACGAGACCCCATGGCCAAGCGCACCCAGCCCGAAGGCGACGTTGGCTGGGCTGCCCCCGACGTGCTCGGCGACGACCACCCCGCCCTTGACCACGGCGTCGACGAGTGCTTCACCGAGGACAAGGACGTGACTGGCTTGAACGGTCACCGGTGCCTCCTGGTGCGGTCGGGAAGCCCCAGCCTAGGGCGGGGCTCGTGCGCTGCGAGCGCGGGTGCTGGTCCCGGTTTGGTAGCGATTGGCGGTTCGGGGACGATGGTGGGATGAGCCCCTCACCCGAGCCGACGACCGCGCCGCGCAGCCGCTACAGCATGGGCTCGGGAGCCAACATGGCGCGCTCCCTGTTTGTCGTGCTCCTGCTCATCGCCGGGCTCATCGCGATTGTCCCGCGGGTCGGTGAGGTGCGCCAGCCCGCGGTCGACGCGGCGTCGGTTGTCGCATATGCCGTCAAAGAGAGCGGCACGCCCCTGTTGTTCCCCGCTGACCTGCCCGCGGGATGGACGGCGACGAGCGCGCGGTTCTCGGCGTCGATCGACCGGCTGCCCACCTGGCAGGCCGGCTGGACGACGCCGAGCGGCCAGTTCGTGAGCATCAAGCAAGCTCAGGGTGCGGGCGCGGGCTGGCTGAGGGTCGCAACCATCGACGCGACGGTGACCGGCACGGTCGACGTCGGCGGGCGGACCTGGGAGGTCCGGACCGACGACCGGGGGCAGATCCACCTTGTCGCGCTGTCCGCTGACCGCATGACGACCGTCATCAGCTCGACGACGCCGACGGACGCGCCGGAGTTGCGTACGTTTATCGAGCGGTTGACGCCGGCTGCCCCGGCGGGCTGAGCTCACGCCAGCGAGTCAGCTGTCCGCGTCATCTCGGACCCGCAGGACCACCCCGGCGTCGGCCGCCTCGTCGATCGTGGCCTGAGCTCCGTCAAGGACGTCCGAGCAATGGGCCGCGAGCGCCTCGCCGCGCTGCCACATCGTCATGCTCTCCTGAAGCGGCACCTGACCCGCCTCCAAGCGGGCCACGATCCCGATGAGTTCGTCGCGCGCCTGCTCGTAGGTCAGGTCGGCGATGTCGGCCAACGGTTGGGGCGAGGTCGAGGACACGAGGACTCCACGGCTAGGGATCGCTGCGAGCTCGGCAGCGCGTCCGCTCGAGGCTACCCGACCACGGCCTCAAGGGCGCCGAGCACTCGAGCCCCGAAGTCGCCGTGCGCGACGAGCACCCGCAGCACCTCGTCGGCCTCCACCTCCGCGCGGTCGTGGACGATGCGGCCGTCGAGATGGCTGACGACGGCATACCCGCGGTCGAGGGTCGACTGAGGCGAGAAGGCGCGCACCTGCGCACGCAGGTGGACGACACGATCACTTTCACGCTCGAGTCGCCCGACAAGCCGGTCCCTTCCCCGGGCGCGCAGCGCGATGATCTGGCGGCGGTGCGGGGTGAGCAGGGCGAGCGGGTCGGTCATGACGGCGCGGGTGCGATGGGCCAGCAGCAGGCGGCGCTCGCCGTCGAGCCGGTGGGTGAGGGCGCGGCGGGAGCGGGCGGTGAGTCCATCGAGGCGTTCGCGCTCGGCGGCGGCGTCGGGGACGACGAGCTTGGCTGCGTCGGTCGGCGTCGAGGCCCGCACGTCGGCGACGAAGTCGAGCAGCGGGGTGTCGACGTCGTGACCGATCGCCGACACGATCGGCGTCGTGGCCGCCGCGACCGCGCGCAGCAGGGTCTCGTTGCTGAAGGGCAGCAACTCCTCGGCGGCGCCGCCGCCCCGGGCGATGACGATGACGTCGATGGCACGGTCGGTGTCGAGGGCGCGGACTGCTGCCGTGACTTCCAGTGCGGCCGCCGGCCCTTGGACGGCGACCTGCCTGATGTCGAAGACCACGGCCGGCCAACGGCGGCGGGCGTTTTCGATGACGTCACGCTCGGCGGCGCTGTCGCGGCCGGTGATCAGACCGACCCGACGTGGGATGAAGGGGAGGCGGCGCTTGCGCGCCGGGTCGAAGAGGCCCTCGGCGGCGAGTCGCTGCTTGAGGATCTCGAGACGGGCAAGCAGGTCGCCGACGCCGACGGGCCGGATCTGACGGCCGTCCAGGAGCAGGCTGCCGCGGCGGGTCCAGAAGACCGGTTTGGCCTGCACGACGACACGCGCCCCTTCGACCAGCGGGGCGCCCATCGCGTTGAGGGCGTTGACCTTGATGGTCACCGAGAGCGACATGTCGACCTCGGGATCGCGCAGGGTGAGGTAAGCCGTCGGCCCACGCCGCTGCAGCTGGACGACCTGGCCTTCGACCCACAGCGCCGACATCTTCTCGACGTAGTCGGTGATCTTGAGGCTGAGCACACGGACCGGCCACGGCGACTCGGCGCTCGTGTCGGCGGCCCTCTCGGGCAAGTCAGACCCGCCCGGAGCCCGGGACGGCGGGGGGGTGGGCGGCATACTCATGGCTCGGACTCTAGGACCTGCGCCCGGCGCCGCTACTGGCGCTGACCCCGCGAGTCCCAGACGAGGGTGGCCGCGCTGACCGGCGCAACGGGGGAGCCGGCGGTGGCGCCGGTCACGTCGACGACGTAGGCGCCCGGGGCGAGGTCCTCGAACGAGGCCCGGGCCAGGCCGTCCTGAAGCCGCAGGACTTGCGTGGTGCCGCTGCCGCGAGCGCCGCCGGCCGGCGTCACCGTCGCGTGCAGCCCGGGACGGTTAGCGGGGTCGACGGCGACCACGATCTGCAGCGCCTCGCCGGCCGAGATGAGCTCGGGCACGCTGACCGACAACGGGACCTGCACGCCGCCCTTGATGACGACCGGTTCTGCCCGGAGGATTCCCTCGAGCTCGTCGAGGGCTGCAGCGTTGCGCTGGAGATTGCCGTGGTTGTCGGGCACGTGCCGCAGCGTGTTGCTCGTCAACGCAACGCCCTTGGGCACCGCGGCAACGAGTGGCACGGTGGCGTCGCCGCGATAGTCCTTCTCGCCATAGCCCTCGATCAGCTCGACGCTGCCGTCGACGAGGCGCATCGTCGACGAGGTCGGCTGGTTGGTGCCGAGAATGGCGTGCAAACGTTCGCTCGCCCGCGCATCGGCCGCCTCGGCGACCTCCAACTCTCGGTGGAAGGCCAGCCCATCGCTGGCCATGACCGTGTCGACGCCCGGCAACTTCGCCGGGTCGAGGTGCACGGGCTCGGTGCTGCCCGGCTCGACGACGCAGGCGTAAGACGGCAGCAGTTGATGCAACGACGGCAACGAGCGAGCGAGGTCCGTCACCAGGCCCCGAAGGGGCCCGAGCTTGCCGGGGGCGCCGTTGACGAGTTGGTCGACAGCGTTCATCGACCCCCGTTGCGGCGTCCCGAAGGTGACGATCTCGCCGACATGATCGCCACCGTGGGCCGCGGCATACCGGCGGGCGACGAGCCCACCCATCGAGTGGCAGGCGAAGTGAACCTTGGCGTCGGCATGCCGGCCGCCCTGATCGCGCCAGCGCCCCAGCTCGCGCTCAATGAGGGGTGCCATCCAGGCAGCGGTGTATCGGTTGGACAGCCGCCAGTCGTATGGCATCTCCAGCAGGTTGCCGGGGGAGTCGGCGCTCGGACGCCGATAGCCGAGCGATTCCAACCTGGCCACCAGCGGGCCGTAGCCCTTGATCGGCGTCCACAGCCCGGGGACGGCATGGACGTCGTCGATGAGCTCACGCGCCTCGACCCCGTCTCCCGGATGCTCGTCGCCGAGTCCCGTCGGCAGGGTGAGCGAGCGCAGACTTCCGCCAAGGGTGAACAGTGCGTTCAGGATGGCGCCGGCTGACGGTTTCCAGATCGGCCGACCGTCGCGGTACAGCGTCGAGCCGGTGATGCCGGGCAGGACGACGACGAGGTCGGTCGGGGTGCGGTCGGTCATGGGTGCAAGTCCTCCTGGGGGAGCCGGAAGTGGCTCCCTCAGGATGGCGGCAGGGGCGCCACCACGGGGTGTTTCGCCGCAATCTCGACGACCAGCGCGAGCATTCCGGGTGGCCGGTCACGAGGTTAGTTCGTGAGCGAGGGTCATCGCCTCGGCTGGCCCTCGAAGGGCGACGTAGCATTGAGCCCATGCCGACGCCCGCCGAGACCCGTGCCGCGCCCAGGGGGAAGCGAGTGCTGCTGGCGGCACCGCGGGGCTATTGCGCGGGCGTCGACCGGGCCGTCGTGACGGTCGAACAGGCCTTGGACCTTTACGGCCCGCCGGTCTACGTCCGGAAGGAGATCGTCCACAACAAGCACGTCGTCGACACTCTCCGGCGGCGAGGAGCAGTATTCGTCGACGAGACCGACGAGGTGCCCCACGGTGCGACGGTGATCTTCTCGGCGCACGGGGTGGCGCCGATCGTCCACGATGAGGCGGCTGCTCGATCGCTCAAGACGATCGACGCGACCTGCCCGCTGGTGACCAAGGTGCACCGCGAAGCGGTGCGCTTTGCCAAGGACGACTTCGACATCCTGCTCATCGGGCATGAGGGTCACGAGGAGGTCGTCGGCACGTCGGGTGAGGCGCCAGAGCACATCACGATCGTCGACGGCCCGACTTCGGTCGCCGCAGTCACGGTCCGCGACCCTGAGAAGGTCGTGTGGCTCTCACAGACGACGCTGTCGGTGGACGAGACCCTCGAGACGGTGGCTAGGCTGCGCGAGCGTTTCCCTGCGCTGCAGGACCCGCCCAGCGACGACATCTGCTACGCCACCCAGAATCGCCAACTGGCCGTCAAACAGATGGCGCGCGAGACCGATCTCATGATCGTCGTCGGCTCGCGCAACTCCTCCAACTCGGTGCGCCTGGTCGAGGTCGCTCTCGAGCACGGCGCCGGCGCCGGCTATCTCGTCGACTATGCCGCGGAGATCGATCCGGCCTGGCTCGACGGTGTGACCACGGTCGGGGTGACCTCGGGGGCGAGCGTGCCCGAGATCCTCGTGCGCGACGTGCTCGACTATCTCGCCGAGCGCGGCTACCACGACGTCCAGGCGGTCGTTGCCGCTCAGGAGACGCTGCTGTTCTCCTTGCCCACCGAGCTGCGCCGCGACATCAAGGCTGCCTCGGGGGTCGAGGCCGTCGAGATGAGCCACGGCGGCACCCGAGGCCGAAGCACCGTGGACTGACCGGAAGCGATACCCGCGTCGAGGTGACCGGCCCGTGGTGCCGCATCGCACCCAGTCAAGAGGCGAGCTCAGCCCGCCTCGAGGTGACCCGCCCGTCGCGCAGGGAGGTCGTCGACGAGCTGAGGACGGCCGACCTGCTCGTCGAGCGCGACGATGAGCTCGACGGCGGTCAGAGGCCGCGGAGCAGTGTCGATCGGTGTCGGCGCGGGGACGCTGTCGGCGCTCGCCAACCCCAGCTCCTGCATCCGTCGTGCGGTGACCAGCACGCGGCTTTCCATCGAGCCCAAGAGCGCGTTGTAGGCCTCCACCGAGCGCCGCAAGGTCGCCCCCAACGTCTCGGTATGCCGCCCGACCGCGCCGATGCGCGTATAGAGGTCGCGTCCGAGGGCCAGCAGTTCGCTCGCTCCCTGCGTCAGGGAGTCCTGCCGCCAGGCCAGCGCGACCGTGCGCAACAGTGCGAACAAGGTCGCCGGAGAAGCGAGCACGACAGATCTGGCGAGAGCGTGCTCGTGCAACTGGGGATCGGCACCGAGGGCTGCAGCAAGCAGCGCCTCTCCTGGCACGAAACACACGACCAGTTCCGGAGATGTGGAAAGTGCCGTCCAATAGCCCTTGGCTGCCAGGGCGTCGACATGCCCCCGCAAGGCGCGGGCGTGCGCCCGCAGGTGAGCCTGTCGTTCGGCGGCGGTGAGCCCGTCTGCCTGGGCGTCCAGGAAGTCGGTCATCGGCACCTTGGCGTCGATGGCCAGGTGCTTGTCGCCGGGGAGTTGGACGACGACGTCGGGGCGCACCGTCGCGCCGTGCTCGTTGCGCCCCGTCCACTGGCTCTGGAAGTCACACCGCGCCAGCAGGCCCGACAGCTCGAGCACCCGCCGAAGGGTCACCTCTCCCCACGAGCCGCGGACATTGGCGGAGGCGAGCGACCCGACGAGGGAGGCGGTCTGATCACGCAACCCGTCGGTGCTGGACTGCACCCGAGCCAGCTCCAGAGCGACCCGCGAGAACTGCTCTCCCCGGTCTCGTTCCAGGGTATGCACCTGGGCGGCCACTCGGTCCAGGCTCGCGGCCAGCGGAGCCACCAACGCCGAGGCCTCCGCGTCGGCCGACAGCATGGACTCTAGATCGAGCACCCGCTCGCGCAAGACGTCCCGTTCGACCGAGGCGCCGGCCAGGCGGGCGGCATACCTGCTGCGCACGGCGAGGACGGCGAAAGCCGCGCCCAGCACCGTGCCAGCCAGGGCCCAGAGGAACAGCTCAGAAAGGTCCATGCGCTGACCATCCCATCGGCCACCGACAGAGCCATCGTCGCACCCATCTCGTCGGCCGGCTGACAGACTGACGACCATGACGGCATACGAGTTCGACCGGGCAACGGCGATCACGTCAGGTGGGCGCTCGGGCAGGTGGGTGGCCCAGCTCGACGACCACTGGCAGATCGGCAACGGCATCAACGGGGGTTTGCTCATGGCGATCGGCGCGACGGCGTTGCGCGCCGATCTCGACGGCGACGGTCTGCACCCCGATCCGTTGGCCTTCAGCGCCTACTTCTTGTCACCGCCGATACCCGGCCCGGTCTCGGTCATCGCCGAGGTCCTGCGGGTCGGCCGCTCGATGTCGACCGGTCAGGTCACCCTCGCTCAGGAGGTCGGCGAGGGGGTGACGGCGATCCGGATGCGAGCCCTGGCCACCTTCGGTGACCTGTCCGAGCGACAGCAGCCCAAGGTCATCAGCGCACCGCCGCCGCCGATGCCAGGTCCGGATGAGTGCGTGGGCAGGAAGGACGTCCCCGATTTCCTGGCCCAGTCATCGCTGCTGCATCGGATGGATCTTCGCTTGGACCCGGCCTCGGCGGGATGGCTGCAGGGCAAACCGTCGCATCAGGGAGTGCTCGGTGGCTGGATCCGCTTCGCTGACGGCCGCGAGCCCGACGTCATGTCGCTGCTCTGGGCTCTCGACGCGTTGCCGCCGGTCGCGTTCGACCTCGGCTTGCTCGGGTGGACGCCCACCCTCGAGTTCAGCGCCCACCTGCGTCGTCACCCCGCGCCGGGCTGGCTGCAGGTGCAGCTGCGCACCGAAAACGTGGCTGGTGGCCTCATGGAAGAGGACGCTCGGGTCTGGGATTCCGAAGGCCATCTCGTCGCGCTGTCGCGCCAGCTGTGCGGCTGGCGCGTGCCGCGTCAGGCGTCCTAGCAGGCCCGCAGTATGCGGGGGCCGTTCCAGCGGGGAGCCAACCACCCGCGCCGGGCTAAACTCCTGTTTTTGTGGCACTAACCATCGGGATCGTCGGGCTGCCCAACGTCGGCAAGTCGACGCTCTTCAATGCCCTGACCAAGAACAACGTGCTCGCTGCGAACTATCCGTTCGCGACGATCGAACCCAACGTCGGTGTGGTGCCGCTGCCTGACCCGCGACTGGCCCGACTGGCCGAGATCTTCGGTTCTGAGCGCATCCTGCCCGCGACGGTGTCGTTCGTCGACATCGCCGGCATCGTCCGCGGCGCCTCTGTGGGGGAGGGGCTCGGCAACAAGTTCCTCGCCAACATCCGTGAGGCTGACGCCATTTGCCAGGTGGTGCGGGTCTTCGTCGATGAGGACGTCACCCACGTCGAAGGAAAGATCTCGCCGGCCGGCGACATCGAGACCATCGAGACCGAGCTCATCCTCGCCGACCTGCAGACCATGGAGAAGGCGGTGGTGCGCCTGGAGAAAGAGGCCCGCATCGTCAAGGGAAAGAAGGCGGCATACGACAACGCCCTCGCTGTCCAGCGCTGCCTGGAAGCCGGAGGCACGCTGTATGCCGCGGGCGCGGCATACGGGGTGGATCTGACCGAGGCACGAGCGCTTCAACTACTGACGAGCAAGCCGTTCATCTACGTCTTCAATCTCGACGAGGACCAACTCACCGACGAAGCACTGCAGCGGGGACTTCGTGAGTCGGTCGCGCCGTCGGACGCCGTCTTCCTATCGGCGAAACTGGAGGCCGATCTCGCCGAGCTCGACGATGCCGAGGCGCGGGAACTGCTGGAATCGGTTGGGGTGACCGAACCGGGGCTCGACCAGCTGGCTCACGTCGGTTTCCACACGTTGGGATTGCAGACCTACCTCACGGCCGGACCCAAGGAGTCGCGGGCCTGGACGATCCGGCAGGGCTGGACGGCTCCCCAGGCCGCCGGAGTGATCCACACCGACTTTCAGCGTGGCTTCATCAAGGCCGAGGTCGTGTCGTTCGCTGACCTCGACGTGCTCGGTTCGATGCTGGCCGCCCGAGCGGCGGGCAAGGTGCGCATCGAAGGTAAGGACTACGTGATGGCCGACGGCGACGTGGTCGAGTTCCGCTTCAACGTCTGAAACGGCGCGTTTTCGCAGGTCAGAGGGGGTGTGTTGCCTCCCAGTCCGCACACAGTCCGCAAGAGCTTCAGCGTGATCGGCTCGATCTGGCTGTTCTGAGGGCTAACTCCAGGCCTACTGCGGCCAGGTGACCCCCCCAATACGTGACCCCATGGCGGCGGAGTGACGCAACGGCCACGCTTCGGGCTGGCAGCGAAGAATAGGAGCGCGCGACGGAAGCCTCTCGCGCAGTGTCCCGTCGCCGTCGATGACGGCAGCCCGCCCCGACTGACTGCGTTGGGGAAGGACGCCTGAGCCCCCGAGTGAGAAGGTCCGCGCGTCGCCCGCTTCTGCTTGCACTCAACTCATACGCTCTGGGGACCGGAGTTACTCACAAAGCTCAAGGGGAGACACATGACTCGATTCGTACGGCGCGGCGCTGCGGTTCTTGCCGGAACAGCGGCCGCCCTCCTCGCTTCCGTCAGCGCTGCAAACGCGGCAAGTGGGACGTGGTCCAGCGGGGGCATCTCGGGGGTTCACGCGCAGGGCAGCTGGAAGACGGAGTACTCCAAGCTGTACTTCAGCGGCTACGTTCGCGATACCGCTTGCGATGGCAACCCTGTCAAGCTCGAAATTCGCTTCAGCCAGATCATCAAGGGCGTCCCATTCTGGTATCGCAGCGAAACTGTCACGAACTACAACGGCTGCGGTACCAACCGGAACTTCAGCTACAACACGTACCAGCCTGGCAAGACCATCGCTGTCTCGGTGAAGGAATGCAAGATCGGCGGTGGTCTCGGCTCCATCGACAGCTGCTCTGGCTGGGCCACCGTGGTGAACACGGCCGTCTGACTCAATCTCCGACGCCGCGAGATCCGTTCCGCCGAGGCCAATGCTTCGCCGAGTGTTGTTGCCGAAGCATCCTGCGGCATTGCATCGACACGCCGTTGTAGGAGTCTCTGCGGACTTCCGGCTACGCGCTGTCGCGGCCGGAAGTCCGCAGTGCGCTGCTCGTTCCGCCGTCCAGCAGTCGGGACATCTCGGCGGGAGTAGTAGGCGAATCGACGATTCGCGCCCACGCGCTACGCGGCGGAAGGGGGCACCTTGAAGGGCGGTCATGCCGCCGTCTGGACGTACCTCTTCCGCGACGTCCGTGTGGGCGCCGAAGAGCGGTAACCCTGCCACGATGTTGGAGTTGGACCGCCTGCGACGTGCCCGCAACCAGGACCGCTACGAGGCGAAGCCGGTGGGGGCAGCGGCGACCGAGAAGGCGGAACAGGTCGCGCGGACGCTGTTCGACGCCGCCCTCACCAGAGGCCTCTCGACCTGACCGGCGGTCCACCAGTCCGCAAGAAAGTCCCGCTGCGACTGTTCGCCGCCTACGACGCCCGACGGCTGGATCCGCGCATAACCGCAGGTCAGATCGCACTTTCCGGCCGTCACCGACGACGACCGACGACGGTCGAGACCCCGGTTTTTCGTTCCCCTTCAACGTGTGAAACACGCTTTGACACGGGTGGGCGGAGCAGGTGGGCGGGACCGGAGCCGTACGTGTACATGGAACCTGGACGCCGTCACGTCTCGCCACGCGCTGAGTTGCCGGCCGACCGGCCCAGGCTGTCGCGGAAAGGTCCTGGACCTTGTCCACGATCCGTGAAATGTCGTGGACGAAAGACAAGGTCCAGGATGTACGCGGCGGGGCACGGGCCTAGCGGACTTCGTTGGTCCGCCCGAGGCAGGAGTTCGTGCGTTCAAGCTCTCTGTGGTTCCGCTGCTCAGGCTCGCTCGGGCCAAGGCCACGCAACCGTCATCGACGCTCCGACTTCGACGGCACGCCATTGCTTTGACAGTGCGTCAAGGCGCTCGAACGCCCGGTCGAGCTCGTCGACGCTGAGGTCGGTCGGAGGCGGGTCTTGACGAACGTACTGACTCCCTGGCAGGTGACAGCTGTGTCGCAGCCAGCGCGGATAGACTTGGGCGGCGAGATCCTCCGATCGTCCCATGTCGCCTCCCGTGGACCTGTTGCGCCGTTGGACTCGGCGTGCCCACGCCTTGGTCCGCAGCTCCTCGGTCGGCACGAAGGTCCCGGCGTTACCACCCGCGGCGAGCTGACCGAAGATCCCCTGCCGTAGCCCGAACTCGTCCTCGACGACAAGATGTACCAAGTCATGAGGTATCAAGTCGGAGTAGCCCGGCGCCGGGTCCAGCCTGAGGTCTCCATGCTGCCTGCGAAGGACGGTGACCGCATACCGCCGGTGTGCGGTGCGCTCGAACCTCACCTGCATGCCGGTCAAGCTAACAGTCCAACGCCGTGCGACCCACCCGATTTCGGTGCTGCCGCGGCCTGACCGAAGTTGTCCGGATTGCCGCGACTGGCGCCTCTGCCTCGACCGTGCTTGAGGGATCGGCCGATCGGCTCAGACATGCCGCCGGGAGGCCATCGCCGGTGGGAGAGCTCATCGCCAGGCGTCGGCCGGCGCGGCATACGAGGTGTCTGGGCGGCACTCAACCGCTCGGGCACACGCGGCGCAGCACCCGGAGTGCACGCAGGGTGACCCACCGGTTGGGCTCGCCGGCGCGAGGGTAGGCGACATGTGTCTCGCCCGGATAGCCGCGCGCCGCCGCCCACCGTCCGTCGGGGCGACGATGACCCGTCAGCACGCTCAGCGCGTCGCGCGTGCGGGGGTCGTCTATGACCCCGGCAGCCACGAGCGCCTCCATACCGCGAAGCACGTCGAAGTGCCAGCGGGCCGGATGGTGCAGGAGCATGAACGCCGGTCGGATCGGCTCGCCGGTCCGGTGGCTGCGAAATACATTGTGTTGCAACAGAAACTCCGCAGCGGACATCTGCGCGGCCCGCACCTCGTCGGCGCGGTGGGAATAGCCGGCAGCCAGGTATGCCGCGCACCCCTCCATGACGCACACTGTCGTGTGCATCGACGAGTGACTCACGCCTGACCTGTTTGCCTGGCAGTTGAAACCGCCGTCGTCCATCCGCCAGGCCAGCAGGAAGTCGACGATGCTCACCAGATCGTCCAGGGGGGCACCGAAGTGGGCGGCGTACCGAAGTCCCATCCCGTTGATGCACGCGTCGCTTGCACTCTGCGACCCTCGGGGGTTGAGTCCGCCGTCCGCCCCCTTGCAGTCGCGCACCACCAGCGCCGTCGATGCGACCGCAGCCGCATGGTCGCCGGGAAGGCCCAACTCGGCCAGCTCGAGCAGGGAATAGTGGGTGCTCGTCCACTTCGGTTGGTAGAACCCGAGCCCCCAGTGCCCGTCGGTATGCCGCGCTGCCAGGATCGCCGCGGCAGCGCCGTCGGACGGCACGGCTGCGAGTAAGCCCGGGTCCAGATCAGCGGCGTTGTCGAGGAGATCGCGCCCGGTCTGATGTCGACAGGCGGCGTCGCCGGCGAGCAGCCACGCGATGACCTCTGAGTCATCGTCCACGTTCCGACAATAGTGCGGCTGTACTTCAGCACAGGCGATGGCCGTGACACGAATAGACGCGGACGCGGCATACGCGGCCGCGGTCCTCTTCGGAAAGGTCCTGGACCTTGTCCACGGTCCGTGAAATGTCGTGGACGCACGACAAGGTCCAGGATGTACGCGGCGGGGCACGGCTGAGTGGCGGGGCGGGGACGCGGCATACGCGGCCGCGGTCCTCTTCGGAAAGGTCCTGGACCTTGTCCACGGTCCGTGAAATGTCGTGGACGCACGACAAGGTCCAGGATGTACGCGGCGGGGAACGGCTGAGTGGCGGGGCGGGGACGCGGCATACGCGGCCGTGGTCGTCTTCGGAAAAGGTCCTGGACCTTGTCCGCGGTCCGTGAAGTGTCGTGGACGAAAGACAAGGTCCAGGATGTACGCGGCGGGGCACGGGGCGGGGGCGGGGCGGTCTGGCAGACTTCGTTGGTCCGCCCGAGGCAGGAGTGCACCCATGTCGTATGCCGCGTCGTCGGCGGGCAAGGCGCCTGGCGGGCCGCAGATGTCGGGCATGGAGCGGGCAGTCTTCGCGTTCGGAGACGTCTTCGGCGGCGGTGCAGCGGCGACGCTCGCGGTGCTCTATCTCTTCTATCTCACCGACATCGTCGGACTGCCGCCCGGGCTCGCCGGGACGACGGTCGTCGTCTCCAAGATCTGGGACGCGATCAATCACCCGCTTATGGGCGTCATCACCGACCGCACCCGCAGCAGGTGGGGCAGGCGCAAACCGTGGATCTTCGTCGGTGCCCTGTTGCTGCCCCCGGCGATGGCCGGTTTGTGGGCGCCGATCGGCGACTGGGAGAGCCAGACCGCCAAGGTGTGGTTCGTCATCCTCGCCCACCTGTTCTGGACCACCGTCGCAAGCATTGTCGCCGTCCCGTATGGCTCGCTCTCGACGGAGGTAACGACCAACCCCGATGAGCGCAGCAGAGTCAACGTGCTGCGGCTGGGCTGCGCCACGTTCTCGGCCGTGGGTTGCACGCTCGTCATGAACGCCCTGGTCAACGCCTTCACCGAGGGCCAGCTATCGATGATGGGGCTCTATGTCTCGCTCTTCGCCGGCTTCGGTACGTTCTTCGCCGTTCCGCTGCTGTTCGTGGCTCGCTTCACCCATGAGCGCGCGCCGGTCTCGGAGCACCCCGACGCGTTCACCCTCGCGGTCGTCATCTCGCCGTTCAAGGTCGCCTCGTTCCGCCGGCTCACCGCGATGTATCTGTGCCCTTCGATCACCATTGACATCGTCACCGCGGTCATCCTTTACTACGCCCTGTACGCCGTCCCGGGGGTGCGAACGGTCCTGTTCGCCGGGATCTTCGCCGTCGTGACCCTGGTCATGTTGCCCGTCCTGCTCAAACTCGTCGACCGAGTGGACAAGCACGTCATCTACTACACGGGCTTGCCCGCGGCGGTTCTCGCGATGGTGGGCATCGCCTTCTACCCCAGCGGGATGGCGCTCTGGCCGGTCTACGTGTTGTGTGCCGTTTTCGCTGTGGGTCTGGCCGCAGCGCAGGTGATGGTCTGGGTGATGTTCCCCGATGTCGTCGACGACGGTGAGGTCATGCAGGGAACCCGGAACGCCGGGTCGTTCAGCGGTGTCATGGTGCTGGTGCGCACCCTGGCCTCGGCTCTGGCGACCTTCGTGGTCGGGTGGGTGCTCGAACTCACCGGCTATCAACATTCCCGCAACGGGCAAACTCGGCTGCCTCAGCCCGACAGCGCCTTATGGGGGATACGGCTGACGATGCTCGTCGCCGTGGTCGTGCTCATGGGGGTGGGCTGGTACATCGCTCGCGACTACCCGCTGACCCGAGAGCGGGTCCTGGCCCTGCAGGAGCAGTTGGCGCTCAGTCGGGCCGCCCACCACGCCGTGGTGCCCGAGCACCCCCACGTCCAGGACGACAGCAGGAACGAGGGCCACGGCAGCCTCGACGGAGCACAACACCCACGCGGGCCCCGGCCAGCACGACGGGCCGACGGGCCGACGGACAGCGCAGGTCACACCAAGGCTGGGCCCTAAGTCCCCGACTTGCGAGCCGAGATCCATAGAGTGGAAGTCGAGGCAGGTCCCACGGTCGGTGCGCCACCAGGGCGGTTCGACGTCGGTGGTCGACCCAGCCGCTGGAGACGCCGATGTCGACCAAGACAGCCCCCCGGACCGTCGTCGTGTTGGGAGCCGCTGGACGGGACTTCCACAACGTCAACGTCGTCTTTCGTGATGATCCGGGCTATCGGGTGCTCGCCTTCACGGCCACCCAGATCCCCGACATCGACAACCGGCAATACCCGCCCGAGCTCGCCGGAGCTGGCTATCCCGACGGCATCCCGATCCTGCCGGAGGACGAGATCGTCCAGTTCATCGAACGCGAACGCATCGATCTGGCGGTCTTCTCGTATTCCGACGTCCCGCACGATCGGGTCATGCACCTGGCGTCCCAATGCCTCGCCGCGGGAGCCGACTTCACCATGCTCAGCGGGCGCCATACGATGCTGCGTTCGACGAAACCCGTCATCGCGGTGACGGCGGTGCGGACCGGCAGCGGCAAGAGCCAGACGACCCGGTTCCTCGCGAAGGTGCTGCGCGAGCAGGGGCTGTCGGTCGTCGCGGTCCGCCACCCGATGCCCTACGGGGACCTCGCCGCTCAGGCGTGCCAGCGGTTCGCGACGTATGCCGATCTCGACCGCTACGACTGCACCATCGAGGAACGCGAGGAATACGAGCCGCACATCGATGCGGGGGGCGTCGTGTATGCCGGCGTCGACTATGAGCGGATCCTGCGCCAGGCCGAGCAAGAGGCCGACGTCATCCTCTGGGACGGCGGCAACAACGACCTGCCGTTCTATCAGCCGGACCTGCACATCTGTCTCGCCGACCCACTTCGCCCAGGCGACGAGCGTCGCTATCACCCGGGCGAGGCCAACGTGCGGATGGCTGACATCGTCATCATCAACAAGTGCGATGCCGCCCGCCCCGAAGATATCGACGCGGTCAGCGCGTCCGTGTCGGAGATGAACCCTCGAGCTGCCATCCACTTCTGCGACAGCCCGGTCACGGTCGACAACCCGGAGTTCGTCGCCGGCTTGGCGGTCATCGTCGTCGAAGACGGGCCGACGCTCACCCACGGGTCGATGACCTTCGGGGCCGGAGTGGTCGGGGCCAGCGCCGCCGGGGTGAGAACCATCGTCGACCCCACCGCGTACGCCGTGGGCAGTATCGCCGCAACGTACGCCAAGTATCCCAACGCCCGCGGTGTGTTGCCCGCGATGGGCTATTCCGATGAGCAAATCGCCGACCTCGTCGCCACCATCGAGGCCACCCCGGGCGAGGCGATCGTCAGCGGCACCCCCATCGACCTCACTCGGGTGCTCAGCTTGTCCAAACCGATTGTGCGAGCGCGTTACGAGTTGCGCGAACGCCAGCCCGGCCGGCTCGCCGAGGCGATGGCCGTCGCGCTCGCCTCTCGCCTCGACGTGGCTTCGACCGAGTAGCGGCCCGCGCGGTCGCGGCCCTTTCGGCCGGCACCCCATTAGGCTCGGGCCACTAGCACTACTCGTGACTGGGAGGTTCAGATGGCCGGCAAGTTCGAGGTCTACCAGGACAAGGCCGGGAAGTTCCGGTTCCGTCTCAAGGCGAGCAACGGTCAGGTCATCGCGACCGGCGAGGCCTACGAGTCGAAGAAGAGCTGCCTGAACGGCATCGAATCGATCCGCAAGAACGCCCCCGACGCGCGCCTGGACGACCAGACCACCTCGCCCGCGCCACCGGCTTGAGCGACCTGGACGACATCATCGTCAGCATGAACCCGGCTCACCTACAGGTGGACCGGGTTCATGCGTGGCTCAGCGAAGACGCCTACTGGGCGCTGGGTCGCGAGCGCGCCGTTGTGGACGCTGCGATCGCCGGGTCCCGGGTCTGCGGCGCCTACCGCTCGCTCACCTCGCCAGACGGCTCCGGTATGCCGGGTGAGCAGGTTGCCTTCGCGCGCGCAGTGACGGATGGGGCCACGTTCGCTTGGATCTGTGACGTCTATGTCGCCCGCGAGTCTCGAGGGCAGGGCTTGGGAACCCGTCTGGTGAGGGCGCTCGTCGACAGTCTCGAAGCGGAAGGCATCCAGCGGGTCGTGCTGGCCACCCGGGACGCCCATGAGGTCTATGCACGGCTCGGGTTTGGGCCGTTGGCCAATCCGGCCACGTGGATGGAGCGGGACCGGCGACTCCAACGACCGCCCGCCGGCTACCGCGTGGGAGGACCGGCGTCCCCGGACTCCACAAGGCCGACCGCCGGCGCTGCAGGTGGGTGAGCGGGCGGCATACCGGCTCGGGTAGTTTGCCATCATGTCCTTGGACCTCGCTGGCCGACACTTCGTCAAGGAGATCGACCTCACCCCCGAGCAGTGGATGGGGCTCGTCGAGCTCACCGGGCGCCTCAAGGCGGCCCGCCGCGAGGGCCGCGAGGAGCGGTGCCTGGTGGGCAAGACGATCGCGCTGATCTTTGAGAAGACCTCGACGCGAACCCGCTGCGCGTTCGAGGTCGGTGCGTATCACCTTGGCGCGCAGCTCACGTATCTCGATCCGCTCGGCAGCCAACTCGGCCACAAGGAGTCGGTCGCCGACACGGCGCGGGTGCTCGGGCGGCTCTACGACGGCATCGAGTTCCGCGGCAGCCGGCACGACGACTGCGAGACGCTCGCCGCCAATGCGGGCGTTCCGGTATACAACGGCCTCACCGACACCTGGCACCCGACCCAGTCACTGTGCGACGTCGTGACAATGAGCGAGCACGTCGCCAAGCCGGCCGACGCGATCTCCTTCGCCTATGTCGGCGACGCCCGCTACAACATGGGCAACTCGCTGCTCGTCGCGGGCGCAATGGCCGGCATGGACGTGCGGATCGCAGCCCCGAGCTCGCTGTGGCCGCGTCAGGAGATCGTCGAGCACGCCCAGCGGATCGCGGCGGCCACCGGCGGTGCGGTGGCGCTCACCGAGTCGCTCGATGACGGGGTGCACGGCGTCGACTTCGTGCACACGGACGTGTGGGTGTCGATGGGCGAGCCGGACGACGTGTGGGCCGAGCGGATCGCCCTGCTCACTCCCTATCGGGTCGACGCCGAGGTGATGCGCTCCACCGGCAACCCCGATGCGAAGTTCATGCATTGCCTGCCGGCGTTCCACAACCGCGACACCAAGGTCGGGGAGCGAGTCTTCCGCGACTTCGGGATCGAGGCCATGGAGGTGACCGATGAGGTGTTCGAGTCGCCGGCGTCGATCGTCTTCGACCAGAGCGAGAACCGGTTGCACACCATCAAGGCCGTCCTCGTCGCCACCCTCGTCGGCCACACCGTCTAGGGACGCGCGTGGCGCCGACGGGTCGACCGGGTTGCCCACAAGTTGTCGTCGCAGCAGCCGTTGTGGACGAACTCGCGGCTCCGACGCGACTACTTGCCGCTCGGCGCAGCGCCCCGCCCGAGCACGCCGGCGGCTGGGAGCTGCCCGGCGGCAAGGTGGAGCAGGGGGAGACGCAAGAGGCTGCCGTGCACCGCGAAGTGCGCGAAGAGCTCGGCATCGAGCTGCGCCTCGGCTCGCCCGTCGAGGGCCCGCTGCCCGGCGGTGGGTGGCCCATCGGCGTCGACGGCACGCTGCGCGTGTGGCTCGCCCAGGTCAGTGGCGACGGCATACCTGAAGCGTTGGAGGACCACGACGCGCTGCGTTGGCTGACCCCCACCACCCTGCTTTCCGTGCCCTGGCTGCCAGCCGATTTGCCGGTCGTGCAGGCCTTGGCGATGCTGCTGGTCGGCGCACCCAACAAACCCTGAGAGACTCTCGTATATGCCCATGCAGCACCGCACCGACGTGAGAAACGTCGCCATCGTCGCCCACGTCGACCACGGTAAGACCACTCTCGTCGACAAGATGCTCTGGCAGGGAGGTGCCTTCGGCGCTCACCAGCACGTCGAAGAGCGCGCCATGGACAGCGGCGACCTCGAGCGTGAAAAGGGCATCACGATCCTCGCGAAGAACACCGCGATTCACTACAACGGCCCGTCGGCCGTCGCCGCGGGCCACCCCGAGGGCGTGACGATCAACATCATCGACACCCCCGGCCACGCAGATTTCGGCGGCGAGGTCGAGCGCGGTCTGTCGATGGTCGACGGCGTCGTATTGCTCGTCGACGCCTCCGAAGGCCCGCTGCCCCAGACGCGATTCGTGCTGCGTAAGGCGCTGGCCCTGCACCTGCCGGTGGTGCTGTGCATCAACAAGGTCGACCGACCCGACGCGCGCATCGCCGAGGTCGTCGACGAGGTCTATGAGCTGTTCATGGATCTGCTCGAGGGTTCCGATGACGAGCGACACCACGACTCGGCCCTGGAGTTCCCCATCGTCTATGCCTCGGCCAAAGCCGGGCGGGCCTCGCTGGAGCGCCCCGCCGACGGCGGCCAGCCCGAGGGGCCTGACCTCGAGCCGCTCTTCCGCACGATCATGCAGACCATTCCCGCGCCGGTGTACGACGACGAGGCACCCCTGCAGGCGCACGTCACCAACCTCGACTCGTCCAACTTCCTGGGCCGCCTGGCGCTGCTGCGGGTGCGCAACGGCACGATCGGCAAGGGCCAGCAGGTCGCCTGGATCCGCCGCGACGGCACCGTCCAACGGGTGAAGATCACCGAGCTGCTCATGACCGAGGGCCTTGAGCGCAAGCCGCTGGACGCCGACCGAAGGGCGGGGCCGGGCGACATCATTGCCATCGCCGGTATCGACGACATCATGATCGGCGAGACCCTGGCCGATCTCGAGGACCCCCGGCCGCTGCCGCTGATCACCGTCGACGAGCCGGCCATCTCGATGACGATCGGCACCAACACCTCCCCGATGGCCGGGCGGGTCCGCGGAGCCAAGGTCACCGCCCGCCTCGTGAAGGACCGGTTGGAGCGCGAGCTCGTCGGCAACGTCTCGATCCGGCTCCTGCCCACCGAGCGCCCCGACATCTGGGAGATCCAGGGCCGCGGCGAGCTCGCTCTCGCCATCCTCGTCGAGCAGATGCGCCGGGAGGGGTTCGAGCTCACCGTCGGCAAGCCGCAGGTCGTCACCAAGACGGTCGACGGCAAGGTGCACGAGCCGATGGAGCGACTCACCGTCGACATCCCTGAGGAGTTTCTCGGCACCGTCACCCAGCTGATGGCGGCCCGCAAGGGCGCGATGGAGCAGATGACCAACCATGGCACCGGCTGGGTGCGGATGGAGTTCCTCGTGCCGTCCCGGGGCCTGATCGGCTTCCGCACCGAGTTCCTGACCGAGACTCGCGGCACGGGGATCGCTCACCATGTCTTCGAGGGTTATGCCCCGTGGATCGGCACGATCACGACCCGGCTGACCGGCTCTCTCGTCGCCGACCGGACCGGTCCGGCGACCTCCTATGCGATGTTCAACCTCCAAGAACGCGGCACCCTCTTCGTCGAGCCGACGACCCACGTCTATGAGGGGATGATCGTCGGCGAGAACTCTCGCGCCGACGACATGGACGTGAACATCACCAAAGAGAAGAAGCTGTCCAACGTGCGCTCCTCAACCTCCGAGGTCCTGGAGAGGCTCATCCCGCCCAGGCGGCTGTCGCTGGAGCAGTCGCTGGAGTTCTGCCGCGAGGACGAGTGCGTCGAAGTGACCCCCGAGGCCGTTCGGATCCGCAAGGTCGTCCTCGACCAGATCGAGCGCGGCCGCACCGCTGCCCGGGCCAGGGCGGCGGCCAAGGCGGAGGGCTGAGCCCCGTGGCGGGCCCCGCTGCGCGGGCGGCATACGCGTTGGTCGCGGTGTTGCTCGTCGCGAGTGGCTGCACTGGCGGCGGCAGTGATCCTGGCCCGAGTGGCTCGGCGGGGCCCTCCGGTTCCGGTGGCGCACTTCGGTTGCTGTCCGACAAGACCATCTCGCTGTGGGACCCGCAACGACTTTCCACCGGCCCGGAGGCCGCGATCGCGGTGCGCACGTTCACCCGCACCCTGACCGGTTATCAGCCGGGAGGGGCCGGCGGTGTCGGCGGGCTCGTCGGCGACCTGGCGACCGACATCGGCACCCCGAGCGACGACGGCAGGGTGTGGTCCTTCACGCTGCGCTCCGGGCCAGCGTGGGAGGACGGCCAGCCGGTCACCTGCGACGACGTGCGCTATGGCATATCCCGCGCCTTCGCCCGCGACCAGTTGCCCGGCGGCGCCCCCTATCCCGTCACGCTGCTCGACATCGCCAGCACCGTCGACCGCACCGGTCGCGAGGTGCCCGACTACCCCGGCCCGTATGCCGCCCCGCTCACCCCCGTGCCGACGGCCGGCGCAAGCCCGAGCGCGACCGCTCAAGGGACCGCGACGTCGACCGCGACGTCGACTGCGACGGCGACGGCGACATCGACCCCGACACCGACGGTGACCGGTCCGGCGACAGATCTGTCCGGCGAGCCGACGGGTCCGCCCAGCTCTGGCGCGGCCGCCTTCGAGAAGGCGGTCAGCTGCGCCGGGGCTGTGTTGACCATCCGGCTCAAGGTGCCCGTCCCCGATTTCCCGCAGATCGTCGCCCTGCCCGCGTTCGCGCCGTTCCGGGCCGACCGCGACCGCGGGGGGGCCGGGCCTCACGACGTGTTCTCCTGCGGCCCCTACCGGCTCGACGGGGCGTGGGAGGTCGGGGCAGGCGGCCGATTCGTGCGCAATCCCGCCTGGGACCGCGCCAGCGATCCGTTGCGCCAAGCCCTGCCCGATGTCATCGACATCCGTGAGTCGATCCCCGTTGACACCATCATCCAGCGGCTCAGCGAGGACAAGGCTCCGGACAACATCGCCGTCGGCCTGGCCGACCTCCCGGCCGCTCGGCTCGCCTCCCTGCTGGCCGATCCGGCGATCGCTGCCCGGCTCAGCAATCCGTCATCGGGGACCGTCGAGCTGCTCCAGCCCAACCTCAAGAGCCCGACGATGAGCGTGCCGGCGATCCGCCAGGCTTTCGCCCTGGCCACCGACCGGACGGCCTTCGTGGCGGCATACGGGCCGATGGCCATGAGCCCGACGACCGCCGTGCTCCCGGCTGCGATCGCGTCTCCCGCACCGCCGGCCGCGGGCAGCGCGCAGCCCAGCGCGACGGTGCTGCCGACTGAGACAGCCCAATCCAGTTCGACGGCCCAGCCGACCGCCACCCAGGCGCTGACTCTGCCCGGCGGGCCGGAGTCCGCCGCGACCGTCCTGGCAGCAGCCGGGGTCACCCTTCCGGTGCGGGTGCGGGTCGCCTATCGCTCGTCACCGGTTGCCGACCTCGCGTATGCCGCGCTCGCGGCGGGCTGGGAGCGGGCCGGTTTCGAGGTCGTCCTCGACGGGCTGGGGGAGGAGTACTACGACACGGTGTCGGCCCCGCAGGCCTCCGAGCGTTACGACGTCTTCCGGACGGCCTGGTTCGCCGACTATCCATCGGGCTCGGCGGTGATCCCCGCGCTCTTCGACGGGCGGATGAACCTCACCGATCAAGGGACCGGCCAGGACCTCGGCTCCTTCAACGACGAGGCGGTCAATGCGGCCATCGACGCTGCCCTCGTCCTGGCCGATCCCGGGGCCAGGGCCGCTGCTTGGAACGCGATCGACGCCCAGATCGCCAGCCTCGGCGGTCACGTAGCCCTCGCCGAGCGGCGTCGGGTCTTGCTGCGTGGCTCCGGCGTCGCGGCATACGCCGAAAACCCCTTCCTGGGGGGTTGGGTCGACCTGGCCGCGATCTCGGTGCGCTGAAGGCACGATCGCAGACTGGTCACGATCCGGAGAATCTCCGGTTCACAGTTCCGCACAGCTGGCCCACTCGGGTTTAGGGTGTCTTCGATCTGCAAGAACACCGGCCGACACGGGCCATGGACCGAAGGGACGTTGAGCGCATGACCATCGCGCCCGGCCAACCCGAGTCGACGAGTACCGACATCGCGGTGGCCTTGGACGTCCAGGCCGTTGATGGGGCGGTGGCGATCCAAGGGCGTTCGCCGTGGCAGATCGTGCGTCGTCGGCTGCGCCGTGACCGAGTCACCATGGTCGCCCTCGTCACCTCGATCTTCTTCATCCTCCTTGCGGCGACGTCTCCTCTGCTGGCCGCTCTGGGGATCATCAGCCCTGACCTGACCCACCCCGAGCTCGTGCAAGGGCTCGGCTCGATGCCGGAGGGGGCGCTCGGCGGGGTGTCCCCCCAACACTGGTTGGGCGTCGAGCCAGGCACGGGCCGCGACCTGCTCGCACGGATCATCACCGGAATGACAACGTCGCTGACGGTGGCCCTGCTCGCGACCATCTTCTCCGTCATCGTCGGCACCGTGATCGGCATCGTCTCGGGATTCGCAGGCGGTCGCGTGGACTGGCTGCTCAGCCGATTCATGGATCTGGTCCTGTCGTTCCCGAGCACGCTCATGCTGCTGTCGTTGCAGGCCGTCCTTGTCGACCGCATCGCCTCGATCATGCAACAACCCTCGAGTGCGCCTCCGCCGAAGATCGCGTTCATGGTGATCGTCCTGGGCTTCTTCGGGTTCCCCTTCTTTGCCCGGATCGTTCGCGGCCAGGTGCTCTCGTTGCGCGAGCGCGAGTTCGTCGAGGCCGCCCGATCCCTGGGAGCGAAACGCGGTCGCCTGTACTTCAAAGAACTCCTGCCGCACCTGTGGGCCCCTCTGCTCGTCTACACGACCCTCGTGCTGCCGGCGAACATCTCGGCGGAGGCCGCTCTGGGCTTCCTCGGGGTCGGTCTCAACCCGCCGACGGCCTCGCTCGGCGCGATCCTCAACGACGCTGTGTCCTATGCCCGCCCCGACCCGGCCTACTTCTTCTTCCCGGGGCTGACCGTCTTCGTTCTGGTGTTGTCGTTCAACCTGCTGGGCGACGGCCTTCGCGACGCCCTCGACCCGAAGTCGGGCCGGTAGTGGCGGCCCGCCGGGACGACCGGCTGGTGGTTCAGAGTTCCACGCGGCACGCCAGGCCCGCCGCTTTCGATGTCGTCGTCCTCGGATCCGAGGACGGTGTTGAAGGCCCTGCAACACCCGTTGCGGGGCGCCCGACCGTCGCACGTAGTGCGACGGCACGTACAACCAAGGAGATTGCATGATGCGCACGAAGAAGGGCGCGACGGGAGTCGCCCTCGGTGCGGTGGTTGCGCTCGCGGCTGCCGCATGCAGCAGCGGGACGTCCACCAGCACGGGGTCGGCCTCGACGGCCGCCATGGCCGCCAAGGGTGGGACGTTGTTCATTCTCAACCTCGGCCCGCACAACGGCTTGGACGTCCAGCAGTCCTACGTGGGCGCTGACCTGCAGACCGCCAACCGGATGTATTCCCGATTCCTCACGACCTACTCCACGGACGCGGAGCCCAAACTCATCGCCGACCTGGCGACGGACCTCGGCACGATGTCCGACGGCGGAAAGACGTGGAAGTTCACGATCGTGAACAACGCCAAGTGGCAGGACGGTCAGGCGGTGACCTGTGAGGACGTCAAGTACGGCGGCTCGCGCACCTTCGCGACCGACAAGATCTCCAACGGGCCGACCTACACGTTGCAGTTCCTCGACATTCCCACAGATGCCGACGGCAGCTCGGCCTACAAAGGCCCCTACGCCGGCACCGGGCAGGAGCACTACGACAAGGCCGTGACGTGTTCGGGCTCGACCCTGACCCTCAAGTTCAAGACGCCGTGGGCCGACTTCAACCAGGCGACCGCCTCGCTGGGCATCTTCGCGCCTGCGCGTAAGGACAAGGACCAGGCCGACAAGAGCCTGTTCGCGCCCTTCTCCAACGGCCCCTACATGCTCGAGGGCGCCTTCGACCCGGCCAAGGGTGGCACCTGGGTTCGCAACCCCAACTGGGATGCCGCGTCAGACCCGGTGCGCAAGGCATATCCGGACAAGATCGTCGACGTCGAAGGCATCCAGCCCGAGACCGTCTATCAGCGACTGCTCGCCGACGGCGGCGACGACAAGGCCGCGATCACCTTCGGCACGGCCCCTCCGTCGGTGCTGCCGACGATCGCCAGCACGGCCGGCGCCGACAAGCGCACGATGAACGTCCCCGCCCCCTACGTCGACTACGTGCAGCCCAACGTGACGACGCCCGCGATGAGCAACCCCAAGGTCCGTCAGGCGTTTGCCATGGCCACCAACCGGGACGCCTACATCACGGCCAATGGCGGCCCCCAGGTCATGATCCCGACCTACGCCCTGTGCAACAAGGTCCTGGACTGCTACAAGGACTTCAACCCCTTCGGCGCGCCCACTGCTGGTGACCCCGAGGGCGCCAAGAAGGTGCTCGCCGATGCGGGTGTCACGACGCCTCTCAACATCACGGTCGTCTACCGCAAGACCGCAACCCGCGACAAGGCGTTCGCCGCGCTCAAGGAGACCTGGGACAAGGGTGGCTTCAACGTCACCCTCGAAGGCATCACTGACCGCTACTACCGCACCATCTCCAGCCCGGCCATGAAGACCAAGGATGCCTTCTACGCCAGCTGGGGTGCCGACTGGCCGTCGGGTTCGACCAACATGCCGCCGCTGTTCGACAGCCGGGTCAACCTCACGGAGACCAGCACCAACCAGGACTACGGCTACTACGCGAACGACGCCGTCAACAAGGCGATGGACGCGGCATACCTGATCCCGGATGTGGCAGCCCGCGAGAGGGCCTGGGCCGACATCGACGAGATGATCTCCAAGGATGGCGGGGTCATCCCCTTGGTCAACCAGAAGTTCACCTTCGTCCACGGCTCGTCGGTGAAGAACTTCCAGGTCAACAGCCTCTTCGGTGGCTATGCCGACCTGGCCGTCATCGCCGTGAAGTAGCCGTATAGCAAGGCTGCGACGCACACCGGATGCCGCTATGCCGGGCGGAGTTCCCCGCCCGGCATAGCCCGGCCAGGACCGAGAGGATGTGAGCGCACCGCAACGGTGCCCTGACCTATGTTCTTCTATATCGTCAGACGACTCGTCTCTGTTGTCGTCATGCTCCTCATCATCAGCATGACGACGTTCCTGGTCTTCTTCGCCTCACCCATCGATCCGGCGAGCCTGACCTGCGCCAAGAACTGCACCCCGGCTGTGATCGAGGGAAACCGCAAGCTCCTCGGCTTCGACAAGCCGATTCCCGTTCAATACGCCAACTTCATCAAGGGGCTGTTCGTCGACCGCGACTTCCCCGACGACCCCCAACAGAAGATCACCGCACCTCAGACCGTCTTCACGTGTGAGGCTCCCTGCCTGGGCTATTCCCAGCGGCAGGCCAAGTCGGTCACCGAGATCGTCAAGGAGGGTCTGCCGGTCACCGCGTCCATCGCGCTCGGCGCCTTCGTGCTGTGGATCACCTCCGGCATCCTGCTCGGCATCATCGCCGCTCTCAAACGCGGGACCTGGATCGACCGCAGCCTCGTCGGGGTATCGCTCATCGGCTATTCGCTACCGAGCTTCTTCATCGGTCAGGTGCTGCTGATCTTCGTGGCCGTGACCTGGCAGTTGTGGCCGATCCCCAACTTCGTGCCCCCCACCGAGGGCGTTCTGCCGTGGTTGCAGAGCATCTTCTTGCCATCGCTCACCTTGGCATTGATCTTCGCGGCCTCCTATGTGCGCCTGACCCGCGCCTACATGCTGGAGACCATGTCCGAGGACTACATCCGCACGGCCCGGGCGAAGGGCTTGAAGGAGTCGACCGTCGTTCGGCGGCACGGCCTGCGGGCTGCGCTCACCCCGATCGTCACGGCCGCGGGTCTCGACCTTGGTGGTCTGCTCGGTGGCGCGATCATCAGCGAACAGGTCTTTTCGTTCCGTGGCCTGGGGTGGACGTCGATCCAGGCGATCCAGAACACGGATCTGCCGGTGATCGTCGCCATCGTCGTGGTCGCGTCGTTCTTCATTGTCATCGCCAATCTCGTCGTCGACGTGCTCTATGGCGTCATCGACCCGCGCGTGAGGATGAGCTGACGTGTCTGAACGGCCCTTTCTCGATGTTCGTGACCTCAAGGTTCATTTCCGCACCGACGACGGCCTGGTGAAGGCGGTTGACGGGCTCACTTTCCGACTGGAACGCGGCCAGACGATCGGCATCGTCGGCGAGTCGGGCTCCGGCAAGTCGGTGACCAGCCAGGGGATTCTCGGGCTGCACCGCCACACGCGGGCCGAGGCATCCGGTGAGATCTGGCTCGACGGTGAAGACCTGATGACCGTCAGCGATGAGCGGCTGCGCCAGCTGCGCGGCAACAAGATCGCGATGATCTTCCAGGATCCGCTTTCTGCCCTGCATCCGTATTACACGATCGGCAGTCAGATCGTCGAGGCGATCCGGGTGCATCACCGTGACACCTCCAAGTCAGCCGCCAAGGCCCGCGCTGTCGACCTTCTCGGTCACGTCGGCATCCCGCACCCCGCTCGTCGGGTCGACCAATACCCGCACGAGTTCTCCGGCGGGATGCGCCAACGGGCGATGATTGCGATGGCCTTGGCCAATGACCCCAGCCTGCTGATCGCTGACGAGCCGACGACAGCGCTCGATGTCACCGTGCAGGCACAGATCCTCGACCTCATGCGCAAGCTTCAGGAGGAGTTCGGGTCGGCCATCATCATGATCACGCACGATCTCGGGGTGGTAGCCGAGATGGCCAACGAGATCCTCGTGATGTATGCCGGCAAGGCCGTCGAGCACGGACCCGTCCACGACGTCTTCTACGAGCCGGAACACCCCTACACCTGGGGTCTGCTCACGTCCATGCCCAGGCTTGATCGGGCCAGGCTCGCGCGGCTGAATCCCGTTCCCGGCAATCCACCCTCACTCATCAACGTTCCGCCCGGCTGCGCCTTCCATCCCCGCTGCGGATACACCGGCGAGGTGGAAGGGGCCCGGTGCAGGTCGGTGGTGCCCGATCTGGCGCCGGCCGGGCCGGAGCACCTGGCCCGTTGCCACATCGACGATGCCCGTCGGGCGCAGTTGTACGCCACCGACGTCAAACCGCGGCTGTGAGAAGGGCGACATGACGACCGACACGATCCGCGACTCCCGAACTCCGCTGCTGCGACTCACCAATCTCACCAAGTACTTCCCCCAGTTCCGCCAAACCCTGGTCAAGCGGCCCGACAAGCCCATCCGTGCGGTCGACGGCGTCTCCTTCGAGCTGCACGCCGGGGAGACCATCGGGCTGGTCGGTGAGTCAGGGTGCGGCAAGTCAACCGTCGGGCGCACCATGCTGCGTTTGCTCGAACCCACGGCGGGCACCATCGAGTTCGAGGGGCGCGACATCACCGGGATCGGCGGCAGCGAGCTGCGCATCCTTCGCCGCGAGATGCAGATGGTCTTTCAGGACCCCTTCGGCTCACTCAATCCGCGTCAGACAATCGGGTCAATCATCGCGGCCCCCTTCGAGATCCAGGGCATCACGCCCGAGGGCGGCCGGCGCAAGGCCGTCCAACAGCTGATGGAGCGGGTGGGTCTCAACCCCGAGCACTACAACCGCTATCCGCATGAGTTCTCCGGCGGGCAACGCCAGCGCATCGGGGTTGCGCGCGCAGTGGCACTCAAGCCCAAACTCGTGGTCTGCGACGAACCCGTGTCGGCGCTCGACGTGTCGATCCAGGCCCAAGTGATCAATCTGCTGGAGGACATCCAGAACGACCAGGGCCTGTCGTATGTCTTCATCGCCCACGACCTGTCGGTCGTCCGGCACATCTCTGACCGAGTCGTCGTCATGTATCTCGGCAAGGTGATGGAAGAGGCAGAGCGCGACGAGCTCTACGAGCGGCCGCTTCACCCCTATACCCACGCCTTGCTGTCGGCTGTGCCGATCCCCGACCCCGAGAAAGGCGAGCGGCGTCCGCGCATCCTGCTCAAGGGCGACCTGCCGAGCCCGCAGAACCCGCCGAGCGGTTGCGTCTTCCGCACCCGCTGCCCCAGGGCAGAGCAACGATGTGCCGACGAGGTCCCCTTGCCCCTGGAGGTCACCCCCGGCCACCGCGTGGCCTGCCATTTCCCCGAGGAACGAACCATCCTCTGATGGCTCGGCTGATCTTCGTCCACGCCCACCCAGACGACGAGACATTAGCCACCGGTGTGGCCATCGCGCACTACGTCTCGCGCGGACACGACGTCGAAGTGCTTACCTGCACGCTCGGCGAGGAGGGCGAGGTCATCCCACCTGAGTTGGCTGCTCTGGCAGCCGATCGCGACGGCGCCTTGGGCCCGTTCCGCCGCGGCGAGCTGGTCGGTGCGGTCGCGCGGCTGGGAGCGCGGCTGACGTTGCTCGGTGACGACGGCCACGGCCGGCCGCTGTGGCGGGACAGTGGGATGGCCGGTATGCCGTCCGCTCACCACCCACGCGCTTTCGCGGGGGCCGACCTCGACCAGGCGTCGACGCTGCTCGCGGCATACCTGCGTGGGCGGCAACCTGACGTCGTGGTGACCTACGATGCCGGCGGAGGCTACGGGCACCCCGATCACATCCAGACCCGGCGGGTTGTCCAGGCGGCACTCTCCACGCTGGAGGTGCAGGACCGGCCGAGGCGGTTCTTCGAAGTGGTGACCCCGGCCTCGTGGGTGCCGGCGGACCGGGCGTGGCTCGCGGACCACGTGCCCGAGGACCTCGGCCTGCACGTGCCGGGCGGGCTCGAGCCGTATGCGGTGTCCGTCGTCGACGATGCCGTTGTCAGCCATGTCGTGCAGGACCACTGCGCCGCCGAACGACAGGCCCACGCCCTGGGTGCCCATCGAACCCAGGCGCGGGTGTTCGAGGGCTACTTCGCGCTGTCCAACGACATCGCGGGTCGGCTCGCCGGCCGGGAAGCCTTCGTGCGGCTCGACCCGGCCAGTGGGGCACGCCTGCCGCGCGACGGCGCGAACTGGGGCACCGGACTGCTCGTGGATGCGCGGTGAACGAGGCTCCAGCTGGGGCCCAGCCGGTGACCGACTCATCCTTCCGGACCGCGTTGGGCCGCTTCGTGACGGGCGTGACCGTGGTGACCTGCCGGGTCGCGGGCGTCGATCATGCCATGACCGCCAACTCGCTGACGTCGGTGTCGCTCGATCCGCCGCTCGTCTTGGTGTGCGTCGAGCACGACACCCGCTTCCACGAGGCGATCCTCGCCGCGGGAGTGTGGGGGGTGAGCGTCCTGGACGAGTCGGCGCGGGGGACCGCCAGCTGGTTCGCGACCCGGGGTCGGCCGCTGGTCGGCCAGCTCGACCCGGTGGCGCACCATCGCAGCGCGTCGACGGGCGTTGCCCTCATCGATGCGGCGCTCGCATGGCTCGACGTCCGCACCGTGTCCGTGCACCCTGGCGGTGATCACAGCGTCGTCATCGGTGAGGTGATCGGATTGCGAGTCGCCGAGGAACCGGGTGCCGCGCTGACCTTCTACCGAGGGGGATACGGCAGTGTCGACTGACCCCCCCGAGCGGCGAAGGAAGGATGATTCCCGGCCGGAGACTGCCGTAGGTTAGCGTGTCCGGACTGGCGGGGAATCAACACGAGAGGAGCCTGAGCGTGCCCGAATGGGGTCGCATCGCCTTGCGGTCATTGCTGGCGGTCGTCGTGTTGTGCGGGGTCTATCTCGGGCTCGCCTGGTGGACCGGTCGTCAGGTGCCGTCGCAGGTGGTTGTCGAAGGGGTGAGCATCGGGGGCCTAGGCCCCGAGGAGGCCGTCGAACGACTGACCCGGGAGCTGGCGGACACGGCCAAAGCCCCGATCCGCGTCGACCTGGCAGACACCGGCACCTCGATCGCCCTCGAACCCAGCTCCGCCGGCCTGTCCATCGACATCCCTGGCACCCTCGACGGGCTGGTCGGTTTCACCCTCGACCCCACGAAGATCTGGGGGCATCTGAGCGGACGCGTGGAGCGGCCGGTGCGGGTCGTCGTCGACGAGCCCCGACTGACCGCCGCGCTCACCGAGAAGGCGCGTGCGGTCGAAACACCCGTCGCCGAGGGCGGTATCTCCCTGGCCGCCGGGAAGGTCGTCACGACGCCGGCACGACCGGGCGTGGCCCTGTCGGTGAGCGATGCCGTCCGCAAGGTGTCCCAGGGCTGGCCCCGAGTGCCTTCGGTCACCGCCGATGTGACAACGACCCAGCCCACGGTCAGTCAGGCCCGCCTCGATGAGGCCGTGCGCACGTTCGCCACCCCCGCGATGTCCGGCCCGATCACCATCGTCGTCGGCGAGCGTTCGGCGACGCTCACCCCCGATCAGTTCTCCGGCGCCATCACGATGGCCGCCGACAGCGCCGGCGCCATCGCTCCTGTCTTCGACAAGGAGGCGCTCACGGGGGCGGTTGTCGCGGCAACCTCAGGGATGATCACCCCGGCCAAGGATGCCCGGATCATCCTGGAGGGCGGCAACCCCGTGGTTCAGCCCTCGGTGGACGGGGTCGGCGTCGACACCGCTCAGGCGGCCGATCTGCTGATCGGGGCGATGGTCTCGCCCACTCGCAAGATCACCCTGCCGAGCGTGTTGACCAAGGCGACCTTTACGACAGAGGCCGCTCAAGCGCTCGGGGTCAAGCAGATCGTCGCGACGTTCGACTCGGCGTTTCCGGCCAACGCCGACCGAACGGTCAACCTCACGACGGCCGCCAACACGATCAACGGCACTCTCATCAAGCCCGGCGAGGTCTTCAGCCTCAACGGGGTCCTCGGGGAACGCACCGCCGCGAAGGGTTATCGCGAGGCCGGCATGATCCTCAACGGACGGCTCGTCCAGGCCACCGGCGGAGGGGTGTCGCAGATCTCCACGGTCGTCTACAACCTCGCGTGGTTCGCCGGGGTCGAACTCACCCAACACCAGGCGCACTCGTTCTACATCTCTCGCTACCCGGCCGGGCGCGAGGCAACCGTCAACTGGCCCACGATCGACAACAAGTGGACCAACACGACCCCCTACGGCATCCTCGTGCAGATGTGGGTCTCCGGCGGGCAGGTCCACGGTCGGCTGTGGAGCACCAAGCTCTATGACGTCGAGGCCGTTGCGGGTCCGCGCACCAATCCGCGGCCGGGCAAGGTGATCACCGACACCCAGCCCGGCTGCGTTCCGCAGAACTCCCTTGTCGCAGGCTTCGACATCACCGTGAAGCGCGTCATCCGCCAAGGCGGGGCGGTGCTGAAGACCGAGAGCTATACGACGAAGTACGACTCGGAGAACAAGATCGTCTGCGCCGCCCGCTGATGGCCGACAGTGCGGCTATCCGCTAGCCGCTATCGGCTATCGGCTGATTGGCTTGGCTGAAGAGAGGCCGGCAAGCTCGGGTGTGGGCCGCTGGAGGTACAACTGACCGTGATGATCGCGAAAACCCATGCCCCCGAATGCCTCCCGCGCCGCTGAGTTAGCCCGCTGGACGAGCAGATAGACATCGGGTATGTGGTGCTCCCGGCACAACTGCCCTACCGCCGCAACCAGCCCCGTCGCCAGCCCCTGCCGCCGACGCTGTGGAGCAACCCACATGGCGTGCAGTCCCGCCCACCCCGGATACAGCGCGACCCGGACGATCGCGCCCAGGGGCTCTGCGGGCTGATCGGACTCATCGGGTCCGGCGGGCACCTCGAGGAAGAGCTGCGACATCGACCCGGTGAGGATCTGCTCGGCGACCCCGGGCACGATGCTCCGGTAGGCGGCGAAGGCCTCCAACCATGGCTGGGTCAGGCGGGTGTCGGCCCTCACCGGCGGACTTGCCTCCGTCAGCGCCGGCAGCTCGGAGGCCGACGCCGTCATCGCGAGGGTCGGCTGGTCGGCGGCATACCCGAGGGTCGTCAGCCTCTCCCACAGCAGCGGGTCGGTCGGGGCCCCGGCGGCGTCGGTGACCAGCGCGAAGCGCGCGGGCAGCTCACGGGCGGCATACCAGTCCTGCACCACGGCGACGGCGTCGGGCAGTGGCATCCCCGGGCTGCCGGCGGTGAGAACCGAGTTGCCCCGGGCGGTGAAGCCGCTCGATGCCCGCAACATCCACCCGCCGAGCCGATCCTCCTCGACGGCACGCCACCCGTCCGCCATGACGTGCTCCAGCGCGAGCGGGTCGACGTTCATCTCACTTCCTTCGGTCGGCGGGCCCCCGGGTTCCTGCGCGGGGCTTGGACTCGGCATACTAGGGCTCGTCACCACAGGGCCCTAGGAGGACCGCTCACCATGACCTACGTCATTGCGCAGCCGTGCGTCGACCTCAAGGACAAGGCCTGCATCGAGGAGTGTCCGGTCGACTGCATCTACGAGGGTGAGCGGATGCTCTACATCCACCCCGACGAGTGCGTCGACTGCGGGGCGTGCGAGCCCGTCTGCCCGGTCGAGGCGATCTACTACGAGGACGACGTCCCCTCGGAATGGGCGGACTACTACAAGGCCAACGTCGAGTTCTTCGACGACTTGGGCAGCCCCGGCGGAGCCGCCAAACTCGGGCTCATCGCCAAGGACCACGCGCTCGTGGCCGCCCTGCCGCCCCAGGCCACAGACCAGCCCGGTCACTGAGCGGGGGCACCCTGCGTATCCAGCCGCCGAGCCTGCCCGACTTCCCCTGGGACTCGCTCGTCCCAGTCAAGGCTCTCGCCGCCGCACACCCCGACGGGCTCGTCGACCTGTCGGTCGGCACGCCGATCGACCCGACTCCCACGGTCGTCCAGGCGGCTCTGAGCGCTGCTGCGGACTCGCCCGGCTATCCGCTGACCGTGGGCGCCCTGGCAGTGCGCGAGGCCATCGTCGCGTGGTTCGAGCGGCGCCGCCGCGTCGTGGGTCTCACGCCCGCAGCCGTGCTGCCCACGATCGGCAGCAAGGAGTTGGTCGCCTGGTTGCCGACCCTGCTGGGCCTCGGTCCAGGTGATCTTGTCGGCATCCCCGCGGTGGCCTACCCGACCTACGACATCGGCGCCAGACTCGCCCGAGCCACCCCGGTGGTCGTCGATGGCCTCACCGCCTTCGGTCCACTCACCCCGTCGAGGACGCCGAAGCTGCTGTGGATCAACAGCCCTGGCAACCCGACCGGGGCGGTCCTGCCGGTAGAACACCTCGCCAAAGTCGTGGCCTGGGCCCGCCAGCACGGGATCGTCGTCGCCTCCGACGAGTGTTATGCCGAGCTCGACTGGCGTCCGCCGGATCCCACTCGCACCGGCTCCAGGCCGGGGGGGACGACTCCCTCGATCTTGGATCCCGACGTCTGCGGCGGGTCACATGAGGGTCTGCTGGCGGTCTATTCGCTGTCCAAGCAGTCCAACCTCGCCGGCTATCGGGCCGCCTTCGTCGGGGGCGACCCACAGCTCGTCTCTGCTATCGCCGAAGTGCGTCGACACGCCGGGATGATGATGCCAGGACCGGTTCAGGCCGCCATGGTGGCGGCGCTGGCCGACGACGAGCACGTGGCGGACCAGAAGCTGCGCTACGGCGTGCGCCGCGAGCAGCTCGTCGACGCGCTCACCGCCGCCGGGCTGTGCATCGAGCACTCCGATGCCGGGCTCTACCTGTGGGTGACCCGCGACGAAGACTGCCGGCAGACGGTGCGTTGGTTTGCCGAACGAGGCATCCTCGTAGCCCCCGGATCCTTCTACGGGGAGGCTGGGCGGCGGCATGTACGCATGGCGCTGACTGCGACCGACGAGCGCATCGCCGCTGCCGTCGGTCGTCTGTCGCCGATCTCACCTCCCGGGGCGTTGGCGGCCTCGGGTAACGTCCGGGACACCGCGACGGCATGCAGTCCGGCCTGAGGAAGGGATCGATAGATGACTGAGACCCTGGCGACCCCGATGGCCCGGCTGCAGGTCGCCGACCGACAGGCTCGGCTCGGCGTCGTCGCCGCCTCCGAAGGCGAGGACGGCGTCAACGTCGGATCCCTGCTCAGGGACACCGGGCACGTGACCTACGATGCGGGCTTCGTCAACACGGCCGCCTGCAAGAGCGCGATCACCTTCATCGACGGCGACGTAGGCATTCTGCGCTATCGCGGCTATCCCATCGAGCAGCTCGCCGAGCGCTCGACCTATGTCGAGACGGCCTTCCTGCTCATCTATGGGGAGTTGCCGACCCCCTCGCAGTTGGCCGATTTCGATAGCCGCATCCGCCACCACACGATGCTCCACGAGGACCTGCGGAACTTCTTCAGTGGCTTTCCGCGGGACGCCCACCCCATGCCCGTGCTGTCCTCGGCCGTGAGCGCGCTGTCGACGTTCTATCAGGACTCGCTGGACCCCTTCGACCCGGAGCAGGTCGAGATCTCCACGATCCGGCTGCTGGCCAAACTTCCGACGATCGCGGCATACGCGTACAAGAAGAGCATCGGCCAGCCGTTCCTGTATCCCGACAACACCCTCAGCCTGCCTGAGAACTTCCTGCGGATGACCTTCGGCACTCCCGCCGAGGCCTACGAGGTCGACCCGGTGCACGCCAACGCACTGGACCTGCTGCTACTGTTGCATGCCGACCACGAGCAGAACTGCTCGACCTCGACGGTGCGGCTGGTCGGGTCCTCGCAGGCCAACCTGTTCGCGTCGGTCTCGGCGGGCATCAACGCGCTCTTCGGCCCGCTCCACGGCGGCGCGAACCAGGCCGTCCTGGAGATGCTTGGGGGGCTGCAGACATCGGGTGAAACGCCCGAGGCGTTCATGACGCGCGTCAAGAACAAGGAGGGCGGGGTCCGGCTGATGGGCTTCGGCCACCGGGTCTACAAGAACTACGACCCGCGGGCCTCGCTCATCAAGGCCGCGGCCGATGACGTGTTGGCCAAACTCGGGGTCGACGACCCGTTGCTGGAGCTTGCCCAGCGGCTTGAGGCCATCGCGCTGGCTGACGACTACTTCGTCGAGCGCCGGCTCTATCCCAACGTCGACTTCTATACGGGCCTGATCTACAAGGCGATGGGCTTCCCGACGAAGATGTTCACCGTCCTTTTCGCCCTCGGTCGCCTGCCGGGGTGGATCGCCCAGTGGCGCGAGCTGATGACCGACCCGGAGACCAAGATCGGGCGACCGCGCCAGATCTACGTCGGGGCGCGGGCCCGCAACTACCTGTCTATCGACTACCGCTGAGGCTCCTGCATCGAGGACCGCTCGCCGGCGCCCCGGCTACCGGCCAGCGGGTTGCAGGAGGAGCATCACCTGGGACGCCCCGGGCCGGCCGGGCTGCCCGACGGACCAGGTTTCGGGGTGCGCCCGACTCCATGACGCGTCGGCCACCCGCACCTCGATGACGCCCAGCGCCTCCGCTCGCGCGACGGCCCAGGCGGCGACGGCCCACCCCAGCTGGCCGTCGGCTTCGAGGGTCACCGTGGAGCCTGCAGTGGCGCCGTCCAGGCCCCAGTCGGCGCTCAGGGCGCGGGTGACCGCGGCCGCGTCGGCGCTGGGGGCCGCGGCGAGGCGGCATACGAGCGTGCGTGGGGCCGCTCCGGCCAGTGCGGCTGCCAGCGGCGCCGCCTCGTCCTCATGCTGCGCGTATGCCGCTGGGGCGCCGCTGCGTTGCACGTCCTGCGCCACCTCGGTAAGCGGCCGAGTGAGATAGTCCTGCACCTTGACGAGCCTGTCGTAGAAGGCGTTGGCGGAATAGACGGGGTTCAGTATCTGCTCGGTGGTGCCCCACCCCTGGCTGGGCCGCTGCTGGAAGAGGCCGAGGGAGTCACGGTCGCCGTAGCGCAGGTTGCGCAGCTTGGACTCCTGAATGGCCGTCGCGACGGCGATCGTCGCCGCCCGGGTCGGCAGTCCGCGTTGCACGGCGACCGCCGAGATCGTCGCCGCGTTGCCCGCCTGCTCCGGGGTCACCTCGACCCGAGCTGCGCCGGTCGTCCAGCACGCGGGGGGGTTGAGCTGCTCGAGCAGGGTGCGGGCTCCGACGACGCCGGCCAGGACGACTGCGCCGACGAACACCACGGCCAGCCCGCGCAGCACGAAGCGACGGCGTGGGGTCGGGGGGTGTTCTTCGGCGAGGATGAGCCCATGGGGGGTGCGCGGCATAGGGAGTCAGTCGTTGGCGTGCAGCGCGTCGTTGAGGACGATGCCGTGTCCGTCGCGGGCTTTGACGACGACCGCACCGGTCACCGAGTCACGCAGGAAAAGCAGGCTGCTCTGCCCCGAAAGGTCGCGGGCCTTGACGACCTGACCGTCGGGCAGGGTGAGTTTGGTGCCGGCGGTGACATACAGCCCGGCCTCGACGACGCAGTCGTCACCGAGGGCGATGCCCAGGCCTGACTCGGCGCCGAGCAGGCAGCGTCGTCCTATCCGCACCCGCTCGGTGCCGCCGCCGGAGAGGGTGCCCATCGTCGAGGCGCCGCCGCCGATGTCGGATCCGTCTCCGACAACGACGCCCTGGCTGATCCGGCCCTCCACCATCGACGCGCCGAGGGTGCCGGCGTTGAAGTTGACGAACCCCTCGTGCATGACGGTCGTGCCGCTGGCGAGGTGGGCGCCGAGGCGCACCCGGTCGGCGTCGGCGATGCGGACCCCTGACGGGACGACGTAATCGAGCATCCGAGGGAACTTGTCGACGCCGAAGACGGTCACCGTCCCACGAGCCCGGAGCCGAGCCCGGGTCGCCTCGAAACCCTCCGCCGGGCACGGTCCGTGATTGGTCCACACGACGTTGGGCAGGGCGGCGAAGATGCCGTCGAGGTTGATCGTGTTCGGCTCGGCCAGCCGGTGGCTGAGCAGATGCAGGCGCAGGTAGGCGTCCGGGGTGGTGGTCGGGGGCACGTCCAGGTCGATCTCGAGCCCGACGATCTCGGTGCGGGTGCCGCGGGTGTCGTCGGCACCGACGAGGGCAGCCAGCGCCGCCGGGGCCGGGGACTGGCCGGGGCGAGGGCCCAGAACCGGGGCGGGAAACCACGTGTCGAGCACCTGATCGCCGGCAATCGTCGCCAGCCCTTCGCCCCATGCCGTGCGCTTCGTCATGAGTGCAACCCTAAGCGAGGGGCATACGCTCAGGGGTATGCCGCCCACCGCTCCCGTGCTTGACCTCGCCCTGGACGTTGCGTCGCTCACCGCCGCGGTGTGCGACATCGAGTCGGTCAGCGGCCAGGAACAAGACCTCGCCGACGCCGTCGACGTGGCGCTGCGCGGCCTCGGGCACCTCGAGGTGATCCGCGACGGGCACACGGTCATCGCCCGCACGAACCTGGGCCGCGCGGAGCGGGTCATCATCGCCGGGCACCTGGACACGGTGCCGCTCACGCGGCATACGCCCAATCTGCCGACCCGGCGAGTGGGGGAGGACCTCGTCGGGCGCGGCACCGTCGACATGAAAGGCGGTGTCGCTGTGATGCTCCGCCTGGCCCTGTTGTTGTCCAGCCCCAACCGCGATCTCACCCTGTGCTTCTACGACTGCGAGGAGGTCGAGGGGGAGCGCAACGGCCTCAAACGGATCGCCGAGAACCGGCCTGAGCTGCTGCAGGCCGATTTCGCCGTGCTCATGGAGCCCACCAACGGCACCGTCGAGGGCGGCTGCAAAGGCACCCTGCGGGTCGAAGTGCGCACCGCGGGGGTGGCGTCGCATTCGGCGCGACCGTGGATGGGCCACAACGCGATCCACGACGCGGGGGAGGTTCTCGGGCGACTCATCGCCTATGAGCCACGAGTCGTGGACGTCGACGGGCTGACCTATCGCGAGGCGCTACAGGCTGTGCTGATCGAGGGCGGCACTGCGGCGAATATCATTCCGGACGCCTGCGCGGTGACCGTCAACTATCGTTACGCCCCCGATCGGTCGGAGCAGGAGGCGGTCGCGCACGTACGAGAGGTGTTCGAGGGCCTCGTCGTCGATGTGACCGATAACGCCGGCGGGGCCCGCCCCGGGCTCGACCGACCTGCCGCCAGGGCGTTCATCGACGCGCTCGGAGTGCCGGTGCAGGCCAAGGAAGGGTGGACCGACGTCGCCCGCTTCGCCGCGCTCGGCGTCCCTGCGGTCAACTTCGGGCCGGGCGACCCGCTGCTGGCCCACATGGACGACGAGCGGGCTCCGATCGAGCAGTATGCCGCCGCCGAGGCCGCTATGCTGCGCTGGCTCGGCACCCCCCTCTGAGCTCCGAGCGGGGCGACTCGCTCACCGGACCGAGCCAGGGGGTCGCAGAAACGCCGGACCCCGCGCCCGAGCGGGCCAGGCGGGCCGTCGTCCCGGGTCGCGTAGCGTTGCCTCTTATGAACGGTAAGGATCGTCGGCGGGCCTATCAGAAGGGCCCCGTCACATTACGGGGCCAGCGGGTGCCCGCGACGACGACCGACCAGCGGCTGCTCGACTCTCGTGGCGCGACCGACTGGTTGCACGCTGACCCCTGGCGGGTCATGCGGATCCAGTCGGAGTTCGTCGAAGGCTTCGGCGCCCTGGCCGAGCTCGGCCCGGCTGTCAGCGTCTTCGGCTCGGCGCGGCTGGGAGAGGGCGACCCAGCCTATGAGTTGGGTCGGCGGGTGGGTAGGGCCCTGGTCGAGGCGGGCTACGCGGTCATCACCGGTGGCGGGCCGGGGCTCATGGAGGCCGCCAACCGAGGCGCCCTGGAGGCCGGTGGGACGTCGGTCGGGCTAGGCATCGAGCTTCCCTTCGAGACCGGTCTCAACGAATACGTCGACCTCGGGGTCAACTTCCGCTACTTCTTTGCCCGCAAGACGATGTTCGTCAAGTACGCCGAGGGCTTCGTCGTGCTGCCCGGTGGCCTCGGGACCCTCGACGAACTGTTTGAGGCGCTCACGCTGGCGCAGACGGGCAAGATCACCACGTTCCCGATCGTTCTGCTGGGCACCGCCTATTGGGCGGGCCTGCTCGACTGGATGCGCGACACCGCGGTGCGGCACGGAACGATGGGTATCGGCGACGTCGAGCGGATCCTGGTGACCGACGATGTCGACGAGGCGGTCCGCTACATCCTCCAGCACGATGGAAGGGATCGGTCGTGACCTGGGTGGCGCTGGCGGTAGCTGTCGTGCTCGTCGGGCTGACCGTGGCCGCCGTCCTCGGCCGGATCGACGGCGGCCTCGGCCCTGCGACGACCTCCCTGGCCTATGTGCCGCTCCCGCTGGGGCAGCTGGAGCCTGAGGACGTGGACGATGTGCGGCTGGACACTGCGTTGCGCGGCTATCGGATGGATCAGGTCGACGAGGTCCTCGGCCGACTCACCGACGAGTTGCGCTCGCTGCATGCCCAGTTGTCCGAGGCCCGGGCTCTCGCGCAGTCGTTCGTGCCCCCCGCGGCGGCAGCCGAAGACGACGGGTCACCGCCGTTGACGCAATCGCCCTACCACCGCCCGCAGGAGTGACCCGTGGCCGTCATCACCCTTGAACGTGTCGTCCCGCGCCCGTTGTCGGCCGTGTGGGCGGTCGTCAGTGACGTCGCCGGGCACCGGCTCCCGGTCACCCGACTCGAGACCGACCCGGGCACCCCGGGGGTCGGCTGGCGCTTCGTCGCCGTCACCGGCTGGGGTCGGCTGGCGTTCGCCGACGCTATGGTCATCACCCGGTGGCATCCGCCGGTCGCCGGCTCCAAGAGCGCCGACTATGCCATCGTCAAGACCGGACGGTGGCTCGGCGGCTGGGCCGAGGTGCACCTGCAGGCCCTCGACCCGGGCAACACCAGGCTTACCTGGAGCGAGGAGATCATCCTGCACCCACACGCCCTCGGTCGCCTCGTGGCACCCCTGTCGGACCGGGCGGTCCGGCGGCTGTTCGCCGATGCCGTGTCCGACATGGTCAGCCGCGCGTGACCGACGCTTCGCTCGTCACCGGGCCTGACGGCATACGGCGGTGTGCGTGGGCCGGCAGCTCCGGTGACTACCTCGCCTACCACGACACCGAGTGGGGGGTGCCGGTCCACGGCGAGCGCGAGCTCTTCGAGCGGCTCACCCTCGAGGCCTTCCAGTCGGGCCTGTCATGGCTGACCATTCTGCGCAAGCGGCAGGACTTCCGGCGGGCGTTCGCAGGCTTCGACCCCGAGCTGGTCGCGGCCTTCGGCCCGGCCGACCGCGAGCGGCTGACGGGCGACGCATCGATCGTGCGAAACGCCCGCAAGATCGACGCCGCGATCCACAATGCCGCTGCGGTGCTGGACCTGCGGCGCGACGGGGGGCTCGACGCATTCCTCTGGTCCTTCGCGCCCACCGCACACAGGCGACCGAGCCAGCTGGGCGACCTGCGCGCGACGTCGCCGGAATCGGTCGCGCTGGCCAAGGCGCTCACATCGCGCGGGTTTGTCTTCGTCGGCCCGACGACCTTGTATGCCGCGATGCAGGCATGCGGGCTCGTCGACGACCACCTGAGCGGTTGTGCCAGAGCTGGCCGTGGGGGCGCCCGGTGAGTGCACCGGTGCCGGTCGGTCGGGCACGCGCCGAGGCGGTTCTCGGCCGGGTCTTCGGCGGCCACTTCGTGCTGCAGGTCGTCGTGCTGTATGCCGTGACCCGAGTGATCACCGCGGTCATGTTGGCGGTTGTCGCGCCGACTCAGCAGCCGGCCGCGATGACCGGCGGGGTCCGGGTTGGCTACCTCGGCTTCACCCGGCTCTGGGACGGCGAATGGTATGAGCGGGTCGCCACCGAGGGATACCCGTCGGTCCTCCCGCGGGACGCCTCGGGCGACGCCACTCAGAACACCTGGGCCTTCTATCCGCTCTTTCCGTATCTCGCCCGGGCGGTCGCGCAGTTGACCGGGCTGTCGTTCGCTGCGGCCGCGTCGACGCTCGCTCTGCTGCTGGGTTTCGCAGCCGCGGTCGTCATGGCCCGGCTGGTGCAGCCCCGCCTCGGCAACGTCGGGGCGTTGCTCGTCGTGGGGCTCTATGCCGTGTTCCCGTCCTCGCCGGTGCTCCAGGTGGCCTACACCGAGTCGCTGGCGATCCTCTTGCTCTGCGGCTTCTTGTTGGCTCTGACGCGGGAGCGGTGGCTCATCGCCACCGGACTTGCCGTTCTCATCGGGCTGAGCCGGCCGATCGCGCTGCCGCTGGGCGTCGTCACGCTCGTCGCCCTCTGGCTGCGGTGGCGCCGACGGGGAAGCGAGCCGGTCGAGCGCGGCGAAGGCGCGAAGGCCCTGGCCTCCCTCGTCGGGTGTGGGGTTGCGGGACTGCTCTGGCCGAGCATCGCGTGGCTGGGCACGGGGGTGCCGGACGCCTACTTCCAGACCATGCGGGCGTGGTCGTGGAGCGGTGGCGTCCAGCTCTTCGGGCCGTGGGTGGACATCCCGCGCGCCTACTTCGGGCCGATCGGCCCCGTCGTCGTCGTCGTGACCGTCGTTCTGCTCGTCATCGCCTTAGGCGGGCCTTGGGCTCGGCGACTGGGGCCACAGCTGCGCGTGTGGACCCTGGCCTACGCGGCGTACGTGATGGCGGCGCAGACACCGGGCACGAGCACGGCACGCTATCTGCTGCCGATGTTCCCCCTGCTCGCGGTCGCGCTGGGGGTCGCGTCCGAGCGCGGGCGCGGGCGGGGGATACCGACCGGAGTGCGTGCGGGCGTTCTCACGGTCGTGTTCCTCTGGCTGCAATGGAAGTGGATCTCCGTGCTCTGGCACTTCACTCCGCCGACCGATTGGGCGCCATAGTCGCCAACGGGTTCGTGACGTTACCGGCCGCTATATACCGGTTTTGCTTTGGCGAGGAATGCGTCGACCGCGGCGCGGTGGTCGTCGGTGCTGCCGGTTTCATTCATCCGGTCGCGCTCGAAGTCCAGTGCCTCGGAAAGGTCGTGCGCGGCGCTGAAGGCGACCGCTCGGCGCATCGCACCGTAGGCCCGGGTGGGGCCGGCGGCGAGGGTACCTGCGAGCGAGGCGACCGCGCCGGGGAATTCGTCCGCGGAGACCACCGACGTGACCAGGCCGAGCGACAAGCATTCCTGGGCTGAGATGGTGCGCGGCAGCAGCAGCAGTTCCTTAGCCTTGGCGACCCCCACGAGCCGCGGAAGCCAGAATGAGGAGCCGGTGTCGCACGAGAGGGCGATGCCCGCGAAGGCGAGGTTCATTCCGCCGCCCTCGACCATGATCCGGAAGTCTGCGCTCAGGGCCATGGACGCTCCGGCACCCGCCGCCACCCCGTTGAGAGCGGCGATGACCGGCTTGTCCATCGTCGCCAGCAGCAGGGCGACAGGGTTGTAGTGCTCCTGCACGGTGACGCCCAGGCCCTCATCGCCGGCCTGCAAACCGGCAATGTGCTCCTTGAGGTCCTGGCCGACGCAGAACGCCCGCCCGGTGCCGGTGAGCACCACGACACGGATCTCGGGGTTCTCGGCAACCTCACGGATAGTCGGGACAAGCAGCTCCTTGGTCGCGTGATCCAGGGAGTTCATCGCATCGGGTCGGTTGAGGGTGACGGTCGCGATGCCGCCCTCGACCGTGAGCAGGACTGAGGGGGCGCTGGGCTGAACATCGTCGGTCATGGCCCATATCGTGCCGCACGACGATTTCGTCACAGCACGGTTCACGCGTGATAATGGTCTCCGGATGCAGGATCCGGTCGTGACCCTGCCGACAGGACCTGAATGCGAACAGTTTCCGAGGAAGGGGAACCATGGCTGCGATGAAGCCGAGGACCGGAGATGGCCCGCTCGAGGTCACGAAGGAAGGACGAGGGATCGTCCTGAGGATGCCCCTTGAAGGTGGCGGTCGCCTCGTCGTCGAGATGACCCCCGTAGAGGCAGCCGCGTTGCGCGATGCCATCCAGGGGTGCGACGGCGTGTCCTGACCGAGACCGCGTAGGTAGCCGCGGCCCATACCAACGAACCTGAGGCGTTACCCGGCCAGTCCGGGGAACGCCTCAGTCGTGCCTGGGACCATGTCGGTGCCGGCCCATGATGACCCCGGGTGTCGACGACGCTGGGGGCGTGCGAGTGCCGGGCCATCGGCGGTTGACCCGTTCCCGGCGATTCATTGACCCGTTCCCCGGCAACGCAGCCAGGGTGGGGTTTCTCGGCTGGACGTCGTCGAGATGTCCACGGCGGGTGTGAAAGTGCGGCTGATGACGCGTCCGGTGCTGTCCCAACAGCACCTACTGCGGCATCAGCGGCTCGTTCACCCCCGGTTCCAGCCAGGGGCGGGGAAATTCGTGCTGCCGGCGCTCAGCGCTGCCGGCGTTGGTTCAGCACTGGCTCAGCGCTTGACGGCGACCAGCAGCCCGTCGCCGACGGGAAGCATCACGGTCGTGAACTCCTCGCTGTCACGCAGGGCCTTGCCGAGGTCACGCAGGATCCGGGTGCGTTCGTCGCGAGCGGCCGGATCGGCGACCTGGCCGTGCCACAGCATGTTGTCGATGGCGAGGACCCCGCCAGGGCGCAGCAGGCGGCGCGCCTCGTGCACATAGGCCGGGTATTCGTCCTTGTCCCCGTCGATGAATGCCAGATCGTATGCCGCGTCGGTCATCCGGGCGAGCACGTCAAGAGCCCGGCCGAGGATGACCCGGGTGCGCTGATGGGCGATCCCGGCGTCGGCGAACGCCTCTCTGGCCGCACGCTGGTGCTCGGCCTCGACGTCGATCGTCGTGAGGACGCCGTCTGGCGGCATACCGGCGAGCAGCCACAACCCCGAGACACCCGCGCCGGTGCCGACCTCGACGACGGCGCGAGCCGCTCCGGTGGCGGCGAGCATCCGCAGCACCGACCCGGCCCCCAACCCGACGGGCACGGCGCCCAACTCCTCGCCGCGGCGGCGCGCCGCCTCGACGACCGGGTCTTCGACGACGAACTGATCGGCATAGGTCCAGCTGGCGGCACGGTTGGCGCTCATGACCAAACCCTAATCCGAGCCAGGGTGCAATCCGTGGAATACCAGGGGGCTCCCTGATGGTTTCGCCATTCACAGGACGGGCACAGTTGTTTCGTGTCCGGCTCATGGGATCGATGGGAACCCTGGAGTCGGCACGAACGTCAGTTCAGGCAGGCTCATGAAAGGCTCGCGCACGTGACCGACACTCTCAGCCACCCCTCCGCCGGGGCCGACGCGACCGGCGTCGACCTCGACAGCGCCGATGGCGTGGTGCCGTGGGCCGCTCCGTCGTGGGACGAGATCGTCACCCAACACTCCGCCCGGGTCTATCGGCTCGCCTTCCGCCTGACCGGAAACCCCTACGATGCCGAAGACCTCACCCACGACGTGTTCGTGCGGGTGTTCCGGTCTCTGCATTCCTACACCCCGGGGACGTTCGAGGGCTGGCTGCACCGGATCACCACCAACGTCTTCCTCGACAAGATGCGCCGCAAGCAGCGCATCCGCTTCGACGCCCTGCCCGACGACGCCGCCGCCCGGATGGCCACGCGCGAGCCCGGGCCCGAGCAGGTGTTCACCGACACCCACTTCGACGACGACATCCAACGAGCGCTCGATGCCCTGTCCCCGGAGTTCCGGGCGGCAGTGGTCCTCTGCGACATCGAGGGCCTGTCCTACGAGGAGATCGCGGCGACCCTGGGGATCAAACTGGGCACCGTCCGCTCCCGCATCCACCGCGGTCGGTCCCAACTGCGGGAGGCGCTTGCCCACCGTGCTCCGGCCTCGGTGCGCACGTCCGCCGAGCCCACGGCAGCCGCTGTTACCCTGCCGGCACCGGCGACGACCGCCGGGACGAGTGGACGGCACGGCATCCCGTTGCCGACTCGGCTGCGCCCGGTCGCACGCCAGGGAGTGTGATGTCCCGGCACCTCGGCGAACAGGTCAGCGCGTACGTCGATCGCCGGCTCCCGAGCACGTTGCTCGCAGTCATGGATCGGCATGTCGTGGTGTGTGCCCACTGCCGCCACGCAGTCGACCAGGAGCGCGCTCTGCTGTCCTTCCTGCGCAGCGCGCCGTCCCCCGGGGTGTCCGACAGTTTGCACGCGTCCTTGATGCGGCTCGCGTCCGCTGCCTCTGATCCCACTGAGCACGGCTCGTCCTTCGTCCCACGTACCCGGCCGCCGCTCGACTCAAACGGCCTCGGCGCTCCTGGGTCTCAAGGCGCTCCTGGGTCTCACGGCGCTCAAAGGGTTCAGGACACCGGGGTAGTTCCAACGGTGCCGCTCGCCCCCAGCGCAGTCCGAGGGTTGCGCCTGCCGACCGTGGCCCCCACGGCTCCGGCCTTGCACCGCTCGGCTCGCCGGGCGGCGTTGCTTGCTGGGCTCGCGGCCGGTGCTTCCGCCGCCGCGGCCTGGGGTGTCGGCGTCGTCCCAGCGACGTCCGCGGCGGTTTCCCCGGCCGTACAGGTGAGCGTCCCGAGCAGGCTTGCCTCGAGTCAATCGGGCATGCTGTCCTATTCGGCTGTCACGATCGGCCTCGTCGGCCGCCCCGCCCAGCTGGCCAGCCGCAGCACCTCGAGCACGGAGCCGACCGCCCGATGACCACTCACGACGATCACCCGGACAGCCCGGTGGGCGAGCCGCCCTCCCATCCACCGACGCAGCCGGTGCGACATGAGCCCACGGTGCCATTGCCCCGCACTGGCGCTGGTGTCTTCCCACCGCCACCGCCGGGCTGGCAGGCACCCGAGGCCCTTGTCCCCGGCGGGTATGCCGCCCCGCCGCCCCCCCAGCAGGCCCCTCAGCCCCTTTCCGGGCCGACCGCTGCGCCGATGCCCACTGCGACAGGTTGGTCGCCCGGGCCGGCGGCGCCAGGTCCGCACGCGCCGACCTTGCCCGGCTCGCCCGCACATCCGCAGCGCCCGGCCGCACGCGGGCACACCCTGGGTCTGCTCGCCGCCGTTGCGGTCATCGGTCTGCTCGCCGGCTTGGTCGGCGGGGGGTTGGGTTCATTGCTGGCCGATCGCCTGACGTCCGTCACCCAGGGTGGATCTCCCGTGCCCGCACCGCTGCCGGGAGCGACCGCCCGCCCCGACGGGAGCATCGCCAAGATCGCAGCGACCGCCTTGCCGTCGGTCGTCACCGTGAAGATCAGCACCGGGGGAACCTCAGGTAACGGCTCGGGATTCGTCATCGACTCGGCCGGTCACATCGTCACGAACAACCACGTCGTTTCCGGCGCGACAGGCACGGGCGAGATCACCGTAGAACTTGTCGACGGCACGAGTCTGCCGGCGACCATCGTCGGGCGCGACGCCTCCTACGACCTGGCCGTGCTCAAGGTGGAGCGCACCGACCTGCCCCCCCTCACGTGGGGCCGCTCCACAGACGTCGTCGTCGGCGACGGAGTCATCGCGGTCGGAGCTCCACTCGGCCTGGAAGCCACGGTCACCAGTGGCATCGTCTCCGCGCTGGGCCGCCCGGTCGCCGCCGGCGGTGGCGACGAGACCAGTTTCATCAACGCGATCCAGACCGATGCCGCGATCAACCCCGGCAACTCCGGAGGGCCGCTGCTGGACATGTCCGGGCGAGTCGTCGGGGTGAACTCGGCGATCGCCCGCGACCCCGGTTCGACCTCCGGTGTCAGTGGCAGCATCGGGGTGGGATTCGCCATTCCCAGCGACCAAGCAGCCAAGACGGCTCAGCAACTCATCAAGACAGGCAAGGCTCAACACCCAGTCATCGGTGTGCGCCTCGACCGGAGCTTCGACGGGGACGGTGCTCGGATCACGTCTCCCGGAGGGGTGACCGACGGCAGCGCCGCGCAGACCGCCGGATTGCGCGACGGCGACGTTGTCGTGAGTTTCGAGGGCAAGCGGGTCACCGGTCCCGATCAGCTGGTTGTCGCCATCAGAGCACGGGACGTGGGCGATACAGTGCGTCTGACCGTCGAGCGCGACGGGTCGACAACCGTCATCACGCTCACCCTGCAAGCCTCCGACTGACAACAGTCCTCCGGGGCCGGCACGCGGCAGAAGGGAGGACGACCCCCGTGTTCGACATCAACGGCTGGGAGGTCATGCTCTTAGCCTTGGTGGCCGTCGTCGTCCTGGGACCCGAACGGTTGCCCGACTATGCCGCGAAGCTCGGCCGGGGTGTCCGGCACCTGCGCACCCTCGCCGATGGCGCTCGCGGCCAGCTCAAGGAGCAACTCGGGCCGGACTTCCAGGACGTCGACTGGCGGCAGTACGACCCACGTCAATACGACCCGCGCAAAATCGTCCGCGAAGCGTTGCTCGAGCCGACCACCGATCCGAGAGCCGACGCAGAAGCCGCCCGCAGACAGCCCGGTCAGGAACAGCCCGGCCAGCCGCAGGTCACCGCGTTCGACCCGAGTCGCGCGACGCCATGGGACGCTGACGCCACCTGAGCGCTCGCCGCCGCCGGGCGGCCCACTCCTTCGACGGGTGGGCTACTTCTTCGACGGTGGGCTACTTCTTCGACGGTGGGCTACTTCTTCGACGGGCTGAGCCCGAGGCTTCGTCCCGACAGACCCCGCGAGCGTTGGGCCAAACCGCGGGCGACGGCCCGGAGTGCGACGGCGGCGGGAGAGTCGGGATCGCGCAAAACGACCGGCACGCCTTCGTCACCGCCCTCGCGCAGCCGAACATCGAGGGGCACCTGACCGAGCAGCGGCACATGCGCCCCGATCGAGCGTGTGAGCGACTCAGCGACATACTTGCCGCCGCCGGAGCCGAAGAGCTCCTGGCGGGAGCCGTCGGGCAGCTCGAGCCACGACATGTTCTCCACGACGCCGACGACCCGCTGGTGGGTCTGCAGGGCGATCGACCCGGCCCGCTCGGCCACCTCGGCCGCCGCCAACTGCGGGGTGGTGACGACGAGGATCTCGGCGGTCGGCAGCATCTGGCCGATCGAGATCGCGATGTCGCCGGTGCCCGGGGGCAGGTCAAGGAGCAGGACGTCGAGGTCGCCCCAATAGACATCGGCCAGGAACTGCTGCAACGCCCGGTGCAGCATCGGCCCGCGCCAGATGACTGGCTGGTTGCCGGGGACGAACATGCCGATCGAGATGACCTTCACGTCATGGGAGATCGGCGGCAGGATCATGTCGTCGACCTGAGTGGGGCGGCCCTGCACGCCCAGCATCCGGGGGATCGAGAACCCGTGTACGTCGGCGTCGACGAGGCCGACCTTCAGTCCTTCGGCGGCCATGGCGGCTGCGAGGTTGACGGTGACGGATGACTTGCCGACGCCGCCCTTGCCCGACGCGACGGCATACACCCGGGTCAGGGAGCCGCTCTTGGCGAAGGGGATCTCGCGCTCAGCGCTGCCGCCACGCAGCTTGGTCCGCAGGGCCGCCCGCTGCTCGTCGCTCATGACGTCGAGCTTGACCTCGACGGAGGCGACGCCCGGCACGCGCAGCAGCGCGGCGGTCGACTCGCTGCGCAGGGTGTCCTTCAGTGGGCAGCCCGCGACGGTGAGATAGAGCTCGAGCCTCGCGTGGCCTGTGTCATCGACCGCGATCGACTTGACCATGCCGAGCTCGGTGAGGGGTTTGCGGATCTCGGGGTCGTTGACCGTCGCGAGCGCGGCGAGCAGTGCGTCCTGAGTCGGAAGGGTGGCTGGGGCGTCTGCAGGCATAGGCCCCATCGTAAGTCGCCCATCGGGGTGCCTCCGACCGCTCACGACCGGATGCCGGGTGCGTCCGGGTGGGGCGAAGGCGAATCGTCGCGGTCGGGCTGGGGCGTCTCGCGCTCGTCGAGCTCCTCGAGCAGATCGCGCAGCTCGGACCGCACGAAGTCGCGCGTGGCGACCTCGCGCAACGCCAGCCGAAGCGCCGCCACCTCGCGGGTCAGATACTCGGTGTTGGCAAGGTTGCGCTCGTCGCGGGCCCGGTCCTGTTCCAGGAACACTCGATCCCGGTCGGTCTGGCGGTTCTGTGCGAGCAGGATGAGCGGCGCGGCATACGAGGCCTGCATCGACAGCAGCAGCGTGAGCAGGGTGTAGTTGAGCTCGCGCGGGTCGAATTGCCACGCCTCGGGTGCCCAGGTGTTCCACGCGATCCACACGATGACGAACACCGTGAGCCCGATGAGGAACTGCGGCGTCCCCATGAAACGGGCGAAGCGCTCGCTCCAGACGCCGAAGCTCTCCTGCGACCACACGGGCCCCGGAAGGAATTCGCGACGGCGGAACTCCCTTGGCTGATCGAGCCGAATCGACGCCTGCCGGCGCCCAGGCCGCAGCCCCGGGTGGCGCCCCCACTGACGCCCCCGTGTGCTCGCCAGCCGCACCGCGCTGCGGGGCTCACTCATGGGGAACCTCCCGCCAGTCCTCGGGAAGGATGTGGTCCAGGACGTCGTCGACGGTTACCGCCCCGACCAGTCCCCCGTGCCCGTCGACGACGGGGGCGGCCACCAGGTCGTACGCCGCAAAGAGCCGATGCACCCGGTCGAGTGTGCTCCCCGGGTGCAGCGGGGTGACCTTGTCGATGACGGAACCAATGGGGGCTTGCGGAGGCTCGCGCAGCAACTTCTGGATGTGGACGAGCCCGAGATAACGCCCGGTCGGTGTTTCCAGGGGGGGTCGGCAGACGAAGACCGTTGTCGCCAGTGTGATCGGTACCTCTTCGCGCCGCACGACCGCCAGCGCCTCGGCGATCGTCGCCTCCGGCGGGAGGATGACCGGCTCGCTTGTCATCAGGCCACCCGCGCTGTGCTCGTCGTAGGCCATCAGCCGGCGCAGTGGCTCGGCCTCGTCGGGCTCCATCCGGGCCAGCAGCCGCTCCTGTTGTTCGGGCGGCAGTTCGGCCAACAGGTCGGCCGCGTCGTCGGGCTCCATCGCTTCGAGCACGTCGGCGGCGCGCTCGGCGTCGAGCTCGACGAGGATCTCGACCTGATCGTCCTCGGGGAGCTGTTCGAGCACATCGGCGAGCCGGTCGTCGTCGAGGGCCGCGGCAACTTCGGCCCGACGCTCCGGGGAGAGCTCCTGGATGGCTTCGGCCAGGTCCGCGACGGCACGACCCTGGTATGCCGCGAGCAGCGCCGCTGTGTCGTGCTGGCGGGGGTCGGTGTCCAGCCCAGCGACATCGGTGACATCGACGACGAGCGTCTCCCCGCGGCGACGGGTGAGCCGCAAACCACGGCGGGCGCCCCGATCGACGCGCCGGACGAAGACCTTCGCGACCGTCCAGGCCTTGGGCCGGATGTCGACGGCGAGATCCTCGACGGTTGCCTCGACACGGGTTCGGCCCTCGTCGTCGGCCAGTCGCACGGACACGCGGCGCTCGCGCAACCCCGAGAGCGCGAGCACCTCACCGGCCCGGGCCTCGAACCGGCGCAGGTTGACCACGCCCGTGGTGATCACCTGGCTGCCATCCAGAGAGGTCACCCGGGTCGTCGGCACGAAGATCCGCTTGCGGCCCGGGACCTCGACGACGAGTCCGATGACCCGCGGTGTCGACCTCGTCCCGGGTGCGCCGGTCGACATCGACACGACGATGTCCTGGACCCGGCCGACCTGGTCGCCCAGGGGGTCGAAGACCGGTAGCCCGGCGAGTCGAGCCACGAAGACGCGCGTCGGCAGGCTCACGAGGTCAGCTTATGGCGTGCTCGGTGCCCGGCCAGTGGCCCGCGTCATACCGGTCAGGCGCACCCCGCTGCTAGCGTCGCGGTGAGCCCCACTCGGGCTCGTTCGCCGCAGCCGTGGGGCATCCACCCGCCTGCGGACCGGGTGTGCGGCCGGTCGCCGCCTCGTGAAGGAGTGTCATGCGCCACCCCAAGGACTTCTATTCCCCGCTTGCCATGGGTGCCCCGATGCCGATGCGTTCGGTGCCGGCTCGCCCCTCGCGGGTCATCCACTTCTTCGACCCGAGCAACCCCAAGATGGCAGCCAAGATCCCCGACATGGTCGGCACTGTCGACGTCTTGCTGGGTAACCTCGAGGACGCGGTCAAGGCCGACAACAAGGAGGCCGCCCGGGCCGGCCTGGTCGAGATCGGCAGGAAGACCGACTTCGGCGATCTCACCCAGCTGTGGACCCGAGTCAACGCCCTCGACAGCCCGTGGGTGCTCGATGACCTCACCACCCTCGTCACCGAGATCGGAGACAAGCTCGACGTCATCATGGTCCCGAAGGTCCAAGGACCTGAGGACATCCACTACGTCGACCGACTGCTCGCGCAACTCGAGGCGCGCGCCGGGCTGAGCCGCCCGATCCTCGTCCACGCGATCCTCGAAACCGCACGCGGGATGGCCAACGTCGAGGAGATCTGTTTTGCCTCACCACGTATGCAGGGTCTCTCGCTCGGCCCGGCCGACTTGGCCGCCGACCGCCGCATGAAGACCACTCGGGTGGGCGGCGGCCACCCCGGCTATCTGGTGCGACAGGACCCGCCCAAGGACGCCGCGGGCAACTCCGACATCACCGCGGAACGGACGATCTATCAGCAGGACCTGTGGCACTACACGATCGCCCGGATGGTCGACGCCTGCGCGATGGCCGGGATCTTCCCCTACTACGGGCCGTTCGGCGACATCAAAGACGTCGTCGCCTGCGAGGACCAGTTCCGCAACGCCTTCCTGCTCGGCTGTGTCGGAGCCTGGTCGCTGCACCCCGCCCAGATCGCCATCGGCAAGAAGGTCTTCAGCCCGTCGGCGGCCGACGTCGCACACGCCCGGCGAGTCGTCGCCGCGATGGGCGACGGCACCGGCGCGGTGATGCTCGACGGCAAGATGGAAGACGACGCCAGCCTCAAGCAGTGCTTGGTCATGCTCGAGCTCGCGGACCGTTTGGCGCAGACCGACCCCGACCTGGCGGCCCTGTATGCCGCGCCCGCCCCGGAAGTTGTCTGAGCGGCATACCCTCTCGTCTGAGGCCACACCCCGATCAGCCCCTGCGACGAACCTCGACCGAAGGAACCTGATGTCCCCCGCAAAGAAGTCCAACGCTCCCCGTTATCGGCCGCGCCGCTCGGTGCTCTACATGCCCTCGTCCAACGAGCGTGCCCTTGAGAAGGCCAAGGGGATCGAGTGTGACGCGCTCATTCTCGACCTTGAGGACGCGGTCGCTCCCGACGCGAAGGAGGCCGCTCGCGAGGCCGCCTGCGCGGCGGTGGCGTCGGGGGAATACGGCCGCAAGGAGCTGACGATCCGGGTCAACGGACTGGGCACGGACTGGCACTACCCCGACATGATGGCTGCCTGCAAGGCCGGTCCGGCGGGCATCGTCGTGCCGAAGGTCAACTCGGCCAAGGAAGTCCATGACCTGGTGCGTGAGATGGAGCGTTACAAGACGCCCAAACACACCAAGCTCTGGGCGATGATCGAGACGCCACGGGCGATCCTCGACGTGGGTCGCATCGCCGCGGCATCCGACCGGCTGGCAGTGCTCGTCATGGGCACGAACGACCTGGTCAAGGAGCTGGACGCCAAACACCTGCCGGGCCGGGCACCCATCTATCCGGCGCTCGCACTCGCCGTGCTGTCGGCAAAGGCCGCCGGGCTGGCGATCGTCGACGGCGTCTACAACGACGTGAAGGACCCGGAGGGCTTCGCGGCCGAGGTTGCTCAGGGGCGGGCGATGGGTTTCGACGGCAAGACCCTCATCCACCCTGACCAGGTTGGCCCGTGCAACGAGGCCTTCTCGCCGAGTGACGCCGAGGTCGAGGACGCCCGTGGCCTTATCGAGGCCTTCGAGGTCGTTGCTGCCGAGGGCCGGGGAGTTGCGACGTACAAGGGCAAGCTCGTCGAGCACCTGCATGTGACCGTGGCTGAGAGGGTCCTGGCGACCCGTGAACTCATCGAGGCCCTCAGCTAGTCGTCTCGGGCCGAGTTGGCTGACTCCAGGGGCCTGCCCCAGCGCCTGCCACGGTTGTTCTCCGTTGCCACGGAAATGAGTGTGCCAATCCGGAACAACCGTGCCGATCCGAACAACCATGCCGATCCGGAACAAACCGCGCCGTCGGGTTAGGCTGGGGGATCCCGTCGTCCTCAAGGGGTTGTGTCGTCATGCTCCGCGTTCTGCCCTACGTCATCGAGATCGCGCTGCTCATCTATTGTCTCGTCGACGCGATTCAGTCCGACGATGGCTCGATCCGTAGGCTGCCCAAGCTGTGGTGGCTCGTGATCATCGTGCTCGTCCCCATCGTCGGGCCCATTGCCTGGCTCATGGCCGGTCGACCGACGCAGCGGACCCGGGCCCGTCGCTCCACCCGCGGCAACGGTGTCGGCCGCAATCGTCCCCCCCGGATCATCGCCCCCGAGGACGACCCCGATTTCATCGCCAAGCTGCACCGCTCCGACCCGGAGAAGGAGCGCTTGCTGGAGCAATGGGAGGCCGACCGCCAGCGTCGCGAAGAGCAGGCGAGCGCTGGCGCCGCCGGCGGCACCAACCCGGCCAAAGCCGCGGATCCGGCCCACCCGACCGATGCGGCCGACGCTGCCGACGGCGCGGGGGGATCACCCGGCACCGGACCTGGACCCGGGCACCCGGACTCGCCGATGGACGACCCCAACCCGCCGGTTCGCCCGCTGTGAGCTCAGCTCCCTAGGCCGACCGGCTACCAGCGTGAGGTGGCAGCCGCGACTAGGTCGGCGAAGAGCTCGTCGGCGTCCACGGCATGCCCGCGTCGGGTGAACCAGGCGGCGATGGTGCGGGCATCGCGTTCGAGGAACTCCATCCCGTGCGGGTTGCCGATGACGTCGACGATCTGCGGCCAATCGATGACCACGAGGCGCTCGCCGTCCAACAGCACGTTGTAGGCCGACAGGTCGCCATGCGCCCACCCCAGCTCGGCGAGTTGCTCCATCACAGTCCGGAGTTGGACGAACAGCTCCGGAAGTACCTCGGGGGAGGGCCGACATTGGGCGAGCCGTGGGGCGGCGACGCCGTCGGAGCCGATGAACTCCATAAGGATCTCGGTGCCGTCGAACTGCACGGGATACGGCACCGGCAGCCCGGCGCCCCAGAGCGTGCCGAGGGTGTTGAACTCGGCGAACGCCCACTGCCCAGCGATGACCTCTTTGCCGTATTCAGTGCGCCGAGCCATCGCCCGGGTCTCTCGGGACCGGCGCACCCGTCGGCCTTCGAGATAGCCGGCGTCGCGGTGAAAGAGCCGGTGCTTGCTGGAGCGGAACCGCTTGGCGGCCATGAACACATCCCGCGATGGGTCGCCGGGGAGCCAACGGCGCACGATGTGGACGTCGGCTTCCTTGCCGGTCTTGAGCACACCAAGGTCGGCGTCGACGGCGCCGAGCGCAGTGATGACCCAATCGGGTCGTGGTCCAGGGCCGTGGGCGGCGCCGTCCCAGGTGGACCAGCGCTCACCCTCAGGCGGTGCGTCAGGGTGCGAGTCGAGCGCGAATCGCTCGTCCTCGGCGGGGAATTGGGGCATGTGTCGTCTCCGAGCTGAAGGGAATGGGGTTGCGGTCAGCAACAAGGACACTCAGCGACATCGTGCTCCTCCTTCCTCTCGGGGCGGCCGGGAGAGCACCCGCCCCCAGGGACCAACCACTTCAGTTCGTATGCCGCGCAGCCGAGCTCGGGGTCGGGCCCCCGGATCCACCGGTAGCGCTGGAACCTAGCTTGGCGGCATACGGCAGGCGGGTCAACGGGTTTTCACGGCGACCGCCGCATGACCGGGGCGGCTTCGTCACGCCGAAAAGAGAAAGTCGATCGCATGTTGAGTATCTGAATCGCGTGCACGTTCTCCTTGACTGCGAGACAGTTGGATCGCTCGATCTCCCTCGAAGCGCAAGGAGCGAAGGTGCCCTCGACGAGCCTGGCCCGCGGCACGTTACGAGTGAGCTATCCCGGCACACACATCCCCAAGCCGATACCGCCCGGCACCGCCGACCGCGCGATCGGCGGCAACGCGGTCCACGCGACCCTTTTGAAATCGTTGCAGGACAACGGTTTCGAAACGGTCGAGGAGTTCCGGCTGGATCCCGCCAGATCGCGTGGGCTGGAGCCCGAGGGTCCTGGTCCCGTGCCTGTCGGACAGGTCGACCTCGAGCTCGACATCGCGGGTGACGAAGACGCGGTGGTGCTCGTCGAGAAGGATGGCTGCTATTCGTGGCATCTGCCGACGTCCAGCCAGCAGAAGACGAAGACGCGATCGCTGCCCGGCGAGAAGCGAACCGCCCTCTTCCACATCGAGATCACCCGCTCGCCGGTTCCACCCGGGCAGCGCACCCGCGAACTGACGACCGGTCCGCGCACCCGCGGGATCTTCGGCGACCTGCTCAGCGGAGTGGTCCGAGTCGTCGTCATGAAGTTCGCCGCACCGTGGCTCGTCGGCCAGGCGATCTCCTTCCTCGAACGGGACGTGGAGCCCGGCCTGATCCACCTGACCGCGCCGGATCCGTCGGCCTGGACTCCGGTCGCCACCCTCGATGCGATCGCCCTACCGACCGATCGCCCGGCCCGGGTGCTGCTGTTCATCCATGGCACCTTCTCCTCGACGACGCACGCCTTCGGGGTCCTCGGCTGCACCGACGACGGTCGGGCGTTGCTTGGTGACCTCATCGCGGCCTACGACGCCGTCATCGGCTTCGACCACCCGACGCTCTCGGTCGACCCGCTCACAAATGCGACCGACCTGCTGCAGCGGGTGCGCGGTGGCGGCGACAACGTGACCTTCGACGTCATCTGTCACAGCCGCGGCGGGCTGACCACACGGTCCTTCATCGAATATGCGCTGCCGACCTCAGGGTGGTCGGGAACGGTCGACAAGGTGATCTTCGCGGCCGCAACCAACGGGGGCACCAACCTCGCCAACCCCGACCGGTGGCATGACTTCATCGACGTGACGACCAACCTCACGACCGTCGGCGCCGGAGTGCTCGCAGCCTTGCCCGGAGCGGCACCGGTCGCCGCGGTCATCGGCGGGGTCATCAGGGGCCTCGGCGCGCTGGTGAAGTACCTGACCTCGTACATGTTCACCGAGGGTGGCGTACCAGGGCTGGCCGCGATGACGCCCGGTGGCCCGTTCGTCACCGACCTCAACACCGCTCAGCCGGGGCAACCCGCCGCCGGCACGGCGTGGTACGTGCTGTGCTCGGACTTCCACGTCACTCTCTTCGATGACAGCCACAACCCGCCGGAGTTCCCCAAGGAACTCGCGGTGCGGGTCGCCGAAGGCCTCGTCGATCAGGTCTTCAAGGGCGCCAATGACTTGGTCGTCGACGTCGAGTCGATGAGTGCCATCGACCAAGCCGGCGGACGGTTCGTTGCCGACACACTCGACTTCGGCAGCAATGACGTCGTCTATCACGGCAACTACTTCAACCAGTGGCAGTTCTCGGATGCCGTCCGCGCCTGGTTCCTGCAGCCCGGTTGGGGTCGTGGTGAGCTCATCCTCGCGGGAGCGCCCCGCGAGCACCTGGCGATGGCCGAACCGCCGGACGACGACGTGCAGATGGCCGAACCGCCGGACGACGCAGTGGAGTTGGCCGAACCGCCGGACGACGACGGCCAGATGGCCGAACCGCCGGCACCACCACCGCCGGCGCCGCCATCACTACCACCGGCGGCTGAGCCGCCCGCCGCGACAAATGGGGGCCCGCGCCCACGCCGGGTGACCCGCGGGCTGGAGCCCGTGCCGCCCGAACCCCCCGCCGGGGCAGCGCCACCCGACACGGCCGTCGCGCCACCCGCCGTCGCGCCGCACGGTCCGGCGACGAGCGCCGAGGCTCATCTGCTCGCCGAAATGTCGGCCGCGCCCGTCGTCAAGCTCCCGACACGGCTACGGGTCGCATTGTCCCGCAAGCACATCGAGTCGACAGTGGGCTTGGTCGGCGCGACGGGCACGGTGGCCGTCCCCACCGACCGTCCCCTGATCGTCAACGTCGCAGCCGCGGCCAACGCGAAAGTGGGGGTTGCCGGCGGCCCGCTTGGTGAGTTCGCCACCGACAGCTTCCAGCTCCCGCCCGGCGGCGGGACCTCCGAGTTGGAGTTCCTCGTCGAGCCGCAGGCCGAGGGGCCGCTCACCGTGACCGTCGTCGTCCAAGACGGCGCCGCCTGGCTCAAGTCGCTCTCGGTCACCGCGACCGCCGTCACCACGGCCGCGGTCGGGATATCCGCACTGCGCGCCCCGGCTGTCGCCTCGTCCTCGGCGACCGTTTCCGACCCGACGCTGGAGCCAGACCTCAGCGACGCCCTCACCATCGTCGTCCAGCGCGCCACCATCGGCGAGCAGACAAAGTTCCTGTATGCCGTCGAGTGCCCGCGACTGGGGGTATCGGCCGCGTTCGAGTCCGGGCCGATCCGCAAGGTCGAGGCCCAGCTCGCCAAGGTCCTCGACGACGTGCGCCTGGCCTACGCCAACTACGGTGCTGGCGCGGCATACCTGCGCAAACTGCAGAGCGTCGGAATCCGCCTTTTCAAGGAGGTCTTCCCCGAGCCGATGCGCGCGTTGCTCTGGAAACACCGCGACGAGCTCGCGCCCCTCGTGCTGCGCACCAACGAACCCGACGTGCCGTGGGAGCTGTTCCACCTGTGCGATACCGACGGCAAACGGCCGGCCGAGCAACTGTTCCTCGGTCAGTTCGGGCTGCTGCGTTGGCCGATCGACGGCTTCCGCACCTCGACGCTGCGCGCCCGTGCCGGCAAGGTCCGCTCGCTGTGCCCCGACTATCTCGGGGCGGCCACCGCTGGCGCCGGCCCCCGGCTGGAGGCCGACTTCCTCGCCTCGCACCTGGCCGCGTTGGCGGTCGACGGAAACGACGACGCAGTGCTCACGCTGCTCGGCGGCGGTGGCTTCGACCTGCTGCATTTCTCCGGTCACGGCGTCGCCGATGCGGCGGACAGCGGCGGAGCAAAGCTGGTGCTCGCCGAGCACCGCGAGGCCGACGGCACCCTGCGGCACCGTTACCTGGGGGCCTCCGAGGTGGCCCAGACGGCGCAGCTGAGGGCCGACGACGGCAGCGGCCCGCTGGTGTTCCTCAACGCCTGCCAGCTCGGCGTCGACGGGCGCAGCTTCACCAGCTATGGCGGCTTCGCCTCGGCCTTCCTCGGCTCGGGTGCGGCGGCATACGTAGCCGCTTTGTGGTCGATCCACGAAACCCCGGCGGCCGAGTTCGCGACGACCTTCTACGAGCGGCTGCTCGCGAAGGACACCGTGGCCGATGCCGCGGCGGCCGCCCGAACGGCGGCCCGCGACGCCGGCGACGCGACCTGGCTCTCCTACGTGGTCTATGCCCGCCCGGACGCTCGGCTCGTCACCGTCTGACCACCATCGCAGCCTCCCGCCCCAATCGTCGACCCATCACCCTCGACTCCCCGCTCGTCCCAACTCCACCAGAAGAGAGGTCAACCCATGGCCAAGCGCGCATTGTGCGTCGGCATCAACCAGTTCGCCCACCTGCCGATGGCAAGCTGGCTCAACGGCTGCGTCAACGACGCCAACGACATGGCGGCCATGCTGCGCAAGCGTGGCTTCGGCTCCCGCGCAGTCACGGTGCTCGTCGATGCACAGGCCACCAAGGCCGCCGTCATGGCCGAGTTGACCAAGCTCGTCCAGACTGCGAAGGAGGGCGACACCATCGTCTTCAGCTTCAGCAGCCACGGCACCCAGGTGCCCGACACGGACGGCGACGGTGGCGCCCCCGAGCCGGACGGCGCCGACGAGGCCTTCGCCTGCTATGACATGGCACAGGCGGGCGACCAATGGGACCCGGCGACCGTCATCGTCGACGACGAACTGCGAGTGCTCTTCAGCTCGCTGCCCAAGGGCGTCGTCATGGAGGCCTATCTGGACACCTGTCACTCCGGCACCGGGCTCAAGGCTGAGGACCTGCTCTCCGGGCGGCGGCCGCGGTTCGTGCCGCCGCCGACCATCAAGGGAATGCGGACGCTCGATGCAGCGGCGACCAAGACGTCCACGATCGAGCTCGTCAAGGACATCCCGGTCGGTGGGCGTCCGGTGCTCTTCGCCGGATGTCGCTCAAACCAGACCTCGGCCGACGCCACCTTTGACGGCCGCGCGAGTGGCGCCTTCACCTACTTCTTCCTCAAGGCCCTCGCGGACAACCCCACCGGCACTCGCGCGGATCTGCACAAGACGCTGACCAAGGGGCTCGTCGGCGGCGGCTTCACCCAGCGTCCGACCCTCGAAGGGCCGCCGAAGGCCAAGAAGGTGACCATCGGCGCGCCTTGGTGACCCACGCTCGGCGTGCCGAGGCCACGCGGCTAGGGTGGGGATGTCAGTCGTCCCCACCCTGCGGTCATTGAGTCCGGTCGCTCCAGTCGGCGCGCCGGGCTCGTGAGGAGTCAACACATGAGCCACGGCAAAGAGGTCCTGGACGGTCTGCGCGATGAGACTGCGGCCCTTCGGGCGATGATCCCTGACGTCTATGACGGGTTCGCACAGACCCATAAGGCAGCTCTGCGCGACGGCGTGCTCGATGTCAAGACCAAGGAACTCATCGCGTTCGCGATCTCGGTGAGCAAGCAGTGTGACGGGTGCATCGCCTCGCACGCCCGCGGAGCGGCGCGGGCCGGGGCGTCACCCGAAGAGGCTGCCGAGGCCATCGGGGTGGCCCTGCTCATGAACGGGGGCCCGGCGACTGTCTATGGTCCGCGTGCCTTCGCGGCCTTCAGCGAGTTCCACGGCCAGTTCGCCCGACTGCGGACCACGTCCCCATCCTGACGGGCCCGGCGCGGACCGCTGGCCCAGCCCAGCCCTGATGCCGTCCCGCTATGCCGGGACTCACACGCGCGCGAGCGCTCGGACGAGGTGGCCGGGCGGCATACTCGCCCTTAGCCCCCAAACCGCACGCGAACGCGAGGTGCCCGATGTCCCGGCTGCAAACGACCGAAGGCCTGACCGACGACCAGCAAGAACTGCTCAGCCTGGTCAGGCAGTTCGTCGACGAGCAGATCATCCCTGTCGCGACCGAACTGGAGCACCGCGACGAATATCCGCAGGCGATCGTCGACGGGATGAAGGAGATGGGGATCTTCGGGCTGATGATTCCCGAGGAATACGGCGGGCTCGGCGAGAGCCTGCTCACCTATGCCTTGTGCGTCGAGGAGATCGCCCGCGGCTGGATGTCGGTCAGCGGCATCATCAACACGCACTTCATCGTCGCCTACATGCTGCTGCAACATGGCACGCCGGAGCAGAAGGAGCGTTACCTTCCGCGGATGGCCACCGGCGAAGTGCGCGGCGCCTTCTCGATGAGCGAGCCGGCGCTCGGCTCGGACGTCGCGGCCATCAAGACCAAGGCGGTGCGCGACGCCGACGGCGACGGTTGGACGATCAACGGCCAGAAGATGTGGCTCACCAACGGCGGATCGAGCAACCTCGTCGCCGTGCTGGTCAGGACCGACACAGGCGCTGCGCCCGATCCGTCGGTTTACCGGAACATGACGACGTTCCTCGTCGAGAAGGAAAGCGGGTTCGGGGAGACCGCCCCGGGGCTCACCGTGCCGGGCAAGATCGACAAGATGGGCTACAAGGGCGTCGACACGACCGAACTCGTCTTCGAGGACTACCGCACCACCGACGCCCAGATCCTCGGGGGGGTGCCGGGCAAGGGTTTTTACCAGATGATGGACGGCGTCGAGGTCGGCCGGGTCAACGTCGCCGCCCGTGCGTGTGGGCTGTCGATGCGGGCTTTCGAGCTGGGTATCCGCTATTCCCAGCAGCGTGAGACGTTCGGCAAGAAGATCGCAGAACACCAGGGCATCCTCTTCCGCCTGGCCGACATGGCGGTCCGTCTGGAGGCGAGCCACCAGATGATGGTCAAGGCGGCCCGGCTCAAGGACGCCGGCAAGCGCAACGACCTCGAGGCGGGCATGGCCAAGTACTTGGCGGCTGAGAACTGCGCGAACGTCGTCGAACAGTCCTTCCGCATCCACGGCGGCTACGGCTACTCCAAGGAATATGAGATCGAGAGGCTCTACCGCGAGGCTCCCATGCTGCTCATCGGCGAGGGCACCGCCGAGATCCAGAAGATGATCATCGGCCGGCGCCTGTTGGAGGACTACAAGCTGAAGGGCTGAGCCGCCACCCGCGGGAGGCGGCCCGGCAGCCGCGGCATACGGGTGGGCTGGGCCTGTCGTGTGAGGATAGAGGCATGAGTATGCAGCCGAACTCCCGACGGGTGCCCTTCGGGGCGCTGACCCTGAACTACCCGATGTCGATCGGTGTGTTCGACACGTACCCCGAGGCGCAGAAGGCCATCGACACCCTCTCGGACGCTGGCTTCCCGGTGCAGAACTGCCTCATGGTGGGCACCGAGTTGCGTCAGTTCGAGCGGGTGACCGGACGGTTGTCCTGGGCGAGGGTGCTGCTCGGAGGGGTGTTGTCGGGACTGTGGCTCGGCCTGTTCGTCGGGCTGATCTTCTCGCTGTTCACGACCGCCAGCGCCGTGGGCCAGATCCTCTCGACGATGGCATTCGGGGCGGTCTTCGGTGCCGTGTGGGCCGCCCTCGGGTATGCCGCGACGCGCGGCACCCGTGACTTCACGTCGGTGAGCCAGATCGTCCCGAGCCGGTTCGAGGTGCTTGCCGAGCACAAGGTCGCCCACCAGGCCCGGGAGATCCTCGCGACCGCCGGCATCTCGACGGGCCGACCGGTCTGGCCCGCTCCCTCCCCGGTTCAGGGCGTTCCGCAGCCCCAGCCGAGCGAGCCGAGCCAGCCAGCCGAGCCAGCCACCCGAGCCACCCGAGCCAGCCGAGCCACCCGAGCCACCCGAGCCAGCCGAGCCAGCCGAGCCAGCCGCCGATGGACTGACCCGGCGACCTCTCAACCACAGTGCCCGGGGCCCGCACGAGGAGAGTGTGCGGCGCTAGCCTGACTTCCAACTGACTGGCGATTCGCAGCGTTCGATCAGGAGGAATCACAGATGGCGGGTTCGCGTCTTCGCATGGCTGCGGTCGGGGTCATCGCCCTGGCAGTGACAGCGGTGCCCAGTGCCGCTCAGGCGGGCAAGTCCACTCACCGGGGGAACCCCAACCTCACGACTGTCCAGATCTTGTCGTTCAACGACTATCACGGGCACCTGGAGGCGACCGATCCGGTCCTCGCGCCGACTGTCGACCCCTCGCAAACCCCCGTCGGTGGCGCCGAACACCTGGCCACCACACTCACCACGCTGCGGGCGAAGGTCGGCGCTGCCAACAGCCTGACGGTCGCCGCGGGCGACCTCATCGGCGGCTCGCCCTTCCTGTCCGGGATCTTCCACGACGAGCCGGCGGTGGAGTCGCTCAACGCGATGAAGCTCGACGTGAGCGCGGTGGGCAACCACGAGTTCGACGAGGGCACGACCGAGTTGCTGCGAATGCAGAACGGCGGGTGCCACCCGGTCGCGGGCTGCTACTTTACCGACGCGCCGTATGCCGGCGCCGACTTCCAGTGGCTCGCTGCCAACGTCGTGCGCAAGGACACCGGTACGACCCTCCTGCCGGGCACGAGCGTCAAGACCGTCAACGGCGTGCGGGTCGGCTTCATCGGCATGACCCTCGAGGCGACCCCGGCCTTGGTCAACCCAAGTGGTGTCGCGTCGGTCGCCTTCAGGGACGAGGTCCTCGCAGCCAACGCCCAGGCGCGGCTGCTCAAGAAGCAGGGAGTCAAAGCGATCGTCGTGCTCCTGCATGAAGGCGGCTACCAGGCAGGCGACTACCGGACCTGCTCGGGGATCTCCGACCCGATTGCCCAGATCGCCTCGACGATGACCCCCGAGGTCGACCTCATCGTCTCCGGACACACCCACCAGGCCTATATCTGCTCGCTTCCTGACCCGGCGGGCCACCCCCGCCTGGTGACCAGCGCCGCCGACTACGGCCGGGCGGTCACCGAGACGAGCCTTGTGGTCAACCGCGCCAGCGGCGAGGTCGACCGCGCGCGCACCAAGGCGGTCAACCACCTGAACGCCCGCACTGCGGTCAAGGACCCGGTGCAGACAGGCATCATCGCCAAGTGGACCACCCTCGCCGGTCCGATCCGCAGCCTCGTGGTTGGATCCGTCGCGCAGAGCATCACCGGCGACGCCAGCGGCAATCGCGGTATCGAGACACCCATGGGCGACCTCGTTGCCGACGCGATGCTGGCTGCGACCAAGCCAGCCGGGGCGCAACTGGCGTTCATGAACGTCGGAGGGGTGCGTGCCAGCCTGCTTTACCCCACCTCCACGCTCGGCGAAGGGGACGGCAAGGTCACCTATTCCGAGGCATATGCCGTCACGCCGTTCGGCAATGTCGTGCTGTCCTTGGACATGACGGGCGACCAGATCCGACAGGTGCTCGAGCAGCAATACCAGCCGATCCCGGCCCGCGGAAGCCGCCCGATGCTCGCCCTGGGTGTCTCCGAGGGCTTCACCTATATCTGGGACAGCGCCGCGCCGCAGGGTTCCCGCGTCGTGCCCGGCTCGATGGCCCTACACGGGGTGCCGGTGAGCCTTACGAGCACTTATCGGGTCGGCGTGCAGAACTTCCTCGCAGACGGCGGAGACTCGTTCACGGCATTCTTGGGTGGCACCAACCGAATCGGTGCGGCCGAGGACCTTGCGGCGTTCATCACCTACCTGCAGGCCAACCCCGGCCTGTTGCCACCGCCTGACCGCATCGCCGGGCTCTGACCCGAGGCGGCGATCCGCGTCGTGACAGTCTGGTGGCCATGACCCCCTCACCCGATCGACTCCTTGCCCACCCCGCCGTGCGTCGGGGGTTCGGGGCTGTCGGTGCGCTCGCGGCTACGGCAGCGCTTGCGAGCATGCTCGGCGCGTGCGGGCAGGGCACCGCGGCACCGTCGGAATCCTCGGGAGTGGCGCGACCGTCGACGTCCTCGTCGACGGCCACGCTGGGCTCGCCCGTGTCGGCGGCCCCGGCGACACGCACCGGGCCGGTGGAATTGGTCGGTGTCGGCACCGTGTTGGACGCCAACGGTGGCGGCGCGCGCCTGTGCCTCGGGGGGATCCGGCCGTCGATTCCGCCGCAGTGCGACGGCATACCGATGCTCGGGTGGGACTGGGCACGAGCGGCGGGGGAGCAGCTCGCAACGGGCACGAGGTGGGGCGAGTATGCCGTCGTCGGCACGTTCGACGGCACGACGTTCACCCTCACCAAGGACCCGGTCGCCCCCGAGTCGTATGCCGGTGAGCTACCCGACCGTGGGCTCGCCCCGCCCGATGTCACCACCCCGTGCCAGCCGCCGGCTGGTGGCTGGCACGTGGTGGACCCGTCGGCGATCGATGAGTCGGCCGTCGAGGTGAGCGCCGTCGCGGCCCAGAAGCTCTCGGGGTATGCCGGGCTGTGGCTCGACCAACCCGTGCCCGAGGGCGGCGAGCCAAGCGATACCCCCGCGGCAGATCCCGCCAGGCGGATCCTCAACGTCGCGATCGTCGGAGATCTCGCCCCCGCTGAGGCAGTGCTGCGCCAGGTCTGGGGTGGTCCGCTGTGCGTGACGGGCGCGCGGCGCACGCTGGAGCAGTTGACCCGTGTCCAGGACGAGATCACAGCACGCCACATCGAGTGGGGCGTGCTCACCTCTTCGACCTCGGTCGTGGACAATCGGGTCGAGGTGCTCGTCGTTCACGACGACGGCCACCTGCAGGCGGAGCTGGACCGCCGCTACGGGACGGGGACCGTGTTCGTCGCATCGGCGCTCACCCCGGTTACAGGGAGCTGACCGGCCCCGCCGACGGCGTTGGCCCGCCGGGCGATTCAGCGGGCGATCCAGGCGGGACTAGCCGACGCTGGTGTGCGGGTGGGACAGGACGTAACCGGGCGCCCGATCCTCGTGGTGACATGCGCTGCAGACCCGGACGGCCAGCTGGGAGCCGGGGACCGGAGACCACGCGCGGTAACGGTGGCCTGACTCGGCGCAGCGCGCTTCGCGGGCGCAACGAGCGCACTGCAGGCGCCCGTCCACCAGCGTCCAGGACAGCTCAGGGCCGAGCAACTCAAGCAGGGCGCCATCGCGACTGGACCAGGTGCGGATGCCCAGCGGCGTGATCGGAGCCGCGAGGCACCGGTCGCACCGGACCTCGACGTTCCCGCTCATGTGGGTCGTGACCATCGTTCGTTCTCCCCAGTGGTAGCTCGTGCCGGACGACGACCAAGAGCCTGCGGGTGTCCCCTCAGATACCCGGGCTCGGTCGTGCCGGGTTCATCCGGCGAGTAGGTCGGATGACTTAACGATGGTAAACCAGTGACGCCGGTCACACCAGGGGGTTGGTGGAAGCGTTTTCCTGAGTGTCGCCGAACGGTCGACGAAAGCCGGCGAGCGCCTCGGCCGCCGGGTCCGGCGGTCGGTCAGCGTCCCTGGAGCCGGGCGATCCACGCCTCGACATCGGCGCTCGTGCGGGGCATCGCAGCCGACAGGTTCTCGAATCCGGTCTCGGTGACGAGCAGATCGTCTTCGATCCGCACCCCCTGGCCGCGGAAGCGCTCCGGGGCGAGCAGATCGTCCGCCTTGAAGTAGAGCCCCGGCTCGACCGTGAGCACCATGCCCGGACGCAGTTCACCGTCGAGATAGTCGGCGCGAGTTGCGAGGGCGCAATCGTGGACGTCGATGCCGAGGTGGTGGCTCGTGCCGTGGACCATCCAGCGGCGATGATATTGGCCGGTCGTTGTGTCCAGCGTCGCCTCGACGCCGACCCCGTCTGGCAGCATCCCCCAGGCGTGCAGGTGCTCGGCGATGACCCGGATCGCGGCTGCGTGGATGTCGGAGAACCTCGCCCCCGGGCGGATCGCCGACATCGCAGCCTGCTGCGCGGCATACACGGCGTCGTAGATCTCGCGTTGCGCGTCGGCGAAGGTGCCGTCGACGGGCAGGGTGCGGGTGATGTCGGCGGTGTAGAGGCTGTCGATCTCAACCCCGGCGTCGAGCAGGATCATTGTGCCGGCGTCGATGTCGCCGGTGTTCTTGATCCAGTGCAACGTGTTCGCGTGATCGCCCGCCGCGCAGATCGAGTCATAGCCGACGCCGTTGCCAAGGTGGCGGGCGTGCAGGCCGAAGAGACCTTCCACCCAGCGTTCACCCCGACCCCGCTCGACGACGCCGCGCAGGTCGGCGATGACCGCTTCGAAACCCACCTGGGTGGCGGCGATCGCTGCCCGCATCTGCTCGACCTCCCAGGCATCCTTGGTCAGGCGTAGCGTCGACAGATGGGCCGCCAGGTCGTCATCGGCTTCGGTGGTGGCCTCGCCGACCTCGACGCCCGCCTCGGTGCGGGTCTGGTCAACGAGCGCGGCGACGTCGCGATCGGCGTCCCGTACGACGCGCAGGGCAACGGTGCCGGCGTCCTTGGCGAGGGCGTCGGGCAACTCGTCGATGTGCCGGGCAGTCAGCCCGAGCTCGGCCTCGACGTCCGCCAGACTGGGGCGAGCGCCAACCCAGAACTCGCCATAGCGCGCGTCGGCGAAGAACTCGTCGGTGTCGCGCCCCGCCATCGGCCGCAGGTACAGGACCGCCTCGTGGCCACCGCCGTCGGCGTCGCTGCGGGGGTGAAGCACGAGCACAGCATCGGGCTCGCGGTCGCTGCCCAGGCCGGAGAGATGTGCGAAGGCCGAATGGGGGCGGAAGACATAGTCGGTGTCGTTGGAGCGCACCTTAAAACCCCCGGCGGGGATAACCAGCCGTTGCCCTTCGTATGCCGCGCTCACCCGCTCGCGGCGGGTGGCGGCATACGGCGCGACGTCTGCCCGAGCGGGGGGATCGGTGCGCCGAGGGGCCCAGCCGTCGCGGACGAACGCCCGGAACTGCTCGGTGGTGGGCCGGGGGCGGTTGTCGCTCTTGCGTTGGGGTTCACTGCTCACCGGATCATCGTGCCACGGGCCACGGACCTGATCGGTAGAACACCGGCCTGGTCGCCCCGCCACCCGCCGACCCGCCGCCCGCCGACGTCGCCGACCCGCCGCCCGCCGACGTCGCCGACCCGCCGCCCGCCGACGTCGCTGTGGCACAGTGACGGTCATGGCCTCAGATCTCACCCTGCACACCCACCTCGAACCCTTCGGCCCGGCGGGCGCGTTCGTGCTCACCGACGATCAGGTCGCCGCGCTCGGCGGCGGCAAGCGCGCTGCCGTGCAGGTCACCGTCAACGGTCGATCGGCGCGGCTACGCCTGGCTGTGATGGGCGGTCAGAATGTCATCGGGCTGAGCAAGGCCAACCGGGCCGCGCTCGGCGTGGACATCGGAGACGAGGTCACGGCCCGGGTCGCCCTCGACGAGGCGCCGCGTGAGGTCGAGGTCCCCGCCGACCTCGCGGCCGCGCTGGCTGCCGATCCCGCCGCGGCGGCGGCATACGAGCGCCTCGCCTTCACCCACCGAAAGGAATACGCCGTCTGGGTGTCCGCGGCGGTTCAGGACCGAACCCGTCAGCGTCGGGTCGAGAAGACATTGGAGATGCTGCGGGAGGGCCGGACTCGCGGCTGAGTATGCCGGGGCCGGGATGGGCGTCCTGGGGCGCTCAGCCCCGATCCGGAGCCTGCAGGCGGGCGGCGTCGGCGGCCGCGTCGTCGGGCATCGTCTGGCTGGCCCGTTCGGCGGCCACCCGGTCGGCCCAGTGCACGACCTCCTCGTCGACGGTCGCGGCATCCCACCCGAGCACCGTCGCGACAAGCTCAGCGGCTGGCCGCGACGCGGTGATCGCCCGGTCGAAGGACTCGATCGACAGCCGGGTCCGCCGGGCAAGGATGTCGTCCAAGTGCAGCGCGCCCTCGTGCGAGGCGGCATACACGATCTCGGCCTTGAGGTAGTCCTCCCCGCCGGTCAGTGGCTCCCCGAGCGAGCGGTCGGACGCGACGAGGTCGAGGATCTCGGTCGTCAACACGCCGTGGCGCATGAGCATCTTCTCGATGCGCTCGACGTGCAGCCCGCTCTGGCGGGCCAGGGCGGCCCGGCGGTTCCACATCGCTCGGTAGCCGACGGCGCCGACGAGCGGGATGTCCTCGGTGGCCGAGGGCGGGACGTCGCCACCGAGCCCGCGGGCGGCCTCGTCGATGGCATCTTTGGCCATGACGCGGTAGGTCGTGTATTTGCCGCCGGCGACGACGACGAGCCCGGGCGCGGGGTGCGCGACGACGTGTTCTCGGGAGAGCTTGGAGGTCTGCTCGCTCTCGCCGGACAGCAGCGGTCGCAGCCCGGCATAGACGCCCTCGACATCGGCCTGGGTGAGCTCAGTGGCGAGGCTGCGGTTGAGGTGGCCCAAGAGATAGTCGATGTCCGCTGACGTCGCGGCGGGGTGGGCCTTGTCCAGTGCCCACTCGGTGTCGGTCGTCCCGATGATCCAGTGCCGGCCCCACGGGATGACAAAGAGCACGGACTTCTCGGTCCGCAGGATGATGCCACTCGTCGAGTGGATCCGGTCGCGGGGCACAACCAGGTGCACGCCCTTGGAGGCGCGGACATGGAACTGCCCACGCTCGCCGATCATCGCCTGGGTGTCGTCGGTCCACACGCCGGTGGCATTGACGACCTGTCGGGTCGGGATGTCGAACTCGCGCCCGGTCACCTTGTCCAGGGCCCGCACCCCGGTCACCCGCTCGCCTTGGCGCAGGAAGCCCACCGCCGCGACGCGAGTTGCGACGTGTGCGCCGTAACTGGCTGCGGTGCGGGCGATCTCCATCGTATGCCGCGCGTCGTCCACCTTCGCGTCGTAGTACTGGACCGCTCCGACGAGCGCCGTCGCCTTGAGTGCGGGGGCGATCTTGAGGGCTTGTCGGCGGGTGAGGTGCTTGTGCCACGGCAATCCCGCCGAGTGCTTGGCGGCCCGGGCCATCGAGTCGTAGAGCGCTAGCCCGGCCTCGACGTACGGCCTTTCGATGAGCGGCTTGGTCAAGGGATAGAGGAACGGCACCGGGCGCACGAGATGCGGCGCGAGCCGGGTGAGCAGCAGGCCGCGCTCCTTGAGCGCTTCGGCGACGAGGGCGAAGTCGAACATCTCCAGGTAGCGCAATCCGCCGTGGATGAGCTTGCTGCTGCGGCTGGAGGTGCCCGAGGCGAAGTCGCGCTTCTCGATGAGGCCCACCCGCAGCCCGCGCGTCACCGCGTCAAGGGCGCACCCGACCCCGGTCACCCCGCCGCCGATGACCAGGACATCCAGCTCCTCGCCGGAGGCCAAGGCGTCAAGCGCAGCTCGGCGAAGATCGGGGGATAGGGCAGTGGTGGGGCTCACCCCTTCAGTCTGCCAGGGGTCTCGATAGACGTGATCGCCGGCCCCAGCGCCTAGAAGATCATCGTTCCGTTGACCCACAGGTGGTGGCCCGGAGCATTCCACGACTCCGCCATGGTCGCCCAGCGGCCCGCCGGTGTTGTACCGACGACGTCCATCCGTAGCCAGAACGAGCGGGTCGTCGAGATGAAGAGCGTCATCTGCGGAGGGCCCTTAGCTGGGTTCAACTGACCGTCGACCCACGCCGTCCGACCGTCCGGAAGCACGATCCTGACCTGGCCCACTGCGGAGACGTCGCGGACCAGGAACTCCTGGCCCTGGCACCACAGCGACATCGACCACACGCCGTCCGTCATCCTCCAGGTGGTCATGACGGGGCACTCAGGGGGGTCTGGAGCGGTCGGGGGCGGGGCGACGTACACCTGCCGACAGCCGCGGGCGAGAAGGACGCGGCCACCGGTCGACGGCGCTCCGAATACGCAGACGATATGCCACCCTGGCGATGCCGCTACCCACATGCTGAATCCGAGCGAGGGCGAGGCGTCATTGTTGACATATCGAGGCACGTCCAGCCTATTGAACCGGACACCGCCGATCCTGGCAGATGTCCCATCGACGGTCGCCGAGATAACAGGCGGGATGCCAGCCGCAGTCTCGTCCATGGCCCATCCAACGACGTGGATCGAGTCTGGATCTGGTGTCGCGGAGTCCACAGACCCTCGCACAGTCAGCGGGACCCACGCCTGTCTTGCGAGAAAAGCGGACGCTGCCGAGGCGACTCGGGCCGAACCTTCTGAGTTGAGATGAAATCCGTCTCCCGAGTCCATGTGGGAATCGAGCAGTCCGTCGTGATTGACGTCGAGCACCGGCTCGGCATCAACAGCCTGCTGCGGATACGTGGCCTTGAGCCAGGCGTTGAATCGGACACGTTGCGGCTCGGTGATCCCGTATGACCCGTAAACCGCGCCCGCTGGCAGGATCGTCAGAAAGGCGACCTTCACGCCGAGCGTTCGGGCCTGGGAGTCGATGGACTGCACGGCCGCTTGAAGTTGTTGGTCCGTCGCGTTGAAAAGGTCGTTACGACCCGCCGCTACGATCGCCGCCGTGCAGTTGGGCAGCGACTGGATCATAGGAGCAAAACTGTTGAAAATGGCCGGGATACCGGCGCCCACATTATCCAGCGCAAGATAAGAGCCCCCCCGCGTGAGGTCGGCGTAGTCCACGCTGGCGGGGCCAACATCCCCAAGGCGAGTGGCCCAGCCCGGCGATATGTATTTCGGAGATGTAGCACCGGGTGATGATTGGTATGACGCGGATGCTATTGAATCCCCGAGCACAGCGAGATAGCCGGCCGTGGCTGCGTTGGCAGGTGGCGCGGCGCCGTAAGGCGGAGCGCCCGCCATGAGGGCACCCACAAGACCCGCGATGACCAGGGAAATCCTCGCCGCTGAGTGACCTCGGAACGTTCGTCGAGTCCGCGGTGCCCCGAATCCGTGGAACGCGCCAAACGCTGAGGAGAAACGGAGATTCATAGTCGCTCATTCATCGTCGATAAGGGTCGTCGACAGCCTAGCCCTGATGGCGTGGCGGGTCCGCCATGCGAGGGTCGATGTCGCGGTTTTCGAATGTGACTTAATCCACTCGGTGCGGAGCATTTGACATTTTCAAACCCAGTCGAGGGTGCGGGAGACGGCCTTGTGCCAGGCGGCATACCCGCTGGTCCGTTGCGCATCGGTCCAGTGCGGCGACCAGCGGCGGTCTTCCTGCCAGTTGGTACGCAGTTCGTCGGTGGAACCCCAGAAGCCGACGGCCAGGCCCGCCGCGTAGGCCGCGCCGAGGGCCGTCGTCTCGGCGACGACCGGCTTGACCACATCGACGCCGAGGATGTCGGCTTGGATCTGCATGCACAGGGCGTTGGCGGTGACGCCTCCGTCGACTTTGAGGGTGTCCAGGCGCACCCCTGAGTCGGCGAACATGGCGTCCACGACGTCCTTGCTCTGATAGCAGATCGCCTCAAGGGTGGCCCGGGCAAGGTGGGCGTTGGTGTTGAAGCGCGACAGGCCGACGATCGCGCCGCGGGCGTCTGAGCGCCAATAGGGGGCGAAGAGACCACTGAACGCCGGCACGAAGTAGACCCCGCCGTTGTCGGGGACCGCAGCGGCGAGCCGTTCGATGTCGGCCGCGCCGCTGATGATGCCGAGTTGGTCGCGTAGCCATTGGACGGCCGAGCCGGTCACCGCGATCGAGCCCTCCAACGCGTATGCCGCCGGCTCACCCGCGAGCTGATAGGCCACGGTCGTGAGCAGCCCGGCCTTCGAGCGGATCGGCTCGGTGCCGGTGTTGAGGAGCATGAAGTTGCCCGTGCCGTAGGTGTTCTTCGCCTCGCCGGGGGCGAAGCACACCTGCCCGACGGTGGCCGCCTGCTGGTCGCCCAGGTCGCCGGCGATCCGGATCGAGCCACCCCAAGAGGCTGAGCCGCCGACGGAAGCCGCAGTCGCGGCATACGCGTCGGGGTGGCTGCTCGGCAGAATCTGCGGGAGCATCGCCTTCGGCACGCCGAAGAAGCCGAGCAGCTGGTCGTCCCAGTCGAGGGTGCGCAGATCCATGAGCATGGTGCGGCTGGCGTTGGTCACGTCTGTGACGTGTCGGCCCCCGGCCGGGCCGCCGGTGAGATTCCAGATGACCCAGGTGTCGGGCGTGCCGAAGAGGGCATCGCCGCGCTCGGCCGCGGCCCGCAACCCGTCGACGTGCTCCAGCAGCCATTGCAGCTTGCCGCCGGAGAAGTAGGTGGCCGGTGGCAGCCCGGCCCGCTCCCTGATGACCTCGCCGCGCTCGTCGGCGTCAAGGGCGCTGGCGATTGCGGCGGTGCGGGTGTCCTGCCAGACGATCGCGTTGTACCACGGCCGCCCCGTATGCCGGTCCCAGACGAGCGTCGTCTCGCGCTGGTTGGTCACCCCGATCGCGGCGAGGTCGCTGGCCGTCAAGCCCGCGCTGGTCAGGGCCGAGCCGATGGCGGTCTGGGTTCGGTCCCAGATCTCCAACGGGTTGTGCTCGACCCACCCGGCCCGGGGAAGGATCTGCTCGTGCTCGAGCTGATGTTTGCCGACCTCGCGGCCGACGTGGTCGAAGATCATGAAGCGGGTGCTGGTCGTCCCTTGGTCGACGGCACCGACGAAATCGGCCATGCGGTCAGCCTGTCATAGCCATGCGCCCAGCTCGTCATAGCCATGCGCTCAGCTCGTCGTAGCCATGCGCTGTGCCTGAGCCACGGTTCTTCCGTTCTGCCAGGGAAAGAGGTATGCCGATCCGGAACAACCGTGGCGCGAGGGCAGGCCGATCTGTCCACAGGGGATCTCGCTGACTCACACCGTCCACAGGCGCTCGCGCAGGGGCAACGTGACCGCGAAGTCGGCCAGACCATCGGTCCATGCAGACGACGCTCCGTGCCTTGGCCGCAGCTCAGCACGGAGCGCTGAGCTGGGCGCAGGCGCAGCGCGCGGGTGTGTCCCCTGGAGAGCTGAGCCGGTATGTCACCCGTGGAGAGGTCGTGCGGGTTCGTCGGGGCGCCTTTGTCTTGGGAGATACCTGGCGTGCAGCAGACCCCGACCGCCGGTATGCCCTGACGACCCGGGCGGTGCTGTTGTCCAGACCTGGTGACGCAGCGTCGCACCAGGCCACCTTCGCACTCAGTGGGCTGCCGCTCTGGGGCGTCGACCTCACCCGGGTCTACGTGCAGGGGACTGCGACCCGACGACGTTCGCCCAGCGGGTTGCGCCTGCACCCGTGGGACATCTCGGCTCGGCGCGAGCTTGTCGCCGGGGCTCGCACGCTGACGATCGCCGAGGCTCGCCGCTGGTGGCCGCGACGGGGTCCGTCGACAGCGCCGTCGTCGCGCTCGATGCTGCGGTGCGGCAGCGACTGTGCACGCTGGCCGAGGTCGCCGCGGTGGTCGCCCGTCATGAAGCGGGCTGCCGGGTCGGCATCGGCCGGGCGCGGCGCCTACTGGACCTCGTCGACCCATTGGCCGAGTCGCCGGGGGAAAGCCGACTACGGCTGCTCCTGGTCACCTTGGGCCTCACCGTGCGCAGCCAGGTACTCATTCACGCCACGAACGGCCGACCTATCGGACGGGTGGACATCCTGGTCGACGATTGGGTGATCGTCGAGTTCGACGGCCGGGTGAAGTACGTCAACGCCGCGGTGTTGTGGGACGAGAAGCGCCGGGAGGATGCCCTGCGAGCCCTCGGCTATGAGGTGGTCCGGGTGACCTGGGCCGATCTTGAGCACCCGGAACGGGTGGCGAGTCTGATTCGGGCGGCCCGCTGCCGGGCTGCCGCTCGACCCCATTGACGGGGCGTGGCACGGCCCGACGCCACGCCGTGCCACGGTTGCTCCGGGATGCCACGGAAACAACCGTGGCAACGTGGAACAACCGTGGCGGCTGCCACCCCCGAGCACGAGGGCTCAGGCGCGCCGGGGGATGAGCACGGTGTAGTCGAGGTCGAGCACCACGTTGGGCAGGTGTTTTCCGTCGGCACCGCGGTGCGGGAAAGCCGCGCAGGCGAGGTCCTTCGTCGCGACGGTGCGCAGCCGCAGGGCGCCGAGGTCGGCGCGACCGGGCAACTCGAGCCGTTCGAGGACCTCAGACCAAGCGTAGACGGTGTCGCCGGCGAACGTCGGGTTGCTGTGTGTGCCCCCGTTGATGGCGGCGATCGACACAGCGTTGGCCAAGCCGTTGTAGGACAAGGCCCGCGCCAGGCTGATGATGTGACCGCCATAGACGATTCGCCGACCGAACCGGCCCTGGGACTCGACGTGGTGGTTGAAGTGGACCTTTGCGGTGTTGTGGTAGAGGCGGGTGGCGAGCATGTGCTCGGCCTCTTCGATGGTCATGCCGTCGACGTGGTCGATCCGCTCGCCGACCTCGTAGTCGTCCCAGAGGAAGGGACTGCCCGAGAGCGTGGTGTCGAAGCTCTGGCCGCGCAGATCCCAGGGCACGTCAAACGCGTCGACGGGGACGGTGGCGGCGAGCTCGGGGATGGTCGTCTCGGGTGCGGGTGAGCTCTCGTCACGCTTGCGGACCATGACCCAGCGGACGTAATCCAGGACCGTCTCGCCGCGCTGGTTGGTGCCGCTCGAGTGGACATAGACGACGCCGGTCTTGCCGTCGCGATTGGCCTTGAGCCCGATGACCTCGCTGCGGGCCGCGAGGGTGTCACCCGGGAAGACCGGCACCCCGAAACGACATTCGGCGTAGCCGAGGTTGGCGACAGCGTTGAGCGAGACGTCCGGCACCGTCTTGCCGAACACGACATGGAAAACGAGCATGCCGTCCAGCGGCATACGGTCCTGGCCCATGATTGCGGCGACCGTCGCCCCGGACGTCGGAGCAAACCGCGGTCCGTAGAGCGCTGTGTACAGCGCGACGTCGCCCTCGCTCACGGTGCGCGGGGTCGCGTGGACCAACTCCATGCCGAGGGTGAAGTCCTCGAAGTAGTTGCCCGCCATCGTCTTCATGAGCGCTCCTGCGTCCGATCGGCTCTGTCGCGCACGGCTCGGGTATGCCGCCGTGCGCACTACTGGTGATCCTCCCATCGGCCCTCGACGCTCAGGCGGTGGCCTCGGTCACGTCGGTCCGCGTCGGCGGGTTACTCGTTCCAACTCGACGGGTAGGCCGGGTCCTCGACAGCCAGGGCGCCCTCGCCGAGCAACAACGGAGCGAAGGTGTCGACCATGACGGCCGTCTCGTCGAAGGACTCCATGCCGATCGAACGCTCGTAAGCCCCGGGCTGAGGACCGTGGGCGTGCCCCATCGGGTGCAGCGAGATCGAGCCGGCCTCGATGCCCGAGCCGCGGCGCGCCTCATAGCTGCCCGCCGCGTAGAACATCACCTCGTCGGAGTCGACGTTGGAGTGGTAGTAGGGCACCGGGATGGCCAAGGGGTGGTAGTCGACCTTGCGTGGCACGAAGTTGCAGAAGATGACGTTGTTCGCCTCGAAGACCTGGTGGGTCGGCGGCGGCTGGTGAACCCGGCCGGTGAGCGGCTCGTAGTCGGCGATGTTGAAGGCATAGGGCCACAGGCACCCGTCCCAGCCGACGACGTCGAAGGGGTGATGCGGCTGGACGTGGATCGTCCCGGAGATGCCGCCGACGCCGGCCGCGCTGCGGTGTTTGATGTGCACCGGCACGTCGGTCTCATCGACGACATAGGGATCGGTCGGCTGGCGCAGGTCGCGCTCGCAGAAGGGCGAATGCTCGAGGAACTGCCCGAACCGGGAGAGATACCGCTTCGGCGGGGTGATGTGGCTGTTGACCTCGACGGCAAAGAGCCGCACCGGGGCATCGCCGGTCGGCACGATCCGGTGCGTCGTCGCGCGGGGGATGATGACGTAGTCGCCCTCCCACGCGTCGAGGTTGCCGAAGATGGTCTCGACTCGCGCGGTGCCGCCGTGGACATAGAGCATCTCGTCGCCGATGGCGTTGCGGTAGTAGGGAGAAGCCGCGGCAGCGACGGCATACGAGATGCGCACGTCGCCGTTGCCGAGTAGCAGTCGGCGGCCGTTGACCGCGTCGACCCCGGCGCCGGAGGCGGGCAGGTCTTGAGTCTTGAAGTGCCGCGGGAGCAGCGGGTCGTTGGCGGTGAGGGTCTGGTCGGGCAGCGCCCACGGTGTCACCTCGCGGATCGCTGCGGGGATGAACCGGTGATAGAGCAGCGAGGAGTCCGAGAAGAAGCCTTCCTCGCCCATGAGCTCTTCGTAGTAGAGCGTCCCCTCGGGATCGCGGTGCTGGACGTGCCGTTTGTGCGGGATGTTGCCGGAGCTGCGGTAGAACGCCATCGGTCGGGCTCCTGGGTCTGCGGGTGGGATCGGTCGGATCGAGCGGGGATCGGTCGGGATCGGCTGGGTGGGTGGTCAGGCAATCGCGGGCGAGGCGGCGGAGGCTGCAACGCGGGCTCGAACGGCCCGGTATGCCGCCGTGCCCGCCTCGGCCGCGCTCGTGGCCACCGCCGAGATATGGGCGTCTGGTCGCACGATCCAGGCCTCGTCGGGGGCGGCGCCGAAGGCAGCGGCGACCGTGCCGTCAGGGTCGACCTCGCCGAGAGAGAGGACCGTTGTGGGGCAGCGTAGCCCCGCGACGGCGTCGGCGACGGCGCTGCTGTCGAGCTCTGCGCCGACAAGCACGAGGACGCCCTGGCGGGCCAAGGCCCGGACCCGGGCCGTCGATCCGTCAGCGAGGGTGACCGCGACGTCGGGTGCGATCACGCCGGGGGCGGCGACCGGGTCCTCGCCCTTGGGTGGGCGACCGTGGAAGGGGTGGGTCTCGGAGGCGGTCGTGAGCGGTGAATCGACGTACCAGAACGGCTCTGCCATCCGGCCGGAGTTGACCTGGGCGCGGGCCTCGGGGTCGGTTCCGGCTGCCTCGAGAATCGCGAGCCGCTGCGCCCGCTCGGCGTCGCTCTGCGGCACGAGGAACCGCATCGTCGCCGCCGTTACATCGAGGTTCTCGGTGGCCGCGGCGTGCCGCTCGTCATGGTAGGTGTCGATCAGGGACGGATCGGCCCACCCGCGCATCACGAAAGCCACCTTCCAGGCGGCGTTCTCGGCGTCGGGAACGCCCGAGTTGAGGCCACGGGCACCGAACGGCGCGACGAGGTGGGCCCCATCGCCGGCCATCAGCAATCGCCCGGCAACCATCCGGTCGACCTGGCGGGCGTGGAAGCGATAGACCGAGTGCCAGATGATCTCGTAATCGGCGTCGCCGACGATCTTGCGGATCCGGGCGTCCAGAGCCCCGGAGGCTTGCTCAGCCTGGAGGTCATAGCTGGGCGGGACCTGCCAGTCGATCCGGTAGGTCGAGTCGGGGCAGGGGTGGATGAGCACCTGTCTGCCCGGATTCCACTCGGGGTCGAAGTAGAAGCGTCGCTCCAGCTCCCAACCGGGCAACGTCGTACGGATGTCGCAGATGAGGAACTGGTCTTCGAAGGTCGTCCCCTCGAAGCTCATCCCGACCATGTCGCGCACGAGGTGGCCCATGTTGCCGGGCGCGGCGATGCAAAAGGCACCCGTGACGCGCTCGAGGGAACCGTCGGCTAGCCGGCACGCGAGGGTGATGCTGTCGTCGTCCTGCTCGATGGCCTCGACGGTGCGTCCCCAACGCTCGCTGATCAGCGGGTTGGCGTGGATCTTCTCGTCGAGCAGCTCCTCGGTGCGGTTCTGGCCGATGTTGACAAACGGGGGAAAGGGCGAGTGCCCGCGGTCGACGAATCCCTGGGTGAACAGCTCTCGGCCTTGATAAAGGGTCACGGCTCGGGTCCAGGTGACGCCCTCCGCGGCGATCTGGCGCCCGGCCCCCAGGTGATCCCACACGTCGAGGACGTCGCGCTGCTGGCACAGGGCCTTGCTGCCGATCGGGTCGCGCTCGGGGCGGGCGTCAAGCATCACCACCGGCACCCCCCAGGAGGCCAGACACAGAGCCGCGGTCTGTCCGACGGGACCGCAGCCCAACACGACGGCGGGCTGGCCTGCAGGGTTGTCGGGCGTTGCGGTGCTTGAGGGCGTCGCTGGGGTGGTCATGGGCGGTTGCCTCTCGATGCGCGGCGCTGGATGTGCCATTGTCAGGCTATTGGGCAAACGCTGAATAGCGCGGGTTTGTCCGGTTCTAGCGCTGTTTCACTGCGGTTAGCGCGAGGGGTCGCTCAGCGGTTGTCGATGGCCTGGCGCGCGACGAGCTGGACGAACGCTTGGGCGGCCCGGGAAAGGCGCGCTTCGCGCGGCCAGGCGACGACGATCGGCACGGGCGCCAACTCGGGCTCGGCGACGTCGCGAGCAACGACGGTGCGCCCCTCATAGCTCACGTCGGTCGAGGTCCGTTGCACGAGCAGTGCCCAGCCCAGTCCTCGCCCGACGAGTGCACGGGCGGTCTCGAAGTTGCTCGTGCGAAAAGCAATGCGCGGCTCGAAGCCTGCGGTCCGGCACATTTCCAGGACATGCTCGCGGCTCGGCGGGGCGTCGAGCAGGATGAGCGGTTCATCGGCGAGATCGATGAGGCGCACCGGCTTGTCGACCTCGGCGAGCCGATGGTGAGCTCCGACGTGGACCCGCGGGGCGTTGGCGAGCCACGCCACCGTGCTCCAGTGCCGGGGCAGGTCGATGTCATAGGCGATCGTCACGTCGACGTCGCGGGCGTCGACCGCGGTGCGCAGACGGTCGAGGGTGTCCTCGCGCAGCTCGAGCCGAGCGGCCGGATACCGGGACCCGAAGGCGTCCAACAGCGGCGGCAACACTGTCGGCCCGAGCGTCGTGTAGCAGCCGACGTGGAGCACCCCGGTGACCTGGCCGGGCTCGCCGCGCACATCGGTCTCGAGCTCGTCAGCCTCGTGCAGCACCACCCGCGCCTTGGGCAGGACAGCCTTGCCCGCCGACGTCAGGACAACGCCCTTGGCTCGGTGCCGGACTGCGAGCTGTATTCCGAGGGCCCGTTCGAGGTCGCCGAGCGAGGCGCGCACTGCCGACGGCGAGAGTTGGAGCCGTACCGCAGCGGCGGCGAACGTTCCGGTGTCGGCAATGGCCACAAAAGCGGAAAGCTGCTGAAGCGTGTATCCCGGGACGCCGGTGGCCTTGGCCATGGGCCGACCCTAGCCGCTGAGACAGGCATACGCTGGGCGGTGATGCGCATCGACCTGCACTGTCACAGCACCGCCTCGGACGGCACCGATAGTCCGGCCGAGCTGGTCAAGGCTGCTGCGGCGGCAGGGTTGGACACCATCGCCATCACCGACCACGACACGTTCGCGGGCTGGGCTGAGGCGGCGGCAGCAGGCGTGCGACACGGCCTCACCGTCGTGCCAGGCGCGGAGATCTCGTGCGAACGGGACAGTCGGTCGATCCACCTGCTCGGCTATCTCGTCGATCCCCAGGACGGTGCCCTCGTCGCCGCGCTGGCCCGCGCTCGCGACGCCCGGGCCACCCGGCTGGAGGCGATGGTCGAGCGGCTGGCGGCGGGCGGCATACCCATCGCGTATGCCGCGGTGCTCGCCCACGTGCCCCCCGGGGCCACGCCGGGCCGGCCACACATCGCCGATGCGCTCGTCGCTGCGGGACGGGTCGCGACCCGCGACGAGGCCTTCGCGCGTTGGCTGCACGACGACAGCCCGTACTACGTCCGCCACTACGCGCCCGACCCCGCTCTGGCGGTGCAGCTCGTCCGGCAGGCCGGGGGAGTGGCGGTGCTCGCCCATCCCTTCGCCCGCGCCCGGGGGACGGTCGGGCTCGGTGACGACCTTGTCGAGGAGCTCGCGGCAGCGGGCCTGACCGGCATAGAAGCCGACCACCCCGACCATGACCCCCCAGCGGCCAACCGGGCCCGGGTGCTCGGACGTCGGCTCGGCTTGCTGGTGACGGGCTCCAGCGACTATCACGGAACGGGCAAGACGGCGCGACTCGGGCAGCACACGACCGAGCCCGAGGTCCTCGAGCAGCTGCACACGCTGGCGGCCGCCGCCCGCGTGCGTCGGGCGCCCAGCGCCGACAGCGGCTGACACCGCACCCCGCTAGCGTGGGCTGGTGAGCCAGGGCCCCGCCACCCGTCCCGCCCCCGTTCAGGGCGTGTTCGTCGGCATGCCCACCCCGCTGTATGCCGCGAGCCCGTCGCGTCTGCTGGCCTGGCTGGACTGTCCCCGCCGGTATCGGTTCGCCTATCTCGATCGGCCGCGCCCGCCGGCCAGACCTCAACGGGCACACACCTCGGTCGGGGTGGCGGTCCACAATGCGCTACGCGACTGGTGGGACCAACCCCAGCGGAGCGCCGAGGCCGCCGCCGCGCTCGTCGGACGGTCCTGGATCGACCTCGGGTTTCGTGACAGCGAGCAGAGTCGGCGTTGGCGCGAACGCAGCCAGGCGGAGGTGGCGGCATACGTGCGAGGTCTGGATGCGACGGTGCCGCCGCTGGGACTCGAACGGACGGCTGCGTTCAAGACCTCCGTGCTGGCGTTCTTCGGACGGATCGACCGGCTCGACGATCGGGCCGGGCAGCTCGTCGTCGTCGACTACAAGACCGGCCGGCACCGGCTCACCGACGAGGACGCCCGCACCTCGCTGCCGTTGGCCCTGTATGCCGCAGCGGTCTGGAAGATGTTTCGTCGGCCGTGTCTACGGGTCGAGTTGCACCATGTGCCGACCGGGACGATCGCCGCCTTTGAGCACACCTCTGAGTCGTTGACCCGCAAGGTCCGCGAGGCGGAGTCGATCGCCGCGGATCTGCGGCGTGCGGACGCCCGGTATGCCGCGCAAGTGCCTGATGCGGCGAGCTTCACGCCCCGCGTGTCGCCGTTATGCCAGTGGTGCGACTACCGTGCCCACTGTCGGGAAGGACAGCAGGCCGGTCCCGAAAAGGTGTCCTGGGCCGCACTGGAGGAGAACACGGATGACCGCGTCACCGACGAAACGCAGTCCGGCGGCAGGATCGACCGCGACGGTGGCGGCTGGGCGGACGGCTTCGAGGACGGCTCCGAAGGCGACGGGCACGCCGAAGGGGACGGGGACAGCGGCGCGGGGGCGCACCACCCGGCGCAAAGCTAGGCCGCACACCGGCGTCTACATCCTCGCGGTCGCCAATCAGAAGGGCGGGGTCGCCAAGACGACGACCGTGGCCAGCCTCGGTGCTGCGTTCGCCGAGCTCGGCAAGCGGGTGCTGCTGGTCGACCTCGACGCCCAGGCGTGTCTGACCTTTTCGCTTGGCGTCGACCCCGACACCGTCGAGACGTCGGTCAACGAGGTGATCCTCGGCCAGGCCAGCGTCCGCGACGCCATCATCGAGGGCGCCGAAGGGGTGCACCTGGTGCCGTCGGTCATCGACCTGGCCGGGGCCGAGGCGCAACTTCTGGCCCGTCCCGGCCGCGAGTTCGTGTTGCGCGGTGTGCTGGAGGAGGTCGCCGACGACTACGACATCGTGCTGCTGGACTGCTCGCCGAGCTTGGGAGTGCTCACCCTTGCCGCTCTCACCGCGGCCCACGGGCTGCTCATCCCGATGCCGTGCGAGATGCTCAGCCACCGCGGGGTCGGGCAGCTGCTCGACACGGTGCGCGATGTCACCAAGCTGCTCAATCCCGGGTTGCAGGTGGTGGGCATCTTGCCGACCCTCTTCGACGGTCGCTCGAGTCACTCCCAGGCGGTGCTGGCCGACGTCGGCCAGCGCTACGGCCTGCCGGTCATCGAGCCGCCGATCCCCAAGACGATCCGCTTCGCGGAGGCGCCGGCCGTCGGGCGATCGATCCTGTCCACGTCGAAGTCGTCCAAGGGCGCTCGCGCCTATCGGGCCGCCGCCAAGGGTCTCGCCGAGCGACTCTGGAGTTGATGGCGCTCGGCCGTCGCACGTCCCTCAGAGATGAGTGAGGGCGAGGCGGGCCAGCGCGCCCAGGACGGCCGCCCACAACAGACTGGTGAAACTGCCGATGAGGAACCGTTCGGCGGCCCCTTCGGTGCTCCCGCGCAGCTCCGCGAAACGGCCGAGTCCCTTGAGCGCGATGACGCCGACGAGTGCCTCGGGGTAGCCAGTCACGATGCCGAGGAAGACAGCCGTGCGCTCCAGGAACCCGATCATCTGGCCGCCGCGCAGCACGACGGAGGCCGCCTGGATGCTCGACACCGTCTGACCTGGGCCCACGCCTGAGCGGCGCTCGACGTGGCGGAACACCCACCCGGTGAGCGGGCTGCCAGCTATGATCGCCAGCACGCCCGAGAGCAGGATGCCGCCGGCGAGCAGCACCTGGGGCACGGTCAAGGTCACCGCTCAGTTCTATCGTCTGCCAGCGACAAGTGGTGGACGGCAAGCTCGACGGCGCGCCCCTGTTCCACCCAGCCGGCCCGCCGCGCGCGCTGGCTCACCGCCGAGGCGCTCACCCCGAGGCGCTCGGCGGCCGCGCGTTGGGTCAGTCCGGCCGCGAGCAGGTCGACCACCTCCCAGCCTTCGGCGGTACGCGCGCGCAGCAGACGGGCGAGCAGCGCCAGGGCTGACTCGGCATACCGCGTATGCCGCGCGCGCACCTCGTCGGTCTCTCCTACGGCGGCGGTGCGGCGCACCCCCCCGCCCAGTCGGACGGCGAGCTGCCCGGTGCTCGAATGCGCGGCGGTGACGGCGTCCCGAGCCGCGTGGAACGCCGGGCCGCGTCCGGCGCGGGGGGAATCGGGCAGCGGCCACTCGACGGAGCCAACGCCGATGCCGATCCGCCAGCGGTCTTCCCGGACGAGGGATTCGACGACGGCGACCACGTCGGCGGGGTCGTCGGTGACGCCCTGGATCTCGTCGCCGGCCGTGCGCTCGAAGGCCCGCTCAGCGCCGGGCCGCACGCCGGCCAGCAGCGTGATCGCCTGGGGCACCTCGTCGCCGGTTCGGCGGCTGTCGATCTGATCCGCTGTCACGACATACATGTCTCACCCTTCACTCGATCAAGTGAAGGATAACAACTTCATCTGGTCATATGAAGGCAAGGCGATGCGTGAGCCCACGCTGTGGACGCTGAATCCGCTGGCTGCGCTGGACCGGCCAGCGGGGCACCGGGTCAGGCCGCGGATCGACCGGTCACGTCCTCGCCGCTGCGGTCGATCCCGGTGATCGCCTCGAAGGTGAAACCGGCGATGACCGCGCCGAGAATCGGCGCGACCCAGAACAGCCACAGCTGCCCCGGCGCCCCGTCGCCGTTGAAGAAGGCGACGGCGGTCGAGCGCGCCGGGTTGACCGAGGTGTTACTGATCGGAATCGAGATGAGGTGGATGAGCGCCAGGCACAGCCCGATGGCCAGCGGCGCGAAACCCACCGGGGCGTGTGAGGTCGTCACGCCGAGGATGACGAAGAGGAAGAAGGCGGTGAGCAGAACCTCGGCAAGAAGGACTGCCCACATGGAATAGCCGCCGGGGGAGTGCTCGGCGTAGCCGTTGGCCGACATCTGCCCGACCATGCTGCCGGAGCCCTTGGCGCTCTTAGCCAGCCCCCACAACGCCGCTCCGGCCAGCAACCCGCCGACGACCTGCGACCCGATGTATGCCGCGACGTCACGCGGGTTGTCGAAGCGCCCAGCCGCCCAGAGACCGAGGGTGACCGCCGGGTTGAAGTGGCCGCCGGAGACGTGCCCGACGGCATACGCCATGGTGATGACCGTGAGACCGAAGGCGAGCGACACGCCGACGAAGCCGATACCGAGCTCCGTGCCCTGGGTCTCCAGAGCGCCGGGGGCGGCGAAATACTTGGCCGCGAAGATCGCGCTACCGCACCCGCCGAAGACGAGCCAGAAGGTGCCGAGCAGCTCGGCTCCGACTCGTTTGCTCAGGGCAGGCCGCATCAGATTTCTTCCTTTCCGTCCCCCGACCGACGCAGGCCGTGGCCGTCGCCGATACGTTACCGCTCAGCGACCCACCGAGGGTCAGCTCGCGGGCAACAATCCCCAGCTTCGGGTGGGAGCGGCTCACAGAAGAATGGACCACGGCGGCATACCAAAGTATCTTGACGTCAAGCTATCCTTGGCCATGCCCCACCCCACCCCGCTTGAATCAACGGAGATGCGATGACTTCGACCATTGTGTGGACCCAGATCGACGAGGCGCCAGCCTTGGCGACCTACTCGTTGCTCCCGATCGTCCAAGCCTTCACCGACGGCACCGGCGTCGAGGTCACCACGAGCGACATCTCGTTGTCCGGACGCATCCTCGCGGCCTTCCCCGAGCGGCTCACCGCCGAGCAGCGCGTCGGTGACAACCTCTCTGCCCTGGGTGCGCTCACCCTGCGGCCCGAGGCCAACATCATCAAACTGCCCAACATCAGCGCCTCGGTCCCCCAACTCAAGGCCGCGATCGCCGAACTGCAGGCCAAGGGCTACGCCGTGCCCGACTACCCGGAGGTCCCGGCGAACGGGGGCGAGCACGCGGTGCACGCGGCATACGCGCCAGTCTTGGGCTCGGCGGTCAATCCCGTCCTGCGCGAGGGCAACTCCGACCGGCGCGCGCCGCTGGCCGTGAAGAACTTCGCCCGCCAGCACCCCCACCGCCTCAGCGACTGGGACCCGGCCAGCCCGGCCCGGGTCGTGACGATGCAGTCCGGCGACTTCTACGGTAACGAGCAGTCCGTCGTCATGGAGTCCGGCGGTGACCTGCGCGTCGAGCTCATCACCATCGACGGCGCCGCCGAGGGAGAGATCGTCCTCAAGGACGGCATCTCGACACTGCCCGGCGAGATCGTCGATGCGACGTTCCTGTCCGTCGAGGCCTTGCGGGCGTTCTATGCCGAGCAGATCGAGGCCGCCAAGCAGGCCGGGCTGCTGCTGTCGCTGCACCTCAAGGCCACGATGATGAAGGTGTCCGACCCGGTGCTCTTCGGGCACGCGGTGTCGGTCTTCTATGAGGACGTCTTCGCCGCGCACGACGGCCTGCTGCAGGGCCTGGAAGTCAACCCCAACCAGGGCATCGGTGACCTCTACGCCAAGATCGCGGACCTGCCGCAGGCTCAGCGTGCGCAGATCGAAGCCGACGTCCAGGCCGTGTATGCCGCCCGCCCCGCCCTCGCGATGGTCAACTCCGACAAGGGCATCACCAATCTGCACGTGCCGAGCGACGTCATCATCGATGCCTCGCTGCCGGTCGTCATCCGTGATGGCGGGCGGATGTGGAACGCCGCAGGCGAGTTGCAGCCGACCCTCGCCATGGTGCCGGACCGCAGCTACGGACCCATGTATGCCGCCGTCATGGACGACTGCCGGGTCAACGGCAAGCTCGACCCGGCGACCATGGGCTCTGTGCCCAACGTCGGGCTGATGGCCCAGAAGGCCGAGGAATACGGCTCGCACCCAACGACGTTCGTGATCCCGGCGGCCGGAGAGGTGCGCGTCGTCGGCCCGGACGGCGCCGTGCTCATGTCCCACCACGTCCAGGCGGGCGATGTGTGGCGGATGTCGCGAGTGCGCGACATCCCGATCCAGGACTGGGTCAAGCTCGCCGTCACCCGGGCTCGGCTCACGGGCTCGCCGGCCTGTTTCTACCTTGATGCCCAGCGCGCCCATGACCGCAACGTCATCGCCAAGGTGCAGCGGTACCTGCCCGAGCACGACCTCACCGGCGTCGAATACCGGATCCTGCCGCCGGTCGAGGCGATCGGCTGGTGCCTCAACAGGATCCGGGCCGGCAAGGACACCATCTCCGTGACTGGCAATGTCCTGCGCGACTACCTCACCGACCTATTCCCGATCCTCGAGCTCGGCACCTCGGCGAAGATGCTCTCGGTCGTCCCGTTGCTCGCCGGCGGTGGTCTGTTCGAGACCGGTGCGGGTGGCTCGGCTCCGAAACACGTCCAGCAGTTCGTCGCCGAGAACTACCTGCGCTGGGATTCGCTCGGCGAGTTCTCCGCTCTCGGCGCCTCGCTGGAGCACCTGGCGCAGACCCAGGGCAACGCGAAAGCCCAGGTGCTCGCCGACACGCTCGACGCCGCGATCGCGACGTTCCTCGACGAGAACCGGTCACCGGCCCGCAAGGTCGGCCAGATCGACAACCGAGGCTCGCACTTCTATCTCGCGCTCTACTGGGCCGAGGAGCTCGCCAAACAGAGCTCCGATGCCGAGCTGGCGGCCCGGTTCGCGACGGTGGCATCCGCGCTTCGTGAGAACGAGGCGACGATCACCGACGAACTGATCTCCGTGCAGGGTCGACCGGTCGACATGGGCGGCTACTACCGTCCCGACGTCGAAGCGACCACGGCGGCGATGCGCCCGAGCGCGACCTTCAACGCGATCATCGACGCGCTGTAGGTCATCCGGATGATCGGGAGCCGCTGGCCCGGCGCACAAAGGCGGCGAGGTCAGCCGACTGGGCGATCCGGCTGGGCTCGTGGACATACATCATGTGCCCGGCCGGGTAGGTCCGGTGCTCTATCCGGGCCCGCTGCTGCTCGGTGAGGCGCAGCTTGGCCAAGACCTCGTCGGCGGCCGCGGGCGGGGTGGCGCCGTCATAGGTGCCGTAGGCGACGTGCACCTGTAGATGCGGGTTGGCCCGCATCGCGCGCTCGAGCCGTGGCGACACGTCGATCGGCTTGCCCTCGAAGTCCTTGAACGACCACGGCTGCACCCGTTCCGCGATCTGCTCATAGTGCAGGTCGCTCTCGTAACGCAGCTCCGCCCGCACATAGTGGTTCATCGCCGCGGCGTACGGCCCGACGATGGCATCGAAGGAGGGGTCGGCGTCCATCGACTCGGCAATGGAGCTCGCCGCCGGGCCGGTGAAGCGGGCGTCGAGCCGCCCAACGGTGAGCCGCTGCTCGCGCAGCAACTCGCCGAAGAACCGCCAGTGCTCGATCCGCAGGTCGGCGCGATCGACGTAGTCCTCGCTCACGCCCGCCAGCCGAGCGACGGTCGCGACGACACCTGCACGCTCGTCGGCCGACAGCCGTGACCCGCGAGTCAGCGCCCACGGATAGTCGAGGGCGGCATACGCCTCGGCCTCCGCGACCACCTCGTCGAGCGAGCGGTCCGGGTGTTTGCCGTGCCGGTGTGCCACGGCGGCGTAGAACGGTAGGTATGCCGCGTGCGCCCGATCATTGCGCTGTCCCTCGAAGTCGATCGAGGACAGGTCAAGCACGGAGGAGATGAGCATGATCCCGTTGAGATACATGCCGTAACGGGTCTGTAGGTGGTCGGCGAGCGCGGCTGCGCGCAAGGTGCCGTAGGACTCGCCGACGAGGAACTTGGGTGACATCCACCGGCCGTTGCGGGAGCACCACAGCCGGATCACCTCGGCGACGCTCTCGAGGTCGCCTTGGAAGCCGTGATAGGGCGCCGGCTTGCCCCCGGTCACAGCCCGCGAGTATCCGGTGGAGACGGGGTCGAGGAAGACCAGATCACTGTCGCCGAGCAGCGTCTCGGCGTTGTCGGCCAGATCATAGGGCGGCGGAAGCAGGGCCCCGACGTCGCCCATGACCACGCGACGCGGTCCGAGCAGCCCCAGGTGAAGCCACACCGACGACGAGCCAGGCCCCCCGTTGAAGGCGAAGGTCACCGGGCGGGTGTGCACGTCCTCGGCCGCGAGACACTCCACGGTGTAGGCGGTGAACGAGACCTCGGCCTTGGCGGTGTGCCCGCTGAAGACCCCGTCCTCGTATACCTCCTCACGCAGCACGACGCGACCGGTCGTCGCGGTGTATGACAAGGTCTGTTCCCCGCGCTGGACCGTATGCCGCGTCGTGACGACCTCGTCTTTCGGCTCGACGGGCTTGGCCGGGCCCTCGGCGTCGCCGGGGACGGCAGCAGATTCCGCTGCGGGAGCCGGTGGTGTGGCGGCCGGGCTGCTTGAGTCGGTCACGGGGCCACTTTAGCCGTCAGGTGTCGCGTCGGGCCGAGCCCGAAGCGAGCGCGCGGAACGCCTGCGGGGCGACGAAGTCGGCTCGGGCGAAGGCCGCGGTGACCGTATCGGCGATCGCAGCGGCGCGGTCGGAGGGCACGAGGGCGATGGCACAGCCACCGAAGCCGCCGCCGGTCATCCGGGCACCGAGGGCTCCCTCGCGAAGGGCACCTTCGACGGCCAGTTCGAGCTCGGGGCAGCTCACCTCGAAGTCGTCGCGCAAGGAGGCGTGCGAGGCCACCATGAGGCGTCCCGCTTCGGCCATGTCGCCGGTCTCGAAGGCTGCGACAAAACGAGGCACGCGGGCGATCTCGGTGACGACGTGCCGGACTCGCCGCCGCGCGACCGGATCGGCGAGCCGCTCGAGCGCGCCGGCCAGGTCGGTCTCGGACACCTCCCGCAGGCTGGTCACCTCGAGTGCTCGTGCCGCCGCCGTGCAGTCGGCCCGGCGCGCGGCATACTGCCCGTCGACCAGCGCATGCCGGGCTTTGGTGTCGATGACGAGTAACTCCAGCCCGTGTGCCGCCAGGTCGAACGGCACCAGGCGGGTAGCGCCGTCGCGACAATCAAGCAGCAGGGCATGGCCGGGGCGACAGAGCATCGCCGCGGACTGGTCCATCCCGCCGGTCGGCGCTCCCGCGATGTCGTTCTCGGCTCGACGGCACAGCTGGGCGAGGTGCGCGCGGCCGGTGTCGTCGGCCAGCAGATCCAGGCCTTCCAGATCGGAGATCGCTGCGCCGACCGCGCACTCCAGAGCCGCCGAACTCGACATCCCGGCCCCCAGGGGCACGTCGCTGGACACCACGACGTCTGCGCCGGACACGGCGTACCCGGCCCGGTCGAGCGCCCAGAACACCCCCGCCACGTAGGCCGCCCACCCACCCGGGGTGCCCGGTCGCACCTCGTCGAGCAACACGGTGACCGGCTCACCCGGCACCCCGGTGCTGGCCATCCGCAGCAGCCCGTCGGGGCGTCGACGCACCGCTGCCACCGTGCGACGGGGCAGGGCGATCGGCAGGGCGAGCCCGTCGTTGTAGTCGGTGTGTTCGCCGATGAGGTTGATCCGACCGGGCGCCGACCAGACCCCGTCGGCGGTCACTCCGAACTGCTCGGTCATGCGGGTGAGCACCGACAACTCTCGGTGAGCGGGCATGCCGCCCAGCGTAGTCACCGGCCGTGCAGGGCTCGGGAGGTCGCTAGGCTGGCGCCCATGTCCGCCGACGACACCGGTGCTCCCGGTCCTCTGGAGCCTGAGCCGGGGGGCTCGGGACGGTACGGGTCCGTCGACGGCACGGACGTGCGGACCGTCGGGGTCGCGATCCCCATCCCCGAGCCGTACGGGCCCCTCCTGCAGGCCAAGCGAGCCGAGTTCAACGACCCGCTGGCCGACTCCATCCCCGCCCACGTCACCCTGCTCGGGCCGACCGAGATCCACCGGACGTCGTTCCCGGCATTCGTCGACCACCTCACGGGGGTCGCCTCGGAGGTTAAACCCTTCGCCATGGTCTTGCGGGGCACGGGGACCTTCCGGCCGCTGTCCGACGTCGTCTTCGTCCAGGTCGCCCAGGGCATCTCCGGGTGCGAACGACTTGAGGAGCTGATCCGGTCCGGGCCGTATGCGTGCGCACTGGCGTTCCCATATCACCCGCACGTGACGGTCGCCCATGACGTCGATCCCGCGGACCTCGACCGAGCCTTCGAGGATCTCGCCCACTACCACGCCGCGTTCGAGGTCGACGCGATCTGGCTTTTCGAGCAGGACATTTCGGGAGCCTGGTCTCCGCTGCAGCCGTTCGCGCTGACCGGCCCGCCGGGGTTGGGCTGACCGGCATGATCGCGAGTGTCACCAGGCGCTGGCAGCAGTTGCAGCAGACCCGGCCGCTGCGGGCCTGGGCGCGGTACGGCGAGGCGCGAGGCGACCTCCTGGCCGCCGGGATCGCCTACTTCTCGTTCTTCTCGCTCTTTCCCGCGCTTGCCCTGGGGGCCGTCGTCTTCGGCTTCGTCCTGCGCGGCCGACCGGACCTGCTGGTGGCGGTGGGCGAAGCCCTCAACTCGGGATTGCCGGGGTTTGTCAAGACCGCCGACAATCCCGGCGGGCTGGTCGAGCTCGCGGCTCCTGAGGCTCTCACCCTGAGCCTGACCGGCCTGGTCGCGGCGGTCACGCTCGTGCTCGGCGGGCTCGGCTGGATCGGCTCGCTGCGCGAAGGGCTCCGGCTCGTGTTCGGGGCGGCCAAGGCCGTCGGCAACCCGGTGCTCGCCAAAGTGCGTGACCTGGGTATCCTCGCCCTGCTCGGGGTGGCCCTGCTGGGGTCGGCCGTGCTGACGACGGCGGTCGGCGCAGCCGCGTCGTGGGTGGCCGCACTGGTCGGCCAGGGCGATCGGCCATGGCTCATCGGCCTGGTTGGTGTCCTGGTGTCCCTGTGTGTCGACACTGCAGTCATGGTGGTGGTGTTGCGGGTGCTGACCGGCGTGCCGCTGCCGTTGCGCGAGGTCCTGCGGGGGGCCCTGCTGGGCGGCGTTGGGCTGACGGTTCTCAAGCTCCTGGGGGCCCAACTCGTGGCCCGAGCGACGAGCAACCCACTGTTCGGCTCGGTCGTCGTGGTCGTCGGGCTGCTCTTCTGGCTCAACCTATTGGCTCGAGTCATCCTGCTGGTGGGCGCCTGGACCGCGAACGAGCACGACAGCCGTCTTGCCCTGCAGACCACGCCCCCGGCGCCGGCGGGCGATCCGCAGGGGATCGACGCGTCAGACCCCAGACAGCGGGCCGCGCACGGCATACCGACGATGGGGGACCGCACGCGCGATCGGGTGTCCCTCGCCGCAGGGGCGGTCCTCGGAGCAGTGGCAACAGCCGGTGCGGGTGCGGTGGTGCGGGCGGTGCGTGCCGCCACCCGGCGTCACGGCTGATAGGTGCCGCGCGGACGTCCGCTAAGCCGGCGTCCGCTGAGCCGGCGCAGCAAGGCACCCAACCCAAGGACCGCCACAGCCAGGCCACCGAGCAGCCCCCATCGGCCGCCGTCCGGCAACCCCGCCCACCAACTGGACACTCCCGCGGCGAGGGCGACCTCGAAGGCAGTGGGGGACGACGAGGGCGCCGGCACGGGCTCGTTCGCTCCCTGCCACGCCGCCGGGTCGGACATCGTTGCGCTCGTGGACAGGGTCGGCGAGGCACTTGACGTGACGGCTGGACCGCCGAGCTCGGGGGGCTGCGCGGCGGAACCGGGGGCGACCAGGTGACCGACCGGGCGGGCCTGCGCGGCATACGTGAAGCCCCAGTCGAGTAGGGCGGGTGTGGAATGGACCTGCGCCTCGGGACTGCCCATCTCGGCGACGATGAGCGCCCGACCGTTGTAGCGCACCGCGCCGATGTACGTGCCCTGCGCCAGGCTCGTGTAGCCGTTCTTCACGCCGATGACGCCCGGATAGACGTCGAGCAACTGGTTGTGATTCTGGATCTGGTAGGGAGCTCCCGGCACGAGCGTCGCGGACGCGCCCGACCCGGTCGAGCGTTTCGCCGCAGCGGTGCTCGGTGAGGCGCTGCGTAGGACGAGTCCACCCGGGAATGTCGCGACCGGCAGAGCGGCTCTGCGACGGTACTCTGCCAGCCCCATCGCGGCCCGACCGATGAGGGCCAGATCAAAGGCGCTCGTGCGTTGGCCTTCGGCGTCCAAGCCCGACGGGTCCACCGCGACGGTGTCCCAGGCCCCCAGGCGGGCGGCTTCGGTGTTCATCGCGGCGATCAGGGTAGATCGGCCGCCGAAGGCGCGTCCGAGCGCGTATGCCGCGTCGTTGCCGCTGCCGAGCAGCAGGCCGTTGAGCAAGTCGTCGACGGTGTAGCGGCCACCGACCGTGATCCCGACCCGCGTGCCATCAGCGAGGGTGTCCTCGGCGGCGCCGAAGACGACCGTCCCCGGATCCAACCGGGGGATGACCGTGAGCGCGGTCAGGGCCTTCAGGGTGCTCGCCGGACGTAGCCAGGCGTGGGCGTTCTTGGCGGCGAGGATCTCGCCGGTGTCGAGGTCGGCCAGGACGTAGGAAACGTGTGGCATGTCGGGCGGAACCGGCACCCCTGCGGGCAGATCCGTGACGACACCGGTCTCGGCCAGACGGGGCCCGCCCACGACGTGTTCGGGGACGAGGGCCGGCGCCTGGAAGGGGGTCGGCTGGGGGCCAAGGCAGGCCACCCGGACCGTCTGCCCTCCCGGCAGGGATCTGACCGTTCCGGCAAGGCGAGGTCGCGCGGTCGCAAGCGGGGTGGCCGAGGGGGTCATCAGCCTGGTCTCGGTCAGTCCCGCCGGGCAGGCGGGCTTCACCGTCGCCTTGGTTGTCGCAGCCGCTGAGGTCGCCCCGTATGCCGTCGCTCCGGCACCGAGCCCCGCCGCCGCCGCTGCTCCGGCCAGCGCCAGGATCACCCAGGCGCCGGAGACGGCGCGTCGTGCTGAGATCAACGGCCTCGTCCCAAAGCGCCGCGCAGGTCGCGGTTGAGGGTGTTGATGACGTCCAGAGGAATCTCTTTGGGGCACGCGTCGGCGCAGGCGCCGGTGTTGGTGCAGCCGCCGAAACCCTCGTGGTCGTGCTGGGCGACCATCTTGACCACCCGGGCATAACGCTCGGGCTGGCCCTGGGGCAGCTCCCCGAGGTGGGTGACCTTGGCTCCCATGAAGAGCATCGCCGAAGCGTTTGGGCAGGCGGCGACGCACGCCCCGCAGCCGATGCACGCAGCGGCTTCGAAGGCTCGGTCGGCCTTGCGCTTCTCGACAGGCACCGAGTGGGCTTCGGGGGCCGACCCGGTATTGGCGGAGATGAAGCCGCCAGCCTGGATGATCCGGTCGAATGATGACCGATCGACGACAAGGTCCTTGATCATCGGAAAGGCGTCGGCCCGCCAAGGCTCGATCGTGATCGAGTCACCATCGTGGAACTCGCGCATGTGGAGCTGACAGGTGGTCGTGGTGACCGGGCCGTGAGCATTGCCGCTGATCATCAAGCCGCACATGCCGCAGATACCTTCGCGGCAGTCGCTGTCGAAGGCGATCGGCTCCTCGCCCTTGGTGATGAGCGATTCGTTGAGTACGTCCAACATCTCAAGGAACGACATGTCCCCTGACACGTCAGCGAGTTGATAGGTGACCATTCGGCCAGGTGCCTCGGGCCCGTCCTGCCGCCAGATGTTGAGGGTGAGGTTCACTTGTAGCTCCGCTGCTTCAACTCGATGGCCTGGTAGACGAGGTCTTCTTTGTGCAGGATCGGGATGCCGGTGTCCCCGCCGTCGGGCGACCCGCCGAACTCCCATGCCGCGACGTAGAGGTATCCGTCGTCGTGACGCAGCGCCTCGCCGTCTTCGGTCTGGCTCTCGGCCCGGAAGTGGCCACCGCAGGACTCGCGGCGGTGCAGGGCGTCGATGCACATGAGTTCGCCGAGTTCGAGGAAGTCGGCCACCCGACCGGCCTTCTCGAGGCTCTGGTTGAGGGTGTCGGCCGCGCCGAGGACCCGCACGTTGCGCCAGAACTCGGCGCGCAGGCTGCGGATGAGGTCGATGCCCTTGCGCAGGCCCTCCTCCGAGCGCTCCATGCCGCAGTATTCCCACATGATGTGGCCGAGTTCCTTGTGGAAAGAATCGACCGTGCGCTCGCCGTTGATCGACAACAGCGTGTCGACGCGCCGTTGCACCGCATCGCGGGCCTCGACCACCGCGGGGTGATCCTCGCTCACGGCCGGGTAGGGAGCGTGCGAGAGGTAATCGCGGATCGTGTTGGGCAACACGAAGTAGCCATCGGCCAGACCCTGCATCAGGGCCGAGGCCCCGAGCCGGTTCGCGCCGTGGTCGGAGAAGTTGGCCTCACCGGTGACGAAGAGTCCCGGCACGTTTGACTGCAGGTCGTAGTCGACCCACAGGCCCCCCATCGTGTAGTGCACCGCGGGGTAGATGCGCATCGGCACCTCATAGGGGTTGTCCCCGGTGATCCGGTGATACATGTCGAGGAGGTTGCCGTACTTCTCGCCCACCGCTTCGGCGCTCATCCGCTTGAGCGCATCGGTGAAGTCGAGATAGACCCCCCGGCGGAAGTCCCCGACCTTCGGGCCCACTCCGCGGCCCTCGTCGCAGACGTTCTTGGCTTGCCGGCTCGCGATGTCGCGGGGCACGAGGTTGCCGAACGAGGGGTAGATCCGCTCCAGGTAGTAGTCGCGGTCCTCCTCGGGGATGTCGCGTGGGTCCTTCTCGCAGTCCTCGCGGCGCTTGGGCACCCAGATGCGCCCGTCGTTGCGCAGGGACTCGCTCATCAACGTGAGCTTGGACTGGTGGTCGCCGGAGACCGGGATGCACGTCGGGTGGATCTGCGTGTAGCACGGGTTGCCGAAGTAGGCACCCTTGCGGTGAGCCCGCCAGCCGGCCGTGACGTTGGAGCCCATCGCATTGGTCGACAGGAAGAAGACGTTGCCGTAGCCGCCGGTGGCGAGGACGACGACGTCGGCGAGGTGCGTCTGGATCTCGCCGGTGACCATGTCGCGCGCGATGATGCCACGGGCCCGGCCGTCGACGACGACGAGTTCAAGCATCTCGTGGCGGGTGTATGACGTCACCGTCCCGGCCGCAACCTGCCGCTCCAGCGCCTGGTAGGCGCCGATGAGCAGTTGCTGGCCAGTCTGGCCGCGGGCGTAGAAGGTACGCGACACCTGGACCCCACCGAAGGAGCGGTTGTCGAGCAGACCGCCGTATTCGCGGGCGAACGGCACGCCCTGGGCCACGCACTGGTCGATGATGTTGGCACTGACCTCGGCGAGGCGGTAGACGTTGGTCTCCCGGGAGCGGTAGTCGCCGCCCTTCACCGTGTCGTAGAAGAGGCGGTGGGTCGAGTCGCCGTCTTCCTTGTAGTTCTTCGCCGCGTTGATGCCGCCCTGGGCGGCGATCGAGTGGGCGCGCCGTGGCGAGTCCTGATAGCAGAACGACTTGACGTGATAACCGGCCTCGCCGAGGGTCGCGGCAGCCGCGCCGCCGGCCAGCCCGGTGCCGACGATGATGACCGAGAGCTTGCGGCGGTTGGCTGGGTTGACCAGGTGGGCTTCGAACTTGCGTGTCGTCCACTTCTTGTCGATCGGCCCGGCCGGGGCAGCGGTGTCGGCGATCTTGTCGCCGTCTCGATAGAGGCCGTGGACCAGGCCGCCGTCGACCGAAGCGGCCGCGTCGGCCGCCAGGGGGGTGCCGGGGGTGGGAATCGTCTCACTCATGGTCGTCAGTCCCTCACTTCACGAGCCCGAAGAGGATGGCCAGCGGCGGCAACAAGAAGCCGATGACGACGACACCCGCGACGACGTGGGCCGTCGCGTGCGCCAACCGACGAGAGGCGGCCGAGTCGGTCAAGCCGAGGGTCTGCGCGCCGCTCCACACACCGTGGAACAGGTGCATGCCCAAGGCGACCATCGCGACGACGTAGATGAGCACGACCCACCACAACTGGAAGCTGGCGATGACGAGCTTGCCGGTGCTGTCGCCCAACTGCGCCGCGGTGAAGTTGCCGTTGAAGTTCACCTTGGCGATGGTGAACTGGACCAGGTGGAAAACGAGGAAGGCGAGCAGAGCCACGCCGCCCCAGCGCATCATCTTCGATCGTGCCGCACCCTTGGCCGCCGACTTGACGGCATACCGCTGGGGGCGAGCTCCGTTGGCCCGACTCCACAGGGTGAAGGCGGCATACGCGTGGACGAAGAGCGAGAGGATCAACAGCACCCGGAACAGCCAGAGGAAGCCCGTATGCGGCAGGATCGGGGTCAGCATCTCCCTCAAGTGCTCGGCGTACTCGTCGAAGGCCTGGTAGCCGAAGAAGATCTTGAGGTTGCCGTACATGTGCATGAGGACGTAGAAGACGAAGAGCGCACCCGTCGACGCCATGAGGATCTTCATGAAGACGGTGGTGCGGCGCGCCGTCTGCTCGCCCTGAAGGAGCGTCGGAGTGGCCACGGGTCCACCGTATCGTCTGCTTCCCAACCCTGCCCGGCACGAATCCCGCGGACCGGGTGAAATGGCTCTCTCCGGCCGGTCATCGGTAGGTTTCCGGCCATGAGCGATCCGATCGCGGGATTCTGGGCTGTCATCCCCGCCGGCGGCGCGGGCACCCGACTGTGGCCGTTGTCACGTCGCTCAGAGCCGAAGTTCCTCCATGACCTCACTGGAACGGGTCGGACGTTGCTGCAGGCGACCTGGGATCGGCTCACCCCGCTGGCAGCGGATCGGGTGGTCGTCGTCACTGGGCGCGCCCACGCCGACGCAGTGGCCGGGCAGTTACCCGATCTCGAGGCAGCCTGCCTGCTGGCCGAACCCAGCGGACGAGACTCGATGCCCGCGATCGCCTGGGCAGCGGCGGTGATCTCCGCCCGCGATCCTGAAGCGATCATCGGTTCGTTCGCGGCCGATCACGTCATCGCCGACTCGGCCTCTTTCGAGATGGCAGTGCGGGAGGCGGTCGCTCTCGCCGAGACCGGGCGGGTGGTCACCATCGGGATCACCCCGACGTATGCCGCCACCGGCTTCGGCTACATCCGAGAGGGTGATGCCTTGGGCGTCGACGGTGCACCCTCCGGCCGCGCGGTCCTCGAGTTCGTCGAGAAGCCCGATGCCGAGCGGGCGGCCGCCTACCTGGCCAGCGGCGGATTCCGTTGGAACGCAGGGATGTTCGTCGTCAAGGCGGCGCTCTTGCTGGAGTTGGTCGATCGGTGGCAGCCCGCCGTGGCAGCCGGGGCGCGGGCGCTGGCCCAGCAGCCGGCAGATCTCGAGTCGATCTGGCCGACGCTCACCCGGATCGCCATCGATCACGCCGTGGCCGAGCCGGCGGCAGCCGCCAGCTTGATGGCGGTCGTTCCGGCGACCTTCGATTGGCAGGACGTGGGCGACTTCGACGCCCTGGCCGGCATGCTTGCCGGCAACCTGCGCAGCGGCGTCGAAGCACACCCCGAAGCCCCCCGAACGCCGATCGTCCTCGGCGATCCGAGCATCGTCCTGGCCCAGGACGCGACCGGTCTCGTGGTGGCAGCCTCGGGTCGCCTGGTGGCAGTGGTGGGGGTCGAGGATCTCGTCGTCGTGGACACCCGGGATGCGCTCCTGGTAGTCCCGCGGGCACAGGCCCAACTGGTCAAAGGGCTGGTCGATCGGCTCGCCGACGAAGGACGCGAAGAGCTGCTCTGAGGGGCCAGGCCGGGGCGCTCGCACACCCGGTGACCGTCCAGATCACGAGTAGATTACGTTCTTGACATTCAGTCGACAAGGGATGGGTCGTAAGTCCTAAAATAGGAGTTTTGGGATTGGAGGGGTTGTGCCCCGCCAGGTGGGTCGCTAGGGTCGGGGTCGGACAGAGCGCCCCATGTGAGCGTGCGTCGATCGCCACCAGGGGGGTTGCGAGACGCCGACTCAGGACTGGGGCCGACCCCAATCACAAGGAGTGTTCGATGCGGCGTACCACTACGGCGTTTGGAGCTGTTGCTGTCTTGGCCGGGCTGATTGCCGGAGGTTTCGCGCCTCAGGCGACCGCCGCAGCCGGGCCCTGCGGCGGTATGGCCACTGCCGTCACCCAGGTTGCCAAGCCCTCCGGGCCGGCCCTGCTGACCCCATACCCAGCCGAAGCTACGTCGGCTACGAACGTCTACGGATTCTCCGAGAACCTCGGGACGCCCTTCTATGCCTCCACGTGGCAGACCGGTGGTCTGACGCCCGCCCATCGGATCTACCACCCGACCACCTACGACTTCGGGTGGTTCCTTGAGGGCAGCGCCGGGCTGGCTTCGGCGCTCGCGAGTGGCTACGTGGATCAGGGCACGAACTTCTTCGTCGCCGCGCAGGCCGACGCCCAGTGCACCGTCCCGGTGACGGCCTTCGTCAAGGACGGCCGTCGCCGGTATGCCCCCCCTGCCGGGGCCGCCGCCCTGCAGGCCGCCGGCTGGACCGCGTCCCAGGTGGTCTTCCACGCCGCACCAGGGGCGGCGACCCCTCCGGTGGTGGTGCCCCCGCCGACCGGAGACACCCAGTTCTCCTTTGCCGTCATCCCCGATGTGCAGAACGAGGTCAGCACGTATGACGAACGCATGGCCCAGCGGGTGAGCTGGTTGGCCGCGAACAAGTCCGGACTCGACCTGCGATGGGCCCTGCTCGTGGGTGACGTCCAGAGCTGGGACACGGCAGACCACTATCAGTACGTCAACATGAGCACCCGACTGCAGGGTCTGCGAAACGCAGGCATTCCCTACCTCAGCGCCATCGGCAATCACGACACCAACGCCGTGTGCCCGGGAGGATCCGCCTGCCCTGGAGCCGACACCCACGCACAGTTGCGGAATACCACGACCTGGAACAGCTTCTACCCGGCCAGCTCCTTCAACTTCACCGGCGCCTATGACGCGGCGAAGTCCGACAACGCATACCGGACCTTCTCGGCCGGGGGGGTCAACTGGCTCGTCCTCAACGTAGAGTTGTGGCCGCGCCCGGCGTTGGCGACCTGGGCTCGATCCGTCGTCGCTGCCCACCCCAAGCACAACGTGATCGTGCTCACCCATGCCTTCTTGGAAGGCGACGGGTCCCTCTCGACCAGCCAGGGCGGCTACGGGGATACCAGCCCGGCGTCGTTGTGGGGCCAGCTCGATGACTACCCCAACGTCGTGATGGTCTTCTCGGGGCACGTGGGCATCGCAGCCAACACAACGCTCACCGCGCCTGACGGCCACAAGGTGGGCGCGTTCCTGACGACGTTCCACGCAGCGACGACCAACCCGACCCGAATCGTCACCATCGACACGGTGGCTGGGACGATCACGACGAATATCCAGGCCAACTACGACAATTCGAAGCCTGCAGGTCAGCGAAACGTCACGACCACCTTCCCCTATTCGACGACGATCTCCGGGATGAGGTGGATCCAACCCTGACCCCGTAAACCTGACCCCGTCGGGGCACACGCGGGGATGACGGCTTGTCGGCGCTGGCCTGCCGTGTGGGTGCGGCTGGAGTCAGCCGCCGCCGATGTTGCGGCGGCGATAACCGGCCAAACCGACGGCGACGAACACCACGGCAAGCGCGGTGTGCAGAAGCACCGCGATCCAGTCCATCGACTCGACAGGCAGGGTCGGCAACGCTGCGAACGGCGTTGCCGACCTGAGCCAGTCGGGCAGGCCCAGCACGGCACCGATCCACGCGACGAAGAGCGACCATCCGACGAGCGCCCACGCGAGACCGGCGTGCTGGGGGAGCCATCCATGCAGCACCATGGCCACCCCGACGCAGACCCACACGCCCGGCGTGAGCACGAGGCCCGCCCAGGCCACCCGGCCCATCGGCTCGACGGAACCGGCGCCGAGGGCTTCGTTCAGACCGAGCAGGGCACCGCAGATGGCCATCAGCACCGTCGGAGCCGCGATGGCCGGCACGATGTGGGATAGCGCTAGCCCCCGGCGGGGCACTGCGGTCGACAGCAGCAACTCGGCGTGGCCGCGCTCCTCTTCCCGGCGCAGCGTGCCCAACACCTGCACGCCGAGCATGGCGAGCACGATGACAATGAGCCCGAGCATCGCGACATAGAAAGCCTCCCGCAGGTCTTGGGCGCCACCTCCCATCCTGCGGAAGATCTCGGCAAGCTCGGGCAGGTCGCTGACCATCGTGCTGAACGCATCCGACAGCGAGCCCATCGCCACAGCGAACACGGCGACGCCGGCCGCCCAGCCGATCAGGCTCGAGCGATGCAGACGGACCGCCAGCCCGACAACGCCCGACAATCCAGCCGCCCCCCTGGCCGGTCCCTGGCCCGCCGATCGCAGCCCAGCACCGTGGTCGCGCACACTCTCCAACCGGAAGCCCAGCCACACGAGGCTGACGGCCAAGGCCAGGGGCAGCACGAGCACCCACCAGCGCTCGGCGGCATACGGGCGGGCCAGAGCAGCCCACTCAAGCGGCGACAGCCAGGCCAGTGGCCGCAGCCCTGACGCCTCGGCCGACCCGTCGGCGACCGCCCGCATCAGGTATGCCGCCCCAAGCGCCGCAGACGCGAGCCCCCTTGCACCCCGAGCGGATTCGCTGACCTGAGCAGTCACGGCGCCGATCCCGGCGCCGACCAAGCCGACCAGGGCGATCCCGAGTCCCACGGCCAGCGCCGACCGCGCCGGTGGGGCAGCCGCTGTCAGGCTCACTGCGATGAACACGCCTGTGCACAGGCAGGCAGCGGCCGCGACGAGAACGGCCGCGGTCAGCGGAGCCCGGCGTCCGACGGCGCCCGCCCGCAGCAGCTCCAAGCGCCCGTCTTCCTCCTCGGCGCGGGTGGCCCGGATGACGCCGAAGGCGGCCATCCAGGCCAGTGCCGCCGCTACGAAGGTGCCGACGCGCCACATCGTGAAGCCGCCGGGGTTCATCAGGTCGAAGGGCGGCCCGAGCATGGCCCGCATCGTCGGATTGCCACCGAGAGCTGCCATCGTCAGCTCGGCGTTTGCCCCCGGCGGTACAACGCGCTCGTAGGCCAGGACGGTCGCGACCGTCGTCAACGTGAGGGCCGCAATCCACGTGACGTAGAGGGCGCGGGACTGGCGTAGAGCCAGTCGAATGAGCAGACCTGTCGCGGCATACCGGCTGGCGGTGTCTGTCGCGCGGCGCGTCTGAGCCACGGTGGCGTTCATCACACGCGCTCGTCGTAGTGCCGTAGGAAGAGCTCCTCGAGCGTGGGCGGCGAGCTACTCAGCGTGTCGACACCGAGCGCTGCCAGCCGGACGAGCAACTCAGACAGACCTGAGGCGTCAACTTGGCAGGTGAGCCGCGTGCCGACGACATGCAGATCGTGGACGCCGGCCAGGGCGGCGAAGTCGGCCGGCGGTGGGGTGCGCAGCGTCGCAGCCACCTGGGTGCGGGTCAGGTGTCGCAGTTGGGCCAACGTGCCGGACTCGACCACCCGACCGGCCTTGATGATGCTCACGTGATCGCACAGCGCCTCAACCTCGGTGAGGATGTGGCTCGACAGCAACACGGACTGGCCCTCACGTCGGTTCTCGCTGATGACCTCGTTGAACTGGCGCTCCATCAGCGGGTCCAGGCCGCTGGTCGGCTCGTCGAGCAGGAGCAACTCGACGTCGCTGGCGAGCGCAGCGACCAGCGCGACCTTTTGTCGGTTGCCCTTTGAGTAGGTGCGGCCCTTCTTGGACGGGTCGAGGTCGAAGCGCTCCAACAGCTCGGCGCGCCGACCCTCGTCGATGCCGCCGCGGGCTCGGCCGAGGAGGTCGATGGCCTCTCCACCCGTGAGATTGGGCCACAGACTGACGTCCCCGGGCACGTAGGCCAGCCGCCGGTGCAGTGCCGGGGCGTCCTCCCACGGTCGGCCGCCGAGCAGTCGGACGGTGCCGCCATCGGCTCGGAGCAGCCCGAGCAGGACGCGGATCGTCGTCGACTTGCCGGAGCCGTTGGGGCCGAGGAAGCCGTGAATCTCGCCGGCCTTGACCGTGAGATCCAGGCTATCGAGGGCCACCGTCGAGCCGAACGTCTTGCGCAGGCCGGAAATGTCGATGGGCGCGCTCATGCGGCAAATCTACGGGAGTGACGTCCGTCCCATCCGGCGTTCGGCGACCGGCAGTAGGCTCGGGCCCATGGCTGACGCACGGTCCGAATCCGATCTGCCCATCAAGCCGCTGTATGCCGCGGCCGACCTCGCCAAGTTCGACCCTGAGGTCCAGCTGGGCGCTCCGGGCGACTACCCCTTCACCCGCGGGGTCTATCCGTCGATGTACACCGGTCGGCCGTGGACGATGAGGCAGTATGCCGGCTTCGGCACCGCCAAGGAGTCCAACGAGCGGTATCACCAGCTCGTCGCGGCCGGGACCGGCGGGCTCTCGGTGGCCTTCGACCTGCCGACCCAGATGGGCTATGACTCCGACGAGGCGATCTCCTCGGGTGAGGTCGGCAAGGTCGGCGTCGCGATCGACTCGATCGACGACATGCGGCTTCTCTTCGACGGGCTGCCGCTGGACAAGATCTCCACGTCGATGACGATCAACGCTCCCGGCTCCACGCTGCTGTTGCTCTATCAGCTGGTCGCCGAGGAACAGGGTGTGCCGGGCGACAAGCTCACCGGCACGATCCAGAACGACGTGCTCAAGGAATACATCGCGCGCGGCACCTACATCTATCCGCCCAAGGAGTCGCTGCGGCTCATCTCCGACGTCTTCGCCTACTGCCAGGACGAGATGCCGCGCTTCAACACCATCTCCATCTCGGGGTATCACATGGCCGAGGCGGGGGCGACGCCCGCACAGGAGATCGCATTCACGCTGGCCAACGCCAAGGAATACGTGCGAGCCGCCCAGCGGGCCGGGCTCGAGATCGATGACTTCGCCCCGCGCCTGTCGTTCTTCTTCGTCGCCCGCACGACGCTGCTGGAGGAGATCGCGAAGTTCCGGGCGGCCCGGCGGATCTGGGCACGGATCATGCGCGATGAGTTCGGCGCAAAGAACCCCAAGAGCCAGATGCTGCGATTCCACACCCAGACCGCAGGCGTGCAGCTCACCGCCCAGCAGCCCGAGGTCAACCTCATCCGGGTGGCTCTGCAGGGGCTCGGGGCGGTGCTCGGCGGCACCCAGTCGTTGCACACCAACTCCTTCGACGAGGCCATCGCCCTGCCCACCCAGAAAGCCGCTCGCCTGGCCCTGCGCACCCAGCAGGTCATCGCCTATGAGACCGACGTATGTAAGACGGTCGACCCCTTCGCCGGTTCATATGTCATGGAGTCGATGACCGACGCCCTCGAGGCAGAGATCGTCGACCTCATGACCAAGGTCGACGACCGAGGCGGCGCGGTCCGGGCCATCGAGCAGGGCTTCCAGAAAGGCGAGATCGAGCGCTCGGCTTACCAGGTGGCGTTGGAGATCGACGACGGGAGCCGCACGGTCATCGGAGTCAACCGGTTCGCCATCGATGTCGAAGAGGACTATGAACCCTTGCGGGTCAACCCCGCCATCGAGGCCGAGCAGAAGGCTCGACTGGCCACCCTGCGCGCGGAGCGGGACAACGACGCGGTCCTGGCCGCGCTGGCGAAACTCAAAGTCGCGGCCCAAGGCACCGACAACGTCCTCTACCCCATGAGGGAGGCGCTCAAGCTGCGCGCTACCGGTGGCGAGGTCGCCCACGCGCTGCGCGAGGTGTGGGGCACCTACATCCCGACCGACTCCTTCTGACGGTCGGGCCTCACTCCGGTGATCGTTGCGGTGAGTTGCGGGATGTCATTCGTGCGCGGCGCACCCGAACCGGCGCAACTGCGCGGGGCGACCTGATGCTGTCAGTAGACTCGCCCCTCGTGACCGGCAGCGTGCTCGACCTCGCTCTGGCGCGTCTGGATGCCCTCGAGGAGACCTTGGTCGCGTTTCGTCGAGACCTGCACCGGCACCCTGAGTTGTCTTTCGCCGAGCACCGCACGACGGCCGTCGTCGCACAGGCCCTGCGGGGCGCCGGCATCCGGGTCACTCTCCTGCCGGGGACCGGCCTCGTCGCCGACCTGGGAGCCGAGCACGCGGCATACCGGATCGGATTGCGCGCGGACCTCGACGCGCTGGCAGTGTCCGAGCGCACCCACCTGCCCTATGCCTCGGTCGTGCCCGGCGTTGCCCACGCGTGCGGCCACGACATCCACGTCGCCGCCGCTCTCGGCGCTGCGCTCGCGCTCGCGTCGGTGCAGGAGCACCTCGCGGCGCACGGGCTTGGCGTGCGCGTCATCTTCCAGCCGGCCGAGGAGGTCATCCCGGGCGGTGCCCTGCCGATCTGTGAGTCGGCGTGGCTGGACGACGTCGACGAGATCTATGCCCTTCATTGTGATCCCACCCTCGACGTCGGCTCGCTCGGGCTGCGGGTGGGGCCGTTGACCGCAGCAGCGGACCGGGTGACCGTCCGGCTCTCCGGCCTGGGGGGACACACCTCGCGCCCGCAGCGCACCCAGGACCTTGTCTTCGCCCTGGGCAAGGTGGTCACCGAGGTGCCGGCTGCGCTGGGGCGCCGGGTCGATCCCCGGTCTTCGGCGAGCATGGTGTGGGCGTGCATCGAGGCTGGTCACGCGGCCAACGTCATCCCGGAGACCGGTAGCGTGTCGGGGACGTTGAGGGTGCTCGACGCCGCCGCGTGGGACAAGGCGGGTGCTCTCGTCGAAGAGCTCGTCCGGTCGGTCGTCGCACCATACGGTGTCGTTGCGTCCATCGAACACATCCGTGGGGTTCCTCCGGTGATCAACGCACCGGTCGGGGTCGAGCTCTTGCGGACCGCGGCCCTGCGCGTCGGTCTCAACCCGGTGCCCACCGAGCAGTCGATGGGCGGCGAGGACTTCGCCTGGTACCTCACCCGGATCCCGGGTGCGATGGCCCGCCTGGGAACCCGGATGCCCGGCGGTCCGACCTTCGATCTGCATCAGGGCGATCTTGTGGTCGACGAGGCCAGTTTGGGTGCTGGGGCACGGGTGCTCACCGCCGCGGTATTGTCCCGGCAACTGCCGGGTGGCCGGGTCGTGGGGAACGTTCCGACTCAATAACGAACCTCGGATGCCGCGACGCGCCGCCGGAGCCTCGTCAGGGGCGCGCTACGCTCGCAATATCCGCGCGTCGGTCACCCCGACGCCATCGGTCCTAGAGGAGATTCCCTTGCGTCACTCAATCAAGGCGACGGCGCTGCTGGCGGCCGTCGCGCTCGGGCTCGCAGCCTGTAGCAGCGGTTCCAGCACCACCACGACGACCACGACTGCACCAGCGGCCGGCGGGGCCACCACAGTCAAGGTCGGCATGGCATTTGACACCGGCGGCCGCGGCGACGGGACGTTCAACGACCTGGCCGTCAAGGGCCTGGAGCGCGCCGCCAAGGAACTCGGCGTCACCGCCAAGGAGCTCAGCCCGAACGCTGACGGCACCAACCGTGCCGACCTGCTGCGCCAACTCGCCGACTCGGCGTACAACCCGATCATCGGCGTCGGCTACGCCTACGGCGACCCCATGGACCAGGTGGCCAAGGAATACCCGAAGGTGCAGTTCGTGCGCATCGACGGCGGTCCGAGCACCGTGGCCAACGTCGCGGTGATGGACTTCGCCGAGCAGGAGGGCTCGTTCCTCGTCGGGGTCGCGGCGGCGCTGAAGTCCAAGACCAAGAAGGTCGGCTTCATCGGCGGCAACGAGTCGATGGTCATCAACAAGTTCGGCGCCGGCTTCGTCCAGGGCGTCAAGGCCGTGGACCCGGCGATCGTGGTCGCCGACAAGCGGTTGGCCTCCGGCGATGAGGGCAAGGGCTTCGGCGACACCCAGGGCGCCAAGGTGGCGGCTGCGGGCATGTACCAGGACGGTGCGGACATCGTCTTCACTGCCGCTGGTGGATCCTTCGCGGGCTCGTTCCCGGCCGCCAAGGACGCCGGCAAGCTTGTCATCGGCGTCGACAGCGACCAGTACAACACCGTGTCCGACGCGACGTGGAAGCCGCTGGTCCTCACCTCGATGGTCAAGCGCGTCGACAACGCCGTGTTCCAGAGCATTCAGAGCTTCCGCAGCGGAGGCGCCCTCAAGTCGCACAGCTTCAACCTCAAGGACGACGGCGTCGGCTACTCCCAGTCCGGCGGCTTCGTCGATGACATCAAGACCCAGCTCGAGGACTACAAGTCCAAGATCGTGTCCGGCGCCATCAAGGTCAACGAGAAGTAGAACCCGCTCGTCGTATGACGACCAGAGCCCTGGTCGACTCGCTCTCCCGTGGGGGGCCCGGTTCTGTCCGGGCCCCCCACGCTGTGCAAGGATGCCCGCATGCCCTCCGAGGCGCGTGAGTCGCTGCCGCTCAACGAACCGCTCCAGGCCCCGGTCATCGAGTTGCGCGGGATCACCAAACGCTTCCCGGGCGTGGTGGCGAACCGGGACATCGACCTGGTGATCAGGGCCGGCGAGGTCCATGCCCTCGTCGGTGAGAATGGCGCCGGCAAGTCGACACTGATGAAAGTCCTCTACGGCATGTATCGCCCTGAAGAGGGCGAGATCCTCGTCAACGGCACCCCGACGACGTTCCGCGGACCCAACGACTCGATCGCCGCCGGAGTCGGCATGGTCCACCAGCACTTCATGCTCGCCGACAACTTCACCGTGCTCGAGAACATCATCCTGGGCAGCGAGCCGCGCTCCGGCGGGCGCATCGACCTCGAGGCCGGCCGAGCGAGAATCGATGACATCTCCCGCGACTACGGCCTGGGCCTGGACCCGGATGCGGTCGTCGAGGATCTCACGGTGGCCGACCGTCAGCGCATCGAGATCGCCAAGGTCCTCTTTCGCGGCGCGCGCGTGCTCATCCTCGACGAACCGACGGCCGTGCTCGTCCCGCAAGAAGTGGACGAACTCTTCGAACACCTCCGCGAGATGACTGCCGAGGGTCTGGCGATCGTCTTCATCTCGCACAAGCTCGACGAAGTCCTCAAGGTCGCCGACGTCATCACCGTCATCCGCCGTGGGACGACAGTCTCGACGGTCGACCCCCGATCGGTCACCGCACGCCAGCTCGCCGAGCTCATGGTCGGATCCGAACTGCCCAAGCCCGACACCCGGGATTCGACAGTCACGGACAAGGTCCAACTGAGCGTGGCTGGGGTGTCGCTCGTCGCGCCATCGGGCAAGAAGATCCTCGATGACATCAGCTTCGACGTGCACCAGGGAGAGGTCGCTGGCTTCGCAGGTGTCGAGGGCAATGGCCAGAGCGAGCTTGTCGGGGCCCTATTGGGCCTCGTCAAACTCAACGCGGGCCGCGTCATCGTCGACGGCCGCGACGTCAGCGACGAGTCGACGATCGCCCGGCGCAATCTCGGCATCGCAGTCGTCCCCGAGGACCGCCATCGGCAAGCGCTGTTGCTTACCTCGCCCCTGTGGGAGAACCGGATCCTCGGACACACCCACGACCCTCGGCTCTTCACCTCCTGGGGCTGGTTGAAGAAGCGGGCAGCCGTCTCGGATACCGCGCGGATCATGTCTGGCTATGACGTCCGTGCGCCCGGACCCGACACCCTCGCGGGGTCGTTGTCCGGTGGAAATCAGCAGAAACTCATCCTCGGGCGCGAGCTCGAGTCCGAGGCGTCGATCCTCATCGCCGCCCACCCGACCCGCGGCGTTGACGTCGGCGCCCAGGCGGCGATCTGGGAGCGGATCCGCGCCGCCCGCGCCGGCGGCCTGGCCACCGTGCTCATCAGCGCTGACCTCGAAGAGCTCATCGGGCTCTCCGACACCCTCTACGTGATCTACCGCGGCGCCCTGGTCGCCAAGCTCGACCCGGCCTCGGTCACGCCACAGATTCTGGGCACCTACATGACGGGTGCGGCCACGGAGGTCTCGGCATGACCCGCTTCCGCAGGGTCGCAGTCACCGGTTTCCTGCCCGCGGTGTTGGCGCTGCTCGTTGCCGTGGTGCTGCTGGGAATCGTGTTGCGCATCCTGGGCGCAGACCCGCTCACCTCGCTCGTCGCGCTCTTCGATTTCGGCGAGACCCCACGGGCGCAAGCCAACCAGATGCGTTCCTGGGTCAACGGTTCGGTGCCGTTGTTCCTGTCGGGACTCGCGGTCAGCATCGGCTTTCGGATGGGCCTGTTCAACATCGGTGTTGAGGGGCAATACCGGATCGCCGGGCTGGTCGCCGCCTGGTTCGCCGCGACCGTGGCGCTGCCCGCGTTCCTCGCCATACCCGTGACGATCGTCGTCGGGATGGCGACCGGTGCCCTGTATGCGCTCATCCCCGCCGTGCTCAAGGTGTCCCGTGGCGTCAACGAGGTGATCACGACGATCATGCTCAACAGCATTGTCGGCGGACTGATCGCCTACCTTCTGCGCGGTCCGTTCCGTGACCCGGCATTGGGCGACTCGGCCTCTGGCCGGACCGCTGGGGTCCGCGAAGAAGCATGGTTTCCCGGCTTCGACAACCCCTTCGGTTGGCTCGGCATGGACACCCCCAGCCGGCCGCTGGGCGGCTTCCTGATCGTCGCGGTTCTTGTCGGGGTGATCGTCGCCGTGGGTCTGTCCCGCACCCGCTTCGGCTTCAACCTGCGTGCCTCGGGCAGCAATCCTGAGGCTGCCGCGACCAGCGGTGTCGGCGCCTCTCGGATGATCGTCCAAGCAATGCTCATCTCGGGCGCCATCGCCGGGCTCGTCGGACTCCCGCAGGTTCTCGGAGACGATCACGGCTACGGCGCTGAGAGCTTCGCCCTCGGCTTCGGCTTCTCGGGTATCGCGGTGGCGCTTCTCGGGCGCAACCACCCGCTCGGGATCGGTCTTGCAGCGATCCTCTTCGCGTTCCTCAACCGCTCCGGGCCCTCACTGCAGAACGTCAACGTCCCGCCGTCGGTGGTGTTGATCGCCCAAGGAGTGATCGTCTTGTCGGTCGTCATCGTCAACGAAGTTCTGCGTCGACGCCTGCTGCGCATGGAAGACCGCAAAGCCGCCGCTGACCACCCGGCACCGCCACAGCAGGGCGCACCGTCTGGCACCGCCCCGGCAGGAGCGTCGGCATGAGTGCCCGCACCGCGCCATCAGCGCCCGCTGCAACGCATGCCGCCGCGCTCCGCAGCCGGCGAAACCGCCTCCTGCTGCTTGTCGGTGTCGGGTTCGTCGCGCTGTCGGTCACCCGCGTCGTGTCCGGCGAGGGTGTGCTCACCGCGTCCGGCACGATCAACGCGATGGTGTGGCTCACCCTGCCCGTCGCACTCGCCGGCCTCGGCGGCCTGGTCTGCGAACGAGCGGGGGTCGTCAACATCGGTCTCGAAGGCATGATGATGCTCGGTGTCTGGGGAGCAGGCTTCGCCGGCTGGCGGTGGGGACCGGTCGCCGCGCTCATCGCCGCGCTCATCGGCGGCGCCCTCGGCGGCCTGCTCCACGCCCTGGCAACCGTCACCTTCGGCGTCGACCACATCGTCAGCGGTGTGGCGATCAATCTGCTCGCCGCCGGCGCGGTGCGCTTCCTGTCGGAGATCACCTTCCTCCCGGCGACCGGCGGCGGACCGACCCAGTCACCACCGCTGTCGGGATCGATCCCCACGTTCGACATCCCCGTCTTGGCTTCGGGTCCGGATCTGCTCGGCAAGGTCGAGTCGACGGGCCTACCCGTCGTCGGCGACCTGGCCGGGATCCTGCGTGGGCTGCTGGTGGGGATCACCCCCTTCGAGCTGCTCGGCGTCGCGATGTTCCCGCTCACCGCATACCTGCTGTGGCGCACCGCGCTCGGACTGCGGCTGCGCTCGGCCGGCGAGAACCCGTGGGCTGCCGAGTCCCTCGGTGTCGACGTCGTGCGGATGAAGTATCTCGCCGTCGTCTGGGGCGGCGCGCTGGCCGGCCTCGGCGGCCTCTTCCTCGTGATGTTCACCGGCAGCTACCGCGAAGGGATGACCAACGGCCGCGGCTACATCGGACTCGCGGCGATGATCTTCGGCAATTGGCGCCCCGGTGGCCTCGCCGCAGGCGCGTCCCTCTTCGGGTATGCCGATGCCGTGCGGCTGCGCTCGCAGAACTCCCTGGCCGTGCTCGCGTTGTTCATCTTCGCGGCCATCATCGTCATCGTCCTGGGCATTCTGTGGCTGCGGCGAGGGCGTCGACTGCCGGGCGCGATCTTCATCGGCATCGGCGTGGCCTTCCTGCTCGGCTACATCGGATTGGACTCGCTGCCCAACGAGGTCACCACCCTGACCCCCTACATCGTCACCCTCGTTGTGCTCACGGTGTCCTCGCAGAATCTCCGAATGCCCAAAGCGGACGGGCTGGTCTATCGCAAGGGCGAGGGCCATTGATCCAGCCGTTGCAGGGTGGGGGGCAAGAGCCCGGCGCCGATCGCCGGGGGCGCCCAGCCGGACCCGCCGGTATGCCGTCGCCGGACTGGGATGCGTTGCGGCGAGAGGCACTCGGTGCCCGCGACGCGGCATACGCGCCGTATTCGGGTTTTCCGGTCGGCGTCGCCGGGCTGGTCGACGACGGGCGCGTCGTCTCGGGGTGCAACGTTGAGAACGCCTCGTATGGGCTGGGTCTGTGCGCAGAATGTGGGATGGTTTCGGCGCTCGTCGCCGGTGGCGGCGGTCGGCTCGTGGCGGTGTCGTGCGTCGGTCCTGCAGGCCAGATCCTCATGCCGTGCGGGCGGTGCCGACAACTGCTGTCGGAACACGGCGCGCCGGGGTGCCTCGTCGAGACAGCCGGCGGCCCCCGACTGTTGACGGAGCTGCTGCCCGATGCCTTCGGCCCGGACGACCTGACGCGCTGACGCGCCCCGTCCGCAACCCCGTCCGCAACCCGCGGATCGTGCCGACCCTCGAGGCGGCCAGGCGGAGGTCGCGGGTGCGAAGATGTCGCCCATGACCGCGGTCCCTTCCCCCGCTGCGCCCGAAGCGTTCGATGCCGTCGACGTCATCGTCACCAAGCGTGACAAGGGGGAGCTGGGCGATCAGCAGATCGACTGGGTCATCGACGCCTACACCCGCGGCGTGGTCGCCGAGGAACAGATGTCGGCCTTGGCGATGGCGGTCCTGCTCAACGGGATGACCCGACGGGAGATTGCCCGGTGGACCGCGGCGATGATCGCCTCGGGCGAGCGGATGGACTTCTCGTCGCTGTCCCGGCCGACGGCCGACAAACACTCGACCGGCGGGGTGGGGGACAAGATCACCTTGCCGCTGGCCCCGCTCGTCGCCGCCTGCGGAGTGGCAGTGCCGCAGTTGTCCGGGCGCGGACTCGGACACACCGGGGGGACGCTGGACAAGCTCGAGTCGATCCCGGGGTGGCGCGCCCAGTTGACCAACTCCGAGATGCTCCGCCAGCTCGAACAGGTCGGGGCGGTGATCTGCGCCGCGGGAGCCGGGTTGGCGCCCGCGGACAAGAAGCTCTATGCCCTGCGTGACGTCACCGGCACCGTCGAGGCCATCCCGCTGATCGCCAGCTCGATCATGAGCAAGAAGATCGCCGAGGGCACCGGGTCGCTGGTGCTCGATGTCAAGGTGGGCTCGGGGGCATTCATGAAGGACGTCCCCCGCGCGCAGGAGCTGGCCCGCACCATGGTCGAGCTCGGCACCGGCGCCGGGGTGCGCACCGTCGCCGTGCTCACCAATATGCAGACCCCCCTGGGGCTCACCGCCGGGAATGCCCTCGAGGTCCGCGAGTCCGTCGAGGTTCTTGCGGGCGGCGGACCGCCCGATGTCGTCGAGCTCACCCTCGTGCTGGCCCGCGAAATGCTCTCAGCCGCCGGTCGTGAGGACCTCGACCCAGCCGATGCGCTGGCTGACGGGCGAGCCATGGATGTCTGGCGCCGGATGATCGCCGCCCAAGGCGGCGACCCGGACGCCCCCCTGCCCTGGGCGAAACACACCCACGAGGTGTGGGCCCCTGCAGACGGTGTGCTCACCCAGCTCGATGCCCTCAAGGTCGGGATGGCGGCCTGGCGCCTGGGGGCCGGCCGAGCCCGCAAGGAAGACCCGGTGCAAGCCAGCGCGGGCATCGTCATGCACGCCAAACCGGGCGCGGTGCTTCGTGGGGGCGATCCGCTGATCACCCTGCACACCGACACCCCTGAGCGCTTCGAGCGCGCCCTGGCGGCTCTCGAGGGAGCCTGGTTCATCGCCCCGGAGGGTTCGCGCCCCGATCTGCTGCCGCTGGTCATCGACCGCATCGGCTGAGCCCGGGCGCGGGCAGCGATGTCCCCCTGTAGAACCAGTACGGCCGGGAATCACTTTGCGCCTGGCCGGACTGGTTTGACAGGCTGATCGTCGTGGGTCATCCGCTGGTTCGTCGGCTCCTGCTCGGCAGCGCCTTCTCCGCGTTGGGCAGCGGACTCACGATGCCGTTTCTCTACGTCTACTTCGCCCAGGTGAGGGGTATTCCCACCGCAACCGTGGGGCTGATCTTCGCCTGGATGGGCGTGGTGAGCTTCCTCTTCGCGCCGATCGGCGGAACGCTCATCGACCGGTTCGGCCCGCGGATCGTCATGGTGTGCGGGCTGATCGTCGAAGCGGCCGCGGTCGGGTCCATCGGGTTCCTCGAGACGGTTCAACAGGCATTGATCGTCACGACGGCCGTGTGCATAGGCACCATCGGTCTCTATCCGGCGACGACGGCCCTGCTCACCCGGCTGGTTCCCGAGGCCGAGCGCGAACGGGTCTACGGCTTCCAGTTCATGCTCATGAACGCAGGCCTCGGGGTCGGAGGCATGATCTCGTCATTCGTCATCGACGTCGGTTCGGTCGCCTCCTTCCAGCGGCTCTACCTGATCGACGCGCTGAGCTACGTCGGCTACATCGTTATCATCGCTACGTTGCCACGTGGCACCGGGCGCTTGGTCGAGCAGGCGGACCTGACGGCGGCAGCCTCGGATGCGACGATGCCGGGCGGATGGCGGGTCGTACTCGCGGACCGAACATTGCTGCGCGTCGTCGCGGTGTCGACGGTCGTCATCACCTTCGGCTACGCCCAGATGGAGACCGGTTTCGCGGCATACGTCACCGAGCAGGGCGGTGTTCCCGCCAGTCGGCTCGGGTGGGCGTATGCCGCCAACACGGCAGTCATCGTCCTTGGCCAACTCGTCGCGTTGCGCTTCATCCAAGGGCGCAGCAGGTCGCGGATGCTGGCCTTGGCGGCCGCGGGGTGGTCAGTGTCGTGGGTGGTGATCGGCGGCTCTGGTCTCGTCGAGGGACCCGGGGCCATCGCCCTCGCGGTGATCGGCCTTGGCCTGTTTGGCATCGGCGAGACGATCTGGGCACCGGTCGCGCCCAGCCTCATCAACGACCTGGCTGTCGAGGAGTTGCGCGGCCGCTACAACGCCCTGCAGGCGATGACCTGGACGGTGGCCTCGATCATCGGTCCGGCGTTCGCCGGGCTGCTCATCGGCAACCGACTAGCCGGCGTGTGGGTCGTGAGCGTCGTGGCGGGCACGGCCGTCGCAGCGGTGCTCTTCCTGCGGCTGGCGGCGCACCTCACCGCAGCCCAAGACGGCCGGGTGGCGGCCGGCGAGGCCTCCGTCCGGGGCTGATGACGCCGCTGATGGCGCGCCTGGTGTCGCTGTGGCAACACCTGTTGGGTCATCACCCGCTCTTCCAGGCCCGGGCGCAGGCCGACGTGGTGCGCAACGAGGAGTCCGGGCACCCGACATCCTCACGTCACACAGGCCACAGAGTTCACCCTGGAATCGATCATCTAGGCTGCGAGAGTGCCCCACGTCATCACCGCGCCGGCGCGCATCCCGGTCCCCGGCGGCAAGCTCATCGACGAGCATGTCGGTGTCGTGTCGACGCGGACGCACGAGCTCTCCGTGGCGCACATGGTGGCTCCTGCCGGGTGGGAAGAGCCCTATCAGACGCCCGAGTTCGACGAGATCACGGTCGTCGTCGAGGGAAGCCTGCTCGTCGACAGCGAGGGCGAGCGCTTCGAAGTCCGGGCCGGTCAGTCGATCGTCACCAAGGCCGGCGAACGGGTGCGGTATGCCGCGGGCCCCCAGGGTGCGGCATACGTGGCGGTCTGTGTGCCGGCCTTCACCCCCGAGGCTGCACACCGGGAGGACTGAGTGCCCGTCGACGCGCGCCGCCTGGAGCACGAGAGCATCGTCGCGGCGCCCAAGGTGCTGCTGCATGATCACCTCGACGGCGGTCTGAGGCCTCAGACGATCATCGAGCTTGCCGACGAGGTCGGCTATGGCGGGCTGCCGAGCACCGACGCGGCCGACCTCGACCGCTGGTTCCGTGAGAGCAGCGACTCCGGCTCGCTGATTCGCTATCTGCAGACCTTCGACCAGACCGTCGCGGTCATGCAGACCGAGGCTGGCCTGCACCGGGTCGCCAGGGAGTGTGCGCTGGACCTCTCCGCCGACGGCATTGTCTATGCCGAGAGCCGCTTCGCCCCGGAGCAGCACCTCTCCCAGGGACTCTCTCTCGAACAGGTCGTCGAGGCGGTCAATGCGGGCTTCCGCGACGGCGAGCGGGAGGCCGCCGCGGCCGGACACCCCATCCGGGTCACGGCCCTGCTCACGGCGATGCGGCATGCAGCGAAGAGCTCGGAGATCGCGACGCTCGCGGTCCGTTACCGAGACGACGGCGTCGCTGGCTTCGACATCGCCGGCGCCGAGGACGGTTTCCCGCCGACGCGCCACCTCGACGCATTCGAGTATCTGCAGCGTGAGAACGCCCACTTCACGATCCACGCCGGAGAGGCCTTCGGCCTGCCGAGCATCTGGGAGGCCGTGCAGTATTGCAGCACCGACCGACTCGGTCACGGCGTGCGGATCGTCGACGACATCACCATCGGTGGGGTGCCGGTCCCGCTCTGGGTGGCCCAGGCACATGCGGCCAAGGTGCGTAACTACCTTGACGTCGACCTGTCCACGGTGCGCTTGGGCCGGCTCGCGGCATATGTGCGCGACTCCCGCATCCCGCTGGAGATGTGTCCGAGCAGCAACGTGCAGACCGGGGCGGCCCGGACGCTCGGGCTGCACCCCATCTCGTTGTTGTTGCGGCTGCTGTTCCGGGTCACCCTCAACACCGACAACCGACTGATGAGCGGCACCACGCTGTCCCGGGAGGCCGAGCTTATGGTCGACGAGGCGGGCTGGACGCTCGGGGACCTGCGCTGGGTGAGCATCAATGCGATGAAGTCGGCGTTCATCCCGTTCGACGAGCGGCTCGCGCTCATCGACGGCATGATCAAGCCCGGGTATGCCGCGCTCGGCTGCACCTCGGGCCGCCCACGCTGACCGGCGCCGATTCGAGCTGACGCTCAGCCGAGCGGATCGGCTCAGCGGAGCGGATCGGCTCAGCGGAGCGGATCATCGGCGATGAGCCGGTCGCGCAGCCGGGCATCGCGCATCAGCCGCTCGAGGTCGCGCCGTCGACGGTCGGCGGCGATGGCAGCGAGGACGTATTCCGGGTGGTTGCCTGAGGGCGGGGCTGGGGAGACGTAGGGCAGGGCCTCCTCGAGCAGCTCGCGGCCGAGTTGCTCGCGCACCGTCGGATCCATCGTGAACGCCGCGGGCAGGAAGGTCCGGATGGCCAAGGCCAGCCCGTCGGGCATCGTCGCGAGGTCGGCGCTGGTGACCCAGCCGGCCAGATGCGGGGGCATCGGCACCGGCGGGGGCAGGTTGGCCCGGTGTCGCTCCCGCACGACATAGGTGCCCGCGGCCATATCGCCCAGGCGCTTACCGCGGGGGTTGACGACCGAAGCGATCACCGCCGGTAGGCCGAAGAAGAAGTAGATCTCCACGATGCCGATGAGGCTGCGGGTCAGGGCGTGTCGGAAGGTGATCGGGCCGGCATCGTCGCGCACGGTGCGCAGGCCCGTGGCCAGTTTGCCGATGGTGCGTCCCCGCGTCAGGGTGAGCATTGCCGTGGGATAGCCCAGCAGCGCGGCGAGGCTCGCGACGAGCACAAGCGCCGCAGCCAAGGCCTCGTCCAGCGAAGCCGACAGGAAGCTGGCGAACACGATCAATGCCCCGGCGAGCGTCTGGACGATGACGAGGTCCAGCAGCCCCGAGAGAATCCGCATTCCGATCGATGCCGGGGGCAAATCGAGCGCGACGCCCTCCCCGGTGACCAGGTCGTCCTCGGTCACGCCGATCGTCGCGATCGTCGTCTCGCTCACACGGCATACAGTAACGGCGTGGACCTCGATGCCTATGTGGCAGCGCACTCCCACGAGTGGGCCCGGCTCGAGCGGCTCCTCGGTCGCCGGGGCACCCTGACCGGTGCGGAGGCCGACGAGTTGCTCGAGCTGTATCAGCGCACCGCTACTCACCTGTCGGAGATCCGTTCCACCGCACCGGAACCGACGATGGTCTCCTACCTGTCCTCGATGCTTGCCCGGGCCCGCTCACGTGCGGTCGGGACGCGCTCGACGTCCTGGCAGGATGTGGTGCGGTTCTTTGCGGTCACCTTCCCGGCGGCCCTGTATCGCACCCGCCGGTGGTGGCTCGTCACCATGGCGGTCAACGTCGTCGTCGGCTTCGTCGTCGGGTGGTGGTTCTACGTCAACCCGCAGTTCGAGTCGGCACTGGCCTCACCGGCCGAGATCGAGCAGCTCGTCACTCAGGACTTCGAGAACTACTACAGCGAGTATGCCGCCGGCTCCTTTGCGCTGAAGGTGTGGACGAACAACGCGTGGGTCGCGGCGCTGGCCATCTCGTTGGGAGTGCTCGGCCTTCCCGTCGTCCTGGTGTTGTGGCAGAACATCGTCAATGTCGCCATCATCGGCGCGATCATGTGGCGGTACGACCGCGCAGGCCTCTTTTTCGGCCTCATCCTGCCCCACGGGCTGCTGGAGCTGACGGCGGTGTTCGTCGCGGCCGGGGTGGGGCTGAGGTTGTTCTGGGCGTGGGTCGAGCCGGGTCCACGGACGCGGATGACAGCCCTCGCCCACGAGGGCCGCGCCGCGATGTCGGTCGCGCTCGGGCTCGTCGTCGTGCTGTTCCTCTCCGGGGTGATCGAGGCTTTCGTCACTCCCTCGCCGTTGCCGACGTGGGCGCGCATCGCGGTCGGGGTGCTCGCCGAGGCGGCCTTTCTCACCTACGTGTTCACCCTCGGGCGGTATGCCGTGCAGCGGGGCGAGACCGGTGATGTCGCGGCCGCCGACCGCGGCGCGGACGCGCCGGTGGCCGGTTGACCACGGCCACTAAAGCAAACCCTGGGCCTTGAGCAGCAGGTAGTGGTCGGCGAGCTTGGGCGGCAGCAACTCTGGGGGAGCGTCGATGACGGTGACTCCGAGTTGGCGCAGCATCGAGGCGGTGCGATCGCGCAGGGCCAGGGTCCGCTCGGCGGCGGCCGCGGCATATGCGTGGTCTGTGGTGTCGCGGCTGCCCGCCATGGTGAGCAACGCGGGGTCCGACACCGAGGCGAGCACCACCCGGTGGTGATGGGTGAGCGTGGCGAGGGTCGGCAGCAGCGACTCCTGGATCGCCGCCGGCTCCAAGGGCGTAAGCAGCACGACGAGCGCCCGCCGACGTGACGTGTCGGTGATCGCGCTGGCCAGAGTCGGCCAGGAGGCCTCCAACAGAGCCGGCTCCAAGGGGGCCATCGCTTGGACGAGATCGCCGAGCAGGGTCGGCCGACGAGCCGTCGCCGAGACGCGGGCCCGCAGCCAGCGATCCCCGGCCAGGAAGTCCACCCGGTCCCCGGCCCGGGACGCGAGCGCGGCGAGGAGCAGAGCGGCATCCATGGCGGCGTCCAGTCGCGGCTGGTCCTCGACCCGGCCGGCGGAGGTCCGCGAGGTGTCGAGCACCAGGATGACCCTGCGGTCGCGCTCGGGCTGCCAGGTGCGCACGACGACCGATCGGCGACGGGCGGTCGCCCGCCAGTCGATCGAGCGGATGTCGTCGCCCTCGACATAGTCGCGCAGCGAGTCGAACTCGGTGCCCTGTCCGCGGATCCGGACTGCCGACCGTCCGTCGAGCTGGCGCAGCGAGGCGAGCCGCGACGGCAGGTGTTTGCGGGACTCGAACGGCGGCAACGCCCGCACGACCCCCGGCACCTCGAACGAGCGTTGCCGGGCGGCCAGGCGAAGCGGCCCGAATGAGCGCACGGTGACCCGGTCAGCCTTACGATCCCCGCGCCGAGTGGGCCGAAGTGTCGTGGTCAGCCGCCGTCGCTCACCGCCGTCGATCCGCACCGTATGCCGCTCGCGCACCGCCCCGGCAGACGGCTGCCAGGCATCGCGGACGGCTCCCCGCAACCGCCGCCTGGTTGGGTTGGTGACCAACAGACGCGAACTGGTCGGCTCGCCCAGACGGACGGCGGCGATCGGCTCACGCTCGATGACCAATCGGCGGGGAGACAAGGCCAGGGCGATATCCAGCAGGACCAGGCCGAGGCAGATCAACGCCCACAGGGCCACCGTCCGACGCGCGGGTTCCAAGACCACGGCCACGGACCCGATGAGCACGAGCACCGGCAGCCGCCCGGTCACCGACATGGGGGATCACCGCCGAGGTGAGCGGGCGGCATACGAGCCGGGGGGTGGGCCATGAGGCAGGCGATGCTCAGCGAGGGACGGGGACGGAGGCGATCGCGCTGGCCAGCACGGAGGCGACGCCGATGCCCTCGAGCTCGGCCTCGGGACGCAACGTGAGCCGGTGCGCGAGAGTCGCGTGGGCCAGGGCCTTGACGTCGTCGGGCGTGACAAAGCCGCGGCCGTTCATCCAGGCCCAGGCGCGCGAGGTGGCCAGCAAGGCGGTAGCTCCGCGAGGAGACACCCCGAGCGCGAGCGAGGGCGATTGACGAGTCGCCCGGGCGATGTCGACGATGTATGCCGCGATCTCCGGCGACACCGTCACCCCCCTGACTGCGGCCGTCCCGGCCTCGAGATCGGCCGGCCCGGCGACGGCTCGGATGCCGGCCGCTCCCAGGTCGCGGGGGTCGAAGCCGCGGGCGTGCCGTTGGACGACCTCGATCTCCTGCTCGCGCGGCGGCACGGGGAGGATCACCTTGAGCAGGAAGCGGTCGAGTTGGGCCTCGGGCAGCGGATACGTGCCTTCGTATTCGACGGGGTTCTGGGTGGCCGCGACGAGGAAAGGCACCGGCAGGGGCCGCGGGTGCCCCTCGATCGACACCTGTCGTTCCTCCATCGCCTCCAGCAACGACGCTTGAGTCTTCGGGGGGGTTCGGTTGATCTCATCGGCCAGCAGCAGGTTGGTGAAGACCGGGCCTTCGCGGAAGGAGAAGTCCGACGTGGATGTGTCATAGATGAGCGATCCGGTGATGTCGCCAGGCATGAGGTCGGGAGTGAACTGCACGCGCTTGGTGTCGACCGCCAGGGCCGCAGCGACGGCTCGCACGAGCAGGGTCTTGGCCACCCCGGGTACGCCTTCGAGCAGGATGTGACCTCGTGAGAGCAGACAGATGAGGATGCCCGACACGGCCGCGTCCTGACCGACGACGGCCTTGGCGACCTCGTGACGCACTGCCAGCAGGGCCGCGCGTGCCGGGTCACCCTGAGCAGCCGGGGGCTGGGGGGCATCGGTCGGCGCGAGGGGCCTGGGGGACGCGGTCGGAGCGGTCGGAGCGGTGGGCTCGGTCGGCGCGGTGGGCTCGGTCATGAGCGGCGGATCTCTTTCTCCAGGGCCGTTAGTCGGGCGGCGAGGGCAAGCAGGTCGGCGTCGGACGCCGTCGGCAGACCGCCGAGCAGCCACCGCAATTCTTCGATCGAATGTCGGGTGGCGGCAGCGGTCGCCTCGGCGAGTGCGTCGACGGGGACGGCTGCGGGCAGACCGAGGTATGCCGCGAGCCGGCGCCTGGTCGCGTCCCGCAGCACCGCGGATGCCCGCTGGCTGTCGCGGGCCTTGCGATACATCCGGCCGCGACTCTCGGTGGTCTCGACGGCACGGATGACGACCGGCAGCGGTTCGGTGACCAGCCGCCCGAACCGCCTGCCGCGCCACCACATCGTCGCCAAGGTGGCCAGGAACAGCAGCATGAGCATGGAGCCCCACCACGGCGGCGTGAAGTCCTCCGCCTGTTCAGCCGCCGACGGTGGGACGTCGCGCAGGTCGGGGACGTACCAGAGGAGCCGGGGCGAGTGGCCCAGAGCCCGCAGTGCGACGGCCGCGTTGTCGACCTGTGCGACCCGGTCATTGGCGATGACGTCGACGCTGCCGATGAGCACCACCTCGGCCAGGCCCGGCCCCGACGTGCGCAGATAGACCCCGTAGTCGTCGTTGACGAAGCAGGTGGCTACCGCATCGCGTCGGGAGTATTCGGACTGGGAGCGCGAGAGCCGCTCATCGGGGCGGACGTCGGGGTTGTCGCACACGCTCACCAGGTCGGCTTGCTGGCGGAACGCGTCGCGCATCCCCACCGCCGGCACCAGCGCCCGCACGACGCGGCGATCGGGCCTGATGAGCACGAGGCGTTCGGCCCCCGCGGCTACCTCGGCGACGGTGGCCAGCGTCGGTTCGCGCAACTCAGTGGTGTTGGCGATGACAAGAGTTGTCTCACGGTCGATCCCCGCCCCGAGCAGAGCCGCCTGCCCCTCGACGACAACGACCTCGACGCCTTGGGCGGCCAGAACCCGGGCGATCGCTTGCGCGCCGTTCGCGGTCGGATTCTGCGGATGGTATGCCGCGTCGCTTGCCCCCGCGGGCGCCCGCCAGCTCAGCACGGCTGCCGCGGCCAGGACGGCGCCGAGGATGAGAGCCCATCGACGCCACGCTCGGCGCTGCCCGGTACCCCCGATCCCACCCGCGATCCCTCCCGCCGGGTCCACGGGACGGCCTGCGTCGACGGCGCCGGGTTGGTCGAGGTGCTCGGCAGCTGCCGGGGTCCAGGCGCTCACCCCGGACCGCCGCTCGTGCCGACCGCCGACGAGCGTGAACTGTCGGCTGTCGACGTCAGCACGGGCCGGGCCTTGCGCAGGGTGTCATCCAGGGCGCCCGCGGCGCGAGCATCGTCCTCGGTGGCGGCATACCGGCCGTATCTCACCCGGTCGAAGGTGTCCATCGCGCGGGCGGTCTCGGTGGCGTGCCCCGGGAAGACGACCGCGAGCTGGGCGCCGACCTCGTGGGCGGTGAGTGACGGGGCCTCAGTCAGCAGGGTGCGGTCGGCGGCTTCCCGGGCGACGGCCCGGGTGTAGTCGATGACCGCGTCGTCCCAGCGGCGCTCCCGCAGCGCGGCCGCGCCGCGGTCGCGGAACTGTGTGGGGGTCAGGCTGAGGTCGCCGAGCACGGACTCCGAATCGGTCACTGTTCGACGTTCTGTTCGCACCCGGCTGAGCAAGAGGGCGAGCGCCACGATGGCCAGAGCGGCGACCACAGCGACGAGAATCGGGGGAGCCCCCTGCCCGTCGACGGACCCGCCGCCCCCGGAGAGTTCGAGGAACTTCTCGCCGAGCCATTCGAGGATCCGCCCAAGCAGGGGTCGACCGTCGTGATAGCCGTCGGTGGCCAACTCGTCCGCAACCCACTGGCGGGCTTGGGGGCCGCTCGGGTCCAGATCGGCGGGAAGGGTCTGTCGGACCAGCGCTTCGATCATCCGGCGGCCTCCGCGTCGGCGGCCGCCGCTCGACGCATGACCAGGTCGAGTCCCTCGGCGCGCATCCGGCAGTCGAGGTACTGCAGGACGACGACAGAGGCGAGGAACGGCGTGACGAGGATCGCTGCACCGAGATTGGCAAGCGTGAAGGCGAAGGTCCCGGCGGCGTCCCGACTGGTTGCGGGCACTTCGAGCAGGTCGACGAGCAGGTTGTAGATGAGCCACTGCGGCAGCTCGAGTGTCCAGAAGACGAGCACGGCGATGGACAGGCTCAGCAGGAACACTCCGGAGATCGCGCCGAACCGCCGCCGGCTCAGATTCCACGCGCGGGCCAGCGCCCGCCCGACGCCGAGGCGTTCCAGAACGACGGCCGGCCCGGCGAAGAGCAGCCGAGGGACGACGACGAGGTCGATGACCACCGCGAGCAGTCCCAGGACGGTGGCCAAGGCGAGCACGAGGGGGACGCTCTGCTCGGCGAGCAGGGCGAGGGTCCCGACGAGCAGAGCCCAGGGCAGCACGGCCACGGCCACGACGATCGCCTGGCTGCCGAGCAACGCCCAGACCCGGGGGCGGATCATCGAGCTGATCTCGCTCAGACTGCGTCGCCGACCGAGGGCGGCCTCGGCGACGGCATACGACAGCACGCCGGTGAGCACGAGCATGGCGTAGGCCGTGCCGCCGAGGCCGAGCAGCGGGGCGACCGCCCATTCGTCGACCACCGTTGCCACTCGGGTGGCCCGCAGCCACGAGCCGGTGAAGGCGAGCGTCACCAGGACGACCACCGGCAGGGCGCACACGGCGTTGACGATCGACGCAGCGCCAAGAACGGGGCCAGGGTTACGCCGGACGTGTTTGGCGGCGCCGTCCAGCAGGTCCGCGACGCCGAGCGGGGCCAGCGGGATGATGCCGGGTTTCGACGCCCGGGTCAGCGAATAGCGGTGACCGTAGGCGCCGAGCCTGCCGGCCCCGGGCGTCGCGCCGGTGGCGACCCGGGCGGGGGGCAGGTATGCCGCTCGTCGGGGGCGTGCGGGCTCCTCGGGCGCACCGGGTGCAGGGCCGAACCCACTCACGAGTCACCGTCCGGAAAGGCTCTCGGCAGGCCGCGACGGCCGTCCGCGCTCACGTGGTCCCCTCGTTCGGATGAATCTCGGCGCTGGGTCACGAAACTATCAGGCCGGGAAGCGACGGGCTCGATTCAGGTCGGCAGGGTGCCGCGCATGATGCTGTCCCCGGAGTGGGTCGGCTTGTCATCGAAGGCCTCGTTGGACAGGTCGACGATCCGGTAGCCCTGGGAGAGTGCGTCAGCGGGGATGACGAGGGTCGCGTCTTGGCCGGGGACGAGGACGCCGACCGACACCATCCGGACCCCGTCGGTGTTGATGAGCCACACTTCGACGAACCCGCCGGCCGGGGCCGTGAGCTGCTGCGGTCGCACGTGCAAGACGCTCTGTCCGGCGCTCTGGCGGACCTCGGCACTGCCCAAGGTGCGGGTCCCGTCGAGCGAGGTGAGGGTGCTTGTCGCCACCGAGCGGCCGGGATCGGGAACCGGAGCGGTGAGCCGACCGACCGTGACGCCACCGACGACGAGAGCAACCGCTGCTGCAGCGGTCAACCACGGCGTCCTGGAGGGGCGGGCGCGGTCGCGACGGCTGGGCAGCGGGACGATGCGGCCCGTGCCCTTGTCTGTCGGGGCGGGTGTCGGGGCGAGCTCGGCGCTGGATTCTGCCGCGTTTTCGCTGCTGCTGCTGGTGGTGGCGGCGACGATCCGGTCCCAGGTGGCCGTTGAGGGCGCCGGGAACTCGGCATCGCCGAACTCGGTGAGGAGCAACTCGACGTCCGCCAGTTCGGCGACGACCGCCTGGCAAAGGCTGCATTGCGAGACGTGCTCGGCGAGCCACTGGTCGGAGGTGTCGTCGCCGATCAGCAGACCGGCCAGCGCGTCGTCAGAAGGATGCGTCATGAGCGACCTCCTGGAGCTGAGCGCGAAGCCTGACGAGGCTCCGACGGATGTGACTCTTCACTGTGCCGAGCGGCAGATCGAGGATGGCGGCGATCTGTTCGTGGGTGCGGTCCTCGAAGTAGGCGAGGGTGAGGATGGTCCGCCGGGGCTCGCCGAGCTGGTCGAGCTCGTGAGCCATGACGAGCCCGTCGACCACGCGGTCCAGGCCCGGGGCCTGCCCTGCTCCGGTTCCGGCGACGAGGTCGGCCTCGTCCACCAGCAAGGTGGTCGTGTCCCGCCGTCGGTAGCGTCGTGCGAGCTCGTCGGCGATCCGCCGCCGGGTGATCCCGATGAGCCAGGCAGGCAGCGCCGTGTCCGAGGGCCGGAGAGTATGCCGACTGGACCAGGCCGAGACGAAAACCTGCTGGGTGACGTCTTCGGCGTCTGCCCGGTCGCCCAGCGCCCGCAGACAGATCCCTAGGACGAGCGAGCCCCACCTTCGATAGATCTCCTCGAGGGCTTGATGGGAGCCGCTCGCCAGGCCCGCGGCCAAAGCGGCCCGGCTGCTGGGCTCGTCGGGCTCGCTCACGGATCTCATCCTAGACGCCGGCTCCCCAACCGACCCGGGTCGGCGACGACTGTGTGTCGCCGACCCGGGTCGAGCTTGGGGCCCCAACGTGGTCAGAGGTCCGCGGGACGCAGGACGAACACGATGCCGTGGGCGATCTGGGCGTTGCCCTTGTTGATGTCGAGGGCTCGGGGGTTGAGGAACGGGTTGATGTCGTTGCGGTCGTTGTCGATGAGCCGCACCAGCTTGTTGCGCTTGGAGATCACGTCGACGGTGAACGTCGTGTTCGGCAGGGCGGTGGACAGCTTCGCCCCGTCGGCACGCAGGGCGGCCGCCGAGTCGATGGTCTGGCCCGGGACGACGTGATAGAGCAGCACCTGTTCGATGGCATCGATCCCTACGGCGGAGGCGAGCTTTTCGAAGACCCGCTGCTCCGATCCGATCCAGCGCTTCGTGAGATCCCAGGTGAGCACCTGGAAGGCGCGGTCGTTGGGGATGAAAGCGGTCAGCGCCACATCACCCTGGGTGAGCAGTCCGACCGGGCTGCTCGGCTTGGCCGCGAGCACGGCCAAGACCGCCTCGGTGAGGATGTCGTAGTCGTGCCAGTTGTGGTCGAACCGATTGCCGTCGGACAACAGCACCGAGGCCAAGCTGGTGGTGCCCAGCGCGGACGCGGGAGCGGCCGCGGGAGCGGCGGCTGGAGCGGCGGCTGGAGCGGCGGCGGCGGCGCCGGCAGCGCTCATGCCGAGTCCGACGGACAGGAGGGCTGCTGCGGTCAGTCGGCCACGGGGGCGGCGGAGAGTGCGACGAGACAAGGTCGGCTCCTTCGGGTCAATGGGGGGCACGCCGCCCCCCTGTGACCTGCTATTCCGCTCGAGCAGCCACCTCGGATGCACCCCGAGCGAACTATTCCTGGGGGCAGTGCGGGCGGGGGGCAGGGCGGGGGCAGGGGGGCTGGGGTGCGTGCTGACCGTGCGTGACTTACGCGGCCAGCCCCCGTTCGATCTTCGCCAGATCCCGTTCGACCTCGGCAGGGGTGCGACAGCTCGCGCCCAGCTGCTGCGCGCGGGCGATGATCTGGGGCTCGCGTCGGGCCAGCTCCCACCCTCGGCGCACCAGGATGTGCGCGGGCTTACGTCGCTCGCGCAGGTCACGCACGAGGCGCCGCACGAGCGTGTGCCACCGGCCCTGGCTCACGCAGTATGCCGCCGCGAGCAGGCCCCGTTCTCGCAGCTCAGGGACGATCTCGGCGGCGAAGATCCCTTCGGCGACCACGACATCAGTCGGCCTGATCTCGAACGTTGCGGCGCCGGTGGCCCGCGACGTGGCCAGGTCATAGACGGGAGTGCGGGTGCGGCCGGTGTTCACCAACGCAGTCAGCGCGTCGAGCGCTGCGGCGCCGTCCCAGGATCGCGGGTCGTCCCAGTCGGGGATACGTTGGCTGCCGAGGGTGACCATGGGTAGGGCGGGGTCGGCGCCATCTCGATAGAAGTCGTCCAGGCGCATCACCGGCCACCCGTATGCCGCGTGCAACCTTCCCGCCAGCCGTGACTTGCCAGCGCCCGACGGGCCGGCCAGCACGATGACCCGAGCCGTCGACGTCTCCACGGAACGGTGAGCCTAGCGGCCCTTCGGGTGCCAGACGGTCTTGGTCTCCAGGAAGGCGGTCATGCGCTCGACCCCGGGCGCCGTCAGCCAGTCGGGCTCGCTCGCGTCGGCCCCCTGACCCGCCGGGCGCAGCACTCGCTTGAGGTTGTCGGCAGCAGCCCGCTCGAGCTCAGCCCAGGACACTCCCGGTGACCCAGCGGCCCCGGCGAGGTCGATCGCGTTGATGTCGCGATGCGAGGCCAGCCAGGGCGCGATCTCTGCGGTGCGTCCGGTGACGATGTTGACGACGCCCCCGGGGACGTCCGAGGTGGCCAGGCACTCGGCGAGGGTGATGGCCGACAACGGCCGCGCCTCGCTGGCGACGACGACGGCGGTGTTGCCCGAGACGATCACCGGGGCGAGGACCGAGACGAGCCCGAGCAGCGACGAATCCTGAGGTGCCAGGACGGCGACCACGCCGGTCGGCTCGGGCACCGAGATGTCGAAGAACGGGCCGGCGACCGGGTTGACGCCACCGAGCACCTGGGCCAGTTTGTCCGGCCACCCGGCATACCACACCCATCGGTCGATGGCGGCGTCGACGACGGCCTTGGCACGAGCGGCGGTCAGGCCCTCACCGGCGGCTACCTCGGCGACGAGTTGCTCGGCCCGGCCTTCCATCACCTCGGCGACGCGATACAGCACCTGACCCCGGTTGTAGGCCGTCGCGCCGCTCCAGCGCGGGAAGGCAGCCCGGGCAGCGACGACCGCGTTCCGGGCGTCCTTGCGTGAGCCCAGGGCCGCGTTGGCCAGGAAGGCTCCGGCCGCGGCGTGCACGGCATACGAGCGGCCGCTCTCGCTGCGAGGGAACGCGCCGCCGATGAAGAGTTTGTAGGTCTTGCGGACCTCGACGCGGGGGCTCATGCCGCGCTCCCGTCAGGCCGGACGTAGGCCTCCAGGCCGTGTCGTCCGCCTTCGCGGCCGTAGCCGGACTCCTTAAAGCCGCCGAACGGCGACGTCGGATCGAACTGGTTGAAGGTGTTGGCCCAGACCACCCCGGCGCGCAGTTGGTCGGCCATCCACAGGATCCGCGAGCCCTTCTCGGTCCAGACGCCGGCGGACAGCCCGTAGGGGGTGTTGTTGGCCTTGGCGACGGCCTCGGCCGGGGTGCGGAAGGTCAACACCGACAGGACCGGTCCGAAGATCTCCTCCTGGGCGATCCGATGGGACTGGCTCACACCCGTGAACAGCGTTGGGGGGAACCAGAATCCACGGGAGGGGAGCGCGCATTCGGGGGCCCACCGCTGGGCCCCCTCGGCCTCACCGACGCCGGCCATCTCTTGGACGCGGGCCAGTTGGACGGAGGAGTTGATGGCACCGAGGTCGGTGTTCTTGTCCATCGGATCGCCGACGCGCACCTGGGCCAGGCGGCGCTTGAGGCGCCGAACCAGGTCGTCGTGGATCGACTCCTGCACCAACAGCCGCGAGCCGGCACAGCACACATGGCCCTGGTTGAAGAAGATCCCGTTGACGATGCCCTCGACCGCTTGGTCGATCGCGGCATCCTCGAAGACGATGTTCGCAGCCTTCCCGCCGAGCTCCAGGGTGGCGCGCTTTCGGGTGCCGGCGATGCCGCGGGCGATGAGTTTTCCAACCTCGGTCGACCCGGTAAAGGCGATTTTGTCAACGCCCGGATGCTCGACGATGGCCTGCCCGGTGCCGCCGGCGCCGGTGACGATGTTGACGACCCCGGGCGGCAGATCGGCCTGCTGACACACCTGCGCGAACAGCAGAGCGGTCAGGGGCGTGGTCTCGGCCGGTTTGAGCACGACAGTGTTGCCGCACGCCAGCGCCGGGGCGACCTTCCAGGCGAGCATGAGCATCGGGAAGTTCCACGGAATGACCTGGCCGACGACGCCGATGGGCCGGGGCCGCGCGCCGTCACGGGCACCGGACAGCCCGGCATACTCGAGCTTGTCGGCCCAACCGGCGTGATAGAAGAAGTGCGCGGCCGCCAACGGCACGTCGACGTCGCGGCTCTCCTTGATCGGTTTGCCGTTGTCGAGGGTTTCGAGCACCGCGAACTCGCGCGAGCGCTCTTGCAGGATCCGGGCGATCCGGAAGAGGTACTTGCCCCGGTCGGCTCCCGACATCCGCCCCCAGACCCCCCGGTATGCCGCCCGCGCGGCCTTGACGGCCCGGTCGACGTCGGCGGTGGTGGCCTCGGCGACCTCGGCGAGCGGCTCCTCGGTCGCGGGGTTGACCGTCGTGAACGCCTCGCCGGATCCGTCGACGAACTCGCCGCCGATGAACAGGCCGTAGGCGGGCTGGAGTTGGACGACGGCGCGTGACTCGGGGGCCGGGGCGTAGTCGAAGGTCGGCATCGTGGTCCTCGATCTGCAGCGGAGACGGGGCGAACGGTTCGGGTGAGAACGGATTGGTCAGTAGATGCTGGGGGCGTCCTCGGCGACATAGTCAGGCCCCGAATAGGCCCCGATCCGGATCCGTTGACGTTGCAGGATGAGGTCGCCCAGCAGGCTGGAGGCCCCGAACCGGAACCAGTGGTTGTCCAGCCAGTCGGGTCCGGCGACTTCGTGGACGGCGACGAGAAACGTCACCGCGTCCTTGGTCGTCCGGATGCCGCCCGCGGGCTTGACGCCGACCATCTCGCCGGTGAGCTCACGCCAGTCGCGGACGGCCTCGAGCATGACGAGGGTGACCGGCAGGGTGGCGGCGGGGGAGATCTTGCCGGTGCTCGTCTTGATGAAGTCGGCGCCGGCGAGCATGCACAGCCATGAAGCCCGGCGGACGTTGTCATGGGTGACGAGCTCACCGGTCTCCATGATGACCTTGAGCCGGGCGCGCGAGCCGTCAGCGCGCGTGCAGGCGTCCTTGACCGCACGCACCTGGTCGAAGACCTCCAGGTAGCGGCCGGCGAGGAACGCTCCGCGGTCGATGACCATGTCGATCTCGTCGGCCCCGGCGGCGAGGGCGTCGCGCGTGTCGAGGAGCTTGACCGGCATACTCGCTCGTCCCGAGGGGAAGGCGGTGGCGACCGCTGCGACACGGATCGCGCTGTCTCCCAGCGTTTCACGGGCAGTTGCCACCATGTCACCGTAGACGCAGACCGCTGCCGGGCTGGGGGTGCTCGGGTCGCTCGGGTCGGGGTTGAGGGCCCGCGTGGCCAAGCCTCGGACCTTGCCGGCGGTGTCGGCGCCTTCGAGGGTGGTCAGGTCGATCATCGAGATCGCGGTGTCGATGGCCCAGGCCTTGGAGGCGGCCTTGATGGACCGGGTGCCCAGGGCGCCCGCCCGGGCCTCCAGCCCCACCTGATCGACTCCCGGAAGTCCGTGCGTCCAGCGGGTCAGGGCCAGGTTGGTGAGCCGGGAGACCCCGAGGAGGTCCCGGGCGCGGCGGGTAGCGTCGACGTCGACGTGCTGGGCGCTCATCGCTGCGAGTCTAGAGGCCGGGCAAGTCCGCTGGGCCGTGCCATGATGACGGCGATGAGCCCTTCTCCGACGCCTTCCACAGGTCCCGCCGAGCCGGCGGGCCATGTCGTGCACGTGCTGCGCCCGCGCAGCTCGGCGTTCCTGGGAGGGTGCGCGATCGTCGTGTGCGTTGGGCTGGCTGTGCTCGGTGGCGGCGGCAGCGGCCTGGTCTTCACTTCGGCCATGATCCTCGCTGCGGCTGCGTCGTTCGTGCTGTTGGTTCGCCCGAATGTCCGCGTGTCGATCGAAGGCGTGGCGGTGCACAATCCGTGTCGGCAAACGTTTGTGCCGTGGCGGCTGCTCGAAGACGTCGGCTCGCGGTGGAACCTCGAGTTGTATGCCGCCGACCGCACCGTCTCCGCATGGGCGATCTCCAGCCATATCGAGCGACCTCGTGGCGGCAGTTTCATGGGCTTTGGGGGAATCGGCGCCGCGCAGCAGACCCCGCAGACGGCTGGCCGTGAAGCTCAGGGGTCGCGTTCATCGACTCGGCCGGCGGTGACTGCCCCCCGGGCGGCCCGGTTGATCGAGGCGTCTCGCGAGGAGTGGTTGGAGGCCGTGGCCGAGGGGGCCGTGATCGAGCCTGCTCACCCGCAGATCGTCCGCCAGTGGGATCTGCTCGATATCGCGCTGTTGGCCGTGCCGACGGCCCTGCTCGCCGTCGGCCTGCTCACCTGAAGCGAACAGTGCTGGGTCAGAGCGAAGTGAGCGACCGTAAGTCGGCCGTCAACGCGTGCAGTCGGGCGGCTGCCCGGCCCCTCGCCGCGCCCAACTGCGAGTGTGAGCCGACCGGCTCGATCGCCTCGAGATAGACCTTGACCTTGGGCTCGGTGCCCGACGGGCGCACGATGACCCGCGACCGGTCCGCCAGCAGCAAGCGCAGGCCGTCGGTCGGGGGCAGGCCCCCGTCACCGCGGGCCAGGTCGTCCAGACGCGTGATCGCCACCCCGGCCACCGAGGCCGGGGGAGCCGAACGCAACCGCGCCATGAGTGCCGGCATGTCGGCGACATCGCTCACCCGCACCGAGAAGGCATCGGTCGCATGGACGCCATGCTCGAGCGCGAGATCGTCCAGCACATCGAGCACCGACCGCCCTCGTGCTTTGAGCCCGGCGGCCAGCTCGGCCACCAGCAACGCGGCCGACACGCCGTCCTTGTCGCGCACGACGTCGGGCGCCACGCAATAGCCGAGCGCCTCTTCGTAGCCGTAGACCAGGCCCGGCACCCGAGCGATCCATTTGAACCCGGTCAGGGTCTCCTCGTGACGAAACCCTGCTGCCGCAGCCATTGCCGCGAGCAGCCGCGAGGACACGATCGAGTTGGCGAACACCCCACCGGGCGCCACCCCCCGAGCCAGCAGGTGGGCACCCAACAGCGCGCCGACCTCATCGCCGCGCAGCATCCGCCACCCACCGCCGGGAGCCGGATTGGGGACTGCGACGGCACACCGATCGGCGTCCGGGTCGTTGGCGATGACGAGGTCGGGTGAGACCTCGGCGGCAAGGGCGAGCGCGGCGTCCATCGCCCCTGGCTCTTCGGGGTTGGGGAAAGCGACCGTCGGGAAGGCTGGGTCGGGCTGAGCCTGGCTCGCGACGGCATACGGGGTGGGGAAGCCGGCCCGCGCGAAGGCGGCGAGCAGCGTGTCGTTGCCGACTCCATGCAGCGAGGTGTGCACCACTCGGATGTCACGCGGACTGTCTGGGGCGACGACGGCGGCGACCGCATCGAGATAGGCCTCAGGCACGGACTCGTCGAGCGTCCGCCACCCGTCGGACGGCAAGGGCACGTCGGCGACGGTGCGCACCATGGCAATCCGGCCGGCGATCAACGCATCGGCGGGGGGCACGATCTGTGAGCCGTCGCCGAGATAGACCTTGTAGCCGTTGTCCTGCGGCGGGTTGTGGCTCGCCGTGACCATCACCCCGGCGTCCGCGCCGAGGTGGCCGATCGCGAAGGCCAGCACCGGCGTCGGCAAGACGTGGGGGAGCAGGGCCGCACGCCCACCGGCGCCGGTCACCACGGCAGCGGTATCGCGGGCGAAGGCGTCCGACTTCGTCCTCGCGTCGAACCCGACGACGACGAACGGCACCGGCACGGGGTTGTCGGCATCGTGCTGCAGGTATGCCGTGAGGCCGGCGGCCGCGCGGATGACGACGGAGCGGTTCATCCGGTTGGGGCCGGCGCCGATCCGCCCCCGCAGACCCGCGGTGCCGAACTCGAGCGTCCCGGCGAATCGGTCGGCCAGGTCGGCGGCGGCGGCTTCGTCGCCGCTGTCGGCCTCAGAGATCGCCGCAGCGGCGAGCACCGCAGCGAGCTCGGCGCGGGTCGACGGGTCGGGGTCGTCGACGAGCCAGGCCCGCGCTGTGGCGAGCAGCCGGGCGTCCACGGCCGCCATCAGGCGTCCTGAGCGATCTTGGTGACCACCGCGGCCAACAGGGCCCCGCACCGTCCCGCGGCGGCCTGCCCGGCTCGGATGACCTCCTGGTGGGACAGCGGCGTGTCGGAGATGCCGGCGGCGAGGTTGGTCACCAGCGAGATTCCCAGGACCTCCAGCCCCGCCTGGCGGGCGGCGATGGCCTCCAGGGTCGTGGACATCCCGACGAGGTCGCCGCCGAGTACCTTGGCCATCGCCACCTCGGCCGGAGTCTCGTAGTGCGGCCCCCGGAACTGCACATAGACACCCTCATCAAGCCCCGGGTCGATCCGGTGGGCGAGCGCGCGCAGCCTCGGGGAGTACAGGTCGGTGAGGTCGACGAAGTTGGCGCCCTCGACCGGCGAGGCGGCGGTGAGGTTGAGGTGGTCCTTGATGAGCACCGGTGTCCCTGGTCCCCACTCGGGGTGCAGCCCGCCGCAGCCGTTGGTCAGCACGATGGTGGAACACCCAGCGGCCCGGGCGGTGCGCACGGCATGGACGACGGCCCGCACCCCGTGGCCCTCATAGAAGTGGGTCCGCGTCCCATAGACGAGCGCGTGTCTGCCGGTGGATCCGATGGCCACCGAGCGCAGCGAGCCGGAGTGTCCTTCGACGGCGGCCCTTCTGAAGCCCGGCACGTCGGCGTTGTCCACCGTCGCCAGGGTCTGGCCGATGAGGTCTCCGGTTCGACCCCATCCGGAGCCGAGCACCAGGGCCACATCGTGGCGTGGCACGGCGGTCCGCTCGGCAATCACGTCGGCCGCGTGCTGGGCGACCTCGAACGGATCGGTGGCAGGGTCGGCGAGGTCCAGCACACGGCGCGCAGTCACGGTGGCACTTTAGTGCGCCCGCGTCACGACGCCCCGGACGCCACCGCCAAGGCGGGGGCCGTGACAGTGGTTTGATGATCGGGTGATGACGCGCGGTTGGTCGGTGGTGATCCTCGGGGGTGGGCCGGGAGGATACGAGGCAGCGCTCGTGGCCGCCCGGTTGGGGGCATCGGTCACGGTGGTCGACCGCGACGGCATCGGCGGGTCCTGTGTGCTCACCGACTGCGTGCCGAGCAAGAGCCTCATCTCCACAGCCCATGTGCTTCGCCGGATGGGCGCAGCGCGAGAGCACGGCGTCGACCTTCCGCCGATCGTCGGAGCGACCGACCTGCGAGCAGTCAACGCCCGCATCCTGGACCTTGCAGCCGCGCAGAGCGCCGACGTCCTCGCGCGCCTGCAGGGCGACGGTGTGCGGGTCTGTCGCGGCGCCGGCCGACTGGTTGCCGCCGACCGGGTGCACGTGGACCGTGCCGACGGCGGGTCTGAGGAGCTCCACGCGGAGGTTGTTCTCATCTCCACCGGGTCGACCCCGCGGGTCCTGCCGACGGCGATCCCGGACGGCGAACGCATCCTCACCTGGGCCCAGATCTATGCGCTGCCGCGGGTGCCCGAGCGGCTCGTCGTCGTCGGCTCCGGGGTCACCGGAGCTGAGCTGGCCCAGGCCTATCTCGGCATGGGCAGCCAGGTCACCCTCGTCTCGTCCCGGGACCAGGTGCTGCCCGGCGAGGACGCCGACGCGGCGGCCGTCATCGAGGACGTCTTCCGCCGCGAGGGCATGCAGGTGCTCTCACGCTCGCGGATGCGCAGCGTCGAGCGCGTCTCCGGTGGGGTGCGTGTCCACCTCGACGATGGGCGGGCCGTCGACGGCAGCCACGCCCTGCTAGCCGTGGGCTCGGTTCCGCAGACCGTGGATATCGGGTTGGAGACCGTCGGCGTCGAGTGCGGCCCGGGCGGGCACGTCCGTGTCGACGGGGTCTCGCGCACGTCGGTGCGCGGCGTGTATGCCGCCGGCGACTGCACCGGGGTGCTGCCGCTGGCCTCGGTCGCCGCCATGCAGGGCCGGATCGCCATGTGGCATGCCCTCGGCGACGCCGTCGCGCCGCTGCGGCTGGCCGTGGTCTCGGCCAACGTCTTCACCGACCCCGAGATAGCGACCGTCGGTGTCTCCCAGCAGGACCTTGATGCCGGCACCGTCGACGCGGTCGCCACGACCCTGCCGCTGGCCACGAACGCGCGGGCCAAGATGGACAGCTTCCATGACGGCTTCGTCAAGATCTTCGCCCGGCGCGGGCCCGGCACGGTGCTCGGTGGAGTGGTCGTCGCGCCGCGCGCCTCCGAGCTCATCTATCCGCTGACGATCGCCGTCGAGAGCGGCCTAACCGTCGACCAGCTCTCCAATGCCTTCACCGTCTATCCGTCGATCACTGGTTCCATCGGCGAGGCCGCCCGTCGAGCGCACGCCGCTACTCGCCCGAGCTGAGTCGACCTGTGTCGCTGTCGGTGTCGTGGCCTGAGCTGTTCCCTGTGGTGGCGCTGTCTGCGGCGCTGCTGCTCGCGCCCGGGGCCGTGGTGCTGCGCTGCTGGGGGCTGGACCGCCTTGCTGCCCTCACCTACGCAGCGCCGATCAGTGTCGCCCTGCTCGTCGTGGCCACGACCGTCACGGCGGGACTCGGCCGGTCTTGGACTCTTGTCGGCGGCGTCGCGGCCCTAGTGCTCGTCACCGCGGTGGTGGCAGCCCCGGCAGCTCTGGGCCAGCGTAGGCGCGCTCGCCGGGTCGGCCACGACGGCGACCCGCAGGGTGACGGGCAGGGTGATGGCGACCAGCAGGGTGATGGGCAGGGCTGGTGGCAGGTGATTCCGGTCGCGGCGGCCGCCGCAGCGACCCTGGCGACGGCATACCTCGTCTTCGCCGGAGGCGTCGCCTCGCCGTTGGCGATCCCGCAGATGCCCGACGTTGTCTTCCATCTCGGCGCCGTCGAGTGGCTGCAGCGCCACGGCTCCGCGTCGATGCTCGACGTCTATCGCTATGCCCAGATGGACGGACCGTTCACCTATCCCGGCGGTTTCCATGTCCTGCCCGCAGTCGTCGCGCTGTGGACCGGGCTGCCCGCGGCTGCCGCCTCGCATGCCGTGCTCGTCGCCGTCGTCGGGCTCGTCTGGCCGCTGTCGATGAGCGCCCTGGCCCGAGTGGTGCTCGGCTCGGGTGGCGCGGTCGGCGCCGCCGCAGCCCTGCTGGCCATGCTCTTCACGGCGTTCCCCTTCCGGTTCCTGTCCTGGGGGGTGCTCTGGCCCAACCTGCTGTCCAACGCGCTGTTGCCGGCGGTCGTGGCCGCCGCCCTGTGCGCGTTCGCCCCCCGCTCGATGCTCGCCGAAGAGCCGCTCACGCGGGGCCGTGCGATGCTCTACACAGGTTTCGCGCTCGTTGTGCTTGCCGTGGCTCAACCGAATGCGCTCGCCACCGGTGCGGTCCTCGCCGTCGCCGTGGCCGCCTCGGCGCTGCCGGACTGGCGCGCGGCGTTGACCGACCGGTCCAGGCGAGTGCGGCTGGCTCGGTGGGTCCGCCTGCCTGTTCTGCTGGCCCTTGTCGTTCTCGTCTGGGCGGCCTCGACCCGGGTCATCCCACCGGCCATGTATGCGATCAACGCCCACATCCAAGCCGGCTGGACGATCGCCGTGCGCGACAGCCTGACGCTTTATGGCGGCTCGATCGCCGAGGCATCGGCCATCCTCGCGCTGGTGGTCTTCGGCGGGCGGGTGCTCATCAGCAGGCGCGAGACCCGCTGGGTGGCCACCGCCCTGCTTGCCTTCACCGCCCTGCATCTCGTGCTGTATGCCGTCAACGGTCCCGACGTCCGCAAGGTCACCTGGCTGTGGTGGAACGACCACTACCGTGTGCTGGCGGCCGGGGTGCTGCTCGCCGTGCTGTGTGCCACGGCAGCGCTGCGCTGGGTGGGGCAGTGGGCGGTCGAGGCCTTGGCGTCTCGGACGCGACCAGGGGGCCGGCCCCGTCCCTCTGGCCGCCCGCCCCTCGATCGCGCTGGCCGCGCTCGCCGTCATCGTCGTCCTCGCATTGCGTGGCGGCATACCGGCGCATCGGGCGATGCTGGCAGCGACGTACGGCGACCGGTCCGGCCTCACCTCGTGGGTTCTGCCGCAAGAGTATGCCGCCCTCACCCAACTGGCCGGCTCGGTGCCGGCCGGATCGGTCGTCGCGGCCAACCCCTTCCGCGGAGGGATGTTCTTCTATATCGCCGGTGGAGTGGAGTTGCTTTTCCCGACCGAGAAGGCCATCGATGTGCCCGACCGGCGGCTCATCGGTGCGAATCTCAACCGAGTCCAGGCGTTGCCGGACGTCTGCCAGGCTGTGCGCCGTCAGCGGGTGGACTTTGTGCTCACCGGCGGCGACATGCACGTATGGGGCAGGTTGGACCACGCCAAGGACTACGCCGGCATCGACGCCACCGCCACGAGCGCGGACTTCCCCGTGGTCGCGACGGCCGGGCCCTACACGCTGCGCTCGGTGCCGTCCTGCCGGTCCTGACCCTCGACCGAGTCCCGGTATGCGGCCTCCTGCCGAGCCCAGCGCTCGCGGCGGGACCGCGACAACGCAGCGCGCAATTTCAGATAGCCGGGCACGATGAGCACCGCAACGACGAGCAGGATGGCGAGGTTGGCGAAAGAGAACTCGCCGACGTCAGCGTCCTGCAGGGGCATCAGGCGTCGGCGTCCTTGATCTCGGCGAGCACGGTGCCGCTGGCGACGGTCTCGCCGACCGTGGCCTTGATCCCGGTGACGACCCCGGCCTTGTGGGCGTTGATCGGCTGCTCCATCTTCATGGCCTCCAGGACGACGATGATGTCGCCCGCTGCGACCGTCTGACCCTCCTCGACGGAGACCTTGACGATCGTGCCCTGCATCGGCGCGGTGACCGAGTCGCCTGAGGCTGCCGCTCCCGATTTCGCCGACCCGGTGCGCTTGGGAGCTGCCTTCTTGGGTGCACCCCCGGAAGAAGCGCCGCCGCCGCCGAGGGAGAGACTGCCGGGAAGGCTCACCTCGATGCGCTTGCCGCCGACCTCGACGACGAGGGTCTGCCGCGGCTCCTCCGCGGGCAGATCTGCCGGTCCACCGGCATACGGGGTGATCGTGTTGTCGAACTCGGTCTCGATCCACCGGGTGTGGATCGTGAAGGGCTGGTCCGGGTCGGCCGGGGCGAAGGCCGGGTCCTCGACGACAGCGCGGTGGAAGGGGATGACCGTCGGCATCCCCTCGACCACGAACTCGGCGAGCGCCCGGCGGGAGCGCTCAAGGGCCTGCTGGCGGGTGCTACCGGTGACGATGAGCTTGGCGAGCATCGAGTCGAACGACCCGCCGATGGTGTCGCCTTCCACGAGCCCGGAATCGACTCGGACGCCTGGCCCGGACGGCGTGCGGTAGACCGAAACGGTGCCCGGGGCGGGCAGGAAGCCACGGCCGGCGTCCTCACCGTTGATCCGGAACTCGATCGAGTGGGCATGCGGCACCGGGTCGGTGAAGCTCAGCGGTAGGCCGTTGGCGATGTTGAACTGCTCGCGGACGAGGTCGATGCCAGTGACCTCTTCGCTCACCGGGTGTTCCACCTGCAGGCGGGTGTTGACCTCCAGGAAGGAGATGTCCCCGGCCGGGCCGATGAGGAACTCGCACGTGCCGGCGCCCACATAGCCGGCCTCGATGAGGATGGCCTTGGACGCGCGGACGAGCTCGTCATGCTGAGCCTCGGTGAGGAAGGGGGCGGGCGCCTCCTCGACGAGCTTCTGGTTGCGCCGCTGCAACGAACAGTCACGGGTGGAGACGACGACGACGTTGCCGTGCTGGTCGGCCAGGCACTGGGTCTCGACGTGCCGCGGCCGGTCGAGGAAGCGCTCCACAAAGCACTCCCCGCGGCCGAACGCGGTGACCGCCTCGCGGACGGCTGATTCGTAGAGGTGGGGGATCTCCTCCATCTCGCGGGCGACCTTCAGTCCGCGACCGCCGCCACCGTATGCCGCCTTGATGGCGACCGGGAGCCCGTGTTCCTTGGCGAACTCGACGACCTCGTCGGGGCCGGTGACCGGGTCGGACGTGCCCGGGACCAGCGGGGCGTGGGACTTGAGGGCGATGTGGCGTGCCTTCACCTTGTCGCCGAGAGAGTCGATCGCCGCCGGACCGGGGCCGATCCACACCAGGCCGGCATCCATGACCGCCTGGGCGAAGCTCGCGTTCTCCGCGAGGAAGCCATAGCCCGGGTGCACGGCGTCGGCGCCGGACTGGGCGGCAATCGCCAGCAGCTTCTCCTGCACGAGGTAACTGTCCCCCGGAGTAGAGCCGTTCAAGGCATATGCCTCATCGGCCACCGTGACGTGCAGGGAATCGCGGTCCGAGTCGGCATAGACAGCCACCGACCCGATGCCGGCGTCCGTGCACGCCCGGGCGATGCGCACGGCAATTTCGCCGCGGTTTGCGATCAGCACCTTTGAGATCTTCGCCATGGTGGGGAGCCTATCGCCAGGACCGCGCTCGGCAAGCCGTCGCGCGATGGAGGCCTGGCTCACGTTCTCAAGCCCGAGCTGTCGAGGTCGGCCCGGCAGCTGGCCTCGAACGCGGCCAGCTCGGCAAGAGCGTCGTCGAGGTCGCGGCGGCGCGCTTCGAGCTCGACCCGGCGGATCCGCGCCTGTGAGATCGCATACTCCAGCTGGCTTGTCTTGCCCCTCGGAGCGTCATACAGATCGATGATCGTGCGGATCTCCTCGAGCGGGAACCCAAGTCGTTTGCCGCGCAGGATGAGCGCGAGTCGAGTGCGGTCGCGGCGGCGATAGACCCGGGCGGTGCCCCGGCGCTCGGGGGAGATGAGCCCGAGCTCTTCATAGTGGCGCACCGTGCGGTGGGTCACCCCGAACTCGGCAGCGATCTGGGCGATCGTCCAGGTGTCGTGTGACGGAGCCCGGCTTGCCATGAGCAAGATCATGCTTTACGTTGACGTAAGCGTCAAGCGCCGGCGCCGATGTCGGCGCGGGCCGGCAGACAGGGAGACCGTCATGTTCGAGCTCAGCCCAGACCATGAGGAGTTCCGGGCGTTGGTCCGCGATTTCGCCGAGGCCGAGATCGCGCCGCACGTGGCCGAATGGGATCGCACCTCCCACTTCCCCGCGGACCTCATCCCGAGAATGGGTGAGCTCGGGATGTTCGGCCTCGTCGTGCCCGAGGAGTTCGGCGGCACCCGCAAGGCCGAAGGCGCCGGCGCCGACGAGGGCGGCGGCGATTTCACGATGCTGTGCGTCGCCATCGAAGAGCTCGGCCGGATCGATCAGGCGATCGGCATCACCCTGGAGGCCGGCGTGGGTCTGGGCATCAACCCGATCCTCAACTACGGCACCCCCGAGCAGAAGGCCCGTTGGCTGCCTGACCTGGCCGCCGGGCGTCACCTCGCCGGGTTCGGGCTGACCGAACCCGAGGCCGGTTCCGACGCCGGCGGCACGACGACCAGGGCGACCCTCGCCGACGGCACCTGGACGGTCAACGGGGCCAAGAGCTTCATCACCAACTCGGGCACGCCGATCACCTCGGTGGTCACGGTGACCGCACGGACCGGCACCCGCGACAACGGATCGCCCGAGATCAGCGCGATCATGATCCCTTCGCGCACACCGGGTTTCACGGTCGACCCGCCGTATCACAAGCTGGGCTGGCACATCTCCGACACCCACGGCCTGGCCTTCGAAGACTGCCAGGTGCCCGAGGACCACCTGCTCGGCGCTCGCGGCAAGGGCTTCGCCCAGTTCCTGGCGACCCTCGACGACGGACGCATCGCCATCGCAGCCCTGGCCACCGGGTGTGTCCAACGGATGCTCGAGGAGGCGACGGCATACAGCAAGCAGCGCCTGGCCTTCGGCAAGCCGATCGGGACCTATCAGGGAGTGTCCTTCCAGGTCGCCGACCTTGCCGTGCTCGCGGAGACCTCCCGGCTGCTCACCTACAAGGCCGCCTGGCTCAAGGACGAGATGGACGCCGGTCGCCGCAGCACGCAGGAGGTCAAGCAGGCCGCGTCGATCGCCAAGCTCTACACGAGCGAGGCCGCGGTCACCGCGACCCGCATCGCGACGCAGGTCTTCGGCGGCAACGGTTTCATGGAGGAATACCCGGTCGCCCGCTTCTATCGCGACGCGAAGATCCTCGAGATCGGCGAGGGCACCTCGGAGGTGCAGCGGATGCTCATCGCCCGCGGCCTCGGTCTGCCCTCTTGAGGGCCCAGACGCACGTCACGTCCCGTCTCTTTGTGGTCCCGTGTGGGAGAGGATGAGGTATGCCGTCCAGCATCGACCTGAGTGACGCCCCGTTCGCCGGTCCGACCGAGGGAGGGGATCCGCGGGTTGACAGTGTCCGCGAGCGGTTTGCGATGGCCTACCGCTCGACGGGGGCCCCGCTGACCGAGAGCCTCGGCGCCAAACTGGCCAAGCAGGGCAAGCTCTACGTCCGCGACCGGATCGCGCTGCTCTTCGACGAGGGCTCCTTCGTCGAAGACGGCCGCTATGCGAACGCGCTGGCCGGTGACCTGCCCGCCGACGGCGTGGTGACCGGGCGGGGCACCGTGGACGGGCGCCCGGCCATCGTCATCGCCAACGACCCCACCGTCAAAGCCGGTTCCTGGGGCGCGCGCACCGTCGAGAAGATCGTCCGCGCGACGGAGATGGCGATGCGTGAGGAGCTGCCGGTCTTCTGGTTCGTCGACTCCGCTGGCGCCCGGATCACCGACCAGGTCGAGATGTTCCCCGGGCGCCGTGGCGCCGGGCGGATCTTCCACAACCAGGTAGCCCTGTCGGGCAAGGTGCCGCAGGTCTGCTGCCTGTTCGGCCCTTCGGCGGCCGGTGGGGCGTACATCCCGAGCTTCTGCGACATCATCGTGATGGTCGAGAGCAACGCCTCGATGTATCTCGGCAGCCCCCGCATGGCCGAGATGGTCGTCGGCGAAAAGGTTACTCTTGAGGAGATGGGCGGCGCCCGGATGCACTGCACCGTCTCCGGGGTCGGCGATCTGCTCGCCCAGGACGACGCCGAGGCAATCGAGCTGGCCAAGCTCTACTTCTCCTATGTCCCGGGCTGCTGGCGCGAGCGCCCGCCGACCTACCACCCGGAGGAGCCGTCGGCCCCGCTCACGCGGCATACGGTGCCTGAGAAGGAGAGTCAGCCGTTCGACATCCACGACGTCATCGACGGGCTCGTCGACGAGGACTCGTTCTTCGAGATCAAGCCCCTTTTCGCCGCCGAACTCGTCGTCGGCTTCGGCCGGATGCGCGGCGAGTCGGTCGGCATCGTCGCCAACAACTCGGCCGTCAAGGGTGGCGTGCTCTTCACGGACAGCGCCGACAAGGCCACCCGGTTCATCTGGCTCTGCGACGCGTTTTCGATCCCGCTCATCTATCTCGCCGACGTGCCCGGCTTCATGATCGGCTCCGAGGTGGAGCGGGGTGGCATCATCCGCCACGGCGCGAAGATGGTCTCGGCCGTCTCTGAGGCGACCGTGCCCCAGTTCTGCATCGTCGTCCGAAAGGCTTATGGCGCAGGGCTGTACGCGATGGGCGGCCCCGGTTTCGCCCCCGACGCGACGCTGGCGCTGCCGACCGCGAAGATCGCCGTGATGGGCCCCGAGGCGGCTGTGAACGCGGTCTTTGCCAACAAGATCGCGAGCATCTCCGACGAGGGTGAGCGGGCCGCCTTCGTCGCGGCCCGTCGGGCCGAATACGAGGAAGATGTCGACCTCGAGCGGCTTGCCGCCGACCTCGTCCTCGACGGGGTCCTCGAGGCCGACGCCTTGCGTGAGGAACTGCTCCACCGGCTGCGGTATGCCGCGCGCCGCGACCGCCACTTCAGCGATCGCCGCCGCTCGGTCCCACCCGTCTGAGCCTGCGGCCGGACCCGGCAGACGGCCTAACATTGGCGGTCATGAGCACTGGGTGGGGTGAGCGGGTCGCCGTCGCGTTCACCACAGCACCCCCCACCCAGGAGACGGTCGCGCGGACCGCCGACCCACCGGGGGCGCCGTGGTGGCGCCGCTTCTCCGTGTGGTTCCCGCTGCTGGTGTATACCGTGACCCGCGCCGTCGACGCGGTCTACTTCGCCGTGATGCAGCGCTGGCAGATCCCGATGGTCCCCGGCAACGGAGCCGCTCGGGTCATCTTCCCGACCCCGGCGGCACCGGGCTATTTCCCCGTCACCGCGAACTGGGACGGGCAGTGGTATCACGAGATCGCGGAACTGGGCTATCCCGATCCGTTGCCGATCGACCCGGACACCGGCCAGGTCGCGCAGAACCCTTGGGCGTTCTACCCCGCCTTCCCGATGCTTGCCCGCGGTCTCATGCGCCTGACCGGTTGGAACTTCTATGTCGCCGGATCCACCCTCTCCCTCGTCGTCGGGGCCGTGGCGATGGTGCTGCTCTTCCGCCTCGTCGACCGGGCGGCCGGGCGTTGGTCGGCGATCGTCGCGACGGTCGCGACGACGACCTGGGTTGCCGCCCCCGTGCTGCAGACCGCCTACAGCGAGTCGTGTGCGCTGCTGGTCATCGTCCTGCTGCTCACGGCGTTGCGAGGACGACGGTATGGGTGGGTGCTGGTCCTGCTCGTAGTGTTGGCCCTGACCCGCAACCTCGTGCTCGTCTCCGCTCCGCCGCTGATCGTCCATGCCCTGGTGCGGCATCTCCGTAGGGACACCGACCCCTTCCCGGTCCGTCAGCGCGCCGCCCTGCTCGGCCTCACCGTCCTGTCGGTGGCGCTCACCTTCCTGTGGCCGACGATCTGTGGGTTGGTCACCGGCGACCAGGACGGCTACACCAAGACGATGGCCGGCTGGGGGGTCGATGCCTTCGAGATCAAGCTCCCGACCTGGCTGGACTACATCGACGCGGACTACGGCTGGCCCGGCTGGCTGGCGTGCCTGCTCGCGGTCGGCTGGTTCGTCAGGCGGATGCTCTCGACGGACACTGCGAGGTGGGGCCCGGAGCTGTGGGGTTGGGCCGGCGCCTACCCGGCATACCAGGTGCTGGTCACCGGCATCGGCCCGTCACGGATCCGCTACGCGCTGCTGGCCTTTCCTGTCTTCCTGCTGCTCGCGTGGATCCTCAACCAGCCCCGACTCCGGCGCCGACGCGCGTGGTGGCTCGCGGCATACGCGGTGGTGCTGGTGGCACTGCAGGGGTGGTGGGTGTGGAACTACTGGATGATCACCGAGTTGCCCCCGGACGTGCAGTTCCCCTGATCACCGCCCCGCACACCCGGGTCCCAGCGACTCGCGGCCACGGGTGAACCCTCATCGACAGGGTTGTTCCGGACCGGCAGGGTTGTTTCCCTGGCCATCGAGAACAACCGTGACAGGCGCGTCAGCAGGCGCGTCGGCAGCCGTCACCAGAGCCGGACGGCTAGCGCTGGTGAGAGGTCACGACGTCGAACCAGGCGACCCCGATGTCGTCGAGCAACTCGCGCAGCAGGGGCAGCGACAGCCCGACGACGTTGTGGTGGTCGCCTTCGATCGCGCTGATGAACGGCCCGCCGATCCCATCGATCGTGAACGCGCCCGCGACCCGCAGCGGCTCACCCGTGGCAACGTAGGCCGTGATCTCCTCGTCGGTGAGCTTGGCGAAATGGACGACCGTCGAGGCCGTCGCCCCGACGGTGGCGTTGCTGCCCCCATCCCTCGGGTCACGCTCGTCGACGATCCAGTGTCCGGTGTGCAGGACGCCCTTGCGTCCGCGCATGCGTCGCCAACGCGCGACGGCTTCGGCGGCGTCGTCGGGCTTGCCGTGGACCTGGCCGTCGAACTCCAGCACCGAATCGCAGCCGAGGACAACGTCGCCGAGGCGTTCGCCGAAGGCGACGGCCTCGGCCTTGGCCCGCGCGAGCAACAGCGCTACCTGTGCGGGCTCCAACGGGCCGAAACGCTCCAACGCGCCCGACACGACGAGGTCTTCGTCGACGTCGCTGACGACGACGGTCGGCTCGACGCCCGCGTGTTGCAGGGTCCGCAGGCGTGCGGGGGACGCCGAAGCGAGGATGAGGCGCACGCGTGGCGAGGTCACGGAGTCAATGTATGCCGCGGACCCGCGCGCGCGGAGCCGGTATCTCGATCCGAGTCCGCGCGCCGTCCAGGTCCGCGTGTCTTCGCTCGGTCACCCGAGCTCGTCGAGCACAGCCTCCCGCAGGGTGTCCAGACCGACGCCGCCGACGTCGAGGGCCTTGCGGTGGAAGGCCTTGAGGTCGAAGTCCGCCCCCGCGCGGGCCTGCATCTGCTCACGCAGGGCCAGCCACAGCCGCTCACCGATCTTGTACGACGGGGCCTGTCCCGGCCAGCCCAGGTAGCGGTCCAGCTCGAAGCGCAGTTTGCCCTCCGACTCATGCGCGTGTGCGGTGAGGAAGGCCCACGCCTTGTCGTAGGTCCACTCGCCGCCGCCGACCTCCGCGGGGGCCTCGAAGCCGCAGTGCACCCCGATGTCGAGCACGACCCGAGCCGCCCGCAACGACTGGGCATCCAACCAGCCCATCCGGTTGCCCGGGTCGTCCATGAAGCCCAGTTCGGTCATCAGCCGCTCGGCGTACAGGGCCCAGCCCTCGCCGTGTCCTGAGGTCCACGACGCCAGCCGGCGCCACTTGTTGAGCAACTCCGAACGGTAGGCCGTTTGCGCGACCTGTAGGTGATGGCCGGGGACCCCCTCGTGATAGACGGTGCTCAGCTCGCTCCAGGTGTGGAACGTCGTCTCGCCCTTGGGCACCGACCACCACATCCGGCCCGGCCGGGTGAAGTCCTCACTGGGGCCCGTGTAGTAGATGCCCCCGGTCTGGGTGGGGGCGATGCAGCATTCGATGCGCCGCACCGGGCCGGGGATGTCGAAGTGCGTGTCGGCGAGGCGGGCGATCACCTCGTCGGCCTTGCCCTGCATCCAGTCGCGCAGGGCGTCGGTGCCTTCAAGGCGATAGCGCGGGTCCGCGTTGAGGACTCCGATAGCCTCCTCGATGCTCGCGCCGGGTGCGATCTGCTCGGCGACCTGCTGCATCTGGGTGGTGATCCGGGCGAGCTCTTCCTGCCCCCACTGGTAGGTCTCCTCGAGGTCGACGGTTGCGCCGACGAAATAGCGAGACAGCAGCGCGTATCGCTCACGGCCGCAGGCGTCGGAGGACGGCGCGTGCGGGAGCAGTTCGGTTCCCAGAAACTCACCGAGCCGCTCGTATGCCGCCGCCGCGGCCGACGTCGCCGCGCTGAGGCGGGCGGCCAGATCGGCGGCCAGCGGGCTGTCGCCGGCGCGAGCCGACGTCGCCAGGGTGACGAAGTAGCCGTCGTCGGCGGTGAGCTCCGCGCACTGTTCGATGCAGGCCCGCACCTGACGCTCGGGGGCGACGTTCCCGCGATCCCGAGCCGCGGCGAGTGACGCGGCATACTGCTCGAGCGCCTGCGGCATCTTCTCCAGCCGGGCGGCCAGGGTGCCCCAGTCCGACTCGGAATCCTTCGGCATGAGATCAAGGACATCGCGCACCCCTTGCAGGGGCGAGGCAATGACGTTGAGGCTCATCTCGTCGAGCCCGGCGGCGTATGCCTCTTCGGCGAGTTCGAGCCGTTCGCGCATGGCGGCGACGGTCACCTTGTCGATGTCGTCGACCGCGGTTGCTGCGGCTAGGCGTTCGAGGACGTCGCGTCGCAACGCCGAGTGGGCGGCATAGCCTGCGGGGGAAAGGTCATCGATCTGGTCGTCGTAGCCGGCGATGCCGAGGTAGGTCGCCTCAAGGGGGCTCAGGGCGATATAGCGAGCGAGGTAGTCCTCGGCGATCGCGTCGACGGCGGTGGGTTGACGGGTGGCGCTTGTGGCGTCGTGCGGGGAGTCCGCGTGCTCGGCTGTGGTCACGCTGTCGAACCTACCCGTTCGCCGCGCTCCGCGGGCTAGGGTGGCCGATGTGCTCGCCGTGTATGCCGCCGCTCAGGACCGCACCGACCCTCTCGCCGGCTTGATGGTCGGAGAACAACCGGAGCCATCGACGCGGCCGGGATGGTCGGTCGTCACCCTGCGGACGGCCGGGCTCAACCACCACGACCTGTGGTCGCTGCAAGGCGTCGGACTGTCGGGCGACCGACTGCCGATGATCCTCGGGTGTGACGGGGCGGGCCTGGACGAACACGGCCGTGAGGTCATCGTGCATGCGGTCGTCGCCAGCGACGGCTGGCGTGGCGACGAAACCCTCGACCCCGCGCGCACACTGCTGTCCGAGCTACACCCCGGCACACTGGCCGAGAGAGTTGCCGTCCCGACGCTCAACCTCGTCCCCAAACCCGCGGGGATGTCGTGGGAGACGGCCGCGTGCCTGTCGACGGCGTGGCTCACGGCATACCGGATGATCTGCGTGAATGCGGCGATCACGCCCGGCGCGACCGTGCTGGTGCAGGGCGCGGGCGGCGGCGTTTCGACGGCCCTCATCCAGCTCGGTGCGGCCGCAGGCTACCGGGTGTGGGTGACCGCCCGCGACGAGGTCAAGGGTGCGCGCGCGGTCGACCTCGGCGCCGAGCGCGTTTTCGAGTCGGGCGAGCGGCTGCCCGAGCGTGTCGACGCCGTCATGGAGACGGTCGGGGCGGCGACCTGGTCGCATTCGGTCAACTCGCTCAAACCTGGTGGCACGATCGTCATCTCGGGCGCAACATCCGGCGACGCGCCGGCCAAGGCCGAGCTGACCAAGATCTTCTTCAAGCAGCTGCGGGTCGTCGGCTCAACCATGGGCAGTCGGGCTGAGCTTGAACGGCTGGCCCAGTTCGTCGATCAGCGTGGGATCGAGCCGGCCGTCGATGTCGTACTGCCGCTGGTCGACGCACGGGCCGGGTTCGAGCGGATGGCCAGGGGCGAGCTCTTCGGCAAGGTCGTCTTCAGCGTGACGTAGGCGCGTCGCCCAGCGCCCCGGCCTGGGTCGCGGGCCCTCACGGCACGACGGCGACCTGCACCTGGCTGGCGCGTCCGCGCCGGAACAGCACACCCCGACCGGGCAGATCGTCGACCCAGACGGGACGGTCCAGTCCCACAAGTGACTGCTCGGCCAGCTCCAGGCGGCCGAGCGCCAGGCCCGTGCCCTCGCCGGCGACGTCACCCGGCAGGTCCCGGAAACCCTCACTCAGCTCACGGGGCGTGGCAGCGACGGCGATCATTCCGCAGTCCTCGTCGACCAGTCGCGCGATCTCACGGAGCACGGCAGCCATCGGCGTGCCGACTACTCGCGCGCAGTCATCGACAAGTACCGCCAGGTCGGGGTGAGCCCGACGCATGGTGACGAGGCCGGGCGCATCATCGAGGGCGACGACGGTCACGCCTGGGTCCACGGCGGTAGGTGGCCTCGCCGGCAGCAGCGCCACCGGACGGCCCGTGCGAGCGACGGAGGCGGCCAGGGTGGTCAACGCTGTCGTGCGCCCGCTCCCGCGGCCGCCCACGACGACAATTCGGCGCTCGCCGGCCGCTGGCCGGAAACCCCGCGGTCGATGCCCGTCGGTGCCGATCACCACCAGCCCGTCGGGGGAGGCCAGCGAGCTCAGGGACACCGACCCGGGCAGAACGGGGACGGCCCAGTCGGGCACGCAGGGGTGCCCCGCCGAGGGGCCCGGTGACCCGTCCGTGACCGCGTCCGTGACCGCGAACTGGACTTCGGCTGCGGTGGCCAGGTCGAGGCCTCGCCCTGGGGCCGACCGGGCGGGAACAGCGCGCCCGGTCAACCCTGCGAGGGTGAGATCGACCGGATCGGCAGGCAGCAGTAACACCCTCTTGGCCAGGGCCTGGGCAATCGCCCCGGACAGGATGGTCCGCCCACCGGTCACGCAGAAGGCCAGCCGCTGGGCCGGTCCGAGGCGTAGCAACGCCGTCAGGCGATCCCGCAACGCTCCGGCTCGCGCCCGGTCGAGGCATTCGCACACCCGCTCCCAGTCGTCGACGAGCACCACCCGGTATGCCGTGTCGTCAGCGCCCGACTCCTGCAGCACGTCTAGGAGTCGGTCGAGTCGGGGGAGGTCCTCGACCTCCACGCTGGCCCCGACCGCAGCCCACCCATCCAGAAGCGAGAGGGCGCCGGTGTGCACGGCATACAGGTGCACGTCGGTGGTGGGACTGCCCGCGGCGAGGGCCGAGGCGATGGTTCGCAGCGTGCTCGAGCGCCCGGTGCGTGGACCGCCGCTCACGCCGAGGTGCCCGTCACGCTCGGGATTCCAGGACCACACCGACTGGCGTTGCTCGCCGGGATGATCGGCCAGCCCGAGGGGAAGGGGCCTGAGACGGCGCGGGGTCGCGGCCGATTCGACCCATTCGGGCACGTGAGGTGGCTGCGGCGTGAGACGGCTCAAGGTGTCCAGCCTCAGGGCCGTCGGCAGCGGCGGCAACCACGGTGATCGAGGAAGCGGCACAGCCAGCTCGTGAACCGCCCGCTGAGCCGAGGCGACGAGGACATCGAAGTCGGTCGGCGTCCCGTCGGTGAGCGACAGCTCCGGCACGAGCACCCCATCGATCGCGGCCAGCCGGACGGGTGGTGTGTCCGCTCTCGGAGCTGGACAGGTGACGATGGCCGTCTGCACCGTGGTGAGGGCAGTGGCGGCACTGGTGACGACGGCCCGTCCCGGCGTGGCCTCGGCGATCGCTGCCGCATCGGCGCACTCGACGACGTCGATCGAGTCGATGACGTCGCGCACCCGCAGCGCCACGCGCAGGCCGAGATTGGCCCGCATGTCGGCGGTGACAACGCCGCCGGGGCGTTGCGTCGCCACCACCAGGTGCACGCCCAGCGACCGACCCAGACTGGCGACCCGCACGAGCCCGGCGACGAAGTGAGGCAACTCCTCTGCCAGACTGCGGAATTCGTCGACGACGAGAACCAGGCGCGGAATCGCAGGATCGCTCGGCGCGCGAACCGCCCCGTAGGCCGCGAGGTCGGCCACCCCAGCGGCACCGAGCAGGCGCTCACGCCGTTTGAGCTCGGCGTCGAGGCTGACCAGCGCACGCTCGGTGAGCTGGTGATCGAGGTCGGTGACCACGCCGACGACATGTGGCAACTGCGCGCAGGTGCCGAACGCCGCCCCGCCCTTGTAGTCCACGAGGACGAAGCACAGCTCATCCGGGCGGTTGACGGCGGCCAGCCCAGCGACGAGGCTCACCAACAGCTCGGACTTGCCCGAGCCGGTCGTCCCTGCGACGAGGGTGTGCGGCCCGTCCCGGACGAGGTCGAGCATGAGCGGGCCAGACGCACCCGCGCCGATGGGGAAGCGAGTCGAACGCGGGGATGCCGCCCAATGGCGCGTCAGGTCCGGGACATCGGCGTCGGTCGTGGCGACGCCGATGGCGGCCAGCAGTTCCAACAGCCGGACGCGTTCGGGGATCCGGCTTGGCCCGGTGAGCTGGCCGGCGTCGCGCAACGGGCCGAGCCGGGCTGCCACGGCGGCGGCCCAGTGCACGGGAACCTCGTCGACGGTGAGCTCGCTCACCTGCTCGGGCCCGCCGAGAAGCGTCCAGCGCTCGCGGGTGAGCTCGAGCGTGCATACCGTCGGGGCCGGTAGGTCGGCTGCGCGCGCCGCCAACGACAGGACGTGCAGCCCCGAGACGGGCCGCAGCCCACCCGCGTCGGCCGTCACCACGAGCATCCGGTGGCCTTCGGGGATGGGCGTGGACGCCTGCTCCGAGCCCTCCTCGTGGGCATGGGGCAACTGGCTGACCCAAACCCAGTCAGGCCCTTGACAGGACCGGTCCAGGACGACCGCCAGGTCCACGGGCGAGTAGTGGACGACGAGTTGGCCGATGATCGCCCGCGCGACGGCACGGGCTCGTGCAGGGGGCGCGACGACGCCGACCCAGCCGGCAGCGAAGTCGACGAGGACCGGCACGGGCCCCACGCCGGGCCGTGGCGCCGTCCCGGCGACCGGCGAGGATCCTCCGCTCACCTCGACGCGTGCGGTGACGGTGCCGAGCCCCACCCGGGCCTGCAGCGCCCCGTCACCTGTGCGGTCCCATAACCCGGCCATCGGTCCGCTCGCCATCCACGCGACCAGCGCAGGGTCAGGGTCCGCCGACTGCCGGGCCGCAGCCTCGGCAGCCAAGGCCTCGGCCAGGGTGACCTCGGCCGCAGCGAGTTCGGCGGCATACCGTCGTCGTGCGGCCCGGGACGATCGACGGCCCTGGCGCCGATCGGACAGCCAGGTCCCCAATAGCAGTGCCGGTGTCATCAGCCCAAACAGCAGCATCGTCGGGGACCGCATGACGACGGCGAGCACCGCCGCGAGCAGCAGGGGGACCAACGCCGCGATCCAGGGGACGCTCGCGCGGGTCGGATCGTCGGGCGTCGCCGGGAAGGCAACAGCGCTGGCCTTCGAAGAACCCGGCGGGCGCGGACTGCGGCTCACGAGCAGATGCCCAGCATGATCCGGGCGGGTCGCCGCAGGCACCATCGTGGGCGAGCGCACCGCCCACGTGGTGTCGCCGGTGGCCATCGTGGCGCCCGGCTCGACCGGGACCGGCACGGCAGCGACCGCTGTGCCGTCCAGGAGTGTGCCGTTGGTGGAGCCAAGGTCGCGGATGGTGACGGCGCACCCGGCGACCGCGACCTCGGCGTGGGCGCGCGAGAGGCTGGGATCGGCGACCCGCAGCGCGGCCGACGGAGATCGCCCAATCACCTGTCGCCCCGGACGCAGGTCCAGCACGAGCCCGGTGTCCGGACCCGAGACCGCGTGCAACTGCAGCAGGGCGCGACCCTCGGCGGACCCGGTGCCGGCGCTGGCCACGGAGGCAGATGGACGACCGATCAGCCGGGCGCCGTCCAACAACGGCGGGCTCCCAAGCCGGGCCGAGGTCGGCACCAGGGACCAGCCGACCACCCACCCGAGTTGGTCACTGCGCCCCGCGAACAGGCCGGCGTCATGGCAGTGGGCGAGCAGATCGCTAAGGGTGGCTCCAGGGCGGACGTGGACGAGCACCTCATGGGCCTGCCCGGCACCCGGGTCGATCAGCTCGAACCGCAGGCGCACGGCAGCCACCCTCGGGCGAGCGAAAGGCAAGCGAACGGCATACGGGATGTCTATCCGACGCCCAGGTCCCGGCGCCGAAGTTCTCCACAGGACCGATCAGGTGAGGTCGTCGGCCCGGTAGACCCGCAGAGACGCGGCCAGCAGCGTCGTCGGATCGTCGAGCGAGACCGGCACCGGCCGCTCCGGCGGACGTTCCCTCGCCGAGTCCCACAACAACTCGTATCCCGTGAGCCCTGGCGGGCGGGGCAGGGTCAACTGGGCCTCATGGGCGTCGCCGTGACAGACGACCAGCAGCGACTCGTGACCGTGCCAGGCCCCGTTGAGGAGCATTTGCAGCGTGCGGGTGTGGGCATCCCCCCAACGCTCCAACGTCATCGGGCGGCCGTCGGCGCCAAACCACTCGAGGTCCTTGGAACCGTCGAGGTGCACCGCTCCGCCGCTGAAGAAGAGCCGCTGCCGCAGCACGGGATAATCGGCGCGCAGCTTGATGAGGAATCGCGTCGTGGCGAGCAGATCCTCTTGCCACGGCTTGAGATTCCAGTCGAACCAGGAGATCTCGTTGTCCTGACAGTAGGCGTTGTTGTTGCCCTGTTGGGAGCGGCCGAACTCGTCGCCCGCGTTGAGCATGGGGACGCCGGTCGAGAGCAGCAGCGTGCCGAGCAGGTTGCGCAACGATCGGTGACGCAACATCGACACGCCGTCATCGATCTGGCCCTCGATGCCGTGATTCCAGGAGCAGTTGTTATCGGCGCCGTCGCGATTGTCCTCGCGGTTGACCTCGTTGTGTTTGTGGTTGTATGCCGTGAGGTCGGCGGCCGTGAAGCCGTCGTGGGCGGCGATGAAGTTGATGGAGGCGATCGGCCCGCGGTCCCGGTGATGGAAGATGTCGGCCGAACCGGCGAGGCGGGTGGCGAGGTCCTGGACGCCGTGACCGGGTTGGCCCGCGAGGTTGCGGGCCAGGTCGGTCAGCCAGAAGGTGCGCACCCGGTCGCGATAGCGGTCGTTCCATTCGGCGAACGGCGGGGGAAACTGCCCGGTGCGCCAGCCCTGGATGCCGAGGTCCCACGGCTCGGCGATGTTCTTGACCTGCGAGAGAACCGGATCCGTGCGCAGCGCGATGAGCAACGGGTGGTCGGGGTCGAACTCGTCGTTCTTGCCGCGGCCCAGCGCAACGGCAAGATCGAAACGGAAGCCGTCGATGTGGCATTCGGTCACCCAATAGCGCAGCGAGTCCAGGATCATCCGGACAGTCACCAGGTGGCGGACGTCCAAGGTGTTGCCGCACCCGGTGACGTCGATGTCGTCGCCGCGCCCGTCGAGCCGGTAGTAGGCCCGGTTGTCCAGCCCGCGCCAGCACAGAGTTGCCCCGCGCACCGACTGCTCGGCGGTGTGGTTGTAGACGACGTCGAGGATGACCTCGATGCCGGCGGCGTGCAGCAGCTTGACCATGCCCTTGAACTCGTCGAGCGCTCCCTGCGGGTCGCGGGAGGCGGCATACCTGGCGTGTGGGGCGAAGAAGCCGAGCGTGTTGTAGCCCCAGTGGTTGACCAGGCCCCGCCGCCACACCTCCGGCTCGGAGACGAACGAATGCACTGGCAGCAGTTCGACCGCGGTCACGCCCAAGCGGGTGAGGTAGTCGATGGTGACGGGGTGGGCCAGACCGGCATACGTGCCGCGAAGGTGATCGGGCACCCCGGGCAGGCGCATCGTGAGATTGCGGATGTGGACTTCGTAGAGGACCGAGCGCGACAACGGCCGCCGCGGCGGCTGGTCGCCACCCCAATCGAAGGCGTCGTTGATGACGACACTGCGGGGGACGTATGCCGCGGAGTTACGGTCGTCGGCCTGGTGCACGTCCTCGGGGCGCAGGTCCGAACCGGCCCGGTGGCCGAAGACCTCCGGTGTCCAGTTCACCTCCCCCTCGATGGCGCGGCCGTAGGGATCGAGCAACAGCTTGGCGGGGTTGTAACGCAGGCCTTCGTGCGGTGACCAGGGCCCGGCGGCGCGCAGACCATAACGCTGGCCCAGACCCATCTCTGGGACGAAGCCGAACCAATAGCCGTAGAGCCGGTCCCGCAGCGGGACCCGACGCTCGGATTCGCCACGGGTGTCGCCCGCTTCGAAGAGGCACACCTCGACGCCCTTGGCGTGGCCGGCATAGACGCAGACCTCGGCGCCGCCCTCGACGAGCGTCACACCCGGCGCTGGCGGGTGGTCGCGTTGGGGGAGAGACCGAGCGAACATGTGGACCACCATAAGGGGACACTACGGTTGAGGTATGACGGATCCGACCGCCCTTCCCAACTTCCCGCCCCCCGCCGATGAGCACCCCCTGCGCGGCCGCGTCCTCGACGTGCTGCAGGATCTGCAGATCAGCCCGGAGATCGACTCCGACGGCGACGTCGCCTTCCGGGTCGGTGAGCCGCCGCAACAGCTGTTCGCGCGCTGTCAGGACGGGGAGTTCCCGGTCATGCGGGTCTTCGGGCAGTGGGCGATCGGGGCGACGGTGCCCGACGACGAACTGGCGCGGTTGCGCCGGTGCAACGAGATCAACCTCGAGTGGCAGGTTGTCAAGACGGGGATCGCCGCCGACAACCTCATCGTCACGAGCGATCAGGTCGTCATGCCGGGAGCCGACCTGTCCACGCTCTTCCAACTGACAGTCAGTCTCGTCCTGCAGGTCGTCGGGGCGTGGTATGGATCATGGGATCAAGGGCGCAACGATGCGTCGGAACCAGGAGGCTTGTGATGGGTGAGTTTGTGCGGCTCGAGGTCGCCGGAGGCATCGGGACGATCCGGTTGGACCGGCCCAAGATGAATGCGCTCAATCTCCAGGTGCAGCGCGAGATCGAGGCATGCGCGCGCGAGGCTACGGTGCGCGACGACGTCTCGGCGGTCATCGTCTACGGCGGGGAGCGGGTCTTCGCAGCCGGGGCGGACATCAAGGAAATGCAGACGATGTCCTACACCGACATGGCGGTGGCGGTCGAGGGACTGCACTCGTTCACCACCGCCCTCGCCCGGATGCCCAAGCCGACGGTCGCAGCGATCACCGGTTTCGCCCTGGGCGGCGGGTGCGAGTTGGCGATGTGTTGCGACTTCCGCATCGCGGGGGAGTCGGCGCAACTCGGCCAGCCCGAGATCCTGCTCGGCATCATCCCCGGTGCCGGTGGTACCCAGCGGCTCACCCGCCTGGTCGGCCCGGCCAAGGCCAAGGACCTCATCTTCACCGGCCGCTTCGTCAAGGCCGACGAAGCACTCGCGATCGGCTTGGTCGACCGGGTGGTCCCCGACGCCGACGTGTATGAGGCCGCCGTGGCGATGATGGTCCCGATGGTCAAGGGCGCGCGTTTCGCTCTCAAGGCGGCCAAGGAGGCCGTCGACCGCGGCGGCGAACTCGATCTCGACTCGGGTCTGGCGCTCGAGAAGTCGCTGTTCGCGGCCCTTTTCGCCACCGACGACCGCACGGTGGGGATGGATTCGTTCGTCGCCAATGGTCCGGGGAAGGCCGAGTTCACCGGTCGCTGACACCGCCCGGCTCAGGCCAGTCGAGTCACCTCGACCGACACGAACATGTTTGACGCGCCCCCTCCGGTGAAGATGCCGGTCAACGGGGCGACGTCGCGATAGTCGCGGCCGACGGCCACCTCGACATGCAGATCGCCGGGGAGGACGTTGTTTGTCGGGTCGGCACCCACCCAGGCCCCGTCCCAGAACTGCACCCACGCGTGGGACTCACCGGCATACGGGACGTCGAGCTCGCTGGCCTTGCTGGGCATGAGATAGCCCGAGACATAGCGCGCCGGCACGCCCTCCACCCGCAGGGCCCCGATGACCAGGTGGGCCATGTCCTGACACACGCCGACTCTTTGCTGCCAGGCCTCGGACGCCTGGGTGTGCACCCCCGTCGAGCCGAACTCGTAGCGCACCTGGGTGTGTACGAGGTCGACGATCCCTAGGGCGAACTCGCGCGGCGTCGCCGACTGGGCCCGCAGGGCGTGGGCGGCGGCCAAGAGATCTTCCGGCGGAGCGACCCGGTCGCTGAGCTCCAGCAGTTCGCAGTGAGCGTCGATCACCGAGGCGTCGGCGAGCTCTGCCCAGCTCAGCCGTGGGTCGGTGACCGGTTGGCGCTGGATGTCGACGACGCTCGTCGCGGTGACGCTCAGTGCCTCATGTCGCTCGAACACCTCGAACGCCGTCACCGAGGTGCCCCAGTAGTCGGTGTACGTCGAGGTCCACGGAACGGGGCTCACGTCGATCCGGCTGTGCACCACCTGCTGCTCGTGACTGGAACGCGGCATCATGCGGGCCTCGTTGAACGAGGCCGTCGCGCCGCCGGCATACGAGAAGCCGGTGCTGTGCACGATCCGCAGGGTTGCGCTCACAGTGCGCCACCGTGCCATTCGGCGGCGACCGCGCCCTCGAAGAAGCGATGCGAGATCGCCACGTTGGCCAGTCCACACGTCGCCTGCAGGTCCGACATCCGCTCGGGCAGGTCCATGAGGATGTCTCCGGACATGCGATATTCGAGCTCGGCCCGGGCACGGCCCAGCAACCGCGTGGCCTCGTTCTCCGTGGCCGCCCGGCGCTCGGGCGGTTCGAGGCTCTCGAGCGCCTCGATGGCCGTGTCGAGGGTATGCACGATCGAGCGCGGGAACGGCCGATCCAGCAGGAGGAACTCGGCCGCCTCTCGATGGGAGTCCTGGTCGTGGTGGCTGCGCACGAACGCGTGGTGGGCTCCGCACGCACGCAACGCCGTCGACCAGGACGTGGGGGAGCTGCTGGCGGCGGCAGCGGCGACAAGCCTTGCCGTCATGTCGATCCGCTCGACGCTGCGCCCGAGCACCAGGAAGGACCAGCCCTGGTCGTGGCTCATGGTGCCGTCGGCGGTCGCGGTGATGATGGCGCAGCGCTCCCGCACCCAGCGGAACGCCGTGGCTGGGCGCACCCGCGCGAGCTCACCCTGCTGCACGGCATACCAGGTGGTGTTGATGCCCTCCCACATGTCGGTCGAGACGGTCTCCCGGGAGCGCCGAGCGCTCTCGCGGGCCCCGGTGATCGCGGCGACGATCGAGCTCGGCGACTGCGGGTCATGGCACAGCAACTGCATGATGGAGGCGTCGGTGACCGGGCCGGTCGGCTCGACTCCCATGACCCCGAGCAACAAGCGGCCGGCGGCGAGCTCGTCGACGACAGGGTCCTCGACGGCGAGGTGAAGCTGCACGTCGAGTAGGCGGGCGGTGTCCTCGGCTCGCTCGAGATAGCGACCGATCCAATAGAGCGATTCAGCGATCCGGCTCAGCATGCTCCCGCCTTCCCGGCAGCGGTGGCCAACCCCACGCCGGTATGCCGCCCCGCCGCCGACCGCTCGTCCGCGTGTTGCTCCTGTTGTTGTTGTTGCTGTTGTTGCTGTTCGACTTGGGCGTGTTCGGAGTGTTGGACGGCGATGCTGCGGGCCCGGGGGTGCACCGTGGCCAGGCTGTCGACGGGTGTCGGGCGGGGGGCCGGAGGCGGCTCAACGTCGGCCGAAGTGGTGGCGGGATCGGCCAGCACCCAGGTGTCCTTGGAGCCGCCCCCCTGGCTGGAGTTGACGATGAGCTTGCCCTCGCCGAGAGCGACTCGGGTGAGGCCTCCGGGGAGCACCCACACCCCGTCTCCGCCGTTGACCGCGAACGGCCGCAGATCCACATGCCGTGCCACCATCGATCCGCCGATCATCGTCGGCACGGTCGACAGTTGCACGACGGGCTGGGCGATCCAGCCACGCGGGTGCTCGACGATCTTGGCGCGGACCAGATCCAGCTCGGCCCGGGTTGCCGCCGGGCCGATGACGATCCCCTTGCCGCCGGAGCCGTCGACGGGTTTGACGACGACTTCGTCGAGCCGGTCGAGAACCTCTTCGCGGTGGGCGCGGTCGGCCATCCGCCACGTGTCCACATTCGGCAGGACCGGCTCTTCGGCGAGGTAATAGCGGATGAGGTCGGGCACGTAGGTGTAGACGAGCTTGTCGTCGGCGACGCCGTTGCCGACGGCATTGGCGATGGTCACGTTGCCGGCGCGGGCGGCGTTGACCAGCCCAGCGCAGCCGAGCAGCGAGTCGCCGCGGAAGTGCACCGGGTCGAGGAACTCGTCGTCGACGCGGCGATAGATGACGTGGACGGGGCGCAGGCCCATCACGGTACGCACCATGACCCGACCGGCCTGGCAGACCAGGTCGCGGCCCTCGACGAGCCGACACCCCATCATCCGGGCCAACAGCGCATGCTCGAAGTAGGCCGAGTTGAAGACTCCGGGCGTCATGACGACGACGGTCGGGTCAGAGACGCCGCTGGGAGCGCAGGCCCGCAGGGCGGCCAGCAGGTGCTGGGGATATGACCGAACCGGACGGATCCGGTGGTCGGCGAAAACCTCGGGGAGGGCACTGGTGAGCGCCCGACGGTTCGTCATCACATAGGACACCCCTGAGGGGATCCTGACGTTGTCCTCCAGCACCCGGAACTGGCCCTCGGAGTCCCGGACGAGGTCGATTCCGGCCACGTGGATCCGCACTCCCCCCGGCGGAGTGAGTCCGGCGACCACCCGGCAGAAGTGCGGCGAACTCGTGACCACCGGCCGGGGGATGACCCCATCAGTGAAGCAGTCACCCGGTCCGTAGATGTCGTCGAGGAAGCGTTCCAGCGCACGCACCCGTTGTGCGAGGCCCAGTTCCACGCTCGACCAGGTGGCGGAGTCGACGATCCGGGGCACGATGTCCAGCGGGAAGGGCCGTTCCTCCCCGCCGATGTCGAACGTGACGCCTTGCTCGACATAGATCCTCGAAAGGAAGTCGGCTCGGGCCCGTACTTCATCGGGGCTCAGGCTGCCTATTCGCTTGTAGACGGAGGTATAGCCCGCGCGCACGTCGCCGCCCGCCGCGGCGTCCTCGAACATCTCATCGAAGGCTCGCTCGCGAGCGGCATACCTGCCGAAGACCGCGCTCACGAGGGGTGACGCTAGGCGAGCGGCGTTTCCGACGTGTTTCCCGCGTGCAACGCTGCCGAGTCGGTATGCCGCCGCGTCCCTTCGTGGCGTGCCCGTGGCGTGCACGAAGCGGGTGCGGGGCTGACGCTCCGAGGGTCCGGGTCGCCACGGCGGGATGCGGATCTGATGGTGCGAGAGTCCGGGTCTGATGACGCCGCTGATGACGCGCGGCGTGCTGTTGGGGCAGCACTAACCGCGTCATCACGTGCGCGGTCAGCCCCGGCCAGCCGTCCGGCGGACCCGCTCACTACGCATCCGCTCCGCGCCGCGACGGCGGCGCTGCAGCCAGCACCGGCAGTGACCCACGGACGCGTGCCCAGGGTGGTGGGCATCACGCCCAAGGGGGTCGGAGGGGTCGGGCGAGCCTGCGAGGATGGTAGGGACCCCATCCAGCGACGGAAGAGGACTCCTCGCCCATGAACATCGTCGTCTGCGTGAAGTACGTGCCCGATACCCAGGCCGAGCGCACGTTCAACGCCTCCGACAACACGACCGACCGCGTCAACGTCGACGGGTTGCTCTCCGAACTGGACGAGTACGCCGTCGAGGAGGCTCTCAAGATCGTCGAGGCCGGCGAGGGCGTGGTCACCGTCGTGACCGTCGGACCCGCCCAGGCATCCGACGCTCTGAAGAAGGCGCTACAGATGGGCGCCGACAAGGCCGTCCACGTCATCGACGACGCGATCCATGGATCCGACGCGCTGGCCACCTCGCTCGTGCTCGCCAAGGCGATCGAGAAGGTCGGCATGCCCGACCTCGTGCTCACCGGCATGTCCTCGACTGACGGCATCATGGGCGTCGTCCCGACGATGCTCGCCGAGCGGCTCGGGCTGCCGGCCGTGACCTTCGCCTCCGACCTGACCGTCGGTGCGGACTCGGTGACGGCCCGCCGCGACGGCGACGCTGCCAGCCAGACCATCGAGGCCGCCCTTCCCGCGCTCGTGTCGGTCACCGACCAGATCAATGAACCGCGATACCCCTCGTTCAAGGGGATCATGGCCGCCAAGAAGAAGCCCGTCGAGACCTGGGGTCTGGCCGACCTCGGTCTTTCCGCTGACGAGGTGGGGCTGGACGCCGCCTGGACCAAGGTCACCGCGTTCGAGGCGCGCCCACCGCGCCAGCAGGGGACCATCGTCAAGGACGAGGGCGACGGCGGCGGCAAGCTCGCCAGCTTCCTCGCCGAGCGCAAGTTCATCTGACCGGCCGACGAGTCATCGAAAGAGGAGATCACTGACATGGCTGAGGTTCTCGTCCTGGTCGACCACGTCGACGGCGCGTTGCGCAAGACGACCTCCGAATTACTGACCATCGCGCGCCGGCTCGGCGAGCCGTCCGCCGTCTTCCTGGGCGCCGGCTTCGACGCCGCGAAGGACACGCTCGCGGCATACGGGGCGGAGAAGGTCTACCGCATCGACGCCGACCTCACGGGCTTCCTCGTCGTGCCGCAGGCCGAGGCGCTCGCTGCGGTCGTCGCCCAGGCGCGGCCGGCCGCAGTCCTCGTCGCGAGCTCGCCGGAGGGCAAGGAGATCGCGGCCCGCCTGGCGGTCAAGCTCGGCTCCGGGCTCATCACCGACGCTGTCGACGTTCAATCCGACGGTGCGGGCGGCGTCGCGACGACGCAGACTGTCTTCGCCGGGTCCTACACGGTTATGGCGACCGTGACCAAGGGCATCCCGGTCATCGCGGTCAAGCCCAACTCGGCAGCTCCGGAAGCCGCCACGGGGGCCGCGGCAGAGATCGCGGTGGCCTTCGAGCCGTCGGCGCTGGCCCAATCCGCCAAGGTCGTCGAGGCCAAGCCCAAGGAGAAGACCGGACGTCCCGAGCTCACCGAGGCGGCGATCGTCGTCTCCGGCGGACGCGGCACCGGCGGCGACTTCTCCCCAGTAGAGGCTTTCGCCGACTCGCTCGGTGCGGCCGTCGGCGCGAGCCGGGCAGCGGTCGACGCCGGCTGGTATCCGCACGCCTCACAGGTCGGCCAGACCGGCAAGCAGGTCAGTCCCCAGCTCTATGTCGCCTGCGGCATCTCTGGGGCGATCCAGCACCGGGCCGGCATGCAGACCTCCAAGACGATCGTCGCGGTCAACAAGGACGAGGAGGCGCCGATTTTCGAGCTCGTCGACTTCGGCGTCGTCGGCGACCTGTTCGCCGTTCTTCCGCAGGCCACGTCCGCGGTCCACACCGCCAAAGGCTGAGCCGACCCGCACGTCATCGCGCTAGGGCCCGGGCCGAGCGGTCCGGGCCCTTCGCCTATGCCGCCCGTATGCCGCCCTCATGGCCCCGATGCCGCCGGTGCGCCGTCTGGATGCCCTCCGCTTGCCGTCCGCGGGCAGGCTTGGTTGACTCCGGCCGTGGACCTGTCTCAACTGGAGCACCAGCCGACGCTCCTCGGCCGGTCGGTGCGTCTCGAGCCGATGGGGCCGGAGCACTTCGACGGACTGTGGCCGATGTATGCCGTGTCGCCCACGTTCGGCGAGCAGGGCGGGGTGGGCGACGACATGGTGCTGCAGGCAGCGCTCGCAGAGTTCACCCGGGAACAGGTGCGGGCCGGGCTGGCGAAGGCGCCGGGTCGGCATGACCGGGCCGACTGGGCCATCGTGCGACGCGACTGCGGCGAGATCGTGGGTGAGGCGGTCCTCTTCGAACTCGACGACGAGCACGAAAGCATGGAATACCGCATCGCGCTCGTCGGACCGCAAGCCTTCGACCGGGGCTACGGCACCGAGGCCACGATGCTGGTCCGAGACTTCGCATTCGGCCCGCTGGGGCTGCACCGGCTCACGCTGCAGGTAGCTGCCGGAAACGAGCGAGCTCGGCAAGTCTATCGGCGGGCCGGATTCCAGCAGGAAGGGCTGCGCAGGCAGGCTCGCCGGCTCGGCGAAGGGTGGGAGGACGTCCTGGAGATGGCCCTCATCGACTCCGACCCGCGGCCGCAGTGACCCGCAGCAGTGACCCGCAGTGGTGACCCGCAGTGGTGACCCGCAGCCCCGATCAGTCGGGCTCGCGTATGGCAGCGACCGACGCCGACGTCGGACCATCGATCCCCAGCTCGGAGGGAGACCCTGCGCGCAACTCGGCCCAGGTCGCCCGGCGGCAGCTCACGCTCTGCCGGCTGCGGGCGAAGGCCTTGCCCGGCGAGGTCGCGGCCCCGCGGATAGCCCGTTGCAGCCGGGCCACCCCCACGCGTAGCCGACCGACCTCGACGACCCGCCAGCCGCCCGCCAGCGCCATCAGGCGCAGTTCGTGATCGGGATTGACGGCAACCGGGTTACCGACGATGGCGAGCATCGGCTCGTCGCTCACCGAATCGGAATACGCGAAGCACCGAGCCAGGTCATAGCCGTGCTCGGCAGCCAACCCGCGCATCACCTCTGCCTTTCCCTCCTTGTAACAGAACGGCCCGACGAGGGTGCCGTCGAAGCGTCCGTCGGCATCGCGCCCAGCCGTCGTGCCTGTGCCGTAATCCATCCCCGCAGCGATCGCGAAACGCTGGACGACCTCGGTCGGGCTCGCCGAGATGAGGACAAGGTCATGACCGGCTGCCCGGTGCTCGTCGAGGATCTCCCGCATCGCCGGGGTGATCGTCATGACGAGCTCATCAAGGAAGCCGTCGGCCAACCCCACGACGTCGTCGGCGCGCTGACCCTGGACGCCGCGCAGGATCCGGTCGCGGACCTTGGCCGAGCCGGTGTCGCTCACGCCACGGAGCATGAAGGAGACGTTTCGGATCAGGTCCAACGCCAACTCGCGTTTGCTGACAAACCCGGCCTTGAAGGCCGCCTTGGCCAGCGGGATGTTGACTGATCCGGGAATGAGCGTGCCATCGAGGTCGAAGAAGGCCGCGACCCGGTCGCCAGGGGCACCAACAGCGCTCATCGGGCCACACCTTCCTGCGGATCCTGACGGCACCCGGCAACGACGGACGAACGGGGACCATCATGCCTTGGGCGAGTCCCCTGAGGCTAGGCAGGGGGTCCATCATCGCGGTTCCCTGCCGTGGACACGGCCTAGGATCGCTGAGTGCCCGTCTATCTCGATCATGCCGCCACGACGCCGGTGTTCCCCGAGGTCGCCGCCGCCATGCTCGAGCAGCTTTCCCGGGTCGGGAACGCCTCATCGCTGCACACCGCTGGGCGCGCGGCCCGTCGAGTCGTCGAGGAATCGCGCGAACGCCTCGCCGCGGCGGTCGGGGCCCGCCCATCCGAGGTCGTATTCACCTCCGGTGGCACCGAGTCGGACAACCTCGCCGTCGCCGGCGTCTTTCGGGCCCAGCGTGACGCCGACCCGCGGCGCATTCGCCTACTGGTAAGCACCATCGAGCACCACGCCGTGCTCGACTGTGTCGATGCCCTGGTCGCCCGCGAGGGCGCCCAGGTCGAGTGGCTTCCCTGCGACTCCGACGGGGTCGTGGCGGTCGGCGCAGTCCAGGCAGCCATCGAGGCAGACCCGGGCAGCGTCGCCCTCGTCTCGGTCATGTGGGCCAACAACGAGATCGGCACGGTCCAGGACGTCGCGGCGATCGCCGCGCACGCGCGGGCGCACGGCATACCGATGCACACCGACGCGGTCCAGGCGATCGGCCACCTGCCCGTCGACTTCGCTGCCTGTGGCGCCGACCTCTTGACGATGACCGGCCACAAGGTCGGCGGCCCGGTCGGCACCGCGGCCCTGCTGGTGCGCCGAGATCGGGCTGTCGTTCCGCTGATCAACGGCGGCGGCCAGGAACGCCAGATCCGCTCCGGCACCCTGGACACGGTGGGGATCCTCGGGTTGTCGTTGGCCGTCGAGCGGGCCGTCGCCCACCTCGACGAGCAGGGCCCGCGGCTCACCGCCCTGCGTGATGCGATCATCGACGGCGCCGCCCGGCTCGGTTATGGCATCCGGCCCGGTGGACTGTGGCGCCGCGGCGACTGGACGAGCAGACTCGCCGGAAACGCCCACCTGCTGGTCCCGGGGTGCGAGGGGGACTCGCTGCTCTATCTGCTTGACGCCGCGGGCATCGAGTGTTCGACCGGTTCGGCCTGCCAGGCTGGCGTGCCACAGGCCAGTCACGTACTACTGGCGACGGGGTTGAGCGAGCGCGAGGCCCGGGGGGCGCTTCGGCTCACCCTCGGGCACACCTCGACCGCGGCCGACGTCGCCGCGGTGCTCGCCGCGCTCCCGGCCGCCGTCGCCCGCGCCCGCCGCGCCGCCGGGGTGGCTTGATGCGGGTGGTCGCCGCCATGAGCGGCGGAGTCGACTCGGCGGTCGCGGCAGCGCGGATGCTTGACGCCGGCCACGAGGTGGTCGGCGTGCACCTGGCCCTCGCGCAGAGCGCGACCGTGCTGCGGGAGAGCGCCAGAGGCTGCTGCACCCTGGAGGACGCCGCAGATGCCCGGCGCGTCGCCGACCGGCTCGGCATCCCCTTCTACGTGTGGGATCTCGCCGCTCGCTTCCGCGCCGAGGTCGTCGAGGACTTCGTCGCCGAGTATGCCGCCGGGCGCACCCCCAACCCCTGTCTGCGCTGCAACGAGCGGATCAAGTTCGCCGCCCTGCTCGACAAGGCCCTCGCCCTCGGCTTCGACGCGGTCGCCACCGGGCACTACGCGCGGATCGTCGAGGGACCGCAAAGACGTGAGCTGCATCGGGCGATCGACCCTGCCAAGGACCAGTCATACGTCCTCGGGGTCCTGGATGCCGGACAGTTGGCGCGATCGTTCTTCCCGCTCGGCGGGTCGACCAAGGACGTGGTCCGGGCCGAGGCTGCAGACCGGGGTCTGGCCGTCGCCCGCAAACCTGATTCGCACGACATCTGTTTCATCCCCGACGGAGACACCCGCGGATTCCTGGCCGGCAGGCTCGGCGAGCGTCCCGGAACGATCCTCGACGAATCCGGGGCCGCGGTCGGCCACCACAGGGGCGCCTTTGGGTTCACGGTCGGCCAGCGCCGCGGCTTGCATCTGTCCAGGCCCGCCCCCGACGGGCAGCCGCGCTACGTCCGCTCGGTCGACGTCGAAGCCAATGTCGTCGTCGTTGCGCCGGCGCAGATGCTCGGCATCGACACCATCGAGGCCGACCACCTCCGCTGGTGTGGCCCGGCGCCCGTTGGAGCTGTGCGAGTCGGGGCCCAGGTGCGCGCCCACGGACAGGAACACCCGGCGACAGCGGAGGTCCACCAGACACCGGAGGCGACGTCCGGGCCGACGCTGACGGTGCGACTCGAGTCGCCCATCCGTGGGGTCGCCACGGGACAATCGGTCGTGCTCTACAGCAGCACCCGGGTCGTCGGCTCGGCGACGATCGGCGCGACAAGCCGCTGCGCCAAGCCCTCCAGCGCGCAGGCGGGGCGACCATGATCCGGGCGAGCGGCATCGGTTCCTGGCCGGGAGTCGACGTCCGCGAAACCCTCACGGTCCTACGGGAGCTGCTCGGCGATCACGACAACGCCGATGGGGTATCCGGCGTGCCCTATCTGCCCGAGTTGCCCGGACGGGGACCCGGGTCAGACCTAATCGGGAGGTCAGCCGGGTTGCTCGTCGGTCTGCCGGTCGATCTCCAGCCCATGGGTTGGCGGTTTGTCGACCGGCCTGGTCGCGACGCCGCCCGCACAGGCGCCCTGTGGAGTGAGGACCTCGACGAGTTGGCCGAGGCCTTCGACGGTTACACCGGACCCCTGCGATTGACGGTCGCCGGGCCATGGACTCTCACCGCCGGCATCTGGCTACACCGCGGTGAGCGGGTCATCGTCGACGAGGGCGCCCGCCGAGACGTCGCCGAATCGCTCGCCGAGGGCATTCGTGACCTGCTCGCGACGGTGCAGCGCCTGGTGCCCGGCGCCGTCCTTGCGCTGCAGGTCGACGAGCCGTCGCTGCCGGCGGTGTTGGAGGGTCGGCTGCCGACAGCCTCGGGCTTCGGGATGATGCGCGCCATTGATCCGCAGGAGGCCCTCGGCGCCCTCCGCACGGTGCTTGCGGCGGCCGGCGAGCGGCATACGGTCATTCACTGTTGCGCGGCGCACCCGCCGTTGCCGTTGCTGCGCCGCACCGGCGCCACCGGGTTGTCCGTGGATACCACGCTGCTCAGTCCGCGTGGGTGGGAGGGGCTGGCGGTGGCTGCCGAAGAGGGCATTGCCGTGTATGCCGGGTGCGTGCCGACCGACCCGGCGGCCGCCTGGGCGCCCCGCGAGATCGCTGAGGAAGTCGCGACCGCCTGGCATCGCGTCGGTCTGGTACCCGCGAGCCTGGCGAGCCTGGTCATCACCCCCGCCTGTGGTCTGGCCGACGTGATGGGGCCTGAAGCGGTGCGACGGCAACGCGGCTGTCTCGAGGTCGCCGCCGAGTTGGCCGAGCGGGCCGGTAGCTGAAGGGGTCACCCGACGGGTGCAGGGGGATCAGAAACTGGGGCTCGCCGCGCCCCACCCGCTATTCGGAGGTTACGGCCCTGATCGGAGGGTGCGTGCCCCCGATCAGTGACGGAACCTCCGAACAGCGGGCCGCAGAGACTCAGGAGACGCGGAGCCCCTCTAGAACCGGGTGAGACTCAGGAGAGCGCGGAGCCCTTCTTGAACTCCTCGAAGGAGATGTTCCAGTCGGTGTAGCCGTTGCCACGTTCCAGGCTGCGTGGGGTGCCGGAGACGACGATGGGGTCGCCGACCTTGGCTTGTTTGAACAGCCAGCTGGCGTTGGCGGTGCTCATCCCGATGCAGCCGTGGCTGACGTTGGCCGAGCCCTGGCTGCGCACTGACCATGGTGCCGCGTGGACGAACTCACCCGACCACGTCTCGCGCATGGCGTACTTCACGGTGAGGCTGTAGTACTCGGGATCGCCGGGCTTCACCCCGAGGGTCGCCGCGTCCATCTTGTAGGTCTCATGCTTGGAGACGATGACCTTCGTCCCCGAACGGCTCTCGTAGCCCTTCTTCCCGCCGGTGATCGGGATGACCTTCAGAACGGTGTCGCCGGACATGACCGTCATCTTGTGACTGGCGAGGTCGGCCTGCATCACCAGGGATGATCCGACGGTGAAACCGCCGGTGACGTTGTCCTTGCCGAAGGTGCCCTTGCCGGCTGCGACGCCGTTGATCGCGGCCTTGACCGAGACCTTCGTGCCGGGCTCCCAGTATTTCGCCGGACGCCAGTGCGCCTCGCGGCTGCTGAACCAGGACCACGCGCCCTCCTGCGCGGGTGTCGCGGTCACCGAGAGCGCGCGCTCGAAGGCAGCCTGGTCGGTGACCGGAGAGCTGAACATGACGACCACCGGCATGGCGACTCCGACGGTCATGCCGTTGCCGATGACGCTGGCGGAGATCTGCTGCTTGGCGGTCAGCGCATCGGTCTTGAAGGTCGTCGTCGATTCTGCCTCGACGCCGGCGCTCGATCGGCCTCGGGCCGCGATGGTGTAGGTCGTACCCGGCTCGAGCAGGGAGTGGGCCGTCCACTTCGTCCCGTCGGTGCTGATGTCGCCGCCGACGGTGACGGCTCCTGCCTTCGCGTCCTTATACGTAAGCGAGACGTCGGTCACCACCCCGGCCGACGCGGTGACCGTGACCGAGGTGTCGACCGGGACCGCAGTCGTGGAGCTGACGTTCGGCGTGAGGACGACCGGCGGGGCCATCGCCGATGGGGCGGCGGTGTCGCCCCCCGCGGCGCCGGCGGTCACCGCGGTCGCGTCGGGCAGGCTCGCACCGGTCTGGGCGGCCGTGCACGCCGACACCGTGAGGGTGGCGACGATGGCGATTGTCGCCCAGCGCAGGGTGTGGCGGCGTGGGTGAACGGCGGTGGCGAGCACTGATGTCATTGCTGCAAACCCCTGAGTGGCCGGACGAGGCGTTTCGAACGCAAGGCGGGTGAGCCGGACGTCCGTTTTCAGTGTCGGCGGTTCCCGGACCCGATGCAAATCGCGCTCAGCACGTGGCCGGGGTGTCGGCTGGGTGCGGCAGGATGACCCCGTGCCGACCCCCGTTGACCCGATTGCCACCTCCGACGTGCCGACCCACGCCCGGCACGAGTGGACCGAGCTCGCCGAGGCCGTGCGAGAGCACCAGTTCGCCTATCACGTGCAGGACGCTCCGACGATCTCGGACGGCGACTACGACGCGTTGATCCGCCGTCTGGGGAGCCTCGAGGAGCAGCACCCCAGCTTGCGGACCCCCGACAGCCCGACGCAGCAGGTGGGCGCCCCCGCGTTCTCCACCGACTTCCAGGCTGTCGATCACCTCGATCGGATGATGAGCCTGGACAATGCCTTCTCCACGCAGGAGTTGGCTGCCTGGGCTGAGCGGGTGCGGCGTGAGGCCGGCGGGGCGGCATACGGATTCTTGTGCGAGCTGAAGATCGACGGACTGGCCGTCAGCCTCCTCTATGAGCAAGGCCGCCTGACCCGGGCCCTCACCCGCGGCGACGGCCGGACGGGGGAGGACGTCACCCTGAACGTCCGCACCATCCGGGGCGTCCCCACGACACTGGCCCCGACGGCGGATCAGCTCGCTCCCGAGTTGATCGAGGTGCGCGCCGAGGTCTACTTCCCGATCGAGGCGTTCGCCGAGCTCAACGCCTCGCTGGTCGAGGCCGGCCGCCCGCCCTTCGCCAACCCTCGCAACGCCGCCGCCGGTTCGCTGCGCCAGAAGGACCCGCGGGTCACCGCGAGCCGCCCACTGCGGATGCTTGTGCACGGTGTCGGGGCGCGCCTCGGGTTCGACATCGACCGCCAGAGCGAGGCGTATGCCGCGATGGCGGCCTGGGGTCTGCCGACGTCCACGCACTGGCGCGTGCTTGACTCGCTCGCCGAGGTCGAGGACTTCATCGCGCACTTCGGCGAGCACCGTCACTCGGTCGAGCACGAGATCGACGGCGTCGTCGTCAAGGTCGACGAGGTTGCGGTGCAGCGGGCGCTCGGGTCGACCTCCAGGGCGCCGCGATGGGCGATCGCCGTCAAGTACCCGCCAGAGGAGGTCAACACCGTCCTGCGGGCCATCGCGGTCAACGTCGGTCGCACCGGCCGGGTGACCCCCTACGGCGTCATGGATCCGGTGGTCGTGAGTGGCTCGACGGTCGCCAACGCCACCCTGCACAACAAATGGGAGGTGGCCCGTAAGGACCTCCGGGTCGGCGACACGGTCGTGTTGCGCAAGGCCGGCGACGTTATTCCCGAGATCGTCGCGCCGGTGCTGCCCTTGCGTCCGGCCGGGGCGCAGCCGTGGCGGATGCCGACCGAGTGCCCGTCGTGCGGCACGACGCTCGTCGAGGAGAAGGAGGGTGACAAGGACCTGCGCTGCCCCAACGCCCGGTCCTGCCCCGCCCAACTGCGCGAACGCCTCTTCGGGCTGGCCTCACGCGGGGCGTTGGACATCGAGGCGCTCGGCTGGGAGGGCGCGAGCGCCCTGCTGGACGCTGGGGTGCTGCACGACGAGGCACTGGGAGGCCCGAGCGAGTCGAGGCTCTTCGCCCTCGGGGTGCAGGACGTGGCCAAAGTGGCGCTATATACCCGCGCAGCCAAGAAGACCGATCCAGCCGAGCGGGTCCTGGACGGTCGGGTGCTGTCGGCCAATGGCGAGAAGCTCGTCGACAATCTCGTCAAGGCCAGGTCCCAGCCCCTGTGGCGGGTGCTCGTGGCCCTGTCGATCCGGCACGTCGGACCGACGGCGGCCCGGGCCCTGGCGACCCACTTCGGCTCGATGCAACGCATCAGGGCCGCGTCGGTCGAGGAGCTCTCGGGAGTCGACGGCGTCGGTGGGGTGATCGCTGATTCGGTGCGTGACTGGTTCGACGACCCCGCCAACCCGTGGCGGCCGACGATCGTCGACGCGTGGGCGGCAGCGGGGGTCCGGATGGTCGACGACGTCGATGCCAGTGTTGTCCGCACCCTCGAAGGCCGCACCGTCGTGGTCACCGGGTCGTTGGAGGCGTTCAGCCGAGACGGAGCCAAGGAGGCGATCGTGGCTCGCGGCGGCAAGTCCTCCGGATCGGTCTCCAAGAACACGGACTGGGTCGTCCTCGGCCCGGGGGCGGGGTCCAAGGAGGCCAAGGCGCGTGAGCTCGGGTTGGCCATCATCGACGAGGCAGGGTTCGTGCGCCTGCTGGAGACCGGCTCACCCGACTGACCTGCTGGCTGTGCTCGAGGAGGCCGTCCACGGGCGCCCTAGGATGGCGGCATGCCTTCACTGTCCCGCGACGATGTCGCTCACCTGGCGATGCTGGCCCGGATCGAGCTGACCGACGCCGAGCTCGACCGGATGCTCGGGGAGCTCTCGGTCATCCTCGACGCGGTCGCGGTGGTCCAGCAGGCGCCGACCGAGGGGATCGAGCCGATGTCGCATCCGCTGCCGTTGGTCAACGTCACCCGCCCTGACGAGGTCCGCCCCGGCCTCACTGCAGCACAAGCCCTGTCCGGAGCCCCCGAGGCTGATCAGCAGCGGTTCTCGGTCCCGCGCATCCTCACCGACGACTGACCCCGCCGTATGCCGCCCACGCAGCCGCCCACGCAGCCGCCCGCGCAGCAGGACCCCTGCGCAGCCGGCCCGAGGCACTCGGCATACCGGCTGCCCTGCCCGAATCCGGTCCACCCGGCGAACCGTTAGGCCCTCATCGTGACCCACGACCTCACCCGCTGGAGTGCCGCCCGCCTGGCCGACGCCCTCGGCCGCCGCGAGATCAGCGCCGTCGAGGTGACCCAGGCGCATCTGGACCGGACCGCCGCCGTCGACGGCGCGGTGCACTCCTACCTGCACGTCGATACCCGGGGCGCCCTCGAGCAGGCCAAGGCCGTCGACGACGCGCGGACCTCCGGCGCGGAGCTGCACGTGATGGCCGGTGTTCCGGTCGCCGTCAAGGACGTCGTGGCCACTCAGGGTCTGCCGACGACGTGCGGCAGTCGCATCCTGGCAGGCTGGGTGCCGCCCTATGACGCGACGCTCGTCAGCAAGCTGCGAGCCGCGGGCATGCCGATCCTCGGTAAGACGAACATGGACGAGTTCGCGATGGGCTCCTCCACCGAACACTCGGCCTTCGGGCCCAGCCGCAATCCGTGGGACCTCGACCGGATCCCTGGCGGTTCCGGCGGCGGATCCTCCTCCGTGCTCGCCTCGTTCCAGGCTCCCCTGGCGGTCGGCACCGACACGGGCGGCTCGATCCGTCAGCCCGCGGCGGTCACCGGAACGGTCGGCACCAAGCCCACCTACGGAGGCGTCTCCCGCTATGGGCTGGTGGCGCTCGCCTCCAGCCTCGACCAGGCCGGGCCCTGCGGTCGGACCGTGCTCGACACCGCCATGCTGCACGCCGTCATCGGCGGCTACGACCCGCGCGACTCGACGTCGATCCACGCCCCGGTGCCCGCGGTGGTGCGAGCCGCCCAATCCGCCGACGTCACCGGCCTGCGGGTCGGGGTGGTCCGCCAGTTGACCGGCGAGGGCTACCAGCCGGGGGTGCAGGCCCGCTTCGATGAGGCGGTTGCGCTGCTCGTGGACGCTGGGGCCGAGGTCGTCGAGGTCGACTGCCCCAACTTCGCCTACGCCCTTGCGGCCTACTACCTCATCCTGCCCTCCGAAGCGTCCTCCAATCTCGCCCGCTTCGACGCGATGCGTTATGGCCTGCGGGTGTTGCCTGAGGGCATCGACGATCCGAGCGCCGAGCAAGTCATGGCGGCCACCCGCGAGGCGGGCTTCGGGGCCGAGGTCAAGCGCCGGATCATCCTCGGCACCTATGCGCTGTCCTCGGGCTATTACGACGCCTACTACGGTCAAGCACAGAAGGTGCGCCGGCTCATCGCCGACGACTTCACCCGGGCCTTCGAAGCTGCCGACGTCCTGGTCTCACCGACCGCGCCGACGACCGCCTTCCGCATCGGCGAGAAACTCGATGATCCGATGGCGATGTATCTCAACGACGTCGCGACGATCCCGGCCAACCTCGCGGGCATCCCCGGCATGTCGCTGCCCTCGGGCCTGGCCGACGAGGACGGCCTGCCCACCGGCTTCCAGATCCTCGCCCCGGCCACCCATGACGACCGCCTGTATGCCGTCGGGTCGGCCCTGGAGCGCCAACTGGTGTCCCGGTGGGGCGGCCGGTTGCTCGAACGGATCCCCGAGTTGGTGCCCGCCGGCGGTAGCGATGATCAGCATGCTGGAGCGACGATGGGGATGGCCCGATGACGGATCTGACCGCGCAGCAAGACGTCCAGGCCGGCGACGAGGTTGGGAGCACCATCGAGTCTGCCCCGCAGGCCGTCATGAGCTGGCAGGAGACGGTCGCGGCATACGATCCGGTCCTCGGGCTGGAGGTGCACGTCGAGCTGGGAACAGCCACCAAGATGTTCTGCGGCTGCCCGACCGCGTTCGGTGCCGAGCCGAACTCACAGGTCTGCCCGGTCTGTCTCGGGCTGCCGGGGTCACTGCCGGTGGTCAACGAGATCGGCGTGGAGTCCGCGATCCGGATCGGGTTGGCGCTGAATTGCACGATCGCCCCGTGGTGCCGTTTCGCGCGCAAGAACTACTTCTATCCCGACATGCCGAAGAACTTCCAGACCAGCCAATACGACGAGCCGATCGCCTTCGACGGGTGGCTCGATGTCGACCTCGACGACGGCACGGTCTATCGGGTGCTCATCGAGCGGGCCCACATGGAGGAAGACACCGGCAAGTCGCTGCATGTGGGCGGTGCCACCGGCCGCATCCACGGCGCCGAGTTCTCACTCGTCGACTACAACCGGGCCGGCATTCCTCTCATCGAGATTGTCACGAAGCCGATGACCGGGGCGGGGGAGCGGGCCCCGGAGATCGCCCGTGCCTACGTCACGGCGGTGCGCGACCTGCTGCGCGCCCTCGGGGTGTCCGACGTCAAGATGGAGCAGGGCTCGCTGCGCTGTGACGCCAATGTGTCACTGCGCCAACGCACGAAGAAGCCCGAGGCGCAGGCCGACGTGGCCTTCGGCACCCGCACCGAGACCAAGAACGTCAACTCGCTGCGCTCGGTCGAGCGGGCGGTGCGCTATGAGATGACCCGGCATGCGGCGATCCTCGCGGCCGGCGGGTCGATCCTGCAGGAGACCCGGCACTGGCACGAGGACACCGGGGTCACCACCAGTGGCCGCGAGAAGTCCGACGCCGAGGACTACCGCTACTTCCCCGAGCCTGACCTCGTGCCGATTGCTCCGACGGTGCAGCTCGTCGAGCGGCTGCGGACGACCTTGCCCGAGCCGCCGGCCGCTCGTCGGCGTCGGCTGCAGGCGACCTGGGGTTTCAGCGACCTGGAGATGCGTGACGTCCTCAACGCCGGCGCGGTCGAGCTGATCGAGGCGACGGTGGCCGCGGGGGGGACTCCGGCCGGAGCTCGCAAATGGTGGTCCGGTGAGATCGCCCGACGAGCCAACGTCGAGGGTCGCGAGTTGGCGGACATGGGGGTCACCCCGCTGGACGTCGCGGGGCTCGACGGTCTCGTGCAGGAGGGTCGGCTCAACGACTCGATGGCCCGACAGGTGCTCGATGGGGTCTTGGCGGGTGAGGGCGACCCCCGTGCGGTCGCCGACGCCCGGGGGTTGGCCCTGGTGTCCGACGACGGAGCGCTCGCCGCGGCGGTCGATCTCGTGCTCGCCGCCAATCCTCAACTTGTCGACAAGATCCGTGCCGGGAAAGTCCAGGCCGCCGGTGCACTGATCGGCCAGGTGATGAAGGCCATGACCGGGCAAGCGGACGCCGCCAAGGTACGCGCGCTCATCCTCGACCGCGTCGCGCAGTAGTCGAGCAGAAGGCGGCTCAGCGCGTCCGGCAGCACGGCATCTACTAGCACGCGACGCGGCATACGTGGGGCGTCTGGCCGTCGCGTAGGCTTGGTCTTCGTGGCTGTCGACTTCGGAGAAGAGCTCAAGCACTTGCGCGCGACGATGGATTCGGTGCGCGAGGTGACCGATCTCGACGCTCTCGCGGCCGAGATCGAGCGCCTCGAGGCGGCGGCGTCGGTTCCCAACCTCTGGGACGACCCCGATCACGCGCAGAGCGTGACCTCCGCTCTGTCGCGGGCCAACTCCGAGCGGGAGCGGGTCACCGGCATGGACAGCCGGGTCGAAGATCTCGAAGTCCTCGTCGAGATGGGCACCGAGGAAGACGACGCCGACACCCTCGCCGAAGCCGAGAAGGAGCTGACCGCGCTGAAGCGGGACGTCGCCGGTCTCGAAGTCCGCACCCTGCTCAACGGCGAATGGGACTCTCGCGAGGCGGTCGTCACGATCCGCTCGGGGGCCGGCGGCGTTGACGCCGCCGACTTCGCCGAGATGCTCATGCGGATGTACTTGCGCTGGGCCGAACGACATGGCTATCCCACCGCGGTCCTTGACACGAGCTATGCAGAGGAGGCCGGGCTCAAGTCGGCGACGTTCGAGGTGAAGGTGCCGTATGCGTTCGGCAACCTGTCGGTCGAGGCCGGCACGCACCGCCTCGTGCGGATCAGCCCGTTCGACAACCAGGGGCGCCGTCAGACCTCGTTCGCGGCCGTCGAGGTCGTGCCGCTGATCGCACAGACCGACCACATCGAGATCCCCGAGGGCGAGCTGAAGATCGACGTCTTCCGCTCGTCGGGGCCTGGCGGGCAATCGGTCAACACGACCGACTCGGCGGTGCGGATGACGCACCTGCCGACCGGGATCGTCGTCTCGATGCAGAACGAGAAGAGCCAGATCCAGAACCGTGCCGCAGCCCTGCGGGTGCTGCAGTCTCGGTTGTTGCTGCTCAAGAAGGCCGAGGAGGCCGCCACCCGCAAGGAGATGGCCGGCGACGTCAAGGCCAGCTGGGGTGACCAGATGCGCTCTTATGTGCTGCAGCCGTATCAAATGGTCAAGGACCTGCGCACGGAGCATGAGGTCGGCAATCCGTCTGCCGTTTTCGACGGCGACATCGACGACTTCATCGAGGCCGGCATCCGGTGGAAGCGCACCCTGGAGAAGTCCGGCGCCTGAGCCGCAGCTCCGGCATACCGTCGTGTCGGATATCTCTGGTGGCGCAGGCCCACCTCCAGACGTCGATCAGAGCAGAATGGCAGTGCTCTGTCCTTGGGAGATACCCAAAGACACAGATGGGAAAAGTGACTCCTATGCTTCGACAATTGGTTGCGCTTGCGTGTTCTGGCGCACTTCTTGCGGCGGGGGGTGCTGGCGGGGTTGGGACCGCGACTGCGGTGAGTATGCCGTCTGTGCAGGCCGCGGTGCTGCCCTCGCTGCTGCCAGCGGTGCTGTCGGTTGCGCCGACCCCTGCTGGGATGGTCGTGGGTGTCCGCGTCCCAACGCCGATGCCCGCGGGCACAACCGTCTCGGCGCAGGCGGCGACCACCGGCGGCGTCGACGTGGGCGACCCGGCGTCCGGGACTCCGAACGCAGCGGGTGACGCCTTTGTCTCGATCGGCTCGTTGGCGGCGGGGACCTACCTGGTCAAGGTGACGACGATCGCGGGTGCCGACACGTCGGCTACGGTTCAGGCCGGCCCGGTGACCGTGGGTGGCGGGCCCGGATCTGGTGACTTCGTGCCGGTGGGTCCGATCCGTTCGTTCGACTCCCGGGTCGCGGGTTCCGGAGGGGCCTGGTCGAGTGGGCAGACCCGAACTGTGCAGATGCTCGGGATCGCGGGTGTTCCCACCACGGGGGTGTCGGCCGTCGCGGTGGCATTGTCGGTGGTCGCGCCGAACGCTCCGGGGTATCTGACGGCGTGGCCGTCCGGTCAGCCCAGACCCTTTGCGACTGCGGTGAACTTCTCGCAGTGGCAGACGAAGACCAACCTGGTCAAGGTGCCGGCGGATGGCACCGGGTTGATGTCGATCTACAACTTCAGCGGGGTCGTGGGCGTCACCGTCGATGTCGTCGGGTTCTTTGTCGACGATTCCGGGACGTTCACGCACACGGTGTCCTACCAGTCCATCACTCCCACGCGGGTGTTGGATACGCGTCCGGAGTTCGGCGGCAGCGGGGTCGTGGCGGCTGGCACGTCGAAGAATGCGCGCGTGGCGGGTGGCACGACAGGTGTCCCCGCGACGGCGACCGCGGTGGAGATCCAGGTCGAGGCAGTCGACCCGGCCGCCGCGGGCTTTCTCACGGTGTGGGCTGCTGGGGCGGCCAGACCGGTCGTCTCGAATGTCCTGTATGGGGGGTCGACCACGGTGACGTCGGCGATCGCGCCGGTCGGCGCGGGTGGGGAGATCTCGATTTTCACGAACGTCACGACCCAACTCGGCGTGGACATCGCGGGTTACTACGACGGCGGGGCGGGTGGGAAGTTCGTCCCGGTGGCGGCAACTCGCATCTACGACACCCGGGTCTCCCCGCAGGCGTCTTTGGGCAGCAATGAAGTGCGGACCATCAAGGTTGCGGGGCTGACGACGCCCGCTGGGGTCACCCCCATTCCCCCGTCGGCGACGTCGGTCGTCTTCGCGGCTACCGCGGTCAACAACCAGTCGCCCGGCTATCAGACCTTCTGGCCGGGCACCGCGAGCCAGCCGTTGGCGGCGATGCTGCTACCGGACCGTCCCAACGCCCTCACCGACAACCTCGTCGTCTCAGGACTGGGCAACGGCAACCTCGCGATGTTCAACTTCACGCAGCCCACCGACCTCGTCATCGACGTCAACGGCTACTACGCGAACGAGGCCCCGGCCGCGGGTGGGGCGACCGGGATTCGCGGCACCGTGCTAGACGATGTGACCAATGCACCGATCGAAGGCGTCCTGGTCACGACGTGGGACCCCATCTCGGCGACACTCATCTCGGTGACGACGACCGACTCGACGGGCTACTTCGCCGACCAGGTGCCGGCCGGGGACCACCGGGTGTGCTATTACGGCAGCTGGGCGGCTAGCGCCTCCATCGCCACCGGCTACCTCAGCAACTGCCTCTATAGCCATTCGGTGTGGCCGACGGAGATGCCCCGGGGCGATGCGGTCACGGTCCCCAGCGGAAGCCTCGTGCCCCTAGACACGACACTCTTGGCTGGCGGGGAGGTGACGGGCACGGTGATCGACCGCTGGGGCACTCCGCGACCTGACCTGCCGGTCTTCATCTACCTCAACTTCGATGACACCGTTATCTACGACGACGGGGTCAGCGGGGCCGGTGGCGCTTTCGTGATCCCAGGAGTGCCCGACACCGGCGGGTTCATCTGGGTCTGCTCGGACGGGGCGGCGGTCGGCTTGGACTCCATCTGCGTGGAGATCGCCGCCCCCGCTGCTGGCGAAACGGTCAGCGCGCCTCCGATCGAGTTGTGGCCGCCCAGCCCTGCGCCCGCCTAGCCGAGAGACGCGACCGCCGCGCAGCCACCGATTGGACGAGCAAAGCGACCCTGCGCCCTCGAGCGGCCACGGTGAGGGCACGGAACTCGTCCCAGCTGGTCCAGCTGGCCCGCCCGCCCCGTCCATCAGCGCGCTGGGCGGCGGGCCGGCTACCGCCTTATCGCTGTCCCATTTCTGAGCCTGCGACCTCACCGCGTTTCGGGCTGCTTCGCACCGAGTTTTGGTTCTATTCCGCCGCCCGACGACTTCACAGGGCTAGTGTCGAGCCAGGTCAGCAGTCGGGCGTTCTCGAATATCGACGGCCGTCTCAGACCCAGCCCGGCCTCCCCCCGGGTTTGATCCTCCGTTCGAGGAGACGGATCATGAAACAGAGAACGTTCCGACGATTCTTTGCCAGTCTCGCCACCATGTTTTCCTTGGTCGTCCTGGCCACCAGCGCGTCCGAATCCGCACATGCCAGCGGGTGGATGTACCCCCAGGCCTACTGGACGGTGAACTCCAGCAATCTCCACGTCTGGGGCAAGGGATATGTGCGCGACTACGCCTGCGGTCTCAAGGACTGCGCAGACGGGAGCAACCACTACGTTCAGGCCGGACGGCTCTCCGGTGCCTACAAGAGCAACGCCACCCGAGCCAGCAGCGCCATGAAGTTCACCGGCGCTGCGTTGTCCGTCAGCGTCTCAGCCTCGGGGGCCTCGGCAGGCTTCAGCTCTTACAACGACGCATGCCAGCACGGCTGGTGGGACGGCAGCGCCTACTGGGTCTCGGTCGACTTCGGGACCGCCGTCATCTGCAAATCCTCGACGTGGGGCTGGGTGAGCACGATGCACACCAGCGTGACGGGTGCTTCCCGGTTCGGCAGCTCATGGTCGGTGCGTTCGGCTGACGCCTACAAGCAGGTCGGCGCATAGCGTTGAACCGAGGGTGCGGCAACGGCGCTCGCGGCCATTCGCGTGGTGCCGTTGCCGCACTCGTCTGCCTGAGCGTGACCGCCTGCTCCGGGACCAGCGCTCAAAGCTCCGAGGGCTTGCAGCGACCGGCCTGGAGTGCGGCGACGCTCTCCATGTTGGTCAGCGGGCTGCACGAGGAGAACGGGCAGACGGTCATGCTCGTGCCGCCCCTGTCGGCTGCCGATTTCTACACCACCTCGTTGGCGCTGGTGGCCGCCGGGCCACAGGTCCGAGATCTGGTCGAGAAAGTCGGCCCCGATCTGGTCGCGGGACAGATGCGTGAAGGGCTCACACCGCGGAGTTTGGCCACCTCGGTCGCTGGCCCAGCGCCGACAGCTGTGGCGGTGCTACGGGCCGATGACCGCCTCGGCCTGCTGAGTTCCACAGACCGCTCGGGGCTAACGGCCGTTCTCGACGAAGAACTCGCCCAGCAAGGCGGGGATGTCTATGTCGCCGCCGCGCGCGCCGAGTTGGCTCATCGCCTGGGCCATCGGGTCCAGGACGCCGACGCGAAGCTGATCGGCCCTTTGGCGTCCGTCGGCTGCACCGGATCCGAGGCCCTCTTTGCCCTGGGGGCGGCGGTGCCGTGGATCCCCGAGCAGCGTGGTTGTGCTCCTGCGCAGGTGCGCGAGTTGTGGTCTTCGGAGGCGGCGAAGCTCAGCGCTGCCCTGAACGACCACTCGGGCGCCGTGGGCTTGGGGGAGGCCGAAGCGCTCGTGGCTCTCGCCGTGCTCTCATCCCCGGACCAGCGCGCCACCATCGAAGCGCTGCTGCGCCAGATGGACACGATCGTGGCCGCGAGCCGGGTCACCGACGTCACGCCAGTTGCAGCGGACCTCGCACGAGCCGCCGACGTCCTCAAGGTCACCCGCACCCTGCCAGGGGTCTTACGTAACCACTTGGAACTCGTCGTCCGCGGCACTGGCGAGGCCGTCGTTGCGTTGCTCGACACCGCCGGGGTCGCACTCGTCCTTCGCACGGTCCGCGCCCTCGGCGGGTCAGCGCCGAGCGTCGCAACCGTTGCACGGGACCCGATCGAGAAGCTGGATCTCGCCCTGGCCATGGCACCCCAAGGCGGACCATCCGCCGACCTCGTGCCGGAGGTGACCGTGGCTCTCGGTGACCCGGCCGCCCTCGCCGGCGAGGGCGGCCGGCGTCCCACCGTGGTCCTACGGGCCCTGTCCGTCGTCGGACCACCAGGTTGCAACATCCCCGGCGCCCTGCAAGTCGCGCGGACCTTCGCAACCACCGCCCCGGCAACCCCAGAAGCGGGCGAGAGTCTGCCGCGAGCCTGGGCCATCCGGCTGCTGACCACCTGCGGGTTCGGTCCCGAGGTGCAGCGAGAACGAGAGATCCTCATGAGCAAGCACGGCAACCTTCTCGGGTCGGCGGCACGTCCCGGTGGTTCTCGCCCGGGCCTGGTCGAGGCCTGGCAGGCGGCGTCGGTCATGTGCGCGCTTTCCCCGGAGTCGATCCCGCAAGAGGACTACTGGCTGTCCTACCGCGACGAGGGGACCACGATCGGCGGAGCTCGCGATAGCCAGGGCAGTTACGTCGACCTGACCGCTACCTTCTACTTGGCCACGTTGACCGATCCCGATCGCTCCCCGTGTGTGACCACGGGCGTGCTCGGATGACCGAAAGGCTGAACTGACCGTGGAAGAGAGCACCAACCCGACCCGCAGGGTCACCCGAGCGTTCTCGGGCGTTGGGCTGGCCCTTTTCGTCCTGACAATGCGCCGATGACGGACGCCTTGGTCGAGATCCGAGACCTCACCAAGACGTTTGGCCGTGGTGCCCGGCGTGCCGGGCCTGCGGTCGACGGACTGTCCCTTGATGTATCCCCGGGCGGCATCTTCGGCCTTCTCGGTCCCAACGGGTCGGGAAAGACCACCACGCTGCGGATGCTCTTCGGGCTTGTCCGCCCCGATGCGGGCTCGATCAGGGTGCTGGGCAGGCCGGTACCGCAACACTTGTGGGAGGTCGCACCGCAGATGGGGGCACTCATCGACGGTCCTCGGCTGCTCCCGAACATGACGGGACGGCGCAACCTGGAGCTGTTAGCCGCGATACGGAGCATCGCCCCCAACCGCATCGACGAAGTGCTTGAGCTGGTCGCACTCGCGCATCGGGCCGGCGACCAGGTGCGGACCTACTCGCACGGCATGCGCCAGCGTCTGGCCTTGGCCGCAGCGATCCTGGGTCGACCTCGGCTTCTCGTCCTCGACGAGCCCAGCAACGGGCTGGATCCAGCAGGGATGTCCCAGATGCGCGCGTTCATCACTCAGCTCGCCCAGCAGGGGGACGTCACAGTGGTGTTGTCCTCGCACCTGCTGTCTGAGGTGGAACAGGTGTGCGATCGGGTGGCCATCCTCAATCAGGGTCGGCTGGTGAGCTCCGGGCCCCTGAAGGAGATCCTCAGCTCGGCTGCCTCCGGGCCGTGGGTGCGGGTGCGTTGCGAGGACCCGGTGCGGGCCGCTGCGATCCTCACGGCGTTCGGTTGCACGGTCGAGGGTGTTGCCGGCGGGATCCGCGTCGCAGGGTCCGACCAACGGGAGGTGCTCAGCCGCCTGCTGGACGGCGGGCTCACCGTCCAGGGCGTCAGCGAAGACCAGCGCACCCTGGAGGAGGCCTTCCTCACGGCCACCGGTGAATCGACATGAGGAACCTTGTGCGATCCGAGCTGCTTCGCCTTCGCAGTCGTCAGGCCATTGTTGCGATCGTGCTGTGCGCTGCGGGGTTGTTGCTCGCGCTCATGGTGGGGCAGGTCCTCGCGCACACCGACGACTACGCCAGCGCTCGCGAGGCCTTCGTCGCCCAGCGCACTCTGACCTATGAGGACGACCTTCAGTCCTACCGGGCGACATTGGACAGTGTCGGGGTCGCTCAGATGCCCGTGGGTTCGCGCGAGGTGTCGCTGGCCGAATACCTGGATGGGCAGGAGTTCACCGGAGGCGTAGCAGACATCCCCACGCGGCGGTTCGTCACAGCGACGCTGACCAGTGAGATGGCCAAGATCGCCAGTGTCGTTGCCGCCATCGCGGCCTTCACGGTCGGCGCGACGAGCGCCGGTGCAGAGTGGGCCGCGGCCACCCTGCCTGCCCTGCTCACCTGGGAACCTCGCCGGTTGCGCTTTGTCGTGGCCAAGATGCTGGCCATCGCCGCGCTCGCGGTCGCCCTGGCCGTGGTCCTGCATGGCATCGTGCTCGGGCTGAGCTGGGTGGGTGGAGCCTGGCGGGGAACACTCGAAGGGCTCACGACCTCGTGGTGGGTTGATGCGGTGCAGACGGCGGCGCGCGGCACATTGATCGCCGCCCTGGCATCGGCCGCGGGCTTCCACTTGTCGCTGCTCACCCGGTCAACGGGCTTTGCCGTGGGGGTCGGTTTCCTCTATCCGGCGGTTGTCGAGTCGGTGTTGCAGGGCCTGCGACCCGAAGCCGAGCAGTGGACGATTCGCGGGACGGCGGGGGCCTTCCTCGACGGGGGAACCGCCCTGCTCATCCCGCAGATGGACCAGCCTCTGCTCGTCGTGACCATCGCCGCGCTCCCTGCCCTGCTGACGGTCCTCGCGTATGCCGTCCCCCTTGCCATGGTTTCCGCGCTGGTATTCACCAGGCGCGATATCACCTGACGCCCCCGAGGCCCCGAGGTGCGGCGCGGCATACTATTCGCGCCACGCCCGTCCCAGGCGTAACACGGGTTTCTTCAGCCACTCAACTACGCTCTTACCACACGGGGGGTCAATCCTCGGCCCTTGCGCTGCCCGCCTCGACCGGAGACCGTTCGTATGATCTTGTTCGACAGCGTGACCAAGACCTACCCCAAGGCCACCCGGCCAGCACTGGCCGAGGTCTCTCTGGAGGTCGAACGGGGCGAGTTCGTCTTCATCGTCGGCACATCGGGGTCGGGCAAATCAACGATGCTGCGTTTGGCCATCCGTGAAGAGCGCGCGACAAGCGGCTCGGTGCTGGTCGCGGGGCGGGAGCTGCGGGCGCTGCCTGACCGGAAGGTGCCGTTGCTTCGCCGGGAAATCGGAACGGTCTTCCAGGACTTCCGACTGCTACCCGGAAAGACCGTCTTCCAGAACGTCGCCTTCGCACTCCAAGTGATCGGCAAATCCCGCTCGATCATCCGCCAGACCGTCCCCGAGACGCTTCGAGTCGTCGGTCTGGACGGCAAGGAGAAGCGCTACCCGCATGAGTTGTCCGGCGGTGAACAGCAGCGGGTCGCGATCGCCCGTGCCATCGTCAACAAGCCGGCAATCCTGCTCGCCGACGAGCCGACCGGCAATCTCGACCCGGCCACAAGCCGCGAGATTGTCCGGCTGCTCGACCGAATCAACCGCTCGGGGACGACCGTGGTCATGGCGACGCACGACCACGAGATCGTGAACGAGTTCCGCAAGCGCGTCATCGAGCTCGATGAAGGCAAGCTCGTGCGCGACCAGGTCGGCGGGGACTACGGCACGACGACTTCTGCCATCCCGGTCATCCGCCTGGATGAGGCCGGTGAACCCGGCCAAGCCGGCGATCCCGGCGAGACAGGGGAGGTCCGCTGATGGGTGCAACCTTCATGCTTGGTGAGCTCGTCGGGGGACTGCGCCGCAATCTGTCGATGGCGGTCTCGGTCGTCCTCGTGACGATGATCTCGATGTATCTGCTGGGGCTCGGCCTGCTCGCCCAGCGCCAGGTCGACACGATGAAGGACTACTGGTACGACCGGGTCCAGGTCAGCATCTTCCTCTGCGTCGAAGGCTCGCAATACGCGGCATGCGCCGGCAAGGCGACGACCACGGTCCAGCGAGAGCAACTCAGGGCCCAGCTCGAGCAGATGAAGCCTCCCATCAAGGACATCTTCTATGAGAGCCAGGCAGACGCCTTCAAACGTTTCCGGGAGCAGTTCAAGAACTCGCCGCTGGCCGACCAGGCCACCGAGCGGGCATTCGCCGACTCCTACCGGGTCTCTTTGACGGAAGCCGGAAAGTACGAGGTCGTCGTCTCGACCTTCCAGGGAGCCCCGGGAGTGGGCCGGGTGCAGGATCAGAAACAGCTGCTCGACCGGTTCTTCGCGTTCATGAGCGTCGTCTCATGGGGAGCGATCGCCCTGTCGGCGCTCATGGTGCTCTGCGCGATCCTGCTCATGGCGACGACGATCCGCCAGACCGCCTTCTCCCGGCGCCGAGAGACCGGGATCATGCGCCTGGTTGGCGCTTCCAACGGGACGATCCAGCTCCCGTTCGTCATGGAGACCCTCGTATCGTCACTGCTCGGGGCGAGCCTGGCCATGGGGTTGCTGTGGGCGACGGTGCGCTATGGCGTCGGCGGGTATCTCAGCAAGGCGCTCGTCGACACGGCCTTCATCGGCGTCGGAGACGTGCTGGCCGTAGCGCCGTGGGTCGTCGGCGGGGTCACCGGTGTTGCCGTTGTGACTTCATGGTTCACGTTGCGACGCTATCTTCGGGTGTGATAACCAGGGGGTGGTTTGGCATGTCACCAGGTGCACCAGCGCCCAGGACCCGACAAGTGTGCCCAAGGGGCCGATGATGTTCGCGAAGCAGAGTGGGCGTCGGCGGGGATCCGGGTGGACCGCGTCCGCCCCCGCGGTGCTTCTGGCGGCCGCGATGCTCACGACGTATGCCGGGCCGGCCGCCCTTGCGGGAACCGACGACGAGCTGCGCGCCGCGAGCGCCGAGGTCGAGTCCCTCGAGGCCGCGCTCGAAGACACGTCGGCCGAGCTCGCGACGGCATACCTGGCATTGCAGCAGGCACAGGCGCAGCTGCCCGCAGCCCGAGCCCGCGTGGCCACCGCCGATGCCGCGGCCCTGACCGCCGAGCGACACAACCAGCAGGTCGGCGAGCAACTGGCCGTCGCCGAGGCCAATATCGCGCGCGCCGAGGAGGCTGCGGCGACCAACGCCAGCACCAAGGAGCGGACCCAGCGGACCCTCGATGCCTTTGCGGCGGACATGTTCCAAGGGGATGGTCAAAGTCAGCTCTCGGTGGCTCTCGGAGCGACGAGCGCCGACGACTTCGCGACCCGCCTGGTGCTGGCCGACACCGTGTCGGCGATGACCAACCAGGCGCTGGACAACCTCGCGGCTGCGAAGGCCGACGGCGCGGCGACCGAGGCCTATCTCGACGCGGTCCGCATCGAGGTCGCCGAGCTGAAACGGCAAGCGGAGCTTGCCCTCGCCGAAGCCCAGGCCAGGCGCGCGGAGGCCCAACAGGCCCAGGATGCCCTCGACACGCTCGTCGCGCAGCAGGATGCGCATGCGAACGACGTGGCCACCCGCAGGGCCGGCGAGCTCGCGGCCCTCGCTGCTGCCGAAGCCGAGAAGGAGCAGCTGCGCCAGGCCCTCGCCGAGGAGGTCCGCCGGGCCAAGGCGCAGGAGGCGGGCCGGATCTCAGCCGCTGCCGAGGCGGCTCGCAAGGCCGGCAAGCCCGCACCGGTCGTGGCACCGCCACCGCAAACCAGGACGGGTTTCCTCAGTCGGCCGATTTCCGGGGGTCGAATCAGCTCGGAGTTCGGCATGCGATTGCACCCGATCCTCAACTATTGGCGGTTGCACTCCGGGATGGACTTCGCCGTCGGGTGCGGCACACCGATCCACGCCGCCGCCGACGGTCGCGTCGTCAGCGCGGGCTGGGGCGGCGGCTATGGCAACCGAATCGTGCTCACCCATGGCGTGCAGCGAGGCGTCGTGTTGATGACGACCTACAACCACATGTCCGGGTTTGCCGTCCGCGGCGGGTCGGTGAGCCGTGGCCAGGTGATCGGCTACGTCGGCACGACCGGCAGCTCGACCGGGTGCCACCTGCACTTCGAGACACTCCAGGACGGCGGGTACGTCAACCCGCGCATCTGGCTCTGACGGCAGAGCTTTGGCTCCCGCGGGGTAGCGTTGCCTTGCTGTCAGCACTAGAGGAGGTGCCCTGTCGTGGCCAAGGAACGCGGTCGCAAAGTGGTCGCGAGTAATCGCAAGGCGCGCCACGACTATCACATCGAGGACACCTTCGAGGCCGGGCTGGCGCTCATGGGCACCGAGGTCAAGGCGTTGCGGGCCGGCCGGTGTTCTCTCGTCGACGGCTACGCCCAGTTTTCCGGTGACGAGTTGTGGCTCGAGGGGGTGCACATCCCCGAATACACCCAGGGCACCTGGACCAACCATGCGCCCCGTCGGCGTCGCAAGCTGCTGCTGCACCGGGAGGAACTGGCCAAGATCGCGAGCAAGACCCGCGAGAAGGGCCGCACGATCGTGCCGCTCGCCGTCTATTTCAAGGACGGGAGGGCCAAGGTCGAGATCGCCCTCGCGACGGGCAAGCGGCAATACGACAAGCGTCAAGCACTCCGCGAACGGCAGGACACCCGCGAGGCCGACCGGGCCATCCACTCGCGGAGCGCCCGGTGAAAGCGACAACCCACCGGTATGCCGCCCGCCGACTCGCCCGGCTGTACTGGATCGGCTCGCTGGTTTTCGCAGGAGTGCTGGCCGGACTCGGTTCCCTTGCGGCGCCGGCCGCCGCCAGTGTGGCGTCGACCCCGCCCGGCGCGGCCTCGAGCCAGGCCGGTGCCGTCTCGACCTCGCCCGGTGAGCGGGCGGCATACCGGGAGGCGTTGGCGGCGGTTGGGAGCTGGGGTGCGCCGTCGGCCTTGGCCGAGCCGGCCCTGATCCTGCCCGGGGTCGACCGGATGGGGTCCTTCGAGTCCGCGTTCGTCGTCGACCGCGACGGGGGTCTGAGCGTCACCGAGACGATCAGCTACACCTTCGACAGCGCGGCCGGGGTGCGGCGCGGGATCTTCCGCAACGTCACCGTCCGCCAAGGGGTCCAGGACCGCCCCGACGTCTATCGTTACCTCGCGCTCAGTGGTGTCTCGGCGAGCAGCCCGACCGGCGCCAATGCGACCGTCGCCCTCGTTGACAACGGGGCCCAGGTGCAGATCCGGCTCGGGTCATCGTCGGCGACCGTGAGCGGCACGCAGACCTACGTTCTGCGCTACAAGCTCGCCAACGTCGTCAACCCGTTTACCGAGAGCCAGACCGCCGAGCTCTTCTACAACGTTGTCAAGGACGACTCGGTCCCCAAGAACGCGGTCACGCTGTCTGTCACCGGCCCAGCCCCGACGACCGAGGTGCGCTGCACGCGTGGGACCGGCGCCGACTGCGACACCGCGACCGGCGGGGCGACGGCGCGGTTCGCCGTGACGAACCTGGCTGCCGACGAAGACCTGACCATCGCAGCGCGCTATCCGCTCTCGGCGTTCGGCGTCATCGCGCCCGATATCCGGACCGGAGGACAGACCGGGCCCGGGGCGGGGATGGACCAAGGGCTGGCGAAGGCTGCCAGCCTCGCCTCGGTCGCCGGTGGCCTGCTGGCCCCGATCCTGGCCTTCGTCGGGATGGGCCTGCTCGTGGCCACTCGGGGGCGCGACGAGTGGTATGCCGGTCTCACGCCCGGGCTGACTCCCGGCCCCCTGGCCGACAGTGAAGCACGTGAAGCACCCGTTCGCCGGGGGCGCGTGCCGACCGTCGCGGTCCAGTTCAACCCGCCTCCGGGCGTCCAACCGGGGCTTGTCGGCACGGTCATCGACGAGTCGTCCGACACCCTCGATGTGTCGGCGACGGTCATCGACCTTGCAGTCCGCGGCTTCCTGCGTATCGAGGAAGTCGAGGGGTCGGGGATGTTTGCCCGCACCGACTGGTCGCTCACCGTACTGCCGGCACCCGACGGCGAAACGCTGCGGCCCTATGAGGAGACAGTGCTGCGCGGGCTCTTCCACCAGGGCAGCCCGGTGTTGCTCTCGCAGTTGAAGAACCACTTTGCGAGCACGTTGTCCTCCGCCAAGGACCAGATGTACGACGAGGTGCTGCAACGTCGATGGTTCCGTAAGTCGCCGCAGAGCCAGCGAATGGCCTGGCGTGGCTTGGGGTTCTTCCTCATGGGCGGCGGGGTGGTGACCGCCTTCGCCTACGGTTCGATCTCCCGCGGAATCGACGGGGCCGGTGGCTTGTCTCTGCCGATCCCGTCCGGCTGGGTGTTGGGCGCCGGTCTGCTCGTGGCGGGGTTCATCGTGCAGGCGTTAGGGGCGCGGATGGCCTCGAAGACCGCCGAGGGCTCAGCCGTGCTGGCCCAGTCGTTGGGCTTTCGCCAGTACCTCGTGACGGCGGAGGCCAACCAGATCCGGTTCGAGGAGGCTCAGGAGGTCTTTTCGCGCTTCCTGCCCTATGCGATCGTCTTCGGCGTTGCCGAGCGATGGGCCACCGTCTTCCAGGAAGTCGCGGCCGCCGCCGCGGCTGCCGGCCAGGGGATCGTCATGCCCAGTTGGTACATCTACCACGGCGCCCTGTTCCCCGATTTCGGCAGCATCGCCAATGGGGTCGACTCCTTCTCGACCAATGCCGCCGGGACCTTCCAGTCGACCCCGGGGTCCTCGGGCGGCTCGGGCTTCGGATCTTCCGGCGGGTCGTTCTCCGGCGGGGGAGTGGGCGGGTCGTCGTCCGGCTCGTGGTGACCCTGCACCCACCCGGTATTCGGAGGTTCCGGCCCTCTTCGGAGGGTGCGTTCCCCCGAACAGCAACGGAACCTCCGAATAGCGGGGGAGGGGGCCTCCAGCGACCTGGCAGACTCGCTCGGTGACCGCAACCCCCTACGACGTGCGCCATGCCCAACGGCGCACTCTGAAGACGCTCGTCACAACCCAGACTCTCGGCGGGCTGGGCGTCGGAGCGGCCATCTCGGTCAATGCGATGCTCGCCAAGGACGTGTCCGGTCAGGAGTCCCTCGCCGGGCTCGCCCAGACCTTCGCGGTGCTCGGGACGGCGATGGTCACCTTGCTCATCGCCCGGGTCATGGACGATCACGGCCGGCGGGTCGGTCTGACCCTGGGCTATGCCATCGGCGTCGCCGGGACCGCCCTGTCGATCCTTGCTGGCGTGTTGCGGCTCTTCCCGCTGTTGCTGGTCGGCGCTGCATGTCTGGGCGCGACGACCGCCGCCAACAACCAGAGCCGGTATGCCGCGACAGACCTCTCCGAGCCCGCCCACCGTGGCCGGGACCTCTCCCTGGTGGTGTGGGCGACCACGATCGGGTCGGTGCTGGGTCCCAACCTCTCAGGGCCGGGTAAGGTCGCCGCCTCGGCCGTCGGCCTGCCGCCGTTGACAGGGGCTTACCTGTTCTCCGGTGTCGGGATGATCGCCGCCCTCGCGGTGATGTGGACGAGGCTGCGACCCGATCCGCTGTTGCTGGCCCGCGCCGAGCACCTGCGCGCCGAGCCGCGCGCCCAGGGGGCGCCGGAGCCCACCCGGGCCTCTGGTTGGGCGCTGCTGCGCGATGACCGGATGTTGCGCCTGGCCGCCGTCGGACTCGCGCTCAGCCATGCGGTCATGGTCTCGGTCATGGTGATGACACCCATCCACATGGACCACGGTCACGCGTCGTTGGAGATCATCGGGCTGGTCATCAGCATCCACATCCTCGGGATGTTCGCCTTGTCGCCGCTGGTGGGGATGGCTGTGGACAGGTGGGGGAGTGCGGCGCTGCTCGCCGCGGGCGGGGTGGTCCTGCTCATCTCGCTCGTGCTGTCGGGCACTTCCCACGCGGGGGCGTCCTGGGCGCTCGGGCTTGGACTGTTCCTGCTCGGTGTCGGGTGGTCGCTCGGGACGATCGCCTGCTCAACCCTCGTCACCGCCGCCGCGACCCCCCAGAACCGCCCGGCGATCCAAGGTGTGACCGACCTCATCACCAGCCTGACCGCTGCCGTCGGCGGTGCCTTCGCCGGCGTTGTCGTCGGCGGCCCCGGGTTCGCCATGCTCAACGCCCTCGCTGGAGTCCTCGCCCTCGGTGTCCTGTGGGCCGCGTATGCCGTCCGGCGGCATACGAGGTCTGCGGGCTAAGGTTGGAGAACACCGAGCGACCGCCCGACGGCCGTGGCCCCCTCGTCCGACCCAGGAGTGCGATGACCTCCCCATCGGCACCCGACCGCGCCCACAGGGTGCCCACGGGGTGGGGCGGGCGCGTTCGGCGCGAATTGGCGGACATCGGCTACGCGTGGAGTGACGGGGTCACCCGGTGGGGCACCCTCGGCAGCGTTCTCATCATGATCGGCGCCTACGGCCCGTCGACGATGCCCAACGCCAACATCTGGCGCGATCTGCCGGTCATCGGCCTCGCACAGACCACCTTGCCTGGCCGGATCCTGGCCACCGGCTGCATGCTGATCGGGGTGCTCATCCTGCTGGACGCCTGGCTGCGGTTGCGCCCGGCGTCCTACCACCGCCTGGTGACCCGTGGCACGGTCTGGTTGTGGTCTCTGCCGCTGCTGCTGGCACCCCCGCTGCTGTCCTTCGACGCCTTCTCGTATGCCGCCCAGGGCGAGCTCGTCGCGCGAGGCCTGGACCCCTACGAAGTCGGGCCGGGGGTGCTCGGGGACGCCTTCACCAGCCAGGTTGACCAGATGTGGCGGGACACCCCGGCTCCCTATGGTCCGCTGTCACTGCAGCTGCAACACCTCATCGTCGTGCTTACCGGCCATCAGCCCTACCTGTCGGCGTTGCTTGTGCGCATCCCGGCCTTCGTCGGCGTCCTGCTCTTGGCGATCTATCTGCCGCGGCTCGCTCGGCGGATCGGGTATGACCGAGAGACGACCATCTGGCTGGCGGTGCTCAACCCCCTCGTGCTGCTGCACCTGGTCGGTGGTGCGCACAACGACGCCTTGATGATCGGCCTCATGGTGTGGGGCTTGTGGGTGGCAGCGAAAATCCACTGGGCCCCGGCGGCGGTGATCGTCGCCGCTGCGGCATCCATCAAACAGCCGGCCGCGGCTGCCGTGTTGGCCGTGGCCGCTCTGCACGCGTGGCGGGTGGGTTTATGGCGCGAGCGGCCGAGCAATGCCGCCGTCGCCCGCTACGCCGTCGGGGTTGTCGGGGTGTTCTCAGCCACGTTCGCCGCGATCGGGGTTGCCACCGGGCTGGGCTTCGGGTGGATCACCGCGCTCGGGGTGCCCAACGCGGTGCGCTCGTTCTTGTCGCCCGTGACGACCCTTGCCTCAGGTCTGGACTGGGTGTTGGTGCGCCTGGGCATAGTGCCCGACGCCGACATCGTCGTGCCGATCGCGCAACGTGTCGGTCAGGTCTCTGGTCTGCTCATCGTCACCTGGTTGGTGCTGCGCTTCAAGGCCAAGCATCCGGTGCGCACTCTCGGGTGGCTGCTGCTCGTCTTCGTATTCACTGGACCGGTCGTGCATCCGTGGTACATCCTCTGGGGCGGGCTGTTCTTTGCCATGACCGAGTCGGGCCCGCTCGCGCGGCGGATCGTCGTCTGGGCGACCTGCGGGTTGGCCATGTATTCGGTCGTGGACGCCTCATGGCGCAGCTCGGCGATCGCGGTCGGCGTCACTGCGGCGATCGCGCTCGTGTGGATCACGACCGGGCATGACCGCGATCTCATCCGGGACCGCGATCTGGCCCGGGGGCGCGACTCGGCTGCTGGCACGACAGGGGGCGAACCTGCCGATGCAGGGTGACCGGGGTGGCAGGAATGAAGTCGACGGCGGTGCGCGTTGCACGGCATACTGAAGGTTCTTGACAACTGCACAGCGTGACGTGGACCCCCACCAGCTCCACCTGCACCATTCACGGGGGTGATCGGTTTCGACGGTGGTCGTCGTGCCAGGAGAAGCGGGCCGAGGACGCACGGTTATCTCGCAAACGATCCGTGCAAACCAATAGGTGCCAACGCAAAGCGCACCGACTTCGCCCTCGCCGCCTGAGCGAGCCTCGAAGTCCGTCAGCCTGAGCTAGTTTCCGACTCAGTGCCTGGCGTCAGCTAGGAGACTCACCGCGCCGTCATGTCGGGGGGCGGCGTGGGACATCAACTCGACTGGGCCTGTCAGAGGACGTGTGCGCGCGAGCTCTGGGGCCGAGAAAATCCACAGCGCACTGCGCCCGGAGAAGTCCTGGAATCACGTCATCGGACGCGGGTTCGATTCCCGCCACCTCCACAGCCTGGTCCGGTCTTGCGCCGAGCCAGCGGCACCGGTCTCCCGGTTGCCGTGTGGACACGTCACGCATGCAGCGCAAAGGCGCCCCCCGTATGCCGGGTGGGCGCCTTTCGCGTCGGAGTCGTCGACGTCCCCGGCATGAGTTCCTGACCTGAGTTGGGTCAATCGGCTTAGTGCCTTGCGGCCGGGTTCGTGATGGCCTCGAGGAGAGCGTGCGCCTGGCGCGCGTGGCGGGACCGCCGTCGACGCGCTGCTCAGCCTTGACCCGCCCGACCGACAACCGCGGGCCGAGATCCCACCCGGCACACTGAGTGCGTGGAGTTCACCTACCGAACGCGGGCGCCCGGCGACCGCCTGAGTCGGTTCGTCGAGGTGCTCTGGTACGCCCGCGGCACGATCGGCTACCGACGCGAGCGCATCGCGCCGACCGGCTCCTGCGTGGCCGTCGTCGTGCTGGGTGACCCGATCATCGAGACACCATCGGCCACCGGGGTGCCGCTCCTCGCGACCGGTGGGTTCCTCATCGGTCCGCACGATGGTCCGGTGCTTAACGAGCCCACTGGGGAGACATACGCCGTCGGCGTGGTCCTGACCCCGATCGGCTGTCGATCGGTGTTCGGGCTCGACCCGGCGACGCTGAGGGGGGACGTCGTCGACCTCGGTACGGCGTGGCCGCGGTCCCGTCCGCTGCGGACAGCGCTCCTGCAAGAGTCCGACCCAGAGGCGATCCTGACCGTCCTCGCTGCCACGCTCGAGGAGCAGCTCGACGACGCCGGCCCCGGCTTGGACCTGTGCGACCGGGCCGTGGCACTCCTCGACGCGGAGCCCACGGTCGAGATCGGCGCCTTGGCCCGTCACCTCGGCGTCTCGCACGGGCACCTGGACCGCGAGTTCGTGCGGGTGGTGGGCCTCACGCCGCGCGCCCTCGCCCGGATCCTGCGGCTGCGGCGGGTCCTCGCGACGGTCGACGTGTTCGGTGAGGTCACCTGGACCTCGCTTGCCGCCGACTGGGGCTGGTTCGACCAGAGCCACTTCATCCGCGACTTCAAACGGCACACGGGCGTGACGCCGTCGGAGTACGTCCGAGCGCAGCGGGCCGAATTCGCGGCGGACGACGCGGCGCCCGGGTTCGTCCCTGACACGTAGCTCGCGCAGGCAGAGTCCAGACAGGTGAAATTCGTACAAGCCAGCGCCCCGGCCGCCGTCCGACGCTGGGGCGATGACACATCCTGAACAGGCAAGCCACACCCAGCTCCGCAACATCGAACGCGACACCGGACGATCCGTCGCCGAGTGGGGCGACATCGTGCGCTCGGCAGGGCTAGAGCGGCACGGCCAGATCCTGGCCTTCCTCAAGGCCGAGCACAGCCTGACGCACGGCAACGCCAACGCCCTCGCCCTCGCCGTGCGTGCTCTGGAGGCCGGTCCGGTCGGCGACGAAGACCTCCTCGCCCAGCAGTACGCCGGGCCGAAAGCCGCCCTGCGCCCGACCTACGAGGAGATCGTCACCATCGCCCAAGGGCTCGGCGACGACGTCGTGGTCTCGGTCAAGAAGACCGGCGTGAGCCTGCGCCGGCGCAAGCAGTTCGCCCTCGTGGAGGCACCGTCGAGCCGTCGGGTCCGCCTCGGGCTGAACCTCACTGGGACGCCGCCGACCGAGCGCCTTCGGGCCAGGACCGGGATGTGCACACACGCCGTCGACATCGCGGACCCGGACGACGTCGACGACGAGGTCGCGACGTGGCTCCACCAGGCCTACCAACAGGCGGGCTGACGACGCCTCCGGACCGTGCGTCCCCACCAGCCACCAGCAGCAACCCGAACTCGGCCTCGTCGCGCCGAGCCGACATGACGCACGATCCGCCGCCGCCCATCGACGGACTCGGCGATCTGCGGCCGTGGATCCCGAAGCCGTGCGCACCGTCCGCACCCACGCCACGCCACGGGCCTACCGACCCATTAGTGCCTTAGCCGCGCACTAAGCCAGGCCATCACCGCAGGTCACGGAGTTGTGGACGACCCGAACCCGTCAAGGTGAGCCAACTGAGGCGCAAAGGCGCCCCCCGTATGCCGGGTGGGCGCCTTTCGCGTCGGAGTAGTCGACGTCCCCGGCATGAGTTCCTGACATCTGTCATGCCGAGGTCATGATTCCGGGCACTACTGCCGCTGCACCGAGCGCGCCAGCCTTGGGTCATGACGACTATGCAGCAGACACGCCGCCCCGTGTCCCCCGGTCACGAGCCTGCGGTCCTGGCCGAGCTGCTCGGTGCCTCCAAGCAGTTCGGGCACGGCTTGGCAGCGGTCCAGGCGGTCCAGGGCCTGGATCTGGAGGTGCGTTCAGGCGAACTCCTTGCCGTCCTCGGGCCCAATGGGGCCGGCAAGTCCACGGCGATCGGGATGCTGACGGGCCTAGCGGCACCGACGTCGGGGAGGGCGCGCCTCTTCGGGTGCGACCCCCGCGACGTGCGGGCCCGGCGGCGCATGGGCGTGATGCTGCAGGCCTCGGGCGTCCCTGAGACGCTGCGGGTCCGCGAACTGCTCACCGAGTTCCGCGGCTATTACCCCGCGCCGTTGCCCATGGCGCAGGTCGTCAGGGCGGCGGGCCTTGACGGACTCGAGAGCCGAATGTTCGGCGAGCTCTCCGGCGGTCAGCAGCGACGCGTGTTGTTCGGAATAGCCCTGGCGGGGGACCCAGAACTGCTGGTGTTCGACGAGCCGACCACGGGCTTAGACGTGGAGGCTCGGCGGGGCCTGTGGGCCACGTTGCGAGATCTGGCTCGGTCGGGGCGTGGTGTGGTGCTCACCACCCACTACCTCGAGGAGGCCGACGCCCTGGCTGACCGGATCGTGGTGATCGACCGCGGCATCGTGATCGCCCAGGGAAGGCCCGCCGAGATCAAGGCCCGAGTGCCTGGGCGACGGGTCCGTGCACAGACCTCGGTGAGCCTAGTCGTCGCGAGCCAGTGGCCCGGCGTGGTTCGCGCGTCACGCGAGGGTCCGTGGCTGGAACTGCTCGCCGGATCCGCTGAGCCCATACTGCGTGCGCTGCTTGATCTGGATCCCCTGGTCTCTGAGGTGACCGTCACCGAACCAAGCCTGGAGGAGGCCTTCCTCGCCCTGACCAGTGACATGGAGGCAGCACGATGATCACCCCAACTGCCATACGTAGGACGGCCGACGCAGGGACGCAGCGATCGAATCCGGCGAAGATCTACGTCACCGAGGCCAGACACGAGTTCCTCAAGCTGATCCGCATACCCATCTTCGCCGTAAGCACGATCGCCCTGCCCGTGATGTTCTACGTCCTCTTCGGGTTGGCTTTCGGCGGCGGCGAGGACGGGGGAGTCGGCGAGGACGGTGGAGTCGGCGTGACCACCTACATGATGGCGACCTACGGTACTTTCGGGGTCATCGGCGCGGCCCTGTTCGGCTTCGGGGTCTCGGTCGCCCTTGAGCGCGGGCAGGGCTGGATGCGACTCAAACGCGTGTCGCCAATGCCCCCGCAGGCGTACTTCGTGGCGAAGGTCGTGATGGCCGTGACCGTTTCCGCGATGATCATCGGGGCGCTGTTCATTCTGGGGGCCACACTGGGTGGTGTGCGCATGCCCGCTGCCCAGTGGATCAGCCTCGGCCTGGTGCTGCTCCTCGGGGCGCTGCCGTTCGCGGCCATGGGCTTGGCCTTCGGTTACCTCGTTGGCCCGAACTCCGCACCGGCCATGCTGAATCTGTTCTACCTGCCGATGGCGTTCGCATCAGGACTGTGGATCCCCATCCACCAACTGCCCGCCTTCGTCCAGGGGATCGCTCCAGCACTGCCGCCCTATCACTTCGCTCAACTCGCCCTGGGCACCGTCGGTGCCGCTGAGGGCGGATCGCAGGCGCTGCACGCCGTCGTGCTGCTAACGTTCACGGCGTTGTTCCTGGCCGTTGCCGCGTGGGGCTTTCGGCGCGACGAGGGCCGGACCTACGGATGAGGCGCACCCGATGAGCCAGAGCCCGCCACACCCCACCCGCTGACATGCGCTACGTCTGGCTGGTCTACCTCTGCGCGCTGTTCTATCAGCCGGTATTCAACCCCTCGACCGGCTTCCTGGACTGGCTGGCTGTCGCCGTGCTGATCGCTCTGTTCCTGCCGATCTACGCAGCGACGTTCAGGGTCCGCAACGACCGGCAGATACTGATCGTCATCGCGGGCCTCGGCGCCCTGGCCTTTGCGGGTTCGCTGGTCAACAGTGGCGCCAGCGTGTTCGCGATCTACGCCGCGGCCATAGCCAGTCGCCTGTACCCCGTCCGTCGGGCCGTGAAAGTGGTCGCTGTTCTCGTTGGAGTGGTCGCTCTGATGGTGGTCGTCTCGCCGGTCCCGATGCCGTGGCGGCTAGCCGCGCTAGGCCCGGCACTGCTCTTCACCCCAGTCGTAGGGGCGACAAGCATCTTCGACGCGGAGCGGGGCCGGGCGCACCGGCGTCTCCTGCGCGCCGACGAGGAGATTGAGCGGCTGGCGACGATCGCCGAACGAGAGCGAATCGCGCGAGACCTGCACGACCTGCTCGGGCATACCCTGTCGGTCATCGTGCTGAAGTCCGAGCTGGCCGCACGACTGGTGCGCGTCGACCCGGACCGGGCAGCGGCCGAGGTCAACGACATTGAGCAGATCGGACGCGAGGCCTTGGACGAGGTGCGCGCTGCGGTCGCCGGATATCGGGCTCGCGGTCTCGGCGCCGAGCTAGACGGGGCACGAATGGCCCTGGAGGCAGCAGGCGTCGAGGTCGAGGTACACGCCGACCCGACCAATCTGCGCCCCGAGCACGAGTCCGCACTGGCCATGGCGCTACGCGAGGCCGTGACCAATGTGGTGCGTCACGCCGATGCCCAGCGGGCCACCATCAGCATCACCACCGTCGGGGCTGACGTCAGGCTCGAGGTCAGTGACGACGGCCGCGGATCCGCGGGGGTGGCGGGATCCGGGATCACCGGTATGCGGGAGCGAATCGCCGCCCTCGGTGGGCTTGTCCAGGTGGGCGACCCGAAAGGCGGCGCCGACCGACACGGGACTGTCGTCGAGGTGACGGTGCCCCTAGCGGGTCGGGCCAACAATGGACACCAGGCGCTGGAGTCGGGTGGACTATGACGATCACCGTAGTCCTGGCCGAGGACCAACTCATGGTTCTCGGTGCCCTGAGCACCCTCTTAGGGCTGGAGGCCGACATCACCGTGGCGGGTACCGCTTGCGACGGCGAGGAGGCCGTGCGCCTTGTCGAGGCGCTGCGCCCAGACGTGCTACTGACGGACATCGAGATGCCCAAGATGACTGGGCTCGAGGTGGCCGCCGAGGTCCGGCGACGGGGCCTGCCGACCAGGGTGGTCATCCTGACCACTTTCGCGCGCGGCGGGTATCTGCGTCGGTCGCTGGAAGCCGGTGCCGTCGGCTATCTGCTCAAGGACGCTCCCGCCAGCGCCCTGGCGCAGGCCGTCCGCGACGTGCACGCCGGACGCCGCGCCATCGATCCCCAGCTCGCCGCCGACGCGTGGGGTGAGCCGGACCCGCTGACCGACCGGGAGCGCCAGGTCCTGCGACTGGCCGGCGACGGGCTGGCCAACGGCGAGATAGCCGGGCAGCTGCACCTGTCCGAGGGCACGGTGCGCAACTACCTCTCCGAGGCGATGAGCAAGCTCGGAGCCTCCAACCGAGTCGCGGCGGCCCGACAGGCGCGGGACCGGGGATGGCTGTGATGTCTCGGTACCTGTGTCCACGGCTGACGGTGGCGAGCCGGGATGCTCAGCTTGGCGATCCCGCGCGTGCCCGTCGCCAGTTGGTGAGCGGCTCAGAATCTGATGCGCAGAATCTGATGCTCAGAGGCTGATGCTCAGAGGCTGATCGAGCGCTGCGGTCCGGGACCCCACGGGGTCGGCTTGCCGAGGGCGCCGACGGGGACGATGTCCTTGCCCAAGGGCACCAGTGACACCGGGATGAGCTTGAGATTGGCCAGCGCGAGCGGGATGCCGATGATCGTCAGCGCCTGGGCCACAGCCGTGGTGAGGTGCCCGAGGGCCAGCCACCAGCCGCAGAAGATGATCCAGACGACGTTGCCGATCGTCGACGCGGGGCCCGCGCCGGGCTTGTCGACTATCGTCCGCCCGAACGGCCACAGCGCGTAGTTGGCCATCCGGAACGACGCGATACCCCAGGGGATCGTCACGATGAGCAGGCAGGCGAGCAGGCCCGCCGCTAGGTAGGTCAACCACAGCCAGAAGCCACCGAAGACGACCCAGATGATGTTGAGGATGGTGCGCAAGGGGCTGCTTTCGCTGGTGCGGCGGTCAAGCGGGCATGCCGTGAACGCTTGTCAGGCCGATGAGGTTCCGGCGGTCTCGGCGTGGGCACTTTCGTGTTCGGCGATCTCGCGCCGCACGTCGTCCATGTCCAGGTCCTTCACCTGAGTGACCAAGTCGGCGAACGCGGACCCTGACAAGGCTCCTGGCTGGGCGAAGACGAGGATCCCTTCGCGGAAGGCCATGATGGTTGGGATCGAGGTGATCTCGAGGGCACCGGCGAGCGCCTGCTCTGCCTCGGTGTCGACCTTACCGAATACCGCATCGAGATGCTTCTCGGACGTTGCCTCGAAGACCGGGCCGAACTGGCGGCAGGGTCCGCACCAGGCTGCCCAGAAGTCGACGAAGACGATGTCGTTGTCCAGGATGGTGCGCTCGAAGGTGTCGGCGGTCAGAGCAGTGGAAGCCATGCTCGTGGCAACGGGCGGTGCGTCCGGCCTATTCCGCAGGCTCGCCCTGGCCGGCGGGCTCGGTCGGGTCCGCCGGCTCGCCCGGGTCGGCGCGCAGTGCCGGGGTTCTTGTCGTTGACGGATCGGCGCCGAGCAGTTCCCAGGACACGCGGACTTCGGCGGTCACGGAGTGTTCGCCTGCTTCGACGGGCAGTCCGCCGCCGATCTCCGCCGTGGCCATCATCAGGTCCCGGCGTGCCGCCGGGGCGTCGTAGCCGGCGCTGCCGCTGCCTTCGACCACCGTCAGCACCCGGCCCAGGGTGGCGCCGGCGAGGGCGGCATACTGGGCGGCCTTTTGACGGGCGGACTCGAAGGCCGCCCCACGCGCTCGCTCGGCCAGCGGAGATCGGTCGGCGATATCCAGCGAGATCCCGTTGATCACCAGGGTGTTGCCGGCAGCAGCTGCGACCGCGTCGACGAGATCATTGAGCTCGGTCACCGTCCGCACGACGAGGGACAGCTGGTGGTATGCCGTATAGCCGGCCACCGCGCTCCCGTCGTTGCTCCACCTCGGCTGCACGGACGCGCTCGACGAGGAGATGTCGCGGTCGCCCACCCGGTGCTCTCGGGCCGCGGCCGAGACAGCCCGCACGGCCTCGGCCGCCGCTGACAGTGCCGCCGCGACGCTGGTGTCGTCGCAGCGGATGCCGAGGTTGATGCGCACGACGTCGGGGGCGGCGCCAGCGCTCCCGGCGCCGGTCACCTCGACGCGTGACGGGCGAGCACCCTGGCTTAGCTCCGACTGGCTCATGAAGCCACTCTAGATCGACGCCTAAGGCGCAAGAGGCGGCCATGCTCAGTGCCGACGAACCGAGTGCCGACGAACCGAGTGCCGACGTACGGCGCCGCTGCCATACTGAGAAGGAGGCGGTCAAGTTCCACGCGTGCCGTCGAGGGGAACGCGAAGGGGGCACCATCCGGATCCGGCTGGTTCGAGCAGCGGCAGCAGAGGCGGCCTGTTCTGGCACTGCCTCGGCAACGCTTGCTGCATCGCGTCGCCGACCACCGCGCGCCGTGCCCACTCGGCGATCACTGCTCAGAGCATCGGGTCAGACGCTGCTCGGCATCCTCGTCCTTGTACTTGCGATGGCCCCGACCTCGCGCGCCAAGGCTGCCCCGCCGGTGATAGCCAATGTCGCCCAGGCAGCAGCCACGACGACACTTTGGTTGACCGAGGCGAGCAGCCTGCCGTCGCTGGTGCGCCGTGACCTGGGCCGGCGCGTCGATCCTGACGGGTCGACCGGGAGAGCTGCGGCGACAGGGGCGTCGCCGCTCGAGGGCGACACGGTGGTCTGGGTCGACGAGGTGATGTGGGTGAGCGAGGTGGCTGGGGCGCCCGGGCCCGAGGTCGACTTCGCCGTCGCGACGGCCCAGGCGGCAGAATCTCTCGCCTTCAGCATTGCCGTCACCGAGGCTGACGCGGCAGTTGTGGGCATCCCGCGGACCGTGCTGGCGGCATACCGTCGGGCCGAAGTCCTGCTTGCCGAGAGCGCCCCCGGATGTCACCTGCCCTGGTGGCTCGTCGCGGGCATCGGCCGCGTCGAGTCGGGCCACGCTTGGGGCGGGCGGGTCGATGCGGTGGGTACGACGCGTGGACGGATTCTCGGGATCCGCCTGGACGGATCCGTATCCGGGACTGCCGTCATCCGGGACAGCGACGGCGGTTCCCTCGACGGGGACACGCTCTTTGACCGTGCGGTCGGGCCGATGCAGTTCCTACCGGCCAGTTGGCGAGGAATCGCCCGCGACGGCAACGGCGACAAGGTGCTCAATCCGCACAACATTTTCGACGCGGCAGCGACGGCAGGAGCGTATCTGTGCCGCGCCGGCGGCGATCTGCGCGTGCCGGCCGACCTCGCGCGAGCGGTCCTGGCCTACAACCGATCGGGTACCTATCTCACCGCGGTGTTGTCGTGGGGATCGAGGTACCGGTCGGGTGCCTGGGAGCTTCCGGATTCCACCGGCGGCATCCCAACGGCACCGACGACTGCGCAGACCACCCCCGCGCCCGCGCCGAGCGCACCTGTCCCGACGACCCCCGTCCCGAGCGCACCTGTCCCGACGACCCCCGTCCCGACAACCCCCGTCCCGACAACGCCCGCCCCGACAACGCCCGTCCCGACAACGCCCACCACGTCGACGTCGACGTTCACGCCGACGGGTTCGGCGACCGCGACCGCGACCGATCCGCCCACCGCGACCGCTCCGCTGACGTCGGGCGAACGCGGCTAGCACACGCACGCCCGGGGGAGGCGACGGCATACGCTCTCGTCATGGCCGGGGCAGGCATCTCGGGACGGCGCTGGCGGGTGGCTTTCGCTCTCGTCGTCCTCGTCCACCTCGTCGCGCTCTATTGGCCGCGGGTCGAGATGCCGGACGCTCCGAGCGGGACGGACAAACTCGCCCACCTGTTGCTCTTCGGGGTGCCCGCGCTGTTGAGCGTCGTCACCTTGCGCCAGCCGTGGCCGTTCCTCGCGGTGCTCAGCCTGCACGCGCCCCTGAGCGAGTGGCTGCAATCGACGCTGCTGCCGTCGCGCTCCGGTGACCTCATCGACTCGCTGGCCGACCTCGCCGGAGTGGCTATCGGGGTGCTGCTCGGCTTGCGCCAGCGCGGACGTCGCGCCCTCGGCCCGCTGGTAAACTCGTGAGGTCGTCGGCTCCGAGCCGGCGCTTTCCGGGCGCACCGCGCGCCTGAGGCACGTCTTATCCGGTCGCCCAACGCTGATGGTGGCTCGAGACGCGTCTACTCGAGTTCCGGAAGTAGTTGATCAACCCCATGCCCAAGTCACCTCGCTCCGGCGCGCCCAAGAAGGCCCGCTGGACCACCTCTCAGAAGGCCGAGGCCAAGTCCGGCCCCAAGAAGCCGCACCGCGGACAGGCCGCAGCCCCGAGCAAGCCGCCGAGGGCCGAGCGCGCCCCTCGCCACAACGCCCGCCCCGACCGTCCTGAGCGCTCCGAGCGCACCGAGCGCACCGAGCGCACCAGTCGTTCCGAGGGCTTCACCCCCCGGTATGCCGCCCGCTCACGTGACGACAGGACGGGCGCGGAGCGGCCGTGGCAGGAGCGGTCCCCGTCGGGTGATCGCGCGAGCTCGGTAAAGCCGGAGCGTGGCAGATCGGTGTCGCGTCCGACCCGGTTCGTGCGTGATGACCGGCCGCGTCGGGTTGAGCGGGACGAGCGCCCTGCGCGGTTCGTGCGTGATGACCGGCCGGCTCGGGTCGTGCGTGATGACCGGCCGGCTCGGGTCGAGCGTGAGGACCGGCCGGCCCGGTTCGAGCGTGACGGATCGGTGTCCCGTCTGGCTCGGTTCGAGCGTGATGACCGGCCGCGTCGGTTCGAGCGTGACGACCGCCCTGCGCGGGTGAGCCGTGACGACCGTCCTGGATCGCATGGTCGCGATGACCGGCCGCGTCGGGTCGAGCGTGACGACCGCCCGGCTCGTTTCGACCGAACCGACCGCACCGACCGCCCGGCTCGCTTCGACCGCACCGACCGCCCGGCTCGTTTCGACCGCGATGGCGACCGCCCGGCTCGTTTCGACCGCGATGGCGACCGCCCGGCTCGTTTCGACCGCGATGGCGACCGCCCGGCTCGTTTCGACCGCGATGGCGACCGCCCGGCTCGTTTCGACCGCACCGACCGCCCGGCTCGCTTCGACCGCGGTGGCGACCGACCGGCATACCGGGAGCCGTTCGTCGACGCGGAGCAGGAGCGCCGGCAGGCCGACGCGTGGACCAACTCGTCACGCACGCCGGTGACCGACGGCCCGGTGCTTATCGCTGAAGACAACGGCTTCGCCGCGCTCGGCCTCCCCGAGCGCGCGATCGAGCGCCTTGCCCGCGAGGGCATCACCGACCCCTTCCCGATCCAGCTCGCCACGATCCCCGACGCGCTCGCTGGGAGAGACGTGCTGGGCCGCGGACAGACCGGATCGGGCAAGACCCTGGCGTTCGGCCTGCCCACTCTCGCCAGGCTGCTCGCCGACGGTTCCGGCCGCGTGCCTCGGCGTCCTCGCGCCCTCGTGCTCGTGCCGACGCGTGAGCTCGCGATGCAGGTGTCCGACGCTCTGGAGCCGCTCGTGCATGTGCTCGGGCTGCGCCACAAGCTCGTGGCCGGCGGGCTGTCCTACACGACTCAGATCTCCGCGTTGGAGCGGGGAATCGACCTGCTCATCGCCACCCCGGGCCGGCTGATCGACCTGATGGACAGAGGAGCGGTCGACCTCGGCGGCGTCAAGATCACCATCCTTGACGAAGCCGATCACATGGCCGAGATGGGCTTTCTCCCTGAGGTCACGCAGATCCTCGACCAGGTGCCCGCCGGTGGCCAACGCCTGCTGTTCTCGGCCACCCTCGACAATGGCGTCGACCAACTCGTCCAGCGCTATCTCACCGACCCGGTGACCCACTCGACCGACGACGCCACCGCCTCGGTGACGACGATGCGCCACTTCCCGTTCCTGGTGAGCCCGGAACACAAGAAGCCGCTCACCGCCGAGTTGGCAAACCGCGAGGGCCGGACCATTGTCTTTGTGCGCACGAAGCTGGGCGCAGACCGAGTGGCCGGGCAACTGCGCGAGGCGGGTGTCGTGGCTGCTGCGCTGCACGGCGGACTCTCCCAGGGGGTGCGCAACCGCGTCCTGGGCGCCTTTCGGGAGGGGGGCCTGCGGGTCCTGGTGGCCACCGACGTCGCGGCGCGCGGCATCCATGTCGACGACGTCTCGCTCGTGCTGCAAGTCGACCCCCCTGCCGACCACAAGGACTACCTGCACCGGTCGGGGCGCACCGCCCGGGCCGGCGAAGAAGGCAGCGTCGTCACGATCGTCCTGCCGCACCAGCGCAAGCCGATGGAGCGTCTGCTCAAGGAGGCCGGGCTGGACGAAGTGCCTACCCGTGTCGGGCTCGGCGACGCCCTCGTCATTGAGGCGGGCGGATCGGCCCCGTCCGGCATACCGATCGACGACGAGATCCTTCGTCGTCTGCTCGAGCCGGAGCGCCCACGTCGCAGCCCTGGCGGCGCTCGCGGTCCGCGGCCCGGTGCGCGCGGCGGCTTCCGACCGCACCATGGTTCGGCTGCCGCTCGGGACGACCGGCCCTCCTTCGGCCGCACCGACCGACGCCGCGGGTGATTCAGGAGTCCTCTAGGCCGTTGCCGATGCGACACTAACGAGGTGGCAGCAGAGGCAAGTGGCTCACCCGGGCCGCAGACGGCATACCTGGCGGGGAAGTTGCTGGTCGCAACTCCGCAGGTGGTGGGCGACTTCTTCCGTCGCTCCGTCGTCCTGCTGCTCCACCACGACGGCAGCGGCGCGCAGGGGGTCGTGCTCAACGACCCGCTGGAGGCGGATGTCGACGCCGTTCTGCCGGGGTGGCAGGCGGTGACGACCGCTCCGCAGACTCTCTTCCGCGGCGGACCGGTCGGCACCGACTCGGCCATCGGCGTCGTCACGGTGCCGGGCGACACGCCCGACCAGACGATGGGGGTGCACCGGCTTTTCGGGCACATCGGGGTGGTCGATCTCGACGCGCCGCCGCCGCTGGTGGCTCCCGAGCTCGCCGGGCTGCGGATCTTCGCCGGATATGCCGGATGGTCCGCCCGCCAGTTGGAGGGCGAGATCCGCCGCGGGGATTGGTATGTCGTCGACGCCGAGCCCCGCGACGCCTTCACCGACGCCCCGCAGGGGCTGTGGAGCGCCGTGTTGCGCCGCCAACGCGGAAACCTGGCCTTCGTCGCGAGTTACCCCGACGACCCGTCGATGAACTGACTGCTCGCCTCGTTAGCCTGTGCGCATGACCTATGCCGGTGACGTCACTCCGACCGACACGTATGCCGCCCTGGCGGCCGATCCTGATGCGGTCCTCGTGGACGTGCGCACCAAGGCCGAATGGACCTACGTCGGGCTGCCTGACCTCGCAGCTCTGGGCAAGGACGTGGTGCTCACCGAGTGGGTGAGCTATCCCGGGGGTGTTCGCAACGATGCGTTCGTCGACGAACTGCGCAGGGCGGGAGTGGGCGAGGGCCGCTCGATCTACTTCCTCTGCCGCTCGGGGGTGCGCAGCAAGCACGCCGCCGACGCGGCGACGGCGGCCGGTCTCGGCCCGGCATACAACATCGTCGATGGTTTCGAGGGACAGCTCGACGCGGGGCAACACCGGGGGGTCGGGGGGTGGAAGGCCTCGGGCCTTCCGTGGCGGCAGGGATGACCGCGCCTGGGGGACTCGGCGACGGCGCGGCAGCCAGGGGGGGAGCCAGCTGGCGGCCAGATACGTATGCCGTGCGCGGCGGCCTTACGCGCAGCGAGTTCGATGAGACGGCCGAGGCGCTCTACCTCACGTCAGGCTTCGTCTATGACTCGGCCGAACAGGCCGAGGCCGCCTTCAAGGACGAGATCGACAAGTTCATCTACAGCCGATATGGCAACCCGACGGTCTCCATGTTCGAGGAACGGCTGCGACTGCTGGAGGGGGCGCAGGCGTGCTTCGGCACGGCGTCGGGGATGTCCGCGGTGTTCGTCGCTCTCGCGGCCCTCTGCGCGACGGGCGATCGCATCGTCGCCTCTCGGGCGCTGTTCGGGTCGTGCTTCATCGTCGTCGACGAGATCCTGCCGCGCTGGGGTGTCGAACGGGTGCTTGTCGACGGCTCCGACCTTGACCAGTGGCGGGCGGCACTCGACCGCCCTACTGCTGCAGTGTTTTTCGAGACTCCGAGTAATCCGATGCAGGAGCTCGTCGACATCCGGGCAGTTTCAGAGTTGGCCCACGCGGTGGGGGCCAAGGTCGTCGTCGACAATGTCTTCGGGACTTCGGTCTTCTCGAAGCCGCTAGAGCACGGGGCTGACATCGTCGTCTATTCGGCCACCAAACACATCGACGGTCAGGGCCGGGCGCTCGGCGGGGCGATCCTCGGCCCGGCCGATTTCGTCGGCGGACCCGTGAAGAACCTCATGCGGCATACCGGTCCGGCGTTGTCGCCCTTCAATGCCTGGGTCATGCTCAAGGGGTTGGAGACGATGTCGCTGCGGGTTCACCGTCAGCACGAGTCTGCGCTCGCTGTCGCGGCGCACCTCGCCGCGCACCGGCGGGTCACGCGGGTTCTGCACCCATGGCGCGAGGACCATCCCCAACACGAGCTGGCACGTCGCCAGATGCTCGGCGGCGGGACCGTGGTGACGTTTGCGATCGACGGCGGCAAGGCCGAGGCGTTCGCCGTGATGAACGCGTTGACCGTCGTCGACATCTCCAACAACCTCGGCGACGCCAAGTCGCTCGTCACGCACCCGGCGACGACGACGCACCGGCGGCTGACGCCCGAGGCCCGCGCCGCGGTAGGGATCACCGACGGCACGATCCGACTCTCGGTCGGGCTCGAGGACCCGCTCGACCTCATCGAGGACCTCAGCGCCGCGCTGGACTGGTCGAACTAGCGCACGGGACTCCGGAAGCAAGGGTCGTCCGGAGTCGGCCACGCGCCGGTCCCGGCGGGTTCGGTTACCGTTGTCCGTATGCCGCCCGCCTTCTCCCAGCCGAGTTCGCCCGCCGTGTCGCTGCCGCCAGACCCGTTCGAGCCGGAGCCGATGCCGTCCGACCCCGGCCCCGGGACACGAACGAGCGTCTTGGAACGCGAGGAGACCCTGGTCGAGCCCCAGGTGCAGGAACCTGGCGATCACGAGCGGTTCAGCCACTACGCGCACAAGGACAAGATCACGGAGGCCATGGTCATGGGGACGCCTTGTGTCGCCCTGTGCGGCAAGGTGTGGGTTCCCAGCCGTGACCCCAAGAGGTTCCCGGTGTGCCCGACTTGCAAGGCCATCTACGAGGACGACCGGGCTGGCTGGCTCCCCGAAGACGAGTAGCCCAGCCGACGACGCGCCACGGCGGGCGACGCGGGCGCCGACGCTTGCGGGACTCAGCCGATCGGCTCGAAGGTGGCCGTGAAGTGCCGCAGTTGCGCCGGCTCCTGGACCATGCGATATCCGGGCAGGTCGTCTTTGACCGCCATGACCCGTTCGGCTACCTCGACGACGTAATCCATATGGCTCTGGGTGTAGGTCCGCCGCGGGATCGCCAGGCGCACCAACTCCATCTCCGCCGGTGACTCCGTCCCGTCGGGATGCCGTCCGAACATGGCCGATCCGATCTCGCAGGAACGGATCCCGCCGTGCTCATAGAGCGCGACGGCCAGGGCCTGCCCGGGAAACTGCAGGGGCGGGATGTGCGGCAGCAGCGCCTTGGCGTCGATATAGACGGCGTGGCCGCCGGCAGGCTTGATGCACGACATCCCGAGCCGTTCCAGGGCGTCGGCCACATAGGCCGTGGAGCGAATCCGATAGCGCAGGAAGTCGTGCGAGACGACCTCCTTCAACCCCTGGGCGAGGGCCTCCAGGTCGCGGCCCGCCAGGCCGCCATAGGTGGGGAATCCTTCGGTGAGGATGAGTAGGTTGCGGCAGGTCCGGGCCAGGTCGTCGTCGTCGAGAGCCAGCCAGCCGCCGATGTTGCCCATCGGATCCTTCTTCGCCGACATGGTCATCCCGTCGGCCAGCGCCGACATCTCTCGGACGATGTCGGGCACCTCGCGCTCACCCTGGCCGGCCTCGCGCTCGCGGATGAACCAGGCGTTCTCGGCAAACCGGCAGGCGTCGAGATAGAGGGGTTTGCCGTGGCGATGAGCGATATCGGAGACGCCGTGTAGGTTCTCCAGTGATACCGGCTGCCCGCCGCCGGAGTTGTTCGTGACCGTCATCATGATGCAGGGAACGTCCGAACCTCGTTCGGCCAGAAGCGATTCCAGCCGACCGAGATCCATGTTCCCCTTGAAGGGGTGCAGCGCCGCCGGATCGCGACCCTCGGCGATGACCAGGTCGATTGCCTCCGCCCCGGTGAACTCCACGTTGGCCCGGGTGGTGTCGAAGTGGGTGTTGCTCGGGATGATCTTTCCTGGACCACCGATCGCCTGGAAGAGGATCCGCTCGGCCGCGCGTCCCTGGTGGGTGGGGATGACGTGGGCGAAGGGGAAGAGCTCGCGCACCGCGTCTCGGAAGATGAAGAAAGACGGCGAGCCCGCGTAGGACTCGTCGCCGTGCTGGATCGCCGCCCACTGGTCGCGGCTCATCGCTCCGGTGCCTGAGTCGGTGAGCAGGTCGATGATGACGTCCAACGCGTGCAGCTGGAAAAGGTTGTATGCCGCTTCGCGCACCTTCTCGCGTCGGTAGGTGGCGCTCGTCATCCGCAACGGCTCGACGGAGTGGATGCGGAAGGGCTCGAAAACGGTTCGGAACGGCGCCTCAGTCACGGCCCCGACTGTATGCCGCCCGAGCCCCTGTTCGTCAGGCCTGCGGCCGACTTTCTCCGAGCAATTGGCTGCGGACGAAGACCCGCCAGCCCCAGGCGGCCAGGTCCAGATGCAGACCCTCACGTCCACGCAGGGGAGAGCCGTCGAAGGCGTCCACCCAGGCGCCGTCGTAGGGGCCCGGACCGAAGGTGACGGTGCGCGGCATACCGGAGAAGTTGAAGACGGCGAAGACCTCATCACCGCCGGCCTGCTGGTCCTGGCGACGGACGAAGGAGAAGACGGCGGTCCCGGCGTCGTTGGGGACGGGGATCATCCGGGCCCCCCAAGCGCCGTTCCACAGCGCTCGGTGAGCCTTCTTGAGGGCGAACAGCGACGTGTAGAGCGCACCCTGAGGGTGCTCGCGCCAGAGGATCTCGTCCTTGTCGAAGAAGGCGAGCCGCTTGTCACAGCCGGCCTCCTGTCCGTTGTAGATGAGCGGCATGCCCTCGCCGACCACGGACAACACGATCGCTGCCTCGCGCATCGGCCCGAACCGCTCGAACTCCGTCCCCTCGAAGGAGTTCTTGTCGTGGTTGGAGACAAACATCATCCGGATCGCGTCGCGCGGCCACGACGATTCGTTCCAGGCGTAGTAGTTGTGCAGCGCCCTCGCGTCGGCATCGCCGACGGCGATGTGGTGCATCGCCTCGCTCCACGACCAGCCATAGGTCATGTCGAAGGCCGCGTCGTGCAGGTCGCGCGCCTCCCACTCGGCGAGCATGAAGACCGGCTTGATCGTGTCGAGTTCGGTCCGAACGCGTTCCCAGAAGTCGCGAGGAACGAGACCCGCGACATCGCAGCGGAAGCCGTCGACCTCGGCCTCGCGCACCCAATAGGCCAGCGACTCGGTCATGTATCGACGCAGGCCTTCGTTCGAGTAGTCGAGTTCGAAGACATCGTCCCAGTCCCACCACGGGGTCGCCCGGAAGTCGCCCTTCCAATCGCGGGTGTACCACTCCGGGTGTTCCTCGACGAGGACGTTGTCCCTGGCGGTGTGGTTGGCGACCCAGTCGAGGATCACCTTCATCCCCATCGCATGAGCGGCAGCAACGAACGCCCGCAGGTCGCGCAGCGTGCCGAATTCAGGGTTGACCGCCCGGTAGTCGCGCACGGCATACGGGCTGCCGAGGCCGCCCTTGCGGCCCAAGGCGCCGATCGGGTTGACCGGCATCAGCCAGATGATGTCGACACCGAGGCTGCGCAGTCTCGGCAGGTGTTCACGCGCTGCCCGGAAGGTGCCTTCGGGGGTGAACTGGCGCTGGTTGAGCTGATAGATCGTCGCGCACTTGGCCCACTCGGGGTGGGTGATCCGCGTCTCGGGCGCGGGAGCATAGGACGACGAGGATGTTGCGGTCACGGGTGACCAGCCTAGGCCTTGCCTGGGGTACCGCTCGCGCCGTGCGAGAGTATTGGCATGACGCAGCCTTCAGGGTGGTACGCCGACCCTCAGGACCCGCTCCTGCTTCGCTTTTGGGACGGGGTCCTGTGGACCGATCACACCGTGCCGAAGACCTCGCCGACGGCCACCGACTCGACGATCGGCCGTGCGGTCGACCCGTATGCCGCCCATCCCAGCGGGCAGCCCGTCGGTCAGCCTGGCGTGGACCGTCCCGCGCAGGCGTCCGGCCCGTATGGCTCGGCGGGCGCAAGTCCGTACGCTAATCCGGGGCAGACGCCCTACGGCAGGCCGCCTAGCGGCTATGACTACGGCTCTGCCCCGACGATGGGCTGGCGTCCGGCGGGACCGACGACCCCCGAGGGCACCCCACTGGCCCAATGGTGGCAGCGGTTGCTGGCGGCCCTGATCGACGGGATCGTCCTGCAGATCGTGGCCGGCGCACTGGCCTTTCCCTGGCTGCGCGACTTCTTTGTGTGGTACGTCGACTTCCTCAACGACGCAGCAAACCAGTCCACTGCCGACGTGGGCGGGGCACTCACCGAAGTCATGACGGAGGTTTCGCGGTTCCTGGTGCCCATCACCCTCATCTCGGCGCTGGTGACGCTGGCGTACCACGTCTTCTTCCTCACCAGGAACGGCGCGAGCCTGGGCAAGATGGCCTTGGGCATCCGAGTTCGACGCACCTCCCGGCCCGGCCCGCTCACGCTCGTGGAGGCGACCCGCCGACAGGCCCTGCAGTTCGCCCTGTCGCTGGCCTCGCTCATTCCCATCATCGGCTCGATCACGGGTTTGGCCGGTTACCTCGATCAGGCGTGGCTGCTTTGGGACCCCCGCCGCCAGTGCCTGCACGACAAGATCGCCGACACGCTGGTCGAACAGAAGCCGCGCCAGTACCGCTAGGGCATCGGTAGCGCTTGGCGCCCCTCGTGCGTGCGGAAGATCAGCGACGTGTGCACATGGACGACCCCGGGGTGCCCGGAGAGGTGGTCCAGGACGATTCCGCGCAAGGTGTCCGGAGACTCGGCGACGAGGTGGACGAGGAAGTCCTCGGCGCCGCTGACGTTGTATGCCGCGAGCACTCCGGGCAGTCGGCTGACGTGCTCGCCAAAGGCGTCGACGCGGGCCCGGTCGGTGCCGGCGAGGCGAACGGCGACCATCGCCTCGATGGGCAAGCCGACTGCGGACATGTCAACGCGGGCGGTGAAGCCGCGCACGATGCCCCGCTCGCGCAGTGATCGCACCCGGCCGATGCATGTCGATTCGGCGATTCCCGCCTGCGCGGCGAGCGCGACGTTGGACGCGCGGCCGTCGGCGCGCAACGCATCGATGAGCGCCCGGTCGATGCCGTCGAGCGGTGGGGGAGTGCGGGGCGGCGGGCCCGGCGTGAGTGGTTGAGTGGGCTTCGACATGGTGGTGATCCTAGCGGTCTGTGGTGAAGGATCCGCGAAGTGTCGGGCCTCCATCGAAGAAGTAGCGGATCTATGGCGAAGTGCCCGCACTTCATGCACGCTTGAGTCATGTTCCGCGACACCATCGCCATCCACGCCGGACGGGAAGACCTCATCGCTCTCGGGGTGCATGTGCCGCCGATCGACCTGTCGAGCACCTACCCGATCGGCGACCTCGAGGCCGGCGGCGCGGCATACGAGATGTTGGCGACCGGAGGGCGCGGCGAGAACGCCGACACGCTGGTCTACCAACGGCTCTGGAATCCCAACGTGGACCGTTTCGAGCGTGGCCTGGCCGCCCTCGAAGGGTGCCAGGAGGCGGTGGCCTTCGCTTCGGGGATGGCAGCGCTGACGGCCACCCTGATGGCGTGCGTGACGGCCGGGACCCCGCACATCGTCGCCCTCCGCCCGCTCTACGGCGGGTCGGATCACGTCCTGGCGACCGGGCTGCTCGGCACCGAGGTCACCTGGGCCACCCCTGACACCGTGGCTGACGCGATCACCGACCGGACCGGCCTCGTGCTGCTGGAGACGCCGGGCAATCCGACCCTCGATCTCGTCGACATCGCGGCGGTCGTCGCCCAAGCAGGGCCGGTGCCCGTGCTGGTCGACAACACCTTTGCCACTCCGATTCTGCAGCAGCCGCGCAGCCAGGGCGCCACGCTGGTGCTGCACTCGGCCACGAAGTTCATCGGCGGTCATGGGGACCTGCTTGGCGGCATTGTCGCGGCGACGCCCGAGTGGGCGGTCCGTCTGCGTCAGATCCGGGCGCTCACCGGCGCGCTGCTCTATCCGCTCGCGGCATACGAGTTGCATCGCGGGCTGCAGACCCTGGCGGTCCGGGTGCGGGCGCAGCAGGACAATGCGATCGACCTCGCCGGCTGGCTCTCGACGCACCCTGCCGTCGCCTCGGTTCGCTATCCGGGGCTGCCCGGCGCCGATCCGAACGGGCTCATCGGTACGCAGATGGCGGGCCCCGGGTCGGTCCTCGCCGTCGACCTCAAGGGCGGGTATGCCGCCGCTGCGGCGCTGGTGCACCGCGTGCGTCTGGCGACCCATGCGGTCTCTCTCGGCGGGGTGGACACGCTCGTACAGCACCCGGCCAGCCTCACCCACCGCCCGGTCGCGGCCGACGCACGACCCGGCGGCGGGATCGTTCGGATCTCGGTCGGCCTGGAGGACGTGCGCGACGTCATCGCCGATCTCGACCAGGCCCTTGATCACGCTCGCTACCAGACTCCTGACGCGCGGGCCGTGGAGACCACCGAGTTGGCTGGTGCTTTCGGGCCTGGCGGGCCCGGCCGGCGGGCATAACGCTCATCTGGCGGCTCGGCCCCTAGCCGCGCCGAGCCTCGCCGACGTCCGCCGAGCCCCGCCGACGTCCGCCGAGGTCCTGGACCTTGTCTAGGGTCCATGAGATGTCGCGGACCTAAGGCAACGTCCTGGACCTATCGGTCGGCAGCGGCGATGTGTTTGACTCCACCACGCCGGGGTGGGTGACGCGGCTGAACGCGCCCGAGCTGTGGGGATCGCAGCACTTGACGCGCTATCAGGGGCGCGATCAGCCCCGGCCGAGACGCCTAGCCCCGCCTAGGTCCTGGACCTTGTTCATTGTCCTCGACATATCGCGGACCCAAGACAAGGTCCAGGACATATCGGTCGGGCACAGCGGGCGGCGGAGCGAACAACCTTCGACACCGAGGCGTCAACGGACTCAGAGAGATCCACCGCCGCGTCGCGTGCACCCTCCGCACCGAGACAACGACAGCCTGCGTATGCTCCTCATCGGTAGGGCATCACCGACGCCGTATGCCGTGAGCCCCACCTCAGGTGTGAAGAGCAGCTTCGGAGCGGGTGCCCCGGTGCGCCCCGAACTGGGAGAACGCCATGCGCAACGCCGGACTCTTGGCAGCGAAGATGCGTCGCGCGAAGTGGCGACTGCAGGCGCACGGGGGTCCGCAGTTCATCAACCAGGGCTATTGCTATAGCTGCAACCGATTGGTCAATTTCGTGGCGACCGGGGCGTGGTGGCGCGACGATTATCTCTGCGATCACTGCCACTCGATCCCCCGGGAACGAGCGGTCATGTACTGCATCGAGAAGTTCTTCCCGGAGTGGCGAGAAAAGGTCATCCATGAGACCTCGCCGGGCAGTAGGGCAACCAGTTTGCGGCTCGAGGCGGAGTCGCAGAATTACATCGCCACGCAATATTTCCCCGATGCTGTTTTCGGCGAGATCCACCAGGGGTACCGCAATGAGGACCTGAAAAGCCTGACCTTTGACGATGCCTCCATAGATCTGCACGTCTCGCAGGATGTCTTCGAACACGTCTTCGACCCAGCCCAGGCATTCCGAGAGATAGCCCGTACGCTGAAACCCGGCGGTATGCACATCTTCACGACACCACTCGTGAACAAGAACAAACCCACGCAGTGGTGCGCGCAGCTTCGACCGGATGGGAGCATCGAGCACCTGATTGACCCGCCCGAGTACCATGGCAACCCCGTGTCGTCCGAGGGGTCGCTGGTCACTGTGCACTGGGGCTATGACATCACTAAGTTCATTCTCGATGCCTGCGGGCTGTTCACGGACGTGATCTACATCGATGCCCTGGAGTACGGGATACGCGCGGAATATATCGAAGTACTGATTACCCGCAAACCTCCGCCCAGTGGATAAGGGGGTCCTCCTCACAGACGCTCGAGGGTCACGATTCCGGGTCGTATTGGAACTCCCGCAGCTGCTGCGGGGTTCGACACGCGGCCGCGATGCGGGCGGCCCACCCCTCGCCCTCGGCGCGAGACGGTAGTTCGAGCACACAGAAGCCGCCGTCGAGGCGCGAGGTCTCCGGGGTGACTGAGCCGTCAGCGTGGACCCGGACCGGCGCGACGTCCTCGTTGATGCCGCCGCCGAACACGTACACACCCGCGGCCTTCGCCTCCCGCATCACCTCGTGAGCTGCCTCCGCGACGGCGGCAAAGTCCGCATCGGCGATGACCATCGTGGCGCTGGGGAACGAGATGAGGTACTTCGTCATGAGCACATCCTTCCCTACCCGATGTACGCCGGTGAGGGCGATCGTGGCGTCCCCGAGGCACGCCGCCGCCGCCGGGCAACCTTGAGGCGCTACTGCGCCGGTTGCGGCTGGCGCACATCCAGGCCCACGTTCCGAGGTGACCGCGACCGCGCGGGCTCAACGTTGGAACCAGTAGAGGTCCCCAAAGCGCGAGTCCCCGGGGGGCCAGGTCGTTGAGGCATTGCCTCGCCAGGCGGGGCAGTGCCTCAACGAACGCGGACCCCCTGGGTCAGGGCAGGGCAGGCGAGAGGCACGGAGGAAGTCAAGACCGGTTCGCCACGTGCCCGTCGTGGACCCCAACGCGCCTGCCTAGGCCGTCGGCAACACGCGCCCGGCGACCTCACCTAGCCCGACCCGGGACCCGCCGGGCCCAGGTGCCCAGGCGGTCATGACGACCTCGTCGCCGTCGAGCAGGTAGGTGCGGCTGGACCCGTCATCGAGCGCGAAGGGCTCGCTTCCGCCCCACGACAGTTCCAGGAGCGACCCGCGCTGGCCCTTCTCAGGCCCACTGATCGTCCCCGAGCCAAACAGATCGCCCGGTCGGACGCTCGCGCCGTTGACGGTCATGTGGGCGAGCATCTGGGCAGGCGACCAGTACATGTCGCGGTACTCCGGTCGGGCCACCACGGTCCCGTTGACGCGCACCTCGACATGGACATCCAGCCCGTATGCCGTGCCACCCGATCCGGTCGGACTGGTCCCGGTGCCCCGAAGATAGGGCAGCACCTCGGGGTCATCACCGTCGCGAGGCAGTTCGATGTGGGCGGCATCGAGGGCGGCCAGCGGGGTGACCCATCCGGAGATCGAGGTGCAGAAGCTCTTGCCGAGATAGGGACCGAGCGGCACGTATTCCCACGCCTGGATGTCGCGGGCCGACCAGTCGTTGAGGATGACCACCCCGAAGAGCCGAGAGCCTGCGTCGTCGACGCTGAGCCGCTGGCCCAGCCGGGTCGCGCCGCCGACGAGGTAGCCGAGTTCCGCCTCGATATCCAGCCGGATGCTCGGACCAAAGACCGGAGCGGGGTCTTGCGGTCCCTTGCGTTGGCCACTCGGCCGGTGAAAGTCGGTGCCCGTGACCACCACGGTGCCCGAACGGCCGTGGTAGCCGATGGGCAGATGCTTCCAGTTGACCGGGAGCGCAGGGGATTCCGGTCGGAAGATCTTGCCGACGTTAGAACCGTGGTGGGCGCTGGCGTAGTAGTCGACGTAGTCACCGATCTCGACCGGCAGCAGCAGAGTGACCTCGGAACACCCGAGCAGGAACGGCTCAACGAGTCCCCGAGCCTTGTCGTCACCCAGCTGGGTGGTGATCCAGGCCCGCAGTCGGGCCCAGTCACTGGGGGCAGCTGCCAGCATGGCAGCGAGGGTGGGTCCGGCCACGAGCGGGTGCAGGTCAGCGGCCGGCGCTCCGGCGGCCTCGACCGCGGCGCGCAGATCGAGCACCCGGTCGCCGATCCGCACACCGATCCGTCGCCGGTCCGGGAGGTCAGTCGTCGTGAAGACGCCGTACGGCAGCGTGGCGATCCCGAACGGGTGATCCGCGGGGACACCTAACCACGGGGCAGCTGTGGCGACGGTGTTGGGGGACATGGTCACTCCTCGTCGATGAGGTGGAGGGCAGCGAGTTCGCGCAGGGGATCGAGCACGTCGCAGCACCCGTATGCCGTGAACGCCCACCGCAGCCGGCCGACCTCGGCCGTGCTCAGCCCCGCGACTGATCCGGCCAGCGCTGCGGCGTCACGCAGCGCCAAGACCTCGGTGACCGCGCGTGCTGGAGCGCCGTGTAGGGCCAGGCGCAGCGCACCGAGCACGTTGAGCAGCCCATGCTGGGGCCCGCCGTCTGGGCCGGGATGGTCACCGCGCACGGCGTGGTGCAGCCCGCCGGTGAGCTTGAAGGGCATGTCGCGCTCGGCGCAGGCGAGCAGGAACCGGGCCAGCTCGTCCTCGTCCGGCCATCCCCAGACCTCGGTTGCTCCGGTGCGGAACTTCGCCTGTACCAACGGGTTTCGGGCCGTGGTTCGGACAGCCTCGGCGACGGCATCGAGGGCCCCAACGAACCCGTCCCGCGGGATCTCGACGGTCACCGGGACGTGGAGGTCCAGAAGGCTCTGCCAGTCGGCGGCGGCGCCGACCTCGACCCCGGCGACCTCGATCAGGGTGCCGGCGCCGCTCTCGGCGAGCAGCGCAACCCCGTCGCGGACCGGGCCGACCGGCATACCGGGGCGGGCGATCAGGGCGACCCGCAATGCTGCACCGTCGGCGAGTTGCAGTACGTCGGCGGCCGCCGACGCCGGCACGAGCAATGGCCCGACGTAACGTCGATAGGCACGCCGGGCGAGGTGGTCCGCGATGGCCCGGGACAGCGGCGCGAGGCCGGGAGGGAAGACCGCCGCATCGTCGATGAGCGCCTCGAAGAGGGCTCGGGGCGGGCGGGTCGGCATGATCAGCAGGCTAGCCGAGCCGTGGGCTGCCGACGACGTCGGCACCAACCTCGCGCAGTTGCCGGATCGCGGCCTCGGTCGTGTCCGGCGCGACGCCGGCCGTCAGGTCAAGCAACACCCGGGTGCGCAAACCCTCGGCAATCGCATCGATCGCGGTCGCGCGCACGCAATGGTCCGTGGCGATCCCGACGATGTCGACGGCCTCGATGTGCTGCTCGCGCAGCCAATGCGCGAGATCAACGCCGGTTGCACCGTCCGGCGTCACGGCATACCCCTCGAAGCCGCTGTATGCCGCGCGGTCGCGGCCCTTGCGGAAGACCGCATCTGCGTCGGCGATGACCGGCTCGATGGCCGGGTGGAACTCGGCGCCTGGCGAATGGGCCCGGCAATGCACCGGCCAGGAGTCGCGGAAGTCCGGTGGATCCCCGAAGTGCGGACCAGGGTCCTCGTGCCAGTCGGCGGTGGCGAGGATCGCGGCATACCGGTCGGGGTGGGCGACGACCCAAGCGGTGATCGCCTCGGCGACCGCCGCGCCGCCGGCGACGGCGAGCGACCCACCCTCGCAGAAGTCGTTCTGGACATCGACGACGACAAGGGCGCGACGGGTGAACGGCATGGGCCCATTATCGAGCGCCGATGTCGTGCTGCCCAGAGGTGGCGCCGGTAGCGTCGGTTCCGTGACGGGCTGGAGCAGGATGATTGGTCAGGAGAGCGCGAGGGGAGTGCGGCTCGCCGGTGCGATCGTTCTCGGCCTGCTCACCGCGGCTGCGGCGGGGGGAGCGTGGGGCGTCCTACCGGCCAGCGTGCTCGGATGGGTCGTCGGCGGATCGGTCTTCTGCATGTGGACTCTGCGGGTGGTGCACGGGATGACCCCGGCCCAGGCCCAGTCGCATGCCACCCGCGAGGACTCGACCCGATTGCTCAGTGACCTGCTGCTCCTGGGCGGGAGCCTCGCGAGTCTTGCGGGGGTCGCGATGCTGATATTGAGCGGAGCGCAGGAAGGCGGCTCATCGGCAGCGACGATCTCGACGATCTCGACGATGTCGGCGGTCTGGCAGGGGGTGCTGGGTGTCGCCGCGGTCGTGGTCGCCTGGGGGGTGGTGCACACCGTCTACCTGCTGCGGTATGCCGCGCTCTACTACGCGGGGACCCCGGGTGGCATCGACTTCAACCAGACGGAACTGCCGGACTACGGTGACTTTGCCTACCTGGCGTTCACGTTGGGGATGACGTATCAGTTGTCGGATACCGCCCTGACGAGCTCTCAGCTGCGCCGGACCGTGCTGAGGCACACTCTGCTGTCCTATCTGCTCGGCTCGGTCATCCTCGCGACGACGATCAACCTCGTCGTTCAAATTGCCGGCCGCTGACCCCGGCGGGTCGTTCAGCCAGCGCCGGTCAGTTCAGCCCACCTGAATAGTCGGGATACACGGTTTACCACGCTGCAGTTGCAGCGCGGTCCTGGGCAGTTCCTCGCGTGAGCGCTCGTGCCGGGCCCGCGCCTCGTGCAGGTCGCAGCGCTCGATCACCTCGCCGTCGCGCACCAGATCGACCATGAGCGGGCGGTCGTTGCCGTCGGCGGTCGGTCGCTCGCCGATGCCGACGACCTCCGCCTCGGCACGGCCGTCCGGCCCCAGCCGGCGCATCGCCCATTTGCGACCTCCGATGGAGTGCTTGTCGCGGCTCTTCTTGGCGACGGGTTCGAGTCGCCCAGTGGCTCCCTGGCGGGCCACGAGCTTGTAGACCATCGACGAGGTCGGATGACCCGAGCCGGTGACCAGTGCGGTGCCCACCCCGTAGCCATCGACGGGAGCGACCGCGAGCGACGCGATGGCATATTCGTCCAGGTCGCTCGTCACGATGATCCTGGTGCCGCTTGCCCCGAGGGAGTCCAACTGGGCGCGCACCTCGCGGGCCTGCACGAGCAGGTCACCGGAGTCCAGACGCACCGCCCCGAGGGTCGGGCCTGCGAACTCGACGGCCATGCGTACGGCCTCGGCGACGTCGTAGGTGTCGACGAGCAGGGTCGTGCCGACACCCAGCGCGGACAGCTGCGACTGGAAGGCTTCGCGCTCAGTGTCGTAGAGCAGAGTGAAGGAGTGCGCTGACGTTCCCGTCGTCGGCACGCCGAAGGCCCGGCCCGCCTCGAGGTTGGAGGTCCCGGCAAAACCCGCCACGTATGCCGCGCGTGCGGCGGCGACCGCGGCCCACTCGTGCGTGCGCCGAGATCCCATCTCGAGGCACGGTCGGGTGCCGGCGGCGGTCGTCATCCGGGACGCCGCCGAGGCGATCGCGCTGTCATGGTTGAGGATTGACAACACCAGGGTCTCCAGCACGACTGCCTCGGCGAAGCTACCCTCGACGACGAGGACCGGCGAGCCGGGGAAATAGCACTCGCCCTCGGCATAGCCGCTGATGTCACCGGTGAAGCGATAACTCGCTAGCCAATCGCAGGTCGCGTCATCGACGACCCGGCGGGAGCGCAGGTCGTCGACCTCGGCCTCGCCGAACCGGAAGTCGCCCAAGGCCGACAGCAGCCGCCCGGTGCCGGCGAGCACGGCATACCGGCGTCCTTCGGGCAGTCGTCGGGTGAACGCCTCGAACACGCACCGCCGGTGCGCCGCCCCGCTGCGCAGGGCAGCCTGCAGCATCGTCAGCTCGTAGTGGTCGGTGAGCAGCGCGGTGCTGGTCGTCACGCCTGACAGCCTAAAGTGGAGGGCGTGTCCACGGCGCCGGTGAAGGAACCCGAGGTGATCTCGGACGCGCTCGTAGAACCCGCGCTTCCGTGGATCACCCTCGTCTGGAACGACCCGGTCAACCTCATGTCCTATGTCACCTACGTCTTCCAGAGCTACTTCGGCTACCCGCGACGCAAGGCCGAGAAACTCATGATGGACGTCCACCTCAAGGGCAAAGCCGTTGTCTCACACGGCACGCGTGAGCAGATGGAGACCGACTGCATGGCCATGCAGGGCTACGGTCTCTGGGCCACGTTCGAGAAGGACGACTAGTGGCCCGGGCTTTTCGCCGCAAGGGCGGTCGGTTCGTCGCCACCCTCGACGTGGGCGAGCGGACGATCGTGGCCGCACTCATGGAGCAGACCCGCACGCTGCTTGCTCCGGACGTCGCCTCGACCGGCGATCCGCTGGCCGACCTCTTCGCCTCCCTGGAACGAGAGCTCGAAGCCCCCGACGGTATGCCGCGCGGCACCGACCGCGCAGCCTTCGCCGACCGCGACCCGGCCCTGGCCCGGTTGCTGCCCGACGGCCACAGCGGCGACCCGCAGGTGGCCGCCGAGTTCCGGCGGCTCACCGAACAGGACCTGCGACGGCGCAAGACCGAGGCACTGACTGCCGCGATCGACGCACTGGCGGCCATCCCCGAGCAGGTCGACACCGTGTCGCTGGATCGTCCGCAGGCCGATGCCTTGCTCGTCGCGCTGACCGACACCCGGCTGCTGCTGGCCGAAAGGCTGGGCGTACGCACCGAGGACGATATGAGCGCGCTGGAGGCCCGAGTCTCCCTGCGGGCCGACGAACTGGGACACAAGAGCGACGACCGGAGTGAGGATCCGCTGACGTTTGCGGTTGCGGTTTACGACTTCCTGACCTGGCTGCAGGAATCACTCGCCGGCGCGCTCCTGGGACGTCGGCTGTTCCTCTGACTGTCCGCCTAGCCCGGGCCTTACGCGCAGGCAACGCCCCGGTGGCTACGAGGTGAACAGCCATGTGACGGAGGTGACCGGCGTTCGAGTGGGAGCGGGCGGCATACCTCCATATCCTGATTCGGTGGCGGACGCACCGATCGGGATCTTCGACTCCGGCTACGGTGGACTCACCGTAGCCCGGGCCGTCCTCGACCAGTTGCCACACGAGTCGATCGTCTACTTCGGCGACACCGCCCGCACGCCCTACGGCCCGCGACCGATCGCCGAGGTCCGCGAGTTCGCGCTCGAATGCCTGGACCGGCTCGTCGAGCGTGGCGTCAAGGCCCTGGTCATCGCGTGCAACACCGCGAGCGCGGCCATGCTGCACGATGCCCGAGAGCGCTATGACGTCCCCGTGGTCGAGGTGATCCGTCCGGCCGTTCGCCGCGCTGCCGCCGCCACTCGGACCAACCGGGTCGGGGTGATCTCCACTCGCGGCACGCACAACAGCCGGGCCTATCTGGACGCCTTCGCCCCCGCCCCGCACGTCGCGGTCACCTCGCAGCCGTGCCCACGGTTCGTCGAGTTCGTCGAGGACGGCGTCACCGGTGGGGATGAACTGCTTGCTGTCGCAAGGGAATACCTCACCCCGCTGCAGACCGCGCAGGTCGACACCCTCATCCTCGGCTGCACGCACTATCCGCTGCTCACCGGGGTGATCTCGTATGTCATGGGCGACCTCGTCACCCTTGTCTCTTCGGCCGAGGAGACCGCCAAAGACGTCTATCGGGTGCTCGCCGACACCGCCGCGCTGCGCCCCGACGGCCTGCCCGCTCCGCGGCACGAGTTCGTGACGACCGGCGATCCGCTCACCTTCACCCGCCTGGCCCGCCGATTCCTCGGACCCGAGGCAGCCATCGAAGCCCACCGGGAGGAGGTCGCTCCAGGATGAGGCTCACCATCGTCGGCTGCTCGGGCTCGTTCCCGGGCCCCCAGTCGCCGGCCTCCTGCTATCTCGTGCAGGCGGCATACGAAGGACGGCAGTGGAGCATCGTGCTGGATCTCGGCAACGGTGCGCTGGGGATGCTGCAACGCCATGTCGACCCTCGGACCCTCGATGCCGTTGTGCTGAGCCACCTGCACCCCGACCACTTCCTGGACCTGTGCGGGCTCTACGTCATGCAGCGCTACCAGCCCGAGGGTCGTACGCGCAGCATCCCCGTGTGGGGCCCTTCGGACACGCCCCAGCGGGTCGCGCTGGCCTATTACGGCCATCCGTTCAAGCCGGTCGAGGAGTTCGAGTTCGCACCGATCACCGACGGCGCCGAGGTCACGATCGGGCCGTTCCGGATCCGGGCCTGGCGGGTCAACCACCCGGTCGAGGCCTACGGCTATCGCATCGAGGCCGACGGCAAGACCCTCGCCCTCACCGGTGACACCGATACCTGCCCGGCGCTCAGCCCGCTCATGCACGGCGCCGACCTCGTCCTAGCCGACACCGCGTTCGTGGACGGCCGCGACGCTCTGCGCGACATCCACATGACCGGCTCGCGCGTGGCCGCTGCCGCCCTGGCCGCCGGGGGAGTGCGGCGGCTCATGCTCACCCATATGCCGGTCTGGAACGACCCGGAGGTATGCCGCGCGCAGGCTGCCGCACTCTGGCCAGGTGACGTCGAGCTGGCCCGGCAGGGCCTCGTCATCGACATCTAGCGGGGACGTCTCCAGACCGTAAGAACGCTGCCCTGGGGGCGGGCGGCATCCCGACGTAGTCTGTCGCCGTGACGAGACACGATGGCCGCGCTCCCGACCAAACCCGCCAGGTGCGCATCACGCGCAACTGGCTCGACCACGCCGAAGGGTCGGTCCTGGTCGAGTTCGGGCGCACCCGCGTGCTGTGTGCAGCGTCGTTCACCGAAGGCGTACCCCGCTGGCTCAAGGGGCGGGGAAGTGGTTGGGTGACGGCGGAATATGCGATGCTGCCGCGCTCCACGAACACCCGGTCGGACCGTGAATCGGTCCGCGGCAGGATCGGCGGGCGCACCCATGAGATCTCACGACTGGTCGGGCGGTCACTGCGGGCCGTCATCGACACGAGCGCGTTGGGAGAGAACACCGTGGTGCTCGACTGCGACGTGCTCCAGGCCGATGGCGGAACCCGCACCGCCGCGATCACCGGCGCCTGGGTGGCCCTGGCCGATGCGGTGACCGACGCCCGCGCCCGCGGGCTCATCAAGCCCGACGCCAAGCCGCTCACCGGCTCGATCGCGGCGGTATCCGTCGGAGTGGTCGGCGGCGAGCCGGTGCTCGACCTCGACTACCCGGAGGACTCGACCGCCGAGACCGACATGAATGTCGTGATGACCGGCGACGGGCGTTTTGTCGAGGTGCAGGGAACGGCCGAGGGCGAGCCGTTCGACCGAGAACTGCTTGGGCGGCTGCTCGACCTTGCCGTCAAAGGGTGCGCGGACCTCACCGTTCTTCAACAGAGGGCTCTGGCCGACGAGCCGAGGCCGCGGTCGTGACCGGGCAGGTCGTGCTCGCGACCCGCAACGAGCACAAGGTCGGCGAGCTTCGCGACATCCTCGCCGACATCCTCGCCGAACTCGACCTCGAGATCGCCGGGCTCTCAGCCTTCCCTGAGGTCGCCGACGTCATCGAAGACGGGGCAAGCTTCGCGGACAACGCGCTGCTCAAGGCCCGGGCCGTCGCGGCGGCGACGGGGCTGCCGGCCCTGGCCGATGACTCGGGTCTCGCGGTCGACATCCTCGGGGGAGCGCCGGGGATCTTCAGCGCCCGCTGGTCCGGTCGGCATGGCGAGGACCGGGCCAACCTCGAACTGCTGCTCGCTCAAGTCGCCGATGTGCGCGACGAGCACCGGGGGGCGGGGTTCGTGTGCGCGGCCGCGCTCGCCCTCCCCGACGGCACGTGCCGAGTCGAGGAGGGCGTCATGCGGGGCACCCTGACCCGGGCTGCGCGGGGAAACAACGGCTTCGGCTACGACCCGATTCTGCTCGTCGACGGCGACACCCGGACCTCGGCGGAACTCAGCCCCGCCGAGAAGAACGCGATCTCGCACCGCGGCAAGGCCTTTCGTGCCCTGGCCGCGCACCTGCGCGAGGTGCTGGAGCCATGAGCACGCCCGCTGATCCTGCTGGCCGGCCCGCCTGGGACGTCGACGACGATCCTGCGGGAGAGCCCTTCGGCCCGGGCGGGTGGGCAGACGGCACCACCGGGTATGCCGTCGCCGGCCTGCTGGCCGGTGTCGTGGGGCTGCTGGTGGCTGAGCTGCTCGATCTGGTCCTCACCGTCTTCGGTTGGCCGGGCTCGGGGTCCGCGGGCCGCTCCCCGGTCCTGGCCGTCGGCGGCGCGTTCGTCGACCTCACCCCGTCGTGGCTCAAGGAGTGGGCCGTCGCAAGCTTCGGCACCGGTGACAAGGCGGTGCTCTTCGTCGGCATGGCCATCGTCCTGTTGCTCGCCTTCGCTGCCATCGGGCTGCTGGCGAGGCGGCGGCATACGGCGGCGGTTGCCGGTCTTGGCGCTATTGGCCTGCTGGCCCTGTTGGCCCTCGCCACCCGCCCTGGAGCGGCCGGCACTGACCTGTTTCCCACCGTCGTCGGTCTCGCCGTGGCGGCCTGGACGCTGTCGTCGGTCAGGACCCGGACCGCAGCGCAGGGCCCGACCCGACGCGTGACCCTCGGCTTTGCAGGCGGCACCGTCGCGCTCGTGTCGCTCTTGCTCGTACGCGGTCGGGGCACTCTCGGCGCGGCCGACGCCGTGGTGTCACGGGCGAGTGCCAGCGTGCCCACCGGCCTTCCCGTGCCGGCTTCCGTCGGCGCGGACCTGTCCCTGCCCGGAGTGACCCCGTGGGTGGTCCCGAACGGCGAGTTCTATCGGATCGACACGGCGCTCGTTGTCCCGCGGCTGAGTGCCCAAGCCTGGTCGCTGCGGGTCTGGGGAGAGGTCGAGCGCGAGGTCACCCTGACCTGGGCCCAACTGCTGGCGCAGCCCCTGGTGTCGAGGCACGTCACCCTGGCGTGTGTGTCCAACGAGGTCGGGGGGAATCTCGTCGGCAACGCCCTGTGGACCGGCTGGCCGGTGCGCGAGCTGTTGGCTCAGGCCGGGCCGCGTCCGGGAGCCGACATGGTTCTCTCGCGCAGCGCCGACGGGTGGACGGCGGGCACCCCGCTCCCGGTGCTCACCGACGATCGCGACGCCCTGCTCGCGATCGCCATGAACGGCGAACCGCTGCCGTTCGAACACGGCTTCCCGGTGCGCCTGGTCGTGCCGGGCCTCTACGGCTATGTCTCGGCGACGAAATGGGTCACCGAGCTCAAGGTCACCCGGTTCGCCGTCGACATGGGCTACTGGACGCCTCGGGGGTGGTCGGCGCTGGGCCCGGTCAAGACCGCCTCGCGCATCGACGTGCCACGCTCGGGGGTGCAAGTGAGTCCTGGGACCGTAGCGGTGGCGGGAGTGGCCTGGGCGATGCACCGCGGCATACGGGCGGTGCAGGTGCGGGTGGACGACGGGCCGTGGGCCGATGCGCGGCTGGCGAGCGAGCCGACGGTCGATTCGTGGCGGCAGTGGGTCTTCGATTGGCCGGCGACGGCCGGCTCGCACGTACTGACCGTCCGCGCCCAGGACGGTGACGGGCAGTGGCAGACCGAGCAGGTCGCCCGCTCCGACCCGGACGGCGCCACCGGGCATCACGCAGTGACGGTGCGAGTGGCCTAGCAAGCTCTGGCCGGCTTGGCAGGTCTTGCCAGCTTGGGCAGGTCTAGCCAGCTTTTGCAGGTCTAGCAGCTTGGGCAGGTCTGGGCATGTCTTGCCCTCCCGTGGTGGGCTCTAGAGTGGTCGCCGCGCGCACGTGGCGGAATTGGCAGACGCGCCAGATTTAGGTTCTGGTGCCTTCGGGTGTGCGGGTTCGAGTCCCGCCGTGCGCACCGTGCGACCCAGGCGCTGTGCGATCCCGTCCATCACCCCTGCCCACCTGCTATTCGGAGGTTACGTCCCTGATCGGAGGCCTCCAGCCTCCGATCAGGGACACAACCTCCGAACAGGGGCGGGAGGCGGGGGAGGCGGGTCGGGACGTTGCCGCCCTAGTGTCGGCGGGCCGGGTCGAAACCGAAGGGCAGCTCCAACCGGTGCGCGGCCATCAGCTCGCCATCGGCGAGCACCGCTCGCGTCGGCCCGTCGGCGACGATGACGCCGCCGGAGAGGATCACCGACCGCTCGCACAGCTGCAGGGCGTAGGGCAGGTCGTGAGTCACCATGAGGACGGTGACGTCGAGCTCGGCGACGATCTCGGCAAGCTCGCGCCGCGAGGCCGGATCGAGGTTGGACGACGGCTCGTCGAGCACGAGGATCTCCGGCCGCATCGCGAGCACCGTCGCCACGGCCACCCGGCGGCGCTGCCCGAAGGAAAGGTGGTGGGGAGGACGGCTCGCGTATGCCGTCATCCCGACTCGCTCGAGCGCCTCACCGACGCGCTCGTCCAGCTGCGCCCCGCGCAGGCCGAGATTGGCGGGCCCGAAGGCCACGTCGTCGCGGACCGTGGGCATGAAGAGCTGGTCGTCGGGATCCTGGAAGACGATGCCGACCCGGCGTCGGATCTCCGCGAGCGTGTCCCGGCGGACCGGCATACCGGAGATCTCGATGCGTCCCTCACCCTGAGCCGATGACGGCCCGAGCACGCCGTTGAGGTGCAGCACGAAGGTCGTCTTCCCGGCCCCGTTGGGCCCGAGCAGGGCGACCCGCTCGCCCCGGTGGACGTGTAGGTCGACCCCCCACAGTGCTTGGGTGCCGTCGGGATAGGCGTAGGTGAGCCCACGGACGTCGAGGACGGGGGTGCTCACCCGAGCACCGCCTGACCGGCCAACGCGAGGGCAGCGACGGTTGGCAGCGCCGCGCCGGCCAGCACCTGCGCCGGCCCAATCGCGGCGGGCGCTGCGAGCGTGGGCAGCGACCCGGTATACCCGCGGGAGAGCATCGCCAGGTGCACTCGCTCACCCCGTTCGTAGGACCGCACGAACAAGACGCCGAGCGACCGGGCAAGGACCGGCCAATGCCGGGGTGACCGCGCGTCGAACAGACGCGAGGTCCGTGCCACCGACATCCGGCGCCATTCGGCGGCCACGACGTCGACGTAACGGACCATGAACCCCATGATCTCCACGAGCCGCGCGGGGACCCGCAGGCGCGCCAGGCCCACGAGCAGGTCCGCCGGTTCGGTCGTCGCCGCGAGCAGCAGCGCGGTGAGCACGCCCAGGGTGCCCTTGGCCAGCAGGGCTCCCGCGGCGACCAGCCCCGGCTCGGACACGCTCAGGCCTAGGACGTCGACTCGGGGTCCGGTGGCGATGAACGGCATGGCTAGGGCGAAGGCGACGAAGGGCACCTCCACGACGGCCCGTTTGAGCAGGTATGCCGCGGGCACCCGCGCCGCTCGCATGGCGACGAGCAGCGCGAGGAGGTGGACGGCATACGGCCAGGTGGCCCCGCGCGGGGTGGCGACGACCAGGAGCACGAAGCCCAGAGCGGAGGCGATCTTGAGGTGAGCCGGCAAGCGGTGCACCAGGGAATGTGCGTGATAGTGCAGGGTGTGGCCGTGCTCAGCGCCCACGACGGACCAGTCGGGTGAGCACGAGCGACACGAGCAGGACGATGGCCAGACCGATCAAGGCGCCACCCTCGTAGGTGAGCAACCCGGTCCGCTCAAGCGCGGCGGCGGAGACGCCGGTGTCCTCGGTCACCCGCTCGAGACCGTCGGGCTCGCTGGACGCGAAACGGGCGATCACGCCGGCGACGAGCAGGATGACGGCGATCGCCGCGACCACCAGGGGCCAACCTCGTCGGGGCGAGCCGACTGTGGTGACCGAGCTGGCTTCCCCGCCGGTGCCGGTCACGAGTGCACCCCCGGTCGGGTGGGCAGTCGCTCAGGCGAGCGCAGGGACCGGGCAACATGGACGAGGTCGGGGCGAACCCCGACGACCGTGCCCACGACGAGGGCCGTGAGGACCGCCTCACCGAGGCCGATGAGGGTGTGCACAGAGACCATCCCGGTGAGAAGAGTGTCGACCTGGACCGGCACCGTCCCCCCGACGGCGAAGAGTCCAGTGAAGGTGAGCGCCGCCGCGACGACGGACAGCAGACCACCCAGCCCGGCAGCGACCGGGACCGAGCTCAGCCGGCGCGGCATCACCGAGAGCGAAAGGCGGACAACGGCATAGCCGACCCACACCCCGACCACGCCCATGAGGGTGATGTTGGTGCCCAGGGCGGTGAGGCCGCCGTCGGCGAAGAGCAGCGCCTGCACCCCGAGCACGACAGTGAGGCACAGGGTCGCGGTCCACGGTCCGACGAGCACGGCGGCGAGGGCACCGCCCAGCAGGTGGCCCGACGTGCCGGCGGCAACGGGGAAGTTCACCATCTGGGCGGCGAAGATGAAGGTCGCGACCAAGCCCGCCAACGGAGCGCTGCGGTCATCGAGTTCACGCCGGCTGCCACGCAGGGACGCAGCGATCGCTCCCGCCGCGACAACCGCGGTGGCCACCGAGGTCGTTGCGTCGAGGAATCCGTCGGGGACATGCATGCTGCCGCCTCTCGCCGGGGTAGCGTGTGCCCGGATGCTCCGGGAGCCGGTGTGCGCGCCGACTCCGGCATCTTATTGCGAATGGGTCGCAATAGCCATCGCGAAGGAGCCGTCCGTGAGTGCCCGACTGCAGCCCGGAGACACAGCGCCCGCCTTCACCCTCAGCGATGACACCGGTGCCGAGGTGTCGCTGTCGGACTTCGCCGGGCGCAGGGTCATCGTCTACTTCTATCCGGCGGCGCTGACCCCAGGCTGCACGACCCAGGCGTGCGACTTCTCCGACTCGCTCGATTCGCTCGCCGCCCAGGGCGTCGACGTCGTCGGCATCTCTCCAGACCCGCCGGCCAAATTGGCGAAGTTCCGGGCTAAGGAGGGGCTGACGATTTCCCTGCTGTCTGACCCCGACAGGGCGACGCTCACGGCATACGGGGCGTTCGGGGAGAAGAAGCTCTATGGCAAGACAGTCGTCGGGGTGATCCGTTCGACGTTCGTCGTCGCCGAGGACGGGACGATCGCTGACGCGCGCTACAACGTGAAGGCGACTGGCCACGTCGCCAAGCTGCGCCAGGACCTCGGTCTGTGATCAGCCGCTCGATAGGCTGAGCCCGACGACGAAAGGGAGCCCGTCATGAGCGAAGGACAGTCGGCCGCGCAACTCGAGGCCGAGATCGAGGCCGTGCGTGCTCGCCTCGCCGGCACGATCGATGAGCTCGCGTTCCGAGCCCAGCCCAAGCAGATCGCGCTGCGCCAGTCCGAGTCCATCCGGGCGTCGTTCCGGGCCGCGACGAGGGCCGAGGACGGCTCGCTGCGCACCGAGCGGATTGCGTCCGTGTTAGGCGTGGTCGCGGCGTTGGCCATCGGTCTGGGCCTGCTTCGCCGCCGCAACAGCTGAGCGCCGCCGCAACAGCTGAGCGCCGCCGCAACAGCGCGAGGGGGCGGGGCTGGGGGTCTCAGGCGGCTGCGGCAGACCGTGGCGTCACGGAACGACCCGGTATGCCGCGAGGGCGGCTGCGGCAGACCGTGGAGTCACTCAACGACCCGGTATGCCGCGAGGGCGGCTCCCGCAGACCGTGGAGTCACTCAACGACCCGGTATGCCGCGAGGGCGGCTCCCGCAGGAACCGCCCTTTACGGGTCGTGCCACGTGGTGCGCCGCTAGGGATGGTTCCGCGGCCGGACTTGGTCGCGCTTCACAAGAGTTGGACGTTCTGTTGATACTCGAAGTGAGTCTTTACGCGGTCCGTGACGTCTACGTTCACAAGTTTGCTCGACGGCGGAGCGAAGCCTGCAAGCCCGGCGGCGGCCTGTCCAGCCTGTGCGGCCGCGTAGACGAGCTTCAGGACCTTGTCTTTCCTCGAGTGATATCCGTAGACAGATTCGTCAACTGCGGCGGTCAGCGCGTCCCAATTGCTCTTGGCCCCGACGGCTGCGCCAAGAAGGTGCGCGCTTTGGATCCGCGGTCCGCCCGGCTTTGTGCCGAGAGCCTCGGCCGCGACGGCCATGACGCGGGCACCGAGGCTGTGGCCGATGAGCACATAGGACTCGGCCTCCGTGCGGGCGAGGAGGTCGCCGACGATGACACCGGTCTTGTCAGCACGGCTTTTGGCGACATGCCAAGGGTTCTTGGCGACGTCGGCGACAAACAGTGTTGGCCCGACGAAATGGCCGAAGAATTTTGCTCCAACCTTGGTGGCGTGCGCGGCTGCTCCCTGGATGGCGCTGACGCCGGTCGCCGTCCCCAGCAGTTGACCGGTTAGTACGCCAAAATCCTTCAGTTCCTTGGCGCCCCATCGCACGCGGTACACGGGCGAGTCCGGGTACCGCGCATTCACGATGGGCCGCCAGCCGCCCCATTTCTCATTATCGCCCTCGGTCAGGAAGCCGTTGGCCACCAGGACAGGCACGCCCCCCTTGCCGGGGCGCAGCAACTCGATGCGGAAGGACCTGTCCTCCCGAAGGTAGGCGTTAGACACGGAAGCGCCGAGCGTTCCTCCCACAGCAGCACCGACGGCCGTGACAACGGCAGTACCCCCGGCGATACCCAGTCCGCCGACGGCGAGGCTGCCACCACCGAGCAGGGCGAGGCCGTGCGAGGTTGCGGCGGCTCCAGACAGGCCGCCAAAGACTCCGAGGGAGCCGATTGCCCCGCCGATCGCGGGGGCGGCGATGAGCGCTAGCGGTGCCGCGACGACCAGGCCCACACCGCCCAATGCGACACGTTTGGATGCAGTGCTCAAGTCAGGCCGCTCGTACTGCAGGAAGTCCTCGTAGTCGTGAAGCTCACCGAAGCTCCCCTGGGCCTTCTCGAAGCCCGGAATCTCGTGGCGGTGTTCGGCGCAGTATTGCGGGACGCGTATCGCACCGCGCTCCCGCACGGCCATGTTGTCGCAGCCAGGGGCCACACACGGAAGCGTCGGCGACCCGCATCCTTGGCACACGTACACAGGCAGTTGCCCCGCCGGCCGGTTCGACTTGAGGTGCTCGGTCTTGGCGAAGCACGACGAACACCAACCGTGCTTCGGCTCATAGGGTGAAAGGTCGTCGGCGACGTCAGCAATCCATTGCGCGACCTTCGCGTAGGCGTTTGAGCGTTTCTCGGCCGCCTTCTTCCGCTCCTCCGCCTGCTTCAACGCAGTATTTTGCCCCTTCGGGTCAGCCACCTCCAAGGCAGCCGCAAAGGATGTGGTGCGCGCCTCATGCCACGTCTTGGCGAAGGCCCACGCGTTACTCAGCAGTGCGGGGTTTTCCTTTAGGACCCCGTCGCTTTCGACAGTGGGCTCGAGGTCGGTGATGTTTCCGGCCAGCGTGAGGGTCGCGCCCTGATCGGATACCACCTCGACCCTGAGATGCGTTCCCTCAACGACGTGGGCGTGAATCGATCCTGACATGACCGAATCGTTCCACAACCTCAATCTGCCCCAGTGGTTGGGGCCGGAAAGAGGTGGGAACCACGGGACAGGTAGCTTTGTGATGGCGGGCCCTACCCACCCGGCGTCCACGGGGTTCTCTAGGCGCCCGCTCGGCGCCCGCCGCGGTGGCGAGATCTGTCGGCGCAGCGAGCCGAACCGGCCCAGTCGGCGGATCCGTCGGCCACTGCCGACCACTGAGAAAGTGAGCCTGACGCCCACGGAGCGGCGCACCTTCGCCGTCGGGCTGTGACGCGCTCAAGCCATCTGGTCGATGCGCCCTCCACCGCGGACGCGCCCGACTCATGAGTGGAGGATTTCCTAGACGACAGCAGTAGAGCCCGGCCCAACCGGCCGGGCTCTTGACCTGCAAAGTTGGTGCGCCGCCAGGGATTCGAACCCCGAACCCAGTGATTAAGAGTCACTTGCTCTGCCATTGAGCTAGCGGCGCTAGCCGAGCGGAAACTCTACAGGGTGGCCGGCATCGGCAGGAAATCGGCTGCTCGGCTCCACTCAGTTGCCGGCCTGAGGAGCCTTCCCGCGGTTGCGACGCGCCCAGATCCCCAAGCCGAGGGCGACCGCCAGCAGCCCGCCGCCGAGGCCGATCCAGAGGATCCCTTCGCTCGAACCGCTCGGGGTGCCGGCTTCCTGGGCTGAAGTGACCGATGGGGCGGTCATCGAGGGCGCCGAGGGCGCGACCGGATTCGACGCCGAGGGAGCCGACGGCGCGACCGAAGTCGACGCCGTGGGCGCAGACGGCGCTGGCACGCTCGCCGTGCCGCTCGCAGTGCCGGTCACGCTGAACTTTGTCTCGCCGGAGATGGGGTGCCCGTCGGCGCTGACGACCCGAAATGCGATCCGATAGGAGCCCGGCCCGGGATCGGCGAGGGTCGCCGCCAACGTCTTGCCCGTCACCGTGGGGGACCCGAGAGTCACGATGACGCCCGAGCGGGTCAGCGCAAGCTGCGCGAATCTCGGGTTGATGTCCTCATTGAACGTGAGCGAGATCTGCCGCGGCCCCCGGTCCAGGACGGATCCGTCAGCGGGGACGACCGCCGAGAGCTCGCTGTGCGCGGGGACCGGCGCGACGGCATACGTGGCCTGCAGGGGGTGTGCCGCCGCGGGGAGAGGCGCGAGGGCGAGCACGGCAGACGCGAGCGGCACGAGCGCTCCGGTTAGCCGCGAGGTCACGGTCCGCCGCCTTCCTGCTCGGCCAGTTGCCAAATCCCAACCTACCGTCGAAGAGTTCGCCGACCAGCGGGTGGCCAGCTGCGGCGCCATGCCGCCGGGACGGGCGGCTGCTAAACCACAGCCGCCCGGCCGGGGTCGTCGGTGACGGGGTCGATCACCTCGAATCCGAGGCTAGCGGCGGCCCTGGCCATTTGGGCGTCATGGGTGACGATCGTGACCCTCTCCGCGCCGAGCCGCAGCGCCGACGCGATGTGAACCGAGTCGGCCCCGCCGAGGACGGTATCGAGCGCGATGGCTTCGTCGATCAGGTCGTCCCCGATGGCGATCAGGGCGAATTCGTCCAGGTACTCGTTGGCCACGTCGGTGGCCAGCCCGGCGTTCTTGACGACCCGCAGCACCTCCAGTTCGAGCATGCGTGAGCCGACGAACCTGTCACCAGCGGCATACGCGGATTCGAACCACTCCCGGGCCGCAGCGGACTTGTCCGCGATCGCTCGCAGCAGCACCGACGAGTCGACGAACCAGGTGCGCTCAGATGAGGCCATCGAACTTGGCCCGTTCGGCGTCGAGCGCAGCACCAAGGTCGATGCCGGTGGCGATGGTGGGGAAGCGGCGAGCCGACCGGGGAGCGGTACTGCGGGAAGGTCGGGCGAGCCCGGTGGCCACCAGTTCGTCGAGCGGATCGCCGGAACTCTCGATCTTGGTGATGCGGTATGCGGCGTGGCCGCGGCGCATCACGATAACCTCACCGTGGTCCGCGAGTCGCGTCGCCCGGGAGGGGTTCTGGTTCAGCTCGGTAAGCGTGATCGACGTCACAACGAACATTCTAGCACTTCGTTCTAGTTTGGGTGGGCGCAGGGGTCCCGTCGAAGACGCCAGGAACGACGCAAGCATGAAGAAACCCGCCCTGACTTTTTGACCTAGTCAGAACGGGTTTCCCACTGGGGTGAGTGACGGGACTTGAACCCGCGGCACCCGGGACCACAACCCGGTGCTCTACCAGCTGAGCTACACCCACCATGACGCGGCCGAGGCCGCGCACAGCCGCCTATCGTACCGGGTCTGTGGAGGTGCCGATGACCGCCCCATGATCGACGACGTGGGCTTCACTGAGCGCCCGGACGGTCGCCGTGTCCGGCCCGGGCGGCGGAACGAAGATCGCGGCGCGGTAATAGCGCAGCTCGGCGATCGACTCGCGGATATCGGCGAGGGCCCGGTGTCCTCCGGACTTGGCGGGGGAGTTGTGATACGCCCGGGGATACCAGCGGCGGGACAGCTCCTTGATGGAGGACACGTCGATGACTCGATAGTGCAGCCAGGCCTCGAGTTCGGGCATGTCGCGGGCCAGGAAGACGCGGTCGGTGCCGACCGTGTTGCCGGCGAGCACGGCCTTGCGTGGTTCGGGCACCCACTGGCGGATATAGGCGAGCACCCGTTCCTCGGCTTCGCGCAGGCTGGTTCCCCCGTCGAGTTCGGCCAGCAGCCCGGAGACCGAGTGCATGTCGACGACGAAGGGGTCCATCTGGGCCAGCGCTTCGGCCGGGGGAGTGATGACGACGTCCACACCCTCACCGAGGATGGTGAGCTCGTAGTCGGTGACCAGCGCCGCAACCTCGACCAGGGCGTCGCTCTTCAGGGACAGCCCGGTCATCTCACAGTCGATCCAGACGATCCGGTCGGCGAGCGCCCGCTCGCCGGGTACGCCTGGCGCCCTGACAGTAGTCGGGGCCGTCGGGGTGGTCGGGGTGGTTGGCACGCTCACCCCCTCAGGGTATGGGGCGCGGAACCGCGCCGATGACAGGCTCAGCTACCCTGGCGGCCATGTCGACAGGGGACGTCAACCGCCCGGCATACCCGAATCCGTGGGTGCAGACCGCTCCGGGGGCACTCGGCCCCCCGCGGGGTCCGGTCGCCAACCCGACCCACCGGCCCGGCCTTCGACGTGCCCTGCTGTATGGCGGGGTCGTCACGCTCTTCCTAGCCTCTCTGGTCGTCCTTGCTCTCTTCCTCGGCGTCTCTGTGGGCGCGCAGACCGCCCTGCTGGTAGCCCTCTTCGCGGCGTTGCCGCTGCTGGTCGTCGTACCCCTGTTCCTTTGGCTCGATCGCCTGGAGGCCGAACCGACCCGCTATCTCCTCTTCGCCTTCCTCTGGGGAGCCTTGTGCGCCCCCGTCGGCGCAGTGGTGCTCAACACCGGCTTCCACCTGTTGCTGCTGTCGGCCAAGACCGAGAACGCCGACGCCTGGAGCGCGGTTCTCAGCGCACCCCCTGTCGAGGAGGGACTCAAGGGACTGGCCGTGCTGGCGATCCTGCTCGTGCGTCGCCGCGAGTTCGACGGGGTGATCGACGGCATCGTGTATGCCGGTCTGGCGGGGGCGGGGTTCGCTTTCAGCGAGAACATCCTCTATCTGGGAATGGCCTACGAGGAGGCCGGTTCGCGGGGGTTGACCGAGGTGTTCATCGTGCGGTGCTTGCTCGGGCCGTTCGCCCACCCGCTGTTCACCGCGTGTATCGGCGTGGGGCTCGGGCTCGCGGTCTCGGTGGCGCCCACTCCTTTGGCCAGGGTGGGGTTCGGGCTGGCCGGCTACGCGTGCGCCATTCTGCTGCACGCCGTCTGGAATCTGTCTGCCTCGACCGGCACGTATTGGGGGGTCTATCTCGCGTTCCAGATGCCTGTCTTCGCGGCGTTCTTGATCATGCTGCTCGTGCTCCGGGCGCGCGAATCCGGGGCGGTGCGCCGATATCTGAGCCAGTATGCCGACGCCGGCTGGCTCACCCACCCGGAGGTCTCCATGCTTGCCTCCCTGTCCCAGCGCCGGGCGGCGCGGGCCTGGGCGAAGGCACAGGGCGGTGCCCCGGCGGCGCGGTCGATGCGATCCTTCCAGGACGTCGCGAGCGACCTGGCGTTGCTGCGGGCGCGGGTGGTGCGTGGCGCAGCGGAGGTGGCTGCGCACGAGCACGAGCGGGCGTTGCTCGACGCGCTCACCGGCCACCGGCTCGCGCTGACGTCGCCGCCGCCGCGCCCTAGACTAAGTCGCTAGCCGTCCGCAATCCGGGCGCCAGTTTGCCCCCGTAGCACAACGGATAGTGCAGCGGCCTTCTAATCCGCAGGTTGCAGGTTCGAGTCCTGCCGGGGGCGCGAAGCGCCACCGGCAGAAGTAAACAGGGGCTCGAATGTCAGTGAGAGCCCCGACGGGGGCGCGAAGCGCCACCGGCAGAAGTAAACAGGGGCTCGATGTCAGTGAGAGCCCCGCCGGGGGCGCGAAGCGCCACCGGCAGAAGTAAACAGGGGTCGAATGCGGGCCCCGAGGGGGCGGCCACCGGCAGAAGTAAACAGGGGCTCGAACGTCAGTGAGAGCCGCGACGGGGGCGCGAAGCGCCACCGGATCGGCGAAGGGGTTGGGCGTGTCGGGGTGGTTCAGGTTGAGTCGGCCTGACGGACTTGGAAGGATGCCGATGTGACCGGAGCCAGCGCCCCCGCCGGGGAGCTGTCCGCCCTGCTCGGCGCCGTCGAATTGCTGCGCGATGAGGTGGCCGCCACTCGCTTGCCACTGGCTTTGCCTGAGGCGGCTGCCGCGAACAAGGCCCGGATCGAGCTTCTTCTGCAGCTCGACGACTATGTCCTGCCCCGTCTGCGCTCGCTCGACGCCCCCTTGTTGGCTGTCGTCGGCGGCTCGACCGGCGCGGGGAAGTCCACACTCGTCAACTCACTTGTCGGTGCCGTCGTGAGCAAGTCGGGGGTGCTTCGCCCGACAACCCGTTCGCCTGTCCTCGTCCATCACCCGTCCGACGAGCGGTGGTTCGTCGGCGATCGGGTATTGCCGGGCTTGGCGCGGGTGCGCGGGGCCGACAACGTCGAGGACCCGTCCGCCGTTCGACTCGTGGCCGTGGATGCCTTGCCGGCGGGGCTGGCCTTGCTCGATGCTCCCGACATCGACTCGGTGGTCATGACCAATCGGGCTCTGGCCGTGCAACTTCTCGGAGCGGCAGATCTCTGGCTGTTCGTCACCACGGCCGCCCGCTACGCCGATGCCGTGCCGTGGACGCTCCTGCGGCAGGCCTCCGACCGCGGCACGTCCGTCGCGGTGATCCTGGACCGAGTCCCCCGCGAGGCTGTCGGCGAGGTCCAGGACCACTTGGGCTCGATGCTCAAGGAACAGGGTTTGATGCTGGCTCCTGTCTTCACCATCGCGGAGGTGCCGCTCGGTCCGCAGGGGCTGCTCGGTCCCGACGAGATCGGTCGACTGCAGGGCTGGCTGGTGGCTCTGGCCCGAGACGCCAAGGCCCGGGCCATCGTCGTGCGCCACACCCTCAGCGGCGCTCTCGACTCGATCGACGGCCGGATCGCAGCACTCGCCGAGGCCACCGGCGAACAGCACGCGGCCACCAACGCCCTCGGGAGGGTTGCTGACGCGGCATACGCGGAAGCGGCCGACGGGGTGCGGTCGGGGATGGTGGACGGCACATTGTTGCGCGGCGAAGTGCTCTCACGCTGGCAGGAGTTCGTCGGCGCCGGGGAGTTCTTCAAGCAGGTCGAGTCCACCGTGTCGCGATGGCGCGACCAGATCGTCTCGGCCGTCAAAGGCAAACCAGCGCCCGCGCAGGAACTGGGCGAGGCATTGCACTCCGGGGTTGCGGCGCTCGTCACCGCGGAGGCCCAAGCGGCCGCCGCGAAGGTCGCACGCTCCTGGCGGGGTATGCCGGGTGGCCAGCTTCTGCTCGATGCCACCCCGGGCCTGGGGACGGTGTCCCCTCAGTTGTCCGAGGGTGTCGAGCGGCTGGTCCGCGATTGGCAGGACGACGTCCTGGACCTGGTGCGCTCCGAGGGACAGGATCGGCGCACAACGGCCAAGGTCGCGGCATACGGGGTGAATGGTGTGGGCGTCGTGCTCATGTTGGTGACTTTCGCGTATACCGGCGGCGTGACGGGCGCCGAAGCCGGGATCGCCGGCGGCACCGCGGTGCTCGGCCAGAAGCTGCTCGAGGCGATTTTCGGCGACCAAGCCGTGCGCTCGCTCGCGGCGAAGGCTCGCAATGCGCTGCTCGAGCGGGTCGAGGACCTGTATGCCGCGGACGCCGCGCGCTTCCGCGAGGCGATGGCCCACGTCGAGGTGCCTCGCGACCAGGGTCGGCGATTGTCGGCCTCCGCCCTCAAGGTCAAGGCTGCCCGATGAGCCCTTTGCGGATGGGCTCGGCCACGCTCGCGGGTGTGTCCGCCGAGTCGCTCGCCGACCGGGCCGCGGCGCTGGCTCGGGCGATCGCGGATGGGTCTCGGGAGTTGGAACCGAAACACGTCGCTGCGGCCGCCGACCTCGTCGACAAGGTGCGCGAGCGCACGTCGATCGCCGGAGGCCACACGGTCGTCGCACTTGCCGGGGCGACCGGCAGCGGGAAGTCGTCGCTGTTCAACGCGGTCGTCGGAGAGCCGGTGGCCCGGATCGGGGCCCGGCGCCCGACAACATCGACACCCGCTGCGGCGGTGTGGGGGGGTGCGCCGGCGACCGAATTGCTGGACTGGCTGGCAGTGCCCGAGCGACATCACGTCACGGCCAAGGCGACCGACCGCGGCGACCAGGGTGCGGGCGACCAGACCGTGGGTGTGTTGGGCTCGCTCGACGGGCTCGTGCTGCTCGACCTGCCGGACTTCGACTCCCGGGTGGATTCTCACCGGATCGAGGCCCGGCGGGTCCTGGAGTTGGTCGACGTCTTCGTTTGGGTGACCGACCCGCAGAAATACGCCGACGCCCTGCTCCACGAGGACTATCTGCGGGTGTTGGCCACCCATGATGCCGTCACTCTCGTCGTGCTCAACCAGATCGATCGGTTGGCGCCGGACGCGGTGGAGCAATGCCGCGAGGATCTCAGCCGACTGCTCGCCGACGATGGGCTTGTCACCACCCGGGTCATGAGCACCTCGGCGCGCACTGGGGAGGGCGTCACCGAACTGACCCAGGCACTCGCGAACGCAGTCGCTGGCGCCAGCGCCGCGCGGGCTCGCCTGTCGGCAGACATCACCGCCGTCGCCCGGGACCTGCGCGCGGGGGTCGGCGACAGCGAGCCAACGGTTGCGGCAGACGCCGACGGCGCGCTTGTTGACGCGCTCTCGCGGGCAGCGGGTGTGCCGGTGGTGCTGAAGGCGGTCGTCCAGGACTATCGCCACGAGGCTCATCAGGTCGGTGGGTGGCTGTTCACCCGGTGGCTGTCGTCGTTCAAGGCCGACCCGCTGTCCCGGCTGCGTCTGGGCAAGTCGGTCGTCTCGATGACATCGATCGGCGAGGCAGACGTGCGCGCAGTGCTCGGTCGCTCGGCGATCCCGCCGCCGTCGCCGTCGGCGCGAGCCGCGGTGTCCCTGGCTACCCGACAAGTGGCTGACCGCGCCGGATCCGGATTGCCGGTGCGCTGGGCGGAGGCCGTGGCCGACGCTGCGGCTCCCGGGGACCGGACGCTTGCCGACGCCCTTGACCAGGCGGTCGTGCATAGCCCGTTGCGGGTCCGCAGGCCGATGTGGTGGTCGGTGGTCGGGGCCTTGCAGTGGCTGTTCGGATTGGCTGTCATCGCGGGTGTCGGGTGGCTGACGGCGATCGCCGTTGTCTCCTGGTTGCAGTTGCCCGAGCTGCCGACTCCGACAGTCGGGGTGCTTCCCTGGCCTTTCGTGCTGCTGGCGGGCGGGATCCTGCTGGGTCTGCTTACCGCGGGGGTGTCGCGCGGTCTGGCCCGCGTCGGCGCGCGCCGACGTGCGGCGCTGGTGGGGCGGCGGCTGCGCGACGCGATCGCCGAGGTCGCCAGGGAGCGAATCGTCGCACCCGTCGATGCCGTCCTCACCCGCCATCGTCGGGTCCGCGAGTTGCTCGACAAGGCTCTCGAGGTCTGACGCCGCTCCGCGGTTGTCCACAAGCACCCCGCCGCTGTCACGCCGTCCACAAGCCCCAGCTTGCGTATGCCGCCGGGCCGGCTCCCTGGCGCACCCTGTGGTCACCCGCTTCCGTCGGGAGTGGGCGGCATACGACGGGCTTGACGAGAGACAAGGCAGGGAGAGCAGATGTACGAGACCTACGTGACCGTGGCAGGCAACGTGACGGCCGACCCGGTGTTACGCAGCACCAAGGCAGGCAAACCGTTCGTCACCTTCCGGGTGGCCTCCACGTCCCGGCGCTACGACGGCCGGGTCGGTGGCTTCGTCGACGGCGGGACCAACTTCATGTCCGTCGTCGCGTTCAACGCCCTCGCAGCCAATGTGGTGGCCAGCGTCTCCAAGGGACAGCCAGTTGTTGTCCACGGGCGGCTGCGGGTCAACACCTGGTCGGCCTCCGAGGGCCACTCGATGACTTCGGTCGAGATCGACGCCTACCACGTCGGGCACGACCTGTCCCGCGGGCAGTCGCACTTCAGCAAGCCTCAGCGTGCGCAGTTCGACCCCAACGACAGGCTCGCGGAGGACGAGGTGCAGGGCGCCATCGAGCAGCTTGCCGGCGACGAGGACGAGAGGGAGTCGTCCGGTGCACCCGTTGCGGCCGAGTCCGATGCGGCCCAGGAGTCCGACGAGGTGGCCTGGCAGGGCGAGCGTCTGCCGGACGGGTGGCTTCCCCAGGGCGCCGGCGATCCGCAGACCGATCCCTACATCATTGCCAAGGCGAGCTGAGAGCTCCAGTCGCGGGCCCGGTTGGCCGGGCCCGCGCGGGCGACGATTGGGTTGCCCGGTGGCCCGGCGGATAGCCTTCCGCGCATGCCCGAGTTCATCTACACCATGACCAAGGCGCGCAAGGCGGTGGGCGACAAGCTCATCCTCGATGACGTGACCATGTCGTTCTATCCGACCGCCAAGATCGGCGTCGTCGGACCCAACGGCGCGGGCAAGTCGACGATCCTCAAGATCATGGCCGGGTTGGACCAGCCCTCCAACGGCGAGGCCCGCCTCTCACCGGGCTACACCGTCGGGATCCTGCTCCAGGAGCCTCCGCTGAACGAATCCAAGACCGTCCTGGGTAACGTCGAAGAGGGCGCCGGCGAGATCAAGGCCAAGCTGGACCGGTTCAACCAGATCTCGGCCGAGATGGGCGAGCCCGACGCGGACTTCGACGCACTCTTGGACGAGATGGGCAAGCTTCAAGAAGAGATCGACCACGCCAATGCGTGGGACCTCGACTCTCAACTCGAGCAGGCGATGGATGCGCTGCGCTGCCCGCCACCGGACGCCGACGTGACGTTGCTGTCCGGCGGTGAGCGCAGACGCGTCGCCCTGTGCAAGCTGCTGCTGCAGAAGCCGGACCTGCTGCTGCTCGACGAGCCAACCAACCACCTTGACGCAGAGTCGGTCCAGTGGCTAGAACAGCATCTGGCGCAATATCCCGGAGCGGTGTTGGCGGTCACCCACGATCGGTACTTCCTCGACAACGTCGCACAGTGGATCGCCGAGGTCGACCGTGGGCGCCTCTACCCCTACGAGGGCAACTACACGACCTATCTGGAGAAGAAGTCCGAGCGACTGCAGATCCAGGGCAAGAAGGACGTCAAGCTCGCCAAACGTCTCAGGGACGAGCTGGAGTGGGTCCGCTCGAACGCCAAGGGCCGGCAAGCCAAGAGCAAGGCTCGGCTGGCTCGCTATGAGGAGATGGCTGCCGAAGCTGATCGCACCCGCAAGCTCGACTTCGACGAAATCGCCATCCCGCCCGGGCCGCGTCTCGGGTCGCAGGTGATCGAAGTCCGCAAACTACGCAAGGGCTTCGGCGACCGAGTGCTCATCGACAACTTGTCGTTCACGTTGCCGCGCAACGGCATTGTTGGAGTCATCGGTCCCAACGGAGTGGGCAAGACGACGTTGTTCAAGACCATCGTCGGGCTGGAAGCGCCGGATGCGGGTGAAGTCAAGGTGGGGGACACCGTGAAGATCTCCTATGTCGACCAGGCGCGCTCGGGCCTTGACCCGGCGAAGACGTTGTGGGAGATCGTCTCCGATGGCCTGGACTACATCAAGGTCGGTCACGTCGAGATCCCGTCGCGGGCGTATGTGTCGCAGTTCGGCTTCAAAGGGCCGGACCAGCAGAAGCCCGCGGGCGTGTTGTCCGGTGGCGAGCGCAACCGGCTCAACCTCGCGCTCACTCTCAAGCAGGGCGGCAACCTGCTGCTGCTCGACGAGCCGTCGAACGACCTCGACGTGGAGACTCTCGGGTCCCTGGAGAATGCCCTACTGGAGTTCCCCGGGTGCGCGGTGGTCATCAGCCACGACCGGTGGTTCCTGGACCGGGTCGCGACGCACATCCTCGCCTTCGAAGGCGACGAGGACGACCCGGCCAAGTGGTATTGGTTCGAGGGCAACTTCGAGGCATATGAGAAGAACAAGGTCGAGCGCCTCGGCGAGGACGCCACGCGACCGCACCGCGTGACCTACCGCAAACTCACCCGCGGCTGACCCACGGCCTCTGTCCTGCAACGAAATTCGGTGCCCTAGTCTCGCCTATCGAACATATGTCTGATAGAATGAGGGCCATGTTCGAGGGCGTCGATTGGGAGAGCGGCCAGGACCGGTTGGGGGAGCTGGCCGGGCAGCCCTTGCGCGGCCTGACTCCCCTTGAGTCGGCCGATGCCCTCGCGCACGTCGATCCGCGCGACCTTCTCGTCATGGATCAGTCGGTGGCCGAGGCGGTGATCGTCGACCTGCAGCGTGCCGCCAGTCAGCTGGCCACGTTGCAGGCCGTCGTCCTCGAGGCGTTCGCGCGCGCAGTCGAGCGTGACATCCAGATCGCCCAGGACAACGACGTGCACGCAGGGCGTAGTCCCTTCGGATGGGGGCACGATCGAGGAGCACGTCCCGTCGATGGTGGCGCCGCTTCTGCACCTGTCTCCGCCCACGACGATGTCGCGCCTCGGCGTTGCGCGGATGCTGACCAACGACCTGCCCCGGACCCTGGCTGCGGGACTGGCCGGGGATTTGGAGCCGTGGCGGGTCGGCGCGCTGGTGTCGGCCGCCGCCGGTGTCGCTCCGGACAAGCTCAACGAGTTCGAGGCGCAGATCTTCGATGGTCGCGGAGTGGGTGACAGCCCCGCTGGCGCGCTGCGACGGCGCGCGGACAGAATCGCGGCGCGTGTCGATCCCGCGTCGGTGGCGGAACGCGTGGATGAGGGCCGTCGACGCTGCTCGGTGGACGTCGTGCCGGGGGACTGGCCAGGAACCACCTCGTGGACCGCTATCGCGCCAACAGCCAGATCGACCCAGGCCTGGGGGGCCATCTGCGAGTTGGCCGAGGAGTATCTCCGGGCGCGACCGGGGACCGACCGCGGCCAGGCGCGTTCGGAGGCTTTCCTGGACCTGCTCCTGGGCGAAACCCAGGGTGTCGACCGTCGTGACCGTGTCAATGGTGGGCACCGATGCCGTCTCTACGATCGACGGGCGCGTGGAGATCACGGCAGAGGGGCTCGTCGATGTCGGCACATATGGCTCCCTGCCGAGCGCCGACGTCGCGGCACTTCTGGCGGACCCGGACACTCGTGTTCGGCTCGATCCCATGACAGGCGCCACGGCCTTCCTCGCCAACCGGTCGTACCGGCCGGGCGCGGAGCTTGCTCGACTGGTCCGCGCACGGGACGGCACCTGTCGATTCCCCGGTTGCGGGATGCCCGCCGAGCGCTGCGACATCGATCACGCGATTCCGTTCCCGCACGGTCCCACCGATGTCCGCAACCTGCATTGCCTGTGCCGCCGACATCACGGGTTCAAACATCACGCAGGCTGGGCGGTCGATCTGGCCTGGGACGGCACGCTGATCTGGACCGCGCCCACGGGCCGTCAACACGTCACCTATCCGGCAGACCGGAGAGAGTCGGTCGTGTGCCCGTCCGCCGGCCCGGCGCACACCGGCCTGGCGCACACCATGGGGTGCACGGGCCTGGCGCACACCGGCCTGGCGCACCACGGAGGCGCCAACGATCGCCCTTCGTGGGAGGGTAGGCCGACCCGACACTGTCAAGACAAGTCCGGATCAAGGAGTGGTGACGCATGACCGATGACCCGCTTGACCCAGCGACCGACGACGCCGCCGAACGGGACGCAGGGTCCCCAGCAGAGCCAGCGCGCTGGCATCGGGCTATCGCTGCCACGTTCACCGAGAAGGTCCTTGGCGCCAGCGACTGGGACGTGCCGACGCCCGTGGCGGAATGGACCGCGCGCGATGTCGTCCGCCACCTCGTGACATGGCTGCCGGGGTTTCTCGGTGCCGGGACGCAGATCGAGTTGGCGGCCGGCCCGAGCGTCGACGACGACCCGGTGGGCGCCTGGCAGGCCCACGTGGAAGCTGTTCAAGGACTCCTGGACGACCCTCAGTTCGCCGAAATGCCCTACCAGAGCTCGATGTTCGGCGAGCTCACGGTGGCCGAGGCGATCAACCAGTTCTACACGGCTGACATCTTCATGCACACGTGGGACCTGGCGCGGGCCACCGGTCAGCCAGATCGGCTCGACGCGCAGACCTGTGCCCACATGCTTGCCGGCATGTCGGACATGGAGTCGGTCATCCGCCAGTCCGGCCAGTTCGGTGAACAGCAGCCGGTCCGCGAAGGATCCGATGCCACCGATCGGCTGATTGCCTTCATCGGCCGGGATCCCTACTGGGCACCGCCGACCTCGGCACCGGCAACGGGCTGACCGGCAGCGGTTATCTGGCAGAGCGACTGACCGGCCGCGGTTATCTGGAAGAGCGCTGACCAAGGGGCCAGTCGGCCAGCGTGCGGCAGGCGCCTGGTTCGTACCAGCTCAAGAGCAGCCGATCCGCTCGTGCGACCACCGGCACCAGCGGCGCCACCCAATCACGCACCGTCTGCTCGCTCACCCCGCCACTGACCGCGTCGATGGTGACGTGGGGGCGCACGTCGGCGAACTCGCCGGCATACGGTGGGAAGTGCGGGAAAGCACGCCAGACCGAAGCGGTGAGGGCGCGGAATGCCTCGTCGGGCTCGGGGACGAGATGGATGATCCCGTTCGGAAAGGTCGCGACCTCGGCCAGCCGAAAGGCGAACGGCGAGGCGTCGCGGGCGATGTCGGCAAGCGCCCCGCGCACCGCCGGAGTGAGCTGGGCAGGCGTCACGAAGGGCCCGAGGATCGTCACGTGGGCGTGCGCAAAGCTCGGATCGGCCGAGAGGTAGTCGCGGTCATAATGCTCGTGTCGGCCGCGGACCAGCTCTTCCAAAGCAGGCACCGGCACGACCAGCACGCTGTGGCCCAATGCCGCGGGTTGGGCTGCTTGGGTCACCCTGACCCCGGTGTCCTGGGCTCGGTTGGCCGACCGGCAAGCAGTTCCCGCACCGCCGCCACAACCCGCACGTATGCCGCATGCGCCGGGTCGATGAGCCCGAAATGCCCGCATTGGGGGACGAGTTCGACCCGACACCGCGCGTCCGTCGGCCGACGGGAGTCGGCGTAAGCCCAGGCCACGTCGGGCGGCACGAGGTCGTCGTCGACCCCGTGCAGCAGGATGATCGGCGCGTCGCTGCGCTGGCCGATCGGGTCGGCATCGTCCCACGAGCCGGGAACGTCTCCAGGCCCGCCGCCGAGCAACGAACGGACAGCCGCCCCGAGCAGCCCGGCGTCGTTGCCGCGCAAGTCGAGCAGCCCCGCGAGCGAGACCACGCCGGCCAGGTCCGGCACCCGGCTCTCGCTCGCCGCCCACACCGCCACGTGCGCTCCGGCCGAATGCCCGACGACGACCAGCGGCCCGGGCAACTCGGGATCGTCGCGCACGGCGGCCAATGCCGCGGCCAGGGTGGTGCCCGTCCCCGGCCAGCCGCCCAACGGCATACCGACGCGGGCGTATTCGACGTTGGCGACATGCCAGCCTTCGCCGGCGAGCGCGGCAGCAAGCGGGCGCAACTGGTGGCGGTCGTAAGCCGCCTGCCAGATCCCGCCGTGCACGAGCGCGACCGTCGCTCCCGCCCACTGTCCGACGGGCTCCCACACGTCGTAGACGGCCGACTCTGCGTCCCCGAAACGAACCGCTCTGCTCACGCTCTGCACCGCTGAACTCCTACGTCAACCGAGGTGCCGCCCGCAACTGGGCCGACCAATACTCGACCAATACTCGACCAATTCGGTGGTGCCGCACCCCCCGGTCCCACCACACTGGGTCCCATGCTCCTTGGCACGCAGGTCTCCCACTTCACCTGGCCCGGCGCCCCCGAGTCGATCGGCCCGATTTTCGGCCGGATCGCCCGCGACGCCGACGCTGCCGGCCTCGACTCGCTCTGGGTCATGGACCACTTCTTCCAGATCTCGATGATCGGCCCGCCCGAACTCGACATGCTCGAGGGCTACACCGCGTTGGCATTCGCGGCGGGGCAGACCGAGCGGATCCGCCTGGGCACTCTCGTCACCGGCGTGACCTACCGACACCCCGGAGTCCTCGTCAAGACCGTGACGACCCTCGACGTCCTCAGCGGCGGGCGCGCCTACCTCGGCATCGGGGCCGCGTGGAACGACGAGGAGCACCTCGGCCTCGGCGTCCCCTACCCGCCGGTCGCCGAGCGCTTCGAACGGCTGGAAGAGACGCTGCAGATCGCCTTGCAGATGTGGCGCGGGGAGGACAGCCCGTATGCCGGTCGCCACTACACCTTGCAGCGCCCGCTCAACGTCCCGCAGGCCCTCAGCCGGCCCCACCCGCCGATCCTCATCGGCGGTGGCGGAGAGCGCAAGACGCTGCGGCTGGTCGCTCAGTATGCCGATGCGTGCAACATCTTCGACATGGGACCGGCCGCGATCGCAGCGAAGTTCGACGTCCTGCGCGGGCATTGCGAGGCGCTCGGGCGCGACTACGGCGAGATCGAGAAGACCGTGCTGAGCAGGCTTTCCCTGGGTGACGGCTCGCCCGATGCCACCGGCTCACCGACCGAGTCGGTCGCCCACGCCGTCGACCGGCTCGGTCAGCTCGCCGAGATCGGCACCGATCACGTCATCGTCGGCTTGGTCAACGTCGCCGTCCCCGGGGCCTTCGACGCCGTTGGCGAGGTCGTCCGCCAGGTCGCCCCGATCGTCCCCGCCGGTCGCTGACCGCAGGGCCTGGAACGTCGCCGGAGCACGGCATACGCAGCCGTATGCCGCGCCGCTCACCGCCCGAGCGGCGCGAGCCGTTCGGGGCTGAGGTTCGGCCCGCGGCAGCCCACCAGGCGCAGCCCGAGCGCGGCGTTGGTGGCGCCGATCTGCTCGGGGGTGCGGTGCAGCGCGGGGGTGTACCAGCGGGCGACATCGACCACGATGGACAGCAGGGCCAGCGCCGTGTCAGCGACGTTGTCGAGCACGAAGTCGCCCGACGCCTCGCCGGCGCGGAGGACCCGACGGACCGTGGCGTCGATCCGTTTGCGCAGTGCGAGCACCTCGTCGCGGTGCGCCTCGGACAGGTGGGGGAACTCGTTCTGGACGACCCGGGCGATCGCGTAATGCTCGGCGTGCCAGGCACTGAAGCGCGCCATGACCGCCGCGAGGGCCTCGCTGGGGCTGTCGACGTCGTCGGCGGCTGACGTGATCAGCGCCAGAGCCTGCTCGTGACCGGCGCGTGAGAGCCGGTAGAGCAACTCTTCCTTCGAGGTGAAGTGGACATACACCCCGGCAGGGGACAGGCCCGCCCGGGAGGCGATGTCTCGCGTCGTCGTCGCGTGGAAGCCGTTGTCGGCGAACGCCGCGGTCGCCGCGTCGAACAGCCGCAGGACCGTGTCACTGGGGGTGCTGGGGCTGTCAGCCCTCTCGGGCGCTGGGACGATCGCCACAGTGGACAGCATGCCCCACCTATGACATGCTAAGCAAGCGCTTAGTAACCCAAGACTTTAGTACACCACGACCCTCAGTCACCCCACGACTCTGTGTCCGCCACCGGGAGGTCACCCCATGCCGCGCACCCTCTATTCCGAAGAGCACGAGGACTTCCGGGCCAGTGTCCGGGAATTCGTTGAGCGGACGCTCAAGCCTCGTGTCGAGGAGATGATCCAGCTCAAGTCGATCCCTCGCGACATCTGGCTCCAGGCCGGCAAGCAGGGCTTCCTGGGCATGGACATCCCGGAGGAATACGGCGGCTCCGGCGCGGGCGATTACCGCTTCAACGCCGTTCTCGCCGAGGAGTGGGGCCACTTCAACGCGGCGACAGCGGCCTGCTTCGGCATCCACGCCGATGTCTGCCCGCCCTACATCGTCGACTTGGGCACCGAGGAGCAGAAGCAGCGCTGGCTGCCGCCGATCGCCTCCGGCGAGAAGATCATCGCCATCGGTATGACCGAACCGTCCGGCGGCTCGGACCTCGCGGCCCTGAAGACGACCGCCGTCAAGGCCGACGACGGCTCGGGCGACTGGATCCTCAACGGGTCCAAGACCTTCATCACCAACGGCTATCAGTGCGACCTGTGCATTGTCGCCGCGCGCACCGACCCGAGCAAAGGCCCGAAGGGAATCACCCTCTTCATGGTCGAGCGGGACATGCCCGGCTTCGTCAACGGGCGCAAGCTCGACAAGGTCGGCCAGGACGAGTCCGACACCGCCGAGTTGTTCTTCGAGAACGTCCGGCTCCCCGACACCAACCGCCTGGGTCCCGAGGGCGGCGGCTTCATCGCGATGATGCAGCGGCTGCCTCAAGAGCGGATCGGTGCGGCCGTCTCCAACATCTCCCACGCGTTCCAGATCTTCCGCGAGACGCTGACCTATGCCAAGGAGCGCAAGGCCTTCGGCCAGTCCATCGGCGCCTTCCAGCACAACAAGTTCAAGCTTGTCGAGATGGTGACCGCGCTTGAGGTGTCCCAGGCTTACGTCGACCTGTGTGTCGCGGCGCACGCTAAGCACGAGCTCTCCCCGATCGACGCGGCCAAGGCCAAGTGGTGGAGCGCCCAGGTGCAGAGCGAGGTCCTCGACGAGTGCGTCCAGCTGCACGGCGGCTATGGCTTCATGAACGAATACCGGGTCGCTCGCGCCTGGCGTGACGCGCGCGTGACGAAGATCTGGGCCGGGTCCAACGAGATCATGAAGGAGCTCATCGGCCGCGAGCTCGGTTTCTGATCCCGGCGAGAGCCGGATGATGAACCCTCGCAGCATGGGCATTCATGACGGAGCGGTCGCCATCGTCACCGGTGGCAGCCGCGGCATCGGGTTGGGCATCGCCCAGCGGCTGATCCAGCAGGGCGCGCGCGTCGTCGTGACGGCGCGCAAACCTGGGCCGCTCGCCGAGGCGGTGGCCTCCTTGGGCGGCGACCCGTATGCCGTCGGGCTGGCCGGCAACGCGGCCGACCCAGTCCACCAGGGCGAGGCGATCGCCCTCGCGCGCAGTCACTTCGGTGCTCTGCACTACCTGGTGAACAACACCGGCATCAATCCGGCATTCGGCCCGATGCTCGACTCCGACGTCGAGATCGCCCGCAAGGTGCTCGACGTCAACGTCGTCGCGGCCTTCTCGTGGATCCAGAAAGCCGTCGCTGCGGGTTTGGGGACGGCAGCGCTGCCCGGCGCGATCGTCAACGTCGCGTCGATCGCAGGTTTGGGGGCGACTGGCACCATCGGCTGGTATGCCGTGTCCAAGGCCGCCCTGATCCACCTCACCGTCGAGCTCGGCTATCAGCTCGGGCCGGCCATTCGGGTCAACGCGGTTGCCCCAGGCGTGGTGAAGACGCAGTTCGCCCAGGCCCTGTATGCCGAGCGCGAGGACGCCGTCGCCTCGGCCTATCCGATGAAGCGTCTCGGCGTGCCCGAAGACATTGCCGGGGCGGTCAGCTTCCTGCTGAGCCGCGATGCCGGGTGGATCACCGGGCAGACACTGGTCGTGGACGGCGGGGTCACGCTCGGCGGAGCGCTCTGAGGCAGAGGTCTCACCGCGCCGACCCGCGACGACTGCTGGGACGCGGCCCCGGTCCCCGGCCCACGCGGCCCGGGACGTTTCCCCTGCCGGACGCGGGGCCGGGGACCGCATGCCACCCCGACTCGCCGACGGCCGTGAGCGCGAGACCAGCGGATGCGGCGTGCACCACTGTGCCGGCTCCTTCTCTACGACCGTTCACCCGACAAGAGCGGCGTCCCGCCGCTGTGATACACGCTCGGTCACGTCGACACAGACCGGTCCGGGCGAGCGCGCCGAGCGAACGCCGACCTAGGATCGGGAGGTCGTGTCAGCCGACCGGCATACGGGCGGGTGGTGGGAGGAGTCGCGCCGTGGGGGAATCGACTTCGCGGGCCGACGACATTCTCGCCGCGCTCGACCCCGAGCAGCGGCAGGTCGCTGCCAACCCGCTCGGGCCGATGTGCGTGCTCGCCGGCGCCGGCACCGGCAAGACCAGGGCGATCACTCACCGGATCGGCTACGGGGTCCATTCGGGGGCCTTCGTCCCTCAGCGGGTGCTCGCGGTCACCTTCACGGCGCGGGCCGCGGGGGAGATGCGTACCCGCCTGCGCGAGCTCGGGGTCGGTGGCGTGCAGGCGCGCACCTTTCACGCCGCAGCGCTGCGCCAACTGCACTTCTTCTGGCCGAGAGCGATCGGCGGCGGCGCTCCGGAGGTGTTGCCGAGCAAGGCCCCGGTAGTAGCCGAAACGGTCTCCCGACTGCGGATGCAGTTCGATCGTGCCGCGATCCGCGACCTGGCCGCCGAGATCGAGTGGGCCAAGGTGGGGCTGCTCACCCCCGAAACGTATGCCGCGGGGGCCCGGCTCGCCGGCCGTGAACTCCCCGGCCTGGACCACACCGCGATGGCCAGGGTGTGGGAGGGCTACGAAGAGCGCAAGACCGAACGCGGCGTCATGGACTTCGAGGACGTCCTGCTGCTCACCGCCGGTGTCCTCGAGGAACGCGAGGACATCGCCCGGGCCGTCCGCGACCAATACCGGCACTTCGTCGTCGACGAATACCAGGATGTCAACGCCCTGCAACAGCGGCTCCTGGACCTCTGGCTAGGCGGCCGCGAGGAGATCTGCGTCGTCGGCGACCCGGCCCAGACGATCTACTCCTTCACCGGGGCGACCCCCGAGCACCTGCTCGGCTTTCGGGCCCGCCACCCTCAGGCTCGGTTCGTGCGGCTCGAGCGCAACTATCGCAGCACGCCGCAGATCCTCGAGGTGGCCAACCTCGTCCTCGGGGCGGCCCGGCCCGTGCCGCCGCCGCAGGCCGGTCGGCCCGGATCGCCCGCACGGGGGCGCGCGGCGCTCGCGAGCGGGCGCCCCATGGCCGAGCTCGCCCCGATGCGGCTGCAGGCCCAGGGCAGTGGGGGTCCCGCGCCGAGCCTCACCGCCTACGACGATGACCCCGCGGAGGCCGCCGGCGTCGCCGCAGTCATCAGCGGGGTGCTCAAGCGGGGGACAGCTGCCAGTGAGGTGGCCATCCTCTTTCGCACCAACGGCCAGTCCGAGGCGTTCGAGGCGGCCCTGACCGACGCCGGGGTGTCCTATCTCGTGCGCGGGGGCGAGCGCTTCTTCGCCCGCCAGGAGGTGCGGTCGGCCATCGTGCTCCTGCGGGGAGCGGCCCGCGGCGACGACGGGTCGGTCCCGCTGCCCGACCTGGCCCGCGACGTGCTGACCGGCGCGGGGTGGGCAGCGTCCGCGCCGGTCGGCGCGGGCGCCGTGCGCGAGCGGTGGGAGTCCCTGGATGCGCTGGCATCGCTGGCCGACAGCCTCGCGGCTGCCTCGCCGGCAGCTCGCCTCGGCGACCTCGTCCAGGAGTTGCAGGAGCGAGCCGCCGCGCAGCATGCCCCTGCGGTTCAGGGCGTCACGCTCGCGTCGTTGCACGCCGCAAAGGGCCTGGAGTGGGACGTCGTCTTCCTGGTCGGCTGCTCCGACGGTCTGCTGCCGATCTCGATGGCCGAGGGGTTAGCCGCCATCGAAGAAGAGCGGCGGCTGCTCTACGTCGGCCTGACCCGCGCCCGTCGCGAGTTGCACCTGTCGTGGGCAGCAGCCCGCAACCCCGGCGGCCGGGCCTCCCGCAAGCCGTCCCGCTTCCTCGACGCGGCCGCCGCAGTCCTCGGCGAGGGGGCCAGGTCCCAGCCCAGACGCGCCCCCGGTGGCCGCGGCGACTCGGCGCGCACGCCCCGACTGCCCTCGGTATGCCGCGGCTGCGGCGCCGAGTTGGGCACGGCAGCTACACGCAAGGTCGGCCGTTGCTCCGACTGCCCACCGACCTACGACCCGGCTGTGTTCGAGGCCCTGCGCGTCTGGCGTGTCGAGGTCGCCCGCGCGGCCAACGTGCCGGCATACGTCGTCTTCACCGACGCGACCCTCACGGCGTTGGCCGAGACCCGACCGACCGACCTACCCGCGATGGCCGCCGTCTCGGGTGTCGGCGTCCTGAAACTACAGCGCTACGGCGAGTCCGTCCTGTCCGTGCTGGGTGGCGCAGATCCGCATAATGTGGCCGAAAAGCACTCTGCAGCAAGAGAACTCGGCTAGTCGGCGGCGTCGCTGGAGGATTTCTTCAGATGAGATCCGTAAATCAATTGTCCTCGGGCCACTCGTGGTCTACCCTCGTTGTTGCACAGCTCGCGGGCCTAGGATGCCCGGCGAGACAACGAGCCCAGGAAGGGGGTCGGCATTGATGGAGACCACGACGATGACGCGCACGCGTCATGACCGCGGCGCCCTCGCCGACCGCCTGGAGGCAATCGGTGTCATGAGCGCTCAGGGGTGGACTCTGTCCGCCGCGCCCACGGCCGATGGCCGGGTCGCGTCCGTGATCCCCGTGAACGTCCTCGTTCCGGCTGCGGTCTTCACCCCGAGCACGGGTGAAGTGGGCTTTGTCGCCGGTTACACCACCAAGAACACCGATGTCGCTCGTTCCGCAACGGGGAGTCCCCCGGGCTAGGTCCACCTAGACCGGTCTCCCTTCAGGCCGCGGAACCCGACATTCGGGATCCGCGGCCTTCGTGTTGTCACGGACGCCGCCCGACCGAGATCAGCACGTGACATCAGAGCCAGCGGACGGGTGAGAAGACAGATGAGCACCAACCCAGACCGGCACCCCCACCAGGGACCACCGGCCACAAGGAGCAGGACGGCCCTCGCTACCGCGGGTGGACGGCAGACGAAGGAGGCAACCCCGATGCAGCTCAGCGCAGTGATCGATAGCCAGCTCTCGGCGACGGCCGCCGGCATCGACATCCCGTGCCGGACCAACGACGCGGAGCTGTGGTTCGCCGAGCGCCCCGAGGACGTCGAGTTCGCCAAGTCGCTCTGCGACACCTGTCCGATACGGATCGGGTGCCTCGCCGGGGCCCTCGAGCGCGGCGAGCCGTGGGGCGTTTGGGGCGGGCAACTGCTCATCCAGGGTGCCATCGTCGCCCGCAAACGGCCCAGGGGCCGGCCGCGCAAGAACGACGTGGCGGCCTGAGGCCGCAGCACCGTGGGCTTCCTGGAGCCACCCGAGACCGTTCACGACCAGACCACCGACACACCAGACCACCGACAGCAGACCACCGAAAAGGACCCACCATGTATCAGCCCGTTCACGAGCAGCTCGCCCGCGCCAAATCGGCCGAGCACCAGGCGCGCTCACAGCCACACGCCGGCATCCGGCGCAGCGCCCGGCTCATCTCCCAACAGATCCGCCAGAACCGACGCAGCCACTCGAACTGAGTGTCGTCGCTCAGCGGCTCACATCCGGACCTCACCGTCCGCACCCACCCCCCCACCGGGCGGGCCGACCTGCAGGGTCGGCCCGCCCATTGCTTGCCCACTGCGCTGAGCCCGCGGCATACAGTGGCCGTCATGCAGGCCGACCTCACGATTGCCCAGGATCCCGACGCTGACGCGCTACTGGGCCGGGACGCCTTCGCGCTCGTCTGCGGGATGCTGCTGGACCAGCAGTTCCCGATGGAGCGGGCCTTCGCCGGGCCGGCCAAACTGCTCGAGCGTTTCGGCACCCTCGACCCGGCCGCGGTTGCCGCCGCCGAACCGCAGTCGTTCGCCGACCTCGCCGCAACCCCACCGGCCATCCATCGATATGGCCGCTCGATGGCCGGGCGCATCCAGGCGCTCGCTGCGCACGTCGTCGAGCACTACGACGGGGACGCCGAGCGGATCTGGACGACCGCCTCCGACACGCCGCAGTTGCTTGCGCGGTTGGAGGCATTGCCGGGATTCGGCACGCAGAAGGCCAGGATCTTCGCCGCACTGCTCGGCAAGCAGCTCGGAGTGCGGCCCGGCGGGTGGCGCGAGGCGATCGGTCCGTATGCCGCCGCCGGAACCTTCCGCTCCGTCGCCGACGTCGTTGACGCCGAGTCCCTGGCCAAAGTCCGAGCCTTCAAGCAAGCCGCCAAGGCCGCGGCGAAGATGTCGGCCGAGCAGGGCTGAGCAGGGCTGAGAGGCCGGGATCCGGGCACCGCCTCGGGGCAGCCGCCGGAGTGAAGGGGTGGCGCCGCGGCATACGGGCGTGTTCACTGGCCCCATGGGCGAACCAGTCGTTTCCTGCGTGATTTGTGGGCGGATGCCGTCGCCGCAGGAGGCCAAGACCGTGACGCTCACGTGGAGCCGCGCGATTGAGCGGGGCCGTGCGGTGTGGACGTGCGACCGGTGCAGCCGCACGCACCTGCGCAGCATCGAAGGCAAGCTCGACAGCAAGTGGTGGTGAACCGACCAGCTGGGCTGCCGGCCTCAGAATCGGGCTCAGTCGCTGACGGGCGGCAATGCGGCTCCGGGGATGTGAGTGTCCACGACGGCCCGGCCGGGCACCTCGGCCCCCAACTGGCACAGCACCCCGATCCCGCCGAGCCAAACCCGGTGAATGAGTAGGTATTCGGCCGGAAGGTTGAGCCGCATCCCAATCGAGTAGTTGGGCTTACGAGGGTCGTTGATGTGCGCGAACACCTCGCGGATCCAGTCGCGGGAAAAGGTGAAACGGTCGACCCGCAACGGATCGATGAACGGTGCGAGATAGTCCAGCAGGCGTTCGGCGTCGAGGTCGATACCTTCGCGGACGAAGCCGATTTCCCGAAGCCCGGCGAGCGTCGACTCCGCATCGGACTCCAGCGCGAGCGTGATGAGCCGCCCCATGTCGTCGGGGAGGCCACCAGGCAGGTGCTTGACCGCGCCGAAGTCGAGCACACCGAGGCGGCCATCGGGCAGCATCCGGAAGTTGCCCGGGTGCGGGTCTGCGTGCAGCAGGCCGGTGCGGCCCGGCCCGTCGAGCAGGAAGGTCAGGTAGCGGGTGCCCGCCTCGTCACGCTGAGACTGCGTGCCGTTGGCGATGATCCAGGACAGCGGCAGGCCGTCCTGCCACTCGGAGACCAGGACGCGCTCGCTGCCGGCGATGACGGACGGGACGGCAACGTTGGGGTCGTCGGCGAAAGCCTTGGCAAAGGCCCGCTGCGAGGTGGCCTCGAGCCGATAGTCGAGTTCCTCGGCCATCCGGCCGCGCAGTTCCTCGAGGATCGGGCCGATCTCGACACCGGGGATCCAGGCGGTGGCGACCTTGGCCACTCGCGAGACGTTGGCGAGGTCGGCAAGCAGGGCCTTGCCTGCGCCGGGATATTGCACCTTGACGGCCACCGGTCGTCCGTCGCGCCACACCGCGCGGTGGACCTGCCCGATCGATGCCGCAGCGATGGCGTGATCGTCGAACGACTCGAATCGTCGGCGCCAGCGCGGGCCGAGCTCGGCCGCCATCACCGCGTGGACCGTCTCGGCCGGCAGCGCGGGAGCGCTGTCCTGCAGCTTGGTGAGCATCGCCCGATAGGGCCCGGCCGCCTCTTCGGGCAGCGCAGACTCGAAGATCGACATGGCCTGACCGAACTTCATCGCCCCGCCCTTGAGCTCGCCGAGGACGGCGAACAATTGGGCCGCTGCCCGGGCCTGCATCTCGGCAGCCACCGCCTCGGCCGGCTTGCCGCCGACCCGCTTACCGAACCCCAACGCCGCCCGAGCGGCATACCCGAGCGGCAGAGCCGCGAGCTTGGCTGCGCGGGTCACTGCACTTCGGGGGAGGTCAGTCACGCGCCCATTGTCCCCCGTCGGAGAGGTGCTCCGTGCAGAGAGGATGCCGGGCCCAGCGCCGGTGATCCAATCGTGGCCAGGGCAAACTGAGCTCGACCGTCACCCCCACCGGCAACACGTCGCCGGACAGGTAGGCCGCGACGACGAGCGCCGAGATCGCCGCCGCAGCCTCCAGCAGCGCAGGCTCCAGCGGCTCGGGCTGGACCGTCCCGCCCGGCCCGGTCACCGCGGTGAACGTGGCGTGGACCGCTGGCGACGGCGCGGCCGGAGGGTGTGCAGCCTGAGCGAGCAGCCCCGCGCGGGAGCCGTCGCGGTCGCAGCGATGCAGCTCGAGGCAGCGAAGGCACGGGGCCAGCGGCCCCGCGGCGGGATCGACGAGCGGCCCCACGGTGACCCTCCCGGTCTCGGCGACCACCGCGAGGTGGGTGACGCCGGCAGCGAGCCACGGCTGGCCGGCGCGAGGATCCAGCCCGTCGTAGTCGCCGAGGACGACCAGGTGCGGTGGAGCCCACGTGGGCGTCGTCTCGGGCAGGGCCGGCCAACCGATCGGCAGCACGTGGCCGACCCCGGCCCGGGTCAGCGCCCGGGCGAGGGACTCCCCGAGTGGCTCGGGAGAGCTCACCGCGACCGTATGCCGCGCGCGGCGCCAGGCGGTCAGCCTCTGGGCCCGTTCGGCACCTGGGTCGACCAGCAGCCGACGGTCCTGCAACTCGCCGATGAGCTCCAGGACTCTCTCGGGCGGATCGCCGTGGGCCGCAGCGACGTCGTGCAGCGCTGCCAGCGAACGAGATCCGTCCAGGCCGTCCAGAACCGCCACCTGGCCGGGGGTGAGTCCGGCCATCACGACAGCCCCAGGTCCGAGGCCCAGCTGAACGGTGTCGGCGGCCCTGCGAAGTGGTGGGTGGCGCGGGTGCAGCCGTGGTTGTCCGGCACCCCGAGGTTGGCCCATACCGGCGAATCTCGCACAGGGGCTTCGACCCGCGCCGGCGTCATCCACAGGGCCTTCGACCCGCGCCAGCGTCATCCACAGGGCCCCTCGACCCGGGCAAGCGCTCGACATACCCGACCGTGGCTCGCCCGTGCCCGAACATGCCGAAGGCGGCCGCACCTGGGCGGCCGCCTTCGAGCGGGGTCTTCCGGCTCGGGCGAGCCGGGCTGGCGAGCTCAGGCCTTGCCGAGGATCCGGTTGAGGTTGGTGGTGCAGACGGGGCACGTCGCCTTGGCCATCCGGCGCCCGTTCTCGCTCACGACGACTCTGCCTTCGGCCGTGCGCTTCTCCTTGCACTTCACGCAGTAGAACTCGCCTGCATAGGTCTCTTCGGTGCTCATGCTTCCTCCTGGTCGTGGACTGTGGGGTCAGGCCCCCCCGGTGGGCGGGACGCGTCGCGTCAACCCTAGACCAGCCTCAGCACAGCGGGACGCATTGACCGTGAGCGAGGCGGGCGCGTCGGGGTTGCGATGAACGTCGCCGACGGGCCGCTGCGGGCGGCATACGGGATCGCAGTGTCCGCGGCTAGATATGGTGCCGTCATGACGAGCAACGGGTGGTGGAGCGAGACCTACGCCGACCTCGGCGTCCGGGCGCGGGAGGTGTCCGGGCGGCGGATTGCCATCGTCACCCTGGACCTGCCCAGCAAACGCAACGCCATGTCAGACCCGATGACCGCCTCGTGGCTGCGGGTGATGACACTGCTGCGCGAGGACCCCCTGCTCGCGGCAGTCGTCGTGACCGGGGCGGGCAGCGCCTTCTGCGCCGGGGGAGACCTGGAGTGGATCGCCAAGGACCCCGACGCCCAGGTTGTCGACCTGCGCCACCGGATGCTCACCTTCTATCGCAGTTGGCTCACCATCAAGGACCTCGAAGTCCCCACCATCGCAGCGATCAACGGGCACGCGATCGGGGCCGGCTTCGCCGTCGCGCTCGCCTGTGACATCCGGTATGCCGCCGCCGACGCCAAACTCGGGGTGCCGTTCACGGCACTCGGCTTGCACCCAGGAATGGCGACGTCGTGGTCGTTGCCCAACGTCGCGGGCTTCGCAGTGGCGCGTGACCTGTTGCTCACCGGCCGACTCGTCACCGGCGACGAAGCGGTGGCGCTCGGGCTCGTGTCCCGGTCGCTGCCGGTCCAGGATGTGCTCGGCGAAGCCCTGGCCGCCGCTGACCGGGTTGCTGCGTCTGCGCCGATCGCGACGAAGCTCACCGTCGCGGCCTTGCGGGACGGTGGGCACCAGTCTTTCCGGGACGGGCTCGAATGGGAGGCGCTCGCGCAGGCCGTGACCCTGGCGACCGAGGACCTGCAAGAGGGGATCGCGGCCGCGGCAGCGCGCCGGGCCCCGGTCTTCCGCGGTCGTTGACGCGTCGACCGGACCTCCGCAAGGGTGTCTGCCGGTCGGCATAGGGTGAGGGCCGTGGAGCAGCCGGGGCAGCCAGAGGTCGAGGTGCGCCGTAGCACCCGCCGCACCCGCACCGTGAGCGCGTTCCGCGAGGCCGGTCGGGTCGTTGTGGTCATCCCGGCCCGGATGACGCGGGCCGACGAGCGCACCTGGGTGGCGACGATGCTGGAACGGCTGGCCGCCAGCGAGGCTCGGCGGCGCCCATCATCGGCGGACCTCGTCATCCGGGCCGGCGAGTTGTCGCGGCGCTATCTCGCCGGCCGGGCCACGCCGACCTCGATCCGCTGGGTGAGCACGATGCGCTCGCGTTGGGGCTCGTGCACCCCGAAAGACGGGTCGATCCGCATCTCCGATCGGGTGCAGGGGATGCCCGGCTACGTCCTGGACTATGTCGTCGTGCACGAGTTGGCCCACCTGCTGGTCGGCGGACACGGACCGGACTTCTGGGCGCTTCTTGAGGGGTATCCCCGGGTCGAACGTGCCCGGGGCTTTCTCGAAGGCGTGGCTGCAAGCGCCGGGCTTTCCCTTGAAGAGTGCGCCGAGCCGCCCGGCGAGCGGGACGTTGCCGGCGCCGGGGAGGACGGGTGAGTCGCGGACGTCGGCGCTCGCCGGGCTGGGTGCCTGCACAACACGGGGCGTGGGCAATGCTGGCCAGCCCGTTGCTGCTCGGCGCCCTCGCGGCAGGACTGCGCTGGGTCCACCTCGCGCTGGCGGCCTTCTGGTTCGCCGGATACTTCGCGTTCAACGCGGCCAGCGTGTGGCTGAAGTCCGGGCGTCGGGGGCGTTTCGCGCGGCCCGTGCAGGTCTATGCCGGCGCCGCCGCAGCCTTAGGGTTGCTCACCGCGGTGCTCCGACCGGACCTGGTGCGCTGGGCGCCCTGGTTCCTGGTGCCGTTCGGAGTCGGCCTCTGGGCTGCCGCACACCGTCGGGAGCGAGAGCTGCTGGCGGGGCTGACCACGGTCATCGGGTCGGCGCTCATGGTGGTCGTCGCCTACGACGCCGGCGCGGGCCTGGACCTGCGGCGGGCGTGGCTGCTCGCCCTCGGGCAGTTCCTCTACTTCGGCGGGACCGTCTTCTACGTCAAGTCGATGATCCGCGAGCGAGACAACCTCGCGTTCCGCCGGCTGAGCATCGCGGTGCATGCCGCCTCCACCGTGCTGGTCGTGCTGTTCTCGCCGTGGTTGGCGCTGGTGTTTGCCATGCTCACCGCGCGGGCCTGGTGGGTGCCGCGGTTGGGCTGGTCACCGAAACGGATCGGGATCGCCGAGATCTTGTCCACGACGGCGGTCGCTCTCGTGTCGCTCGTCACCGTCTGACTGCTGCCGATGCGGCGCCCAGTCAGCGGGCCGGCTTGGTCAAGGGGTGTCGATCGCAAGCCGGGCCGCCGGTTTCAGCAGCGGGAGGCAGGCCGAAGCGAGGTCCCTCACCTCAGCGGCGGTCTCCCCGGGAAGTGACTCCAACGGCCACCAGCGCAGGTCGAGCGACTCGTCGCTGAGAACGGCCTGTGCCCCGGCCGGGGCAAGCGCGGCGAACCGCACGTCCAGATGCTCCCGGCAGGACCCGAAACTGCCGACCAGCCGGTGCCGATCAAGCTGCGCGATCACAGGCAGCACCCGAACGCCGTCGATGCCCGACTCCTCGCGCACCTCTCGGACCGCGGCGGCATACAGGCTCGTGTCGGTCAGCTCGAGGTGCCCGCCGAGCTGCAGCCACACCCCGGCCTTCGCGTGGTGGGTGAGCAGCACCCGGCTGGCGGTGCTGTCGAAGACGAGGGCACTCGCGGTGAGGTGGGCGGGCGGCCCCGCCTTGGCCACGCCGTCGGGGTGTGCGCTCAAGTGGGCCAGGTAGTCAGCTCGCAGACGGTCCTGACTGGGGGTCGGGGCCTGCCAGTCGAGCAGCAGGCGCACCGCATCGCGGTGAAGATGCCGGTATGCCGCCGCGAGACTCGCCGCCGGGCCGGCCCTGTCGGGGGATTCCCCGGTCATGAGCCGCCCGGGTCCTCGCCCGACAGCAGCCGGTCGAGCTCCAGATCCATCGCGTCGGGGGATGCGGGGCGTTGACGTCGCTCAACGTAGCCGAGGGGATCGTCGAGGTCCGCGCCGGTCGGGGCGAGGTCAGGATAGGTCCACGATTCGTCGCGTAGCTCGATGCCGCCGGCGTCCTGCAGCGCAGCCCAGAGATTCCGAGCGTCGCGCAAGCGTCGGGGCCGCAGTTCGATGCCGACCAGACCGGCGAAGGCGCGTTGGGCCGGTCCGCCGGCCCGGCGGCGGCGCATCGCCTCGCCGAGAGCCGAGGCTTGAGGCAGGGTGGCCGCGACGGCCTGCTCGGTGACGAGGTCGACCCAGCCTTCCACGAGGGCCAGGGTGGTCTCGAGCCGGGCCAGGGCGGCATCCTGCAAAGGTGTCGTGGCGCGGCCGAACAGCTCGGCCTGCGAGAAGGCCTGTTGCACCGCCGCCAGGTCGCTGAGGTCGACCGACTGGACCGCCTGTTCGATGGCCTCCGTGTCGATGGTGATGTGCCGACCGTAGTCCCGGACCGACGCTTCCAGTTGCGCTGCCAGCCAGGGGACTTGGGCGAAGAGGCGGACCCGGGCAGCGTCGCGGACGGCGAGATAGAGCCGCACCTGGCCCGGCTCGATCGCCAAACCCTGCGCAAGCTCGGCGACGCGGGCGGGCAGCAGCGCGACCGCGCCGACGTCGACCAGCGGCAAGCCGACCTCGGTGCCGGACAGGACGTCGCCGGCGAGCGCTCCGACCGCCTGGCCGAGTTGGGCGCTGAACATGCCGGCCGAGAGTCCCTCCAGGGCCGGGACGAGTTTCGCCAACAGCCCGTCGATCGAGGGAGCTTCGCCGCCGGTCCCGGTGAGGCCGGCGAGCTCGGCCAGCCCGGCGAGTTCTGGGATTTCCGCGATCTCCGACAGGTTCGGCAACGACCCGAGTCGACCCAGTTGTTTGCGCATCGCGTCCGTGCTCGCCGCCGCGACCCCCTCGGCGATGGGTCCGACAAGGGCGGCCCAGCGGGGCATCGTGGACTCGACCCACTCAGCGCCGCTCCAGGCCAGGGCCGGGCCCGCCGGTGCGTCGAGAGTCGTCACCGGGTCGAGCCAGAGCCGGGCGACGGCCACGGCCTGCTCGACCTCGCGCCGCTCGGTGGGCCCGACACTGGGGTCGCCAGCCGACGACACGACCTTGCGGGCGGTGTCAGTGGCGCTGGCGAGCCTGGCGCCGGGGTCGCTGCTGCCGAAGACCGCCCGGAACTGCTGCTGCACCATGGCCGCAGCAGTCGAGCCGGTCGGGTCGGCGCGCAGCGCACTGAACATCGCGCTCAGCTCGGGCGGCAGCGCGACGTCGGCTCCGAACGCCTCACGGAAGATCTTCTCCAGGTCAGGCAGCGCGCCGCCCCTGTCGCCGGGCTCGTCGGACGGGGGGCTGGCGTCGGTGGACTCGGGCATCAGTCGTGCTCCTGCGGCGCGGGCTGAGAGGATGGGCACTCCAGACAACCACAGGAGAGCGGTGTGAGTTCCCGTCAGGACCGGGCGGCCGACGGCGACCCACCGAGGTCGCCTCAGGATCGCTCGGCGGATGCGGACCGGGCCCTCGATGCGCGCCTGCCCACAGTTGCCGTCGTCGGCGCGGCCAGCGAGCCGGCGGCGGCGTTGGTGCTCGCCCTGGGCCGCCAAGCCCGTCGGGCCGGCGACGCGACGCCGCCAGTCGCCATCGACCGGGTGCGTGGTCGCGTGGCCGCCGCCCACTGGCGGCTGGCTGATCCGGCCTCGCCGTCGGTGGTGCAGGCGTTGTGGGGCGTGGACGTCGTCATCTGGATCGCCGCTGACACCGACCTGGAGGGCGCTCTGAGCCTGCGACCTAGCGCCAGACGTGAGCTCGTCGTGAAGTCGGCACACACCTTGGTCACGGCCTGCGCGGCAGCGGGGGTGTCACGTCTGATCGTCGTCACCTCGGCCCAGGTTTATGGCGCGGCGCCCGACAATCCTCTCCCGCTTCCCGAGGGCTTCCCACTCAACGGTGCCCGAGACGCCGGCATCGTGGGGGACCTGCTGGCGGTCGAGGACGTGCTGGCTGATGGCCGTCGGGTGCATCCCGGCCTGGCCATCACGGTGGTGCGCCCGCGGCCCTGGTCGGTCCGGCCGGCGACACCATCGTCACCCGTCACTTCGAGGCGCCTCGGCTGCTGACCGTCAAAGGCGCTACCCCGGCGTGGCAGTTCTGCCATGTCGACGACCTGGTCAGCGCGCTGACCGTGCTGAGGTTGCGCGATCTCGGGCCGGCGCTGACGGTGGGTTCGCCCGGATGGCTGACTCAGGAGCAGGTTGAACGGCTCACCGGGATGCGCAGGGTGCAACTGTCCGAGACCGCCGCGCTGGGCACCGCCCAGCGGCTTCATCAGTTCGGGGTGCTGCCCGCGCCGGCGAGCGAGCTGGCCCTGGCTCTGCACCCGTGGGCCGTCGACTCGGCGACGCTGCGTGCTGCCGGGTGGGCGGCCGCGTACGACAACGAAACATGCCTCGGGGTCCTTCTTGACACGATCAAGGGCCGCCGCGCGGTGGCCGGGCGCCGGGTCGAACGCAAAGACGCTGCCCTGGGCGCCGCAAGCGCGGCCGTCGCACTCGTGGGCACCGCCGCGCTGCTGCGCCGGGCTCGGCGCAGGTGAACTCGCGAACCAACGTCTGCGTGCGACGATGACTCTCCTACCGTGGCCGACCAGGCCGGCGTCCCCGCCCGAAGGAGCACCGTGACCTCGTCCGTCGCCCCAGCCGCGCGGGTTGCGGTGGCTGCCGTCCGCGAGACGGCGCTGTCGGTCGAGGAGATGCTGGCTGCGGTCGGGGATGACTCGGCCGGGGCGGTTGCCATCTTCGTCGGGCAGGTGCGCAACCACGATCGCGGGGCAGCCGTCGCCTCGCTGGCCTATTCGGCGCACCCCAGCGCCGATGCCCTCGCCGTCGAGATCGCCAGCCGGTGTGCCGCCCGCCCCGGCATCGTGCGTCTGGGTTTTGTCCACCGGATCGGCGAGCTGGTCGTTGGCGACCTGGCGATCGTCGCGGCAGTGAGTGCCGCCCACCGGGCCGAGGCCATTCAGGCGTGCGAAGCGCTGGTCGAGGACGTCAAGTCCCACCTTCCGATCTGGAAGCATCAACGCTTTGTCGACGGCACGGATGAGTGGGTGGGTCTGGCATGACGTTCTCTGTCCCCGCAGCCGATCAGGTGGCTGGCGACGACCCGGAGGCTGGCGGTGACCCGGTGGCACGTGGTGCACGGCATCCGCAGCGGGGGTGGTGGCGACCCTGGACGCCGCTCGCGCTCGGCTTCTCGCTGGCGGTTGTGCTCGGTGTGGTGGCCGCCGCGTGGCCGTTGCCCTACGCGATCATGAAGCCCGGCCCGGCCACGGATGTGCTCGGTGTGCATGCCGGAGCTGCCGGGGCGACCGAGCCCCGCATCGTCATCGAGGGGACCGCGACCTATCCGACGAGCGGGTCGCTGTCGTTCACGACGGTGCGGGTCGCCGGCGGTCCCGGCTTTCCGGTCTACGCGTGGGATGTGCTCAACGCGTGGCTGTCCCCGGCCGAAGAGGTTGTCCCCGTGGACGCGCTCTTTCCACCCGAGGCGACCCAGGAGCAGGTGGCCCAGGAGAACAAGGCCGAGATGGCCAGCTCGCAACAGGAGGCGGCCGCGGTCGCGTTACGGGCACTCGGGCTGCAGATCAGTCAGGTCGTCACGGTCCGCGAGGTGGTCACCGGCTCGCCCGCCGAAGGGGAGCTCAAAGCCGGTGATGTGCTCATCTCGATCGCGGGACGGCCGGCGAGCGACGCGGCGGTCATCCGTGAGTCGATCCAGTCTGTGACGCCCGGTGACGCCGTCGACGTCGTCGTGCGTCGCGACGGATCGACGGTCTCGGCGCGGCCCCGCACCCGGCGCAACGACGACGGCCGGACCGTCCTGGGCATCCTGCTTACCTCCTCGTATGCGTTGCCGTTCAAGGTCAGCATCGACGCGGGCAATGTGGGCGGTCCGTCGGCGGGGCTGATGTTCTCGTTGGGGATCTTCGACAAGCTCACCGACGGTGCGATGACCGGCGGGGCCGCCATCGCCGGCACCGGGACGATCGACGACGCCGGGCGCGTGGGGCCCATCGGCGGGATCACCCAGAAGATGGCCGGCGCCCGCCAATCCGGTGCGTCCTACTTCCTGGCCCCCCGAAGGCAACTGCCGCGAGGTCACCGATCACGAGCCGGCCGGTCTGCAGGTCGTCAAGGTCGCCACCTTTGCGGAGGCGCGGGCTGCGGTCGAGGCGATCGGGGCCGGCCGGGTCGATGCCCTCCCACGCTGCGCCGGTGCGTAGGCGGCCCACCTGGCAGGGCCTGCCGTCACCCTCGTGGGCGGGAAAGCGCCGTCGGGGTAGGTAGATTGACCTAGTGGACGAGCAGAAGTGGTACGCCTCTGACCCTGATGGCCCAGCCGGCGGTCAACCCCCGCCGACCCGACCGCAGGCCTACCCTCGTCGGCGCAGCCCCCTCGGGATGACCCTCAGCGCCCTCGCAGTGCTGGCGATCATCCTGTCGGCCGCCGCCCAGGTGTGGACCGAGGTCCTCTGGTTCGATTCGGTGAAGCTGCGCTCGGTGTTCACCACCCAACTCGGCGCGCAGGCGCTGCTCGGTATCGTCGGCGGGCTCATCACCGCGGTGCTGGTCTGGTCGAGCCTCTACTTCGGTCACCGGTCCCGCCCGATCTACGCGCCGAGCACGCCGGCCCAGGACGCTCTCGACCGCTATCGCGAGGCCCTCGAGCCGATCCGGCGGTTGGCCACGCTGGCGATCCCGGTGCTCGCCGGGATAGTCACCGGAGTGACAGCCAGCGGGCAGTGGGAGACCTTCCTGCTCTGGCGTAACGCTCAACCGTTCGGGGTGACCGACCCGAACTTCGGGATGGACGTCGGCTTCTTCGTCTTCACCCTGCCGTGGCTCACCTTCGTCGTCGGATTCCTCACCCTGGCGCTCATCTTCGGTGCGGCGGCCGCCGCCTTCACCCACTACATCTACGGCGGCCTGCAGCTCGCCAATCGTGGCCGCGACACGACCCGTTTCGCCCTGTTGCACCTGTCGAGCATCTTTGCCGCCATCGTCCTACTGCGGGCGGCCGGCTATTGGCTTGAGCGATACAGCCTCGCTCTGAGCACGTCCGACCTCATGACCGGCATCCAATACACCGACGCGAACGCGGTCCTGCCGACCAAGGCGATCCTCGCCGTCGCCTCCATCATGTGCGCCCTGATGTTCCTGTCCGTCATCTGGACGCGTTCTTGGCGCCTGCCGGTCATCGGCACCGTCTTGCTCGTCGTCGTGTCGGTCGTCGTCGGCGGCATCTTCCCGGCGCTCATTCAGAGCCTGCGGGTCAACCCGAGCGAGAAGTCGCTGGAAGCGCCCTACATCGCGAACAACATCACCGCCACGCGGGCGGCATACGGGCTGGATGCCATCGAGGTGACCCCGTATGCCCCAACGAGCGAGGCGAGCGCCGAGAATTTGCGCGCCACGGCCGCCGCGATCCCGGGCATCCGCATCGTCGACCCCAACGTCGTCTCACCCACCGTGCGGCAGAAGCACGCTGCCCGTAACTATTACGCGTTCCCCGACGCGCTCGACGTCGACCGTTACACGATCAGCGGCACCCAGCGAGACGTCGTCGTCGCGGTGCGTGAACTCGACCTTGACGGCGTGCCCGCCGCGCAGCGCAACTGGCTCAACGATCGCACTGTCTACACGCACGGCTATGGCTTCGTCGCGGCCTACGCCAACGAGCAGGACGCCGAAGGCAACCCGGTCTACGTCGAGGCGGAGATCCCGGCCGGCAAGGCGCTGGGGGAATACGAGCCGCGGATCTACTTCGGCGAGCAGTCCCCTGCCTACTCGATCGTGGGCGCGGCCGAGGGCGCGGCGCCACGCGAGTTCGACTACCCCGCGCAGGTCGAATCCCAGCAGGTCAACAACACGTATGCCGGTTCCGGCGGGGTCGAGGTCGGCAGCACGCTGCGCCGACTCGCCTACGGAATCAAGTATCGCGAGATCAACTTCATGCTGTCCGACGGGGTGAACGCCCAGTCCCGGATCCTCGACTACCGCACGCCCAAGGAGCGGGTGGCGCGGGTGGCACCGTGGCTGACCCTCGACGGGAACGCCTATCCGTCGATCGTCGACGGGCGGATCTTGTGGATCATCGACGGCTACACCACGACGGCCAACTACCCGAACTCCCGGATCACCTCGATGGCCGCGTCGACGTCCGACTCGACGACGCGGACCCGGCGCAGCGTGACGAGCCTGGAGCAGGGGCAGCTCAACTACATCCGGAACTCGGTCAAGGCGACCGTCGACGCGTTCGACGGCTCGGTGCACCTCTACACGTGGGACGACACCGACCCGATCCTCAAGGCGTGGCAGGGTGCCTTCCCGGGCGTCGTCGAGCCGCGCCAGAACATCTCGGCAAGCCTCATGTCGCACCTGCGGTATCCCGAGGACCTCTTCAAGATCCAGCGGAACCAGCTGGCGAAGTATCACGTCGAGAACGCGGATTCCTTCTATGGCGGGCAGGACTTCTGGCGGGTGCCGCTGGACCCGACCCAGGAGGCAGCCCGCACGGACCAGCCGCCCTACTACCTCTCGGTGGCGATGCCCGGGCAGGCGACGCCGGAGTTCTCTCTGACGACGACCTTCATGCCCCAGGGCAACCGTGAGATCCTCACCGGCTTCCTCGCTGTCGACTCCAACCCAGGGGCCAAGGGTGAGGGGGAACGGCGCGAGGGCTACGGCAAGCTCCAGCTTCTCGAGCTACCGCCGACGAGCTCGGTCAAGGGCCCCGGTCAGGTGCAGAACGACATCGCCTCGTCAAACCAGGCGTCGAAGGCGTTCACGCTCACCCTGTCGCAGTTCATCAACAACGCCCGCCAGCAGGGGTCGGTGGTCACCCTCGGCAACCTGCTCACCCTGCCGATGGGCGGCGGGATGCTGTATGTCGAGCCGATCTATGTCCAAGGCACCGCGTCCTCCCAGTTCCCGCTGGGGCGCGCGATCGTCGTGGCGTTCGGCAACAAGCTGGCTTGGTCGAACACCATCGACGGGGCGCTCAACGAGCTCTTCGGTGGGCAGGTCGTGGCGCCGACGACGCCAAGCGCGCCCTCAACCCCGACGACTCCCACCCCGCCAGGGACGACACCGACAGCGCCGACGACGCCGTCTGTCGGTGACCCGGCGGCCCTGGCCGCAGCGATCGCCGATGCCCAGACGGCCTTCGCCCAGGGTGAGACCGCGCTCAAGGCCGGCGACTTCACCGCCTACGGCGAGGCTCAGAAACGTCTCAAGGACGCGCTGGCCCGAGGCTGCCGCCGCCTCGCCGACAGGTTCGATCACGGTCACCCCTGCGCCCACCGCGACGGGCTGAAAACCGCTGTCCCCGTATGCCGCTCGCGCGTCGGGCGGCATACGGGAGGGGGTGACGGACGGCCCGGATTTGGTGCACCGGGGACCACTCGCGTAGGGTTGTTCCTACCGACGCGGGGTGGAGCAGTTCGGTAGCTCGCCGGGCTCATAACCCGGAGGTCGCAGGTTCAAATCCTGCCCCCGCTACCAGTGTCGTCGCGTCAGAGGCCCTTTCCCATTGGGAGAGGGCCTCTGTCATGCTGACCGCCACAGGACCGTGACCAGATGCTGACCAGCGACGTCTCAGGGTGCACCGAGTCGAGACACCCGGGTCATGGTCGCCGGACGAACATCCTCGATCTCTTAGCTTGCTAAGTTCACTCAGGCTGGCTTACATGCACACCCAGAAGGCTCTCCAAAGGCTCACGGGGAGTACATGTCCAGGCCAGTTCGGGTCTCTGCGTCTGGCGGATCTATTGTGCGGAGGCGGCCCGATGAGATCTGCTGCCGGTATGAGGTTCCTCATCTTGGGCGGGACGGCGTGGCTGGGTGGGCACGTCGCGAGCACGGCGCTGGCGTTGGGACACCAGGTCACCTGTCTAGCCCGTGGCTCCTCCGGCGAGGCGCCGGTCGGCGCGGCGTTCGTGCGCGCCGACCGAACGCAACCGGACGCCTACGACCAGGTCACGGGCGGCCAGTGGGACGTCGTGATCGACCTGTCGCGTCAGCCCGGCCAGGTCAAGGGCGCCGTTGCAGCGTTGGCCGACCGTGCCGGGGTCTACTTCTTTGTCTCCTCGGGCAACGTCTATGCCGACCACAGCACCCCTGGTCAAGATGAGGACGGCGCGCTCCTGCCGGCGCTGACCGGCGATGTCATGGAAAGCATGGATACCTACGGCCAGGCCAAGGTCGCCTGCGAACAACACGTCATGCGGGCCTTCGGGCCCGACCGAGCGTTGATCGCCCGCGTCGGCCTGATCGGCGGGCCGGGAGACATCTTCGATCGCACCGGCTACTGGCCGCTGCGGTTCGCCCGACCAGCGACCGGGGACGGCGCGGTCATGGTCCCCGATGCCCCCAATCTGCCGACCCAGGTGATCGACGTGCGCGACCTGGCCGCCTGGCTCGTCCACGCGGGCAGCCGCAGTCTCCACGGAATCTTCAACGCGACCGGGGAGACGGTCCTGTTGCCCGGGCACCTTGACGTGGCGCGCACCGTCGGCGGCCACACCGGGCCGGTCGTGGCCGCCGACCAAGAGTGGCTCCTCGCCCAGGGCGTCCAGGAGTGGATGGGCGAGCGGTCTCTACCCCTGTGGCTCGCCGACCCCCACTGGCGGGGCTTCAATGCAAACGACAGCAGTAAGGCACGACGCGCCGGGCTCACCACCCGTCCCTTGGACGAGACCTTGGCCGACACCCTCTCCTGGGAGATGTCCAGAGAACGCGGGCGCGCACGCCTGGCCGGGCTATCCGATGAGGACGAGCGAGCCCTGCTCGAGGCCTTGGCACACCGGGTCTGCCCAGGGTTTGGGTGACACCGAGCCTGTGGAGACCGGTGCTCCTACCTCACCGAACACGGCCCAAGCAGCCAGGCAAGCGGTGCCTGTGGATGCTCCTGTCGTGTCCTGACGTGTCCGGCGGGCTCACCCCCCACCATGATCGGGCAAGTGGCTAGCATGGGGCTCACGATGGCGGTGGGGCTCGCCGACAACCGTGGCACCGGGCCACCAACAGTCCCTACCTGAACAGGTAGGAGTCCGCGTGCCCGAACACAATGTGCCCGAACACTGGACCACCCGATCGACCCCGACCTCCCGGCAGGGGCTGCCACACGCGAGGAACACCGGCCGCTGTCGCTGCTGAGGTCGCGGTGGGACGTTCTGGCGGTCATCGGCGCCGGAGGCGCTCTGGGAAGTCTCGCCCGGTGGGGGGTCGGTGAGCTGGTGCCATGGTCGGGAGACACCTTCCCCTGGGCGACGTTCATCGAGAACGTCTCCGGCGGCTTCGCCCTCGGTGTCTTGATGGTGTTCGTGGTCGACGTGTGGCCGCCCCACCGCTACCTCCGTCCGTTTCTGGGCGTCGGGCTCCTCGGGGGGTACACGACCTTCTCCACGTACATGCTTGAGTCGCGGCAACTGCTCGTCGACGGCCAACTGGTGACGGCCTTCGCCTACCTGGGCGGTTCCCTGCTCGCAGGGCTCACCGCAGTATGGGTGGGCATCTCCTCAGCCCGCCTGGTCGCCCTGGGCTCGCGCAGACGAAGACAGCGACGCCGTCAAGCAATGCAACCAACCGCAGACACGTCGACGACCCAGGTGAGGAACCCATGACGCTCCGAGGCGCGGCCATCAGGCTGACCATCATGCTGGGGGAGTCCGACCAGACCCACCACCGCCCCACCTACACCGAGATCGTGCACCGGGCGCACCGCGCAGGTCTGGCCGGTGCCAGCGTCTTCCGTGGCATCGAGGGCTTCGGCACGTCCAAACACGTCCACACCGCTCGACTGCTGTCGCTGAGCGAGGACCTGCCGGTGGCGGTCGTCATTGTCGACACCGATGAGCGCATCCGCGCCTTCCTGCCCGAGTTGGACGACCTGGAGATCGAAGGGCTGGTGACTCTGGAGCCGCTCGAGGTCATCGGCTGCGCCGGCCGGAACCCGGCCGGTCCGGCGCAGGATCACCCGTGACGGTCGCGATGGTGCTGCTCGGCGGCGCGATCGGCGCCATCCTCCGCTACCTCACCGACGTCGCCGTCCAAACGAAGCACGACAGTGTCTTTCCCTGGGGAACCTTCATCGTCAACGTCGTCGGCTCCCTGATCCTGGGCGTCACCGCAGCTGTGGTGGTCGTTCTGGCGCCACCGACGTGGCTGCTGGCCCTGGTCGGTACCGGGTTCTGCGGCGCGTTGACGACCTTCTCGACCTTCGGGTTCGAGACCATTCGGTTGCTCGAGGAGGGTTCGGTCCTCACCGCGGTGTCCAACTGCGTGGCGAGCCTGGTCGTCGGTCTGGGTGTGTGTGCGGGCGGCTTTGCGCTCACCGCTGCCGTGTTGTGAGACCCCGCCTGACGGATGGTGCTGAGGTAGAACCGGGATAGTGACGCGAACAGTGCACTGATCAAGCGGCGCGACTATGCGCTGATCAAGCGCGCGACGCGGCATACGCAGAAGGTCCCGCCCCCCGGAGGGGACGGGACCTTCGCACGGTATGCCGTGCCGATCAGGTCAATCGATCAGATGCCGTGGACCTTGTCGGCCTGCGGGCCCTTCGGGCCCTGCTGCACATCGAACTCGACGCGCTGACCCTCGTCGAGCGAGCGGTATCCGCTCGAGTCGATGGCCGAGTAGTGAACGAACACGTCGGGGCCACCCGAGTCCTGGGCGATGAAACCGAAGCCCTTTTCGGCGTTGAACCACTTGACGGTGCCTTGAGCCATGCTGGCTACTTCCTTCTGCGAGGTGGCGGCACCACTGTGATGCCGTCCCGGCTGCGGCAGCCATACATCGGCGAGGCCGGTAATGACGAGAGCCCGCCGTCGGAGGCGGGCCCGGCTCTCAAGACTGGTCTTGCGAACTTCCTACTGCAACCGTTGGTAACTATATCAGGCTGGCCACCGCGGATGCGAGTCATCGCCTCGGGCAACTTCAAACCATCCCGTCGCCCGCAGCACGCCCACGTCGTCGAAGCGTCGCCCCGCGATCTGCACCCCGACCGCTCGGCCGTCGGGCAGGAAACCGGCATTGATCGAGCAGGCTGGCTGCCCCGACATCGAGAAGGGCACCGTGAAGCCGATGTGCGCCATCCCCTCATCGCCCTCGCCCCACGGCATCGGCCAGTGCGCCGGGAAGGCCGCGACCGGCGCCACCGGGGACAGCACGACGTCGTAGCCGGCCGTCGCCGCCACCGTCGCGCCCCGCATAGCCAGGATCCCCTGATAGGCCCGCAGCACGTCGACACCGCTGGCCCCCGAGCCGGCTTCGGCCCAGCGCCGGACGAACGGCAAGACGAGAGCACGGTTTTCCACGCTCATCACCTCGACGTCGCTCCAGGTCCGGACCCGCCAGAACAGGTCAATGTCGCGCAGCATCTCCGGCGTCAGCCATGGCTCGATCCCCTCGACGTGCGCGCCGCCGTCGGCGAAGACCCGGCCGGCGGCCTCGGCGATCTCGCGCACGGCCGGGTCGCACGGCATACCGGCGCCTGCGTCGAGCCACAGCCCGACCCGCAACCCGGCGACCGTCGCGCCCGCGAGCGACCAGTCGAGCTCGGCCGGCGGCAGCGCCGACCAATCGCGCACGTCGCTACGCGAGATCACCGACATGAGCAGCCCGGCGTCGGCGGCCGTGCGGGTGAGCGGCCCGGCCACTCGCCCGAGATAGGGCAGTTCCAGGGGCACCCGTCCGAAGCTCGGCTTGTGAGCCACCAACCCGAGCCAGGTCCCCGGTAGCCGGATCGATCCCCCGATGTCGGTCCCGACATGCAACGGCCCGTATGCCGCCGCCGCCGCCGCGCCTGCCCCGGCGGAGGAGCCACCGGTTGTCAACTCCGGATCCAACGGTGAGCGGGTGATCCCGTGCAGCGACGACACACCGGAGGAGAGCATTCCCCAGTCCGGCATCGTGGTCCCGCCGAGGATGACCGCCCCCGCTTCGCGCAGCCGTTCCACGAGCGGGGCGTCGCGGGTGGGCATGACGGCGGTCGCGCCTGCGCAGCCGGAGCGCATCGCGACTCCGGCCCGCGCGAGGTTCGCCTTGACGGTCACCGGTATGCCGTCCAGCGGGCCGAGGGCTTCACCGCGCCGGTGTCGTTCCTCGGCTGCTCGGGCTGCTCGGGCTGAGCCGTCCACGTCGCGATCGGAGAGGGCGTTGATGACCGGCTCGAACCGGTCGATCCGGTGCTCGACCGCGTCGAGGACCTCGACAGGAGACAGGGCCCGCGTGGCGAATGCCGCAGCCAACTCGGTCGCGCTCCACCGCCCAGGGTCCGTCGCCGTCACTTCGCCAGGTTAACCGCCAAGTGCGGCGGCCCGAACAGGGGGTGGGGGCGCTAGCCTGTGCGTGCCAGATGGCTGCACGCGCACCACCGACATCGTTGCCGGACCCAGGAGCCCACCGTGACCCACCACCTGCCCCGACTTCTCGCGCCCCTGGCGGCGCTGGCCCTGGCGGTGACCGCCTGCACGGCCGGATCGAGCACGGCCCCAGCGCCGGCGGGCTCGAGCGCCACGACAGCCGGGGGATCCTCCGACAGGATCACCCTGGGTCTTGTCGCCGAACCCGCCAGCCTCGACTTCACCAAGAGCGACGGGGCCGCCATCCCGCAGGCCTTGCTCGTCAATGTCTATGAAGGGCTGGTCAAGCTCGACCAGGACGGCAAGATCGTCCCCGCCCTGGCGACGTCGTGGAAGGTATCCGACGAGAACAAGACCTACACGTTCGAGCTCACCGACAAGGCGAAGTTCACCAACGGCACGGCGTTCACGGCGGCAGACGCGGTGTTCTCGATCAACCGGGTGAAGACCGACTGGACAACCTCGCTCAAGGCGGCCATGGACGTCGTCGCCGAAGCGAAGGCGATCAGCCCGACGCAACTGCAGGTCACCCTCAGTGCGCCGAGCAACGACTGGCTCTATCGGATGACCACCCACCTGGGCGCGATGTTCTCCGCGACCGGCGTCGATGACCTGGCCAACAAGCCGATCGGCACCGGGCCCTACACCTTCACCTCGTGGAACCGGGGCGACTCGATCACGCTCACCCGCAACGAGGCCTACTGGGGCACCAAGCCCCACTACCAGTCGGTCGTCCTCAAGTACTTCAAGGACCCAACGGCCCTGAACAATGCGCTGATCACCAATGCCATCAACGTCGTGACGACGGTGCAGGCCCCTGAGGCGCTCGGCCAGTTCACCGGCAACAGCAAGTATCAGGTGATCGAGGGGACCACGAACGGCGAGGTGCTGCTGTCCTTCAACAACGCCAACGAGATCTTCAAAGACAAGCGGGTCCGCCAGGCCATCCGGCATGCCATCGACCACAAGGCGCTAATGGAGACCTGCTGGGCCGGTAAGGGAACGCTGATCGGCTCCTTCGTCCCCCCGACCGACCCCTGGTACGAGGACCTCACCGGCGTCACCCCGTTCAACAAGGCCACGGCGACATCGCTGCTCACCCAGGCGGGCAAGCTGGGTGCGACGCTGCGCCTGCGGGTGCCCACCCTGCCGTATGCCGTCTCGTGTGGGCAGGTCGTCAAGGCCCAGCTGGAGGCGGTCGGGCTCAAGGTCACCCTTGACCAGCTGGAGTTCCCGGCGACCTGGCTGGAGCAGGTCTTCAGGGGTGGCGACTTCGACATGTCGATCATCGCGCACGTCGAACCGCGCGACCTCAAGGCCGTCTTCGGCAACCCCGCGTACTACACGAAGTACGGAACGCCCGAGATTCAGGGGCTGCTCAAGGCAGCCGACGAAGGCTCGGTCGACGAACAGACGGCCAAGCTCAAGCAGGTCGGCCGATTGCTGGCCGAGGACGCCGCCGGCGACGTGCTCTTCCTGCTGCCCAACCTCATGGTGGCCGACGCCGGGATCACCGGGCTGCCCCAGAACGCGATCGCGGTCGCCTTCGACCTGTCAAAGCTCGGCAAGCGCTGACGTCCCTCACCCCCCGGGTATGCCGCCTGACCCCGGGGCGGGCGGCATACCACCGCAGCGACCACGCCACATGACAGGCTGAGGCCATGCTCCTGCGCATTGCCGAGCGCACCGCGGTGTTCCTGGTGAGCCTGGGGGTGAGTTCGGCTCTCGTCTTCGGCTTCATGGTGCTTCTTCCGGGCGACCCGGCTCGGGTCGCGCTGGGGATCAACGCCACCGAGGTCGACGTGGCGCGGCTGCGGGCCGAGTTCGGCCTCGACCGCCCGCTCGGTGAGCAATACCTGTCGTGGACCGGCGGGTTGGTGCGCGCCGACCTCGGCACGTCCTACATCAGCCGCGCCGAGATCGGCCCCCAGATCGCCGATCGGCTGCAGGTGAGCCTTATCCTCGTGGCCGCCTCGATGATCATCGCGGTCCTTCTCGCGTTGCCCTTCGGCACGCTCATGGCCGTCCACCATCGCAGGGCCTCCGGCGTCGTTCTCTCGGCGATCTCGCAGGTCGGTGTCGCAGTGCCGGCCTTCCTTGCCGGCATCCTGCTCATCTCCGTCTTCGCCGTGCACCTGCGATGGCTGCCCTCCGGGGGGTGGACGCCGCCGGCATACGATCCTGGGCTCTTTCTGCGCCAACTCCTGCTGCCGGCTCTGTCCCTCGGGCTCGTCCAGGGCGCGGTGCTCACCCGCTACGTCCGCTCGGCCGTCCTGGAGGTATTGCGTGAGGACTTCCTGCGCACCGCGCGGGCGAAAGGTCTCACCCCCCTGCGGGCGCTGGTGCGCCACGGTCTGCGCAACGCCGCGGTCCCGGTCGTCACCGTGCTCGGTCTGCAACTGGCGACCCTGCTCGTGGGAGCCGTCGTCATCGAACGGGTCTTCGTCATCCCGGGCCTCGGGTCGCTGCTGTTGGACAACGTCGGCAACCGCGACCTCATCGTGGTTCAGGACGTCGTCATGGTCCTCGTCGTCGCCGTGCTGCTCGTCAACTTCGTGGTCGACCTGCTCTATCTCGCGATCGACCCACGCCTGCGGACGGCCAGCCGATGACGGGTCTGTCCCGCGGCGCAGAAGCGCTGCTGCCACCTCCTGGCCGGCGCACCCGACGAGGAACCGAGGCAACCCTGCTTGTCGGCGGCGTCATCATCGCCGTCATCGTGCTGCTCGCCCTCGTCTCGCTCGTCTGGACGCCCTATGACACGGGGGAGATCAACCCCTCCGAGCGCCTGGCCCTGTCCTCCGACCGGCACTGGTTGGGCACCGACAAATTCGGCCGAGATGTGTTCAGCCTGCTCATGGTCGGGTCGCAGACGACCCTGCTCGTCGGCCTCGTCTCGGTCGGAGTCGCCGCGCTCGTCGGGGTGCCGCTGGGCATCCTGTCGGCGATGGTCCCCAAATGGTGGGGGGAGGTGATCATCCGCGCGAACGACCTGCTGCTCGCCTTCCCCGCCTTGCTGCTGGCGATCATGCTGACGGCCGTGCATGGTCAGGGAGTGGTCACTGCGATGATCGCCATCGGCATCGCCACCATCCCGTCCTTCGCCCGAGTCGTGCGCAGCGGAGCGATCGGCGTCATGAAGACCGAATACGTCCTGGCGGCCCGGGCTGCCGGGCGACGACCGCTGGCCATCGCGCTGCGTCATGTCCTGCCCAACGTGGCCAGCCTCGTCATCGTCCAGGCATCGGTGTCCTTCGCCATCGCCGTGCTCGCCGAGGCCGCGCTGTCCTACCTCGGGCTCGGCGCCCCACCGGGCACCCCGTCGTGGGGCCGGATGCTCCAGGAAGGGCAGGAGTTGCTCTTCGTCGCACCACGACTGGAGGTCTTCCCGGGAGTTGCCATCGCGCTGGCAGTGCTCGGTTTCAACCTGCTCGGCGACGGGTTGCGCGACCGCTTCGACCCGCGGCTGGAGGACCGGCGATGACCGCGGACGTCGTGCGGGTCCGCGACCTTGTGGTGACGGTTGGTGCCAAACCGCTGCTCGTTGACGTCGACGTCACGGTGCACCGCGGCGAGCGGGTCGGGCTCATCGGCGAGTCGGGGTCTGGCAAGTCCCTGACCGCGTTGGCCATCATGGGGCTGCTGCCGGAGGACCTCATCCCCGCCGGTTCGGTCGTCGTCACCGGTCACAGCGGCGGCGGCGTCCAACGGGTCACCTCGGTCCTGGAAGCGGGGGAGCCGGCTCTGGCGGCGATGCGAGGGCGCGATGTCGCCATGGTGTTCCAGGAACCGATGACCGCCCTCAACCCGACGATGCGGGTGGGTGCCCAGGTGGCCGAGATCATGACGATCCACCGGACCGTCCCCGACCGCGGCGCAGCCGCACGGCGGGCGGTCGAACTGCTGGACCGGGTGGGGCTGCCCGACCCGGCCGACGCGGCCCGGGCATATCCACACCAGCTGTCCGGCGGGCAGCGCCAGCGCGTCGTCGTCGCCATGGCCCTGGCCAACGACCCGGCGCTGCTGATCTGCGACGAGCCGACCACCGCCCTCGACGTCACCGTGCAAGCCCTCGTGCTCGACCTCGTCGTGCGCGGCGTGGAAGCCCGAGACGCGGGGCTGCTGTTCATCACCCACGATCTGGCCGTCGTCGCCAGCGTCTGCGAACGGGTACTCGTCATGTATGGGGGCCGCGTCGTCGAAGCCGGCGAGGTCCAAGAGGTCTTCACCCGGCCTCGGCACCGGTACACCCGCGGCCTCATCGGCGCGTCGGATCTCGACCTCACCCGCCCCGACGGCAAGCTTTACACGATCCAGGGCTCGGTCCCGTCGTCGGGACGCTTCCCGGCCGGATGTGTCTTCCGCAACCGCTGCACGCATGCAACGACCGAGTGTGAATCGTTGCCGCCATGGCAGGGCAGCGGACCTGAGCAGGGATTCGCGTGCTGGCATCCGGTGATGGCGTCATGACTGAGCAGCTGAATGCGGTCGACCCCCCGGCGATCCGGGTCCACGACGTGACCCGGGAGTTCCGCCGCGGCCGCACCTCGCTCACCCGCCCGGTGCCGGTCGTCCACGCGCTGCGGGGGGTGAGTCTCGAGGTCGCCCGCGGCCAGCGCTTCGGGATCGTCGGCGAATCGGGGTGTGGCAAGTCGACGCTGTTGCGGATCATCGCCGGTCTGGACCGACCCACGACCGGGTCGGTGCAGGTGGAAGGCGTCGAGATCTCCCACCTGCCCGAACGACGGCTGGGCTTCCTGCGGGCGCAACTGCAACTGGTCTTCCAAGACCCCATGAGCTCGCTCGACCCGCGGATGCGGGTGCGTGACATCATCGCCGAACCCCTTGTCGCCCAAGGACATCGGGACAACCGCACACGTGTCCACGAGTTGCTCGAGGCCGTGGGGATGCAGCCTGATGCGGCCGAACGCTATCCGCACCAGTTCTCCGGCGGACAACGACAGCGGATCTCCATTGCCCGGGCGCTCGCGCCCGACCCGCGCATCCTCGTGGCAGACGAGCCGGTCAGCGCACTGGACGTCTCGGTGCGGGCCCAGGTGCTCAACCTGCTCGCCGAGCTCGTCGAACGGCTCTCCCTCACCCTGGTCTTCGTCTCCCACGACCTGTCCGTCGTCCGGTATGTCTGCGACACGGTGGCCGTGATGAGCCGCGGGGAGATCGTCGAAACCGGCCCGATCGCCCGTGTCTACGACACCCCCGAGCACCCCTACACCCGCCAACTCATCGCCGCCGCCCCCCGCCTACGCGCCGCGCTCGCCGGGCGGACCGCCGCAGTGCTGGCCGCGGAGACCCTGGCCGCCCAGGGCGGCTCACGACCGACCAGCACCGCAGCCCCGGCCGTCCCGCTGCCGCCCTCCTCACCGAAGGACACCCGATGACCGCACTCCCCGCCATCCGCCCAGGGCCCACCAACACGCTGACCGACGTGGCCGGCATACGGGTCGGGCACGCCGGCCGCATCGGCGACGGGTGGCTGACCGGCACAACCGTGGTCCTCGCGCCCGATCAGGGCGCCGTGGCCGGTGTCGATGTCCGCGGCGGCGGTCCTGGCACCCGCGAAACCGACCTGCTCGACCCCCGCAACATGGTCGACCGAGTGCACGCAGTCGTGCTCTCGGGCGGCTCGGCCTTCGGTCTCGCCGCCGCCGACGGAGTCATGCAACGGCTCGCCGCCGCCGGTGTGGGCTTCCCGGTCGGCCCCCCAGGACAGGTCGTGCCCATCGTCCCCGCCGCAGTGATCTTCGACCTCGGCCGCGGCGGAGACTTCGGCAAACGACCCGACTCCTCGTCCGGCAACGACGCCTACGTCGTGGCCACCGACGGCGCCGTCGCGCAAGGGTGCGTCGGCGCGGGCACGGGCGCCCGAGCGGGTGGGCTCAAGGGGGGAGTCGGCTCGGCGTCGGCCGTCCTGCCGAACGGGATCACCGTCTCAGCCCTCGTCGTCGTCAACGCGATCGGATCGTGCGTCGATCCGCACACCGGCGAGCTGTATGCCGCCCGCTTCGGGCTGCCAGGCGAGTTCCCGTCGCTGCGCCCGGCATCCGCGCCCGAGGTGGCCACGGCCCGGGAGCGGGCGGCCCAGGAGGCGCTGGTGACCGGGCTCGGCTATGCGCTGGCGACGACGATCGGCGTGATAGCGACCGATGCGACGCTGACGAAGGCCCAATGCGCAAAGGTCTCCGGCATCGGCCACGACGGACTGGCTCGGGCGATCCGGCCCGTGCACACGATGTTCGACGGTGACACCCTGTTCACACTCGCCACGGGAGCCCGCGGCGAGGCGGGTTCTCCCGACCCGATGGCCTTCCACGCGCTGCTCGACGCGGCCGGCGACGTGGTCACCAGGGCCGTCGGGCATGCCATGTTGGCGGCGCATTCGGTGACCACGCCCGCCGGTTCTATCCGTTCGGTGCGCGAGGCCCTCCCCTCGATGTTCCCCGACCTGCGCTGACACAATCACGGACATGACCTCAGTGGACCGTCCAGATCTCTCCCGGCTTTTCCGCCTCGACGGCCGCGTGGCCCTGGTCGTCGGCGCGGGCAGCGGCATCGGCCAGGCCGTCGCTCTCGGCTTGGCCGCGCACGGCGCTCGGGTCATCTGCGCCGACCGCGACCTCGCCGCCGCGCAGACGACCGTCGCCCTCGCTGCAGCGAGCGGGGGAGGAGAGCTCACGGCATACGAGGTGGACGTCTTGGATGCCGCGGCACTGACGCGCGCGGTCGAGGACCTCGGCGCGGTGGACATCCTCGCCGTCACCCCGGCCGTCAATGTGCGCAAACGCTTGCTGGACTACACAGGCGAGGAGTTCGACAGGGTCGTCGCCCTCAACCTGCGCGGTGCCTTCGATGTCATGACCGCATTCGGACGCGGCATGGCCGAGCGCGGGCGCGGCAGCATCATCGGCTTCAGCTCGATCCGCAGCCTCACGACCGAGCCCGGCCAAGGCGTCTATGCGATGACCAAGGCCGGCCTCGTCATGCTGCTGCGCACCCTGGCCGCCGAACTCGGACCGCAGGGGGTGCGCGTCAACGCGATCGCCCCGGGCGTCATCGACACCCCGCTGACCGCTCCGATCAAGAACACCCCCGACTGGTATGCGGCTTACGGGGCTAAGAGCATCCTGGGCCGATGGGGGCGCCCCGAGGAGCTGGCCGGCGCCGCGGTCTATCTCGCCAGCGACGCGGCCAGTTACGTCACCGGCACGGTCCTCTTTGTCGATGGCGGCTGGACCGCAGTCGACGGACGGTTCACCCCTCCGTCCTGAACGCGCGGAACCGCGGAACCGCGGGACCGCGGGACCGACTGTGGTGACCCTGCGCACCGTTGCCGGCCGCCCCGGGTGTCCGTGCGCGCGGCCTCGCCGCATGGTGGAAGAATCAAGCGACCCCACGCCACATCTCCCTGAAGCAGGTCCGATGCCCGACCCCGCGCCCGCCGGCCCCGCACCGTCGATCGATCGCCTCCAGGAGCTTGCCAAGGCCTACGGCGTCGGCGTGGACTTCTGGGGCTTCTATCGCGACCTGCACCTCGTGTCGAGCGAGACCCTCGTGCGGGTGCTCGCCTCGCTCGGCGTCGACGCCTCCACCGAGGCAGCCTGCGAGCGCGCCCTCGTCGACCGAGCCGACCAACCCTGGCGGCGTGTGTTGCCACCGACGGTCATCATGCGCGCAGGGGCCGCCACGCGGGTGCCGGTCCACGTCCGCCATGGCGAGCACGTGCGGGTATGGGTGATCGACGAGAACGGCCGGGAGTGGCAGGTCTATCAGGGTGAGGACTCGACACCGCCGCGGGAGGTCGATGGCTTGATGATCGGCCAGGCGAGTTTCTGGCTCCCGACGGAGCTGCCGCTCGGCTGGCACCGACTGCGCGCCGAGAGTGCCGGGCGCCACGATGAAGCCACGCTCATCGTTGTGCCGCAGCGGGTCACGACCGCCGACGAACTGCCAGCCCGCACCGGCCGGGCCCGGACCTGGGGTTTGATGACGCAGCTCTATTCGGTGCGATCGACGCGATCGTGGGGAGTCGGCGACATCGAGGATCTCGCCGACCTGGCCGCGATCGGCGGGGCCGCCGGGGCCGACTGGGTGCTCGTCAACCCGTTGCACGCCGCCGAGCCGACCGCGCCGATGGAGGCCTCGCCCTATCTGCCGAGCACCCGGCGGTTCTTCTGCCCGCTGTACATCCGGGTCGAGGCGATCCCAGAGGCGATCCACCTCGAGACCGCTGCGCGTCGACGCGTCGCCCGGATCTGGGGCCAGGCGACAGCACGCAACGCCGACGCGGACGAGGTGCCGCGCAACGCGGCATACAGCCAAAAGCTGGAGGCGCTGGAGCTCGTGTATGCCGTGCGGCGCAGCCCGGGCCGGGCGGCCCGCCTCGCCGCCTTCCGGGCCGAGCACGGCCGGGGTTTGGAGGATTTCGCGCTGTGGTGCGCTCTGCGTGAAGTGAACGCCGAAGACGCACCGCTATGGCAGGAGACCTCCTCGCGGTGAGGTGGCCGACGCGCTGCGGGCCAAGCTCCGAGACCGGATCGACTTCCACATCTGGATGCAGTGGGTCATCGACGAGCAGCTGGAGACCGCGCAGGCGACCGCCCGACGCTCGGGGATGGGCGTGGGCATCGTCCACGACCTTGCCGTCGGCGTCCACGCATTCGGGGCCGATGCGTGGGTCCTGCGCGATGTGCTCGCCCGCAACGTCCACGTCGGGGCACCTCCGGACATGTACAACCAGCAGGGGCAGAACTGGTCGCAGCCGCCGTGGCACCCCGGCCGACTCGCCCAGCTCGGCTATGCGCCGTTCCGCGACATGGTGAGGACCATCTTGCGGCACGCCGGCGGCATCCGGATCGACCACGCCCTCGGCCTCTTCCGGCTGTGGTGGGTGCCGAAGGCCTGCCGGCGGACCAGGGTGCCTACGTCTATTACGACCACGAAGCACTCATCGGCATCCTCTGCCTGGAGGCCCAACGAGCCGGGGCTGTCATCATCGGCGAAGACCTCGGCACCTACGAGCCGTGGGTCCGTGAGTATCTCGCGGGCCGCGGACTGCTCGGCACCTCGGTCCTGTGGTTCGAGTATGCCGGCGAGGCACCGCTGCCGCCGGAGGCCTACCGGCGCGAGTGCCTGGCTTCGGTCACCACCCACGACCTGCCGCCGACCGCCGGTTACCTTGCGGGCGAGCACATCACCCTGCGTGATCGCCTCGGCCTACTGGCCCGGGACCTCGAGCAGGAGATCGTGGCTGATCGCGAGGAGCAACAGCAGGTGCTGGAAATGTGCCGCGCGCGCGGGCTGCTCGGGTCGGCGGCCGTGGACGTGAGTCTCGAGGGTTCTGGCCCGCGGTCGGGTCCGGGTCGAGCGCCTGGATTGCGCCGACCGAGCAGGAGACCATCGAGGCCCTCTATCTGCTGCTGGCGGCCGCACCGTCGCTCATGCAAGGGGTCGCGCTCGTGGACGCGGTAGGGGAGCGCCGGGTGCAGAACCAGCCCGGCACGGACAAGGAATACCCCAACTGGAAGATCCCTCTCGCCGACTCCGCCGGTGTCGTCGTGCAGCTCGAACAGCTCGCCACGAACCCCCGGGCCCAGTCGCTCTTCCGAGTGGTCCGCGAGGCGCTCGCCTGACCTCGAGGTCCCTGCGGTGTCAGAAGCCGACGGCCTCAGACGCCGATCGGGCTCAGGCGCCGCTCGGGGCTCAGACGCCGAACGCGATGGTCCAGGGGCGCACCGAGTGGTCCGCGCCGACCCCGGCCGCGGTATAGGGGTCGTGCTCGATGACCCGCTGGACGTCGGTCTCGCTCGGCGCCTGTATCAGCACGAGCGCTCGAGTGCCGTCGCCGACCGGGCCGCCCATGACGACGGTGCCGGCCTCGTGCAGCCCGTTCATGTAGGCCAGGTGATCCGGGCGGACGCGGGCGCGGGCGTCCATGTCGGCATAGCGGTATTCCAGGACCCAGTAGCTCATGAGGTCAGCCTCGCACATCACCCGAGGGGGCAGGTGCCCCCGGCGCTCGGTGTCAGACCCCGGGGCATCCGATCGGGGGCTAAGGGACCGCCAGACCCCGAAGGACGTCGGCGACGACCCGCAACGGCTTGGGGGGCCAGGAAGTAGGAGAAGTGGTCGGAGTCGACCTCGCGGTAGTCGATGGCCGAGATGTCCGAGAGCTTGTCGATGACTCCGCGGATCCCCTTCATCTGGCACAACTCGTCCTCGCGACCAGCGACCACGCCGACCCGCGGACAGACGTCCAGCAGCTCTTGCAGATCGGTCGCACTCTCTTGAGAGATCGCGGCGATGTCATTACGCAGTTCAAGCGGGTGGCTGAGCATCTCCCCGGCCAGCCGTGCGGTCGTCCCCACGAGGGCGATCTTGTCCAACCAACCGGCGGCAGCCATGCCGCGGGCACTCTCTTGCAGCCCGCGGGCGGCCAGATCGAAGGGTCTGACCTGCTCGGTGAACCATGTCGGGGCGACGAGAAGGATGCCGTCGACGGCATCGGGGTTCTCGATGGTCGCCAGACGCGCTGGAGCCGATCCCCGGGAGTAGCCTGCGACGATCAGTGGGGCCCAGTCATAGAGCGAGCGTTCCCGCAGCTGGGTGATGACCTCGCCGAACACCTTGGTCCGGAACGGCAGGATCTCGTGGACGGCCACGCGCTTGCGCGGGTATTCGATCGTCGCCGTCATCACGTTGGCGGCACGCACCAAGCTCTCGCAGGACGCCCGGGCAGCGCCCAGCCCTCGCCCCAGCCCGAGGAGTAGGGCACAACGATGTCCGGCTCCCCGAGGATGCCGATCTGGCGGATCGACGGTATGAACAGGGTGACGCCCACATGGCCGTGGACGCCCTCGAAGCTGAGGTCGTCATAGCGCACAGCATCGATGTCGCCGCGCGACAATCCATCTACTGGCCTGGCCATCCCTCAATCGTGCCCGATCCCTACCCGCGGGTAGCAGCGCTGGCGTCGGTGACAACAGTCACGGTCGCCCAGAGTTTGCCAACTAGTCAACCATTCAAGGCCTCAGCGGGGAGCTCAAACCACCTCAACTCGTCGTATGCCGGGAGAGACTCGCCTCCCGCCCGCTGCTGGGCACTCCGGTCGCCAGGATCTGCCGACCTTCCTCAAGGTATGCCGCCAACGCGCCTTCGGTGGCGCGGGCGGTGTGCGGGGGTAGGTGAAGGTGCCGTCGGCGGCATACGTGATGTCCCGCAGCCGCAATGGTGGCTCGACCGGACCGTTCCGGTGCCGCCACCGCCCGGTCGTGTTGTCGAAACGATAGTCCGCCAGCAGCCGCCAACCTTCGCGGGCGACCAGACGGACCGCCTCGATGATGTAGTCGGCGACGACGTCGGACACGAAGTAGTTGAAGTTGACCCGCACCCAGCCCGGTTTGATGCCTTGCCACCACGGGCCTGGATGCCGAAGAGATCGTTGAGCAGGGCGACGACATAGTTGTGATGCAGGTAGCGGCCGCTGGGGGCTTTGACGACGAAGGAGAGGATGGACAGTCGCTCAGCCTCGAGGTTGCCCAGGATGGAGATGCTCGGCTCTCGGCTCCAGACAGCCATCGCACGGCGCAGCAGATGCTCCTCCAGGGCGCGGATCGTCGCGACGCCGACGGCCGCCTTGAGCTGGAAGACCAGGCCGGCGCGGATCGATTCGATGATCGCCGGAGTGCCACCCTCTTCGCGGTGGGCGGGGTCGGTCAGGTAACGGTGTTCGGTGGGGTTGACGAAGACCACCGTGCCGCCGCCGGGCACTGTCGGCACCCGGTTGGTCAGCAGTTGGCGGCGCACGGCGAGCACGCCGGGCGTGGACGGCCCGCCGATGAACTTGTGGGGGGACAGAAAGACAGCGTCCTTGTATGCCGTGGCGCTCGCCGTGCCGTCGGGGCCCCGGGGGGCCATATCGATCGCGATGTAGGGCGCAGCCGCGGCGAAGTCCCAGAACGACAAGGCACCATGCTCGTGCAGCAGAGCGCTGATTGCGTCCGTGTCCGTGACGATCCCGGTGACATTGCTCGCCGCCGAGAACGAGCCGATGAGCAGGGGCGGGCGGCATACCGGCGCAGGTGCTCAGTCAGCACGGGCACGGAGATGTGTCCGTCGAGGTCTTGGGGATGACGACAACGTCGGCGATCGTCTCGCGCCAGGAGATCTCGTTGGAGTGATGCTCGTAGGGCCCGATGAAGACGACCGGCCGCTGTTCGGGCGGGATGTGCGCGGAGAGCTGGTATCGGTCCTCGAGTGGGCTCGGGATGCGCAGACCGAGGATGCCGATCAGCTTGTCGATGGCACCCGTGCAGCCGGAGCCGGTGAAGATGACGACCGTGTCCTCATCGCCACCGACGGCGTCATGGATGACTGCCCGGGCGTCCTCGCGCAGCCGGGTCGTCTGCAGGCCGGTGCCTGAGCTCTCGGTGTGGGTGTTGGCGTAGCGGGGCAGGACCTCGTCGCGGATGAAGTCCTCGATGAAGGACAGGCCCCGCCCGGAGGCGGTGTAGTCGGCGTAGGTGACCCGGCGGGGGCCGTAGGGGCCAGGGAGCACCTGGTCGTCTCCGATGACCGCTTCGCGGATCCGGGTCACCAGCGGGGTGTCCATGCAGTCAGAATAGCGCCAGGTTTTGATAAGGCGTTGGAGAGTAACCGCAGATTATGGGCCCGTTGCGGGCCGCCGAATAGACTCCCGGGTATGCCGCGCATCGAGGCCCCCACGGTCGCAGAGCACAACGTGATGCGCCGCCGGCAGGTCATCGAAGCGGCCGCCGAGGTGCTCAGCGAGGGTGGAGTGGCCACGTTCACTCCGGCCGCCGTCGCCAAACGTGCGGGGCTGGCACGCAGCAGCATGTATCAGTACTACCCGTCGACCGACGCACTGCTCGGCGCCGCCATCACTGAGCTGCTTCAGCGCAGTCGCGACAGGATGGTGGCGGCCGTCGCGGCTGCCGACAGCCCTGCCGAGCGGATCACGGCATACGTGCGGACCGCCTTGTCCGACGCGACGACCGGCCACGGCGCCACCCCGGACGTGAGCGGGATGAGCATGCCCGAGGTCTGCCGCGAGGGGGTCCGCCGGTTGCACGACGAGCTGCTCGAGCCGCTGCGGACGGCCCTGAGCGATGCCGCCGTTCAGGACCCGGGCACCGTGGCGGTTCTTGTGCGTGGGTTGATCAACGCAGCCGCCTCGGATGTCGGGCACGGTACGGGGAGTGCGGCGATGGCGGACGCGACGATCGACTTCGTCCTGCGCGGGGTCGGGCTGCCGCACGGCCCGCGGGTGACCGACGCGGTCTGACCCGCTTCGGATCAATCCAGCAGCGCCTGGCCGAGATAGCCGCCTTCGGCGGGCACCCCGGCAGGATCGCGAACACGGCCGATCCCACCGGCGTCGTCCACAGGTTGAGCAGGTCTCTGTCGGCAAGGCGTTGCTGCATCGGCACGAACTGGGTGAGCGGGTCCTTCTGGAAAGCGATGAACAACAGTCCGGACTCGCCGGCGGCTCCACCGGTCGCCGAAGCCGCGGAGGCAGGCGGCGTCGTAGTTAGTTGTACGGACGGCGAAGCATCTTCTCGTGCGGGGTGGTCGTGGCCGCGTGCCGGATGTGAGCGAAGTCGGGGATGACGGGCAGCCCGTTGGCGGTCGCCGTGAGGTCGGGGACGTCGGTCTCCTTCACCCCGGTGAGCGGCGCGCCGCTGGTCATTCGGCGCCCGATGACCTGCTCTTTGGCCTGAGGTCGAGTTGGTCCCAGGTGTCGAGTTCCATCCGGATCCGGCGCACCGCGATCGAGGTCCCGCCGCGCAACCACTCGGGACCTTCGGCGATCCAGACGGCGTCGGCGAACTCCGCGGCGCTCGGTTGGACGGTGCCGTCGACCTGCCCCATGAGATTGCGCATCGACGAGGTGGACGTCACCGGCCGGCGGAAGCCGCGCTGCATCCAGTGGATCGTCGCGATGCCGGTCGCCGCGAGCACCAGCGCCCGTACCGCGTGAGAGAGCACGATCGGGTCCTCGGCGCAGACCTGCGCGAACACGTCTCCGTCATTCCACCGAGGGTCGAGCCTGTCGATGGAGAACCTCGGCAGGGGCGCTAGCCACCCCGGCGCCTCGGCCAGCAGGCCCGCCTCGGCGAGGGCGCCTTGGCCGAGACCGACCGTGATGGTCAGCCGGGACGCGGGACCGGCCAGGTCCGGTTGCGGGTCGCCAAGCGTGGGTATGCCGCGCTGCAGTCGGCTTGCGTCGGTCGTCCATTGGCGAAGCAGTCGGCGCAGCCCGGGCGGCCGGTGCCCGGGACAAGGTTGACGGCCAGAAGGGTCGCATGGCCCTGGGGTACGGTCGTCACCCCGGACTGGTGCACCCCATGGAAGGGCTCGACCGCGTCGGCCCAGGCAAAGGCGGCTGGCGCCAAGGTGCTCAGGTCCGCAGCCGCAGCCGCGCCCGACCCGCCGCGCGTCGACCCGATGCCGTAGCCGACCAGGCCGACTCCGGCGCCACCGGCAACGGCGGCACCGAGGCCGAGCAGCGACCGCCGGGACGGGCCGGTTTCCCGGCCCCCCCGCGGCCTCGCCGGTCACGGAAGGCGCGTTCGCTGGCTCGGGCAGCCCCGGGGAGCCCCAGCGAGGTCGCCGCAAGTGTCGGATCGTCAGCCACGGTTGGCCGTTGCCTACATCCTGGAGCTGGTGGGCATCGAGTTGGTGCCGTGGGTCGCGCCGGGCACGTAGGTTTCCTTCGCTCCGGCGAAGGTCCGCACCTCGGCAGTGATGGGCAGCGTTGACCCGTCCTCGAACTTCAGGGTGAGGGGTAAGGGTCGTGCCCGACTTCACCGCAGCGGTGACCCCCATCAACATCACATGATCGCCGCCGGGCTGGAAGACGTGGGTGGCTGCCGGGGCGATCGTGAAGCCGCCCTTCTTCTCTTGCATCTGCATGGCGCCCGACGCGCTCATGACGGTCTCATGGAGCTGCATCATGGGCGCGATCGCGCTGGACACCGACACGACGTGCACTGGCGCCGACCCGCCGTTGGTGAGGCTGAAGAATGCTCCGGTCATCCCCGTGTCGACGGCCTTGACCCACGGGTCCGTGATCTTGACCGCGGCGGCCTGGCCTGTCGCAGAACCCGCGGTCGCCGATGCCGGGGCCGCGCCCGTGCTGGCGCTCGTCGTGCTCGTACCGCCACCGCACGCGCTGAGGGCGGCGGCCAAGGTGAAGGTGGCTGCTGCTGCGGCCACCCTGTTGAAAGAAGATGTCGTGGGCTTCGCGGGCATACTTCCAGCCTAATCCGCCGGTTTTCCGCGGTTGACCCGACCCTGCGCGCAGCGACTCGCCGTCTTGACAGCTGCCCAGGCAGGTTCCCATAGTTCACTCAGCGTCAAGGCGGCGCGCAGTGATCAGAAGGAGTCGCGCATGTCGGCCGCAAGCAGACCCGGTGAGCGAGCCACACCGCGTAATGGTCTGGGGGTTTCACCCCTCGGTTCGTCGACCTCAACGCCGGCGGACACCTCGACAACGTCGCCGTCCTCCGCGCCATCGACGAAGGGCGCCACCGGCTCCTGGGGGTGGGTGAGGCGGGGGACCGCGGCTGGTCTCGGGACTGCTCGACTCGACGCCGCAGGCGGTCATGCCGATGGTGGTGGGGCACCACATCAACTACCGGTGAGAGCTGCAGTATGCCGCCGACCCCCTTGAGATCACCGCGTGGGCGCCGCCTGGGACGCACCTCCTTCGAGGTGGCCACCGAGGTCCGCCAGGACCCCGGCAAGAGGTCGCGGCGATCGCCGTCACCGCCGTCGTGACCGTCGACACCCCTCGACCCATGCGCCCTGGGTGATCTCCGAGGACCTGCGCGAAACGCTGGCGGCATACGCCGGTCCGGGGCCGCCGGGTGCGGTGACCGGCGCGGCGGCAGCCCCCTCTGCCTGTAAGGTCTGCCAGTGGTCGACATCGCGTATCCGATCGCCGAGCGGACGCTCCCCAATGGTCTGCGGGTCATCGTCTCCGAAGACCATACGGTGCCGACGGTCTCGGTCAACCTCTGGGTCAAAGTCGGCTCGCGCGACGAGCTACCGGGGGCGCACCGGCTTTGCGCCTCTTCGAACACCTCATGTTCCAAGGGTCCAGCAACGTCGCCTCAGGGAGCACTTCTCCGCACTCATGGGGTCGGCGGTCGGCTCAACGCCACGACCTGGTTCGACCGGACGAACTATATGTCGACCGTTCCCAAGGGGCGCCAGTCGAACTCGCCCTGTGGTTGGAGGCCGACCGGCACGACGACTGCTCGACGCCTCACCCAAGACAACCTCGACATCCAACGCGACGTGGTCAAGGAGGAGAAGCGCCAGCGCTATGACAACGCCCCTACGGCAACGCGTTGCGCGACGTCTACGCGACGATCTTCCCCGAGGGCCACCCCTATCACCATCCGACGATCGGGTCGATGGAGGACCTGGAAGCAGCCACGCTGCAGGACGTCCGCGACTTCTTCACCACTCACTACGGCCCGAACAACACCGTGCTCACCCTGGTGGGAGATGTGCTCCCCGACGACGGCTTCGCTGCTGTCGAGCGATACTTCGGGTCGTTGCCCCCATCGGCCGTCCGTCGCGAGGAAGGGTGCCTCCCGCGGCTGTCCCCGCTGCCGGGCCCGGTGCGGCTGGAGGGCGCCGAACCTGGTTCCCAACGACCGGCTGTACATCGCCTTCCGGCTGCCGCCGGACGCCACGGCGGAATTCCACGCCGCAGGGCTGGCCCTCGACGCTCTCGGGGCTGGCCTCCTCGCGGCTGGTCGCTCGGCTCGTGCGCGACGAGCAGGTGGCGACGGGGCTCAGCGCGCATTCGATGGGGTTCAGCGGCGGGGTGTCGATCGGGTTGATCTCCGCGGACGTCTCAGCCGGTGTCTCCCGGCCGACGTCGAGGAGCTATCTGCGAGGAGCTCGAGACCTTCGCCGGGACCGGCCCGACCGAGCTTGAGATGGAATCCGCCATCGCCGAGACCGAGCGGGCCTGGCTTTCCGCGCTCGCCGCGCATGACGACCGGGCCGACACGATCAGTCGCTATGCCGCCCCTGCAGATTGACCCTGCCTACCTCAACACCTTTCTCGCCCAGCTGCGATCGGTGGCCCCCGAGCAGGTCCGCTCGGCGGCCAACACTTATCTGCGGAAGCCGTCCTCGCGGGCCGTCGTCGCCTATCTCGCGCGGCATACGGCGGCCCCAGCCACCGGGGAGCACCCGTCGTGACCGACCAGCACCCTGACGCCTCTTCGGCGGTCCCACCCCGCCCCGCAGTCGTCCCCGCGGAGCCGTATGCCGTGCCGGTCCCGACCCGCACGCAACTGGACAACGGGCTCACGGTGCTCACCGATGACCTTCCCGGGCAATACCTCATCTCGGTCCGCCTGGCGGTGCCCGTACCGCTGAGGGTGGAGGAGCGACACCTGGAGGGGTGGCCACGATCATGGCCCGTACCCTCAACGAGGGGACGGCGCGGCATACGTCGGTGGAGTTCGCGCCTGCTGGAGCGGCGGCTCTCGGCGCCGGGGTCGGGGAGTCGGGTCTGTCGGTCGAGGTGGACGTCGCCAGCTTACAACCTCGGCTACGCCCTCGACCTGATGGGTCAGTGCCTGGCCGAACCGGCCTTTCCGGCGAGCGAGGTCGAGCCGTCAGGTGACGACCCGGCTGGCGGAGATCGAGTTGGAGCGGTCCCGTGGCGGCACATCCGGGGCGGCGCGGCAATTCTCGGCAACCTACTTCGAGCCCGAGGCTCGAGCCTCTCGGCCGGTCGGCGGCACGCTGGAGACGGTGGCCGCAGTGACGTGACCACGTCGTCGACTTCCACGCCCAGCATGTCGCTCCTGCCGAGGCGACCGTCGTCATCGCCGGTGACTTCGCCGGAATCGATGTCCGCGCCGAGCTGGACGCCACCCTCGGGCAGTGGAGGACCCCACGCGGTGGCGCAGCCCCGGACCGTGGGACGGCCCGGCCGGCAGCCGGTCGCGTCGGCATCAGTCGTCGTCGACCGGCCCGACTCGGTGCAGACCGGAACTCATGGTTCGGCTGCCCTGGCCCCCGACCGGCATACCCCCCTCGGGTGGGCACCGTTCCCGATGCTGGGGTTCCTCGTCGGCGGGTCGCCGACCGCCCGCGTCGACGCGGTGTTGCGAGGACAAGGGCTACACCTATGGCATCCGCTCGACCTTCCGGCCTCGGCGTCGCGACGGGATCTTCGTCACGGCGGGCAGCGTCCGCACCGGGGTGACCGCCGACGCCTTGGCGCTGCTGCTCGACGTCCTGGACAGTGCCCGCGAGGGTTTCACGAGAGAAGAGACCGAGCAGGGCGCGCACTATCTCGTGTTGGCCGCGCCGAGCCGGTATGCCACGGCCGGACACGGTCGCAGACGAGGCCGCCGCGCTCTCCTTCGAGGGGTTGGGCACCGACTTCAGCAGCCGAATTCTGGCCGAGGTGGCGACGATGACACCGGAGCGGCTCGGCGCGGCATACCGGGAGTTCGTCGATGGGGCCTGGACCGTCGTACTCGTCGGCGACGCATCGCAATTCGTCAACGACGTGCGGGCTCTCGGCCGCGGTGCCGTGACCGTCGTGGACAACCGATCCTGACCATCCCGTCCGGGCCCAGTCGCCCAGGGCCGGTATGCCGCTCGCGAAGGTCATCGACAGTCCGATCGGTCCGCTGCGCCTGGAAAGCCCCGACGGGGTGGCCCTGGAACGCGATCCGGTTCGACGGCCGAACAGACCCGAACGACGAGGAGCGCGCCGGTCCTGCACGAAGCCGCCGCCAGCTTCTGGAGTACTTCGCCGGGGCGGCGCAGGGACTTTGACGTCCCGCTCGCACCGACCGGGACGTCCTTCCAACGCGAGGTGTGGTCTCAGGTTGCGGCCGTGCCGTTCGGCACGACGGCAACGTCCGGCCAGATCGCCGAGCAGGTGGGCCATCCGGTGTCCTCCGCTCCGCGCCATCGGTGCGGCCAGCGGCGCCAACCCGATACCGATCATCGTCCCCTGCCACCGGATCATCGGCGCCGATGGCACGCTGGAACTATGGGGGGGTCGCCCGCAAGCAGGTCCTGCTGCACTGAGGGGAGTGCCCACCGAGGGTGGTGACCAACCTCGAGCTGTTCCCTGCTGGATGAGCGCTCGGTCAGTCGCCGATGCGGTCGAGGACCGCTTCATGCAGCAGTCCGTTGGTGGCCACCGCATTTCCCGCTCCAGCAGCCGTCGAGGCCGTCCAACCAGTGAACCGGCCGCCGGCTTCGATGACGATGGGCACCAGAGCGGCCATGTCGTAGGTCGCCAGTCGGGGCTCGGCGGCGATGTCGACGGCACCTTCGGCCAGCAGCATGTACGACCAGAAGTCGCCGTATGCCCGGGTCCGCCAACACTCGTCCATGAGTCCGACGAAGTCGTCGCGGCGATCGATGTCCGACCAACCGCCCAGGGAGGCAGGACAGCGACGCATCGGCCAGTTTTGCTGACGCGTGAGACCTTCACCGCCGGGCCGGTCAGGCTTCGACCGGGCATACGCGCCGGCGTCTTTGGCTGCCCACCAGCGGCCCCCGGGAGCGCGGGCGCCGCCACGGGGCCGACGACCGGTTCGTCGCCGTCGACGAGTGCGATGAGGGTGGCCCACACTGGGACGCCCCGGACAAAGTTCTTCGTGCCGTCGATCGGATCGAGGATCCACCGTCCCGAGCCGTGGCCGGTGGTGCCATACTCCTCGCCCTCCACGGCGTCGCGCGGGCGGGCGCGGGCCAGTTGTCCGCGCATGAGCTCCTCGACGGCGCGGTCGGCATCGCTGACCGGGGTGAGGTCGGGCTTGGTCTCCACACGCAGGTCTCGGCGCGGAACGGGGCCATCGTCACCCGCTCCGCCGAGTCCGCGAGGACATGGGCCAGGCGCAAGTCGTCGTCGTAGCTCACGGCTTCAGGCTAGGGGATGCCGCCGTAGCACCGGGAGTTGCCCGGGCGGGGTGCGGATTTATCGGTCACGACTCTCCGGGGGCGCCTAGGTGGCCGATTGTCGGTGTCGCTTTCGCCGGAGCGGGCTCGCAACAGGCGCCGTAGCGAGTCCAGTCGTGCCGCGACGGCCGCGGCCCCGGCCCCGGTGGCGACGTAGGGGTCAAGCCCCGCACTGGAGTTCGTCGTGGTGCACCGCCGGCGCCCGTCGGTGCCTGGGAGGAGGTCGGGGGAAGTGTGAGACGATCGCGGTGAGATCGACGTGCGCCAGCCCGAAGGAGCACCTCGGGTGTGTCGATCCCAGCCACCTCGTCGTCGGGCAGCCGCAAGGCGACGGCCGACGTCGAGGTATGCCGCCCTCGTCCGGTGACGTCGTTGACCCGACCGGTCGAGCGGTCGGCGCCTGGCACGAGTGCGTCCACGAGGGTCGACTTGCCGACCCCGGGTGGCCCACAGCACCGAGACCCGGCCGGCGAGGGGCACGGAAATTCCTCCCCGAGGCCCCTCCGAGGGCTGCGATCAACGCGCCGCGAGATGACGGCATACGGCAGCCGGAAAGGGGCGTAGCTGCCGAGGAACCCTCCGGCGAGACGAGGTCCGCCCCTCGTCCCAGCACGAGCAGCGGGGCCATGCCCGCGTCGTAGGCCGCCACCAGACACCGGTCGATCAAACGGGGCCGCGGCGGGGAGATTGGTCAACGATCTTGACGATGACCAACTGCGCCGGCATTGGCGACGATGGCTCGCCTCCACCGGGTCGGTGTCGTCCGCCGAACGGCGCAAGAGACTGCGCCGTGCTTCGGTGGGACCGATCCAGGCCAGGGCGTCAGGGTCACCCGGAGACGTCACCGACGGGCGCATCGTCACCGACGACGATCGACTTGCGCCAGAAACCGCGAGCCTTC
>JADJTP010000002.1 GCA_016711095.1 Actinomycetales bacterium
GCGCATCGGGCGGCGCGGCAATTTTTCGGCAACCTACTTCGAGCCTGAGGCTCGAGCCTCGGCCGGTCGGCGGCACGCTGGGATGGTGGCTGCGGTGACCCGTGACCACGTCGTCGCCTTCACGCCCAGCACGTCGCTCCTGCCGAGGCGACGGTCGTCGTCGCCGGTGACTTGCCGGAATCGATGTCCGCGCCGAGCTGGACGCCATTTCCGGGCAGTGGAGGATTCCCACCGCAGTGGCGCAGCCCCGACCATGGGACGGCGCGCGGCCGGCAGCCGGTCGCGTCGGCACCGTTGTCGTCGACCGACCCGACTCGGTGCAGACCGAACTCATGGTCGGCTGCCTTGGCCCTGACCGGCATACCTCCTCGGGTGGGCACCGTTCCCGATGCTGGGGTTCCTCGTCGGCGGGTCGCCGACTGCCCGCGTCGACGCGGTGTTGCGCGAGGACAAGGGCTACACCTGGCGGCATCCGCTCGACCTTCCGGCCTCGGCGCGTCGCGACGGGATCTTTCGTCACGGCGGGCAGCGTCTGCACCGAGGTGACCGCCGACGCCTTGGCGCTGCTGCTCGACGTCCTGGACAGTGCCCGCGAGGGTTTCACGAGAGAAGAGACCGAGCAGGGCGCGCACTATCTGGTGTTGGCCGCGCCGAGCCGGTATGCCACGGCCGATACGGTCGCAGACGAGGTCGCCGCGCTCTCCCTTCGAGGGGTTGAGCACCGACTTCAGCAGCCGAATCCTTGGCCGAGGTGGCGACAGACACCGAGGCGGCTCCGGCGCGGCATACCGGGAGTTCGTCGATGGGGCCTGGACCGTCGTACTCGTCGGCGACGCATCGCAAATTCGTCAACTGAACGTGCGGGCGCTCGGCCGCGGTGCCGTGACCGTCGTGGACAACTGATCCTGACCATCCCGTCCGAGCCCAGGCGTCCAGGAGCCGGTATGGTTGACGCTCGCGCAGGTCATCGATGTCCGATCGGTCCGCTGCCTGGAAAGCGCCGACAGGGGTGGCCCTGGAGCGTTGATCCGGTTCGACGGCCGAAACAGACCCGAACGACGAGAGCGCGCCGGTCCTGCACGAAGCCGCCCGCCAGCTTCTGGAGTACTTCGCGGGGCGGCGCAGGGACTTTGACGTCCCGCTCGCACCGACCGGGATGTCCTTCCAACGCGAGGTGTGGTCTCAGGTTGCGGCCGTGCCGTTCTGGCACGACGGCAACGTACGGCCAGATCGCGCCGAGCAGGTGGGCCATCCGGTGTCCTCCGCCCGCGCCATCGGTGCGGCCAGCGGCGCCAACCCGATACCGATCATGGTCCCGTGCCACCGGATCATCGGCGCCGATGGCACGCTGACCGGCTATGGGGAGGGTCGCCCGCAAGCAGGTCCGCTGCACCTTGAGGAGTGCCCACCGAGGGTGACCAACTTGAGCTGTTCCCTGCTGGAGGCGCTCAGTCAGTCGCCGATGCGGTCGAGGACCGCGTCATGCAGCAGTCCGTTGGTGGCCACCGCATTCCCGCTCCAGCAGCCGTCGAGGCCGTCAACCCAGTGAACCGGCCGCCGGCTTCGGTGACGATGGGCACCAGAGCGGCCGTGTCGTAGGCCGCCAGTCGGGGCTCGGCGGCGATGTCGACGGCACCTTCGGCGAGCAGCATGTACGACCAGAAGTCGCCGTATGCCCGGGTCCGCCAACACTCGTCCATCAGTCGGACGAAGTCGTCGCGGCGATCGATGTCCGACCAACCGCCCAGGGAGGCATAGGACAGCGACGCATGGGCCAGTTTGCTGACGCGTGAGACCTTCAACGGCCGGGCCGAGGTCAGGCTTCGACCGGCATACGCGCCGGCGTCTTTGGCTGCCCACCAGCGGCCCCTGGAGTGCGGGCGCCGCCACCGAAGGCCGACGACCGGTTCGTCGCCGTCGACGAGTGCGATGAGGGTGGCCCGGCCACGGACGCCCCGGTTGAAAGTTCTTCGTGCCGTCGATCGGATCGAGGATCCACTGTCGCGAGCCGTGGCCGGTGGTGCCATATTCCTCGCCCTCCACGGCGTCGCGCGGGCGGGCGCGGGCCAGTTGTCCGCGCATGAGCTCCTCGACGGCGCGGTCGGCATCGCTGACCGGGGTGAGGTCGGGCTTGGTCTCCACACGCAGGTCCTCGGCGCGGAACCGGGCCATCGTCACCCGCTCCGCCGAGTCCGCGAGGACATGGGCCAGCCGCAGGTCGTCGTCGTAGCTCACGGCTTCAGGCTACGGCCTCTTTGCTCTTTCGGCGTGCCGGAGTCCTTCAGCCAGCGCGGGCTGACTCATCCCTCTACTAATCTCGGAACTTTGCATCATCGTTTCATCGGAACGTCGAGCACAACAGCCGCGCCTTGCAGCGACACCAGAAGGAAGGCAATTGACACCGGGAGAACCGCAACTTCAACCACGTGCGTTTGTCGATGAGGAGCGCAGAGCGTCGCGCCTCGGCGCTGCGCATTGCCCACCCTCCATCTTTGGAGGCAAGCGAAACGTGGCGCCGGTCGCCAAGAGTAATCAGTACCAGCAGACAGGTACGCGCCGCAGAGCGAAACCCTGGCCATTTCCGAACGAGTAGTTCAAGGCTAATCGGAACCGTCGCCACGAGGGCTATGGACGCCGCCGCCCTACCTCACCAGCGGAGGGGCGCCAAGGCATCCGCATTGAGCTCGCTGTAGAATACGGGGTTGCGCCTGAGGACAAACGACGTCACCCAACTGACGATCGAGCCGTACAATAATGTGAGAATTGCGAATCTGGCCGTCCAGTGGCCGATCGTGCAGCGGTCAAGCTAGGGGCGCGACCGAGATCAGGAGCATGACCCCACCCACAAACCGGTGTTTTCTACGAGCCAGGTCAGCGCCTGGTCGCACGGACAGCCAAGATATACTGGTGTTGAGTATGTAACCTTCGACCGTCGAGGCCAGCGACGGTGGCGCAACGGTTAGCATTTCTCGCGTAGCTAATGAAAAAGGTCAATACCTGAGCGACGACGCCAGCCAACCATCCCACCGCGATGGGCAAGAAGCTCCGGCTGCGCAGGCAGCGCCAAACAACCACCGGTAGAAGCAGAGCACATTGGATCTCGGTCAACGAACACAGCAAGGCGAGAAGGCCGTCGACCAGGTGCCGAGGCCGAGCGGGAGTTGCGATCAGCGCCCAAATCATACGGTAGAGCTTGAACCAGTGCAGGTTTGACGTGCCCAAGGGTTCAAGGGGCGGCGATCGGGATCAGGGGGCCGTTAAGCCGGGGCCATTCTGTGGCCCACCAGCCGACAACATCACGGCTGGAGATCGACAGGCCCGCAACAGCGCCCACTGTTAGCAAGCAGCCGCATTGGACGGCCATTGCCCAGCGCTCTACCGGCGTGGTGGCTGAGATGATCGTCGACAAGAGCGCGGCAGCAAATGCTGGTAACCGGCGTAAGGAGTTGGAAAGCCTGCCGAACCGTCAGACGACCTGCCCACGAACTCCGGGCCGTCCTCGGCAGCAGGTCTCCAGCTACAAAAGCCGGCATGCGTAGCCACGCCACGACAGAACCGATCACTCCGGTCAGCAGAGCAAGCCTCCAGGGGTTGGCTCAGCCAGACCAGCAGGACGTGTTTGCCCGCCGTTCCGCTGCGCTGGCAACGCAACGCCCACCATCGGAGACTGCCAGAGCGGTCTGGCCGTTCTGCTCACGAATCGGCATCTGGCCGACACATGCGCAGGAGCAGTCGACACCGTCACTGGCACCTCACGACTTGCCGGGGCCGTCCGGGTATGACCGGGCATCGGTGTCGCTTTCGCCGGAGCGGGCTCGCAACAGGCGCCGTAGGGAGTCCAGTCGTGCCGGGCCGGCCGTGCCGGCCGCCCCGGCGGCGACGTAGGGGCCAAGCCCGCACTCGGGTTCGTCGTGGGTGCACCCGCGGGGCACCCGTCGGTGCCCGGGAGAAGGTCGGGGAAGTGCGAGACGATCGCGGTGAGATCGACGTGCGCCAGCCCGAAGGAGCGGACCCCGGGTGTGTCGATCACCCAGCCACCCTCGTCGTCGGGCAGCCGCAAGGCGACGGCCGACGTCGAGGCATGCCGCCCGCGTCCGGTGACGTCGTTGACCCGACCGGTCGAGCGGTCGGCGCCTGGCACGAGTGCGTTCACGAGGGTCGACTTGCCGACCCCGGAGTGGCCCACGAGCACCGAGACCCGGCCGGCGAGGTGGGCACGGAATTCCTCGAGGCCCTCGAGGCTGCGATCAGCGCGCCGCGAGATGACGGCATACGGCAGCCTGAAGGGGCGTAGCTGCCGAGGAACTCCTCCGGCGAGACGAGGTGCGCCTTCGTCAGCACGAGCAGCGGGGCCATGCCCGCGTCGTAGGCCGCCACCAGACACCGGTCGATCAAACGGGGCCGCGGCGGGGGGTTGGTCAACGATGTGACGATGACCAACTGCTCGGCATTGGCGACGATGGCTCGCTCCACCGGGTCGGTGTCGTCCGCCGAACGGCGCAAGAGACTGCGCCGTGCTTCGGTGCGAACGATCCGGGCCAGGGCGTCGGGGTCACCGGAGACGTCACCGACGAGCGCGACATCGTCACCGACGACGATCGACTTGCGCCCAAGCTCGCGAGCCTTCATGGCACTCGCGAGGCGTTCGGGCAGGCGCCGACCGCCCACCCCGGCCTTCAACCACACGGTGTACCGGCCCCGGTCGACGGCCACGACCGTGCCGCCGACGGCGTCGGCGTGAGTCGGCCGATCCTGGTCCGAGGCCGGGACCGTCGGCTCGGACGCACCCGCACATCGCCCTCGTCGAGGTCGCGCCAAGTCACCACGGATCGACTCGCTGCACGGTCCTCGGGGCGGTCTCGGTGAGCATCGCCTCCCACATACCGACGAAGCCGGGCATCGTCTTGGCGGTTGTCTCCACGTCTTCGACCAACACCCCAGGCACGCGCAAACCCACGATGGCGGCGGCGGTCGCCATCCGGTGGTCGTGATACGTGCCGAACCGGATGCCGCGCAACGGCGCTGGCGTGATGCGCAGCCCGTCGTCGGTCTCGGTGACGCCGGCCCCGAGCGCCCCGAGTTGCTCGGCCAGGGCCGCCAGCCGGTCGGTCTCGTGGCCCCGGATGTGTGCCACTCCGCGAATCCACGTCGGGGTGCTGGCGAGCGCGGCGAGCGCCGCGACGGTCGGGGTCAGTTCGCTGGCATCGTGCAGATCGATGTCGACGCCGTCGAGGCTCCCATCACCGGTCACCGTCAGCCCGGTGTGGTCCAGGCGGACCTCGGCTCCCATCGCGTCGAGGATGTCGCGCATCGCGTCGCCGGCCTGGGTGGTGCGCAGCGGCCAGTCGGGGACGCGAACGCTGCCGCCGGCGACGAGCGCAGCGGCGAGGAAGGGCGCGGCGTTGGACAGGTCGGGCTCGATCTGCACGTCGAGCCCACGGATAGGCCCGGGCTCGACCTGCCAGGCTGGCCGCGGTGTCGTCGATGACGACACCGGCGTCACGCAGCGTCTCAACGGTCATGTCGAGGTGTGGATGGCTCGGGATCGGCTTGCCGACGTGGTGCACGCTCACCCCTCGGTCATACCGGGCTCCGGCGAGCAGCAGCGCGCTGACGAACTGTGAGCTGGCCGACGCGTCGAGAGTGACCTCACCGCCGGGGACCCGGCCATGTCCGAGCACCGTGAAAGGCAAACTGCCCCGCTCGTGGTCGGCCAGGGCGACGCCGAGAGCCTGCAGCGAGTCGAGCACCGGACCCATCGGGCGCAATCGGGCCTGGGCGTCGCCGTCCAGGCGGACCGGACCATCGGCGAGAGCCGCCACAGGCGGCAAGAATCGCATGACGGTGCCGGCGAGCCCGCAGTCGAGCTCAACACCTCCGTGCACGGGCCCCGGCGCGATCACGCAGGCGCCGAGCGCATCGGCCGGATCCTCGAGGTCGGCCAGCCGACCCCGCAGCCGGGCCACCATCAGCAGGGTGGCGCGCAAGCGAAAGGGTGCCTGCAGCCGGGACCGTTCTTCGGCCAGGGCCGCAAGCACGAGATAGCGGTTGGTGAGCGACTTGCTGCCGGGCAGGCGCACCACAGCGTCCAGCGGTGACGAGGCGTGAGGCGCAGGCCAGAGCGGGGCGGACCCGGTCACAGGCCGACCTCCGTCACGGACGACCCGGCCTAGTCACGACCGGACCGCACAGCCGGACATCACGACCCGGACCTCACGAATGGGCCGCCCGGGCCGCTGTGATGCGCTTGTCGGCGTCACGGCGCAGCCGCCGGGCTCGCCAAGCCAAACCGGGCTGGCCCTCGGTGTCTACGGCCGCGAGCAGCAGCCCGCCCATCAGGCCGAGGTTCTGAGAAACTGAATGCGGTCCTGGGCCCGTGCGGCAGCATCGGGCTTGTCCCAGAAGGAATGCGCGGCGAGCGTCGTGGGAACGAGGGTGCCGGAACAGCACCGCTGCGGACAACCGAGGAAGTTTCCCGGAGGCCAGCATCGTCCCGCCGACGAGCATGGCGGTGCCGTTGGCCCGGACGAGCAGCTCCCTTGTCGTCAGGCAGGCGGAGCATAGGAGCGATCCGATCGAGCAGCGGTGATGCCAGCTGCGCCCGGCCGCCGGGATGCCGCAGCGTGTCGAGCCCGCTGACAATGAAGATCGCGGCGAGCATGGGACGGGCGAGTCTGCGGATCATGTGACCTCCGGTGTGGCGGGCGTGACAATCCCACCGTAGTGCGTTCGTGCGCTCTGGTGGCCGGCTGTCGGGGCCGAGCCCACGTTGTTCGAAGCCCGCCGGCTCCGCTGCGGGGCTTCGATCGCGCGGCCGCGCGGCATACGCTGGCCGACATGTGCGGACGGTATGCCGCGGCCAAGGACCAGGGCGATCTCGTCCTGGAGTTCGATGTCGAACTTGTGGCGACCGACGGTCCCAGTCGCAGCGTGCTCGCCCACCCCCAGGACCCGCCTGCCGGGACGCCAGACTTCAACGTCGCGCCCAGCAAGCAGGCACCGGTGGTAGCTCACCCGCGCGCCCCGGGGCAAGCCCGGAGCCGCTGAGGTGGCTGGGCAGCCCGCTGGTCCGGCGCCGGTGCGCCAACCGCGGCTGCTCACCTGGGGATTGGTGCCGAGCTGGGCTAAGGATCCCAAGATCGGGATGCGCTTCATCAACGCCCGAGCCGAGACCGTCCTGGACAAGGGGCCCTTCTCCCGGGCCGCTCACAGCCGGCGTTGTCTGGTGCCGGCCGACGGCTGGTTCGAGTGGCAGGCGTCGCCGACCGTGGTCGACGCCAGGGGCAAGCCGCGCAAGCAGCCGTTCTTCATCCATCGCGAGGACGGCGTGCCGGTTGCGTTCGCCGGGCTGTACGAATTCTGGCGCGATCCGAACGTGGCCGACCCGGACGACCCCCTGGCCTGGCTCACAACCTTCACGATCGTCACGACCGCCGCAGACCCCGGCTTGATCGCATCCACGACCGCCAGCCTCTTGTCCTGACCCCGATGATTGGTCGGGCTGGCTGGACCCGGCGGTGACCGATCCGCACCGCGTGTCCCAGTGGCTCGGCTTTGCCCGGCCGGGACGGTTCGCGGCCCATCCGGTGTCGACAGCGGTCAACAGCAGTTCGGGCAAAGGCCCGGGCCTGATCGAACCTCTGCCCGTCGAGTTGCTGCGCGGTGCCGTCGATCCGAGCACCGGCGAGGTGATCGGGCAATGACAGCACCGACCTCTGGGCCGGCGACCGAGATCCTCACAGTCCAGACGCCGGTTGGCCCGGCCTGGTGCACCTCGCCCGTCCGGCGACGCTGGTGAGCTCGGCGCACGGCTGGCTCGTCCTGGGCCACGGCGCCGGCCCGAACGTCGGCACCGTCGACCTCACCACGACGGTGATGGCGGCGATCGAGGCGGGGTGGGTGGTGGCCCTCGTCGAACAGCCCTGGCTGGTGGCCGGTCGGCAGGTGGCCGCTCGCCCCGCGGTGCTCGACGAGGCGTGGGTTTCGGTTGTCCAGACCCTGGGTAGCACATCCGGTGCTGGTCGCGAGTGGCACCTCCGGTGCACTAGGCCCGCCGAGAGGCCCGCTCGTGGTCGCCGGGCGTAGCGCGGGCGCGCGGGTCGCCTGCCGCACCGCGCTCCACCTGGGCGCGTCGGGCGTCCTGGCCCTGTCCTTCCCGCTGCACCCGCCCGGCAAGTCACAGTCCTCACGGGCCGCCGAGCTTGGGCTTCCACTCACCGGCGGGCTGCCGGTCCACGTCATCCAGGGCGCGCGCGACCCCTTCGGCAACCCTGCTCAGGTCGCTGCCGCCGCACCGGGACTGGCTGGGCTGTATGCCGTCCCCGGCACCCACACGATCCCGCAGGGCTCGGCGACGGCCGTGGCGACAGCGGTCAGGCAGAGCTGCGCGGCATACAGGACTGGGCGCGGCGTGAGTTGCGGGAATGAAGTCGGCGGACGGTGACGCTGACCAGCACGTCCCGCCTGCTGTCCCGTGGTCCCATTGCGCCAAGACTTGCGCCAGAACGGGAGTCGTCCGTGCTTGTCATCTCAGTGGCAGCGCAGGGCTCGGTCGCTGCGGGTAGTCACTGCGGACCGTTACTGTGGGGATCGATGGCAACCGACCCCACTCCCGCGACCCGAGTGAGCGACCGCGCCGATTCGGGCATCCCCACCGAGCCCGGCGTCAGCACCGGTCTCGCCGAGGGGCTTGCTGCTAGCGACGCCACGGTCGACATTGCGACGGAGAACCCCAGCAGCGCCGCGAGCGCTTCGAGCGCGCCGCGCTGCCGCTGCTTGATCAGCTCTACTCGGCCGCGCTGCGCACCGCGCGCAACCCCGCCGATGCCGAGGATCTCGTGCAGGAGACCTACGCCAAGGCGTATGCCGCCTTCCATCAGTTCCAGCCGGGCACGAACCTCAAAGCGTGGATGTATCGCATCCTCACCAACACCTACATCAACACCTATCGCAAGCGTCAGCGCGAGCCACCGCAGTCCGACGCTGCCGAGATCGAGGACTACCAGCTGCACCGAGCCGACACGCACTCCTCCGGTGGCGGCCGTTCTGCCGAGGACGTGGCTCTCGATCACCCGCCCGACAGCGACGTCAAGCGTGCGCTGCTCGCCATACCCGAGGATTTCCGCCTCGCGGTGTATTTCGCCGACGTCGAGGGATACGCCTACAAGGAAATCGCCGACATCATGGGCACACCCATCGGCACGGTGATGTCGCGCCTGCATCGGGGGCGTCGGCAGTTGCGTGATTGGCTGAGTGACTATGCCGTCGAGCGTGGCTTTGCCCGCGACGGTGCGAGCGGCGAGGTGGGGCGAGGATGACCCTGCAACACCCAGTGGGCGGCGAGGGTTCGAGTGATCGATGGGCACCCGGATTTGGCGGCCCTGCCGATCCCCTGGGACACATCGGCCATGGCCACGAGACGCCTACCGCGTTGGACTGTTCCGAGGCGATGCTCCGCGTCTTTGAGTATCTCGACGGAGAGATGGAGGCCGGCGATCACGCGAAGATCCGTGCCCACCTCGACCTATGCGCCGACTGTCTGCGCCAATACGACCTCGACCAGATGGTCAAGCTCGTCGTCAAACGCTCCTGTGCTCCCGAAGTGGCTCCGTTGAGTCTGCGCGCCATGATCATCAGTCGGCTGACCGTGATCCGTGTGGACCCGACCTCCTGAACACGACAAACCCGCCCGGTCGTGACGACCGGGCGGGTTTCTTGCGCGCCGATGTGGTGCCCGGGTGCGCTAGTCGCCTTCAGGCGTTGGGCTTGCGCCCGTGGTTCGCAGCGTTGTTCTTGCGGGAGCGGCGCTTGCGCGATCGCTTGCTCATGTCATCTCCGGTCTCTTCACAGTCGGCATCAGCTCCGCCGGATGGAGCCCGGCTTGAGCATGATACCCGGCGTGGGTGCCCGGATGGGCATCGCTTTACCCGCGCGAGAGAACACCTTTACTCGCCGCCGGTAGCACCGGAGGCGAGCAAAGGTCACACTGGAGAGACCAGGGGGGTGTACACCCTGTTCGTCGGCACTTCGGGGGCTAAAGTCCGCCTTCCGAGCGGGTGGGGTCACGCTCGGCTTCTCCGAACGGTCTGTCGGCGCGAACCCACGAAGGTCGCCGCCATCATGAAAGGTACTCCAATGAAGACGTTTTCGAAGCTGTTTGAGGCCATGTTGACCAAGCAGTCGACGCCTACCTGGAGTGGGCAGTCGGTGGCAGTGGATCTGGGTCCGACGTCGCTGCACACCTGGAACCCGCCGGTGTCGCTGCACACCTGGAACCCGCCGCGGGTCTGAGACCAGTTCACACTGAGGTGACCTGGCGCGGCGTGACCGACCGCACAGTCCCGCCGTTCCGAACCCGCTCCACCGCAACCCTGCTGCACCACCCACAAGCTCTCTTGACTCGCAAAGGACATTCCCATGAAGACCTTCACGAAGCTGTTCGAGGCCATGTTGACCAAGCAGTCGACGCCTACCTGGAGTGGGCAGTCGGTGGCAGTGGATCTGGGTCCGACGTCGCTGCACACCTGGAACCCGCCGGTGTCGCTGCACACCTGGAACCCGCCGGTGTCGCTGCACACCTGGAACCCGCCGCACGTCTGAGGGCCGGCCCAAACGCTGAGCTGACCCGGGCCAGCGTGACGACCGCACAGTCCCGCCGTTCCAAACCCGCTCCACCGCAACCCTGCTGCACCACCCACAAGCTCTCTTGACTCGCAAAGGACATTCCCATGAAGACCTTCACGAAGCTGTTTGAGGCCATGTTGACCAAGCAGTCGACGCCTACCTGGAGTGGGCAGTCGGTGGCAGTGGATCTGGGTCCGACGTCGCTGCACACCTGGAACCCGCCGGTGTCGCTGCACACCTGGAACCCGCCGGTGTCGCTGCACACCTGGAACCCGCCGCACGTCTGAGGGCCGGCCCAAACGCTGAGCTGACCCGGGCCAGCGTGACGACCGCACAGTCCCGCCGTTCCAAACCCGCTCCACCGCAACCCTGCTGCACCACCCACAAGCTCTCTTGACTCGCAAAGGACATTCCCATGAAGACCTTCACGAAGCTGTTCGAGGCCATGTTGACCAAGCAGTCGACGCCTACCTGGAGTGGGCAGTCGGTGGCAGTGGATCTGGGTCCGACGTCGCTGCACACCTGGAACCCGCCGGTGTCGCTGCACACCTGGAACCCGCCGGTGTCGCTGCACACCTGGAACCCGCCGCACGTCTGAGGGCCGGCCCAAACGCTGAGCTGACCCGGGCCAGCGTGACGACCGCACAGTCCCGCCGTTCCAAACCCGCTCCACCGCAACCCTGCTGCACCACCCACAAGCTCTCTTGACTCGCAAAGGACATTCCCATGAAGACCTTCACGAAGCTGTTCGAGGCCATGTTGACCAAGCAGTCGACGCCTACCTGGAGTGGGCAGTCGGTGGCACTGGATCTGGGTCCGACGTCGCTGCACACCTGGAACCCGCCGGTGTCGCTGCACACCTGGAACCCGCCGCACGTGTGACACGACGTCTGCTGGCGGCCGGGCACTGACGTCACGCGGCGTCGGATCCGCCGATCGGCCACCCGCGCAACTACTCTGCTTGCATGGCCGATGGCGTGGACGCCCCGAGCCCGAGCCGGGTGAGGAGCCAGGTCCCGTGGGCCATCTTCGGCACCCTCGTGCTCGCCATCGCGCTCACCGCATGTGCCTTCGCCATCGACGGTCTCCCGAACGACTGGCTCACTGTCGCCGTCTTGGGGGTTCTGCTGCTCGCCACGCGAATGGTCAGGGTCAACACCCTGGCCGGCGTGAGCGTTGCCAGCAGCAGCATTATCACGCTGGCCAGCGTCGTGCTCATCGGACCCTTCGGGGTCGCCGTTCTGACCGCCTTGACCATCCTCGTCGAGCGAGGCCGACGCAAATGGAATGCCCGGGTCTTCAACGCCTCCATGGGCGCCGTTGTCGGTGCCGTGGCGGGGCTGACCTACCTCTGGTGCGGAGGCCCACGGGATCTTACCGCAATCACCGACCCATGGGAGCTGCTCTGGCGGGTTGGCGGCCCCTTGATGGTTGCCAACGTGGCACAGAGCGTGGTGAATCTCGCCCTGCTCGCGACGATCATGCGGGTCTCCGACGGCCACCCATTCAAAGCGGTCTTCGTGTCGATGGCGACGACTTCTGGGCTCTCCCAGATGGGCTACGGCATCATCGGGCTGCTCTTGGTCCTGCTATGGATCCCCGCCGAGGTCGGTCCCTTCAGCGGCGTACTCATCCTCGCGCCCCTCTTCGTCGCCCACTGGGCGTTCCTCCAGCATGCCGACGAACAACGGGCCCACGAACGCACCCTGGCGGCCCTCGTGGCCACCGCCGAGACCCGCGACCCGTATGCCGTCGGGCACAGTGAGAGGGTGGCCCGCCTGGCCGAGATCATGGCCGAGCAACTCGGTCTTGGTGCTGCCCACACCTCCGCGCTGCGGTATGCGGCGATGCTCCATGACATCGGGCAGGTGGGCAGCCCCCTGGCAACAGCTAGCGAGGACCTCGCGCCCGACGACGACGAACTCGCATTCATCGAGCGCCACCCCGACAGCGGCGTGGGCCTGCTCGCCGACATCTCGTTCCTCGCGGAGTCCCTGGCCGGCATCCGCCATCATCACGAACGATGGGACGGCCGAGGCTACCCTGACGGTCTCGTCGGCCCCGACATCCCCATCGAGTCGAGGATCATCGCGACGGCCGACGCCTTCGACTCGCTGACCAGCACCCGGCCGGGGCGTCAGGCGCTCGAGGTCCCCGCGGCACTGGCTGCCCTCGCCGAGCGAACGGGGAGCCATCTCGACGGTGAGGTTGTCGCCGCCCTCTACCGGGGGCTCGAGCGGCATCCGTGGGTCCCGAAGGGAGCGTCGGTCACCGAGATCCGCTCAGCTCCGGTGGACCACGATCACCCAGCGGTGAGCGATCTACTGGCCAGGAGGCACACCAGCAGGTCTCGGAGCCGGCGATGAGCCCGACCTTCGCCAATGCGCCGAGCCTGGGCAGTCTCGCTCGCCGGGCACGCCCCCCTACGCGCACCGGTCGCTGGCTCGTCGGCGCCTGCGTTACCATCGCTGCCGCGTCGCTCGTTCGCGCCAGCGTCGATTGGCGTCCGCTGGTCCAGACGTGGCCAGTCTTGGCGGCCTTCGCCGTGGTCATCGCCCTCGGTGAACTGGTCCGCTTCGGGATCGATGACGGGCGCCACTTGGCCCCGATGTCACTTGGTGCGGCATTCGCACTCTCGTTGACGTCGCGATCGGGCTCTTTCGACCTGTCGATGCTCGGCCCCGCCCACATCCTCGCGGTGACATCGACGGCGATGATCCTCGGCGCCACGATCAACAGGTTGCGCGGCAGGCCGGCGCACCCCGAGGCGATGGCCAGCCGCTTCACTGCGGTCCTCGTGACGACGCTGCTCTTCCGTTGGCTGCCGGTGGCCGACACCGGCACGCTGCTGCACCTCGAGTCCACCTGGGTGGGTTCCCGCTGGCCGGTTGCGGTCCTGATGGGCGTCGTGTCGGGACTGGGACTGCTCGTCTTCCTCGTCGTCTCGGCCGTCGTCATCGCGGCCCGAGCGCCGTCCTGGCGGGTCGGGCAGACGCTCGTGGACGGGCTCCGAGCCGGCGCAGGCCTCGGTATGGCCCTGAGCGCCACCGGCGCTCTCATCGCCTTGGCAGAGCGTCCGTTGGGGGTGCTCGCCCTGCCTCTGTTCCTCACCCCGCTCGTGCTCACCCAGTTTGCGCTGCGCCAGTATGCCGCGAGCCGTCGGACCTACGTCCAAACCGTGCGGGTGCTCTCGCGGCTCACGGAGATGGGAGGGTTCACGCGGGCCGGGCACAGCGACCGGGTGGCCGCATTGTCTCTGGAGATCGGCCGTGACCTCGGGCTGTCCGAGCGGGACATCCGCCACCTCCAGTATGCCGCGCTGCTGCACGACATCGGCCAGGTCGCCCTCCGCGAGCCCATCCCGGGTGGCGCTACTGTCATGGCCGCGCGAGCGGATCAGCAGCGGATCGCCCTAGACGGCGCCGAGATTGTCCGCAAGACGGGCGTGCCCGCTGAGGTGGCGGCAGCCGTGGAACAGCAGGCCACGCCCTACCGGGTCGTGCGAGAGCAGCGCCAGGATCTGCCGCTGGCCAGCCGCATCATCAAGGTCGCCAACGCGTATGACGACATCGTCGGCGGGTCGATCACCTCCCGTCGCCGCGAGGCCGCCATGGAGCGGATTCACCTCGGGCTCGGCTACGAATATGACCCCCGGGTCGTCGACGCACTCGAACATGCCCTCGCCCGGCGGCATACGAGCGGGTCCTGACCCCGCTGGCGGAGGTAGGACCCGTTCGAGGCGCCACGGGGTTCCTAGCAGCGAACCGCGGTGGTTCCACCATCCCCGGCGCGGTCTGGGCGCCGGATAGACCTCAGGCCTTCTTGGTCTCCTACTAGGCATGCGTGACTGGGATGGTTGATGGTTGTTGACATCAGGGGTCTGACCTGCACATATGTTGGCTGCGAGGGTTGACGCTAGAGGGTCGTAGATGCACCTGCCAAGGACTTTCCAAGGACTCTTGTCCCGCGTGAAGGAGTTGGCAGGAGTTCTTTGGGGGAAAGGTCGGGGTGGTCGGGTCGGCCAGGCCTAGGTGCACCTGTTCGGGCCGGTTCCATGCGATGGCGTCGTGTGGTCTGACGCTGTTGTACTCGAGCCGGTACTCCTCGGCGTGTTTGGCGAGCATGACGGCGTCGTCGATCTCGTCGATGAACAGTCGCTCGTACTTCAACCTGACTCGTGCCACTTTTGTCGTTCTCGGTGATCCGCGCCGCGTTTGTGCTGCTCAGGGCCGTGGTGCAGGCTGGGGTGACACACTAATCGCGCCGGTAGGGTCGCCTTCGTGGTGTTCGTGCGGAAGGTCCCGACGGCCTCTGGGGCCACCGCGGTACAGATCGCCGAGCGTCAGGGCGGACGAGACAAGGTGCTCGAGCATCTGGGATCGGCGCGCACAGAGTCCGAGCTGGCGGCGTTGGTCGAGGCGGCCCGCCGGAAGGTGTACCCGGGACAGGGTGAGCTGGACCTGAGCGCGGGAGCCGTCCCGGCCGGGCACGCGGTGATCACCTCGAAGGCCAGCGCGGTGCTGTGGCAGGTCCTGTCGAGCGCGTACACGCGGCTGGGGTTCGGCGCGGTCGGTGACGAGTCGTTTCGGCAGCTGGTGCTGGCCCGGATCGTGGAGCCGACGTCCAAGGCCGACTCGCTACGGGTCCTCGACGAGATCGGCGTCGAGCACGCTTCGCTGCGCACCATGTTCCGGTCGCTGGCCCGCGCTCAAGAGCGCGGCTACCGCGACGTGGTCGCGGCCGCGTGCTTCACCCACGCCGCCGCCAGCGGGGATGTCTCGCTGTGCCTGTACGACGTGACCACGTTGTACTTCGAGGCCGAGAACGAGGACGAGCTGCGCAAGGTCGGCTACTCCAGGAACGCCGTGTGGACCCGCAGATCGTGGTCGGGCTGCTGGTCGACCGCCAAGGGTTCCCGCTGGAGATCGGCTGCTTCGAGGGCAACAAGGCAGAGACGGCCACGATCGTGCCGATCGTTAAGGCGTTCCAGGCCCGCCACTCGCTGTCGGACATGGTCGTGGTTGCCGACGCCGGGATGCTGTCGGCTGGGAACCTCAAGGAGCTGCACGAGGCCGGGCTGCGGTTCATCGTCGGCTCCCGCGTCACGAAGGCACCGGCGGACCTGGCGTCGCACTTCCGGTGGCACGGGGACGCGTTCACCGACGGGCAGGTCATCGACACGATCACCCCACGGGTGGCCACCAAGGCCGCGAACGCGACGAACGACCCTGCCAAGCGGGCCGAGCCGGTGTGGGACCCGGGCGTGCACGACCGGTCGTGGCGAGCGGTGTGGGCCTACTCACGCAAACGGGCGGTCCGGGACGGCAAGACCCTGACCCTGCAGGAGAACCGGGCGAAGTCGGTGGTCGCCGGCGAGAAGGCCGCCCGCACCCCACGCTTCGTCACGACCAAGAACGGGAGCCAGTCACTCGACGAGGCGTCCCTGGCCAGGGCCCGGCGCCTGGTCGGGCTGAAGGGCTACGTGACGAACATCCCCGCGACCGTGATGCCCGCCAGCGAGGTCATCGCCAGCTACCACGACCTGTGGCAGGTCGAGGCGTCCTTCCGGATGAGCAAGAGCGACCTGAAAGCGAGGCCGATCTTCCACCACACCCGCGAGTCGATCGAAGCCCACCTGACCATCGTCTTCACCGCCCTGGCCGTGGCACACCACCTACAGAACCAGACCGGGATGAGCATCAAGAAGATCGTCCGGACGCTACGACCGCTGCAGCAGATCACGCTCACCATCGCCGGCCACGAGCACACCGCAGCCGACCCCCTCACCGACCCCGCCCGCGAAATCCTCACCGCGACCGACACCAAGCCGACACACTAAAGCGGCACGACTCGGGTCGATCTCGTCGATGAACAGTCGCTCGTACTTCAACGTGCCGAACCCGCGTTCGCGTGAGCCGTTCTGGCCCGGCGTGCGGACCCTGGTGCGGACGTGGTGAAGCTCGGGGTGCTGTTGGATGAACGCCTCGAACCGGAAGGAGCGGAACGGTCCGCCGTTGTCGGTGACGATCGTGACGAGCGGCAGCAGCTGGCCAGTCTGCTCGTTGATGGGGCAGTCATCGACCATCGGGTGACCGAACATCGCCTCGTAGTCGGCCAAGGCGAGCTCGATGGCGTCGATCGCGTCGTGTTGGTTCGCGGTCGGTGACACGTGGAACGGGTGCTCGTACTTGGACCAGTAGTCCCGACACCCCGCCAGTGGCCACGTCCCTCCGGTGGTGGTCTCGAACTCGGAGAAGTCCAGCTGCCAGACCTGGTTCGGGGCGGTCGGCTCGGTCCGCGAACGCGGCCTTGCGCCGCTCGGCGAGCGTGCGTCGTTCGCGTTGGTGGTGCGCGGTCAGGATCAGTCCCTCCTCGCGCAGCAGCCGCAGGATCGTCGCCTCGCTGACCACGTGCCCGTCGTGGCGGACGATCGCCCAGATCTTGCGGTGGCCCCACGCCGGATGCGCCAGCGCGTGCTTGCGCGCCAGCTCCAGCGCGGCCTCACGCGCTGGCCGCGGCCACGGGCCCCTGGCCCGCTGGCCCTGCGCGGCCTTGGCCTGCCAGCGACGCCAGGTCCGCTCGGGCATGTCGAACTTCTCGCAGAACTTCGTGGTCGACATGCCCGCCTCGACGCGGATCACCTCGAGGTCCGCAAAGGGCCCAGGCGGCCCTCCGCGCTCTTCTTCCAGACCCGGAGCTCGACCGCGGCCTCACCCAGCGCCTGGGTCAGAGGTGAGCGCTACCGGACCTCGTTCCCGCTTCTCGGTCCCGGACCCGATTTCTTGGTGCGATCCTTCGGTTTGGAGATTTGGAGGGGCAGGATCATGAGTCCGATGCCTACCCACGATGCGATGCGTGGCCAGTTGCCTTGCCCCCAGTACGCTAAAGACACACCCAGCAGAATCACGCCCGGGACCGCGAAGCGCAGGTATCGGGGGTCGCGCAGTATCCTCCAATGAGGAAAGAGACTCACAGCCGGCTCCCTTCTTGAGAGGTCTCACAACTCGATGAACTGCTCGCGGTAGCTCCCTACTAGACGATGCAGGGCGCTCGGCGGCCACCGGTCGGTCCTGGCGCTGGAGAGCTCACCGACTATCTCGCTAGAGGGCCCAACGAATCGCTCGGATGAGGTTCCATGCCGCCCCTATCTTGCTAACGACGAGAGCGCCGAGAAGGTTGCTGCAGACAAAGTTGCTTGTACACCAACCGTAGGCCGTCGATACCGCCGTGGAGGGTGTCATATTCCAGTAGAGCATGTAGACGTCGATGGCGCCGAGGTAGGAACTGTTCCGGCTGTCGTAGAACTTTACGTAGCCTTGCGTGCAGCTCGCTGGATTGTCACTGGATGACATCCAGTAGTAATGCCCGTAGACATCTCGACAGTAGGGCATTGCAACAAAAACCTCCCTCGGTAAGACCGTGCCCGTCGGGCTCTTGAGAGAGGATGACGCCGACGGGGCCGGCATTGGCTCGGCTGGCTGGAAGTTGGGGTCCCGGAACCATTCAGGCGCGGGGCCGCTCACCGGGCTCGTCATGGGTGCGCCGGTCTTACCAGTCTTGTCTTGGATGGTTGCCACGGTAGCCGCGGCCGTCGTGTGGACGCTCTGTGCTACCTCTGGTGCTGGCGTGGTGGCAGCCTGACTGGTAGCCGCCGTCGCCAGACCAGTGGCCAGCGCCATGGCGCTGATCGTCAGACCAGTCCATACCCTTGCGCCCTTGAATCCTGGACCTCGCATGATGCTCCTCTCGGTTTCGTCATTTGACGGGTCGAACGTCTCGGAGATCACTCGCTCACGCTGCAAAGAGCGCAGAGCCCTACCAGTTGAGGCCGAGTTTATACCCTCAGGGCTCCGGCGGATGCATCTCCCTGGATCGAGTTCCAGACACGCTGAACTCTTGTTTGCGGATCCGCAACTACACATATGCGACCACGTCCGCGACGTCGGTCCTCGGTTGGAAGTACTAGGGCTTGATCGTAAACCACGACAACTACGGGGTGAACCGGAGCCAGTTCCGTTCCGTCCCTCAAGGACAGTTCTCTCTTCTGAACTGTCTGGCCAAGAACGACACGCCCCACATCGACGTCGGGGTGGTCGCGTGCGTCAGGCTGTGGTGACACCCGACGAGTGGTACTTTCCCTTGCACGGGGTGAGAGCCATTGAACTGATGACGATCACCTTGGCCGATTCGGCCGTTGATGATGGGGTCAGGGGACCTTGAGCTGACCGGCCCAAAGGGGGTCTTGACTATTCCTCACGATTTCGACCGCGGGACCATCACCCCGGCCCGCGAGGGCACCACGGGTCCGCGAACAAACCCTGCGGGCCGTGCCACCAACGCCGCCTTCGCCGTCATCGGGTGAGCCCCGCACCCAGCACCCCTTGCCGGCCCGACGCACCCCGGTGGCACGGGTCGGGCCTCATGAAGTTCATCCAGAGAGCAAACTTGCAGGGTCCACCCTTGTGGCCTTCATCGCTGGTGCGATGCCTCCGAGAAGACCGGCCAGAACGCCTGCGACTGGGAGTGCCCATATGATGGTGGGTATTAGGAATTCTTGACCCTCTCGAATGGACCACAAGAATGCATACGCCACGCCAAGCGCCCAGCCGAGCAATCCTCCCACTGAACCAAGGAAGGCCGACTCAGCGAGGAACTGTCGGGCAATCCAGCCTCTTGTGGCGCCCATGGCTAGCTGTATGCCGATCTCGGAACGTCTGGACGATACCGCCGCCATCATGGTGCCGGCGACGCCAACAGTGCTGCCGATGAGAGTAATTAGGGTGATCGTAAGGATGAGCGTCTTTACGGAGGATGAGATATCGCTCTTCAGCCCCTCCGCCCGTGGCGGGAGTGAGACGCCGACTTGCTCGGGAGCGTTGGGCGCGATGATGTTCGGCAAGGCAGTGGCAACGTCTGGAGCCCGCCCCGGCCTGGTTCGTACGACGAACTGCGAGTCAGCGCACCTAATGCCGAGGTCTTGTGCGGTCGGCGCGGAAATAATGAGGGCCTGTGCGGCGACCAAGGTCTCATTGGCATCTATTATCTCCCCCACTATGCTAATGGCCCGACCGTCGACTCGAAGCTTGGTGGGGTAGGTCGTGAGATTGAGGTCTCTGGCTGCGGCGGCGCCCGCCAAGGCCAGAGATGAGTCGGATTGCCATGCCGCCTCGCTGGGAACAACGCCAGCCTGGACTGCAATGCCGTGCGCGAGCAAGCCCGATGTCGTAGCCACGATGAGCTTCGCTTCACCGATCGATGCCTTGCTCCAGAAATCGCGTACCTCCACGTATTGCACCAATCCGGACGTGACGGAACAGAAGGGGCCAACTTGCTCAACGTCGTCGAGAGTTCGCACTTGACGTTCGACAGTCGGTTCGAATCCTGCCGAAGCGGGCACCGAGACTGCGATTCGATTGCCCTCGGACTTCTGGAAGCGTTCAGCGATGGCCCCGGATGAAGTCTGGGCTGTGCCCAGAATCGCGGTTGACACAGCAACACCCATCACAATTGAAGCGACGCTGAGGGCGTTCTTGCGCCAACGCCGGACGAGGGCTAGGCGAACCCACGTGGGCCAGGCTCCACGTCTCACCGCGAGGCTCCAAAATCCACTGACCCATCACGAAGTTTGAGAAGCCTCTGGGAGCGGCTCATAACGTAGTGATCGTGCGTCACCACCAAGAGCGTGCGACCTGCCCGGTGTACCACGTCAAGCAGGTCCAGGACCATCTCTGTGGACTCGGAGTCGAGGCTTCCGGTTGGCTCGTCGCAGATGACGATGGGTGTGTCCCGGGCGAGTGCACGCGCTATCGCCGTTCGCTGCCGCTCACCGCCTGACATCTCTCGCGGCAGCGCATGCATGCGGTGCGCGAGACCGACCTGTTCGAGTGCGATCTTTGGATCGACGTCTGGTCGGGCAGAGAGCGTCAAACCCAACTGAACGTTCTCGTAGGCACTCAAATGATCCACGAGATGGAAGGATTGGAAGACAAAGGAAAAGGTCCGGGCACGAAGGCGCGCCCGATCGGCGTCGGACATGCATGCGGTCTTCGTTCCGCGGATGATGACGTTGCCCGCATCGGGCGTGGCCAAAAGAGACACTATGTTGAGCAGTGTGGACTTGCCCGAGCCACTCGGACCGGCCACGGCTACGTAATCACCCTCGTCGATGGTGAGGGAGACACTCCGAACTGCTTCCGTCCCATCCGGGAACGTCCGGCGAACGCCGTCCAGGGTCACAGCCGCTGGTGCAGTCATAGACTCACCGCGTCGTGTTGGGGATGAGCAGTTTGGATCCTGAATGGACGGATTGGTCGGCACTCGTAATGACGCACTCGCCGAGGGCGCAAAGGCCCACCCTCACGTTGACAACCGACGATCCAGACGCTTCCACCAACTGCACCCATGTGGCTTCAGGGGTTCCGCTGAGCGCTACCGACGGCACAATCAGGCCGGAGGTATTTGAGGATGCGACCCGAACTCTCACCGCTGTCTTGTCAGGCCATGAATCAAGCACCATCGGAGTCAGAAGCTCGAACGACCGCGTTGCAGGAGCCACTTGATCGCTGTTGCCGGCATCAGGTTCTGAAGGGTGCGCCGGCTGCAGGGCCGCCCCGACCCGGCCCAACTCGGTCGGCGGTGTAGCAGCGTCCGATCTGACGGGGTCATCGGGGTGCACGCGCGCCGCGTCAGCCTCGTGTAACTCAACTGAGTACGAGCTCGCGATGGTCTCGATGACCGGCGCTGAATTTCCAGACAGAGACATGCCGACCGCGAGGGGCCGGGTCAGGCGTGCTGGAGCGCTGGGCAAAAACAGGACGTCGCCGAGTGCAACCCTGCCCCCATCGAGCGCGGCACCTTGTGCGTTGGTTGCGTATCCGTTGCGGGCGTAGAACTCGCGTACACCCGCCGCGGTAGCGGGACCGTAAGCGCCGGAGCTGTCGTTGCGAACACCGCGAAAGCCAGCAGCCACGAGGCCGGACTGGAGGGCCTCGATGTCTGCTCCTCGATCGCCCGACTGCATGTCGCGGAATGCTGGCGTCCCGCCCACGAACAAGAACACAGGTCGCGTTGCTACTTCCACAATCCGACTCCCGGCCAGGATGGGAGCTCCAGGCGCGACTACTTGCGTGATGGTCGGCTCGTAGCCAGCGGGGAGGGAAGGACCGCGCAGCGGGGCACTAAAGAGAGGTGTTCGGCGCAGCTGACCCGGTAGCCAGACTTCCAGCACTCCAGTCCGGACCGTCGCAAAGGTCGGGATCGGTTCTCGTTGTGCTTCGGATTGCTGGCGCTTGTCCGCGATAGCAGCGCGAGTTGCCACTACCAGGACCCCGGGAATCAGCGAAATGATGCCGACCGCCGCTAAGAGCTTCAGTGCGCGGCCACGGTTCATGAACCGAGACCACCCAGCGCCGCCTTGGCATTAATCCGGGCTGTTGTGAGCAGCTCTTGGAGGGCGAGCAACTCTTCCTCATGCGCTGCGATGTACGCGGACGCTCGGCGCAGCGTCTCGTCATTGAGCCGATCCCTGAGCCCGGAAGACACCTGGCAGTTCGCGTCGGTTACGGCCATCGACACCTCCTCAGCGGTCGGTGGCGCCATGGCTTGACGCGAGCCGAAGCGCTCGGTCGCCAGTTGCCGCGCTTGATTCAAGTTGTCGACGTCTAGCCCCGCCTTCTTCATACAATCGGCGTAGCCGCGAAATGCATCGTTGGCAGCGGGAGAGTTCACCACTTCCGGTCCGATGCTGACAATCTCACCTGGTAGATAGGTCAGTCGAAGAAAGTTTGATATCGACCCATAGATACGGATTCGTGCCAGTGCCACGCACCCTTCAGTACTTGCTCCGGCGACCATTCTCCCTATTCGCAGCGACTCTTCTTTGGCGCCCTCTCCGCCGTTATAGGCAACGCTGAAGTGCTTTCCGTCTCTCTCAGATAGGGATTGCACGAAGGCACCGACCGGATCTATGGCCGTACTGGACTGACCGATGAGGGGGCCGTAGCCCGCCGCCCGAGCGCCCTCGACCGTAAGTAGGCCGAGGGCGCCGGACAGATTTACGGAGAGCGCGCCGACTGTCTGGGTCACTAGACCCGGGACGACGTAACCATGTGCCTTTAGGCACTTGTCCTGAAGTCGAAGCTCCGCCTGCTGCAGATCAACGTTTGAACTGCCGAGCGACATGATTGCCGCCCGGACTCCCGCGCCAATAGGTACTTCTTCAGCACCAGAGGAGCACGAAGTCGTCGTCATGAGAGCGACCAATGCTATACCTAGAACAAGTCGATTATGACGACGGCGTCTACCTAGCTGCACGCGTAGTTGCGGGTGAAGAACCAATCGATGGTGTCATTGGTTAACCTGCCCGAGGTTCGTGTTCGGAGCCCATCGCTGCACCATGACGTCGCTCGGCCACATGTCAGAGACGCCGCACCAGTGGTACGAGGAGAAGACGTTCTTCCCGGAGGACGTTGAGTCGTCCGCGACGTCGACATCCGCAGTGCCAGTGTAACCCGTGTCGAGCAACTTGACGCCTTCGTAATTGATGTTCGGCCACGCGCAGAAGCGGGACACCCCGCAGTATGAGGTTGCGGATGCGCTACCCGCACCAGCGATCGCTACTGCCATCGCGAGTGCCAAGCTGCCCGCCGCGGCAAATGCCCGAACGCGGGCACGACAAAGAGTCATCGTGACCTGCCTTCCTTGTAAAGCGTCTCGCCATGAGCCATCTGTGACGGCATCCTTTCACGACCGGCATTTCGTGTCAACATGGGATAGGGATCTTCCTGGACTATTTCACATGGGTTGCCGGTCGACCTGGATCATTCACGTGGGTTGCCGGTCGAGGTCGACAGGGGTGCGAAGTCCCGGTTGGAGCCTGGGCCTGGATCATTCACGTGGGTTGCCGGTCGAGGTCGGCAGGGTGCGGAGTGCCGGTTGGAGCCTCGGGGGCCGGAGGGGGGCGTGCCGGGGTAGCCGTTCGGCTCGGCTGGCCTGGGGTTCCACGGTCCCGGTTGGGCGTGCGTGTTGTTGGCGGGTAGGCACCTGCGGGATGCTCAGGCAGGGTGTAGCACTTGCAGCAGGGTCAACGCGGTGACCAGGTCGCGGGCCCAGGGCCATGCGGTGGAGATCTTCAGGGTCCGGGTTCGGGCGTGGCGCACGTACCGGGCGGGCGCGGCGAACAGGCGGAACCGCAGCATCTTCGATTCGGCCTGGCCAGGTCGCCGTCCAGGGCGGTCAGCCGCAGCCAGGCCAGCAGGGGTGACCCCGAGCGCCGCCAGCTGCAGCCAGGCACTGTTCCGGGTGTACGAGGTTGACGGCAGCCGCTGGGCGCCGCACGCCTTCAGCTCCTCGAGGTGGGCTCGACGTGGGCCTGGGTACGGTGCCGGGCATCCAGGCGCTGGACCTGGCCGGTGGCGGCGTCGGTCACGAACGCCCCGTAGCGCCAGTTCGGGTCCGCGCCGAGCTCGGCCTGCTCCCCGACAGAGCGGGGGACCCGCCGGGCGATGATCCGCACGCCCGCTGGCCACCAGCAGGTCAGCTCTAGGACCTGCGCCTGCTCGTCGGCGTCTGCGGCCGCAGTCAACCCCGGCGTCCAGTGCGCCTCGCGGGCCTTGGCCAGCGCGGCCCAGGTCCGCTCATCCGCCGGCCAGCCGATGCTGTACTCGACCCGCCGTCCCTGCGCCCATGCGACCTCGACCGGCAACCCAAGTGAGTGATCCAGGGCGCCTGACCACTGGAACAGGATGTTGGTGCCGACGAATACGCCTACTTCACGAACTGAGTATGGCCTCCAACACGACTTTGTTTCGCCACCAATAGCTTTCAACGCGAACTAGGCATTCCTAACTCTTTACCTAATAGCGGCACGTATGCTACCAATGTTGGTAGGTAGGATCGCCTTTTGGGCAGCCCACAGAACGTTCTACTGATGATTGTTAGTTGGTGTTGGAAATGCATGGTGGTTTAAAGGTCTATCGCGGCTCGCCGGCTGCTGCGCGCAGCTATGTCGAGGCAGACCGCGGGCGCGCTGATGACTACTACCTGAGCGAGGGCACCGGTGTTGCGCAGCGTTACCTCGCCCACCCTGAGTCGGGGGTGCGCGATGGGGGAACGTTGAGCGGTGACGCCTACGAGGCGTGGGTCGGCGGGTACGACCCGGCCACCGGTAGGCCCAAGGGCAGGGTGCGCACCGACGCTGCTGCGGTGCGCTTCGTGGAGGTTGTGGTCAATGGACCAAAGTCGTGGTCTCTGGCCGCAACGCTTGACCCCGCGATCGCTGCCGCCTACGAAGGAGCCCAGGACCGCGCCGCCCGGCAGGTGATCGGCTGGCTGGCCGAGCACGCAACCACGCGGGTCGGGCCGCGGGGCCGTCAGGTCCAGGTACCGGTGCAGCAAATTGAGGCCGTGGTGGTGCGGCACTACACCTCCCGGGCCGGTGACCCGCACCGCCATCTGCATCTGCAGATAAATGCCCGGGTCTTCGCCGAAGGCACCTGGCGCGGCCTTCACAGCGTCGGTGTGCGCGACAGCTTGGATGCGATCAACGGGATCGGTCACGCGGCCGTGATCTGCGACCCGGGGTTTAGGGCGGCGCTGGCCGCCCACGGCTACACCCTGGACTACGAATCGGGCGAGGTCAGAGAACTGGTCCAGTTCGTTGGGCCGTTTAGCACCAGGGCTGCTCAGATCGGCCGCAACATTGACCGGTACGATGCCGAGTGGCGGGCCGCCAACCCTGGCGCCGAGCCCGGCCCGAAGCTACGGCGGGCATGGGACGGGCGAGCGTGGGCCGATGCCCGCCCCGACAAGGTGATACCTGCCGACGGCACCCAGATGCTCCAGCGATGGGTCGAAGAGCTAGCCGAGCTCGGTTACCGCCGCCCCGACTCGCAGGTCACACGTCCGGCCGCGGTCGACCCCGTCGGCCCCCTTATTGCTGGGTCCACTGTGCAATCGGGGGCGCTGGATCGCGACGGCGCGGTGGAGCAGATCGTGGGCCGACTGGGGGCGCGCCGCTCGGGTTGGAACGCCGCCGACGTTCGCGGTGAGGTCGAGCAGCTGATCGCCCGCACGGGCCTGGTGGCCCACGCCGCGGTGCGCCTGGAGATGGCTGAGGACCTCACCGCCCGCGCCCTGAAGGCGTGCGTGCCACTGCTGATCCACCGCGACGGCACGCCGTGGTGCGGGGTCCCCGAGCATGTCCGGGCACTGACGTCACCAGCGGTCATGGAGGTCGAAGCCGACATCACCACCCGGATGATCGCCCGCGGCCGAGAGTCCCCGGTCCCGGCCGAGCTCAAGGCTGTGCACGAGTCCGAGGTCTGGCTGGACGTCGCGCAACGTGAGGTTGTCTCATTCCTGGCCGGAACCGGAAACCTGCTGGTGGTGCAAGGGGCCGCCGGCGCCGGCAAGACCACCACCCTCGCCGCCGCCGCAACGGCGCTGGGCGATCAGGACCACCGGCTGGTGGTGGTAACCCCGACCTTGAAGGCAGCCAGAGTCGCCGCGGCCGAACTCGGCAGCCGCGCGTTCTCAGCGGCCTGGCTCGCGTACCAGTACGGCTACCGGTGGGACGACCATGGCCTCTGGGCCCGACTCGCGCCCGGCCAGCGGGAGGGTCACCGCGACCGGCGCACCGGCAAGGCGTATGCGGGCCCGTCAGCTGCGGCGGCGTTGGCGCCCGGTGACCTGCTGTTGGTCGACGAGGCCGGAATGCTCGACCAGGACACCGCCCGCGCCCTGTTAACTATCGCTGACCAGGCCGGGGCGCGGGTTGCGCTGGTCGGGGACCGCCACCAGCTGCCCGCCGTGGGCCGCGGTGGGGTCCTTGACCTCGCTGTCCGCTGGGCCGCACCCCAAGCCTGTCTGACGCTTGATGTCGTCCACCGGTTCAGCGACCCCGAGTACTCCCGGATTAGCCTGGCGATGCGCACCGGTGAACCCGTCCAGTCAGGTGGGCAGCCCACTGCTGCTCGTCGGGGTGGGGCTTCTGGTGGGGTCTTCGACGCCTTGCTGGCCCGCGACCAGATCCGCATCTACACCTCTGAGGCCGAACGCACCCAGGCGCTGTCCGTCCTGGCAGCCGGCAGCATCATCCACGGCGAGGACAAGGTACTGGTCATCGCTGACACGCGTGAGCAGGTCGCGGGCCTGAACGGTGCCATCCGTGACCGCCTCGTGGCGGCCGGGCGGGTCCAGGACACAGCGGCGTTCACGACCCAGGCAGGGGAGCGGATCGGGGTCGGTGACCGGGTCGCGACCCGCCGTAACGACCGAGCCCTGCAGGTGGCCAACCGCGACACGTGGACCTTGACCGCTGTCGCCGATGATGGAACCGCCACGCTCACCGGCAGCAAAAGGCAGCGGGCGGTGCTGCCGCCTTCCTATGTCCGCCAGCAGGTCGAGCTCGCCTACGCGACCACCTGCTACGGCGCGCAAGGCGAAACCACCCGGGTCGGACACCTGCTCCTGGGTGAGGACACCGGCGCCGCGGGGGCCTACGTCGGGATGACCCGCGGCCGGGACACGAACATCGCCCACCTCGTAGCTGAGTCGATCGAGGATGCCCGCGCCCAGTGGGTCGGCGCGTTCAGCCGTGACCGCGCCGACCTCGGACCAGCCCACGCCGCACGGCTGGCCGCCCAGCAAGCCGACAGGTACGCAGCCCACCGGCCCCTGGAACAGGCGCTGGCAGATGTGTACCGGGCCTGGAGCACGGAGGCGGACCTGTCCGAACGGCTTGCCGCAACCCAACACCGGCGCGACCAGCTCGGCGAGGTGGTGTCGATCCGGGCCGGGGGGGACCCGGAGCTGGCACGGTTGGATGAGGCTGCCGACTATGCCTGGCGGGTCGCCGAGCACGCCCGCGCCCGAGCCGCCCAGGCCGCGGCCAGCGTCAAAGCCGATACTGGTCGGATCGCTGAGGCCCTGCGCGGGCTGTGGGACAACGACTGCCCGCGGGCATCGGCGGCGGCCGAGAGGATCCGCGGCGGGAGCCGGCACTCGGGCGAGGCCGCGGCGACCTGCGGCAGGCTCGTGCCCACCTGCAGGATTGGGCGCAGAACTGGCAGCCTATCCTCCCGCAGCTCCCGGCCGATGTCGACGACTTGGCCACAGCGATGCCCTTTTCGGCCACCTCCGCGCTGCAGGCGGCGATCACCAGCCACGCCCAGAACATGGCCGAGCAAGCCCACCCCGATCACCGGCAGCTCGCCGCCGCAGCCGAGCAAGCCGGCGCCGCGGCACATGAGGCCCAGGACGCCCGCGCTGCTGCGGCGGATTCACTCTCGCGGCGGCTCGTCGGGTTCGGCAGCTTGGCCTTCGCCGACGACCCCACCGGTCTCCTTGCCGAAACCGAACGCACCATCACCGAACTCACCGACCAGGTCCGCCGGGCTCAGGAACGTGTCGGCGCGATCTGGCAGGAGCCCGCGATCCGCACCCTGACACCCGGGCGGCTGCAGGCCGAACGCGAGAACTGGCAGGCCCAGCGAGCCGACACACAGCAAAAGATGGACCGTCACGGCGAGTGGCTCGCCGCCACCACTGCCACGACGCCCAGCCGGGTCCACCCCGAGGAACTGGTGTCTCCGACACCCGATCGCGGCCCGGGCCAAGGGATCGGGCGGTGAGAACCATGCCTAGAAATCGTCTGACACGTCCCCGGATGCAGGCTCCGACAGCAGGCCGTTTCCGTTGACCGCCCACAGCGGTGACTGCGTCCCGTGGGGTGGTGGGGTTTGGGGGTGACGGCGTGGCGTCCTGAGTGAGGGGCCACCGGCGAGATTCTTGATGTGTACCGCCAAGCACGCATCTAAGGAGATCTCACCGATGGCCTTGTCTCAGTCTGCCTTGTCCGAGCTTCACGAGGTGTTCCGCTCCGGCGAGGGCACCGACTTCATCCGCGAGTGTGTCCGCGTCGCGATGCAGGAGTTGATCGATGCTGAAGCGACCGCGGCGATCGGCGCTGGCCGGTACGAACGCACAGACACTCGCGCCACCGAGCGCAACGGGTCGCGTCCGCGGCTGCTGACCACGCACGCCGGCGACGTCCATTTGGCCGTGCCGAAGCTGCGGGCGGGCAGCTTCTTCCCGAGCATCCTGTCCCCGCGGCGGCGGATCGACCAGGCGCTGTACGCAGTGGTGATGGAGGCTTACGTCCATGGCGTGTCCACCCGCAGCGTCGATGACCTCGTCGTCGCCCTGGGCGGGACCGGGATCTCCAAGTCCGAGGTCTCCCGGATCTGTGCCGGGCTGGACGAGGCGGTGGGGGCGTTCCGCACCCGCCGCCTGGACCACACCGAGTTCCCGTACGTCTACCTCGACGCGACGTACCTGCACGTGCGCTCTGAGCACGGCATGGTCACGTCCAAGGCTGTCGTGGTCGCCACCGGCGTCACCCGGCAGGGCCGCCGGGAGATCCTCGGACTGGACGTCGGCGACAGCGAGGACGAGGTGTTCTGGCGGGGATTCCTGACCGGGCTCAAGAAGCGCGGCCTGGGCGGGGTCAAGCTCGTGATCTCCGATCAGCACGCGGGCCTCGTGGCTGCCATCGGGCGGGCGATGCAGGGCAGCAGCCACCAGCGGTGCCGGGTGCACTTCATCCGCAACGTCCTGGCGCACGTGGCCAAGGCCGAGATCGAGATGGTCGCCGCCGTGTTCCGCACGATCTTCGCCCAACCCGACCTAGCCTCGATGAGCAAGCAGTGGGACAAGGTCCGTGACGAGCTCGCCGCCCGATACCCCAAGATCGGGACCTTGATGGACCAGGCCAAGGCCGAGGTCCTCGCCTTCGCGGTCTTCCCCAGGGAGCACTGGCGCAAGATCTGGTCCACCAACCCGTTGGAGCGGCTCAACAAGGAGATCAAGCGCCGCGCCAGAGTCGTTGGGATCTTCCCCAACGAAGCCGCCGTCATCCGCCTCGTCGGCGCCGTCCTGGCCGACACCCACGACGAATGGGCCACCGACGAACGCCGCTACCTCTCCGAAGAATCCATGGCCAAGATCGGCAAGACCCACGATGATGGCTCCGTCGCCCTCACGCAGGGGTGACCGGTCAACATCAAGATGACCTCAAAGCCCACCACTCCGCGGGACTCTTACACAGCGGTCCGGAACGTTTCGATCAAGCTGCCCACGATTGTTACGAAAACGTGCCTATCAAGGTGACCACCAAGGGCCTGACTACTGCCTTAGGGAAAGGTGAGGGGGGCCAGTCGGCTCACCGGAAGCGCACACCACCAAGGAGCAAGGACCATGACGGACCAAGACAACAAGCCTGGCGCGCAGCTCGGCCGCAACGACGAACTGCTCACCATCGGTGAAGTCGCCGACATCGTCCGCGTCCCCGTCGCCACCCTGCGCTACTGGCGCCACCTAGGCACGGGGCCGCACAGCTTCCGCATCGGCCGCGGCGTGCGCTACTGGCACCACGAAGTCACCACCTGGCTGCACAGCCAAAGCGACGGACCTAGCGCCGCCTGAGCCTTCGGCAAGTGCGCGGGAATGTCGGCGCGACGTGCTACGACCTAGGTATGAACGCTCGCGTTCAGGATGCCGGGCAGCACGCCAACGGACAGCACATGGCGGTTCCCCACGGCTGGTGTGGGGCCCACCATCGGGAGATGAGTGAGCAGGCCCGGGCAGGCACACACCGAGCGCACCACGCGTATGGCAAGGAGTCCCACGATGGCGAACATTGAGAAGCGACCTGACGGCGTCTGGCGTGCCCGCTACTACGACGAGACTGGCAAACAGCACGCGAAGCACTTCCGCCGGAAGACAGACGCCCGGACCTGGCTAGACGAGGTCACGGCCTCGGTTGTACGCGGCGACTACGTTGACCCCAAGACGGCCAGGACGTTGTTGAGGACGTATGCCGCGAAGTGGGAGAAGGTCCAGGTCGGCCGTGATTCAACCCTGAGCGTCACGGACAACGCCGTGAGGCTACACATCAATCCCGCTATGGGAGATCGGCGTATCGGCTCGATCCGTCAGAGTGACATTCAAGGGCTCGTGAAGACGTTGGAGGGCAAGAATCTCGCGGCCGGCGCGGTGCGGAACATCTACGACACCGCGGCACGGATCTTCGCCTCTGCCGTCGACGACCGCCTGATCGCTTCCTCTCCGTGCAGGCGAATCAGGCTGCCGAAGGATGACAAGGGCGAGATCGTGCCATTGTCATTGGCCCAGGTCCGCGCGCTGGAAGTTGGGATGGGCACTCTGGGTGCGGCGGTCATAGCACTAGCGGGGTCTGGTCTGCGGATCGGTGAACTGCTCGGGCTCGACGTGTCGGACGTCGACTTCTTCCGGCGAACGATCCGGGTCGCGCGGCAGAGGGCACAGTCTGGTGAGCTGACCCCGCCGAAGTCGAAGTCCTCCGAGCGGACAGTCCCGGTCGGCCAGACAGTCATCGATGCACTGGCTGCCTACCTAAAGGCAGGGGGTCGGGAGTCAGGCCCCCTGTTCGTGAACGCGATGGGTCTGCCGTTGACCTACCGGCAGTGGAAGCCCCTCTGGCAGACGGCGGCGAAGACGGCCAAGGTTGAGGCGACTGCTCACGCGTTGCGCCACTTCTATGCCAGTGCGCTGATAGCCGGGGGGGCGTCGGTCAAACAGGTCCAGGTGGTCCTTGGACATGCCTCGGCCGTGGTCACCCTGCGGACGTATGCCCACCTGTGGCCTGGAGACGACGACCGGACAAGGGCCATCATCGACGCCGTACTCCGTCCTCCCAAGGACTCTGTAAGGACTAAGACGGCGCCTTGACGGTTCCACTGCAGGTCAGAGCCGTATCAGGCTCAGACGACCTTCTTGGTCTCCCAGAAGATCTCGGCGATCTCGTCGATCATCGCGAGCAACTCGTCGGCCTTGGCCAGATCCCACGAGCCTTTGGTGCCAGCAGCGCCGGCGGCCTTGGTGGCATCGTTGAAGAGGGTGTGCAACTTCGGGTACTTCTCGAAGTGCGGGGCCTTGAAGTAGTCGGTCCACAGCACCCAGAGGTGCTCTTTGACCAAGTGGGAGCGCTGCTCCTTGACGAGCATGGCGCGCACCTTGAAGTCGGCGTCTTCACTGGCCAACGCCTTCTCGATGGTCGCCTTGACCGACTGGGCCTCAATGCGGGCCTGAGCCGGGTCATAGACGCCGCACGGCAAGTCGCAGTGAGCGCTGACCTCGACAGTGCTGGCGATGAAGCGCAAACGCATGATCGTGTCCCTTCGTCGTCGGTCCGTGGCCCTGGGGTCGCCCGAGCCGATGCTCGGTCAGTTCTCGGATGCGCCAAACCTACCCCGCCGCACCCCGCGCAGCGAGCGCCCCAGCGCAGGCGCCTGTGGCAGGCGGGCCACGACGAGAGCGGCCACGTCCTCATCCGGGATACCGCCCACCTGCCAGGAGTCGACCCCCTCGCGCGGGTTGTCGCGTTCGACCCACCAGCGACGTCCGTCGTTCGGGTCGGGGCCCATCACCCGTTTGACCGCTATCGGCCGGTGGGGGGCGTCCGGCAGGCGCACGAGCGCCAGACGCCCGCGCACCGGCGGCAACCCCCACAGGACCACCAGACGGTCGCCTTCATGAAGGGTCGGCTCCATCGAGCGGCCATGCACGGTCGCCAAGCCCAGACGCGGCACTGCGCGGACCCGGGCGGCATACCCGGGCAAGGCCCCGACCCTGCCGACGACCCGAGCGGCCAGCCGAGCGGGCAGACCGATGACACCCATCGCAGAGCGCGCTGACGAGCGGGCGAGGCCGCCGAGGCCGCTCACGCGAGGCCACGACGATAAGCCAGGCACGCGGCATAATCGGGCAGCAGCCCGGCCTCGAGCGCCTGGTGCAGTGTCGGAGCGGCGGTGTCCTTCTCGGACAGGATCGGGACAAACCCCTCGGGCATGGGCAGCGCGATGCTCGGGTCTAGGGGAGTGATCCCCTTCTCGCCGGCCGGGTTGTAGGGCGTGCTGCACAGATACACCGCTGTGCCGCCCTCCAGACAGATCAGGGCGTGGCCGAGGCCTTCTGAGAGGTAGACGGCGCGGCGCTCATCGGTGTCCAGCCGCACGACGTCAACCCGCCCGAAGGTCGGTGATCCGGCCCGGATGTCCACGATGCAGTCGAGGAACACCCCCGACAGCGCGGTCACATACTTCGCCTGAGATGGCGGCAGGGCGGCGTAGTGGATGCCTCGGACGGCGCCGGCCGTGGAGACCGAGATGTTGGTCTGGGCGACCGTCATCGTGTGACCGATGTGTTCGGCGAGCTTGTCGGATCGAAAGCCCTCGGCGAACGCCCCTCTGGAGTCCGGGAAGAGCCGCGGAGTGACCTCCCAGGCGCCCTCGATGGACAGCGGGCGGAACTGCATCAGTTGCCTTCCTTCTCGGCTAGCAAGCCGCTGAGATAGACGCCGTAGCCGCTCTTGGCCAGCCGGTCGGCCAGCACCTGCAGTTGGGCGTCATCAACCCACCCGTTGCGCCAGGCGATCTCCTCGACGCAACCGATCTTGTGCCCTTGGCGTGCTTCGACGACGTGGACGAACTGGCTGGCGTCGAGCAACCCCTGGAAGGTCCCCGTGTCGAACCAGGCGGTGCCGCGGGGGAGCACGGTGACCGTCAGATCGCCACGCTCGAGGTAGACGGCGTTGACCCCGGTGATCTCAAGCTCGCCGCGGGCGCTCGGGGTGAGCTCACGGGCGATCTGCACGACGGAATTGTCGTAGAAGTAGACCCCGGGGACCGCGAAGTTGGACTTCGGCTTGACTGGCTTCTCCTCGATCGACAGGACGGTGCCGTTCGCGTCGAATTCGACGACGCCGTAATGCCGGGGATTGCTCACGTGGTAAGCGAAGACGTGGCCCCCGGAGATGTCGGTTCCCTCGCGCAGCTGTTCTTCGAGCGATGCGCCGTAGAAGATGTTGTCGCCCAGCACCAGTGCCACCGAGTCGGGCCCGATGAAGTCGGCCCCGATGATGAATGCCTGGGCCAGGCCGTCGGGGCTGGGCTGCACGGCATACGTGATCTCGATGCCCCAGTCGCTGCCGTTGCCGAGCAGCCGCTGGAACTGGGACGAATCCTCGGGTGTCGTGATGATGAGCACCTCGCGAATGCCCGCGAGCATCAAGGTCGACAGCGGGTAGTAGATCATCGGCTTGTCATAGACGGGCATCAGCTGCTTGCTGATGCCTTTGGTGATCGGGTGCAGCCGTGTGCCGGAGCCGCCAGCGAGGATGATGCCCTTCATGTGGTCAGGTTATCGGCCCGGCCGGGCGCGCTGACGCCGGCGCCGGCCGAGGACCACTCCAGCTGCCCGCGATCTCGACCATCCCAGTGGGAGACAGACCCGTGGATGGGACCACCCGTAGCTCGAACTCCTTCTCCCGCCAGTCGTAGACGTGGGTTGTCGACGCATCGGTGATAGCCGCCGAGATCGACAGCCTGCCAGGCGCGAACGGGCAGCGCTCGACGGTGAAGTCGACGCTTCCCTCGCCGCTGAGTGCGTCGATCTCGAAATCAGCCAACCTGGTGTTTGGTCCCGCGATTGGCCAGCCCTGCTCCGACCACATGCCCAGCCCGATGTTGGGGCGATCCAGGCGCTCGTGGGCTCGGAAGTGGACCCGGATGCTGAAGTGCTGACCGTATTCGACGACGTCGATGGCTTCGCCATCCGTGTCGTGAAAGGTCACGTCGAGGACCTCGGCCTCGCCAGACCCCCGGCGGGAGCTCTTGCCGGATGACCCCTGTTCGGCCTCGCCCGGGGCGTCGTCCCTCAGCGGGGCCGGATCTGTTCCTGAGGCAGCTGAGGCGAGATCCGCCTCCTCCTGGCGGTCGCGCCGGAGCCGTTCCCGCTCGGCCTTGTTGACGTCGGCCAGGTAGGCGTCGACGACGTCCCGGGCGCTTCCGATCATGGCGACTCGACCGTGGTCCAGCCATACCGCTGAGTCGGCCAGCTGCTCGACCAGCCCGAGCGCGTGCGTGACGAAGATGATGGTCACCCCGCGGCGGCGCAGTTCGTGGAGGTGATCGAAGCATTGCCGCTGGAATTGCTCGTCGCCCACGGCGACGACCTCGTCGACAATGAGGATCTCGGGGTCCAGATGGACGGCTACAGCGAAACCGAGGCGGACGAACATCCCCGAGCTATAGACCTTGACAGGTGCTTCAAAGAACTCATCAAGGGCCGAGAAGCGTTTGATCTTCTCGACGTTGGCCGCCATGTGTCGGCGGGTCAAACCAGCGAGCGCCCCCGCGAGAAAAGTGTTCTCCCGCCCAGTGAGCTCCGGGTGGAAGCCGGCACCGAGCTCGAGCAGGGCGGTCACACGGCCATCGACCAGAACCGATCCCGAACTGGGCGGGTAAATACCTGCGATGAGTTTGAGAGCTGTGGACTTACCCGACCCATTGTGGCCCACGAGGGCGACCGTGTCGCCTCGCGCGATGTCGAAGGACACGTCATCCAACGCGCGAAAATGCTCGCTTCGGCCGCGGCCACGGCCCAGGAACAGATGCTTGATGCTCGCGCCACCGCCGTGCTCCAGGTCGAAGTCCCGGGTGACGTTGCGCAGAGCCACAACAGGGTTCACGACTCCTCCCCAATTCGCGCGGCGCGCCCTCGGAAGAATAGCCATCCCAAAGTCAGGGTCAGGCTGGACCACGCGAGGATCATCGCCATACGAGCGGAGGAGGGCAGGGTGAGATCCCACATCAGGTCGCGCAGCGATTCCACCATGACGGTCGTCGGGTTGTTGAGGAAGAGCGTGCGAATCAAGGAGCTCTCGGGAAGGTGCTGCTCCGCGAAGCCGGCAGGGTAGATGACCGGGGTCGCATAGAAGTAGAGCTGCAGAAAGACGACTGTCAGGTGCCCAACGTCTCGGAACTTGACGTTCACGACAGCCAAGAGCAGGCCGACGCCGAAGGCAAAAGCGGCGACGAGCACCACCACAACCGGCACGGCAAGCAGACTCCAGCCCACGTTGCCCAGGATCGCCAGTACGACCGTCAGAAGGGTGATCTCGACACCGCGCTCGACCAAGACCGCAGACACCATCCCGACGATGGGAGCGAGGATCGGAAAGGAGACCTTGCGCCGCAGGGGGACCAGCTCCAAGAGGGCGTCGATCGTGCGCTGCAGGACGCTGGCGAAGACGTTCCAGCACACCAGCCCGATGAAGAGGTACACCGCGAAGATGCGCAATCCGGTGGCTGACGGATCCATCCCGCGATCGGCGCCGAGTAGCACACCGAAGACCACGGAGTAGGTCACGAGCAACGACAGCGGGTTGACGAGAGACCAAACCCATCCGAATCGTGACCCGAGGTAGCGGGTGCGCAGGTCCCGGTGAAGGAACGTCGCGACCAACGGACGGTAGCGCGCAACGTCTGCGAGCCGCTCCCTAGGGCTGGTCGCCGCATGTGGAAAGCTGGCTTCGGACACTCCTGCTCCTCGACGTGGATCGCCGGGGTGTCCCCCGCTTCGGTCGACACAAAGGATACGTGGTGCCCACCAGTGCTCTGTCGACAACTCCGTCGCGTCGCACGCTCGGTGACGTCGTCGGGGGGCGCCACAACGCCTACGGCATCATCCGCTTCGTGTTGGCCAGTCTGGTGATCGTCGATCACGCGTTTCCGTTGGGGGGCTTTGGACGAGACCCGTTCTGGCGGCTGACTGGAGACCAGGAGAGCCTGGGCGGCCTGGCTGTGGCCGGGTTCTTCATCGTCAGCGGTTTCCTCATTGCGCGTAGCGCGATGTCCAACGACTTGATCGGCTTTCTCTGGCGCCGGATTCTCCGGATCATGCCGGCCTTCTGGCTCTGCCTCGCAGTGTCGGCCCTGGCGATCGGCCCCTGGATCTATCACATGCAACACGACACATTGCTGGGCTACTTCACCCGAGGAGCAGGTGGACCGGTCGCCTACCTCGTCAACAATGCGGCGCTCGAGGTCGGGCAGTACGGCATCCTCGACGTATTCCTGCCGACGCCCTACGGCCAGCAGGTGCAGGCGAGCGTTTTCAACGGCTCGCTCTGGACGCTCATCTACGAGTTCCGCTGCTATCTGATCCTTGGTCTCCTTGCAGCCTTCGGAGTGCTAGCGCGGGCGAGGTCGCTGGTGCCGGTGATGGCAGCCGTGTTCGTCGTCCTGGGCGCAGTTCACCCTGCGGCCGAGCCGATCCTCACGACGATGGCGCCTTGGCTCGGAGACATCCAGTTCGTCCGGCTGACCGGGCTCTTCCTCTTGGGCAGCGCCGCTGCCGTCTACCCCGAGCGCGTCCCGCTCGACGGCCGGCTGGCGTTGGGTGCCTTGTTCGTCGCGGCCGGATCCCTCTTCTACAGTGGCGGGTTCCACTTCGTCGGGGTCCCTGCGATGGCCTACGTGACCTTGTGGTTCGCCTACTGTGCGCCGCGGTCCTTGTTCGCCTTCGGAGCTCGAAACGACTACTCGTACGGGATCTACATCTACGGCTTTCTCGTGCAGCAGGTCCTTGCGGCTTTGGGCTGGCAGCGGCTTGGGGTGCTCGCCTATATCGTGGCCGCTTGGCTGCTGACCCTGGGCTGCGCCGTGGTCAGTTGGCACCTCCTGGAAAAGCCCGCGTTGCAGTTGAAAGACTGGGGTCCGGGTAAGGGCCTGGGGCATCTGCTGGAACGGCGTGGAGGCGCTGGACCAGGTGCGGATCGCGGCCTTGATCGAGTGAACCCGATATGATTTCGCTGGGCCAAGACAGGGCTCCCGCGATGTCCCCGAGACGGAAGTGACTTGTGACCTCATCGACTCTGGGACATGTTCTCGTGACCGGTGGTGCGGGCTTCATCGGATGCGCCCTGAGCCAACGGCTAGCCGGACAGGCAACGTCGTGGACCGTCATCGACAACCTCCTCCCGCAGGTTCATCCGTCCGGCGAGCGCCCGGCGGACCTGCATGAGGCGGCCACGCTGGTCCGTGCCGACGTGTCGCAGGAGCAGACCTGGACCGAGCTCGACGGCGCGCCTGCCGACACCATCATCCACCTCGCCGCGGAGACAGGCACCGGGCAGTCACTGTTCGAGGCGTCCAGACACGGCCTCGTGAATGTCGTGGGCACGACTCGCCTGACCGACTGGCTCAGCCGCCAACAGCGGCTCCCGAAGCACGTTCTGCTGACCTCCAGCCGGGCGGTCTATGGCGAAGGTCGGTGGGTACGTGCCGATGGCTCAGACTTCTACCCGGGGCAGCGCAGCCACGAGATGCTCTCGGGGATGACGTGGGACTTCGTCGGGGCCGCCGCGACCGCAGCTCGGGCCGACCTGACTCATCCGTCTCCGACGAGCGTCTACGGTGCGACGAAACTGGCCCAGGAACACATCCTGTCCGCTTGGGCGCTCAGCCAGCAGGTCCCCCTCACCGTTCTCCGGCTTCAGAACGTCTACGGCCCGGGCCAGTCGCTGACCAACTCTTATACCGGGATCGTGACCCTCTTCAGCCGTTGGGCGAAGTCCGGCAAGGAGATCCCGGTATTCGAAGACGGCCAGATCGTGCGGGACTTCGTTTATATCGACGACGTGGCTGAAGCTGTTGCGCGCGGATTGGGTGCCCCCACACCGGGGCTCCGAATTCTCGACGTCGGCAGCGGCGTTCCGACGACCATTCATGGGCTGGCGACCCATCTGGCCCTGGTTCACGCAGCACCTGCACCGGTCGTGACGGGTCAGTTCAGAGACGGCGACATTCGCCATGGAGTCGCCGACCTCGCTGTCACCCGTCGCGAGCTCGGGTTCGAGCCGAAGACCGACCTGGCAACTGGGCTGAGCAGGCTGCAGACGTGGATCGACGCGCAGGATGAGGGCTGATGGCTGCGACGCTGAGGGTCCATTCAGTCCTCTACGGGAACGACCGCGGACACTTCGGCCGGTCCGTGCAGGCGCTCGCTCGGAGTGTGGCACTCGCTCGGCATGAAGGCGCTGTCGCCGGCGCGGTGCTGAGCCTGGGCGACTGCTCGCCTCAGCCGGTGCTGACTGAGAAGGACCTTGTGGAGCTCCGGGCAGACAACCCCGACCTCTCAGGAATCGAGTACGTCTTCTTTGACGCGAACCTCGGCTCTGCCGCCGGTCAGAATCGCCTCATGGAGGGCTTCGACGCCGACTTCCTGCTCATCCTGAACCCCGACACCATCATCGCCCCCAACGCCTTGGTCGAGATGTTCAAGGCGTTTGTCACACAACCCATGGTGGGCATCGTCGAGGCGCGCCAGTTGCCCTTCGAACACCCCAAGAGCTACGACCCTGTCTCAGGTGTGACCTCCTGGGCTTCCACCGCATGCGCCCTGGTGCCCCGAGTGGTCATCGAGCGCGTCGGAGGATTCGACAGCGACACCTTCTTCCTCTACTGCGACGATGTCGACTGGTCGTGGCGCATCCGCCTAGCGGGTTTCACTATCGTGCTGCGTGACAGTGCCCGCGTCTTCCATGACAAGCGACTCACGCCGTCAGGCCGGTGGATCGTGAGTCGTGCCGAAGAGTTCTACTCTGCCGAGGCCGCCCTGCTCATGGCTCACAAGTGGGGTCGGCCTGACTTGGTCCAGCGATACCTCTCCGACTTCGAAAAGAGCGACTCTAAGCGCCAGCGCGAAGCCGCGGCGAGTTACCGGCAGCGCCAGCGCGAGAAGCGGCTGCCAGTGCCCGTGGCCGGAGCCGACCGGGTGGCGACCTTTGTCAAGGGCGCCTACGCGACTCACCGCTACTAAGGGGACTCATGGACGCCGGTGCGCAGTATGAGTTCGGTTTCACCGAAACAAATGTCTACGGACACGTCTTCTCACTTGTTGAGCGCTTGCGGCTGACTGACGGAGACGTGCACCTGGATCTGGGTTGCGGATTCGGGGCCATTGCTGAGAAATGCCGAGAGGCCGGTCTGCACTACCTTGGCCTGGACCTCAACGCCCCTGGTCTGAATAGTCTGCGGGAACGCGGCTTCGAGGCGGAGGCGTGCGATCTGCAGGCCGTAGAGACGCTGCCGGAGAGGCTGCGTCAGGTGATCGGTGATCGGCGCCTGGCCAGTATCAGCATGATCGACACGCTCGAACACATCACATCGGGCAACCAGGTTCTCGCGGTGCTGTCGGCCCTCGCCCAGCAGCATGCCGGCGCTCCGTTGGTCGTCGCTGTGCCAAATGTTGGCCATCGAGACTTAGCTGCCAAGCTCGCCGTTGGGCGTTGGGATTACACCAAGACCGGGCTGCTTGACGAGACCCACGTGATCCACCACACCGACCGGCTGCTGACTCACATGGCCGAGGCCGCGGGATGGCGCGAGGCCGGGCGCCGGGACTTCTACTTAGGGCGCAGTGACCAGTTCTTCCCCGCCGATCTGCCGGTGCTCGGCGAAGTGACAACCGTCGCACGGTTCCTCTCGGCCCTTTCTGCGCAGGCTAGCCCGTTCAGCGAAGTCAACGAGTTCGTGCGAGCCTACGTGCCGGGACGGGTGAGCCTGTCCACGCTCGAAGCATCGACACCGGTCCCCTTCTTGTCGGTAGTCATCCGAACTCAGGGTCGCAGGCCAGAACAGTTGCGCGACACCTTGACCTGTCTGCTCGGCCAGACGAACCAGGACTTCGAAGTCCTTCTCGTCGGCCACAAGGTGTCGATCGCGGAGACCATCGCCATCGAAAGCCTTATTGAAGAACTCCCCGTCAGCCTGCGATTGCGCACACGACTGCTCGTCGTCGATCGAGGCGGTCGAGCCCGGCCGCTCAATGAAGCAGCCAGGCTCGCTCGCGGACGGTATCTCGCGTGCCTCGACGACGACGACCTGGTTCTCGGACAATGGGTGGAACGCTTCGCAGACCTCGCCAGGCGCTACCCGTCCCAAGTGCTGCGAGTGGTGGCGGTGACCCAGAACATCACCGTTGCCACGTGGCCGGGAGGGGTCACCTCGGGACACCGCACCGTCTCGTCCCCCATCAAGAGATACGCCTCGCACTTCGACATCGCCTCGCACTTCCACGAGAACGAGTCCCCGCTCTTGACCCTGGCCTTCCCGATGTCGCTGTTTCACGACCTGGGCTTCGTCTTCGACGAAGGGCTCAACGTGATGGAGGACTGGGACTTCCTGCTGCGGGCTGCACTCCTGGTAGGCGTGGGCGCAGATCCTGATGTGACCGCGATCTATCACCGATGGACGCAGGGAGAGGCGTCACATACGCTCCACGCGCCGGAGGAATGGATGTCGGCCCAGCGGCGCATCATCGACAGGCTGGATGCGGAGCCGCACCTGTTCCCGGCCGGCACCATCGGTCGGCTGCTCTCGGCTCACGCAGCCTCGATCTCCGCGCAGAGTCTGACGCTCCCGGCTCCCGGGTCCAAGCCGCAGGACGCGCACCACACGCTCGGCGAGGTCTACGCGTCCCGGTCCTGGCGCGCCACCGCGGGCTTGCGCCTGGCCGGGCGAGCGGCGCGCCGTGTCCGCAACCGTCTGCGACGGTCGTGAACCAGGCCCGCTGGCAGCGGCTTCAGGTCGGGGGATCTGAGTCCTGAGGCCGCGGGCGCAAGGGCGAGCGTCGATAGGTCGCCCGCAGCGTGGCCCCGAAGCGGGTCGAGGACAACCGCGGTCCGTAATCGCGGGCGAGGAGCCCGATCCGCCGACGAATCCGTTCAGCCCACGGAACATATGCCAGCCGAGCCAGCTCGGCCTTCTCCCCGTGAGCCACGGTGCCCGGTGGGGCAAGCCACACCTGAGTGTTCCATTCGGCCAATAGATCCGCGCGCACGCGCCCCCAGCGTCTTTGCTCAAAGGTGGCGAAGGAATTGTGGCTCGCCGGCCACAATCGATAGATGGCGGTGAACGCCTCTCCGGAGACGCACCCGAGCACCCGGACCGCTCGCATCATGAGGTCCCAGTCCTCCAACACGGGCAGCTGAGGATCCCAATGCAAACCCCACTGCACCATCTCCCGCCTCGGCAAGGCGTACGTATGAATCGGCATGTGGTTGTCCACCCACTGGCTCAACAGCGCGAACTGCGGATTCCAGGGCGCGTCCCAGGCAGCGACGGTGCGATAGGACGTGCCACCTACGGGCAGAAGTTCCACTCGCTGGGACACCCCTCGGGCGCGAAGCACGGTCGCAGACCCGGCACGACGCGCAAGATCCTGGAAGTGCTCCACCCAATGCCCCATGACGAGATCATCGTCGTCGAGAACGGCGACGTACTGCCCCTGCGCGTGATGAAGGCCGACATTGAGCGGTGCCCCCCGACCTGGCGACTCGACGGGGACGATCAGGACGCGTCGTGTGAAGGCCGGATCGAACTCGTCGACGACGGCCTGGACGTCGATCCCGGTCCTCGTGTCGACCTGGTGGGTGAGGACCAGCACCTCGATGTCGGGCACGCTTTGGGCGGCGAGGCAGAGCAGTGCGTCGCGGAGGGTCTGCAGCCGAACCGGGGACCCTTGCGTTCGAACGAGTACGGATAGGAAGGGGGGATCAATGCGCGGTGCAGTCGGTGCCGGGCACCGAACGAAGCGCCGGGCGACCACCGGCGCGAGCCCTCCCACTCCTGTGCCCACACCGACCTGATCGAGCAGCGCTCGCAGACCGCCGGCGATCGGCGACCCGGTGGTCGGAATACGGGGGAGCTCTAGGCGATAGCCGCACTCCCGCGCGATGGCGTCGACGGTGGGTGCCGAGGCTCGGTCGGCGGCTGTCGGCGCCCCGCAGGCATAATCCAGTAAGTCGTCCGCGGTCCGGTCTCGTCGAAACAGGACCCAGGCGATGGCCGGTTCGCGAGCCAGGGCCGCACGGAGCAACTCCAAGGAGCCCTCCGAGTCCAATGCAACGACGAGGGTCTGCTGTCCAGCCGACTGCGAGCTCCACCCGACCGGAAGGTCGAACCACGGATGCCCGAGCACCTCCGCCTGGGGCGCGGCATGGCTGACCCACGCAGGGAGCGCTCGGTCGTCATGGGATTCATCGACGACATCGGAATCGGACATTATCCCGATCTTAGTTCCAGCCCGACCGGCAAGAACATGCTTGTCGTGGGAGTCCGCCGCGGGGGACTGCAAAGTTCGACTTCGGCTTGGCTGCCATCTCCTTCAGGTGGCCAGTTCGGCGCGCGGTCGGCTCGATGACGCCGGGTCGCCGGGGCCTTCGCGGGACGGTTAAGTAGACTCCCAACGTGCAGATCCTTATCACTGGCGCCCGCGGAATGCTCGGTCAAGACGTCGCCCGGGTGCTACGCACCGCCCAGCACCAGGTGACCGAGACGGACCTGCCCGAGATGGACATCACCGACCCGCTGGCCTGCGCTGCCGCAGTCGCAGGGTGCGACTGGGTGGTCAACACGGCGGCATACACCGCCGTCGACAACGCCGAGGCCAGCGAAGGGATCGCCTTCACCGTCAACGCGGTCGGCCCGGCGGTGCTCGCCCGAGCCGCCCGAGCCGCCGGCGCGAGGATGGTGCACATCTCCACTGACTACGTCTTCGCCGGCGATGCCAGCAGCCCGTATGCCGAGGACGCACCACTGTCGCCCCGCTCAGCCTACGGTCGGACCAAGTCGGCAGGGGAGTGGGCCGTGCGCGCTGAATGCCCCGACTCGCTCATCGTGCGCACCGCGTGGCTCTATGGCCCGGGCGGTCCCAACTTCGTCACAACGATGGCGCGGTTGGCAGGCGAGCGGGACACTCTGTCGGTCGTGGACGACCAGAGAGGGCAGCCCACGACGACGATCGACCTCGCTCAGTTCATCGCCGCGCTGGTCGCGGCCGACGTGCCGGCCGGCGTCTACCACGGCACGTGCGAGGGCGAAACGACCTGGTTCGGCTTCACGCAGGCAATTTTCGAGGAGCTCGGCTGGGACCCGCAGCGAGTCCAACCGACCACGAGTGATGCCTTCGTGCGGCCGGCGCCGCGGCCGGCATACAGCGTGTTGGGGCATGACCGGACCGACGCCGTCGGCGTCCGCAGGCTGCGGCACTGGCGCGAGGCACTCGCGGCGACCGTTCACGAGGTAGTTCGGTGACGACGACGGTCCGCGGGCAGTCGACGATCTGGTCGATGCGCGGGCTCATCTGGAACTTCGCGCGGCGCGACCTCAAGTCCAGGTTCAAGGGAACGGCGCTCGGTTGGGCGTGGTCGCTGGTCGTGCCCCTCTCGACCCTGCTGATCTACACCATCGTCTTCGCGGTGATCTTTCGCATCGAGCCCCCGCCGTTGGGCAATGGGCGGCCTGGCAACTTCACCCTCTTCCTCTTCGCCGGCCTGGTCGTGTGGACGGTCTTCGCCAACGGGATCAACACCGGAATCTTGTCCCTGCTCACGACGGGGGGATTGCTGAAGAAGGTCTATTTCCCGTCCTATGCCCCAGTCCTCGGATCGGTGATTGCAGTTCTCGCGCAATCCGCTATCGAGGTGGGGGTCCTGCTGGCGATCATGGTGGTCCTAGGCAACACGTCATGGACCTATCTGTTGGTCCTGCCGTGGGCAGTGCTTTTCGTGTGCTTTCTCAGCGGCCTGGTGCACGCTCTCGCCGTGCTGAACGTCGTGTTCCGCGACCTGAGTCACATCATCAGCGTCGTGCTCCAACTCCTCTTCTACTTGACGCCAATCATCTATTCGCTCAGCTTCATTCCGGAGGCATGGCAGGGCATCCCCCTGCGCCGAATTATCGGAGCCAACCCGTTGACCGAGTTCGTCACGGCTTTTCGCAACTGCGTCTACGATCTGACGCCGCCGGGATTTGCGACGTGGATCGCTTTGGCTGCCTGGACGGCCGTGGCTGTGGGCTTTGGCGTGCTCGTCCACCGCAAACTCGGGCTGGACCTCGGTGAGCGACTGTGAGCGACCCCGGACTGTCCTTCACCCCGTCTGCGTCGGAAGCGCTCGTCGAGGAGCCCTCGATCACGGTTCGCAACGTGTCCAAGGCGTTCAGGATGCACACCGAGCGCCGGGATTCTCTCAAGGAGCGCTTCATCCGGGGGCGCAGTCGGGGGCACCACACGTTCCAGGCTCTGGACGGCGTCTCGTTCACCATCCCGCGCGGTCAGACCTATGCTCTCATCGGGCATAACGGGTCGGGTAAGTCGACAATGCTCAAGCTGCTCGCGGGAGTGTTGCGTCCCGATTCCGGCGACGTCATAGCCGACGGACGGATCTCGGCGCTTCTCGAGCTTGGTGCAGGCTTTCACGGGGAGCTCACCGGTCGGGAGAATATCTACCTGAACGCAGCGATCCTTGGGCTGACTCGTCGGGAGACGGAACAGGCCATCGACCGAATCATCGACTTCGCCGATATCGGGGAATTCATCGATGCCCCCGTCAAGACCTACTCGAGCGGCATGTACCTGAGGCTGGGCTTCGCCATCGCCGTGACCGTCGATCCGCAGATCCTCATCATCGACGAGATCATCGCGGTCGGCGACGAGCAGTTCCAGCGCAAATGCTTCGACTACCTCCACAGCCTTCGCCGTAAGGGAACGACGATCGTCCTGGTTTCGCATGCCCTCGGCATCGTCGAGGAAATGTGCGAGGGTGCGATCTGGCTCGATCACGGGCGGATGCGGAAGGTGGGTCCGGCGCGCGAGATTGTCCGCCTCTACCTGGACGAGGTGAACGCCACCGAGATCAAGCTTGCCAGTGAGGCGGCCGGCGCTGACGCGCCGGACGCCACGGAAGAGGCCGACGCCAGTCCAGCCCGGGGCGGAAGTGGTGAAGTGCGCGTCACCGACCTGGAGTTTGTGAGCGCCGCAGGGGTGGTCGCTCCGGTTCTGCTCACCGGTGAGCGCGCGACATTCCGCCTTCACTACGAAGCGCGCAAGCCGCTCGAGGACGTCGTCTTCGGGCTGGGCTTCTTCACCGAGACCGGCATCAACGTTGCCGGGCCCAACTCCGGCTCCGGTCTTCCCCCTGTGCCTGTGTTGGCCGGGCGGGGCACGGTTGATTTCCAGGTCGAGCGGCTCACCCTGTCGCCCGGTAGCTATGGAGTCTCGACCGCCGTCGTGTCGCACTCACACACGTTTGACTACATAGACCGTGGCTTCCAGCTTGCGGTCCGCGGGTCCGCGGGTGGAGAGCCGGGACTGGCGAGGATGTTCGGTGGGTGGAGTGCGGGCCCCGCCACAGTGCAACCCGAGTCGAGCGAAACGTCCCGGTCACTCGATCCGCCGGGCCAACAACCGATCCGGCGGCCCTCCGAGCCGGCCACCCCCCACCCGACGGAGACGGCGCATGCTTGACGCGGCCCAGCTTGCAGACACGCTCCACGCACTGCTGTCCGAGAGCCCCGAATCGGCGCTGAAGGTCATCGATTCAGCCGACCTCGATCCGGCGCAGCAGGCGACCCTGCAGGCAGCCGTGACGAGTAGCACGAAGCCCGTCGACCAACTCACTGCTGTCGGACGGGCGCTGATCGCTACCGGCCACGGACGTGACGACGCCAACGAGGCCTACCGCGCGGCCTTCTACGTCTCAGCGCACTGGCACGACTACCTGCAGGATCCCCTGTTCACGCTCTTCACGGCGAACAAGGCCGGCCATCTGCTGGACAAATGGGTCCACTACTTCCCCCTCTACACCCGCTACTTCTCCCCCTTCCGCGGCAAGGCAGTTCGGGTCCTCGAAATCGGGGTCTACCGAGGCGGCTCGATGCGGATGTGGACCTGGTTCTTCGGACCAGAAGCCAAGCTCGTCGGTATGGACGTCGACCCGGTCGCCATCGAGTGCGCCAAGGATGAATACTCGGTCGTTCTCGGCGATCAGGCCAACCCGGAAGATCTGCGTCGGGTCAACGATGAATACGGACCGTTCGACATCATCATCGACGACGGCGGCCACACGATGGAACAGCAGATCACCGCGGTCGAAACGCTGTTTCCCTTGCTCGCTGAGGGCGGGGTCTACTTGGTCGAGGACTGCCACACGTCTTACTGGGACAGCTACGCCGGGGGTCTCAAGCGTCCGGGCACGTTCGTGGAGTGGGTCAAGGACCGGATCGATGACCTGCACGGCTACCACATTCCCGACACCGACGAGGCTGTCCACCCCGTGTGGACCCAGCAGGTCTCGGGCATCCACTGTCATGACTCCGTCGTCGTCATGGACAAACGTGGGCGCTTCGCCCCGTTCGCGGAGCAGTCAGGGGGTGGCGAGTTCATCCACCTCGGGCGACCGGCCACCGCAGTGATCTCGGAGCTCACCGCCACCCGGCTGAGCATCGCTGCAGAACGCGACCGGTTGCGAGCCGAGTTGGCGGAGTGGGAGAGCCTTGCTGAGGACCTGCGGCACGCCCGCGCGGATGTGGTCGGGTTGCGCGACTTTCTCGGTGATCTCGAACGGGACCGCGACGACAGTCGTTCTGACGCGGAGTTGGCAGCCGCGGCGGCCGATCAGGCCCATGAACAGATGCGGTGGATGCGCCGGTCGGCATCCTGGCGCCTCACCTCCCCGTTGCGTGCGATCCGGCGGCGGCGCCTATGAGGCTGTGGCGCCGGAGCGCGACGCCCAATCTGGTCGAGTCCCTTCGGCGGCAGGTGGTCCTTGAGCGGGCAAGCCGGCAGAACGCCGGATCCGGGAAGGCCGCCCTCATCGCTCACTACGCGACGACCGCCCGAGCGAGCCGGTCGGTCAATGCGCTGGTCCGTTCATTGCTCGAGCACGATTACTCCGTCACGCTGGTTTCCAGCTCGCCGGTCCGCTCCGCGCTGGATTTCGATCCGTATGCCGCCGGCGGGCTCACCGTGTTGCGCAAACCCAACCTGGGCTACGACTTCGGGTCATGGGCCGTCGGGCTGGCGATGACGAAAGGCATCTCGGGACAGGACACCGTCCTGCTCGCCAACGACAGCATGGTCGGACCGTTCTGGGATCTCGCGGCGATCCTCACTGCCTTGGAGACGTCGAGCGCCGACGTGTTCGCGCTGACCGACTCCGATCAGTTCTCGTATCACCCGCAAAGCTATTTCGTGGGCTACCGCAGGGGGGTACTCGCCGAACCAGCGCTCAAGCGCTTCTGGACGGGCGTCGAGCATCACGATGACAAGAACACCGTCATCGGGCGCGGCGAGCTGGCCCAGGGTCGGCTGCTGCGGGCGAGCGGCTTCTCGGTCACCGCTTACGTGGGATCTCGGCGGGTAGTCGAGCCGGGTGTCAACCCGGTCATCCACGGGTGGCGTCGGCTGCTCGAGCTCGGGGTGCCGTTCGTCAAGCGACAACTGCTGACGGAGCCTTGGGTGGCAGGCGATGCTCACGAAATCCCCGCCTACCTCAAGGGGCACCACGACGTCGACGTGAAGGAGTGGCTATGAGGGGGGAAGTGGCCGACAGGGTCCGGAGCCGAGTCAACGTCCTGCGGTCTCGGGTGCGCCCCCGGGCGCGGATCAAGCGGGCGATCGGCGCGCTCGTCGGCCCACCGGTCGGTGCGACCGCGCAGAGCGACTCTCCGGCGGACTTCGGGCGGTGGTTGGAGCGGATCGTCGGGCGCGGACTGTCGAGGTTCCCCGATCAGTGGAGCCTGCGGGAGGACATGCCGATACTCGGCCCGAGCCGCGTCGTGGCGGTGGTCCATGTCTTCTTCCCCGAACTGCTCGACGAGATCATCGAGCACCTCGCCAGCATTCCGGTGGCTTTCGACATCTTGGTGACCAATGCCTCCGGTGCCGCCGTCAGCATCGACCCTTCCCGGCTTCCGCGCGCTCGGCACATCCGCGTCCTGAATGTCGTCAACCGCGGCCGGGACATCCTCCCTCTCGTGGCCCTCGTCAACGCCGGCTATCTCGACCCCTACGAGCTCGTGGTCAAGGTGCACACCAAGCGCAGCGACTGGCGCGACGACCATGAACTGAGTGGCTCCGGTGGCCAGTGGCGCGCTGGTCTGCTCAACTCCCTGCTCGGCTCCCCTGAACAGGTCACCGGGATCCTTGATGCCTTCGCGGGACGGCCGGACCTCGGCATGATCACCGGGGATGGCAGCGTCCTTGGCCCGGACTATTGGGGCGACAACCAGGTCAACGTCGCGACCTTGCTCCGGCGGCTGGAACTCGGCCTCGACGAAGGGTCCCTGCGCTTTGTGGCCGGGTCCGTCTATTGGGCAAGGGGGTTCGTCGTCCAAGGCCTGCGGGCGCTCAATCTGAGCGTCGAAGACTTCGAGCCGGAAGCCGGCCAGGTCAACGCGACAACAGCCCACGCGATTGAACGGATCCTCGGCATCCTGGCTATCGAGGCAGGTCTTCGGGTGGAGGACGTCGCGACAGCCGGATCGGCAGCATTCGAAAGCGGCCAGGGCTCCCGCTTTGACCTCGACTCCCCACGCAGGCCGCGGGCGCGTGTCTTCCCGTTCTTCCTCCCGCAGTTCCACCCCATTCCGGAAAACGATCGGTGGTGGGGCAAGGGGTTCACGGAGTGGACCAACGTGGCTGCCGCTCGTCCCGTCTATCTGGGCCACCACCAGCCGAAGATCCCCCGCGACCTGGGCTTCTACGACTTGCGGACCCCTGGGATCGCCCTCCAACAGGAGCAACTCGCGCGGGCGCATGGCCTTGAGGGCTTCATGTACTACTACTACTGGTTCGCTGGACGGCGATTGCTCGAAGGGCCGATCAAGCGGATGCTCGACAGCGACACCGACACACCCTTCTCGATCATGTGGGCCAACGAGAACTGGACCCGCCGTTGGGATGGCCAGAGCCAAGACGTGCTCATCGGACAGGACTATGAGGCTGTCCCGGCGAGGTTCTTCATCGAAGACGTACTGCCGTTCCTGCTCGACCCTCGGTATGTGCGCATCAACGGCAAGTGCCTGCTGTCCGTCTACCGCCCGGGTCAACTTCCCGACTTCGCAGAGGTGCTCGACGCCTGGCGCGCGACGGCCCGCTTACACGGCATCGAACTGCATGTCGTCACCGTCGACGTGCCCGGCTCGATGAACGCACTGACCACCTCTGCGACGTCAGTCGGCCTCGACGGGGTCATGGGTTTCCCGCCGCACAATTGCCATTGGTCTCATATCAACCGAGCCGGGCTGGCCGTCGATCCTCGGTTCACCGGTCATTTGCTCGGCTATCGAGAACTCGTCCGAGAGGCCGAGCGCGATACCCGGACGGGCTTGGCCGAGGGGTCCTTCCCCGCGGTGATGGTGACCTTCGACAACACGGCCCGCCGCCAGATGGCTGGCGACGTCTGGTTCGGCTCCAATCCGTACACCTTCCGCAGGTGGTTGGCGACGTGCGTCAAGGCGGTGTCGCATCGCGATGAGCAGAACCGCGTGGTCTTCGTCAACGCGTGGAACGAGTGGGCTGAGGGAGCGGTTCTCGAGCCGAGCGATCGCTTCGGGGCGACCTACCTACTCGCCTGCCGCGACGTGCTCTTTGGCTGAATCAGTCGGGCAGGTAGGAGTCCCAACGTGGTTCACCCCAACGAGCGATCAATGCCTGCGCGGCGGCAGCGTCGACCGTGCGATCGTGGATCGGCTCATCGGTGCGCGCCCAGACGTCAGGGAGCCATATGAGGCGCTTCCCGACGGCCCGCAACTTGAGCGACAGATCGACCTCCGCAGCGGGGCCAGGCAGGACCTCACAGACGCCACCGACGGCTAGCAGGTCTTCGCGCCGGACGGCGACCGCTGCGAGGGCGAGCCCAGACACTTCGCGGGCCACCCAGAGACTCGCCCAAGAGCCCTGCTCTCGGTGGGTCGCCCCGGCGAAGGCGTGGTCATAGCGACCGTGGTGGTGGCGGTGGCCGGCATACCGGATGTCGTTGGCGGGACCGAGGACCAGAGGTCCGACGAGGCCCACGCCGGGCTCCTCCAAGGATCCACACAGCCGCTCGAGAAAGCCGTCGGTCTCGGGAACGATCCGTTCGCCGAGGATGAGCACGACATCGCCGGTGGCCGCGAGAATGGCAGCGTTGAGTCGACCAGCCAGCGGCTCGGTCGCGGCGCACCTCACCAGGTGGGTGTCCACAGTCAACCCGTTCAGCCCGACGGCCAACTCACGGCTCGTGACCCGGGAGTCGGCGGCGATGACCGCATCGACGCGCTCGTGTCTCGTGCGCTCGAGCACCCCGCGCAGGGCTGGGACGAAGGCAGGCATTCGTGCACCTCCGACTGTCCGATAGTCACCGCTGACCGCAATAACGACGCTGACCGATCGGTGCGGGGGGAGGTCAACCCAGTGGCGGTAGTACCCGACCCGCCCGGGCAGGGTCGCAGCATGTCCGCCGATGCCGAGCCGCCGCAGATGGGCATCGACCGCACGCCCCCCGGCATACCAGGCATAGGGCTTCTCGGATGGGTCGGCGGCCGTCGACCCCGCGACGAGCCGCCAGTGGTAGAGCACCTCGGGAATGTGCACCACCCGGCGGGCTCGCTCGGCCACGCGCAGGACCAGGTCGTGATCCTGGGAGCCTTCCAGGCCCGGCTGGAAGCCTCCGACCGTTTGGATGACGCTGCGACGCAACACCGACACATGCCCGGTGTACATGTGCCCACGAAGCCGAGTCGGGGACCAGTCCGGCTTGTGAAACGCAGCGAACTGCCGCCGACCGGCCACCTTGTCCTCGTCGCTGTAGAGGTAATCAGCGTCAGGCGCGGCCGCCAGAACTGATCGCACGCGCTCGAGAGCATGCGGCACGAGCAGATCGTCGTGATCAAGCAACACGACGAACTCCCCACGAGCATGCTCGAGCCCGGTGTTCGAGGCTGCGACGATGTGCCCGTTCTCGGGCCGCTCGATGAGGATGATCCGAGGGTCGGCGGCTGCCGCCGACCTCAGTGCCACCCGAACCCGCTCGTCGGGAGACGCGTCGTCCACAAGAACCCACTCCCACCCGGGATCAGTCTGGGCGAGGACCGACGCGATCGTGTCCGCGAGCACTGAGAGGTCGGGGTTGTAGACCGGAGTGAGCAGCGAAAACAGAGGGCGATCTCGCGGACCATCCACGGTCACCGGCGCACTCCGCAGCGGCGAAGGGCCTGCCCGGCCAGCCACTTGACGGTCGACACCGGGCCCTGCTCGGCGAGCGAGCGGCTAACGAGTTCTGACATCTGCCTGACCTGGCTGGTGCGTCGGTGGCGTTCGGTCTCGTGTTGTTCGCGCAACTCATCCAGGAGCACATCCAGCGCGTCGCGGGGACTGGCTCGTCGCGCCGCAGACTGCTCGGCGATGAGGGCGTCGCGCTCACGCAGGCGCTGCCGGCTCCAGGTCATCGCACACCTCGGACGGGTCGTGCCAGCACCCCGTCAGGCTATCTCACCGGTGGCGAAGGCCTCCTGGCACCCCGGGTCAGGGGTAGGCGCTTCCCACCATCCAGTAGGGTCGGACAGGTGTCGAGGCGGAAGGGAGGGAGCTTGTGGCCCCGGCAGTTCTAGCGCTCGTGGTGCTCTATCGCCCCGATCCCGCCCTCCTGGCCGGGCAACGCGCAGGCCTCGCCGATCAAGTGGACCGGGTCGTCTACGTCGACAACGGCGATGGAGTCGCAGCCCTCGGGTTGGGAGCCGGATCACCGGTGACACGCCCTGGTGACACCGTCATCGGCTCGGGCGTCAATGTCGGTCTAGCCGCTGCCCTCAATGTCGGCCTCGCCCATGCGCGGGCCTGCGACGCCCAGCAGGTCCTGCTCCTGGACCAGGACTCGGTGCCGGCGGCTGATCTCGTCGTCGCACTCCAGCGTGCTCTGGCGACCGACCCAGCGCGGGCGGTGGCGGCTGGGCCGGCCATCGTCGACGAGCTCACTGGTGAGAGCGAGTATTTCGCGCGGCTGCGACTGCCGCTGAACCGACGCATCCACTCGGCTGAGGAAGCAGGCGCGGAGTTCTTCGACGTCGACTTCCTCATCACCTCCGGCACCCTGCTTGACCTCGCACTTGCCGAACGGGTCGGTCCGATGGACGAGAGCCTGTTCATCGACTCCCTGGACTTCGACTGGAGCTTTCGAGCTCGCGCCATGGGGCTGCGGCTTCTCGCGACGTTCTCGACGACGCTGAGACACCGCCGCGGAGACCAGGTCGTCGTCACCCCAGTTGGGAAGCTTCGGGTGCACTCGGCATCGCGGATGTATTTCATGCACCGCAACCGCATCCGGCTCTACAGGCGCCGATATGTCCCGCTCGCGTGGAAGGTCCACGACGTCGGGCGCCTCGTCGTGAAATTGGGTCTGCTCCTCATCTTCGTGCCCGGCCGCTTGGACCGGTTGCGTGCCGTTCTGCGCGGCATACGAGATGGGTTGAGCTGACGACCTCGCCGCAGTGGGAGCACGCGGTGAACGGGTTCAGGGGGCCACGGTGACCGCGCGACAGCCGAGGCCCGGGTTGTTTCCCGCTCCGACCTGGACGTTGATGGCGTAGACGCACACGCGGTGCACCCCTGCAGCGGCGGGCAGCGTCGCCTGGAAGGCATGGTTTGGGCCGAACAACGGGAACGCGGCCGCGAGATCGCTGCGGGGGAGGTTGGCGCGGACCGCGTAGCCGGCAGCGTCGATGTACACGTGCACGTCGATGGGCGTGTTGGTATCGGGGTCGAACGCCCAGCCGGCAACCGTCAGGGCACGAGAGCCCCCCGTGACCGATTCGAATTGCCCGAGCGGGTCATTGCCAAAGACCTGGACGAGGGTGCAACCCAGCACCGGATTGTTGCCTGCGCCGGTCAGTACGTTGATGGCGTATGCGCATACCTGGTGGGTGCCTGGGGCGGCAGCGAACGTCCCTTGATACCCGTGGGCGTTCCCGAACCCCGGGTATGCCGCCCCGACGTCCGGGCGAGACCCGTTGGCAATCAGTTGGTAGCCGCTGCCGTCGATGTAGACGTGCACGGCGATCGGATCGATCGTGTCAAAGTCGATGGCCCACCCCGTGACTGCCACCGCGCGGCTTCCCCCGAAGGCTGTGTCGAGTTGCCCGAGGGGCTCTCGCGCGTTGGTGATGGTGAACCAGGACGACCGCAGACCGTCGGCGAAGGTGTTGTAGGGCCGCGCAGAGCGCAGCGCTTCGCCAGACACCGTGACGCTCCCAATCGAGCCCTCCAACCGCACACTGAGCAGCCGGCCACCCCAAGCGCCGTGTCCATCGCGGGACACGACGACCAACCGACGAAAAACGCCGATAGAGGGCCATCGCGCCTCGAGCACGCTCACCGGCAGGGTAGCCGCCCACAGGACGTGCGGGTTGGCGTTGAGCCCGTCCCAGGGATCGGCCGCCGCGACCTGATAGGGGACCGAGCTGGCAACGGACCAGCCGCCGTTGGAAGAACTGAACTCGGTCAGTGCGGTAGCGCCGGCATACTTCAGGACAACGCCAGCCGTGCCTGCGATGGCCGCGTCTGTTCGAGTGTCCTCGATCGACGTGGCGACCCCAGTCTGTGAGTAGGTAGTCGTGCCGCCGAAGACTTGGCAAGCCTGGGTATCGCAGATGTCGTATGGCCGGCCGCTGGTGTTGGCGTCGATCGCGCGCGCCGCATAGGTGCGAGCGGCGACCGTCTGCGCCTTGAGCGCCTCGGCCGGCCAACTCGCCGGCATCTCCAGCGGCACCACGCCGCGCAGATAGTCCTCCAGAGGGAGGTCGATGATCGCGTCGAGGCGGCTCGCGCCGAGGTGGACGTTGATGATGCCCCGATAGGTGCGAGAGCGGCCGGACATGGACCAGAGGCGATGAGTCTTGCTGGCATTGTCGAATCGCACCGGCCCGGTGAGCGCCGCCGCTTCTGGGACGGCGGTGTATCCCGTTCCGTCAAATGTTTCGAGCCTCATGGTCGAACCGGTGCGCGTGAGCCGGTAGCCCAGGACCTCGGGGCCACGCCACAGCACAGTGCCGCTCTGAGTGATGGTAACGAGCATTCCATAGGCATTTGCGACGGTCACCTGATCGGTGTCGGTCGTCGAGACCATCACCCGGATTCGCCCGGCGCGGGACGCTGTCGTGGTCCCGGGATAATACGTGGACATGATCGTCGGCCAGGAAACCCCTTGCGTTGCGGCGCCCCTCGCGCCCCACTGCGACATCCCTCGCCCATGTCCGAAACCGTTGCCAACCACTTGGAAGACGCCGCTGGCCGGACGCGGATAACTCTCTTCTGCGGCATTGACGGGTTCAGCGGGGAACGCGAAGAGACCCGCGAGAATGACACCGACGATTCCCGCGAGGCGGCTCCGTCGCCGCGAGCGGTGGCTTTCCATAAATGAACCCTTCCCAACGACGTCGGGACCGGATGGAATTATCGTAAACCCCCCGAGGACTCTAGAGGCTGATCGGCGGGGGCTACCGCCGAATCGCCGCCCTCCCTGCCGTCCGTCCGATGCGCGACGGGGACCAGCGCGCAACGACAGGCCCGGGCCGGGCTGCCGGAGGGCACCGTTACCTCAGCGTGACAATTGCTTTAGGCTCGCGTAGGGTGGCCGAGAACCCACCCGAGGAGTGTCATGGCTTTGCGCATGCCCAAACCCGGCCGTCATCGGGCGCCCGGCCGTCATCGGGCTCCGTCGCGCCCTCGGCCCCGCTCGCGCAATGTCGTAGCGGGCGCCGTCGTTGTCGGCATCGGCGCGGTGGCCGCCGGCGTGGCCCCGACCAGCACCGCTGTCGCGGTGATGGGGTCGAGCACCGTCGGCCAATCCCTGACCCGCGATGTCATCGACCTGCAGACCCTCGCCTTGGGCGAGCAGACGCTCGCCTTGGGCGAGCGCCTTGTACGCGCCGGCCAGGCAACCGACACCAGTGCCCTGCGTGCCTCCCGTTCGCGCACCCGAGAAGCAGTCGTCGAGCTTGACGACCAACTGCGTGTCGCCGCCGCAGTCGTCCCTGCCGTTGCTGCCCCGGCGCCGCTGCCCACCCCGCCAGCGCCGGCCAAGCCCGCGCCCGCCAAGACTGCACCCTACTCCGGGAGCGCATTTGCCGCCGCCGCAGCCAAGATCGGCCTGCGCGGCTATGCCCGAACCGTCTATTCAGCAGTGCGGTCGACCTTCGGAATCACCAACATCGGCGGGCTGCGCCCGGGCGACCCGCGCGACCACGGGACCGGCCACGCGGTCGACGTCATGATCACCAGCCGTGCCCAAGGCGATGCCGTCGCGGCCTTCGTCATGGCCCACGCGGGCGAGTTCCACGTCAAATACGTCATCTGGCGTCAGCGCATCTGGTTCCCCGGCGGCAGCTGGCAGGGCATGTCCGACCGTGGTGGCGTGACCGCCAATCACTTCGACCACGTCCACGTGTCCGTCACTTCCTGACAGACATCCCGGTATGCCGCTTCAGCGCGGCATACCGCTGAATCGCCACGCGTCTCGGGCCGGCCCGGCTGAACCCAGCCGGGCGGACGGCGCCGACCACCGCGACTGGGCCGTGACCGGCGCCTCGGACCCGTCGCCGCCGGCGGCCAGCAGGGCGACGACGACGGCCAGCTCCTCAGGACTCGGGGCGCCGTGCAGCACGGTGAGCACCGGCTGGCCGGGGGCCTCGCCGATTACGGCAACAGTCATGCCGATCGTTTCCTCTCGGGCCTCAGCCAGGCTGAGTCAGGGTTAGGCAGATTAACGGTCACGGTCACAGTCAGGTCGCGTCCCGGCGTCAGGCACGCCGTCAGAGCGGGATATTGCCGTGCTTCTTCGGCGGCAGGGTCTCTCGCTTGGTCCGCAGCGCCCGCAGAGCTCGAGTGACATTCATCCGGGTGTTCGCCGGGCTGATGACAGTGTCGATGTAGCCCCGCTCGGCCGCGATGTAGGGGTTGGCGAGGGTCTGCTCGTAGAGGGCGATGAACTCGGCCCGGGCCGCCTCGACGTCTCTGCCATCCTCGCGGGCCTTGGCCAACTCCTTGCGATAGAGGATGTTGACGGCGCCCTGGGCGCCCATGACCGCGATCTGGGCGGTCGGCCAGGCGAGGTTGATGTCGGCGCCGAGGTGCTTGGACCCCATGACGTCATATGCGCCGCCATAGGCCTTGCGGGTAATGACCGTGATCTTGGGGACCGTCGCCTCCGCGTAGGCGTAGATCAGCTTCGCGCCGCGGCGGATGATGCCGTTCCATTCCTGGTCGGTGCCGGGTAGGAACCCAGGCACGTCGACGAGGGTGAGCACCGGGACGTTGAAGGCGTCGCAGGTGCGCACGAAGCGGGCGGCCTTCTCGGACGCCTCGATGTCCAGGCACCCGGCATACTGCATCGGTTGATTGGCGACGACGCCGACGCTCATCCCGTCGACGCGGGCAAAGCCGACGAGGATGTTGGGCGCGAACAGGGCATGGACCTCAAGGAACTCGCCGTCGTCGACGATGTGCTCGATGACCTCGTGCATGTCGTAGGGCTGATTGGGAGAGTCGGGGATGCAGGTGTCCAGCCACAGGTCGTCCTCGGTGACCTCAAGATCGCCATCGCCGGACCCGTAGGCCGGTGGGAGCTCCATATTGTTGCTCGGCAAGTAGGACAACAGCGCCTTGACATAGTCGATGGCGTCGTCCTCGTCGACCCCCATGTAGTGGGCGACGCCGGACTTGGTGTTGTGCGCTCGAGCCCCACCGAGGTCCTCGAACTCGACCTCCTCGCCGGTGACGGTCTTGATGACATCGGGTCCGGTGATGAACATGTGCGACGTCTTGTCGACCATGACGGTGAAGTCGGTGATCGCGGGTGAATAGACTGCCCCTCCCGCGCACGGGCCGAGGACGACGGAGATCTGGGGGACGACGCCGGAGGAGCGGACGTTGCGGAAGAAGATCTCGCCGTAGAGCCCCAGAGAGACCACACCCTCCTGGATGCGGGCACCACCGGAGTCGTTGAGCCCGACGACCGGACAGCCGATCTTCGCGGCCCAGTCCATGACCTTGACGATCTTCTGGCCGAACACTTCGCCGAGCGACCCCCCGAAGACGGTGAAGTCCTGCGCGAAGACGGCCACCTGACGGCCGTCGACCTGGCCGTAGCCGGTCACCACGCCATCGCCGTAGGGACGGTGCTTGTCCTGACCGAACTGCGTGCTGCGGTGTCGGGCGTACTTGTCCATCTCGATGAAGGTGCCCTCGTCCAGCAGCATGGCGATGCGCTCACGGGCCGTTTTCTTGCCCTTGGCATGCTGCTTGTCGACGGCCGTCGTCGACCCCGCGTTGGCGACCTCGGCGACCCGACGTTTGAGATCGGCGAGTTTGTCAGCGGTCGTCGCCAGGGGTGATGCGGCGGAGGTCGCGGTCGCGGTGGGAACGCCATCGTTCGACATGTTCCGAACAATAGCCTTGTCTCCATGACCCTGCCCATTCCCCTCGTCCCCCCACTCGATGTCACCTGGCTCACCTCCCACCTGCCCACGGCCTGGCGATCGATCGAGGTCCATCCCGAGGTGGCGTCCACGAATGCCCTCGCGGTGGCGGCCGCTCGCCCGTGGTCGGTCATCGTCGCGGAGCATCAGACGGCCGGCCGAGGACGCCTGGACCGGTCGTGGCAGGCCCCCCGCGGTGCCTCGCTCACCTTCTCGGCGACGGTCCCGGCGCCCCCCGGAGCGCCGGGGTGGGTGCCTCTGCTGGCTGGGCTCGCCACGGCTGAGGCACTCACCGCCGTCACCGGCCTGTCCACGACGCTCAAGTGGCCCAACGATGTCCTGATGCCGGCCGCCGCGGACCGCAAGGTCGCCGGCATCCTGTGCGAATACCGCCCACCCCAGCCCGGGGTCGGCGCCCTCGTCGTCATCGGCATCGGGATCAACGTCCATCAGAGCGAGCAGGAGTTGCCCGTGCCGACCGCCACCTCGCTCGCGCTCGCCGGTGCACACGACGTCGACCGTCACACGCTGTTGGTCGCCGTGCTGCGCCGGCTCGCCGACCGGTATGCCGCCGTGCTCGCCGGCGCGGGCGACGCGGAACAGGTGCACGCGGCATACCGGGCGGCCTGCGCGACCATCGGCTCCCGGGTGCGCCTGCAACGCAGCGACGCCCCCGACGTCGACGCGACCGCGATCGGGGTTGACGACGAGGGCGCGCTGCTCGTCGACGACGGCACCGGCATGCGTGCGTATGCCGCCGGCGACGTCGTGCACCTTCGACCGGCATCGGAGCTGCCGGGCTTGACATGATGGCGCCATGACGCTGCTGCCCGCCGACGGCGCCTCGATGCCCGAGGGGCCGGGCGAGATCACTCCGTCGGCATCCGGGCGCCCGCCCCATGCGCTCGACGGCGACGACGTCGCGTCGATGCTCGTGGGGATGAGCAGGGAGTTCTCCCGAAACGACGTCAGTCGCCTGGCCGGGGTGTCGGTGGTCGGGGCGCGCAAGTTCTGGCATGCCCTTGGCTTCCCGAGGACGATGTCCAGCGACCGGATGTTCACCGAGGCCGATCTTCGGGCGCTGCGCCGGATGACCCTGCTGGTGCGCAACGGGGTGATCGACGAGCCGACGGCGCTCGCGCTCACCCGTGCATTCGCCCGCAACGCCGATCGCCTGGCCGCCTGGCAGGTGCAACTGGTCGCCGAGTCGCTCACCTCCTCCCCACAGGAGGTCGTGGCCGGCCCCCTCGACGAGCGGACCGCCCAAGCGACCGCTCGGCTCGTGCTCGACCTCGCCGACGAGCTTGAGCCGATGCTTGTCTACGCCTGGCGCCGTCATCTCACCGATGCGTTGTCGAGGCTGCTGGCCGACGTGTCGGCGGCCACCGCCGACGCGCCGAGTCAGCTGCGCTGCGTCGGCTTCGCCGACCTGGTCTCCTTCACGACCCTGGTGCGCCAGCTGTCCGAACGCGACCTGGCCCGCACCGTTCAACGCTTCGAGGCGCTCGCCACGGACGTCGTCACCGCCCATGGTGGACGGGTCGTCAAGACCGTCGGCGACGAGGTGCTCTACACGACCCGTGCCCCGGCCCCCGGCGCCGCGATCTCCCTCGACCTGGTCGACGCACTCGAGGAGGACCCCCTGTTGCCGCGGGTCCGCGTCGGCGTCGCCTTCGGCCCGGTTGTCTCTCGCCTCGGCGATGTCTTCGGGGTGACTGTCAACCGGGCCTCTCGGCTCACCGCAGTGGCCCAGCCTGATGCCGTGCTGGTCGACGGCCCGCTCGCAACCGCTCTGGCCAGCCAGAGCGGTTTCCGGCTCACTCCGATGCGCCGACGCAGTCTGCGTGGGGTCGGCTTCGTGACCCCCTTCGCGCTCAGCCGAGTCAGCACCAACACCCGACGAGGGAGAGATCTGTGACCAACCCGTCCGCAGTCCCGTCCGCCCCAGAGGCCGCCGCAGAGGCAACCCCAGAGGCCACCCCACTGGTACGCATCCACCGGCACGGCGAGGGCGGTCACGTCGCCGAGCTGATCCTGGACCGTCCAGAGGCGATGAATGCCGTCTCTGGGGCGATGGCCGCTGCCATCGGTGCCGCCACCAGCGAGCTGTCCGCGGACCCCTCGGTGCGCTGCGTCGTGCTCACCTCCTCACACCCGAAGGCATTCTGCGTCGGCGCAGACCTCAAAGAGCGCAACACGATGTCTGACGCCGACCTCGTCGCGCAGCGGCCGGTGGCCCGGGCGGCATACGGCGGGGTGCTCGCTCTGCCCATGCCGGCAGTCGCGGCCGTCGACGGCTTCGCCCTCGGTGGGGGGCTGGAGCTGGCACTGTCCTGTGACATCGTCGTCCTAGGGGACGGCGCCACCGTCGGGCTGCCCGAGGTGTCGGTCGGGGTGATCCCGGGGGGCGGTGGCACTCAGTTGCTCGCACGGCGGGTCGGGTGGTCCCGGGCGGCCCAGCTGATCTTCACCGCAGCGAAGATCCCTGCCACTCATGCGGCTGCCCTCGGCGTGGTCGACGAACTCGTCCCGGCCGGGACCGCCCGCGAGCGGGCGCTGAAGATCGCCGAGCAGATTGCCGCCAATTCCCCGATCGGGGTGCGTTCGGCGAAACGCGCAATGCGGCTGGGGCTCGACGTCGACCTCGCGGCCGGACTGGAAATCGAGGACGCGTGCTGGCGGGCGACCGCCTTCAGTGGCGACCGGGCCGAGGGAGTTCGAGCCTTCGCAGAGAAGCGCCCGCCACGCTGGCCGGGTCGCTAGCGGCGAGATGAGTGATGGCCTCGGGAATAGGGTGTCGGGCACCTGAAAGTGCTCGTGAGCAGCGTCGGATTAGCGCGGTGTCAGACGATCCCCCGAGAAATGTCACACCCCGCCGGCACAATTGCGTCGACGAACTCTACGCCGCGAGAACGACACCGGCCGACTCATGCAAGATCCGGGCTAGCGGCGGGGCTAACCAATACGATCGGGCCATGATCCGGGTGCTGCTCGTCGAGGACGACAAGGAGATCTCCGAGCCGCTGGCGCGAGCGTTGCGCCGCGAGGGCTACGTCGTCGACGTGTGCGAGGACGGCTACGCGGCGCTGGAGAGCGCTAAGGAGCGCCCGGATCTCGTCGTCCTGGACCTCGGGCTGCCTCACATGGACGGCCTGGAGGTATGCCGTCGCTTGCGCGCCGATGGGCTCACCGCGCCGGTCCTCATCCTCACGGCGCGCGCGGCTGAGGTCGACACCGTCGTCGGGCTCGACGCCGGTGCGGACGACTATGTCACCAAACCCTTCCGGCTGGCCGAACTGCTCGCCCGAGTCCGGGCCCTGCTGCGCCGACACCCCGACGCCCAACCGGTCGGCGATGAAGAGGACGTCAGGGTTGATCCGGAAAGCCGAATGGCCTGGTTGGACGGCGAGGAGTTGCATCTGACCGCCAAGGAGTTCGACCTGCTCCGGGTGCTGGTGCGGGAGCGGGGACGAGTGGTGACGCGGGAGCAGCTCATGAAGGAGATCTGGGGCACGGCGTGGTTCGTGTCGAGCAAGACCCTCGACGTCCACATCTCGTTGTTGCGCAAGAAGCTCAACGACGACGTCGGGCAACCGCGCTATATCGCGACCGTTCGGGGACGAGGGTTCCGGTTCGAGCGGTCCGACCGACCGGCAGATTGAGCGCACATGGAACGGCTCATCACTCGGTCGGCACGTCAGACCGTCGCCCTCTGCATGGCGACCGCGGTCGTGCCCCTCTTCATCCTCCTCTTGTGGGTGTCGGGGCGGCCCGACATCGTGGATGCGTGGCTGGTTCGGCCCGGCTGGCTGCGAGCCGTTGACCTGTGCGTCCTGCTCGCCGCCGTGAACCTGGCCACCGGGTTCGTAGCCTTCGCGGTCGCGCGCCGCTCGAGCAGGCCGATCACCGCGTCGATGGACGAACTCGTCCGTCAAGCAGCGCAGCTCGGCGCCGGCGAGACGACCGTCTCGTCGATGGCGACCGGCGTGGATGAGGTGGACCGGGTCTCCGAAGCGATCTCGCTGTCGGCCCAACGACTCGGCCAGCTGCTGTCGACCGAGCGCGGCTTCGCCGCCGACGCCTCACATCAGCTGCGCACCCCGCTCACGGCGTTGCTGATGCGGCTAGAAGAAGTAGCGGCGACGGACGACCTGGACGTCGCCCACGAGGAAGCCGCCGTCGCCATCGCGCAGGTCGAACGGATGAGCCGAGTTGTCATCGAGCTGCTCGAACGCCGACGAAGCGACCCCGAGGGCCACCCACCCGAGGTGTCCCTCGACACCGTCATCGCGACCCTGCAGCGCGAATGGCAGCCGGCGTTCGAAACCGCTCGTCGGAGTGTGCGAGTGCACGGCGAGCGCGGGCTCGTCGTGCGAGCCACGCCCGTGGCACTCAACCAGATCCTGTCCACACTCCTGGAGAACTCGCTCGTGCACGGCCGCGGGACCGTTGACGTGCAGGCCCGGCGCAGCGGCCCGTCGGCGGTCGTCGAGGTCCGTGACGAAGGCGACGGCATCGAAGCCGCGCTCGCCCCGCACATCTTCGAACGATCGGTGAGCAGCGGCCGGGGATCCAGCAACGGACTCGGTCTCGCGCTGGCCCGGGACCTGGCCGAGTCGTGCGGCGGCCGGCTCGACCTCATTGCCCGCACCCCCGCGACCTTCGCGCTGTTCCTATCCGAGGCGAAGCAGGGGTGGGAGCCGACGCCCGGTGCACGCTGAGGGGTAGTGTCGGGGGGTGATCGCACCGTCGGCGCCCTCCTTGCGCCACCGTCGCGGGGTGCGGCAGTTCGTGAAGTTCGGCCTTGTCGGTGGCTCGGGTGTGGTGGTCAACATGCTCGTGACGATCGCCATGCACAAGCTCAACGGGGGCACGGTCAACGGTCGCGCGGCGCTCTTTGCGATTCCTGCCACGCCCTACTTCGCCCGATACCTACACCTGGTGTGGATCGTCGCCTTCCTCGTGGCCAACCTGTGGAACTTCCAGCTCAATCGTCGCTGGACCTTCCGGGCCACCGGGTATGCCAGCTGGTGGAGGCAGTTCTGGCCCTTCCTGCTCGTCGGCAGCGTCGCGGCGGTTGCCGGCCTGTTCATCATCACGGCCCTCACCCACCCCGAGTCGCCGATCTATCTGCCCGAGCCCTGGTTCAACGAATCAGCAGGGCTGCGATCACGCGTCTATTGGGCGCAGTTGCTGACCATCGTGCTCACCATGCCGATCAACTTCGTCGTCAACAAGCTGTGGACGTTCCGGGTCGGCCCCCTGCTGGGGTCACCGTGACCCAACCCCGCCGGGGGCCAGGTGGTTTCCCCGTCGTGGGGATCATCGGCGGTGGTCAACTCGCCCGGATGCTCCAGGCCCCCGCGGTGGCGCTCGGCGTCCAGCTGAGTGTCCTTGCCGAAGGCGTCGACGCGTCGGCCGCACTGGTCATCCCGTCTGCTCCGGTCGGCGATCACGGCGACCTCGAGGCCGTATGCCGCTTCGCCGCCGCCTGCGATGTCGTCACGTTCGATCACGAACACGTCCCGCCCAACGTGCTGGCCGCGCTGGCCGCCGACGGCATACCGCTGCATCCCTCACCCGCCGCGTTGCTGTTCGCCCAGGACAAGGTGGCCATGCGGCGTCGGCTCACCGAGCTGGGGATCCCCTGCCCCGAGTGGGCGATGGCGCGCACGTCGACGGACATCGAGCGGTTCGCCGCCCGGGTCGGATGGCCGCTCGTGGCGAAAGCCCCGCGCGGCGGCTATGACGGCAAGGGCGTGCGGATTGTCGAGGCGGTCGAGGAACTGACCGATTGGCTTGACCGGACCGGCGAGGGGACCCGCGGCTTCGCCGACGGCATCCTGCTCGAACAGCTCGTGCCGTTCGTGCGCGAGCTCGCGGTCCTGGTGGCTCGCAGCCCGAGCGGACAGGCAGCCGCGTGGCCGGTCGTGCAGACGGTGCAGACGGACGGCGTGTGCACCGAGGTCATCGCACCGGCCCCCGACCTCACTCCCGCCGACGCGGCCGAGGCGACCCATACGGCGCTGCGGATCGCCGGCGAGCTCGGCGTCACCGGGGTGCTCGCCGTGGAGATGTTCCAGCTCGAGCACGCCGGTGATCGGCCGGCCCACCTCGTCAATGAACTGGCCATGCGTCCGCACAACAGCGGCCATTGGAGCATCGACGGTGCCGTGACCAGCCAGTTCGAGCAGCACCTGCGGGCGGTCCTCGACCTCCCGCTGGGCGATCCGAGCCCCACGGCACCATGGACGGTCATGGCGAACGTCCTCGGCGGCGATCACCTGGAGCTCTATCCCGCCTATCGTCACGTCATGGCTCGCGATCCCGGTGCAAAGGTGCACATGTATGGCAAGGACGTGCGCCCCGGGCGCAAGATCGGCCACGTCAATGTCAGCGGCGCCGACCTCGGCGACGTGCGGGACCGCGCGCGACACGCCGCCGACTACCTCCAAGGAGTCATCGATGAGTGAGAGCACGCCGCGCAGCGCGGGCCCTGACCGGGAGGGCTCGGGGGACGACCCGGTCGTCGGCATCGTCATGGGCAGCGACAGCGACTGGCCGGTCATGGGCCAGGCCGCCGAGGCGCTGGAAGAGTTCGGGATAGCCATCGAGGTCGACGTCGTCTCGGCGCACCGGATGCCTGAGGACATGATCGCCTACGGCCGCTCGGCTGCCGACCGGGGCCTGAAGGTGATCGTTGCCGGTGCCGGGGGAGCGGCGCACCTACCGGGGATGCTCGCCTCGGTCACGCCGCTGCCCGTCATCGGGGTCCCGGTTCCGCTGGCGCATCTCGATGGTCTGGACTCGCTGCTCTCGATCGTCCAGATGCCGGCCGGCGTTCCGGTCGCCACCGTCTCGGTCGGCGGCGCCCGCAACGCGGGGCTGCTCGCGGCCCGCATCCTCGGGGCGGGCGACGGTCCGGAAGCGGCGCGCATCCGCGAGGAAATGGTCGCGTTTCAGGGCCGCCTGCGCGAGCAGGCGATGGCCAAAGGTGCCGCGCTGCGCGCCTCGCGCGCCTGAGGGCCGCATCGGACAAGAGCAGCCTCCACGGCTCAGGCGTACCCAATCAACGTCGGCGCACCCCGGAGATCTCGATCTTGGGGCAGGTGTCCATGACGACATCGAGCCCAGCGGCCCGGGCCGCCCGCGCTGCCGCCTCGTCGATCACGCCGAGTTGCAGCCAGATCGCCTGAATCCCGAGTCGCTCGCGCTCGGCGATCACCTCGTCGATGACCGCGCCGACGAGGGCGGAGCGGACGAAGCAGTCGACGACGTCCACCCGCTCGCCGTCGGGAACCGCCGCGAGTGCGGCATACCCGCTGGAGCCGAGAACCGGCGGCTGGAAGGGGGCGTGCGGATGGATCGGAATGACCCGCATCCCCAGGTCGCGATCCAGGAAACCGGCGATCGAGTATGCCGTGCGGGCCCGGTTGTCCGACAGCCCGACGACCGCCCAGGTCGCCGGTGTCGTCAGTACGCGGGCGATGACGCCGGGATCGTTACGGTGTGCCGTCATCGAACCAGTCTCACATGAGTGGTCCACGAGCGCTGGACGTCTCGGTGACATGATGGCGGTCGAGACCTGCTGGCTGGGTGAGACCTGCTGGCCGGGTGAGACCACACACAAGGAGTCGTCACATGCGATTTGGTGCGTTCGTACCCCAGGGGTGGCGGCTGGACCTGGTCGGCATCGACCCGGCGATGCATTGGGGCGTGATGGACGGGCTGGCCAGCCGTTTCGACGAGGTCCACGACTGGGAGTCGCTGTGGGTCTATGACCACTTCCACACGGTGCCCAAGCCGTCGGACGAGGCGACCCACGAGGCGTGGACGCTCATGGCGGCCTTCGCGGCTTCGACCAACCGGATCCGCCTCGGTCAGATGTGCACCTGTATCGCCTATCGCAACCCGGCCTACCTCGCCAAGGTCGCCGCGACCGTTGACATCATCAGCGGCGGCCGGGTCGAGATGGGCATCGGGGCGGGCTGGTACGAGCACGAATGGCGCGCCTACGGCTATGGCTTCCCCGAGGCGCGGGACCGACTGGGGGCCTTGCGCGACGGCGTCGAGATCTTCCGCCAGATGTGGACCCAGGGCACGGCCACGCATGCCGGACGCTACGCCAGCGTCGATGGCGCCATCTGCGCGCCGCGTCCCCTGCAGGGCACCGTCGCGCCGGGCAGCCCGGCGAACGGCATACCGATGTGGGTGGCCGGCGGCGGCGAGAAGGTGACTCTGAAGATCGCTGCGCAGTACGCCGACTACACCAACTTCTTCGGCGACGTCGAGGAGTTCACGCGCAAGTGCGCGATCCTCGCCGAGCACTGCCGCACCGTCGGACGCGACTACGACGAGATCGTCAAGTCGGTCAACGTCAACGTCTTCATCGGCGAGACGGAGGTCGAGGTCGAGGACCGGCTCGCGTGGTATCTCGACCACCGGGTGCGAGTCTGCGGGCTGCGAGAAGCGTCCGTCCGCGCCGAGATCGACGGACTGCGCGGAACGCCCGGTTGCGGCACGCCCGAGCAGATCGTCGAGCGACTGCAGGACTATCAGCGCGCCGGACTGGGCTACACGATCGCCTACTTCGCCGACGCGGCCTACGACACCAGCTCGATCGACCTGTTCGAGCGCGCCGTCATCCCGGCACTCAAGGGGCGCTGAGCGATGCCCTGGAGCACCGACGAGATCCCCGACCAGCACGGGCGGGTCGTGCTCGTCACCGGCGCCAACAGCGGGATCGGGCTGGAGACGACGATCGAGCTTGCCGCTCGCGGCGCGCACGTCATCATGGGCTGCCGCGACCAGGCCAAGGCGCAGGCCGCCCGCGAGCGGGTGGTCGGCAGCACCGAACTGCTCGAGATCGATCTCGCGTCGCTCGGTTCGGTCAAGGCCGCGGCCGACAGCCTCGTCGGTCGGCCGATCGACGTTCTGGTCAACAACGCGGGCGTTATGGCGACCCCGAAAGAAGTGTCGATCGACGGCCACGAGCTGCAGTTCGCCACCAATGTTCTCGGGCCCTTTGCGCTCACCGGGCTGCTGTTGGACCAGGTGACCGAGCGGGTTGTCTGGGTCAGCTCGCTGGTCCATCGGATGGGCCGCATCGACCTGGTCGACCCGAGTTTCCGCCACCGGCGCTACAACCCGTGGCGGGCCTACTCGGCGAGCAAACTCGCCGACCTGATGCTGGCCTACGAGCTTCAGCGGCGACTCACCCTCGCCGGCTCAACGATCCGCTCGTGCGCCGCCCACCCCGGCTATGCCCACACCAGCCTGCAGCGCTATCAGCCGTTCATGCGGGTGCCCCTGCTGAACAAGGCCCAGCAGATGGTGATGGTCTCGCAGTCGGCTCAGGCCGGCGCCCTGCCGATCCTTTATGCCGCGACCGCTGCCGACCTGCCCGGGGGCAGCTATGTCGGGCCGTCGGGCTTCGGCGAGCTGACCGGTGCACCGCGGGTCGTCGGATCCTCACCGGCGTCCCACGACCGTGAGGCGCAAAGCACCCTGTGGCAGGTGTGTGAGGGGCTCACCGGGGTGTCGGCGGGGCTCGCGGGCTGACCTTCCGGCCCGCAGCCTCATTCGGTGACCTGGACTCCTCTCCAGAAGGCCACCCGGCCGGCGACCATCGACGCTTTGGGTTTCGGGTCGGGATAGAACCACACGGCGTCGGGGTTGACCGAACCGTCGACCTCCAGCGAGTAGTAGCTCGCCGTGCCCTTCCACGGGCACACCGTGTGAGTGCCAGAGGGGCGCACCACGTCGCGTCGCAGCGCCGCCTCGGGGAAGTAGTGGTTGCCCTCGACGAGCACGGTGTCGTCGCTCTCGGCGATGACCGTCCCGTTCCATATTGCACGCATTGTCTGCCTCCCTCTGGCGGGTCCTCGCAATGCCCTGGGCAACGCCGAGCACCGCCTGGGTGTTCCCGGCGAGACGGGCCACAGCGTGGTCCCTGGGCGACCACGCGGCATACGGGGGAGTAGTTTGGCTGACGTGAACCCCGACTTCGACAGCTTCCAACTGTCCGACAGCCACCGTCAGCTGCGTTCCTTCGTCCGGGAGTTGGCGCAGGCCCAGATCGAGCCGTATGCCGCTGACGTCGACGAGAACGCCCGTTATCCGCAGGAGGCACACGACGCCCTCGTCGCGTCGGACTTCTTCGCTCCGCACGTGCCCGAGGAATATGGCGGGGCAGGCGCCGACGCGCTCGCGGTCTGCCTGGTCATCGAGGAGGTCTCCCGCGTCTGCGTGTCGAGCTCGCTCATCCCGGCGGTCAACAAGCTCGGGAGTATGCCGCTCATCCTCGGTGGCAGCGAAGAGATCAAGCAGCGGTATCTGCGCCCGATGGCCGAGGGCAAGACAGGTTTCTGCTACGGCCTGTCCGAGCGTGAAGCCGGCTCGGACACCACCGGCATGGTGACGACGGCCGTCGAGCAGGCCGACGGGTCGTGGGTGCTCGACGGGCACAAGGCGTGGATCACCAATGCGGGCGCGATGGACTACTACACCGTCCTCGCGGTCACGGACCCCGGGGGTCGGCGCGGGGCCAACGTCAGCGCCTTCGTCGTGGAGACCGGCGACGAGGGCTTCTCCTGGGGGGAAAAGGAACGCAAGCTCGGCATCAAGGGCAGCCCGACCCGTGAGCTCTACTTCGACCACTGCGTCATCCCCGGCGACCGGATCATCGGCGCTCGGGGGGACGGCCTGAAGATCGCCCTCAAGACCCTCGACCACACCCGGATCACCATCGGGGCCCAGGCCGTCGGCGTTGCCCAGGGTGCGCTCGACCGGGCGGTCGCCTATGTCAAGGAGCGCCAGCAGTTCGGCAAGCACATCGCCGAGTTCCAGGGGATCCAGTTCATGCTCGCCGACATGGCGATGCAGCTCGAGGCAGCCCGGCAGCTCGTATACGTCGCGGCGGCCAAGTCCGAACGCGGCGATCGCGACCTGGGCTTCTTCGGCGCGGCGGCCAAGTGCTTCGCGAGCGACATGGCGATGAAGGTGACGGTCGACGCCGTGCAGTTGCTCGGCGGGGCGGGCTACACCCGCGACTTCCCGGTCGAGCGGATGATGCGCGACGCCAAGATCACCCAGATCTACGAGGGGACAAACCAGGTACAGCGGATCGTCATGGCCCGCAGCGTCTTGGCCTAGCCTCTAGCACCGACCTCTAGCACCGGCCGCCGCGATCGAACGGCCTCAACGGGCTCGTAGGATGCTGCCGTGCCCGAACCCGAACGTCGCCGTGAGGGTTTCAGCGTGCTCATGAGCTGCTACGGCGGCGATGACCCGGACTTTCTCGAGCGCGCGGTGCGCTCGGTCACCGACGAGCAGACCCTGGCTCCCTCCGAGATGGTGCTCGTCGTCGACGGTCCGTTGCCAGCGCTGTTGCAGGGGCGGGTCGAGCAGGTGGTCGCCCGGTCGAGCGTCCCCGTGCGGCTGGTCCGGCTCCCGGTCAACTCCGGCCTCGGTCCGGCCCTCAACGCCGGGCTCGCGGCCTGCGCCCACGAGATCGTGGCCCGGATGGATGCCGACGACGTGTCGATGCCCCACCGATTCGCCGTCCAAGTGCCGTTGGTGTCCGACCGCTTTGATCTGCTCGGGTCGGCCATCACCGAGTTCGTCGACGATCCTGAGGTGAGCCGTGCGACCCGGCCGGTCCGCACCACTGAGTCGGCGATCGCGTCCGGGATGCGGCTGCGCCAGTCGTTCAACCACCCGACGGTCGTCTTCCGCGCGAGCACGGTCGAGCGTGTGGGCGGCTATCAGCCCCTGCCCTCACTCGAGGACTACTGGCTCTTCGCTCGGATCGTCAGCTCCGGCGCGCGCGTCGGCAACGTGGCCGAACCCCTGGTCGCCTACCGGGTGGGCGCTGGAGCCTATGCTCGCCGGGGCGGCGCATCGCTGGCCCGCTCGGAATGGGAGTTGCAGCGTCGACTGCGCAGCATCGGGTTCACGACCCGCAGCCAGTTCACCCGCAATGTGCTGGTGCGGGTCGGCTACCGGATCGTGCCGGAAACGGTGCGCCGCACGGCATACCGGGGCCTGTTCACCCGAAGCTCTCGGGTGGGGCCTGGCGACCCTCCTGGGACGTAGCGAGCGCCTTGGGTGGGGCATTGATGATTGGCTCCAAGGTGACGGTGTGGCGGGTGTGCCTTGAGGCCGAGGGTGCCCCTCGCGGGGCTGAAAGCGCGGCTGATGGCGCAATAGCTGTTGCCACAGCGACACCCGGCGCGCCATCAGCGGCGTCATCAGCCCCGGTGCACTCGCACGCTGTCGGTCATCAGCCGTGGCCGCACCCGGATCACCTTCCTGAGCAAGACCCGACCGGAGTGAAGCCCCGGTCCCGGGACCCACCTGCTCATCTAGCGAGCCCTCCGGTGGGGCCTAGCGGGTGCCTGCGGTGAGCGGGGTGTCGTCCCTGAGCGCGGCGAAGAGCACCCTGGCCTGCTCGGTGTTCCACTTGACCGCTATGCCGGCGTTCTTCGTCTGCAAAGCTGGGTTCTCTACAGGCACCTGCAGGGCCAGCCCGGCCCCCGATCCGACCGCTCGCAGAGCCTGGGCGACCGCGAGCGCATCGGCCAAAGAGGTGCTGGACCCGACCGTCAGGCCCTTGCTCACGGAGTCCGCCAGCGCCATATACCGCGACGGGACGAGCACGGTCGAGACAGTGGCGGCCTTCTTCATCAGCGCTCCGAGGAACTGCCGCTGCCGCTCGGCGCGCCCGAGATCTCCACGAGGATCCTCGTGCCGGGAGCGGACATAGCCCAAGGCGTTCTTGCCGTCCAGCACCTGGCAGCCGGCCTTGAGGTCGATGCCCGCCAACTCGTCCCGCATGTTCTGGGAGACACAGACGTCCACACCTCCCAGGCTGTCGACGACGGAGGCGAAACCGCCGAAACCGATCTCCAGGTAGCCGTCGACCCGCAGACCGGTGGCCTGCTCGACAGTCTCGGTGAGCAGCCGAGCCCCGCCGAAGGCGTAGGCCGCGTTGATCTTGTTGGTGCCGTTGCCGGGGATCGGGACATAGCTGTCACGCGGGATCGACACGACGACTGGCTGGCCGCCGCGGTCCGAGACGTGCACGAGCATGATGGAGTCGGTCCGCCGACCACCTTCGTCCGGGCCGGTCGCGTATTCGGCCATCTGTGCCTTGGTCAGGCCCTCACGGCTGTCGGAGCCGACCAGCAGATAGTTGCGCCCGGAGGTGTCCGCGACGATTGTCCTGGGTTGATTGTCGACACGCTCGATGTTGCGCCAGGCGTTGACCGGCACCCAGATCATGAAGGTCAGCCAGGCCAGGACGAGCACGAGCAGGCCGACGAGTATTCGCCGCCACCGGAAGCGTCCTCGGGGGCGACTCGGCGGTGCGCCGACGGCCGCGGCTCGGGGGAGTCGTCCGGCCGGTGCCGCCGATGCGGGAGGCGCCGGAGGCGGCGGAGGCGCGGGGGCCGCCCGCGGCGACGCCTGCTCACCTCGGGTGGCCTCCCTGGGCGCTCGGGCGAAACTGACCCGGCGGCGGGTATCGACGACGACGGCGTCCTCGGTCTGGCCGTCGAACTCGCCGAATGACTGGTTCTCGTCGAACTCGGGGGCTCGTCGACCTCCGGGGTGTCCGGACGCCTGGGGGATGGGCCGGGCATAGTCTTCGGAGGGGTCCGGGGTGGACACGGCATACCTCCTCGTGCGGTTTCAGTGCAGGACAGTGTCGCACGTCTACCCGTGATCACCGGAACTACACTGCTCGGGTCCGCTGCCGACGAGGAGGCCCCATGGCGCCCGATGCGTCGAGCGAGCTCCCACCGGCCGACGACCCCGGTTGGCTGTTGCGGGTCGTCAAGGACCAGAGGCTGGCGTTTCTGCTCGTCGGGGGCTTCAACACGGCGGTCGGCTTCTTTGCCTTCGTCGCCTTCGATCGCCTGTATGCCGCGAGCGCGCCGCAGTGGTCGGTCGTCCTGCACAACACCTTGACGTTGGGATGCGCCCATCTCTTGTCGGTGATCGTCGCGTTCGTGCTGTATCGCACGCTCGTCTTCCGGGTCCGCGGCCAGCTGTGGCGCGATGCGGTGAGGTTCGAGAGCGTCTATCTGGTGTCACTCGGGGTCAACTGGGCGCTGCTCAACCTGTTGACCATCGGTGCCGGCCTCGACGCCATCCCCGCCCAGGCCATCGTGGTGACCGTCATCGCGGTGATCTCGTTCTTCGGCCACAAACACTTCTCCTTCAGGCGACCGGACGCGGGCTCCCGGCCGTGAGCCCGCGGGTGTCGGTCGTCATGCCGACCTTTCAGAACGTCGCGTTCGTCGAGGCGACGATCGAGTCGGTGCTCGGTCAGACCTTCACCGACTTCAACCTGCTCATCAGCGACCACAGCTCGACCGACGGCACGTGGCAGGTGCTGCAACGCTTCGCAACCAACCCGCGGGTCACCCTGTGGCAGACCGAGCCGGGTGGGGGGGCCCCGGCCAACTGGGCGGCCGTGACGAGCCGGGCGACGGGCGAATTCGTCAAGCTCGTCTGCGGCGATGACCTGCTGCGTCCGAGGTGTCTGCAGGAGCAGGTGCAGGCGATGGACGCCCACCCCTCGGTCGTGCTGGTCTGCGCCCGCCGGGAGGTCATCGATGCCCAGGGCAGGGTCGTGTTCCCAGGGCGTGGTAGCGCACGCATCAGCGGGCTGCACAACGGTCGGTGGGCGCTCCGGCAGGCCGTGCGGGCCGGAACCAACATCTTCGGCGAGCCTGCCGCTGTGCTCATGCGGCGGCGGTCCCTCGAAGCGGCCGGCGGGTGGTGGGCGGACTTCCCCTATGTCATCGACGAAGCCACGTATGCCCGGGTCCTGCTGGACGGCGACCTGTATGCCGTCGACGCACCCCTGGCTGCCTTTCGGCTGAGCAGCGGTCAGTGGAGTGTCGCGCTGGCCGCGTCGCAGTCCGCGCAGGTCATCGCCTTCCACGAGGCTTTGGCTGCCGGCGAACCGGGCCTGCTCTCCCCTCACGATCTCGCTCGCGGCGCATTCATGGCCAAAGGCCTGAGCCTGGCTCGCCGGCTCGTCTACCTCGCCCTGGCCCGGCGGTTGACCCCGAAAGGCTGAGGCAGAGTAGGTACGGGACAGCCGGGGCGCCCCGCCGGCGCCACAGCCAGAGCCCAACTCAGTGGTGGTGCTTCTTGTGGCGGGCCCGGCCATGGGACTTCGAGTGGTCCTTACCTCGGGAGGCGTGGCCGTCCTCGTCGGCCCCTGCTGCCTCGGCCGCCTCCGCTGCCTCGGCCGCCTCCGCTGCCTCGGCCGCCTCCGCTGCCTCGGCCGCCTCCGCGGACTGCTCGGTCTGCCTTTCCTCGGCGGCCTCGACATCGGCCATGAAGCGCTCCAGCCCGAGCCGCACGGCCTCCTGGTCGGTCTCGTCGATCGGGCGCGGAACGATGTGCTCGGGACCCTCGTCGGTGAACAGGTCATCTTCGGCGGCGTCTTCGTACGGGTCCCAGATGTCGCCCGGGTCGATCGCCTCCCACTCGCGGCGGGCGACGATGTCGGCCTTGGCTGCCTTGACACCCGCGGAGATCGAATGCCACAGCCGGTTCTCGCCGAGCAGCTCCATGACGCCGGCCCGGTCCAACACGCCCCGGACGTTGCCGAAGACGCGCACGAGGTAGACCTCGATTCGAGCAGCGCGCAGCCGGGTGATGAGATGGGAGAGCAGCTCGGCGGTCGTTGAGTCCAGTTGGTTGGTCGCCTCGAGATCCAGGATCACAGCCCTGGTGCTCGGGCTGGCGGTCGCGAACTCGTGCAGGCGCTGGGTCACCTCGGTTGAGTTGGCCCAGAAGAGCGGTCCGTCCGGGCGCAGCACGCAGATCCGCTTGACGGACTTGCGAACCGGGTCGTGGGCGATCGCCCCCCACGCGGCCTTTTCGCCGGGCACCTTGCCCATCTCGTCGATACTCACCTGCATCGAACGATAGACCAGACCGAGCAGCGACTGGGCGATGGCGACGAGCAGTCCATTGAGCGGACCGAAGACGAGCACCCCGAGCAGGGCGACGATCGAGGCGATGAAGTCGTTGCGGCGGATTCTGCGGTAGTGCGTGAACCGGCTCGGTTTGACCAGGCCCCACACGGCATGGATGACAACGGCCGAGAGCACGGCCTTGGGCAGGGGCGCAAGCGCTCCCGCGGCGACGAGCACCACGATGGCCACGACTGCCGCAGAGGCGATGCTCGACATCTGAGTGCGGGCGCCGGCGCGGACGTTGGCGGCGGTCTTGGACAGGCTTCCCGCGACACCCATCCCCCCGAAGAGGCCGGCCGCCAGGTCGGCTATCCCGTTGGCGGTGAACTCCGCGTCGTCGTGCAGGGCCTCGTCGGAGCCGACCGGAGCGAAGGTGTTGGCGGCCGCGAGCCCCTCGGCGATGCCGACCGCAGCGATGGCCAACCCCCCGGCGAGCAGGCTGGCATACTCCGCGAGGCCCAGGGCCGGCAGGGTGGGCAGCGGAAGGCCGTTGGGGACCGGGCCGACAACCGTCACGCCGTGTGCCGCGAGGTCGGCGACTTGGGAGACGACGATGCCGGCCACCAACGCCACGAGCGACCACGGAAACCGCGGCGCGAGCCGAGCTCCTCCGAAGAGCAGCACCAACGTCGCCAAGCCGACGATCACCGTGTTCGACCACGAGTTCGGCACCGATTGAGCCAATGCGGCCACCCGTTCGAAAATGCCGCCGTTCGGAGTGGGTAAGCCGAGCAGGCCGGGGATCTCGCCGACGACAATGAGGACCACGAGGCCGGTGACGAATCCGGTGACGATCGGTTCGCTGAGGAACTGTGCCACCCAGCCCAACTTGAGCAGGCCGGCCACGAGCAGGATCACGCCGGCGAGCAGCGCCAGCGCCGAGGTGAGGGCGACGGCGCGCCCCGGGTCGCCGCCGGCGAGCTGACGCACGACTGAGCCCGACAGGACGGTGACCGTCGACACCGGCCCCATGAACAGCACTCTGGACGAGCCGAAGAAGGCATAGGCCAACAGCGCCGGTGGGATGGTGTAGAGCCCCACCTGGACGGGAACTCCGGCGACCGCGGCATACCCGAGCGCCTGCGGCACGGCGAGCGCTGCGACGAGCAGTCCCGCCCCGATATCTCCGCCGAGATACTCCCGACGATAGGTCCGTAGGGTCGCCCAACCCGGAACGAGCGTGTCTAGGGTGGGGCGGTTCATCCGTCCATTGTGCCGTTGCCGATGGTTCACCGCGAGTTCACTCTCGGGATATCCCAGGTGTCGGTCGGTGTGACAGGTGTCCCGCCGGGCGCACAGGCCGGGCCGGCGGCAGGCCGCACTAGAGTCGCGGTATGGACAAAGTCGTCTCCGGCCCCGCCGAGGCCATCGCGGGTATCACCTCGGGCATGTCGCTTGCCGTGGGAGGTTTTGGCCTCTGCGGCATTCCGTCGGTTCTGATCCGGGCCTTGCACGAGAGCGGCATCGACCGGCTCGAGGTCTTCTCCAACAACTGCGGAGTCGACGACTGGGGTCTGGGCATTCTCCTGCGGGACCGCCGGATCCGGCGGATGGTGTCGTCCTATGTCGGGGAGAACAAGGAGTTCGCCCGGCAATACCTGCAGGGCGAGCTCGAGGTCGAGCTCACACCGCAGGGCACCCTGGCCGAGCGGCTGCGGGCCGGCGGAGCCGGGATCCCGGCCTTCTTCACGATGACCGGGGTCGGCACCCAGGTCGCCGAGGGAGGGATGCCGTGGAAGTATGCCGCCGACGGCAGTGTCGAGCTCGCCTCTCCGGCCAAGGAGACTCGCATCTTCGACTGGCACGGACACCCCCGCGAGTTCGTCCTGGAGCAATCGCTCGTCGCGGACTTCGCGCTGGTGCGCGCGGCGGTCGCCGACCGTCACGGAAACCTGATCTTCCACAAGTCGGCCCGCAACTTCAACCCGCTCGCGGCGATGGCTGGCAAGGTGACGATCGCCGAGGTCGAGCACCTGTACGACGCCGGGGAGCTCGACCCCGACAAGGTCCATCTGCCGGGGATCTACGTCCAGCGGATCCTGCCCATCAGCCGAGAACAGGTGCGCGAGAAGCGGATCGAACGGCGCACGGTGCGTCCGAAGGTCGCCGCCGCAGGGGCCGGCTCGGAAGACCTCGAGAACATGGACGGAGACAACTGATGGCCCTCGATCGCGAGCAGATGGCCGCCCGGGCGGCCCGGGAGCTCACCGACGGCGACTACGTCAACCTCGGTATCGGGCTGCCGACGCTCGTACCCAACTACGTCGCCGACGACATCGAGATCGTTCTGCAGTCCGAGAACGGCATCCTCGGCGTCGGGGCCTACCCGGTGGACGGCGACGAGGACCCCGACCTCATCAACGCCGGTAAGGAGACCGTGACGGTCCGCCGGGGCGCGTCGTACTTCGACTCGGCGATGAGCTTCGGGATGATCCGAGGCGGCAAGGTCGACGCTGCGATCCTCGGCGCGATGCAGGTCTCCGAACGGGGCGATATCGCCAACTGGATGATCCCCGGCAAGATGGTCAAGGGCATGGGCGGCGCGATGGATCTAGTCCACGGCGCCAAACACGTCATCGTCTTGATGGAACACGTCGCCAGGGACGGCACCTTCAAGATCGTCAAGGAGTGCTCGCTGCCCTACACCGGCCGACACGTCGTGCACCGGATCATCACCGACCTGGCCGTCATGGACGTCACCGACGACGGGCTGGTGCTGCGTGAGCTCGCCCCCGGGGTAAGCGTCGAGGACATCCGCGCCGCCACCGAGCCCGACTTCCGGGTCGAGTTGGTCGACCCGCCGCTCTAGAGCGGTTCGGTCATATCCAGCGTCACCCGCTCGGCGGCCAGGCGCCGGGATTGGTCGCCGATGGCATAGTGCACCAAGACAATCGAGCCGTCGGCACGCCAGACCGACACGGCCGCGCGCAACATCGGCCCGAGGTCCGTCGGTGCCAAGGCACGCGTGCCCTGCTTCGCTCCGGGGGCGCCCAGCTCCCCGTATGCCGCCTCGCCACCGTCCCAGCGCAGCGCCGGGTCCGCGGCGCTCGGGCGGGCCAGTGGTGCGAAGGTGTCCGGGTAGCCCGCCAGTTCGCTGGCCTCGTCGATCACCCCGGCGGGGGTGTCGGGGTTGCGACGGGCCAGCGCGGCGAGGGTGACGAGCACGGCATCCCGGCCGTTCTGGGTGGCGGTGGCGGCGAGCGCAGCCTGGGTCGTGATGACGACGTCGCCGTCCGGCGCGGCAGGCCCCACGAGGACGGTCGCCCCGACCGACCAGGCGGCCAGCGCCCAATAGGCGCTGCGCCAGTGGGCCGGCAGATCAAGGCCGACCGTCGTTCCAGGGGCGGCGTCGAAATCGTCCTGCAGGAGGTTGGCGGCTTTGGCGACCCAGTTCGCCAAGACCTTCGCCGAGAGCTCGATGCGTTCCCCGGTCGCGTCGTCGTAGCAGGTGATCCGCGGCGCTGCGGCATCTGCGCGCAGCAGCTCCGCCAGGACGTCTGCCGGGGTGGACCAATGAGCTGAGCGCGGGCTGGGCATGGGCTCAGGCTAGGTCGTCGCGAGCCCGAGGACCCGACCACTCCCCGAAGGGGACGAGCCAGTTCTGGACCGGCAGCCCGGTGCTCTCCGGTGCTGACACACTGTCGGGCATGCCAGAGGCTGATACTCGGCAATGGCGCAGCGAGCGGCCCTTACAGCCGATCGCGATCCTCGGCGTCTTCCGCCGCGGTGGTGGCGACCCGACGTTTCGGGTCGGTTCCGGCGGCGAGGTGGTGCGCGGCATACGCACGCCTGACGGGCCGGCCACCCTGCAGATCCACTGTCTGACACAGGAATCCGCGATCATCGCGCGGGCCTGGGGACCGGGCGCCGGGTGGGCGATCGAGCACGCACCCGACGCGGTCGGGGAGAGCGACGACCCGGCGGGGTTCGTTGCCCATCACCCGCAGGTGGCCCTCGCGGCTCGACGGTTCCCGGGGTGGCGGGTGCCGCGCAGCAGGCTCGTGCTCGACGCGCTTGTGCCGGCCGTCATCGAACAGAAGGTGACCGGAGCGGAGGCCTCGAGGGGCTATCAGCGCATGGTCCGGCGATTCGGCGAGCCTGCCCCAGGTCCGTGGGGCGACGCCGGGCTGCGGGTCCCACCGGATGCGGCCGGGTGGCGGGCCATTGCGTCGTGGGAGTGGCTCAAGGCGCCGGTCGATGCCGCCCGCTCCGACACGATCCAGCGGGTATGCCGCGTCGCCGACTCCCTGGAGCGGCTCACCGCGCTGCCGCCGGACACCGCCCGCGCCCGGCTGCGGACCGTGCCAGGGGTGGGCGTGTGGACCGCCGCCGAGGTCGCCCAGCGAGCGCTGGGCGATCCCGACGCGGTGAGTTTCGGCGACTACCACGTGGCTCGCACCATCGGGTGGACGGTGCTCGGGCGCGAACTCGACGACGCAGGGTTGGCCGAACTGCTCGAGCCCTACGCCGGCCACCGCTATCGGGTGCAGCGGCTGCTGGAGCTGGCCGGGGGACGGCGCCCGCGCCGGGGCCCGCGGATGGCCCCACGTACCCACCTCCCGCGCTGAGTCGGCGGCTCGGTCACGCGCGGACGAGCTCTGTGCAGTCGGGGCCGTGAGCGGCGATCCGGTGCGGAACGTCTTCACCGGCCAGGGCCACGAGCAGCCGCGCGACGACGAAGCCGACCCGGAAGGCGTCGCTGCCGGTGACCTGAAGCCGCCCGCTCTCGCGATGGGCGACAATGACGACTCCCGCGTGCCAGGACTCCACCTGCGGGTGGACCGCCACCCGTACGGCCCGGCCGATCCGGTCCTCGTCGCAGTCACCGGACACCGGTCGAATTCCGCAGGCGACGGCCAGGTCGGAGCCCGGCGGCACACCCAGTGCGGTCCGCACCGCCTCCTGCGAGCCGAGCGCGAACCAATCGCCCTCATCGGCGCGCCCGCCCCGCGGCGATGGCGATCCGTCGGGCGGCAGCTCGCCCTCCCGATGTCCTACCAGCCAGCGTGCCCCCGGGGCTGCCGTGGCCTGCCCCGTCACCAGCACGTGGCTCGCGGCGCCTCGGATCAGGGCTGCCGGCACGCCGGAGGCCTTGCCTTTGACCAGGTCGGCGGCCGCGGCAAGCTCGTCGGCTACCGCCCGCGCGGTCACGGTCAGGCGACGGCCGTCGGCGTCCTGGGAGCCGCGCAGGTCATCGAGCACGTGCAGGCCATACGCGCCGACGGCGAAGTCGATCTGGCCGATTCGCCACGGACGCCCCGCGGTATCGGTGAGTAGCACCCCAAAGCGACTCACCCCGGAGAGTTCCGCAAGTTGGGCGTGCAGCTGGCGGCATACGGCGTCTGGGTCGTGGGGGAGCAGCAGCAGGACGTCCCGTCCGCCGGTGTTCGACGCGTCGACTCCGGCCGCGGCCATCACCGGCCCTGCGGCCGCTCGCACGACCTGAGTGAGGTAGCCCGAGGTGCCCACGGCCCGTTCGGCGAGGACGGCCACCGACTCCCGCGCGATCACGGCGGCCTTGTCGTGGCCGTGGGCCACGAGACCTAGTGCCTTGGAGGCGATCTTGCTCGAGACCGCGATAATGTCGCCCTCGCGCAGCTCGAGTCCGCAGCCGAGGATCCCCGTGTGCAACAGGGTCGCCAGGTTGTCTCCTTCACGGACCTCGGGGATGCCGCTGAGTCCCGTGACCGTGAGCGTGGGCTGAGAGCTCATTTGCCGGCGAGCTCCAGGCCCAGGGAGAGTGCGGCCCCGGCGATTGCAGCGGCGGCGTCCACGTCGGTCATGAGCAGCCCCCTGCTGCGCAGGGTGACGCCGGTCGGCACCACGGTGTCGGCGTCGGCCTCGTCGACAAGCCATCCCCGCAGGAAGTCCGAGTAGAGCGACGCGACGTCGCCTGCTGTCGCCGGGACGCCGATTGCGGCGAGACAGGCGTCGGCATGGCCACGGACCGGCCGACCGGAGACAAGCGGGGACACCCCGACAACGGGAGCGCGGGTGCCGCGCAGCGCGTCGCGGATGCCCGCGACTCCCAGGATGACGCCGATCGAGACGACGGGGTTGCTCGGGGGCAGCAGGACAACATCGGCGCTGCGGATCGCTTCGAGAACCCCCGGTGCGGGCGTGGCGCGGTCCATCCCGGCGACGACGAAGCGTTGGGCGGGCACACGCGCGCGCAGCCGCACCCACCACTCCTGGAAGTGGACGGCATGCGGACCGGCGCCCTCGTCGAGGACGACATGCGTCTCGACCGGTGTGTCGGTCATCGGGAGCAGGGTGACGCCGCGCTGAGGCAGACCCCAGCGCTGGGCGAGCCGGGCCGTGACCTCGCTCAGGCTCAGCCCCTGGCCCAACCACAACGATCGGGCAATGTGGGTGCCGAAGTCCTTGTCGCCGAGTGAGAACCACTCCGGCGGGACGCCGAGCGCACCCAACTCGGTGTGCACGGCATACGACTCGTCGGCCCGGCCCCAGCCCTGCTCGTCGTTGACCGCAGACCCGAGGGTATAGAGCACCGTGTCGAGGTCAGGGCAGACGCGCAAGCCGAAGAGGGTGATGTCGTCTCCGGTGTTGCCGACGACGGTGACGGTGGTGTCGCGCAGTTCGGGCGAGCGTTCGAGGTGGGCGAGCAGTCCGCGCAGAAACCGCGCACCGCCCACCCCTCCTGCCAAGGCGGTGACATGCATGTGGTCAGTCTGTCAGCCCGACGGGCCAGGCTCTGAGCCGCCGAGCGGAGGCCGCTTCGCGGAATTAGCAGATCTCGGCTTGACTTCTTGGGTATGACACGCGTGTAATTCCACCAATGTCGTTTGACGCTCAGGTCGCAGGGGTGGTCACACGACGGCACGGTGGGGGAATGCCTGCCACTGATGGGCTGAGGAGGCGACATGCACGAGTTGAAGTTGATGCCCGTGGAAGCCGGCGCTGAGAGCGAGCCAAGCTGGCAGGAGCGGTCACTGTGTGCCCAAACCGACCCCGAGGCATTCTTCCCCGAGAAGGGCGGGTCGACGCGCGAGGCCAAGAAGGTCTGCGTGGGCTGCGAGGTGCGGGTCGAGTGTCTGGAATATGCCCTGGCCAAGGACGAACGCTTCGGGATCTGGGGCGGGCTGTCCGAACGGGAACGTCGCAAGCTCAAGAAGCGCGCGGTCTGAGCACCCCAGCGGCCACGGCCGCCCCGCCCCGAGGATGACTGTGACCGCCGTACCCGAACCAAGCCCCGAAGCCACACCGGGGTCCCCTGTCGTCACCGTCATGCTCGTCTCGCGCTTCGGCGGGAAGGCTGGCTGCGATACCCTCGCAGCCCTGGCCGACTCGACTCTGCGCCCGGATCGCATCGTCATCGTCGATCTCGGCACCGCAGTCGGCGCCCGCGACGAGGTCCTGAACCACCCTGCCCTGGGCGAGCAACTGCCGACGGCGATCGTTCACCGCGAACGGATCGGTATCGGGACGGCCCAGGCTCTCAACCAGGCGGTCGCCGCGCTTCCAGCCGCTCCGGGGCGCCAGGATCTGGCAAGCGTCGAGGGCAGCGCCGCGGAGCCAACCGCCGAGCACCCGGACGGATTGGGTCGCCCGACTCCTGCCGTCGGGCCGGAATGGCTGTGGTTCCTCACGGAGGACAGCCGGCCCGAGCCCGACGCCCTCAGGTTGCTCGTGGACGCCGTCCGGCGCTCGCCGTCGGTCGGCATGGCCGGCACGAAAGTACTCGACGCAGCCAACCCTCGCCACCTGCTCGATGTCGGCCTGCAAATCACCCGCTCTGGGCGCCGGATCGCCGCGCCCCAACGCGGCGAGCCCGACCAAGGCCAATACGACACCCGAACCGACGTCCTGGCCGTGACCCTGCCCGGGATGCTCGTGCGCCGCGAGGTCTTCGAACGTATCGGAGGGTTCGAGTGCGCCCTTCCGGCGGAAGGACGGCCGCTCGACCTGGGCTGGCGGGCCCAGTTGGCCGGCGCCCGCGTGATCGTCGTGCCAGCCGCCAGGATCTACGTGCCCGACGGCGTCGACGACCCGATGACGGGCTCCACGGCAGGCAAGCTCGCCCACTTGCGTGCCCAGCGCAGTGCTGCTCGGCGAGTATGCCTGGCGCGCTGCTCACCCTGGCTGGCGCCGTTGCTTGCCATCTGGATCGTGCTCACATCCGTGACCTCGGCCCTGGCGATGTTGATGCTCAAACGGCCGGCCCACGCCTGGGTCGAGCTCGGTGATCTGTCCGCCGTCGTGCATCCCATCTCATCGGTCGTGGCCCGCTGGCGTTTCCGGACCCGCCGAGGCTTGCGTCGACGTGACCTCGCCACGGTCTTCGTCACGTCAGCAGAGGCGCTGCGGCATACGGTCGACCGGGTCCACGACGCGCTCACCCCGGGAGGGGACCGCTCCAGCGATGGCGCGACGGCGTCGATGGGTGCGCTCGAAGCAGGCCCCGTCGCGGAGGAGGCCGAGGATCTGCACGTCCTCTCGGCCTCACTGCCAGAACGGATAGCGACCAATCCTGGGGTGCTCGCAGTCGTGACGGCCGGTGTCGCCGCGGCAATCGGATTCCGCTCGACGCTGCGCGGCGGCCTGCTCGACGCGCAAGGCGCCGGGCTCGCCGGCGGCGAGTTGCAGCCGCTGATCGCCGACGCCTCCGGGCTCTGGCATGCCTGGCGCGACGCCTGGCGCGGTGCGGGCTTCGGAACGTCCGCCGAGACCGGCCCGTGGCTCGCGGTCCTGTCGGGGATCACCTGGCTTGCCGAGCGCATCCCCCTGGTGTCCGAGGGAGGCTCCCCGGCTGCGGTCGTCTTGGCCTGGGTCCTCGTCCTGGGCCTGCCACTGGCGACTGCCGCGGCATACGTGGCTGCCAAGACCCTCCGTGCTGCGCGGTGGCCCCGCGCCCTCGCGGCCTTGGCCTGGGGGTGCAGCGGCGTGGCCGTATCGGCTGCCTCAGGGGGGCGAGCCACAGTGATGCTGGCTCATGTGCTCCTGCCGCTGGTTGCCGCGGGGGTGGCCCGGTGCGCCCGTTCGGACGCGACCTTCACGGCGGCCGCCGCCACGTCGCTCGGGGCCGGTGTGCTGGTGGCCCTCGTTCCCGTCTATCTGCCGCTCGTGGCCTTAGCTGCGCTCGGTCTGGTCGTCCTCGGCCCCGGGCTGGGCGGACGGCTGCGTGGACTGGCGCTGCTCGGGCTTCCGCTCGCGCTGCAGGGCGCGTGGCTGCTGCGACTTGCCGATCCGGCCACCGTGCTCGGAACGCCGGGGCTGCTTGATTCCGAGAGTCCCCGGGAGGGGGTGCAGGCCGACTGGTCGTCGCTCGTCGCGGGCTTCCCCGACGGCAGCAGTCCGTGGGTGCTCGCCCTCGCCGTGCCGGTGCTCGTCGCTGCTATCGCCACGCTGGTGCGTCGGCCGCGCTCCCGCGCGCAGGCCCTCACGTATGCCGCCCTCGGCCTGCTCGCGCTGCTGGGGCTCGGCTGGTCGCTGATCGCCCGCCGCTTCGTCGTCGGCGGGGCCCGGTCGCAGGCCGGCGAGATCGTCCCCGCAGTGCCGTGGCCGGGCGTCGGGACCCAGCTCTACCTTCTGGCCGTGCTCGGGCTGGCGTTGCTCGGGTCGGTCGGCATGCGCGCAGTCATCGGTCGTCACGAGTCACTCTGGGCCCGCGTGCTTCCCGGACTCGCTCTGGCGGTCGTGTCATTGGCGGTCCTGTCCTCGACGGCGCTACAGGCCTGGGCGCGGATCGATGGGACTGTGGTCCTGGCCAGGGACGCGACTCCAGCGGTCGCTCGCGAGCAAGCGCATGGCCCGGAGGCCAACCGGCTGCTCGTGCTCGTGCCGACAGTGGCGACACTGGAATTTGAGTTGGTCGGACGGGAGCCGGGAGCCGCCTTGCGTGGGCTGGCGGAGCCCGTCGCCCACACCGACCCCGGCCTCGTTGACCTTGTCGAAGCGATCGCCGCCGGACGAGCCGCCGAGGGCACCGGCGTCGGGACTGGCCTGGGCACCCTGGGCATCGGTTTCGTGTCGGTCCGAGGGATACCGACGCCGGAGCTCGCCCGCACGCTCGACGCAACGTCCGGGCTCACCCGGTTGGGCAGTTCCGAGATCCAGACGCTGTGGCGAGTCGACGCACAGCCGTCGGCATCGGGCCGCGATGTGGTGCCACCGAGTCGGGTGCATCTCGTGGATGCCAGTGGTGCCGAGTTGTCGTGGTTGCGGGTCAGCGGGGCCCATGCCGCTCTCACCGCATCGATCCCGGCCGGTGCCACTGGGCGCCAGGTCGTGCCAGCGGAACCGCTCGAGTGGGCCAGGTGGGCGGATGTGCGCTTCGACGGCGCACCGCTGTCCGCAACGGTTGGGGCCGGCCTGCCGGCATACGAGCTGCCGGCGCGGGCCGGCACGTTGACCATCGAGGTGCCGCCGTCCCGGCCGCGGTGGTTCGCCGCTCAACTGGCCCTGCTCGCCCTGGTCGTCTTCCTGGCGATCCCGTTCGGCAACCGGCGCTCCAGGAGGGTGCGATGAATGCGCGGTGGGCTGCAGCGGCGCGGGTCGCCGCGGCGCTGGGCATCGGGGCCGGGCTCGTCGCACTCGTCCCGATCCTGCCCGCCTCCATCCAACTCCGCGCCCCCCAGGAGGCTCAGGAGGTTCTGGCGAGCGGCGGTGGCGCACCTGCAGGGGCCACCGGACCAACCAGCACGCCGGTGCGCACCACCGTCCTGGTCTGTCCGGGGTCGGAGACCGACGGGATCTCGGGCTTGCCGCCGGTCCCCCCCGGAGTGACCACCGTGTTCGCGGCGTCGGCGCCGTCGGAGGCCCTCGTCGGGGTGCCGACCGTCGCGGACGACGGCGCGGTGACACTGCGCGTCCAGCCCTCCGGCACGGAGTTGGACACCACCTCCGCCCGGGGGCGTGCCGTGACCGGCACGCTCAGCGGACCGACGACTGGCGAGCTCACCGCCGCCGGCGCCCTCGCCGTGGGGGTGGCCGGCCTGCAGACGACGCTGCATGCCTCCGGCGACGATCGCGGCCTGAGCGTCACGAGCTGCCAAGTGCCAGGTGCCGAGCTGTGGCTGCTCGCCGGCGGCGGGGACAGCACTCGCCGTGAACGCCTCATCATCACCAACCCAGGCGCCAACGCCGTGACCGTCGACGTCTCCGTGCACGGCAGCGCTGGGCGGATCTCCTCGGTCAATGGCTCTCGTCTCGCGGTGCCTCCCCACGGTCGGGTGGGCATCCTCGTCGACGCGATCGCCCCCTCAGAGCCGAACCCCGCGGTGCACGTCACCGCCAGCGGTGGGCTGGTCACCGCCGTCCTGGAGGATGCGTGGATCGAGGGCGCGGTCGCTCGCGGTCGTGACGATGTCGGGCCGTCGGCAGAGCCGTCGACCGATCAGGTCGTGCCCGCAGCGTTCCTCACCGGGCGGGGCCTCGTACGTCTCGTGTCGACCGGGGACGACGAGGCCGTCGCCCAGATCCGGGTGCTCACCGACGCCGGAGCGGTTCCGTTGTCCGAGGGTGGGGTGGTGAGGGTGCCCGGCGGCGCGGTCCGTGACGTCGACCTCGGCACGCTGGCCGCAGGCGCGTATGCCGTGCAGGTCAAGTCCGATGAGCCGGTCGTCGCGTCGGTGCTCGCAGAACGGCGCTCGGCCGATCCGGCGGGACCATCCGACCTCGCGTGGTCGGCCGCCGGCGCTCCGATCCCGGTGATAGCCGGGACTCCGGTGCCGCCTGGAGTGACCGGGCGGCTCATGCTCGTGGGAACGGGAGCCGACTGGGCGGCCACCGTGCTGCTCGTGGGCGCCGACGCAGTAGTCACGGCTACGTCGGTGACCGGGCAGGCCGACTCGGTGAAGGTCCTCGACCTCGGGTCGGCAGCCGCGGTGTGGGTGCGGCCGTCGGCCGGAACGGTCCGGGCTGGGGTGGCCATCGAGGCGGCACCGACCGAAGGCCCGCTCTTCGGACTGCTGCCACTCGTGCCGATCCCGGTGACGACCACCGATGTCCCCGTGCGCGAGATCCGCCGGTAGGGACCGGTCAGTCGGCGTCGTGAGGCGGACCAGTCACCCGCCGTCGTAGCGAGGATCGAGGTCCCCGGGTTCCACACCGAGCAGCGCTGCGAGTTGCTCGGTGACGACGTCTGCGACGAGCAGGGACAGCTCGCGGTCCCCGTCGGCTCGGGTCTCTAGCGGCCTGCGGTAGATGACCACGCGGGCCGGGTCGCGACCCTGCGCGGCGAACAACCGACCCAGCGGCACCTCGGCGTGCTCCCAGGGGGCTGGTTCGCTCGGCGGGACGTCTTCGACACCCAACTCGAAGGTGGGGAACGGCCGACCCCAGACCTTCTCGACGCGGGCTGCGGCCTCGATGACCAGTTCGTCGAAGCGCTCGGCCCGGCTCGTCATCGCCGGCACCGGCGGCCAGGCGAGCGGGCCTCGCGGTGCACGCCCGTGCCGGCGTCGGCGGCGACGCACGGAAGGGGAGGGCTCGGCGGACACAGCGTCACTCTACGCACAGCCCTTGCGTCAGCCCGGCGCGCCGACCCGGGTTCGGCGGCCCCCACCCCTAGAGTCTGGGGGTGGGCCTGACGCGGCAGTGCAGCAAGACGGGGTGTCGACGACCGTCGGTGGCCACCTTGACCTATGTCTACGCCGACCAGACCGCTGTTCTCGGGCCGCTGGCGACCTACGCGGAGCCGCACACCTACGACCTGTGCGCAGGCCACGCGGAACGGCTGACCGCCCCTCGCGGGTGGGAGGTCGTCCGGCTGACCTTTGACGCCACACCTCCGCCGCCGACCACCGACGACCTGGCGGCGCTTGCCGACGCCGTACGCGAGGCTGGACGGACCCGGCGTGGCCAGTCGGTCGCTGCCGCGGCGGGGGCAGCATCGGCCGCGACCGCGTCAGCCGGGACCGCGTCAGCCGGGACCGCGTCAGCCGGGACCGCGTCAGCCGCGGCAGCGCTGGCATTCGAGAGCGCCTCTGGTGATACCAGCGGGCGTCGGGGGCACCTACGGGTGCTGCGCGGCACCTGAGATCGCAGGCACCGTCCGGTCGATAGAGTTGCCGGTCATGAGCACTCAGCGGGTCCGTGACCTGTCGGAGTTCGTCAAGGCGTATGACGTGCGCGGCTTGGTGCCGGACCAGCTCGATGCCGAGGTGGCGCGAGCGATCGGAGTGGCCTTCGCTCGGGTGATCGCCGCCGCCGACGGCGCACAGTCGGTAGTCGTCGGGCACGACATGCGCCCCAGCTCTCCGGAGCTTTCTCGGGCCTTCGCCGACGGGGTGAGTTCCCAGGGTCTGGACGTCGTGCTCATCGGGCTTGCCTCGACCGACCAGCTCTACTATGCGTCGGGGGCCTTGGACGCCCCCGGGGCGATGTTCACGGCGAGCCACAACCCGGCGCAGTACAACGGGATCAAACTCTGTCGTTCCGGGGCCCGGCCCGTCGGTCAGGACACCGGTCTGCGGGAGGTCCGCGAGGTCGCTCAGGACCTGCTCGATGGGCACGACAGTTCCCAGCCGCAGGGTTCGGTCAGTGAGCCCGCGACGGCCCGCCGCGTCACTGAACGTGACGTGCTCGCCGACTATGCCACCTTCCTTCGGTCCCTCGTCGACCTAAGTGCCGCTCGCCCGCTCACCGTCGTCGTCGACGCGGGGAACGGGATGGCCGGGCACACCGTTCCGGCGGTGCTGGGGACCGCAGCTGGGCTCGGGGCGCTTCCGCTGACGGTGGTGCCGTTGTACTTCGAGCTTGATGGAAGCTTTCCCAACCACGAGGCGAACCCGCTGGAGCCGGAGAACCTGCGCGATCTGCAGCGCGCCGTCGTGCACCACGGCGCCGACATCGGGCTCGCGTTCGACGGTGATGCCGACCGGTGTTTCGTCGTCGACGAGCGGGGCGAACCGGTGAGCCCGAGCGCGATCACGGCCCTGGTCGCCGCCCGCGAGATCGCCAAGGAGGTCGCCGCGGGAGCGAAGGCGGCCGACGTGCGAGTCGTCCACAACGTCATCACCTCGCGCGCCGTCCCCGAAATCGTTGGTGAGCTCGGTGCTACGGCGGTCCGCACGCGGGTCGGCCACTCCTTCATCAAGGCCGAGATGGCGGCTGCTGCCGCGGTCTTCGGGGGCGAGCATTCTGCGCACTACTACTTCCGCGATTTCTGGTTCGCAGACACAGGGATGCTCGCGGCGATGCACGTCCTCGCGGCACTCGGCGAGCAGAGCATTCCGCTCTCGCGGCTCTGCGCGGCATACCAGCGGTATGCCGCCTCCGGGGAGATCAACTCGCGCGTCGCCGACGTCGAAGGTGCCACGGCCCGGGCGGTGGCCTGGGCACAGGTGAACGGGCCGGTCCAGACCGACACTCTCGACGGTCTCACGGTCACCCACCCGGATCAGCCGATGTGGTGGTTCAACGTGCGCGCGTCCAACACTGAGCCGCTGCTACGGCTCAACGTCGAGGCGGCCGACGAGTCGACGATGCGGTGGGTGCGCGACGAGGTGCTCGGGATACTGCGTGCACCTGCGCTGCCGGGGATCGAGGGCTGGTTGCGAGCCATCCTGCGCTGTCCCGCGTGCCGCGGTGAACTCGACGACGCCCCCGGTCCGGGGGGTCCTGAGCTGGTGTGTCGGGCGGCTGGTTGCGCCCTGGCCTATCGTGTCGAGGACGGCATCCCCGTGTTGCTCGTCGACGAAGCCCGCCGGACCGACTGAGCGAGGGCGACATGGCCAGGTGGGACGAAACGATCCTCGACGATGCAGCCGCCGTCGAGCGGCTGGACACCCGAGCCACCCTGCTTGCCCTGGCCACCGCCGGTGCCCAGGTGCGCGAGGGGCTGCGCTTGGCCGACGATGCGGGTGCCCATCGGGTGGTCCACGGTGATCGGCCGCGCGGCGTTGTCGTCGGATCGCTCGGGGGTTCCTCCGTGGTCGCGGACGTGCTCGAGCTGCTCACCCAACCCGGCTCGCCGGTGCCCCTGGTCACGCGCCATGACGTGCCGTTGCCCGGGTGGGTCGGCGCCCTCGACCTGGTGATCGGCGTGTCACACTCCGGGCGGGCGCCGGGGCCGGTCGCCCTCGTCGCCGAGGCCGTGCGCAGAGGAGCGTCGGTCTTCACGGTCGGCGCGGCAGACTCGCCCCTGGCCGACATCAGCGCCCGCGGCCGGGGGGTGCACGTCGACGTCCCCGTCGGACGGGTGTCGACGAGGACCTCGCTGTGGGCGTTGCTCACGCCGGTGCTCGTGGCAGCCGAGCACCTGGGGTTGACCCGGCTCGGGCACAGCGTCCTGCCTGAGGTAGCCGACCGGCTCGATCGTGCCGCCGCGGCATACGGGCCGGCGGTGGCCTTCTTCGACAACCCCGCGAAGTTGCTCGCCGCCGACCTCGCCCACGGAATCCCGGTCGTTCTCGGCGCGGGCCCACTGTCCGGCGTGGCGGCCCGCCGCGGTGCCTCCATGCTGTCCCGGACCGCCCGGGTCCCGGCGACCTGGGGTGAGTTGCCCGATGCGGCCAGCCAGGTCGTCGCCCTGCTCGACGGACCCTATGCCGGGGTGCACGATCTCCCGGACATCTTCAGGGATCCGTTCCTGGACGGGCCGACCGATCCGCGACTGACAATGCTCCTGCTTCGGGGAGCCGATCCCGAACACGAGCCGCTCGCCGACGGAGTGGCCGAATCGGCGCGCGCGGCCGGGCTTCGGGTGAGCGATCATCGTGCCGACACCGGTCACGACCTCGGGCAACTTGCGCAGTTGGTGGCGCTCGTCGACTTCGCGGCCACCTACCTCGCGCTCGGGCTGGGCCTAGACCCCGGAGTCTCCGAGCACGTCACGCGGCTGCGCGATCACACGTCCTGAGGCCTGGCGCCAGCGCGACGAGCCGGCTCAGTCCTCGGGGACCATGTGGATCGACCCGCAGGGACACTCGGCCACGCACAGCCCACAGCCCTTGCAGTAGTCGTAGTCAATGGCGTAGCCCTTGGCGATGTCGACCTTCTTGACCGCGTTGTCGGGGCAGACCCCGAAGCAGTTGTCGCAGGAGAAGCAGTTGCCGCACGACATGCAACGCCGCGCCTCGAACTGGGCGGTCTGCTCGTCGAGCCCGGTCACCACCTCGTCGAACGTCGAGGCCCGGCGGGCACCCTCCAGGTGCGCGCGGTGTTGGTGCGGCGCGTCGGCGTAGTACCAGGTCGTCAGCTTGTCGAAGGTGGCCACCGGTGCCTTGGGCGCCGGCGCATACGGCGTGCCGCGCAGGTAGGCGTCGATGTTGCGCGCGGCCTTCTTGCCGTGTCCGACGGCGACCGTCACGGTGCGCTCAGCGGGCACCATGTCGCCACCGGCGAAGATGCCGGCTCGCCCGGTCATCATGGAGCCGTCGACGGTGACCACGCCGTCGGCGATGGCGATCCCCTCGACACCATTGAGGAAGCCCAGGTCAGCCTCCTGCCCGAGAGCGAGAATCAGCGAGTCGGCTTCGAGCTCCTCGAACTCCCCGGTGGGCTGCGGGAACCCGGTCTCGTCCAGGGCCATCTTCTCGACGACCATCTTGCCGTCGTCGACGTGCTTGATCGTCGAGAGCCACTTGAGCAGGATGCCTTCCTCCAGGGCCTCTTCGACCTCGAAGTCGTGGGCAGGCATCTTGTCGCGGTTGCGGCGGTAGACGATGATCGCCTCTTCGGCGCCGAGGCGCTTGGCGGTGCGAGCGGCGTCGATGGCCGTGTTTCCACCGCCGTAGATGACGACCCGCCGGCCGAGCATCGGCTTCTCTTCTTCGGTCTCGACGGCGTGCAAGTAGGCCACCGCGTCGAGGATCCTGGCCGACTCGCCGGCCGGGATGTAGGCCCGCTTGCCGATGTGGGCGCCGACCGCGCAGAAGATCGCGTCGAAGCCCTCGGCGAAGGCAGCCTCGAGGTCCTCGACCTTGGCGTTGAGCTCGATGGCGACGCCCATGTCGGTGATCCGCTTCACCTCGGCGTCGAGGATGGTGCGAGGTAGGCGATACGAGGGGATGCCGAAGCGCATCATCCCGCCGGCCATCGGGCCGGCGTCACGCACGGTCACCTCGTGTCCGAGCCGACGCAGATGGTATGCCGCCGACAATCCGGACGGTCCGGCCCCGATGACAAGCACCTGCTTGCCGGACAACTCCGTGGGCGCGGTGAATGACCAGCCCTCGGCGAGCGCCTGGTCACCGAGGAAACGCTCGACGGCGTTGATGCCGACCGACTCGTCGACCTCTGCCCGGTTGCACGAGTCCTGACACGGGTGGTAGCAGACTCGACCCATGATCGCGGGGAACGGGTTGTCCTGGGTGAGCTGGCGCCAGGCGGCCTCGTAGTTGCCCTCCTCGGCGTGGAAGAGCCACTGCTGGATGTTCTCGCCGGCCGGGCAGGCCTTGTTGCACGGCGGAAGCAAGTCGACGTAGACCGGCTTCTCGGTGCGCCAGGAGCCGGTGTGGTTGGCCAGGCTCGAACCCAAGTTAAGGGTGATGGCAAACGGCTTCTGCATCAGAGCGATCCCTCCGTGGCTTCCGGGGCGTCGGGCGAGCCGCCCTGCGGCAGCAGGTTGTAACGGCGGATGTTGCGGTCGGCCTGGGCCTGCATCCGCGCAATGACGTCGTCGCGACGCTTCGGCTTGAAGAGGTGGGCGAAGCGCTTCTGGCCCTTCAGGTAGTCCTCGACAGGCACCTGCCTGCGGATCGGAGATGACGCGACGACCTCGCCGTATTCGGCCTCGAACACCGGGAAGATGCCGCTCTGGGTGGCCAGTCGCGCGATCTGCAGTGTGTCGCTGGCTGCGGTGCCCCAACCCAACGGGCAGGGGACCATGACGTGGATGTAGCGGGCCCCGCGCATCGACATCGCCCGGTGCACCTTGGCCTCCAGATCGCGCAGGTCGGCGACGGACGCAGTGGCGACATAGGGGATCTCGTGAGCCATGGCGATCCGCGGGAGGTCCTTGCCCTGCCCGAACACGTTGCCTGGCTCGTCACCGACGGCCTGAGTCGTCGCCGTCCGCGCGGCCGGGGGAGTGGCCCCCGAGCGCTGGATGCCCGTGTTCATGTAGGCCTCGTTGTCATAACAGATGTAGAGCACATCGTCGTTGCGCTCGAACATCCCCGACAGGCAGCCGAAGCCGATGTCGACGGTGCCGCCGTCGCCGCCCTGGGCGACGACCCGGATGTCTTCCCGGCCCATCGCCTTGTATGCCGCCGCGACGCCGGAGGCGACCGCGGGGGCATTGCCGAAGAGCGAGTGCAGCCAGGCGACCCGCCACGAGGTCTCGGGATAGGGCGTCGAGAAGACCTCAAGGCAGCCGGTCGCGTTGACGGCGACGATCTTGCCGTCGGCGGCGTGCATGGCCGCGTCGAGGGCATAACGGGCACCGAGCGCCTCCCCGCAGCCCTGGCAGGCACGGTGCCCGGAGGTCAGGGCGTTGGTGCGGTTGGGGTCGGACTGCACCGAGCGCACCTCGAGCGGCAACAGCCGGTTGCCGACCGCGAAGGAGCCCACCTGGTAGAACTTCACCGGTTTGGTCGCCGGCTCATGGTGGACAACTTCGGGGATGAGGCCACGGTGATAGCCCGCGGGGTCAATGCTCGGATCGATGGTCGTGTCGTGGGTCGTCATATCGGCGGCTCCCTTCCTCAGACCGACGCAGCCCGGACGGTGCCCAGGTCTCGCAGCATGTTCTCGGCGGCCGGGCCGGAACGCCGGTCGGCTCGGGTGCGGGCCAGTTCGCGCTCGACGAGGTCGGTGTCCAGGTCGAGGAAGGTGAGCGCCTCGAGCGAGTCGGTGACGGCCTTGTCGAGCATCTCGTGCAATGACGTCTTGAGGATCACGCGTCCGCCGAGGCCTGCGACGACGGTGTAGTTCTTGATCGGGTGCGTGGACATCGCCATGCGGACGTGCGAGGCGACGATGCCACCGATGCCGACCGAGAACGCCTTCTCCAGGCAGACGAAACGCTTTGCGTCGCCGATGGCCGCCTCGATAGCCCGCAGCGGGAACGGGCGGAACGACGTGATCCCGAGGACCCCGATCTTCTCGCCCTTCTCACGCCGCTCGTCGACGACATCTTTGATGGTGCCCAGGACCGAGCCCAGCGCGATGACGATGGTCTCGGCGTCTTCGGTCAGATAGGGGTGCACGAGCCCGCCCGAGTCGCGCCCGAAGACCTCTGCGAAGTCGGCCGCGACCTGGGGGATCAGTTCCAGGGCCTGCATCTGCCGGTCGTGGGCCAGATACCGGACCTCGGTGAAGGCCTCGGGTCCGACCATCGCGCCGATCGACACGGGGTCGGCGGGGTCCAGGACCTGGCGGGGTGCAAAGGGCGGCAGGAAGCGGGCCACGTCGTCGGCCTCCGGGACGTCGACCTCCTCGACCGCGTGGGTGAGGATGAAGCCGTCCATGCAGACCATGACGGGCAGCGACAGCTCCTCGGCGATCCGGAAGGCCTGCACGTGGAGGTCGGCCGCCTCCTGATTGGTCTCCGCGTAGAGCTGGATCCAGCCCGAGTCGCGCTGGCTCATCGCGTCTGTGTGGTCGTTCCAGATGTTGATCGGCGCGCCGATCGCCCGGTTGGCCACGGTCATGACGATCGGCAATCCGAGACCGGACGCGTTGTAGACCGCCTCGACCATGAAGAGCAGCCCCTGGCTGGCGGTGGCCGTGTAGGTCCGCGCGCCGGCCGCCGAGGACCCGATCGCCACGGACATCGCCGCGAACTCGCTCTCGACGTTGACGTATTCGCAGCCGGGCAGCTCCCCGCGCTTCACGATGGCCGAGAGTCCCTCGACGATGTGGGTCTGCGGGGAGATGGGGTAGGCGCAGATGACCTGCGGCCGGCAGGCGGCGACTGCCTGGGCAACGGCGAGCGAGCCCTCGATCTGGGTGCGCAACGCGCCCTCCTAGGGGTGGGACGGGACGAGGGACTGGACGAGCTCGTATGCCGCGGTGGCCGCGGCGGAGTTCTTGGTGCCCAGGGTTCCGGGGAAGTGGTGCTGCATGGCCACGAGCAGTGCCGGCAGATGGACGATGCCGGTGAATGCGGCCAGTCCCCCGAGCAGCACGAGATTGGCCACCGGCCGCCCGATGTGCTCACGGGCGAGGTCGGTCGCGGGGATGGTGAGCAGTCGGCCCACCCCCAGACTCTCCTCCAGATCGCCGAGGCCGAGCTGGCCCGGGGTCGACGTGGAGTTGATGAGGACATAGCCGCCGGGCTTGAGCCCGGCGAACACGTCGACCTGGTGCAGCAGCGTGGCGTCCTGCACCACGAGGGCGTCCGGGGCGACGACGGGCTCCCGGACGCGGATCTCCTTGTCGGCGATGCGACAGAAGGCGACGACGGGTGCCCCGGTGCGCTCGGAACCGAAGCTGGGGAAGGCTTGGGCGTGACGACCTTCGGCGAATGCGGCGACGGAGAGCAACTCGGCGGCAGTGACGACGCCCTGTCCGCCCCGGCCATGTATGCGGACCTCGAACATGATGAGCAACGTATGCCGTGGATCACGTAAGTGCAAAGGACCAATGGTCCTCACTTGGGCGGGTGGGGGGCCGGCGACGCCTGCGAGGGCCCCGCCGGGCCGGTTTTCCGGCCGGCCGAGCGACGTGATGTCTTCGAGGTGAGCTGAAGGTGACGGGAGGGTGAACAGTGCCCAGGCCCGGTTGATGGGGTGCGCGGGCTCACAACTGGGGCCAGAGGTCCCGGTGCGCATTGGCCGTCGCTGTGGCAGATTAACGCCACGACGGTATGCCGTGCGCCACACCGGAGCGCGCGAGGCGGCCGTCGTGTCTGCCGCCGTCGGAAGGTATCGCCACGATGAGCAAGAAGATCGACATCACGGAGCTTGCGCTCCGGGACGCCCACCAGAGCTTGTTCGCGACCCGCATGGCCATCGAGGACATGGTCCCGATCTGCGAGGAGATCGACCAGGCGGGGTACTGGAGCGTTGAGTGCTGGGGCGGTGCGACGTTCGACGCGTGCATCCGCTTCCTCAACGAAGACCCATGGGAGCGGCTGCGGACCTTCCGCACGCTGTTGCCCAACTCCAAGCTGCAGATGCTGTTGCGCGGGCAGAATCTGCTCGGCTATCGGCACTATGAGGACGACGTCGTCGACCGGTTCGTCGGCAAGGCCGTCGAGAACGGTATGGACGTCTTCCGCACCTTCGACGCACTCAACGACGTGCGCAACGTTGAGCGTGCCATCAAGGCCGTCAAGCGTGAGGGCGCCCACGCCCAGGGGACCCTGTGTTACACGGTGAGCGAACTGCACACCGTCGAGGGTTACGTTCAGATGGCTCGCGACCTCATGGACCTCGGGTGTGACTCGCTGTGCCTCAAGGACATGGCCGCCCTGCTGCAGCCGCAACCGGCCTACGACATCGTCAAGGCGATCAAGGATGACCTCGGCGAGGACGTCCGGATCCACATCCATTGCCACGCGACGACCGGCGTGACCCTCGTCTCGCTGATGAAGGGCATCGAGGCCGGCGCCGACTGCGTCGACGCGGCCATCTCCTCGATGAGCCTCGGCCCGGGGCACAACCCGACCGAGAGCCTCGTCGAAATGTTGCCCGGGACCGGGTTCCACACCGAGCTCGACATGGACCGACTGATCAAGATCAAGGACTACTTCGCCGGCATCCGGCCGAAGTATGCCGAGTTCGCCTCCAACATCATCGGCGTCGAAACCGAGATCTTCAAGAGCCAGATCCCCGGCGGGATGATCTCCAACATGGAGAGCCAGCTCAGGGCACAAGGCGCGGCAGATCGCCTCAAGGAGGTCCTTCTGGAGGTCCCGCGGGTGCGGGCCGACGCCGGCTACCCGCCCCTGGTCACCCCGTCGAGCCAGATCGTGGGCACCCAGGCCGTCTTCAACGTCATGATGGGCCGCTACAAGGTCCTCACCGGTGAGTTCGCCGACGTCATGCTTGGTTACTACGGCTCGACGCTCGGCGTGCCCAACCCCGAGGTGGTCGAGATCGCCCGCCTGCAGGCCAAGAAGGATCCGATCACCTGCCGACCGGCCGACCTGCTGCCGGCCGAGTGGGAGAAGGACTGCGAGGAGGCGGGTGCGCTGCAGGGCTTCAACGGCAGCGATGAGGACGTCCTCACCTATGCAATGTTCCCGAAGGTCGCCCCCACGTTCTTCGGCACCCGCCACGAGGGCCCCAAGAACGTCGGCAAGGCTCCCGATGTGCTCGCCGCCGAGAAGGCCGCCACAGCGGCCGGCGCTCAACCGGGCCAGCCGGTCCGCACCCCTGTTCGCTACAAGGTCATCGTCAACGGCGCCCCCCACAGCGTCTCCGTCCAGCCTTCGTGAGGTCATCCGTGTCAGCGCAGACCATGCAGGAAAAGATCGAGCAGCTCCACCAGCGTCGGGCCGAGCTCGCCGCCGCCGGCGGAGAGAAGCGGGTCGCCAAACAACACGACCAGGGCAAGCTCACGGCGCGCGAGCGGATCAGTGAGCTGCTCGACCCCGATTCCTTCCAGGAAGCCGGCGTGTTCGCCATTCACCGCGCCAGCCGGTTCGGGATGGCCGACAAGACCATCCCCAGCGACGGCGTCGTCGCCGGGCAGGGGACGGTTCTCGGCCGGCTCATCCATGTGGCCAGCCAGGACTTCACCATCCTCGGCGGCACCATCGGCGAACTGCATGCCGAGAAGATCGCGGCCGCCGCGAACAGCGCCCTGCGCACCGGGTCGCCGTTCGTGTGCATCAACGACTCCGGCGGCGCGCGGGTGCAGGAGGGGGTCGATGCGCTCCACGGGTGTGGGCACATCTTCTATGCCAACGTGCTGCTCTCGGGCGTCGTCCCGCAGATCTCCATCCTCGCCGGGCCCTGTGCCGGCGCGGCGGCATACTCGCCTGCCTTGACGGATTTCATCATCCAGACCAAGCAGGCGCAGATGTACATCACCGGGCCGGACGTCATCAAGCAGGTGACCGGCGAAGAGGTGAGCCATGAGGACCTCGGCGGCTCTGCTGTGCACGCCGGCCGCTCCGGTGTCGTGCACTTCGTCGCCGATGACGACGTCCAGGCGTTGCTCATCGCCAAGAAGCTGCTGAGCTTCCTGCCGCAGAACAACACCGAGGACCCGCCCGAGGTCGAGAACGACGGCAATGTCGAGGACAACCCATTCCTCGACTCGGTCATCCCGGACGACTACCGCAAGCCCTACGACGTGCGTGATGTCGTGGCCAACGTGGTCGACGACGGCGACTTCCTCGAGGTGCACGCGTCCTGGGCGCTCAACGCGGTCGTCGGTTTCGGCCGTGTCGTGGGACGCACCGTCGGCGTGGTCGCCAACCAGCCCAATCAGATGTCCGGCGTGCTCGACATCGACGCGAGCGACAAGATCGCCCGCTTCGTGCGCTTCTGCAACGCCTTCAACATCCCGCTGCTCACCTTCGTCGACACTCCCGGATTCATGCCGGGTGTCGACCAGGAGTACCGCGGCATCATCCGCCACGGCGCCAAGGTTCTCTTCGCATACTCGGCGGCTACCGTCCCGAAGGTCACGGTCGTGTTGCGCAAGGCCTTCGGCGGCGCCTACATCGCGATGTGTGGAAAGGCGCTCGGGGCGGACAAGGTCTTCGCCTGGCCGTCAGCCGAGATCGCGGTCATGGGCGCCGAGGGAGCGGCTGGGATCGTCTTCCGCAAGGAGATTGCCCAGGCCGACGACTCCGCGGCCAAGCGCCAGGAGCTCATCGACGAATACCGTGGCACCTTCGCCAACCCGTATGTGGCGAGCGAGCATGGCCTGGTCGACGATGTCATCGTGCCGGCGGAGACCCGCCGGATGGTCGCCCAGGCGCTGGAGGCCCTCACGACCAAGCGCGACGTCCGCCCGCCGAAGAAGCACGGATTGATGCCGCTGTGACCGGCGTCGACACCTCACTGACAGGAGCCTCATGACGAGCCCCCCCGTGGACGTCGCCAAGCTCGTCGACGTCATCGACGAGTTGCAGCGGCGCATCGCCAAGATGGAGAAGCAGCTCGCGGACGCCCAGACGACCCGTGGACCGGTGCCGATCGACACCATCCTGGCGATCTCGGCTGGGGTCGCGGCCTACCTGGGCAAGAAGGCGACGGTGCGGCAGATCCACTACAGCCACACCAACTCGTGGGCGAGGATGGGCCGTTCCAACATCCACGCGTCGCACTCCTTCACGCACTCCCGCTCGCACTGACGAGCATCTCCGACCAGCACCCGACCTGCACTCCGACCAGCACTCCGACCAGCAACTGACAAGGAACACCCATGCGACTCAAGGTGACCGTCGACGGGGTCGACTACGACGTCCTGGTCGACGTCGAGGCCGAGCCCAAGCCCGCCCTCGGCGGCTTCGTCTTCTCGTCTACGGGTTCGGCGAGCATGCCGCGCTCGGGCCCGGCCGCGCCGGCCGGTGAAGCGGCTGGCGGCGGTGGCGGTGAGAACGCCCTGCGCGCACCCATCGCCGGAACCGTCCTGCAGGTCAACGTCCAGCCCGGGCAAGAGGTCAAGGAGGGCGACACCCTCATCATCCTCGAGGCGATGAAGATGGAGACCGAGATCACCGCTCCCGTGGCGGGGAAGGTCAAGACCGTGCCGGTCACGGTCGGCAGCGCGGTCCAGGGCGGCGACATCCTCGTCGACTTCGAGTAGGCCGCCGGCTGTCGGGCTCTTTGCCCGGCTGCGTTCTGACTGCTTTCCCGTATGCCGCGTGGCCGCTGGCCGCGCGGCATACGCGCGTCTGGACCGGGCAGGCCGTCGGGAGACGGTATCCTGGAGCTTCATGCCGGCGTGGGTGGAGGACCCGCGGACGGTTTGCCGCAGGCACCACGGTGCGTGCGCGGCATACCGATAGCCCTGATGGGCGACGCCGGGTCAGCCCACCGACACCTCCGGGAGATCCACGCATGCCTGCCTTCGATTTCAAGGTCGCCGACCTGTCCCTCGCCCGCGCCGGGCGTCACCAGCTGCGCCTGGCCGAGCACGAGATGCCGGGCCTGATGTCCCTGCGCGAGCAGTATCGCGACAGCCGGCCGCTGGCCGGTGCCCGCATCGCCGGGTCGCTGCATATGACCGTGCAAACGGCTGTCCTCATCGAGACCCTCACGGTGCTCGGCGCCGAGGTGCGTTGGGCCTCGTGCAACATCTTCTCCACCCAGGACGAGGCCGCAGCCGCCGTCGTCGTCGGACCCCACGGCACGGAAGAAGATCCGCAGGGTGTGCCGGTTTTCGCCTGGAAGGGCGAGAGCCTTCCGGAGTATTGGTGGTGCACCGACCAGGTCCTCACCTGGCCATCAGGCACCGACGGCTCCGTCGGCCCCAACATGATCCTCGATGACGGCGGCGACGCGACGATGCTCGTGCACAAGGGCCGCGAATGGGAGCAGGCGGGCCAGGTGCCGCCGACGACCGAGCAGGATTCCGAGGAATTCGCCGTCTTCAAGGACCTCGTGCGCGAGACGATGGCCGCCGACGCCGACAAGTGGACCCGGATCGCCGCCGGCATCAAGGGGGTCACCGAGGAGACGACCACCGGGGTGCACCGGCTATATCAGCTGGCCGCTGCGGGGGAACTGCTGTTCCCCGCCATCAACGTCAACGACTCGGTGACCAAGAGCAAGTTCGACAACAAATACGGCTGCCGGCCTTCGCTCATCGACGGACTCAACCGCGCGACGGACGTGCTCATCGGTGGCAAGGTCGCGATCGTCTGTGGTTTCGGTGACGTGGGCAAGGGCTGCGCCGAGTCGCTCGCCGGTCAAGGCGCCCGCGTCATCGTCACCGAGATCGACCCCATCTGCGCGCTGCAGGCGGCCATGGAGGGCTTCCAGGTGGCCCGGCTCGACGACGTCATCGGGACCGCCGACATCGTTGTCACCGCGACCGGATGCTTCGACGTCGTCACGGCCGAGCACATGGCGGCGATGAAGGACAAGGCCATCGTCGCCAACATCGGGCACTTCGACAACGAGATCGACATGGCCGGTCTCGCCCGCATCCCGGGGATTGTCAAGACCGAGATCAAGCCGCAGGTCCATGAATGGACCTTCCCGTCCGGCGACGGTCCCGACGGTCGGTCCGAGCATTCGATCATCGTGCTGTCCGAGGGCCGCCTGATGAATCTCGGCAACGCCACGGGACACCCGTCGTTCGTCATGAGCAACTCGTTCAGCAACCAGACGATCGCCCAGATCGAGCTGTTCACCAAGACCGCGGCATACGAGCGTCAGGTCTATACGCTGCCCAAGGTGCTCGACGAGCTGGTGGCACGTCTGCACCTTGACGCCCTCGGGGTGGCGTTGACCGAGTTGTCCAAGCCCCAGGCTGAATACCTCGGAGTCGATGTGGCCGGGCCTTTCAAGCCGGAGCACTATCGCTACTGATCGCTCGCGAGCCGAACGGCCGCCTGCCCTGCCCGGTCGCACCCACAGCCACCGGCAGGGCGGGCGGCCGTTTCTCATCCGCAAGGTTGCCCGGCAGGTGGTCCGCGTGTTGCTCGGCCCGCCTCGCCGCGTCCTGCCGAGGGTGTGTGATGATTTCAGGTGTCGCGGGGACCTCAGAAAGGAGCGCACGTGAAGGGTCGTGTGCTGATTGTGGACGACGATCTGGCCTTGTCCGAGATGTTGGGGATCGTCCTGCGTCAGGAGGGGCTGGAGGTCAGCCACGTCGCCGATGGCGGGGAGGCACTGGCGGCCTTCCGCACATCCCGGCCGGATCTCGTGCTGCTGGACGTGATGCTTCCGACGATGGACGGCATGGAGGTATGCCGACGCATCCGAGCCGAGTCGGGCGTGCCCATCGTCATGCTGACGGCGCGGACCGACACCATCGACATCGTCGTGGGCCTGGAGTCGGGGGCCGACGACTACGTGGTCAAGCCGTTCATGCCGCAAGAGCTCATTGCTCGGTTGCGTGCGAGGCTGCGCCGCGGTGATGAACCTGAGCCGGAGCGGCTGGAGATCGGAGACCTGCAGATCGATGTTGCCGGACACTCGGTCAAGCGCGGCAGCAGCACGCTCTCGCTGACGCCTTTGGAGTTCGATCTTCTCGTCGCGCTGGCGCGAAAGCCGTGGCAGGTGTTCACCCGGGAGGTGTTGCTGGAACACGTGTGGGGCTACCGTCACGCAGGCGACACCCGGCTGGTCAACGTGCACGTCCAGCGGCTGCGCAGCAAGATCGAGCATGACCCTGAGCACCCCAGCATCGTCGTCACGGTCCGTGGCGTGGGATATAGGGCCGGTCCGGCCTGACCGATGACCGACGACAGCCCACCGGCCGCCGCAGCCCGCCGCTCTGGTCTTGGACTCGCCCGGGTCGCGCACGCGTGGCGGCGGTCGCTGCAACTTCGGGTGGTCACCTCGACGATGCTTTTGGGCATGATCGTGCTCGGGTCGGTCGGGACCTACCTCTACGGAGAGGTCGGGGCGGGGCTGGTGCGCAGCCGCACCGAGGCCGCGACCGCCGAGGCTAACCGGCTCACCGAGGTCGTTCAGGCGAAGTTCCACAGCACCGACAAGACGCAGAACACTGACGCGTTGACCGTCGCAGCCCAATCCATCATCTTCGAAACGGCTGGCAGTGAACGCTCGCGATATGTCGTGCTCTCGCGGCTGGCGACGAACCGCAGCAGCTTCGTCATCAATGCGGTGCGCTCGGGCGAGGTCGACGACTCTCACATCCCCGACGCGATCGAGGCAGCCGTCGCCGAGGACGCCGCTCACCAGAAGACCCAGATCGTGTCCCTTTCCTTGGCGGGGTCCGCCGAACCGGTGCCGTGTCTCGTCGTCGGGCAGCAGGTCGACATTCCGTTGGCGCAAGGCTATGGCGTCTATTTCGTCTACCCCATGCTCGACGAGGTCGCCTCGCTGCGGCTCATCCAACGGACCTTGCTCACCGGGGGCTTCGTCCTGGTGTTGCTCATCGGTGGGGTCGCCTATGTGGTGACACGGCAGGTGGTCGCACCGGTGCGCCAGGCGGCTGGCGTTGCCCAGCGCCTGGCCGCGGGGCAACTGACCGAGCGGATGGTCCCCAAAGGTGAGGACGACCTGGCCAGCCTTGCCACGTCGTTCAACGCGATGGCCGAGGGGCTGCAGCGTCAGATTCGGCAACTCGAAGACCTCTCGCGCGTGCAACAGCGCTTCGTCTCGGACGTCTCCCACGAACTGCGCACCCCGTTGACGACGATCCGCCTGGCGGGGGACCTCATCCATGACTCTCGCGGGCAGTTTGAGCCTGCAGTCTCGCGCTCGGCGGAGTTGCTGCGTGGCGAAGTCGATCGCTTCGAGGCGCTGCTATCGGATCTGCTCGAGATCAGTCGTTTCGACGCCGGCGCCGCCGTCCTAGACACCGAGCCGACCGATCTGCGCCGCACGGTGGCCAAGGTCGTCGACGGCTGCCAGAGCCTGGCTGAGAGCAAGGGCAGTCGGATCACCCTGATCGACCCGGGGATCCCCTGCGAAGCGAGCTACGATCCGAGACGGATCGAACGAGTCCTGCGCAATCTCGTAGTGAACGCCATCGAGCACGGGGACGGCAAACCGGTCGAGATCATCGTCGGGGGTAACGACAGCGCGGTCGGTGCGTCCGTTCGCGACCACGGCGTCGGCCTGCGCCCAGGCGAGGCGGGAATGGTCTTCAACCGCTTCTGGCGGGCCGACCCCGCTCGAGCTCGCGCCACTGGGGGCAGCGGTCTCGGCCTGGCGATCGCCTTGGAGGACGCTCGGCTGCACTCAGGCTGGTTGCAGGCCTGGGGGCAGCCCGGCGAAGGCGCCGTATTCAGACTCACTCTGCCCCGTGCCTCCGGCATGCGCATCGGCTCGTCCCCGGTCCCGCTCAACCCCAAGTCACTCGGAGCCCGGCCCGAGACGGCGCGGCCATGACCGCTGGCAGGGGCGCGCGCGGCATACCGGGCTTTGGAGCACGGGCGGCAACGGCCCTGGCCTTCGTCTGCGCGGCCCTGATCGGCGGGTGTTCTGGCCTGCCCGCGGGCGGACCGGTCCTCGATGGGCGTGCCGTCGACGAGCGCGTGCGCCCCGAGGTGCGGATCGTCGTGCCGCCGCCGGCGGCCAGGGCGAGCCCCGAGCAGGTGGTCCGTGGCTTCCTGCAGGCCGGCGCAGCCTTCCAGGAGCTCAACGACGGCGGAGCCCCGGTCGCCAACGCCTATCTCGCGCCGGGCTCGGTTGCCAGGTGGCGACCAACGTCGTCGGTGACCGTTTTCGACCGGCTGGACACCGTGGCTCTGCAATCCCCGACCGACGATGAGATCGTCGCGCAGGTGCGGGTCGTCGCCACGGTCGATGACACCGGTCACTACCGCGAGGTTGGCCCCGAGAAGGTCGCATCGGTTGCCCTAGGGCTCGTCCGGGTCGCCGGTGAGTGGCGGATCGAGTTGCCCGAGGAGGGCTTCGGACTCTGGCTCAACACCGACGACTTCGGCCGGGTGATGAGCCCCTATCGGATCCACTATCCCAGTGTCGGGGGACGGCGCCTCGTGCCCGACGTGCGGTGGTTCGCGGTTGGGCCGCGGCAGGCGACGGCCCTGGCGCGTGCTCAACTCGAACCGGTGCCGGACTACCTCGAGGGTGCGGTCGAGACCGGCTTCCCGTCCGGGACGACCCTCGCGGTCGACGCGGTGACGGTTCAGGACGGTATCGCGAGGGTCGTCCTCACAGCCGCTGCGAGCACTGCCGACCTGGAGGATCGCCGGGCGATGTGGGCCCAGCTCGGCACCACTCTCCGAGCGCTGCCGGAGGTGAGCGGGGTGAACGTCGAGGTGATGGGAGGCGGCCGACTCAGCGTCCCCGAGCTGAGCGGTCCGCTGCGCAGCGCGGACGAGGTGGGGTTCTCGGCGGACGCTGTTCCGCTGGCCCGCAGCGGTTGGCTCCGCGTCGGCGAACGCACCTTCGCCGTCGACCTCAGCCGGCTTGACGGGCTTGAGGTCCCTCGGGCCGACGCGAGCTCAGTCCCGACGACAACGCTCGGCTCAGACCTTCCGTCGAGCGCCGTCGGGGGACTGCCGAGCATCCCGAATGCCTACGTCGGATTCGCGGTGTCGCCCGACGGCACCGACGTCGCAGCGGTCGCTGCCGGCGGGACGGGCCTTGCCCGATGGCACGATCGGGTGCGGGTCGAGATCCCCCCCTTCTCGGCTGTGTTCTCGCGCCCGAGTTACGACCCGCAGGGCTGGCTTTGGATGGCCGGATCGACGACAGGCCTCCGTCAGCTCTGGACCTTCGCCACCGCCGACGCTGCCCTCCAGTCACCGGTGCCGGTGCGGGCAGACTGGCTGTCCGAGCGTCTGGTCACGGCGTTCGGCCTGTCCCGAGACGGAACCCGGGTCGCTGTGACGAGCTCCGCGTTGACTGGCTCAGACGCCCGCCTGGACGTCGCCGGAATCGTTCGGGACGCCAACGGACGCCCGACGTCGCTGGCCGCCCCCCACCGTCAGGCTGATCCGCTGGAGCGGGTCGGAGAGCTCGCGTGGCTCGATGACACCACGCTCGCAGTCCTCGGATCGGGCCGTGCGCAGGAGCCCGTGCGCCCGTGGATCGTGCAGCTCGGGCAAGGAATCGGCCTGCGCCGGATCGGGATCGCCGCCCCGGCGAGTGACCTCATCGCGCCGGTCGAGGGAGCTAGATTCCTCGTCTCCACCAGCGGACCACGGGGGCTGGTCGTCCTGACGGAGCCCGCCGGGGTGCTGGTTCGGGTCGGTGGGTCATGGCGCGAGGTCGAGGGGGCCACCGAGCTCGCGGTGCAGCCGGGCCGGTGAGCTTTCCCGAATCCGGCGCCTTCCACAGGCCAGCTTCGCGAGTCCCGCCATCCACACCCCCGCGCAGCTCTTAACACGCTGCCGGATTGCTCCTGCGACAGTGCAGAAGTGATCGATAGCACACCCACGACGCCACCCGAGTCGCGGTGGGCCCGGGCCCGCAGCTCGTTCGCCGATCTGCTCGATCTCGTGCTTCCGCTCGACTGTGCCGGCTGCGCAACGGTTGGCGCTCGGTGGTGCCCGGACTGCGCCGCCGAGGCGCGTCGGCTGCGTTTCGCCGCCGCGCGGCATACGATGCCGTCGCCGTGCCCACCTGGCCTGCCTCGGGTGCTGGCAGCCGCACCGTATGCCGGCTCGGTCCGGGCCGCGATCGTCGCCCGTAAGGACGCTGGACGGGCCGATCTCAGCGAGATGCTCGGTCACTGGCTGGCCTGCGCCCTGAGTCCGTGGCTGCAGGTGTATCCCGACGCCGTACTCGTGCCGATGCCGTCCTCGCGTGCAGCTGTCCGCAGGAGAGGGGAGAGCCCGATCACCGTTGTCGCGGGGAACGCGGCGGGCTGGTTCGACCCGGTCCCGTCCGTCGCGAAGGTGCTCGTCACGTGCCGCCGGGTGGCCGACCAAGCCGGTCTCACCAGCGCCGAGCGAGCCGCCAATCTCGTTGGCGCGTATGCCGTCTCGCGTCACCGCCGGGGTCCGCTGAGCGGGCGCCCGATCGTCCTCGTCGATGACGTCATCACGACTGGTGCAACTCTCACCGAAGCCGGACGCGCTCTCGGCGAGAGCGGCGCGTGGGTGGTGGGCGCAGCCGTGATCGCGGCCACCGCGCGTCGCGGCCCACCACTGGCCCGCGATCACCAAGAGAGCTACGGTGGAGGGAAGAGACCGATTCCGGGGAGGTGAGGCACAGGTTTGCGGGGTCTGCCCGGCCCGCCCACCGTGTCGCACATCGTCAAGGAGGATCACGTGGACATCGTCGTCACCGGCCGTCACATCCAGGTCTCTGACAAGTTCCGGGCACGTCTGGACGACAAACTTGCCAAGGTCGCCCAGGTTGCCCCCAAGATCACCCGCGTGGATGTCGTCGTCACGCATGAGCGGACCTCGCGAAACTCCGAGTTCGTTGAGTTGACCTGCCGTGACCGGGGGTCGGTCGTGCGCGCCGAAGCGGCGAGCGACGACAAATACATCGCGCTCGACCTGGCCATCGAGAAACTGGTCGAACGCTTGCGCCGCGCCAACGGGCGCCGTCGAGCAGCGGTGCGCTCGGCCAAGCCGGAGGCCGCCCCGGTGCCGGTTCAGGCGGGCATTCCCGAGTCCGAGCCGACCACCGAGCCGAGTTCCGCAGGCTCTGGGCCGTTCGGCGCGGTGGGCGACTCGCCGATCGAGGTGCGCGAAAAGGTGCACCCCAGCGAGCCGATGAGCTTGGGGGAGGCCGTCAACCGGATGGAGTTGATCGGACACGACTTCTACTTGTTCAACGACGCAGACACCGGGCGGGCCAGCGTCGTCTATCGCCGTCGCGGCTGGTCCTATGGCGTTATCCACCTCGAACCGGTCACCGCGCAGCCCGGACCGACGGGCTGATTGCCCTTGTCCTGTCGTGGGAGCATAGGGATGTGACCGCCGGGTGGCCGACGACGCCGCGAAACCAACACGATCAGCCCATCCGGGTGCTGATCGCCGACGATCATGCCCTGTTCCGCCGTGGTTTGCGCACCGTTCTTGAGCTCGACGGTGACATCGTCGTGGTTGCCGAAGCCGACAACGGGACGGTCGCGGTCGAACGGGCCGAAGCTGTCGTGCCTGACATCGTGCTCATGGACGTGCGCATGCCCGGCTGCGGCGGCATCGAAGCCTGTTTGGCCATCAAAGAGCGGGTGCCCTCAGCGCGCATCGTCATGCTCACCATGTCCGACGAGGAGTCCGACCTCTTTGAGGCGGTACGTGCCGGCGCCAACGGGTACGTCCTCAAGGACGTCCCCGGCGATGAGATCGCAGCGGGCATCCGGGCCGTGCAGAGCGGTGATTCACTCATCTCGCCGTCGATGGCGTCCAAACTGCTTGCCGAGTTCGCCCACATGATCCGGCGCGAAACCGAGATCGTCGGCAGCCACTTGCCTAAGCTCACCGAGCGCGAGATCGAGGTGCTCGGGCTGGTCGCCCGCGGCCTGGGCAACCGCGAAATCGGGAAGAAGCTGTTCATCTCCGAGAACACCGTCAAGAACCACGTCCGCAACATTCTGGAGAAGCTGCAACTGCACACCCGGATGGAGGCGGCCATGTATGCCGTTCGGAAGAACCTCATCGTGCCGCCCACCGGCGGGTGAGCGCTGGCTCGACGTCCGGCCGGACCCTCACCCTCAGGCAGGCTCGGCGCCTCGCCTTGGCCGCCCAGGGCTTCGGTCCTCGCGCCCAACCTGGCGCACGCACCCAGGTGACCGCAGTCGACCTGCAACGCGTCATCGACCGAGTCGGCGCCGTGCAGATCGACAGTGTCACGGTGCTGGCCCGCAGCCACTACCTGCCGTTCTTCTCGCGACTCGGCGCCTACGACACGGCAGTGTTGGATCGGATGCGCGACGAACCGCCGCGGCGGCTGGTGGAATACCGGGCTCACGAGGCGGCGCTCGTCGCGCCGGGGACCTGGCCCCTGCTGGCGCATCGGATGCGCGACGCCGAAAGGACGTCCTGGGGCGAACTCAAGCGACTGCGCGCCGAGCAGCCCGCCTTCTTGGAGATAGTTCGAGAGCTGGTGGTGGCTCACGGGCCGATGACCTCCCGGGACGTCGAAGTCGCCCTTGCCCACGATCGGCCCTCGACGGTCAAGGACTGGGGCTGGAACTGGTCGGCCGTCAAGGTCGCCCTCGAGTTCCTCTTCTGGGCAGGTGAACTGAGCTCTGCCGGTCGCACCGCTCAGTTCGAACGCCGGTATGCCGCCCTCGAGCAGGTGGCTCCGCCGGCGCACCGCGCTGCTTGGCTGAGGCGTGACACCGACCGCAGCGAGGCCCAGGCAGTGCTCGAACTCGTCGCCATCGCTGCGCGCGCCTGCGGGGTGGCGACCGAGGCGAGCATCGCCGACTACTTCCGGTTGGCTCGAGCCCAGGTGCGGCCGGCGTTGGCGGGGCTCGTCGAGGCCGGTGTCGTGGAACTCGTGCGGGTGCAGGGGTGGCGCGACGCGGCATACCTGCATCGTTGTGAGCGGGGTGCTCGGGTGCCGCGCGAGTTACGCGTGGCAGCGTTGGTGAGCCCGTTCGACTCCCTCGTCTGGCACCGCCCGCGCACCGAGCAGCTTTTCGGGGTCCGCTTTCGCATCGAGATCTACACGCCCGCTCCGCAACGGATTCACGGCTACTACGTGCTGCCGTTCATCTTCGGAGACACGATCGTGGCGAGGTGTGACCTCAAGGCCGACCGGGAGGCTGGCGTGCTGCGGATGCCGCAGCTCACGTGGGAGCCCGACGCACCGCCCGAGGCAGCAGCCGCGCTGGAGGCTGAGGCCCAACGAATGGCGCAGTGGCTTGGGTTGGGCGCCCTCGAGCTACCGGCCAATCTGCGGGGTGCCGGTGGCAGCGGGTGACGACCACGCCAGCGCGACCGGGGCGGGTGGACGCCCTCCCAGGCGTGGCGAAAACCCCGCGGGGCGCGCTGACCGTGCTGACCGTGCTGACCGTGCTGACGGCGGCTCAGCGGGCGTCGGTCGCGAGCAGTTCGAAGTAGACACCGTCGCAGAGGGTGCCGTCGCTGCGCCGCCAGGCCTGCCGATCCCGACCCCACTCGCGCAGGCCGGCTCCGCGCAGGACCGCCTGCGAGGCGAGGTTGTCGTCGTCGGTGCCCGCATGGACCCGCGCCAGCCCGAGCCCACCCTGGCTCACCGGACCGAAGGCATGAGCGATGACACGCGTTAACGCCTCGCTGGCCAGGCCGCGCCCGCGCTCCCTCGGAACGAGCCAGTAGCCGATCTCGGCGTCGAAATCGATGGGTCCGTCACCCCGATGGAACACGCCCATCGAGCCGAGCGCTCGGTCGCTTTCTCGGTCGGCCAGGCACCACGTCAGCGCCGCCCGCTCGTCCATCGAGCGTCGGTGCCGAGCCAGCCACTCGTCGAAGTCGCCCGGTCCGGGCTGGGCTCCGGCCGGCATCCACCGCACCGCCGCCTCGTCCGGTCCGTCCTCGGGCCCCGGCCGATCGCTGTCCCGCCACGGCCGCATCCGCAACCGCTCGGTCTCGATGACCGGAGGCACCAGCGGGCGCAGGCGGCGCGCCCCCCGGTCGTCGGTCGCCAGCACCTCGAAGACCAGCGCATCGCTCGGTGCGCTGGCGCCGTGATCGTATGCCGCGCGCTCCCGGCCGCACTGGGTGAAGCCGACCGCTCGCACCACGCGAGCCGAGGCCTCGTCGTCGATGTCGACATAGGCCTTGAGCGCCCGTATCGGCAGCCTCTGCCCCGAGGTCGCCGAGGCGAACGCGCTGTCGATGGCCAACTCCACTGCTTCGGTCATCAAGTCCCGGCCGCGCCACCGCTGCAGCAGCCAGAACCCGAGCAGGCCCCTGCCGGCAGTCCGCGGCTCGCTCAGTTGGCTGAGCACGATCGCCCCCAGCAGTTCATTGGTCCTGCGGTCGGCAACCGCCCACTGGAGGCTCTCGCCCTGGCAGGCGCGGGAACGTTGCTCGGCTAGCCACTCGCGATAGCCGTCGCGAGTCGGCATCTCCCGGTCCACGAACCCCGGTGCCTGGGCATCCACGTCCCAGGGCAGCCACTGGACGTCGTCGTCACGGAAGTCGCGCAGAGACACCCGTGCGCCCTCGACGGCAGCGGTGATGCCAGGGGTCCGTGGCCGCAGAGGCGACCCTGGGCGCAGGACGGCGTGCCACTCGTCGATCGGGTGCCCGCCCCCGTCGAGCCCCGCCGCGGACACGGTAGTCGGAGCGTCGAAGCCACAATCCCACGCGACCCGCCTCGAGGCCCAGTTGCCGGCAAGTGCCCGCCATCGCAGTGCGAGCGCGCCCTCGGCGAAGGCACGGTCAGCCAACAGTCGCACCGCCGCGCTCGCGAGCCCCCGCCCGCGCGCATCGGGGTGCAGGCCGAAGCCCACCTCGGCCCGAAAGGGGCTGCGGTCGTGCAGATTCGCGCTGCCGAGGAAAAGGTCCGATTCGTCGGTGATTGCCCACTCCCGGGCCCCCCACTCCTCGCCCCAACCGTCGGCCACCTTGTCGAGGAAGTCCCGTGCGTCGCCAAGGTGGTACGGCGAGGGCAGCGGCAGGAACGCCTGGCTGGCGGCGTTCTGGCACTGTTCGACGATCCGCGGGGCATCCTCGGGCCGGTGCGCACGCAGCCTGACGACCCCGTCGGACATGATCGGCACACACGCGGGATAGGGCGGGTCGGCTGGTCGCGCGGGCGGCGGCTGGGGCGGCATACCGCCAGCGTGTCAACCGGTCAGGCAGCGCGGCAAGCCGATTCCCCCGCGTTTCCGGCTGCGTGGACCGGTCGGCATACTGTGGCAGTGGCCGACGGATCCGAGCGCAGCGGGACGCGACCATCCCCGGGGTCGGGCGCCGAGGCGACCGGAGTGAGCCGCCGCCTAGCCATGGCCCTCTTTGGCGGCGCGCTGGCCGGTGGGCTCGTGGAACTGATCACCGATCGCACGCTGGGGCCGGAACCCGTGGCTTCGCTGCCGACCGGGTCGGCTCCTGCGTCGGCTCCCGCGTCGGCGTCGCAGCAGACGAGCGCGGCTCCGCCAAGCCCAAGCGCTGCACCAACGTCGCCCACGGCCGCGCCCACGGCCCCGCCATTGCCCCCCGCACCGCCGGCGACCGCTTTCGCCGCCGAACCGGCCCTCCGCGCGGCACTCACTGAGATTCCTCGCGGCAAGAACGTCGCTTTCGGCCTGGGGGTGCTGGACGCCAGGACGGGTCGGCGCGTCGCCGTCGAGGTGGGGTCGCCGTTCGAGATGGCCAGCACCGTCAAGGTCGACATCCTTGTTGCGACCTACGTGGCTGCGGCCGCGCGGGGACGCGGGCTCACGGCCACCCAGCGGGCTCAAGCCTCGACGATGATCCGCAACAGCGACAACGCTGCGGCGACGAGTCTCTTCCGGGCCGCCGGTCGGGCCGCCGGCCTGAATGCCCTCTATCGTGCGCTTGGCCTGACCGGCACGACGTCCTCGTCATCCTGGGGCCTCACGACGACCACACCCGCTGATCGACTCGTCGTCCTCGATGCGTTGACGCGCGGCGGCGGCGGGCTGCGTCCCGAGCACGGCGCCGAAATCCTCGCGCTCATGCGATCCGTGGCAGCGAGCCAGCGCTGGGGGATCGGCGGCGCCGCCGCAGCCGGTGAGACAGTAGCGGTCAAGAACGGCTGGCTGCCGCGCAGCTCTCAAGGCGGGCGGTGGATCATCTCGACCTCGGGCCTGCTCACCGGCCCGGACACCGATCTGCGTCTGGCCGTCTGCAGTCGCGGGCACGCCAGCCAGGCGGCGGGAATCACCTTCATCGAGAAGGTGCTGAAGGCCGCCCGCGCCTCCCTCTCCGTGTGAGGCGCAATCCGGTATGCCGCGGCGGGGGAACCCGCCAGGCGCCCACCGGCGTTGGGGAGGCATCTCGCACAGACGGGCACTACCCTGGTCGGAGGCCCCTGGCGTGTCCGCAGCGGGCCTGTCGTCTGGTGGAGGAGAAGTCGTGGCCAAGGTGTTCGAGAAGCTTCTGCGTGTCGGCGAGGGCCGAGTCGTCAAGCGGCTCGAGGGGATCGCCGACCAGGTCAACGTCCTCGAGGACGATTTCGCGAAGCTCACCGACGAGGAACTGCGAGCCGAGACCGACAGCTTCCGAAGCCGTCTGGCGGAGGGGGCGACCCTCGAAGATCTGTTGCCGGAGGCGTTCGCCGCCGTCCGGGAGGCATCGAAGCGCACCCTCGGCAAGCGGCACTTCGACGTCCAGCTCATGGGTGGCGCCGCGCTGCACGAGGGGAACGTCGCCGAGATGCGAACCGGTGAGGGAAAGACGCTTGTGGCGACCTTGCCGTCGTATCTCAACGCGTTGACCGGCAAGGGCGTGCACGTCATCACGGTCAACGACTACCTCGCCGAGTATCAGTCCGAGCTCATGGGCCGCATCCATCGGCTGCTCGGTCTGGAAACCGGTTGCATCCTTGCCTCGATGACCCCCGACCAGAGGCGGGTCGAGTATGCCAAGGACATCACCTACGGCACGAACAACGAGTTCGGCTTCGACTACCTGCGCGACAACATGGCCTGGTCCACCGACGAACTCGTCCAGCGCGGCCACCACTACGCCATCGTCGACGAGGTCGACTCGATCCTCATCGACGAGGCCCGCACGCCGCTCATCATCTCCGGTCCGGCAGACCAGGCCACCAAGTGGTATGTCGAGTTCGCCAAGATCGTGCAGAAGCTGCACCGCGGTGAGCTTGAGTCGGGCGAGGGCGACTACGAGGTCGACGAGAAGAAGCGCACCGTCGGCGTGCTTGAGGCGGGCATCGCCCGGGTCGAGGACATGCTCGGGATCGACAACCTCTACGAATCGGTCAACACCCCGCTCATCGGCTTCCTCAACAACGCGATCAAGGCCAAGGAGCTGTTCAAGCGGGACAAGGACTACGTCAACATCGATGGCGAGATTCTCATCGTCGACGAGCACACGGGCCGAATGCTGCCGGGGCGGCGCTACAACGAGGGTATGCACCAGGCGATCGAAGCCAAGGAGGGGGTGGAGATCAAGAACGAAAACCAGACGCTCGCGACGATCACCCTGCAAAACTACTTTCGGATGTACGACAAGCTTGCCGGGATGACCGGCACCGCCCAGACCGAGGCGGCCGAGCTCAACTCGATCTACAAACTTGGGGTCATCACGATCCCCACCAACATGCCGATGATCCGAGCTGACCAAGCCGACCTGGTCTATCGAACCGGCGAGGCGAAGTTCGAGGCCGTCGTCCAGGACATCGCCGAACGCCATCGCGAGGGACAGCCGGTGCTCGTCGGCACGGTGTCGGTCGAGAAGAGCGAGCACCTGTCGTCACTGCTTCGTCGACGCGGGGTCAAGCATGAGGTGCTCAACGCTAAACAACACGCTCGAGAGGCGTCGATCATTGCCGAGGCCGGGCGACTCGGCTCAGTAACGGTGGCCACGAACATGGCCGGCCGCGGCACCGACATCATGCTCGGCGGCAACTCGGAGTTCCGGGCCGTGCAGGAGCTCAAGCGCCGCGGGCTGGACCCGGGGGAGACTCCGGGTGACTACGAGGCTGCCTGGGACGACGCGCTGGCGGCGGCCGAAGCGGCCGTGGCCAAGGAGCACGACGAGGTCAAGGCACTCGGCGGGCTGTATGTCCTGGGCACCGAGCGGCACGAATCGCGGCGTATCGACAACCAGTTGCGCGGACGCTCGGGTCGTCAAGGCGACCCGGGAGAGTCGCGCTTCTACCTGTCGTTGGAAGACGACCTCATGCGGTTGTTCAACGCGGCGATGGTCGACCGGTTCATGCAGACGGCCCGCATGGAGGACGACGTCCCCATCGAGTCGAAGATGGTCTCGCGGTCGATCGCCAGCGCTCAGAGCCAGGTCGAGGCCCGCAACTACGAGATCCGCAAGAACGTCCTCAAGTACGACGACGTGCTCAACCGGCAGCGCCAGGTCATCTATGCCGAGCGGCGCCAAGTGCTCGAGGGCGCGGATATGCAGGAACAGATCCGCCACTTCGTCAACGACGTGGTCGCGGCCTACGTCACGTCGGCGACCTCGGAGGGTTTCGCGGAAGACTGGGATCTCGAGCAGCTCTGGACGGCGATGCGGACCCTCTTCCCGGTGTCGATCGCCGTCGAGGACGTGGCCGACCGTGCGGGTGGCCACGCCTCGATCACGGCGGAGATCCTCCTTGAAGAGCTGAGCAACGACGCCCACCATGCCTATGACCTGCGTGAGCAGCAGTTGGGGACGGAGGGTATGCGCGAGCTGGAGCGTCGGGTCGTGATGTCGGTCCTGGACCGCAAATGGCGCGAGCACCTGTATGAGATGGACTATCTGCAAGAGGGCATCGGGCTGCGCGCGATGGCTCAGCGTGATCCGCTCGTGGAATACCAGCGCGAGGGCTACCAGCTCTTCGAGGCAATGATGGAGGGCATCAAGGAAGAGTCGGTCGGCTATCTGTACAACATCGAGGTCCAGGTCACCGAGCCCGAGCCTGCGCCGGTGCCACGACCCGTGCGGGTGAGTGAGCTCGTCAAGGGGCTGGCCCACCGCGGTGGCACTCATGACGCCCAGGCTGACTCTCCTCAGGACGCCCCCGGCGAGAGCGCGGGACCGACAGACGCCGCCCAGCGCTCCGAGCCAGGGATGCCGGAGCAGGATCTGGAGCCGGACCCGGTGGCCGGCAGCGTTTTCGTCCGGTCCAGTGGTGCCGGGGCACCACTGCTCACGGCCAAGGGCCTCGAGGCGCCTGCGCCGTCCCGGCTGCACTATTCAGCTCCCGGCGAGGGCGGGGAACGTGAGGAACGCGACGTCGACAGTGCCGGGACTACTACGCCCGACTCCGGTGGCTATCGCCGCACGACCGCTCGCCGGTCGTCGAAGAAGGCCCGTCGCCGGGGCAAGTAGCTTCACCACTCGCTGATCGTCGAAAGCCCGACCGCCGGGACGTCCAGCTGGCGTGCGATCAGGTGCGGTCAGACGATGTGCAGGTCGGTCACGATCCAGCGCTGGTCCAGGCCGATGAGGCGCATAGCGAGGGCGCGCACCCGGTCGTGGTGGACCACGACCGCACAGGCTTCGACGACGCCGTCGCGAGGCTCCTGAACTCGCACCCGGCGCACGACGGCGGGTCGTTGTTGCCGGGGCGGTCGGCGTCCGGCGATGCCGGCACGGCGGCTGAGGACGGCATACACCTGCGGGGTGGTCCACCGTACGAGTTGGGTGGGCGGACGTAGCCCGTCGGTGACCTCGACCACCGCTTGGGCGAGCCGCTCGACCAAGGGCCTAGGGTCGGGCAGGTCTCGCCGGGCGGTGAACTGACGAGAGAACACCGCGTCCTGGTCGGTCGCGAAATCGAGGGCGAGGCTGTCCTGGATCACCGACGCGTCGAGGCGCGCGAAGACCTCGTCGGGCGGCAGGATCGGGGGGCGGGTCTCGGGCACCGGCAGCACCCGCAGCCGACGTGCCGTTGCCGGCCTTGGTGTCATCGGGTCGCCGACCGAGCCGCTCATGATGTCGCTCATCGGGTCGCCGAGGGCGAGATCAGGCGCTGGCCCGGCTCGATGTGTCCTGGATCTGGGCCGATGACGGTGCGGTTGGCGGCATACCACCGAGGCCATGCTTCGGCGATCGCCGCACGCGTTGCGCCGCTCCCGAGGTGCGCAGCGGCGATATCCCACAGGGTGTCACCCCGGCGCACGACGTGGGCGGGCTCGGGCGTCCCCGGCCCGATGGTGGCTCGCGGCACCCGCTCCAGGGGCGTCATGTCCGCGGGGGTGGCGGCTGCGGCGGGCGGGGGGACCGCAACGAAGCCCGGGTCGGGCACCGGCACGGTCACCGCGACAGTCGTGGTGGGCCGTGGCGCCGACATGCTGGGCACTGTCGCTGGCGCTGGCTCTGGCAATGTCGCTTGCGCTGGCGCTGTGGAGGAGGTTGGCGGGGCGAAGCTCGGTGCTGGGCCAACGGGCCGGAAGGCCGGATCGGGCGAGGTGTCGCCCGTCGGCGCGACGACCGCGTGCACTCCGCCTCCGACCACGGCCGCCGCTGTCCCAGGCACCGCGGCTGCGGCCACGGCGCTGCCCACGAGCACGGCTACCCACCGGCGAAGTGCGGCTGGAGCGATCTGGCGGGCGCAGAGGTCACCCAGTCGCCCCACGGCGCCCGGCACGGCCGCTAAGGCAGACACGGTGGTAGCCAGCCCCAACCAGCCAGCAATGGCCGCTCCGAGGATGGCGCACAGTCCGATGAGGAGCTCCGTCGGGTCTGCGCCTGCCCAGGACGCGGCCGATGCCGACGACCACCCACGCAGAGCGATCCTTCCGAGGCCCGTGGCGATGGTCGCGCAGGCGAACACGACCACGCTCCCTGAAACGAGGCCGCGGATCGTCCTCGTTTCGATCGTTGTCGATCGCATGGCTTCCCCCTTTTAAGGCTCGTATACGTTCGTTTGCCTATGTTTACCTACGATTGGAGTCGTGTCAAGAGTGAGCTCGGATCGTCGGATGCTCGGTGCGCCGGCCCGGAGTGTGCGGTCCTCGGGATCGGCGTGCAGAACGTTCAACCCCCGTGGCGCGTGCCGGGCTTGGACGATCCGCTGATGACGCGTGGGGTGTTGTTGGGGCAGCACCTGATGCGTCATCAGCGGCATCATCACCCCCGGCCGGGCCGGTCAACTGCGTCATCACCCCCGGCCGGGCCGGTCAACTGCGTCATCACCCCCGGCCGGGCCGGTCAGCCGCGTCATCACCCACGCGAGCCGGCTTGGCGCCGCCGCAGATCGGTGGTCCAGAATGGCGATCGTGCGCTGGGAACTGCTATTCGACGATCTCCAGGCCCGGCTGACCGCCGAGGAATCCCTCGAGCTGGCCGCTGAGGTCGCCGATCGCACCCGTCGCGAGCGCGCCCAGCTTGGGCTGCAAGAACGACTCGCCGCTGCGCGGCATACCGGGCAGGTCACCGTGCGGGTGGCCGGTCTCGGCGTCATCAGCGGTGCCGTCATCGACGTCGGCGCCGATTGGGTGCTACTCGCGCCCAGGGGCGAGGGCAGGGTGCTTGCGCCCTTCGCTGCGCTGCGAGCTATCGCCGGGCTCGACGGGCGGCTCGCGCCTTCCGGTGCGGTGGTCAAGGGGTTCACCTTCGGCGCGGCGCTGCGGGCCGTCAGCCGTGACCGTGCCCCGGTCACGTTGGTCGACATCGACGGTCAGCGGGTCACCGGCACGATCGACGCGGTCGGGCAGGACGCCCTCGACCTTGCCGAGCATCCATTGGAACTGCCGCGCCGGCCCCAGCATGTCCGGGCTGTGAGCACCATTCCGTTCGCGGCAGTCGGTGGCGTGCTGCGAGGCTGACGTCCCCGACGATCAGCGACGCTCGAGGGTCGCCTCGGGCTCCTCGACTCCATCGCCAGCCTCAGCTCCACCAAGTGGATGGCTCTGGACGAACTCGCGGGTCACGGCATACATCCGCTGGATGTACGTCTCCAATTGCTCGCTCTCCACCCGCCATTGGCCCCTGCCCCCCACCTTGATCGCCGGGAGATCGCCGGAGCGAACGAGCGCATACGCCTGGGCTGCAGAGATGTTGAGCACCTCGGCGACGTCGGCGAGCTGGAGGAAGCGCGGCGGCATGGGGGTGAGTCTAGGGCGGTGGCGCGCCACATGGCGGTCGTCATCCACAGGTCAGCACTCTTGTCCACAGGGAGCTTGCCAGCGGTGGCAGGCCCGGCGTGGCTCGGCCATGATGGCGGGGTGAGCATCTCAGGGGGAGACACGCGGGAACGTCCGCAGGCGGCCCGCCTGCAGCGACCGTCCTGGCGGGACAGCAGGCTGCTCGTCGGCACCTTGCTTGTCCTGCTCGCCACCGTGCTCGGGGCCAAAGCCGTCGCTGGCGCCGATGACCGGGTGCCACGGTATGCCGCGTCGGTTGCCCTCAAAGCCGGCGACCGGCTGTCCGACGCAAATCTGCAGCGGGTCGACGTCCTGCTCGACGATGCTCTCGCGACGTATCTCTCGGCGGCCACCCCGCTGCCACCCGACGCGTTCGCCGTCCGCGAGGTGCGAGCGGGCGAGCTCGTGCCGATGAGTGCCGTCGGGACGTCAGGCGACATTGCTGTGCAGCCGCTCACCGTGCGGGTCGACGCCGACTCAGTGGCCGGGCTCGTGCCTGGCTCGGTCGTGGACCTGTGGGTGAGCAAGCGCGACCTCAACACCCCCCAGGAGCGCTTCCTTCCGGCGATCCTCGCCCTGCGTGCGGTCACCATCGCCTGGATTCCCACCGATGCTGGCTCGTTCGGGGTCTCGGCGAGCTCGGCCGCGGTCACGCTGCTCGTGCCGAGCGCGGAGGTGGCCACCGTGATCTCGGCCAGTGATGCGAAGGCCCGGCTCGCTCTCGTCCCGGTGCCTGGCTCGTTGTACGACCGCCGTTGAGTGACCTGGTGCTGAGATGACCTCGGTCCTGACCGCGCTGCCGGCCCGTTGGGACGGCCCCGTCGTCAGCGCTCTCGAATCAGCCGGACAGGTGCGCATTGCCCGGCGGTGCGCCGATCTCGCCGATCTGCTCGCGGCCGCCGCTTCGGGCCTGGGCCGCGTCGCGTTGGTCTCCAGCGAGTTGCGTGGGCTGACCCTGTCGGTCGTCTCGGGGCTACGAGAGTCCGGCGTCGAGGTCATCGGCGTCGGCGAGTCGGGCGATGACCTGGGAGAGGCCCGGCTCTGGCAGCTCGGGGTCCACTCGGTCATCTCGCCCGACCTGGAGTCGGACGCCTTGGTTGCGGCGGTGCTCACCGCGGCAACGGCCGGCGGGCCACAGAGGCCGACCTCACCGGCCAGCGAGGACGACGTGGCCCCGTATGCCGCCGCGCCCACGCCTTTGGCTGCCCAGCCGCCGCTGCCGGTGCGGGAGACCCGGGGTCAGGTGGTGGCCGTCTGGGGGCCGGCCGGGTCGCCTGGTCGGACGCTTCTGGCGGTCAACCTGGCCGCCGAGCTCGCTGCCCTCGGGCGCGAGGTGCTGTTGGTCGACGCCGACACCTACGGTGGGTCGGTCGCCCAGGCCCTCTCGGTGCTGGATGAGGCGCCGGGCATCGCCGCCGCCACCCGGGCGGGGGACCAAGGCACGTTGGATCTTGCGGTGCTCGCCCGGCTGGCCCCCGAGGTGTGCCCGGGTCTGCGGGTGCTCACCGGCATCCCCAGGGCCGAGCGGTGGCCGGAGATCCGCGGCGCGGCCCTGGAACGGGTCCTTGCCGTCGCTCGTCATCTGGCTGACGATGTCATCGTCGATGTGGGCTTCTGCCTCGAGGACGACGAGGAGCTCAGCTATGACACTCAGGCTCCTCGCCGCAACCAGGCCACCCTCACGACGCTGGAGGTCGCTGATGGACTGGTTGTCGTGGGCGGCTGCGACCCGGTCTCGCTGCAACGGCTGGTCAGAGGTCTTCAAGAGATCGGCAGGGTGCGGGCTCCGCACCCGATCGTCGTCGTCAACCGGTTGCGGGCCTCGGCTGTCGGCAGCCCGCCAGCCCGCCGGGTGACGGATGCGCTGGCCCGGTTCGCCGGGGTGACCGACCTCCACCTCGTGCCCGACGACCCGTCCGCCGTCGATGCGGCGATGCTCGCGGGGCGAACCCTGATCGAGGCGGTCCCGGCCTCGCCGGCTCGGCGCGCCATCGCCGACCTCGCTCGGCGGCTCGCCGACTCTGCCCCGACCGCGGGCGAGCCTGTCGCAGAGTCTGGGGCCGGCGAGGCCAGCATGCGCCCGGTCGCGAGGTCGAGCCCGCCAGTGCCTCCCGACACCGCCCCGCGAGCATGGCTGCGGGGACGGCATACCGGCTGGTGGCAGCGCCGGTCACGCACCTGAGCGGCGCTGTCGGCCGTCGGCCATTGTGACCGGGCAGCAGTCGACGCGAACCGTCCGGTCACGGACATCTGACAGGATGACGGGCGTGGCCGACCGCTTGACCTCGATGGACGCCTCGTTCCTCTATATGGAGGACGTGTCGACTGTCATGCACGTCGGCTCGGTCATGGTCTTCGATCCGCCGGGTGGCAGGGTGGATCATGACCGGCTGCTGACCCTGCTCGCCCAGCGGATCGCTCACCTGCCCCGCTACCGGCAGCGAGTCCGCTCGGTGCCCGGGCATCTGGCCAACCCGGTCTGGGTCGACGACGAGGCCTTCGACCTGGCGTATCACGTCCGCCGGTCGGCGCTGCCCAAGCCGGGCACCGACGCCCAGCTCGAGGACTTCGTCGCCCGAATCCAACCGCGACCACTCGACCGCAACCGCCCGCTGTGGGAGGTCTACCTCGTCGAGGGCCTTGAGCATGGCCGTTTCGCCATCATCACCAAGACCCATCACGCACTTGTCGACGGCATCAACTCCCTCGACCTCGGGCACGTCCTGATGTCCGACACCCCCGGGTGGGAGCAGCCCAGCCTCGATCTCTGGCGGCCGCAACGGGGACCGAGCGACCTCGGGCTGGTCACCTCCGCACTCGTCGACTCGATCAAGGGGCCGCGGGCCATGCTCGGGGCGGTCCGGGGCGGCACCCAAGAGATGCTCGACCTCAGCGGGCGCATGCTCTCGGGACTGGGTTCGCTCGCCTCCACGGTGGCCAAGGGTGCGGCCCGGCCCGCTCCAGCGTCGCCACTCAATGCCCATGTCGGGCAGGCGCGGCGTTTCGTCATGGTCGGCACCGACCTTGCCGCCTACCGCGACGTGCGTCAGCGCCTGGCCCGCGGACCCCGAGCCGACGACGTGTCCGTCAACGACATCGTCCTCGCATCGATCGCCGGCGCCCTTCGCGCCTGGCTTCTCACTCGGGGATCGGCCGTTCACGGAGGCACCGTCGTCCGTGCGCTGGTGCCGGTGAGCGTCGACAACCCGACCGGCCAGGGCACCGCGCGGCTGGCCGCCTGCCTGGTCGACCTTCCGGTGGGGGAACCGGCCGCGCTCATGCGCCTGCACCAGATCGCCTTCCTCATGCGGCAACAGATCGCGGGAGGCCAGGCGGTCGGCGCCGATCGCCTGGCGGGCCTCGCCGGGTTCGCGCCCCCGACGCTGCACTCGATGGGGGCGCGGCTGGGCAGCGACCTGTCCAAGCGTCTGTTCAACCTCATCGTCACGAACGTGCCCGGTCCGCAGACCCCGCTGTATGCCGGTGACGCACGCCTGCTGTCGACGTATCCGGTGATCCCGCTGGCCAAGGGACAGGCCCTCGCGATCGGGTTGACCTCGTACGACGGCGGCGTCTATTACGGCCTCAACGCAGACCGCGACGCCATGCCTGACGTCGAGGTGCTCGGGCAGGCCATCGCCGACTCGTTGGCCGAGCTCGCCGACGGGGGAGACACCTTCGGATGACCCGCGTGCGCACCTACCTGCCACTGAGCAGCGCGGACGTCCAGGCCCTGGCCGCCGGGAATGCCATCGAGCCCTCCGCCGCCTTCGCTGTCACCGAGCGTCTGGCCAGCACTCACCCGGGGGCAGATGTCGAGTCACTGGAGTATGCCGCGTTCCTCGAAGCGGCCGCCGCTGCCGGGCGAGCCCGTGGCGCCGACTCGACCGCCCGACGGGTCATCGCCTCGGTGGACGTGCCCCCCGCTTCGGTGAGCGAGCCGGCCCGCCCCGAAGGACAGACCCCGGCGTTGGTGAGGCTCGACACAACGGTTGCGCTGCGAGCTGTCGCGTCCTTCCATGTCGATGAACAGCCCGGCGGCACCGACGACGCCCACTTGCTGTGGTTCGACGCGAGCGAAGTGCTCAGCGTGCGGCAATCGCTGTCCTGACTGCTCGGGCACCCTCTTGGACCTCGGCGACGATCGCGCTCGGGACGGTGGTGAATGCCGGCACGTCCTGCGACCAGGTCAGGAAACGCTCCCGCTGCTCAGCCGTCATCGACGCCAGCGGCAACGGACGCCCGTCGGCACTGCAAAAGGAGACCCCCGGATGGGCCTGGACCCAGGCGAGCGGGTCATCCGCGGGATCCCACCAGCCGGAGGTGCTGACCAGCTCCCAACCGAGGCTGCGCAGCTCCGACTCCAGTCGGGCGTGCACCGCGCCGGCATTCAACTCGGCTCGAGCGGCACTCCCCACGGTCGTGTCTCCATATCCGACCCAGATGACCGCCTTGCGGACCAGATCGAGGGTGCGGCCGGCGAGAGCGGTGGGAATGGACTTTCGGAGGGTGGCGGGCAGGCTGAGCGACGAAGCGATCCGGTCGACGAGAGCCTGCCGCTCGGCTGCCGACACATCGGCCCGCTCTTGCACGGCGATCACGCCCGCGCGGGCGGCTTCCAGGACGAACCCGGTGACCTGGCCGAGCCGGATGATGCCGGCGTGACGCTCGTCGAGGTCGCCGGTCGACAACGCCTCGGCGAGGCGAGCGGTTTCGGACGCGATGACCGAGTTGAGCAGATGAGCCATCGCGGGTGCCGTCGGCGGCCCGGCAGTGGCGAGACCGGGGACCAGCCGGTCCTTGCCCAGCTCACCGATCACAGCGGCCAACCGGGATCGGTTGAGGACGCGGACCGTCCAGCCACCTGTGCCCAGGATCGCCCATGGCTGCTCGTCGCCAGGCGCCGAAAGCCAACTCGGTGCGTTGACAGGGTCGTTGATCGTCGTCCAGATCGCGTCCGGGTGCACGGACAGCAGGTCGGCCATGACGTAGCGCAGACCCTGCAGTTGCTGCTCGAATGCCAACACCGCATCCCCGCCGCCGAGGATGCCACCGGCCGTTTCAGCGGCGTGACCGAAGCCGTCGAGCGCTGCGCCGGCGATCGAGACTGACTGCTCGTCGCAGCCCGTAGCGGTGACGGCGAGCACGGCCGCGAGAGCCTCGGCAGCGGGTGGGGCCGGCCCGCCGACGCCGCGGGTGAGTCGCTCCCCGGCAAGATAATGGACGACGAGCTGACCGTTGCCGAGCCGCCCAAGGAGCAACGCGCTGGCAGCATCAGGCGCCCCGCGCAGCGAGCTCAGCAGAGCCGCCATCACATCGACCCCCTCAGCCCCGCTGCCCTGCACCGCGGGTAGCCGCGGCTGCGGCGGGTAATCGTCAGAGATGCGGTCCGCATCCACCATCGCCAGGCCCACCGTCCGGGCAAAGGCAACGCCCGGGGTGACGCCAGGAACTGAGCCCCCGGCATGATCGAGCAGGACGCCCAGGGCAGTGAATCCCCGAAACGGCGGGTCATCGAGCCTGTCGCCAACAATTGACGGGCCGGTGCGGCGCAGGTGGTCGAACCATCGGTGCTGCCACGACCGCATCCAGGCCGCGGCTGCGGTATCGAGGAACTCCCAGGGCCGCTGGGCTGTCACGGTGACAAAGGCAGCCCCGAGGGTGTTGAGCGCATCGTCGAACTGGGTCCGCCAGCCGTGCCCTTCGCCGGACACTGATGCGATGTGGGCGCGCAACCGTGCGACGAAGCTCGCCAGCAGGGTAGGCGGCATCCGCTCCATGAGCGCCTGTGCGACCAGCGGATCGCGGACCGCGTCGCCGAGGGAGGCAACGAGGTCCCCTTCGGGCTCCCCCCACTGCTCGACAGGGCGCCCGGCCCGGGTGATGAGGTTGGCGATGAGATCGCGAGCAGCGCTGCGCTGCAATGCCCCTGCGGTGAACGGCAGTTCGGCGAGCAGGGCTCCCCGCATGCCCGCGGCGTCGGCGGCGTCGGCGCCGGGCCCTTCGCCGAACCAGGCGCGCACGACGACGGCCGCCTGGTCACCGCTCGCGGTGAGCCTCTCAGCCACCCCCGTATGCCGCCCCCGCAGTTCGCTCCGAAGCCGCTGCCACTCGAGGTCGGCCGCCCTCAACCGGGCCAGCGACGACAGCACACCCAACACGGGGTCCTCGGCAAGGGACACAGCTTCCGCACGGGCCCGCCGATGCTCTTGCCGGCCACGCTCCCATTCCTCGCGCAGTGCGAGCACTCGTCGGCGAGCGTCGGCCAGCGCAGCGGCATACGTGTCGACGGCCGCGGCGGCTGGTTCCAGCCCTCTGGCTACCCGCTCAATCGTCGTCGCGGTGACGGCCGCTTCACTGCGCGCAGCCTCGAAAGCAGGGCCGGCCCACGCGCGGGCCAATCCCCGGCCCTCACGCCCTTCGCGGGCAACAAAGGTGTCGTCCAGGCGAGCTGCGACCTGGGCAAGGCCGGCGCAGACTGCGTGCAGGACATCAGCGGACCCGTGCAGCGGCGGCAGGGCGAGGTCGAGCTCGCTCACGTGATCACCCGTCGGCCCATGACGGCGAGGCGATCCTCGGCTTCGGCGTAGTGCTGCCCCGCATCCCCGAGGCCGGTGGCCAGCGTGTCGGTGGCGTCGGCGAGGGTGCCGAGCGCGGCACCGGCGCAGTTGCCGAGAGCGACGAGCGCGGCGGCGAGCGATGGATGGTCGCATGCTGCCCAACCCCCCCGAGCACCGGTCCCGGCAAGAACCTCACCCAGAGAACGCAAGAGGGGGCCGTCGTCCCTCATGCGCAGGGAGGCCACGACGAGGTCCTCGGGTGCGACTCGCAGCTGCATGGCGGCAGGTTAGGCAAGGCCCGCATCTCCGCGCAGAAGTTATCCACAGACCGTCTGGTCGGTCTGGTCTGCCTAGTCTGTCTGGTCGGTCTGGGGGGAACCGTCGGTGCCGGCGGCCTCTTCGGGGGCGTTCACCAGCATGTCTGCGGCGCGGGCGAGGTAGTCGACGAGCGTCGCCTCCTGCTCGCCGTCGAGTCCGACGTCGGCCACCGAGGCGAGCATGTGCCGCAGCCAGCGGTCGCGCTGCTGGGGGGTGACGGCATACGGCGCGTGCCGCATCCGCAGCCGTGGATGACCGCGCTGCTGCGAGTAGGTGTTCGGGCCGCCCCAGTACTGCTCGAGGAACATCCGCAGCCGGATCTCGGCCGGCCCGAGGTCCTCCTCGGGATAGAGAGCCCGCAGCGCCGGGTCCAGGGCCACCCGCGCGTAGAAGCCTCGGACCAGCCGGACAAAGGTGTCGTGCCCGCCCATCTGCTCGTACGCGGTGGCCTGCGTCGTCGGCTCGTTCATGAGGTGCGGCCCCCCGCTGCCAGCCCGCCCGGGGCGGGTGCGCTGAGGGCGACGCCCGCGCCGTCGAGGGCCGCCTTGACGTGAGCCAGCAGGTCGCGCTGCACCTCGAGGCTCGCGGTGGGGACGCACCTCGCCGCGACGCGGACGGTCACCGCTCCCGCGGACAGCGACTCGGTCGCGACGGTCGCCTCGTCGATGACCCGGTCGTCGCGGTCGGGCAGACCGGACAGGGCCTCGCGCAGGATCTCGCTCACGGCAGCGATATCGGTGTCCAGCGGCAGCGGCACGAGCACCGCGGCCGTCGACCAGCCCTGCGACTGGTTGCCCAACCGCAGGATCTCGCCGTTGCGCACATACCAGATGACCCCGTTGCTGTCCCGCAGCCGCGTGACCCGCAGGCTCACGTCCTCGACGACTCCGCTCACCTCGCCGGTGTTGATGGTGTCGCCGACGCCATATTGGTCTTCGACGATCATGAACACTCCGGAGATGAAGTCCCGCACCAGGCTCTGGGCGCCGAACCCCAGGGCGACGCCACCGACGCCGGCCGACGCGAGCAGCGGTCCCAGGGGGACTCCGACGGTGGCCATGACGGTGAGCGTGGCGAGAGTCGCGATGACGATGGTGACGGTGCTGGCGAGCAACGCTCCGACGGTCTGAGTTCGCAGGACGTAGCGCTCGTGAGCAAGCCCGCTGGCGTCAGCGAGAATCCGCCCGGCCCGCCCGGGTAAGACGACGACGCGTTGCGCCTGCCGTTCGCTGGCTCGACGAACGACCGTCTTGATGACCCGCTTCAGCAGCCACCGCCCGATGACGGCGGCCACCACGATCGCGAGGATCTGCAGGGGAGTGCCGATCAGCCGGTCCAGGGCTACCGTCCAATCGATCTGGGTCACCACTGTGCCCGGCGGTCGGGCCAGGGCATCCGCGACGTATGCCGTCACGGGGCGCCGGCCCCCGTGGCTGCTGCCAGACCCTGCTGAACCTCTTGGGCCGCGACTGCGGTCTCGACATAGCCGAGTTGCTCGATGACCAACCGGCGCAGGCCCGCAGGGGCATCCTCGTGCTCGAGGAGCCAACGCCGCGTGTGGTCGCGCAGCGCGGCGTCGGCGATGTCGAGCGGGTAGAAGTACTTCACGCACCGTTCGGCGATCGCATAGGACCGGGAGTTGAAGACCGGCAGCAGCATGTCGTGATAGCGCTCGACGAAGGGGCGCAGCACTTGGGGGTCGTCGCAGCGGCGGAAGCCCTGGCCCAGGTGTTCCATGGCTGCGTTGGTCTGGGTGTCGCTATCAATCGCCATGGCCCAGGCCTCCTGCTTGGCCTCCGGGGCGGGCATGGCCCCGCGGGCCTGCAACGCCAGCTCCCGACCTGCCGCAGATGGGTCTCGGATGAGCTCGGCCGCGATGTCGACGGCGCTCACGCCGCCGGCGGCGGACAGTTGGGTGAGCACCGACCACCTCAAGTCCTGGTCGACGCTCAGCCCCGGTTCGATGACTGACCCGTCGAGGATGCCGCGCAGCCGGGCCAGGTCAGCCGGCTCGGTAGCCAGCGCGGCATACGCGATGACGAGTTGCTGCTGCTTGTCGCTGCCCGGTACAGCGGCCTCAAGCGCCGTGCGGATCACCTCGACCGCCCGGGCGCGCATGGGCGGACGCTGCGCCTCAGGCAGGAACCACCGCAGGCTCGCCAGCAGCATCGACGGGATCTGCTTGGTGGTCTGCAGGATCGTCCGCAAGACCACCGAGTGCTCTTCTACCGGAATGATCCGCAGCAGGACCTCGACGAACGGCGCAGGCGCGAGGTGGCCATCACGCACGAGCTCCCACAGCGAGCCAAGGATAAGGCTGCGGGCCAGGCTGTCGTCCAGCTCGGCGATGTGCGCGAGGGCAGTCTGCAACGAGCCGTCGTCGAGGCGGATGCGGGCGTAGGTGAGGTCTCCGTCGTTGGGCAGCAGAAGGTCGGGCCGTGGCATACCGACGAGGGCAGGCAGCTCGGTGCGTGGACCGTCGATGTCGACCTCGGTCCGCCCCACGCAACTCAGCACGCCGCCGGCGAGGTCATAGCGGCCGATGCTGAGCCGGTGCGGGCGCAGGGTCGGATGCTCGGGCGGGGCGGTCTGGATCATCGCCGCTGCCGTGATGATGCCCTGGACGTCTGACTCGACCTCCAGGGCGAGCGTGCTCGGCCCAGCCGTGCGCAGCCAACGTTGGGCCCAGTCGGACAGGTCACGGCCAGAGGTCGATTCGAACTCTGCGAACAGGTCCCGCATCGTCGTGTTGCCCCATGCGTGCAGGCGGAAGTAGCTGCGCAGGCCAGCGGTGAAGGCATCCCTGCCGACGTAGGCGACGAGTTGTTTGAGGACCGAGCCGCCCTTGGCGTAGGTGATTCCGTCGAAGTTGACCGCGACGTCGGCCAGGTCGCGCATGTCGGCATACACCGGGTGGGTGTCAGGCTGCTGGTCCTGCTGATAGGCCCAGGTCTTCTCGTGACTGTGGAACGTGGTCCACGCGTCGGTCCAGTCGGTCGCCTCTGCCTGGCAGGCCGAGGACGCCCACTCGGCGAATGACTCGTTGAGCCACAGGTCGTCCCACCACTTCATCGTCACCAGATCGCCGAACCACATGTGCGCGAGCTCATGGAGAATCGTCAGGGCTCGGCGTTCCACCAACGGTGCCGGTGCCTGACCGCGGAAGACATAGACGTCGGTGATCGTCACGCAACCGGCGTTCTCCATGGCTCCGGCGTTGTATTCGGGCACGAAGATCTGGTCGTACTTCGCGAAGGGGAACGGCCCGTCGAACTCCCGCTCGAAAAAGAGGATCCCGGTCTTGGTGACGTCGAAGAGGTCGGCGTAGTCCACGTGTTCGGTGATCGACCGGCGGGCGAAGATGCCCAGCGGAATGTCGTGGTCACGGCCCTGAACGCGATCCCATTGGACGGTGTACGGCCCGGCACAGAGCGCGGTGATGTACGAGGAGATGCGCGGCGTCGGCTCGAAAGCCCACGTCGCGGTGCCCTCACTGGCCGGGACCGGCTCCGGAGCAGGCTGGTTGGAGATGACGACCCAGTGCTCCGGCACCGTCGCCGTGAACGCGAAGGTTGCCTTGAGGTCGGGCTGCTCAAAGACGGCATAGACGCGGCGGCTGTCGGGGACCTCAAACTGGCTGTAGAGGTAGACCTCCCCGTCGACGGGGTCGACGAAGCGGTGCATTCCCTCGCCGCTGTTGGTGTAGCGGCCGGTGGCCTCGACAACGAGCTCGTTGTCGGCGGCCAGCCCGGCTAGCGCGATCCGGCTGTCGGCGAAGACAGCCGCCGGGTCCAGCGACAGCCCATTGAGCGTTACCGCCTGCACCGAGTCGCCGACGAAGTCGATCCACGTCTCGGCTCCCGGGGTCCGGGCCGCGAAGTGCACGGTGGTCGTGGTGCTGAAGGTGTTCGGCCCAGTCGTGAGATCGAGCACCACGTCATAACGCTCGACGTCCAGCAGCGCGGCGCGAACGGCCGCCTCGTCTCGGGTGAGGTTGGTTCCGGGCACAGCGTTGCTCCTCGTGGGTCGGCCGAGTCTGCACGGGCCGTGCAGTCAAAGGCGCCGGACCGGGTCGGGGACGCCGACTGGATCCTCCGGCCATCCTTCCACGCGCCGCGGCTCGCCGTCGGTCGACCTGAGGTGATGACAGAATGCCCGCATGAGTCCTGCGAACACCCCGACAGCCGCCGCCTCGCCCGGCACCCGGCGACCGCGACGGACCCCCGTCGAGATGTGGTTCGACCCGCTGTGCCCGTGGGCGTGGATGACCTCACGGTGGCTGATGGAGGTGGAGCAGGTCCGGCCGGTGGGGGTCACCTGGTCGGTCATGAGCCTTGCGGTGCTCAACGACGGTCGGGACTTGCCCGCGCAATATGCCGAACTCATGGCCAAGGCGTGGGGACCGGTGCGCGTCATCATCGCCGCTCAAGCCGAGCACGGTGACCGCGTCGTCAAACCGCTCTACGACGCGATGGGCACGCGTATCCACCTGCAGGGTATGCAGGACTTCGATCAGGTGATCGCCGAGTCGATCGCGGCTTGCGGACTTCCGGCGACGCTCGCCAAGGCGGCGACACTGAAGAAACACGACGCGGCTCTGCGACGTAGCCACCGACGAGGGATCACCCTCGTCGGCCAGGACGTCGGCACCCCAGTCGTTTCCGTCGATGGGGTGGCCTTCTTCGGCCCCGTCGTCAGTCCCGCGCCCAACGGCGAAGCGGCCGGTCGGCTCTGGGATGGGTGCCTGCTCGTCGCTGGCACGCCCGGCTTCTTCGAGCTCAAGCGCACCCGCACCGTCGGCCCGATCTTCTCCTGAAAGCCATTGTCAGCATGCGCGTTCATCTCGGCGGTGACCACGCGGCATACGAGCTGCAGCGCGCCCTCGTCAGCCATCTGCAAGCGGCGGGCCACGAGGTCGTCGACCACGGCCCGGCAACGTACGACGCCCTGGATGACTACCCGGTCTGTGTGTTGCGCGCCGCGATCGCCGTCGCCGAGGGCCCCGGGTCGTTCGGCATCGTGCTGGGCGGGTCGGGCAATGGTGAGCTCATAGCGGCCAACAAGGTGGCCGGCATTCGCGCGGCCTACGCCTCCAGTGTCGAGCTCGCACAGCTTGCTCGGCAGCACAATGACGCTCAGGTGATCTCGATCGGGGCCCGGTTCACTGACGTCGCGACTGGGTGCCTCATCGCCGACGCCTTTCTGGCCACAGCGTTCTCGGGCGACGAGCGGCACGAACGCCGGCTCGCAATGATCACCGACTTCGAGCTCGGCGGAACAGTTCCCACCGCGTGAGCGTCTCGTCCGGGCAGGCATCGAGGGAGGGCCGCGGCCTCGAGGGTCGACCGGCCGGTGAGTTGGTCCGACGAGTCGGGCGACGGCTTGCCCGCATCCGCGGTGCGCGTCAGCGAGCCCGGGCAACGGGACTGATCCTGGCCGGCGCCGGCGTCCTGTGGCTGCTGAGCTGCTGGCCGGCCGAGATGTCGTGGGCTCTCTACGCGCCTCTCGTCGTCCTCGCCGGGCTGTTCCTGACCCCCGGGTGGTTCCTGCTCACCTGCCTCACGTATGCCGCCGGACTGGTGTACTCGGCCACGATGGTCCGCGGGTGGTCGACCATCCAGGGGATGACCCTGCTCGCGCTGGTCCTGACGATGGCGGTCATGGTCCGCTCGAGCCGGTCCCGCGAGCGACTCGGCGTGCACGGCAACGACGGCGAGGACATGCTCGTCGACCTGCGAGATCGACTGCTGGCGCTCGGCAACTTCCCCGACCTGCCCGCCGGCTGGCATGGTGAGTCGGCCATCGAGGCGGCCTACGGCGACAAGTTCTCCGGCGATTTCGCCGTGACGTCCCTTTCGCCGGACCGGTCTCGGCTCGAAGTCGCGCTGATCGACATCTCTGGGAAGGGACGCCAGGCCGGCACCCGGTCGTTGCTCTTCTCCGGGGCCATCGGGGGGCTGCTGGGTCAGGTCGAGCCCGAGCGCTTCATGACGTCGGCCAACCACTACGTGCTTCGACAGGGGTGGACCGAGGGGTTCGCCTCGGCCGTGCACCTGTCACTGGACCTCATGACCGGTGAGTTCACGATCGGTAACGCCGGCCACCCCGCGGTGCTGCACTTCGCGGCCGGGTCCGGCCTTTGGTCAGTGCACGAGTCGTTGGGCGGCCCGGTGCTCGGCATCATCCCTGGCGCGGACTTCCCCCGGCACGTCGGGGTCCTGCGCCGTGGCGATGCCCTCGTGCTTTACACCGACGGCGTGATCGAGACGCGCGATCGCGACCTCGCTCGCGGCGTCGACCGGTTGCTCGGCAGTGCCGAGCGTCGGGTGCCCATCGGTTTCGCCGGAGGGGCACAGGCGCTCTGCGCTGAGGCGACCAGCGGCGACACCGATGACCGCGCCGTCATCGTCATCTGGCGCTGCTGACGCCGATGGTGAACGGCTCGGAGCACCGGGTGCGGACCTTCAACGCCCGGCGTGGTCGGCGCTCGGCGCTCACCGACGCTCGCCTGCTCACCCTGCTGCCCCGGTATGCCGTCCCGCCGGCTGTCCTGGCACCGCCGGGCGCTCCGGGGCGCCCCGAATGCGTCGTTCTCGAGGTCGGCTGCGGTCATGGGGCTGCGGCGCTGGCGTATGCCGCCGCAACACCAGAGGCTCACATCGTCGCGCTCGACGTCCACCCGCCCGGAGTCGCGCGGATGGTCGCGGCCGTCGATGCAGCCGGGCTGAGCAACCTGTCCGCCGAGCTCGCCGACGCTGTCGAGTTCCTCGCCGAGCGGGTGCCGCAGGGCGCGCTCGATGCTGTCCACCTGTTCTTCCCGGACCCGTGGCCCAAGACCCGCCACCATCGCCGGCGGTTCGTGTCGCCAGACACCCTCGAGCTGCTGGCCATGCGCCTGACCCCCGCAGGCCGTGTCCTCGTGGCGACGGATAGCCCGGACTACGCGGCATACGTGCGGGTGGTGGTGGCCGCGCACGGTGGGTTCGTGGTCCGGGACGCGGCCCGCCCGACGTGGCGGCCGGTGGCCGGTTACGAGGCGAAGGCTCTCGCGGCGGGTCGGCCCGTCTGCGACCTGGTGCTGGAGCGAAGCTGAGCGGGCGACGAGAATCGAACTCGCGTAGCCAGTTTGGAAGACTGGGGCTCTACCATTGAGCTACGCCCGCGGGCGGCGGCAGAGGCGATGTGACCCAGCCACCACGGGGGGCTAGCCTAGACCCGCCCGCCCGGATCGCGCGAACCTTGGCCGTCGCACGCCGTCGGAGTGCACTGGGGGGCTCGGTGTTGGATCGCGGATGCTGTTCGCGCACCGATCGGGGTATGGCGCAGTTTGGTAGCGCGTCCGCTTTGGGAGCGGAAGGCCGTCGGTTCGAATCCGGCTACCCCGACCACTATTGAGGGCAGGTCGCGATTGGGTGCGGCCCGGAGCGGGCGGCTAGCATGGACCGGATTGTCCACCGCCGGACGGCCTCCGCCCTGTCGGACCCGTTGACCGACCCCCGTTGATCTGGAGTAACGCAGTGAAGAGTGCGCTCGAGACCCTGAGCCCGACTCGGGTGAAGCTGACCGTCGAGGTTCCCTACGAGGAGCTCAAGCCGAGCCTCGAGCAGGCCTACCAGACGATCGGCAGCCAGATCCAGGTGCCGGGGTTCCGCCGCGGCAAGGTGCCGGCGCGGATCATCGACCAGCGTCTGGGCAAGGGTGCGGTCCTGCAGGAAGCCGTCAATGACGCCCTGCCGAAATTCTATGGGCAGGCCCTCGAAGAGCACTCGGTGCGCCCGCTCGGCCAGCCTGAAGTCGATGTCACCGACGTCCCGCTCGAGGACGACCAGATGCTGAAGTTCACCGCCGAAGTCGACAAGCGCCCCGACATCCACCTGCCCGACTACTCCGGGATCGCCGTCGAGGTCGACGCCATCGAGGTCGACGACGCCGACATCGAGGAGCGGCTCACCACGCTGCGGCAGCGTTTCGGCACTCTCAAGGGCGTCGAGCGGGCCGCGACAGCCGGCGACTTCGTCTCCATCGACCTCACCGCGCAGATCGACGGCGCCGAGATCGACACGGTCTCCGGGGTGTCCTACGAGGTGGGCTCGGCCAACATGCTCGAGGGCATGGACGAGGCGATCACCGGGCTGAGCGCTGGCGACACGACGACCTTCTCCGCACCGTTGGCCGGTGGCGAGCACGCCGGGCTGAGCGCCGAATGCACGGTCGTCGTCCAGTCGGTCAAGGAGCGCGAGCTGCCGGCCCTGGACGACGACTTCGCGCAGCTCGCCTCGGAGTTCGACACCCTCGACGAGCTCAAAGTCGATCTGCGAAAGGAAGCCGAGCGTGGCAAGCGCTATGGCCAGGGGCTGCAGGCCCGCGACAAGGTGATGGCGGCGTTGCTTGAGGCCGTCGAAATCCCCGTGCCGGAGGCGATCGTCGAGCAGGAAGTGCACCAGCACCTCGAGGGCGAGGGCCGGCTTGAGGACGCGGAGCACCGCGCTGAGGTGCAGGCCGAGACCCGCAAGGGCCTGGCCACCCAGTTCCTGCTCGATGCGATCGTCGAAGCCGAAGGGGTCAAGGTCGAGCAGCCCGAGCTCATCGAGTATCTGCTCATGTCGGCCCAGCAATATGGGATGGACCCCAACCAGTTTGCCCAGTCCATCGATGCTCAAGGGCAGATCCCGGCCATGATCGGCGAGGTCGGTCGGCGCAAGGCCCTGGCGGTGGTCCTCGAAAGGGCGACGGTGACCGACACTGCGGGCAACCCGATCGACCTCGAAGCGCTCAGCCGTGAGTCGGCGCAGCCTGAGCACGACCACAACGGGCACGAGCACGAGCACGAGCACGACGACCACGACCACGACCACGACGAGAACGGCGAGACGGGCCGCGATTCCTGACCAGCACAGCCGTTCGGCGATGAGCTCGTAAGTGCTCTGTGAATGTCGCCGGTTGGTAAGGTCAGGGATGACAGCGTGGAACCAGGTCCTGCGTGAGCAATTTGAGTGGCACTGGGAGCATCAGCTTCGCCCGCGTCTGGCGGGACTGACCGACCAGGAGTAGCTCTGGGAGCCGGTCGCGGGCTCTTGGAGCGTGCATCCGCGCGGCAACGCCGTCACCTCGATGGCAGCCGGCGCCGGTGACGTGCTGATCGACTGGGAGTATCCGGAGCCGACTCCGCGGCCCTTCACGACGATCGCCTGGAGGCTTGGCCACGTGATCGTCGGTGTCCTGGGAACGCGGAACGCGGCCCACTTCGGCCGCGATCCGGTCGACTATGCCAGCTTCTCGTATGCCGCCGCGGCTGATGAGGCGATGGGGCAGTTGGAGGGCGAGGCCACCACGTGGCTCGACGGTGTCCGGGGGTTGGGCGACGAGGAACTCCAGCGGCCGTGCGGCCCTGCTGAAGGTCACTTTGCCGACGCGACGATGGCCACTCTCGTGCTGCACATCCACCGGGAGTTGATCCACCACCTCGCCGAGGTGTCCCTGCTGAGAGACCTCTACGCGCACACCAACAAGGAGGCGTGAGAGCTCCGGCTTGACGTGGCCGAGCTCCCGCCCGGGTTGTCTAGGCGGGAGCGACGTGCTTCGAGACCACCCAGCGGTGCTTTCCGATCTTGCGGTCGCGCATAAAGCCCATCTGCTCGTAGGTGGAGAGCGCACCGTGGTACAGGAATCCTGCGGGGACCGCGGCGGCGTCTTCCGGGTATCCCTCGACCCTGCCGCCACCGAGCTCGGCAATGAGAGCTAGGGCACCGGTCAGGCCGGCCGCAGCCGCGCCTCGGCGTCGGTGCCCCTTGCCGACGAAGCAGCACGCGATCCGCCAATCCGGGAGCTGGGAGACCCCCTTCTCGTAGGCCGCCCGGTTCTTGATCCGGGGGAGCTCCTCGGGGCCGCCGAACTGGCACCATCCGACGCACACGTTGCCGTCGAGAACGAGGGCCGCGTGCGTTGTACCGGCAAGCACTCGCTGCAGCTTTCGCTCTCGGTTGACCGACGCCGTCGGGCCACAACCATCCGGATGGAAGCCCACACACCAGCAGCCACCGAAGATCCCGTTGTTGGCCTCCACCAGGGCTGCGAAGGCCGGCCACGTCGCCTCGTTGAGGGGCTTGACGTCATACCGGCGTTCACCCATGTCGCAAGCCTCCCACCGCGCCCCAACGCAATGCCACCACGGTCGCCAGAGTTCCGTGAGAGTGCGGTCCCGATCGTTTGGCGCACACTCCCTCTCAGCCCAGCTGGCTAGCCAGGAGCCCTTGTTGCTGGCTAGGGTCGGGCCGTGGCGAAGCAGCTGGCTTCGACGGCCGAGCGCACTGCGGTGAGCCGAAACGTCGTGCCCGCGGCCCTGCTGGCTGTGTCGGGTCTGTTGCTCTTCGGAGTCCACTGGCGGCCCGGTGGCTACGTCACGCTCGCGTCGGCACTGGTGGTCGCGGCCTTCGTCGAGCGGGGGTTCGCGCGGGACATGCTGCTCATGGCCTTCGGGCTCGTCGCAATCAGCCTCGTGCCCATCAACACCGACATCTCGTGGGACCACATGCTCGTGATGGGCGCGGCTCTGGCGGTCGCCGTGCTGGTCCCCTACCTCGTCTCGCGGCTGGTTTACGGGGATCATGCCATCCGGTTCCCCATCATGGCGGGGCATAGCTGGACCGCCCACGAGAGGTGGTACCTCGTCGCCGTGGTGGTGCTCGGCTGGGCGATCCTGCCCGTCTACATGATCGACTCCGGCGTCTACCTCAACTGGCCCGCTGCCTCTGACCCGAGCACCATCGCCCGACTGTTCGCCGGGACGAACGCGCTCGGCATCTGGGACGAGCTCTTCTTCATCTGCACCTGCTTTGCGCTCCTGCGCCGCCACCTCGTCGACTGGCAGGCGAACGTCGTCCAGGCGGTGCTGTTCACCTCGTTCCTCTGGGAGCTTGGGTTCCACGCCTGGGGCCCCCTGCTGATCTTTCCCTTTGCCCTCGTGCAGGGATGGATCTTCAAGGTGACCCGTTCGCTGACCTACATCGTGTGTGTGCACCTGCTTTTCGACTTCGTGCTCTTTCTCGTGCTCGTCCACGCACACAACCGCGACTGGCTGCGGCTCTTCATCTACTGACACGAGGAACCCGCTCGATCCTCGGGATGAAGGGAATGCTGCCGACCCTCGGCAGTCGCGCTCTGGTGCCACGGTCAACCCGTTGAACAGGTCGATGCCGTTGGGCGAACAATCGTCAGCTTGGGCCCCATCCGGGCTGGTTTCCCGAGAGAATACAGCTCGGCCCGACTAGGAGGTCACCTTGGACGCCGACATCGCGGAATACCTCAAGCAGGTCAAGCTCAAGCGGTCCGAGCTGGGGGAGTCGATGGCCGCCCTGCAGGGCGTGCTGGACGAAAGCGGCGACGACGAAGCGCACTGGCTCAATCGAGCCCGGGACGCCGCCACGCAAGTGCGCCACGACCTCGGTCAGCACATCGCCGTGACCGAGGGTCCAGGAGGGCTCTATCAAGGGGTCCGCGAAGAGGCCGCTCGCCTGGCCCGCCCGCTACGCACCCTTCAGGGCGAGCACCCCGAGCTGGTCGCCATCGCCGACGACCTCATCGAGTTGCTGCGTGAGCCCGGGGCCGTCGACGTCGCCGCGGCGCCGCGGCACATCGCGGAGCTGCTGCGTCGACTCGCCCACCACCGCCAACGCGGTGGCGACCTGATCTTCGAGGCCTATCAGGTCGACGTCGGCGGCACCGGCTGACGGTCCTTGATCGGCGCCGGGGCAGCTCAGACGGACGAGAGCCGAGCCACGGCATACCAACGTAGGTGGGATGTGCGCTCAGGGCGAACATGCCCAGGGGTGGGATTGTCGGCACTGTCGCGAACGTTAAGGTCGGATGAGCGGGCGAGCCGTCCCGCGCCAACCGACGCATGGAGTCACTGGTGAGCCACACCCCCCGGATGGCCGGAGCGCCGATGCCCGGCAGCCTCGACGACCACATCTACAACCGGCTGCTCAAGGAACGCATCATCTTCCTCGGCTCGGAGGTTCGCGACGAGAACGCCAACGCGATCTGCGCCCAGATGCTGCTACTGGCCGCCGAAGACGCCGAGAAGGACATCTGGCTCTACATCAACTCCCCTGGGGGGTCGGTGACCGCGGGGATGGCGATCTTCGACACCATGCAATGGGTGCCCAACGATGTCGCGACGGTCGCGATGGGGATGGCCGCGTCGATGGGTCAGTTCCTGCTCTCGGCGGGCACACCGGGCAAGAGGTATGCCACGCCGCACGCCCGCGTGATGATGCACCAGCCGTCCGGCGGCATCGGCGGCACCGCCTCGGACATCAAGATCCAGGCGGAGCAGATGCTGCACATCAAGAAGCAGATGGCCGAGCTCATCGCGCAACACACCGGGCAACCGCTGGCGCAGATCGAGAAGGATTCCGACCGCGACCGCTGGTTCACGGCAGAGGCTGCCAAGGCGTATGGGTTCGTCGACCACGTCGTCGAGCGGGCCACCAGTGCCGGCCCACGCTCCAGTAACCCCGTGACCGGCGACTGACGCCCGAGACGACGAGAGAGAACACTCATGAGCATGCAGCCGACCGGGCGTTACATTCTGCCCCAGTTCGAGGAGCGCACGTCCTACGGGATGAAGCGGCTTGACCCCTACACCAAGATGTTCGAAGACCGGATCATTTTCCTCGGGGTCCAGGTCGACGACGCCTCGGCCGATGACATCATCGCGCAGCTCATCGTCCTGGAGAGCCAGGACCCCGACCGCGACATCCTCATGTACATCAACTCCCCGGGTGGAGCGTTCACCGCTATGACGGCCATCTACGACACGATGCAATACATCCGCCCCGACATCCAGACCTTCGTCATCGGTCAGGCCGCGTCGGCAGCCGCCGTGCTCCTGGCCGCTGGGGCGCCGGGCAAACGCTTCGCCCTGCCCAACGCCCGCATTCTCATCCACCAGCCCGCACTCGCCGGGGGTGAATACGGCCAGGCATCCGACATCGAGATCCAGGCCAACGAGGTGCTTCGGATGCGCACCTGGCTCGAAGACACCCTGGCCAAACACTCGGGTCGATCCTCGGCTCTGGTGCAGGAGGACATCGAGCGAGACAAGATCTTCTCGGCCGATGAAGCAAAGGCCTACGGACTCATCGACGAGGTCCTCGCCTCGCGCAAGGCGTCATTGACGAAGTGACCCGATCCGCGTCGACGGCTGTCCGCCTTCAGCGGACAAGCGCGACGCGGATCGTCTGGGCGCGTCTAATGGAGAGCACCAGCAGTTCCCAACGGGTAGCGTCTGCCAGGACGTGACCCCACAAGGTGGTCGGGAGGCGGAGGTAGCACGTGGCGCGCATGGGTGAAAGCAGCGACCTGGTCAAGTGCTCCTTCTGCGGCAAGAGCCAGAAGCAGGTGAAGAAGCTCATCGCGGGCCCGGGTGTCTACATCTGCGACGAGTGCATCGACCTGTGCAACGAGATCATCGAAGAGGAGCTCGCCGAGACCTCGGAGCTCGGTCTCGACGAGTTGCCCAAGCCGCGCGAGATCTTTGAGTTCCTCGGGCAGTACGTCGTGGGTCAGGACATCGCCAAGAAGGCACTCGCGGTCGCGGTCTACAACCACTACAAGCGCATCCAGGCCGGCGAGGGGGTCGCCAAGAAGGGCGAAGACGTCGTCGACCTGGCCAAGTCGAACATCCTGCTCATCGGCCCCACCGGCTGCGGGAAGACCTACCTGGCCCAGACCCTCGCCCGCATGCTCAACGTGCCCTTCGCGTTGGCCGATGCGACGGCGCTGACCGAGGCCGGCTATGTCGGCGAGGACGTCGAAAACATCCTGCTCAAGCTGATTCAGGCGGCTGACTACGACGTCAAGAAGGCCGAGACCGGCATCATCTACATCGACGAGGTCGACAAGATCGCTCGTAAGAGCGAAAACCCGTCGATCACCCGTGACGTGTCGGGGGAGGGCGTGCAACAGGCACTGCTGAAGATCCTCGAGGGCACCACCGCGTCGGTCCCGCCGCAGGGCGGACGCAAGCACCCGCATCAGGAGTTCATCCAGATCGACACGACGAACGTCCTGTTCATCGTCGGGGGAGCCTTCGCGGGGCTCGAGAAGCTCATCGAGGCGCGTTCGGGCAAGAAGGGCTTGGGCTTCGGCTCGCAGCTGCACAGCGCCAAGGAGGAAGGCTGGTCTTACGGCGAGGTCATGCCCGAAGACCTGATGAAGTTTGGGCTCATCCCGGAGTTCATCGGCCGCCTGCCGGTCATCACGACCGTCACCCCGTTGGATCGCGCGTCCCTCGTGTCGATCCTCACGGAGCCACGAAACGCCATGATCAAGCAGTATCAGAAGATGTTCGAGATCGACGGTGTCGAGCTGGAGTTCACTCCTGAGGCCGTGGAGGCCGTCGCCGACCAGGCCCTGCTGCGCGGCACGGGTGCCCGCGGGCTGCGCGCGATCATGGAAGAGGTCCTGCTCCCGGTGATGTTCGACGTGCCCAGCGAGCAGGACATCGCCCGGGTCGTCATCTCCCGTGAGGTTGTCCTCGACAACGTCAACCCGACGATCGTGCGCCGCGAGGCTGCTCCCGCCGTCAAGCGGCCCCGCCGTCAGACGGCCTGAGCTGACCGGCGTTCGCCGCCGTCATGAGCCTGACGCGCACCTCCTGATCCACCGCGTCGGGACATCATCCACCGGCTCTCGGTCCACCTGGCCCGAACATGGCTGAACCGCTGCGGCTACGGCCCGGCCGGCCTGGACCTGTCCAACAGGACGTCAACGACTGCGGGCCGACGGCCCTGGCCACAGCCCGGATGCTCCGCGACCCCGAGCTCCTGCAGTGGATCCGCACCGGAGAGTTCGCCGGCCGAGCCTTTCCTGCTGAGCTGGGCAGTTCGGCGGCGAGGTTCGCGGCATACGTCGAGCTCGTCCACGCCCGCACCAACGGCGCCGTCGGCCCCGGGGGTCGGCTGCAGGTGCCGTGGCCACGAGCACTCGGCACGAGCCCGTGGGGCTTCTGCCGCGAGTTGGAGGCGCGTGGGTCGGCGCCGGAGAGCCGCTACCGCTGGGTGGTCGTCCGCTGGTGCGGGCCCGACGTGCTTCGCGCGCGACTGCGACAGCTCGCCAGCCACGTCGGCGAGGGCCGCCCAGCAGGCCTGTACGTCGGCAGCCGATGGCTGCCGCGGCATGTCGCGCTGCTCGTCCCGGATGGGCAGGGCGGTCTGCTTGTGCACGACCCCGCCGACGGCACGGTGCGTGCCCTAGAGGTCACCGAGTTGGCCGATCACCGACCGGGGATCGGCGGCTGGACCCACGCGTGGATGATCGCCGGGCCGGTCGGTGCACCGCTGGCGAACCGTTGACCGACGGCAATGGTGAGCCGCCGGCGGCGGCGGCCCTACTTGCGCGATCCGCGAGACGGGGCCGGCGCGAGCCCGAGGACCTCGTCGATCCCTTGCTGCATCGCAGAGACGAGGACGTCGGGGTCGGGCACGGCCGCGCCGTCGATGGTGAGGCCGATGCACGCGGTGCCGAGGTGGGACAGCAGAACCGCCATGACGGCTACGCCGGGCAGCGGCCCGAACGCGAAGATCCGCTCGACGCGCGCCCCGGCGAGATAGGTCTGCTCGGTCGGGCCGGGCACGTTCGAGGCGGCGAGATCGGCGCGAGCGGCGCCCGCGATGACGGCCGCGCCGACGCTCGACGGAAGCCAGTTGACGATCGGGGTGAGGACGGCGTACGTGTCCACCGCCGGCTCGCTGAGCTGGGTGAGGATGGCGCCGCGGACCTCGGCGATCCGCTCGGCCGGATCGATCGTGCCGACCGGAGCAGCGAACATCAGTCCGGCGAAACGGTTTCCGCCCATCGGGTCGTCTGTGCGGCGCAGCGATACGGGCACGGTGACCGACAGCTGCTCGAGGGGGGTGGCGTGCTGCTCGTGATAGATCCGCATCCCGCCCAGCAGGGCGGCGACATAGGCATCGTTGATCGACCCTCCTGCGGCACGTCCGGCCCCGCGCAGACCGACCATCGGGCACTCCAGGGTGCGAAACAGCCAACGTCGTCCGTCGCGGCGCTCGAACAGCGGCGAGGCACCCGAGGCGGTCGGGGTGAGGACCCGGCGCAGTGAGGCCGTGAAGCGCTGACCTTCCCCCGCAGCATGCAGCGGATCGGTAGCCCACTGCAGGGCCGCTCCGGCGAGATTGCGGGCGCGTCGTGGGGCCTCGTCGATGAGTTCTGACGCACGCGTGAGCGTGACCGCCAACCGATCCGGTTCGGGTAGCCGGCCGGCGGTGGCGGCTGCCGACCCGCTCGCCTGCGAGGGGTCTGCCAGGTGAGCCGAGTCTGCCGGGTTCGGAGGCCGGGTGGGCTTATTGGGGGTATGCCGCCGGGTGCGGCTTTGCACGGCAGAGATCAGCTGTATCACGCCGATGCCGTCCGTGAGCGAGTGGTGAAGTTTGAGCAGGTATGCCGCGCGCCCCCCCTCGAGTCCCTCGATGAGCGTCGCCTCCCAGAGCGGGCGGTTCCGGTCGAACGGAGCGATGGCCAGGGTCTGGGCGAGCTCAAGCAGGTCGGGGAACATGTGACGGGTGCCGAGCTCGATGCGGCGCACGTGGTAATCGAGCGTGAAGTGCGGGTCGAGCTGCCACGCGGGAGGACCGAGCGGCAACAGCGGCTCGACGACACGCTCGCGGGTGCGCGGCACGAGCTGGGTCGCCCACTCGTGCGCGGCGACGAGCCGCTCCCACTGCGGCTGGCGGTCCAGGACCATCAGGGTGCACACCGTGCTGGAGTGCTGCGGATGGCGTTCGGAGCGCCACATCGTCGTCTCGAGGTTGTTCATCCGGTCCGGCTGACCCCACTGTGCCGCCGCCGCCGCCGACCAGGCCTGCCGGCTGTTGTCTGCCGCGGTCACCAGCCTTCGCCCTCGAACTCGTGCGCCGGAGCCTCACGCAGCAGCCCGCGATAGGCGCGGCTGACCGGCTGCCCGTGGTTGATGACGGCGTCGACCTCGCTCGCGATGCGCATCTCCACGCCGTGCAGCCGGGCGAGCTCCATGACGACCGACGAGGACCTGACGCCCTCGGCGACCTGTTTGAGCTCCTCGGCGATCTGAGCGAGGGTAGCCCCCTGGGCTAGACGGATGCCGACCCGACGGTTACGGCTGTGCGGGCTGGTGCACGTGGCGATGAGGTCGCCCATGCCGGCCAGTCCCGAGAAGGTGAGTTGCTCGCCACCCATTGCCACCCCGAGTCTGGACAACTCGCGCAGCGAACGGGTCATGACCATGGCTCGGGTGTTGTCACCGGCCTCCAGCCCGTCGCCGAGCCCGGTGGCGATGGCGAAGATGTTCTTCAGCGCCCCGGCCACCTCGACGCCGATGACGTCGGTTGAGGTGTAGACCCGGAAGGTCGGTGCCCGCAGCAGCACCTGCAGCGCCTCGGCGAGGTGCTGGTCGGGCATCGCGAGGGTAGCGGCCGCGGCATACCCCTGGACCACCTCCCGGGCGATGTTGGGCCCGTTAAGCACACCGACCGGGTGCCCGGGGAGCACCTCCGAGGCGACCTCGGTGATCCGCATCCGGGTGCCCTGCTCGAGGCCCTTGACGAGAGACACGATGGGCACCCAGGGCCGCAGCACGTCGGCGAGCGAATCGAGCACGGAGCGCACCGAGTGCGAGGGCACGCCCAGCACGAGCACATCGGCGTGGCTGACTGCTTCCTGCAGGTCGGTCGTGGCCCGCAGCGATCGGTGCAAGGGCAGCTCCCCGAGATAGCGGGAGTTGGTATGGCGCTCGGTCACCTCCTGTGCCGTCTGTTCGTCACGGGCCCACAACGTCGTCGGGGCGTTCCGGGCGGCGATCGAGGCGACGGCCGTGCCCCACGATCCACCACCGAGGACCGTCACTCGTGGTTCACGCATGTGGACTCTCCTTCTGGGGCCAGGCGGCCAGGGTCTGGGCGTAGCGGCGGTGCAGGGTGCTGACGACCGCGTCGATGGCGTCTGCGTCGGGGATGACGACGGGGTCCAGGACGCGGATGTCGACGACGCCGGGCCGGATGGTCCTGCCGTGTCGGGGCAGGATCTCACCGGTGTTGCGCAGCACGACGGGCACGATCGGCACCCGCGCGGCGAGGGCAAGGTTGAAGGCCCCCTTACGGAAGGGCCGCAGCACCGGCGTCGGCGCGCGGGTGCCCTCGGGGAAGATGAGCAGCGACAGCCCCGCGCGAATGCGCTCGGTCACCTCCGCCAAGGCCGCCCGGGACGCCGCGGAGTTGCTGCGGTCGATGAAAACCGGGTCCAGCAGCACCGTCGCCAGCGCCGCCCGCGGATCCCAGCGGGCCTCGCGTTTGGCGACGATCGTGAAGTCTGCGCGCAGGAGAGTGGCCATGACGAGGGGGTCCAGGGCGCTCTGATGGTTGGCGATGACGACGGCGGGCCGGGTGGCGTGCAGGATGTCGAGTCCGGTGGCATCGATCCGCACCCCCGCCGCGCGAAGCGCGGTGTCGCAGCCGAGCGAGACGCCGGTGGCCACCGCCGCCCGGCGGTCACGGGTGAGGGCGCCGCGCACCGCTGCGGCGGCCGCCCCGGCGTTGAGCGCCGTCATGGCTGCCGTCGTGCGCACGAGTGACATCAGGTCTGCCCCACGCGGGTCGGCGATGTCCAGCACCTTCCAACCGAAGCGTCGGGCTGCCGACCGCAGACCAGGGTCGGGACTGAGCGCGACCGGTCGGCCGACCGTCGAAAGGAAATCGACGTCCTCGGGGCCGTTTCCATACCCGTGGCTGAGCCGCAGGTCGATGCCGTGTTCGCGCGCGAATCCCCGCACTCCGCGAGCCTTTTCGGGCCCCCAGCGCATCCGTCCGAGAAGGGCGCCGGTGAGGATGCCGTCCTGGACCTCCAGTTCGGTGCACACGAGATGCTCGATCCCCAAGTCCCGCGCGATCGGGGAGATCTGGTATGCCGTCGCCGCCGAGGAAATGACGACGGTGTGGCCCGCGAGCTGATGGGCTCGGACCAACTCGCGGGCCTGCGGCCTGATCGTGCGGGCGATCTTCTGCACGAAGAGTCGTTCGCCGAGATCGGCGAGGTTGTCCTCCGGTTGACCGGCGAAGGCCCGGAAGGCGAGGTCGGCGCCCTTGGTCGGGTCTCCGCCGAGGAACACGCCGTCAACGGCCGCAACCATCGTCCTGGCGCCCGATCGGATCCCGACCTCACGCCGACGCAGCTGATCGGTGAGGAAGGCGTTGGCCGTGAACCCGGCGACGAGTGTGCCGTCAAGGTCGAAGAAGGCGCCGACATGCGGTCCGGTGGGACCGTCGGCGATCTCTTGCAGCTGCTCGGAAAGGGCGCTCATCGACTCCAGACTTCCCGCGGGTAGTCGTAGGTTGCCACACCGCCTGCGGGAAGTCGACGCTTACCCGGACCTCGTTGAAGCAACCCGCAGGGTCAGCCCGCAGGTGCCGGAGACTTCTCGACGGGAACCAATACCGGGTCGCGCACCTCGATGGCGTCGGCGACGGCATACGCGAGGGTGGTGATCCGGCCTGCGGCGCGCAAGTCCGCCTCTGCCGCGCGGACCGAGTCGGCGAGCGCGTCGGGCAGGGCGAGTGTCATCGATGCGACCTCGGCGCGCATGCCAAGCTTCGCCTCGGACTTCACCTTGCGCACCGCGGCGAGCGCCGCACCGGCAGCGACGAGCACGCTCGGGTCGCCCCCCACGCCGCTCGGCGCGGCGTCCTCGGCGACCGGCCAGGGCTGGCGGTGCACCGACTCCGAGCGCCACCACGACCAGACCTCTTCGGTGACGTAGGGCAAGATCGGGGCGAGCAGCCGCAGCAACACGTCAAGGGCGACTCGTAGCGCGGCCCGGGCCGACGCGGCCCCGGCCTCTCCCTGACCGCCGTACGCACGGTCTTTGACGAGCTCCAGATAGTCGTCGCAGAAGGTCCAGAAGAATGACTCGGTGAACTCCAGGGACCGGGTGTAGTCCCACGCCTCGAAACCGGCCGTGGCAGTGCGCACCACGTCGGCCAAGGCGGCGAGCATCGAGCGGTCCAGGGGTTCGGTGACTGCCGCGGCGAGCTCGCCCTCGACCTCACCGAACGACAAGGCGAACTTGCTTGCGTTGAGCACCTTGATCGCCAACCGGCGTCCGACCTTGATCTGGCCGGCATCGAAGGCCGCGTCGGCGCCCAGCCGTCCCGAGGCGGCCCAATAGCGCACCGCGTCGGCCGAGTGCTCCTTGACGAGGGCCTCGGGCGTCACGACATTGCCCCGGGACTTGCTCATCTTCTTGCGGTCCGGGTCCAGGATCCAGCCAGATATCGCCGCGTCGGTCCAGGGCACCGACCCGTGCTCGTGATGTGCGCGGACGATCGTCGCGAACAGCCAGGTGCGGATGATGTCGTGTGCCTGGGGACGCAGGTCCATCGGGAAGACCGCGGCGAACAACTCGGGGTCACCGCGCCACCCGGCAGCGATCTGTGGCGAGAGCGACGAGGTTGCCCAGGTGTCCATGACGTCGGGGTCGCCGACGAAACCGCCCGGTATGCCGCGCTGGGCCTCAGTGAAGCCCTCCGGGAGGGCGACGGCCGGGTCGATCGGCAGTTGGTCCTCACGCGGTGCCAACGGCGTGTCGTAGTCGGGCTCACCCTGCTCGTCGAGCCGATACCAGACCGGGATCGGCACGCCGAAGAACCGCTGGCGGGAGATGAGCCAGTCGCCGTTGAGGCCCTGCACCCAGTTCTCGTAGCGGCTGCGCATAAAGCCGGGGTGGAACGCGATCTCGCGGCCCCGCTGGACAAGGGCGGCGTTCAGGTCAGTGTCGCGGCCCCCGTTGCGGATGTACCACTGGCGCGAGGACACGATCTCCAGCGGCTTCTCTCCGCGCTCGTAGAAGTTGGCCTTGCGCATCGTCGGGGTCGGCTCGCCGTCCAGGTCGCCGCTGACGCGCAGCGCCGCGACGATGGCCTCACGGGCCGCGTATGCCGTCGCGCCGGCAAGCTGGGCGGCATACAGTTCTGCGCCCGTGCCGGTGAGCCACGCGGGGGTCTGGGCGTCGAGACGGCCGCTGCGGGTGATGAGCGAGCGATTGGGCAGGCGCAGCTCGCGCCACCAGATGACGTCGGTGAGGTCGCCGAAGGTGCAGCACATCGCGATGCCTGCGCCCTTGTCGGGCTCGGCCAGGTGGTGTGGGAGCACCGGCAGTTCGACGCCGAAGAGCGGAGATACCACCGTCGTGCCGAAAAGCGGCTGGTAGCGCTCGTCGTCGGGGTGTGCGATAAGGGCGACGCACGCGGGAATGAGCTCGGGCCGGGTCGTCTCGATATGGATCGGCGCGCCGTCCGCGGTGCGATGAAAGGCCACCCGGTGGTAGGCGCCCGGATAGTCCTTGGCTTCCAGCTCGGCCTGGGCGACAGCAGTCTGGAAGGTCACGTCCCACAGGCCGGGAGCCTGCAGGGAGTAGGCCTCCCCGCGGGCGAGGTTGCGCAGGAAGGCCTGCTGGGCGGTCGCCCGTGAGTGGTCGTCGATGGTGCGGTAGGAGATGTCCCAGTCGAGAGAGAATCCCATCCGCCGGAAGAGTGCCTCGAAGGCGACCTCGTCCAGGACGGTGAGCTCGTCGCACAGCTCGATGAAGTTCTGCCGGCTGATCGGCACCTGGTCGGCGGCCTTGACGGAGGCGACGTCGCCATGATGCGGGGGCTGGAAGCCGGGGTCGTAGGGCAACGCGGCGTCACCGCGGACGCCGTAGTAGTTCTGCACCCGCTTCTCGGTCGGCAGCCCGTTGTCGTCCCAGCCGATCGGATAGAAGACCTCCAGGCCCGCCATCCGCTTGTAGCGAGCCATGCAGTCGGTGTGGGTGTAGGAGAAGACGTGGCCCATGTGCAACGACCCGGAGGCGGTCGGCGGGGGAGTGTCGATGGAGAAGACCGCGCTGCGCGGGCCGGCCGTCGCCCGGTCGCGGTCGAACCGATAGGTTCCCTCGGCCTGCCACACCGCGCCCCACTTCTCTTCGAGGCCGTCGACCGTGGGCCGGTCGGGTATCGATCTCGGGTGGGCTGGTGCGCTGGTCATGGGGAGCATCTTCCCATCACGCACCGGTGACCCCGAACTTCTGTCGCCCGGCGCGAACCCCCCTGGCCAGGCCCGGGCCGACCGGTGTGATCGGGCCGGTGTGATCGGGCCGACCAGTGGCGAAGGTCGCATGCCCCGGATTCGCTTGATGGCACCGGCTAGGGTCCTAATGACGCCTTCGACACGAAGGAGGTGCTGGCGCCATGACGGCGATGTGTGCCCCAGTGTCTCCCGGGACGACCAATTGGCGGGTGGCGTTACCAATGCCGTTGATCGATGCGGACGGCCGGGAGCTGTTGCTGCGTCTCATCGTCCCCGCCGACGAGTCGGCGATCCGAGTCCTGCACGAAGGCTGTTCGATCGCCACCCTGCGCTGGCGCTATTTCGGGGGAGGCGAGCAGGTCGAGCACCTGCTGTCCTGGATCTTTGATGCTGGCCAAGGGGAGGCGGTCGGTGTCTGGGCACAGGACCGTCTGGTGGCTATCGGCAACCTCATGCTCCCGGACTCGACGGGCACGGGTGAGGTGGCGTTCCTGGTCGAAGACGCCTGGCAGGGGCGTGGAATCGGCTCGGCGTTGGTCGATCTGGTCACGGATCTAGCCCGCGATGAAGGGTGCCGTTACCTGCACGCCGACGTGTCCCTGGACAATGGCCGGATGCGGGTGCTGTTCGCCCGGCGCGACTGGAAGAGCACGGTGCTCGATGGCGACTACTCGATGGGTCTGCTGCTCGCCTGACAGTCCTGTCACCAGCGGGGTACCGCCCCTTCCGGATCGGGGGATTCAGCCGCCGCAACCGGGTCAGTGCCGCAAACTCCGACGGATCGGACCTACAGTGAGGTCCCGTGGACCTCGTCTATTACCCCGTCATCGCGATAACCAAAGCTCTGTTCGCCGCGCAGGGGCTCCGTTTCACCATGACCGGATGTGAAAACGTGCCGCGCCGCGGTGGCGCGGTGGTGGCGATCAACCACACGGGATACTTCGACTTCACGCATGCTGGCAACGCCACGCTCCAGCGCCGCCGCTTCATCCGGTTCATGGCGAAGGAGTCGATCTTCCACCACCCGGTCGGCGGCCCACTGATGCGCGGGATGAAGCACATCCCGGTCGACCGGGCCGCAGGCGGCTCGGCATACCTGGCGGCGGTGGCGGCGCTGCGCTCGGGAGAGCTTGTGGGGGTCTATCCGGAGGCCACGATCTCTCGGTCCTTCGAGCTCAAGGCCTTCAAACCCGGTGCAGCGCGGATGGCCCAGGAGGCTGGCGTGCCGATCCTGCCGACCATCGTCTGGGGCGCCCAACGGGTGTGGACCAAGGACCACCCCAAGCGGATGGGGCGCACCAACACGCCGATCTTCGTCGACATCGGCCCGCCGATCACCGTGGGCGCCGACGAGCACCCGGTGGCGGCCACCGACCGGCTCAAGACGGCGATGGCGGCCCAGCTCGAGGCCGTCTGGGCGGCATACCCGCCAGTTCCCGAGGAAGAGCTCGTCTTCGTGCCACAGCGAATGGGTGGCCGCGCGCCGACCTTGGAGCAAGCCGAGGAGCTTTACCGGCAGGAGCTGGCCCGCAAGGCCGCCAAGCGAGCGGCGAAGGCTGCGCAGCGATCGCAAGAGCCCGGCGCCGGCCGGTAACCTGCCGCCATGGGTCCCCGGCAGCGTGAGCCGTCCGGCCCGCCCCCAGCACCGGTCGTACAGAAACTCCGGATCCGCTATGCCAAGCGCGGTCGTCTGCGCTTCTCGTCCACCCGCGACTTCCAGCGTGCGTTGCAGCGGGCCCTGCGGCGAGCCGCCGTGCCGATGGCCTTCTCGGCCGGCTTCCACCCTCACCCCAAGATCTCGTATGCCAACGCCGCGTCCACCGGCACGGCGAGTGAGGCCGAATACGTGGAGATCTCGGTGACCGAGCGCGTCGACCCCGATGCCCTCCGGGCAGCCCTCGACGCGGCGCTGCCGACGGGGCTGGACGTGGTGCAGGTGGTCGAGGCGGGCCCGGGGTCATTGGCCGAGCGGCTGGAAGCCAGCGATTGGGCGGTCGCATTCCGCGGCATACCGGCGGGGACGGTGGCCGAGGCGACGGCTGCTTTCCTCGCAACCGACAGGGTCGAGGTCACCCGGGTCCTCAAGAGCGGCCCGCGGATCTTTGACGCGCGAGCCGCCGTGCTGTCCATGACGGCAGCCACAGCCGGGAGTGTCGCGGCTTTGACAGACGTCGTGCCCGCTGAGTGTGCGATAATCCGCTTGGTCGTGCGGCACACCACACCAGCCGTACGCCCCGACGACATTCTGACCGCGCTCCGTGCAGTGGCCGGTCTGGAGCCGCCGACACCGCCCCTGGTGGTCCGGCTGGCCCAGGGCCCCCTGCGTCCCGGCAGCGTGCTGGTGGCTGATCCCTTGGCTGCCGACGAGAAGGCCGACGGCGCCTGACTGGTGCCGCGCAACCCGCGCGAACCGCTCAGGCGTAGCGAGACGACTTCCGTCCCGTCGCACCCGCGGCGTCGACGACGCACACCGCGCCACGCGGTGACGTGGGGGAGCGCCCCACGGTGTGGGCGTCGCTACGTGGGTGACGAGAGGACGCCACATGGCATCCACCGAGGACCACACACCCGATCTCTTCGAGGCGCCGACTGCGGCGCCCGCCACAGACAGCAACGACACGGCTGGTATGCCGCCCGCGCCGGTCCGCCGTAGGGCAGCCCGGCCTCGGGCTGCGGCCAAGGCAGGTCCGCCGCCCGTCGCTGTCGCCGAGACCGCCGCCGATGGCGCTGAGACATCGCACGACGGTCTCGTGACGTCCGCCGATGGTGCTGAGGCCATGGCCGTGGCGCCTGCCGAGGCCGCGCCGGCCAAGCGCCCCCGCAAGGCCGCTGCGCGCAAGAGCGCCACGCCCGCTGCTGCGGTGACAGACACGGCCGACTCGGAGCAGACCGACGCGCCCGCTGCCGGAGACCCGCAGGCCGCGCCGGTCAAGCGCCGCACCCGGCGGGTCGCTGCCGCCGCTGAGGGAGAAGAGTCCAGCGAGCCGGCCGCGACGCCGCCCAGCACTGCCCCTCGCCGACGCACCGCGCGCGGGCGCGCAGCTGGGCAGACGGGGGCAGATGAGCCCGTTGAGCTCACGTCAGCAGCCGCCTCCACCGATGGTGCTGTCGCCGACGATGTCGATGCCGAGACTGGTGATGCCGAGACTGTCGATGTCGAGGGGGCCGAGGTAGCCGAAGCTCACGACGTCGGAACGGTGCCGGCCTTCGGCGTCCTCTTCCAGGCGCCGGTCTCGCCCGTCCGTCGGCGAGCGACCCGTCCGGCGGCTGCACCGGTTCCGGCGGACGAAGGCGCCCAAGCCACCGGCACGGACCTCCCTCTTGTGGCGAACGAGGACGCCGAGCAGTCCGATCTTGGCGACGACGAGAGCGGCCCGGCGGCTCGCCGCCGCCGCCGTCGTGGAGGCAAGGGTCGTCGGGGACGCAGCGTCGAGGCCGGGCCAGGTGCCGAGGCCGGGCTAGGCGTCGAGGACGACGCTCCAGCAGCGGCCGATGAGCCGGAAGCCGGTGACGCCGGTCCTGACGTTGACGTCGTCGAGGACGGCGACCCGTCCGAGAGCGCGAGTCGGCGACGCACGCGCCGCCGTCGCCGCGGATCGAGCGCGGCCGAGGTCGAAGACCGTCCGGGGGTGGTGACGCGCGTCCGGGAAGTCCGGTCCGCCCGCGACGAGGTCACCGGCGTGCGGGGGTCGACGCGGCTCGAGGCCAAGAAGCAGCGCCGTCGCGACGGTCGGGAGGCCGGCCGTCGGCGACAGGTCATCACCGAGGCGGAGTTCCTTGCCCGGCGTGAGAGTGTCGAGCGGGTCATGGTTGTGCGAGCCAAGGAGGGGCGCACCCAGATCGGCGTCCTCGAGGACGGAGTGCTCGTCGAGCACTACGTCTCCCGCGAGACCAACGCCACGATGGCCGGCAACATTTACCTCGGCAAGGTCCAGAACGTCCTGCCCTCGATGGAGGCGGCATTCGTTGACATCGGCCGCGGCCGCAACGCCGTCCTGTATGCCGGTGAGGTCAACTGGGACGCGGCAGGGATGGAGGTCGGCGCGCCCAAACGCATCGAAAACGCCTTGAGCTCCGGGCAGTCGGTCCTCGTCCAGGTCACCAAGGACCCCATCGGGCATAAGGGTGCTCGACTCACCTCTCAGGTCTCGTTGCCCGGCCGTTTCCTCGTCTACGTGCCGGACAGCTCGATGACCGGCATCTCCCGCAAACTGCCGGACACTGAGCGCAACCGCCTCAAGCGGATCCTGCGCGACGTTGTCCCCGAGTCGGCCGGAGTGATCGTCCGGACCGCCGCAGAGGGAGCCTCCGAGGACGAACTGCGCGCCGACGTCGAGCGGCTCACCGCCATCTGGGAACAGCTGAAAGCCAAGGCCGAGGCGGTGCTGAGCGGCAAGAAGGGCAAGGGCAGCGCCCCGATGCTCCTGCACGGCGAGCCCGACATGACGGTCCGGGTGATCCGCGACGTCTTCAACGAGGACTTCGGCGACCTGGTCATCTCCGGCGAGTCGGCGTGGACCGAGGTCAACGACTACGTCGCCTCGGTCGCCCCGGATCTCGCCGGACGCATGTCCCGGTGGACTGGCGAACGCGACGTCTTTTCGCACTATCGGATCGACGAGCAGATCGCCAAGGCCATGGACCGCAAGGTGTGGTTGCCGTCGGGGGGATCGCTCGTCATCGACCGAACCGAGGCGATGACGGTCGTCGACGTCAACACCGGCAAGTTCATCGGGTCGGGCGGCAACCTTGAGGAGACGGTGACCCGCAACAACATCGAGGCGGCCGAAGAGATCGTCCGCCAACTTCGCCTGCGCGACATCGGCGGAATCATCGTCATCGACTTCATCGACATGGTTCTGGAGTCCAACCGCGACCTCGTCGTGCGGCGCTTGCTCGAGTGCTTGGGCCGCGACCGAACGAAGCACCAGGTCGCCGAAGTGACCTCGCTCGGGCTGGTGCAGATGACCCGCAAGAGGGTGGGGGCAGGGCTCATCGAGGCGTTCTCGGAGCCTTGCGAGCACTGCAATGGTCGGGGTTACCACGTACAGGCCGACCCGGTCGACAAGGCCGCCGCTGGATCGGCTGACGAGGCGCCTGCCGCCGTATCGGGCGCAGCGCAGCCGCAGTCACGGTCGCGACGCCCACGATCGGGTGCCCCGATCGAGCCCCAGCCACCGGCGTCGCCGCCGGCTGGGGGCCCGACACACGCCCAGATCGCTGCCGCCGCGCATGCCGCTGCGATCAAGAGCGCCGTTCCTGTTGACGCTGTAGACACGGCCGCCGGGCACGACACTGTCCCCGGGGATGTCGACGCGGTCGACGCGGTCGACGCCGAGATCGTGAGCGAAGCGCCCGACATCGAGGGCAGCGAGTCAGGGTCTGACGGGGGTCTGGTGGACTCCGGCCCGCAGCCCGAGGTCGACCACGCTCACGAGCGGGCAGACCACCCGGGGGAGGTTGTCGACTCAGAGGACGACGTGCACATTGACGATGTCGTGGACCCCGACATCGGCGACCTGCACCCCGGCGACGTGCACACCGAGCCCAGCGACGACACCGAGCCCAGCGACGACACCGAGCCCAGCGACGAATCGGACGGCGACCACACCACGCAGGTCACCGGTGGCGGACGCTCGGGCCGTCGGGGTAGCCGTGGCCGCCGTCGCCGCGGCCGGGCGAGCGCCCCCGCAGGCCCACCACGGGGCGCTGCGCAGGGTTGAGGTCCTCGACGCCGACGCGACGCGCGCGACTGACACGTGGGGTTGGGCGGCATACCAAAGCGCTGGTAGATTGACCCCTTGCGTGCGCGCCTGGTCGTGCGCGCACGATTGCACTACCCAGCGCGGCTCTTCCACCGGGTGCCCCACGCCCAGTCCCGAGCCACCCTGCCGCCCTCAACGGCATACCCGCATCGACCGAAAGACAGAGATCAGTGGCGAACATCAAGTCCCAGCTCAAGCGCATCAAGACCAACGCGAAGCGCACCGAGCGCAACAAGGCCGTCAAGAGCGAGCTGCGCACGTGGATCCGCAAGTTCCGCGACGCTGCCGCGTCCGGCGACACCGAGGCGACCTCGCAAGCCCTGCGTGAGGCGAGCGCCAAGCTCGATAAGGCCGTGTCCAAGGGCGTCATCCATGCCAACCAGGCGGCCAACAAGAAGTCGGCCATGGCCCGCAAAGCCGCCAGCCGGTAGGGCAGGTTCGGCGGACCGCGAAAGGGCCGGCATCCCCGGAGGGGGCCGGCCCTTCTGTGTGGCCGCGGCTGCGGATACTGTCTGGCCTCACTCGCGGATGCCCGCCCGTATGCCGTTCGGCCGCGCCCGGATGTCGTGTCGGCCCCGGTCCGCCCCAGGAGTGTGGGGGTTGAGGTCAGCGGGCTGCGCGAACGGCGGCGGCGACTCTGTCAAAGACCGACTTCTCAAGCACGGCACCCTCGCGGCGGATCGACGCGGGGGACAGGCGCACGATCCGGTCGACCCGGGCCTCGCTGGGCCGACCGCGTCGGTCCCAGGCCCCAGAACCGACGTCGCACCAGCGGCGGCCGGCACTGCGTTCCTGCTCAAGGTCGCGGGCGTGGTCCTTGCTGGTGAGCGGCAGCGCGAGCAACCACGGCCCATCGCGGCCGACGAGCAGCACGGGCCGGTCCTTCCCGACCTTGTGGTCCTCCTCGTAGGGAACCCAGGCCCAGACGACCTCCCCCGGATCCGGCGCTCCATCGGCTCGGGGCGACCAATGCAACTCGGGCGTGCCGGTGAAGTCTCCGGGGTAGGGGGAGACCCCCGGGCCACCAGGTGCGGGCGGCCGGGTTGTGGCTGTGGACGACTCAGCCCGGGGCGGCTGTTGCGAGCCCGGCGGCTGTTGCGAGCCCGGCCGTGGGTGCGAGCCCGGCCGTGGGTTGGAGCGCGGCGGGAGAAATTGCCGCACGGCGTCCCTAACGAGGTCGCGCCAGTGCTTGCCCGTTCCGCCCGCGTTCGTATCGCCCACTTCTACAGGCTAGTGAACCTGGCATCTCGTCTGAAGCGCACCCAGGCGTGGCTGAGCTATCGGCCCGTGGAAGGTGGAGCTCACGTGACGGCCCCCTGAGCCGCAGCAGGGGCGGCACGACGAAGGGCGACGTCAATCCGGCTCAGGCCCTCATCCGTCAGGGCCGTGGAGACGAACCAGGCCTCGAAGGCACTAGGCGGGAGCCACACGCCGCCATCGAGCATCGCGTGGAAGAAGCGGGCGAAAGCGGTGGTGTCCTGGGATCGGGCGGATTCGAGGTCGCACACCGGGGCGTCGGTGAAGAAGACGCTGAAGAGGTTGCCTGCGGCGTTGACCCGATGTGGGACTCCGGCGGCGCTCAAAGCGTCAGAGGTCATCGATGCGACGGCCGCTGCGTTGGCGTCGAGCGTGGCGTAGGCATCGTCGTCCAAGAGCCGCAGAGTCATCAGCCCGGCGGCCGAGGCGGCCGGGTTCCCACTGAGGGTGCCTGCCTGGTAGACGGGACCGGCGGGGGCAAGCAGATCCATGAGTTCGGCTCGTCCGACGAGGGCTGCCAACGGCAGCCCGCCGCCGATCACCTTGCCGTAGGTGATCAGGTCGGGCGCCCAGTCGCGTCCCTCAAGGCCCCAGCGACCGGCTGGGCCCACGCGGAACCCGGTGAGTACCTCGTCGAGAACGAACACGGCTCCGTGGGTGCGGCAGAGAGTTGCGAGGGCGCGGTTGAACCCGTCGGGTGGGATGATCACCCCCATGTTTGCGGGAACGGCCTCGGTGACCACCGCCGCGATCGCTGCCCCGCGTGTCCCGAACAACTCAGCTACCAGATCGAGGCGTCCGTAGGGCAACACGACGGTGTTGGCGGCGACCACGCCCAAGACGCCCGCAGAGTCCGGGATGCCCAGGGTGAGTGCCCCGGAACCGGCCGCCACCAGGAACGCGTCAGCGTGGCCGTGATAGCAGCCGGCGAACTTCACGATCAGCGATCGGTCGGTCGCAGCCCGGGCCAGCCGAGCGGCGGTCAACACCGCCTCGGTCCCCGACGACGTGAACCGCACCCGATCAAGGATCGGGACCCTCGTGACGATCTCCTCGGCCAGCTCCAGTTCGGGGACGCTAGGCGCCCCGAACGATGGCGAGTCGGACGCGGCCTGCTGGATCGCGGCCACCACGGCTGGATGGGCGTGACCGAGGATTGCCGGTCCCCAACCGCCGACGAGATCGACGTAGGAGCGGCCATTCACATCCTCGATCCGAGCCCCGCTGGCCCGGGCGACAAAGCGAGGCGTCCCGCCGACGGCCCCGAACGCGCGCACCGGTGAGGACACGCCCCCGGGCATGACCTTTCGCGCGCGGGCGAACAAGGCCTCGCTGAGCTCAGTCATCGCCGCGAGCCAACCACTGGGCGACCTCAGTGGCCCAATAGGTGCAGACGATCCCCGCACCGGCCCGGCGAACACAGGTGAGGGCTTCCATGATCGCCGCTCGGCGGTCCAGCCACCCGGCGGCCGCTGCGGCCTCGACCATCGCACTCTCGCCTGACACCACATAGGCGGCGACCGGCACATCCGCTTCGGCGGCGGCCGCGGCCACGATGTCGAGATAGCCCAGGGCGGGTTTGACCATGACGATGTCGGCGCCTTCGGCGAGGTCCAGCCGCACCTCGCGCAAGGCTTCGATCGCGTTCGCCGGGTCCTGCTGGTAGGAGCGACGGTCACCGACAAGTGACGACTCGACGGCATCCCGAAACGGTCGGTAGAAGGCTGATGCGTACTTGGCGGCATACGCGAGGATGCCTGTGGTGTGCAATCCGGCGCCATCGAGGGCATCCCGAACCGCACCTACTTGACCGTCCATCATCCCGGAGGTGCCCAGCAGCGTCGCCCCGGCCTCACCGAGCAGTGTTGCCATCTGTCGGTAGCGCTGCAGGGTGGCCTCGTTGTCGACCGTCCCGTCGGCGGCCAACACTCCGCAGTGGCCGTGGTCGGTGAACTCATCCAGACAGAGGTCGGCGATGATCGGCATGTCCGGGACGGCCGCTGCAAGTCCCCGCACCCCCCTGGTGAGGATGCCGTCGGGGTCGGTTGCCCCAGCGCCGGCGGCGTCCTTGACGGCTGGGATGCCGAACAGCATCACCGCTCCCACGCCGGCGTCGCGGGCCTTGCGCGCCGCTGCGGGGAGGGACTCCAGGGAGTGTTGGAGCACCCCGGGCATGCTCGGCACCGCCCGGGGGCTGCTCAGAGACTCGCTGACGAACAGTGGCTGGACCAGGTCCGCGGCATTCAGGCGCGTCTCCGCGACCAACCGCCTCATCCCCGGACTCTGCCGCAGTCGGCGGGGGCGGATGCGCTGCTGGCTGGTTGTCATGCCTTCCGGCTCCACTGGTCGTTGTGCAGGTGGTAAGCGACCTCGACGGCGATGGCCTGTGGATCCGCCGGATGCAGAGCATGTACGGACCAGCCCTTTTGCCGGGCGGTGTGAGCGGTGCTCTCGCCGACGCCGAATACGACGGTGCCGGGGGCCAGCACGCTGTGTCCGGCGACGGCACGGACCGCGCTGGGGGAACGCAGCAACACTGCGTCGATCTGGCCCGTGCGCAGGGCCGCTGAAGCGGCCGGAGTCGCCGTGACGGGAGCGATCCGGTATGCCGCGATGGCGGTGACCGACCAACCGGCGGACCTCAGTCCTTCGGGCAACGTCCGACTGGCGAGGTCACTGCCGGGCAGTAGGGCCGCCCGAGGCCGGCCCTGGGCCGCGGTAAGCAGCTGCGCCAACAACGCCCTGGCGCCAGAACCATCGCCGATGAGGGCCGGGACGGTCGCTGGGGTCAATGTCTGCGCCGTCGTCGGTCCCACGGCGGCGAGCTTCACACCACGGCTGAGGGCGCAGACCAGCACATCGTCGACTCGCTGGTCAAGGGCACGCCAAGCGGGCAGCGTCCGGGCTGAGGTGAGCGCGACCCAATCGTCGCGGTCCAGCTGAGAGAGCGCATCGGCCAGCTGTTCGGCGACGCCTGGATCGTCGATTGGGGTCACGTCCAGGAAGGGCTCGATCACGGGGGTGATGCCGTGTGCGGCAAGCGCTACGGCATCGGGGCCGTTGTGGTCGGGACGGACCAACAGCACCACCGGACGCTGTCCCGTCCTCACGGGACTGTGGGGAGTCACGACGTGACCTTCATGCTCGTCCCGTCAGCCGAGAGGCCAGATTGACGCCGAGGGCTTCGGCCTCAGCCCTGGAGGTCACCTGTGCGGCGACGGCTCCGGTCGTGTGCCGGCTCGCAGCATCGGTCAGGCAGCCTGTGAGAGTCAGGACGGCGCCGGCCCACGTGGCGAGGGCACCGGCCGCGGTCGCGCAGTCGGCGCCCAGCGCTCGCAGCACGGCCCGCTCGGCGGTGACCGCGAGCCGGCTGGGGGTGTGATCCAGGGCCGCGAGAACGTCGGCCAACGGTTCGGTGCGGCACTCGATGGCAAGCGCGCCCTGCCCCGGCGCGGGCGTCATGACCCCGGGTTCCAGCACTTCGGTGATCGCATCGCCGCGCCCCAAACGGATCAAGCCAGCGACGGCGAGAACGACCGCGTCGACTCGTGCATCGCGCAGCAAGGCCAGCCGTGTATCGATGTTGCCGCGGATGGGGATCACGGTGAGATCAGGGCGCTGTCGCTCGAGGGCTGCCGTCCGACGCGGCGAGGAGGTGCCGATGATTGACCCAGGTCTCAAGGTCGCCAACTGAGCGCCGTGACGGCTGCAGAGTGCATCTCTCGGATCGGCCCGCTCAGGCACCGCAGCCAGAGTCACCCCCGGTTGTTCGTCGGTCGGGAGATCTTTGAGCGAGTGGACGACGAGGTCGACCTCATCGGCAACCAGTGCGTCACGCAGGGTGGACACGAACGCCCTAGGCTGGGCGCCGAGCGGCACCCGAGGATCATCGCCGTGGGCGCGCAAGGGAGTCAGGTCGACGACCTGCCCCAGCGTCCTGAGGATCTCGCCTGCGACCAGGTTCGCCTGGGCGAGCGCCAACGGGCTGGCCCGGGTCCCTAGCCGCAGAGTCACGCGAGGACCTCGATCCCGAAGACTGTGAGCACTCCGGCCAGGTAGTCATCGAGATGGCCGCTTCTGGCATGAATGGTGGCTCGTTGGGACGGGACGTGCAGGAGGCTGCCCGTCACCCGGTGTAACGAATCCCGCACGGCGGCGGCCACCTCGGGGGTGTAGCGGCGCTCGGCGGCGGCCACTTCGCGGGCGACGATATCCTCCACATGCCCCCGGACCGCAGTAACGGCCGGGGCTGCGGTCCGCGCCTGCTCGGACGCGAGGTGGTTCGATACCGCTGAGGCGAGCAGACGGCGGGCGGCAGCGACTTGCTCGGAGTCGGCGATTGGCGGGTGCGCGGCGATCTGGTCGAGACCGAGCACGGCCAGGCCGGGTTGCCGCTCGACGTCGCCACCGAGGGCCAAGTCGAGCACTGGAAGGAATCCTCCGGCGGTCTGTGCCTGCGCCGCACGCGCCGCGAGGACGGTCGGATCGAGGCGACCGGTACCGCTGCAGGCGACCACCAATTCGGCGGAGCCGAGGGCGTCGGGGAGGTCCTGTCGCCCAACGGCAGTCACGTTGTGGCGTACGGCGAACTCCTGCGCTCGGCCGGCCGACGAGTAGACCGACAGCGGACCACAGCCACGTTTGGTCAACTCGGCTGCGATCAGGCGGGCTTGTGAACCGGTGCCCAGCAGAACGACACGACGACCCTGCACCGACCCATGGGTCAACTCGATCAGATCCAGGCCGACACCGGCGGCGGACCGTCCCACGGCCCCGACACCGGTTGCACTCGACACCTCTTTGGCGGCGCGCAGCGCAGCGGCGAAAAGGCGATGCAGCGGACCGGTCGCTTGGGCTTCGGCGGCCCGTAGCGCGTGGCGCACTTGCCCGGTGACCTCGGACTCACCCACGACGATTGAGTCCAGCCCGGCCGCGACCGCGAACAAGTGCTGAACCACCCCACGACCGGTTCGTACGCCAAGACGTTCGCACGCCACAGCGGACTGACCGCTGCGCAGCAGCCTGCGCAGCCGAGCAGCGGCGGGACGCGGTTCGGCCACGTCGAGATAGACCTCGAACCGCTGGCAGGTCTCCAGCACGATTGCGCCGCAGGCCCAGGAGGGCGTCGGTCGCACCACGGCCCGCGCGTGCTCGGTGAAGTATGCCAAGTCCTCCGAGGGCACTCGGGAAAGGGTGGCAGCGATCAGCGGCATTGCAGCACTGTACGTCTGGCTCCGGCGTCCGGCGTCCGTCTGCCCACAGGGTCGCGGCCAGTAGCCTCAGGGAGTGCGCAGCGGTGAGGTGTATTTGAGCGGTTTGGTGTTGGCCGGACGCCTCGTCGTGGTCGCAGGCGGGGGCCGGGTGGCCGAACGCCGGGTCCCGGAGCTCGTCGTCGCCGGCGCCAGGGTTCATGTGATCGCCCCCCAGCTGACCCCCGGCCTACACAAACTGGCCGATGACGAGGCAATCGTCTGGATGGCCCGGCGGGTCACGACGGCCGACCTGGACGGGGCCTGGTTTGTGCTTGCCCTCACCGACGATCCGGAGGCCAACGCCGCCGTGGCCGCGCAGGCCGAGCGTCAACGGATCTTCTGTGTTCGCGCAGATGCTGCTGAGGGCGGCAGCGCATGGACTCCGGCGACCGGGCGCGCCGGCGACCTTCGAGTCGGGGTCGTGACGACCGCGGGGCCTCTCGCCGCGAGTCGAGCCCGGGATGTGGCGGTCAGCGCGCTGGGCAACGACCCAGACAGGGACGCCCCGGCCGGTTGGGTGACTCTCGTGGGCGGCGGCCCCGGTGATGAAGGCCTGGTCACCGTGGCGGGGATGCGAGCGATGCGCGCTGCGGATGTCGTGCTCTTCGACCGCCTGGCTCCAGCCGCCTGCCTCGAGAAGGCTCCCGCGCACGCGGAGCTGATCGACGTGGGCAAGGTGCCCCGGGGCGAATTCACCCCGCAGGAGGCCATCAACGCGCTCCTGATTGACCGGGCGCGGGCTGGCTTGCGGGTCGTCCGCTTCAAGGGCGGCGATTCGTTCGTCTTCGGGCGCGGTGGTGAGGAAGCAGCGGCCTGTGCGGAGGCAGGCGTGCCAGTTAGGGTGGTTCCCGGGGTGTCTTCGGCGGTGGCTGGACCTGCCCTCGCCGGCATACCGGTCACTCATCGAGGACTGGCTCAGGGTTTCAGCGTCGTGTCCGGACACGTTGCTCCCGGGGATCCACGAAGTGAGGTCGACTGGGCTGCCTTGGCCGGCACGAGAACGACGATCGTCGTCCTGATGGGCGTGGCGAACCTGGACTCGATCTGCCGCGCGCTGCTCGACGCGGGGCTCGACCCCGAGACGCCGGCTGCCGTGGTGGCTGACGCCGGATCGGAGTCAATGCGCGTTGTGCGGGGTCACGTGGGCGGGATAGCGGCTGCGGCAGCGCGGGCGCGGATCGGCGCGCCTGCGATCACCGTCATCGGCCGGGTCGCGAGCCTTGATCTGGGGCTGCGTTGACTCTCGGTGTCCAGTCCGTGGGACACCTTGACCAATCCGCGATCCACGAGGCAGAGTTTTGAGTATGGAAGGAACGGATCCCGCCGCGTTCTCCGCCGTCGGTGCCATCCGCCCAGTGCTCCGAATGTGTTCCGCCTGCTGAGGCGCGCCCGCACCCTTGTCCGCCGGGCTCGCACGCCCGTGCTCCCGCCTTCGGCGCGCCGCGGCGTCGGGCCTCGTTCCGAACCGAGGATCCATGACTTCCCACGACAACCAGGCGTCCCGTCCGCCCGGGCGCGCCCGCGCGCGGACTGATCGAAGCAACGGCCAATGGGCTGTTGACGGCCACGAGCCGCTGAACCACAACGAGGAGTTCAAGGCCGAAGACAACGGTCTCAACGTGCGGCAGCGGATCATCGACATCTACTCCAAGAATGGCTTCTCCTCGATACCGGCAGACGACCTCACGGGCCGGATGCGCTGGTGGGGTCTCTACACGCAGCGCCGCCAAGGCATCGAGGGCGGCCGGACCGGAACGGCAAGTGCCGAGGAGCTGTCCGACGAGTACTTCATGCTGCGAGTACGGCTGGACGGCGGCGCAGTCACAACCGACCAACTCCGCGTGTTGGCCCAGATCGCCGTTGACTTCGCCCGGGACACCGCGGACATCTCAGACCGTCAGAACATCCAATACCACTGGATCCGGATCGAAGACGTGCCCGAGATCTGGGAGCGGTTGGAGGCGGCCGGGATGCAGACCACCGAGGCCTGCGGTGATACGCCCAGGGTCATTCTGGGTTCCCCGGTCGCTGGTGTGGCCGTCGATGAGATCATCGATCCGACCCCCGTGATCGAGCAGATCGTCGAGCGCTATATCGGTGACCCCTCGTTGGCCAACCTGCCGCGCAAGTTCAAGTCCGCGATCACCGGGCACCCGAGCCTTGACGTCGTCCACGAGATCAACGACATCTCTTTGGTGGGAGTGGTTCACCCCGAACTCGGTCCAGGCTACGACCTGTGGGTCGGCGGCGGGCTGTCGGTCGCGCCGCGCCTAGCCGAAAGACTCGGCGCATTCGTCCCGCCCGAGCGTGCAGCGGACGTGTGGGTCGGCGTCGTCCGGTTGTTCCGTGAATACGGCTTCCGTCGGTTGCGTAACCGGGCCCGGCTGAAGTTCCTGCTCGCCGAATGGGGGCCGGTGAAGTTCCGGGAGGTGCTCGAGACCGAATTCCTCGACGCACCGTTGCCGGACGGACCGGCACCCGCGGTCCCCACCGAGCCAGGAGACCATGTCGGCGTTCATGTCCAGAAGGATGGCCATCGCTACGTCGGTCTGGCCCCGACCGTGGGCCGGGTCAGCGGGACGATCCTTCACCAGTTGGCGGACGCCGCAGAGCAGGCCGGTTCGGGTCGGATCCGGTTCACCCCGCACCAGAAGGTGTTGGTCCTGGACATTGCGGAATCCGGACTCGAGCAGTTCCTTGCCGCCACGGAACGGATTGGGCTGACCTCGAATCCCAGCCCGTTCCGCCGCTCGACGATGGCGTGCACCGGCATCGAGTACTGCAAGCTGGCCTTCGTCGAGACTAAGGCGCTTGCCGCCGAGTCGATCACCGCCCTGGAAGCGCGGCTAGCCGACGTGGCCCTGGAACGTCCCATCAGTCTGCATGTCAATGGGTGCCCCAACTCGTGTGCCCGGATCCAGGTCGCCGACATCGGCCTCAAGGGCCAGGTCGCCAAGGGACCCGACGGCGACCGGTTTTCGTTCCAGGTTCACCTCGGGGGCGGTCTCGCCGCCGCCGATCAGACCGAAGCGGAGCTTGGCCGCACCCTTCGCGGCCTCAAGGTGGACGCCGAAGACCTCCCGGACTATGTCGAGCGGGTCGTCCGTCGGTTCAGAGACACCGGCGCCAAGGGCGAGACGTTCTCGTCCTGGGTACGCCGGATCGACGAGGAGGCTCTACGGTGACGGTGACCACCCACGGTCCCGGACGGGTCCGCAGCGACGACGAACTCAAGACGCTGGTCGAGCAGGCCTCGGCGCAGCTTTCTGAGGCCACCGCACGGGAGTTGGTGTCCTGGGCGGGCGAGGTGTTCGGATCTCGGCTGGCCGTCGCCTGTTCGATGGCCGCAGACACGGTGCTGCCGCACCTGGTGTCACAGGCCGTTCCCGGTGTTGACGTGCTCTTTCTCGACACCGGATACCACTTCGCCGAAACCTACGGGACCCGTGACGCGCTCGCTGACGTGATCCAGGCCCGGATCGTGAACGTGACGCCCCGTCAAAGCGTGGCGGAACAGGACGCCGAACACGGACCCAGGTTGCACGATGTCGACCCGGGACGCTGCTGCCACCTGCGCAAGGTCGATCCGATCGACGCGGAGTTGACCGGCTACGAGGCCTGGGTGACCGGGATTCGACGCGAGGACAACGCCCTGCGTGCCGACGCGGCCCTCATCGAATGGGATGCCCGCCACCAGATGGTCAAGATCAACCCGATCGCCGCATGGTCATTCGACGACGTCGTCGACTATGCACACACAAACGGAGTGCCTATCAACGTGCTGCTCACTGCGGGCTACCCCTCGATCGGCTGTGAGCCGTGCACCCGCGCGGTCTCGCCAGAGGAGGACCCCCGCGCCGGGCGCTGGGCTGGGCTGGCCAAGACGGAATGCGGGCTGCACCTGTGAGCCCGGGGCAACTCGACCTGTTGGGCGAGCTGGAGTCCGAGGCCATTCACATCATCCGTGAGGCCTCAGCGGAGCTAGAGCGTCCGGTGCTGCTGTTCAGCGGCGGCAAGGACTCGGTGGTGATGCTGCACCTGGCGCTCAAGGCGTTCTGGCCAGGACCTCTGCCGTTCCCGGTGATGCACGTCGACACCGGCCACAACTTCCCCGAGGTCTTGGCATACCGAGACGAGGTTGTCGCCCGGCACCGGCTGCGTCTGCTGGTCGCGTCCGTTCAGGACTATCTCGACGACGGTCGATTGGTCGAACGATCCGACGGCACCCGCAACCCACTGCAAACTCAGCCGTTGCTCGACGCGCTCGCCGAGCACCGATTCGACGCCGTCTTCGGTGGAGGGCGGCGCGATGAGGAGAAGGCGCGCGCAAAGGAGCGCGTCGTGAGCCTGCGGGACGAGTTCGGGCAGTGGGACCCGCGCAATCAACGTCCAGAACTGTGGAATCTCTACAATGCGCGCCACCGGCCTGGCGAGCACGTCCGGGTGTTCCCGCTGTCGAACTGGACCGAGTTGGACGTCTGGCGCTACGTCGACCGCGAGGGCATCGACCTGCCGGGCCTCTACTTCGCCCACACCCGTGAGGTCTTTGAGCGCGACGGGATGTGGCTGGCGGTCGGGCCCTACAGCGCACCCCGTGGGGCGGAGGCGGCCGAGACGCTGACGGTCCGCTATCGAACTGTCGGTGATATGTCGTGCACCGGGGCTGTGCAATCGGAGGCGGCAACCGTTGCTGACATCCTCATCGAGGTGGCCACGACTCGCATCAGTGAACGAGGCGCAACTCGGGCGGATGATCGGCTGACCGAGGCGGCGATGGAGGATCGGAAGAAGGAGGGCTACTTCTGATGAGTACTCTCCTGCGCATGGCCACCGCTGGCTCGGTCGACGACGGCAAGTCGACCCTGGTCGGGAGGCTGCTCCACGACACGAAATCAGTCTTGGCCGACCAGATGCAAGCGGTGGAGCGTGTCTCCAAGGAGAAGGGGCTGGGCGTCGTCGACCTGGCCTTGCTGACCGACGGTTTGCGTGCCGAACGGGAACAGGGCATTACCATCGACGTTGCCTATCGGTATTTCGCCTCGGCCAATAGGACATTCATTTTGGCCGATTGCCCTGGGCACGTGCAGTACACCCGCAACACGGTTACCGGCGCTTCGACCGCCGACGCCCTCGTGTTGTTGGTGGACGCCCGTAAGGGAGTCCTCGAGCAGACACGCCGGCACCTGGCCGTCGCAGCGCTGTTGCGGGTCCCACACGTCATCGTGGCGGTCAACAAGATGGATCTGGTCGGCTACGACGCCGACATCTTCGCGCGGGTGGCGCAGGCGGTCACGGCCGTCGCCTCCGAGCTTGGCCTTGGTCATGCGGTCGCCATCCCGGTCTCGGCTCTGGAAGGCGACAACGTGGTGACCCGGACGTCGCGGGCGCCGTGGTACGACGGGCCGAGCCTGCTGGAGCTGCTGGAGGGGCTTCCGGCGGCCCAGGACGCGGCGGCATACGCGTTTCGACTGCCGGTCCAACTCACCATCCGGCCGCAGGACGCCTCTCGTGATCCCGCCTTCCGGGACTACCGCGGGTATGCCGGTCAGATCGCCTCCGGGGTGGTTCGGCGTGGCGAGCAGGTGGTCGTGTTACCGCTTGGGCTGGCCACCACGGTGGTGGGAATCGACACGGCAGATGGCGAACTCGATGAGGCCTTCGCGCCGATGTCGGTCACCCTGCGGCTGGCCGACGAGTTTGACATCGCGCGCGGCGACATGATCGCGGCGGTGGAGTCGGCGCCCGTGCCCACTCAGGATCTCGACGGCATGGTGGCATGGCTTCACGAGCGCCCCGCCAGGGTCGGCCAGCGGGTGCTGGTCAAGCACACAACTCGTAGCGTGCCCGCCACAATCCGCGACATCGCCGGGCGCCTTGACCTCGACAAGATGGCGCCGCAGGCCACTGAAACGTTGGCACTCAACGACATCGGACGAGTCTCCCTGCGCTTGGCGTCGCCGGTCATGGCGGACAACTACCTCGCCAGCCGCCGCACCGGGTCGTTCCTGCTGATCGATCCGCAAAGCGGCGCGACCCTGGCCGCGGGCATGGTTCGGGGGCACCAGGCCTTCTCTGACGAGATGACCATCATCCCCGGGCAATTCTGGGCTTGGGAGATCTGACGTTGATCGTTCCGCCGCGAGCGCTCGTGTTGGCGGTCCACGGGACGCTGAGTGAGGCCGGGCAAGCGATCTCGGCACACCTTCGTCATGACGTTGCGCGTCGGTTGCCCGAGGTTCAGGTCGTGCTCGGCTGGGCGGACGTCCTGCAGCCGCCGCTGGTGGAGACTCTGGCTGCCGTCGGGGATTGCGTGGTGGTGCCGGTCTTCCTCACTGCCGGATACCACGTCTCCCACGATCTTCCCGATGCCGTTCGTGACTCCGGGGGCCGCGCTGTCATCACCGCGCACATCGGTGATTCGATTCTGGCCGCTGTCGCAGAGCGGTTGGTCGATGTCGATCCGGAGCCCGACGCCGTCGTACTTGCTGCGGCTGGCTCTCGGTATCCGGGGTCGCTGGCTGAAGTGCGCTCGGCAGCGCGGCAGCTGGCGCAGCTCCTGGCTCGGCCCGTGAGTGCCGCGTTCGTGTCGGGCGCGGAGCCCACTGTTGCCGACGCCGTCGCTGCGGTTCGCGCTCGCGGAGCGGTCCGGGTGAGCGTCGCCTCGTACTTTCTCGCCCCAGGGATGCTGACTGCTCGCTTGACTGGGGCCGGCGCTGACGTGGTCGCCAGTCCGGTGGGGTCCCATCCGGTGCTGGTCGCGGCCGTCGTGGAGCGCTATCTCGACGCCACCGGCGCCGACCGGTCGGCGCAACGCTGAGTCAATCGGTGCTGTGACACACTGTCTCGACCCCCTTAACCACCCACGTAAGGCACCGAGCCGTGTCACCTATGGCCCGCACCGGGTTGCCGCCGCACGGCACGCCGCCGGACCGCATCCGCAACTTCTGCATCATCGCCCACATCGACCACGGCAAGTCGACCCTCGCAGACCGGATGCTGCAGCTCACCGGCGTCGTCGACGGCCGAGCCATGCGCGCGCAGTACCTCGACCGGATGGACATCGAGCGCGAGCGGGGCATCACCATCAAGAGCCAAGCCGTCCGTATGCCGTGGGAGCACGACGGGGTGACCTATGCGCTCAACATGATCGACACGCCAGGGCACGTCGACTTCACCTACGAGGTCTCCCGCTCGCTCGCTGCATGCGAAGGGGCGGTGCTGCTCGTCGATGCTGCTCAGGGGATCGAAGCACAGACGCTGGCCAACCTCTATCTGGCGATGGAGAACGATCTGGCGATCATCCCGGTGCTCAACAAGATCGACCTGCCGGCGGCCCAGCCGCAGAAGTACGCCGCCGAGCTCGCCGGGCTCATCGGCTGCGAGCCCGAGGACTGCCTGCAGGTGTCGGGCAAGACCGGGGAAGGTGTCGAAGCGCTCATTGCCGAGATCGTCCGCCAGGTGCCCCACCCAATCGGTGATCCGACAGCGCCGGCCCGGGCGATGATCTTCGACTCGGTGTACGACACCTACCGGGGCGTCGTCACCTATGTGCGGGTGATCGACGGCGACCTCAACCCGCGCGAGCGCATCCTCATGATGTCGACGAAGGTCACCCACGAGCTGTTGGAGATCGGGGTCTCCTCACCGGAGCCGGAGCCTTCAAAGGGTCTGGGTGTCGGGGAGGTCGGATATCTCATCACCGGCGTCAAGGACGTGCGTCAGTCGAGGGTCGGCGACACCGTGACGAACGCGTCCAAGCCGGCGAAGGAGTCGCTCGGCGGCTATCGCGATCCCAAGCCGATGGTCTTCTCGGGGCTCTATCCGATCGACGGGTCCGATTATCCTGACCTGCGCGATGCGCTCGACAGGCTCAAGCTCAACGACGCTGCGCTGGCCTTCGAGCCGGAGACGTCGGCGGCCCTGGGCTTCGGCTTCCGGTGCGGCTTCCTCGGCCTGTTGCATCTGGAGATCGTCCGCGAGCGGTTGGAGCGCGAGTTCGGCCTCGACCTCATCTCGACGCAACCGACCGTCGTCTACGAAGTGACGCTCGAAGACAAGCGGGTGGTCACGGTCACGAACCCCAGTGAATATCCCGACGGCAAGATCTCCGAAGTCCGTGAGCCGGTGGTACGGGCGACGATCCTCGCGCCGAGTGAGTTCATCGGCGCCATCATGGAGCTGTGCCAGGGCAAACGAGGCGCCCTACGCGGCATGGACTATCTGTCCGAAGACCGCGTGGAGATGCGCTACACGCTGCCCTTGGCCGAGATCGTCTACGACTTCTTCGATCAGCTGAAGTCGCGGACGCGCGGCTACGCCTCGCTCGACTACGAACCCGACGGCGACCAGGTCGCTGATCTGGTCAAGGTGGACATCCTCCTGCAGGGGGAGCAGGTCGACGCCTTCTCTTCGATCGTCCACAAGGACAAGGCCTATGGCTACGGCGTGCTCATGGCAGGCAAACTGCGCAAGCTGATCCCGCGTCAGCAGTTCGAGGTGCCGATCCAGGCGGCGATCGGGTCGAGGATCATCGCTCGCGAGACGATCCGGGCCATCCGCAAGGACGTTCTGGCCAAGTGCTACGGCGGGGACATCACTCGCAAGCGCAAGCTCCTGGAGAAGCAAAAGGAGGGCAAGAAGCGGATGAAGATGGTCGGCCGCGTCGAGGTCCCCCAGGAGGCGTTCATCGCCGCACTCTCCAGCGATCCCACCGATCAGAAGAACAAGTAGCCGATCTCGCTCCTGGCCCCACCCCTGGCCTATCTCGCCCCTGGCCCTATTCGGAGCTTGGGTGACTGTTCGGAGCCGGTGAGCCTCCGAATAGTGATGGAACCTCCGAATGGCGCGGGGGGAGTCTTCAGCGCAGCTTGGCGCGCAGGGCCATGGTGTCCTGCGGCGTCCAGCCTTGGGAGGACAGCCATCCGAGAACCCCGCCGAAGTCGCGGTCGAGCACCGCGAGCAGTCGCTCCATCGTCTCTGGTCGAGGAGACTGCTCCTGCACGGTCTTGCCCCGGAGGTTGTCCGCATAGACGGGCCGGCTCAACAGCCGCTCGAGGATCTGCGCGACGCGCTCGGCGGACGCCGCGAAATCGTCGACGACGGCACGAGGTTCGGCGCCGGCAGCCAGCAGGGCGAGACCGGTGATCGTGCCGGTCCGGTCCTTGCCCGCAGCGCAGTGCACCACCACGGCGCCAGGGGAGGCCGCGATCGTCCGAAGCGCTCCCAGCACCGAGTCGGGCCGCTGCCCGAGATAGCTCAGGTAATGGTCGGACCACCACAAGTCGTGATCGCCGCCTGCCGGAACGATCCGGGGCCGGTCGACACCAGCTGGACCCCGACCGCCCGGGCCGCCACCGGCTGCGCCAGCGGTGACACCACGACGGTCAGCGTCCATCCGCCGGGCGGCCGCCTCCCGCCGCGCCTGAACCTCCCAGGGCAGTTCGCGGGGGGCATCCGGTATGCCGCGCTCGGGCGAGTCATCGGCATACAAGGTGAAGTGGCTGATGCGCACCCGCGGGTGACCGACGAGCGGACCGTCCCCCTCCGAGGCGATTTCGACGTGACTGCGAAGATCGACGATATCGGTGACCCCGAACTCCTCGACGAGGCGGCGAATCGCCGAGGCCGAGAGCGCTTGCAGGTTATCCGATCGGATAAGGCGCCCGGGCGAGATCTCGCCGCCGTCGATCGTAGGTATCCCGCCGACGTCACGCATGTTGACCACACCGTCAAGGTCGATCCACCGGATCTCGTGCACACCTGTGACCTTACGCCGCCGATTAGGGTGCCCCGCACCCGCGCTGCTATCCTGACCGGTGCCGTCGAACGGCCGCGGATCGAGAGAGCCCAGGTGGACGTGCCCTGGCGCACCGCGCAGCATCCCAACGAAGGAGCCGGACACCGTATGCCGCTGGACAGCACCACCAAGAAGCAGATCATGACCGAATACGCCACGGGCGAAGCAGACACCGGATCCCCCGAGGTGCAGGTCGCGATGCTCACCAAGCGCATCCAGGATCTCACCGAACACGCCCGCACCCACCAGCACGACCACCACAGCCGTCGCGGGCTGTTGCTGCTCGTCGGTCGCCGTAAGCGCATGCTGCGCTACCTCGAGGCCACCGACATCGCGCGTTACCGCGCCCTCATCAAGCGGTTGGGTCTGCGCCGATAAGGACCACGACAGTGGCGGTCACCGCATTCGCGGGGACCGCCTCGTCGTATGTGGGCCATCCGGTCCACGGAGCACATCTGAAGAAACCCGTGCACAACGACGATGCACGTGGTCTGTGTATAGAGAATGGAGGACCCATGGAGGGTCCAGAGATCACCTTCGCCGAAGCCACGATTGACAATGGCAAGTTCGGCACCCGCACCATCCGGTTCGAAACCGGGCGCTTGGCCAAGCAGGCCGACGGCGCCGTCGTGGCCTACCTCGATGAAGACACGATGATCATGGCGACGACTGCCGCCGGGCGCACGCCCAAGGAGCAGTTCGACTTCTTCCCGTTGACGGTCGACGTCGAAGAGCGCATGTACGCAATCGGCAAGATCCCCGGCTCGTTCTTCCGCCGCGAGGGCCGTCCCACGACCGAGGCCATCCTCACCTGCCGGCTCATCGACCGGCCGCTGCGCCCCAGCTTCGTCAAGGGCCTGCGCAACGAGGTCCAGATCATCATCACGGTCTATGCCCTCAACCCTGACCACCAATACGACGTCCTGGCGATCAACGCCGCGAGCGCGTCGACCCAGATCTCCGGCCTGCCGTTCAGCGGCCCGATCGGCGGCGTGCGTGTGTCGCACATCGACGGCCAGTGGGTCGCCTTCCCCACCTACACCGAGGCGGAGCGCTCGACCTTCAACATGGTGGTCGCCGGCCGGGTCGTGGGTGACGACGTCGCGATCATGATGGTCGAGGCCGAGTCCACCGATGCCACCTGGCACCTCGTGAAGAACGAGGGCAAGCAAGCCCCGACCGAAGAGGTCGTCACCGAAGGCCTCGAGGCCTCGAAGAAGTTCATCCGGATCCTGTGCGACGCGCAGTCCGAGCTTGCCAACGGAGCCGCCAAGGAGACCATCGAGTTCCCGCGGTTCCTGGACTATCAGGACGACGTCTTCGCTGCGGTCGAGGCGTTCGCCAGCTCAGACGCCGGCGAGGCGCTGACCATCGCTGGCAAGACCGAGCGCGAAGACCGGCTCAACGAGATCAAGTCGGCCCTGCACCTGGAGCTTGTCGGTGACACCGACGGCACCCACGAGGGCCGAGTCGGCGCGTTCCACGGCCGGCAGAAGGAGGTCTCGGCGGCATACCGCGGTGTGCAGAAGAAGCTGGTCCGCCAGCGGATCCTGCGTGACGAGGTGCGAATCGACGGCCGTGGCCTGCGCGACATCCGCGAGCTGGGCGCCGAGGTCGAGGTGCTGCCCCGGGTGCACGGCTCGGCGATCTTCGAGCGCGGCGAGACCCAGATCATGGGGGTGACGACGCTCAACATGCTCAAGATGGAGCAGCAGCTCGACACCCTCTCGCCGCAGACCCGCAAGCGCTACATGCACAACTACAACTTCCCGCCGTTCTCGACCGGTGAAACCGGCCGGGTGGGCTCGCCCAAGCGTCGCGAGGTCGGGCATGGCGCCCTCGCCGAGCGGGCCTTGCTGCCGGTGCTGCCCTCGCGCGAGGAGTTCCCCTACGCGATCCGTCAGGTCTCCGAGGCACTGGGGTCCAACGGCTCGACGTCGATGGGCTCGGTCTGCGCGTCCACCTTGTCGCTGCTCAACGCCGGTGTGCCGCTGCGCGCCCCGGTCGCCGGCATCGCGATGGGCCTGGTCTCGGACGTCGTCGATGGACAGACCCGGTATGCCGCCCTCACCGACATCCTGGGTGCCGAGGACGCGTTCGGCGACATGGACTTCAAGGTCGCCGGCACCCGCGAGTTCGTCACCGCCATCCAGCTCGACACCAAGCTCGACGGCATCCCCGCGTCGGTGCTCGCGAGCGCGCTGACCCAGGCTCGTGAGGCCCGGCTGCACATCCTCGACGTCATGGGCGAGGCCATCGACGCTCCCGATGAGATGAGCGCCTACGCGCCGCGGATCATCACGGTCAAGGTGCCGGTCGACAAGATCGGCGAGGTCATCGGTCCGAAGGGCAAGATGATCAACCAGATCCAGGACGACACGGGCGCCGACATCTCGATCGAAGATGACGGCACGGTCTACATCGGAGCCGTCGACGGTCCGTCGGCCGAAGCGGCTCGGGCGGCGATCAACGCGATCGCCAACCCGCAGATGCCCGAGATCGGCGAGCGTTTCATGGGCACGGTCGTCAAGACGACCACCTTCGGCGCGTTCATCTCGCTGCTGCCGGGCAAGGACGGCCTGCTGCACATCTCCGAGGTGCGCAAGCTCGTCGGCGGTAAGCGGATCGACAACGTCGACGACGTGCTCAAGGTCGGCCAGAAGGTCCAGGTCGAGCTCAAGGAGATCGACCCGCGCGGCAAGCTGTCGCTCGCTGCGGTGACAGCGGACGAGGACGGCCAGAAGTCCGAGGCGGCCGACGCCCCGACCGACTGACCTTCACAGCGCCACACGCACGACCGGCGGCGCGGCATACGGGACTCTCGTCTGCCGCGCCGCTCGCGTAGTCTGGCGAGGTGTTCTTCGGCCGGGAAGGTGGCGACGCCATGGGCGTCGTCTTCGAGCAAGCGGTGAGTTTTCTGCAGCCCGGCTATGCGCACACCGTGGAGCAGAAACGCCGCGATGCGTTGCGGATGGAGCAGATCGGCGACGGCGCGCCTGCGATCATCGACCTCGACGCGGGCATCGCCTGGATCAGCCCGCGTTCACCGCAGGGACCGGCCGTCACAGACTCCGCGGGCTCCCGACTGCCGTGAGAGGGTGAGTGTTAACCCCGCGACCACTTGATGAAGGACCCGACGATGGCTGCCGTCTCCGGCTCAGTGCTGCGCCGCGGCGGTGCTGTCGTCGCGCGGGGGGTCCGCGAGCAGCCGCGGTGGTTCGCGTTGGCGGTCTTCGGCTCAACCGTCTACGGCATCATGACCGGGCTGATGGCGTGGGCCATCGGGTGGGCCACCCGCGAAGTTCTCACCCCCGCAGCAGCCGCTCGGGCCGTCACGCCGGGGCAGTTGTGGACGATGGCCGCGGTCATCACCGGGATCGTCACCGTCAACGTCCTGGGGATCATTTTGCGCCGCACGGCGGCGGGGTTCGCGATGTATGCGCTCGGCGCGGCATACCGGCGGCGAGTCACCCGGCAATATCTGGACCTGCCGCTGCGCTGGCACCACAAGCACCCCTCCGGTCAGCTGCTGTCGAACGCCAACGCCGACGTTGAGGCGACCTGGAACATTTTCGCGCCGCTGCCGATGGCCCTCGGCGTCGTCGTCATGCTGCTGTTCGGGGCCGTGCAGATGGTCATCGTTGATCCGGTCCTCGCAGCGGTCGGGATGGTCGTCTTCCCGTTGCTCTTCGCTGCCAACGCGGTGTTCCAACGTCGCATGTCCCCGCGGGTCACCTACGCACAACGGCTTCGTGCAGAGGTCTCCGAGGTCGCGCACGAGAGCTTCGAGGCCGCCCTCGTCGTCAAGACAATGGGCCGCGAGGACCTGGAGGCCCGACGCTTCGCCGAGGTGACCAACCGGCTGCGAGACGCCAACATCGCGGTCGGGCGCACCCGGGGCACGTTCGATCCGGCCATCGAGTCGATCCCGACCATCGGCACCCTCGCCGTCATCGGGGTCGGCGCGTGGCGGGCCTCGCAAGGGCAGGTGAGCGCCGCCGAGGTCGTCCAGATCGCCTATCTGTTCTCCGTCCTGGCTTTCCCGGTACGGGCTTTCGGCTGGGTGCTGGCCGAGTTGCCGCGCTCGGTTGTCGGTTGGGAGCGAGTAGACGCCGTCCTGCAGGCGAGCGGGGCGATGCATTATGGGGATCGCGACCTGCCGACCCGCACCTCGGCTGCGATCCACGGCGAGCATCTCGACTACGCCTACGAGATCGACCTGCCGGACGGCGGCACCGCAGCGGCACCGGCGATCCGCGACGTGACCCTCACGGTCACCGCCGGCTCCACCGTGGCGCTCGTCGGACCGACTGGGTCGGGCAAGTCCACCCTCACCGGCCTGCTCCTGCGTCTCGTCGACCCCGACTCAGGGGCCGTCCTGCTGGACGGCTTGGATCTGCGCAGCGTGCGCAAAGGCGGAATCGCCGACGTCGCGGCCCTGGTGCCACAGCAGACCTTCATGTTCGAGGACACCGTTCGCGACAACGTGACGCTCGGCGCACGGCATACCGACGAGCAGGTGTGGGAGGCACTGCGCATCGCGCAAGCGGAGCGGTTTGTGCTCCACCTGCCCCGCGGCCTCGACACGATGGTCGGCGAACGAGGTGCGAATCTCTCCGGGGGGCAGCGCCAGCGAGTCGCCCTGGCCCGAGCGGTCATCCGTCGCCCCCAGTTGCTCGTGCTGGACGATGCGACCTCGGCGGTCGACCCGAGCGTCGAGCAGCGCATCCTCGGCGCCTTGCGTGGTGCGGCGGGCGGCGCGACCGTCCTCGTCGTGGCCTACCGGATGGCGACCATTGCCCTGGCCGACGAGATCGCCTACCTCGAGGGCGGCCGGCTCGTCGAACACGGCACCCATGAGCACCTGCTGGAGCGGTGTCCCGGCTATGCCGCCCTGGTGTCCGCCTATGCCCGGGAGGCTGCCGATCGGGCTGCGGTCGCGGTCGACGAGGAAGCGACGGCAGGGGACTCAGATGAGCCGGTTTGAGCCGCTCGCCGACCATTCGAGCATCGGCGCCGGCGTCGAGTTGTCGGCCTGGCAGACCATCCGCCGCGGTGCTCAGATCTCGCCCGAGCTCATCCGCGGGCTGGCGGGCACCGTCATGTTGGGGGTGCTGTCCACCCTCGGCCGCGTCCTCGTCCCCTTCGTCATCCAGCGCACGGTCGACGAAGGCATCCTCGGAGCGGCCGGTCCCGACGCCAGTCGGGTGGCGCTGTGGGTCGGGGTCGCGCTCGCCGGAGTGGTGGTCACCGCCCTCAGCTCGTATGCCGTCAACCTGCGACTGTTCACGGCCTCCGAGAGCGGGCTCGCGACCCTGCGGGTCCAGGCCTTCCGGCACATCCACGACCTGTCCATGCTCACCCAGAGCACCGAGCGGCGGGGGTCGCTCGTCTCTCGGGTGACCTCGGACGTCGACACGATCTCCATGTTCGTCCAGTTCGGCGGGCTGATGCTCGTGGTCAGCAGCGGCCAGATCCTGCTGGCGACCGGCCTCATGCTCACCTACAGTCCGCTGCTCGCGGGGGTTGTCTGGGCCTGTTTCATCCCGCTCTTCTTCCTGATCCGCCGTTTCCAGGGGATGGTCGGGCGGGCTTTCACCCGGGTGCGCGAGCGGGTCGGGGCCATGCTCGGAGCGATCTCCGAGGCGGTCGTCGGGGCGGCCACGATCCGCGCCTACGGCATCGAGGAGCGCACCGCGGCGCGCATCGACGCCGCTGTCGAGGCCCACCGGCGCGAGGCCGTCGGCGCTCAGATCCGGGCCGTCGTCGCCTTCACCGCGGGCCAGTTCGTCTCGGGGCTGACGACTGCGGTCGTCCTGGTCGTCGGGACCATCCTCGCGGCCCGCGGTGAGCTGACGGTCGGGGCTGTGCTGGCGTTCCTCTTCCTCGTCAACCTCTTCACCATGCCGGTACAGCAGGCCACCGAGATCCTCAACGAGATGCAGAACGCCGTGGCTGGCTGGCGGAGGGTCATCGGGATCATGGACACCCCCGCAGACGTCGCCGACCCGGGCGAGCGCGGCGTCGAGCTGCCCCGGGGGCCGATCGACGTCGCCTTCGAGAAGGTGAGCTACGCCTACCCCGGCGGCGAGCTGGTGTTGCACGACGTCGACCTGCAGATCGCCCCCCGATCCCGCATCGCCGTGGTCGGGGAGACCGGCTCAGGCAAATCGACCCTCGCCAAACTGCTCACCCGCCTCATGGACCCGACGCACGGACGAGTTCTCGTCGACGGCGTTGACCTGCGCGAGGTGCGCTTCTCGTCGCTGCGGGCTCGGGTGGTGCTCGTTCCCCAGGAGGGCTTCCTCTTCGACGCGAATCTGCTCGACAACATCCGGTTCGGTCGGCCCGAGGCAAGCGACGACGAGGTCATGCTCACACTGACCGAGCTGGGGCTTGACGAATGGGTGCAGGGGCTGCCGCTCGGGCTGGCGACGTCGGTCGGGCAGCGCGGGGAGTCACTCTCCGCAGGGGAGCGCCAACTCGTCGCGATCGCCCGCGCTTACCTGGCCGACCCCGACCTGCTGGTCCTCGACGAGGCGACCTCGGCCGTCGACCCGTCTCTGGAGGTCCGACTCCAACGTGCCCTCGACTCGCTGACCCGAGGTCGCACGTCGATCACGATCGCTCACCGGCTCTCGACCGCCGAAGCCGCCGACGAGGTCGTGGTCGTCGACGCCGGGCTCATCGTCGAACGCGGCCCGCACCGCGAGCTGGTGACCGCCGGCGGCGTGTATGCCGCCCTGCACGAGTCATGGGCGGCGCAACAGGCGACCGGGTGACCCAGCCCGTGCTCGGTCTCGTGCTCAGTCTCGTGCTCAGTCTCGTGCACAGGGCCCGGTGAACGGCTACCGGGGAGGCCCAGCAGCAATGCCGTCGGCCGAGCCCTCGGTGAGGGCGACCGGCACCCAACCACGGACCGCATTGAGCAGCCACATCTGCTCGACTCGGTCCAGGTCGGGCAGAGTCAGCACCCTCTCGGTGACCAAGCCAGAGCGAAGCGCATCCGCTCGCGCGGTGCCAGGCAGCAGCCCGCACGTCTCCGGCGGCGTGAGCAGCGCGCCGTCGATCCGCACCACGACGTTGCCGATGGTGAACTCGGTCAACTCGCCTCGCTCGTTGTGCAGCAACACGTCCAGCAACGCCGAGTTCCGGGCCGTTGCTTCCTCGAGGCGCTGCTCATAGACCCCCCGCCGAGTCGTCTTGTGCCGCAACCACGGATCGCCCGACCACACCGCCGTCCGAGCGAGGGCTACTGGGTGAGGCAGAGAACCTGCTCGATCTGGCACCCGATCGGGGGTTGGTGGGATTCCGAAAGGGGTTGGCAGAGGATCGGATTCGATCTGCAGCTCGCCGGTGGACAGCAGGAGCAGACGGGCTCGGGTGGGACCGGGCCCGCACCCGCGCAGCAGCGATCGGGCCCGCTCCCGGTCGAAGGGTCGCCCGAACCAGGCCGCCGATCCGGCCATCCGCGTCAGATGCCTCTGCTCGAGGACCACCTCGCCCGCCTTCGACCCGGGCAGTCTCGAGGATGGCGACATCGCACTGAGTCACGTCCAGGATGGCGGCCTTGGCCAGGGCCTCGGCGTATTCGTCGCGACCTTCGCTGTCCCAGACGACGCCGCCGCCGACGTCATAGCGGGCCAGGCCCTGCTCCGGAACGGTGACCAGGGTGCGGATCGCGACATTGAACGCCGCCGCGCCGCCGGGGTGCACGACGCCGATCGCGCCGCAATAGACGCCCCGCGGCCGGTCCTCGAAGTCGGCGATCAGCTCCATGGTGCGCACCTTGGGCGCGCCGGTGATTGAGCCGCACGGGAAGAGCGCCTCGAAGATCCCGGTCAGCGACAGACCTGGCCGGCCGACGCCCGTCACCGTCGAGGTCAGCTGCCAGACGGTCGGATAGGCCTCGATAGCGAAAAGGCTTGGCACACTGACGGTTCCCGGGACGCAGACACGGGCTGCGTCATTGCGCAGCAGGTCGACGATGATGAGGTTCTCGGCACGGTCCTTGGCACTGGTGCGCAGGTCTGCGGCGCGGGCGGCATCGACGTCGGCGTCTCGTGAGCGGCCTCGGGTGCCTTTCATCGGCCGGGTGACGAGGGTGCTCCCGTCCCAGGTGAAGAAGAGTTCGGGGGAGACCGAGGCAACCGTATGCCGCCCCGCGTCGACATAGGCGAACCAGCCGTCGCGCTGCGCCCGGCGCAGGTCAACCCAGGCCCCGAGCGGATCGCCGGCGAATCTGGCCCGCAGCCGCATCGTGTGGTTGACCTGATAGGTGTCGCCCGCAGCGATCGCCTCGCGCACGGAGTCGACCGACGCGGCATACGTGCTCTCGTCTGTCCCCGGCAGCCAGGACGAGCACGCGTATGCTCCGGGCTCCCGCTGCCGGCCGGGCGACAGCGGGGCGTCGTGCAGGCCGAACCACACCAGCGGCACCCCCGAGCCGGTGCGCACACGCATCGCCGGGTCGAACGCCGGGGCCGCCTCATAGGAGACCCAGCCCACGGCATACCGCCCCGCGGCGGCTTGCGCGGCGACCCGATCGAGCGCCGAGCGGACCCCAGCCAACTCGCTCGTCTGGACGACGTCGACCGGCTCACCGAATGCCAATCGGCCCGTGGAGCCCGGCGGAGCCCACGGGAAGTCGACGAAGGCCTCCACGGGCGCCAAGGCTAGAGGGTGTCCGCGTCGGTCTCCGCGTCGCTGGCGGCCCACGACGTGGGTCAAGCACGCGGCGCACCAGGACGGGCGGGCACAATGGCGGGGTGTCCGACTCGGCAACCATCCGCCCCAGCACGCTCGACCCAGCCTTGGCAGCGTTGCTCAAACGCGACGGCCAAGGTCTGGTCGCCGCGGTGATCCAGCAACACGACACCGGCGAGGTGCTGATGCTCGGGTGGATGGACGACGAAGCCCTGGCACGCACCCTGAACTCCGGGCGGGTGAGCTTCTGGTCGCGCTCGCGAGGCGAGTACTGGCGCAAGGGCGACACATCCGGCCACATCCAACGGGTGCGCTCGGTCGCCTTGGACTGTGACGGAGATGCCCTGCTCGTTCGTGTCGATCAGGTCGGCGCCGCCTGCCACAACGGTGACCGGACCTGCTTCGACGCCCGCCCGCTTGACGTTTCGGGGGGCGACGGTGAGTGACGTGCATGCCGAGTTGGGGTTCGGCACGACCTGGCCGAACCTGCCCGTGTTTGCTGAGCTCGCCCGCTCCCGCCGGGTGATCCCCGTCGTGCGCCGCCTGCTCGCCGATGGCGAGACCCCGCTCGGGGTGTACCGCAAGCTCGCCAAGGGCGAGCCCGGCACGTTCCTGCTCGAGTCGGCCGAACACGGCGGGGTGTGGTCGCGGTATTCGATCATCGGTGCCCACAGCGCGGCCACCCTGACCGAGCGCGATGGGCAGGCCCACTGGATCGGTTTGCCGCCGGCGGGAGTCCCGACCGACGGTGACCCCACGGTCGCGCTGCGCGACACCGTCGCAGCCCTGGCGACCCAGCGGATCGACGGGCTCCCGCCGTTGACCGGCGGAATGGTCGGTGCCATCTCCTATGACGCTGTGCGCCGGTGGGAGAAGGTGCCCGACACCGGGCGCGACGAGCTGGGCCTGCCCGAGCTCGCGATGGTGCTGGCCACCGATCTCGCAGTGCTCGATCACGCCGACGGTTCGGTGCTGCTCATCGCCAATGCGGTCAACTTCGACGACTCCGATGCCCGGATGGAGTGGGCCCACGCCGAAGCCGTCGAGCGCCTGGACCGGATGACGGCCGAGCTGGCCGCCCCGGCACCATCGACCGTCGCTGTCGTCGATCCGGTGGAGCTGACAGTCACCAGCTCACATACAGAGCAGGACTACCTCGACATGGTCGAGCTGTGCAAGGAGTCGATCCGGGCCGGCGACGTCTTTCAGATCGTTGTCTCGCAACGCTTTTCGGTGCCCTGCCCGGTCGGCGAGGTCGACGCGGTCGATGTCTATCGCGCCCTGCGGGCAGCCAACCCGAGCCCGTACATGTACTTCTTCCGGCTCCCGCACCCCGATGGCACGGCATACGAGATCGTCGGGTCGAGCCCCGAGGCGCTCATCAAGGTGACCGGCCGTGAGGCCATCACCCACCCCATCGCCGGGTCGCGGCCCCGGGGGAAGACGCCCGAGCACGATGTGGCCCTGGCCGAAGACCTCGCGGCCGACGCCAAGGAGCGAGCCGAGCACGTCATGCTCGTGGACCTGTCCCGCAACGACCTCCAGCGGGTATGCCGCGCCGGCACCGTCGACACCGTCGAGTTCATGACGATCCGCCGCTACAGCCACGTCATGCATCTGGAGTCGACGGTGGTCGGCCAGTTGCAGGCCGGGCGCACCGCCTATGAGGTGCTCGTCGCGACCTTCCCGGCAGGCACCTTGTCCGGCGCGCCGAAGCCGCGGGCGATGGCACTCATCGACGACTACGAGGGGCTGCGTCGAGGGCTCTATGGGGGCGTCGTCGGCTATCTCGACTTCGCCGGCGACATGGACATGGCGATCGCCATTCGAACTGCGGTGATCCGGGACGGGGTGGCGCACGTGCAGGCCGGCGCTGGCATCGTCGCCGACTCCGTCCCGCAACTCGAGCATGAGGAGTGCCAGCACAAGGCCGCCGCGGTCCTGCGAGCGGTGCGGGCGGCGGCGGGCATGCGTTTGGCCGGGGTCACCGCGTGAACCCCTCCGGGAGAGAGTCGCCGCCGGCAGGTGTGCGGGGCAAACGCGCGGCGGTCGCAGCCGTCGTCGTCCCGCTCGGGTTCCTACTCGTCAGCGTGAGCCAAGTCTTTGTCACCGGCACGAGCAGCGATCCACTGTTGCGCTCCACGCTCACCGCGACCGGCGCGCAGGTCGTGCCGGCCGTGGTGGCGGTGCTGCTCGTCGTGGCCGCGGCGCTGGTCGGCCTGCTCACCGGCGGGCCGCGCGGCCGGCCGATGGCCGGCGTCATTCTGGCGGTGGCCTCGGCGGGGGCGGCTGCGCTCGTGGCCACGGGACTGGCCAACCCGGCCGAGGCGCTCGGGCGACGGGCAGCGGAGATCTCCGGACGGACCGGCTCGGTCGTGCCGGTCGACGCTCGGCTGACCGCGTGGGCCGTGCTGGCCGCGGTCGCAGCGACGCTGATGGTCGTCGGCGCTGGATACGCCTCGTGGTCGGCTCGTGGCTGGCGCGGGCTCGGCTCCCGCTACGAGCCCGTGTCGACGCAGGCGGCCGCGGACTCTGCCGGCCCAGACGGCCCAGACGGCCCGGGCGGCCCGGGCGGCCGCCGCAGCGACTGGGACGAGCTCACCCACGGACACGACCCCACCCGGCGGGACAGCGGCGAGCGGACCTGACACAATGTTCCCGAGGACGATGGGCAGCACGACCGAAGGAGCGATCTCGATGGCGGAAGCCGACCACCACGACAACCACGGCCAGAGTGTGGCTGCCTGGACCGCAGTGGGCATTCTCATGGTGGCCTCGGTCGTCATGTCCTGGGCGGTTGTCATCTCGTCCTCCCCGCTGTTCGTGGGCGGGGCGGTGCTCGCCCTCGTGGGCATCATCGTCGGCAAGGTGCTCGCCATGGCGGGCTTCGGAGTCAAGAAGGCCGTGGACAGCTCGCCGGAGGCCCGCCCGGGCCGCTCGCAGGTGGACAGCGGCATTTCCTGACCGCTTCACCGGTCGGTCCCGTCCCGGCGGGCACGGGCGCGCTAGGGTCACGGTGCTGCTCCGTATGGGGGAGCGCTGCTCGTCACTGATGAAAGAGGCTTTGCCATGTCTTACGGTTCGACTCCACCGCCCCCTCCGCCTCCGGGCTCGGGTGGCTACGACGCTCCGCCTCCTGCTGCCGGCATGCCCTATGGCGGCGGCATGGGCACCCCGCCGCCGCAGAACAACCTCGTGCTGGCGATCCTGGCGACCGTGCTGTGCTGCCTGCCGCTGGGCATCGTCGCCATCATCAAGGCCAGCAAGGTCAACGGCCTGTGGGCCGTGGGCGACCAGGCCGGCGCGCACGCCGCAGCAGCCGAGGCCAAGAAGTGGTCGATCATCTCGGCCGTCAGCGGGCTGGTCGTCGGCGCCATCTACCTGATCTTCATACTCTTTGTGGCGTCCGCAGGCGTTTCCACCCGTTGACCGCAACTGAGCTGCTCGTCGGATGAGCGTCACCGAGGCCGCGCACCCCCATCAGGTCCGTCAGGGCCTGGGGCTGCGCGGCCTCGTGCAACCGGCCATCATCACGGGGGTCGCCGCCTGCGGGGCGGCATACCTGTATGCCGTCGACCCCAGCGCCCCAGGCGGCTACCCCCCCTGCGTCTTTCATCTGGCGACCGGCCTGTGGTGCCCCGGATGTGGTTCGGCTCGAGCGCTGCACGCCCTCGTGCACCTCGACGTGGTCACCGCGCTGGCCCGCAACCCCTTCGCCGTGCTCGCCTCGCTCTACATCGCGTGGACGTTCTATCGGTGGAGTTATCGGCGCGTCACCGGCACGCCACTGCGCCTGGCCCCGCAGTGGGTGATCACGGTCGTCTGGGTGTCGATCGTCGCGTTCTGGGTCCTGCGCAATGTCCCAGGGATGACATGGCTGTCCCCGCTGTAGCTGCCACGCCGTAGCCTGGAGCCGTGCCCGATACGTCCACCGTCCTCGATGCGATCGTCGCGGGAGTCCGCGAAGACCTCGCCGGCCGCATGGCCCGCGCGCCGCTCACCGAGCTCGAAGCGCGAGCCCATGGGTCCGCGCCCGCCGTCGACGCCGAGGCCGCGCTGCGGGCCGCACCCGGCATCGCGGTCATCGCCGAAGTCAAGCGCAGCAGCCCGAGCAAGGGCGAGCTTGCCGCGATCGGCGACCCATCGTCCCTGGCCGCCGCGTATGCCGCCGGCGGCGCCAGCGCCATCTCCGTGCTCACCGAGGGACGGCGCTTCGGCGGGTCGCTGGCCGACCTCGACGCGATCCGCGCGGCGGTGCGAGTCCCGGTGCTGCGCAAGGACTTCATGGTGGACCCGTACCAGATCGTCGAGGCTCGGGCACACGGCGCCGACATCATCCTGCTCATCGTCGCGTCGCTCTCCGACGCCCAGCTCGTCGGTATGCGCGAGCAGGCCGAGGCACTGGGGATGACCGTCCTCGTCGAGGTCCATGACGAGGACGAGACCCGCCGCGCCGTCCACTCAGGCGCCCGAGTCATCGGGGTCAATGCCCGTGACCTCAAGACGCTGGACGTCGACCGGTCGACCTTCGCCCGACTGCGGACGCTCATCCCGGACGCAGCCCTAGCGGTGGCCGAGTCTGGCATTCGCACGGTGGCCGACGTGCAGGAGTATGCCGCGGCGGGCGCTCACGCCGTGCTGGTCGGGGAGGCTCTGGTCACCGGGTCAGACCCGCGGGCTGCGGTGGCGAGCTTCGCGGCGGTGTCGCGGGGTCGCGGTATGCGAGCGGTGGATCCCGGCTTGGGGAGCGCGACGGGAGCGGTGCGGTGACGGAGTCTGGGACCGGATCAGCGGGACGCTTCGGAAAGTTCGGCGGAAGATACGTGCCTGAGGCGCTCATCCCGGCACTGGAGCAGCTCGACGAGGTGCGCCGCAAGGCGATGGTCGATCCCGAGTTCGGCGGCGAGCTCGACCGGCTGCACCGCACCTACACCGGGCGTCCGTCGATCATCACCGAGGTCCCTCGCTTCGCCGAACACTGCGGCGGCGCACGGGTCCTGCTCAAGCGCGAGGACCTCAACCACACCGGATCGCACAAGATCAACAACGTCCTCGGCCAGGCGCTGCTGGCCAAGCGGATGGGCAAGAAGCGGGTCATCGCCGAAACCGGTGCCGGCCAACACGGCGTCGCCACGGCGACGGCAGCCGCCCTGCTCGGTCTGGACTGCATCGTCTACATGGGCGCGATCGACACCCGGCGCCAAGCCCTCAACGTCGCCCGGATGCGCCTGCTCGGTGCCGAGGTCATCGCGGTGACCAACGGTAGCCAGACCCTCAAGGACGCTGTCAACGAGGCGCTGCGCGACTGGGTCGCCAACGTCGACTCGACCCACTACATCCTCGGCACGGTGACCGGGCCGCACCCCTTCCCCGAGATGGTCCGAGATTTCCACCGGATCATCGGGGTCGAGGCCCGGGCCCAGGTGCTCGATCTCGTCGGTCGGCTGCCCGACGCCGTGCTCGCCTGCGTGGGCGGTGGATCCAATGCGATGGGGATCTTCCACCGCTTCCTCGACGACGCATCGGTCCGGCTCGTCGGACTGGAGGCCGGGGGGGACGGGGTGGCCAGCGGTCGCCACGCTGCCCGCTTCTCGGGAGGCACTCGAGGGGTGCTGCATGGTGCGTCGACCTACGTCCTGCAGGACGTCGATGGGCAGACCGTCGAATCTCATTCCGTCTCGGCCGGATTGGACTACCCTTCGGTCGGCCCCGAGCATGCGCACCTCTTCGAGACTGGCCGTGCCGAGTATCGCCCGGTCACCGATGACGAGGCGATGGAGGCCTTCCGCCTGCTCTGCCGGACCGAGGGCATCATCCCGGCGATCGAGTCGGCCCACGCGCTCGCGGGAGCGATGGCTCTCGGACTCGAGCTCGGCCCTGAGGGGCTCATGCTCGTGTCGCTGTCTGGCCGCGGCGACAAGGACGTCCACACCGCGGCGGCCTGGTTCGGCCTGCTCGATGACTCGGGAACCGGCGATCCTGGAGGCAGGACGTGACGACGACTGCTGCACACCCGCTCAGCCCCGGGGCCCGGACCCTGCAGCGCTGCCGTGCGGAGGGCCGCGCCGCGCTCGTCGGCTACCTCCCGGTGGGCTTCCCGTCGGTGGCGGGCTCGATCGAGGCGATGGTCGCGATGGTGGCGGCGGGGGCCGACATCGTCGAGGTCGGTGTGCCCTACAGCGATCCGCTCATGGATGGTCCGGTCATCCAGCGTGCCACCGAGGCAGCGCTGGCAGCCGGCACCCGCGTCGAGGACGCGTTCGCTGCGGTGCGCGCGGTCACCGACGCCGGTGCCGCGGCATACGTGATGACCTATTGGAATCTGGTCCTGCGCCGGGGCGTCGAGCGGTTCGCCGCCGAGCTGGCCGCAGCCGGAGGCTCGGGGCTCATCACTCCCGACCTCATTCCTGACGAAGCCGCGCGGTGGCTTGCTGCGGCCCAGGCCCACAACCTCGACCGAGTCTTCCTCGTCGCCCCGTCATCGACGCCAGAGCGACTGACGATCGCCACGTCGGCCTGTCGCGGCTTCGTGTATGCCGCCTCGACGATGGGCGTCACGGGCACCCGAGAGACCGTGGGGTCCGCAGCCGAGGCGGTCGTCGAGCGCACCCGCGCGGTCACCGAACTGCCGGTGTGTGTCGGGCTCGGGGTGTCCAACCAGGCCCAGGCCGCCGATGTCGCCCGCTTTGCCGACGGGGTGATCGTCGGCTCGGCGCTGGTGCGGGCACTGGGGGAGGGCGGCATCCCGGCTCTCGAGGCGCTGACCCGGCAGCTGGCTGCCGGAGTTCGCGAGGGCGGCCGGTGAACTCACCGGACGACGCCGCCGTGGCAGGTCGCTCACGTCGGCGGCAGAGACCAGCAGAGGGAGTCCGGCGCTGCCCGGTCGCACCGGCCGGTCGGGCATGAGGGAGAATGCGGCCATGTCTTCGTCGGAGCCCACTGAACCTGCCGAGCAGGCTCGGCCCGGCAACCGGCCACTGCTCAACGCCTTGGTCGCCGCCGTGACCGTGCTAGCGCTTGCCGTGGCGTTCCTGGCCGGACAGCTCGTGGGTGGCCCGGCAGACCCGTCACCTGTGGCCGGAGCAGCGGCAACCGGCTCCGCTGCTGCGACCCCGTCTGCCACCGCGGCGACAGCCGCCAAACCCGCGCCCACGGGACCGGTCCCCCAGGGCGCGACCGGCTTCGGCGGGCCGATTGTCGTCAACCCGCAGGCTCCGGTGGGTGTGCCGACTCTCGACCTGTATGAAGATCCCCAATGCCCCGTCTGCAAGGAGTTCGAGCAGATCTACGGCCCGACGATCGCCGACCTCCTGGCGACCAACCGCGCCAGACTCGTCGTGCACACGATGACCTTCCTCGACGGCAACCTGAGGAACGACTCCTCCGCGCGCGCCGCCAACGCGTCGTTCTGCGCTGCCGACCAGGGCAGGTTTCTGACCTACGTCAGCGCCGTGTATGACGGTCAGCCGGCTCGGGAGGGTGAGGGCTGGACCGACGCTCAGTTGGAGGCCTTCGCCGGCCAGGTCGGGGTTGCCGACCTGGCGACCTGGCGCACCTGCCAGACCCAGGCAAGGTATGCCGCGCACATTGCTGCGTTGGAGAAGAACTCCGAGAAGGCGGGCGTGAGCGGCACCCCGACGCTCAAGGTCAACGGCACCCTGGTCCGCCTCACCGGCAATCCGGTGGACATCACGGCTGTCGTGACCCCGGCGAAGACGGCCTCGTCATGACAGCGGGGGTTGTGACGCTCCTGCCGAGCCCGACCACCTCGGTCTGGTGGCTCGGTCCGGTCCCGTTGCGGGCGTATGCGCTGTGCATCCTTGCCGGGATCATCGTGGCCGTGTGGTGGACCCAGCGGCGCCTTCAAGTCCGCGGCGGCACCGCGGAGCAGGTGCTCGACGTCTCAGCCTGGGCCGTTCCGTTCGGCATCGTCGGTGGCCGGATCTACCACGTCGTCACCAGCCCGGCGCCCTACTTCGGTGAGGGCGGCAACCCATGGCATGCCCTGCGGATCTGGGAAGGGGGCATGGGCATCTGGGGGGCGGTCGCCCTCGGCGCCGTCGGTGCGTGGATCGGCTGCCGCCGCCACGGCGTGCCGTTCTCCGGCTTCGCCGATGCGGTCGCGCCCGGCTACCTCGTCGCCCAGGCGATGGGCCGTTTCGGGAACTGGTTCAACAACGAGATCCACGGTCCGGAGACCGACCTGCCATGGGGACTCACCGTCTATCAGTGGGACCAGGCCGCCGGTCACGCGCTCGTGGACGCCAGCGGCGCGCCCATCGTCAAGGGAGTGTTCCACCCGACGTTCCTCTACGAAGCGCTCTGGTGCCTGCTGGTCGCTGCATTCCTGCTGTGGCTCGAGCGCCGCCGAACCTTGCGGCCTGGACAGTCCTTCGCGATGGTCGTGATCGGCTATCCACTCGGGCGGTTCTTCATCGAACTCATCCGCACCGATGAGGCCAACCGCATCCTCGGTCTTCGGCTCAACGTGTGGACCTCGATACTTGTCTTCGTCCTGGGCATCGTGCTCTTCCGAGCGCTCGGCAACCGGCCAGACGAAACACCAGACAGAACATCGGATGACACACCAGACGAGACGCCGATATCTCAACATACGGAATGACCTGTATCAAACTGTAGGACGATCACCCCGTTCGCTATCCTTCTCGGGCTGGCCATCGCCGTCCAGCCGGGTTTCAACTCTGCTCAAGCAACGCTCGAGCCATGCATCAGGACGGTGAGGCAGCATGTCGCAGCGGCGCATCCCCTTTTCGGCCCAGCCCGATGACGTCGGGCTCTACCGCCGGGCCTTCGAGCACGACGCATGCGGGGTTGCGATGGTCGCCACCCTGCGGGGAAGCGCTGGTCACGACATCCTCGAGCTGGGACTCACTGCCCTGCGCAACCTCGAGCACCGTGGCGCCACCGGTGCCGACCCCCGGGTCGGTGACGGGGCGGGCATCCTCACCCAGGTCCCGGATCGGTTTCTGCGCGCGGTCGTCCGTGAAGACAGCGGGATCGAGCTGCCCCCCGCCGGTCGGTATGCCGTCGGCGCGGCCTTCCTGCCCGTCGACGCCGATGAGCGTGCCAGCGCCGTTGCCCGGATCGAAGAGCTGGCCGTCGAGGAGGGTCTGCAGATCCTCACCTGGCGCGACCTGCCCGTCACCCCCGAGCTCGTCGGCGACGCAGCCCGGGCTGTCATGCCCCACTTCGCCCAGTTGTTCCTCCAGGGCGGGGACGGGCAGGCGGGTCTGGAGCTCGACCGGCATACCTACGGCCTGCGCAAACGTGCCGAGCGCGAACTGGGCGTCTACTTCCCGTCGCTGTCGGCGCGGACCCTGGTCTACAAGGGGATGCTGACCACCGCGCAGCTCGAGCCGTTCTTCCCGGACCTGTCCGACCCCCGCTATGAGACCGAGCTGGCCCTCGTGCACTCGCGGTTCTCGACCAACACCTTCCCGTCGTGGCCGCTGGCCCACCCCTATCGGCTCATCGCCCACAACGGCGAGATCAACACCGTCAAGGGCAACCGCAACTGGATGCGCGCGCGCGAGTCGCTGCTGGCCACTGACGCCATCCCGGGCGACTTGGGGCGACTCTTCCCGATCTGCACACCGGGGGCCTCCGACTCGGCGTCCTTCGACGAGGTGCTCGAGCTGCTGCACCTCAGCGGTCGTTCGCTGCCCCACGCCGTGCTCATGATGATCCCGGAGGCGTGGGAGAACCACGCTGACATGGACCCGGCCCGGCGAGCGTTCTACGCATATCACTCCAATCTGATGGAGCCCTGGGACGGCCCCGCGTGCGTGACGTTCACCGACGGCACCCTCATCGGAGCGGTGCTGGACCGCAACGGACTGCGCCCGGGCCGCTATTCGGTGACCGACGACGGACTCGTCGTGTTGGCCTCGGAGACCGGCGTGCTGGACCTCGACCCGGCCCGGGTAGTCCGCAAGGGACGCCTGCAGCCCGGGCGGATGTTTCTCGTGGACACCGAACAAGGCCGCCTGGTCAGCGATGACGAGGTCAAGGCCGAGCTCGCGGCGGCGGCGCCCTACGGCGATTGGCTGCACGCCGGCAACATCGATCTCGCGGACCTGCCCGAGCGGGAGCACATCATCCACACGGCCAAGTCGGTCGCCCGCAGGCAGCAGACCTTCGGATTCACCGAAGAGGAGTTGCGCATCGTCCTGGCTCCGATGGCCCGCAACGGCGGCGAGGCCCTTGGCTCGATGGGGACCGACTCGCCGATCGCCGTGCTCTCCTCGCGGCCACGGCTGCTCTTCGACTACTTCACGCAGCTCTTCGCTCAGGTGACCAATCCGCCGCTCGACGCGATCCGCGAAGAGCTGGTCACGGCGCTGGGATCGGTGGTCGGGCCGGAAGGCAACATCCTCGAGGACACGCCGGCGCACGCGCGCAAGGTCGTCGTCTCGTTCCCGGTCATCGACAATGACGAGCTGGCCAAGATCGTGCGGATCAACCTCGACGGTGACCTACCGGGTTATGCCACGCACGTCGTCAAGGGCCTGTATGCCGTCAACGGTGGCTCCGCCGCGATGGCTGCCCGCCTCGACGAGATCTTCGCGAACGTCTCAGCGGCGATCGAACGCGGCGTCCGCTTCGTCGTGCTTTCGGACCGCGATTCGGCCCCCGATCTCGCACCGATCCCGTCCCTGTTGCTGACCTCCGCCGTCCACCATCACCTGCTGCGGGAGAAGACCCGAACCCAGGTCGGACTCATCGTCGAGGCCGGCGACGTCCGCGAAGTGCACCACGTCGCCTTGCTCATCGGCTACGGAGCCGCCGCGGTCAACCCTTACCTGGCGATGGAGAGCGTCGAGGACCTGGTCCGCAGCGGCGCGCTGACCGGAGTCACGCCGGAGACCGCGGTCGCCAACCTCATCAAGGCGCTCGGCAAGGGCGTCCTCAAGGTGATGAGCAAGATGGGCATCTCGACCGTCGCGTCCTACTGCGGCGCCCAGGTGTTCGAGGCAGTGGGTCTGTCCCAGGAACTCGTCGACCGGCACTTCACCGGCACAGTGTCCCAACTCGGCGGAATCGGCCTCGATGTCATCGCGGCCGAGTCCGCAGCCAGGCACGCCGTGGCCCATCCGCCGGACGGGATCCACCAGGCCCACCGCACCCTCTGGGTCGGCGGGGAATACCAGTGGCGGCGCGAGGGCGAGCAGCATCTCTTCGACCCTGACACAGTCTTCCGGTTGCAGCACGCCACCCGCCTGCGCCGTTACGACATCTTCAAGCAATACACCCGACGGGTCGACGAGCAGACCGAGCGACTGATGACTCTGCGCGGGCTGTTTGACTTCGCCGACGCATGGACGACCGGCCGGGCGCCCATCGACATCGCCGACGTCGAGCCGGTCAGCGAGATCGTCAAACGCTTCCAGACCGGTGCGATGTCCTACGGCTCTATCAGCAAGGAAGCCCACGAGACGCTCGCGATCGCGATGAACCGGCTCGGCGGCAAGTCCAACACCGGCGAGGGCGGCGAGGACGAGGAGCGCCTGCTCGACCCGGCCCGACGCTCGGCCATCAAGCAGGTGGCCTCGGGCCGTTTCGGGGTGACCAGCCTCTACCTCACCGAGTCCGACGACATCCAGATCAAGATGGCCCAGGGCGCCAAACCCGGCGAGGGCGGCCAGTTGCCCGGCAACAAGGTCTATCCGTGGGTCGCCAAGACCCGGCACTCGACCCCCGGCGTCGGTCTCATCAGCCCACCGCCACATCACGACATCTACTCGATCGAGGATCTCGCCCAGCTGATCCACGACCTCAAGAACGCCAACCCCGCGGCGCGTATCCATGTCAAACTCGTCTCCGAGGTCGGCGTCGGCACGGTCGCGGCCGGGGTGTCCAAGGCACACGCCGACGTCGTGCTCATCTCCGGCCATGACGGCGGCACCGGCGCCTCCCCGCTGACCTCGCTCAAACACGCGGGCGCGCCGTGGGAACTTGGTCTCGCCGAAACCCAGCAGACCTTGCGTCTCAACGGGCTGCGGGACCGGATCGTCGTGCAGGCCGATGGCCAACTCAAGACCGGCCGCGACGTCGTCATCGCCGCCCTGCTCGGGGCTGAAGAGTTCGGCTTCGCCACGGCGCCGCTTGTCGTCAGCGGCTGCATCATGATGCGGGTCTGCCACCTGGACACCTGCCCCGTCGGCGTCGCCACCCAGAACCCGCAACTGCGGGAGCGCTTCTCGGGCAAGCCGGAGTTCGTCGAGACCTTCTTCGAATACATCGCCGAAGAGGTCCGGGAATACCTCGCGCGGCTCGGCTTCCGCACCCTGCGAGAAGCGGTGGGCCACGCCGAGTCGCTCGTCACCCACCGGGCAGTCACCCACTGGAAGGCCAGCGGGTTGGATCTCAGCCCGATCCTCGCCTGCGTCGAGGACCCCACCGGCGGCACGGCATACCAGAGCGTCGGGCAGGAACACGGCCTGGAGAAAGCCCTGGACCACCAGCTCATCGCGCTCGCCCGGCCGGCGCTGGATCACGGCGAGCCGGTTCGCGGCGAGCTGACGGTGCGCAACGTCAACCGCACGGTGGGCACGATGCTCGGTCACGAGGTGACCAAGGCGCACCCGCGCGGGCTGCCCGACGGCACGATCGACATCACTCTCACCGGCTCGGGCGGGCAATCGTTCGGGGCATTCGTGCCCGCCGGCATCACCCTGAGGTTGGTCGGCGACACCAACGACTACCTCGGTAAGGGCCTCTCCGGCGGCCGCCTCGTCGTGCGCCCGGACAAGAGCGCGCCCCTCAAGGCCGAGCAGAATGTCGTCGCCGGCAACGTCATCGGCTATGGGGCGACCTCCGGGGAGATGTTCCTTCGGGGCCGCGCCGGCGAGCGCTTCTGCGTCCGCAACTCCGGCGCGACCGCGGTCGTCGAAGGCGTCGGTGACCACGGTTGCGAGTACATGACCGGTGGCCGGGTGGTCGTGCTGGGCACAACCGGACGCAACTTCGCGGCCGGCATGTCCGGCGGCCTCGCCTACGTGCTCGACCTTCGCCGCGAGCTGGTCAACACCGAGCTGGTCGACCTGGTGCCCCTGCGCCCCGAGGATGTCGAGGCGTTGCGCGCCATCCTCCAGGCCCATCGTGAGTGGACTGAGTCGGCTGTCGCCACGAGCTTGCTCGAGGACTGGTCGGCCGCTCAGAGCCGTTTCACGGTAGTGCTGCCGCGCGACTACCAGCGGGTTCTCGAGGTGCGAGCCCAGGCCGACAGCGAGGGTCTGGATCTTGAGGGCACGGACGTCTGGAACCGGATCATGGAGGCTTCCCGTGGCTGACCCGCAGGGCTTTCTCAGCATCCGCGAGCGTGAGTTGCCCGCTCGTCGGCCGGTGCCAGTGCGCCTTCAGGACTGGAAGGAGGTCTACGAGGAGCAGGAACTCGGCCAACTTCAGCGTCAGGCTGGCCGCTGCATGGACTGCGGGATCCCCTTCTGTCACAACGGTTGCCCGCTCGGTAACCTCATCCCCGAGTGGAACGACCTCGCCTGGAAGGGACGTTGGCGCGAGGCCATCGAGCGGCTGCACGCGACGAACAACTTCCCGGAGTTCACCGGGCGGCTGTGTCCCGCGCCGTGCGAAACGGCGTGCGTGCTCGGGATCAACCAGCCCGCCGTCACCATCAAACAGGTGGAGGTGACCATCGTCGAGCAGGCCTTCGCGTGGGGCGTGCTTCCTCAGGCACCCGAGCGTCACTCGGGCAAGACCGTCGCGGTCGTGGGTTCGGGCCCGGCGGGGCTCGCCGCAGCCCAACAGCTCACGAGGGCCGGACACACCGTCGCGGTCTTCGAGCGGGCCGACAAGCCCGGCGGACTGCTGCGCTATGGCATTCCCGAGTTCAAGATGGAGAAGGCGATCCTGGACCGCCGGATCTCTCAGATGGAAGCCGAGGGCACCCGATTCCGTTCGGGGGTGAGTGTCGGTGAGGACATCGTCGGGTCGGCCCTGATCTCCCGGTACGACGCGGTCGTCCTGGCCATCGGCGCCACCGTGCCGCGGGACCTGCCCGTCCCAGGACGTCAGCTGCGCGGCATCCATCAGGCGATGGACTATCTCCCCCAAGGCAACCGCGCGGTCCTCGAGCCGGTGCCGGATCAGATCCTCGCCACCGGCAAGGACGTGGTCGTGCTCGGCGGTGGCGACACGGGCGCCGACTGCATCGGCACGGCCCTGAGGCAGGGCGCCCGCTCGGTCACGTCGCTGGAGATCCTGCCGCAGCCGGGACCGGAGCGTCCCGCGGAGCAACCCTGGCCGACCTATCCGATGATCTTCCGGGTCGCCAGCGCTCACGAAGAGGGTGGCGACAGACTGTATGCCGTGTCGACCGTCGAGTTCCGCGACGACGGCACCGGGGCGGTCCGGGCCCTGACGGTGAGTGACGTCGAGCTGCGTGACGGTCGTTTCGAGCCGGTCCCGGACACCGAACGGGAACTCCCGGCGCAGCTCGTGCTCCTGGCGATGGGGTTCCTCGGACCGCAGGGCTCGGGGTTGCTGGAGCAGCTCGGCGTCGCCCTCGACGAGCGCTCCAATGTCCAGCGCGACCACATGTTCATGTCGAGCGTCCCCGGCGTCTTCGTCGCTGGTGATGCGGGCCGAGGGCAGTCGCTCATCGTCTGGGCGATCGCGGAAGGCCGGGCTGCAGCACACGGTGTCGACGCCTGGCTGACCGGCCTCGAGAGCCAACTGCCGCGTCCCGTCAACCCAACGGATCGACCGCTCACCGTTTGACCCGCGCCGCACTTCAGCCCTGTCGGGCGCGCCTGTGCACTTACCCCTAGTGTGCTGGGCATGCGACGCGCCAAGATCGTGTGCACCCTCGGCCCGGCCACCTCCAGCACCGACCGGATCCGCGAGCTCGTTCTCGCCGGCATGGACATCGCCCGGCTCAACCTCTCGCACGGCGAGCGCTCCGCCCACGAGATGGTCTACCGCTCGGTGCGCCAGGCCAGCGACGAGACCGGGCGGGCGGTCGGCATTCTCGTCGACCTACAAGGTCCGAAGATCCGCACCGGGCGTTTCGCCGACGGTCCGGTGACGCTGCGGGTGGGGGAGCGATTCACCATCACGACGCTCGACGTCCCCGGCGACCGAACCCGGGTCAGCACGACGTATGCCGGGATGCCCGCGGACGTGCGCCCCGGTGACCTGCTGCTGATCGACGACGGCAAAGTGGCCCTGCGTGCGGTCGAGGTCACCGACGTCGATATCCACACCGAAGTGATCGAGGGCGGAGTGATCTCCAACAACAAGGGGATCAACCTGCCCGGTGTGGCGGTGAGTGTGCCAGCCCTGTCGGACAAGGACAAGGCCGACCTGCGTTGGGCTCTCACGCTGCGCGCCGACATGGTGGCGCTGTCGTTCGTGCGCTCGGCCGCCGACATCGAGGACGTCCACGCGATCATGGACGAGGTTGGCCTCCGGCTGCCGGTCATCGCCAAGATCGAGAAGCCCCAGGCCGTGGACAATCTGCCGGAGATCCTGGAGGTATTCGACGGGCTGATGGTCGCCCGCGGCGACCTCGGGGTTGAACTGCCCCTTGAACAAGTCCCGCTCGTGCAGAAGCGGGCCGTCGAACTGGCCCGAAACCGATCCAAGCCCGTCATCGTTGCCACCCAGGTACTGGAGTCGATGATCGAGAACTCCCGACCCACCCGGGCCGAGGCGAGCGACGCCGCCAACGCGGTGCTGGACGGCGCAGACGCGGTCATGCTCTCCGGCGAGACGAGTGTGGGGGCCTGGCCGATCGATGCCGTCCGCACCCTGGCCCGCATCATCGAGAACACCGAGGAACACGGCCTGGAACGACTCGCGGCCCTCGTCGGGTCGCCGCGGACGATCGGCGGTGCGGTGACTCTCGCGGCATACGAGGTGGGCGATCTCATCAACGCCAAATACCTCGTCACGTTCACCTCGACCGGCGACTCGGCCAAGCGTCTGGCTCGATTCCGATCGAAGATCCCGATGCTGGCGTTCACGTCCAACCCGGCCACGCGCAGCCAGCTTGCCCTCGTCTGGGGGATCGAGACGTATCTCGGACCGGGAGTCAAACACACCGACGAGATGGCCGAGCAGGTGGAGCAGAGCCTGCTCGCGGAGGGCCGCTGCGTCGAGGGTGACCTCATTGTCATGGTGGCAGGCTCCCCGCCGGGCATTCCAGGCTCGACCAACATGATGCGGGTGCTGAGGATCGCCGGGCACACTGGCCATGGCAACCCCTATTTCCACTCAGATCCGCACTCCGACGGGGTCGCCTCGGTCCAGTGACCGCGCCGACGCGGCGCATATTTCGCGGGGGGCGCTGGTCTGTGATGATGAGGGCGTGCTGCTCGAGTCGGTGGCGATGCTTCCGCATCCGGCGCTGCGGCCTTTCGTGCGGGCGATCTCGGGCTACCGGCAGGAGGGGTTGCCGCCGGGCGTGCACCGGGGTCTGCCCTCGCCATACCTGACCCTCGTCATCACCGTCGATGAGCCGCTGGTTCTCGCGGAGCACCCCGACCCGCGCCAACCGCCCGGGGCCTACGCTGCGATGGTCGGCGGGCTGCACACCCGGCCTGCGCTGATCGCTCATCCAGGGCGTCAGTGGGGTGTCCAGGTGTCGCTCACTCCGCTGGGCGCCCGGGCGCTGCTGCACGCGCCGGCTGCGGCGCTGGCCTCGTGGGACGCCGATCTGGTCGACGTCCTGGGCCCGCCAGCAGTCGAGCTCACGGACCGGCTACGCGCCGCCGCCGACTGGCGGGGCCGTTTTGCTGCCGTGGAGGGTGCCCTGCTGCGGCTGGCCGGTGACGGGACGTTGCAAGCACCTGAGGTCGCCGAGGCCTGGCGGTTGACAACGGTGGCTGCCGGAAGGATGCGTGTAGAAGAGATCGCACGTCGGGTGGGCTGGTCGTCCCGCCACCTGGGGGAGCGGTTCCGCGCCGAGATCGGTCTCACGCCGAAGGAGGCGGCCCGGGTCGCCCGGTTCGACCGGGCGCGGCATCTGCTCACCGACCGGGTCACCGCCCGCAGAGCACCGGACCTTGCCGGTCTCGCCACCGTTTGCGGCTACTACGACCAGGCGCACCTCACCCGGGAGTGGCGCTCGCTGGCTGAGCTGACTCCCTCGGGCTGGCTCGCCGCCGAGCTCGGGTTCGTACAAGACAGCGGTGCCGTCACGGGAGAAGAATCCGGGGTATGACGACATCGCAGAACACCCCAGCTGACGCTCCGCTCCCGCACGTCTGGCCCACCCTGCGGGCCCGCGACGCTCGTGCCCTCATCCGTTTCCTTGTCGACGCCTTTGGCTTTGAGGAGACGGTGGTGTACGGCAACGGCGACCATGTGGATCACGCCGAGTTGTCCTGGCCACTGGGCGGCGGGATCATGATCGGCTCCGTCCGGGACAACCCCGAGGACCCATGGCCGATTCAGCCCGGCACGACCGGGTGCTATGTCGTCACCGACGACCCAGACCAACTGCATGCCCGGGCTGTCGGTGCCGGCGCGGAGATCACCCACCCGGTGTATGACACTGAGCACGGGTCCAGAGACTTCGCGGCGCGAGACCCCGAGGGCAATCGGTGGAGCTTCGGCACCTACCGAGGCGAGCCGCGTCCAAGGTGATCGTGGCGGTCGAGTAGCACAGGCGGGCGAAGGCTTGTCGGTCAACTTCCCCGCCGTCCCCGTCCGTCCCCGTCCGTCCTGCCCGAGCACCCACACCGGCTGACGCACTCAACCCCACTCCGAGCCTGAGACGAAGCTCGAGGAAGGACGGAGGTATGCTGCTGCAGCACCCAGCCGGGGTGGTGGAATGGCAGACACGGGGCACTCAAAATGCTCTGCTCGAAAGGGCGTGGGGGTTCGAATCCCCCTCCCGGCACGAGGTCATCGCAGATGTCACCCCCGGACGGCACTGACCCCGGGGGTATGCCGCGAAGCCTCGCCGCCTCTGTGGATACGATTCCCGCATGAACCCTGCACCGCCGACGACCGATCCTGAGCGTGTCCCGGAGCCGCAGACGTCCGAGCCGTCTGGGGCGGTGCGTATCGTCGTGGTCGAGGACGAGGGCCTCATCCGGATGGACCTCGTCGAGATGCTCGGGGAGAGCGGATACGACGTCGTCGGCCAGGCTGGTGACGGGGAGGCGGCGGTCGAGCTCGTGCGAGAGCTCAGACCCGATCTTGTCCTCATGGACGTGAAGATGCCCGTCCTGGATGGCATCAGCGCTGCGGCGATCATCGGCAAGGACAACCTTGCCCCCGTGGTCATGCTCACCGCCTTCTCGCAGAAGGAGCTCGTGGAGCGGGCGAGCGAGGCGGGTGTGATGGCCTATGTCGTCAAGCCGTTCACCGCGGCCGACCTCGCGCCGGCGATTGAAGTGGCGCGCAGCCGCTGGAAACAGCTGAAGGCACTGGAATCCGAGATCGCAGATCTGGCCGATCGGTTCGAGACGCGCAAACTCGTCGACCGCGCTAAGGGACTGCTGATGCGGCAGCTGTCCATCAGCGAGCCGGATGCCTTCCGCTGGATCCAGAAGACCGCCATGGACCGACGGTTGTCGATGAAGGAGGTCGCCCAACTGGTGATCTCCGGACTTCCCGGCAGCTCGTAGGCCGCGGTTCAGCTGGTAGTCCGCCGGTCAGCGCAGGGCGACGACAAGCTGGGTCAGAATCGGTGCGACGATCAGCGCTGGCAGCATGTCACCAACCGGGACCTCACGAATCCGCAAGAGGCGGAAGCTGATTCCCACGAGCAGCAGGCCTCCGGTTGCCGTGAGTGCCGCGATGTGGGCCTCCGGCAGCAACGATCCCAGCATCACGCCGAGCACAGTCAACGATCCTTGAACCACCGCGACCGACAGCGCCGACAGCAACACCCCGAGGCCGAATGACGACGCGAAGGCCAACGCGGCGAAGCCATCGAGGACGGCCTTGAGGGTGAGTTGATCGATGCCTCTACCGAGGCCGTCGGACAGGCTCCCGAGGATCGTCAGCGGGCCGACGCAAAAGAGCAACGAGGCGCTGAGCCACCCTTCGATGAATCGCGCCCGGGCATCGTGAGCCTCCGTGGACGACGTGCTGGACGACGTGCTGGACGACGTGCTGAGCCGAGTCTGCAGCGCCCCGGCCAGGCCGGCCAGGCGTTCTTCAATGCGCATCAGCGACCCTGCGATCGAGCCGATGAGCAGGGCGCCGAGCACGATGAGCACCGGAACGCCACCGCCGACGGCTTCGCGCAGCGCTGCGTCGGTGACCGCGACCGCCGACAGCCCAGCCACAAGCATCGTCGTCAGGCCGAGGCAGTCGGTCACGACGGAGCGAGTGTGTTCTGGCAACCGGTGGCCCACCCACATCCCCAGCAGTGACCCGACGAGCACCGTGGCGACGTTGATGACCGTGCCCAGACCGGGAAATGCCACATTCACACACCCACCCTATGAGGGCCGGTGAAAGCGGTCACGCTCGGCTCCTCGGGGTTTTGTCCGCAGTGTTCGCAGGGCTAGAGTCGGGGTCACCAAGGGCCGCCCGGGAGCCGTGCCACAGGGGCGATTTCGGCCACGACGTTTTGGAGGACTCCGGTGTCAGGGCCTCAGGTGCACGTCCGTAAAGCAGACGAGCGCAGCTTCCATGCCGTGTGTGCGCTGTGGGCTGAGCAGCGCGAGGAGCGCGGCATCACCGACACCGGCCCTCGCAAAGTCACTCCAGAGGCGATCAAGGCGGCCTTGGATCGGCGCGACACCGTCGCCTTCGTCGCGATCAGCAAGGCAGACACGGTGGGGTATGTCGTGCTCAGCGACTGCTCGCTCAATCCCTTCGCCGATTCCGGCTGCGTGGCAGTCGAACAACTGTTCGTCACCCGCGCGGCACGCAAGCAGGGGGTCGCCCGAGCCCTCATGGCGGCGGTCGCCACGTATGCCGATCGGCAAGGCGCCGAGCAGGTCGCCAGTAACGTGCCCTCCGGCGGCCGTGAGGCTAACCGGTTCTTCGCACGGTTGGGGTTCACGCCGCACACGGTCCGGCGGCTCACGACAACCACCTCATTGCAGCGCAGGCTGCTGGACGACGAGTCGGGTGCCCGGTTCGCCCTGGACCAGTTGTTGGCCCGGCGCCGGGTGGTTCGGCTGCGGGCCGCGCGCGAACGACCCACCGAGACACTGAGCACCTAGCCACGAGGGCGCGGTTAACCCAGGCGCGACGAGTTCGTCGTGGGCTTGGACGAGCAGGTCCCTCAACCGGTCGGGGTCGGGGAGAAGGTCCGGACAAGCCCCGATCCCCAAACACAGCTCGCCGGGATATCCCTGGACGGTGATCGACAACCCGAGGCCGTCCGTGATCGGCGGGAAGGGGAAGGTCCCGACGACGGTCGCCGACCGCCCGACCTGGAAGCGCCGGGCCGGCGCAGGGACGTTGGAGATCATGAGGTTGAAGGGCAGCTGAACGCGGTCGGCCAAGTGCATGGCCGCGGCGGCCTGGGTGAGTAATTGCGTGACCATCGGCCCGGCCACGGCTGCGACGTCGTTCATGAGCGATGAGGGATACGTGGGGGAGTCCTTCGACTGGGCCATTGCTGCGTGGGTGTAGGCCAGCCGATCGGCAGCCGACTCCAGGTGGGTCGGCAGCGCGCACAGGGTGAGCACGATCTGGTTGTTGCCCACGGACTTGGCATCGTGTCGGGCCGACATCGGGACCATGGTCACGAGCGGGTCGTTGGGGAGGGCGTTGTTCTCGCTGAGCCACGCCCGCAGCGCCCCGGCGGCGCAGGCCATCAGGATGTCGTTGACGCTGGTGCCGGTCCGATGGCGCACGGGGGAGCTCGCGGCAACCGGCAGGGAGGTCCAGGCCCAGGCCCGTCTTGCGGTGATCGACGCGTTGAACGGGGTCGAGGGGGGCGAGGACAGCGCTGCGGGAGTGGGGAGACCGGGTTCCGACGCAGGACTGCCGGGCTGCTCGACGAGTCGCTCCCAGCCATCCGCGATGAGCGCCGCGGTGCCGCGGCTCGCCTTGAGCAACGCCGACGGGACGGCGGTGACAGCCCGGACCTCCAGACGCAAGGCAGCCGCGGTGCGCTCGGTCGCCTCGGTGACGCGGTGTCCGACCCGCGACAGCGGCCCAGGCCCACCGTCGGGACGCCAGCGGTGGTGCGGGTCGAGGCTTTCGTCGATGCCGAAGAGTAGAGCGAGCAGGTCACGCTTGCCGATTCCGTCCACGGCGCAGTGGTGGAACTTGGTCACGAGCGCTCCGCTGCCATCAGCGAGTCCGCCGACGAGGTGCAACTCCCACAACGGCTTCGCCCGGTCGAGATGACCCACGCTGAATGCGACGGCATCGGCACACATGTCCACCTGGGTGCCGGTCCCACCAAGGTCGGTGTACGACAAGTGGTTGTCGAGGTCGAAATCGGGATCGTCGACCCACCAGGGCCGCCCGACCAGGAAGGTGGGCAACTTCAGCTTGCGCCGCAGCAAAGGGGCGAGATAGAGGCGCGAGGCGATCTGATGGTGCAACTGCTCGGGCTCGACCTGCTGATCCAGTAGGGCAAGCAGACAGACGTGTCCGGCGCTCACCGGCGTGTCGAGGGCAAGGAACGACGCGTCGAAAGCCGTGAGTTGCGTTGCTTCCATGCGACCTCCTCCCCGTGCGAGCGGTGGCGTCCGCCGGCGAGCGCACGGCAGACGCGGTCGGGGTCCGCCCCGACTGCCCTGACGCTAGCAAGGGCAGCCTGCGGTGAGCCAGAGCGGACCGCGCCCACGATCCTGGGACGGTTTCCGTCTGACGGAAAAGCACTGCTGGTCCAGTCCTTGACAATCTCAATCATTATAAGATCCAACTATTGCGAGCGCGTAAGGAGGCCACGATGGTCGATGGCTTGGGCCAACGGACCGACGAGGAGATCGTCGTCGTCGGCGGCGGCATCGGAGGGCTGAGCGCAGCCCTGTCGTTCGCGCGTGACGGCCGTCGGGTACGGGTGCTGGAACGCGCCGACAGCTTCGCCGAGGTCGGCGCCGGGCTGCAACTCGCACCGAACGCTACGCGGCTGCTCGACCGGCTTGGTCTCCTGGAGGCTGTCCAGCAGGCCGGCGTCACACCGGCCCGATTGGTCATCGCCGATGCCCGCTCAGGGGAGGGCCTGGCCTCGGCCGATCTCGGCGCCCGCTTCCGGCGCACCTTCGGGGCGCCCTACGTCGTCATCCACCGCCACGATCTGCTGCAGATCCTGCTCACCGCCTGCCAGCAGGCGGGGGTCGCACTGGAGACAGGCCGGGAGGTCGTGCGAGCCGTCTCCCAGGGCCCGCAAGCGCACATCGAGTGCGCAGACGGCAGCACGTATGCCGCGCACGCCGTCATCGGGGCCGATGGCCTGCGATCGGCCCTGCGGGCCGAACTGCACGCGGACGGCGAGCCGGTTGCATCCGGCTACGTCGCCTACCGCGGCGCCCTGCCCATCGAGCAGGTCGAGCGCCCGCATGACCTCGACACCGTCATCGTTTGGGTCGGCCCGGGTCTGCACCTGGTCCAGTACCCGATCCGCCGCGGCGAGATGTACAACCAGGTAGCCGTCTTCCGCAGCCCGGCGTATGCCGCCGGTGCCGCCGATTGGGGCACCCCGGAGGAGCTCGATGAGGCGTTCTCGGCGATGTGTCGGCCGGTGCGCACCGCAATGCCGTCGCTGCAGCGCAATTTCCGCTGGCCGACCTACGACCGTGCCCCGGTCGATCGGTGGGTCGACGGGCGGGCCGCCCTGCTGGGCGACGCCGCCCATCCCATGCTGCAATACCTCGCCCAAGGTGCGTGCCAGGCCATCGAGGACGCGGTCACCGTCGCCCAACAGTTTGCCCGCCACGACACCGCGTCGGCGGGTGAGCGGGGCGTCGAGCGGGCGCTGGCGGCATACGAATCGATCCGGGCGCCGCGGGCCGCCCGTGTGCAACGGGCCGCCCGGGCATGGGGAGACATCTGGCATATCGACGGCACGGGTGCGATGCTGCGCAACGAACTCTTGCGGACCATCGAGGACGACGATTTCTCCTACGCCGACTGGCTCTGGGGCTGGCGCCTACCGGGCGACTGAACCCACTCCAACCACTATTGATCTCCGTCTCCGAAAGGCCATCAATGACGTTCAACCTCGCCTCGATCCTGCGCGACTCGGCGCGCCGCGACCCCGGACACCCGGCCATCGTCACGCCGAGCGAGACGGTGTCCTACGGCGAACTCGACCGCCGCTCCGACACGGTGGCAGCCGGGTTGATCGCGGCCGGTGTGACGCCTGGCGATTCGGTGGCCCTGCAGTTGCCGAGCATCCCCGAGTTCGTCGTCGGCCTGCATGGCATCCTCAAGGCCGGAGCGGTGATGATCCCGCTCAACACGCTGTACAAGTCGGGCGAGATCTCCTATGTCCTGGGCCACGCTGACTGTCGTCACGTGATCACGATCGACGACTCCGCGCAAGAGGCGTATGCCGCGCTGGAGCAGGCCGGCGGAGGCACGCTGTTCGTGGTGGGCGATATCCCTGACGGAGTGCTGGCGCGTCCATTCAGCGAGCTGGAGGCGACCGAGATCACCGGGCGTGCGCCGTTCGTGCAACGCGATCCGGGCGATACGGCTGTGCTGCTCTACACCTCGGGCACCACGGGCAAACCCAAGGGCGTGCAGCTCACCCACTTCCAGCTCTACATGAACGCCGGCGCTCATATCGAGGCGTTCGAAATGAGCCCGGCAAGCAAGACGATCGCCGTGATGCCGCTGTTCCACTCGCTGGGGCTGTCGGGCATCCTCAATGCCAACATCCGCGCCGGAGGGACGGTGCTGCTGCTGCCGCGATTCGAGCCGGAGCTCACCCTGCGGACGATCCAGGACCACGGCGCGACGATCATCCATGGCGTGCCGACGATGTATCACGCCCTGCTGCACTTCCCGCGGCGCGCCGAGTTCGACACCTCCAGCCTGAGGATGTGCGGCTCGGCCGGCGCGGCGATCCCGGCGGAGATCATCGACGAGATGGAGCGCGCCTTCGGGGTCCAGATCCTGGAGATGTATGGTCTCACCGAGTCCGGCCCGGTCGCGACCATCAACATGCCCCGGAACCGCAAGCCCTACAGCATCGGCACCGCGATCCCGGGCGTCGAGATCGAGATCTGGGACGAGAACAAGGACCAACTGCCCCGCGGCCCGCAGAACGTCGGCGAGATCGTCATCCGCGGACACAACACGATGTCCGGCTATCTCAAGAACCCCGAGGCGACTGCGGCGGCGTTCACGGACGGCTGGCTGCACTCGGGCGACCTGGCCTACATGGACGAGGACGGCTTCGTGTTCTTCGTCGACCGCAAGAAGGAACTCATCATCCGCGCGGGCTACAACGTCTACCCTCGCGAGGTCGAAGAGGTGCTCTACACCCACCCGGCTGTCTCCGAGGCCGCGGTGATCGGCATCCCGGACCCGCGGCTCGGCGAAGAGATCAAGGCCTACGTGACCCTTAAGCCCGGTCAGCTGGCCTCTGGAGAGGAACTCGTGCAGTTCGTCAAGGATCGTCTGGCGGCCTACAAGTACCCCCGCATCGTCGAGGTGATCACCGAGATGCCCAAGACCCCCACGGGCAAGATCCTCAAGAAAGAACTCCCCGTCCGCGCCTGACCCAGAATGGGGCCCCATACCCGGCCCGGAATGCCGGCACGGATGCCCAGCCGCACTGCGCCTCAGGGGCGCAGCGCGGCCGTGATCTCGGCCGCCGCGCCGTTCATGGCGGCGACAAAACCGGGCAGGAGCTCGGCGTGATAGCGCGCCGTCGGCAGCGAGACGGACAACGCGGCGATCGGGCCGTCGCCGTCGCAGACGGCCACGCCGACGGCGGCCACCCCCCGCTCGGTCTGACCGTTGTTGACGGCATACCCCAGTTTGCGCACCCTGGCGAGCTCCCGACGCAGGGTCGCTACTGCTGCGGCCGTGAGCTCGCCGTCGGGGATGCCGGTGAGCGGGTAGAGCCGATCAAGGGTCTGCTCCGGCAGCGCGGCGAGGATGGATTTGCCGCCCGAGGTCCGGTGTGCCGGCAGCATCGCACCGGTCCGGCTGCCGATCCGCAACGACTGGAACGACTCGACACTGGCAATGAAGCGCATCTGGCGCCCGACAAGCACCATGAGGTGGCAGGTCTCCTCAGTGACGTCGCGCAGGGTGGTCAGCGCTGGAGCGGCAAGGTCGGCCAGGCTGGTGCGGCTCATCCGGCTGCTGACCATCTCTTCCAGGGCCGGCCCGGCCCGGTAGGTGCGGTCGTTGCCCTGGACGACGAAACCCCGATAACGCAGCGTCGACAACAGCCGGTATGCCGTGGACGGCGCCACGCCGAGCTCGGCTGCCACTTCGCTCACGCCGACCCGCGCCTTGGCCGCGATGAGCATGAGCAGCCGCAGCGAGTTGTCGACCGACTCGAGATAGTTCGTTCGCACCTGCGCTCATTCCTCCCACCGCAAAGGTGATCCGGCCCACACTAGTCCCTAGCGGCCGATCTGCGTGCCGCACAGCAGGGGCGTCACCGCCGGCCGGCCTCCGAGGGACACCGTGGGCCAGGCACGGGAGGTAGCTCTGTTCAGAGCGAGTCGTCGGGCAGCCGCAGCGGCTCGTCGTCGAGCAAGCGCGCGCTGACCAACTCGGCCGTCAGGTGGGGGAAGGTCTGCCGGGCGAACCACCGGCCGGCAGCAATCGACCCGGCCAGGTCGGCGTCGGCGGTCCGCAACAAGCCCCGGTCCTGTTGGCGTTCGGAGGCAGCCACCGCCGCCCGCAACAGCAGCCAGCCGACGACCAGATCGCCCATGGCCAAGAGCAGGCGGGTCAGCCCGAGGGCGGCCAGCCGGGGCGTCTGGTCGGCCCGGTCAGTGGTGAGCTCGAGCAGGCTGGTGAAGGCGTCGAGAGCATCCGCGAGCAGCCGCGCCTCGTCAGCGAGCGGGCCGCCCGTCATGGCCTCGGCAGTGTGTTGGATGTCGTCGAGCAGCAGCCGGACGGCGCTGCCGTCGTTGCGGATCAGCCGACGCTCGAACAGGTCGAGCGACTGGATGCCCGTCGTGCCCTCGTAGATCGAGTCGATCTTCGTGTCGCGGACGTACTGTTCCAGCGGGTAGTCACGCAGGTAGCCCGAGCCTCCGAAGACCTGCAGCGACTCCTGGCCCAGGACCCGCCAGCCGTTCTCCGCGCACCAGGTCTTGACGATGGGCAGCATCATCCGATGGCGTTCGGTGGCCACCTCGTCGCGCTGCCCGAGGGCCGCGGCTGCTTCGAAACGGTCGATCATCGTGGCTGTGTAGAGCACGAGCGCGCGGCCGCCTTCGGCGCACGCCTTCTGGGTGAGCAGCGACCGGCGGATGTCGGGGTGGTCGACGATCTCGACCAGCTCGCGGCCCCCACGCCCCCCGGTCAGGGACACGAGTTCGCGGCCCTGTTTGCGTGAACGGGCATAGTCACGGGCGTTGAGGTGACCGGTCGAGAGGGCGGCGACCGTCTTGAGGCCGACCATCATCCGCACATAGGTGATGATCTCGAACATCTGTCTAATGCCCTCGTGCTTGTCTCCGAGCAGCGTGCCCACGGCGGGCTCCCGGTTGCCGAAGACCAGCTCACAGGTGGGGGTGCCGACGATGCCCATCTTGTGCTCAAGGTTGGCGGCGACGACGCCGTTGCGGCCGAGGATCTCGCCGGTCTGGGGGTCGAAGAGCTGCGAGGGCACGATGAACAGCGACAGCCCCTTCGTGCCTGGCCCTCCCGCCCCGTCGACGCCCTGCGGTCGGGCGAGCACGCAGTGGATGATGTTCTCGGCGGCGTCGTGCTCGGCCCAGGTGATGAAGCGTTTCGTGCCGGACAGGTGCCAGCTTCCGTCCTCGGCCTGCGTGGCCTTCGTGCGGCCGATCCCGACGTCGGACCCGGCGTCGGGCTCGGTCAACACCATGGTGACGGTCCAGTTGCGTTCCAGAATGAGCTCGGCAAGGCGCTGCTGTTCGGGGGTCCCCTGGCGGTGCAGCAGGGTGACGACCTGGGGGATGAGCTGGCTGCACATGGCAACGGCCGGGTTGGCGCCGAGGATGAACTCCGTCGCAGCCCAGCGCAGGGACGCGGGCACGTGTATGCCGGAGATGTCGGCAGGCAGGTCCAGGCGAAGCCAGTCGGAGGCGACGTGAGCGGCCAGGGCATCACGCAGGTCGTGGGGGAGGGCCACCGTGTGCCGTACCGGATCCAACCGCACCGGATGCAGATCCGCCGACGGGAATGAGTCGGCCAGGCGATCCATCGCGAATGCCTCGACCTGCTCGAGGATCTCGGCCGCGGTGTCGGGGTCGAAGTCGTCGTAGGGCGGCATACCGAAGGTCTTGTCGGCGCCGAGGACGTCGAACAGCAGGAACTGCGCGTGCTTGCGGTCACTGCGGTAGTGGCTCACTCGGGGCCTCCTCGTTGAGGGTGGACGGACAGGGTGGGCGGCTCGGCTTCGGCCGAGCCGCCCAACTGTCAGGGGTGAGACGTCACGGGTAGAAGCGATACACCGGCTCGGCGACGCACGCGGGCTTGTCCGAGCCCTCGACCTCGACCGTGCCGCTCCAGGCGATCTCGGCGCCGCCGCCGCCGACAGCCTTGACGTCGACAATCGTCGCGACGAGGCGGATCCGGGATCCGACCTTGACCGGCGACGGGAACCGCACCTTGTTGAGCCCGTAGTTGAGCTTGGTCGTCACGCCCTCGACGTCGAGCAGATCGACAAACAACGGGACGATGAGCGACAGGGTGAGATAGCCGTGGGCGATCGTCGTGCCGAAAGGCCCGGTGGCCGCCCGTTCCGGGTCGACGTGGATCCACTGCGGGTCATCCGTCGCCTCGGCGAAGGTGTTGATCCGCTCCTGGGTGATCTCCAGCCAATCGGTGGCGCCGAGGGGCCGGCCGACCAGGGTCGCTAACTCGCTGAAGTGCACGGTGGTCGTCATGAGCGTCCTTTCAGGCCAGCCCGAGTAGGCGGACGGCGTTGTCCTTGAGGATCAGGGGGCGAACCTCCGGTTTGATGTCGAGGGTGTCGAAGTCAGCCAGCCAGCGGTCGGTGTCGATGACCGGGAAGTCCGAGGCGAAGAGCACCTTGCTGCGCAGGGCACCGTTGGCGGCCTTGACCAGGGCAGGCGGGAAGTACTTCGGGGACCAGCCCGACAGGTCGATGTAGACATTGCCCTTGTGGGAGGCCATCGAGATGGCCTGGTCCTGCCACGGCACCGACGGGTGGGCCAGCACGACCGGCAGGTCCGGGAAGTCTGCCGCCACGTCGTCCAGCAGCATCGGGTCGCTGTAGCGCAGCTTCACCCCGCCGCCGCCCGGCATACCGGCGCCGATGCCGGTCTGGCCGGTGTGGAAGACCGCCGGCAGCTTGTGTGCGGCAAGCACCTCGAAGAGCCCGTATGCCGTGCCGTCGTTGGGGGCGAAGCGTTGCAGGCTGGGGTGGAATTTCATGCCTTTGACGCCATGGTCGGCGATGAGCCGCTCGAGTTCCTTGACGCCGTCGGCGCCCCGAGCTGGGTCGATGCTGGCGAACGGAATGAGGATGTCAGCGTTGCGGGCAGCGCCCTCGGCGACGAACTCGTTCGGGATCCGCGGCTGGCCCATCGCCTTCTCGACATCGACGGTGAAGATCACGGCGGCGATCTTGCGCTCGCGGTAGCGCGCGGCGATCTCGTCGATCGTCGGCGTGCGGGGGCCGGCTGACTTGAAGTACTTCGCCGACCAGTCGAGGAAGGACTGGGGCAGGGCAGTGTGCCCGTGGTCGTCGACTTCGACGTGCACGTGCACGTCGACGGCGACCAGGTCGGCCACGTTGATGGTCATGGGGAACTCCTTGGGTCAGGCGGACGGGGGCGTGGGGAGCTTCTCGCCGACAGACTGCTGGCTTGGGGCGAACTTGTCGTCCCAGGCCTCGGCGATCGCGTCGGCGCTCCAGCCGCCGCTGGCGTATTCCTTGACGATCTGGTCGGGGTGGCTGTAGAGCGAGAGCCGGTCGCCACCGATGCCGATGGCCTGACCGTTGACACCGGCCGAGGCGTCCGAAGCAAGGAAGACGACCAGGCCCGCGACGTCGTCGGGGGTGCCGAAAGCCAGTTCGCGGCGGGCAAACTCGGGCATCGGCTCGCCGGCCTCGAGAGCGTCGACGTACGGCTTGAGGAACGGCACGGTGGCCGTCATCGCCGTCGCGGCCACCGGGACGACGGCATTTGCGGTGATCTTGTCGCGTGAGAGCTCCATCGCCCACACCTTGGCAAAGGTGACGATGCCGGCCTTCGCTGCGGCGTAGTTGGTCTGCCCGAAGTTGCCGTACTGACCGGCCGGGGAGCCGATGAGGATGAGTCGCCCTCCTTCACCTTGCTCCTTCATCCGCACCACCGCTGCCCGGGCACAGGTGAAGGTGCCCTTCAGGTGCACCTGGGTGACCAGGTCGAAGTCCTCGTCGGTCATCTTCCACAGGACCTTGTCTCGCAGCACGCCGGCGTTGGCGACGAGCACGTCGAGACGGCCGAACGACGTGACCGCGGTGTCGACGAGTTGCTGGGCGGTCTCGGAGGATCCGACCGCAGCGGCGACAGCGACGGCCTGTCCACCCGCGGCGACGATCTCCGCAGCGGCGGCCTCGGCGACATCGGCGTCGATGTCGTTGACGACGACCGCTGCTCCGGCCGCCGCGAGGGCGGTGGCATAGGCCAGACCCAGCCCCCTGCCGCTGCCTGTGACGATGGCGACCTTGCCGGACAGGTCCATGACGACTCCTTCGGTGCGACGAGCAGGACGGGGCGCAGGCCGCTGACGATCGTCCACGGCCCTGAGATATGTATAAGTCACAATCATTGTGGACGTCAATCATTGCCAGATGTGACTTTCGTGCCACACAATGAACACGTGACCGCTGCGGCGAAGGACCCCAGAGCGATCGACGCCGTCACCAGCGCCCGATCCGATCACCAGGCTGGCTCAAGCCCGGCAGGGACGGCTACCGACGATGTAGTCATCCTGTTGGCCAGGGCCTCCGGCGCTGCGCTGCGCTGCGCGAACGCGGCACTCGAACCCTTCGGGATGCGGGCTCGGCATTATGCGACGCTGACGATCGCAGCCGGCGCCGGGGGAGTCCCACAGCGTCAGATCGGCGCGCTGCTCGGCCTCGACCCCAGCGCCGTTGTCGCCATCGTCGATGATCTCGAGAGCAGCTCGCTGGTGCAGCGGCTGCCCGATCCCGACGACCGGCGCACCAGGCTCGTATCGATCACCCCCGCCGGTCGTCAGATGCTCGACACCGTTGCCGGTGTCGCCAAGGCCGTCCAGGATCAGGCCCTCGCAGGGCTCGACGCCACCGAACGCGGAGTCTTCGTCTCCCACCTGCGTCGCATCGTCAGCTGAGCCTCGCCCCACTCGCCCTTGGCGGGGCATCACGCAACTGCGCGGTGAACCGGCAGGTGCAGGTGCGTCGACCCTCCTCGTCGGTGATGACGATGTCGAAGCTCGCCGTCGTCCGTCCGACGGCCAGCGGAGTGGCAACGCCGGTCACCCACCCTGAAGTCGCCGGCCGGTGATGCGTCGCATTGATGTCCACCCCGACCGCGGCGCGTCCAGGCCCGGCAAGGTTGACCGCCAGGAACGATCCAAGCGACTCGGCAAGCACGACCGACGCGCCCCCGTGCAGGAGACCATACGGCTGGGTGTTGCCCTCGACCGGCATACGCGCCACCGCCCGTTCGGTGGAGATCTCCAGGAACTCGATGCCCATCCGATCGGACAGCGTTCCCTGGGCGATCTCGTTGACCATGTGCGAAGTGAGCCAGACGCCGGTGTCGGTCATGGGGCCTAGGCTGCCATACGTGCCTGATGCGCCCCGCCTGCTCCTCCTGGACGGACATTCCCTGGCCTATCGCGCCTTCTATGCGCTGCCGCCCGAAAACTTCTCGACGCAGACCGGTCAGCACACCAACGCCGTCTACGGCTTCACCTCGATGCTCATCAACATGCTGCGCGACGAGGAGCCGACCCACGTCGCGGTCGCCTTCGACATCTCCCGAAAGACCTTCCGTACCGAGGCGTATGCCGACTACAAGGCGGGCCGCTCGGTGACCCCGAGAGAGTTCGAGGGCCAGATCTCGCTCGTCCAGGAGATCCTCGACGCCCTCAACATTCCGTTCGTCGAGGCCGCCGGATACGAGGCCGACGACGTCATCGCCACTTTGACGGCGAAGGCCACCGCCAGCGGCATCCGGGTGCTCATCTGTTCCGGCGACCGCGACTGCTTCCAACTGGTGACCGACCAGGTCACGCTGCTCTATCCGGTCCGGGGGGTCTCCGAGGTGCGGCGGATGACGCCGGCTGCCGTCGAGGACAAGTACGGTGTCCCACCCGAGCGATACAGCGACCTTGCCGCACTGGTCGGCGAGTCCTCCGACAATCTCCCCGGGGTCCCTGGGGTCGGTCCCAAGACTGCGGCCAAGTGGATCACCACGTATGCCGGTCTGGAAGGCGTTGTCGCAAACGTCCACCTCATCGGCGGCAGGGCCGGCGAGTCGCTGCGCGAGCACCTCGACGACGTGTTGCGCAACCGACGGCTCAACCATCTCGTCCGCGACTTGCCCCTCGGCGTCGAGATCGAGGATCTCGAGCGACGAGCGTGGAACCGCGAGCACGTCCACGAGGTGTTCGACGCGCTGGAGTTCCGGGTGCTGCGCGAGCGGCTCTTCGCCACTGTCGAGGCTGCCGGACCGGAAGCCGAGTCGGGGTTCGACGTCGACGGCCGGGTCCTGGCGCCGTCCGAGGTGGCTGGATGGCTCACCGAGCATGCCCGCGCTGGCCTGCGAGTCGGGGTGCATGTCCTCGGGCGGTGGGGGCGGGGCACGGGCGACGCCCACGCGCTGGCGTTGGCCACCGGTGGCGGGGCGGCGGCATACATCGAGCTGGAGACCCTTGACGAGACTGCCGATCGGGCCCTGGCGGCCTGGCTCGCCGATCCCGCGTGCCCCAAGGCGATCCACGACGGCAAGGGCCCCCTGCAGGCCCTCTCAGCGCGTGGCTGGACCCTCGCCGGGGTGAGCAGTGACACGGCGCTGGCGGCATACCTCGTCAAACCCGACCAACGCGACTACGACCTCGCCGATCTCGCGCTGCGGCTGTTGCGCCGAGAGCTGCGCGGTGACACGACCGACACCGGTCAGGGACTGCTGGACTTCGGTGAGGGGGACAGCGGGGCCACCGAGGCGATGGTCACCGCGCGCGCGGTGGTCGATCTGGCCGACGCCTATGACGACGAGGTCGAACGCACCGGTGGGACGGCGCTGCTGCGCGACGTCGAGCTGCCGCTGGTCGGTGTGCTGGCGCGGATGGAGCGGGCCGGGATCGCCGTTGACCTGCCGGCCTTGCGGTCGTTGGAGGCCGACTTCGCCGCCAAGGTGCGCGAGGCGCAGCACGAGGCCTGGGACGCCATCGGCCGTCAGGACGTCAACCTCGGCAGCCCCAAACAATTGCAAGAGGTGCTCTTCGATCAGCTGGGCCTACCCAAGACCAAGCGCACCAAGACCGGCTACACGACCGACGCCGAGGCGCTGACCGAGCTGTACGCCAAGGAGCCCCACCCGTTCCTCGAGGCGCTGCTGCGCCACCGCGATTCCGCGCGGTTGCGGGTCACGGTCGAGGGGCTCATCAAGTCCGTCGACGACGACGGACGCATTCACACCACCTACCTACAGACCGTGGCAGCGACCGGCCGGCTGTCCTCGACCGACCCCAACCTGCAGAACGTGCCGATCCGCACCGAAGAGGGCCGACGGATCCGCGAGATGTTCGTTGTCGGCACGGGTTTCGAGTCGCTCATGTCGGCCGACTACAGCCAGATCGAGATGCGGGTCATGGCCCATCTCTCCGGTGACGACGGGCTCATCGAAGCGTTCCGCTCGGGGGAGGACCTGCACTCGTTCGTCGCCTCACGGGTGTTCGGCGTGGCCCCCGAGGACGTCTCGCCGCAGATGCGCTCGAAGATCAAGGCGATGTCCTATGGGCTGGCCTACGGGCTGTCGGCGTTCGGGCTATCACGCCAGCTCGGGATCTCGACCGGTGAGGCCCGGACCCTCATGGACGAATACTTCCTGCGCTTCGGTGAGGTCCGCGAATACCTCCACCGCCTCGTCGACGACGCCCGGCGCACCGGCTACACCGCGACGATGCTCGGCCGCCGCCGCTATCTGCCCGACCTGCTGTCAGACAACCGTCAACGCCGCGAGATGGCTGAGCGGATGGCCCTCAACGCCCCGATCCAAGGATCGGCCGCCGACATCATGAAGGTGGCCATGCTCAGGGTCGACCACGCCCTGACCGAACAGGCGCTGGCCTCGCGGATGCTGTTGCAGGTCCACGACGAGCTCGTCCTGGAGATCGCGCCGGGGGAGCGTGCCACCGTCGAAGACATCGTGCGCCGCGAAATGGGCGCCGCCGTGGCGCTCGACGTGCCACTCGATGTGTCCGTCGGGGTCGGTTTCTCCTGGCACGACGCCGCGCACTGACCGCGTGACCTGCTCCCATGGACATCCTTCTCATCCGCCACGGCCAGTCCCACAACAATGCGGTGTTCGCCGCGCAGGGCCATGCTCTGGGGCGGTTGCCCGACCCGCCACTGACCGCCCTCGGTCATGCCCAGGCGCGGGCGCTGGCGGCGGCGATGGTGGCTGGCGACTGGCCCGTCGTGCCGACGGCGCTGCATTGCAGCTTGATGAGCCGAGCCGTGCAGACGGCGGCCCCGATCGCCGAGGCGCTCGGCCTGGAGGTGCACGGGCACGCTGAGCTGTTCGAGGTCGGTGGGCCGCTGGACTGGAGCGGCGACGATGCGGACCCGCGCCGGGCACATCCGGGATCGGCAGCGGCTGACCTGAGCGCGCTCACCCCGCGCCTGGTCCTGCCCTCGCAGGCTCAGCAGGACGGCTGGTGGGCCGGCCCGGTCGAGGCCGGCCCCCAGTCGGTGGCCCGGGCCGCCCGGGTCGTGGCCTGGTTGCGCGAACGCTATGCCCGTAGCGACGAGGTGGTCGCGCTCGTCAGCCACGAAGGATTCAGCCACGTGCTGTTCCGTGAACTGCTCGGCATCCCCGCTGTCGGCGGATGGATCGACCTCAACAACACGGGGGGTACCTACTTCCGAGCGGTCGACACCCCGGGGCGTACCAGCGTCGCCTGGACGAACCGCACGACCCACCTGACATCCGATCAGATCAGCGGCTGAGTCGGCCGATCGTCGGTCTTGTCAGCGACCACGACAAGCGTTCCCGGGATGATCCGGCCGCGCAACGGCGACCAACCGCCCCACGGCTGCTCATGACCGTCGGGCCACTGCGGCTCGACGAGGTCGATTACGCGCAAACCGGCGGCGACGACCTCGCGGACCCGGTCACCGATCGTGCGGTGGTGCTCGGCGTAGCTCGCCTGGCCATCTGCGCGTTGCTCGACGTAGGGGGTGCGGTCGAAGTACGAGAATCGCGCGATGAGCCCGTCGGCGCCGGGCTCGTCCGGAAAGACCCACCGGATCGGGTGCGTGCACGAGAACACCAACCGCCCACCGGGACGCAACACCCGGGCGCTCTCGCGGAGCACGGCCGCAGAGTCGGCAACGAACGGCAGGACGCCGTATGCCGTGAAGACGATGTCAAAGCTCGCGTCGGCGAGAGGCAACACCTGACCGTCGCACTGGACCAGCGCCATCGGAGCCCAACCTCGGTCACGGTCGATGGCCCGTCCCGTGCGCAGCATGCCGGAGGACAGGTCGCTGGAGACCACCCGAGCACCCTGCGCTCGCACCCAGCGGCCACCTTGGGCGGCCCCGCCACCAATCTCCAGCACGTCTCGGCCGGCGAGCGGACCGAGCAGCCCGAGGAGATCTTCTGAGCATCCCTCCGGGCCCCATACGAGGGTGTCGTCCCCGAGGAACGCGCCGTGTTCCCGGTAGTAGCCCTCTGCCTCGTGATCCCACCAGGCCCGGTTGACGCGCGTGGTCTCATCGGCGCTGGCGCTTCGGCGCATCGCGATGGGGTCCACGGGGGACATTGTCAGCCAGCAGGTCCTGGGACCGGCGACGACTCGCCCGTCCTGCGCCCACCCCTGCGGCCACCCGCAGCGGGGATGCCTCAAGCCGGGCGCGAAAGCGCCTGTGAAAGCGCGCCAGGTGCTGTCCTGACAACACCCGCCGCGCTGTCAGCCGCGCCATCAGCCCCGGCCAACGAACTCCAGCACGGCCGATGGTGGGCCTGCACGGCCGACGGCGGGACGGCTTTTGACCCTTCGACGCGCCGACCGCTACCCTTGCCCAGTGCCCTCCGGGGCACGGCTCGATGCTGCCTGTCCTCATGCGTGTATCCCACGGTGCCGGTGAAGGTGGCGGACGGCACCCAACCTGTCCATCCCCGCAGACCGGCCGGTCCGCGGCATACGCCCTGTCCACCATCGGAGTTCCCACTACATGAGCATCAGCACGATCGCAAAGACCGCCCCTCAGGTCGCTATCAACGACATCGGCACTGAGGAAGATATTCTCGCGGCGATCGACGCCACGATCAAAGACTTCAATGACGGCGACATCGTCGAAGGCGTCATTGTCAAGGTCGACCGGGACGAGGTCCTGCTCGACATCGGCTACAAGACCGAGGGTGTCATCCCCTCTCGTGAGCTGTCGATCAAGCACGATGTCGACCCGGCCGACGTGGTCAAGGTCGGCGACGAGGTCGAGGCCCTCGTCCTGCAGAAGGAGGACAAGGAAGGCCGTCTCATCCTGTCCAAGAAGCGTGCGCAATATGAGCGCGCCTGGGGCACGATCGAGAAGATCAAGGAAGAGGACGGCGTCGTCACCGGCACGGTCATCGAGGTTGTCAAGGGCGGCCTGATCCTGGACATCGGCCTGCGTGGCTTCCTGCCCGCCTCCCTTGTCGAGATGCGTCGGGTCCGCGACCTGCAGCCCTATGTCGGCAAGCAGATCGAAGCCAAGATCATCGAGCTGGACAAGAACCGCAACAACGTGGTCCTGTCCCGCCGTGCGTGGCTCGAACAGACCCAATCCGAGGTTCGCACCACCTTCCTGCGCGAACTGCAGAAGGGCCAGGTCCGCTCCGGGGTGGTCTCGAGCATCGTCAACTTCGGCGCCTTCGTCGACCTGGGCGGGGTCGACGGTCTCGTGCACGTCTCCGAGTTGTCGTGGAAGCACATCGACCACCCGAGCGAGGTTGTGGAGGTCGGCACCGAGGTCACCGTCGAGGTGCTCGACGTCGACATGGACCGCGAGCGGGTGTCGTTGTCGCTCAAAGCGACTCAGGAAGACCCCTGGCAGCACTTCGCCCGCACGCACGCCATCGGCCAGGTCGTGCCGGGCAAGGTCACCAAGCTCGTCCCCTTCGGTGCGTTCGTGCGCGTCGACGACGGCATCGAAGGTCTGGTGCACATCTCCGAGCTGGCCGAGCGGCACGTCGAGCTGCCCGAGCAGGTCGTCACCGTCAACGAGGACATCTTCGTCAAGGTCATCGACATCGACCTGGAGCGCCGACGGATCTCGCTGTCACTCAAGCAGGCCAACGACGGCACGGTCGGGGTGGTCGAGTTCGACCCGACGCTCTACGGGATGGCAGCCGAATACGACGAGCAGGGCAACTACAAGTACCCCGAGGGTTTCGACCCGGAGACCAACGAGTGGCTGCCTGGTTTCGAGACCCAGCGCGAGAAGTGGGAGAAGCAGTACGCGGACGCCCACGCCCGCTGGGAGGCCCACAAGACGCAGGTCGAGGCGGCCGCCAAGGCCGACTCCGAGGCCGCGGTCGCCGCGGGCGAGGCACCCTCGTCCTACTCCTCCGGCAGCTCCGAGGCCCCTGCAGCCAGCGGCACCCTCGCCTCAGACGAGGCGCTGGCAGCGTTGCGCGAGAAGCTCACCGGCAACTGAGCGCCGCGGCACACCCCGCGGTATGCCGCCCGCTTGCCAGAGAGGGTCCGGACCATAAGTGGTCCGGACCCTCTCGGTTGCCTGGCCGAACCGTCGGCGTGGTTCGAGCCCTTGACGCACGAAACCAATCCCGAATTCACCACGGCACATCGCTGGGGGAATACGGTGGATGCATGGAGTCGTCATCGACCGGCGGGGGTGGTCGGCCGTCACCGGCGGGTCCGCCCCCACCGGTGGGTCCGGCGCCGCGACGTGGTGGCACCGATCGGCGTGAATGGCTGCTCGCCGCGGTGCTGCTGCTGCCCAACCTGGCTCTGCTCACGACCTTCGTCTATCGCCCGCTCATCGACAACATCCGCCTGTCGTTCACCGACTGGAACATCTCCTCGCCGACTGCCAACGTCATCGGCACCGCCAATTACGTCGAGTGGTTCGGCCGCGAGGACACCCGCCAGATCCTCACCAACACGCTCGTCTTCACCTTTGTCACCGTCATGGTCTCGATGGCGATCGGGCTCGGGCTCGCGCTGTTGCTCGACCAAAAGCTGCGCGGACGCAACATGGTCCGCTCGCTCGTCTTCGCGCCGTTCGTCGTGTCCGGCGCAGCGATCGGCGTCGCCTTCCAGTTCGTCTTCGACCCGAGTTTCGGGCTGATCCGCGACGTCATGGCACGTTTCGGTGCTCAGTCGCCGGACTTCTACCAGCAGCCAGGCTGGGCCTTGTTCATGGTGACGGTCACCTATATCTGGAAGAACCTCGGATACACCTTCGTCATCTATCTCGCTGCGCTGCAAGGGCGCCGGATCGATCTGGACGAGGCTGCTGAGATCGACGGCGCCACACCGTGGACGCACTTCCGCAAGGTCCTGCTGCCCCAACTGCGACCGACGACGTTCTTCCTGTCGATCACGGTGCTGCTCAACTCGGTGCAGGTCTTCGACATCATCTACGCCATGACGCGCGGTGGCCCGCTCGGCACCGGCACGACCACGTTGGTCTTTCAGGTCTATCAGGAGACCTTCATCAACTACCGCGCCGGCTACGGGGCGACGGTGGCAACGATCATGTTCCTCATCCTGTTGACCATTACCTTCATCCAGGTCCGGGTCATGGACAAGGGGACCAAGACATGAGCACCCACGCTCAGGTAGGCCCCAGCGACCGGCACCGCAGCCCTCTGATGACGACGGCCGGGTATGCCGCGATGGCGTTCGTCGTCCTCATCATCGCCGTCCCCCTGCTGTGGATCGTCGTGACGAGCTTCAAGGAACGCCAGGACATCTATGTGCGTCCGGCCCAATGGATCCCCAATCCGGCGACGACAGACAACTACTCGACAGTCGTCACGACGATTCCCTTCCCCGCCTACTTCCGCAACTCGCTCATCATCACGGCAGCCCTCTCGACCGCCAAGATCGTCCTGGGCGTGCTCTCGGCCTACGCCCTGTCCCTGCTTCGGTTCCCCGGACGCAGCATCGTGTTCCTCATCGTCATCTCCGCGCTCATGGTCCCCAACCAGATCACCGTGATCTCCAACTACGCGCTCGTCTCGCAACTGGGCTGGCGCAACACCTACCAGGGCATCGTCATCCCGTTGGCGGGCGTCGCCTTCGGCACATTCCTCATGCGCAACCAGTTCCTCTCGCTGCCGACCGAGATCATCGAGGCCGCCCGCCTGGACGGGGCCGGCCCGATGAAACTGCTGTGGAGGGTTGTCATGCCTATGTCCTGGCCGACCCTCGTCGCCTTCTCACTCATCACCGTCGTCAACGAATGGAACGAATATCTCTGGCCGTTCCTCATGTCCGACAACGAGGCCACCGCGCCCCTGCAGGTGGGGTTGACCATCCTGCAGAACAACGAGGGCGGCACCAACTGGGGGCCGGTCATGGCCGGCACCGTGCTCACCGTGCTGCCGATCCTCATTCTCTTCCTCATGCTGCAGCGGCAGATGATCAAGGGCCTCACCGCCGGTGCCGTGAAGGGCTGACCGTGTGCCGCCGAGCGGCCCGCCCGACATCCGGAACCGAACCCGATCACAACGAAGGGACACATCACACATGGACAAGCTCACACGCCGAGGTTTCCTCGGGCTAGCCGGCGCCGCCGGCGTCGCGACGGGGCTGGCCGCGTGCGCGGGCACCGGCTCCACGGCCACCGGTACAGCCAGCGGCGCCGCCGCGGGCGGCGGTTCATCCAAGGTCATCTGGTGGAGCAACCACCCCGGCAACTCCAAGGAGGCCGAGCAGAAGATCATCGCCGCCTTCCAACTCGCCAACCCCGGGATCACTGTCGACCTGCAGGACGGCGGCAAGAACTACGAGGAGCTGGCCCAGAAGTTCAACGGCGCCCTGGCCGGAAACGCCGCCCAACTGCCTGACGTCATCGTCGCCTCCGATGTCACCTGGTTCAACTTCGCCCTCAACAAGCAACTGGCTGCGGTCGATGACCTCATGGCGGCGGCCGGCCTCAAGACCGACGACTATGTCGACGCGCTCTACAGCGACTATCTCTTCAACGGGAAGCACTACGCGCTGCCGTTCGCGCGGTCCACTCCGCTGTTCTACTACAACGCCGAGATGTGGAAGAACGCCGGGCTGGAAGACCGCGGCCCCAAGACGTGGCAGGAGTTCAAGGAGTGGGCGCCCAAGCTGCAGGCCACGATCGGGTCGGACAAGATCCCGATCATCCTCGCCGACGGGACGAACTACCTCGACTGGTACTTCCAGAACATGGCCTGGAACTTCGGCGGAGCCTTCTCCAAGGAGTGGACCCCGACGGCGTCGGACCCGAAGACCATCGAGGCCGGCAAGTTCCTGCAGGAACTCGTCGCGATGAAGGTCGTGAAGTTCTCAAAGACGCCTGAGGCTGACTTCCAGGCCGGCATCGCCGCCTGCATGCTTCAGTCCACCGGCGCCCTCGGTGGCACGACCAAGAACTCGAAGTTCGCGTTCAAGACCGCCTTCCTTCCTGGCGATGGCAACTGCCCGACCGGTGGCGCCGGCGTCGCCATCCCGGCTGGGATCTCCGAGGACCGCAAGAAGAGTGCCATCAAGTTCGTCGAGTTCCTCACGAACACGGCGAACACGGTGCTGTTCACCCAGGCCACGGGCTATATGCCGGTCCGCAAGTCGGCCCTGGACGATGCGGGGGAGAAGGCCTTCCTGGACAAGAACCCCAACTCCAAGGTCGCCGTCGAGCAGCTGGCCAAGACCCGCAGCCAGGACAACGCCCGCGTCCTCGTGCAGGGTGGCGGCGCACGGATCGGCAAGTCGCTGGACCAAGTTGCCGCCGGTCAGGACGTCGCGTCGGTCTTTGCGGCCCTGGACAAGGAGACCCAAGGGGTCATCGACGCCCAGATCAAGCCGAAGCTCTAGTCCGCACGCGGATCCGGTATGCCGCGCGCCCGCCGCGCGGCATACCGGGACAGTGTGTCCGTCAGCGCCACCGCAAAGGAGCCCCTCTCGTGGCGACCGTCTACTTCGACAAGGCCAGCCGTCGTTTCACCGCCACTCACCCCCCCGCCGTCGACCAGGTGACTCTCGACATCGCCGACGGTGAGTTCCTCGTGCTTGTCGGCCCGTCCGGGTGCGGCAAGTCGACGACCCTGCGGATGCTTGCTGGGCTGGAGCCGGTCGACGAGGGCAGGGTGCTCGTCGACGGACATGACCAGAAGGGCGTTCGTCCCCGGGACCGCGACATCGCGATGGTCTTCCAGAGCTATGCCCTCTATCCCAACATGAGCGCCGCCGAGAACATGGCCTTTGCGTTGCGCAACTTCGGCGTGAGCAAGGACGAGGCCGACCGACGGGTCGCCGACGCGGCCAAGATCCTCGAGCTGGAGGAGTTGCTGGACCGCAAACCGGGGGCGATGTCAGGCGGCCAGCGCCAGCGGGTGGCGATGGGGCGTGCGATCGTGCGCAACCCCAAGGTCTTCTGCATGGACGAGCCACTGTCCAATCTCGACGCCAAGCTACGAGTCTCGACTCGATCGCAGATCGCGGGACTGCAGCGGCGACTGGGCATCACCACCGTCTATGTCACCCACGACCAGGTCGAGGCGATGACCATGGGCCATCGGGTCGCCGTTCTCAAGGACGGCAAGCTGCAACAGGTCGACACCCCTGCGCGGCTCTATGACCATCCCGTCAACGCGTTCGTCGCCTCGTTTATCGGCTCGCCGACCATCTTCCTCACCGAGGCCGAGGTGGCCGACGGACATGCCCTGGTGCATGGGATGAGGATCCCGTTGCAGCGCGACGTGGTCGCACGCTGCGGGCCCAGGGTAACCGTCGGGCTGCGCCCGGAGGCCTGGCGGCTCGTGCCGGCGGGAGTCCCCGATTCGGTTGCCCTCACGGTCGATCTTGTCGAGATCCTCGGCTCTGAGTCGTTCGTCTACGGCCACCCGGTGGCGGGTGACGAGCGTGAACGCATCACGGTCAAGGTCGACGGGCGCAGCCCGCTGCAGTTGGGCGACGTCGTACACGCGAGCCCATCCGGCGAGGTTGTCCATCTCTTTGATGCCACGACCGGGCACTCGCTTCGTGACTGACGCGGCGCCGCGGGGGGACCCGGCGGAGCGGGGAGACCGGGGCTACCCACGGGGGGGACTGTCCCACGGAGTCGACGTCCAGGGGCACCGGGGCGCCCGCGGCCTCGTGCCCGAGAACACCGTCGCGGGCTTTCGCGCGGCCATCGACGCCGGCTGCACGGGAGTCGAGCTCGACGTTCGGCTGACCGCCGACGGCGAGGTGGTGGTGTGGCACGACCCCACCCTGCAGGACGACAAGTGCGTGTGTGAGGGCGCCGACCTCGTCGGGGCGCGCATCGACGCGCTGACCCTCGAGCAACTGCGCACCGTGGACGTCGGCAGTCGCACCCTCGCGGCATACCCTAGGCAACGGGCCGTCCCGGGGGCGCGGATCGTCACCCTCGCTGAGCTCTTCACGGAGTGTTCGGACGCCGGCGAGCTCTGGTGGACGATCGAGGTGAAGGTCGATCCGACTGACCCACGTGAGGTGGCCACGCGGCCGACCCTCGTGGAGCGGGTCGTCGAGGTGATCCACGCCAGCGGGGTCGCCGACCGCAGCTTCGTGCATTCCTTCGACTGGGCGGTGCTGCAGTTGGCGCAGCAGCTCGACGCCACCCTGCTGTGCTCAGCACTGGCCGTCATCGGCCACACCTACGCACCCGGCAGCCCGTGGCTGGGCACCCTGCGATGGGAGGACCATGGGTCCGACCTCCCAGCGGCGGCGGCGGCGCTCGGGGCGAGCGTCCTGTCGCCGCATTTCCTCTTGTGCACGCCGGATCTGGTGGCCCGCTCGCACGAGCTGGGCCTAGCCGTCCTGCCGTGGACGGTGAACTCCGCGCAGGACGTGCGCCGGGTGATCGGCGCCGGGGTCGACGGGCTGGTCACCGACGTGCCGGACGAGGTGCTTGCCCTGATGGCCGACAGCCGTTTACCCGGTCTGCCCTGACCGCCATAGGTAACTGCTGGCGGCGCCCCTCCCGTAGAATCGTCGGACAGGCGTCGACCCGGCCATCACCGGCGAGCCTCCGGAAGAACGGCTCGACCCTCGGGTCGCGTCCACTAGACCCGGACGGGTTGGCCCGTCACAGCCAGCGCAAGCGGTCGTATGCCGCTCACGCGTCAGCGCGGTTTGACCAGGGCGGTTTGACCGCAGCGGCGTGGCACGGCATACGGCAAGCGAGGTGGTACCGCGGTGCCCCGGGAGCTTCCCGGCGCGTCGTCCTCGCACGACCAGGAGCCGCTGACCCGGCACACCGACGAGCGAGATGAGCAGGAGAGCGACAGTGGTCTATCCAAAGGCCAGCACCAACCCCGACGCCACCGGTGTGCCCCCGACCCCCCGCTTTCCCGAGATCGAGGAACGCGTCCTCGCCTATTGGGCCGAGGACCGCACCTTCGAGGCATCGGTGGCGGCGCGGGAGGCCGGGGAGCAGGGTGCGAACGAGTTCGTCTTCTATGACGGACCGCCGTTCGCCAACGGGCTCCCGCACTATGGCCACCTGCTGACCGGCTATGTCAAGGACATCGTGCCGCGGTATCAGACGATGCGAGGGCGTCGGGTCGAACGCCGTTTCGGGTGGGACACTCACGGCCTTCCCGCTGAGCTCGAGGCCATGCGCCAGCTCGGGATGAAGACCAAGCAAGACATCGTCGACCTCGGCATCGGTGAGTTCAACGAGACCTGCCGCCGCTCGGTGCTCACCTACACCAAAGACTGGGAGGACTACGTCACCCGCCAGGCGCGGTGGGTCGACTTCGACAACGACTACAAGACCATGAACGCGACGTTCATGGAGTCGGTGATCTGGGCCTTCAAGCAACTCCACGACAAGGGACTGGCCTACGAGGGCTTCCGCATCTTGCCCTACTGCTGGAACGACCAGACGCCGCTGTCCAACCATGAGCTGCGGATGGACGACGACATCTATCAGAACCGTCAGGACCCGGCCGTCACCGTCGGCTATCGGCTCGACACGGGAGAGCACGCTCTCATCTGGACGACGACCCCTTGGACCCTGCCGTCGAACATGGGTGTCGCCGTGCACCCGGACGTCGACTACGTGGTCGTCGACGGCGACAAGGACGGCGACGGCAACCGGTACCTGCTCGCGCAGGCGCGGCTGGCGGCATACGCGCGAGAGCTCGGGGACGACGCGGCCGAACGGATCGTCGCCCGCTACAAGGGATCCGAGCTCGTCGGGCGGCGCTACACCCCACCCTTCTCCTACTACCAGGGGTATGCCGGCGCGCACCAGATCTCGGCGGCCGACTTCGTGACGACCGAGGACGGCACCGGGCTGGTCCACATGTCACCGGGCTTCGGCGAGGACGACAAGGCCGTCCTCGACGTGCTGGGAGTCGAGACCGTCGTTCCGGTCGGACCGGACGGGCGTTTCACCTTGCCGGTGACCGACTTCGAGGGAATGCACGTCTTCGACGCCAACTCGTTCGTGATCGACCACCTGCGTGCTCGCACGCGCCTGGACGCCGGCCACGCCGGGGCAGAGCCTTCGGGCGTGGGCTCGAGCACCCCCGGCACGCTCCTGGTGCGCCGCGAGAGCTATGACCACTCGTATCCGCATTGCTGGCGCTGCCGCGAGCCGCTCATCTACATGGCGGTGTCGAGCTGGTTCGTTGCCGTGACTCAGTTCAAGGACCGGATGCTCGAGCTCAACGCGCAGATCGAGTGGACCCCCGAACACATCAAGGACGGCCAGTTCGGCAAGTGGCTGGCCAACGCCCGCGACTGGTCGGTGTCGCGAAACCGCTTCTGGGGCAGCCCGATCCCCGTCTGGAAGTCCGACGACCCGGCCTTTCCGCGGATCGATGTCTATGGGAGTTTCGCCGAGCTCGAGCGTGACTTCGGCCGGGTGCCGCGCAACGCCCTCGGCGAGCCGGACCTGCACCGTCCCTTCGTCGACGAGCTCACCCGACCCAACCCTGACGACCCGCGACCTGAGGGCCAACGCTCGACGATGCGCCGCGTCGAGGACGTGCTCGACGTGTGGTTCGACTCCGGGTCGATGCCCTTCGCCCAGGTGCACTATCCGTTTGAGAGCGCCGAGTGGTTCGAGCATCACTACCCGGGGGACTTCATCGTCGAATACATCGGTCAGACCCGGGGCTGGTTCTACACCCTGCATGTGCTGGCAACGGCCCTGTTCGATCGTCCGGCCTTCCGGGCGTGCGTGAGCCACGGGATCGTCCTGGGCAGCGACGGCCAGAAGATGAGCAAGTCGCTGCGCAACTACCCGGCAGTCTCCGAGGTCTTCGACCGCGACGGCGCCGATGCGATGAGGTGGTTCCTCATGTCCAGTCCGATCCTGCGAGGCGGCAATCTCGTGGTTACCGAACAGGGCATCCGCGACGGCGTCCGCCAAGTCATGATCCCGCTGTGGAACGCGTGGTACTTCTTCGCGCTCTACGCCGAGGCCGCCCGGGGTGGCGCCGGCTATGCCGCCGGCACCGTCGACACGCGCTCCGCATCGGGCGAACCATCGAGTGTCCTGGACCGCTACCTGATGGCCAAGCTGCGCGAGTTCGTGCAGACCATGCAGGCCCAGCTCGACGCCTACGAGATCGCGGCGGCCTGTGACACGACGCGCGGCTTCCTGGACGTGCTCACGAACTGGTACATACGACGTTCTCGGGATCGTTTCTGGGACAGCGACAATTCCATGGCGCCGACGACGACCGCAGCCTTCGACACCCTCTATACGGCCCTTGAGGTGCTCACCCGGACGGTCGCCCCGCTGCTGCCGCTGATGAGCGAAGAGATCTGGCGCGGACTGACCGGCGGCCGATCCGTGCACTTGACCGACTGGCCAGACGTCGAGGCCCTGCCGGCCGACCACGATCTCGTGGCGGCGATGGACCGGGCCCGCGAGGTGTGTTCGGCCGCGTCGGCGCTGCGCAAGGCTGACGGCCTGCGAGCCCGGCTCCCGCTGGCCGCACTCACCGTGGTCACCCCCGACAGCTCAGCGCTGCACAGCTTTTCGTCCATCATCGCTGACGAGGTCAACGTCCGGACGGTCGTTATCTGCGACCTTGACGACGCCCACCACGGCGACTTCGGCGTCCAGAAGCGGCTGTCGGTCAACGCCCGCGCCGCCGGACCTCGCCTCGGCAAGGATGTGCAGGTCGCGATCAAGGCCGCCAAGGCGGGGGACTGGACCAACCTCGACGACGGCACCGTCACCGCGGGCGGGATTGCGCTGCACGACGGCGAGTATGCCGTCGAGATGGTCGTCGCCGACTCTGCTGACGGTGCGAGCCGCGCCGTCGGGCTGTTGCCGGGGGGAGGCTTCGTCGTGCTCGACACCGAAGTGACCAGCGAGCTGGCCATCGAGGGCGTCGCCAACGACCTGGTGCGGGCGGTCCAACAGACCCGGCGTGAGGCCGGGCTGGACATCTCCGACCGGATCTCGCTGTCGCTGGCCGGTGCCGAGCTCATGCAACGTGCCGCGCACGAGCACCGCGAGCGGCTGATGGCCGAGACCCTCGCCGAGCACCTGAGCGTCGCGACCCACATCGAGGACCTGGAGCTGGTCGTGGGCACGGTCGAGACCACTGTCGGCGACGGACTCCCGGTGCGGGTGAAGGTGACCAAGCGATGAGCCCAGCCGAGATCCGTCTCGCGACGGAACACGATGTGGAGGCGGTCGTCGAGGTCGGCCGACGTGCCTGGCCGGTCGTCTACGGCCCGATCGCGGGTGAGGACTACGTCCAGATGGGCCTGGCCAAATGGTGGACCGTCGAGGCGACCCGCCCGCTGGTCGAGGCCGGGAAGGCCACCGTGGCCGAGGTGGACGGCGAGCTCGTGGCGGTGGCGGTCGTCGGGCCCCTACACGGCGACCTCGTCCTGTTTCGGCTCTATGTGATCCCGGAGTTTCAGGGCCAGGGGATCGGCTCGCTGCTCATCCACGACGTGTTTGAACGCGCTCGTCAGGCCGGACACCGGATCATCCGGCTGTCCTACCTCGACGGCAACGAGGGCGCGGCCGCCTTCTATCGCGGCTTCGGCTTCCTCGAGTCGCACCGCGAGGCGACTGGGCTCGGCATACCCGACTCGGTGTGGGTCGTTCGCCATCTGTGGGAACCGCTGCCTGACGGGCTGGAGGCCCCCGAATGAACCGCCCGACGGTGGACCCGGCGCTCGCCGGGAGGCTGCGCGAGATCGAGGGCGAGATCCTCGGCCGTGCTCCTGAACACGATGTCGTCCCCACGCTGGAGCGAGTAGCCGCCGTGATGGAGTTGCTCGGCGACCCGCACCGCGCGTTCCGGGTCATCCACGTCACCGGCACCAACGGCAAGACGTCGACGACCCGGATCATCGAGTCGCTGTGTCGAGAACACGGCCTGCGAACCGGGCGTTTCACCTCACCCCACCTGCATTCGATGACCGAGAGGATCGCCATCGACGGCGAGCCGGTCGGCGCGCAGGTGCTGCTCGATACGTGGGCCGAGATCGCGCCCATCATCGACATCGTCGACGTCCGATCGGCCGAGACAGGGGCAGGGCGGATGACCTTCTTCGAGGTCCTCGTCGTGCTGGCCTTCGCGATCTTCGCCGACGCTCCCGTCGACGTGGCCGTCGTCGAAGTCGGGATGGGTGGCACCTGGGACGCCACGAACGTCGCCGACGGCGACGTGGCCGTGCTCACCCCGATCGACATCGACCACACCCGATTCCTCGGCAGCAGCGTCGAGGCGATCGCCACCGAGAAGGTCGGCATCATCAAGGCCGGCGCCGTCGCCCTCACCAGCGTCCAACACCAGGAGGTCGCCGACCTCGTCGCCGACCACTGTGAGCGGGTCGGTGCCCGCCGGTATGCCGCCGAAGAGGACTTCGCGGTCACGGCGCGCGAAGTCGCCGTCGGCGGGCAGTTGCTGTCATTGCGTGGAATCGCCGGCGAGTATCCCGAGGTCTTCCTGCCGCTACACGGAGAGCATCAGTCGAACAACGCCCTTCTCGCGGTGGCTGCCGTCGAGGCGTTCCTCGGTGGGGCGCAGCGGCCGCTGGACCCCGAGGTCGTGCGCGCCGGATTGGCGGCGGTGACGTCACCGGGACGTTTGGAAGTCGTGCGCCGATCCCCGACCATCCTCGTCGACGCCGCCCACAACCCGCACGGGGCAGCCGCCCTGCGTGAGGCGCTCGCAGATGCGTTCTCGTTCGCTCGGTTGGTCGGTATCGTCGCGATCTTCCAGGACAAGGACGCCGCGACGATCCTGGAGCTGCTCGAGCCGGCCTTGGACCACGTCGTCGTCACCCGTAACACGTCGCCGAGGTCCATGAACCCTGCGCTGCTCGGCGAGATCGCCTCGGAGATCTTCGGGTCCGATCGGGTGTCGGTGGTGCCTGCCCTGCCCGATGCCATCGAAGAGGCGCTGGCCCTTGCCGAGCAGGACGGTCTGGGTGGCGGAGTCATCGCGACCGGCTCGATCGTCACCGCGGCGGACGTGCGTGCCCTGCTGGGGGTGACCGACGCATGAGCGCGGGCGCCAACATGGGAATTCGCGCCGGACTTGTCTTCTACGGCACCCTCGGCAAGTTCACCTGGCGGATGTGCGCTGCCGTCCTGGTCGCGCAGTCGATAGCCGTCTTCTTCGGTGCTCTGGTCGCGCGCGGTATCGCTGTGGCCGACAGCAGCGGCCCGGCCACGGCATACCTGCTCGTCGGCAGTGCCCTGGCCGTGATGTGCATCGTCGCGGCGGGTCTCATGCGCACGGCCTACGGCGTGGCCGTGGGCTGGGCGATCCAGGTGGCGACTTTCGCGTCGGCGGTCGTCGTGCCGATGATGGCGATCGTGGGGGTGATCTTCGGGGCACTGTGGGTCCTCTGCCTCGTCCAGGGACACCGCGTCGACGAGGTCCAGCGAGGCATGTCTCACGCCGATCCTCAGGGGCCACCGGCACCGGATGGCGATCCTGCCCCCTAGGCTGGCGCCGTGACTACCGAACGTTCCCTGGTCCTGGTCAAGCCCGACGGTTTCAAGCGCGGGCTCACCGGTGAAGTACTGAACCGTATCGAGCGCAAGGGCTATCGCCTCGTCGCGCTGCGGATCCTGACTCCCACCGCGGAGATGCTCGCCGAGCACTATGCCGAGCACGCCGCTAAGCCCTTCTTCGGCGAGCTCGTCGAGTTCATGTCCTCGGGGCCGGTGACCGCTGTCGTCATCGAGGGTGAGCAGTGCATCCCCGGGTTCAGATCGCTCGCGGGCGCCACCGATCCGACGAAGGCCCTGCCCGGCACGATCCGAGGAGACCTCGGCCGTGACTGGGGCAAGGGCTCGACGGAGAACGTCGTCCACGGCTCTGACTCGCCCGAGTCCGCCGCCCGCGAGCTGGCGATCTGGTTTCCCGACCTCTGAACCGATCCAGTAGCCGTCCCGGATCATCCGGAAAGCGGCTCGGTCACGCCTGAGCGGAAGCGTCCGCCGATGCCAAGACCTCGCGGGCGTGGGTGTACTTGGCGAGCAGGCGTGTCTGGGTTGCGTCGTCGAGCAGCCCCAGGCGCTCGGGGCTGCAGTTGTCCGCGATATCGGCACGTTTGACCAGCAGCGCCAGCGGATCGGCCGCGACCCGCGCATAGTAGTCGTCTGCCGGCTCGTCAGGTCGGCGAGTGAGTGCGTCGACGGCGGCGACGACCGCCTCAGGGAAGCCCGCCTCGGCGAGTTCGGTGAGGGTCACCTCGGTATCCTCGACGACATCGTGCAGCCAGGCCGTTGCCTGAGCCAGGTCATCCCCTACCACGCGGGTCGCGACGCGAGCCGGGTGATGGATATACGGTAAGCCCGCCTTGTCGACCTGATCCTTATGGGCTGCGCGCGCGAGCGCTTCGGCCTGGTGCACGAGTTCAGGACTCTCTGCCATGGTGGGCAGTCTAGGGGCCGTGATCGGCGGACAATGGGAGCCATGCCAGCCGCCGCAATCTTCCGCGATCCCCGCCTCGAAGGGCTCATCGAACGGGCCTGGTCGCGCAGCCGACTGTCGGTGCGCACTCGCGTCGGACGGCTCTCGGACAAGAGCTGGCACGTCGCCCAGTGCGCCATCGCCGCCGGACTCGCGTGGTGGATCGCGGCCGACCTGCTGCGCCACTCGATGCCCTTCTTTGCGCCGATCGTCGCGGTCATCTGTCTGGGGATGACCTACGGCCAACGGCTGCGCCGGGTGGCCGAGGTGACGGTCGGGGTGGCTTTGGGCGTGGCGGTGGCTGAGTTCTTCGTCGGTTTTGCCGGCAGCGGCGCCTGGCAGGTCGCCTTCGTTGTCTTGGTATCGATGTCGATCGCGCTGCTGCTCGATGCCGGGCTGCTGCTTGTCATGCAGTCGGCCGTGCAGTCGATCGTCGTCACGGTCCTCGTGCCCACGGGGTCGCAAGCCTTCGGGCGCTGGATCGATGCCGTCATCGGTGGCGCGGTCGCTCTCGTCTTCGCGACGATCGTGCCGAGGGCGCCGCTGCGGCGACCCCGGCATCAGGCGGCCAAGGTCGCGCGGGTCTTGGCCTCGCTGTTACGAGGCGCGGCCCGCAGCGCCCAGGACGGCGACGTCGAGCGGGCGATCGACGTGCTGGCCGCAGCCCGCGAGACCGATCCGCTCGTGCGGGAACTGCAGGCGGCGGCCGACGAGGGGATGGCCGTCATCGCCTCGACCCCGTGGTCACGCAGCGAGGCCAGCAGCGTGCGGACCATTGCCTCGATCGTCGAGCCGCTGGACCGGGCAATCCGCAGCACCCGCGTCCTCGTGCGGCGGGTGAGCATCGCCACCCACCACCACGTGGTCATCCCCGCCGCGATGATCGCCTTGGTCAACGACCTCGCCGACGCCGTCGACGTGCTCAACCGGGCCTGGGGCGAGAACCGCTCCGCGGAGTTCGCGCGCCCGGCCTTTGTCGCTCTAGCTGAGAGCAGCAGCCTGATCGACCCGGGGGAGTATCACTCAACCGTGCTGCTGGCCCAGATCCGTTCACTCATCGTCGACCTGCTCGAGCTCAGCGGACTGGACCACGAAGACGCGGTGGCCGCCGTGCCGCCGTTGCGATCGGTGGGCTGATCAGTCGAGGACCCGGCGGTCCTGCCTCCAGGTCAGCGTCCCAGCCGGGCGTAGACCTGCTCGGTCGCTGCCTTCGCCGGCTGCCACCAGGCTTCGTTGGCGGCATACCAGTCGATGGTCTGACGCAGGCCGGCGCGGATGTCCTGGTAGCGGGGTGCCCAGCCGGTCTCGGCCCGCAGTTTGCTTGAGTCGATGGCATACCGCAGGTCATGGCCCGGGCGGTCATTCACGTGTTCGAACCAGTCGGCCGGTTTGCCGGTGAGCTCCAGGATGAGGGCAATGATCTCCCGGTTGTTGAGCTCGCCGTCCGCGCCGATGAGGTAGGTCTCACCGAGGCGGCCACGCTCGATGATCGCGATGACAGCGTCGTTGTGGTCGTCGACGTGAATCCAGTCGCGGACGTTGGCACCGGTTCCGTAGAGCTTCGGCTTGACTCCTTGGATGATCCCGGTGATCTGTCGAGGGATGAATTTCTCGACGTGCTGGCGTGGGCCGTAGTTGTTGGAGCAGTTGGAGATCGTCGCGCTGATGCCGAACGACCGGATCCACGCTCGCACGAGCAGGTCAGCACTGGCCTTGGAGGCTGAATAGGGCGATGAGGGGTTGACCGGGGTGGACTCGGTGAACCGCTGCGGGTCATCGAGCTCCAAGTCGCCGTAGACCTCGTCGGTCGAGATGTGGTGCAAGCGCTTGCCGTGTCGGCGGACGGCCTCCAGCAGGCGATATGTGCCGATGATGTTCGACTCCATGAACGGCCACGGGTTGTCCAGTGAGTTGTCGTTGTGCGACTCGGCGGCGAAGTGCACGACGACGTCGTGCTCGGCCACCAGGGAGTAGACCAGGTCAGCGTCAGCGATCGAGCCCTCGACGAACTCGACCTGCTCGGCCACCGGGTCGAGCGAGGCGCGGTTGGCGGCATACGTCAAGGCGTCCAGGACGGTGAGCTGCCAGTCGCGGCGGACCTCACGAGCCCGCAGGACGAAGTTGGAGCCGATGAATCCGGCGCCGCCGGTGACGAGGACCTTCACTGTGCAATCTCCTTCGGTATGCCGTCCGGCTCTTTACATCGTAACGATGTCTCACGGTGGCTTCTGATGGTGATGTCGTGCGTGCCGGGACAGCCCCCCTAGCATGACGGTCATGATGCCGATCTGGGCGGTCCTGCTCGCGGCGGCGGGGGTGTGCTCCTACATCTCGACCACGGTGCTGATCCGCAACAATCCGCGGCAGCGCCTCGGGTGGTTCCGTCCGCCCGCCGTCTCGCCGATGGGACATCTCGGGTTCCTCGCCGCTGCGGTCGCACTCGCCTGGCTAGGCGGGTCGTATGCCGCCGAGACGCCGCTGGGGGACTGGGCCTACCTTCTCGCCGCCGCCATGGTGTTCATCCCCTGGGCGGTGCTGCGCCTACGGCACAACCGCGCGATCGGCTGAGTCGCGGCACACGTTTGGGGGCCTGGCACTAGGCGAGCTTTCCTCCTGACGGAAAGCCCACCGAGAAAGTCAAGCACTTGACAGTTGACAACCTACATTAACAGTCGTCGCAGGTCCTGGGCGGCTCCCTGGCCGAGGCCACGCGCGCCCTGCTCCAGTGTGATTCCACCGTGCAGTTCAACCCCGCCCCCTCCGGGGCCCGGCTCACCTCCGTGAGGAAAGCGAGTTCCACGTGGACGTTCGCGAAGCAATCCGAACCCAGAAAATGAAGCCCTATCAGATCGCCGTCATCGCCCTGTGCTTGATCGTGACGATCATCGATGGCTTCGAGATCCTTGTCATGGCCTTCGTCGCCCCGTTCCTGTCCAAGGCGTGGAGCGTCAACGCCACCGACACCGGGCTGATGCTGTCGGCGAGCGTCTTCGGCTCAGCCCTCGGCGCCATCTTCGTCTCCCCACTCGCCGACCGGATGGGCCGGCGCAAGCACACCCTCATCAGCCTGGCCCTCATCACGGTCGGCATGACCGCCTCGATCTTCGTCACCGGCGTCGGCCAGATGGTGGCCGTACGGGCCTTCACCGGGCTGTTCATCGGCGGCATCGTCGCGAGCATGAACATCCTCGTCGCGGAGTACTGCTCGGACGGCAAGCGTGGCGTCGCGATGGGCATCTACGGCATCGGCTTCCCGCTCGGCGCCTCGATCGGCGGGTTCATCTCCGTCGCGCTCATGCGCGGCGCGGCCGACCCGGCCACCGCGTGGCGGCTGCCCTTCGTCATGGGCGCCATCATCACTGCAGTCATGTTCGTGGTCGCACTGTTCCTGCTGCCCGAGTCGGTCGGCTATCTCGTCGAAAAGCGTCCCGCCGGCGCGCTCGCGGCCTACAACAAGATCGCGGTCAAGCTTGGCTACCCGACCTCGACCGAACTTCCCGCCAAGAAGGTCGTCGGCCAGCTCGAGAAGGTCGGTTCGGCGTTGTTCGCCGGTGTCATGCGCACCCGGACGATCTGGCTGTGGGTCGGCTACGCCTGCCTCATGGGCGCGTTCTACTTCGCCAACACCTGGACGGCCAAGCTCGTGGCCGACCAGACCAAGGATGCTGCGTTGGGCTCTCAGATCCAGTCCTTCGTGCCGCTGGGTGGCGTCATTGGGGCGCTGGTCTTTGCCGCGCTGGCGACCAAGCTGCGCCCGCGCATGGTGACCATGCTCATCCTCTTCTTCGGGACACTCATCTACGTGGTCTACGGCAACGCGTTCACCAACACCAGCCTGGCCCCGCTGCTCGCCCTAGGTGTCGGCCTGGCTGCCAACGGTGGTGTCGCAGCCTTCTACGCGATCAGCCCCTCGATCTACCCCACGTCGGTACGGGCGACAGGCGTCGGCTGGATGATCGGCTTCGGCCGGTCCGTCGCCATCCTCGCCCCATACCTCGTCGGCTGGGTCATCGAGTCCTTCAAGGTCTCACCGCAGACGATCTACCAGTTCTTCGGCATCATCCTGGCGATCGGCGGCGTCGCGATCTTCATGCTGGACCGGACCTACGCAAACCGCAGCGAGAACCCCGACACCCCGCACCTCACCCTGCGGGAGGAGGAAGAGGCACTGGTCGCGGCGCAGGACGCCGAGGTCACCGCCTGACAGAGCGCGCCGGGTGAGCTCGTCCCTCAAGACAGGCCCACCCGATGGGAGCCGGGTCGCGTGCGCGCGCGAGCCGGCCCCTGGGCGGTGACCCACCGCCCGCGGGCAGCCAGCAACGCTGGCAGCCCGGAGCCGGAGGGGCCACGAGTCCAGGGCACTCGTGGCCCCTTCGGCATGTCCGGAGACTGGCGTGTGGCGTCGTCCCGCTCAGCGACTGGCGGGGGTGCAAATGCAGGAGCGGTTGCCGTCGGCGTCTTCCACAACCCAGTACGCAGGCGCCGCCCGGTCGCTGACGAGGCGCCCCCCGGCGTCCAAGACGGCCTGCAAGCGCCGTGGACCCTCGTCGTGGGCAACCCACACGTCGAGGTGCCAGCGCTGTTCGAACGGCTGCTGCGGGAGCGCCGGCGTGTCGATTCCGTCTGGTTCCTGCCACCACACCGTGGGCACCTGACCACTGGGGTCCAGCGGTTCGCCAGCTACCACCGTGCCGCCGAGCAAGGCCGAATAGAACGGTGCGAGCTGTGACCCGAGCCCGGTATCGAGCCCGAGCTCCAGCTCGGTCAGACCACTGGGGTTGGTGTCGACGCCGAGCTCTGCTGCGTGGTCGGTGATCTGGCGAGCGAGATCGAGGTCGCGGCTTGTGATGCCGCGGACGTCGTGACTGGCGAGTGTGACGATCACGTCGCTGTACGTCAGTTGCACGTCGGGGTGGTGGTTGGCGGCCTCGGCCGCGGCACCGATCTTGTTGACCAGGGCGAGGCCGGTTTCGAAGTCACCGGTACGGAACCGAGCCTTGAGGCGTCCAAGGATCTGTCGCCAGCCCGTGAGACCGGCGTCGCGTACCTGCGTCGCGGACAGCTTCTCCCGAGGATCAGTCATGTTTCCCTCCGTCTGACGTCAGCGGCGGTGATATCCGTCCACGGTAATGCTGGATCGGGACGAAAGGGCCACCCCCACGACCCATGATCGGCCGGTGGCGCACCGACTGAGTGGGCCGCGGCATACGCTGTGAATGCTTGTATTCGTCGGTCCCTGGAGGTGCCCGTGCTCGTCCCTTTCGGCCCGCACAGCCCGCAGGTTGCCCCGGATGCGTGGGTGGCGCCGACCGCGACCCTCATCGGTGACGTGATCGTGGAGTCCGGGGCCAGCATTTGGTACGGCGCCGTCCTCCGAGCCGACCGCGAGCGCATCCGCATCGGAGCCCGCTCCAACATCCAGGACAACGCGGTCGTGCACGCCGACCCCGGCAAGCCCGCCGACGTGGGGCAGCGGGTGACGGTCGGACACGGTGCCATCGTGCACGGCTGCTCCGTCGGCGACGACAGCCTCGTCGGCATGGGCGCGACCGTCCTCAACGACGCCCGCATCGGCTCGGGCTCGCTGGTCGCGGCGGGGTCGGTGGTCCGTGAAGGCCAGGTCGTGCCGCCCCACTCGCTCGTGGCCGGGGTTCCCGCCGTGGTCCGCGGTGCGCTTCCGGCGGACTTTGCGGCCCGAGCCGAGCAGGCGGTGCTGACGTATGAGCGGCTGCGCGAAGAACACCGGGCGGCGTGCCCCTAGGCTTCTGCCATGGCTGACTATGACGTCGTTGTCCTTGGTGCCGGGCCGGGTGGATATGTTGCCGCGATCCGCTGCGCGCAACTCGGGCTCAAGGCAGCAGTGGTGGAGGAGAAGTATTGGGGCGGGGTGTGCCTCAATGTCGGCTGCATCCCTAGCAAGGCGCTGCTGAAGAACGCCGAGCTTGCGCACGTGCTGACCCACGAGAAGGCCAAGTTCGGGATCGAGGGCGACGCGACGATGTCCTACGGCCCGACGCATGCCCGCTCGCGGCAGGTGTCGGCGGGGATCGTCAAGGGCGTGCACTTCCTGATGAAGAAGAACAAGATCGACGAGATCAACGGGTGGGGAACGTTGACTGGTCCGACGTCGATGGACGTCAAGGGCGCCGACGGGTCGTCGCGCTCGGTGACGTTCACGAACCTCATCATCGCCACCGGCTCGGTCACCCGGATGATCCCCGGCGTGCAGGTGAGCGAGAACGTCGTCACCTATGAGGAGCAGATCCTCGACGCCCAGCTTCCCGGCTCGATCATCATCGCCGGGTCCGGGGCGATCGGCGTCGAGTTCGCCTATGTCATGCGCAATTTCGGCGTCGACGTGACGATCGTCGAGTTCCTCGACCGGATGGTGCCGACCGAGGACGAAGACGTCTCCAAGGAACTGGCCAAGCACTACAAGAAGCTCGGCGTCAAGGTCCTGCTCGGCACCAAGGTCGAGGCCGTCGAGGACACCGGGTCCGGGGTGCGTGTCACCGTCTCGCCCGCCGCCGGAGGGGATTCCCGAGTGTTGGAAGCCGACCGGCTGCTCTCGGCCATCGGCTTTGCCCCCCGGGTGCAGGGCTTCGGCCTCGAGTCCACCGGGGTGGCCCTGAGCGACCGCGGCGCGATCGCCATCGACGGCCGCGGGCGCACGAACGTGCCAGGGGTCTATGCCGTCGGCGACGTCACCGCCAAGATGATGCTCGCGCACGTCGCCGAGGCGATGGGCATCGTCGCGGCCGAGACCATCGCCGGAGCCGAGACACAGGAGATCGACTTCGACTTCATTCCCCGGGCGACCTACTGCCAGCCACAGATCGGTTCCATGGGCCTGTCCGAAGCGCAGGCCAAGGCCAAGGGGTATGCCGTCAAGACGGCCACCTTCCCCTTCGCGGCCAACGGCAAGGCCCAGGGGCTCGGCGACGCGGTCGGTTTCGTCAAGATCGTCGCCGACGGCGAACACAACGAGATCCTCGGCGCGCACATGATCGGTCCTGACGTCACCGAACTTCTGCCGGTGCTCAACGCCGCACAGACCTGGGACCTCACCGCTGATGAGCTCTCCCGGGTCGTGTTCGCCCACCCGACGCTCGGCGAAGCCGTCAAGGAAGCTCTGCACGGCATCGCCGGGCACATGATCAACTTCTGACTGTCAGAGGGGGAGGTTAGGGTGACCTCACTATCACCTTCCGAGAGGACTCCTCATGACGACGCACGACAGCTCCTGGCCCGCGGGGACGCCCTGTTGGGTCGACATCACGGTGAGCGACCTCGCTCGCAGCCAAGCGTTCTATCGCACTGTGCTCGGGTGGGAGTTCACCGAGAGCGAGCCGGAGGCCTTTGGTGGTTACTGCAATGCCCTCCTCGGCGGCCGGCAAGCAGCGGGCATGTCACCACCGATGGGGGAGGATTCCCCGCACTTCTGGACGGTCTATCTCGCGACCGACGACGCGGCCGCCAGCGATGCTGCGATCACGCAGGCCGGGGGGCGGCAGATCCTCGCGCCGATGCAGGTCGGCTCGTTCGGCACGATGGGGATATACGCCGACCCGACCGGCGCTGTCTTCGGGACGTGGGCGTCTGACGAGCACACCGGCTTCGGCGTCGCCGATGAGCCCGGGGCGGTCACCTGGTGCGAGGGCATGGTCGGTGACTATGAGGTGGGCAAGGCGTTCTACGCCAGCGCCTTCGGCTTCACCTACACCGATATCTCCGACGAGAACATGTCGTACGCGATGTTCTCGGTGCCCGCCGGCGAGCGCCCAGCGGGCGGTATCGGTGGAATCACCGACCAGCCGCCCTATTGGTCGGTGACCTTCGAGGTGGACGGGACCGACGCAGCCGTCCAGCGCGTGCGCGACGCCGGCGGCGCCGTCACCGTGGAGCCCTTCGACTTCGAGTACGGTCGGCTCGCCATCGTGACCGGCCCCGATGGCGAGCCCTTCGGCGTCATCACGAGCACCCCGATGCCCGCCTAAGGTGAGATCCGCCTCGACTCCTGGTCAGGCCTTCAGCGGCCGTCACGACCGCGGGGCAGGCGCGGGCGGGCGCCCGCCGTGGTGAACACGTCGGAACGCCCGTGCTTGTCGGTGTGAATGGCAGTGCCCCGGCCGGCGTGGGCGACGCTGATCTTGCGCGACTTCGCCTCCTCGGAGACCGGGATTGTGAGCGTGAGCACCCCGTCTGCGTAGTGCGCCTCGATGCGATCCAGGGCGACCCCGTAGCCGAGGGTGAGCTGGCGGGCGAACGTCCCGGAGGGGCGCTCGTGCGAGAGCCATTGCAGACCCTCGGTCGCCTCATCGCGCCGCTCGGCGCGGATGGTCAACGTGCGGTCCTCGACGTCGACGTCGACGCTTGCCGGGTCGACTCCCGGCAGGTCAATCTTGGCGACGAAGGTCTGGCCGGATCGGTAGAGGTCCATCGGCATCGCATGCGACGCAGGGGCGCGCAGGGCGTCGCCGAAGAGCCGGTCCATCTCACGGAAGGGGTCGTACCGAGTGGGCATGTCGTCCTCCTGTCAGGGCGTATTTGTCGCCAGGGCGTGGCGCGGTGTGGCGTGGACGCCGAACGCTGAGGTGAGACGCTGACGCTGACGCTGGCACTCGGCATCCATAAGTGCTAACGGCGACCCTGCGGGCGATTGTTCCCGGTGTTCGTCGTCTCGCGCTCATCGCCTGGCCCCGGCGTTGGCGACGGTCACCTCGACCGCCGTGACCTTGTATTCGGGGCACTGCGTCGCCCAGTCGGAGTTGTCGGTGGTGACGACGTTGGCGCCAGTCTCGGGATGGTGGAAGGTCGTGTAGACGACCCCCGGCGGCACCCGCTCGCTCACCTGCGCGAGCAGCCAGGTCGCGCCCACCCGTGAGGCGAGCTCGACCCGGTCTCCGGAGCGGATGCCGCGCAGGTCGGCGTCCGCGGGGTGGATCTCCAGCAGGTCGGCTGGATGCCAGGTCGTGTTCGGAGTGCGGCGGGTTTGGGCGCCGACGTTGTAGTGGCTGAGGATGCGCCCGGTCGTCAGCAGCAGCGGGAACCGCCGACTGGTGCGCTCGGTCGTCGGCACGTAGGGCGTCGGCACGAGTCTGCCCCGCCCGCGGACGAACGCGTCCACGTGCATGATCGGCGTTCCGGTCGAGTCCCGATCGGGAACCGGCCACTGCATCGATCCGAGCGCGTCCAGCCGCGCGAAGGACACCCCGGCGAACGTCGGGGTGGTCGCCGCGATCTCGGCCATGATCTCCCGCGGGTGGGCGTAGTCCATCGCAAAGCCCATCGCCGTGGCGATCTCGCAGACCACCTGCCACTCGTCCTTGCCGACGCGGCTGGGCATAACCGGACGCACCCGATTGATCCGCCGTTCGGCGTTCGTGAACGTGCCGTCCTTCTCCAGGAACGACGAGCCGGGCAGGAAGACGTGGGCGGAGCGGGACGTCTCGTTGAGGAAGAGGTCGTGCACGACGACGAGATCCATCGCCCGGAGCGCCGCGACGACGTGGGTCGTGTTGGGGTCGCTCTGGGCGATGTCCTCGCCCTGGACGTACAGACCCCGGAAACTGCCGCCGAGCGCGGCATCGAGCATGTTGGGGATGCGCAGGCCCGGCTCGGGCTGGATCGGCACCCCCCACAGGTGCTCGTAGATCGCCCGGACCTCAGGGCGCGAGACGTGCCGATAGCCCGGCAACTCGTGCGGGAAGGATCCCATGTCGCACGAACCCTGGACGTTGTTCTGTCCGCGCAATGGGTTGACCCCCACCCCGGGCCGCCCGATCATGCCGGTGATCATCGCCAAGTTGGCCATCCCCATGACCATCGTCGAACCCTGGCTGTGTTCGGTCACCCCGAGCCCGTAGTAGATCGCCGAGCGAGGCCCCGCGGCAAACAGTCGGGCGGCGGCGCGCAGGTCGGCAGCCGGTATGCCGGTCACCGCACCGGTCGCCTCTGGAGAGTGTTCCTCGCCCGCGATGAACTCCAGGTATGCCGCCACATCCTGGCACCGTGCGTCGAGGAAGGTGAGGTCGGCCAGACCCTCGGTGACGACGACGTGGGCCACCGCGTTGACGAAAGCGACGTTGGTGCCCGGCCGGACCGGCAGGTGATGGACGGCCTCGACGTGTGGGGATCGGACCAGGTCGATCCGGCGAGGATCGGCGACGATGAGCTGCGCCCCGGCGCGCAGGCGTCGTTTGAGCCGGGAGGCGAAGACCGGGTGGGCGTCGGTGGGGTTGGCACCGATGAGCAGGACGACGTCGGCGTCGTCGACCGACGCGAAGTCCTGGGTGCCGGCCGACGTGCCGAAGGTCTGCCCGAGTCCATACCCGGTCGGGGAGTGACAGACCCGGGCACACGTGTCGATGTTGTTGTTGCCGAAGGCGGCCCGGACCATCTTCTGGACGACGTAGACCTCCTCATTGGTGCACCGTGAGGAGGAGATGCCGCCGATGGCGCCTGGCCCGTATGCCGTCTGCAGGGTTCGGAAGCCGTCGGCCACCCTGGCGATGGCGTGTTCCCAGGAGACGGCCCGCCAGTCGTCGTCGATCGTGTCGCGCACCATCGGCGCCATGACCCGGTCCGGGTGGTCGGCATACCCGATCGCGAAGCGGCCCTTGACGCACGAGTGGCCCTCGTTGGCGCGCCCGGCTCGTGACGGGACCATCCGCACAACCCGCGTGTCGGCGCCCTCGCCCTGCACCTCAGCCCGGAACGAACAACCGACCCCGCAATAGGCGCAGGTCGTGTCGACGGCACGGGTCGGCATCCCGAGCTCGACGAGGGACGTCTCCTGCAGGGCTGAGGTCGGGCAGGCCTGGACGCAGGCGCCGCACGACACGCACTCCGAGGAGAGGAAGTCGGTGCCGCCGGCGCTCACCATCGACTGCGGGCCGCGGCCCGCGATGGTCAGCGCGAAGGTCCCCTGGACTTCGGCGCACGCTCGGACGCACCGCGAGCACAGGATGCACGCTGCCGGGTCGAAGACGAAGTAGGGGTTGGATTCGTCCGGCGCCTCGGCGGATGGCGCGGGCTGCGCTGGGCGGTAACGGCTCTCGGTGACGCCCAGGGCGCGTGCCAGGGCACCCAGCTCGCACGAACCCCTCGCGCAGCCGGCGCAATCGATGGGATGCTCGGAGAGATAGAGCTCCATCACCCCGCTGCGCACGGCGGCGAGAGTCTCGGTGGCGGTGTGAACCGTCATGCCGTCGACGCACGGGGTCGTGCACGACGCGGGGGTGCCGGGGAGGCCGTCGATCTCTACCAGGCACAGCCGGCAGGACCCGAACGCGGCAAGGGAGTCGGTGGCGCAGAGCCGAGGGATATCCACCCCGGCGAGTGCGGCAGCGCGCAGGACCGATGTGCCGGGCGGAACGGCGATTGCCGCGCCGTCGATGGCCACGGTCGCGGTCGGATCACCAGCTACGGCGGGGGTGCCGAAGTCACGCTCGGGCTCGAAACTCATCGGCGTGCCCGGTCGTGGTCCGCCTGATGAGCCTGGGGTGCGGAGTCGCCAGGGTCTGCGTGCGGCGGGCGACGGAAGTCTTCGGGGAACCAGCGCAGCGCCGTGCGCACCGGCAGCGGAGTGAGTCCGCCCATGGCACAGAGCGAGCCGCGCTCCATCGTCGTGCACAGGTCCTGCAACAGCAGAAGGTCCGCATCGCGGGCCGAGTCGGTGAAGCGATCGCCAGCCAGCACACGGTCGAGGATCTCGACCCCCCGCCGCGAGCCGATACGGCAGGGGGTGCACTTGCCGCAGGACTCCTTGGCGCAGAACTCCATCGCGAAGCGGGCCATCCGCGCGAGGTCGACGGTGTCGTCGTGTACCACCACCCCGCCGTGCCCGAGCATTGCCCCAGCTGCGGCGAGCGCCTCATAGTCCAGCGGCACGTCGAGCCGGTCGGCGGGCAGGTATCCCCCCAACGGACCCCCGATCTGCACTGCCCGCACCGGCCGTCCCGAGCGGGTGCCCCCGCCGAAGTCCTCGACGAGCTCGCGCAGAGTCATCCCGAAGCCGACCTCGACCAACCCTCCCCGCAGCACGTTCCCGCCGAGTTGGAAGACCTGGGTTCCTCGGGAGCGGCCGGTGCCGTGCGCGGCATACGCGGCGGGGCCGTCAGCGAGGATGGCCGGGACGCTGGCCAGGGTGAGGACGTTGTTGACGACGGTCGGCCGGTCAAACAGGCCCCGCACGGCGGGCAGGGGGGGGCTTGGCGCGGACCTCCCCGCGTCGGCCCTCGAGGCTGGACAACAGCGAGGTTTCTTCGCCGCAGATATAGGCGCCGGCGCCGACGCGGACCTCGAGGTGAAACGGCCGGCCGCGGCCGAAGGCAGCGGGTCCGAGCCTGCCGGCGGCAGTTGTCGCGTCGACGGCCCGGTGCAGGGCGGCGACTGCGTGCGGGTATTCCGAGCGCACATAGACGAATCCCTCGGCTGCGCCCACGGCATAGCCGGCGATGAGCATGCCCTCGATCAGGGCGAAGGGGTCACCTTCCATCACCATCCGGTCGGCGAAGGTGCCCGAGTCGCCTTCGTCGGCGTTGGCGACGATGAAACGCACATCCGCGTCGGTCGCCGCCACGGTCCGCCACTTGATCCCGGTCGGGAAGCCGGCGCCGCCGCGCCCGCGCAATCCCGACGCGACGACCTGCTCGACGACCTCGGCCGGGCTCATGGCGCACGCCCGCTCCAGGCCACGCCAGCCGTCGTGCGCGGCGTAGTCGCCCTCCGACGCGGGGTCCACGATGCCGAGGCGAGCGGTGGTGACCCGGCTCTGACGGGTCAGCCACGGGTGGTCTGCCAGCACACCGAGGCGGACGTATGCCGCCGGCTCCGGGACCTCGTCGACGCCGGCGTGGGTAACGGCCTCGTCGCCCGCGCGACCGGCGGGCGGACCGCTGAGTTCCTGGAGCATCGTCGGCACGTCCTCCGGCCGGACCCTCCCGACGCCGATCCGGCCTCCGGGCGTGTCGATCTCGACGAGGGGCTCGAGCCACAGCATGCCGCGCGAGCCCGTTCGCACGACGTCGACGCCGGGCGCGGCTGTGAAGGCGGCTGCGACCTCGTCGGCGCCGACCGACACCGCTGCCGCGTCACGCGGCACCCAGACCCTGGTCACCGGACCCATCCTGCGCATTCCCGCTCAAGCCACGCCAGGTCGGCGAGCCCACGCAGGCGGCCGTCGACGGTGGCTGACGGCCCGAGGGCGCAGTTGCCCAGACAGAAGACTTCGGTCACCTCGACGTCGTCGCGCGCGGCGAATACCGTCGCTGCCTCGGTGTGCAGGGCCTGGCCGCCGACCGCTTGGCAGGCCTCGCCGCGGCATACGGCGATGGTGTGTGGCGGCGGGGGTGTCGTGCGTAGGTCCGCGTAGAAGCTCACGACCCCGTGGACGTCGGCGATCGACAGGTTGAGTGCATCGGCGATCGTCATGATGTCCCCGCGCTCGATGCACCCGAACTCGTGCTGGACCGCGTGCAGGATCGGCAGCAACGGACCGCGCGCTGCGGCATACCGGTCCGCGAGCACCCGGACGGCGTCGGCGCGGCTGCTCTGCGGCGACTGCACGGGGGCCTCCTCGCCTCGTTCGGATGCTGCGCAGTCTAGGAAGCCGGGGCGTCGGACGACAGCCCCCGGTCCCAGCCGCCCGGGTCCTGCGAGGATCCTGCGAGGATCCTGCGAGGATCCTGCGAGGATCAGGCCTATGCCGTCCGAACTGCCCGATGGCGATCCGGCGCCCCCGTCGGGTCGCCTTCCCGAGTCCGCGCTGGCCGGGCTGGGCACGCGACCGTTCGGTGTCTACCTGCACGTGCCGTTCTGCCGGGTTCGCTGCGGCTACTGCGACTTCAACACCTACGCCCTGCCCGAGCTGGGGGAGGGCTCGGCCGGGCAGGTCGGGGGTTTCGTCGATGAACTGCTGCGTGAGCTCGACCTCGCGGCCGGTGTCCTCTCACAGGGTCCGCACCACCCACCACCAGTGCACACGGTCTTCATCGGCGGCGGCACGCCGACCTTGCTCCCGGCGGCCGACCTCGTGAGGCTCGTGGCCGGCATACGCCGGCGGTGGGGGCTGGCTGAGGGCGCGGAGGTGACCACGGAGGCCAACCCCGACACCGTCACGGCAGCGGGCATGACGGCATTGGCCGAAGGCGGAGTCACGCGGGTCAGCCTCGGGATGCAGTCAGCGGTGCCGCACGTCTTGGACACACTGGAACGCACCCACGATCCGGCCGCCGTCGCTCGGGCGGTCGCGGCGGCGCGCGGAGCCGGGCTGCAGGTGAGTCTCGACCTCATCTACGGCACGCCGGGGGAGTCGCTCGAGGATTGGCGGCGCTCGCTCGACACGGCCTTGGCCCTGGAGGTCGACCACGTGTCGGCCTACGCTCTCGTCGTCGAAGCAGGCACCCGGCTGGCCGCACAGGTGCGCCGCGGGCAGGTCGCCGCACCCGACGACGACGACGAGGCTGCGAAATATGAACTCGCCGACGCCATCCTGACCGCTGCTGGTCTGCAGTGGTATGAGGTGAGCAACTGGGCCCGCACACCCCATGACCGCTGCCGCCACAACGTCGGCTACTGGCAGGGCGCAGACTGGTGGGGCGCCGGCCCGGGTGCGCACAGCCACGTCGGTGGCGTGCGCTGGTGGAACGTCAAACACCCCACCGCGTATGCCGCGCGGCTCGCCGCCGGTCACAGTCCCGCGGCGGCCCGCGAGGTGCTCACCGACGACCAACGGCGCGACGAACGGGTGTTGCTCGGCGTGCGGCTGGTCGATGGCCTGCCCCTGGACACCGGGCCCCTCGCCGGTACCGGTCAGGTGGCTGGACTCATCGCCGACGGCCTCGTTGACGGACCGGCTGCGATCGGCGAGCGTCAGCTCCGGCTCACGCTGCGCGGTCGCCTGCTGGCCGACACCGTGGTGCGCCGACTGCTCGGGTGAGCAGGCGGCGCACACAGTCGATTCGGTCAGCCCCCAGCCGGTCTGCAACCGACCCCCCCCCGGCTATTCGGAGGTTACGACCCTGTTCGGAGGGTGCGTTCCCCCGATCAGGAACGGAACCTCCGAATAGGGGGGGCAGAGCCGCTACTTCACCAGGCGCAGCGAGAACGGGTAGGTGTAGTTCTCGCCCTTGTTGGCGGCCAGGCCGGCCATGATCGCCAACACCAGCCCGGCGACCCACACGAAGAAGGTGAGCGGGATGGGCAGGATGAACGTGAGGATGAACGTCGCGATGTAGCCGACGATCAAGGTGATCTGGAAGTTGAGCGCCTCGACGGAGTGGGCCCGGGTGAACGCGTCCCGAGGTCCGAAGACCAGCATGACGATCAGCGGTCCGAGGAAACCGAGGATGATGCCGCCGATGTGAGCGAGCATTCCCCACTGCTTGGCCTCAGACGCGGACAGGGGCTGCCCCCCGGATGCGGGGGCGGCATACCCCTGTGGTGCGTACCCTTGCGGCGCATAGCCTTGCGGAGGCGGGGCCGGCGGCTGGTAGGCCTGTGGGGGCTGGGCCGGCGGCTGATACGCGGGCGGCGGCGGGGCTGCCGAAGGCACGGGAGCAGCCGGCGGCGGTGGTGGGGGCGGCGGAGGCGTCGTGTCGCGCGGCGCCGTCGGATCGTTGAACGGTTGGTCGGACATGGGGAGAACCTTCCGGTGAGGTCACTGTGCTGGACGACAGTGACAGTGGGCCGGCGTCACGCGCCGGGCGCCGTGACAAAGTCTATGAGTTCCTCGACGCTGGCAAGCAGCGTTGGCTCCAGGTCGGCGTAACTACGTACCGACGCAAGGATCCGGCGCCAGACGCGGGCGAGGTCGGCTGGGCCGGTGTGCGGCTGACCCATCGCGGCGGCGATGCCTCCCTTCCAGGGCTGCCCGCGCGGGATGACCGGCCAGGCGTCCCAGCCCAGCCGCCCTGGCTTGACCGACTGCCACACGTCGACGTACGGGTGCCCGAGGACCAGCACCTGCCCCCGGTATGCCGCCATCGCTCGCACAGCCTCGACGATCGCCGTCTCCTTGGTGCCGGGAACGAGATGGTCGACGAGGATGCCCAGCCGCCGCCCGGGGCCGGGGTCGAAGGCGGCGACGTCAGCGGCGAGGTCGTCGATGCCGTCGAGCTGCTCTACGACGACACCTTCGACCCGCAGGTCGGCACCCCAGACCTTTTCGACAAGCTCGGCGTCGTGGCGGCCTTCGACCCAGATCCGAGAGCCTTTGGCGGTCGTGGCCCGTTGCCCGGCAACCGCGACCGACCCGCTGGCCGTGCGGCTTTCGGCCCTCCTGGCCTCCCCCAACCGGGCCGCGGCGGCGGCCAGTGGCGGGGTGAGCACGACGGGCCGGCCCTCGACGAGAAACCCTGAGCCGAGCGGAAAGGCCCGGGAGCGTCCGTGTCGGTCCTCCAGGTGCACGACGTGCATCCCGCCGGCCTTCTCGACGTGCACGACGGCGCCGCACCAGCCGGTGTCGACGTCTTCGACGACCAGTCCGGTCTCGGCGGGCACATCGGCGGCGGCGGCGCGGCCACGCGGCATACGCCAGTTTCCGGCGAGGACGTCGCCGCCGTAGCGGTCCGGGGTTGGGGCAGGGGGCGGCACCCGGAGACTGTATGCCGCGCGCCGGCCGTGGGCGGGTGGACGCGCCGACCCGGCGTCGTAGACTGGCACTCGCCGTCGGAGAGTGCCAGAGATACCCGGCGAGCTGAGCTGGGCGCACCCAAGGGCAGAGTCAGGAGGCATCGATGAGCGAAGAGCGGCGACTCGCGGTTCTGCGCGCCATCGTCCAGGACTACGTCCGCACCTCCGAACCGGTCGGTTCCAAGAGCCTCGTCGAGCGCCACCACTTCGGCGTGTCGGCCGCCACCGTGCGCAACGACATGGCCCTGTTGGAGGAAGAGGGGCTCATCCACGCCCCGCACACGTCCGCGGGGCGCGTGCCGACCGACGCCGGCTATCGGCTGTTCGTGGACCGGCTCAGCGCGGTCAAGCCGATGTCGCCGGCCGAGAGAGAGGCGATCGGGGGGTTCCTGCGCGGCGCCGTCGACCTCGATGATGTGGTGGACCGCACCGTGCGGCTGCTCGCCTCGCTCACTCATCAGGTCGCCGTGGTTCAGTATCCGTCGCTGACCCGCTCGACGGTGCGGCACATCGAGCTCGTGCCCCTGGGTCGAGAGCGCCTCATGGTCATCCTCATCGCGAACACCGGCCGGGTGGAGCAGCGGGTCGTCGACATCGCCCGCACCCTCGATGACGAGAGGTCGGCGGCCCTTGTCTCGGCGGTCCGCCGCGAGTTGCTCGTCGAGGCGGCCGGACGCTCCTTTCCCGAAGCGTCCACCCGGCTGCGCTCGCTGCCCGAGCGTTTCGAGCCGGCCGACAGGGACATGGTCCGCACGATCCTGCGGACTCTCGACGACGCACTCTCCGAGGAGCGTGAGGAGCGGGTCGTGCTCGCCGGCACCTCCAATCTCGCCCGATTCGGCGCCGACTTCCCGCTCACCATCGCGCCGGTGCTTGAAGCGCTGGAAGAGCACGTCGTGCTGCTCAAGCTCTTCGGTCAGCTCGGTGCGGGCCGGGTCGGCGGTGTGGCGGTGACGATCGGCCACGAGAACCAGCACGAAGGCCTCGCGGGAGCATCGGTGGTGTCGACGACCTACGGCAGCGGCAGTGAGTCCGTGGCCGGGCTCGGCGTCCTGGGCCCGACCCGGATGGATTACCCGACGGCGATGGCAAGCGTGCGGGCCGTCGCCCGGTATGTCTCGGAGCTGCTGGAGCCCTGAGGTGAGCGATGACCCCCGCAGCATGACCCACACAGACCGACGGACGACCGAAGCGGATTGAGAAGGACACGAGTGAGTGACTACTACGGCGACCTGGGCGTCGCACGCGACGCCAGCCTCGAGGAGATCAAGCGCGCGTATCGCCGCCTCGCTCGAAAGCTGCATCCCGACGTCACCTCCGAGGTGGGCGCCGAGGAACAGTTCAAGGCCGTCTCTCGCGCCTACGAGGTCTTGTCGGATCCCGACAAACGCCAGCAGTACGACCTCGGGGTCGACCCCTACGCCACCGGTGGCGGGGGCGGCGGCTTCGGTGGCCAGGGCTTCTCGTTCAGCGACGTCATGGATGCCTTCTTCGGCGGAGCGGCAACCCAACGCGGCCCGCGCTCGCGCAGCCACCGGGGCCAGGATGCGTTGGTGCGTTTGCAGATCGACCTGAACGACGCCGTCTTCGGCGTCGAAGAGGACCTCACCATCGACACAGCGGTGCGCTGCGCGACGTGCCACGGCGACGGCTGCCAGCCCGGCACCGGCGTGTCGACCTGTGTGCTCTGCCACGGCCGCGGCGAGGTCCAGAGTGTCCAGCGCTCCTTCCTCGGCCAGGTGATGACGTCTCGGCCGTGCCAGAACTGCCAAGGCTTCGGCTCGACGATCACCCACCCCTGCTTCGAATGCTCCGGCGAGGGCCGGGTCCGCACCCGACGCACCCTCACCCTCAAGGTGCCGGCCGGCGTGGACACGGGCACCCGCATCCAGCTCACCGGCGAGGGCGAGGTCGGCACCGGCGGAGGGCCGGCCGGGGACCTCTACGTAGAGATCGCCGTGATACCGCATGCCCTGTACACCCGCCGCGGCGACGACCTGCACTGCCGGGTCGAGTTGCCGATGACGGCTGCGGCGCTCGGAACCACGATCGAGTTGCAGACCTTCGACGGGATGCGTCCGCTCGACGTCAAGACCGGCACGCAGGCCGGCGACGTCGTCACCATGCGTGGCCTCGGCGTCACCCACCTGCGCGGCACCGGGCGCGGCGACCTCATCGTCCACGCCGACGTGCAGACTCCTACGAAGCTCACCGACGCCCAACAGGACCTGCTGCGTCAACTTGCCGCCCTGCGTGGTGAGGAGCGTCCTGCGGGTCGGATGGCTCCGGCCGACAAGGGTTTGCTCGGAAAGCTCCGCGACGCCTTCAAGGGCGCCTGATCCAGGGTTTGCCGTGACCGCGCCCCTCTTCCTCGTCTCGCCCGGATCGTTAGCCGGTCTGCAGCCCGGGTCGGAGGTCACGGTGCAGGGTGCGGAGGCCCATCACGCGGTGGCCGTCATGCGGGTCAGGATCGGTGAGCAGGTCTTCGTCTGCGACGGGGCTGGCACCCGCGCCCTGGCCGACGTGACCGGCGTCGACCGGCATACGGTGCATGCGTTGTGTCGCGTCGTCGAGACGCAGCCGCCCCCTGATCCGCGTGTCGTGCTCGTCCAGGCGCTGGCCAAGGGCGACCGTGACGAACAGGCGATCGAGGCCGCGACGGAGTTGGGTGTCGACGTCGTCGTCCCGTGGCAGGCCGAGCGCAGCGTCGTGCAGTGGCGCGACGAGCGGGCCGAACGTGGCCGACGCAAGTGGGAGTCGATCGTCCTCGCGGCGAGCAAGCAGGCGCGCCGTTTCCGAGTGCCCGAGGTACGCCCCCTCGCGCGCCGTCAGGACGTCGCGGAGTTGCTCGCGGGGGCGCGGCTGGCGATCGTGCTGCACGAGAACGCCGGTATGCCGCTGGCCGGGCTGGCTCTGCCGCAGACCGGTGACGTCGTGGTCGTCGTCGGCCCTGAAGGTGGGATCTCCCCGGAGGAGCTCACGACCTTCGACGCGGCCGGCGGCCGGCAGGTGCGCCTGGGCCGCGAGGTCCTGCGTGCATCCAGCGCCGGCCCGGCCGGGCTCGCGGTGCTCAACGCCGCCGGCCGCTGGCGCTGAGTGAACCCAGCCATCGAGGCGGTCAGCCGACGACGAAGGTCACCGCGTGCTCCGCGAGGACCCTCTCCTCGCCGATCCGCGGCTCCCACGCCCGGAACGTGTAGGTCCCCGGTTCGAGCGCCCCGAGGTTGACCCTCCAGGTGCCCCGCTGAGGGCAGGCCGAGGAGGCCGTCGTGTGCCCGGAGGCCACGACCGTCGCGTTGCGAGTGAGCTCCCACTGGACGGTGGCCTCGAACGTGCACGCCTGGCCCTCGACGACGACCGGTGAGCTCCACACGCTGGCAAACCGTCCGGGCGAGGTCACCCAGACCGGTGCCAGCACCGTCGTCCAATCCGACGGGCGCGTGTAGGGACCGGCACTGACGTTTCCGAAGACCGGGGCACCGTCGCTCAGCCACACGTCGACGGGAACGGTCTGCTGGGCGGCCGCGGTGGCGGTCCAGACGAGGGATTGGACGGCCAACTGCTGCTGAGCGGCGGTCAACCCGGGGCGCCCGGGCGAGCTGAGGGTCACCGCGATCCGATCCGCGTTCACCGTGACGGCGGCCCGCGTCCCGGGCTGCCACGCCTCGACGTAGCTCTCTTGCCCAGGCATGCTCGGTCCCCATGCCGTCGGGCCAGCGAGGGCGAGGTTGACCGCTGTGGATACCCGGTTGGTGAGGGTGTCCTGGGCGAGGGTGGTGCGGACGAAATCGCGATAGAGCAGCCAGGGGCGGCGCCCGGCGCCGGTGGCGACGTAGTACAGCGGCGCGGACCACTCGACGCGGTTGCCGGCCGCCTGGGTAGGCACCGGCGTGGCACCGGTCGTGCTCGCGTGCGTCGGTGGCGTTTCGCTGGCGAGGATGCCGGGAGGTGATACCGACTGCGTGGTCGCCGCGGTTCCGGCGACGGCAGTCGTCTGCGGTGTGTTCGACTGAGCGATCATTGCGATGCCCGCGCCGACGACGAAGACGAGCAGTGAGGCAGCCAGCGGCAACAACCACGCCGGCATGCCGCGCCGGTGGGGTTGCGTCACCGCGTCCTGGATCGCGCCGAGCCTGTCACGGGGGGTGATCTGCTCGGCGTGCCGCCGGAGCGTGGCCCGCAGCCTCGCCTGCAACTGGGGGTCGAGATCGCCGTCGAGGTCGTTCATGACCTGTCCTCCATCCGGGCGCGCAGGGCCGCGAGAGCCCGGTGCGCGTGAGCCTTGACCGAGCCCGGAGCCACGCCGAGAGCCTCGGCGATCTGCGCTTCGGAGAGGTCCGCGAAGTAGCGCAGCACGAGGACCTCCCGTTGGCGAGGGGGCAGTTCGCGCACCGCGGCCAAGATGTGGGCGTCGCCGAGGTGCGCCAACGCGTCGCTCTCGGCGCTGGCGGCGGAGCCTCGTCCGAGAGCGTCCGCCTTGCCCGCTTCGGCGGTCAGCTCGCGCCGGACCACGACGTCGTGCCGATGGACCGAGCGCGCCGCGTTGATGACCGCACGGCGAAGGTAGCCGAGCGCCGCCGATTGATCACGCAGCAGGTGAGCGTTGCGATGGGTTGCGATGAAGGCGTCCTGGACGATGTCCTCAGCGGCTGCCTGGTCGTGGACCAGTAGCCAAGCCAGGCGCACGAGCGAATGCCAGTGGGCGGCATACAGCTGCTCGATGAGCGCATCGGCGCTCGGGTGCCGACCCCAACCCGGATCCTCGACCCGGGCCCTGCGCACAGCGGCCCTCCCCGTGGGCGGGGTTGGTGGGCTCGGTCGGCTCACCTGCATCGTTTGCACGCTCTCTCGACGCGCCGACCCCCCAGGAGGTTGACCTGGGCCGCCGTCGACATCGTCGCAGGGTTAGTCTCCCAGCATGAGCGCGCCGACCTGCCTCTTCTGCAAGATCGTGTCCGGGAGCATTCCTGCGACGATCGTCGCTCGCACCGACGACTCACTGGCCTTCCGAGACATCGACCCTCAGGCGCCGACTCATGTCTTGGTCATCCCGCGGCGCCACGCCCACAACATCGGCGAGCTGGCCGACACCCCCCGGGAACTCGCCGACCTCGTGGCCCTGGCGGCCAGGGTCGCCGAGCAGGAGGGCTTGGACCGCGGCTATCGGATGGTCACCAATACGGGATCAGAAGGCGGCCAGGTCGTCTTCCACGCCCACCTGCACGTCCTCGGCGGGCGCCCGTTGGCCTGGCCTCCCGGGTGAGTGCGCCCGGCGTGCGTGTGCCGCCGTCCGCCTCCGCAATCGACGGTCGTCAGTATGCCGCCCCGGCTCGTAGACTGTTCCCGACATGACCGAGCTCCAACTGCCCACCCACTCGATCACCATTCCGCCGAGTGTCCCGATGGTCACCCTGTTGGGGACGCGCGACGAACTGCTCGACACCATCGAGGGAGCCTTTCCCTCGGTCGACGTCCATGTGCGCGGCAACGAGCTGTCGCTGCGTGGGCCGAGCGGCGACGTCGGGGTCATCGAGCGACTTGTTGACGAGCTGCTTGTCGTCATCGACGCTGGTCAGACGCTGACCCGCGACGCGGTGGAGCGAGCGATCGGCATGCTCAAGGCCCGAACCGCCGAACGACCGGCCGACGTGCTCACCCTCAACATCATCAGCAACCGAGGGCGCACCATCCGACCCAAGACGCTGGGCCAGAAGCGCTATGTCGACGCCATTGACGGGCACACGGTCGTCTTCGGCATCGGCCCGGCGGGGACGGGCAAGACCTATCTCGCGATGGCCAAGGCGGTCGCGGCGCTGCAGAGCAAGCGGGTCAGCCGGATCATCCTCACCCGCCCCGCGGTTGAGGCAGGGGAGCGGCTTGGTTTCCTCCCCGGCACGCTCAACGACAAGATCGACCCCTATCTGCGGCCGCTGTACGACGCGCTGCACGACATGGTCGACCCAGACACCATTCCGCGGCTACTGGCCTCAGGGACCATCGAGGTCGCCCCGTTGGCGTATATGCGGGGGCGCTCGCTCAACGACGCGTTCATCATTCTCGACGAGGCGCAGAACACGTCGTCCGAGCAGATGAAGATGTTCCTCACCAGGCTCGGGTTCGGCTCAAAGATGGTGGTCACCGGCGACATCACCCAGGTCGATCTCCCGGGCGCCACGACGTCGGGGCTGCGCCAAGTGCGCCAGGTGCTGCACGAGGTCGACGACATCCACTTCGCGGAGCTCACCTCGGCCGATGTCGTGCGCCATCGCCTCGTCAGCGCGATCGTGGACGCCTACGAAGCCTACGACCCACCGTCGGCGGGCGCCGACGGCCGCGCGCGCGGGCGGCATACCCGACGGCAAGCCGCTGGCGGCCCCCGATGAGGCCCCGACAGACGCCGGGGGACGCGCGATGAGCATCGACGTCCTGAACGAATGTGGCTTTGCCATCGACGAGCTCGAGCTGGTGGCATGCGCGCGTTACGTGATGAAGCAGCTGACCGTCCACCCCGACGCGGACCTGGCCATCAGCCTCGTCGATGAGTCCGCGATGGCGCTGCTGCACGAGAAGTGGATGGACCTGCCGGGGCCGACCGATGTCATGAGCTTTCCCATGGACGAGCTCCGCCCGGGCCGCGACGGCGTCGATCCCGACGAGGGTGTCCTCGGTGACGTCGTCCTGTGTCCGAGCGTCGCCGAACGCCAAGCCCTCGAAGCCGGCCACGCCCCCGTCGAAGAGCTGTTGCTGCTCACGACCCATGGCATTCTGCATCTGCTCGGTTTCGACCACGCCGAACCGGATGAGAAGCAGGAGATGTTCGAGTTGCAGCGCCAACTGCTTCTCACCTTCTTGGCCGGCCGCGGTCGGCGTTGACCGGTGAGCGGGGCGCTGGTGTCGCAGATCATCGTCGTCGCTGTGCTCAGCACGGTGCTCGCCTTCCTCTTCGCCGCCGCCGAGTCCGCGTTGCACCGGATGTCCCGGGTGCGGGCCCAGGAGCTTTTCGACGAGGGCCGAGTTGGATCTCGCTCGCTCATGGTCGTCGTCGCAGACTCCACCCCGTATGCCGCAGTCCTCGCCTTCCTGCGCGTCGTCGCTGAGGCTGCCACCGCGGTGCTCATCACGGTGGCGGTCTTCGGCCTGACTGACTCGTTGGGCAAGGCGCTCGCGATCTCGATCGGCGCGATGGCGGTGGTCTCCTTCGTCATCGTCGGGGTGTCGCCGCGGACGTTGGGGCGACAGAATTACGACCGGGTGGCCCTCGTCGCCGCTCCGGTCATGCGCGGACTTCGCACGGTGCTCGGGCCGGTGGCCCGTGGCCTGGTGGCCCTCGGCAACGCCGTGACGCCCGGCCGTGGCTATCGTGACGGGCCGTTCCAGACCGAGTCAGAACTGCGTGACCTGCTCGACCAGGCCAACGCGTCCTCGGTCATCGAGGACGAGCAGCGCGACATGCTCCACTCGGTGTTCGAGCTCGGCGACACCGTCGCCCGTGAGGTCATGGTGCCCCGGCCGGACATGGTGACCGTCGAGGGCGATGACCCGTTACGCAAGGCGATGGCCGTGCTGCTGCGGACCGGGTTCTCCCGGGTGCCGGTCATCGGCGAGGACAACGACGACGTGCTCGGGCTGCTCGCGCTCAAGGACGTTGTCGCGCGCGTCACGGCCGCCCCGAAGGCGGCAGAGGCCCCGTGCTCATCGATCATGCGCCCGATGTCCTTCGTCCCCGAGAGCAAGCCGATCGACGACCTCCTGCGCGAGATGCAGCGGGATCAGTCGCACTTCGCCATCGTCGTCGATGAGTACGGCGGGACCGCCGGGCTCGTCACGATCGAGGACATCCTCGAGGAGATCGTCGGAGAGATCTCGGACGAATACGACCGCGACGAGCCGGGGGTGGAGCCGCTGGGGGAGGGATCCTTCCGGGTGCCGGCGGCGATGCACATCGACGACCTCGCCGAGCTGTTCGACGTCGAGATCGACGAGGACGAGGTCGACAGCGTCGGTGGGCTGCTCACCAAGGCGCTGGGCCGAGTGCCGTTTGCCGGAGCACACGCCGGGGTGGCGGGGCTGTCGCTCACGGCTGAGCGGATGGCGCACCGACACCGGATCGCCTCCGTCGTTGTTCGACCCCTCGTTCCCCTGTCCGTGGCCGAGGCGGAGCCGCTGGCGCGCCGGCTGAATCGCTCGGAGGCCGGCGATGTCTGACACCGAGGGCGGGCCGCCGATGCCCCCAGCAGACGCACCACCTAGGCCGACGCCCGATGCGCCACCTCGCCCGACGCCCGATGCGCCACCTCGCCCGACGCCCGACGCGCCATCGGAGCCGAATCCCGAGGCACACCGCGCGGGCTTCGCCTGCCTCGTCGGGCGCCCCAACGCGGGAAAGTCGACCCTGACCAACGCCCTTGTCGGGCACAAGGTGGCCATCACCTCCTCGAAACCGCAGACGACGCGGCATACGATCCGCGGGATTTCGACGGCCCCGGACAGCCAGCTGGTGCTGGTCGACACACCTGGTCTGCACCGGCCTCGCACCCTGCTCGGCCAGCGGCTCAACGATCGCGTGCGTGAGGCCCTCCTTGATGTCGACGTCGTCGGGTTCTGCCTGCCGGCCGACCAGCGGGTCGGGCCTGGCGATCAGTTCATCGCCGCCGAGCTCACCGAGCTGCGCCGAGTCAAACGCAAGCCGGTCGTCGCCATCGCCACCAAGAGCGACCTGGTGTCGCGGGATCGACTGCTGCAGCACCTGGTGGCCATCGACGAGCTCGGGGAGTGGGACGCGATCATCCCGTGCTCGGGGACGCGGGGCGATCAGGTGCAGGAGGTTCGGTCGGTCCTCGTCGGGCTGCTGCCACCGTCGCCGCCGCTTTATCCCGAGCAGGTGCTCACGGACGAGCCGAACAACGTGATGATCGCCGAGCTCGTGCGCGAGGCCGCTCTCGAGGGAGTGCGCGACGAGTTGCCGCACTCGCTGGCTGTCGTCGTCGAGGAGATCGTCCGCAGGGAGCAAGAGCAGCCCGGCGCGGGGCCGATGCTGGACGTGCGGGTGTCGGTGTATGTCGAACGCGACAGCCAGAAGGCGATCATCATCGGGCGTGGTGGCTCGCGGCTGCGAGAAGTCGGCTCGACGGCTCGGGGGGCGATTGAGGAGCTGCTGGGCAGCCGCGTCTTCCTCGACCTGCACGTCAAGGTCGCCAAGGACTGGCAGCGCGACCCGAAAGCCCTGGGTCGGCTGGGCTTCTAGACCCTCCGACCACCTCTCTGCCAGCCCCGCGCCCACCGGTCTGCCGCGCTTGCGCCCACCCCCATCTCTCCCGAGGGTGCAGAAGGTGCGGTCTCGCGGCCGCAATAGCAGCGGTTTGTGTCATCTCAGGGACGACATGCGATGCTGCCGCTTGTGTCCAGCGCGAAATCCACCCTGGTGTTCGTCCATGCCCACCCTGACGACGAGGCCTCGCAAACCGCCGGCGCCATGGCCCGAGCAGCGGCCGAAGGACATCGTGTTGTGCTCGTTGTGGCCACCGGTGGCGAGCACGGGGAGGCGCCGTCGGATCTTGCGCCGGGCGAGAACGTCGCGGATCGTCGGCGCCGGGAGCTGGAGGCCTCTGCGGACGTGCTCGGCATCCACCGGGTGCTGTGGCTCGGCTATGTCGACTCCGGGATGACCGGCTGGGATCAGAACGCTGACGACCGCGCCCTCGTCCAGGCGCCGCTCGACGAGGCTGCCGGTCGACTAGCGTCGATCCTGGACGAGGAGGACGCCGACCTCGTCTGCGGCTATGACTGGCACGGTGGCTACGGACACCCCGATCACGTCGCCGTCCATCGGGTCGTGCACCGCGCTGCCGAGCTGGCTGTCCGACGCCCACGGGTGCTCGAGGCTTCCATGAACCGCGACCTGTTACGGAGGATGTTCGCAGCGGCCACGGCTGCGGCAGTCGAGGGCGGCGACGCTCACTTCGATCCCGACGGACCGATGGATGACGGCAACCCCATGGGGACGCTCGAGGCCGAGTTGCATTGGCACGTGGATGTCGGGGCATACCTGGGTCAGCGGCGGGCCGCGCTGGAGTGCCACGCGTCGCAGACGACTGATGTCGGGATGATGCTCAGTATGCCGCCGGAGGCATTCGCGACGTTCTTCTCCTCGGAGCACTATCTTGAGCCGGGGCGCCCGCCGGGCATGGTCCGCGGCTGGTTCCTCGACGAGTCCTGAGCCGCCGTGCGGGACGCCGCACCGCGGGATGGCCGGAGCCGAAGCGCATCGCCGCCTAGTGCGGGCCGCCGACTCACCGCAGGACGCCGACTCCCGCCCAACCGTTCTCGACCGCCGCAACCTCGGCGCTCGTCGCCCCGAAGCGCTTGTTCGCGGCCGCCACCGTGAGAGCCGCAAAGCCCGCGAAATCGACGTCCTTGGGGACGCCCTTCGCGGTCACCGCGTCGAACCAGACCTGCCCGGCCCGCTCCCACGCGTTGCCGCCCATGGCGCAGGCAGCGAGATAGAACGCCCGGTTGGGGATGCCCGAGTTGGTATGGACGCCGCCGTTGTCATGCTCGGCGTCGTGGGGGACCTCGACGTAGTCGTCCACGTGCCCCGGTTGGGGGTCGCGCCCGAGTGCATGATCGTCGTACGCCGTGCCCGGCTCCTTCATCGAGCGCAGCGCGATGCCGTTCACCCTGTCCGTGAACAGCCCCTTGCCGATGAGCCAGTCGGAGGTGTGTGCGGTCTCTCCGGCGTGCAGTTGTTTGACGAGGATGCCGAAGACGTCCGACACCGACTCGTTGAGCGCCCCCGTTTGGGCGACGTAGGTGAGCCCTGCGGTGTATTGGGTGAGGCCGTGGCTCAACTCGTGACCGATTACGTCGATGCACGAGGTGAACCCGTCGAAATACACGCCGTCGCCGTCTCCGAAGACCATCTGGGTGCCGTCCCAGAAGGCGTTGTCGTAGTCGCGGTCGAAGTGCACGCTGGCCGTGAGCGCCAGCCCCTTGCCATCGAGGGAATCACGCCCGTATGCCGCCCACAGCAGCTGCCAGGTCGCCCCGAGGCCGTCGTAGGCCTCGTTGACGGCGGGGTCGTCGACGGGATCGGCGCCCTCGGTGCGCACCAGCCGTCCCGGCAGGAACGTGCTGTGTTCGGTGTCGTGGATCAGTCGTTCCGGGGCTGCGGGCAAGGTCGCGGTGACCTGGATCCGCCGGCCGGGATCCAGGCCTTTGGCCCGGACTTCCAAGTCGGGCGGGACCAGCCCGCGTGGCCTGCGCTGAGTCCGCTCGGCGATGACCATACGGCGCTCGCGCCAGGGTTGATCGTGGCCCATGGTGCGCCGGGCGACATCGGCAACGTGCGGGTCGTCGTGGACTGAGAGCCGGCGCAACAGATACGGCGGCAGGATCGTGCACCGGGGAGGCGACAGGAGAGCGGGCGGCATACGGGCCATCCTGTCGCACCCCGCTGACACCCTGAACGACCCCGCCACGGTGGCGGACGGGCGCGGCGGTTGGACGGGAGGTGAGCGCACGGCATACCCTCTGCGTGTGGTGTTGACAGCGCCGGTGGGCGAGCATCTGCTTCTTCCCCGCCGCGGCGAGGGCTGATCTGACGGCCCCCCTCGTCGCGGAGGCCCGTCTGCGCGGCCGCGCTCCGGCATAACCCCGACGAGGACCGAAGAGGCACCACGATGCGACACCCCCAGCACCCCAGCCCCATGCCGTTCGGCAAATACGTGCCTTTCCACGAGCAGATCCAGATCGACGTGCCCGACCGGACGTGGCCGACCAAGCGCCTGACCACCGCCCCTCGGTGGTGCGCGGTCGACCTGCGCGACGGCAACCAAGCCCTCATCGACCCGATGAACTCCGAGCGCAAGAAGCGGATGTTCGACCTGCTCGTGCGGATGGGCTACAAGGAGATCGAGGTCGGCTTCCCGAGCGCGAGCGACACCGATTTCCAGTTCTGCCGCGAGCTCATCGACGGCGGGCACGTCCCCGACGACGTGACGATTCAGGTGCTCACTCAGTGCCGCGACCACCTCATCGAGCGCACCTTCGATGCCATCCGCGGGTCCAAGCAGGCCATCGTGCACTTCTACAACTCGACGTCGATCCTGCAGCGGCGGGTCGTCTTCGGCCTCGACCAGGACGGCATCGTCGACATCGCGGTGCAAGGTGCGCGGCTGTGCCGAAAGCTTGAGGAGACGGTGCCCGAGACCGACGTCTTCTACGAATACTCGCCCGAGTCGTACACCGGCACCGAGCTGGAGTTCGCGGTCCGGGTGTGCAACGAGGTGATCGATGTCATCGACCCGACCCCCGACCACAAGATGATCATCAACCTGCCGGCGACCGTCGAGATGATCACGCCCAATGTCTACGCCGACTCCATCGAATGGATGGTCCGCCACCTCGACCGGCGCGAGTCGGTCGTCGTGTCGCTGCATCCGCACAACGATCGAGGCACCGGCGTCGCGGCTGCCGAACTGGGTCGCCTCGCCGGGGCCGACCGCATCGAAGGCTGCCTTTTCGGCAACGGCGAACGCACCGGCAACGTCGACCTGGTCACCCTCGGGATGAACCTCTTCTCCCAAGGCATCGACCCGCAGATCGACTTCTCCAACATCGACGAGATCCGCCGCACGGTCGAACATTGCAACCAGCTCCCCGTCCACGAGCGGCACCCCTATGGCGGCGACCTGGTCTTCACGGCCTTTTCCGGATCGCACCAGGACGCCATCAAGAAGGGCTTCGAGTGGCTCGAACGCGACGCTGCGGAGGCCGGCACCGACGTCAACGGCATCCCCTGGGCGGTGCCCTATCTGCCCGTGGACCCGCACGACATCGGCCGGTCCTATGAGGCGGTTGTGCGCGTCAACAGCCAGTCCGGCAAGGGCGGGGTCGCCTACATCATGAAGACCGAGCGGGGCATGGACCTGCCCCGGCGGCTGCAGATCGAGTTCTCCGGTGTCGTCCAGCGCGATGTCGACCAGGACGGCGGGGAGGTCACGCCGCGCGAGATGTGGCACAAGTTCGAAGACGAGTACCTGCCCACTCCCGAGCACCCGTGGGGCCGATTCCGGCTGGCCACGGCGCGGGCCGAGTCGGTTGAGGACGGCGACACGACGCTGTCGGTCGGCCTGCGGGACCGGTCGGCCTCCGACTCGGAGGTCACCTCGCTGGAGGGTCACGGCAACGGCCCGATCGCGGCGTTCTGCGACGCGTTGGCTCCGTTGGGAGTCGATGTGCGCGTCCTGGACTATGCGGAGCACGCGCTGTCCTCCGGCGGAGACGCGATGGCCGCGGCATACGTCGAATGCGCTGTCGGGGAACGCGTCCTGTGGGGCGTCGGCCTGGACAACTCGATCGTCACCGCCTCACTCAAGGCGATCGTCTCTGCGGTCAACCGGGCCCTTCGCGACGCGAGTGTCCCGGCCTGACCACCACCTTCCTTCGAGTCCCTCCCCGCACGACTACCGCTGTCCATTCAACGCTCCGCCCCGTATGCCGCCTCGCATGCTCTCACGACACCCCGAGCGCCAACGGCAGCGCTTTCACGCCCGGGCGAGATCGGGGAGATCGCCAGTGGCGCCAGGCGAGATCGGGGTGGGGGCAGGCGCGCCCGCGGGCGGTGAACGGTCAGGCCCCGCGCGGGCGGTGACGGTCAGGCGACCCCGCGCGGGCGGAACTGGATCGAGATGCGCGGCCCGACAGCCTTGGCGGTCTTGGGGATCGCATGCTCCCAGGTGCGTTGGCACGAACCTCCCATGACGGCCAGATCGCCGTGGCCGAGAGCGACCCGCAAGGCGCTGCGGCCGCCCCCGCGAGGTCGTAAGGCCAACACACGCGCCGAACCGAGGGAGAGGATCGCCACCATCGTGTCCTCGATGGCGCCACGCCCGATCGTGTCCCCGTGCCAGGCGACGCTGTCGCGGCCGTCGCGATAGAGGCAGCATCCCGCGCTTCTGAAGTCCTCGCCGAGTTCCTCGCGGTATCGAGCGGACAACCGATCACGTGCCTCGTCGAGGATCGGCAGGGGCAGCGGCTCTCCGGTGCGATAGAAGCAGGTCAGCCGCGGGACGTCGACGACCGAGTCATACATCTGCCGGCGTTCGGCCGCCCAGGGCACGGCCGTTCGCACCTGCTCGAAGACCACATCGGCGCCGTTGAGCCAGGCTGGCCGCACGTCCAGCCACGCGCCGAGCCCTAGCTCGATCCTCTCCACCGACGCGCCCAGCTCGGCGAATGCTGGGGAGCCGCCCGAGTCGAGCAGGCTGTCTTGGATGGCGAATGACACGGGACCATTCTACCTCAGGTTCGAACATGTGTGCGAAGTCCGGTGCGATCCGCTGTACCACGACGGGCAGCTCTCCATGAGAGACTGCGCGGCTCGCGCCTTCGGTGGGAGCCTGCGCAGCGACCCTCACCGGACACGGCCGTTCGCCTCGGGTGCCGATCGCCGAGCGCGGGGGACAATGTCCCAGTGCCGCTCTATCGTGACGAGGCGGTCGTGCTGCGCACCCACAAACTGGGCGAGGCCGACCGGATCATCACCGCGCTCACTCGCGGCCGCGGCAAGATCCGCACCGTGGCCAAAGGTGTTCGTCGCACCTCCTCCCGTTTCGGCGCCCGCCTCGAGCCATTCATGGTGGTCGACCTGCAGTGCTATGAAGGGCGCAACCTCGACACCGTCACCCAGGCCGAAACCCTTGCGCCGCATGGGGATGCGATCTGTCGGGACTACACGGCATACACCGCGGCGACCGCCGTGGTCGAGACCTGCGACCGGTTGACCGAGGAAGGCGAGCCCGCGACCCAGCAGTTCTTGCTGGTCTCTGGGGCGTTGGCCGCGATCGCCGCTGGCGAACACGACGCTGGGCTCGTCCTGGACGCCTACCTACTGCGCGCGCTTTCGGTCGCAGGTTGGGCGCCGAGCTTTCTGGACTGCGCGAAGTGCGGTGCGCCCGGGCCGCACCGCGCATTCAACGTCGCAGCCGGGGGCACGGTCTGCCCCATATGCCGCCCGCCCGGCTCAGCCGCGCCCGCCCCTGAGACGCTGGTCTTGCTGGCGGCGTTGCTGTCCGGTGATTGGGTCATCGCTGACGGTTCCGACCCGATCCAGCGGCGTGAGGGTAGTGGCCTGGTTGCGGCGTTCCTTCAGTGGCATCTGGAGCGCGGCGTCCGTAGTCTGCGTCACGTCGAGCGCGCCTGACCACCGCTGACTTCGCTGTGGCGCTCGGCCCTTGATGCCCCGTCTTTCCGCACCCCCTCCGCGCGAGGGTGCAGTAGACGCGTTTTCGCCGTCGATGAATCCGCAACTACTACACCCTGGGCGACGGTGACCGCGCTTCGTGCGTGCGGTGCCGTGCAGAGCAAATGTCCCAGTCGCGCGATCAACTGCCGGTGCGCTGCGCGGTCGAAAAGGTCCCGTGCGGTCAGCTCGACATAGGTCCAACCGTTGTCCTCTGCCAGCCGCCGCCTCGTGACATCCGATCGCCACCGTCGCCGGTCACTGCGGTGCTGGTCCCCTTGATACTCACCAATCACTCGTTTGGCTCGCCACAGGAAGTCAGCGCACAGGATCCACTGCCCGTCCTCATCGTGGACGTCGGCGTTGAGTGCCGGTTCCGGCAGCCCGGCGCGCCCGAACGCGAGTCGGGCAAGGGTTTCCATCCGCGATCGGCTTCCCGGTCTCACGAGCGCGCTGGCCTCGCGCAGACGACGTATGCCGCGCTGGCCCCGACGCCGGGCGACCGCGGCATACAGGTGGGACAGGGGGATGCCACGAGCGGCGAGTGCGTCCCCGATGACGACGAGTTCGTCCAGGGGAACGCGAGTGGCCAGGTCGCACCACGTGTCCACCCCCGAAACAATGCGCAGGCTGGCGATGGTGACGACGGCTCGTCGTTCGAGGCCTCGATGAGCACGCACGCCGCGGCGGCGAACGAAGGCGGAGTCGGTGGGACGCATGAGGTCCTGTGGTGCGCTAGGCACCCACGGTTCGGCCATGGGCAGCCCGAGCAGCCGAGCGGCAGTGTCGTGGCTGAAGGCACTGTCCGGCTCGACGACAACGGCGAGGGCTCGCGCGGTCTGGACCAGCGAGCTCGCAATGCGGGGGGACCTTGATCCCCGCGTCACAGCGACGAGACTCCGATGGCGCAGGCGGCCCTCGGTGACGCCGAGTCGTCGGGCGTCGGCCACGTTGAAGGGGCGGCCGACCAGGGCATCCGGCAAGGGGCGGAGTTTACGTGGCATGGCGCCAGAGTGCGCCCGCGGCATACCCATGCGTTGGACTTATCCACAGGGCCACGTTCGTGCTGCGGCCAGTCGCGCGCCACGATCGTCCCGCTCCCGCGAGCGCCGATCGCCCCTCTCCCGCGAGGGTGCAGTAGTTGTGACTTCAGGCCCCCGGAAACCGCGACGACTGCACCCTCGGGAGGGGGACGGGGGAAGGGGAGGGGGACGCGGGAAGGGGGACGGGGGAAGGGGGACGGGAGGGGTCGGGGAAGGGGGGCGGGGAACGGGGGGAGGGGAGGGAGAGGGAGAGGGGAGGGAGAGGGAGAGGGACGGGGGAAGGGACGGGGAGAGGGGGAGAGGGAGGCCCGGGGTCCGCGGGGCCTAGGGTGGTCAACGTGACGGCATACGAGCTGCCATTCGCGCATCCGACGGGCGCGCGGCCCCCGGCAATCCCGCCAAACGCGATCCCCAGGCACGTCGCGATCGTGATGGATGGCAACGGCCGGTGGGCCAATCAGCGGGGCCTGCCCCGCACTCAGGGCCACGAGGCCGGCGAGGCCGCACTGCTCGATACCGTCGCGGGGGCCATCGAGTTGGGCATCAGCCACCTGTCGGCCTACGCGTTCTCGACGGAGAACTGGCGCCGATCGCCCGAGGAGGTTCGCTTCCTCATGGGTTTCAACCGTGACGTGATCCGGCGCCGACGAGACCAACTGCATTCCTGGGGGGTCCGGATGCGCTGGGTGGGGCGGCGTCCGCGTCTGTGGCGCTCGGTCATCCACGAACTCGAAATCGCCCAAGACCTCACCAGGCACAACACTGGCCTGACGCTCTATTTCTGCGTCAACTACGGCGGGCGCGCCGAGATCGCGGACGCCGTCGCCCGGATCGCACAGGACGCCAAGGACGGCCGCCTAAAGCCCTCGTCCGTGGACGAGCGCACCATCGCGCGCTACCTGCAGGAACCATCGATGCCCGACGTCGATCTCTTCGTCCGCTCATCGGGGGAGCAGCGCACGTCGAATTTCCTGCTGTGGCAGTCGGCCTATGCCGAGCTGGTCTTCCTCGACACGTTGTGGCCCGACTTCGACCGCCGACACCTCTGGCGGGCCGTCCAGCTGTATGCCGCCCGCGACCGTCGCTATGGCGGCGCCGTAGACGCCGTGGACGCCGTGGACGCCGTGGACGCCGGGGGCTGACCCCCGCCCCGGGCCTACGTGCCTCGGCCTACGGCTTCCCGGTCTGGCAGTTCGTGCAGGTGCCGACCACCTCGACGGTATGCCGCACGTTCCAGAAGCCATGCTCGCCGCCGACCGTTTCGGCCCAGTCCTCAAGAAACGGAACCTCGATCTCGACCGCGCGCCCGCAGACCTCGCAGACGAGGTGATGATGATGGTGGGTCGAACAGCGTCGGTAGACGGCCTCTCCGTCGGCGGTGCGCAGCACATCGAGGACTCCGTCGGCAGCGAGTGCGGCCAGCGTCCGATAGACAGTGGCCAACCCAATGGCGTTGCCGCCAGCTCGCATTCGCGCGTGCAGATCCTGAGCGGACACGAAGTCCGCGACAGCGCCGAGCGACTCGACCACCGCAGACCGCTGGCGTGTCGGTCGTCGGGTGCTCGGGCCGATCGCGCTCATCGCTGGCTCCCATGCGACGGATCGGCCGCACGCGGATGTTCGTCGTAGTGCGCCCCGTGCGGTGCGTGCCGGTGCCCGTCATGCAGATAGTCGACGTGGTCACCGTGCGCCACCGCCTCATGGCCGCAGCCAGGCCCATGCTCATGTCCGTGTCCCTCGGCCTCCGGGTGCCCGCGCCGGCGCGCTCGACGGACCCTTGCGGCCACGGCCGATCCGAGGGCCACGACGATGAAGACGGCGATTGCCAGCAGCACGATCGTCCCTCCGGAGGGAGTATCGGCGGCATACGAGATGACCACCCCGCCGGTCGCTGAGAGTAGGCCGATCGCCACCGCCCACGCCATCGCGGACGAGAAGCTGCGGCCCAGTCGTTGTGCTGCGGCATTGGGGACGATCATCAGGGCGCTGATGAGCAGCAGGCCGACGATGCGCATCGACACGACGACGGTCACTGCAGTGAGGACTGCGAGCGCGAGGTTGAGTCCGAGCACTGGCAGCCCGGCCGACCTCGCATACTCCTCGTCGCTGGCCACCGCGAAGAGCCGGGTGCGCAGTACAGCCACCGCCGCGACGATGACCACGGACAGGGCCGCAAATGTCCAGAGGTCCGCCGGCGCCACCGTCGTGATCGCTCCGAATAGGTATGCCGTGAGACTCGCGGGAGTGCCCCTTGGCGACTTGGCAATGATGACGACGCTCGCGGCGATGCCGCCATAGAAGATGAGGGCGAGGGCGACGTCGCCGTGGGTGGTGCCGGAGGTGCGGATCAACTCGATGACCACGGCCGCCACGATGGCGCAGACCAGCGCGGTCCACACCGGTGACTGGCCGAAGAAGAGGCCCACGGCGACGCCGGCCAGCGCGACATGCCCCATCCCGTCGCCGATGAGCGCCAGGCGCCGTTGAAGCAGGAAGACCCCCACGAGGGGCGCCGTCGCTCCGACGAGCACGGCGGCCAACAGGGCACGCTGCATGAAGTCAAGGGCAAGCATGTCGGTCACAGCTGCCGCCTCGTGGTGGGCAGTGGACCGTCGAGGGGGATGGCGCCGCGTCCGGTGGGATCTTCGCGGTCCTCGTGGTGGTGCCAATCGTGGTCGTGCAACACGGTGTGTCCGATCGCTGCGAACGTCTCGGTCGGGCCGTCGAAGGCCACCCGGCCGGCATCCACGACGACGACCCGGGTGGCGAGCGCGGCGAACGCGGCCAACTCGTGAGTGACGACGACGAGGGTCAGCCCCTCCGCGACGAGCCGGGCGAGCACTTCGACCAGGCCGTGCTGGCTGGGGATGTCGACACCGGCGGTGGGTTCGTCCATGACCAACACCTCCGGCTCGCCGGCCAACGCCCGGGCGATGAGCACCCGGCGCTGCTGCCCACCAGAGAGGGCCGAGACGTCGACGCGGGCCCGGTCGGCGAGTCCGACGAGCTGCAGTGCTCGGGCGATCGCGGCGCGGTCCGCAGCCGAACGACGGCTGACCCAGCCCAGGCGGCTCAACCGGCCGGAGGACACCACTTCCTCGACGGTCACCTTGACAGTCGTTGCGAGAGTATGCCGCTGGGGCACGTAGCCGAGGCGAGAATGCTCGCGGAAGGCGTGTCGAGGCACACCGAAAAGCGTGGTGTCTCCGGACAACTGATCGGTGAGCCCGAGAATGCCTTTGACGATCGTCGACTTGCCCGAACCGTTGGCCCCGAGGATGAGCACGACCTCACCCGCTGAGACGGCGAGGTCAATCTGTGCCACGACGGCGCGCTCGCCGTAGCCGAACGACGCCCCCGCCAGTTCGATGACAGGGGTCACGAACAGCCTAAGCCCGTTCGCAGGGAGGAGAGATTGGCGAGCATGACGGAACGATAGTCCTGGCCAGGGGACGTGCTCGTGATGCCTTCGACCGGATCTAGCACAGCCACCTGCGCGCCGGTCTCCCCGAGCGATGGTCTGGGCGAACTTGGGGTCGACGAGCGTCTCGGCGAAGACGGTGGTCACGCCTTGTTCCCGCGCGGTGGCGGCGATGTCGGCGAGCTCTCTGGGCGAGGGCTCTTGGTCGGGGGAGAGCCCGGCGATCGGCAGTTCGGTGAGTCCGTAGCGCTCCGCGAGGAAGCCGAAGGCGGCGTGACCGGTGACAAGGGTGCGGGTTCTGCAGGTCTTCAGGCCGGCGGCATACGCCTGGTCGAGCTCGCCCATGGAGGTCGCGAATCGAGCCGCGTTGGCGCGGTAGGTCGCGGCGTTGGCAGAGTCGATCGACGCCAATCGCTCGGCGAGGGCGTTTCCGACGGCGGCATTGCGGATCGGGTCAAGCCAGAAGTGCAGGTTGCCCTCGTGGCCGTGCTCCTCATCGACCGAGCCGGAGGGCCTGACGGGTGAGGTTGCGGGCGCGCTTGCTCCCAGCCCTGCCGCGCCGCCGACATCGTATGCCGCCCCGGCTGCGGCCTGGGCGACCGCGGCGTCGACGGCGGGCTGGAAACCCGCGACGTAGGCAACCAGGCCCATCTTCGGCAGCTCGGCGATGTCCTTGGCCGTGAGTTCGAGGTCGTGCGGCTCGACCCCGGGTTTCGTGAGGGTGTGGACGTCGACGCCGGGGCCACCGACTTGGCTCAGCACGAACTCGAGGGGATAGAACGCGGCTGCGACGGGCAATCGGCTCGTCGTCTGCTCGGCGGCCTCCCTCGCGGCACCAGGGCTTGAGCACGCCGCGAGGGGGGCGGCGACGGCGAGGGCGAGGGTGATGGCAACGGTGGTGGTACGCACCATCGTGGTGGTGCGCCCGAGAAAGCGGCGGGGTGACGTCAGCGGTCGGCGGGGTGTCGGCATACTCGGCACTCTCGCGGAAATGAGAATCATTGTCAACTCGGATCAGCATGACCTGGTGATCACCGGTGTCCCTAGCCCCGCGTCGAGTCCGCGGCGTGGTCTGATGGAGACCGGCAATAGGAGGCCACAGCAGTGTCGACCCTGGAATGGAGCCCGCTCACCGCGGCTGATCTCCCCGACCTCGTCGAGCTTGCCCGCGCGTGCCTCGCCCATGATGGCGGGCTGCCGCTGCTGGGCACCGAGGAGTTGGTCACGGGGTTCTTCCTCGTCGGCGAGGGAATCGGCGGGCGGGACGAGACCGGTGAGATCGTCGCCGCGGCGGGGCTCTTCGACGACGACACCGGGCGGGCCTGCGCGACGGGCCTGGTGCATCCGTCGGCGCGACGTCAGGGGCACGGCGAGCAACTCGTCACTTGGGCACGCTCACACTCCGGCGAACACCAGCCGCTGGTCGTCGCCGAGACGATGTCGAGGGAAGCCGAGTCCCTGTTCGCGGCGAACGGCTTGCACCGCACCTTCGCCGAGTCGGTGATGCGTCACCGGCTCAAACACATTCCTAGGGTCCCCTTGCCCGACGGTCTGCGCACTGAGCCCTTCCGCGAGGACACGGCGTCGGCCTTCTTCACGGCATACCGCGGGTCGTTCGGCGACCGGCCAGGCTTTCCCGATCCGAGCGAGGCTCAGTGGCTTCAGTGGTTGGCCAGCGACGCCGACCTGCGGCCGCAGGATTGCCGGGTGGCCTTCACCAAGACCGGCGAACCCGTGGGGTTCGTCACGGTGTCCTCCGATTGGATCGACGAAGTCGGCGTCGTGCCCGCCTGGCGAGGCCGGGGTCTCGGGGCCCATCTGGTCGTCCGGTCGCTCAGCGCCCTTAAACGAGCGGGCGCCCGCCAGGTGTGGCTATGCGTCGGAGCCGACAACACCTCCAGATGTCTCTACGAGCGGCTCGGCTTCCGATACAAGGGGACGCGGGCGCGCTACGAGAAGCGTTCGGCGGTGTGGCAGGCGCTCGACACGCGCGGTGAGCTCAGCGGGGAAACGCCTGCATAAGGGCGACACCGACCACCAGGACGAGCACGGCCGCGCGCATGAGCTTCTCGGCAGTGGTCAGTCGGGGCCAGGTGAGGAAGAGCAACCAGCCGAGAAACACGGCGATGACAAGGGTGAAGACGAAACCCACGGTGGGGACCACCACACCGGCGACCATGAGCGTGAGCACTCCGATGAACGCAGCCCAGCGCGGGGTGCGATTGAGCCGGGTCACCCACGGGACTGAGGCATGTTCGATCTTGGAACGCAGGGGAAGACTCACCCTCCCAGCCTAGGGCAGCCTAGGCCGGCCACAGGCGCACCACGGTGAGGCGGGCACGCGTCAGGGGGATGTCTCAGCCCGATAACCTGTCACTCATGGCTTCGAGAACCTCCACCGTCGACACCGTCGTCAGCCTCTGCAAGCGCAGGGGCTTCGTCTTTCCCTGTGGCGAGATTTATGGCGGGACCCGCTCGGCCTGGGACTACGGCCCACTCGGGGTCGAGCTCAAGGAGAACATCAAGCGCCAGTGGTGGAAGTCGATGGTCCACGCCCGCGAAGACGTCGTCGGCCTCGACTCCTCGATCATCCTGCCGCGCCAGGTCTGGGTCGCCTCCGGGCACGTCGGCACCTTCTCCGACCCGCTCGTCGAGTGCCTCTCCTGCCACAAGCGGTTGCGCGCCGACCACCTCCAAGAGGCGCATGCCGCGAAGAAGAGCACGGCAGCAACGACGGTCAACCCCGACGATGTCCCGCTCAGCGACATCGCGTGTCCGCACTGCGGCAACCGCGGGCAGTGGACCGAGCCGCGCGACTTCAACATGATGCTGAAGACCTATCTCGGGGTCATCGAGGACGAGTCAGGTCTGCACTACCTGCGACCCGAGACCGCTCAGGGCATCTTCATCAACTTCAAGAACGTCGAAGGCGCCGCCCGCAAGAAGCCGCCGTTCGGGATCGCCCAGGTCGGCAAGAGCTTCCGCAACGAGATCACGCCCGGCAACTTCATCTTCCGCACCCGCGAGTTCGAGCAGATGGAGATGGAGTTCTTCGTCGTTCCGGGCACCGACGAGGAGTGGCACCAGTATTGGATCGAAGAGCGCACCCGCTGGTATGTCGACCTCGGCATCTCGGCCGGAAACCTGCGCCACTTCGAGCACCCCGCCGAGAAGCGTTCGCACTACTCCAAGCGCACCGTCGACATCGAATACCGCTTCAACTTCACCGGCTCCGAATGGGGCGAGTTGGAGGGCATCGCCAACCGCACCGACTTCGACCTGTCCGCGCACGCCGAGCACTCCGGCACCGACTTGTCCTACTTTGACCAGGCCACCGGCGAGCGCTACACACCCTTTGTCATCGAGCCCGCCGCGGGTCTCTCGCGCAGCCTGATGACCTTCCTCGTCGACGCCTACGCCGAGGACGAGGCGCCCAACACCAAGGGCGGGGTCGACAAGCGGGTGGTTCTGCGCCTTGACCCTCGCCTGGCTCCGGTCAAGGCCGCGGTGCTACCGCTCTCGCGCAACGCCGACCTGTCGCCCAAGGCCCGCGATCTGGCCGCGGCGTTGCGGCGCAACTGGAACGTTGAGTTCGACGACGCCGGCGCGATCGGTAAGCGGTATCGGCGCCAGGACGAGGTCGGCACCCCCTTCTGCATCACGGTCGACTTCGACACGCTCGAGGATCACGCGGTGACCATCCGCGAGCGCGACTCGATGGCTCAGCAGCGCATCGGACTGGACCAGGTCGAAGGCTGGCTCGCCCAGCGACTCGTCGGCTGCTGAGGCTGGCCAGGACGCTCACCCGACCGGTGCCGATCGCCTCTCGCGTCGGTCTAGGCTCGGCGGGTGCGCACCCGCTTGGTCCTTGTCCATGGATCGCGAGTCAGTGGCGTCCAGTGGGCGGCACACCGCCGCTGGCTCGAACCGGAGTTCGAGGTGCTCACCCCGGACCTGCCGGGACACGGCAACGAAGACCCCTTCACCATGGCCGGCGCGCTCGAGGCGGTCGCCGCGGCTGTCGAGTCGGTCGGGCCGGCTGTCGAGTCGGTCGGGCCGGCTGTAGACGGCTCGCGCACCGAGGAGCCCGCCGACGGGGACTCGACCGCGATCGGCCAACCCGTCGTCCTTGTCGGCCATTCCCTCGGCGGTTACGTCGCGATGGAGTATGCCGCCGCGCACCCCAACCGGCTCGCCGGTCTGGTGACGATCGGCGCGGCCGCGCAGCCGCGCGGACCGGGCGCGGCGGCATACCGGGCCTTGGCAGTGATCACCGACCGGGCCGGCCGCGAGCGGATGACCCGATTCAACGACCGCGCCCTCGCCCGGATGGCCGCCCCCGAGGTCTTCGCGGCCATCCACGCCGACGGCTATTGGTTCGACGGAGTGCGGCCGTCGTGGGACGCCGTCATGGCCGGCGGGCGCCCCGAACTGCTGCGCGGGGTGAGCTGCCCGGTGCTCATCGTCAGGGGCCAGTTCGACCAGCTCGGGCTCGACGCCCGCCGGTATGCCGCCGCCGCACCGAACGCCCGTATCGTCACCGTGCGGGGGGCCTCGCACCTGCTCCCGCTCACCCGGCCATGGCAGACGAGCGCGATCATCGCGGCCTTCGCCCGTGCGGTCGCCGGCGACGAGCGATCGAACGCGGTCAGGGGGACCCCCGGTCCAGCGAGCAGTGAGAGAATGGCCCCGACATGACCACTGCGTATGCCGCGACGCCCGCAGCCGGTATCTCGGCCCTGCACATCGGACGGCACGAGATCGGCACCCCCGTCGTCCTGGCGCCGATGGCCGGCATCACCAATCGGGCCTTCCGTCGGCTCTGCCGCGAGCACGCCCCGCATGCCCTCTACGTCTCGGAGATGATCACCTCACGGGCTCTCGTCGAGCGCAACGCCGAGACGATGCGGCTCATCGAGCACGACGCCGACGAGAACCCGCGCTCCGTGCAGCTCTATTCGGTCGACCCGGTCACCGCCCGGGCCGCCGCGCGGATCCTCGTGCAGGAAGACCGCGCCGCTCACATCGACCTCAACTTCGGGTGCCCGGTGCCCAAGGTGACCCGCAAGGGCGGGGGGTCGGCGTTGCCGTGGAAGCGTGAGCTCTTCCGCGCCATTGTCGCTGCGGTGGTCGCCGAAGGTGCTGCCCGCGACGTGCCGGTGACGGTCAAGATGCGGGTCGGCATCGACGCCGACCACGAGACCTATCTCCAGGCGGGGCTCGCCGCCGAGCAGGAGGGCGCCGCTGCTGTCGCGCTGCATGCCCGGACGGCTGCCCAGCACTACTCCGGCCAGGCCGATTGGTCGACGATCCGCGCCCTCAAACAGGCAGTGACGAGTATCCCGGTGCTGGGCAACGGCGACATCTGGTCGGCCGACGATGGGTTGCGGATGATGGCCGAGACCGGCTGCGACGGTGTCGTCGTGGGCCGTGGGTGCCTCGGCCGGCCGTGGCTGTTCGCCGACCTCGCCGCAGCGTTCGCGGGGTCGGCCCACCGGTCCACCCCGGCCCTCGGCGAGGTCGCTGACACGCTGCGGCGGCACACGGCATACCTCACGGAGTTCTACGGCGATGAGGGCCGGGCCTGCCGCGACATCCGCAAGCACGTGGCGTGGTATCTCAAGGGATTCCCGGCGGGGTCGTCGCTGCGGGTCAGCCTCGCCCTCGTCGGCTCGATCGCCGAGCTCGATCGGCTGCTCGGCGGACTCGACCGCGACGCCTCGTGGCCCGGCCCCGACGCAGAGGGGCAACGAGGGCGGGCCGGCACCCCCAAGCGGGTCGCCCTGCCCGACGGTTGGCTCGACTCCCGAGAACTGAGCCCAGCCCAAGAGTCCCTGATCGCCGACGCCGAATTGGCGGTGTCCGGTGGCTGACCAGGGCGAGCCCGAACAGGTCGTCTTCTTCGACGGTCCGGCGCAGTTCCGGTCGTGGCTGGAGGCCAACCATGACACCGCGCCCGAGCTGTGGATGGGTTTGCGCAAGAAGCACGTCGAGCCGCGAGGGCTCACCTGGGCCGAGGCGGTCCCGGAGGCGCTCTGCTTCGGGTGGATCGACTCGGTCATGCACTCGATGGGGCCTGACGCCGTCCGTCAACGCTGGACCCCACGTCGCAAGGGCAGCGTCTGGAGCTCGGTCAACATCGCCCACGTCGAGCGGCTCACGGCGGAAGGCCGGATGCGACCGGCGGGGATCGCGGCATACCAGGCGCGGGTAGCGGACAAGCAGGGGATCTATGCCTACGAGCAGTCCGAGGCCGGCGAACTCCCCGAGCCGTATGCCGCCCGCCTGGCGGGCGACCCCCGCGCGGCGGCCTTCTGGGCCAGGGCCACCGCGTCCTATCGCAAGCAGTGCATCCACTGGGTCGTCTCGGCCAAACAAGCAGCGACGAGCGAGCAGCGTCTGGAGCAGCTCGTGGTCAGCTGCGCGGCCTACGAGCTGATCCCGTCGATGCGTTATGGCCAGCCGTCTGCCTGGGTGACCCGCGCCCGCGCCGAGCTGAGCGCGCTTGCGGAGCCGCGCCAAGCAGCCGAGCCCGACGCGCCGTAGGCTGATGGCATGGGCTTGTTCTCTCGTCGCTCCGTGCCGGGGGAGCCCACAACGGGCGGGGCCGCCCAGCCGCCCCTGCAGACCGAGCCGGTGGACAAGGACCTCGTGGCCGACGACACGCTCGTCGTGCCGAGGGCGCTGGAACTGCGCCCGAGCGACCGGGCGGATCGAGATCGGGCGCTGTCCGACCTCCACGCTGCCGGGGTCGACCTCGACTCGATCGAGGCCATCGGGGCGGGCCACGACCTCGATTGCTCCTCGTGGGTTGCCGCGGGCGGCCTGCGCGGCGGCGGCGACCAGAGCGACGCGGTCACGCGGTGGGGGGTGGCGATCGGGGAGTGGCTCGTGCGGCATACCGACCTGCAGTGGGCCACCGTCTCGGACGCTTTCGGCACCGACCTCGGCCTCGTCGCCGAGACCGACCATTTCATGCTTGTGCCAGCCAACCTTGTCAGCGGGCGGTGGCTGAACGGCCAGACCGGCTGGGTACCCGGGGTGGCCGGTCATCTCGCGCGGCTGCGCGCCGACAGATGAGGTATGCCGCCCACGACCGTGAGCGCTGGGTCGCCGAAGACCCCGCCCGCAAACGGGCCGATCGGGCCGATTTCGCCCGTGACCGGGCCCGGGTCGTGCACTCGGCTGCGCTGCGTCGGCTCTCGGCCAAGACCCAGGTCGTGCAGCCCGGATCCGACGACTTCATCCGCACCCGGCTCACCCACTCACTAGAAGTCGCACAGATCGGCAGGGGAGTTCGGCGCGGCGCTGGGCTGTGACGCTGACGTCGTCGACACCGCCTGTCTCGCCCACGACCTCGGCCATCCCCCCTTCGGCCACCATGGTGAATCGGTGCTCGACGGCCTCGCGGCCGACATCGGCGGCTTCGAAGGCAACGCCCAGACCCTGCGGGTGCTCACCCGGCTCGAAGCCAAACGCGCGCATGCCGACGGGCGCCCCGCCGGCCTCAACCTCACCCGTGCGTCGTTGGACGCGGCGACCAAATACCCCTGGGCCCGCGGCGAAGGCCCAGGCGGAACGGCGAAATTCGGCATGTATGCCGCCGACCGCCCAGTCTTCGACTGGCTACGCCGGGGTGCGAGCGCGGGGGACAGGTGCCTGGAAGCCGAGGTCATGGACTGGGCCGACGACGTCGCCTACTCGGTCCACGACGTCGAGGACGCCATCGCCTCCGGTCGAGTCGACCCGCGGGTGCTGTTCGACCCAGCCGAGACGGCCCTCGTCGCCCAGCTGGCCCACACGGCATACGCCCCGGATCTGTCGGTCAACGCGTTGGAGGCCGCCGCAGCGCGGCTGGTGGACACCGGCACGGTGCCGCACACCTTCCGCGGCACCCGCGCCGACCTGGCGGCGCTCAAGGACATGACCAGCCGCCTCATCGGCCGCTTCGTCTATGCCGTCGAGCTCGCTACCCGAGCCCGACATGGATCGGGGCCGCTCACCCGTTATGGCGCCGATCTGGTCATCCCCGACGACGTGCGGGCCGAGTGCGTCCTGCTCAAGGCGGTCGCCGCCCACTACGTCATGCTCACTGAAGAGCGGCGCGCCGTCATGGGCCGCCAGCAGCAGATCATCGAGACCCTGGTCGCGGCCTTCTCCCACCGGCCCGAGCTGCTTGATGCCGATCTGGCCGCAGACCACGCCGCGGCGAGCGACGATGCCGGACGGCTGCGGGTCGTCATCGATCAGGTCGCCTCCCTGACCGATGCGCGGGCGATCGAGCTGGCCCGGGTCACCTGAGCGGGCCCGCAGACCTGAGCGCGCCGGCGCACCTGAGCGGGCCGAGAGTACCTGCGGGCCGGCTGTACCTGGCGCGGCATACACTCGCGGTCAGGCGACCGGGAGCGAGGAGGTGGCGATGGCGGGGAAGTTCCGGGCCGAGGACATCCTCGCCGTCAAGGAGCGCACCTCGATCGAAGAGGTCGTCACCGCGCATGTCACCCTCAAGCGCAAGGGGGTCTCCCTCGTCGGCCTCTGCCCCTTCCACGACGAGAAGACGGGTTCGTTCAACGTCAACGCCCACAACGGCTTCTACTACTGCTACGGGTGCGGCGAGGGCGGTGATGTCATCTCGTTCGTCTCCAAGGTCGAACACCTCACTTTCACCGAGGCGGTCGAACGGCTGGCCGCCAAAGCCGGCATCGAGCTACGACACGAGGACGGTGGTTCCCGCCGCGACGACGCACCGTCGGCCGGTCGGCGCTCGCGACTGCTCGAAGCGCACCGGGTCGCCCAGGAGTTCTACGCGGCATACCTGCTGGAAGCGCCACCAGCGCGCGCCGGGCGTGACTTCATGCGCGAGCGGGGTTTCGACGGCGCGGTTGCCAAGCGCTTCGGGGTCGGTTTCGCACCGCGCGGCGGGGAGGATCTCGCCCGGCAGCTTCGCAGCAAGGGCTTCACCGATGACGAGATGGTCACGGGGGGTCTGGCCGGGAGGGGGTCGCGCGGGTTGTACGACCGGTTCCGTGGGCGGCTGGTCTGGCCGATCCGGGACATCACCGGGGACGTCGTCGGCTTCGGGGCGCGCCGCGTCCTGGACGACGACCGCATCGAAGCCAAGTACCTCAACACCTCGGAGACGCCGATCTACAAGAAGTCGACCGTCCTCTATGGCCTCGACGCCGCGAAGAAGGCGATCGCCACCCAGCGTCAGGCGGTCGTCGTCGAGGGCTACACCGACGTCATGGCCTGTCATCTGGCCGGTGTCGAGACGGCGGTGGCCTCCTGCGGCACCGCCTTCGGCGTCGACCACATAAAAGTCCTCCGTCGGGTCATGCGCGACGAACCGGGGCTGGCCCCGGCGCGCGTCGTCTTCACCTTTGACGGGGACAAGGCCGGCCAGGCCGCCGCGATGAAGGCGTTCAAGGAGGATCAACGCTGGGCCTCACAGTCGTTTGTCGCGGTCGCCCCCGACGGGCAGGACCCGTGTGAGCTGCGCCAGAGCGCCGGCGACGATGCGGTGCGCAATCTTGTCGCCGACGCCGTGCCGATGTTCGAGTTTGCGGTGCGCACGACGATCGCGCGCTTTGACCTGGACACCGCCGAGGGGCGCGTGGAGGCGATGCGCTCGGTGGCACCGATCGTGGCAGGCATCCGCGACCAGTCGCTGCGGCCGGAATACACCCGGTCGGTCGCGGGCTGGCTCGGCGTCGAAGTCGAGCAGGTGGCGGCCGAGGTCAAACGCCACGCCCGGATGCCGTCGGTGCCGTCGGCGCCGTCCGAGCGTCGCGCCTCCATCCGGACGGGCACGGACAGCGCGGGGGATCGGTCCACCGGTGGTGACCTGGGGGACGGTGCCCACCTCGGCGAGGTTGGCGAGCTTGGCGAGGGTCGCTACGGCGACGATGAGGCCGTCCCGGAGCCGACCGACGCCGAGCTGGCAGCCGCCCTGCCCCGACCGGATCTCCGCGATCCCACCGTCCAGGCCGAGCGCCAGCTGCTCGGCTGTCTGTTGCAGTTCCCCGAGGCGGTCGACCCACTTGACCTGCCGCTGCTGGCGGTCGGGGATTTCACGGCGCCGGCGCATCAGGCGATCTTCGCAGCGGTTTCCGGAGTGGGGCTGCCGGCCCCAGGGCAGTCCGCGGCCTCGTGGCACACCGCCGTCGCCGACCTCGCACCGCGGGCCGCCCATCCACTCATCACTGAGTTGTCGGTATCCCCGCTGCCCGTGCTGCCCGACCCGCTGACCAGGCGGCCGCCGGCCCGTTACGTCGACTCGTTGGTGACCCGGGTCCGCGAGGTGGTCCTCGCGCGACGGATCTCCCAGGCCTTGGGCCAGTTGCGCCGGATCGACTCGGCTCACGACGCAGACCCGATTCAGCGGCGCGAGCTGGCAACCCGTTTGCAGGACGTGCAGCGCGAGCTGGCTGAGTTGCGTCAGCGAGAGGACTCCTGATGGCGTGGCTGACCCGACGAGACCCTGACCGCACGCCACCGCCGGTCGTGCTGGCGGCGCTGTCACCGGATATCCAAGCGGCACCCGCTGATCGGCTGCTGGCCGCGGCCCGGTCGGAACAGACCTGGCTGTTGGCCACCACCGTGCGCTTCGGCGCAGTCCACATCGACGGGTCCGTGCGGTGGCTGCGGCCGTGGCATGAGGTCGACTCGGCGTCCTGGAGTCGCGAGGCGAGCACCCCTCACCGTGACGTTCGTCGACGGTGGGCGGCCAGTCTCGCTGCCCTTGGACGCCCAACGCACCTTTCTGCAGGTCGTGCGCGAGCGGGTGCAGGCCAGCGTGGTTTCGGTCCTGGACCTCCCCTGCCTGGGTCGAGGCGCGCAAAAGCGGTGATCCGCCAAGACCTCGAGACCGGCGAGCTCATCGAGCAGCTTGTGATCGGTCGCGGCACCCGACCTTCGCCCGCTATCGACGAAGCGGCCGCCGACGCCTTCCGGCTGCTTCGCGAGGAGACAGGTTTGCCCCCGCGGTGAGGCTCTCAACCGCGCCATTCGCGCGCCATCTGTGCGGGAACCGAGCGCCATCCGGGCGGCAGGTCGGCGACGGTTTGGCGGCATGGCGGGCGGGGCGCTACCCTGACCGGGCATCATTCCTCCATAGCTCAATTGGCAGAGCAGCCGGCTGTTAACCGGCAGGTTCTTGGTTCGAGTCCAAGTGGGGGAGCCCATGCACTGGTTGGCAGTCGGCGAGCACACCATCCCCGGCGGCACCGATTGGCTGGCGCCTGCCGAAGCGGCTCGGGCCGCCACAATGCGCTTCACCAAACGCCGCACCGAATACCGGCTCCGTCGCCTGGCTGGCAAACGCGCGGTCGCCGCCGTGTTAGGGCGCCCGGTCGACGCCGTCAGCCTCGCAGGTATCGGAGTCCTCAACCGCCGCGGAGGAGCCCCGTATGTCGTGGTCGACGGGGCCGAGGTCCCCCTGGATGTGTCCTCACCGACCGCGCGGGTTGGGCGGTGTGCCTCGTCGGCCCCTCCGGGGAACTCGCTGGGGGCACGCTCGGGGTCGACCTCGAAGCCGTCGAGCCGCGCAGCCGGGGGTTTGTGTCCGACTACCTCACGGCATCCGAACAGGAGTATGTGTACGGGTGCGGCGATCCGGGGGAGCGAAGGTTGGAACGTCGCATCCAACCTGCTGTGGTCTGCCAAGGAGTCCGCTCTCAAGGTGCTGCGGGTTGGGCTGCGGGCCGACACCCGATGGGTGGAGGTCAGCCTCGACGAGCACCCACGCCCGGACGGATGGTCGGCGCTCGTCGTGCACACCAGGGGGGGTGAGCTCTTCCCCGGGTGGTGGCGGCGAGACGGGCACTTCCTGCTGACCCTGGCCAGCAGGGAATCCACCGAGCCGCCGGCATTGCTGCCCGACGGTGACGACCTCGCCAGCGGTGAGCCGGTCCATTCCTGGCTGGACCGGCCGCTGGCTAACTGACCACGATGCCTCAGGTCGTCGGCTCGAACTTGGCCATCCCGCGCTCCAACGCGTCGATGATGTAGGGCCGCAGGTCCTCGGCGGTGATGATCCGGTCGACCGACCCCATCCGCAGCGCCCGCTCGATGGTGTGGATCGAGTCGAACTCGTCGGCCACCTCGCCGAGCTTCTCGGCCCGCACCGCCGCGGCGACCGAAGCCCCGACGGCGCGCAACCGGCCCGCCTCCGGACCCTGCGCGGCCGCCGCGGCCGCCAGCGCCGCGATGACCCGCGGGTCCTTGTCGGTGCGGATCTTCACGTCACGTGCGAAAACCGTTGCCGCAGCTGGCGCCCCACCGATGACCGAGGCATAGGAACCTTCGATGGCGGCGATCTCCATGCTCTCGGTGAGGGCCTTGGAGAACACCACAAACGCGCCGCCGTGATAGCGCGAAACGACGATGAAGACAATCGGTCCCTTGAAGTTGGTGATCGCCCGGCCGATCTCCGCACCATACTCAAGCTGCCACTTGCGCATCGATTCCGGCGAACCGTCGAAGCCGGAAAGGTTCGCCATGACGACGAGGGGCCGGTTGCCGCTCGTCGCATTGATGGCTCGAGCCGTCTTGCGCGAGGCCTGTGGGAAGAGCGTCCCCGACGTCCACGCCGGAGGGCCGTCAGCGGGCACGAACCCCTTGCGCGGCAACGACCTCGACGACAACCCCAACATGCAGACCGGTATGCCGCCCACCGAGGCGTCCCAGACGATGGAGTTCTCGCCGTCCTGCCATTGCATCCACCGCTCGAGGGGCTCGCAGTCCGCGTCGGTGACCGCACGCATCACCGACCGCATGTCGAACGGCTGCTTTCGATCGGGGTTGGTGGCGACGTCGAAGACCTCGGCGACAGTGGTGAACCGGGTGCCGGGCACCTGCTCGTGCACCGACGCGCGCACGTCACGTCCCCGCGGGTCCTCAGTCGGCCGACGCCTGGGGAAGCGCTCGCCCGGCACGACATACGTGTAGTCGTAGTGCGCCAACAGCAGGCGGCAGGCGTCCTGGAAACTCGGCGCCCAGTACTGCCCTTGCCCGTTCAGCCCCATGACCCGGTCATAGCCGCCGATGCCGAAGTTGTCGTCGGCGGACACCGCCCCGGAGAAGTCCAGCGCTTGTTTGCCGGTGAGCACCATGGTGCTGGCCGGGGTCATGATGAGAATGCCCCGGGTGTGCATGAGCATCGTCGATTCGGCGTTCCAATAGGGTTGGCCGCCGACGTTGATGCCGGTGACGACGATATTGATCTCGTGCCCGGCCTGGGTGTGTTCGATGATCCGGCGCAACGTCAGCGCGATGAAGTCCATGTTCTCGGTGCCCGAGTCCATCGCGATGAGCGCGCCTGACGACACGGCATACCACTCGACGGGGATCTTGCGTTCGGCCGCGAGCCTGAGCGATGCGTTGATCCGCCGGCATTCCGGTTCGGAGAGGTTGCCCAGGCCCTGGGTGGGGTCGGACAACATGGCGACCCGGGTCATGCCCTCGGGCACGGTGTCGGTATAGGTCGTGAGGAGGCCGACGACGAGGTGGGCCGTGTTGAGCGCCGGCGCACGGTCGACCGGGACGAGGTGTTCGCCGTCCGCGTCGAGGTCCAGTTCCTGGAAGTGCCCGCGGGGGAAGGGGGACGGCTCGCCCACCGCCGGGGTGAGCATCTGGATGATCTCGTAGGGATAGGGGGTGCCGAACCGTTCGGCGGTCATCACCTTCTGCGCATAGCGAGTGAGCGGCCGGATCGGATTGGCGCCCGGGTCGCCGAAGCGAATTGTCGTCCCGGTGCGCCCGATCCCGTCGACGGTCATCACCTTGTCGACCAGTGTCGGGCGCCCTTGATCGTCCGGTACCGGGGTCTTGAGGTGCATGACCACCTTCTCCAGCCCCGCGCCTCTGGCCAGCGGCAGGTAATTCGCCGCGAGCGCCGGCCACCTCTCGGGCGGGATCTCCCAGGTCGGCCGGACGTTGAGGACGAGCCGGTTGGCGCTCGGGCGTTCCCGAGGCGGATAGTGCGACAGCGCCGTGCGCATGGCGGCGAGGGCTTGCAGCCCGACCCGTCCGAGCCTGGGGAAGGTCTCGGCGCCGGTCTGCTCGTCGCGCACGGCGATGAGGTCGCGGACTTCGGCCACGGCGAACAGCCGCCGATCCTTGGGGTTGTCGTGGGCCACTCCGAAGAAGAGATAGACGTCCTCGGGGGAAGGCAGCCGCTCGAGGGCGAAGTTCGACAGCCGCCACAGGTCCAGGCGCTTGGCGAGCATCGGGTGCAGGTTCCGATAGAGGCCGTCCTCGACGAACGACCCGTCAGCTGCTTCGCGATAGGTCAGGTGTTGGGTGTTGCTCCCGTCGCGTTCGGCGTCGCCGAGGGTGGTCAGCGTGAGGTCCAGGCGGTGCAGCCGTCGCCCGAAGTCGCACCGCTGGAGCAGGTCCCCGATGTCCGCGGCGAGATCGCCGATGTCGGGACGGTCGCCGCCGCGCCAGACGACGACGTCGACGACGACCTCGCGTCCGGCCGGCACCCCCTGGAGGTGAGCGTGCAGTGCGTCGGCGAACGTGGGCAACTGCGCCAGCGGAAGATAGGCGACGACGAGACGCACCGGCATACCGGCGTGCTCGTAATCGGCCGAACCGATCTCGAAGGTGGCGTCGCCGCTGCCGACCGCTCCGGTCGCGAGGTTGCACAGCTCACGGATGCGGTAGAACCGGCGGGCATAGACCTCCAGCAATACGTGCCGGTATGCCGTCGCGCCGGGGTCGTCGTCGGCGTTCAGCCACGCCTCGAGCAGGTCACGGCGGACCGGGTGCGGCGCCGCGACGAGAGCGTCGATCCGCTCGGCTCGGTCGGGCGCCGCAGTGTCGGCGCTAAGGGCGGCGAGATGTCCGCGGGCCGTCTGCTGCATCTCGGCGGCCGCGTCGAGCATCTGCGGCTCTTCGAAGAAGTGGAAGATGATGTCGCGGGCCAGGTCGGCCACGTTCTGCTGGCGGCCCTCGGTGGCCTGCACGAGCCGGTCGAGGCGCTGGCGGGTGTCGACGGTCGCCTGCTGCGACAACTCGTCATGGTGGCGCAGACGCCGATTGAGGATCGCGACGATCGCCGGGGCCATCTCGGGGATGCGCGCAAAGGCCCGGAACAGCCAGACGGTGGCCGCTTCCAAGGCCTTGCTGCGGGCGAGATTGCCGACGCCGTAGCGGGCCAGCGCCGCGGTCAGCCGTTTGCGGTAGCGCTCGGGAAGCCCGGCCTGGTCAGGGTCGAGCCATTGCAGGTAGCCGAGGAAGTATTCCTGGGTGTTGTCCAGGATGAAGTCCTCGTCGCCGTTCTCGGCCTCGGTGCGCGGCCGGTAGAGCGCTCCCAGATCGGCGAACAGGTCGAGCAGCTCGTTCTCGGCAGCAACGAGGCCTGGGTCGTCGGCTGGCAACTCGGCGGCCAGCGCGCCTTGGCGACGCAACAGGCCCTTGAACGACTCCGGGATCCAGGTCGTAGCCGCGCAGGTAGTCACCAAGGTGGGCGTGCACCCAGGCGGCGTCCTTGCCCTCGGCGGTGCCATCGGGCTCGGCCAGCGTGGACAGGTTGACGGAGAACTCGGGCTCGGCACCCAACCCGGTGCCCGGCCCCAGGTCGAGGGCGTGGCCGCGTCCGGTCGCCTTGATCCGCATCAGCGGGGCACCACGCTCGATCTGGGTGTTGCTCGATACCGCAAGCGAGGTGACCGTGCCGTCGAACGGCGCGGTGACCGTCGTGACCATCTTCATCGACTCCAGGACGGCCACCGGCTGGCGGCTGTGACGTCCTGTCCGGGCGTCACGAGTAGCGACGACACGAGGGCCGGCCAACCCGTGCGCACGACGACGCCGTCCTCGCGGCTGATCGTGTGGCCGACGCCGTCGATGTCGAGGCGGAAGTCGGCACCTTGCTCGACCGCAACGACCCGGTGTTTGGAGCCTCTGCAGATGACCCGACGCTCGAACTCACCGAGCCGGTCGACGATGACGTCGACGGTGGCGTTACCGCGCACCCGGTAGGACCGCGGGCCGGTGCGGTCCACGCGCAGCCGGTAGTCATGGCCGCGGTAACTCAGCTGCACGAGCGAACCGACTCTTTCGGGGTGCTCGGGTCGGCCCCGAGCCGCGCTGGCAAAGAAGGCGGCGTTGACCATCGTGCTGTCGGACTCGTAGGCCTCCACAGCGGCCGCGACAACGGCCAGCGGGTCGGCGATCGACGCGAAGTCGCCGGCGGCCAGCAACCGGTCATACCACCCGGCGTCGACGGGAGTCTGGGCCGCGGCGACCTTCTCCACCACCGCGAGGCTCGCGGTGCGGTTCGTCACGCCCAGTTCGAGGGCGACGGTTGTGCGCTCCAAGGCCGCATGAGCGCGATCGAGGGCTTCCTCGCGATCACGTCCCCATGCGGTGATTGTCGCGATGAGCGGCTCGACCCGCCCGTCGACGATGTCGCCCTCGCGGATGCTCGAATCGACCCGAACGCCTGTGCCGACCGGAAGGGAGAGCATCTCCAGGGTGCCACCGGAGGCGGCATACTCGCGGCCGGGGTCTTGGGCGAGCAGGCGCACCTCGACGGCGAACCCACTTGCCGGCGGGGGTTCGGCAGGTAGCGGGAGCCCGGCGGCGAGCCGCAGCCGCTGACCGATGAAACTTGCGCCGGTGGTCTCCTCGACAAGAGCGTGCTCGGTGCGGGCGAGGGTGTCGACGCCGATGAGCCAGAACGACTCCCCGTCGTGGCCGAGGGCGAACTCGACGACACCGGCACCCCGGTATGCCGCGGCGCGGGCCAGCCGGCGTGCTGCGTGGGACATCGCGCCGGCGGTGCTGGCGGAGACCCTGGGGGCGGGCATCTCGGCGAGCACCGGTGTGCCGCCTCGGTGCACGCTGGCGTCGCGCAGGCCGAGGGTCCATACGGTGCCGGCGTCGTCGGCCAGGACATCGATCTCGATCCGGCGCCATTTGTCCAGGCCCAAGTCGGCCGGCACCATGCTGAGGCCGGCCTCGTGGGCGAGTTCGGTGAGGGTGTGGGGGTCGGCGAGCCGGCGGATCGTCGCTGCACCCGGACCGATGACGCCGACGCCGGCCGCCTCCAACTGAGCGACCAGTTCGGCTCGGTCAAGGCACGGGGTGTGACCGATCCAGGCAGTGTCGGCGCGGGCGGCGACGACCTGCTCGACGACCAGTTCGGGGGCGATCGGGACGAGTGCGTTGACCTCGGCACCTGGGGGAGGGGTGACAAGTTCGTCGGCCTCGCGGGCGAACCAGGCCCGCTCGCGGCTCTGCTCGGTGACGACGATCGTGGTGATCGGCGGCACATCCCCTCGGCGGTTGAGGTTTGCGACGGCAGCGAGGACCCGGACAACGGGCTCGCCACGGTCGATGATCGCCAGCCGCGAGATGGTCTTCAAGGCAGTGCTCCGATCGATGAACGTTGCTCGGTTGGCTCTCGGTCGCTCTCGGTCGCTCTCGGTCGTCCAGGGCGCAGGCGGTGACCGAACGAGTCGCGCCCCGCGAGATCACTCTCGCGGGGCGCGACGATACCGATCGGGTTCGGTCAGTCGCCGGAGCCGAAGGTCGCCGTCAACGCATCCTTGACAGCCTCAGGAATCGGCGCCGGGAGCACGATGCTCTCGTAGCCGTCCATCCGGACTACCACGGACCCGCGGCCGTCCACGACGGCGCAGTCGAACCTACTCTCACCTGCCGGTCGTGCCAAGGAGTAGAGCGGTCCGTCGACCGTGGCCGGATCACGCAGCACACGCAAGCGACCGACCTTGGTCGGCAGCGCCATCTGGTGCGCGGTCCCGGCCTCCCACAGCCCGGCCGTCTGGAAGCACAGCTCTGCCAACCGTGGTGCGATGGCCAGCGGTGCGTCTTCAGGCACGTGGTTGTCGGGGATCGGGTCGGCCATCCGAGTCATCGACCCCTGGCCCTTGCGCCAGGCCTCCCCGACGACCTGGTAGGCCGGGCCGTGGAAGTAGAAGGCGTAGACGTCGCTGTTGGCCAACGGAGTGCCCTCGGGCTTGGTCTTGACCTTCTCGGTCTCCTGGGCGACCGGCTCGGTGGTGAGCCGGACGGTGCCGGTGAAGTGGGTCGTCTTCGTCGGCGTGGCCTGCCCGGGCAGCGCCCGCTCAGCGGTGAGGCTGCACCGGACGAGTAGGTCCGAGCCTTCCGCAGCGGCGGTCGCTTGGGCGGTGATCGTCAGCGTGCGTGGCTCGTCCCGGAAGAACTTCACCGGGTTGAGGAACGACACGTTCTCGACCGATCCGACCCGGTAGCCCTCGGGTGCGAGCATCGCGGCTGCCTCGGCGAAGGACTCCATTCCCATGACCCCGGGCAGGACGGGGGTGCCGTCGATGCGGTGGTCATACAGGAAGGCCTGCTCCTTCGGGTCGAGGGTCGTCGTGACGACCAACCCGTGGTAGACGCTCGCCGACACGGTGCCCACCATCGGGCCGTGCGGGCCGGCACCGGCCAGTGCGGCCGGGTCAGCGCCTCCGGTCTCGTGGTATTCCTGGGCCATCATCCCCAGGACTCCCGCGACGATGACCTCACCGCTGTATGCCGTGGCGGCCACCTCCCGCCGAATCCACGCGACTCCCGCGTCCGGCGGCAGCATCTGCACGCCGGCCATCTCCATGATCTTGGGGATGGAGCCCCGGGTCGCCATGCCGATCCCGCCCCAGGCGGTCCAGTCCAGTGCCAGGCCGCGGGTCTGCGGCCGGGTGTGACGGAAGGACGAGAGCACCTTGCAGAGCAGGTCGTTGGCTGCGCTGTAATCGGTCTGGCCCTGGTTGCCGAAGCGACCGGCGACCGAGGAGAAGGCCACGACGGCCCCGACCTCGAGCGCGCTCGCCGCAGACCACACGTTGAACCAGCCCGTCGTCTTCACGTCGAAGACGAGGTCGTACTCGCGCGGCTCCTTCTGGGGAAGGTTGCGACTGATCTCCAGACCGGCCGCATGCAGCAGGACGTCGATCTTGCCGCTGCGCTCGGCCACGTCGGCCATGACCGCAGCGACCGCGTCGGCGTTCGTCAGGTCGACCGAGTGGTAATGGACGGTCCCACCGGCTGCCTCGACGGCCTGGATGGCCGTGAGGGCAGCAGCGCGGCGCTCGATGCCAGCCAGCTCCTTGTCGATGACCACGGGCGTGGGTCGCTCGCCCGCCGCCTTCATCCGAGCTGCGAGGGTGGCCTTGAGACCATCCTTGTCGGTGCGGAAGTCGGTCAGATCGGGGTCGGCCGCGTCGGGCGTCGGGGTGAGGTCGAGCAGGTGGAAGACACCGCCGGACGCCTTGGCCAGGTCGGCCGTGATCGCCGAGACGATCGATCCGGCAGCACCCGTCACGAGGAACACCGAGTCCTTGCTGAGCGGCAGGCCACCCTCGCCATCCGGCGAGCCGTCTGCCGCCAGGGCGGGGAAGGGCACCTCGGCAAAGCCGACGCCCCAGCGTTGCCCGTCGAGCCGACCGACTTCGACGGCACCCGGGTCGCGCAGGGTCTCCTCGATCAGGACGTCGGCGACCGCAGCTGTCTTGCGGCTGGCGGGGAAGTCGACGGCCTTGACGAGCGTTTCCGGGCGCTCCTTCTTGTAGGACTTCGTGAAGCCGGTGACCGCGCCGCCCATCGGGGCGACCGCGCCAGCTGCGTCATAGCCGTGGCGACCACCCAGGCGCACTGCCGACACCAGGAACGGGCTGTCATCCCACATCCGGCGCATCGTTGTGTAGAGGGTCTTCACCCGACGACGCAGGCATTCCGTCCAGTAGCTGAGGTCGAGGTCGGTGTGACTTCCCTCGTCATCGAGTGCGGGCAACCAATAGACACCGGCGATCGGGCCGTCGGCCAGCCAGGTCTCCAGCTGGGCCGACAGGTCGTCGGTCGAGATGCCCGGCGTCAGGACGAGAGTGGTCGCACCGGCCTTGACCAGTCGCTTGACCAAAGCCTCGCCGACTCCGCCTTCGTCGAGCATGACGACCACGCGGGCGCCGTCGAGCACGACACCGGTCTCGACACTCTGCGCCATGCTCGGTCGCAGGATGGCGACCGGGATCCGGCGTGGGAGTGCGTCGATCGCTGCCAGATTGCCCTGGATGACCGTGGGCTCCGGAGTGGAGGTCGGTGCAGCCGCGGGCGTGGAGGCCGCAGAGGCCGCAGCGCCGTCAGGCGCCGCACCCTGCGCGTCCGGCTCGGGCAGGCCGGCCTTACCGCGGATCCAGCCGGCCACGTGCTTGATGGTCGGGAAGTCGCGCAGTTTCATCGTGTCGTCGCGTTCGACGCCGTAGTGCTCGCGGACGGCTGCGAAGACCTCGGCTTGCTTGACGGTGTCGACGCCGAGGTCGGCTTCGAGGTCAAGGTCGGGGTCGAGCAGGTCGGCCGGGTAGCCGGTGAGCTCGGCCACGATGTCGATGACCTTCTGGGTCATCTCGTCGATGCCTGCCGCCGGCTGAGCCGGGGCAGCTGCGGGGGCCGCAGGCGCAGGCGCGGATGCCGCCGGTGTCGCCGCCGCAGCTGCTGCCACGGGGGCCGCAGCAGCCGGTGCTGCTGGAGCAGCCGCTGCCGGTTCGGGCAGGCCGGCCTTACCGCGGATCCAGCCGGCCACGTGCTTGATGGTCGGGAAGTCGCGCAGTTTCATCGTGTCGTCGCGTTCGACGCCGTAGTGCTCGCGGACGGCTGCGAAGACCTCGGCTTGCTTGACGGTGTCGACGCCGAGGTCGGCTTCGAGGTCAAGGTCGGGGTCGAGCAGGTCGGCCGGGTAGCCGGTGAGTTCGGCCACGATCTCGATGACCTTGTCCTGCACGGGGTCGACGGTCCCGCCGGCTGCTGCCGCCGGTGTCGCCGCCGCAGCTGCTGCCACGGGGGCCGCAGCAGCCGGTGCTGCCGGAGCAGCCGCTGCCGGTTCGGGCAGGCCGGCCTTACCGCGGATCCAGCCGGCCACGTGCTTGATGGTCGGGAAGTCGCGCAGTTTCATCGTGTCGTCGCGTTCGACGCCGTAGTGCTCGCGGACGGCTGCGAAGACCTCGGCTTGCTTGACGGTGTCGACGCCGAGGTCGGCTTCGAGGTCAAGGTCGGGGTCGAGCAGGTCGGCCGGGTAGCCGGTGAGTTCGGCCACGATCTCGATGACCTTGTCCTGCACGGGGTCGACGGTCCCGCCGGCTGCTGCCGCCGGCGTCGCCGCCGCAGCTGCTGCCACGGGGGCCGCAGCAGCCGGTGCTGCCGGAGCAGCCGCTGCCGGTTCGGGCAGGCCGGCCTTACCGCGGATCCAGCCGGCCACGTGCTTGATGGTCGGGAAGTCGCGCAGTTTCATCGTGTCGTCGCGTTCGACGCCGTAGTGCTCGCGGACGGCTGCGAAGACCTCGGCTTGCTTGACGGTGTCGACGCCGAGGTCGGCTTCGAGGTCAAGGTCGGGGTCGAGCAGGTCGGCCGGGTAGCCGGTGAGCTCGGCCACGATCTCGATGACCTTGTCCTGCACGGGGTCGACGGTCCCGCCGGCTGCTGCCGGAGTCGCCGCGGGAGCGGAGACCGGAGCCGACACGCTTGCCGCCGCCGCCACCGGGGCGGCGTGCGTGGCAGCCGACGGCGCGGGTGCCGCTGGGGCAGCGGAGGGCTCGGGCAGGCCGGCCTTACCGCGGACCCAACCGGCGACGTGACGCAGGGTGGGGAAGTCGCGCAGCTTCATCGTGTCGTCGCGTTCGACGCCGTAGTGCTCGCGGACGGCTGCGAAGACCTCGGCCTGCTTGACGGTGTCGACGCCGAGGTCGGCTTCGAGGTCAAGGTCGGGGTCAAGCAAGTCGGCCGGGTAGCCGGTCAGACCGGCAACGATCGCGGTGACTGTGTCGATGACCTCGTCGGCGACCGCCGCTGCCGGGGCAGCCGACGGTGCAGGTGCCGCTGGGGCAGCCGACGCGGCCGGAGCTGCCGGGGCGGCGGAGGGCTCGGGCAGGCCAGCCGTACCGCGGACCCAACCGGCGACGTGACGCAGGGTGGGGAAGTCGCGCAGCTTCATCGTCTCGTCGCGTTCGACGCCGTAGTGCTCGCGGACGGCTGCGAAGACCTCGGCCTGCTTGACGGTGTCGACGCCGAGGTCGGCTTCGAGGTCAAGGTCGGGGTCGAGCAGATCCGATGGGTAGCCGGTCAGACCGGCGACGATCGAGGTGACCTGGTCCAGGACCGGGTCGGTGACGACGGCCGGCTCCGCCGGTGCGGGGGCCGCAACCGGAGCCGCAACCGGGGCAGGGGCCGCGACCGGGGCGGGGGCCGCAACCGGAGCCGCAACCGGAGCAGGGGCCGGAACGGGAGCCGCAACCGGCGCAGGGGCCGCAATCGGAGCCGCAGCGGCCACGGATCCTGACGGCCCAGGTGCGCCGAGCGTGCCGACGGTGGTGGCGGCATACGGGACCGGCACTGAGGTCGGTGCCACGATCGCAACTGCCGGAGCGCCGGTGTCGACGATCCGCAGGCGACGGTGGTCGACCTCGAGCTGGCTGCCAGAGTGCCCGGAACAGGCGTCCAACCAGCGCTGCCAGGCAGCCTGGTCCACGATCCGGTAGGCGTAGCCCAACTCCTCCGGCGCTCGCCTCCGGCCGTCTGCCATCGGCAGGTAGCGCGTGACCGACATCCCGATCTGCGAGCCAAAACCGGCTGCGAGGTGCAACCCGAAGTGGACAGGGTAGGACCCGCCCTTGGACAGGTTGAGGTTGCCCAGGCCCGGGTCGGGTTCCTTGAGGTTGGGCACCGGGGGGACGATGCCAGTCTCGAGGGCCTTGAGCATGACGGCGTCCTCGACGCCCGCGCCCATCGCGTGGCCCGTGAAGCCCTTGGTGTTGGCGATGACGATCTTGTCGGCCGACGGACCGAAGGTGCTGCGCAGCGAGTTGATCTCCGCCGCTGCGCTGCCGCCTCGGGCTGGGGTGAAGGTCTCGTGAGACATGAAGAGCAACGAAGAGGCCATCGTGTGACGATCGACCCCGCGCCGCTCGGCCTGGCGCACGACGCTGTCCATGACTCCGGCGATGTGCTCGATGTCCAGGCGGGTGCCGTGGTAGGCGCTGTTGGCGATGACGACGCCGAGCAGCTCGGCGATCGGCTGGACGCCGCGCTCACGCGCCGCTTCAGCCGACTCGATGATCAGGGCGGCCGCACCGGCGCCGACGATCATCCCGTGCCGACGTCGGTCGAAGGGCAGGGCCGCGTCTTCCACGCGGGCGTCGGTCGCCGCAGCGCCGGTCGCCAGGAAGCCGCTGCCGACCCATGGCATGAGGTTGTCGCTCGTCGCGTCGTCGCTGGTGACGATGATGACTCGGCGGCACCGGCCGGCCCGGATCCAGTCCTCGGCCACCGAAATGGCCTGGGTGGTGCTGGAGCACGCCGCGTTGAGCTGCGTGTTGGGGCCACGGGCACCGATGATCTCGGCGAACTGCGAATGACCCATGGCCAGGACCCGGAACAGGAACCGGCGATCGAACTCGAACGGGTTGGCGTCGAGCTCAGCCTTGAGCTGCGCGATGAGCTGGTCGATCTCGGCCGCGGCCGCCCCGTCGGTCACCCGGGCGCGGACCCCCTCTAGGGCGAGCAGGTGCTCACGTCGAGCGCGGTCATCGGCGAAGTGTTCCAACTCCTGAGCGAAGTTGTCATACCCGGGGAAGGCCGACGCGAAGACGATCCCGGTGTCGTCGCGCATCGACAGGGGCAAGCCCCACTTGTCGGGCAGTTGCGTGCCGATCGTCGTCTTCTTGTAATGCATGACCAAGGGGATGCCGGCGTCGCGCAGGGCGTCGAACCCTGCCGCGACGGCCATCCGGGTCGTGGAGTCCAGCGCCGCATCGCGACCGGCGTCGATCCCGTATTGCCCGACCATGTCGAGCGGGGCGTGCCGTCCGGCGAGCTTGATGACGTCGGCCGGATCACTGATCACTTCGAAGTGACCGCCACCGGTGAGGGCGTCCTTAACCAGCCGGGTGATCCGCATCCGGGAGATCCGGGTCTGGATCGACATCGGCAGTTCGCCGATCAGTTGCTGCCCGGAGAGGATCCGGGCGATGTTGGCGTCGTCGAACATCGGGTCGACGCCAGGCAGGCCCAATCCAGCACCGGAGATGACGACAGCTTCGCTGCCCGGCTCGGCGGGCAGCAGGGCCGGGGCGGCAGCTGCGGCGGGGTCAGCGCCGGTGGGCGTTCCCGGGTAGCCGTAGAGCTTCATCCCCTGTTCGAGGACACCGGCGAACAGCTTGCCGAGCTCGGTGATGACCGAATCGCCCGCAGCTGCGGCGGCCGGAGCCGAGACCACGGCTGCTGAGGCCGACGGTGCAGCGACCGGAGCAGCGGCCGGAGCAGAGACCGGCGCGGGCGCAGCGACGACCGCAGGCGCAGGCTCAGCGACGACAGCGGGCACCGGGGTGAAGCCGAGACCGGAGGCGTAGAGCCCGCACAACGCCTGGTTGAAGGCTGCTGCGTCGGGGACCTTCGGGTGGTTGGTGAACAGGGCGAGGACGTCCTCGTGTCGGGTGCCCAGGACATCCTCGACGAAGCCGTGCAAGGCCTTCTTCGGGCCGACCTCGACGAAGACGCGCGCGCCGGCGGCATACAGGGTCTGCAGGCCCTTGACGAACTGGACGGGCGAAGCGATCTGCTTGCCGGTGTAGTCGAGCATCGTCTCGGTCGTGGCGTCTGCCGGATAGAACTCGCCGGTGACGTTGGCGACGATCGGCAGCTTGGGTCCGACGAGGTTGAGCCGGCGCAGTGCATTGACGAACGGCACCGACGCGGGCGCGACGATCGAGGTGTGGAAGGCGTGGCTCACCGGGATGCGCACCGCGTTGATGCCCTTGCCGGCGAACGTCTCGATGATCTTCTCGACGGCCGTCGTGGCCCCGCCGACGACGGCCTGGTTGAAGGAGTTGATGTTCGCGATGACGGCATAGCCCTCGGCCGAGTCGACGACACGCTCGATCTCTTCGAGCGGGCCGAACACCGCAGCCATCGCACCGTTGTCCTCCATCGACACCTTGGCCATTTCGCGGCCACGGGCGCTGACGGCCTCCATGGCCGCATCGAGGGTGAGCGAGCCCGCGGCGACGAGAGCGCCGTACTCGCCGAGGCTGTGGCCCATCACCATGTCGGGCGCGATGTTGTATGCCGCGAGCAGCCGGGTCAGCGACAGATCGGTGGCGAGCACCGCCGGCTGGGTGATCTCGGTCTGCATGAGCTGCTTGTTGGCGGCCTTGACCGCCGCCTCATCGTCTCCGTCGACATAGATGAACGACGTGAGCGACCGACCGAGCAACGGGGTCATCACCGCGTCGGCTTGGTCGAAGGTCGCCTTGACGATCGGCTCGGAGTTGAGGTCCTTGAGCATGTTGACGTACTGGCTGCCCTGGCCGGTGTACAGGAAGGCGACCTTGGGGGCCGGCCCACGGCCGAGGAAAACGCCCTGCTGGCGCAGCATCTTGAAGATGGCCGGATTGCCCGAGGACAGACCCTTGGCAAGCTTGTCGAGCTTGCCTGCCAGCTCAGTGGCGGTGGAGTAGTCGACCGCGACCCGCACGGCTGCCTGGGCCAGCGCCGGGTCAGGGGCTGCTGGAGCGGGAGCGTTGCCTGCCTGGGCGGCGGCCAGGTGGGTCTGCACCTGGGCGAGCACGTCGGCGTCGGTGGCGCCGCCGAGCACCAGCGCTCCGCGCAACGGAGCCTTCGGAGGCCCGGCAGGAACCGAGACGGTGACGCCCGCGGCTGGGGCAGCAGCGGCATGCGTCTGGGCGGGTGCGCCGGTCGCAGCTTCCGCGGGAACGGCCGCTGAGGCAAACACCTTGGGGGCGGGCTTGTGCCGACCGGGGATGTGCTCTTCGACGACGACGTGGAAGTTGGTGCCGCCGAAGCCGAAGGCGGAGACGCCGCCGCGACGCACGCCCTCCGGGCCGGCGTCGTCCCACGGACGAAGCACGGTGTTGACCTTGCACGGCGAGGTGTCCCAGTCGACGTTCTCGTTGGGGTCGTTGAAGTTGATCGAGGGGGTCAGCACCTTCTCGTGCAGCGACTTGATCATCTTCAACAGGCCTGCGGTGCCCGCCGCGGCCTTGAGGTGGCCAATGTTGGACTTGACCGATCCGAGGGCGATGCTGTGCTGGCGGGCACCCGCCGCGCCGAAGACCTTGTCGACGCTTTCCAACTCGGTGGCGTCACCGACCCGGGTCGACGTGCCGTGCGCCTCGACGCTGGTCGCGGTTGCTGGGTCGAGGCCGGCGCGCTCCCAGGCGCGGGCGATGGCCAGCTGCTGGCCGACCGGGTTGGGCGCGGTGATGCCCTTGCCCTTGCCGTCGGAGGAACCGGCGACGCCCATGACGACCGAGTAGATCCGGTCACCGTCGCGCTCGGCGTCCTCGAGCCGCTTGAGGACGAACAGCGCGGCGCCCTCGCCCATGACGAAGCCGTCGGCCCCGGCGTCGAAGGGGCGGGTGCCGGTCGCCGACAGGGCGCCGATCTTGCAGAACTTGACGAAGCCGTCGACGCCCATGTTGCGGTCGACCCCACCAGTGACGACAGCGTCGTACTGGTGGTCGTTGAGGCCCAGGATGGCCGCGTTCAGCGCGGCCAGACCGGACGCACAGGCCGCGTCGGTGGTGAAGTTCGGCCCGCGCAGGTTGAGCGCGTTGGCGACCCGCCCGGCATACACGTTGGCGAGCTCGCCGGGCATGGTGTCCTCGGTGATCTCGAACATGTTGTCCAGGAAGCCGGCTCGCGTCTCCTCGACGATCGCGGTCTGCATCGCTGGGCTCAGACCGCGCAGGGTGGCGGACTCCTGCAGCCGAACGAGGACCTCGGGCAGGTTGATGCGCATCGCGGACTGGTAGTGCTTTTCACCGCCGATGGCGTTGCCGAGGATGACGGCGACGTTGTCGTTGTCCGTCCCCCAGTTCGGCCACCCCGCATCGAGCAGCGCGCGACGGGCGGCAGACAGCGCCCACCGCTGCCCCTGGTCCATCTGGGCCGCCACCATCGGCGGGATGGGCAGCTTCCACCGGATCGGGTCCCACTCGAACTCCCGGACCCAGCCGCCGATCGTCGAATAGGTCTTGTCCCGGGCGGAGTGATCGGGGGAGTAGTAGAGCGCCGGGTTCCAGCGCTCCGGTGGCACATCGGAGATGCAGTAGCGCCCTCCAGTGATGTTGGCCCAGAAGGAGTCGACGTCCGGCGCCATCGGCATGATGGCAGCGATTCCGACGACGGCGACGGGGTGAACGTCGGTCATGGTGGTGTCCTTCCGGTGGAGCACAGACAGTCGAGGAGTGCAAAGGCGTCGGGCAGTGCAAAGGCGTCGGGGAGACGGGGAAAGGCGGTGGTAAGCAGCGGTCAGGACCGGGAGGTTTCGGTGAGCGGCGGAGCCGGTCAGCCGTCGCCGCGCCCGTAGAGTGCGTCCGCCACCGCGTCCATGTCGGTCACCATGCCGGCCTGAGCGGCCTGAATGGCAGCCGTCGGTATGCCGTTCACGGCAGCGACCGCGGGGGAGCCGGGCTCGGCCGCTCCGGCAACCCACCGAGACCCGTCGAAGGCGACCCGTGCGGCCGCTTCGCGGGCGAAGACCCGTGACATGAGGGCGAACGTCTTGGCGTCGAAACGCTTGTAGGCCTTCTCATGGGCGGAATCGGTCGCGGCCGCAGCGGCGCGCTGCGCGAAGATCTCGGCGCCCTCACAGTGAGCGATGAGCTCGCCGAGACGGAAGAGGATGTGCTGATTGCGGGTGAGTCGGCCGGTGCGGCAGGCCTCCAGGACGATGGCCATGCCCTCGCAGGCAAGCGCGGCCACATCGGCGCCGACTTCCGGGTGGGCCACAGCGAGGGTGCGCAACGCGGCAGCCTTGTCGTGGTAGTACCGGCCCTGGGTCTTGAGGTGTTGCTGCCAGCGGTCACGGGCGATGGTCATCTCCATGATCTCGGAGGTGCCTTCGTAGATGGTCGTGATCCGCACGTCGCGCTTGACCTTCTCGACGACGTAGGGCCGGGTGTAGCCGTACCCGCCATGCGCCTGGATCGCGTCATCGGCGGCGGCGTTGCCGAACACCGTGGCGAGATACTTGGCGATCGCGCCTTCGGTGTTCATCGCGCCGTCGTCGCCCAGTCCGCGGTCGATCTTGTCGGCCGTGTCCTCGATGAAGGCCCGCGAGGCCTCGAGCCGCACGGCGTGGGGGACGATGAGCTTGTGGGTGTAGCCCTGCTTGTCCATGAGCAGGCCACCGCCCTGCACACGCTGCATCGAATAGGCGATGGCCCGGTCCAGGGCCTCCCAGCCGGCGCCCAGGCCGAACGCAGCGACCATCAGTCGGGTGTAGCCGAAGACCTGCTGGGCCTGGATGAGGCCCTTGCCCTCCACCCCGCCGATGAGGTTGTAGAAGGGCACGTGGACGTCATCGAGGAAGAGGGCCGCAGTGTTGGACAGCCGCAGACCGTGCTTGTCCTCCGGCGGTGCCGCCGAGAAACCGGGGGTGTCCTTCGCGACGACGAACCACGAAGGGCCGGCGTCGGTTTTGGCGAGGATCGTCGTGAAGTCGGCGATCGAGCCGTTGGAGATCCACTGCTTGCGTCCGTTGATGATGTATTCGACGATCTCGCCGTCGTCGTTGCGCACCGCCGTCGCGGTGGTCTCCAAGGCAGCGAGGTCCGAGCCGGCCTCGGGCTCGGTGGCGCCGTAGGCGAAGATCACGCCGTCGCGGGCGATCGCCCCGAGCCAGTCCTGCTTCTGCTCTTCGGTCGAGCCGACGACGATCGGGTCAGAGCCGAGGAACGTCGCGAACACCGCCGTGCCCAGTCCGAGGTCCTTGCGCGCCATGAGCTCGCAGATGCGGTAGGAGTCGAACGCCCCGCCGTCCATACCGTCGTAGGCCTCGGGGATGAAGGCCGCCGTCACGCCCAGCTGCTCGGGGTCCGACATGGCCCGCACGATGTCCTCGGGGCAGCGGTCCTCATGGTCGAGGTCGAGCTGCAACTCCGGCGAGAGCACGGAGTCGACGAAGTCGCCGAGCGTCTCGAGCATGAGGTTGAGGGTCTCGAGGTCCAGCCCGGCGCCGAGGGCGTGGCCGGTGGACTGGGCGGTGTCGGTCATTTTCGGGTCCTCTGTTGTGGGCTAACGGACTGGCGGGAGTCGGAGCATTCGGGTGTCGGGGCCGGGGAGCGCTCAGTATGCCGGGTGCTCCCGTTCCGGGTCAGGTGGAGGCTTCAGCGTCGACGGGGTCCTCGACAAGATCTGGGCGGATGGAGCGCAGGAGCACCTCGGCCACGTCGGTGACCGTGACGGTGGCGGATGCGGTGCCCTCTTGTTGGCGCTGGGCGACGCCGTCGGAGAGCATCGTGATGCAGAACGGGCAGGCTGCGGCGACGACGTCTGGCGCGGTCGCCAGCGCCTCATCGGCGCGGTTCTGGTTGATGCGTTCGCCGATGTTCTCGTCCATCCACATCCGGGCGCCTCCGGCGCCGCAGCAGAAGGAACGCTCGCGGTTTCGCGGCATCTCCTGCACTCGGGTGCCGGGAATCGACCCGAGGACCTCGCGGGGAGCCGCGAAGATCCGGTTGTGCCGTCCGAGGTAGCACGGGTCGTGGTAGGTGACCGCGGCGTCGACCCGTTGCACGGGGGTGAGCTTCTTCTCGGCGACCAGTCGCGCCAACAGGGTCGTGTGGTGGACAACCTCGTAGTGGCCTCCGAGCTGGGGGTATTCGTTGGCCAGCGTGTTGTAGCAGTGGGCGCAGGTGACGACGATGCGCTTGGCGCCGGCCTCATTGAGGGTCTCGACGTTTTGCATCGCGAGCATCTGGAAGAGGAACTCGTGCCCGAGCCGCCTGGCCGGGTCACCCGTGCAGGCTTCGGCCCCGCCGAGCACCATGAACTCGACGCCGGCCTCATGCAGCAGCGTGGCAACTGCCCGGGCGGTGCGTTTGGCGGTGTCGTCCAACGCCCCGGCGCAGCCGACCCAGTAGAGGTAGTCGACGTCGTCGGGGATCTTGTCGCCCTCGTGGACTCGGACCTCGAAATCGAGCGATTCGGCCCATTCAAGTCGCATGGAGCCGCCGAGTCCCCAGGGGTCGCCCGCGTGCTCGAGGTTGCGCAGCATGATGCCGGCTTCCTCGGGGAAGGCCGACTCCATGAGCACCTGGAACCGGCGCATGTCGAGGATGTGGTCGACGTGCTCGATGTCGACCGGACATTGCTCTACGCACGCCCCGCAGGTCGTGCAGGACCAGAGCATGTCGAACGGCAGAACGCCTTCGCCGGTCACGCCGTGCTCGCCCACGTGCGCCGTCTCGTCTCCCTCGGGGCCGATGAGCGGACGTTCGGCCTCGGCGACAACGGCGGCCGCAAGGCCGTCGGTGACCCGTTCCCCGTCCTCACCGGTGGCCGCCAGTAGATAGGGCGCTTTCGCCAGCGAGTGATCACGCAAGGCCATGATGAGCACCTTGGGCGAGAGGGGCTTGTCGGTGTTCCACGCCGGGCATTGACTCTGGCACCGGCCACATTCGGTGCACGTAGCGAAGTCGAGCAGGCCCTTCCAGGTGAAGTCTTCAATCTTGCCGACGCCCATGACGTCGTCATCACCGGGGTCTTCGAAATCGACCTTCTTGCCCTGCCAATAGACGGGCTCCAGAGCGCCGAGGGCGCGTGGCCGGCGGGCGTAGGCGACATTGGGGATCGAGGCGAAGATGTGCATGTGCTTGCTGTAGGTGACAAAGACCGTGAAACCGAGCAGCACTCCGAGCGACAGCAGCAGGAAGAACGTCTCCCAGAACTCAAGGTTGCTCTTGGGCAGGATCGAGGCGAACCACTGCGAGGCGAACGCCCCGTGCAGGAAGCCCATCTTGTCGGCGTTCTCGGGCTCGTGCAGCTCTTGGGCGTTGATCGAGGCGCCCCGGTAGGCCAGCAGGGTCCACACGACGTTGAAGATCATGAAGAGCACGAACCAGGCCGGCCCGATGTGCGAGCCGAAGAACCGGCTGCGACGCCCGAGGTTCTTCGGCGCCTGCTGGATCCGCAGCACGGTGAAGACCAGGAGCGCGAAGACACACAACAGCGCGAACAGATCCTCGAAGAAACCGAACCACCGGAAGTTGCCCACGACCGGGAGCTGGAAGTCGGCCTGCACCAACCCGACGAAGGCTTCGACGATGGTGAACAACAACACCATGAATCCCCAAAAGACGAGGAAGTGCGCCACCCCAGGCACCGTCCACCGCAGCAGCTTGCGCTGGAACGCGACCTCGGCGATCTCAGCCCGGACTGCAGGACCGGCATCGAGACGGCGCTCTGCCTCCATCGGCTGGAACTTCTTGCCCAGTCGATAGAGGAAGAACAGCCGCCGACCAGCGATTCCGAGGCAGACAACGGTCATGAGCAGACCGAGGACGAACCGGATCATCATCTGACTCGTGCTCCTTTGTGGCGGTGTGCTGGGGGAGAGGGGCGTGAACCGCTCAGCCCTTGCGCTTGCCCACCTCGTCGATGAGTGCGGGCAGCACCTTGTGCAGGTCGCCGACAACGCCGAAGTCGGCCAGCGCGAACAGCGGTGCCTTGGCGTCCTTGTTGACCACGACGATGGTCTTGCTGCTCTGCATGCCGGCCCGGTGCTGGATGGCCCCGGAGATGCCGGCAGCGAGATAGAGCGAAGGGGCCACGGTCTTGCCGGTCTGGCCAACCTGCAGCTCGTGCGGTGCCCAATGCTGGTCGGTCACCGTACGAGAAGCGCCGACGGCGGCACCGAGGGCGTCGGCGGCTTGCTCGATGACGGCAAAGCCCTCCTGCGAGCCGACCCCGCGGCCACCGGCGACGACAACGGCCGCATCGGTGAGCTCGGGACGACCGGTCGAGACCTTGGGCTCGCGCGAGTTGACCTTGGCACCCTTGGAGTTCTCGCTCAGGGTCACCTCGACGGTCTCGACGGACGGCGAGGCTGCTGCTGCCTCGGCAGCGGTGGCGTTGGGCCGCATGGTCACGACGGCCGGGCCTCGCACAACTTGGCTGCGTGCTTGCCAACGGCCGGAGAAGACCGTCTGGGTGGCGACAATGTTGCCCCCATCGACGGCGACCGAGACGGCGTCGGGGACGACCCCTGAGTCGAGCCGGACGGCCACCCTGGCCGCGATGTCCTTGCCCTCGGGCCCGCTGGTCACCAAGATCGCCAGGGGGCTGCTCGCCTGAGCGATCTGCACGACCGCCTCGGCCTTGGGCAGGGACAGGTAGTCATCCAGCCCCGGGGCGTTGACGGCATACACCTTCGTTGCCCCGTACTCGCCGAGCTGGGCGACGACGGCCTCGCTGGCCTCGCCGAAGACGACGGCAGCCGGCTCGCCGAGAGCTCGCGCGACGGTGAGCAGCTCAAGGGTGGGTTTGCGGACGCCAGCCGCAGTTGTCTCGGCGAGAACGAGGACTTCCGACACGATGCTTCTCCTGGGTGTGGATGCGGTTCGGGATGCCGCGAACGGGCGCGGCGTGCGGTCGGGTGAGGCGGGCGATTGCCCGCCGGGAGGTCAGATGAAGCCGCGGTCGGCGAGGAAGCCCGCCAGCTGGGCGCCGCCTTCACCGTCATCGGTGATGATGGTGCCCGCAGCCCGGGCGGGCGTCGGTGCGACGTCGAGGGTGCGGACACTGGCCGCCTCGAGCCCGACCTGGGCGGCGTCGACGCCGAGGTCGGCGAGAGACCAGGTCGTGATCGGCTTCTTCTTGGCGCCCATGATCGCCTTGAAGGCCGGATAGCGCGCCTCGCCGGTCTGGTCGGTGACCGAGACGATGGCGGGCAGGGCCGCGCTCACGCGCTCGCTGGCGACATCGGTGTCACGGCGGATCGTCACAGAGGTGCCGTCGACGCTCAGCTCGCCGGCGAACGTCGCCTGGTTGATGCCGAGGCGGTCGGCCACCATCGAGGGCACGATCGACAACTCGGCGTCGGTGGAGGCCATCCCGGTCAGGACCAGGTCGAAGCCTTCCTTTTCGAGGGCCTTGGCGAGCACGAGCGAGGTGCTCAGGGCACAGGAGCCGTGGATCGCGTCATCAAGGACGTGGACGGCCTTGCTGCCCCCGATCGCCAGGGCCTTGCGCAGCCCTTCGGCGGCCTTGGCGGGCCCGACGGTGAGGAAGACGACCTCGCTGGCCACGCCCTTCTCGGCGAGCTGGGCGGCCTGCTCGACGGCATACTCATCGAGCTCGGAGAGACGCCCTTCGACGCCTGCGCGATCGATGGTGAGGTCGGGGGCGAACTTCCAGGTGGCCGTGGGTTCTGGCACATATTTGACGAGGACGACGATCTTCATGCGTAGTGACCTACCTTTGGGGTGCGGTGCGGCGTTCCGGGGTTGAGCCTGCCAGCAATGTACAGGTCGGCCAAGGGGGTCATAGGTCCCTTACCGGCCAGTAGCTCTTTGCCTGGCTCGCCTTCGAAGCGCTCGGTGGATGTGCGTGGGGGTTGGGTCGGGGTTGGTCGGGAGCCAGTCAGGGCGCCCTGTAGCGGCTGTCAGGAATCGCCAGGAGGCCGCTTGGCTGCGCGGTGGCCCTTATGCGGGACCTTCTCCTCGGCGTGCGGCCGTGCGGCGCCGACGGTTGGAACCTCGACGGGGGCCGGGCCGAGGGCCGCACGCGGGATGGTCGGGCGCCCCTTGTCTCGGTTGTAGCTCTCCAGACGACCGGCGGCCGTGGTGAGCAGATAGTTGATGACGACGTAGATCGCGGCAATGACCATGAGCGCGGGAACCGGGTTGGATTTGTACGACCCGATCTGCTGGAAGGTATTGAGCAACTCAGGGTACGTGACGATCTGTCCCAGCGCGGTGTCCTTGAGCACGACGACAAGCTGGCCGACGAGAGCCGGCAGCATCGCGGTGATGGCCTGCGGCAACTGGACCGAGCGCAGCACCTGCCCGCTGGTCAAGCCGATGGCCAGGCCGGCCTCGCGCTGGCCCTTGGGCAAGCTGCCCACTCCGGAGCGCAGCAGCTCCGCGACGACCGAGCCGTTGTACAGGGTCAGCCCGGTGATCACGGCGATGAGCGGGAAGGTGTCCGAGCGCAATTGCGAGCCGAAGTTGAACGAGACGAAGTAAAAGGTGAAGAACATCATCACCAGCACCGGCACCGAGCGGAAGAACTCGACGATGACCGTACAGAAGGCCCGGACGAACCGGTTATGGGCCAACCGGCCCATTCCGAACAGCACCCCGAAGATGCCCGCGAGGACCATGGAGATGAGGGCGGCCTTGAGCGTGTTGGCTAGGCCGGGCAGCAGGTAGTTGACCCAGATATCGGTGGTGAGGAACGGCAGCCACTTGCTGGGCTCAAGGTTGTCCTTGGCGGCGAACCGGGAGATCGCCCACGCCAGCGACAGCAGGACAAGGACCGCGCTGACGATCGCAACGATCCGATGGCGCGCACGGGCCTTGGGTCCGGGGTTGTCGAACAGCACCGTGGCGCTCATCGCTTGACCGCCAGCTTCGTCGACAGGTGGGTGGTGACCAGACCGATGGGCAAGGTGAGCAGGACGAAGTAGAACGCCACGAGCAGGAAGATCGGGATCAGCAGGTCAGAGCGGAACTCGATCATCTCCTTCATCAGGCCGCTGATCTCCGCGACACCGATAGCGGTGGCCACCGTCGTGTTCTTGGTCAAGGCGATGAGCGTGTTGCCCAGCGGCGTGATCGCTCCGCGGAAGGCCTGCGGGAGTAGCACCGCACCCAGACTCTGCCCGAAGGTCAGCCCGATCGAGCGCGCTGCCTCGGCCTGCCCGGTCGGCACCGTGTTGACGCCCGAACGCAGCGACTCACACACGAACGCGGCGTGGTAGATGGAGAGCCCGACGATCGCCCACACCAGGTTGTTGCGGGCGATGTCTGTGGAGACGCTCAACCCGAGGTTGGTGATGAAGCCGATGTTGCAGAAGACGATGATGAGCGTCAGTGGGGTGTTACGCACGATGTTGACGAAGGCCGCGCCGACGGTGTTGAGAAACGCCACCGGCGAGACCCGCATGATGGCGACGAGGGTGCCGATGACGAGCGCACCGAGGGCAGAGAACAGCGTGAGAAGCAGGGTGATGCCCAGCGCACCGACGACATTGAACGTCGTGAAGAGATCGCCCACTGGCGTCCTTCCGGTCGAGGACGGCCGGTATGCCGCCCGCTCGGGTGAGCGGGCGGCATACCTGTCGTCGGGTGGGTTGGGTCAGGCGCAGGCGGCGGGGGCCGGGGGGTTGCCGGCGCCCGGCTTGTAGCCGGCCGGGCCGAGGTGCTTGTCGACCGACTTCTGCCACTCGCCGCTGGAGACGAACTTCTTCAGCGCGTCGGTGACCTGCTGGCAGAACGCCGTGTCGCCCTTCGCCAGGCCCACGCCGTAGTTCTCGGTGGAGAAGGTCTTGCCGACGACCTTGACCTTGCCCTTGTTGGCTTCTTGGGCTGCATAGCCGGCGAGGATGGTGTCGTCGGTGGTCAGGGCGTCGACGGCGCCGGACTTGAGCGCGTCCACGCACAGGGTGTAGGTCTGGTATTCCTGCAGGTTGACATCGGGCACCTTCGCCTTGACGTTATTGGCCGAGGTCGAGCCCTTGGCGGAACAGAGCTTCTTGCCTGCCAGCGACTCGACACCCGTGATCGACATGTCATCGGCCCGGACCAACAAGTCTTGTCCGGCGATGAAGTAGGGGCCGGCGAAGGACACCTTCTCCTTGCGGGCATCGGTGATCGAATAGGTGCCGATGATGTACTTCACCTGGCCGGTGGAGATGAGCGTCTCGCGCTGGGCGGACACCGCTTCGACGAAATCTGGCGTGCCGAGCTTGAGCTCGGTGGCGATGTACCGGGCCAAGTCGACGTCCATGCCGGTGAAGTCGGCGCCGGCCTTGAGACCGAGACCCGGTTGGTCGAACTTGATGCCGATCTTGACGGTGCCGCCCCCGCTGGCTCCGGGGGTGGCGCTGCCGCCGCCGCAGCCGGCAAGGCCGAGGCCTGCGGTCACGGCGACCGCCGCAACGGTGAATCGTCCGAACTTCATAGAATGGATCCCTCCTGGTGGGTGATTCGGTCTAGTGAGCGGTTGCCCCCGACAGCTGGCAGGTCAGTGGGTGAGAATCTTGGACAGGAAGTCCTTGGCCCGGGTGGACTTCGGATGAGTGAAGAACTCCTCGGGGGTGGCGACCTCGACGATCTCGCCCTCGGCCATGAAGACGACGCGGTTGGCCGCCCGCCGTGCGAAGCCCATCTCATGGGTGACAACGACCATGGTCATTCCCGAACGGGCCAACTCGGTCATGACGTCCAGGACCTCGTTGACCATCTCGGGGTCCAGGGCCGAGGTCGGCTCGTCGAACAGCATGACCTTGGGCTCCATGGCCAGGCTTCGGGCGATAGCGACGCGCTGCTGTTGGCCACCGGACAGCTGGGCGGGGAACTTGTTGGCCTGCTCTCCGACGCCGACTCGATCCAGCAGCTCCCGTGCCTTGGCCTCGGCCTCGGCCTTGCTCTTGCGGCGCACCTTGATCGGGCCGAGCGTGATGTTGTCGAGGATCGTCTTGTGGGCGAAGAGGTTGAACGACTGAAAGACCATCCCGACGTCCGAGCGCAGCTGGGCCAGCGCCTTGCCCTCCTCGGGCAGCGCCTGCCCGTCGACGGTGATGGTCCCGGTCTCGAACGTCTCGAGTCGATTGATCGCGCGGCACAGGGTCGACTTGCCCGAGCCCGACGGGCCGAGCACGACGACCACCTCGCCCCGACCGATGGTGAGGTCGATGTCGCGCAGGACGTGCAATGGACCGAAGTGCTTATTGACGCCGGTCATGACGACCATCGGTTCAAAGACGCTCTGGGCGGCCAACGGCGGCTCATCGCCCTCAGGCACCGCAGCGTGCGTTGACGGATCGGTGCTTTCCTGAGGCATGCCGGTCAACGTATCGGCTCGTCAGGCCTTTCGGCACCCCCAAGGGATCACATTTGGGTCGGAGAAGGAAAAATGACTCCCCGCTCCAGTGGAGGGGCGATGCCTGTTCGGCCCGGTCTGGGGGTCCTTCCTGGAGCCCGAGAGGTTGTTGTCCCGGCCGATCACTCGCCTGTCCAGCCGAGGGATGCGAGGTCTCGGCGCGCATCATGGGAGGCTGCGGATCTCGGGCACGACGTTGGAGGGGACCCATGGAGACCACCACTGCCGGTGGCGATGCCGATGCCGCGCGCCGACGCGTCCGGGATCGGGCTGTCGAGGCGCTCTGCGACCCGTCGCTGGCTGACATCGTCGATCTGGTCGTCTGGGTCGAGCCGGTCGACGGTGAGCCCACTGTGCACGCGGCCAGCCATCTGGGCCGGGTGCAGCTGCGACCGGGTGGCACGGCGGAGACTCTCAGCGGGGTCAGCCCGGTCGCCTCGCAAGACCCGATGGCCTTCCTGCCGTATGCCGCCCCAGACGGCGAGCTCGCGCACCCCTCGCCACGGTCCTCGGTGGACAACGCCTATCCGTATGCCGCCGAGCGGCTGCTTTCCTTCTTCGCCTGCCCCGAACGCAGCCCCGACCTGGCGATCGTGCACACCCCCAGGCACTTCTTCCCCGAGCAGGGCGGCCACGTCGGCGAGCACGGGTCGCTCGACGTCATCCAGTCGCGGGCGCCGTTGATCCTCGCCGGGGCCGGCGTGCGACGACTCGGGCTACTCGATGAGCACGCCCGCCTGGTCGACCTCGGCCCGACCATGGCTGTGCTCGCCGGCGCGTCCTCGGCTCACCTGCACGACGCCGACGGCGAGCCGCTGGACGGGCGGGTCCTGACGGCATACCTGACCGGCGAGCTGCCCCGCGCGGTGGTCGGGATCCTCTGGGACGGCGCGCACTGCTCGGACCTGCTGCACCTCGCCGAGACCGGCCAGCTGCCCAACGTCGCACGGCTCATCGCGCGAGGAGTCGCCCTGCGCGGGGGAGCGGTAGCACAGTTCCCGTCGATCACGCTGACCAATCACACCTCCATCCTCACCGGCGTGGGCCCGGGGCGGCACGGCGTCATGGGAAACGTCTACTACGACCGGTCGACCGGGGAGCAGGTCGTGCCAAACGACGAGTCAACCTGGCATCGCTCGGCAGAATGGCTGCGGCCCGGGGTGCGAACCGTCTTCGAGATGGTGCCCGGCCTGACCGCGTCGATCGACGAGGCAATCGACCGGGGTTCGGACGTCTCAACGATGGCGCTGCTGCGCCTGCACGCTGCGGCGTGGGCTTCCGGAAGCGGCCGCGGCGACGGCGACGGGAGCAGCAGCGACCGCGGTGGCGACGACGGTGGCGGCGACGGCCGGGGGATCGGCGCTCTGTTGCCGGATGCGGCGGGCTCGCCCTTCCTCGGCGATCCTGCGCTGCTCGATGACCCCTACTTCCGGTGGGGCGTGTCGGTCGATGACATGGGATTGCAGCAGGTCGCCGAGCTGTATGCCGCTGGGCTGGCGCACGCGCCGCGATTCACCTGGTGGGCCAACGTCGTCACCGACGCCGGCCATCACCTGGGTGGACCTCGGTCGGTCGCGGCACGGGACTCGCTCCGGCAGGCCGACGCCCGGCTCGGGGTGTTCCTGGACGGCCTGGCGGAGCGCGGTGAGCTCGACGACGTGGCGTTCGTGCTCACCGCGGACCACGGCTTCGAGGGATCCGATCCCTCGGTCACCGGATCGTGGCAGCCCGCTTTGGACTCCCTCAGCGCGCCCTACCGCGACGAAGGCCCCGGACTCGTCTACTTTCTGTAGATGAGCCGCCGCAGGCAACTCGTGCACGCCTTCCACGGCGTCTGCTGCCTCCTGCTGATCGGCTGTTCCGTCGGGGGCGCGTCGGACCCGACGTCACCGCCGGCTAGCAGGCCCGCCGAGCTGGCCGTTTTCGGCGATTCGATTTCGATGTCCGCTCTCCGAACGACCCCCGGGGGCACGGACCCCCAACGGGTCGGCCCAGGGTGGGCGGAGAGGCTCGGCACGCTCGTGTCGCCCGGGCTGAGAGTGGACAACCTCGTCCGGCCGGGATCGTGGCTCAGCCGCGAGAACCCAGAAGGGCTGATTCCCTCGATCGTCAGCCAGGTTCCAGTCGGGCTCGACGGTCTGGACATGCCGCGCTATCTGTTGGTGCTCGGCGGTCGAAACGATCTCACCCACGTGGAGCAGGGGCAGTTGCAGCAGGCCGCCCTGGAGATTGATGCGTCAGCGACCGCCCGGGGGGTCGTGGCGGCCTTCGTCACCATCCTTCCCGTCAACGACCGAAATCGCGATCGTGCGATCACCGAGCCGCACCGAACGAGGTTCAACTCGTGGGTGAGCCGGACGTTCGGATCGCGGGTCGTCGCCGCCGATCCGGTGCTTGATCGTGACAGGGACGGGCAATTGGACCAAGCGTTCGATGCCGGGGACGGCGTCCATCTCAACGAGGAGGGCTCTCAGCAGCTCGCGGCGGCTGCCGCAGCGGTGGTAGCCCGCAACGGGTGGCCGGCGGGTTAGGGGCTGCCGGCTAGCTGGGGCTCCCGGCTGGTTACGGGTTCAGCGAGCCGCTCGCGGGGCCGGCCAGCAGCTCGGCACGTCCCGCCGCGAAAGCCTGATGGTTGAGGTCTCGATAGCTCGCCTTCACCAGCCGGTCCAACACCGCCGTCCAGTCGTGCACGGGCAGGCCGAGGAGCGTCGACAGGGCGCCGAGCAGCACGACGTTGGCCACGGACCTGTTACCCAGATCGTTGGCCACCCGAGCGCCGTGCACCCATACCAGGCGCTGTCCGCTGCCCCCGAACGCCGACTCGATCGCTGCGTCCTCGGGATAGTGCGCACCGCCGGTGATGACGGTGATCGGCTCAATGGAGTGGTCGTTGATCAGCACCGACCCCCCGGGAGCCAGCAGCGCGGCATACCGGGCGGCTTCCATCTTTTCGAAGGCGACGAGGATGTCGGCGCCGCCCGGCGGGATGATCGGGGAGAAGACCTGCGTCCCCCAGCGCACATGCGAGACGACGCTGCCGCCGCGCTGCGACATTCCGTGGACCTCGGCCTTCTTCACGTCGTAGCCCGCGCGGATGCCCAACTCGGCCAGCACGTTGCTCGCGAGGATCGTGCCCTGGCCGCCGACTCCGACGAGGACGACGTCGAGGCGGGGGAGGTGCGTGGGAGGCGTTCTCGGGACCGGGGCCTCGGCGAGGGTGGGCTCAGACATGGGCGGCTACCTGCTCTCGGAAGAGGATCGCGTCGCGCGGGCAGACGTGCGCACAGATCTCGCAACCGGTACACAGTTGTTGGTCGATGAGCGCGAGCGGACGCTGGGTGCGCTCGTCCAACGCGTCGGACTGCAGGATCGCCGGGCAGCCGATGCGGAAACAGATCGTGCAGCCGTTGCAGGCGTCGGTCACCGCAAGCGGTTCGTAGGTCGCCTTCGCCGTCGGCAGCAGCGCGCACTCCTGCTTGGTGATGAGCACTGCCGGCCCGTCTGCCTTGAGCCACGACTTGAGCTGCTTCTCCAGCGCCTTGACGTCGTAGGACGGGATGGTGACGACCCTGTCGTCGGGGAAGCCGATCGCGCGGACGATCCGCTCGATGTCGACCTCGACGGTCTGTTGACGTTGCAGGGTCTGACCGGTGCCAGGGTTCTCCTGGTGGCCGGTCATTCCGGTGATCCGGTTGTCCATGATGATCGTGACGACGTTGCTGCGGTTGTAGAGCACGTTGAGCAGCGCCGGGATGCCGCTGTGGAAGAACGTCGAGTCGCCGATGACCGCGACATGCCGCCCGGGGTCGCCGGCTTGGACACCGCCGTGCGCGACGGCGATGCTCGCGCCCATGCAACCGGCCGTGTGCAGGGCCTCCAGCGGCTTGGCCATCCCGAGCGTGTAACAGCCGATGTCGCCGTTCACGGTCACCCCGAGTTTGTGCAGGATGTAGAACGACGAGCGGTGCGGGCAGCCTGGGCAGAGCACCGGCGGGCGGGGGGCTACCGCCAGCACCGGCAACGGTTTCCGCGCTGGCTCGCTCGCGGCGGCCCCGGGCATACCCGCGCTGGAGAGGGCGACAAGTGGGTCTGGCTGGGCGGGCGCGGCATCCGGGACGGCGGTGATCGTCGACGCGGGGAGCAGCCCGGCAGCGATGGCGGCCGCGCGGACCGACGACGGGTCCAACTCGCCTATCACCGGGAAGATGGACTTCGTGTGCGGATAGGTCGGGGGAGTGGGTGGCTCGTACAGTTCGATCCCCATGAGCCGGACCTGATCCTCGACGAACGGGTCGAGCTCCTCCAGGACCACAAGCGTGTCGACCGCGGCGGCGAAGTCGGCGATCAGGCCGCGGGGCAGCGGATACACCATGCCGAGCTTGAGCGTGCTCGCGTCGGGGAACACCTCGCGGGCGTATTGGTAGGCCACGCCCGTGGTGATGATGCCCAGGCTGGTCCCGCGCATCTCGACCCGGTTGAAGGGGAAGGTCTCGGCGTATGCGGCCAGCGCCTCGACGCGTGCCTCGATGACCGGGCGCCGGGCTCGGGCATTGGCGGGGGCCATGTCGTATTTGGCCGGATTGCGCACATAACTGTCCGGCACCGGGCGGGTGCGGCGGATCTCGCCCACCTCGACCGGTGAGCTGGTGTGGCAGACCCGGGTGGTCGGTCGAAGCAACACTGGGGTGTCGAAGGCCTCGCTGATGTCGAAGGCGACGACCATGAGGTCGTGGGCGTCCTGGCTGTCCGCGGGGTCGAGGCAGGGCACCCGTGCCCACCGGGCGAACAACCGGTTGTCCTGTTCGTTCTGTGAGGAGTGCAGGCTCGGGTCATCGGCCGAGACGATGACCAGTCCCGCTTCGATGCCGGTCATCGCCACCGACCAGAACGAATCGGCGGCGACGTTGAGGCCGACGTGCTTCATCGTCGCAAAGGCCCGACGGCCGGCGATGGCGGCGCCGATGGCCACATCCAGGGCGACCTTCTCGTTCGGCGACCACTCGGCATACACATCGGGGGACGGGGCGAACACCTCCAAGATCTCGGTGCTCGGCGTGCCCGGATACCCGGCGCCGACGACGGCTCCGGCCTCCCAGGCGGCTCGGGCGATGGCCTCGTTTCCCGACAGGAGTCGTTGCATGGTGGTCCTCCTCGACCGGCCCGAGGATCGCCCGGGGCTTCCCGTCCACCGTGCATCGGCCCGTGCTGACCGGCTAGTGCCATTGGTCCCCCGGCCGCAGTGTTCGCGGCGGACGGGGACGGCATGGCGGATGGGTAACCTGCACCGATATGGAGATCGCCACGCTGTTCGTAGGGCTGGCCGTTGTCGTCTTGGCGGGCACCGCGCTCAGTGATCGGTTGAGGTTTCCAGCGCCACTTGTGCTCATCGCCGTCGGAGTGGCGGCGTCGTTCGTCCCCGCCGTTCCAGCCGTCGAGTTGCATCCCGAGGTCGTGCTCATCGGATTGCTGCCGCCGTTGTTGTATGCCGCCTCGCTGCAAACCTCGCTCGTGGACTTCAACGCGAACCGGTGGCCGATCTTGCTGCTGTCCGTGGGGCTCGTCGTGGCCACCACTGCCGCAGTGGCCGTGGGCGTCTACCTCCTGCTGCCCGGGCTCGGTTGGCCGGCGGCGGTCGCCATCGGGGCGGTCGTCGCTCCGCCGGACGCTGTGGCGGCCACCGCGATAGCCCGGCGGATCGGCCTACCTCGCCGAGTCGTCACGATCCTTGAGGGGGAGTCGCTGCTCAACGATGCGACGGCCCTCGTCGCCCTGCGAACGGCCATCGCCGCGTCAGCAGGGGGGGTGGCCGCTGTTGAGATCGGACTCGACTTTCTGCGTGCCGCCGTGGGTGGGGCGCTGGTCGGTGTCGTCGTGTTCCTCGTCGTCGTGAAGCTGCGGAAACGCATCCACGACCCGCTGCTTGACACGGGGATCTCATTCGTGACGCCGTTCGCGGCCTACCTCCCGGCCGAGAGCATCCACGCCTCGGGCGTGATCGCCGTTGTTGTTGCCGGACTGCTGCTCGGCCATAAGGCCCCGATCGTGCAGACGGCCAGATCGCGCATCACGGAACGGATCACCTGGGCGACCGTCGCGTTCCTGCTCGAGAACTCCGTGTTCCTGCTCATCGGCCTGCAGGCCCGCCGGCTGATCAACGACGTCCTCGACGGTGACGTGGGGGTGCTGCGCGCGCTGGTCGTCTGTGCCCTGACTCTGGTCGTGGTCGTGCTCGTCCGACTTGGATGGGTGTTCGCCTCGCGGGCGCTGCTGATCACCGGCCGGCGGGAGGCCCGACTATCGGCTGCTGCCACCTTCCTCGTGGGGTGGGCCGGGATGCGCGGTGTCGTCACCCTCGCCGCCGCGTTCGTCATTCCGGCCGACACGCCCCATCGTTCGGTGCTGCTGCTGGTCGCGTTCACCACCGTGGCCGGCACGTTGTTCCTTCAAGGCTTGACATTGCCGTGGCTCACGCGGCGGTTGGGCGTGCCGGGCCCTGACCCAGCCGCGGATGCCCTGGCGAGGGCGACCCTGCTGCAGCAGGCGGCGACCGCGGGTATCACTCGGCTTGAGGAGCTCGAAGCCGATGATCAGCACGGGGTCGCCGATCTTGTACGCGGTCGCGCCGAGCAGCGCACCTTTGCCGCGTGGGAGCGCCTCGGCACCCGCCAAGAAGCCGAGACCCCGTCAGAGCTGTACGCGCGGCTGCGCGGGGCGATGATCGACGCCGAACGCAGCCGGGTGCTTGAAATCCGCGCGGGAGGGCAGGTACCCGCCGATGTCGTCCGCGAAGTCCTCGGACTGCTCGACATCGAGGAATCGATGATCGATGCGGGCACCGAGCAACGGGCGTCCATCCACTCGGGCGGTCCGGCCCTCGTGGGATCAGGGGGATGTGAAGACCTCGACGCCTTTCCCACGCGGCATACGGAGGTTGATCCCGTGTGCCGGCAATGCGTCGCCGACGGCACGACCTGGGTCGCGTTGCGGATCTGTTTGGCCTGCGGCGAGGTGAGTTGTTGCGACTCCTCCATCGGGCGGCACGCCACTGCCCACTTCCAGAACACCCAACATCCGGTCATGCAATCCGCTGAGCCGGGTGAAGCCTGGCGATGGTGCTACATCCATCACGCCACGGGATGAAGACGGTGAGGGTGGGGCGGGTGGGGCTTGAACCCACGACCGACGGATTATGAGTCCGCTGCTCTGACCGGCTGAGCTACCGCCCCAAGAGCACCGCGAGCCTACCCGGGTCCCACAGCCAGACAGTCACAACAGCCATTCACAGGCATTCACAGGCGCTCGCACCCACTCACAGCCTCGCCACAGCGCACACTGGGTCTACCGCCAAACGCCCGGCCCACAGTGTGACTACCTGGCAGCGACCCAAAAGGAGCATTCATGAAGAAGCAGACAATCATCACCGGGGCGGCGGCCACCGCGATCGCGGGCGCGTTGGCTCTCGGCGGTGCAGCGCTCGCCCAAGCGGGCCCGAGCGCGGGCACTCAGTCGATCGCACAGGCGACGTCGGCCCCCACGGCGACCGGCGAGGCGCAGCAGGCCCCCGGACGCGGGCTCGGCCCTGGCCACGCTCCGGGACGGGTCGGCAAGGAACGGGTGAAGGAGTGGATCGCCGATCACGGGCTCGCCGGTGACGCGGCGGTCAAGGTCACCCAGGCCGCCGTCGCCAAGGAGCCCACGGCATACCTGCTGCGGGTGAACAAGAGAGACGACGGCACCTACCGGGCGCACATGATGCGACCGGACGGCACGCGCATTGTCGTGACCATCGACGCGAATTTCTCGGTGACCGCCGTCGAGGACGCGCCAGTCAAGGCCCCGGGGCTGCGCAAGGGCGCCCCGGGCAAGGACGGCACGACCGCGACGCCGACGCCCACGGCGTCAAGCTGACCCGACGCCCTCGGCGAGCTGAGTGCGCGCTGTTGAACGGCACCGCCCGCCCACCACTCCCGCACCAGCCTCCGCTGGTGCGGGAGTGGTCTTTGGGGCACAATGTGACGTGCGTGGCGTATGCCGCCCTCCCTTAAGGGACGAGCAGCTAGGCACGCAACGTGGCGACACGGCATAGCGGCAGGCCTTGCAGCGAGACGTTGGGGAAGACGTCTCTCGCACGTGAGGAGCACTGGATGTCCGTCACCATGCCGGTCGGCGTGCCCCGTGGCACGCGCGGGGTCGTGTTCATCCACTCGACCCCTTCAGCGCTGTGCCCGCACATCACTTGGGCTCTGGAGGCCGTCCTGGGCCCGGGTCTGCGCCTCGACTGGACGATCCAGCCCGCGGGACCCCGGATGGTTCGCACCGAACTGTCCTGGACGGGCGAGCCCGGCACGGGTGCCCGGCTGGCCAGCTCACTGCGCGGCTGGGACAACGTCCGCTATGAGGTCACCGAGGACCCGTCGCCAGGCGTCGATGGCTCCCGCTGGTCGAACACCCCGTCGCTCGGGCTGCACCACACGTGGACGTCCGCCAACGGCGATGCGATGGTCAACGAGGACCGGCTGCGCGAGGCCTTCGAAGCGCACCGCGGCGACGTCTCTGCCCTGAACGCGGCCGTCGACGCATTGCTCGGCGCCCCGTGGGATCGCGAGCTAGAACCTTTCCGGTATGCCGGTGACGGGGCCCCCGTGCGGTGGCTCCACAGGGTCGGCTGACCACCTGGTCTCTCTCCCCCACCCCCCTCCCGCTGGTCGGAGGTTGTGTGGCTATTCGGAGGCTCGGCGGCTCCGAATCGCAACACAACCTCCGAACAGCAGGGAGCGGCCGCGGCTGTGGGGCAGCGCGCGGTTGCGGGGGAGAGGGAAGCTCACACGTTGCGGAAGGCCAGCGCGACGTTGTGTCCGCCGAATCCAAACGAGTTGTCCAGCGCCACGATGTCGCCAGCGGGCAACGGGCGGTGTGTGCCCCGAACGACGTCGAGGCCGATGGCGGGGTCGACGTCATCGACGTTGATCGCCGCGGGCGCCAGGCGGTGGTGCACAGCGAGGATGGTGAAGATCGCCTCCAACGCTCCCGCCGCACCGAGCAGGTGCCCGGTCATCGACTTCGTCGCACTGATGGGGATCCCGGCCGCGAGATCGCCGAAGGCCCGCCTGATTGCGTTGGCCTCGGCGATGTCTCCGATCGGGGTCGATGTCGCGTGCGCGTTGATGTGGGCGATGTCGGCCACGCTTGCCCCGGCCGACGTCACCGCTTCGAGCATGGCCCGCGACGCGCCGGCACCCTCGGGCTCGGGGGCGGTGATGTGGTGGGCGTCGGCGGACATACCGACACCGGCGAGCTCGGCATAGATCCGCGCCCCACGCGCCACAGCGTGTTCGTAGGACTCCAGGACGATGATCGCGGCGCCTTCGCCGAGGACGAAGCCGTCGCGGCCGGTGTCATAGGGTCGTGACGCAGCCGTCGGGTCATCATTGCGGGTCGAGAGGGCTTGCATCGCAGCGAAGCCGGCGATGGGCAGCGGATGCACAGCCGCCTCGGTGCCGCCAGCGACGACGACATCGGCGCGGCCACTGCGGATGAGCTGCACGGCCCACCCCATCCCTTCAGCGCCGGAGGCGCACGCACTGACGGGGGTGTGTGCTCCAGCCCGCGCCCCGAGGTCGAGCGAGATCGCGGCGGCCGGGCCGTTGGGCATGAGCATCGCAACGGCGAGGGGGTAGACGCGGCGCGGTCCCTTTTCCCGGAGTGTGTCCCATTGCGACAGCAGCGTCCACACCCCCCCGATGCCGGACCCGACGGCGACCGCCAGGCGTTCGGGCGCGACCTCGGGCGAGCCGGCGTCGGCCCACGCCTCGCGCGCCGCGATGAGGGCGTATTGCGACGAGGGGTCCAGACGGCGAGTCTCCACCTTGGCGAGCACCTGATCGGGAGGGGTCTGGATCTGTGCCGCGAACGTGACCGGCAGCTCGTACTGGCTCACCCAGTCGAACTCCAGCGCCCGCGCCCCGGAGCGCCCGGCGAGGATCGACGCCCAGCTCTTGGGCACGGTGCCGCCGACCGGGGTCGTGGCGCCCAGACCGGTGACGACGATGCGCGTGTTGCCTGCGGAGGACATTGCGGGCTCCTGTGTGGCTGAGACGGTTCGCTGGGGACAAGAAGATTCGGTATGCCGCGCGGGCGGCCCAGCCCGGGTGCGGCGTTCGCGGCGGGCCGGTGGGTGCTGCGGCTCCGGCCCGCCACGAACGACAGATCAGCTCTGTGCGGCTGCGATGAAGTCGACGGCGTTGCGGACGGTCTTGAGGTTCTTGACCTCGTCGTCGGGGATGCGCACCCCGAACTTCTCCTCGGCGTTGACGACGATCGTCATCATCGAGAGGGAGTCGATGTCGAGGTCGTCGGTGAACGACTTGTCAGGCTCGACGGCCTCGATGTCGATGCCTGTCTCCTCGTTGACGATCGCAGCGAGACCTTCGAGGATCTCGTCGGTGCTCTGTGCCATGGGTGCTTCTCCTTGGGGGTGGGGTGGTGCCTGATGGTGCGGGTGGTGTGCGGCGAGCTAGGGCAGGACGATGACCTGTGCGGCATACACCAGGCCTGCCCCGAAGCCGATCTGCAGCGCGAGGCCGCCGTGCGGGATGTCCCCTTCACGGAGCATTCGTTCGGTGGCCAAGGGGATCGAGGCGGCCGAAGTGTTGGCGTTCTCGACGATGTCGCGAGCCACGGGGATGTCGGCTGGGAGCTTGAGCTGTTTGAGCAACGCGTCGATGATTCGCATGTTGGCCTGATGCGGGAGGAAGGCGTCGAGATCATCCGGGGTGATCCCGGCGGCCTCGATGGCCTGGCGCGCGACCGGAGCCATGCTCCAGACGGCCCAGCGGAACACAGACTGGCCGGCCATCCCGATCGTCGGGTGCGGCAGGCCCTGATCGCGCACTTCGAGCCATGACTTGGTCTGCCTGATCGTCTCCCAATGCGACCCGTCCGACCCCCAGATCGTCGGGCCGAAGCCGGGGACGTCCGATGGGCCGACGACCGCCGCACCGGCGCCGTCGGCGAAGATGAATGCGGTGCCACGGTCGGTCAGATCGGTGAAATCGGTGAGCTTCTCGACACCGATGACGACGACGAAGCGGGCGCTGCCGCCCCGGACCATGTCGTTGGCCAGCGAGATGCCGTGGCAGTAGCCGGCGCACGCCGCCGAGATGTCGAAGGCGACGCAGCGCAGGCCGAGCCGGTCGGCGACGATCGGTGCTGCCGCTGGGGTCTGAAACGGGTGGGTGACGGTGGAGATGATGACCGCGTCGACCTGCTCGACCCTGATGCCGGCGGCGGCGATCGCGTCCCGAGCCGCGGCCTCAGACATCGACACGACGGTGTCTTCGGGGCCGGCCCAACGCCGTTGCTTGATTCCGGAGCGTTCTTGGATCCACTCGTCGGACGAGTCGATGGCCTCGACGAGCTCGGAGTTGAGCACAACTCGCTCGGGGCGGAAGCCGCCGACTCCCCAGATCCGGGCGTGGCGAGATCCGTGCGATGCCACGAGGTGGCCGGTCCCCTTGGGTGCCTTCATCACGACGCTCCCCGCGGGGCCAAACGCAGCACGGGCTGACCGGGCGCGACCTCGTCGCCGTCGCGTACCAGCCACTGGCTCACCCATCCACCCTGCGGCGCACCGACCGGCACCTCGGCGCTGTCGCCGTGCACGTGGGCTAGGACCGCGCCACGGTCGAGGTGATCCCCGACAGCGACCGGCGCCTGTCTGAGCACACCCTTGGTCGGGGCAATGACGAAGGTCCATTCAGGGTCGGCAGCGGGGTCCGGTCGGTCGCCGTGTTCGGCCACCATCGCCCGCGCCTTCTCCAGGTCGTCGGGGGTCCGCAGCGCGAGCAACTCCACGCCTGGCATGGCGCGCTTGGCCAGACCGACAAGGGTTCCGGCCGGCGGCACTTCGATGAGCCCGGTGACCCCGAGGTCAACCATGGTCTGCATGCACAGATCCCAGCGAACCGGCGAATTCACTTGGCTGACCAGCCGATCCAGCACCTCGCGACCGGAACGGACGATGTGCCCGTCTCGGTTGGACACCAGTCGCGTGTGGGCCTCGCGCGTCGTGATGGCCCGGGCATAGCCGGCCAGCCGCTCGACTGCCGGAGCCATGTGGGAGGTGTGAAACGCGCCCGCGACCGGCAGCGGGACAATCCGGGCCTTGGCCGGGGGAGCGGCCGCCAACGAGGCGAGCTGCTCCAGGGTGCCGGCGGCGACGACCTGGCCGGCGGTGTTCATGTTGGCGGCTGTGAGGCCGGCGAGCTCGATCGCGGCCAGCACCTCGTCGGCGTCACCGCCGATCACGGCGCTCATACCGGTCGGCGTAACCAGGCCGGCCCTGGCCATCTGCCGGCCCCGCTCCCGGACGAAGACGAGGGCCTGCTCGGCGGTGATGACTCCGGTGGCCGCCGCGGCGGTTATCTCCCCGACGGAGTGTCCGGCGCCGACGGACACCTTGGTGAACCCTTCCGACGGCCTGGGGAAGAGCTCCAGCAGCGCCGCCAACCCGGATGCGACGATGAGCGGCTGCGCGATCGCAGTGTCGCGGATCGTCTCGGCATCCGACTCGGTCCCGTGCTCGAGCAGATCGATCCCAGCGACCGTTGTGAACCAGCCCATCCGGTCGCGACAGGTGTCGAGCTCAAGCCACGGGGCGAGTAGTCCGGGCGCTTGAGCCCCTTGTCCGGGGCAGACGATCGCGAGCACGGACTCCACTGTGTCAGCTGGCCGTGACCTTCCTGTGACCCGAATCCGACCAAGTTGCCCCGGGTGGTCTTGGAGGTTTCCTACAAGCCCGCCCGTATGCCGCGTGCGCTGCTTCCGCGGCCGGCGGCCGACGCCGAGCTACTCGGGTCAGCCGCGCGGGGCAGAGCCGGCCGCGCCGGCGCGGTGACGGTGCCGAGCAACGCGAGCGCGAGTGCCAGTCGGACGGCGTACGCGTCGCGGGGGTGAGCGAGGTCGTAGCCGGTGAGTTCGGCGATCCGCCCAAGGCGGTAGCGCACCGTGTTGGGATGCACGAAGAGCACCCGGGCCGCGGCCTCCAACCCGCCGGTGTCCAGATAGACGGCGGCGGTCAGACGCAAGGCGGGATGCGAGCGCAGCGGGCCGTCGATCCGGCCGACGAGCTGGCGGCGGGCGTGTTCGTCGCCGACCAGCACCCGTTCGGGGAGCAGCTCGTCGGCGAGCACCGGGCGCGGCGCCTGCGGCCAGGCCGGCGCGGCCGCGAGACCGCTGAGGGCCGCGCGGGCCGATCGACCCGCCGCGAAGAGGTGCGGCACCGTCGGTCCGACGACGATCGGCCCGTCGCCGAAGTGATCGGCGATGGCCGTGACGACCGTGTCGGGCTGGGTCGTTCCGCCCAGGACGATCACGAGGCGTTGGCGCTGGACCGCGGCCAGCACCTCGACCCCGCGGCGCGCCGCGACCCGGCGAATCGCCTCGACGACCGACGTCGCAGTGCCTGACGGCGTTCGGCCGGCGACCACAGTTACGTCGGAGACCGAGCCCCAGCCGAGGGCGGTGGCTCGCGACTGCATCGAGTCGTCGGCCTCGCCGCGCAGCACGGCGTCGATGACGAGAGCCTCCAGCCGGGCGTCCCAGGCTCCCCGAGCCTCGGCCGCCCGGGCATAGACCTCCGCGGCGGCGAATGCGAGCTCCCGCGAATAGCGCAGCACGCCCTCGCGGACCGCCTGCTCGTCGCCGGGCCGGGCGAGAGTATCGACCTCGTCTTCCACGACATCGACGACGCTGCGGATGAGGTCGAGGGTTTGGCGCAGGGTGATGGCCGCGGTGAGCTCGCGGGGCGCCGTGCCGAAAACCTCGGCAGTGACGGGGGTGGTGCCGTCCTCGTCGGCGAGCCACCCGACGAACGCGGCGATGCCCGCCTGGGCGACCAGGCCCACCCAGGAGCGTTCGTCGGGGGGCAGCTCGCGATACCACTCGTGCGAGGCGTCGATCCGGCGCAGGGCCGCATTCGACAGCTGGCCGGCGCTGCGCTCGATGGCGCGCCGCGTCTCGGCCCCGGGCCGCCGGGCTCGCGCGTCACTCACCCAGGCATCCTATTTGTATGCCGCCCACAAACGTCCCGCTCGACCCGTCACGAGGATCGACGACCAACTGCGTCCACGCCGACGTCCGCGCAGGCAGCGGACGGTCAGTCGGTGCCCGACTCCATGGCAGCCCGGTCGAGGGTCTCGACGTCGCCATCGTCGACGAGCCCGGGGTTGGCCGCGATCGCACCCGCACCGCCGGGCTCCATCCGGCCGATGAGTCGCGCGGCGCCCAGCAGGTCGCCACCGAGCAACTGGCCCTGCGCGGCATACAGCTCGAGCTTGGCGCGAGTGTCGGCGATGTCGAGGTTGCGCATGGTGAGCTGACCGATGCGGTCGACCGGTCCGAACGCTGCGTCCTCAGTGCGCTCCATCGACAGCCTGTCGGGGTGATAGGAGAAGGCGGGGCCGCGGGTGTCGATGATCGAGTAGTCGTCACCTCGGCGAAGTCGCAGGGTGACCTCGCCGGTCACGGCGGAGGCGACCCACCGCTGCAGCGCCTCGCGGAGCATCAGTGATTGTGGGTCGAACCAGCGGCCTTCATAGAGCAGCCGACCGAGCCGGCGACCCTCGATGTGGTAGTTGGCGATGGTGTCTTCGTTGTGAATGGCCGAGAGCAAGCGCTCATAGGCAATGAAGAGCAAGGCCATGCCTGGCGCCTCGTAGATCCCGCGGCTCTTGGCCTCGATGATCCGGTTCTCGATCTGGTCGGCCATCCCGAGACCGTGCCGTCCGCCGATCGCGTTGGCCTCATGAACCAGGGCCACCGCGTCGTCGAAGGACTGGCCGTTGATCGCCACCGGCCGGCCCTGCGCGAACTTCAGCGTGACGTCCTCGGAGTCGACGGCGACGGCGGGGTCCCAGAAACGCACCCCCATGATCGGCTCGACGATCTCGATCGAGGCGTCGAGGTGCTCGAGTCGCTTGGCCTCGTGGGTGGCGCCCCAGATGTTGGCGTCGGTCGAATAGGCCTTCTCGACGGAGTCCCGATAGGGCAAGCCGTGCGCGGCCATCCACTGGGACATCTCGGTGCGCCCGCCGAGCTCGGCGACGAAATCGGCGTCGAGCCACGGCTTGTAGATCTGCAGATGGGGGTTGGCGATGAGGCCGTAGCGGTAGAACCGCTCGATGTCATTGCCCTTGTAGGTCGACCCGTCGCCCCAGATGTCGACGCTGTCTTCGCGCATGGCCCGCACGAGCAGGGTGCCGGTCACGGCCCGCCCCAGCGGGGTGGTGTTGAAGTACTGCTTGCCGCCCGAGCGGATGTGGAACGCTCCGCAGGCGATCGCGCTCAGACCCTCCTCGACGAGGGCGGCCTTGCAGTCGACCAACCGCGACAACTCCGCCCCGTATGCCGCCGCGCGGCCAGGAACCGACTCGATCTCGGGTTCGTCGTACTGCCCGATGTCAGCGGTATAGGTGCACGGGATGGCGCCCTTGTCGCGCATCCAGCCGACGGCCACCGAGGTGTCCAGTCCGCCAGAGAAGGCGATGCCGACGCGCTGGCCGACGGGCAGTGAGGTGAGGACCTTGGACACGGCTGCAACTATATGCAGTGGCATGCATAAGCCCAAATCCCGCCAGACGGGGTCCAGCCCCCGGGCCCGGCCGGGCGTGAGCCATCTCGGCGGGGTGCGGTCGCCCTTGACGGTATGCCGGTCTAGGCTCGGCCAAAGGCGACCGCGCCGGCGAGGTCGCGGCCGGTCACGGAGGTGTGGGGTGGGCACAACTAGGGGCGGGGGGGACCCGATGCACAAGCGCTTCGCTGTGCTCATCGATGCCGACAACGCCAGCGCGGCGGTCATCGAGCCTGTTCTGGCGGAGGTCGCCCGGTTTGGGGAGGCGACGGTGCGAAGGATCTATGGCGATTTCACCTCGCCGACTAGCGCCGGCTGGCGCGAAGTTCTGCAACGAAACGCGATCAAACCCGTCCAGCAGTTCGCCTACTCCAAGGGAAAGAACGCGACCGACATTTCGCTCGTCATCGACGCGATGGACCTGCTCTATACCGGGCGCTTCGACGGGTTCTGCCTCGTGACCAGTGACAGCGACTTCACGGGTTTGACTCTGCGGCTGCGTGAAGCGGGTCTCGAAGTCTATGGATTCGGTGAGCAGAAGACGCCGGAGGCGTTCCGCAACGCGTGTCATCGCTTCGTCTTCACCGAAGTGCTCGCTGGCGCCCATCGACCCGATGTCGACCGCCTGCCGACGGCCGCACAGCCGACCGCCCCTCAGCGACGGCCCCTCAGCGGCCCCTCAGCCGACGGCCCCTCAGCCGACGGCCCCTCAGCCGACGGCCGCTCAGGCCAAACTCGTGCCTCCACGACCGCAGTTCCGCGCGCTGCCGCGGGAATTCCTCTTGGAGGCGCTCGCGCAGTCGGCCGATGACACCGGCTGGGCACAGCTGAGCACGTTCGGCAGCTACCTCACCAAGCTCCAACCGGACTTCGACGCGCGTCTCTACGGACACGCCAAACTGTCAGCCCTCGTCAAAGCCAGCCCGACGATCTTTCGGGTCCAGGAGCGCAAGGGCACGGGCGGGCATCGCCATATCGTGGTAGCGGCGGCTCGGTGAGCGCCCTGTGCTCGCCACGTGGGCGAGCACACGGCATACGCCAAGAGCGGTCAGCCAGACTCGCCACCGGCATTGCCCGATGCCCCAGCCTGGACGTCGAGCAGCTGGTACTTCTCGGCGGCCTTGCGGGCGAACTTCTTGGGAACGTCTCCACGCGCGGCAAGCAGTTGCAGCGTGCGCACGGCGACGGACGGCCCGTCGATGTGGAAGAACCGACGCGCGGCCTGACGAGTGTCAGAGAAGCCGAACCCGTCCGCGCCGAGCGATGCAAACTCGTTCGGCACCCAGGGCCCGATCTGGTCCTGGACCTGGCGCATGTAGTCGGACACCGCGACCACCGGTCCGGGCGCGTCGGCGAGCTGCTGGGTCACAAACGGCACCCTGGCCGGCTCGTCGGGGTGCAGGAACGCGTGCTGGTCGCAGGACATCCCGTCGCGGCGAAGCTCGCTCCATGAGGTGACCGACCAGACGTCGGCCGCTACCCCCCAATCGTCAGCGAGCAACTGCTGCGCTTCCAGAACCCAGGGGACGCCCACGCCCGAGGCGAGTAGCTGAGCGCGGGCGGGCTCGGTCGTCCACCCGGTCGTGTCGGCCGCGCGCAGCCGATACATGCCGCGCACGACACCCTCGGCGTCCAGGCCCTGCGGCTCGGGCGGTTGGATGTTCGGCTCGTTGTAGAGGGTGAGGTAGTAGATGACATCGCGGCTGCGGCCGTCGGGCCCGGTGTCGGTGGTGCCGCCGGGACCGTACATCCGCTGCAGGCCGTCGCGCATGAGGTGGGCGATCTCGTACGCGAAGGCGGGATCATAAGCCACGACCGCCGGGTTGGTCGCCGCAAGCAGCGGAGACTGGCCGTCGGCGTGTTGCAAACCCTCGCCGGTCAGCGTCGTGCGCCCGGCGGTCGCGCCCATGAGGAAGCCCCTGGACATCTGGTCGGCGGCCGCCCACATCGAGTCACCGGTCCGCTGGAAGCCGAACATCGAATAGAAGACATAGATCGGGATCATCGGCTGCCCGTGCGTGCTGTATGCCGTGCCGGCTGCGGTGAACGCCGCGAGGGAGCCGGCCTCGTTGATTCCCAGGTGCAGGATCTGGCCCTGCTCGGACTCTCGATAGGCGAGCATCAGGTCGTGGTCGACGGGGGTGTAACGCTGACCGCTGGGGTTGTAGATCTTGATCGTCGGGAAGAACGAGTCCATCCCGAAGGTCCGCGCCTCGTCGGGGATGATCGGAACGATCCGCCGGCCGAACTCCTTGTCGCGCATCAGGTCCTTGAGCAGACGCACGAAGGCCATCGTGGTGGCGACGGCCTGCTTGCCCGATCCCTTGCGGGTGGCCGCATAGGCGTCGACGTCCGGCAGCGAAAGCGGCTCGTGGACGACCCGTCGTGACGGGATCGGGCCGCCGAGTTCGGCGCGCCGCTCGAGCATGTAGTTGAGCGCCGGGTCGCTCGGGTCGGGACGGAAATAGGGGGGGCGGTAGGGGTCGGCGTCGAGCTGGGCATCGGTGATCGGGATGCGAAGCAGGTCGCGGAAGCCCTTGAGGTCCTCGAGGGTGAGCTTCTTCATCTGGTGCGTTGCGTTGCGGCCGGCGAAATGAGAGCCCAGCGTGAAGCCCTTGATCGTCTTGGCCAGGATGACCGTTGGCTGACCCGTGTGCTCCATCGCCGCACGGTAGGCGGCATACACCTTGCGGTAGTCATGGCCACCGCGGCGCAGTTGCGACCAGATCTGCTCGTCGGTCCAGTTGTCGACCATCTTGCGGGTGCGTGGGTCGCGCCAGAAGAACTTCTCCCGCACGTACTTCCCGTCGTTGGCCCGGAAGGTCTGATAGTCGCCGTCGGAGGTCTGGTTCATGATGTTGGCCAGCGCGCCGTCGCGGTCGGCGGCCAGCAGCGGGTCCCAGCCGCGCCCCCAGACCACCTTGATGACGTTCCAGCCCGCGCCGCGGAAGAACGCCTCCAGCTCCTGGATGATCTTGCCGTTGCCGCGCACCGGGCCGTCGAGCCGCTGCAGGTTGCAGTTGACGACGAAGGTGAGGTTGTCCAGCTCTTCGTTGGCCGCCCACTGCAGCGCGCCGCGGGACTCGACCTCGTCCATCTCGCCGTCACCGAGGAAGGCCCAGACGTGCTGCTGGCTGGTGTCCTTGATACCGCGGTTGCTCAGGTAGCGGTTGAACTGGGCCTGATAGATGGCGTTCATCGGGCCCAGGCCCATCGACACCGTGGGGAACTGCCAGAAACCGGGCATGAGCCGAGGATGGGGATAGGACGACAGCGCCCGGATCCGCCCGTTGACGATGTGCGACTTCTCCTGCCGGAAGCCGTCGAGGTCGTCCTCGTCCAGCACGCCCTCCAGGAAGGCCCGCGAATACATGCCCGGGGCTGCGTGCCCCTGGAAGAAGATCTGATCGCCCCCGCCGGGGTGGTCCTGGCCGCGGAAGAAGTGGTTCATCCCGACCTCATAGAGGGTTGCCGCCGAGGCATAGGACGAGATGTGACCGCCGACGCCTATCCCCGGCCGTTGGGCCCGGTGGACCATGATCGCGGCGTTCCAGCGGATCCAGCGGCGATAGGCCCGCTCAAGATCCTCGTCGCCGGGAAACCACGGCTCGCGTTCGGGCGGGATCGTGTTGATGTAGTCCGTCGCCGTGAGCGAGGGCACCCCGACCTGCTGAGCGCGGGCGTGCGCGAGGATCTGCAGCATGAGATAGCGCGCCCGGGTCCGGCCCTGATCGTCGATCACTCCCTGCAACGAGTCCAGCCATTCCTGGGTCTCCTCAGGGTCGGTGTCCGGCAGTTGGCTCGGTATGCCGTTGAGGATCGGTCCGGTGTGGCGGCGACCTGTCACGGGGATGCTCCTTTGGTGCTGGCGTCTAGCCGGCGTAGGGGGCGCGGGTGGCGGATATACCCATCCTGCACCCGAATGAGTCCTAGGTCACACTCCGTCCGGTTCGTGCCTGAACCTCAGCGGCATACGTGAGCGTTCCCACACCTGCAGAGGGCCTTCGTCGGGCAGACTTAGCCATGGGAGTGCCGACCCGTCCCGGGCGGCGTGTCGAGGAAGAGGGGAGTTGGCGGTGCACGGGCAGGCCGAAGCCGCGGTAGTCGGTGCCGGGCTCGCCAAGCTCGGTGTCAAGGCGAGTCAGATCGTCCAGGAGTTCGGCTGGGACGACGACACCGACGATGCGTTGCGCGAGGCCATCGAGGAGCTCAGCGGCCATCCGCTCGAGGACGACACCTATGCCGATGGGGCCGATGTGGTCCTGGTGTGGTTCCGAGACGGCGACGGCGACCTCGTCGACACCCTCGACGAGGCGCTCACCAATCTCGTGGATCGCGGAACCCTGGTGCTCGCGACCCCGCGCTCCGACCAGCACGGCCACGTCGAGCCCAGCGACATCGAGGACGCGGCCGTCGCCGCGGGGCTGCATCCCTCCGGAGGCGCCAACCTCTGCCGGGACTGGACGCTGCTTCGTCTCGTTGCGCCCCGCACCCAGCGTCGCTGAGGACCAGCCCGCACAAGGCCGCGCCCGTGCTGCTCGCGGTCCTGGCAGAATCGCCTGATGGCCACTGCTCCCGAGGTCGGCGACCTCGCTCCGGACTTCGCGTTGGCCGACCAGTTCGGCAAGCCGGTCACCCTCTCGGCACTTCGGGGTGGGCCCAATGTCGCGCTCGTGTTCTTCCCGCTCGCCTTCTCGGGGCTCTGCCGAGGTGAGCTGCGAGAAATCCGTGACACGCTCGAAGACTTCCAGCACGACGGCATCCAGGTCCTGGCGATCTCCTGCGACTCGAGCTATTCGCTGCGAGCGTGGGCAGATCAAGAGGGCTACTTCTTCCCGCTGTTGTCGGACTTCTGGCCGCACGGCGCGGTGGCTCGCAGCTACGGCGTCTTCCTTCCGGACGTGGGCTACGCGTCCCGGGGCACGTTCCTGCTCGACCGCGACGGGGTGGTGCGGTGGCGACTGCTCAACGGCCCTGGCCAGGTGCGTGACTTCAGCGGCTACCGGACGGCGCTCGCAGCCCTGCGATAGCCCGAAGCGCTCGCTGCCGTCCGAGTGCGCTGCGCCGTGCTGCCGGCCGGTGAGACGCGCCACGTCAGGACGGAGCCGATGGCGAGGCGAAATACGCTGAGCGCGAAGGTCGTCCCGGTCGACGTCCGCGGGAGAACCCCGTCGGATCGCCCCGGTGAAGGAGGGATCATGTCCAGAGCGACCCAGGTCCTGGCGGATCTGGACGATACCCAGGATTGGCAGGAGCAGCTGTACGTCTACCTGCATGCGCACCCTGAGCTGTCGATGGACGAGGTGGAGACGACCGGCGAGATCGCCCGGAGATTGCGCTCGCTGGGGTATGTCGTGCACCGGCTGGGGGGTGGAGTGGTCGGGTTGCTCGCCAACGGGCCAGGGCCGACGGTGCTCTTCCGCGCTGACATCGATGCCCTTCCGATCGTCGAGACGACGGGTCTGTCGTATGCCTCCCAGCGCACGGCGACCGACCGCACGGGCGTCACTGTCGGGGTGATGCATGCCTGCGGTCACGACGTAAACGTCACCTGTGCCCTCGGTGCCGCGCAGTTGCTCGCCGACACCCAGAGCGAGTGGCAGGGCACGGTCGTCGCGCTCTTCCAGCCTGGTCAGGAGACGGCCGAGGGGGCCAGGGCCATGGTTGCCGACGGCCTTGTCTCGAGGATCCCCCGACCCGATGTGGCGTTTGCCCAACACATCTTCGACACCCCTGCAGCGGGCCAGGTGGCCGTTGGGTCGGGCCCGGTGCTCTCCGAGGGTGACTCCATCAGGATCACCCTCTACGGCAGGGGATCGCACGGGGCGATGCCACACCTGGGCGTGGACGCGGTGGTCCTGGCCGCTGCCGTGGTGATGCACCTGCAGGCGATCGTCGCCCGCGAGCTCGCTCCTGGTGAGTTCGGGGTTGTCACCGTCGGCAGCGTGCAGGCCGGGCAGAAGAGCAATGTCCTGCCCAGCCGGGCGACCCTGCTGATCAATGTGCGGGCTTATCGCTCCGAGGTCCGCGCCGCGCTGGTGGCCGCCGTCGAGCGCATCGTCAGGGGTGAATGTGCGGCTGCGGGATCGCCGGTGCCGCCCCAGTTCGACTATTACGAACGCTATCCGCTCACCTTCAACGACCCGCATGTCACGGCCCGCGTGCGCGCCGCGTTCGAGGAACACTTCGGGGCCGACCGGGTCTTGGAGCTGGACCCAGTCCCCACAAGTGAGGACTTCAGCGTCATCCCGGACGCTTTCGGCACGCCCTACACGTATTGGGGTCTGGGCGGATTCGCCGCCGACAGCACGGTGGTGCCCAACCACAGCCCCGATTTCGCCCCCGATATGCAGCCGACGCTGCGGACCGGCACGGAAGCCATCGTCGTCGCGGCGCTGGCCTTCCTCGACGGTCCCGCTCCGGTGACCGAGCCGCCGCCGCGCGCTGCCTGGGACATGCGCAGCTGGGCCGGGCTGCGTCCAGTGACACAATGACCCCCGGTATGCCGCACGGCATACCGCAGGGCCTGTAGCTCAGGTGGTAGAGCACCGCGTTTACACCGCGGGTGTCGTCGGTTCGAGCCCGGCCGGGCCCACATGGGAGTCACCTTGCGCGACATCGTCGCGGCCGCTGACCTGCTGTTCCCGCCGGAGACCGCGATGTCGTGGGATCGGGTCGGGCTCGTCACCGGCGACCTCGACCAGCCGGTCCGCCACGTGCGATTCGCGGTCGACCCGGCGCTGCCGGTCATCGAGGAGGCGATCGCAGAGGGCGCCGACGTGCTGATCACCCACCATCCACTGCTGTTGCGGGGGGTCCACTCCGTCGCGACAACGACCGCAAAGGGTCGCGCAGTGACCCGGGCTGTCGTCGCCGATCTCGCGATCCTCTGCGCCCACACCAACGCCGACGTCGCCGACCCTGGGGTGTGCGACGCCCTTGCCAGCGCCTGCGGGCTCACCGACATCGACGTCTTGACCGTCGAGCAGGGTCAGGGGCTCGGCCGGGTGGGCCGCCTGGCGACGCCGGTCACGCTGCGCGAGTTCGCCGAGAGGCTTGCCGCGGCCTTGCCGGCGACGAATGTCGGGGTCCGAGTCGCCGGAGACCCGGGCGCCCGGGTATGCCGTGTCGCCGTCCTCGGTGGTTCCGGAGACGGGCTGTTCGACGCGGTCCGCCGGGCCGGCGTCGACGTCTATGTGACCGCTGACCTGCGTCATCACCCGGCGTTGGAGGCCCGCGAGGAGTCGTCTTTCGGCCCCCCGTATCTGGTCGACGCCGGACATTGGGCGACCGAGTGGCTCTGGTTGAGCCGCGCCGCCGAGCGGCTCATCGCAGCCCTCGGACCGCTGGGCACTACGGTGGAGACTTCGATCTCGATCGCCCGCACCGATCCATGGGACTTCCTCGTCGGTGTGAACGCCGACGGAGGTGCACGCTGAAAGCCCAGCCCGCTCAGCAGGCCAGGCTCGTGGAGCTACAGGGGCTCGACACCCGCCTGGACCAGCTCGCCCACGCGCGCTCGGCGCATCCGTCGCATGCGCGGCTCAAGGAGCTGCGTCAGCGGTCGGCGGTCCTCGATCGTGAACTTGCCCTGGCCCGCACGGCCCTGTCCGACATCCAGCGTGACGTCGACAAGGCCGAGGCGGACGTGCAACTGGTGCGGGACCGGGCCGCTCGCAACCAGCAGCGCCTTGACTCCGGCACCGGTTCGCCGAAGGACCTGCTCGCTCTGCAGCATGAGTTGGTTTCGCTGGCCCGCCGACAGGGCGATCTTGAGGACCTCGAGCTCGAGGTGATGGAGCGGGCCGAGACGCTGGCCGCCGACGTCGCCCGGCACGAGGCGAGCCGGGTCGAGCTGGACTCGCTGCTTGCCGAGGCCGTCGGGGAACAGACCGGTGCGTTCGAGGTGATCGACGCGGAAGCGACCGAGGTGGCGAGCCGTCGGTCGCTCGTGGCTCCCGACATCGGGGCCGAGCTGTTGGCACTCTATGACAAGATCCGGGCCGGCAGCGGTGGGATCGGTGCGGCCGAGCTCACCCAACGCCGGTGCACCGGCTGTCGGCTGGAGCTCAACCAGGTGGACCTGTCGAACCTGAAGAACGCGGCCGCCGACGAAGTCCTGCGCTGCGAGGAGTGCCGCCGGATCCTCGTGCGCACCGCCGAGTCCGGTCTGTGAGACGGCGGCAGGACCAGTGGGCGCAGCGCTGATCGTTGAAGCCGACGGCGGATCACGCGGCAACCCGGGAGTGGCCGGTTATGGCGCCCTCGTGCGGGATGCCGGCACCGGTGTGGTGCTGATCGAGCGCGCGGCGCCGTTGGGGAAAGCCAGCAACAACGTCGCGGAGTATGCCGGTCTGATCGCCGGATTGGAGGCCGCGCTGCGGCTGGAGCCCGGTGCTGACGTCGAGGTGCGGATGGACTCCAAGCTCGTCGTGGAACAGATGGCCGGTCGTTGGAAGATCAAGCACGAGGACATGAGACGGCTGTCGACGCAGGCGCAGGAGCTCGTGCGGGCCATCACCGCAGGCGGTGGCCGGGTGCGCTGGACGTGGATCCCGCGCGAGGAGAACAAGGCCGCAGACGCCCTCTCGAACGCCGGGATGGACGGGCGGATCATCGACCGTGAGCCCGCCTCGACGCAGCTCGAGCCCGAGCCCGCCGGTGCGATCGTGGACAAGCCCGCCGTTGCGATCGTGGACAAGCGAGCCGTGGCCCGGATGGACTCCGGCACCAACGCAGCTCTGGACGGCGGGACCCGGATCATTCTCGTGCGCCACGGGGTGACCGACTTCACCGTGAGCGGCCGCCTGGACGGACGGGGCGGAGCCGATCCGGCCCTCAACGAGCAGGGGCTCAGGCAGGCGGCCGCGGCGGCCGCCCTGGTGCCCACCCTGCTCGGTGACCCGCCAGTGCGGCTGATCACCTCGTCACTGCAGCGGGTGCGGATGACCGGCGCGCCGATCGGCGACACGCTCGGCGTCCAGCCCACCGTCGACGCGGACTGGGACGAGCGGGCCTTCGGCGACTGGGACGGGCTCACCCTCGCGCAAATCCACCAGCGGCACCCCGCCAAGCTCGCCCGCATGCGCCTGGACGCGGGATATTCGCCGCCAGGGGGTGAGTCACGATCAGAGGTGCTCTCCAGGGTGCTCGGGGCGATGGCCCGTGCCGCGGACGCACCGGGCACTGTCGTGGTCGTGACCAGCCGGGTGCCGATCCTCTGCGTGCTCAGCCACGTGTTGCAACTGGCACCGGAGCGATTCTGGGCCCTGCAGACCGAGCCTGCGTCGGTCAGCGTCGTCGAGCTCTGGCCCGACGGTCACGTCTCGGTGCCGACCGTCAACCGGACCGAACACCTGGCCTGAGGCGGCGGCCCACTGCAACGACCCACTCGCACGGCCCCCGGCCACGGCCCATTGCCACGGCCGGCCAACTACATTGGCCAAGTGAATGTTGCCATCAGAGTGATCGCGTGCCTCGACGTCGATGCCGGCCGGGTTGTCAAGGGCGTCAACTTCGAGAACCTGCGCGACGCGGGCGACCCGGTGGAGCTGGCGACGGCCTATGACGCTCAGGGTGTCGACGAGCTGACCTTCCTGGACGTCACCGCGAGCAGCGGTGACCGCGAGACCACCTATGACGTCGTGCGTCGCACCGCCGAGCAGGTCTTCATCCCGCTGACGGTCGGCGGGGGAGTGCGCGCCGTCGATGACGTCGACCGACTGCTGCGCGCCGGCGCCGACAAGGTGGGCGTGAACACCGCGGCCCTCGCCCGCCCGGAGCTCATCAGCGACATCGCCGATCGTTTCGGCGCCCAGGTGCTCGTGCTGTCCGCCGATGTGCGCCGCCGCCGTGACGAACACGGCCGTGCGACAAGCGATTTCGTCATGACCACGCATGGTGGGCGGGTGGCGGTCGACCTGGACGCGATCGACTGGTGTGCCCGCGCCCAGGCGCTGGGCGCCGGCGAGATCCTGCTGAATTCGATGGACGCCGACGGCACGAAGGACGGCTTCGACCTCGAGCTCATCGCCGCCGTGCGGGCCGCCGTCAGCATCCCGGTCATCGCCTCGGGAGGCGCGGGCCGGGTCGAGCATTTCGCGCCGGCGGTGCGGGCCGGCGCCGACGCTGTGCTCGCGGCCAGTGTCTTCCACTTCGGGGATCTCACCGTGGCGCAGGTCAAAGCGGCCATGCGGGCCGAGGGGATCGAGGTCCGGTGAGCGCCCCGGACCGCGAGCCGACCCTGTGGGAGCGGAAGATCGCCGCCGACGCGGGCCACTCCGATTGGTACGTCGCCCGGTTCCGTCGCCTGGCGGCAGACGGGGTCGACATCGTCGGTGAGGCCAGGACGCTCGACGCGATGCTTGAGAGAGGCTCGAGAGTGCTCGATGCCGGGTGCGGCCCGGGGCGGATCGGGGCTCACCTGCACGCTGCCGGACACACGGTCGTCGGCGTCGACATTGACCCCGTGCTCATCGCCGCCGCGCGGCAGGACTATCCCGGACCGACGTGGCTCGTCGGGGACCTCTCGACACTGGACCTGCCGGCGCACGGCATACCGGAGCCTTTTGACGCGGTCGTCTGTGCCGGCAACGTCGTCACATTTGTCGCGCCCTCGACCCGCCGGGACGTGATCGACCGGCTGCTGCAACACCTCGCGCCTGGCGGCCGCGCGGTTATCGGCTTCGGCACCGACCGCGGGTATGCGGTCGAGGAGTTCCGCCGCGACGCCGCGACGGTCGGCTTCCAGGAGGACCTGCTGCTGGCCACCTGGGACCTGCGCCCATACACCCCGGACTCCGACTTCCTCGTCGCCGTCCTGCGTCGCGGCTGAGCCCAGCGCTGCCCTGGGGGAGAATGGGGGGCATGTCCGTCGCTCTCGGTATGCCGTCGATCCCGTCAGCCCAGCCCGTCGTCGCGCCGCGGCGTCCCACGCGCAAGATCCAGGTGGGCCGGATCGCGGTCGGCGGGGACGCGCCGATCTCGGTGCAGTCGATGTGCACGACGCTGACGGCCGACGTCAACGCGACCCTCCAGCAGATCGCCGAGCTCACCGCCGCCGGCTGCGACATCGTCAGGGTGGCCTGTCCGAGCCAAGACGACGCCGACGCGCTGCCCGAGATCGCCCGCAAGAGTCAGATCCCGGTGATCGCCGACATCCACTTCCAGCCGAAATATGTGTATGCCGCGATAGATGCCGGCTGCGCGGCGGTGCGGGTCAACCCCGGCAACATCCGTCAGTTCGACGACCAGGTGGGCGAGATCGCGCGGCGGGCCAAGGCCGCCGGGGTTTCCATCCGGATCGGCGTCAACGCCGGCAGCCTCGACAAGCGGCTGCTCGAGAAATATGGCAAGGCCACACCAGAAGCGCTGGTCGAGTCGGCCGTCTGGGAAGCCGGCCTGTTTGAAGAGCACGACTTCCACGATTTCAAGATCTCGGTCAAGCACAACGACCCGGTCATCATGATCACGGCATACGAGTTGCTTGCGCAGCGCGGCGACTGGCCCCTGCATCTCGGGGTGACCGAGGCGGGGCCGGCCTTCCAGGGCACCATCAAGTCGGCCGTGGCCTTCGGGGCGCTGCTGTCGCGGGGGATCGGCGACACGATCCGGGTCTCGCTGTCGGCGCCTCCGATCGAGGAGGTCAAGGTCGGCAACCAGATCCTGCAGTCGCTCGGTCTGAGGCCGCGCAAGCTCGAGATTGTGTCGTGCCCGTCCTGCGGCCGCGCTCAGGTCGACGTCTACACCCTCGCCGACCAGGTGACCGCCGGTCTGGAGGGATTGACCGTCCCTCTGCGGGTCGCGGTGATGGGCTGCGTCGTCAACGGACCGGGAGAGGCTCGTGAGGCCGACCTCGGGGTCGCATCGGGCAACGGAAAGGGGCAGATCTTCGTCAAGGGTCAGGTGATCAAGACGGTCCCCGAGAGCCAGATCGTCGAGACTCTCATCGAGGAGGCGATGCGTTTGGCCGAGGAGATGGGCGAGCCTGCGGATGCCGAACCCGGCTCGGACGTGCCGGCCCCTGGCGCCTCCGGCCCCACCGGCCCCACCGGTCCTACCGGCCCCACCGTCACGGTCGGCTAGGGCGCCTGGCCTTCCCGTCAGTCCACGCGCCGGTTGAGCGAGAAGATTCGCCCGAGCAGGGGCATGAGCACGATGTTGAGGCCATGCAGTGCCCCGATGATGAGCAGGATCCCGCCGATCTTGGCGAGTTCTTCCTGTAGCTGCGCGGCGGTCGCGTCGACGGCATACCAGCCGTTGCGCTCATAGCCCTCCACCCGCACCGTAAAGAGGATGTAGGCCGTGAAGATCAGGTAGTAGACGATATCGGTGAGCACGATGTAGCTCTTGCCGGTCAGCGGATTGTCGTGGAAGACGTCAGCCGCGTACGCCCGGCCGAAGCGCTTGATGAACGGCCCCAACCACACCGCGATCGCGACAAGCACGGCGGTCGTCGCCACCTCGAGGATCCACCAGGGCATGTGCAGGCCTTTCTCGTCGCGGGGAGTGAAGATGGCGATGGCGGCGGTTGCCGCGAAGCCCGCCGAGACCCACCAGAGGGTGAGCCAGCGGCGGCGACGTCGGCGTTCCAGATCGTCCGCGATCGACAAGGCGACCCGTTCGAACAGATCCGGGGAGGGCCGGCTCCCGACGGCGCCGACCGGGTCGGCGAGCGCCTCACGCAGCCGGTCTTCGATCATGCTCATTGTCGTCCCTCCAATGAGGCTTCCATGGCCCGCAGCCCACGTTGCAGGTGGGTCTTGACCGAGTTGCGCCCGATCCCGAGGGTCTCGGCGATCTCGTCGACGGACAGGTCGAGGTAGTAGCGCAGCACCAGACAGTCTCGCTGGCGCAGCGGCAGCCGCTGCAGCGCCCCGACAACCTCGGCCCGGCTCTCGTTCTGCGTCACGTGGTGTTCGGCAGAAGGCTCCGGCGACCTGGCGGGGGGCCGGTGCCGGAAGGACATCAAGCCGCGGCGGTTGTGATCGCGGGCGAGATTGACGACGATCGAGCGCAGGTATGCCGCCGCCTTGGTCTCGTCGTCAATGCGGCCGAGCGATCGGGAGAGCCGGATGAAGGCCTCCTGGACGAGATCCTCTGCAGCGGTCCGGTCCTGGACGAAGAAGCGCGCCAGCCCCACCAGTCGAGCAGCCTCGGTGCGGAAGAGCGCGACCACCAGCCCGTCGGGCTCGTGCCCGCGGGTTTGGCTGTGCGAATGCCCCGGAGCGGGAATGACAGTCTCCATTGACTCGACAGACGAACGCATGCCCTCACCGGGTGACAGCACCTGCGTGTGAGATTCGCGTCACCGCCATGGTGTCCCCCGGGGCGGGTACCTGTCCGTCGAACCGGTTATCTCCACGCGGTTCGCTGCCGGAGTCCGTGGAGTCGAGTCGCTCGCAACCTGACAGGGAGATCCTCATGAATCGCTCGTCCGCCCGCGGGTCCGCCCGCTCGTCCGCCCGCTCTTCGGTCCGCTCTTCGGTCCGCTCGTCCCGCGCCGTTGTCGGCGGCGCCGTCATGCTCGTGATGGCTGCACCTGTTGCCTGGGGCGCGGCAGCGCTGGTCACCCGAGGGCCACTGGCCGATCTTCAGCCGGCGGTTTCTTCCCCCTTCGACTCTGCCCGCGCCCAGGTCGCCCTTACGAGACAGGGCGACAAGACCACGACGGTGCTGACCGTCCACGGAATCGGCGCAGCAGCGCTCGGGCACACCTATGGCGCCCACCTACACGAAGGGGTCTGCCGGGCCGGCGACGGAGCGGCCGCCCTCGGCCACTACAACCACACGAAGGAACAAGGTCTGCCTGTCGTCATCGACGCGGCCACCGAGATCTGGCTCGACTTCACGGTTGTCGGAGCCGGCGAGGGCAGGGCCGTGTCACACGTACCGTTCGCGCCGACCGCCGCGGCCCGCTCCGTTGTCATCCATGCCCAGCCGACCGATCCGATCACGGGAACCGCTGGGGCGCGGTTGGCGTGCCTGCCGGTGCAGTGGTGATCCTCGCGACCGCGATGGGTGCCGCGGCGGGTCTGGCACTCGCCGTGGTGGCCCGGGCCGCGATGCTGTTGCTGGCCGATCCGCCGGAACCCACTGTCTCCGGAACTCTCTTCATAGCCGCAGCTTTCCTGGTCGCTGGGGGGTCCGTGGGCCTGGTGAGTGCGGCGCGTCGGGATGGACGGAGTCGATGGTGGCGACTTGCCGCTGGCCTGGGTCTCGGGACGTTCATGGGAGCGGGGGCGCTGCTGTTGCCCTTGACGATCCTCGCGGGGGCGGTCCTGGCGGGTCAGCGCCCCCGGTGGCTGCGGCGGGCGACGGTCTCGCTGGTGCTGCTGGGGACGTCGGCCCTAGTCTTCGTCGCCTCTGCCGACGGCGATCCCTTCGGCAGCCGTTTCACCTCGCTTCGGTTCCTTGTCGGCTGCCTGCTCATGGCCGGCGTTGCGATGGCGATGGCGTTGGCCGCCGCGACGGTGTTCGCTCCGTGGTCGGAGGTCCCGGGCCGGTTCGACCCGCGCGGGGATCCCCTTCTGTCCTTGGAGACGGCGCGCTGACCGGGCATCAACCGGCAGACGAGCCTCCGGCATGGCACGCTTGGGGCCGTGCTGCGCACCCAGTGGGCCGTGCGCGCCCTCACGCCGGACGACCGTGACGAGGCGCTCACAGTGTGCGCCCGCAACCCGGTCGAGAGTTGTTTCGTCGCGGCCCGCATCGACGAGGGCGCCCTGTATGCCATGCCCGGCTCGGTGCTCGGGGTGGTGGGGGCCGACGGCCGGTTGCGGGCAATCGCCTGGGCCTCGGCCAACCTCGTCCCAGTCGGCTGTGACGACGACGCGATCGAGGCGATCGCGCACAAGGTCCGAAGGTGGCGCCGCCAATGCGCCTCGATCTTCGGCCCGACCGATCAGGTCGCCGGCCTCTGGTCACGGCTGGCACCCGGGTGGGGCCCGCCCCGGACCATCCGTCGTGATCAGCCGCTGCTGGCGACACGAACCGACCCGCTGGCCTGGGGAATCACCCCCGACCTGCGGGTGCGTCTGGCCCGCAACGATGAGATCGACATCGTCCTGCCGGCCGCGGCGGCGATGTTCACTGAGGAGATCGGCTACCCGCCCTACGCCGGGTCATCGTCGGCGTCCTATCGCTCGGTCGTCGGCGGGCTCATCCGAGCCGGACGCACGTTCATCTGGGAGCAGGACGGCCGAGTCCTCTTCAAGGGAGACGTCGGCTCGGTCGGCGTGGGCGCGGCTCAGATCCAGGGTGTCTGGCTGGCCCCGGCACTGCGAGGTCAGGGCCTGGCTGCGCCGCTGATGGCGGCCGTGACCAGCGCGGTGCTACGCGACATCGCGCCCATGGCGACCCTCTATGTCAACCACTTCAACCTGCCGGCCAGGGCGACATATGCCGCCCTCGGATTCGAGCAGGTCGGCACCTTCTCGACGGTTCTGCTCTAGGACCCTGGCCCGCCAAAGGTAGCCTCGAGCCATGCCCATGCGCCGCCCTCAACCCCGCCGGTATGCCGCGCGCCGCGGCGCTGTGGCGGTCTTGGCCGTCGCGGTCCTGGGCTGCTCGACCCTGGTCGCGGCGTGCACGACCGGTCCTGCTCCCAGCGAAGCGAAAGCTTCGGCGGATCTGCCGCGCGACACGATCGTCAACCTCTTTCAGTGGAACTGGGCGTCGGTCGCCGCCGAGTGTCCACGGCTGGCGAAGGTCGGCTATGCCGGAGTGCAACTCTCGCCGGCCCAGGAACATGCTCAGGTCGCCAACAACCCGTGGTGGGTCGACTATCAGCCCGTCAGCTATCAGATCTCCTCTCGGCGGGGCGACCGGGCGATGTTCGCTGCGATGGTGACGGCCTGTCACGCGGTCGGGGTGAAGATCTATGCCGACGCGGTCATCAACCACATGGCCGGCGGGGACTCCGGGGTCGGGTGGGCCGGGTCGGCATGGAGCCATTACGACTACCCGGGGATCTATCAGTCGCAGGATTTCCACCACTGTGGACTCACCGAGGGCGACGACGTCCGCGACTATCAGAACCGGGCCCAGGTGCAGACGTGTGAGCTGGTGAACCTCGCGGACCTCGCCACCGGATCGGACTATGTGCGGGGGCGGATCGCGGCATACCTCGACGATCTCATCGCGCTGGGAGTCGACGGCTTCCGAGTCGATGCGGTCAAACACGTGTCGGCCGAGGACGTCGGGGCAATCATGGGACGGCTGTCCAAGCCCGTCGAGCGCTACTACGAGGTGATCGACAAGGGTGGCGAGCCGATCTCGATGAACGAATACACCGGAAGTGGGAAGGTGCTCGTCTTCAGCTACGGCGATGAGATCGGGTCGGCGCTGCAGTGGGGGCGGATCGCGAGCCTGCGCAATCTCGCCGGGGGGGTGAACGGCACCGTGGCGCGAGTCTTCCTCGACAATCACGACACGCAACGGCACGGGGGAGCCCAGGTCCTCACCTTCAAACAGCCGCGCCTGTATGCGCTGGCCAACGTCTTCATGCTGGCCTGGCCCTATGGCGAGCCGACGGTCATGTCGTCCTACGAGTTCACCAACCCAGACGCCGGTCCGCCCGAGACGGACCCACGCGGCACGACGAAGGCGACGACCTGCGGATCGGACGGCTGGGTGTGCGAGCACCGTTGGCAGTCCATCGAAGGCATGGTCGGCTTTCATAACGTCGTTAAGGGGACTGGGGTGGATCTGTGGTGGGACGACGGGGCCAACGCCGTCGCCTTCGCCCGAGGAGACCGCGGCTTCGTCGTCGTCAACAATTCGACGACGCCGCTGACCGGCCGCTCCTTCCAGACCCGGATGCCGCCGGGCAGCTACTGCGACGTCGTGCACGGCGCTCTCGTCGACGGACGGTGCACCGGCCCGACGCTGACGGTCACGGCCGATGGATGGTTCACCGCCGACGTCGGCACCCTCGACGCTGTGGCGATCCACACCGGCGCTACGGCGCGCTGAACGCCCTGTCGAGCATCATCTAGCCGTCACCTGCCACCCGCGCCGCCCCGCCAGGCCAGGCGGCATCAGATCCGACGTTGAGGCATTGCCTCGCGTGGCGAGGCAATGCCTCAACGTTTCGCAGGCCAGCCGTGTTCGAGGGCCAGCCGTGTTCGAGGGCCAGCGGGGTGCCGCCGATCGGGCACGATGAGAAGGTCCCGGTGCAGGAAGGATCTCGAGATGCGGCTCGCTGACGACATGGGTAGCTCGGTCGACATCGGCCCCAACGTGAGGCGGATCGTGTCCCTGGTCCCCTCGTTGACAGAAGCCGTGGCGGCGACACATCGGGATTCGTTGGTGGGCGTGACGGACTGGTGCACCCACCCGGCTGATCTGAGCGTCACCCGCGTCCGGGGCACGAAGAATCCGGACTGCCGCGCGATAGTCGCCCTCGCGCCGGACCTGGTGTTGGCCAACAAAGAGGAGAACCGTGAGCTGGACGTGCGACGGCTCCGTGACGCGGGTGTTCACGTGTGGGTCACTGTGATTGAGACTGTTCCGCAGGCGTTGGCCTCGATGGACCGACTCTTCGTCGAGGCCCTGAACTGGCCCATCCCCGATTGGCTCGTCGCGGCCCGCCGCCTCTGGTCAAGGCCGACCCCGAAGGTCCGCGCGAAGGTCGCCGTACCGATCTGGCGGGATCCTTGGATGGTGGTCGGCCAGTCCACCTACACCGGCGACCTCCTGCGCCGCGTCGGCCTGGAGAACGCCTTTGACACTCACGAGGATCGTTACCCCAGAGTGGAACTGGATGAGATCGACCGCGCCGACATCGACAGGGTCCTGCTTCCCGACGAGCCGTATCCCTTCGCCGGCGATGACGGCCCGGAGGCATTTCACAACGTCCGAACTGAACTCGTCAGTGGGCGCCTGCTCACCTGGTATGGACCCGCTATGGTCGAGGCAGCCCACGCGCTCACCGCCATGGCCGAGCCGCGCTGAGACATCCGGAGCGGGCGGCATACGTGCCGATATCCTGCCGGGGCACCCGCTGAAGGAGAGACCGTGAGCGTCCTGCGCATGTCCCAGCTGTTCCTGCGAACCCTGCGCGAGGATCCGGCCGACGCCGAGGTACCCAGCCACCGTCTGCTCGTGCGAGCCGGCTACATCCGCCGGGTCAGCCCGGGGATCTACACCTGGCTGCCGTTGGGTCTGCGGGTTCTGCGCAACGTCGAGGGCATCGTCCGCGAGGAGATGGATCGGATCAGCCAAGAGCTGCTCTTCCCGGCGCTGCTGCCTAAGGAGCCCTTCGAGGCGACCGGGCGCTGGGTCGAATACGGCGACGGCATCTTCCGGCTCACCGACCGCAAGGGCGCCGACTACCTGCTCGGCCCCACCCACGAGGAGTTGTTCACCCTCGCGGTCAAGGACCTCTTCAGTTCCTACAAGGACCTGCCGATCAGCCTCTATCAGATCCAGACCAAGTACCGCGACGAGGCCCGCCCGCGCGCCGGACTCCTGCGTGGGCGAGAGTTTGTCATGAAGGACTCCTATTCTTTCGACGTCGACGAAGCCGGACTGGCCAAGTCCTATGACGCCCACCGGGACGCCTACGTGAGGATCTTCGACCGGCTCGGCTTCCACTACGTCATCGTCCAGGCGATGGCCGGCGCGATGGGTGGCAGCAAGAGCGAGGAGTTCCTCGCCACTGCCGAGAACGGCGAAGACACCTATGTCCGGTGCGCTCACTGCGGCTACTCCGCGAACGTCGAGGCCGTCAAGGTCCCGGTTGCGGCCGCCCTCCCGTCAAGCGCGATCGATGCGATGCCGCCCGCCCAGGTCATCGACACCCTGGGGACGCCGACGATCGAGACCCTCGTCGACTTCGTCAACGCCGCCCACCCACGCGCCGACCGTCCATGGACTGCTGCCGACACCCTCAAGAACGTCGTCGTCCTGCTGGGCTACCCCGACGGCCGGCGCGAGCCGCTCGTCATCGGCCTGCCCGGCGACCGGGAGGTCGACGAGAAGCGTCTGGGCGCGCAGGTCGAGCCCGCCACCGTGCTTGCCTTCGACGAGGCCGAATTCGACAAACACCCAGCACTGGTGCGGGGGTATATCGGCCCGCAGGCGCTCGGCGCCGACCCGGAGCAGCCGTCCGCGACCGGCATCCGCTATCTCACCGACCCCCGGGTGTCCGAGGGCACCGCGTGGGTGACAGGTGCAAACCTGCCCGGCCAGCACGTCATCGGTCTTGTCGCCGGGCGTGACTTCCGCTCCGACGGCACGATCGAGGCTGCCGAGGTGCGCGTGGGCGACACCTGCCCGTCGTGCGGCCAGGGGGAGGGGCTGCAGACGGCACGCGGAATCGAAATGGGCCACATCTTCCAGCTCGGGCGCAAGTACGCCGCAGCGCTCGACCTCAAGGTTCTGGACGAGTCGGGACGGCTCGTCACCGTCGTCATGGGGTCCTACGGCATCGGGGTGTCGCGTGCGGTCGCCTGCGTAGCCGAGGGCAACCACGACGCGGCCGGGCTGATCTGGCCGCGCGAGATCTCGCCCGCCGACGTGCACATCGTGGCCACCGGCAAGGATGACGCCATTCTCGTAGCCGCCGAGACGCTCAGCCGTGAGCTGGCCGCCGAGGACCTGGAGGTCATTCTCGACGACCGCCGCGGGGTGTCACCGGGGGTGAAGTTCAAGGACTCCGAGCTCATCGGCGTGCCGACGATCGTCGTCGTCGGACGCGGCCTGGCCGACGGCGTGGTCGAGATCAAGGACCGCCGCTCTGGCGAGCGCCGCGAGGTCGCCGTCGCTGAGGCCGTCCAGCAGGTATGCCGCGAGGTCCGCGGAGCGTGAGCCTGGCCGATCGTGGAGGTGCGCAGGCGTCATACTTGCCAGCGGTCGAGGCGATGTTCGTCGCCGACATCGTCTCCACCTGGTCGTTCGGCGATCCAGCGGCCAGCGAGCACTGATGCCGGACAGCCCGACGGTCCTGGTGCTGCTGTGCGCGGCGGGACTGCTCGCCGGCTGGGTGGACGCGGTCGTCGGCGGTGGTGGCCTGATCCAGCTTCCGGCCCTGCTGCTCGGCCTGCCTGATGCGAGCCCCGCACAGTTGCTGGCGACCAACAAACTCGGCTCGATCTGCGGGACCTCGGTCAGCGCACTGACCTACCACCGCCGCGTGCGCCCCGACCTGCGAACCGCCCTGCCGATGGCAGCGGCGGCCTTCCTCGGCGCTGTGGGGGGAGCGTTCGTCGGCCTGCACATCCCCAAGTCGGCGTTCAACCCGATCATCCTCGTGCTCCTGATCGTCGTCGGGGCCTACACGCTGCTCAAGCCCGACCTGGGGTCGGTCACCGAGTTGCGGCACTCGGGCACGCGGCATACCTCGTATGCCGTCCTCGTGGGTGTCACCATCGGCGCATACGACGGGGCGCTCGGGCCGGGGACCGGGTCGTTTCTCGTCTTCGCGCTCGTCGGGTGGCTCGGCTATGCGTTCCTGCAGGCCAGCGCCAAGGCCAAGATCGCCAACTTCGCGACGAATCTCGGGGCGCTGACGGTCTTCGTGCCGCAGGGTCAGGTGCTGTGGGCGACCGGGCTGGCTGTCGGCGCCGCCAACCTCGTCGGTGGTTACCTCGGTGCGCGGACCGCGGTGCGATTGGGTAGTCGCTTCGTGCGCGGGGTCTTCGTGGTCGTCGTGTCGGCTTTCGTGATCCGCATCGGCGGGAGCGTCCTGGGGGTGTGGGCATGAGGGCCCGGCCCTGGTTCGCTCACCCCGAAAGCGGCGAGGGCCCGGAGTCGCTCAGGACAGTGCCTCCTGCAGGGCCTCGGGCGTGCTCAGCGGACGGTCGCAGACAAAACCCCGACACACGTATGCCGCGGGCGCTCCGTCCACGAGTGGCCGGTCGGCCAACAGCGGAACTCCCGGGGTGTCGGGGTCGCCGATGACGTGGACCATCCCGGGAGAGGCGCTGGCCAGCACCACCCGGTGCATGGCCTCGGCGACTGGCCCGGACCCGACGATCGCGACCTGCAGCGGACCGGTGACTCGCGCCTCAGCCACGGCAAGGCTCCACCCGCCGAAGCGCGGGTCGCGCCCAGCAACTGACCCCGCGACCGACAGCGCGGCATCGGCCGCATCGAGATGGCGGGTCGAGCCGACCAGCGCGCCATAACTGAGCAAGGCCCCCGCAAGCGACGACTGGCCGGACGGCTCGGCGTTGTCTGCGCTCGAATGTGGCCGTGCGACAAGGTGTTCGCTCGTCGCAGCCGTGTCGTAGAAGACGCCGGTCCCATCTCCGAACATGTCCATAGCGTCGTCGAGCAGCTCACCGGCCGCCTGCAACCAGCGGGCCGACCCGGTCGCTTGGTGCACCGCGAGCAGCCCCTCGGCGAGGTTGCCGTAGTCGTCGGCGACGGCCGGGGCCGAACCGATGACCCCGTCGATGGATGCCCGCCGCAGCCCGCCGTCGACGAGGTGCGTGTCGAGCAGCAGACCGGCGGCGCGCACGGCGGCGGCCACCAAGGGCGGCGCCTCGAGAGCGACCCCGATCTCGGCGAGGGCCGCGATCGCCAGGCCGTTCCACGACGTGACCACCTTGTCGTCCCGGCCCGGCTGTGGTCGAAGCCGTCGATGCGCCAGGAGCCGCTCCCGCACGCCCGCCCACCAGGTCGGGTCGTCGGGGTCGTGACGCAGTTGCAGGGTGGAGCGCCCGTGCTCGAAGGTGCCTGCCTCGGTGACGTCGAACTGCCGCGCCGCGCGGGCCCCCTCGTCCGGGCCCAGGACGTCGATCAGTTCCGCGGGAGTCCACACATAGGTCAGTCCTTCGACCCCTTCGGTGTCCGCGTCGAGCGAGCTCGCGAAACCGCCCTGCGCGGTGCCCAACTCCTCGACGATGAAACCCGCGGTCTCCAGTGCGACCCGGCGAGCGAGCTCGGATCCCGATGCGCGCCACAGGTGCAGGTACACCCGAGCAAGCAGCGCATTGTCGTAGAGCATCTTCTCGAAGTGCGGCACGACCCACGCGACGTCAACGGCGTACCGGGCGAAGCCGCCGGCGAGCTGGTCATAGATGCCGCCGCGGGCCATCGCCTTGCAGGTCGCCACCACCATGCCGAGCGCATCGGCCGCACCGCTGCGCGCGTGGTGGCGCAGCAGGAACTCCAACACCATCGACGGCGGGAACTTCGGGGCACGACCGAACCCGCCGTGCACCGCGTCCAAGGTCCGTCCCAGCCGGGTCGCCGCATCGTCGAGGGTATGCCGCGTGATCGGTTCGGGCGGGGCGGGCGCGACGGCGGAGCGCACCGCCTCGGTGATGTGCGCGCCGCTGGCGAGCACTTCGTCGCGGCGCTCGGTCCAGGCCGCGGACGCGGCCTCGATCAACCCGACCAACTGGCCCTTCGGCAGATAGGTGCCGCACCAGAACGGCTCGCCGTCGGCCGTCATGAGCACAGTCATCGGCCAGCCGCCCTGGCCGGTGAGGGCCAGCGTCGCCGCCATATAGACCGAGTCGACGTCGGGCCGCTCCTCACGGTCGACCTTGACCGAAACGAAGTCAGCGTTCAGCGCCCGCGCCACTTCTGGGTCCTCGAACGACTCGTGGGCCATGACATGGCACCAATGGCAGGCGGCATACCCGATGGACAGCAGCACCGGGACGTCGCGGCGGCGGGCCTCGGCGAAGGCCTCCGGTGACCACTCCCACCAATCGACCGGGTTGTCCTGGTGCTGGCGCAAGTAGGGGCTGAGGGCTCCGGCCAGGCGGTTGGGCATTCCAGGACTCCTAACGAGTGGCACGTGCAGCACATCTTCTTGAGTGATGCACGAGAGCGATGCGTTCCGGACCTTCAGCGGGTCTCCTGGCCCGGTGCCACCAGCCTAGGAGGGGGACGCGTGGCCACACGCCCTCAACCGATGCTGCTCGCTCCGGGCAAGCCGCTCTTGCCCGGCCGCGCGGCACGAGGTTGGCGGGTGGCCCTAGGTGTCAACGTCGGCTGAAAGTGGACCCCTTGGCGTCGGGTGAATACGGACCCGTGTCGTTGGCTTGTCATGGTCAGTCTGTCCCGCGTGAAGGAGTTGGCAGGAGTTCTTTGGGGGGAAAGGTCGGGGTGGTCGGGTCGGCCAGGCCTAGGTGCACCTGTTCGGGCCGGTTCCATGCGATGGCGTCGTGTGGTCTGACGCTGTTGTACTCGAGCCGGTACTCCTCGGCGTGCTTGGCGAGCATGACGGCGTCGTCGATCTCGTCGATCTACAGGCGCTCGTACTTCAACGTGCCGAACCCGCGTTCGCGTGAGCCGTTCTGGCCCGGCGTGCGAACCCTTGTGCAGACGTGGTGAAGCTCGGGGTGCTGTTGGATGAACGCCTCGAACCGCAAGGAGCGGAACGGTCCGCCGTTGTCGGTGACGATCGTGACGACCGGCAGCAGCTCGCCAGCCTGCTCGTTGATGGGGCAGTCATCGACCATCGGGTGACCGAACATCGCCTCGTAGTCGGCCAAGGCGAGCTCGATGGCGTCGATCGCGTCGTGTTGGTTCGCGGTCGGTGACACGTGGAACGGGTGCTCGTACTTGGACCAGTAGTCCCGACACCCCGCCAGTGGCCACGTCCCTCCGGTGGTGGTCTCGAACTCGCAGAAGTCCAGCTGCCAGACCTGGTTCGGGGCGGTCGGCTCGGTCCGCGAACGCGGCCTTGCGCCGCTCGGCGAGCGTGCGTCGTTCCCGTTGGTAGTGCGCGGTCAGGATCAGTCCCTCCTCGCGCAGCAGCCGCAGGATCGTCGCCTCACTGACCACGTGCCCGTCGTGGCGGACGATCGCCCAGATCTTGCGGTGGCCCCACGCCGGATGCGCCAGCGCGTGCTTGCGCGCCAGCTCCAGCGCGGCCTCACGAGCTGGATGCGGCCACGAGCCCCTGGCCCGCCGGCGCGGCCTTGGCCTGCCAGCGACGCCAGGTCCGCTCGGGCATGTCGAACTTCTCGCAGAACCTCGTGGTCGACATGCCCGCCTCGACGCGGATCACCTCGAGGTCCGCAAAGGGCCCAGGCGGCCCTCCGCGCTCTTCTTCCAGACCCGGATCTCGACCGCGGCCTCACCCCGCGCCTGGGTCAGATCCGCGACCTCGGCCTCGAGCTGCTCCTCGCGGGTCGAGGGGCCGCACTTGCCGACCGCCAGTGCGGTCTTGCCTGCCTCGAGGAAGTCCGCCTTCCAGCGGCCGATGGACTGCTCACTGACGTTCTCCCGACGAGCAGCCGCAGTGATCGTCATCTCGCCCGCGATCACCCTCAGCACGATCCGGGACTTCTTCTCAGCAGGAATAGAGGGTGGTCTTCCCATGTGTCTGACTCCTTCAGGACTGACTCAATCGTCCTGCCACAAAGTCTGACGCGCGACAAACGAAGCCGCCCGTCATCCGCCTCGTCGGCGCCGTCCTGGCCGACACCCACGACGAATGGGCCACCGACGAACGCCGCTACCTCTCCGAAGAATCCATGGCCAAGATCGGCAAGACCGACGATGATGGCTCCGTCGCCTTCACGCAGGGGTGACCGGTCAACATCAAGATGACCTCAAAGCCCACCACTCCGCGGGACTCTTACGAAACGGCACACCGGCTCCCGAACTGAATGGGCTGATGTACAGCGTCCAAGTGGAGTTCCCTGACGATGCCTGCGACGTTAAGCGGTATCGGGTCGGCCCGAAGTACCTTCAGGATGCCCGGTGGCATGGACGATGCGGTTCACGACCACCTCATACCAGCGAGGTAGTCGCCTTCTATTGACGTAACATCTATGATACGCTTCCTCTAAGGAAGAGGAGTGAACCATGACCGGAGCCAGCGCCTTCTGGCAGGACCTCGCGCGCGACCTGGCGGACCCCGAGTTCTTGCGGGAGTACGTCGTGGAGTCCATGCGCATCGCCACCATCGACGAGGTCGTCAACGCACTTGACGATGCCCGCGAGGCGGCCGGCCTGTCCAAGGCCGAGCTGGCTCGCGCCATCCAGGTCGAGCCAGCGACGATTCGTCGCCTCTTCGCGTCCGAGAAGTCGAACCCGACCCTGGGCACTTTGGCTGAGGTCGCTGCCGCTCTCGGCATGCGGATCACTCTGGAGCCCCTCGCCGACCGCGAGCGCAGCCAAGTTACCGAGCCTCTGCTTGCGGGTCGAACCGCCGACCCCGCCGGGCTCGCCCGCCATCTTCACGAGCTGCGAACCCGATCAAAGGTGCCAGCCTGACCTCAACCGATCGAGCGCGGATTGCGGGTCAAGTACTCCTCACGCATCGCGCGGACCGATGCGTAGTCAGCGTCACTGAGCGTCGTGCGGAACGGCTTGTCCCGGCCGTCGACCACGACCAACAGCGGCTTCTCCTTGCCCTTCGCCTCATAGTCGAGCAGGCAGAACAATCGATAGTGGTGACGCCTCGGGCCGTCGATGCGGACCTCGAACCATCCGCGCATGTCGCCCTTCATTGCCTCCCAGTAGCCGCCGCCCGCAAACCGCTTCGGTGGAGCCGTTGCGACGGCTATGAGAACTGCGTACGCCTTCGCCCTCACCGATGCCGGCCAAGAATGCAACGCGTCGCGTCCCGGTTCGGACTGTAGGGGATCGTCCTTGGCGTGACGCTTGAAGTAGACGACGTCGTGCTCGTCGTCAGGAGATGGCACCGTGCGCACACTCCGCGCCGCGGCTTGCCGCTTCTTGGAACTCGCCATCACGGACAAACCTAGTCGGCGGAGCCGACAACAGCGTGGTTGGGAATCAGCCGTGTGCCAACCGGAGTGATACAAGAAACCCCGGCATGGGCGTCCAACGGCGATATGACGTGAACCGAGATGAACCGCCACACCTACTCGGACCTGCAGAAACGTCAAACCCGTCGATGACGTCTATGCGGCCACCTCGGGCACCAAGGCAGGCGGCATACCCGATGGACAGCAGCACGGGGACGTCGCGGCGGCGGGCTTCGGCGAAGGCCTCTGGGGACCACACCACCAATCGACCGGTTGTCCCGGTGCTGGCACAAGTAGGGGCTGAGGGCTCCGGCCAGACGGTTGGGCATGTCAGGTCTCGCAATCGGTCGGTCGGTGTCGGGGTCGCTTTCGGTGAGGCGGTGGAGCCGAGGGCGGGGGCGCCCACGCCTGTCCAGAGCCGTTGGCGGCAACGACAGATGGGTGGATCGCTCACGGCACTGCCAAGCCGGGGAAGTCGGGCCACGGCATACCTGCCGCAGTAGCCCACCCGAGGGCTTGACCGAGCAGCCGCGCGACCTCCGCCCTCTCGTCCCCGCTCGCTGCGCCGGCCGTGGGCTCGGCGCCGTCGAGCCCGTCGAGACCTCGGTCCACCAGAGCGGTCAGCGCCTCGAGGACCACTCGGGCGGCCGACGGAGCATCGGTCACCGGGAAGGGCAACTGGAAGCCCAGCGGCGCGGGCGGCGTGCCTGGTACCGCGGCCAGTGCTTGCTCCCGTGTCTGTAGCGCGGCTAGGAGAGCGAGCAGGGGTTTGCGGTCCGTGGGGGCGATGTGCGCGGCGGCGACCTCGGCGGCATACACGGCGGCGCGGGTAGGCCCGAGCAGCGCGGTCGCCGTCGCCCCCGGCAGCGGCGCCGGCTGCGGCCACGGCACGGGCGCCCCGAGGGCTGCCGCGGTGGCGCCGTCGTGGGCGACGAGGGAGGTGAGAACGGCACGATAGACACCTGCCTGGCCAAGGCCGGGCAGGGCATCGATGGTTGCCGCGCCATGGGCGGCGGCGAGATCGATAGTGCCCACCGTCGGGGAGGGCGGCACAGATCCCGACGGGAGCGCACCCGTCGGCGCGGACGACGGGCTCAGCGCCGCAGTCGAGGACGGACCGCGCGCGTCGGCGGGCACCCCTCCGGCGTCGAGAAGTGCGTCGAGCAGGTCCCGCTGGCGCTCGTGGCGGCCGGCGAGGAGAGCGCCGTCGGGTGTTGACCTGGCGAGAACGGCCAGGGCGGCGGCCCGGGTGCGGGCAGCCACGAGCAGGTCCTCGTCGGGCATCGCCCGACGCAGGGCAGGGGGCAGGAGAGTGACGTCGTCCTCCAACCGGAGGCCGCACGCGGACAGCGTCACCCCGGCGGAGAGGGCCGCACCCCACCACCCGGCGGTCACCAGCAAGAGTCGCCGGGACGGCATACCGGCGCTTATGCCGTCGCGACCGTCGGCCCTGCCGGTGGCTCCGGTGCCCGACGGGCGGTCGGTGAGGTCGTGGGGCACCTGGCGATCATGACACGCGGCACCAGCGGGGAACCGTTGACGGTGCGCGGCCCGTTGGGCGGCGCGGATACAGTGGAGCTGTCAGGGGGCTCTGATCTATGCGCCCCCGCGCACAATCGACAAGAGCAGGAGGTGAGCGGCATGAACGTCGAACGTGTCCGCTCCGCCGTTGAGAGCCCCCTTTCGTCGGCCGGGTTCGTCATCGAAGACGTCACCATCTCCCGGGCCGGTCGCCGGTCCGTCGTGCGTATCGCCGTCGACCGCGACCACGAGTCACTCGGTGGCCAGGACGCCACGTCGATCATTGCGCCGCTGTCGCTCGATGACGTCGCCGATGCGACCAGGGTCGTCAGCGACGTGCTGGACGCCGACGAGTCGCTCAGCTCGGCCCCCTATGTGCTTGAGGTGAGCTCCCCAGGAGTCGATCGTCCGTTGACGCACTGGCGTCACTTCCGACGCAACGTGGGTCGGCTGGTCGGCGTCGAGACGGTGAACGGGGCGACCTTCACCGGGCGCCTGCTGTCATCGACAGCTGACGAGCTTGTCCTAGCAGGGGCTCCGGGGCCGCTGGCCATGACGGAGGTACGCCGCGGCCGGGTGGAGATCGAGTTCTCCCGGCTGGACGAGCTCGCGGAGATCGAGGACCCAGACGACATGGACGACATGGACGACATGGACGACCCGGACGTGGACGTGGACGATGAGGAGGAGGACTGATGGATATCGACCTTTCGGCGTTGAGAGCCCTCGAACGCGAACGTGACCTCAGCCTCGACCTGCTGATCCCGGCCATCGAGCAGGCCCTGCTCACGGCCTATCACCGCACCGAGGGCTCCTTCCGCATCGCCCGCGCCGAACTCGACCGCAAGACCGGTCACGTCGTCGTGTGGGCGCGCGAGGAAGGCGAGCTCATCCCCGCCGAGCACGAGGGCGAGCGCCCGACCCGCGGCGAGCCGGGTCCGGAGTTCGACGACACTCCGGACGGTTTCGGTCGGGTCGCTGCCGCGACGGCTCGGCAGGTCATCGTCCAGCGCCTGCGCGATCTCGAGGACGAAGCGATCCTCGGTGACTTCAAGGGCCGCGAGGGAGACATCGTCTCGGGGATCGTTCAACAGAGTTCCGATCCCCGCAACGTCTTGGTCGACTTCGGCTCGGTGGAGGGGCTGCTCCCGCACGCCGAGCAGGTGCCGGGGGAGAGCTATCGGCACGGTGAACGGCTGCGCTGTTATGTCGTGAGCGTCAAGCGTGGACCCAAGGGGCCGCAGATCGGGCTCTCGCGCACACATCCCAATCTGGTCCGGTCGCTCTTCAAGCTCGAGGTGCCCGAGATCGCCGACGGCACGGTGGAGATTTCGGCGATGATCCGCGAAGCAGGTCACCGCACAAAAGTCGCTGTCCGCTCGACCGTGCCAGGAGTCAACGCCAAGGGCGCGTGCATCGGCCCGATGGGCGCTCGGGTCCGAGCGGTCATGAACGAACTCGGCGGCGAGAAGATCGACATCGTCGACTTCTCCGACGATCCTCGCGAGTTCATCGCCGCGGCACTCTCACCGGCGCGCGTGCAGTCAGTGCAGGTCGTCGACGAAAAGTTGCGGGCCGCCCGGGTGATCGTCCCGGACTATCAGCTCTCCCTCGCCATCGGCAAGGAGGGTCAGAACGCCCGCCTGGCTGCCAAACTCACCGGCTGGCGCATCGACATCCGCTCCGACACCGCACCCACCGCCGATGACCCGGTCGGGGGCTCGCCCGGCCCGGCGCGAGGCAGGTGAGAGCGGCCGCCCCCCGCGGCCCGCGTACGGTGCCGGACACGGTAGACTCGTGGTGACCGACCGGACTGGACTCCGGGCGGAGGCTTCCACGTATGCCGCGCGCCGGGAAACCCCGGTCCGCACCTGCGTCGGGTGTCGCCGCACGGATAGCTGGTCGGTCCTCGTGAGAGTAGTCGTGGTCGTCGACGAGTCGGGTTTCACCCGGCTCCAGCCCGACCCACGGCACCGGCTCCCCGGGCGCGGCGCTTGGCTGCATCCGGACCCCGAGTGCTTGAAGCACGCCGTCAAGCGGCGCGCCTTCGGCCGGGCCCTGCGTGTGCAGGTGCCGACCGACGTCGCCGAGCTGACGGCTTACGTGCGTCTGGCTCACTCACACCTGCACCCGATGACCGAACCACCACCACAAGGCGGGTTAGACGCTGATGAGCACCCCATGAGCACTCAGCAATGAGCAAGCCCCAGCAGTAGCACGGTCTGCGCCCCTGTCGCGGCACAGACCGAAAGACAGGAGAAACGTGGCCAAAGTCCGTGTGAGCGCGCTCGCCAAAGAGCTCGGCACCGACAGCAAGACCCTGCTCGCCCAGCTCAATGCGATGGGTGAGTACGTAAAGTCGGCATCGTCGACGATCGAGACGCCCGTCGTCCGCAAGGTGACCGAGCACTTCGAGAAGATCGCCGTAGTGTCCGCCCCGCCCGCAGCCGCGCCAGCCCCGGCTGCAGCGGCGCCCGCAGCTGCGCCGGCTGCACCTGCGCCGGCCGCGGCCCCTGCCACGCCCGCACCCGCAGCACCGCCGGTCTCCGCGCCGGTGGCACCGCCGGTCTCCGCGCCGGCAGCACCGTTCTCCTCGTCACCGGCACCAACGGCTCCGGCAGCGCCGGGCGCGCCGGCACCGTCAGCGCCGTTCACCTCGGCACCGGCCCCAGTCGCTCCCGCAGCGGCGAGCGCGTCGGCACCGTCAGCTCCCGCCGCCGTGGCCCCGTCCGCCCCGGCAGCCGCTGCAGCCCCCGCAGCCCCGGTGGCCCCCATTCGTCAGCCGGGCTCCGCAGCCCCCGGCGGAGCCACGCCGGGACCGCGCCCGGCCGCCCCGGCGCCCGCCACGAGTCCTGGCGCTCCGGGCGCTCCGGCTGCTCGCACCGGCGCCCCGCGTCCCGGTGCGCCCCGCCCCGGCAACAACCCGTTCGCCCCGAGCCAGGGAATGGGTCGGCCTCCCCGTGAGGGTGGCCCGTCGCGCCCGGGCAACAACCCGTTCGCCCCCAACCAAGGGATGCCCCGGCCGCAGGCCAGGCCCGGCGCTGCCGGTCCGGCCGGCCCCCGGCCCGCCGCTGCCGGCCCTGCCGGTCCCCGTCCGGGTGGACCTCGCCCCAACCCGGGCATGATGCCTGACCGCGCGACCGTCGGTCGCCCCGGCGCCCGCCCGGCGCCCGGCGGTGCTCGCCCCGGTGGCGCGGGCCGACCTGGTGGCGGAGGTTTCGGTGGTCGCCCCGGTGGCGGTGCCGGTGCCGGTGGCCCAGGCGGCCCCGGCGGTGGGGGCGGTGGCTTCGGCGGTCGTCCGGGTGCGCCCGGCCGGGGTGGCACCCAGGGTGCCTTCGGCCGGGGTGGTGGACGCCCTGTCCGCGGCCGCAAGTCCAAGCGCGCGAAGCGCCAGGAATTCGAGCAGATGCAGGCACCGACGATCGGTGGCGTGAGCGTCCCCCGCGGGGACGGCGTGACGGTCGTGCGGGTGCGTCGCGGGTCGTCGCTGACCGACTTCGCCGACCGGATCAATGCCAACCCGGCGTCGCTTGTCACGGTGCTCTTCCACCTGGGCGAGATGGCCACAGCGACGCAGTCGCTCGACGAAGACACCTTCAAACTCCTGGGCGCCGAGCTCGGGTACGTCGTTGAGGTCGTGTCGCCGGAGGACGAGGAGAAGGAGCTCTTCGCGTCCTTCAACATCGACCTTGACTACGAAGAAGAAGACGAGAGCCACCTGGCGGCTCGTCCGCCCGTCGTCACGGTCATGGGCCACGTCGACCACGGTAAGACGAGGTTGCTCGACGCCCTTCGCTCGGCCAACGTCATCGCGACGGAGGCCGGTGGGATCACCCAGCACATCGGTGCCTACCAGATCGTCACCCAGCACGAAGGCATCGACCGCCCGATCACCTTCATCGACACCCCGGGCCACGAAGCCTTCACGGCGATGCGGGCCCGAGGCGCCAAGGTCACCGACATCGCGATCCTCGTGGTGGCGGCCGACGACGGTGTCATGCCCCAGACGATCGAGGCGCTCAACCACGCGCAGGCGGCCGACGTGCCGATCGTCGTGGCGATCAACAAGATCGACAAGGAGGGGGCCAACCCCGACAAGATCCGCCAGCAGCTCACCGAATACAACCTCGTCGCCGAGGAATACGGTGGCGACACGATGTTCGTCGAGGTCTCGGCCCGCGAGAAGATCAACATCGATGGCCTGCTCGAAGCCGTGCTGCTCACCGCCGATGCCGCACTGGACCTGCGGGCCAACCCCGACACCGACGCGCGCGGAGTGGCGATCGAAGCCAACCTCGACCGTGGCCGTGGCGCCACGGCGACCGTGCTGGTCCAGCAAGGCACGTTGCGTGTCGGCGACGCCATCGTCACCGGGTCGGCCCACGGCCGGGTCCGTGCCTTGCTCGACGAGCACGGCAAGAATCTCGATGTGGCAACCCCGTCACGACCGGTCCAGGTGCTCGGGCTTTCGTCCGTCCCGCGGGCCGGCGACACCTTCGTCGTTGCTCCCGACGACCGCACTGCGCGGCAGATCGCTGAGCGTCGAGAAGCGGCCGATCGCCAGGCGAGCTTGGCAAAGGCCCGCAAGCGGATCAGCCTCGAGGACCTCAACGAGGCCCTCGCCGCAGGCAAGGTCGAAACCCTCAACCTCATCCTCAAGGGCGACGTGTCCGGCTCGGTGGAGGCTCTCGAAGACGCCCTGCTGCAGATCGACGTCGGCGCCGAGGTGGACTTGCGGATCATCGACCGTGGCGTCGGGGCGATCACGCTCAACAACATCAACCTGGCGATGGCCTCCAACGCGGTGATCATCGGCTTCAACGTCCGCGCCGAAGGCCAGAACGCCGAGGTCGCCGACCGCGAGGGTGTGGAGATCCGCTACTACACGGTCATCTACCAGGCGATCGACGAGGTCCAGGCCGCCCTGAAGGGGATGCTCAAGCCCGAATACGAAGAGATCTCGCTCGGCACCGCCGAGATCCGCGAGATCTTCCGGTCGAGCAAGTTCGGCAACATTGCCGGCTCGCTGGTCCGCTCGGGCGAGATCCGCCGTGGAGCCAGGGCCCGGATCACCCGCAACGGTGTGGTCGTGGGTCAGAACATCGAGATCGCCGGCCTGCGCCGCTTCAAGGACGATGTCACCGAGGTCCGCGACGGCTACGAGTGCGGCATCAACCTCGGGTCGTTCAACGACCTGCAGATCGAGGACGTCATCGAGACCTACGAGATGCGGATGAAGCCCCGCGAGTAGTTGGGCCCGACCGCTTCCACCCGAACACGCCGACACGAAAGGCGCTGACCCATGGCTGACGCCGCGCGCGCCCGCAAGATCGCGGAGCGGATCAAGGCGATCGTCGCCGAGCAGCTTGAATACCGCGTCAGAGACGAGCGACTCGGTTTCGTCACCGTGACCGACGTCCGAGTCACGGGCGACCTCCAGCACGCGACCGTCTTCTACACCGTGCTCGGCTCCGACGATGAGCGGGCGGCGACCGCCAAGGCCTTGGAATCGGCCAAGGGCAAGATCCGCTCGTCGCTCGGCCAGCTCGGCATCCGGCTCACCCCCAGTGTCGAGTTCATCGCGGACGCACTCCCGGAGGGAGCCGCCCACCTGGAAGAGGTGATCCAGGCGACCAAGGCGCGCGACGCCGAGCTGGCCCGGGTCGCCCAGGGGGCGGCATACGCAGGCGACGCCGACCCTTATCGCAAGCCCGCTGACGGTGAGGCCGGCGCGAGTGACGATGCCGGGGAGCGTCCGGTCGGACAACCGGCTCAGGACACCGAGCCCTCCACGCCCGCGTGATCGACGCGTCGGCCGGAGGGCTGCTTGTCGTTGACAAGCCGCCCGGCTGGACGAGTCACGACGTCGTGGCCCGGATCCGCCGACTGGCCGGCACCCGCCGCGTCGGACATGCCGGCACCCTCGACCCGATGGCCACCGGCGTGCTGGTCATCGGCATCGGCAAGGGCACGAAACTGCTCACCTTTCTCGTCGGGTGCGACAAGGCGTATGCCGCGACCGTTCGGCTGGGGCAGGCGACGGTGACCGATGACGCCGAAGGCGAGGTGACCGAGACCGGCGACGTGGGCTCGGTGACCGACGCGCAGATCGCTGCCGCCGTCGCCACCCTTACCGGCGAGATCGACCAGATCCCCTCGTCGGTCAGCGCCATCAAGGTCGCCGGGGTGCGCTCCTATGCCCGGGTGCGGGGCGGGGAGCAGGTTGAGCTCGCTGCGCGCCGGGTGCGCGTGTCGCATCTGGACGTGCTGGCGATCCGGCCGGCCGACGCGGACGGTCACCCGGTGCTCGACCTCGACATCGTCGTCGAGGTCTCCTCAGGCACCTATGTCCGCGCCCTGGCCCGTGACCTGGGCGACGCGCTCGGGGCCGGCGGCCACCTCACCGCCCTGCGGCGCACCCGAGTGGGACCCTTCGAGATCGCCCAAGCGCACGACCTGGCCGACTTAGCCACTACCGTGCAGCGCGGGGATGTCCTGCCCATCACGCCGCTCGCCGCCGCTGCCCGGGCGGCACTACCGGTCCGCGAACTGACCGACGAGCAGGCCCGGGCGACGGCATACGGGCAGCCGGTGATCTCCGACGGACCGCGACAGGGCGCCGTCGCGGCCTTCGCCCCGGATGGCTCCCTTGTGGCTGTCCTTGACCAGAGCGCAGCGCGAGCGCGGACGCGCGTCGTGTTCGCGTCGGCAGCCTCCTAGAGTGTCTTCCGTGCACGTTTGGAACAGTCTCGACGCGGTGCCGGTGGGCATCGGTCCAACGGTGGTCACCCTCGGCAATTTCGACGGGGTTCACCAGGGGCACCGCGCTGTGTTGCGGTCGGTCGCCGAAGAGGCGGACCTGCGGGGATTGACCTCGGTCGCGGTGACCTTCCACCCACATCCGATCGCGGTGCTCTATCCCGACAAAGCCCCCGCTGAGCTCACGTCACTCGCCCAGCGCCTCGATCTGCTCGCGGACACCGGCTTGGGGGCGGTGCTCGTGCTCGAGTTCACCCGTGCCTTCGCAGCGCAGACCCCCCGGGAGTTCGTCGAGTCGGTTTTCGTCGGTGCGCTGGGAGCCCAGGTGGTCGTCGTCGGAGCCGATACTCGCTTCGGCGTGCGCAACTCGGGCAATGTCGAGACCCTCAGGACGCTTGGCGTCGACCTCGGCTTTGACGTCGTGGCCGTCGACGACATCGGCCATAACGGTCGCTGGTCCTCGACCCGCGTGCGGTCCCTCATGGCCGACGGTGACGTCCTCGCGGCGAGCGAGTTGCTCGGGCGGCGCCCGCGCGTCGATGGCATCGTCGTCCACGGCGACCACCGCGGACGCGAGCTCGGTTTTCCGACTGCCAACCTCGGCGAACCGATCGAGGGGCTCGTCCCCGGTGACGGCGTGTATGCCGGGTGGCTCACTCGGCTCTCCCTGCCGGTCGACGCCCCCGACCGTCGACTGCCCGCCGCGATCTCGATCGGCACCAATCCGACCTTCGACGGAACGTCTCGCCGGGTCGAGGGATATGTGCTGGACCGGACCGACCTCGAGCTCTACGGCGAACGCATCTCCTATTCCTTCGTCCGCAGGCTGCGGCCCACCGTGCGTTTCGACGGGATCGAACCGCTCGTGGAACAGATGCATGCCGACGTTCGCCGCTGCCGGGACGAGTTGGCATGAGCCGGTTCAGCAAGCTGACCCGGCCCGCCTTCAGGCTGCCGACGTGGCAGGACCTGCTCGCGCGTCCGGAGGGGCTGCGCCGGGCGTTGAACGTGTGGCCGCCCTACCGCTTCGCCGGGGTCCGGGTGCTGGAGATGGCTCCTGACTACTCTCGGGCCGTCGTCTCGCTCAAGCTCACGCCGCTCAATCGCAACTACGTCGGCACGCAGTTCGGCGGGTCGCTCTTTGCGATGGCCGACCCGTTCTGGATGCTCCTGGTCATGAACCAACTGGGCCGCGACTACGTCGTCTGGGACCAGCGGGGCGAGATCGACTTCGTTCGGCCGGGCACGACAGAGGTGCGCACCGAGTTCGTCGTCGAGCCGTCCGTGATCGAGGAGATCCGCGCCGCCGCAGCGGGCGGGGCGAAGGTGCTTCGTTGGTTCGACAACGACATTCTCGACACGAAGGGCGAGGTAGTCGCGAGGGTGCGCCGCCAGCTCTACGTCCGGCGCCGACCGCCGCGCCCGTGATGCTCACGGCTCGGTTCCGGGGATGCCGGGGAGCCGAGCGCAAACGGGAGCCATTTTCGGATGTGCAGCGAAGGTCACCAGCGTGGGGCCTCCCCTAGAGGGGGTCTCACGGCATACGGTGTGATCAGCATGAGCGGGGCGAGGGACGGACTACCAGTGGGTAGGTTTCCGGGCAGCCGCAGCCCCCATAGACGAAGGAGTCGAGCCCGTGCCCATGAAGTCCGCCGTGGACGAGCGCGTCAATCACGACATTTTAGAGGGCCGCGCGCCAAGCGTCGCTGCACTCTTCCGCGACCGGGTTTCCCGGTCCGGTAACCGCGAAGCATTCCAATTCTTCCGCGATGGGCATCTCGAGCATGTGACCTGGAGCGAAGCCCGCGATCGGGTCTATGACCTGGCAGCGGGTCTGATGGACCTCGGTCTGATGATCGAGGACCGCGTCGCCATCGCCTCGACGACTCGCTATGAGTGGGCACTGGCCGATCTGGCGATCATGTGCGCCGGTGGCGCGACAACGACGGTCTATCCCACGACCATCGCCGAGGACGTCGCCTTCATCATCTCCGACTCGGGGTCCCGCTTCGTCTTCGCTGAGGACGACGGCCAGGTCGAGAAGCTGCGCACCCACCGAGGCGAGTTGCACGACATCGCCAAGGTGATCACCTTCACCGGCGAAGCCCACGAGGGCGACGAGGAGGGTGACGACTGGGTCATGTCCATGGACGAGCTCGAAGCCCACGGACGGGCGGTGCGACAAGCGCGTCCGACGTTGGTCGACGAGCGGATCGACCTCATCGCTCCCGACCACCTTGCTGTGATCATCTACACCTCGGGCACCACGGGTCGGCCGAAGGGCGCCGAGCTCACCCATGACGCCATCGTCTACGAGGCCGCTGCGGTCCACTCCATCAACATCCTTGACCAGAACGACCTGCAGTTCCTCTGGCTGCCGCTGTCGCACGTCTTCGGCAAGATCCTGCTGGCGCTGCCTCTTCAGATCGGCTTCCCGACGGCCATCGACGGAAAGATCGACAAGATCGTCGACAACCTCGCGGTGATCAAGCCGACGTTCATGGGTGCGGCTCCCCGCATCTTCGAGAAGGCATATGGCCGGATCGCGATGATGGTCGAAGGTGAGACCGGCATCAAGAAGCAGTTGATGACCTGGGCTCTGGGGGTCGGCAAGCAGGTCGTGGAGGCCAAGGCTCAGGGCAACAACCCGTCGGCCCTGCTCATGCTTCAGCACGGAATCGCCGACAAACTCGTGCTGTCGAAGATCCGCGAGCGGTTCGGTGGGCGGGTGCGGTTCTTCATCTCCGGCTCCGCGGCGCTCAACCCCGATGTGGCCCGTTGGTTCGGTTCGGTCGGGCTGATCATCCTCGAGGGCTACGGCCTGACCGAGACGTCCGCCGCCACCTGCGTCAACCGGCCGTCACTCGGCGGCTACAACTACGGCACGGTCGGCTGGGCGGTGCCGACGACCGACGTCAAGATCGCAGCGGACGGCGAGATCCTCATCAAGGGTCCGGGTGTCATGCGCGGCTACCGCAACCGCCCTGACGCCAACGCCGAGGTGTTCGACGAGGACGGCTACTTCCGTTCCGGCGACATCGGCGAGATCGACGCCAACGGGTTCGTCAAGATCACCGACCGCAAGAAGGACCTCTTCAAGACCTCCGGCGGCAAGTACATCGCCCCCTCGCAGATCGAGTCGGCCTTCAAGGGCGTGTGTCCCTATGTGTCGCAGATGCTCGTCTTCGGGGAAAGTCGCAACTACGCGACGGCATTGTTCACGCTGGACCCCGACGCCATCTCGAGCTGGGCGGCAAACAACCGGATGGCCGGCAAGTCCTTCGCCGAGATCACCCAGAGCGAAGAGGTCCGGGACATGATGCAGGGCTACGTCGACCAGCTCAACCAGGGCCTCAACCGCTGGGAGACGATCAAGCGCTTCGTCATCCTCGACCGCGACTTCACCGTCGACGAGGGCGAGCTGACCCCGAGCCTCAAGCTCAAGCGCAAGGTCGTGTCCGAGAAGTACAAGTCCGAGCTCGAGGGGCTCTACAACACCTGAGCACCACTGCTGACCCGAGGGTCAGCCACCGACGAGGGGCACGAACAGATACCGGCCTAGCCGCTGTTCGTGCCCCTGGCCGTCGAAACGACAGAGCTCGCCGGCGACCGGGACGACGAGCACGCCGGTGGGCGCCAGTTGGCCGATGAGCTCGTCAGGGACGCGCCTGGCCATCGCCGACACCAGGATCCGATCGAAGGGCCCGGAAGCCGCAGCACCCAACCGCTCCGGGTCGGCGGGACGGATCCGGGCCCACGGCAGACCCGCTTCCTCGAGCACCGCCTGACCGGCGAGGACCAGCTCTGGCACCCGCTCGACTCCCACCACGCTTCCCGTCGGCCCGACAAGGTCGGCGAGCACAACGGTCGTCCAGGCCGACCCGGAGCCGACGTCGAGCACCCGATCACCGAGCCTGGCCTCCAACGCGATCAGCATGGTGCGAACCGTCGTCGGCTGAGAGTTGGTCTGCCCGTGGCCGATGGGCAGGGCCCGGTCGAGGGCGGCATACGGGCGTTGGGCCCGGGGTAGGTGCCGCGCGCGGGGCCACCGGGCCATCGCGGCGTCCACCCGGTCCGCCACCGACGGCACGGGGGGGACCGGCCGGGTGCGGCCGCTGTCGGGGTCCACCCGACCATTATCGACGGCAGAGGCCTGCAGCGGTCGGCCGGTAGACTCGACGGATGCCTGGTCAGTCGCGGTTCGCCGATCTGGAGCCGCTGCTCGAGCGAGTCCAGAAGCCGATCCAATACGTCGGCGGGGAGCTCAACTCGACCGTCAAGGACTGGAACTGCGGCGGACACGGCCCCGACGAGTCAGAGCTCACCGTCCGGTGGGCCCTCATGTATCCGGACGCCTACGAGGTCGGCCTGCCTAACCAGGGCGTCATGATCCTCTACGAGGTCCTCAACGAACGCCCCGACGCCCTCGCCGAACGCACGTATGCCGTGTGGCCCGATCTTGAGGGGCTGCTGCGCGAGGCCGGCGTCCCGCAGCTGACCGTCGACGGGCACCGGCCGGTCGGCGACTTCGACATCTTCGGGGTCTCGTTCTCGACCGAGCTCGGCTATACGAACTTCCTCACCGCTCTCGACTTGGCCGGTATCCCGCTACATGCCAGCGAGCGCACAGAGGGTCATCCGCTCGTGATCGTCGGCGGTCATGCGTCGTTCAACCCGGAGCCGATCGCCGACTTTGTCGATGCCGTCGTGGTTGGCGACGGCGAACAGGCGGTCCTCGAGCTCACCGACCTCGTCGCGGCGTGGAAGTCACGGGGCCGCAAGGGCGGTCGGGCCGAGTTGTTGGCTCAGGTCGCGCGTTCTCAGCTGGCCTATGTCCCCTCGTGCTACGAGGTCGACTACCACCCGGATGGGCGGATCCGGAGGGTAGCCCCCAAGCCCGACCTGGGCGGCGTCCCGTGGCGGGTCGCCAAACACACGGTGACTGACCTGGACGCCTGGCCCTATCCCAAGGCCCCCCTCGTGCCACTGGCCGAGACCGTCCACGAGCGGATGTCGGTCGAGATCTTCCGCGGCTGCACCCGCGGCTGCCGGTTCTGCCAGGCCGGCATGATCACCCGCCCGGTCCGCGAGCGCTCGATCACCGGCATCGGAGAGATGGTCGAGCGCGGCCTTTCGGCGACCGGCTTCGAGGAGGTCGGGTTGCTGTCGCTGTCCTCGGCCGACCACACCGAGATCGCGGCGATCGCCAAGGGCCTCGCCGACCGCTACGAGGGCAGCCAGACCGGCCTGTCCCTGCCGTCCACCCGCGTCGATGCGTTCAACATCGAACTGGCCAACGAGCTGACCCGCGGCGGGCGACGGTCGGGGCTGACCTTCGCGCCCGAGGGTGGCTCGGAGCGGCTGCGCCGGGTCATCAACAAGACGGTGACGGAGGACGACCTCGTGGCAACTGTCGCGGCGGCATACGGGGCGGGGTGGCGCCAGGTCAAGCTCTACTTCATGTGTGGACTTCCCACCGAGACCGACGATGACGTGCTGCAGATCGCCGCGCTGGCCGCGAAGGTCATCGAAACCGGTCGGCGCGTGAGCGGGCAGCGCGACATACGCTGCACGGTGTCGATCGGTGGGTTCGTGCCCAAGCCGCATACCCCCTTTCAGTGGGCTGGCCAACTTGCGGCCGGGGCGACCGATGCCCGGCTGCGGCTGTTACGGGACACGATTCGGGCCGATCGCCGCTATGGCCGGTCGATCGGCTTCCGCTACCACGACGGCCAGCCAGGGATCATCGAAGGCCTGCTCTCCCGAGGCGACCGGCGCGTGGGGGCGGTCATCGAGGGGGTCTGGCGAGACGGTGGGCGCTTCGACGGGTGGAGCGAGCACTTCTCCTATGAGCGGTGGATGCGCGCCGCCGCAGAGGCGTTCGACGGCACCGCGGTGTCGGTCGACTGGTTCACCACTCGCGAGCGCGACCGCCGCGAGGTTCTGCCGTGGGACCACATCGACAGCGGCCTGGACCGCGACTGGCTGTGGGAGGACTGGCAGGCGGCTCTGGCCGAGCAGGAGGTGGACGACTGCCGGTGGAGCGCCTGCTTCGACTGCGGGGTGTGCCCCGAGATGGGCACCCAGATCGAGATCGGACCGACCGGTCGGGTCCTGCTGCCCCTGTCGGTCTCCTCGGGTGCCCGGCAGCGGCTCTCGGAGCCCCCGACCGCCGTGACGTCGGTGAGCTCAGACAGCGTGGCCGAGGTGGGCCAGCGCCTGACGTAGCAGCACCCCGTGGCCACCGGCCATCTCCGGGGTGGCTGCCAGCTCGCCAGCCTCGACCGGGGTGAGCCAGGCGAGGTCGAGTGCGTTCCCTTGCGGGCTGCAATCGCCCATGAGGACGACCACATAGCCGAGGGCGACCGCATGTTGGCGCGGGTCGTGGAATGGCGTCACCCCAGGGGTGGGGAAATACTCGGCGATCGCGAAGGGCTGCGGGGCAATCGGTACCTGGGGCAGGGCCATCGGTCCGAGATCGCGCTCCACGTGTCGCAGAACCGCGTCGCGCAGCCGCTCGTGGTAGAGCACCCGACCCGAAACCAGCTCACGCTGGATCTCGCCGGATTCGCTGGCGCGCAACAGCAGCCCGATCTGCGTCACCTGGCTGCGCCCATCGACACGCACGGGCACAAGGTTGACGTAAAGGATCGGCAGGCGTTCTCGTGCGTCGCGTAGTTCTTCGCGGCTGAGCCATCCGCTCTCGGTTTCGGTCTCCTGCATGGCCCGATTGTGTCAGTCGGACCGAGTCCTGGTGGATCGTCTTGACGCGCTAGAACACTTTGCCCGGGTTCATGATCCCGCGCGGGTCGAAGAGAGCCTTGACGGCCCGTTGCCGGGCGAGCTCCGGCTCACCGAGCTCCCAGACGAGATAAGGCCGCTTCTGGACACCGATGCCGTGCTCGCCGGTGATCGTGCCGCCAAGGTCGAGCGCCGCCCGCAACAACTCGGCCAGCGCGGCCTCGGCGCGGTGCCATCCGTCGACGTCCTCACGGTCGAAGAACAGCGACGGGTGCAGGTTTCCGTCCCCACCGTGTCCCGACAGGGTGATTTCCACTCCGGTGCGGGCCGAGATGTCCTGACCCAGCCTGACGAAGTCGGCCAACCGAGCGACCGGCACACACGCGTCTTCGGCCAGGCGCCCGCCCTTGGCCTCCAGGGCGTTGTTGAGCATCCGGCGTCCCCGCATCAACAGATCGGCCTCGGAAGGGTTGTCGGCCACCGCGATTTCCGTGGCCCCCGCGGCGGCCAGCGTCGCGGCATACCGGTCGACGTCCTCGGCCGCATGCCCGGCGCGATCTGACTGTACGAGCAGCGCCGCCTCGCAGCCGGTCGGGAAACCGAAGTCGCCCACGGCTTGGATCGCGGCGATCGAGGCGCGGTCGAGAAACTCCAGCAGTGCCGGCCGATGCCGATCCTCGCGCAAGGCGAGCACCCCCCGCACCGCAGCGTCGAGCGAGTCGAAGGTCGCCAGCGCGGTGAGCGCCGGATCGGGGGCGGGCACGAGGCGCACGAGCACGCTGGTGACCACCCCGATGGTGCCCTCGGAGCCGACGACGAGCCCGGTGAGGTCATAGCCCGCGACGCCTTTGGCGGTGCGTTTGCCGGTGCGCATCCGCTGGCCACCGGGCAGCACCACCTCCAGCGATGTGACGTAGTCGGCGGTCACCCCGTACTTGATGCAACACAACCCGCCGGCGTTCGTCGCCACGTTGCCGCCGATCGTGCACGAGTCGACCGAGGCCGGGTCTGGTGGATAGTGCAGGCCCACCTGCGCGGCTGCCGCCTTGAGTTCGGCGGTGACGATCCCCGGGCCGACCCGGGCGTGTCCCTCGACCGGATCGATGTCCAGACCCCGCAGATCCTCGACGTTGAGGACGATCGACCCCTCGGTCGCGCAGGCAGCGCCGGTGAGCGCGGTGCGTGCACCCTGGGGAACGACCGGTATGCCGTGCGCCTGCGCCTCGTCGAGCACGGCGACGACGTCGGCCTCGTCTCTCGCGCGCACGACGGTGAAGTCGACCGGCGGACGTGCCCAGAAGGAGGCATCGACGGCATACGTGGCGGCGATCTCGCGGTCGCGCACGAGCGGTGCGTCGCCCAAGCGAAGACGGAGCCGATCGGCAACTGCCCGCATGGCCAGACCCTATCCGCTGTGAGAGGTGTCTCACGGCGACGGCTGCGGCTGTCGGCCGGCGCCGGCTGGATAGGGGATAGTTGACACCATGTCCGCCACGCTCGGCGAGCTGATCGCCGCCCTGGAAGCCCTGCCACCCAATCCTCGGATCGTCGCCAGTGGCAACGGTGCCATCCCGTTCGAACTGTTGCAGATCGCCGACCGGAACGTGCCGAAGTTCACCTTGAATATGCTGGCCGCCCATTCGGGCCTGCCGTCGCGCGAGGGCATCACCCATGAGACTTCGTTCGTCGGCTCAGGGATGCGCAAGAGCCCTCACCTGTCTTATGTACCGGCCCGGTTGTCGATGGTGCCGCTGCTGTTCAAGAACGCTCTGCCCGTCGATGCCGTAATTGCCCACACCTCCGTGCCGCACAACGGGAAGGTGTCGCTGGGCATCGAGACCAACGTCGTCGTCGGCGCCATCGAAGCGTGCAAGGCCCGCGGTGGCACGATCATCGCGCAGGCTAACAAGCAGATGCCCTACACTTTCGGCGACTCCGAATATGACGTCGAGGACTTCGATGTCATCTATGAGGTGGACCTCCCGGTCGCCAACTATCGCGAGCGCAAGATCGTGTCGGCCAGCTCGACCGATACCGCCACCATTGGCGCCGCTGTCGCCGACCGGGTGCTCGACGGGTCGGTTCTGCAGCTGGGCATCGGGGCCATCCCCGACGCGGTCCTTCCTGAGCTGGCCCACAAGAGGGGCCTGGGAATCTGGACGGAGATGTTCTCCGACGGGTTGCTCGCCCTCATCGAGGCCGGCGCGATGGATCAGGAGCTTCCGATCACAGCGTCCTTCTCCGTCGGCAGCGCCGAGCTGTACGAGTGGATGCACCTCAACCCGAACGTCGTCATGCGGCGCACCGAGACGACCAACAACCCGGGCAACATCGCCAAGCAGCGGCAGATGACCTCGGTCAACACGGCGCTGCAGGTCGACCTCTTCGGTCAGGCGAACGCCTCGCGCATCAACACCCGGATCCATTCGGGTTTCGGGGGCCAGACCGACTTCATCGTCGGTGCGCTGCATTCGAAGGGTGGCCAGGCGATCATGGCCCTGCGGTCTTGGCATCCCAAGGCCGACGTCTCGACGATCGTCCCGCTCATCGACGAGCCGGTCACGTCCTTCCAACACAGCGCGATCATCACCGAGCAGGGTGTTGCCGAGATCTTCGGCAACGACCAGGCCAAACAGTGCTGGTCCATCATCAACAAGACCGCCCACCCGAGCGTGCGGGACGAACTCTGGGAGGAGGCCCGCGCGCTGGGCCTCGCGTGAGCGTGGCCTCCCGGCCGGGTCGGAACGCGGTGGCCGGCATGCCGACCCGCGGCGAGTGGCGGGTCTTCGGCCAGTGGACGCTCGTCGGTGCGGCATCGATCTGGGCCACCTGGACGCTGCTGAGCTATGGCTGGGTTCTCGCCGTCGGCGCGACGATCGGCGCCGTGCTCATTGCCAGGCGCGAGGAGCCAGGGCGGTCAGCTTGGGGTTTCGTCGCCGGCATGGGACTCGTCCCGATGTGGGTGGGCTTGATCAACCGGGCCACGGTGGGGCCGCCCTCGCCGTGGTGGTGGGTCGGCACGGGCGCGATCCTCGCGGCTGCCGGGGTGCTGCCGTTTCTGCGCCCGCGGCGCGTCGAGCCCGCCGACGAGCCCGCCGACCGGCCATCCGAGGGCCCAGACCCGGAGCCTGTCGGGCCTGTGCCCTGACCCGACGGGGTCAGGCCGCACCGGTGAGCTGTTCCCGCCTCGCCTCCAGCTTCGCCATGACGGGCGTCGCGAGGACTCCGTGGACGACGACGGACAGGATGATCGCGAAGAGCGCGGTGGCCCACAGCCATCGCTCTTCGGGAAACGACGTTTCGGACAGCGCATATGCCAGGTAGTAGATCGTGCCGACCCCACGGATGCCGAAGAAGGAGGTGATGGCTCGCTCCCGGCGCTCGAGCGGTCGGTGCGACTCGTCGGCCATCCGCCATCGGCCCACACCGAGGGCGAGCCAGCCTGCGAGCGGACGGATGCCGAAGACGAGGGCCGCCGCGAGGACGACACCCCGCCAGTCGAGGTGGGTCAGCGTCCCGTCGGTGATGCTGATTCCGACGAAGAGCAGAACGAAAAGGGTCATCATGCGCTCGAGACGCTCGATGACGCCGTGCATGTGCTCGTGGAACCGGTGCGTCCGATCGACCGCCCGCAGCGCCATCGCGCAGGCGAAGACTCCGAGGAACCCGTATCCGCCGACGAGTTCGGTCGCGCCGAAGGACAGGAGCATCGCCGCGAGGGCGAGGAGGGGCTCGCCGCGCGCGGCGAGGCGCAGCGACTTGCGCTCCGATCGGAACGCGGCCCAGCCGAGCACCGTGCCGATGCCGACGCCGACAATCAGCCCGAGGACGACCTTGCCGACGAGCTCCCAGGCCAGCCAGCGCGCCCCCCACTCCGAGACGGCGCCCATGCTTGCAAGGAAGATCGCGGCATAGACGAACGGGAAGGCGAGCCCGTCGTTGAGACCCGCCTCGGAGGTGAGGGCGAAGCGCACCTCATCCCGCTCGCTGATCTCCTCGTCGTCGGTGTCGAGGTCCTCGCCGGGACCTCCGACCTGGACGTCCGAGGCGAGCACCGGGTCGGTCGGTGCGAGCGCGGCGCCGAGCAGCAGCGCCGGCGCGGCGGCGAGCCCCAACCCCCACCACCCCAGCAGGAAAACGCCGCCGATCGTCAACGGCATCGCGATGCCGAGGAGCTTCCACGTCGCGGACCAAGTCCGCCACCCGGTGATCCTGCGCAGCGAGAGCGGACGGTCGAGGGCGAGGCCCACCCCCATGAGGGCCAGGAGCACCGTGATCTCCGTGACGTGCAGGATCGTCGTCTGCTGGTCGACCGGATCCATGACGAACGCTTGCGGCAGCGGGAGCAGCCCGATGAGCGCCCCGAGCGCGATGAGGATGACCGGCGCCGACAGCCAGGCACGCTCGAGCAGGCTCGGCAGACCGACCGCGAACATGAGGGCCAAGCCCCCGATGAGGAAGACCACGTCGCCGCTCATCGGTGAATGCTCCCACGCCGAACGGCGTCTAGGGAGCCCCGAGTCCGCTCACCCTTCCGTCACCCGGAAGGGTCGCATCATCTCGTGGTCCTCGTGCTCGAGAATGTGGCAGTGCCAGGCGAAGAGGCCGGCCTTGTCGAACCGTGCCCTGATCCGGGTCACCTCGTGCGGGTAGGCGATGACGGTGTCCTTGGGCCCGGTCTCGTTCGGTTCGGGGTCACGGGAAGGTGCGTTATGGGCCTGGCGATCGAGCACTTCGAACTGGACGAGGTGCACGTGGATCGGGTGCGCGTCCATGGTGAGGTTGTGGATCTCCCAGATCTCGGTATCGCCCACGCTCGGGTTCTCCGTGATCTCGTCGTCCCACCCGAGTGGCACGCCGATGGCGCCGTCCATGACTCCGAGGAACGCCGCTCGCGGTCCGACGTCCGGCAGTACCTCGGAGTCCGCCTCCATGAGCGCCAGCCGCCTGGTGCGCACCTCGGCGCCGGCGTGCGGCGGTGACGGCAGCAGCAGGCCGTCCGGGTCGGCGCTCGTCTCGTCACCGACCCGGTCGACGACGACGAACCGCATGACCTGGCCCGTCGTCGCGGGATCGGCGACGTCGAAGTCGACTCCGGGCACTCCGCCGCCGAAGGGCTCGTCCGGGCCTTCGTTGACCAGGAAGAGCTCGGCGCCGGCAGGAAACGCGGAGAAGTCGACGACGACGTCGGCCCGCTCCGCGGGAGCCAGCAGAAGCCTCTCCATGGCCACCACCTGCGGCAGGAAGCCGCCGTCTCCGCCGACTTGCCAGAAGGGCATTGCGTTCTTGGTGGGCCGCGCGGTCGGGTCGGTCGCGAGCGCGAGGATGAGGAAGCGAGAACCGCACCCGTTGAGCAGCCGAAGCCGGTAGCGCCGCTTCTCCACTCGGTGGGTCGGCCAACTGCGGCCGTTGACGACCATGGTGTTGCCGAAGAACTCGGGGTTCCAGATGGGCGCGATGTCCGTGTCTGGCACGTACGGCCCGGAGAACCCGTCAAAGTGGGCTCGGGTGTCGGGGTAGAACAGCCGGCCATCCCGCGTGAAGACCCGGTCCTGGATCGCCAGCGGGATCTCGTATGCGCCCTGCGAACTCCCTGCTGGCCCACCGGGGAGCACGTCCGGGTCCACGTCGTGCGAGCCGCCGCGGAGAAGGTAGAAGCCCGCCGGCCCGGCATAGACGTTGAGCCGGGTGACGCCCAGGGCGTGGTCGTGGAACCAGAGCGTCGCGGCCGCCTGGTCGTTGTCGTAGTGTGCAGAGGCAGTGCCGGGAGCCCATTGGGTGCCGTGCTTGGCCGCGTACTGCTCGGCGAACTCCTCGTAGCGCGAGCCGACCGTCGCATACCCGCGGGGGACGTTCGGGGCGTCGGGAAGGAACCACGCCTCCGGATAGCCGTCGCTCTCCTCGTCGGTGTGTCCGCCATGGAGGTGCACAACGATGGGCACCGGACCGTCATATGGGCCGGGGGTCGCCTCGGCCATCGAGTGCCCGTCGCGGTGCTGCTCCCCGCCCGGCGGGTTGGCCCAGTGCAGTGTCGGGTCGACGGGCAGCAGGTGTGGGAGATAGCCGCCGCGGCGACCGGCGACGAGGCCGTTGGTCCAGGTGACCTCGACCGGCCTGTCGACCCGCGCCTCGATCGAGAAGGACGGGTAGTGATGGGTGCGTGCGGCGGTCTCGGAGCCATATCCCCAGACAACTGTGCCGGGGAGGCCCATGGGCAGGATCTGCTGGCGGAACTGCCGCACCCCGATGCGGTAGCGGTCAACGCCGCCGTCCGTCGAGGTCGCAGGCATGGCCGGCGGCACGACGAGCGAGGTGACGTATTTCGGGATGCTCGCGGGGTCCAGGAGCGGCGCGCCGCCCTTCCTCACCCGCAATGGCGCTGCGGCCGAACCCGCGGGCCCGATGAGGAACAGGCCCGCGGCTCCGGCCGTCCCCATCCCTAGCAGCTGACGACGCGACATCACCGTCATGGCAGTTCCCTCGCATCTCGCCCCTCGTGATGCAGTCACTCTGGACCAGGCTGGTGTGGGCGTCAAGAGCGCATCGGGGCGGTGAGGCAGTGAAGCAGCGGACGGACGCATAGGCTGAGGTCGTGCTGCGTGTGGGGTTGACTGGGGGGATCGGCTCGGGCAAGTCCACCGTGGCGGGGATCCTGAGTGACCTCGGCGCGATCGTCACCGATGCCGACCGGGTGGCCCGGGAGATCGTCGAGCCGGGGGAGCCTGCCCTGGCGGCGATCGGGACCGAGTTCGGCGCCGCCGTCATCCGCGCGGACGGCACCCTCGACCGGGCTGCGCTCGCCGCCGTCGTCTTTCCTGACCCAGGGCGGTTGCGGGCCCTGGAGGCGATCACCGGGCCGGCCATCGCCGCCCATGCTGCCCGCCGCCGGGCTGCCGTCCCAGCCGACCGGATCGACATTTATGACATGCCCCTGCTCGTCGAGAAGGGGCTGTGGGTGCACGAGCACCTCACCATCGCCGTCGGGGCTGCCGAGGGGGTCCGGTTGCAGCGACTGATCGAGCAGCGAGGCATGCCCGAAGCAGACGCCCGGGCCCGGATCGCCGCTCAGGCCTCCGACGAGCAGCGCCGCGAGGCTGCCGACATCTGGATCGACAATGGGCGCTCGCGAGAGCAGACAGCCAGCCAGGTCCACCGGGTCTGGGCCGATCGGCTGGTGCCTTACGACGAGAACCTGCGCAGCGGCATACCCAGTGGTATGCCGCCGCGCACGACGCTCTCCGAGCCCGACCCGGGCTGGGCCGACGCGGGCGCTCGGGTGGTCGCAAGAATCGCCGCGGCGTTGCCGGGGCGGGGTGTCCGAGTCGAGCACATCGGCTCCACGAGCGTCGCCGGTCTGCTCGCCCGGGACGTCATCGACGTGCAGGTGCGGGTCCCGCTGCTGGCCGACGCCCGCGCCGACGAGGTGGTCACGGCGCTGCGCCGTGCCGGTTATCTGCCGGTCGACGGCCACCCTCACGACCCTCCGCACCCGCCTGAGGCCGATCCGCGCGGGTGGCGGGTGCTCTGGTTCGCCGGCTGCGATCCGGGCCGGGTCGTCCACCTGCAGGTGCGTGAGATCGGGTCTCCTGGAGATCGGTTCGCACTCGCGTGCCGTGACTGGCTGAGGGCCGATCCTGCCGCGAGGCAGGAGTATGCCGCCGTCAAACGCTCGCTTGGCGAGCGTCACCCGGTGACCGAGGACTACACCGCCGCCAAGGCGCCGTGGTTCGCGCAGGCCTATCCGCGGGTACTGACCTGGGAGGCCCTCCGATGACGGACCCGTCGCTGCCCCGACCCGTGCGGCTGCGACCGCCGTTGGTCCGTCGGCGGGTGACGGTGGGGTCCATCCGGATGGCCTATCGCGAGGAGTTTGAGCGGAGAACGACCCCGCCGCTGGTCTTCGTCCACGGACTGGGCCTGTCGAGTCGCTCGCTGCGTCCGCTCATGCCCTATTTGGCGACCGACTTCCACGTGCTGGCCCCCGATCTGCCCGGCTGCGGCAACAGTGACAAACCCGAGGAGCCGTTGAGCGTCGACTCGCTCGTGTCGGCCCTCTCGGGGTGGATGGCCGCCGTCGGGTTGGCGCAGGCTGCCTTCGTCGGGCACTCGCTGGGGGGCCAAATCGTTGCCATGCTCGCCGAGCGTCATCCCGAGCTGGTCAGCAGGGCCGTCCTCGTCGCGCCGACGCCCGATCCCGACGTGAGTTCGGCGTGGCTCAAGGCATGGTGGGTGCTGGCTGACGGCGTCATGGAGCCGCCTGGTTTCATCCGCGGGGCGGCCATCGACTATCTGCGCGCACGTCCGGACCGGATCTGGGGGACGTTGAAGGAGGCGCTCAGTCAAGACGTCGAGTCTCGGGCAGCGCGGATCGACGTGCCCGTTCTCGTCATCCGCGGGTCGCGGGACCGTGTGGTGCGCGAGCCCTGGTGCCGTCGGCTGACGGGGGTGATCCCCAACGCTCGCTATGCGTGCGTTGAGGGAGGCACGCATGCCCTGCCGGCCCAGAGCCCCCAGGAGCTAGCCCGGGCGATCATGGCGTTTCTGCATGAGCCGGGTGCGCGCGCGTCGATGCACGGCTGACGATCCGGTCAGCCCAGCGAGGACCAGAACTGTTGGAAGGCTGCGCTGGCCTCGGGGTGGTCTTGGACGCGGTGTCCATAGCCTCCAAGGATGAGCCGGCTGGCGCCATGTGATGCCAGGACCTGGGCCACCTCGTCGTAGATGTCACTCGTTCCGCTGGTGACGACGAGCGTCGGCACCCGCGCGACGAGTGCCGGATCAATGGGGATGAGCCAGGCGGGGGTGAACGCTCGCAACCGGGCCGCAGACCGGGCCACCTGCTCGGGGGTGAAGTCAGGGACCGGCATCCCGACCGCGCGCGCGAAGCCGGCAGAGAACTCCAGATCTGTGAAGGTCGGGTCATCCTTGCGATCGAACAGCGGCGCGAGCCCCGCGACGTGGGCATCGGTCTGCGGCATCCCGGCGCTCAGCCCGACGAACGGCGGCTCGCAGAGCACCAGGCTGCTGACCCGCTCGGGTCGTTGGGTGGCAGCGAGCACCGCGCTCACGCACCCGTAGGAATGTGCGACGAGGTGCCCGCGGGGGGCGAGGGCCTCGAGCACGATCGGCTGGACGTGATCGGGATGGTCTCCGTCGTGGACCCGGCGGATGAAGTGCGCAGTGTCGCCGAAGTCGGCTACTTGCCGCGGCCAGGCGTTGGCCCCCGCAGAGCCCGTTCCATGGAGGAAGACCACATGCACACCCGCGAGTATGCCGCGCGGCCGGCGTCGCGGCCTTACCGAGGGGCTGTCGGTGGGGAGACGTAGGCTCGGGGCCATGCGTCCGACGACCGACCTGCAACGACGGGTGGCCCCCTTCGAGGTGGTGTCCGACTTCCGACCCAGCGGCGACCAGCCCGAGGCAATCGCGGAGTTGGCGCGACGGATCCGGGGTGGGGCGGTCGATACGGTGCTGCTCGGCGCGACCGGCACCGGGAAGTCGGCCACCACCGCCTGGCTCATCGAGCAGGTGCAGCGCCCGACCCTTGTCATGGCTCCCAACAAGACGCTGGCGGCGCAGTTGGCCAACGAGTTCCGCGAGTTGTTCCCGGGCAACGCCGTCGAATACTTCGTCAGCTACTACGACTACTACCAGCCCGAGGCGTACATCCCGCAGACCGACACGTACATCGAGAAGGACTCCTCGGTCAACGAGGAGGTCGAGCGGTTGCGGCATTCGGCGACCAACTCGCTGCTCACCCGACGCGATGTGATCGTCGTCGCGTCGGTGTCGTGCATCTATGGCCTGGGCACCCCGCAGGAATACGTCGACCGCATGGTGCGGCTGCGCGTCGGGCAGGAGATCCAACGCGACACGCTGCTGCGCCGCTTCGTCGGCATGCAGTACACCCGCAACGACCTCGCCTTCACCCGTGGCACTTTCCGGGTCCGTGGGGACACGGTCGAGATCATCCCCATGTATGAAGAGCTCGCTGTGCGTATCGAGTTCTTCGGCGACGAGATCGAGCGGCTCTACACCCTGCATCCGCTGACCGGGGAGGTGGTGCACGAGGAACGAGAGATGTACGTGTTCCCGGCTTCGCATTACGTGGCCGGCCCCGAGCGGATGCAGCGGGCGATCGGCCAGATCGAGGCCGAGGTGGAGACGCGGTTGGCCGAGTTCGAGCGCCAAGGCAAGCTGCTGGAGGCTCAGCGGTTACAGATGCGGACGGCATACGACGTCGAGATGATGCGGACCCTCGGCTTCTGTAACGGGATCGAGAACTATTCGCGGCACATCGACGGACGCGAGGCAGGATCGGCTCCCAACTGTCTGCTCGACTACTTCCCCGAGGACTTCCTGCTGGTCATCGACGAATCACACCAGACGGTCCCGCAGATCGGTGCGATGTTCGAGGGCGACATGTCCCGCAAGCGGATGCTCGTCGACCACGGCTTTCGCCTGCCGAGCGCCATGGACAACCGCCCCCTCAAATGGGAGGAGTTCCTCGACCGGATCGGTCAGACGGTCTATCTGTCGGCGACGCCAGGGAACTATGAGCTGGCCAAATCAGCGCAGTTCGGGCCGCCGGTCGAGCAGATCATCCGGCCCACCGGCCTCATCGACCCCGAGATCGTCCTCAAGCCGACCAAGGGCCAGATCGACGACCTCATCCACGAGATCAAGCAGCGCACCGCCCGCAATGAGCGGGTTCTGGTGACGACGCTGACCAAGAAGATGGCCGAGGATCTCACCGACTATCTGCTCGAGCGCGGGATCCGGGTGCGCTATCTGCACTCCGAGGTGGACACCTTGCGCCGGATCGAGTTGCTGCGTGAGTTGCGCCTCGGTGACTATGACGTGCTCGTCGGCATCAACCTGTTGCGCGAGGGCCTCGACCTGCCGGAGGTGTCGCTCGTGTCGATCCTCGACGCCGACAAGGAGGGCTTCCTGCGCTCGACCCGCTCCCTCATCCAGACGATCGGCCGAGCGGCCCGGCACGTCAGCGGCCAGGTACACATGTATGGCGACAGGCTCACCCCGTCGATGCGGGACGCCATCGATGAGACCAACCGGCGCCGCGCCAAGCAGGTCGCCTACAACACCGAGCGCGGCCTGGACCCTCAGCCGCTGCGCAAGAGGATCGCCGACATCACCGACCTCCTCGGGCGCGAGTCGGCCGACACCGAAGAGTTGCTCGGTTCAGGCCGGTCGCGGTCTCGGGGCAAGGCTTCAGGTATGCCGTCCGGCGCGGGCGGCGTTCGGGGAGCCGGTGGCGGTAGGGGGGCGGCCGCCGCTGACGTCGGCGTCGCGGTCGGGCGGCGAATCGAGGGGCTGCCGACCAGCGACCTGGCGAGCCTCATCCAGGAGCTGACTCAACAGATGAATGCTGCAGCCGCGGAGCTGCACTTCGAGCTGGCTGCCCGGTTGCGCGACGAGGTGGGCGAGCTCAAGAAGGAGCTCCGTCAGATGATCGAGGCGACCCGATAGCGGCGGGTAGTTGGCGGTGAGACCAGACTCACGTCACCGAAATTGCCGCTGACTAAGGCTTGCCTAACTCGGCCGCTATGGTGGGCGGTGTGACGGCGAACGAGAAATCCGGTATGGCGGCAGGCGAGAGATCGATGCCGTTGATCGACTGGCCCCTCGGGGAGCCGGCTGTGCTCGCCGCCGCGGGCCCAGCGCTCACCGGGAGCATCAGCAGGCTGGGATTGCGGGCGGGGATGTCGCTGACCCCGATGATGCGCACCCCCGGCCGAGGGCTCGTTGTCGCAGCCGGGGAGCTGCGATTGGCCCTCGATCGGGCAACGGCCGCCCACGTGCAGGTGCACGCGGCACGCCGCAGTCCCGGGCCGGAGGCGGCAGTGCAGACTGCCGGCCACGCGGGGGAGCGCTGAGGATGGCTGTCCAGCATCGGACGGCGACCGTCCCGTCGTGCCATGACGACTCCACAGGTGCCAGCGCACCCAGTGGATCGCCGGTCGTCGCTCTCGCGGGCGCGCCGAACGTCGGCAAGTCCACCCTGTTCAACGCCCTCACTGGTGCTCGGCGCACGATGGGCAACTGGCCCGGCACGACTGTCGAGGTCGGCCGTGGCGTATGGCGGCCCGGCGCGGCATACGATCTGGTCGATCTGCCCGGGGCCTATTCCCTGGACCCGGTGTCGCCCGACGAGGCGCTCACCCGAGCCCTCATCCTCGATCCACCGGCGAGAGAGCGCCCCGACGCGGTCATCGTGGCCGTCGACGCAGCACACCTGGCCCGCAGCCTCTATCTCGTGGCGCAACTGCGCGAGCACGAACTGCGGGTCGTCGTCGCCCTGACAATGATAGACATCGCCGCCCGGCGGGGGATGAGCATCGACACCGCGGTCCTGCAGGACGCGATCGGAGTGCCCGTCGTTGCGGTCGACCCGCGCCGACGCACCGGCCTGGACGAGTTGGCCACGAGAGTCTCCGAAGTGCTCGCGGCGCCGGCGCCGCTGGCGCGGGGGCACGCCTCGGCCGGCCTGGCCCCACTGCCGACGGACGTCGCCGGCACCGACGCTGACTTGGGCCGGATCGACGACTTGGACCTCGTCGATGAACGCTTCGCTTGGGTCGACGCCGCTGCCCATCTGGCGGTCGCTCGATCTGCTCAGACGAGGCAAAGCTGGAGCGACCGCATCGACCGCGCCGTGCTTTCTCGGCTCGGCGGTCCGCTGATCTTCGCTGCGGTCATGTGGGCCGTCTTCCAGGTCACGACGACGGTTGCCGCGCCCTTGCAGGATGCCCTGGACTCCCTGTTCACCGGCCCGGTCAGCTCCGGCGCGCTGGCTCTTCTCGGTGCGCTGCGGCTTGACCACCCGATCGTCAGTGGTCTGCTCGTCGACGGCATCATCGCGGGGGTCGGGATGCTGCTCACCTTCGTCCCGCTCATGGCCCTGATGTTCTTGCTGCTCGCCCTGCTGGAAGACTCCGGCTACCTCGCGCGGGCCGCCGTCGTCGCCGACCGCTCGATGCGGGCTATCGGGCTGCCCGGCCGCGCGTTCCTGCCCCTGATCGTCGGTTTCGGCTGCAATGTGCCCGCCATCTCGGCAACTCGGGTCCTGGGCGGTGCCCGGCAGCGGGTGCTCACCGCACTGCTCGTGCCGTTCACGTCATGCACTGCCCGGCTCACCGTGTATGTCCTGCTCGCGACGACGTTCTTCGACTCGTACGCCGGCACCGTCGTGTTCGCGATGTATCTGCTGTCGATCGTTCTGGTCGTCGGAGTCGGCTGGGGTTTACGCGCCACCCTGTGGCGATCGATGCTCGCCGAGCCGCTGCTGCTCGACCTACCTCCCTATCAGCGTCCCACCCTGCGGGTGATGGGTTCGGTCACCTGGGTCCGTCTGCAGGGCTTTCTGCGCACAGCCGGCGGCATCGTCGTCGCCACCGTCGCCATCGTGTGGCTCCTGCAGGCCACTCCCGTCCGCGGCGAGTATGACTTCGGCTCCGCGCCGGTCAGTGACAGCGCGTATGCCGTCGTCGCTGGGGCCGTCGCGCCGGCCTTCGCCCCCGCTGGATTCGGGCGGTGGGAGGCCACCGGAGCACTCGTCACCGGCTTCGTCGCCAAGGAGGCGGTCATCTCGTCGTGGGCCCAGACGTATGCCGCCCTCGACGAGTCGGGAGCCGCCGATGAGATCCGCCTTGGCGAGGCCATCCGTCGGGACTTCGAGGACTCGTCCGGTGGCCACGGCAACGCCGCGGTGCTGGCGTTCATGGCATTCCTGCTCGCCTACACCCCGTGCGTCGCGACCCTTGCCGCCCAACGTCGGGAGATCGGGCTGCGCTGGGCCGTCTTCGGAGTCGCTGTCCAACTGGCCGTGGCGTGGACGCTGGCCGTCCTCGTCTTCCAGGTCGGTAGATTGATCGGGTGAACACACCCGGGCCGCCGCCGACGGACGGACCCGTCCGGCGGGTGATTCGCTCCCTCGGCGACGGTTGCGCGACGAGAACGGCCGTTTCACAACAAACGGGGCTGGACGCGCAAACCGTCGACGCGATCCTCGACCACCTCGTGCGCAGCGGACGCATCTCGGCGACCCGGCTCGGGGGCGCATGCCCTGACACGGGGTGCGGGGCCTGCCCGAGCGGGCGTGCGGACGCCTCGCCAGGGTGCACACCCACCGAAGCTCACTCCGGTCGGGGCCCGGTGGCGTTGACGCTCGCGCCGAAAGCCCGGGGGTGAGGCGCAAGCCCGGTCCGCTGCTGCTCGTGCTCGCAGCGGTGTTGTCCGTGCAGTTCGGGGGAGCTGTGGCGGCCACCCTCGTGCCGCTCGTCGGCGCCGCCGGATCGGTGCTGCTGCGGCTCGGCATCGGCGCGGTCGTGTTGTGGCTGGTCGCGAGGCCCTCGTTGCGGGGACATTCGCGGCAGGCCTGGGTCACCGTCGTCCTGTTCGGCCTGGCGCTCGGAGCGATGAACTGGTCGTTCTACGGCTCGCTCGCCCGGCTGCCTATCGGCGTCGCGGTGACCATCGAGTTCCTCGGGCCGCTCACGCTCGCCGCCGTGCTGACCCGACGCGCACGGGATCTGGCCGCGGTCCTCGCGGCAGCGCTCGGCGTGGTGCTCATCTCACGCGCGCTCACCGTCCCGTGGGCGCAATTGGACCACGTCGGCATCGCCCTCGCGCTGCTCGCGGGGGCATTCTGGGCGGCATACATCGTCTTGTCCCAACGCACCGGCGCGAACTTCCAGCAGCTCGACGGGCTGGCTATTGCCATGGTCATCGCCCTAGCGTTCATCCTGCCTTTCGGCATCGGGTCGGTCGGGGCGTGGAGTGGCGAGGTGCTGACCAAAGGGGCCGCCGTCGCGGTGTTGTCGAGCGTCCTGCCCTATTCGCTGGAGTTGCTGGCCTTGCGCACCCTCAGCCAACAGGTCTTCGGCATCCTGCTGAGCCTGGAGCCGGCCGTCGCGGCGCTTGCCGGTCTGATCGTCCTGCAGCAGCGGCTGGACTCCGTCCAACTGGTCGGCATGGGCCTGGTCGTGGCCGCATCAGCGCTCGTCATGGGCTCTCGGGCCAGGCACACCCCAGCTGAGGGCGCCGCGACCTGAGAGACGAGGCCGCCATCGGGTCGCAATGATCAGCAGATCACAGCAGCGGGGTGTCTTCATCCGTCGGCGCCACCATCTGCTCCTCGGGCAGGCCCGCCGCCTCGGCCTTGCGGTCGCGTGCGGACTTCCACAGGCTGGCCACCGTGGTCACACCCAGGATGAGCACGATCGCGCCGAGCGACACCGAGATGGGGATGTCGGGGACGCTGTGCACCGGCATACCACCGTTGATGAAGGGCAGGTTGTTCTCGTGCACGGCGTGCAGCATGAGCTTGACGCCGATGAAGGCCAGCAGCACCGCCAACCCGAGCGACAGATACACGAGCCGCTTGAGCAGACCGCCGATGAGGAAGTAGAGCTGGCGCAGCCCCATGAGAGCGAAGATGTTGGCCGTCAGGACGAGATAGGGCTCCTTGGTCAGCCCATAGATCGCCGGGATGGAGTCGAGGGCGAAGAGCAGATCGGTCGTCCCGAGCGCGAGGATGACGATGAACATCGGCGTGATGAGGCGCTTGCCGTCCTGAACGACAGTCAGCTTCGTCCCCTGGAACTCGCTCGTCGCCGAGAACTTGCGTTCGACGAACATGAGCAGCCGGTTCTCCTCGTATTCCTCGTCGTCGCTCTCGCCCTCCCTGGCGAGCTTGACCGCCGTGTAGATGAGGAATGCCCCGAAGATGTAGAAGACCCAGGCATAGGAGTTGATGACAGCCGCGCCGAGCGCGATGAACACCCCGCGAAGAATGATGGCGATGACGATGCCGACGAGCAGGGCCGATTGCTGCAGCCGCTCAGGGACCCGGAACTTGGCCATGATGAGCAGGAACACGAAGAGGTTGTCCACGGACAGCGAATACTCGGTAAGCCAGCCGGCATAGAACTCACCGGCGTAGCGGCCGCCCCACTCCCACCACACGAAGAGCCCGAAGATCAGCGCCATGGAGACATAGAAGACGAGGTATGCCGTGCACTCGCGCATCGACGGCACATGTGGCCGCCGTCCGACGATGATGACGTCGGAGAGCAGGGCAAGGGTCATGGCGCTGATGGTGATCCACCAGACGAGCGAACTGACCTCCACGAAGGCACCTTCCGGTCGCGCCAGGCCGCGCGGACGGCGGCAGAGAAGGAGGCCCACCCTCCTGAGTTCGGGATACTACCCCGTCACCCGCCGTGCCCTCAGTGCTCAGCTCGCGCGATGTCGCATTCAGCGGGGCAACGGTCAGGGGCGTTGTCTGGCGGTCAGGGGCGTTGTCTGGCGGGCAGCCCGGCGACGACCGTCTCGTACGACTGGTCAACCGCCTCCAACAGCTCGTCGTCGGGGATCGCGCCGCCCATCTGCAGAACGTTCCAGCCGTACCGTCCGATGTAGGGGCTCACCCTCGCGTCCTCGGGATAGCGCTTCAGCCACTCGTCGGCGTCGTCCCTGGAGCGCCCGAGCTTCAGGCCGACCGTCGTGGGTCCGGTAAAGGCGAAGATCTTGGGCCCGACCTTCGCGACGACGTCACCTTCCCATGGCTCGTCTCGCCAGGCGCCGGGTTTGGCCAGGCAATAGGCGAGCAGCTCGTCGTGGGTCACCCGATGACGCTACTGCCCGACGGAGGGCAGCGGAAGTCGGCCGACGGCATACAGGGTGGCCCATCGCGGCGGGGACAGCGGCTCCTCGGTGAGCCGTCCTCCGGTCTCGCTGGCGTGGACCATGTGACCCGGCGCAACGACGATGCCGACGTGGTGGACGCCTGCCCCGGGCCGGGCGAAGAAGTAGAGGTCGCCTTCACGCTCTGACCCCACCGCAACCGGGTCTGCCGCCGCGTGTTGGTCGTCGGCGTCGCGAGGCACGACGACACCGAGGCTTCGCCATACGTGGTGGACCAAGCCGGAACAGTCGAAACCGAACGGGCTCAGGCCGCCCCAGAGATAGGGCAGACCGAGGTGTTCGCGGGCCAGACTCAGGACGCTCGGCACCGGCGAGCCCAGGGGTGAGGGGGATCGGCCAGGTCGGGAGAAGTCGTCTCGCACGAGGTGGGCGCGGCGAACCCAGCCCGGATAGCCACGCGGATCCTGTGTCGAGGGCTGCCAGGGCAACACGACCTGGACCCAATCGGCGTCCGGGTCGCCAGACACCACCACAGCAGGCTCGCCAGCGAGGGCCTGAGTGTCGACCCGGCCGTGCAGCCCGAGCCGCCCCCGACCGTCAGGCTTGCCCCGCTCATCCGCGTCGTCGGCCCCATCCGCACTGCCCAAGCCGTCAGCGTCGAGGGCGGCAAGCCATAGTTCCGGGTCTGGACTGTCCTGGACCGCAGGCTGGTCGACTGGGCGCGGCGCCGTCGGCGAGTTCCAGACGGTCGTCACATCGACCGCCACGCGCATGAGAGTCAGTCCGTGGGCCACCGGGCCATCCTGGCATGGCTGATACTGCGGGAATGACGATCCAGACTCAGCACGCGGAGCTGACCGACCGCCTGGCCGGCATCGTCGCGGCGGCGCCCGGGCAGCTGTCTCTCGCCATCCGGGCGGGTGACGGCTTCCGGTACGACCACGATTCCCAGCGGGTCGTGCCCAGCGCCAGCACGATCAAGGTCCCCCTTCTGCTGGCCTATCTCGCCTCGGGGATGCCGTGGGATCTGCCGGTGTCGCTCCCTCCGGCCGCCCAACGCGTCGGCGGCTGCGGACCGCTGTCGCTGCTGCCCTCGGTGACGAGACTGCCGGCTGGGGAACTGCTGCGTCTGATGATCGCCTTGTCCGACAACGATGCGACGAACGCGATTGTCGAGGTCGTCGGAGTCGGGGCGGTGTCGCGCCTGCTCTCCCGGGCGGGCGCACGGCATACGGCGATGCGTCGACGGATGATGGACACGACGGCGGCGGCGGCCGGACTCGAGAACGTGACCACTGCCGAAGATCTCGCCGAGCTCCTCGCCGCGGTGCGCGCCGGCGTGCTCCTGGAGCCGCGCGAGACCGCGATGGCCCTGGCCGTCATGCGCGAGCAGCAGTTCGACGAGGGACTGCCGGCCTTCCTGCCTGCTGAGGTGCACTGTGCGTCGAAGACCGGCAGCATCGATGGGGTCCGCCACGACATCGCCGTCATCGAGTTCGGCGACCGCTGGGTCGCGGTCGCGGCCCTCGCGACGGGCCTGCTCGACGCCGACGGAATCGACCGGGGGACAACGATCTACCCCACGTATGCCGCCATCGGAGCGGAAGTCTCCGCGCTCGTCAGGGTGCGCGGGTGACGCTGGTCAGTTGATCCCGACGATCGGCAGCCGCAGGGCAGCGGGAGCGTCTTCGGGCACGACCGGGCGTGCGGGTGGCACCGGCGACAGCCGCTGGTAGGTCGCGCCGAGCTCGGGCCTCGGGTCGGCGTCGCCCTTGTTGGGCCACAGGGCCATGGCTCGCTCGGCCTGGGCGGTAATCGTCAGCGACGGGTTGACGCCGAGGTTGGCGGTGATGGCGGACCCGTCGACGATATGCAGTCCCTCGTAGCCGAACACCCGCTGATACGGGTCGATCACCCCATGGGTGCTGTCGCGCCCGATCGGGCAGCCACCGATGAAGTGCGCGGTGAGTGGCCGGTTGAACTGCTCGCCGATGTTGCCGGCCGGTCTGCCGCCGATGATCGTCGCCATCCGGCGGACTGCCTCATTGGCCAGCGGGATCCAGGTCGGGTTCGGCGCGCCGTGCCCCTGCTCAGAGCTCAAGGTGATCTTGCCGGTGAGCCGATTGCGCTTGGGGAAGGTGTTGATCGAGTTGTCCAGCGACTGCATGACCAGGGCAATGACGGTCCGTTCGGACCAGTGCTTCATGTCGTATAGGCCGGTGAGGTGGCGCCGCTGGGCCCATGACTCGGCCAGCCACTCGCGCCATCGCGGACGCGAGCCGAGATCGTCGGTAAGAACGGAGGTCAGAAGCGACATGAGGTTGGAGCCGTGGCCGTAGCGCACCGGCTCGATGTGAGTGACCTCATCGGGGTGGAAGGACGAGGTGATGGCCACCCCCTCCGTGAAATCGCGAGGGTCCTGCGCGGGGGCTGACGCGCCGAGCAACGACTCGGAGTTGGTGCGGGTGAGCTGCCCCAGCCGGTCGGACAGCTTCGGCAGCGTGCCGGTGGCCTTCATCGTGTGCAGCAGGCGCTGCGTTCCGAGGGCGGAGGCGGCGAAGATGACCTGCTCGGCGGCATACGTGCGGGTGCGCCGACGGGAGCGACGGATGCCGCGCACCCCGTAGTCACGGCTGTCGCGGGTGTGCACGTCATAGCCGCCGTGAGGACGGGGCACCACGCTCGTCACCGTCGTCAGTGGCAGCACGTGGGCGCCATTCTGCTCGGCGAGATGCAGATAGTTCTTGACCAGGGTGTTCTTCGCGTTGTGACGGCAGCCGGTCATACACTCACCGCACCCGGTGCAGGTATGCCGGGACGGCCCAGCACCGCCGAAGTAGGGGTCCGGGACCTCTTCGCCTTTGGCCTGGCCGTCCCCGGGGAAGAGCACGCCGACCGGCGTGTAGCGGAAGGTGTCGCCCTTGCCCATCTCTTGGGCGACCTGCCTCATCACATCGTCGGACGGGGTGTGCCACGGATTGATCTGGACACCGAGCATTCGGCTCGCCTGGTCGTAGTAGGGCTCCAGCTCGGCCCGCCAATCGGTGAGATCCCGCCACTGTGGGTCGTCAAAGAAGGCTGCCGGTGGCTGATACAGGGTGTTGGCGTAGACCAGCGACCCGCCGCCGACTCCGGCGCCGCTGAGGATGAGGCAGTTGTCGAGGACGTCGATGCGCTGGATGCCGAAGCAGCCCGCCGCTGGCGCGAAGAGATACTTCGAGACCTCGAAACTCGTGCCAGGCAGGTCGGCATCGGCGAACCGGGCACCGGCTTCGAGGACGGCGACTCGATAGCCCTTCTCGGTCAGGCGAAGTGCGGCAACCGACCCACCGAACCCCGAGCCGACGACGACGACGTCGTAATCGAACGAATACGTCACTCAGGCTCTCCCGAGGTGACGCAACACCTTGATCGCGCCGGTCATGACCTGGGCGTAGGCCTGGTCGTTGAGCCCCCAGTGCGGCCCGAACCGCAGGAGGTATTGGGTGGCGATCGACTGGACGTCGGTGTAGCGGTGGATGCCTTCGGCGCCTTGGCGTCGGCCCATCCCGGAGGAGCGCATGCCTCCCATCGGCGCGTCAATGCTCGCAAAGGATGCGCCGAACGCCTCGTTGACGTTGACCGTGCCGCATTTGATCCGGTTGGCGATCTTGCGGGCCCGCTTGCCGTCGCGGCTGTAGACAGCCGCGTTGAGCCCGTAGTCGCCGCTGTTGGCCAACTCGACGGCTTCGTCCTCGGTGTGGAAAGCGTAGACGGAGATCACCGGACCGAAGGTCTCGTCGCCATGACACACCATCTGGGGCGTCACGTCTTCAAGGATCGTCGGCTCGTAGAAGTAGGGGCCGAGGTCGGGGCGGGCTTTGCCGCCGGCCAAGACGTGCGCGCCGTGGTGGACGGCGTCGTCGACGTGGGCGCTGACGATCCTCAGTTGCTCGGCCGAGATGAGCGAACCCATGTCGACACCCCACTCATGACCCGCAGCCAGGCGCATCGCCTTGGTGCGCGCGACGAACTTGGCGACGAACTCGTCATAGATGGTCGCGTCAACATAGAGACGCTCGCTGGACACGCACAACTGGCCGCCGTTGGAGAAGGCGGCCCGGACTGCACCCTCGGCGGCCCGGTTGAGGTCGGCGTCCTTGAGCACCAGGATCGGGTTCTTGCCGCCGAGCTCGAGCGAGCAGCCGATGAGTTGCTCGGCGCACTGTCTGGCGACGACCTTGCCCGTGGCGGTGGAGCCCGTGAAGCACAGGTAGTCGGCGTTCTCGATCATCGGACCACCAAGAACCCGGCCCTGGCCCACAACCATCTGCCAAAGGCCCTTGGGGAAGCCGGCCTCCTCGAGCAGTTGCAGGCCGAGCAGTGCGCTGAACGGCGTGTGGTGGTCGGGCTTGGAGACCACGCCATTGCCCGCCGCGAGCGCGGCGAGGCCGTCGGACATCGCCATCGTGAACGGGTAGTTCCACGGTGAGATGATCGCGACAACGCCCTTGGCCACCCGATGCTCCTCGATCTGGGTGAGGATCGGCACGACGCCGCTGCGCCGTTTCGGAGCCAGGTGGCGGTTCAGGGTGCGTGCGTAGTAGCGGGCCGTCAGTGCCACGTGCAGGGGCTCGTCGAAGGCGTGGATCCGGGCCTTCCCGGACTCCCAGCAGATGAGATCCATGATCTTGTCTTGGCGTTTGACGATGAGGTCGTGCAGCTTGAGCAGTGCCTTCTCGCGCACCGCGAAGCTCGTCTGCGACCACTCCTTGGCGGCCTCGCGGGCCACGGCAAAGGCGGTGACGACATCCTCGGGTGAGGAGTTCGGGACCACCCCGAGCGGCTGTCCGGTGGCGGGGGCGTAGATGGTGGTCGAGTCACCTGCCGTGGCGACCAGTCTGCGGGTGAGCTCGCGGACCATCGAGGGATCCAGCAGGTAGCTTGCGCTCGGGTCGTGTTCGGGGTCGCGCAGTCCGAGCGGGCGCGAGCCTGAGGCGTCTGTGACGTGCCGATTACCCATGCCACTAGGGTAAACAGCTACGGCCACGGATGAGGCGAGGGTGACGACGCTCACGTCCGACTTCGGGACGTCGGTCCGTAGCGGGATACCCTCGGTCCGAGCACACTCTTCACATACCGGGCGTCGGTTCCTTCGTGGTGCGCCCGTCGAGTCGAGAAAGGCCGGTGGGTATGGCGACCCCGATCGCGGCGTCGGACCTGACGTGGCTGCTGATGGACCGCCCCAACAACCTGATGCATGTGCACGGCCTGCTCATCTTCGAACGGCTCCCGGACTGGGAGTTGCTCAGGAATGCGATCCTCGACCGTATCGTCACGAAGTATCGGGTGCTCAGCCAGATCCCGGTCCACCGGGACGGCCACTGGGAGTGGCACGACGACCTGCAGTTCAGACTGTCGCGACACGTGCGCCGGGTGTACCTCGACGACTCCAGCGAGGACGCCCTGCGCGAGTACCTCTCCGCGCAGTTCGCGGTCCCGTTCGATCGCGCTCACCCGCTCTGGGACATGCAGCTCATCTCCGGCCCGCCTGGTGACGTGGGCGGCGGGGCAATGCTCACCCGCTTCCACCACGGTCTGGGCGACGGCATACGGCTCGTGCAGTTGCTGCTGGGCACCTGCGACCCGGCCGAGGGCGCGACCCCGCGCACCGTCGGGCGCACCGGTAACGATCACGGGCCCCTCGGGACGGTCCTGCACGTCACCGAGCGGTCCATGAAGGACACCCTCGATCTGGTTCTGCACGCCGGCGGTGCCGCCGCACAGCTCGGCCGCAAAGTCGTCGCCACCCTCAACCCGCTCGAGCTGCCCCATCACTTCGAGACCGTGGTCGACCTGGCTCGGCACCCGGTGAAGGTCATCGACGCTGTCACCTCCTTTGCCTCGGAGGACAACGAGATGTCCAATTCGTGGCGCGAGATCGGACGGTTGCTGCTGGCCGACAAGGCCGACACGCATGCCTGGAGCGGTCATCCCGGCCTCGACAAGGGCGTTGTGTGGATCGAAGGCATCAGTCTGGCCGAGGTCAAGCTCGCGGCGAAGCACCTCGGCGGAACCGTCAACGACACGCTCATGTCGGCCGTCTCGCTCGCCATGACCGATTACCTCGCCGGCCGTGGGGTCACCGACGTCGAGGACCTGGGCTGGCTCATGCCGGTGTCGCTGCGGCCGGTCGACGGATCGCTGCCCTCCACCCTCGGCAACCACTTCGCCCTCGTGCTGTTTCCCATGCCGATCGGGATCTCCGACCCTGCCGAACTGGTGGGAGAGATTCACCAACGGACCAATCGGCTCAAACACAGTGCCGAACCGGTCCTGGCGTTCGGGATGCAGCGGGTCATCGCCGAGAGCCCCGGCGCCGTCGCCAAGCGGATCACCGACTTCTTCTCCAGCAAGAGCGTCGGGCAGCTCACGAACGTGCCCGGCCCCAGCGCCCAGCTACGGATGGTCGGCGCACCAGTCCGGACGGTCCTGGGCTGGGTCCCGACCTCGGGCGACCAGCCGATCGGGGTGTGCCTGTTCACGTACAACGGCACGGTCAGCATCGGAGTGGCCGTCGACATCCGCATGATCCCCGACCCGATGAGCATCACGGAGCTCATCGGCACCCATATCGATCGGCTCGTGGCTTCAGCCAATCCGTCCCCGACAGACAGCTAGGTGGAGCAGGCCATGGCGCGTAGTAATCGGCTCATCGTCGTCAACATCACCCTCCAGGGGAAGGAGTGGGACTACGACGAGAAGGTCGACTTCGGCGGCCGGACGTTCCGCCTCGTCCGGGTCGGCACGTCCGGCGACATCAAGGCCGCCGAGGAGCTGGTCTGGAAGTGGTCGCTCAAGGCCGATGCGATCGCCGTGACCGGGATCCGCGAGGCCCAGGCCTCGGGTCTGTTCAAGGGTGACATCCACGAGATCCGCAAGGTGCTCCGAACCACCTCCCGCGTCCCGGTCCAGGACGGGTCGATGCTCGCCGATGTCCTGCAGGAGTGGGCGATCCGCCATGTGAACGCCGAGATGCCGGGCTATTTCAGCAATGCCAGAGTCGTCGTCCTGGGCGGAGGCAGCCAGGATCGCACCAGCCGCGTGTTGCGTGAGTTCACTCAGAACATCGACTTCCTCGACCCCATGCAGCGGGTCGATGTCCCGGTGGCTCTCAGCATCAACCCCGTCGTCGCCAAGGCCGCCGAGGTGGCGATGCGGTCCTGGCGAATGACCCCGACCCTGCTCAAGGAGCAGGCTCACCTGCCGGCGGAATGGGTGAGCGACAAGCTCGCCCATCGGGCGGCCAAGGACGCCCACGTCATCGTCGGCACGTACTCCGAGCTCGTCAAGTTCGGCCTGGAGGACCTGGCCGGCAAGACCGTCGTCACCAATGCGGTGAGCGACGGCCGGCTCGCCGAGATGACCAGTCGGGGGGTGCACCTCATCATCGATGCCACCCCACGGCCGTTCTCATTCATGGTGGTGACGGCGATGCTCGAAGCCATGGTGGCCGCGACGGTGGGTCCGGAGCGTGATGTGACGACCGACGACTTGATCGAGATGATCGAGTCGACGGGGCTCGAGCCGCGTCTGCTCACCCCCAACGGCGACAAGCGCAAGAGTCGGTTCGCCTTCGTCATCCACCCGCTGTCCCAGCAGTACTTCAAGAACGTCGAAGCGCTTGGGGCCCTGACCAGTGTCCCCGGCATGGGCGATGTCGTCGAGAAGGCGATGGCCTATATCCCGCCGTTCGTCTACAGCCATGTGACCGGGATCGTCTCGCCGACCGGTGCCGAGGCGGAGGGATGGCTGATCTCAGTCGGCGGCACCCCGAAGGAGATGCTCGCCCACAGCCCGGAGTTCACCTATTCGCGGTTGCTCGACGCCGCCGATCTCGGACGCAAGCTCGGTGCCCAGGTCATGGGCCTCGGCGCCTTCACCAAGGTTGTCGGTGACGCCGGGGTCACCGTGGCGAAGAAGGCACCCCTACCGATCACGACGGGCAACAGCTACAGCGCCTCCGGGGCGCTGTGGGCCGCCCATTCGGCGCTGCGCAAGCTCGGCATCGCCGAGATCGACGAACACGGGGTCATCCATGGCAAGGCGATGGTCGTCGGCGCGTCGGGGGCGATCGGGTCCGTTTGTGCTCGTCTGCTCGCACTGGCAACCGACGAGTTGTGGCTGGTGTCACCGGAGACTGCCAAGCTGCTCGCACTCAAGCAGGACATCGAGCGCGAGCACCCTCGCGCGGTCCTGCACGTCGCCTCCAACCCCAGCGACGCCCTCCCGGAAATGGATCTCATCGTCACCGCCACGTCGGCCGCCGGCAACAAGGTCCTGGACATCATGAAGGTGAAGCCGGGCTGCGTCATCACCGATGTCGCGCGACCGCTGGACATGTCGGCCGAGGATGTGGCCAAGCGGCCCGACGTGCTGGTCATCGAGTCGGGCGAGATCGAGTTGCCGGGCGACGTGCACATGCGCGACATCGGCCTGCCCGACGGCGTCGCCTATGCCTGTCTCGCCGAAACGGTCGTCCTCGCGCTCGAGGGCCGTTACGAGACCTTCACGGTGGGCCGCAACATCGAGTGGCCGAAGGTCAAGGAGATCTATGGCCTCGGACTGAAACACGGCATGAAGCTGGCGACGATCTCCGGGGTGGCCGGGGTCTTCACCGACGCGGATTTCGCCCGCGTGCGCGAAGCAGCCTTGGAGGCTCGCCGGGTCGCCGAGCACGTGGCCGAGGACGTCAGCGGTCTTCCATGTCCCAAGTGCGGCGCTCGCGGCACGGAGTCGTGCCGGACCTCCACCGGACGCACCACCGGGCGGCATGCGGCGCGTTGAGGCGACCGAATAAGGCGACGTAGGCCACGTCCTGGCGGTGTCCGTGCACGGCCCGAGTTCTGCCAGGATGGATGAGACCCGACCGAGGAGTAGCCGTGAAGTCTGTGCAAGGAAAGACGGTGCTCATCACCGGCGCCGCCATGGGTATGGGGCGCTTGTTTGCTGAGCGAGCGATCGCCGAGAAGGCTCGGGCGGTCGTGCTCTGGGACATCAACGAGACAGCGTTGCAGCGCACCCTCGAGGAGCTCAGTGGATCGAAGACGAAGGTCGCGGCCTACGTCGTCGATGTGAGCAACCTGGCCGACATCCAGGCGAGCGCCGAGGCGGTGCGGGCCGACGTCGGTGAGGTCGAGGTGCTCATCAACAACGCGGGGATCGTCCGCGGCAACCGGTACTTCTGGGAGTCCGACTCCGTCCGGGACACCAAGATCACCATCGACGTCAACACGCTCGCCCCGATGTATGTCGCCCGGGAGTTCCTTCCCGGGATGATCGCCAGTAGCGGCGAGTGTCGCCTCGTCAACCTTGCCTCTGCCGCCGGGTTCACCCCCAATCCGAGGATGGCGGCATACGCCGGCTCGAAGTGGGCGGTCATCGGATGGTCAGACTCCGTGCGGCTGGAGCTCAAGCAGGCCGGCCTCGATCACGTCAAGGTGACCACCGTATGCCCCTACTACGTCAACACGGGGATGTTCGACGGAGCCAAGTCGGCGCCACTGCTGCCGATCCTCGATCCGCATGACGTCGTCGAAGAGGCCTGGCGGGGCATGTGCGGCGGCAGTTCGTTCGTCATCCTCCCGCGGACTGTCGTGCTCAGCGAGATGCTCAAGGGTCTTGTGCCGATCGGGGTCCGTGACTTCATCTCCGGCAACATCATCGGCGTTTATCACACGATGGAGGACTTCAAAGGTCGGACTGAGCAGCAGGCCTGAGTTCGACCGGAGGTGGAGCGTTGACAAACCGGGTCTACCGGGTGCCGGTCTCCTTTGGCGCGAACCTGTTCGCCGAGGAGATCCTGCCCGACCGTCCGGCGGCCGCCGGAGCGCCGACCGTCGTACTCGCCCACGGGTGGTGTCTCGACCACACCAGCTGGCATAAGGTCATCGCCGACCTCCGCCGCCGCCGTGACGTCCGCATCGTCGTCTTCGACCTTCGCGGGCACGGGAAGTCGACGATGGGCGTGGTGGACGAGCCCTCCGTGCGGATCCTCGGCGACGACTTCTACGAGGTTATCGACATGGCCGCACCCGACGGCCCACTCGTGCTGGGCGGTCATTCCATGGGTGGCATGTCGATCATGTCGTATGCCGGTCTGCACCACGACCACTTCTCGGCACGGGTCCGCGGCACGGTGCTCGCCTCTACGGCCTCCTCGATCGAGGGACGCACCCCGGTCCCGCTCGAGAGCCTCATCATGGGCATCGCCTCGCGAGCGCCCGGCATACCTCCCCGACTGCTTGTCCCGCGCATCGTTCAGGGGCGGCTGCTCTTCGGCGAAAACGCCGACCCGAATGACATCAAACACTGCATCCACCAGATCAAGAACACCAAGATGCCGACGATCGGTCGCTTCTTCAACGCGATCTCCAAGCACAACGAGGCGGAGGCCCTCGCCCATTTCGTGGATGTCCCGACCCACATCATCACCGGCAGCGAGGACCGCCTCATCCCTGTGCCGCACGCCCAGGCGTTGCGTCAGCGGATCCCCGCCGCCGACCTGCACGTGGTGCCGGACGCCGGCCACATGACGATCTACGAGGCCGCCGAGTTCATCACCGACACCATCGTCTCCCTGCTGGACAGCGCTCCACCCGCACGTCGATCCGCCTCCCGTCGATCCGCCCGCTGAGGCCATCCGCTGCTGCCACGCTCACCAACCGCGGGCCAGCCATTCGCCGAGGTGCGGCCGCTCGACCCCGAGCGTCGTGTCGTCACCGTGCCCCGGATAGACCCACGTGTCATCGTCGAACACGTCGAAGAGACGCTCGGTCACGTCGGCGTAGAGCCGCTCGAACGACTGCCCTGGCATTTTGGTGTTGCCGACGCCACCAGGAAAGAGCGAGTCGCCGGTGAAGAGGTGAGTGAAACCCGCTGGATCGGCATACGCGAGGGCGACGCCACCGTCGGTGTGGCCTCGGAGGGCGAGGACGTCGAGCCGGATCGAGCCGAAGACCACGACGTCACCCTGCGTCACCAGCCGGTCGGGTGCCAGCGGCAGCGCGGGGCCGTCCTCGACGCCCGCGAGTGTTGTCGCGCCCGACCATCGGGCGAGCTCGGCGAGCGCCCCGACATGGTCGTGGTGCCGGTGGCTGGTCACCAGGTGGCCGAGCCGGCCGCTGCCCTCGGCGACGAGGGCTCGAAGGCGGGGTGCGTCGGTCGCCGCGTCGACGAGCAACTGCATGCCGGTCTCGCGGCAGGTCAGCAGATAGGCGTTGTTGTCGAACGTGCCGACGCTGCACTTGCGGATGACCAGGCCGCGCAACTCACGCACTTGTGACGGACCGCCGGGGGTGGCGTGACCGGCATACGGGCTCATTTCAGGCACCCTTCGGGAGAGTCGGCAGGCAGCCATCGCCGGACATGCCCGCGGTGAGTCCGCGGGCCACCCACCCGAGGATCGCGGCGCGCGAGCCCGTCACGTATGCCGTGCCGTCGCCGATCGTGTAATCGTCGCCCTCGTCGGAGCGCATCGTGAGCGCGGGCGCCTCCGGGTGGGAGCGCAGCCGGGTGACCTCGTCGGCGAGGAAACGGGCCGCGTGGTCGGACGTGAGGTCGGCGAAGCCGAAGCCCGCGTCGAGGTCGACGTGGTGATAGCAGACCTCGCGCAGCCGCAGCCGGGCGAGCTTGCGGGCTGGTAACCACCACCCGCCGCGAACCTCCACCTGGACCTCGTCGTGTTCGGGGGAGAGCCGCGCCGCGAGCTCAGCCAGGCGCGCGGCACTTTCCTGGACATCGGCAGCCAGCTCGGACATCGGCCGGGTCGCGCCAGAAGCTATGGCAGCCTCGCGGGCTTCCAGGGACGCATACATCGGGGTCGGCACCCCGCTCAGAGCCCAGGTGACGAGGTTGCCGAGGGCGTCAGCGTTGCGCGCCAGATGGGTCAGCACATGGCCACGGGTCCACCCCTGGCACAGCGACGGATGTGTCTGCGCGCCGTGCGGCAGGCGCCCGACGGTGACGAGCGCCAGCTCCGTCGCCTCGTGGACCTCTGCCCAACGGGCCCTCGTCTCGGTCATGGCCCGACGTTACCCGGGCCGGGACGTGCTCGGCAGGGGGCAAGCCAGGTGCCGGAACCCGCCCAGGGTCCCGGAACTCGCCCGAGAGTGCCGGAGCCCGCCCTAGGGTGTCCGCATGGCACGCCCCCCTGTCGTCCCCCTCCTGGAGAGCCGCGCGGGCAGCATCTGGCGGTTGCGGATGCTAGGTGACTATGTCAACGGCTTCCTGGCGCGTGACCCGGACGGGAAGGTGACCCTCATCGACGTCGGCCTGCGCTGGTCGACGCGCAGGGTCCTCGACGCCCTGGCGGCCGTCGGCTCTGGTCCCTCGGCGGTCACCAGGATTGTTCTCACCCACGCCCATTCCGACCATGCCGGAGCCGCCGCCGCGCTCGCCCGGCGCACCGGGGGCGACGTCGACGTCCACCAAGGCGACGCGGCATACGTCCGCCACGGTAGGCCGCCACCGCGCAGCGGCTTCGGCCGGCTCGTGCCGCGGGTGCTGCTGAGCTTCCCGCCGGTTGCGGTGAGCGCCGAACTCGTCGACGGGCAGCTGCTGGACGTCGCCGGGGGGCTACGCGTCATCCACACGCCCGGACACTCGCCTGGGCATATCTCGCTGCTGCACGAGGATGCCAAGCTGCTGCTCACCGGCGACGCGATCTTCAACGTCCGGGGGGTCGGCTGGCCCGCGCGAGCCTTCTGCACCGACTTCCGCCTCACCCAGCAGACGGCCCACCTGCTGGCCGACCTCGACTATCGGCTCGCTGCGTTCACCCACGGGCAGGAGCTCCGAGAGAACCCCCGCGAGGCCATCCGCGACTTCCTGCGGACCCAGCGGCCATCCGGGGGAGAAGCGGGCTGAGGTGAGGTAGGGGATGTCGGCGGTGGCACCTAGGCTGTCCTGCGTGCCGCCCCCGTCCCGCCGTTCGGCTCCTCGCGCCTCCGATCCGAAGCTATCGGCCACCCGCTCCGCTCACCTCGTCGCCGAGGGGCAGCCGGCCCGGTTTGCGCACGACACCCTCGTCGTCCGTGGCGCCCGTGAACACAACCTCAAGGACATCTCGGTCGAGCTGCCGAGAGACAGCCTCATCTGCTTCACCGGGCTCTCCGGGTCAGGTAAGTCTTCCCTTGCGTTCGACACGATCTTCGCCGAAGGCCAGCGCCGCTATGTCGAGTCGTTGTCGGCCTATGCCCGCCAGTTCCTCGGGCAGATGGACAAGCCCGACGTTGACTTCATCGAAGGCTTGTCGCCGGCTGTCTCGATCGACCAGAAGTCGACGAACCGCAACCCGCGCTCGACGGTCGGCACCATCACCGAGGTCTACGACTACCTGCGCCTGCTCTTTGCTCGGGTCGGGCGCCCACATTGCCCCACGTGCGGCGAGCCGATCACCCGCCAGAGCCCGCAGCAGATCGTCGACCGGCTGCTGGAGCTGCCCGAGCGGACCCGTTTCCAATTGCTCGCTCCGGTTGTCCAGGGCCGTAAGGGCGAGTTCGTCGACCTGTTCGCCGAGCTGCAGTCCAAGGGATTTGCCCGGGCCCGCGTCGACGGTGTGGTCATCAACCTCACCGAGCCGCCCAAGCTCGAAAAGCAGGTCAAGCACACCATCGAGGTCGTGATCGACCGGCTTGTGGCCAAGGGCGAGGATGCCTCGACGGCCCGTCGGCTCACCGACTCCGTGGAGACGGCGCTCGTGCTCGCAGGCGGCATCCTGCTCGTCGACTTCGTCGACCGGGCCGACGGGGACCCCGAGCGTCAACGACGCTTCTCCGAGCGGATGGCCTGCCCCAACGACCACCCGATCGCGATCGATGACATCGAGCCGCGGTCCTTCTCGTTCAACTCCCCGTTCGGCGCGTGCCCGGCGTGTTCCGGGCTGGGCACCGAGCTCGAGGTCGACGCCGAGCTGTGCGTGCCCGATGAGGACCTGTCCATCGCTCAGGGGGCCATCGCGCCGTGGGGGAGGGTTTCGGGTTCGGCTGACTACTTCATGCGCGTGGTGCAGGCCCTCGCCGAAGACCTGAAGTTCTCCATCGACACGCCGTGGCGGAGCCTGCCCGAACGCGCCAGGGAGGCGCTGCTGCACGGCGAGGACTACCGCGTCCACGTGAAGTACCGCAACCGCTACGGCCGGGATCGGTCCTACACGACTGGTTTCGAGGGTGTGGTCCCGTTCGTCAGACGTCGGCACACCGAAACCGACTCCGACTGGAGCCGCGAGCGCTACGAAGGCTACATGCGCCAAGTGCCCTGTCCGGTATGCCGCGGAGCCCGGCTCAAGCCGGAGATCCTCGCTGTCTACGTCGGCGGACGCAACATCTCGCAGGTCTGCGCGTTGGCGATCAACGAGTGCGCCGACTTCCTCCATGCCGTCGACTTCACCGAGCGGGAGCGCCAGATCGCCGAGCGTGTCATCAAGGAGATCGGCGCCCGACTGGGCTTCCTGCTCGACGTCGGCCTCGACTACTTGTCCCTGGACCGGCCGGCCGGCACGCTGTCGGGCGGCGAAGCCCAGCGGATCCGCCTGGCGACCCAGATCGGCTCCGGCCTCGTCGGCGTCCTCTATGTCCTCGACGAGCCGTCGATCGGCCTGCACCAGCGCGACAACCACCGGCTGATCGAAACCCTGACCCGATTGCGGGACCTGGGCAACACACTCATTGTCGTCGAGCACGACGAGGACACCATTGCCACCGCCGATTGGGTCGTTGACATCGGGCCTGGGGCGGGGGAGCACGGTGGTCACGTCGTGTATTCCGGGCCGGTGGCGGGCCTGATCGACCACCCCGACTCGGTCACTGGGCAGTATCTGTCCGGGCGCAAGCAGATCGCCCTCCCCACCGCCCGCCGGCCACAGACTCCCGGGCGGGTCGTGACCGTGACCGGTGCCCGGGAGAACAACCTCCAGAACGTCACGGTCTCCTTCCCGCTGGGCAACCTCGTCGCGGTGACGGGGGTGTCGGGTTCGGGCAAGTCGACGCTCGTCAACGACATCCTCTACACGGTCCTGGCCAACAAGCTCAACAAGGCCCGTCAGGTGCCAGGGCGGCACAAGTCGGTGGGCGGGCTGGAACATCTCGACAAGGTCGTTCACGTCGACCAGTCGCCGATCGGGCGAACACCGCGTTCCAACCCGGCGACCTACACCGGGGTCTTCGACCACATGCGCAAGCTGTTCGCCGAGACGACCGAGGCCAAGATCCGCGGCTACCTGCCCGGGCGATTCTCGTTCAACGTCAAAGGCGGCCGCTGCGACAACTGTTCGGGCGACGGCACGATCAAGATCGAGATGAACTTCCTCCCCGATGTCTATGTCCCGTGCGAGGTCTGCCACGGGGCGCGATACAACCGTGAGACGCTCGACGTCCACTTCAAGGGCAAGACCATCGCCGACGTCCTCGACATGCCCATCGAGGAGGCCGCCGAGTTCTTCGCGGCGGTGCCGGCCATCTCGCGCCACCTGAGCACGCTCGCAGAGGTCGGCCTCGGCTACGTGCGCCTCGGTCAGCCCGCGCCGACCCTCTCCGGCGGTGAGGCTCAGCGGGTCAAGCTCGCCGCCGAGCTGCAGAAACGTTCCAGCGGCCGCACGGTCTACGTGCTCGACGAGCCGACGACCGGCCTGCACTTCGAGGACATCAGCAAGTTGCTCGGCGTCTTGCAGGGACTGGTGGACAAGGGCAACACCGTCATCGTCATCGAACACAACCTCGACGTCATCAAGTGCGCCGACTGGGTGGTCGACCTCGGCCCCGAGGGCGGTTCGCGCGGAGGCCTGGTCGTCGGCGAAGGGACCCCAGAGCAGATCGCCGACCTTGACCAGTCGCACACGGGTCGATTCCTGGCCCCCGTCCTGGCAAAAGGCCACGCCCGTATGCCGTCCGCCCGCCCCAGCGTCGCCCGGGCCAGTGTCGCCCGGGCCACGACGGGAACGCGGTCGCGCCAAGCCGCTACTGCCTCGGCAAAGGCCGCGGCGGTGCGCGGGCGACAGACAGGATGAGCGTGGGATGAGCAGACCATGACGTCAGCGCAGCCCAGGACCGTGGTGACCGGCGAGGACTGGTATGGCCGCGAACTATCAGGGGTGAGCTTCCTCGACACCGACTTCGTGGACGTCGACCTGGGTGAGGTCAGCACGATCGGCGCCGTATTCGAGGGCTGCACATTTCGACGTTGCCGGTTCAACACCTCGATCCACACCGACTCGGCATTCACCGGCTGCACCTTCGACTACTGCGGCTTTTTCGACGTGCGGTTCATCCGGTGCAAGCTTGTCGGGTCGAGTTTCAGGTCGTGCGAGCTGGACCTCCTGCAGGTGGAAGGCGGCAACTGGGGCTTCGTGTCGCTGCGGGCGGCCGACCTGACGACGACCCGCTGGCGTGGGACGAGGCTGGGGGAGGCCGACCTTGAGGGAGCTCGGGCGGGGGCAGCGGTGCTGCGGGACCTGGACCTCACGGGGGCCGTCTTCGACGGCATCGACCTGCGGGGGGCCGACCTGCGTGGCAGCAGCCTGTGGTCGCTCGATCCCGCCCGGGCGAGCCTCCGGGGAGCGATCATCACGCCGGAGCAGGCGCAGGTCATCGCGTTGGGGCTGGGCCTAGACATCCGCGACGAAGATGGGCCGTCGCTGTAGACCCCGTCGCAGCGTAGACCCCGTCGCAGCGTAGACCCCGTCGGAGCCGATGAGAACTGGGAGCTCAGTCCTCGCCGAGATACGCCTTGCGCACCGCGTCGCTGTGCAGCAGGTCGTGACCGGTGCCCTCCAGGACGATGTGGCCGACCTCCAGGACATAACCCTTGTCGGCGAGCTTGAGCGCCGCGCGGGCGTTCTGCTCGACGAGCAGGATCGTCGTGCCCTGAGCCTGGAGCGTCTTCACGGTGGACATGATCTTCTGCATCATGAGCGGCGACAGTCCCATTGACGGTTCGTCGAGCATGAGCAGCTTCGGCCGACTCATCATCGCCCGACCCATCGCGAGCATCTGCTGCTCGCCGCCGGAGAAGGTGCCCGCCGGCTGCCTGGATCGCTCACCGAGGATGGGGAAGAGCTCGTACGCGCCCTGCAGGTCGTCTTTGACGCCATTGTCGGTGCGCGAAAAGGCGCCGAGCAGGAGATTCTCCTCGACCGTGAGCCGCGGGAAGATCCGTCGACCCTCCGGGCTGTGGGCCAGCCCCATGGTGACGATCTCGTGAGCCGGCACGCCGTCGATGCGCTGGCCCTGGAAGATGACCTGCCCGGAGACCGGCCGGATCAGCCCCGAGATCGTGCGCAAGGTCGTCGTCTTGCCTGCACCGTTGGTGCCGATGAGACACACAACCTCGCCCTGGCCGACCGAGAAGCTGATCTCCTTGACGGCCTCGATCTTGCCGTAGGCCACCCGCAGGTCATTGACCTCAAGGATTGCGCTCACGAGTGCTCCTCCTTCGCGGCCTCGTCGTCGACTTCGTCCTCGTCGGGTGTGCCGATATAGGCCTCGATGACGCGGGGGTCACGCTGGACCTCCACAGGGCTGCCTTCCACCAGGGTCTCCCCGCGGACGAGACACAACACCCGGTCACACAGGCTGAAGATGAAGCGCATGTCATGCTCGATGACGACAACCGCCAGACCCAGGTCGCGGATCCGGAAGATCAGCTCCTTGGCCTGCTCGGTCTCCTTGGGGTTCATCCCGGCCGTGGGCTCGTCGAGCAGGATGAGTTTCGGATCGGTCGCCAGAGCCCGGGCGATCTCCAGCCGCCGCTGGTCGCCATACGGAAGATTGCGGGCCAAGTGCTCGGCAGTGTTGCTGAGACCGACGAAATCAAGCAGCTGCTTGGCACGCTCACGAGTCGCCTCTTCCTCGTGCCGGTACTTGGGTCCACGAAGGATCGAGGTGAGCGCCATGGCGCTGGTGCGGCAATAGCGGCCCACCATGACGTTCTCGAGGGCGGTCATGTTGGCGAACAGCCTGATGTTCTGGAACGTCCGGGCCATGCCGGCCTGCACGACTGCGCGCGGCTTGGGCGGCAGCACCGTCCCCTGGAAGGTGACCTGACCTTCGGTGGGCTTGTACATTCCCGTGAGGCAGTTGAAGAACGTCGTCTTCCCTGCGCCGTTGGGGCCGATGAGCCCGACGATCTCGCCCTCGCTGACCGTGAGATTGACGTTGTTGACCGCCGTGAGGCCGCCGAACCGCATCGTCACTCCGGTCGCCTGCAGCACGACTGCGCCGCTGCTGGCCTGGGCCATTGCCGCATCGTCATGGATTGCGGCGGCGCTCATGTCCGTCCCCCCGTCGGCGTGACCTTCTCGATATGGCTCTCCTCAACCTTGGCGGCGAGCCGTTCGTCGTCTTCGTGGAACTCCAAGGCGCGCCGCCCGCTCGGCACGAGTCCCTCTGGGCGGAATCGCATCATGAGCACGAGCAGCAGCCCGAACGTGAGCAGCCGGTAGTCGGCGACGAAGCGGAGCTTCTCCGGGAGCAATTTGAGCACGGTTGCACCGACGAGCACTCCCGCGACGGTGCCCATGCCGCCCAAGACGATGGCGGCGAGCAGGAACGCAGACTCGAGGAAGATGTATTGGTCGGGGGTGACCGAGACATCCTGGTGGGCCTTGATCGAGCCGGCCATGCCGGCCAGGAAGGCGCCTCCTGCGAAGGCGAAGAGTTTGAGGCCGAAGACATTGACCCCCATCGCCTCGGCAGCCTTCTCGTCCTCGCGGATCGCGATCCAGCCTCGCCCGATCCGACTGTTGTTGAGCCGGGTAAAGATGGTGATGATGAGCGCCGCCACGACGAGCAGCAAGAAGTAGTAGTTCGCGAAGCGCCCGAGAGTGATGCCGAAGATTTCATGGGTGTCACCGAACTTGAACGAGCCGAACTCCAGCTCGGGTACGCCCGGGATGCCGTTGGGTCCGTTGGTGAGGTCCGGGCCGTTGTTTCCGTCGAGGTTGTTGACGGTGAGCCGGAAGATCTCCCCGAAGGCGAGCGTGACGATTGCTAGATAGTCACCCGAGACCCGCAATGTCGGTGACCCGATGATGAGGCCGAGCACCGACGACACGGTTGCGGCGATGAGGACGACGACGAGGAACGGCGGCTTCCAGCCGATGTTGGCAAATGCCGAATGCGACATCATCGCAGACACGTAGGCGCCGGCCCCGAGGAAGGCGATATACCCGAGGTCGAGCAGACCGGCGAGGCCGACGACGATGTTGAGGCCCAACGCCGTCGTCGCGAAGATCAGCACCTGGGTGGCGATCGACATGTTGGCGTCGGACCCGTCCTGCGTGAGCGGGAAGAGGAAAGCCACCACGAACGCACCCAGGGTGATCACGCGTCGGTTGCGTGCGGCGATGACGCCGATCCAGCCGAAGAGGCCGGCCCTCTGTAGCGCGACGACGACTCCGCTGAGGAAGAGCAGGAAGAGCGAGAAGACCGTTCCGTCCTCCTGCCCGAGCGCGTAGGCCGCGCCGAAGAGCACCAGCGCCATGAGCGCCACGATGACGAGGATCTCTGCCCATGAGGGCAGGTGCACCGAGATCGGGTCGACGGTGGGGTCGGACGGCATACGGAGTGAGCCGGCGACCATGAGGCCAGCTCCGACCAGACACACAAAGACGCCCGGGTCGGCGTTGGCCAGCCCGGGTGCCTGGAGCGCGATGACCAGCACGACAAGCACGAGGTATGCCGTGGCCGTCACTCCCAGTGCTCGCAACCCGCGAGCGCTGTCCAGCAGGGTGCTGATGTGGTGGAAGCGGCCCATCCGCAGCAGCAGCAAGAAGAGCCCGAGGACGCCGATGACGATGGTGAAGATCTGCAGCGGGGCCGGCAGGCCGGTGATCGTCACATTGCCGAGAATCGCGGGGGTGAACGACCACGACAGGAAGCTGCCCGCGATGAGCAGGACTGTGCCGGCCAGGACGAGCCACCACTGCATGCTCGGTGCCGCGCTGTCCACGGAGGCCTTGGGGTCGGGGGATCTGCGCAGTTGGGTGCTCATGCGCGGTCCACCACCCGGGCGCCCATGATGCCCTGGGGACGGAAGACGAGGACGATGATGAGCAACGCGAAGGCCCAGACGTCCTTCCAAGGCGAGCCGCCGAAGGTACCGGGGATGAACTGCACGGCCATGGCCTCCACGATCCCGAGGACGAGGCCGCCGACGACGGCGCCGTAGATGTTGCCGATGCCGCCGAGTACGGCGGCGGTGAAGGCCTTGAGGCCGGCCAGGAAGCCCATGTAGAAGTCGATATTGCTGTTCTGCAAACCCTGGGCCACCCCGGCGATCCCCGCCAGAGCCGCGCCGATGGCGAAGGCGACCATGATGATCCGGTCGACATTGATGCCCATGAGGCGGGCTGTGTCGGGGTCTTGCGACACCGCAAGCATGCCGCGGCCCATCTTGGTGCGGTTGATGAAGAACCACAGCACCACAGCACAGACGACGAGCGACCCGATGACGAACAGCGCCGACCGGCGCACCGTGATGCCTCCCACCTGGAAGGCCGCCCCGGTGACCAGGTCGATCTGCGGGAAAGGCAGCGCGCTCTTGGCCCCCGGATACCACAACCGCACGGCCTCCTGAAGGAAGACCGAGATGCCGATGGCGGTGATCAGTGGGGCGAGCCGTGGGGCGTGGCGCAGCGGTCGGTAGGCGACCCGCTCCATGACGACGGCGACGAGCACCGAGACGAGCACCGCTCCAAGGACCATGAACGGCAACACCCAGAGCCCGGTTTGGCCCTTGAACAGGACCGTCCAGGTGGCCAGGGCGCCGAACGCGCCGATCATGAACACTTCACCGTGGGCGAAGTTGATGAGTTGGACGATCCCGTAGACAACGGTGTAGCCGACGGCGATGAGCGCGTAAAGCGACCCCAGGGTCAGGCCGTTGAGCAGCTGTTGCAGGAATAGGTCCATGTCACCTCCCGTCGAAGGCTGCGGATGCAGGCAGGGCAAGGGCCACCGGGTGATCCCGGTCAGGGCATAGAGGCAGAGTGTGACAGCACGCAGGGGCGAGCGCTAGGCCCGCCCCTGCGTGTCCGATTGTCGAGCGTGCGGTCAACCGGTTAGTGGCGGCTGACCGTCACTTGAAGGTGTCGGTCTTCGAGGCCATCCACTTGGCGCCGTCGATCTTGTAGACCGTGAGGACCTTGGAGGTCGTGTCGCCGAACTCGTCGAAGGCCACCTTGCCGGTGACGCCGTCGAAGGCGACCTTGCCGAGGGCGGTGAGCTCGCCGGCGCGGGCCGACTTGACGTCCATGGCGTCCTTGAGCGCGGTCTTGGCCGCCTCGATGATCGCCTTGGCCGCGTCGTAGGAGTAGCCGCCGTAGGCAGCGGCCGGCTCGGCATATCCGGCAGCCTTGTACTGGTCAAGGAACTTCTTGCCGGCCTCGGTGGACTCGGTCGGCGCGCCGACCGAGGTCGCGAGGTCACCGTTGGCCGTTGCGCCCGCCAGTTCGAGGTACTTCGGGTCGAAGATGCCGTCGCCGCCCATGAGCGGGACGGTGAGGCCCTGGCTCTTCATCTGCTGGGACATCGGGCCGGCCTGCGGGTATTCGCCGCCGTAGTAGACGGCGCCCGGGGCAGATGGCTTGATCTTGGAGATGACCGAGGAGAAGTCCTTGTCGTTCTCACCGATGGTCTCGGCCGCGGAGACTTCGCCGCCGCCCTTCTTGAACTCAGCAGTGAACGCGTCGACGAGGCCCTGGCCGTAGGTCTTCTTGTCGTGGATCGTCGCGACCTTCTTGATGCCCTGCCCGAGCAGGTACTGGGCCGCGAACGGGCCCTGGACCGCATCGGTCGTGCAGGTGCGGAAGTAGTTGGCGTAGGAGCGCTTCGGGGCGGCCGCGTCGGCGCCCTTGGTGAGCGAAGGGTTGGTGTTCGCGGGGGACACCTGGGCGATGTTGGCGGCGGCCAGCACCGGCTGCGTCGACTGGGCGACCGAGGAGTTCAGCGTGCCGACCACACCGATCACGGCGTCATCGGAGGCCAGCTTCGTCGCGGCGTTCTTGCCGACCTCGGGCTTCGCTTCGTCGTCCTGGGCGGAGAGCTCGAACTTCCAGCCGGGGACCGCGTTGGATTCATTGGCCTGCTTGATGGCCAGGTCAACCGAGTTCTTGATGCCCAGACCCAGTGCGGACAGCCCGCCGGACAACGGGGCAATGACGCCGATCTTGACGGTCTTTGTGGCCGTGCCGGCCGTGCCTGTGGTCACCGGCTCGCGGCTACCGCACGCGGACAGGGCAAGGGCCGCGACGGCGATCGGAACGCCGATCCGGAATATTGAACGCTGCTGCACAGTTCCTCCTGTGGATCTGTTTGTCCGGCGCATCTCCGGACCCCCGCGACGACCGCGGGCTAGGTGGCAGAGTACGGGTACTGAACCAAGAAGTCGCTATCCGCGCCACGGTTGTTCCCGTGTCGTTATCGGATGCCCGACGACGTTGGAGTGAGTTGGAGTGAGTTGGAGTGAGCATGAGTGACAATCACACCCGCCGGGCGGTACTACACGGGGCCGCCGCCGCAGGAGCAGCCGCCGCTGCCGGCGCCACGCTCGCTGCATGCGGCAGCGGCACAACGGCCACGAGCGCAGCCTCCCAGGCCGCCACCCCACTGACCGTCAAGAAGGCCGACATCCCGGTCGGCGGGGGGAAGGTCATCGACACAATCGTCATCACGCAGCCAACTGCGGGCGAGTACAAGGCCTTCAGCGCGATCTGCACTCACGAGGGCTGCAAGGTGAGCAGGATAGAGAAGGCACAGATCATCTGCGATTGCCACACCAGTGTGTTCGACGCCTCGACGGGCGCAGTTATCAGCGGCCTCGCGACAGCGCCGTTGCCCGCGAAGTCGATCGCCGTCTCCTCCGACGGTCTCTCGGTGAGCTGACCCGGGCCGTGCCGGCCCACACGGGCAGCGCACCGAGGGAGCACCGTCAGCCGTTCCTCTTAGAGTGGGGCCGTGGCTGACCCGTCGACGTATCGACCGGTTCCCGGCGAGATCCCCCTCGCCCCGGGGGTCTACCGATTCCGCGATGCCCACGGGCGTGTGATCTACGTCGGCAAGGCCAAGTCGTTGCGGCCCCGGTTGTCGTCCTACTTCCAGGACCTCGCCGCTCTGCATCCCCGGACGGCGACGATGGTCCGCACCGGTGCGAGTGTCGAGTGGACCGTGGTCGCCTCAGAGGTGGAGGCCCTCCAGCTTGAGTACTCGTGGATCAAGGAGTTCGATCCGCGGTTCAACGTCCGCTACCGCGATGACAAGTCCTATCCGTTCCTCGCGGTGACGCTCGGTGACGAGTTTCCGCGGGCCCAGGTGCTGCGCGGTGCCAAGCGCAAGGGCACCCGCTACTTCGGACCGTATTCGCACGCATGGGCGATTCGCGAGACCCTCGACCTGCTGCTGCGCGTCTTCCCAGTGCGCACCTGCTCGACGGGCGTCTTCAAACGGGCCGCCCAGAGCGGTCGACCCTGCCTGCTCGGATACCTCGACAAGTGCTCAGCTCCGTGTGTTGGGCGGGTGAGTCCCGACGAGCACCGGGCGATCGCCGAGGACTTCTGCGATTTCATGGCCGGCAACACCGACCGCTTCGTGCGTCGCGCCGACCGGGCGATGAAGCAGGCCTCCGCGGACCTGGAGTTCGAGCGTGCCGCGCGGTTGCGGGACGACCTCCAAGCTTTGCGCACGGCCCTTGAGAAGAACACGGTCGTTTTGGGGGACGGCACCGATGCCGACGTGTTCGCGGTCGCCGACGACGACCTCGAAGCAGCAGTGCAGGTCTTCCACGTCCGGGCTGGGCGCGTCCGAGGCCAACGGGGCTGGGTCGTCGACAAGGAGCACGAGCAACTGCCCGACCTGGTGGAACACCTGCTTCAGCAGGTCTACGGCGATCAACCGCCCGAGGCGGTGCCACGTGAGGTTCTGCTGCCGGTTCTGCCGACCGACCCCGCCCCGGTCGCCCTGTGGCTCGCCCGACGCCGCGGAGCCCGGGTCGACCTGCGCGTGCCTCAGCGGGGGGACAAGCGGGCCCTCATGGAGACCGTCGGACGCAACGCCAAGGAGTCACTCGCTCGGCACAAACTCACCCGCGCCGGCGACCTCACCGCGCGCAGCACCGCCTTACGCGAGCTGCACGAGGCGCTCAACCTGCCGGAGGCACCCCTGCGCATCGAGTGCTTCGACGTTTCGCACGTCCAAGGCACCAACATCGTCGCCTCGATGGTGGTCTTCGAGGACGGCCTCGCTCGGACGTCGGAGTACCGGCGATTCATCGTGGGTGGGCCGACGACTGGCGGCGGCGACCTCGCCGTCATCGACGACCTGGCTGCCATGCGCGACGTGCTCAGCCGGAGGTTCTCCCGGCTAAAGCTCGCCCAGGCGGACAGCGGTGCCGCGAGTCGGATCGACCCTGACACCGGCCGGCCGCGAAAGTTCGCCTATCGGCCAAACCTCGTGGTCGTCGACGGTGGCCCCCCGCAGGTCGCCGTAGCCGCAGCCGTACTGGCCGAACTCGACCTCCCGGACATCGCACTCGTCGGCCTGGCCAAGCGGCTCGAGGAGGTGTGGGTGGCCAACCAAGACCACCCCGTCATTCTGCCCCGAGCCAGTGAGGGTCTCTATCTTCTGCAGCGGGTCCGTGACGAGGCACACCGCTTCGCCATCACCTTCCATCGTCAGCGCAGGTCGAAGGCGATGACTGAATCGGTGCTCGACGGCATACCTGGGTTGGGGAAAGCCCGAAGCGCGGCCCTGCTGGCACACTTCGGGTCGGTCCGACGACTGCGAGCGGCGACCCCGGCCGACTTGATGGCCGTCACCGGAATCGGGCCGGCACTCGCCTCCGCGATCGTGGGGGCCATGACCAGGGACTCGGCATCGGCCGCTGCGGGCGTTAACGTGGCGACCGGCGAAGTCCTTGACGACATCGAGGTCACGCCCGATCCCGGCCGTTGATCAGCCGCCGCTCAAGGAGGGAGTCTCGACATGGGGGAGCACCCCGCGGAACGCGAGTCCGCCGAAGGCCTGCGCGCCCTGGTGGGCGAGTCCGACCGTCAGCCGCTGGTCGTCATCACCGGGATGAGCGGGGCCGGGCGCTCGACGGCCGCCAAGGTCCTCGAGGACAACGGCTGGCTCGTCGTCGACAACCTCCCTCCGCAGCTGTTGCCAGCGTTGGAGCTGTTGAGAGAAGGAGCCCGCGCGTCCGGCTCCAACGGGGCATCGCCCCGACTGGCAGTCGTCATCGATTCCCGGACGAGATGGCTGGCCGAGCCGGACAGCCGCATTCTCGAGCAGCTCACCAGCACCGGAGAACGGCCGGTGCTCGTCTTCCTCGACTCGACCGACGAGGCCCTGGTGCGGCGGTTCGAGAGCGTCCGGCGCCCGCACCCGCTGCAAGGTCAGGGCCGCCTGCTCGACGCCATCGCCGCCGAGCGGGCCGTGATGGCCGATCTGCGATCAGAGGCCGATGTCATCATCGACACGTCGGGCCTCAACGTGCACCAGCTCACCGCGAAGGTGTCCACCCTGCTCGATGCCAGCCTCGCGTCCCGGGTGCGATTGGCCGTGATGTCATTCGGGTTCAAATACGGTGTGCCCCTCGACGCGGACTTCGTCATGGACATGCGCTTCCTTCCCAACCCGTTCTGGGTGCCCGAGCTGCGGAACCTCGCCGGCACCGACGAGCCGGTCGCGAAATATGTCCTCGGACAAGCGGGAGCCCAGGAGTTCCTCGACCGAGCCAAAGCCCTATTCGAGCCGGTGGTGGCGGGCTACCGCCGTGAAGGTCGCCGCTACGCCACCATCGCCGTCGGGTGCACCGGTGGAAAGCACCGCTCCGTCGCCATGACAGAAGCGCTGGCAACGAGCTTCGATCCGCACCACGTCGTCGCCTTCGTCGTGCACCGCGACCTGGGTCGGGAATGACCATGAGTCGCAGGCGGTCCGCCGGCGGCGCCCCATGAGCGGGCCGCGCGTCGTCGCCCTCGGCGGCGGACACGGATTGGCTGCCTCCCTAGGAGCCCTGCGGCTGGTCACCGACCAGATCACCGCGGTCGTCACCGTCGCCGACGACGGCGGCTCGTCGGGGCGGCTACGCGCGGAGTTCGACGTCCTTCCGCCAGGGGATCTCAGGATGGCTCTCGCCGCCCTGTGCGACGACCGCGAATGGGGCCAGATCTGGAGGGATGTCCTGCAGCACCGGTTCGGGGGCACCGGACCGCTGGCCGGCCATGCCTTGGGCAACCTGCTCATCGTCGCCCTGTGGGACCAACTCGGGGACACCGTGGCGGGCCTGGACCTCGTGGGTCGTCTGCTCGACTCGCGCGGCCGGGTCCTTCCGATGGCGGGTCAACCGCTGCAGATCGAAGCAGAGATCCTCGGCGACGATCCGTCGGAACCTCAGGCCGTGCAGGTCGTCCGCGGTCAGCACAAGGTGGCCTCCTCGCTCGGACGAGTGCTCAATATCCGCCTCGTGCCTGAGGTACCACGCTCCTGCCCCGAGGCGCTGGAGGCCATCTCACAGGCCGAGTGGGTCTTCCTCGGCCCGGGGTCGTGGTTCACATCGGTCCTGCCGCACGTGCTGGTGCCGGGGTTGCGGGAGGCGTTGGCGAGCACCTCGGCTCAACGCGTGCTCAACCTCAACCTCGATGTGCACCGTGGCGAGACGAAGGGCTATCGCGCGGTCGATCACCTCACGTCCCTGGCGCACCATGCACCCGAATTGCAGATCGACGTGGTCCTGGCCGATCCGAGCGCGGTGGATGACGCGGCCGAGGTCCGGGCCGTTGCGGCGGTCCTGGGCGCCGAACTCGTCATCGCCCCGGTCGCCGCGATGTCCCGGCCCGGCCACCACGACACGCTGCGGCTCGCCGCGGCATACCGCGATCTGCTGGCCGAGCGCAGCGCGTGATGCGAGCGCCGGACATGACCGTCTGAGCTGTAGCTCCGGGGCGCCAAGCGCGCCTGAGAGTGTGGGAGATCAGACGCGCCGTTGTGGCACTCGGGCGCGTCTGGATCCGTTAGGCTGACGCGGCAGTCGCCACCCAGGGGGCGTGGGTCGATACCGATTCGGTGACCAGAACAAGGGCAGGTTCAGTCGATGGCCATGACTGCGAGGGTCAAGGACGAATTGTCGCGACTCGACGTCACCAAGCCCTGTTGCCGCAAGGCAGAGGTCTCGGCCACGCTGCGTTTCGCGGGGGGACTGCACATCGTCGGCGGCCAGATCGTTGTCGAAGCCGAGCTGGATACCGCCAACGCGGTGCGCCGACTGCGCCGGGACATTGCCGAGGTCTACGGTCATCGCGCGGAGGTCGTCGTCATGTCCGGAGGCGGGTTCCGCCGCGGTAATCGTTACGTCGTGCGGGTCGTCGAGGAGGGCGCCACTCTCGCTCGGCAGACGGGCCTCGTCGACGCGCGCGGGCGGCCGGTCCGTGGGCTGCCCCCCAAAGTGGTCTCCGGCAGCGCCTGCGACGCCGAAGCGGCCTGGCGTGGGGCGTTCCTCGCGCACGGCTCGCTCACCGAGCCGGGGCGTTCCAGCGCCCTGGAGGTGACCTGCCCCGGGCCCGAAGCAGCGTTGGCGCTCGTCGGTGCTGCCCGACGACTCGGGGTGCAAGGCAAGGCCCGCGAGGTGCGCGGGGTCGACCGCGTCGTCATCCGCGACGGCGACGCCATCGCCGCGATGCTCACCCGGCTCGGCGCGCATGACGCCGTCCTGGCCTGGGAGGAACGCCGGATGCGCCGCGAGGTGCGCGCCACGGCCAACCGACTCGCCAACTTCGACGACGCCAACCTGCGTCGGTCGGCCCGCGCCGCGGTCGCTGCCGGCGCCCGCGTGGAGCGTGCGCTGGAGATCCTCGGCGACGAGGCACCAGACCATCTCAAGGAGGCCGGGGCCCTGCGCCTGGAGCACAAGCAAGCCTCCCTTGAGGAGCTCGGTCAGCTCGCCGTGCCACCGATGACCAAGGACGCCGTCGCCGGTCGGATCCGACGGCTGCTGGCGATGGCCGACAAGAAGGCAGCCGATCTGGGGCTGCCCGGCACCGACTCCGGACTCACGCCGGACATGCTCGACTAGGTCCCCACCCGGACGAGCGCCCGGCAGCACCGTTCCGTCACGTGAAAGTCACCGTCAGGTCACCCCCAAGCCCCCGTCAAGTCACCCTGCTGTGGCTTCGGGGCATCCGGGTCCGGGACCTATGTCCTGACCTGATCCCGAGGGCGGAACCACTTCGGCCGAGGGCCTGCCGAGGACTAGGGTTGAGCGCAGTACCACGGGCTGCCTCGACGGCCGCCGGTCGTTTGACGCCGCCCGGGGGCGTGTCCATCGAGTCCCGTCGGAAGGTTTGTTCACATGACCGTCAAGGTTGGCATCAACGGCTTCGGCCGCATCGGCCGCAACTTCTATCGCGCCGTCGTCGTCTCCGGCGCCGACATCGAGGTCGTGGCCGTCAACGACCTCACCGACAACAAGAGCCTTGCGCACTTGCTGAAGTACGACTCGATCCTGGGCCGTTTCCCGGGTGAGGTGACCTACGACGAGACCTCGATCACCGCCGGCGGAAAGACCTTCGCCGCGTGGGCCGAGCGCGACCCGGCCAAGCTCGACTGGGCCAGTGTCGGCGCCGACATCGTCATCGAGTCCACCGGCTTCTTCACCGACGCGACCAAGGCCAAGGCCCACATCGACGGTGGCGCCAAGAAGGTCATCATCTCGGCACCCGCGTCCAACGAGGACATCACCATCGTCATGGGCGTCAACGACTCGCAGTACGACCCGGCCCAGCACACGGTGATCTCCAACGCGTCGTGCACGACCAACTGCCTGGCGCCGATGGCCAAGGCACTCAACGACGGACTGGGCATCGTCAAGGGCCTCATGACGACGATCCACGCCTACACCCAGGACCAGAATCTTCAGGACGCCCCGCACAAGGACCTGCGTCGGGCCCGCGCTGCCGGGCTCAACATGGTGCCGACGACGACCGGCGCCGCCAAGGCCGTCTCGCTCGTGCTCCCCGAGCTCAAGGGCAAGCTCGACGGCTACGCGATGCGCGTGCCGATCGCGACCGGCTCGGCGACCGACCTCACCTTCGAAGCCGCTCGCGAGACGACCGCCGAAGAGGTCAACGCGATCGTCAAGGCCGCGGCCGATGGCCCGCTCAAGGGCTACCTCGTCTACACCGAGGACCCGATCGTGTCGAAGGACATCGAAACGGACCCGGCCTCCTGCGTTTTCGACGCGCCGCTGACGAAGGTCATCGGCAACCAGGTCAAGGTGCTCGGCTGGTATGACAACGAGTGGGGTTACAGCAACCGGCTCGTGGACCTCAGCCTGCTGGTGGGCTCCAAGCTCTGACCCCTGCGGGCGGCAGTAGAGACGCACGACCACGACGAACAACGTAGGAAAGGGTTGGCACCGTGAAGACCATCACCGGACTCGGCGACCTGCGCGGCAAGCGCGTGCTCGTCCGCTCGGATCTCAACGTTCCACTCGACGGTGACAAGAACATCACCGACGACGGGCGGATCCGGGCCTCGGTGCCGACCATCAAGGCTCTGACTGAGGCGGGCGCACGCGTTGTCGTGTGCGCCCACCTCGGCCGTCCGAAGGGCGCCCCGGAGGAGAAGTACTCTCTCGCTCCGGTCGTCGGCCGGATGAGCGAGCTGCTGGGACAGCCGGTTTCCTTCGCTACCGACACCGTGGGGCCGTCCGCTCATGCGGTTGTCGCGGCCCTGGCCGACGGCCAGGTCGCACTGCTGGAGAACATCCGCTTCAACGCCGGCGAGACGAGCAAGGACGAGGCGGAGCGGGCAGTCTTCGCCGCCCAGCTTGCCGAGCTTGCCGACGCCTTCGTCTCCGACGGTTTCGGGGTCGTGCACCGCAAGCAAGCATCGGTGTATGACATCGCGCGGATCCTCCCCTCGGCGATGGGTGGCCTCGTCGCCGCCGAGGTCGAGGTGCTCAAGCGCCTCACCGAGGACCCCGCCCGCCCGTATGCCGTCGTGCTCGGCGGGGCGAAGGTCGCCGACAAGCTCGCGGTCATCGAGAACCTCATGAACACCGCCGACCGGCTGCTCATCGGCGGCGGCATGGCCTTCACCTTCCTCGCAGCCCAGGGCCACGAGGTCGGCACCAGCCTGCTGGACCGGGACAACCTTGAGACCTGCCGTGGCTATCTGGCCCGCGCTCAGCAGTCCGGCGTCGAGATCATCCTGCCGGTCGACGTCGTCGCCGCGAGCGCATTCTCGGCTGATGCCGATCACGACGTGGTCGCGGCCGACGCGATCCCGGCCGACCGGATGGGCCTGGACATCGGCCCGAAGTCGGCCGAGCTGTATGCGAGCAAGGTCCGCGACGCCAAGACCGTGTTCTGGAACGGCCCGATGGGCGCGTTCGAGATGGCCCCCTATGCCGCCGGAACGCAGGCCCTCGCGGCGGCCCTGGTCGAGGCCACCGCGGACGGGGCTCTCACCGTCGTCGGCGGCGGGGACTCGGCCGCTGCGGTGCGTCAGCTCGGTTTCGTCGACGAGCAGTTCGGCCACATCTCAACCGGCGGCGGCGCGTCGTTGGAATACCTCGAGGGCAAGCAACTGCCCGGCATCGCCATCCTCAACGGCTGAAGGAGCTTTTCGACCATGACGCGCATCCCCCTGCTCGCGGGCAACTGGAAGATGAACCAGGACCACCTGCAGGCCACCCATCTTGTCCAGAAGCTCGACTGGACGCTGCGTGACGCCAAGCACGACTACGGCGCCGTCGAGGTCGCGGTGCTGGCGCCGTTCACCGATCTGCGCTCGGTGCAGACCCTCATCGAAGGCGACAAACTGTCCGTCCGCCTCGGCGCGCAGGACCTGTCCGTGCACGACTCGGGTGCCTACACCGGGGAGATCTCAGGGGCGTTCCTGGCCAAGCTCGGATGCACCTATGTGGCGGTTGGTCACAGTGAGCGCCGCGAATACCACAACGAGACCGACGAGGTCGTCAATGCCAAGGTCAAGGCGGCCTATCGGCACGGGCTCACCCCGATCCTCTGCTGCGGCGAGGGGCTCGAGGTCCGCAAGGCCGGCGCCCAGGTGGAGCACGTGGTCGGACAACTGACGAAGAACCTCGCGGACATCCCGGCCGCGCAGGCCGCCTCCATCGTCATCGCCTACGAGCCGATCTGGGCGATCGGCACCGGCGAGGTTGCCACCCCGGAGGATGCTCAGGAGGTGTGTGCGGCGATCCGCACGCTGCTCGCGGAGCTCTACAGCGGTGACCTTGCCGACGCCGTGCGCATCCTCTACGGCGGCTCGGTCAAGTCCTCGAACACCGCCGGGATCATGGCCAAAGAGGACGTCGACGGCGCACTCGTCGGCGGCGCATCGCTCGACCCGACCGAGTTCGCGGCGATCTGCCGGTTCCGCGAGCACGTCACAGGCTGACGCCCTACCCACCCCCATCCGTATGCCGCGCGCCCGCTCGGGGACGCGGCATACGGGCGCTCCGGCCACGCGCCTCGGCGGAGGTTCGGTGAACCAGGCGGGTGCGGGGTATCCTGACCCTCGGCCCTTGGGCCTTCGACCGACGCGAAAGTGGGCACGCAACTCGTGACCGTGGTGAAGATCGCCTTGCAGGTGCTGCTGGTGCTGTCCAGCCTGTTCCTGACGCTGCTCATCCTCATGCACAAGGGCAAGGGCGGTGGCCTGTCGGACATGTTCGGCGGAGGGATGTCCAGTTCACTCGGCGGGTCGACCGTGGCCGAGCGCAACCTCGACCGTTTCACGATCGCGGTGGCCATCCTGTGGTTCGCGGCTGTCGTCGGCCTCGGCCTCATTGAACGTTTCGTCGCGGCCTGAGCGGGGAGAGAACATGGCAAGTGGAAACGCGATTCGTGGCAGCCGGGTCGGTGCCGGCCCGATGGGCGAGGCCGAGCGCGGGGAGTCCGCTCCCCGGATGTTCGTCTCGTACTGGTGCACCAATGGCCATGAGACTCGGCCGAGCTTCGCGCAGGAGCCCGGCATGGTGGCTCCGGAGCACTGGGACTGTCCCCGGTGCGGGTTGCCTGCGGGTCAGAACCGCGAGGCACCGCCGGCTCCGCCGAAGGTGGAGCCCTACAAGACCCACCTCGCCTATGTGAAGGAGCGCCGCTCCGACGCCGACGGACAGGCGATCCTTGACGAGGCGCTCTCGACGCTGCGCGGCCGCGGCCTCATTCAGTAGGCGCCGTCGCCGGCAGGTCCGCTGCCGCCGACAGATCGAGCAGCCACAGGGTGTGTTCCACGCCGCGTACCCCGGTCGCCGGCACATCCCACGAGTCCGCGCCGGGGGCGAGCGCACGGGCGACGGCGGCGGCCTTCTCCGGCCCGGAGACCAGCAGCCACACCCGTCGGGCGCGGCGCAGGCATTCGAAGGTCAGTGAGACCCGCTCCGGTGGCGGTTTGGGGGAGCCGTGCACGGCAACGGCGACCGCGTCGGTGGTGCGTGCCGCGGGGTGGTGCGGAAAGAGCGAGGCGACGTGCCCGTCCGGACCCATCCCGAGCAGTACGACATCCCAGGCGCCGCTGCCATCCGCCCGTATCTGCTGCCCGTATGCCGCCGCGCTCGCCTCGACGTCACCACTGGTGTCCGGGCCGGCGACTCGGTGCACGTTCTCGGGGGGCAGGAGGCCGTCCACGATGAGCCGGTCGAGCAGTGCCGCGCCGTTCTGGGTGTCGTTACGGTCAGTGTGCCCGGCCGGCAGATAGCGCTCGTCGCCCCACCACAGATGCACCCGCGACCAATCGACGAGGCCGCACAGCGCTGAGTCGGCCGCGCAGGCTAAGGCGGCCGACCCCAGGCTGCCGCCGGTCAGCGCCACGTGGGCAACGTCACGTTGGGCGAGAGTGTCGATGAGGGCCAGCAGCAGCCGCGCGGCCGTTGCCTCGGCCACGGCCTGTGCATCGGGGTGAACGACGATGACCGGGGTGGGCCGCCGATCGAGCGGGACCTCGAGGTAGCCGTCGACGTGGGGGTCGGTGCTGTCGGTCATGAGCGCCCTGCCGGAGCGGCTCGAACCTTCGCGGCCAGTTGGGTGGACTGGTTGCGGCGTTGCCGCTCGGTCTCGCGCTTGGCCTGGCTCACCGCCGACAACCGGGTCGCACCACGCAGGCCTCCCAACGCCGGCAGCCCAGTGCGCAACACCGTCGCATAGATCTCGTCGGCGTCGAGGCGACGCAGTTCGTCGGCGAGGCACTCGGCGTCGCCACGACGTCGCAGGCTGATCCGCCGCTCGGGTTGGCCGGGTTGGGTCATCGTCGCGACAAAATCGCCGGGCCGCACGAGGTCGATCGGTCCACTGGCCCGCTGGAGGTGAACGCTGCAGATGCCGCTGCCCCGGAGCGTCGTGTTGCGTGTCACGGGAACCCTCAGCGATGCCGCGAGCCACGCCGCCAGCAGGTCGGTCGACGGGGAATCGGCGGCTCCGGAGACGGCGGCCGCGGTGACCTGCTCGTGAGGAGGCCCGTCCAAGGCCGCCGCGAGCAGCCCCCGCCATAACGTCACTCGGGACCAGGCGAGATCGGTATCACCGGGGCGGTAGGTCTTGGCGAGCCTGGTCAACATCGCGGCCGGTCGCGGCGACTCGGCCGCATCCGTGATCCGCCGCTGGGCCATCGCTGCTATCGGGTCGGCTCGCAGGTCAGCGGGGGCATCGCGCGGCCACCAGGCCACGACGGGGGAGTCCGCCAGCAAGAACGGTGTGACGACACTCTGACCGTGCCCGGCCAGCGGCCCGAACAGGCGCATGACGACGACCTCGCTCGCCCCCGCGTCGCCACCGACTCGGATCTGTCCGTCGATGCGGTTGGCTCCACGCTTGGTGCCCGCGGCCACGACGACGATCCGGCACGGGTGTTGTCGGCTGGCCAGCGTCGCCACCTCGACGACCTCGTCGGCAGCGTCGTCGTGCACAACCACGACGAGGGTGAGCACCCGGCCCAGAGCAAGCGCGCCAACCTCGTTGCGCAGGCCGACGAGCCTCTTGCTGATGGCGGCCGTCGATGTCGCGGGAAGGTCGATGATCACGGGTTCCTCCAGGTGCGCGCGTCGGCGGCCATCATCCGGTCGCTCGACGCGGGACCCCAGCCGCCGGCGGCATACGGCTCGGGCCGCCCGTGACGGCGCCACCAAGCCTCGATGGGGTCCAGGATCCGCCAGGAGAGCTCGACCTCCTCGTGCCGGGGGAACAACGGCGGCTCACCGAGCAAGACATCGAGGATGAGCCGCTCGTAGGCTTCCGGGGAGCTTTCGGTGAAGGCGCTGCCATACCCGAAGTCCATGGTCACGTCGCGCACCTCCATCTGCGCGCCCGGCACCTTGGCCCCGAAGCGCATCGTCACGCCCTCGTCCGGCTGAATGCGGATGACGATGGCGTTCTGGCCGAGTTCTTCGGTCGCGGTGTCATCGAACGGCAGATGGGGGGCCTTCTTGAAGACCACCGCGATCTCGGTGACCCTCTTGCCCAGCCGCTTGCCCGTGCGTAGATAGAACGGCACCCCGGCCCACCGGCGGGTCGCGATGTCGAGCCGGACCGCGGCATACGTCTCGGTCGCCGACTCGGGGTCCACCCCGGTCTCCTGCAGGTAGCCGGGCACCTGTTCGCCGCCCTGCCAACCGGCGGCGTACTGACCGCGGGCGGTCGCCGCGGCAAGGTCGGCGGGCAGGCGAACGGCCGAGAGGACCTTCTCCTTTTCAGCGCGTAGAGCGGCGGCGTCGAAAGACACCGGCTCCTCCATGGCGGTCAAGGCAAGCAACTGCAGCAGGTGGTTCTGGATCACGTCCCGGGCGGCGCCGATCCCGTCGTAATAGCCGGCCCGGCCGCCGATGCCGACGTCTTCGGCCATGGTGATCTGGACGTGGTCGACATAGTTGGCGTTCCAGACCGGTTCGAAGAGCTGGTTGGCGAAGCGCAGGGCGAGCAGGTTCTGGACGGTCTCCTTGCCCAGGTAGTGGTCGATCCGGAACACCTCATCGGGCGGGAAGACCGACGCGACGATGGCGTTGAGCTCGCGGGCCGAACGCAGGTCGTGGCCGAACGGTTTCTCGATGACCACCCGCCGCCATGCCCTCCCAGCCGTCCCAGCCGTCCCAGCCGTCCCGGCCGGCCGGGCCAGGCCCGATCGGTCCAGTTGGCGGCAGACCTGCGTGAAGAGACCCGGCGGGATGGACAGGTAGAACGCCAGGTTGCCGCCGGTGCCGCGGTCCGCCTCCAGCTGGTGCACGGTCTGCGCGAGCAGGTCGAACGCCGAGTCGTCGTCGAAGGTGCCCGACACGAACCGGATCCCCTCGGCAAGGGTTTTCCACACGTCCTCACGGAAGGGCGTCCGAGCGTGTTGCCGCACCGAGTCATGAACGACCTGGCCGAAGTCCTGGTCGGCCCAGTCACGCCGGGCGAAGCCGACAAGCGAGAAGCCCGGCGGAAGCAGACCGCGGTTGGCCAGGTCGTAGATCGCAGGCATGAGCTTCTTGCGGGACAGGTCACCGGTCACCCCGAACAGGACCAGAGCACACGGCCCGGCGATCCGCGGCAGTCGCCGGTCCCGCCGATCGCGCAGTGGGTTGACGCCGGGAGCGACTCGGGCCGGACTCATGCAGGCGAACCTACCCCGCCGGCGGCGATCCCGGATCGGTCTTCGTGGAGGCCGATCGCAGCGCGTCGGCGACGTCGGCCAGGAGGGCCTCCCAGTCGTGCTCGACCGTCGCCAGGCCCTCGCGCTCGAGAACCTCGACCAGCTCGACGTAGGAGATTCCCTGGGCTTCGATGGCATCAAGCAGGGCCTCGGCGGCGGCATACGTGGTGGTGATCGTTCCCGGGGCGACGAGTTCGGTGACATAGGAAGTGTCCGGGTATGCCGGGTCCGTGACTGCCGTGGACGCCCACAACGGCCGCTGTGGGCTGGCCCCGTCGTCGGCCAGGGAGCGCCACCGTGGCGTCGAGAAGACTTCCTCGAATGCCTGATGAGCCAGCCGAGCGTTGGCGAGCGCGGCCTGCCCCTTGAGTGCGCGGGCCTCGTCGGTGCCCACGGCGTCCAGGAGCGGGTCAATCGCGGTGTCGACCGGAGAGACGATGAAGGACGCCACCGAGTGGATACCCGAGACGTCCTGACCGGCCGCGTGGGCCCGCTCCAACCCCTCGACGAAGGCGTTCATCACCGCGCGGTAGCGGTCGATCGCGACGATGTGGGTGACATTGACCGACATCCCCTCGGCGAGCACCGCCGAGATCGCCGTCAGCCCCTCGAGGGTGGCCGGGATCGCGATGAGGACGTTGTCACGGCCGACCAACCGGGCGAGCTCTCGGGCTTGGGCGATGGTGCCGGCCGGGTCGCGGGCCAGCCTGGGATCGACCTCGATCGATACCCATCCGTCGACGCCGCCGGTGGCCTGGACTACCGGTGCGAGGAGATCGCACGCGGCGCGCACGTCGTCGGTGATCATCGCGAGGACCGTCTGCTGCGCGTCCAGGCCCTGGGCGGCGCACTCGGCGATCTGCTCGTCGTAGTCCGATCCGGTGGTGATCTCGGCGCGAACACTCGCCAGGCTGGGCGTCACCCCGCTGACGTGCCGATGCCGGATGAGCTCGGCAAGGCTCCCCGAGCGCAACTGGCGGCGGGAGAGTCCGTCGAGCCAGATCGAGACCCCGGCCGCCGCACGCTGGGCGAGGCCGTCGCCCGGGCCGATCTCGCCGGGTTGCCCGGTCATCGGCGCGAGTCTTTGGCTGAGGCGCGGGCGGCTCTGACGACAGCCTCTGGGGTGAAGCCGAACTCCCGGAACAAGGTCGCGGCGTCGGCCGACGCGCCGAACCGGTCCAGCGACACGATCCGGCCGGTGTCTCCGACGACCTCTCGCCACCCCTGGGCTACGCCGGCTTCGACGGAGACCCGTGCCCTGACCGCGGGCGGCAGGACCCGCTCCCGATAGCCCTTGGGCTGCGCGTCGAACCACTCGCGGCAGGGCATCGAGACGACGCGGGTGCGGGTGCCCGAACTCTCCAGACGCGTGCGCGCGGTGAGGGCCAGCGCGACCTCGGAGCCGGTCGCGACGAGGATCACCTCCGGTGCCTGCCGGCCGTCCGGGCCGCCGTCGATGAGGACATAACCGCCCCGGGCCACCCCGGAGGCTTTGGCGTGGGTCGTGCGGTCGATGACCGGCAGGGTCTGCCGCGACAGCACCAGCGCGGCCGGCCGGGCGTTGCGCAGGATCGCCGCCCACGCGGATGCCGTCTCGTTGGCATCCGCGGGTCGCACGACGTCGAGCCCGGGCATCGCCCGTAGGGAGGCGAGATGTTCGACCGGCTGGTGGGTCGGCCCGTCTTCACCCAGGCCGATCGAGTCATGGGTCCAGACGAAGGTCACCGGAAGCGCCTGGATCGCGGCGAGCCGCACGGCGCCGCGCATGTAGTCGGAGAACACGAGGAAAGTGCCGCCATAGGGCCGAGTCAGTCCCTCCAGGGCGATGCCGCTGAGGATCGCGCCCATCCCGAACTCTCGGATCCCGAAGTGCAAGGTCCTGCCGTCGGGCCCGCCTTTCCAGTGGCGGGTCTGCCGACGCGCGGGGATGAAGGACGGCTCGTCGGCCATCGTCGTGTTGGTGGAGTCGGCAAGGTCAGCCGACCCGCCCCACAACTCGGGCAGGACCGGCGCGAGCGCCGACAGGACCGCACCGGACGCGGCGCGGGTCGCGACGCCTTTGGGGTCGGGCGCCCACGTCGGCAGCGCCTTCTCGAAGCCCTCCGGCAGAGCCCGGGCCACGAGCCGGTCGAGCAGGTCGGCCCGCTCGGGCTGGGCCGCCCGCCACGCGGCATACCGGCGGTCCCACGCCTTGCGAGCGGCCTGGCCTCGGGCGGCGACCTTGCGCGCATGGGCGAGGACCCGGGGGGCGACCGGGAAGGCGACCGCGGGGTCGAAGCCGAGTGCGGTCTTCAAAGAGCTGACCTCGTCGGCGCCGAGGGCCGAGCCGTGCGACGAGCCGGTGTCCTGCTTGGTCGGCGATGGCCAGGCGATGATGGTGCGCAGCAAAACAAGTGTCGGCTTGTCCAGGACTGCCCGCCCCGCGTCGATGGCGGCCAGCAGCGCGTCGACGTCCTCCACATAGGTCGCGCCGTCGGCCTGCTCGCCGTGCCAGTCGACGATCCGGACGTCCCATCCGTATGCCGCGTAGCGGGCCCCGACGTCTTCGGAGAACGAGATGTCGGTGTCGTCCTCGATGGAGATCTGGTTCTGGTCATAGATAACGGTGAGGTTGCCGAGCTCCTGGTGGCCGGCGATGGCGCTCGCCTCGTGGGTGACGCCTTCCATGATGTCGCCGTCAGAGGCCAGGACATAGACGTGGTGGTCGAAGATGCTCTGCCCGGGGGCTGTCTGCGGGTCCAGCAGCCCGCGCTGGCGCCGTTGGGCCATCGCCATCCCGACCGCGCTGGCCAGCCCGGTGCCCAGCGGGCCGGTGGTGATCTCGACACCCGGGGTGTGGCCGACCTCGGGGTGCCCGGGAGTGAGGCTGCCCCAGGTGCGCAACGCCTGCAGGTCGGTCAGCTCCAGTCCATACCCGCTGAGGAAGAGCTGGACATACAGGGTGAGGCTGGAGTGGCCGCAGGAGAGCACGAACCGGTCGCGACCGAGCCACGACGGGTCGGCCGGGTCGTGATTCATGACCTTCTGAAAGAGCAGGTATGCCGCGGGCGCGAGCGAGATGGCCGTGCCGGGGTGCCCATTGCCAGCCCGCTGGACGGCATCGGCGGCCAGGACCCGAGCGGTGTCGACGGCCAGGACGTCGAGGTCGCTCCAGCCGGCCGCGGTCACGCGAGGGCGCGGCAGGTGGGCGTCACGGGCAGCGAGTTGGGTGGCAGCCGTGGGCTTGGGCACGAAGGGCTCCGATCGGTGACGCTGGTGGGTACGTGGTTGCAGATGCCGGGGTGACGGCCGTGCGCGTCGGCCCCCGCTTTCGGGTCGGGCGCTTTCGAACCGAGCCTAGTGGCGTGTCCGGCACCACCCCTGGGCGGTGCCGGGCGTCCTCATGCCACGGTTACACTTCGGGGGTGACTGCAGTTGACCCCCGGGCCGAGCTTGCCTCGAGTCCTAGTGCGGTCGGCCGAGGCGTGTGGTTCACGGTGGGGCAATACGTCGCCCTCACCAAGCCGCGGATCATCGAGCTTCTGCTCATCACCACGGTCCCCACCATGGTGCTTGCCCAGCGCGGCATACCGTCGGGATGGTTGGTCCTGGCGACTCTGGTGGGTGGCACCTTGTCGGCGGCCGCAGCCAACACCCTCAACTGCGTCATCGACCGCGACATCGACGCGTTGATGAACCGCACGGCCAGTCGCCCGCTGGTGACCGGCACCATCTCGACACGCGCGGCGGTGAACTTCGGCGTCGCCTTGTGCATCGTCGCCACGCTGGTGCTTGGGGTTTTCGTCAACTGGCTGTCCGCGTGGTTGGCGTTGGCGGCGTTCGCGTTCTACGTCGGCATCTACTCGGTTGTCCTCAAGCGGCGCACCCCGCAGAACATCGTCTGGGGCGGCGCTGCCGGGTGCATGCCCGTGCTCATCGGCTGGTCAGCAGTCACCGACACGGTGGCCTGGCCGGCGTGGATCCTCTTCTTGGTGATCTTCTTCTGGACGCCGCCGCACTACTGGCCGCTGTCGATGAAGTTCAGGTCCGATTACGTCGCGGCATCGGTGCCCATGCTGCCCGCGGTGGCGAAGTTCGTCGTGGTCTCGCGGCAGATCCTCGTCTATTCCTGGGTCATGGTGGCCGTCTCCTTGGCGCTTGTGCCGGTCGCGCCGATGGGGTGGCTGTATACCGCGGGGGCGCTGGTAGCCGGCGCGTTCTTCCTCGCCGAGGCTCACCGCTTGCACCACCACGCAGTGCTCGGTTCTGCCCAATCGGTCCTGCGGCCGATGCGGCTCTTCCACTACTCGATCACCTATCTCACGGTTCTCTTCGTCGCGGTGGCGCTCGACCCGTTGCTCTACCTGGCGCTGCCGGGCCTGGCCCGCTGACCCCGCTTCGGCTCGGCGCACCGACGTCAGCCGTCCGTAAGATCTGCGCAATGGTCTTCGGCCCCGGATGCCGAGAGGCTGGGTCACATGACATCTCGCCTTCCCGCCAGCGCCATCGCCGTCAGCCTCGCCCTCGCCCTCTGCGCCTGCGGATCGGCGACGACCCCTGCGACTTCAGTCGCGACAACTGCGTCGACCGCCATGGCCGACATGCCCACCGCTTCCGCCGCCGGCACGGGCTCGTCCGCCGCGTCGATGGTCAAGGGCGCCTACCTCACGTATGCCGACTACCAATCGACGATGGCAGCCAGGCAGGGCAGCAAAGTCGTGCTCTTCTTCCACGCCCCGTGGTGCCCCGACTGCCGGGCGACCGACGCCGCGCTCACCGGCTCCGGCGTGCCCGACGGTCTGACCGTCGTCCAGGTGGACTATGACTCGATGACCGAGCTCAAGCAGAAGTACGGGATCACGCAGCAGCACACCTTTGTGCAGGTCGACGGTTCAGGGATGCTTGTCAAGAAGTGGACCGGAGCCAAGGACGCGGCGTCGATCAAGGCCCAAACCACCTGATGCTCGCGGTTCTCGGGGCGCTGCTGGCCGGCGCCCTCACCACCCTTGCCCCGTGCGTGCTGCCGCTGCTCCCCGTCATCGTGGGAGGGGCCGCAACTGAGGGTGTGGGGGAGTCCGGACGGCTCAACTGGGTCGGCCGGCACCGACGGGCACTGGTCATCACCGGGTCGCTCGGGTTGTCGATCACCCTGTTCACGCTCGCGCTCAAGGCGAGCACGGCTCTGTTGTTGATTCCCACGCAGACCTGGTCGATCCTCTCGGGGATGATCCTCGTGCTGCTGGGCGTCGTCGGCGCCTTCCCCGACCTGTGGGAGTCGGTGTCGGCCCGACTATCGCTGCAGGGCCGTTCGGACGCCCGGCTACGGGCCGCTCGAGCCCGTGGAGGGGCTACCGGCGACGTGCTCACCGGGGCAGCCCTCGGGCCGGTCTTCTCATCGTGCAGCCCGCTGTACGCCTATGTGGTCGTCACGGTGCTGCCTGCCCGTTTCGGCTATGGGATGGTGCTGCTCGCGGCATACGTGCTGGGGTTGTGCGCGACCCTGCTGGCCATCGCGCTCGCCGGGCGCTCACTCGTCGCGCGGCTCGGCTGGGCCGCCGACTCGCACGGCCGGTTTCGGCGGATCCTCGGCGCCGTCTTCATCGTCGTCGGCGTTGGGGTGGCCCTTGGCTGGGATCGGGATCTGCAGGCATGGATCCTCGAGCACTCCCCGATCGCCCCCTGGGAGTTGGACTCCGGGTTCATCCCCGCCGGGGCCTGATCCCGGCGCGCGAGCGCACCGGCTCAACCCTGCGGCAGACGCACCTCGACCACGCAGCCACCGTCGGCGTTGACAATCCCGACCCGACCGCCATGGGCTTCGACAAGCCCCCGGACGACGGCCAGCCCCAGGCCCGAACCCTCACCCGGGCCAGGCGAGCGAGCCGAGTCGCCCCGCCACCAGGGTTGGAACATCCGCTCCCGAACCGCCTCCGGTATGCCGCCACACGAGTCCGACACCCGCACGACCGCCACCGTGCCCCCAAGGCCCGCGCCACCGTCCACAGCATCGCCGTCCTCGCATCGGGCGGTGACCGAGACATGCCCACCGGCGGGGCTTGCGGCGATGGCGTTCCCGATCAGGTTGTCCAGGACCCGCCCGATCTCACGGGCGTCCAGCCGAGCGAGGACGGTGCCGTCGGCACGCCCGTCCAGCACCACCCCGCGCCGTTCGGCAAGGGGCCGCCCGGTGGCCAGGGCGTCGGAGACGAGGTCGGCCACGCTCACTCGCTCGTAGCGCAACGTCAGCGCCCCGGAGTGGATCCGTGAGAGGGCCAGCAGGTCCTCGACCATCGCCGCCATCCGGTCGGCCTCGGCTCGGATCCGGGCGGGATAGGACCCGCCGGCGGGTTCGACGCCGTCTTCCATCGCCTCGGCCATGGCTCGGATGCCGGCAAGCGGCGTGCGCAGATCGTGCGATGCCCACGCCACGAGATCGCGCCGGTGGGCCTCCACCTGGGCGTCGCGTTCACGCGTGGCGACGGCCTCTGCGGCCCGGTCGGCCGCGGCCCGGTCGAGCCGGTGCAGGCGCCGGGCAAGCAGCAGACCGTAGCCGAGGGCGACCGGCACGGCCGCCGCGACGACGAGCAACACCAGCGAGACGTCGTGCTCGCTGATGAACATCGCGCGTGCCGACACGAGCACCCCGGCCGCAACGGAGAGGTTGACCACGAGGGGGGCGGCGACCAGGGCCGCTGGAATGCTGCGCCGGGCCAGGGCCCACACCCCGAGCGCGCCGAGCGCCCCGGTGGCTGCGGCGGAGCCCGAGGCGAGCAGGACGGCCGAGGCTTCGGGGGTCACGGCATACCTGCGGCGGTTTCGGAGTCTGAGACGGCGGCGGGTGAGCGTCCGTCCCAGCGGTAGCCGACGCCCCACACGGTCGCGATCCGCGCCGGGGCCGCCGGGTCGGCTTCGACCTTCTCGCGCAGACGGCGCACATGGACCGTCACGGTCGACTCGTCGCCGAACTCCCAGCCCCAGACCTCACGCAGCAGTTCGGTCCGCGAGAAGGCCCGACCAGGGTGGCGTAGGAGATGGATGAGCAGGTCGAGTTCGCGGCTTGTCAGCGCCAGCGCGGTGCCGGCCAGAGCGGCTCGCCGACCATGCGGGTCGACAGCCAGGTCGCCGTCGGTGAGTAGCGCCTCCGCTCGAGGTGCCGCCTCGCCCGCGACGGTGGCCGGGGCCGCACCCGTGGCGCTGCGACGAAGGATCGACTGGACCCGAAGCACGAGTTCGCGGGCCGAGAAGGGCTTCGTGACATAGTCGTCGGCGCCGACCTCAAGGCCGAGCACGCGGTCACTCTCCTCCCCGCGGGCCGTGAGCAGCACGATGGGCAGGCTCCCACGCTCGGCGCGTAGGCGCCGCAGCACCTCCAGCCCGTCGACCCCCGGCAGCATGAGATCCAGGACCACAAGATCGGGAGGCGTATGCCGCGCGGCCACCAAGGCGTTCGTCCCGTCGCCCGCTTCGCTCACCTCGAAGCCGGCGCGGCCCAGGTATCCGGCGACGACCTCGCGGACGGTCGGGTCGTCGTCGACGACGAGGACTCGGGACATGGCGACAGCCTAGGTCTGGCCGGAGCAGCCGGAGCCGCCGGAGTTCTTAGGATTCGCTGACGTCACCGCAGGGTTTCCCGGGGCGTCCTGTCAGGAGGGCGAATCCAGCAGCTATGCGCCTGTCGGCGCGGCAACCGGGTTGCGGTAGAGGTTGAGCATGCCGAGGGTCAGGATGACGGCGAGCAGGGCTGCGCCGAGCATGTGCAGGGCGACGAAGGCGACCGGCAGCCCGGTGAAGAACTGCAGATACCCGACAAATCCCTGAACCAGGCTGAGGTACAGAACCGCGGTCCAGGACCGATTCAGCCGGGCCAGCTCGCCCGGGATGGCGAGGGCCGCGCCCCCACCGGGCCGCGCGTCTGCGTGGGCCCGGGCCAGTCGGACCGCCACGAGCACTGCCACGAGCAGCCCGATGAAGAGCATGACGACGTCGGCATGAAGCCACGACACGGTGCGCGGGTCGAAGCCGGTGCGGGCGGGCGTGTCGGCGTCGCCGGAGTGGGGGCCAGAGCCGGTGACGACCGTGCCGAGCACGATGACCAGCCCGCCGACGGCATACGTCACCCAGGCCAGGCGCGCGGTGAGGCCAGGCACGAGCAGCGTGCGTCCCCCCACGGGTTCGTCGCCGTCTTGAGCGCCGCGAACCATGGCCGTGGCGACCGCGACGAGGAGGATCGAGGCGAGGAAGTGGAACGCGACGATCACCGGGTTCAGGCCCGTCCACACGGTGATCCCGCCGACGACTGCCTGGGCGAGGATTCCGACGATCAACGCCCAGCCGAGCAGGTGCAGCCGGCGGCGATGCGGATATCGGGTCTTGACCGCCCACAGCGAGAGCAGGGCGAGAACGACGAGCACCCCGGTGAGGCTGCGATTGCCGAACTCGATGAACTTGTGGATGCCCTCGGCCTGGGCCGCGACCGGCACGAGCGAGCCCTCGGCACACGTGGGCCAGTCGGGGCATCCGAGTCCGCTGCCCGTCAGTCGGACGACGCCGCCGGTGACGATGATGAGCACCTGCGCGACAAGGTTGGCGGCCAGGATGGGGCGCACCCAGGACTGTTTGACGGGGGGAAGAGCCACAGCGCCAGCGTATGCCGCCCACATCCCAGCCCCGCGCACGGGTCACCTCACGGGATGATCGAGATCACGTCACCGGCGCGGATCGAGCGGAGCATCGCCAGCACGTTGGCGGCCGGTGTCGACACACAGCCCAAAGTGGCCCCCGTCCCGGGAAGGTGAACGAAGATGGCCGACCCCCGTCCGGGCACCCGGACGTCGGGTGCTCGGTTGAAGTTGATGACCAAGGCGTATTGGTACTGCGTCGGATAGTTGACGAGGCGCTCAGAGGATGCCAGGGCGAAACCCCCGAGTGCCCTGTTGCGATAGTCGTTGTAGTAGGCAGAGGCCTTGTCGCCCACCCAGTAGTCGTCGGGTCCGGCGTGGTGATAGGTGACTTGGGTGCCCGGATTGGGCTGCAGGCCGAAGGTCTCCGTGATCGTGTAACTGCCGAGGGGGGTCGTTCTGCTGCCCTCGATGCGGGTGGCGCCATCGGTGAGCCCGGCCGAACCGATCCTCGCTTGGGGGTCGACGAAAACTCGTTGCCAGTCACACGCGCTGGCGGTTCGCACGAAGAAGCTCATCGTCGCCGACGATCCGCCGTTTCCGTCGACGACGGTGACGGTGGCCTGTGAGGCGGGTACTTCGCGTTGAAAGCCCGCAAAGCCCGCGGTGCAGGTGCGCCACGAGCCGTTGGCCCAGCCGGAACTCACCCGCACGCCCGTCGTGGGGTGCCAGATGACGAAGGCCCGCACGAAAGCCTGGCCGCGGGCGCCGCCAGGGAAGTCGATCTCTGGGCCAATGGGCACCCCCGCCGGCCCAGTCACACCGCCGGTGGCCACCCACCCGCCGTTGACCGCACCATAGGTCTCCCAGGTGCCGTAGGTCGGGGACCAGGTCACTCGGCCGCGTTGGAAGCTCTGATAGGTCCCAGCCGAGGTCGGCACCTCTGGACCGATCGGGAAGCCGAGGGCGCCGCTCACCCCACCGGAAGCCACCCAGCGGTTGCCGATGGCTCCGTAGGTCTCCCACGGGCCGGTCGGAATGCTCCAGGAGATCCGTCCGCGCACGAAGGTCTGCTGCGAGCCGCCCGGGACCGCTACCTGTGGGGCGGTGGGTGCTCCGAGAAAGCCGTTGGCTCCGCCGAGCGCCAGCCACCGGAACGTGATCGGGTCGACGGCCGCAGCCGGCGGCGCGACACCGGCGACGACGACGATGGCCAGCACCACCGCCGATACCCAATCCCTGATGCGAGTCAATCCGACCACCTGAAGGTCCGCGCTGCGGCGGCGGTGGCGATCGCGCCCCAACCGAGCAGCACCATCAAGGGAAGCACGGCGAAGGTGCCGCCCGCCAACGCAGCGCGCAGGCCGTCTCCGAGCGTGGCCGACGGCAGCAGCGCAGCCGGGCCGGCCACGGCATCGGGTAGTTGGGTGCGGGGCACGATGACCCCCCCGAGGACGAGGAACACCACCCACAGCAGATTCGCCAGAGCCAGCACTCCCTCGGCCCGCACAGTCCCGGCCAGCAGCAGCGCGAGCGACACGAAAGCCCAGGTGCCGGCGAGCAGGAACGGCACGGCATACAGCAGCCCGACGGGCACTGGGCGCCAGCCGAGCGCGAGCCCAGCGGCGCCGACGACCGCCCACTGAATGAGCTCGATGCCGACTGTCGCCAACGCCTTGCCCCAGAGCAGCCCGTCACGCCCGAGCGGGGTCGTACCGAGCAGGCGCAGCACGGCATACCGGCGGTCGAAACCGGTGGCGATGGCCTGGGCAGTGAAGGCTGCTGAGATGACGCACAGAGCGAGGACTCCGGGCACCGCCACGTCGATCCGGCGGCCGTCGCCGAGGCTCGGTGATGAGGTGAGGACGAGCCCGACGAGGGCGCCGAGCGGCAGCACGAGCGACACCAGGAGTTGCTCGCCGTTGGCGAGCAGAGTGGTGAGTTCGAACCGCCCTTGCGCGAAGATTCGCGAGCGCGGGGGAGCGGGCTGGGGGCTGACAGCCCGGGAAAGGCTGGACGTCATCGGCGCACCTTCCGGGTGAGCTCGAAATAGGCTTGTTCGAGGGTGCGGTCCCCGGCCACCTGGGCGAGCGACCCCTCGGCGACTGTGCGCCCTTCGCTGATGACGACGAGATGGCTGCCCAGGGCGTCGGCTTCTTCGAAGGAGTGGGTCGTCACCACCAAGGTAGCCCCGTCGTCGCGAACCTGGCGCAGCAAGTCGTAGACGTCGAGACGGCCGTGCGGATCCAGCCCAGCCGTCGGCTCGTCGAGGAACAGGACCTCAGGTCGGCCGACGAGAGCAGCAGCGAGGGCAAGGCGCTGCTTCTGCCCGCCGGACAGCCGCCGCACTGTCGTGGTGGCGAAACTGTCGATCCCGAGGGTGGTGGCGAGAGTGCCGACATCGGCCGGGTCGGCGTAGAAGGACGCGAGGTGCTCCAGAAGGCGGGTCGGTGTGGTCCCGTTGGGCAGCCCTCCGGATTGGAGCATCACGCCGACGCGGGCCCGGTGCGTCGCCGGGGCCAGCCAGGGGTCGGTGTCGAGGACCCGCACGCGGCCCTCGTCGGGGCGTTGGAGCCCGACCGCGCACTCGATGGCAGTCGTCTTGCCGGCGCCGTTGGGCCCCAGGACCGTGGTGATGGCACCGCCGGGGGCCGACCAGGAGAGCTCCTTGCACGCCGTCACGGACCCGAACCGGCGGGTGAGCTGCTGGAACTGCACCGCCGTCGCCACGGTCGGCAGTCTACGAGACTGCTCGACGCGGACGCCTCGGAGGGGCAGGTTGTCCCTGCAGGCTAATTACGACATACTTGTGTGGTGATTATCGAGGCGGTGACGCGATCTGTCGAGCACGAGACCCGGGCCCGCGTGCTGTCGACGGTATCCGAGCAGGGTCCGATCACGGCCTCACAGCTTGGGCGCCGCCTCGGCCTCACCTCCGCCGCGGTGCGTCGCCATTTGGATCTGCTCGCCGAACAGGGAGCCGTCGTCGAGCGCGAGCCGAGCCCGGCCGGCGCCCGCGGACGCGGACGACCGGCCCGCGAGTGGGTGGTGGCCGAGGCCGGCCATGCCTCGCTCTCCTCCGACTACGACCACCTGGCAGCCCAGGCGCTGCGCTATCTGCACGATGCCGTCGGTCCCGAGGCGGTGTCGTCGTTCGCTCGGTTTCGGGTCGCCGACCTCGAAGCCCGGTATGCCGCCGAGCTGGCTTGCGTGGCCGCTGACCCCTTCGCGCGGGCCGAGGCTCTGGTGTCGGCGTTGACGCGCGACGGGTTCGCCGCGTCGGCGCGTCCGATCGGGGCCAGCGGCCCCGTCGGCATCCAACTGTGTCAGGGGCACTGCCCGGTGCAGCACGTCGCGGCCGAGTTCCCCCAGTTGTGTCAGGCCGAGACCGACGCCTTCTCGCGGCTGCTCGGCGTCCACGTGCAGCGGCTCTCGACGCTCGCGCGCGGCCAGCACGTCTGCACGACCTTCGTCCCGATCCCCTCTGCGCATACAGCGAAAGGCCCGACGCCGTGACCGACATCGAGCAGCTCAACCCCGGATTGGCCGGTCTCGGCCGCTATGAATACGGCTGGGCCGACACCGACGCCGCAGGCGCGATCGCACGGCGTGGACTGTCGGACGAGGTGGTCCGCAACATCTCGGCCCTCAAGAACGAGCCGCAATGGATGCTCGACCTGCGTCTGAAGTCACTGCGGCTCTTCGACCGCAAGCCCATGCCGGCTTGGGGAAGCGACCTCACCGGCATCGACTTCCAGAACATCAAGTACTTCGTCCGGTCGACCGAGAAGCAGGCGACGACCTGGGACGAACTACCGGCAGACATCAAGAACACCTACGACCGGTTGGGCATCCCCGAGGCCGAGAAGCAGCGCCTCATCGGCGGGGTCGCCGCACAGTATGAGTCCGAGGTGGTGTACCACCAGATCCGTGAGGACCTGCAGGAAAAGGGTGTCATCTTCGTCGACACCGACACCGGGCTGCGTGAGCACGAGGACATCTTCAAGGAGTACTTCACCTCGGTGATCCCCGCCGGCGACAACAAGTTCGCCTCGCTCAACACGGCCGTATGGTCGGGCGGCTCGTTCATCTACGTTCCCCCCGGGGGTCCAGGTGGACATCCCGTTGCAGGCCTACTTCCGGATCAACACGGAAAACATGGGCCAGTTCGAGCGGACATTGATCATCGCCGACGAGGGCTCGTACGTGCACTACGTCGAAGGGTGCACCGCGCCCATCTACAAGTCCGACTCGTTGCACTCCGCGGTCGTCGAGATCGTCGTCAAGAAGAACGCGCGAGTCCGCTACACGACGATCCAGAACTGGTCGAACAACGTCTACAACCTCGTCACCAAGCGGGCCACCTGCGCCGAGGGAGCGACGATGGAGTGGATCGACGGCAACATCGGCTCCAAGGTGACGATGAAGTATCCGGCCGTCTATCTGCTCGGTCGGCACGCCAGAGGCGAGACCCTGTCGATCGCGTTCGCCGGCGAGGGCCAGCATCAGGACGCCGGCGCGAAGATGGTCCACGCAGCCCCCGACACCTCCAGCTCGATCATCTCGAAGTCAGTCGCTCGCGGCGGTGGTCGCACCTCCTACCGCGGCCTCGTCCAGATCCAACAGGGAGCCACCCGCAGCCGCTCGACCGTCCGCTGCGACGCCCTGCTCGTCGACTCGATCAGCCGCTCGGACACCTACCCCTATGTCGATGTCCGCGAGGACGACGTGCAGATGGGACACGAGGCCACCGTGTCCAAGGTGAGCGAGGACCAACTGTTCTACCTCATGTCTCGCGGCATGGCCGAGCAGGAGGCCATGGCGATGATCGTGCGCGGCTTCATCGAGCCGATCGCACGGGAGTTGCCCATGGAATATGCCCTTGAGCTCAACCGGCTCATCGAGCTGCAGATGGAAGGAGCGGTCGGCTGATGCCGCTGCTGGAGAAGGCTTCTCGACCCGCCGAGCTCGCCGGTCTGCCGGCTGCGGCGGTCGACCACGCCCGGGCAGCGCTCGCCGCCGTGGTCCCGGAACAGTCCAGGGGGCAGCGGACCAGGTCGTTCGACGTCGCCGATTTCCCGATGCCCACCGGCCGGGAGGAGCAGTGGCAGTTCACCCCTCTCGACCGTTTCGGGGCAGTGCTGCGCGACACCCCGTCCGGGACGCATCTGGCGGTTGACAGCGAGTTGCCACAGGGCGTGACGATGACGACGATCACCCGCGAGCAGGCCCGCAAGCTCGGCATCCCGGCACCCCAGGACCGGGCCGCTGCACTGGCGATGGCCCACGCCGAGCGAGTGCTGCACCTGTCGATCCCGGCCGACACGGTCACCGCCGATACCATCCGGGTCCGGTTCGTCGGCAGCCTGCGGGGGAGCCAACCCGAGCGGGTCTGGAGCCATCTTGTCGTCTCGGCGGGGCGGCATAGCAAGGCTGTGGTCGTCCTGGAACACGAGGGGACCGCCCGCTGCTCGCAAGTGGTCTCGACTCTCGTCGGCGACGGGGCCGACCTCACCGTCGTCAGCGTCCAGGAGTGGGACGAGGACACGATGCACGCCGCTGAGCACGACGTCGTCGTCGGGCGCGACGCGCACGTGCGGCACGTCGCGGTGACCCTCGGCGGTCGCATCGTGCGAGTGAACACCAACATCACGTATGCCGGTCCGGGCGGCAACGCGGAGGCTGTCGGGGTCTATTTCGCCGACGCCGGTCAACATCTCGAACATCGCCTGTTCGTCGACCACTCGGAGCCCAACTGCCGCAGCCACGTCGAATACAAGGGCGCCCTGCAGGGCCAGAGTGCCCGCAGCGTCTGGGTGGGCGACGTGCTCATCCGGGCCAGTGCCGAGGGCACGGACACCTATGAACTCAACCGCAATCTCGTGCTGACTGAGGGCGCGAGAGCGGACTCGGTGCCCAACCTTGAAATTGAGACCGGTCAGATCATCGGAGCCGGGCATGCCTCGGCCACCGGACGCTTCGACGACGAACAGCTCTTCTATCTGCAGGCTCGTGGCATCCGAGAAGACGACGCGCGCCGGCTCGTCGTCCGGGGATTCTTCGCCGACATCATCAACAGGATCCCGGTGGCCGAGTTGCAAGGTCACCTCATCCAGGCAGTCGAGCGGGAGCTCGGCGCAGTGACCGAGGAGAACCCGGCGTGAGTGACGCATCGACGGAGATCGACACCCTGGACCCGGTGGCGGGGTTCACCCGGGTGTGCGGCCTGGAAGATCTCGCCGTCGGCACGCCGGCGCTCGCCGAGGTGGACGGTATCCGGATGGCTCTCGTGCGCGTGAGCCACGAAGAGGTGCACGCAGTGCAAGACACCTGTACGCACGCCAACGTGTCGTTGTCCGAGGGCGAGTTGGACGGCTGCACGCTCGAATGCTGGCTTCACGGGTCGCGCTTCGACCTTCGCACCGGCGTGCCGTCATGTCCGCCTGCCCTCACCCCGATCGCCGTCTATCCGGTCCAGCTCGTCGCCGGAGCCGTCTTCGTGAGCACCACCCCCGCCGCCGATTCCCAGCTTGTCCCGAAGGAGCACTGACCACCATGACCGTCCTGGAGATCCGCGACCTGCATGTCAGCGTCGAGGTGCCGGCCACGGCCGCCAGCGAGCAGCCCGGCCCGAAAGAGATCCTTCGCGGCGTCGACCTCACCGTCCGGTCGGGGGAGACCCACGCGATCATGGGGCCCAACGGTTCCGGCAAGTCGACGCTCGCCTATTCCGTCGCCGGACACCCCAAGTATCGGATCACCCAGGGCAGCGTGACCCTCGACGGCCAGGATGTCCTGGCGATGAGTGTCGACGAGCGAGCCCGCGCGGGCATCTTCATGGCGATGCAATACCCGGTCGAGGTTCCCGGGGTGACCGTCTCCAACTTCCTGCGCACCGCCAAGACCGCGATGGACGGTCAGGCGCCCAAGCTGCGCACCTGGGTGAAAGACGTCCGAAGCGCCATGGACGCTCTCAAGATGGACGCCGCCTTCGCCGAGCGCAACGTCAACGAAGGCTTCTCCGGCGGCGAGAAGAAGCGCCACGAGGTGCTCCAACTGGAGTTGCTGCGGCCCAAGATCGCGTTGCTCGACGAAACCGACTCCGGGCTCGACGTGGACGCCCTGCGTGTTGTCAGCGAAGGCGTCAACAGGGCCAAGGAGGTCAACGACCTCGGCGTCGTGCTGATCACCCACTACACCCGGATCCTGCGCTACATCCGACCCGACTTCGTGCACGTCTTCGTCGACGGCCGGATCGTCGAGGAAGGCGGGGCGGCGCTTGCCGACCAGCTCGAGGCAGAGGGTTACGACCGATTCCTCACCCCGGCCTGAGTGGGCGGCAGACGGACTCCTCATGGCCACCCAGCCCTTCGTCCAGCTCGCTGCTGGGCCCTTCACCGAGCAGGAGTCGGCCCGGATCCGGGCCGACTTCCCGATCCTGGCGCGCACCGTCCGTGACGGTCGACCGTTGGTCTACCTCGACTCCGGTGCCACCTCGCACAAGCCTCGGCAGGTGCTCGACGCCGAGCGCCACTTCTACGAGCACACCAATGCGGCCGTGCACCGCGGCGCCCACCAGCTCTCCGAGGAAGGCACCGACGCCTACGAGTCGGCCAGGGCTCGGATCGCCACCTTCATCGGGGCCGCTGCCGAGCAGATCGTCTTCACTCGCAACGCGACCGAGGCCCTCAACCTGATCGCCTACGCCTTCAGCAACGCGACGGCCGGCGGTGGCGGCGGCGACGGCGTCGGCGAGAGGTTCACCATCGGGCCCGGTGACGAGGTGCTCGTCACCGAGATGGAGCACCACTCCGACCTCGTGCCGTGGCAGGAGCTGTGCCGGCGGACCGGTGCGACGCTGCGGTGGATCCCCGTCACCGCCGACGGCCGGCTGGACCTGACTCACCTCGACGAGCTGCTGACCACCCGCACCCGGGTGTGTGCCTTCACCCACGTCTCCAACGTCCTGGGCACCGTCAACCCGGTCCGCGAACTGGCCGACCGAGCGCATGCCGTCGGCGCGCTCGTGGTGCTGGACGCCTGCCAGTCGGTCCCGCATCTGCCCATCGACGTGCGCGAGCTCGGTGTGGACCTGCTCGCCTTCTCGGGGCACAAGATGCTCGGCCCGCTGGGGATCGGCGTGCTCTGGGGCCGCCGCGAGATCCTCGACGCGATGCCTGTCTTCCTGACCGGAGGGTCGATGATCGAGACGGTCACGATGGGCGGCTCCACCTACGCACCGGTGCCCCAGAAGTTCGAGGCCGGGGTCCCGGTGGCCGCACAAGCCGTCGGATTGGCCGCCGCCTGTGACTATCTCGGCACCCTCGGTATGCCGCGCGTCCACGCCCACGAAAGCGCCCTGGCCCGGCGGCTCGTCGACGGCCTTGCGGCCCGGGCGTGGGTCCGGGTGCTCGGTCCCGAGCATCCCGCCGACCGCGGGTCGGTCGTGTCGTTCGTCGTCGACGGAGTGCACGCCCACGACGTCGGCCAGGTGCTCGACGACGCCGGCGTCGCCGTCCGGGTCGGCCACCACTGTGCGTGGCCCCTGCATCGTGCGCTCGGGGTCGCCGCGACGACCCGGGCGAGTTTCGCGGCATACAACACCGCCGCCGAGGTCGACGCGTTGCTGGCGGCGCTGGACCGGGTGCCGGCGATCTTCGGCCTGGAGGTGGCCGTCTGACATGGACCTCTACCAACAACTGATCCTCGATCACGCCAAGGCCCAACACGGTAGTGGGCTGCGCGAGCCCTTCGATGCCGAGGTCCATCACGTCAACCCCACCTGTGGCGACGAGGTGACGCTGCGGGTCCGCATCGCCGACGGAGCGGTGGCGGACATCTCCTATGCCGCACACGGTTGTTCGATCTCAACCGCGTCGACCTCGATGCTGTTCGAGGAGGTGGTCTCGCAGACCGTCGAAGAAGCGCTCAGCACGTATGCCGCGATGAGGGCGATGCTCACCTCCCGCGGTCAGGACCCCGGCGACGAGGACGTCGTCGGCGACGGTGTCGCCCTCGCCGGGGTCGCCAAGTATCCGGCCCGGGTCAAGTGCGCACTGCTCGGCTGGACGGCCTTCACCGACGCGCTGGTCCGGGCCGGTGTCGACATCTCGAGGACCTACAACCCTGCTGCAAGGAGCTGATATGACGACACCCACCACCGGCCCGACCACTTCGCCGAGCCCGCCGAGCCCTGCCATCCCGCCCAACGTCGTCGATGTCGAGGAGGCCATGCGCGACGTCGTCGACCCCGAGCTCGGCATCAACGTCGTGGACCTCGGCCTGGTCTATGGCATCACCGTGGACGCCCACAGCCATGCGGTCATCGACATGACGCTCACCTCGCCGGCCTGCCCGCTGACCGACGTCATCGAGGATCAGACCGCCCAGGCGCTGTCGCCTTTGGTGTCAACCCACCGGATCAACTGGGTGTGGATGCCGCCGTGGGGGCCGGACAAGATCACCGACGACGGCCGCGAACAGTTGCGGGCCCTCGGCTTCAACCTCTGAGGTCCGCCGTGGGGGCTGCGGCACCCGGACGCCGACGGGTGGAGGTGTCGGCGGTGCGGTTCCCGGGGTGGCTTGAGCGGTTTCTCGCCGCTCATCCGCAGGCTCAGGTGCGAGTCGTGGGTGCCGTCACGACGATGCGCTGGCCGCAGGGGCAGGCGATCTGCGAAGCGTTCCCGCCGGATCGGGTGGGTGTCCTGCTGGTGCGACGAGGCGGGTATGCCGTGGCGCGGGTCCACACCGGGGTGATCGTCGCCTCGAAAGTCGGCCGACGCCATGTCCAGGGCCGGACCGCAGCCGGTGGTTGGTCGCAACAGCGGTTCGCCCGCCGGCGGGAGAATCAGGCAGACGTCCTCGTCGAGGCCGTGATCGAGCATGTTCGGCGGCTCCTGCTGGCAGGCCCGTCAGGGCCGGCAGGCAGTTCGGGCCCGGCAGGCAGCGCGGGCGGCATACGAGCACTAGTGGTCGGCGGTGACCGTGCGTTGTGCGCGGCAGTCCTTGCTCATCCCAGCCTGAGGGCACTTGGCGAGTTGCCCCGGCGAGAACTCCCCGGCCTGCCCAATCCGGACGCGCGCGTGCTGGCCGAGGCTGTGCGCCGAGGTCTGGCCGTGTGGGTCGATCTCAGCGACCTCCCCTGAGGGGACCCGCGCCCGGTGCGCTCAGCGGACCGTGATGGTCTTGGTGTCCCAGACCTGCAGTGAGTCGTCCATTCCGGAGTCGTTGTACGCACGGATCTCGTAGGTGCCAGGCGGCAGGGTGACGATCGCGGATGCTTCGGCGAAGCCGCCCATCATCGTCGTGACAAACGTGGACGCGACCTCGTCCGTCCCCTTGAACACTTTGATGGGCACGTTGCCCTCGAAACCGGTGCCGTAGATGCCGACGGTCACGGGTGAGGTCACGCTCATTCCGTGCCCAGGGTTCAGGATCCACACGTTGGCGATCGTCTGGAGCGCGGGCGCCCGGACGATGGGTCCGGATACGTCGAGGTGGCCCGAGGGCGGTGTCGCGCCGTTAACGAGAAGCCTGATGGCGGTGACCGTGGGGTCGGCTGCGGTCACGGTATGCACGAGCTGCTGCAGCGCGGCGCTCTCGAAGGCTGCGCCGAGGGTGACATAGCCGCTGAGGTCGACGGTCACCACCGAGCCGGCGCGGGTGATGCTGCGGACCCGAGTCGCGGCCGGCCAGAACGACGTGTAATCAGGGTCGAGGGCAGGCAGGGAGAGCATCGCGGTGACCGCCGTCTCGATCGGGCGCCCCGACACGGGTGCCACCTGACGGAACTCCCGATACAGGCGTGGCCCGGCCACGGTGTCGGCGCCGTAATAGACGGGAACGGTGAGCAGACCCGGCGCCGACGTCGGGGGCAGCGGAGCCGTGGTGGGTTCGGTCGCCGGCGCCGTGCTCGTGGCTGTCGTGGACGGGGAGGTCGTCCCAGTCGGACCGGTGGGGGCTGCCGTCACAGTCGTCGGGCCGGTGACCGACTGCCCCGGGCTGACACCGCGGATGAGCAGAAAGCCGATGGCTGCGATGACGACGGCCGCGAGCGCGGCTAGGAGCGGGCCGGTCGGACGGCGGGGACGGGTGTCGTTCATGGGTTCAAGCCTCCAGCATCGGGGGTCCGCGCGCCGGTCGGCGCGCCCGTCACCCTCGGTACTGACAAGACGTCCACACCGGCTGCGTGGTTGACACGGGAATGATGGGCGGGCGGCCCTGCGGTGTCGCAGGGAGGATCCCTAGGATGAGGGCATGAGCGAGGACTTCCGCATTGTCGAAATGAGCACGTCGGAGTGCTGGGACATTCTGGACCGGGAACGGTTCGGACGGCTGGCCATGGCGATCCAGGGGGAGCCCGACATCGTGCCGGTCAACTTCCTCGTCGACAACGAGAAGCTGCTCATGCGCACAGCGCCCGGCACGAAGCTCACCGAGCTCGTCATCAACGCCGCGGTCGCGGTCGAGGCGGACGGGCGGGAGGGCGACGAAGCCTGGTCGGTGGTGCTCAAGGGCATTGCACGGATGGTCGACTCGTTCAGCGAGACCTACGCCGACGACGAGAAGCACCTGCAGACCTGGTTGCCCTCAGACAAGCCGATCTACGTCGAGATCACAGCACGCTCGATCACCGGGCGTCGCTTCTATCGGGGTGCAGCGATCTGAGCCACAGCCCCGGTCAACCGCCGCCGGCTCAGACCCGCGCCACCCCGAAGGTGTTGCACCGGTTGATGTCGCCGGTCGTGAAGCCGGTCATGAACCACTGCTGACGGGCCTCGGCCGAGCCGTGGGTCCAGTTCTCCGGAGTGATCCGGCCCTGGGTGGCTTCCTGGATCCGGTCGTCGCCGACGGCCGAGGCGGCCGACAGGGCCGAGTCGATGTCCTTCTGGGTGATCGGCTTGAGGAAGGCGACGCCGTTGGCGTCCTTGGTCTCGGTCGCGTGCTTGACCCAGGTGCCGGCCAGGCAGTCGGCCATGAGCTCGATGCGCACGGCGCCGGATTGGGGGCCCTGCGGGTCCTGCTGTGCCTTGCCGAGCAAGCCGAGGACGTTCTGGATGTGGTGGCCGTATTCATGCGCGACGACGTATTCCTTGGCGAGGTTTCCGCTGTCGGCGCCGAAGCGGCTGGTCAACTCGGCGAAGAAGGAGGCGTCGATGTAGACCTTGCTGTCCAGCGGGCAATAGAAGGGCCCGACCTGGTTGGAGGCCGTGCCGCAGCCGGACTCGGTCACCCCGGAATACAGGACCGTCTTGGCGCGCGGGTACTGCTTGCCGTACTGCGGGAGCAGCTGGCTCCAATAGGCCTGGACGCTGTTGACGGTGGCGATGACGAGACATTGGTCGTTGCGGTTGGCATCGGCACCGGTCACGCACTGGCTGAAGTCCGCGCTCTGCTGGCCCCCGGCACCCACCTGGCCCGAATCCAGGGAACCGCTCTGACCGTCTTGCGGCACCTGAGTGTTACCTCCGCCGATGGCGCCGCCGCCGAAGATCAGGGTGAGGACGAGCAGGATGAGGCCGCCGATACCGCCGCCGACCTGCAGGCCGCCGGGGAAGCCGCCGCGGCCACCCCCGCCGCGGCCACCGGACTCGACCTGCGAGGTGTCGAGCTGCGCGTTCTCGTTGAAGGACATGCACTCCTCCTCACTGGGCGGGCAGACCCGCCGCATCCAGGACACCCTAGCCGCACCATTACCCAGGTTCGTCCCCCCAAACGCGCGGAAGGTCACGACCTGAGCACGGGGTCGGGAGCGGCTGTGGGTCCTGGCAGAATGGGCGAGTCCACTCACCATCGCCCGACGCCGGGTCCGGCGCCCCCTGAACTCGAGGTATGCCGTGATCATCGCCACCGGTGTGCAGTTGCGCGTGGGCGCGCGGCTGTTGCTCCGCGAGACGAGCTTCCGCATCTCCGAGGGCGACCGGATCGGGCTGGTCGGTCGCAACGGCGCCGGTAAGACCACTCTCACCAAGATTCTCGCCGGAGAGGGACTCGCCACCGCCGGCACGGTGTCGCGCACCGGTGCCATCGGCTATCTGCCCCAGGACCCCCGCACCGGAGACCTCGACAGCCTCGCTCGCGACCGCATCCTCGCCGCCCGCGGCCTGGACGCCACCCTGCGTGAGATGCGAGTGGCCGAGACCCGGATGGCTTCGCCGGAGAGCGGCATACAGGAGCGGGCGATGCGCGCCTACGCGCGGCTCGAGGCGGAGTTCACCGCGCAAGGCGGGTATGCCGCGGAGTCCGAGGCCGCATCGATTGCATCCTCGCTGGGATTGGCCGACCGGGTGCTCGGTCAGCCGCTGCGCACCCTCTCCGGTGGGCAGCGGCGCCGGGTGGAGTTGTCCCGGATCCTCTTCTCGGGCGCCCAGACGCTGCTGCTCGACGAGCCGACCAACCACCTCGACGCGGACTCAATCGGCTGGCTGCGCGACTACCTCAGGACCTACAAGGGCGGGTTGGTCATCATCTCCCACGACGTGGCGATGATCGACACCGTCGTCAACCGCGTCTTCCACCTCGATGCCAACCGGTCCGAGCTCGACGTCTACAACCTGGGGTGGAAGCCCTATCTGCTGCAGCGCGAGACAGACGAGCGCCGCCGGCGACGTGAACGGCTCAACGCCGAGAAGAAGGCCTCGGCGCTCATGGCCCAGGCCGACAAGATGCGGGCCAAGGCCACCAAGGCGACCGCGGCTCAGAACATGGCCCGGCGCGCCGAGCGGCTGCTGTCCGGCCTCGAAGGGGAGCGCACCCACGACAAGGTCGCCAAGCTGCGTTTCCCTGACCCTGCGCCGTGCGGGCGGACCCCCCTGACGGCCGAGGGCCTGTCGCGCTCCTACGGCTCGCTGGAGGTCTTCACCGACGTCGACCTGGCCATCGACCGGGGCTCCCGCGTCGTCATCCTCGGCCTCAACGGTGCCGGCAAGACGACGCTGCTGCGGATCCTGGCGGGTATCGATGAACCCGACACCGGGGAGGTGCTGCCCGGTCACGGTCTCAAGCTCGGCTATTACGCCCAGGAGCACGAGAACCTCGACATCGAACGCACCGTATTGGCCAACATGAAGACGGCCGCACCGGCTTTGGGGGAGACCGAGGTGCGCAAGGTGCTCGGGTCCTTCCTGTTCACCGGCGACGACGTCGACAAGCCCGCCGGCGTGTTGTCCGGCGGCGAGAAGACGCGGCTGTCGCTGGCGATGCTCGTCGTCTCGGCCGCCAATGTTCTGCTGCTCGACGAGCCGACCAACAACCTTGACCCGGCCTCCCGTCAGGAGATCCTCGGAGCGCTGCGCACGTATCAGGGCGCCGTTGTGCTCGTGACCCACGACGAGGGCGCAGTCGACGCGCTCGAGCCTGAACGGGTGCTGCTGCTGCCCGACGGCGTCGAGGACCTCTGGGCCGCCGATTACAAGGACCTCGTCGTCCTGGCCTGACGCACGCCGGCCGTGCTCAGCCCGGGATCGAGGGCAGTCTGGTCAGCGCTTCGGCCACCGCGTCGCGGATCTCGGACTCCTCGTAGGCGTGGTCGCTCATCGACCCGTCCAGGTAGGCGCCATAGGCGGGCAAGTCCAGATGCCCGTGTCCGGACAGGGACACGAGGATGGCCTTCTCCTGGCCGGTCTCGGCACACCGGCGGGCCTCGTCGACGACCTCCGCCAGCGCGTGCGTCGCCTCGGGCGCCGGGACGATCCCCTCGCTGCGGGCGAACAGCACCCCGGCGGCGAAGCACTCCCGCTGACGGTGGGCGACCGCCTCGATCAACCCGAGCTCGTAGACGTGTGAGAGCAGCGGGCTCATCCCGTGATAGCGAAGACCTCCGGCGTGGATGGGGTCGGGGATGAAGTCGTGCCCGAGGGTGTGCATCTTCATGAGCGGGGTCATTCCCGCGGTGTCGCCGAAGTCATAGGCATAGACGCCCTGAGTGAGCGACGGGCAGGACGCCGGCTCCGCGCCCCGCAGGACGGGGTTGATCCGCCCGGCGAGCTTCTCGCGCAGGAAGGGGAACGCGAGCCCGGCGAAGTTGGACCCACCACCGGTGCATCCGACGACGAGGTCGGGAGTGTCGTCGATCTTGGCGAACTGCCGCAGCGCCTCTTCGCCGATGATCGTCTGGTGCATGAGCACGTGGTTGAGCACCGAGCCCAGTGCATAGTTGGTCTCCGGCGATTGGGCAGCCACCTCGACGGCTTCGGAGATGGCGATGCCGAGTGACCCCGGGGAATCAGGGTGCTCGGCGAGGATTGCCCGGCCGGCCGCGGTGAGCTCAGACGGCGAGGGGTGGATGCTCCCGCCGAACGTCTCGATCATGATCCTGCGGTAGGGCTTGCCGTCATAGGAGGCGCGGACCTGCCACACTTCGCACTCGACGCCGAACTGGGCACACGCGAACGCCAGCGCGGTGCCCCACTGCCCTGCACCGGTCTCGGTCGTGAGCTTGGTGATCCCCGCCTTGGCGTTGTAGAACGCCTGCGGCACAGACGTGTTCGTCTTGTGCGAGCCGGCCGGCGAGACGCCTTCGTACTTGTAGTAGATCCGGGCCGGGGTCTTCAGCGCCGCCTCGAGCCGGTGCGCCCGGAAGAGTGGGGAGGGCCGCCACAGTCGATAGACGTCGAGCACCTCCGGCGGGATGTCGACGTACTGCTGGGTCGCCATCTCCTGCGCGATGAGGTCCATCGGGAAGAGCGGGGTGAGGTCCTCGGGGCCGACCGGCTGGCCGGTCCCTGGGTGCAGGTAGGGCGGCGGCGGGGTCGGCAGGTCGTGCAGGATGTTGTACCAGCGGGTGGGCATCTCCATCTCGTCGAGGATCACCTTGTGTCGCTTGACCGTGCTCACCCGTGGGCTCCTTCCTGGGGACCGTTGGGGACATCCTTGCCGGTCACCACCGCTGTGTTCAACGCAGGGTATGCCGCGGGCCTGCGGCGAAGTATCAGGCGCCGCATACTGGCGTTCGTGGCCAAACGACGCGCCGCGTCTGTCGCAGGCGCCGCCGCACTCGCGGCGCTGCTCGGCGTGCTGTCGGGCTGCACCACCGGCCACGTTGATGCGTGGGTCGACATCGGCCCCCCCATGACTGGCACCGCCGGATCCGACGGGTCCGCCGGGTCCGCCGGAGCCGTCGTCACGCTGTCGGCGGCCGGAGATCGGCTGGTCGCAGGGCTTACGTCGGGCGACCCGACGCTCGTCCCGGCAGCCATGGTGTGGTCGGACGGCGCGTGGCGCGGGCTGCCGGTGCGGCCCCTGACCCCGTACGCCCGCGAGGGCGCGTGGCAGTCGATCGCGGCTGGTCCGGACGGCAGTCTGGTCGCCGTAGCGGGAGCCCGCGGCGGCGCACACGCCAACGTCCGATGGACGGTGTGGCGGGGAACCCTCGCCGAGGGGCTCACCGAGCAGGAGCAGCCGTTCTCCACGTTCGGTGGTTGGGGAGCGGGGGAGCTGGTGGGGGCGGTGGCGAGCCCGGCGGGGCCGGTGCTCATCGGATCGTGGCAGAGCGCCCGCACCGGGTTGGACATCGCCGCCTGGCACCCCGACGGGCAGCGGTGGGTGCGCCAGTCGTCGGCGGGCACGGCGCTGGAGAGCATCCCCACGGCGATGGTGGGCGCTCGGGGAGTCACGTCGTGGGGCGAGCGGCTGCTGGTCGCCGGGTCGGTTCTGCGCCTGGGTGACGGGAGCGCGCGGCAGACCCCTGCGGTGTGGCTGTCCACCATGAGCCCAGCCGGGTGGGCACGCGTCGACTTGCCGTCCGAGGGCTCGGCAGCCGAGGCGGTGAGCGCTGCCTGCACGGCCGAGCGGTGCGCCATCGCCGGCCTGGTGGACGGCCGTCTGGCGGTGTGGCGCCTGGACGCCGACGGGGCACGGCTGCTGGCGGGCGTCCCCGAGGTTGCCGTGGAAGCCACCGACGCCCTGCCGGCCGCGCTCTCCCACGACGGGAGGGCGATCCTGCTCGCCACGGACAACTCCGACGGCACCGCGACCGTGCTGATCGAGCAACCGGACGGCTGGTCGCGCGAGCCGGGGCCGCGCGGTGAGGTGGTCGCCTTCGCGGTGGTCGCCGACAGCCTCTACGCCGTATGCCGCCAGGCTGACACGCGGCAGGTGGTCTGGCGCCGCCCGCTGTGACCGGTGCCGACCCGCTGAGGCCCGACCGATAGCCTGCGAGGGTGATCGAGATGCCGCACCCAGCAATCCGCGTCGAGCACGAAGAAGCGGTCTGCACCGTCACCCTGTGCAATCCCGAGCATCTCAACGCCCAGGTGCCGTCCATGTGGCTGGCGCTCGCGCAGATCGCGCACTCGCTGCCCGAGAAGATTCGCGTCGTCGTCCTGGCCGCCGAGGGTCGGAGTTTCTCGGCCGGGCTCAACCGGGGCATGCTGCGACCCGGAGGCATCGACTCCGAGCCGGACCTGCTGGCCGCGGCCGCCCAGAGCCCCGAGGCAATGACGTCGCTGATCGGGCCCTTCCAGGAGGGGTTCGCAGTCTGGCGCCGCATCGCCCCGATCGTCGTCGCTGCGGTGCAGGGTCATGCCATCGGCGCCGGCTTCCAGCTTGCGCTGGCTGCCGACTTGCGGATCGTCTCCGAGGACGTCAAGTTCGCGATGCGCGAGGTCAGCCTGGGGATGATCCCCGATCTGGCCGGGACGCTGCCGCTGGTCGAGGCGGTCGGCTACCCGCGCGCCCTGGAGATCTGTGCCACCGGGCGGTTCGTCGGGGCCCAGGAGGCTGTCGCCAGCGGCCTGGCATCCGTCGCCGTGCCGGCAGAGCACCTGACGGCAGCCACCGCCGACCTGGTCGCTGCCCTGCTCGCCGCGCCTGCACCCGCCCTACGCGCCCTCAAACCGTTGTTGCACGCCGCGCTGTCGGCAACATCGGAGGAGCAGACCCGCCACGAGCGGGTCGCGCAGGGACACCTGCTGCATGGCATGGCCCGCGCGGCCGGCGTCACTGCCTGAGCTGGCCCGCCTGCCGGAATGTCCGGGGTCATCGTCGACGTTAGGCAAATGACGATGATGACGTGCGCTCTCGCGCCTACGGGGCACCGTGGCCGGGGCGCGGAGATGAGCAAGCGATGAGCATGGGCCAGCACGGCATGATGCGCGGACTGACCAAAGACCAGTCCGTCCTTCAGGAGCGTCTCAAACGGGGGACCACCCGCCGGGTCGCCGGCTATGCCCGGCCCTATCTGCGGTCCATCGCCGCGTTCCTCGTCCTCGTCGTCATCGGCTCCTCGATCGTCGTTGCCGTGCCTTTGCTGCTGCGCGAGATTGTCGACAACGGTGTCATCCCCAAGGACGGCGCCCTGGTGACCCGGCTTGCCTTCGTGGTCGCAGCCCTCGCCGTCCTCGACGCAGCCCTGGGGGTCGCCCAGCGCTGGTTCTCGGCGCGCATCGGCGAGGGTCTCATTTACGATCTGCGCACCGAGGTGTTTCGCCACGTCCTGACGCAGCCCATCGCCTTCTTCACCCGCGCCCAGACCGGCTCGCTGGTCAGCCGACTCAACGCCGACGTTATCGGCGCTCAACAGGCGTTCACCTCGGTGCTTTCCTCGGTCGTCTCCAACGCCGTGTCCCTGGTGCTCATCGTCGCCGCCATGGCGACCCTGTCCTGGCAGCTGACCCTCGCGGCGTTGTTGCTGGTCCCCTTCTTCCTCGTGCCGGCGAAGCTCATGGGCCGACGTCTGTCCGAGCTCACTCGCACCCAGATGACTCTCAACGCCGACCTCGGATCGCGGATGACCGAGCGTTTCAATGTCGCCGGCGCGCTGCTCGTCAAGCTCTTCGGCACCCCCTCCCGCGAGAACCAGGAGTATGCCGTCCGCGCGGCCGCCGTCCGCGACACCGGGATCCGCATCGCGATGAACCGCGCGATCTTCATGACCGCCCTGTCCCTCGTTGCGGCGCTGGCCACGGCGATGGTCTACGGGTTCGGTGGGCTGATGGCCGTCGACGGCACGCTCACCGTGGGATCGCTGCTTGCTCTGGCTGCCCTGCTGGCTCGCCTCTACGGTCCGCTGACGGCCCTGTCGAGCGTGCGGATCGACATCATGACGGCCCTCGTGTCCTTCGACCGGGTCTTCGAGGTCCTGGACCTGCGCCCGCTGGTCGCCGAAGCCGAGAAGCCGGTCAGCCTGCCGACCGGCCCGGTGGCCGTCGAGTTCGAGGGAGTCGGCTTCGCCTTCCCGTCGGCCGACGAGGTGTCGCTTGCCTCGCTTGAATCGACGGCCAGCGGCGACCGGGCCGGTGGCGGGCCCGTCCTGCATGACGTGACGTTCACGGCATACCCGGGGCAGTTGGTGGCGCTCGTCGGTCCGAGCGGGGCCGGCAAGACGACGATCACCTCGCTGCTGGCGCGACTCTACGACCCGACCGAAGGCAGCGTGCGCATCGGGGGCGTCGACCTGCGCGACGCGGCGCTGACCTCCCTGCACGACACCGTGGGCATGGTGACCCAGGAGGCCCACCTCTTCCACGACACGATCCGGGTGAACCTCGCCTACGCCAGGCCCGAGGCCACCGAGGCTCAGATGCGGGCCGCTCTCGACGGGGCCCAGGTGCTCGGGCTGGTCGACTCGCTGCCATCGGGGCTCGACACCGTCGTCGGCGACCGCGGCCACCGCCTGTCCGGCGGGGAGAAGCAGCGGCTGGCCATCGCCCGGCTGCTGCTGAAGGAGCCTCAGGTCGTCGTCCTCGACGAAGCGACCGCCCACCTGGACAGTGAGTCGGAGGTCGCCGTGCAGCGCGCCCTGGACACTGCGCTCGCCGGGCGCACCGCCCTGGTCATCGCCCACCGTCTGTCCACGGTGCGCGGCGCGGACCAGATCCTCGTCGTCGAGGACGGGCGGATCCTGGAGCGGGGCACGCACGCCGAGTTGCTCGGGCGCGGCGGGCTGTATGCGGACCTCTATCGGACCCAATACTTCGAGGGCACCAAGACCGTCACGACGCCGTGGTGAAGGTCGCTCAGCCGTCTTCCTCGTCCCAGATCCTGGACTTCTTGACCTTCGGGCCGCTCACGCTCACACCTGCCCCGGCTCGCGCCTGCGCCTGGGCTTCGCGCTCCTGCGCGGCGCCGGGTCGACCTCGATACAGGAAGACGACGAACGCCAGTCCGAGCAGCGCGCTGAGCCACCACTGCAGGGCATACGCGAAGTGCGGTCCGCGGTCCACTGACGGCGGTTCCAGCGCGGCAGGGCGATCCGGCGCCGCGCCACCGGCGGGCAGAATCTCGGCACCCAGGACGAGGTATGCCGCGTACAGGCTGCCGCTTACCTGTTCCTGCGCTTGAGCCAGGTTGATCGTCGCCAGCTGACCGACCGGCAGGTCACGCCCGCGGTCCTCCTCGCTCGGTTTGAGCCAGCCGGTGATGGTGACGGTGCCTGCCGGCGCTGGCGGGAAGGCGGGGATGTCGGTCGCGGTCTCGCCGTTGGGCACCCACCCCCGGTCCACGAGCAGCACGCCGCCACCGTCGACCTGGAAAGGCACGAGGACCTCGAGGCCCTGGGCGGCGTTGAGAGCCCGGCCGCGCACGAGCAGGCTCCCGGTGGCGGCATACCGGCCGGTGGCGGTGACCTTCGACCACACCTGGTCCTCGCGCAAGGCAGCGCCCGTCGTCGGCAACACCGTCACCAGCGGCACGGGTTCGCGGGCATAGTTGGTCTCGACGGCAGTGGCGCGGGCATCCTTGTCCTCGAAGCGGGACAGCTGCCACTGACCGAGCAGCACACAGGCGGCGCCGAAGACGAGCGCGAAGGCCACCGCGGCGAGGATCCGCTTGGTGAAGATCGCGCGAAGCACGTCCTTACCGTACCTCGGCATAGGGTGGCGACTGTGACTGCGCTGCCGGACCCGCGCACCAGGCCGCCCACCGGCGGCGGGCTCATCGACGGTTACGGTCGGGTCGCGAGAGACCTGCGGGTGTCGGTGACCGACCGCTGCAACCTGCGCTGCACATACTGCATGCCGGCTGAGGGTTTGCCCTGGCTGCTGGGGGAGCACCTGTTGACCGATGCCGAGATCGTTCGGCTTGTCGGGGTCTTCGTCGGGCTCGGGGTGAGCGAGGTCCGGCTGACCGGCGGCGAACCGTTGCTCAGGAGGTCGGTGGTCGACGTCGTGGAAGGCATCGCCGCCCTGCACCCTCGGCCCGCGATCGCGATGACGACCAACGGCGTCGGCCTGGCGCGGATCGCCGAGCAGCTCGCCGCGGCCGGGCTCGGGCGGGTCAATGTGTCGCTCGATACCGTCGACGAGGCCGTCTTTGCCCGACTTACTCTTCGCTCGCGGTTTGCCGACGTCGAGGCCGGGCTCCGCGCCGCCGCGGCGGCCGGCCTCACTCCAGTCAAGATCAACGCTGTCGCCATGCGAGGCGTCAACGACAGGGGGGTGGCCGATCTGCTCGCCTGGTGCCTGGCCCGCGGTTATGACCTGCGGTTCATCGAGCAGATGCCGCTGGACGCCCAGCACGGTTGGGACCGCGCAGTCATGGTGACCGCGGCCGAGATTCACCAGCGTCTCGCCGAACGGTTCACCCTCACCCCGGCCGACCAGTCCCGCGGGAGCGACCCTGCGCAAATCTTCCTCGTTGACGGGGGCCCAGCCACGGTCGGGGTGATCGCGAGTGTGTCGGCGCCGTTCTGTTCGGCGTGCGACCGGGTGCGGCTCACCGCCGACGGCCAGGTGCGCAACTGCCTGTTCTCCCAGCGCGAGACCGACGTCCGCGGTCCGCTTCGTGACGGCGCATCGGACGCGGAGTTGGCCGCGCTGATTCGGGGTGAAATGTGGGTCAAGGGTCCTTCGCACGGGATTGGCGGTCCCGGCTTTCACCAGCCCGACCGACCGATGTCGGCCATCGGCGGCTGACCTGCCGTTCAGTGCGCCTGCGAGTGGACGTGCGCATCGTGGCTGATGACCCCGCCCGAGGCCGCCGATGCGGGCGCGCTCGGCGATCCGAGTGCCCCCTGCGTCACCGACTCGTACTTATCTGCACCGCTGATCCGGCTGCCCCAGCGCGGCCCGACAGCGTTGGCCAGCACGACGGCGATGTAGGGCAGTATCGCGGCGCCGGCGATGAACACCCACCGCAGCCAGCCCTCGACGACGACCGCGAGGAGGAAGCACGTCGTCCGGACGGCCATGGTGACGAGATAGCGACGCAGGCGCATGTCGGTGTCTTGAGCAACCGACATCGGCGCGGTGGTCACCATGTGAACCACCGGCTCGACCTTGGGCTTGCGCGCGAGCCGCACCTATCAACCATACGTCCACGGATGCCGACTGTCGCCCGTCGCACGCGGCATACCGGGCAGAAACCGGTTAGCCTGCGCCAATGACCGACGTACCCGCGGGCCGGACCGTTCTCGTCACCGGTGGCAATCGTGGCATCGGTTTGGCCATCGCCCGCACTTTCGCGGCGGGAGGCGACCGGGTGGTCGTCACCAGCCGCTCCGGGCCGGCCCCCGAGGGGCTGCAGGCCGTCCGATGCGAGGTGACCGACACCGCCTCGGTCGATGCGGCCTTCGCCGAGGCCGAGGGGATGCTCGGTGGACCGGTCGAGGTGCTGGTGGCCAACGCCGGTGTCACCCGCGACCAGTTGCTGCTGCGGATGAGCGACGACGACTTCGACGCCGTCATCGACACCAACCTCGCGGGGACTTTCCGCTGCGCCCGGCGGGCCAGCAAGGGGATGATCCGCCTCAAGCGCGGCCGGATGATCTTCGTGTCGAGCGTTGTGGGCCTCTACGGCTCGCCGGGGCAGGCCAACTACGCCGCGAGCAAGGCGGGCCTCATCGGACTGGCCCGCTCGATCAGCCGGGAACTCGGCGGACGCAACATCACCGCCAACGTCGTGGCCCCGGGATTCATCGACACCGACATGACGGCCGAGTTGCCCGAGCAGCGGCGCGCGGCATACCTCGCAAGTATCCCGGCCGGACGTTTCGCCACCCCCGACGAGGTGGCCGCCGCGGTCCACTTCCTGGCCGGCCCGCACGCGGCATACATCACCGGTGCGGTCCTGCCAGTCGACGGCGGCCTGGGCATGGGCCACTGACCTTCTGCAACGAAAGCGAGCCACCGATGGGCCTGTTCGACGGCAAGACCCTGCTCGTCACGGGAGTCCTCATGGACACCTCTATCGCCTTCCACGTCGCCAAGCTCGCCCAGCAGCAGGGGGCGACGGTCATCCTCACCTCCTTCGGGCGAACGATGAAGATCACCCGGACGATCGCTAAACGCCTGCCGCAGACCCCGACCGTCGTCGAGCTCGATGTGAGCAACCCCGAAGACCTCGACACCCTTGCCGAGCGCCTGCGCGAGCACACCGACGGGATCGACGGCGTGCTGCACTCCATCGGCTTCGCTCCGCTGGGCGCCTTCACCTTCCTGGAGGCCTCGTGGGAGGACGTCGCGACTGCGATGCAGGTGTCGGCCTACAGCCTCAAGGCGCTGGCCGTCGCGGCGCTGCCGCTGATGAATCCAGGTGGCGCGATCGTCGGGCTGACCTTCGACGCCCGCTATGCCTGGCCGGTCTACGACTGGATGGGGGTCGCCAAGGCCGCGTTCGAGGCGACGAACCGCTATTGCGCGCGCGATCTGGGGCCCCGGGGGATCCGCTGCAACCTCGTGGCGGCGGGGCCGATCCGAACGACGGCCGCCAAGTCGATCCCGGGTTTCGAGGTGTTCGAGACGAACTGGGACGAGCGCGCCCCGCTCGGGTGGGACGTCAACGACCCGCTGCCCACCGCGAAGGCCTGCGTGGCTCTGCTGTCAGACTGGTTCCCGGCGACGACGGGTGAGATCGTCCACGTCGACGGCGGCGTCCACGCGATGGGTTGAGTGATGACCGGCACAGCCCACGACGACGCGCTGACGTCCGTCGTGACCCGCGAGGTGCGGGTCCTCGAAGGACCCAACCTCTACTTCACCCGGCCGGCGCTCAAGGTGGTCCTCACCGTGCCGGGCTACCTGGACCTCGAGCTGCGAGGCGCGGCCGCTGTGGCTCGCCGGGCGGGGCTGACCAGCGCCCGCCCTGGACCCGCGGGGACCTCGCAGCGCCAGCGGTTCGTCATGCGGCTCGTCGCCCATGTATGCCGCGAGATCGGCGCCGCTTCGGGGGTCACCCGGCTGGCCGTCCGGGCCCGTGCCGGCGGCTCCCTCGGCGAGATCGTGGTGGCAATCCCCTGGCGCCGACGGGGGCGCGCCTTGGCCCTGGGGGAGCGGCTGGGCCCGTTGCTCATATCCCTGCTCGAGCCGACCTGCGACGGTCCGGAGCTCATCGCGCAGGCTGGGGCGGCCGTTCGTGTCACCGAGCCCGGAGCGCCGGCGGCCGTGCTGTCGCCCACTGTGCCCGTCGTCGCGATCACCGGCACCAACGGCAAGACGACGACGACCCGGATGGTGGCCCACCTGGTCATGACTGCCGGCCTGCGCACGGCGTGGAGTTCGACCGACGGGGTGGTCGTCATGGGCGAGCTCGTCGAGCCCGGTGATTACAGCGGCCCGGGTGGTGCCCGGGAGGTCCTCGCCACACCGGGTTTGGACGTCGGCATCCTCGAGACAGCCCGGGGCGGGATGCTCTTGAAGGGTATGGGCGTGCGCCACACCGACGTCACCGTCGTCACCAACGTCGCGGCCGATCACCTCGGGCTGCAGGGCATCGACACCCTGGACCAGCTCGCCGAGGTCAAGGCGATCCCCACCCTCATCGCCAAACCGCAGGGGTGGGTGGTCCTCAACGGTGACGACCCGCGGGTCTGGGCGATGCGGCTGCGGACCAAGGCACGCGTGTGGGCCTTCTCGCTGGACCCCGACTCACCGGCGCTGCGCGAAGCGATCGCTGGCGGCGGGCGCGGGATGACCGTCCTGGACGGGCAGGTGGTCGCGCTGCGCCACGGCGCCGACCCCGACCGGCTCGTCAGAGTTGTCGACGTTCCCTTGACCCTGGCGGGACTCTCGTCGATCAACGTGGCCAACGCCTTGGGGGCCGCAGCGGCGGGGCTCGCCCTCGGCCTGCCACGCTCGGCCGTCGTCGAGGGTTTGCGCACGTTCACCCCGGATCCACAGCTCAACTCAGGACGGCTCAACTGCTACAGCGTCCCGATCCCCGAGGGGATAGCGACCGTGGTCATCGATATGGCCCACAACGAGGCGGGCCTGGAGGCGCTTCTGCAGGTATGCCGCGGCTTGGCGGCCCCCGGCGGCCGGGTGCACCTGGGGATCGGCGGCACCGGAGACCGACTCGACGGGGCCAACGCCGCCCTCGGGGAGATTGCCGGGCACGGGGCCGATCACGTCGTGCTCTCACACAAGCTGAAGTACCTGCGGGGGATGACCCTGGAGCACATGGACGGCCTCTTGCGCGCCGGTCTGGCCCGCGCCGGAGTCCATGACGTCGCCGCCTATGTACATGAGATCGAAGCGCTCGACGTCATGCTCGACGCGTGCGGCGACGGCGATGTCGTCGGCCTCATGTGCCACGACTCCCGGCCTGCCGTTCAGGAGCTGATCGCTGCGCGCGGCGGCACAGTCGATGATGCCGGGACGATTCGGCGCAAGGTCGTGGCGGCTGCGGGCCAGCATGAGCTTGAGGACGACCTCGCTGCGATCGCCGCCATGAGCGATCTCGGCGAACGCGAGGTAGCCGCCGGTCGGCTGGCCGCCGCTCATCCCACCGATGCCCGGCTCGTCTATGAATGGGCCCGCGCGGTGCACGCGATCGGCGAGGACACCCGAGCGCTCGAGCTCTACCTGCGCGCCGCGGCAGCGGGCCTCGGTGAGCCTCACCGTCACCTCGCCCAGCTCGATGCCGCCACGGTATGCCGCGCCCTCGGGCGACCGGCCCAGGCGCTCGAGCTCGCCGACGCGGTGTTGGTCGCCAGGCCCGGGCACGCGGTCGCTCGGGCCCTCAAGGCCCTTGCCCTACTCGATCTCGGCCAGTCGGGACCGGCGGTCGCCGAGCTGCTCGAGGCGATGGTCGACCAGGCAAGCGATGCCGACAGCACGGCATACCGGGCGGTTCTCAGAGTGGCGGCGACGGAGGTCCGCGGACGCTGAGCCTGAGCAGGCTCAGCCGTCCTCGTCGGCCGGCCCGTCGGCGGACTCGACGTCCTCGATCGGCTGAGGCTCCGACAGTGCGCGGTCGATCGCCGCGACGCCGGAGAGTGCCGCTGCGCCGGTGAGCGACGCGGGATCCAGGTCGGGGTCGGCGGTCCCCGCGCTGTGCGAGCCGGCCTGGGCCTGGTGGGTCCTGGACTCCAAAGCCGCGAAGACCTCGGCCGACTTGTCGACGCACATGACCACGAGGTCGCCGGGGTTGGCTCGCGCCATGACGTGCCCGACGGCCTGCAGTTCGTCCAAGACGATCTCGAGCTGCCGGCACCTGGCGCCGTCGGCCATCGCCGAGCGCACTCCTTCGGCGACGAGCGCGGCGGTCTCGCCGGGGCGGCGGCCGCGCAAGCGGACGTCCTCGCGGATGACGATGACATCGAAGTGCGCGGCCGCGACCGAACCGAGTTCGCGCAGGTCGGCGTCGCGGCGGTCACCGGCCGCTCCGATCACGCCGATGCGCGATGTTCGGCCGAGGTCCGCACGGCCTGCGCGTTGGGCGGCATACGCGTCGACGAAGTCTCCCAGCGCGCGCATGCCTGCGGCGTTGTGGCAGTAGTCCACGAAGACCTCGACGTTGTTCACGTCGACGAGGTTGAGTCGGCCGGGGGAGAGGTAGTAGCTCGTCGTGAAGGTGCGCAGCCCTTGGCGGATGTCATGCAGGGGCGCGTCGGCAGCGAACGCAGCGCCTGCGGCGGCCAGCGCGTTCGCGACGTTGAACCGCGCTGCGCCGCCGAAGGTCGAGGGCAGCAGATGCGTCCAGGCCAGTTGCATCGCCCGACGGCCGTGCTGGATGACGATCATGTCGCCACGGTCGGTCGGATCGAGGAAGATCGCCCGTCCGCCGCGGCGGCAGTGCCCGTCGATGAACTCACGGATCGGGGAGCCGGGGGCCTGCATCGAGAACCAGACGATCTCGCCAGAGCATTTGCGGCGCATCGCCCGAACGTGTGGGTCGTCGGCGTTGAGCACGGCGAAGCCGTTCTTGGGCACAGCCTCGACAACGACGGCCTTGACCGCGGCCAGTTGTTCGAGGGTGTCTATGCCGCGCAACCCGAGGTGGTCGGGCGCGACGTTGGTCACGACGGCGACGTCGTTGCGGTCATACCCCAGGCCCTCACGCAGGATGCCGCCGCGGGCGACCTCCATGACCGCGAAGTCGACCCGGGGATTCATGAGGACCATCCGCGCGGACCTGGGTCCGGAGGCATCGGACTTGATGACCAGGCGTTCGTCGATGACGACCCCGTCAGTCGACGTCATGCCCACCTTGCGGCCCAGCCCCTTGAAGATGTGGGCGATCATTCGTGACGTGGTCGTCTTGCCGTTGGTGCCGGTCACGGCGATGATCGGCACCCGCGACGGCGAGCCGGGCGGGAACAGCAGGTCGACGACGGGCTTCGCGATGAACTGCGGCACCCCGACGGTGGGGTGGGTGTGCATCCGGAAGCCCGGTGCGGCGTTGACCTCGACGATCGCGCCGCCCGTCTCACGGACCGGCGCGGCGATATCGGGGCAGATGAAGTCGATGCCGGCGACGTCGAGTCCGACCATCCGAGCCGCCTCCTCGGCGATCTCAACATTGTCGGGGTGGGCGTCGAAGGTCCGGTCGACGGAGATCCCGCCGGTCGACATGTTGCCCGTGAGCGCGAGGGTGACCATGTCTCCTTTCGCGGGGATGTCGTCGAGAGCCAGTCCCTGGTCGGCAAGCACCTTCTCGGCGGCGGCGTCGAGCTTGATCCGGGTGAGCACCTTCTCGTGGCCGACACCTCGTCGCGGGTCAGCGTTGGTCTGGTTGACGAGTTCACGCACCGTGTGCTCGCCGTCGCCGACGACGTGCGCGGGCACCCGTTCGGCGATGGCCTGCATCTTGCCGCCGACGATGAGGCAGCGGTAGTCGCGGCCGGTGACGAACGATTCGACGATGAGGATGCCGCTGCGGGACTGATCTTTGGCGATGTCGAACGCCTTGTCGACGTCCTGTGCCGACTGCAGATCCAGGCAGACGCCCCGGCCGTGGTTGCCGTCGAGCGGCTTGAGGACGACCGGGAATCCGATCTCCTTGGCTGCCGCGATCGCCCCCGCCCGCGTGCGGACCGACTCCTGTTTGGGGGTCGGCAAACCCGCGGCCGCGAGCAACGTGCCGGTGAGGTTCTTGTCGCTTGCGATGTCCACGGCCAGCGCCCCGGTCCGCGACGTCATCGTCGCGCGGATCCGTTGGGCGTGGACGCCTTGTCCAAGTTGGATGAGCGAGCCCGAGTTGAGCCGCAGCCACGGGATGTCCCGGCTTACCGCCTCCTCGAGGATGGCCGAGGTCGACGGTCCGAAAGCCACCCGTTGGGCGCGACGCAGGAACGCGTCGAGCTCTGCCGCGAAGTCAAAGTCCTCCTGCGCCTGGACGAGGTGGTTGATCAGTCGGACGGCGAGGTCACCGGCCGCCAGCGCGACCGTCTCGTCGACGTAACCGAAGATCACGTTGTAGATGCCCGTCTTGCCCTTGACCATCCGGGTCTTGCCTCGACGCAGGTCGTGTCCGGCTTCGGTCTGCAGCTGCAGCGCCACGTGTTCGGCGACATGGCCGAGCCAGGTGCCGCCAACCAACCGCTCGACGAAGCCGCCGGGGCGGCCAACCGAACAGGTATGCCGCCGCAGCCCGGGTAGGTGCTCCAGCAGAGTGTCGGTGAATCCGTCGATGCTGTCGCTGGGATATCCCTCCAGGACGCCCAGGTCGACGACGAGGTGGATGGCAGGCTCGTAGGCCCAGATGTTGGGGCCGCGGTAGACGCGTCGTTCGAGGATGCGCAGATCTGGGGCGAGAGGGCCGGTCGGGGTCGGTCGGTCCTTCGCCATGCCTACTCCTCGGTGACAGCGGTGCTGGAGGTCACACGCTAGCGCTCAGGCGGGTGGGCGTGCAGCGGCCGTCCGCGCCGCCAGTCGTGAGCGGTCCTTGGCGGCGACGACCGCGACCTCGATGTCGGGGTGTTGCTCGACAAAGCGCACGAGTGAGACCGACTGCAGGTCGAAGGCTGCCCCCGCTGGGAGGGTGTGGACAACGGCTCCCGAGACGAGCAACGGGGCCCCTCGGCGGGCTTCCGGGGCGTCGGTCACGGCATGCCTCACGTCGGCCACGAAGATGGCTCCGGTCCCGACCACGCTCATGATCCGCTCGTCGAGGATCTCCGCGGCCGTGTTCTCGTCGATACCGATCCCGATGAGTTGGGGCGAGTTGGCAAGGATCGACATGAGCCGGCCATAGCGGCCGCGTTGGTCGAAGTGCTGGTCGACGACGATGCCGCCGATGAGCCCGAGCCCGGCGGTGAGCTGGCTGGAGCGCTGGCGGGGGGTCACGCCCTCGTCGCCGAGAGAGATCATGAACTGGCTCATGATCGATGCACCGGCCGAGGTTCCGGCGACCACGACCCCGCGTCGATAGGCCCGGTGAATCGCTTCACCGACCGGCGTGCCACAAATGTGCTGACTGAGCTTGAGCTGGCTGCCTCCGGTCATGAAGATGCCCGTGGCCCGATCGAGGCTCGCGACGAGCTGGGGCTCCTGTGCAGCTGCCCGGCTCGACGCGTGGACGATCTCAATGTCGGCGCCGGCCCTGAGGCGGGTGAACGTGCTCCGGTAGAGATCGCTGGCCTCGCGACTGTATGCCGATGCGGTAGGGATGACGACGATCCGCGAGGAGCGGCCGCCGGCCAGCCGCACGAAGCGTCGCAGCACCACCGAGCGACCGAGCTTGTCCTCAGCGCCGCCGACGATGAGCAGGGTCCGCCGCGGCGGACGTGAACCCTTCTCAACTGCCGCGCTCGAACTCACCGTCACACCCTAACGGGGTGTGACCAGGGGAGCCGGTGTCCGGATGCCATCCAGCGCGTCGGCGTCCTCCACGTCTTCACGCGTGATGCCCAGCAGGAACAGGACCGTGTCGAGATAGGGGACATTGACGGCGGTGTCGGCCTGGGCGCGCACCAGTGGCTTGGCGTTGAAGGCGATTCCCAGTCCGGCGGCTGCAAGCATGTCGAGGTCATTGGCGCCGTCGCCGATGGCGACAGTGCGTGACAGGGGCACCCCCGCGAGCTCGGCGAAGTGGCGCAATGCCTGTGCTTTGCCAGCCCGGTCGACGATCTCGCCAGCCACCCGTCCGGTGAGTCTGCCATCGGCCACCTCGAGCCGGTTGGCGAGCACATGGTCGATGCCCAGCTCCTGGGCGAGGGGTTCGACGATCTCGGCGAAGCCACCCGAGACGAGCGCGATGGTGTCACCGAGTCGTTTGAGGGTGCGCACCAGGGTGCGGGCGCCGGGGGTGAGGATGATGTCGGCGCGCACCTGCTCGACCATCTCGACATCGAGCCCGGCCAGCAGGGCCACCCGGGCCCGCAACGATTCGGCGAAGTCGAGCTCTCCGCGCATGGCGCGCTCGGTGACGTCGGCGACCTCGGCCTCGCACCCGGCGCGAGCGGCGAGCATCTCGATGACCTCTTGTTGGATGAGGGTCGAGTCGACGTCCATGACGACCACGCGCGAGCCGAGGCGTGCCAGGCCGGCGGGGGCGACCGCCAGGTCGACCCGTCTGGTCGCCGCGAGCGCAGCGAGTTCATGGCGCAACCGGCCGACTTCGGCCCCCGAGATGTCCAGTTCGACGGCTGTCACCGGATAGTGCGACAAGCGACGGATCCGGTCGATGTTGGCTCCATGAGCGGCGATCCGCTCGGTGACCGAGGCGAGATCGGCGACGTCGAGCGGGTGGCCGAGCACGACGACGTGGGCCCGGCCGCTGGGCCGATCGCGCGTCTGGCCGGCCCCCGCGCGCACCCGGGCCCGCATCCCGAGACGGTGGCCCACCTCGCCGGCGGCGGCGACGAGAGCGCCCGAGCGCTCCCGCGGGTCGAGCAGGACTGACAGGGTGAGGTGTCCCCGAATGACGATCTGCTCCAGATCGAGCACGTCCGCTCCGACGGCGGCCAAGGCCTCCAGCAGTGCGTTGGTCACCCCAGGCCGGTCCTCCCCGGTCAGGGTGACGTGCAGGGAGTCGTGGCCCGCGGTGGTCTGCTCAAGCACCCGGCCAGGCTATTGCGTCCGGATGCTGGCTCGGGCGCCGGTTGACCTCGTCGCGCCACGCCAACAGGTCACGGACCTGCCCGAGGTCGTAGGGCGGCTCGCACAGGGCGAGTTGGAAGAGGCGGGTGCCGACGGCATACAGGCGCTCGGCATGTTCGGCCCACGGTAGGCCGCGCTGGGTGCCGCGCCGTGAGGGCTGGAAGGCGACCCCGGCTGAGCGTTCGATGGCCAGCGGGTCACGGCCCAGACTGCGGCACCACTCGTCCAGGACGAGGTGCTTGTGCCGCAGCGTCGCGGGGTCTCCGAAGCCGTGCCAGATGTCGGCATGCTCGGCGACGATGCGCAGTGTCTTGCGTTCGCCGCCGCCGCCGACAAGCAGCGGCATCGGCCCGATGGGTGGGGGGTTGAGCCGGGCCAGCCGGGTTCGCAGGACCGGTAGGTGGGCCGCCAGATCGTCCAACCGTGCCCCGGCGGTCTTGACGTCGAAGCCGTAGTCGGCGAACTCCTGCTCGTGCCAACCGGATCCGGTGCCGAGCACGACCCGGCCGCCACTGATGTGATCGACGGTTCGGGCGATGTCGGCGAGCAGATTGGGGTTGCGATAGGCCGTGCAACTCACCAAGGGCCCCAACTGCGCACGATGCGTGGCCTCCGCCCAGCCAGCGAGGATGCTCCAGCACTCGAAGTGCATCCCACCCAGATCGCCGGACAGGGGCACGAAGTGGTCCCAGGTAAGCAGGACGTCGACCCCGAGTTCGTCCAACTGGCAAGCCACCGCCCGCAGCGCGGCATACGAGGCGTGCTGGGGTGCGACCTGCACCGCGACCCGCGCGGGCCGTGGGTCGGCGGCGGATGCAGGTATGCCGTCGCGCGGCCCGGTCTGCGGCAGGAAGCTGCTCACTCGGCTAGAGCGGGACGTGCTGTCCCTTGCCGATGACCGTGATACCGCCCTCGGTGACATAGAAACCGCGCGCTCGGTCGTGCTCGTGGTCGACGCCGATCCGGCAGTATTCCGGGATCTGCACGCCCTTGTCCACGATCGCCCGGCGGACCACGGCATAGCGGCCGACGTCGACATTGTCGAGTAGGACGCTGTCGGTGATTGCCGCATAGCTGTGCACTCGCACCTTGGGCGAGATGATCGAATGGTTGATCTGGGCGCCGCTGACGACGACGCCGGGGGAGACCATCGAGGACAGCGCCTCCCCGACCCGGTCGCCGGAGCCGTGGACGAACTTGGCCGGCGGCAGCGGCGGGCAGTGCGTGTAGATCTGCCAGTCGTAGTTGTAGAGGTTGAAGACCGGGTGAACCGAGATGAGGTCCATGTGGGCGTCGTAGTAGGAGTCGAGGGTCCCCACGTCGCGCCAGTACCCCTTGTCGCGTTCGGTGGCGCCGGGCACGTCGTTGTCCTTGAAGTCATAGACGTAGGCGTCGTCGCGGGCGACGAAGTAGGGCACGATGTCGCCGCCCATGTCGTGCTTGCTGCCCTCGGTGTCGTGGTCCTGGGTGACAGCTTTGACGAGCGCGTCAGCCGAGAAGACGTAGTTGCCCATCGAAGCGAGCACCTCGTGCGGGGCGTCGGGCAGACCCATGGGGTCGGTCGGCTTCTCACGGAAGGCACCGATCTTGCGGGTGTCGTCCGGGTTGACCTCGATCACGCCGAACTGGTCGGCGAGGTGGATCGGCTGGCGGATGGCCGCCACGGTCAGTCCGGCGCCGGTCTCGATGTGCTGCTCGACCATCTGCGAGAAGTCCATGCGATAGACGTGGTCGGCGCCCACGACGACGACGATCTCGGGCTGCTCGTCGTCGAGCAGGTTGAGGCTCTGGAAGATCGCGTCCGCGCTGCCGAGATACCAGTTCTTGTCGACCCGCTGCTGGGCCGGCACGGGAGCCACGTAGTTGCCGAGGATCGTCGACATGCGCCAAGTCCTCGTCACATGCTTGTCGAGGCTGTGCGACTTGTATTGGGTGAGGACGACCACCTTGAGATAGCCCGAGTTGACGACATTGGACAGGGCGAAGTCGACCAGGCGATAAATGCCGCCGAAGGGCACCGCGGGTTTGGCGCGGTCGCGGGTCAGGGGCATGAGCCGCTTGCCCTCTCCGCCTGCCAGGACGATTGCCAGGACCTTCGAGTCGGAGCCATTGCGTGCCATGACGCCAGCCTATGACCCAGCAGTCCTCCCCGGCGGGGGGCCTTCGCACTAGTCTCACATCGTGCGCATCGACATCATCAGCAAGGAATATCCGCCGGCCGTCTACGGAGGCGCGGGGGTCCATGTCTCCGAGCTCGTGCGGGCCCTACGGGACCGTGGCGACGCCGACGTGCAGGTGCGATGCTTCGGCGCGCCCCGTGAGGAGCAGGGAACGACGGCCTACCCCGATCTGCCCGAGTTGGCCGCCGCCAACGCCGCGCTGCAGACCTTCGGGGTGGACCTCACCATCGCTCAGGACTGTCAGGGCGCCGACCTCGTCCACTCACACACCTGGTATGCCAATCTCGCCGGTCACCTCGGTGGCCTGCTCGCGGGGGCACCCCACGTCATCACCGCGCACAGCCTTGAGCCGATGCGCCCGTGGAAGGCCGAGCAGCTCGGCGGCGGTTACCGGGTCAGCTCGTTCGCCGAGCGCACGGCATACGAGGGTGCGGCAGCGGTCATCGCGGTGAGTGCGGGGATGCGCACCGACATCCTGCGCAGCTATCCCTCCGTGGACCCCGACAAGGTGCCGGTCGTCCACAACGGCATCGACTCACAGCTCTGGCAGCCACTTCGTGACGAGGATCTCTACCGAAGGCTCGGGATCGACCCGGAACGCCCCACGGTGACCTTCGTCGGAAGGATCACCCGCCAGAAGGGCCTGCCCTATCTCATCCGGGCCGCGGCCAGGCTGCCCGAAGGCGTCCAGCTCGTGCTCTGCGCAGGCGCGCCCGACACCCCCGAGATCTTGGCCGAGGTCGAGGGGCTGCTGGCCGAGCTACGGTCCCAGCGCGACGGTGTGGTGTGGATCCCGGAGATGATGCAGCGCCGCGACATCGTCGCCCTGCTCACCGCGTCGACGGTCTTCGCCTGTCCGTCGGTGTACGAACCTCTGGGCATCGTCAACCTTGAGGCGATGGCCTGCGAGTTGGCGGTGGTCGCGACGGCCACCGGCGGGATTCCCGAGGTCGTCGTGCCGGGGGAGACCGGGTGGCTCGTGCCCATCGAGCAGATGCAAGACGGCACCGGCACGCCGGTGGACCCCGAAACCTTCATCTCCGACCTCGCCGCGGCTCTGACCGATGCCGTGAGCGACCGCGAGCGTGCCCGGACGATGGGATTGGCCGGACGTCGCCGGGCCATCGAGCAGTTCTCGTGGGCCTCGATCGGCGACAAGACGATGGCCGTCTACGAGTCGGTCCTCGCTCAGGCCTGACGGCCTCCCGACTCAGGCCGGCCGCCAGCCGGCCAGAGCCATCACTGCGACATTCGTCGCGCCCGCGAGGGCAGCATCGGCGGCCGTCACGACGCCGCGCAGCGCCGCGGCCCGGGCTGCTGATGTGGTCGCGTCGAGCGCCGGGCCGTCGGCCTCCATCGACAAACCGTCCAGGGCCAGGGCCCGGATCCGGTCGGAACGCTGCATCAAGTTCAGCGCCTTGGGGGCGATGCCGCGCGGCATCGGAGTCTGGTGGCCACGGGTCGGCTGGGGGTGCGCCTCGTCGCCTCGCCATGGCAGGCCACCGACCGACCGCAGTGTGCTGGTCGCCTCCTGCATCGCCTCGGCGAGTCGCCGCGACAGCTCCCCGAGGTCGGTCGCCTCGGACACGTGGCGGGGCAGGGCCAGCCCGTCGTATGCCGCCCACTGGGCGAGCACCCCTCGGTCCCCGTCGGTGCCGAAGGCCGAGCAGGTGGGCACCAGCAGGCCTCCGACGCTCGGCGCAATCACACATTCGCCGGCGGCACTTGCGGCGGCGAGGACATCCAGGGCTGCTCGCGGCATACCGGCGAGGTGTCCTGGGCGCGGCAGGGCGGCGAACACCGCCGTTTCACCGGCGCCGCGCCACGCCCGCAGGGTCTGCACGAGGGGGCCGGCGACGGCGGTGGCCAGGCCGGCGTGGACGTGCTCGAGGACACTCTCGTCGTCGGCCTGCACCGCCAACCACGACGTCCCCCACACGGCGAGGCGGACACTGAGCGGGAAGTCGGTCACCTCACGACGATAACGACGCCCGGGTGATGATTCCCTCGGCCCGACACGACCACCTCGCCCCGAGGTTGGTAGAGGGGCCCGTTAGGGTGGCAGACCATGAGCGATGTCCTCGCCTTCGCGGGCGTCAGCGTGGTGCGCGGCAAGAGCCGGCTCCTCGACGACGTCGATTGGGAGGTCGAAGAGGGCGAGCGCTGGGTGATCCTGGGCCCCAACGGTGCCGGGAAGACCACGCTGTTGCAGCTCGCCGCGGCGCGAATTCACCCGACAACCGGGGTCGTGGGGATACTCGGTGAGGTTCTCGGCGCCGTCGATGTCTTCGAGTTGCGGCCGCGGATCGGCCTGGCGAGCGCGTCGATCGCCGAGCGGATCCCCGGCGGAGAGCTTGTCGGCAACGTCGTCGTGACCGCGTCCTATGGTGTGCTCGGTCGCTGGCGTGAGCACTATGACGACCTCGACTACTCCCGGGCGATGCGGCTGCTCGACGCGCTCGGGGCAGCGCATCTGGCTGACCGGCTTTTCGGCACCCTGTCCGAGGGCGAGCGCAAGCGTGTGCAGATCGCTCGGGCACTGATGACCGATCCGGAGCTCATGCTGCTCGACGAGCCGGCCGCCGGCTTGGATCTGGGTGGTCGCGAGGACCTCGTGTCCCGTCTGGGGGCGCTCGCTCAGGATCTGGAAGCGCCTGCCCTGGTGCTGGTGACCCACCACGTCGAGGAGATCCCCCCGGGCTTCACCGATGTGCTCATGCTGCGAGAGGGCCGGGTCGTGGCCGCCGGCCCGTTGCCGATCACGCTCACCGCCGACAACCTGTCGCGCACCTTTGGACTGCCGCTCGTGCTTGAGAAGCACGGCGATCGGTGGAGCGCCCGGGCGGGCGAGGCAGCCAACCCGCTGCCGTAGGAACCCCTGGCAGCCGTCGGACGTCATAGGGTCAAGGAAGCGGCCGGGTGGCCGGTTCCGTGGAAAGGGTGACTGCCGTGTTCGAAGACTCCGGATGGCTCATCTGGGTCGGTGCGGCACTGGCTTTGGGGGCGATCGAGGCGGCCACGGTCGACTTCATCTTCCTCATGCTCGCTGGTGGCGCACTCGGCGGCGCGGCGGCGGCCGCCGCGGGCGCCCCGTTCCCGGTGCAGGCGATCGTGGCCGCAGTGGTCGCCGTCACACTGCTGATCGGCGTCCGCCCGCTGGTCAAGAAGCGGTTCACTACCACTCGCAACCGCCCGTTGCTCGGGATGGCGGCCCACGTCGGGCGTATCGCCGTCGTCCTCGAGACGGTCACGAGCACCGATGGCAGGGTCTCCATCTCGGGTGAGACCTGGAGCGCTCGGTCGACCGGGGGGGACGCATTGCTGCCTGGGGAACGCGTCGAAGTCCTCAAGATCGACGGGGCCACCGCCGTCGTTGCCCCCTCCTCGCCGGCCGGTCTCGCCTGACCCGTTCGACGTTGCACCCGCCGTGGCGACCGCCCGGCGACCCGCCCATCTCGGAGGAACTCAATGCCTGGCACCGCGACTCTCGTGGTTCTGTTCCTGCTGCTGGCCTTCGCCGTCACCATCGTCGTGCGGACCATCCGGATCGTTCCGCAGCAGACCGCGGTCATCATCGAACGACTCGGCTCCTACTCACGCACGCTCGACGACGGCATGCACATCCTTGTCCCCTTCATCGACAAGCCGCGAGCGACGATCGACCTGCGCGAACAGGTCGTCACCTTCCCGCCGCAGCCCGTGATCACCAGCGACAACCTCGTCGTGTCGATCGACACGGTCATCTACTACACGGTGACCGATGCCAAGTCGGCCGTCTATGAGATCGCCAACTTCATCCAAGGCATCGAGCAGCTCACCGTCACCACGTTGCGTAACGTCATCGGCTCGCTCGACCTCGAGCAGACCCTCACCTCGCGCGACCAGATCAACGGGCAGCTTCGTGGCGTCCTGGACCAGGAGACCGGACGTTGGGGCATCCGGGTCAACCGCGTCGAGCTCAAGGCCATCGACCCGCCCCACTCGGTTCAGGACTCGATGGAGAAGCAGATGCGCGCCGAGCGTGACAAGCGCGCCGCTGTGCTCACTGCCGAGGGTGTCAGGCAGTCGGCCATCCTCACCGCCCAGGGCGAGAAGGAGGCTCAGATTCTGCGGGCCGAAGGATCCGCTCAGGCACGGGTCCTCGAGGCGCAGGGGCAGGCGCAGGCGATCCAGCAGGTGTTCGACGCCATCCACCGAGGCAAGCCCACCCAGCGGCTCTTGGCCTACCAGTACCTCCAGGTGCTCCCGCAGTTGGCCCGGGGCGACGCCAACAAGATGTGGATCATTCCGTCGGAGCTCACCGATGCCCTGCGCGGGGTCTCCTCTGCGCTCGGCGGCGCCTCCGGGGGCGGCCAGGCACTAGAAGAGGAGTGGGTGGAGCCGGCTCCGGCCCCGGCTGAGGCACCAGCCATCCAGCGAGCCCGTGGCTTCGGAGACGTCAAGACCAGCACCGAGCCGCTCCCGCAGGCCGATGCCCCTCTAGGGTAGTGCCGTGTCCCTGCTCGACGCTGTCCTCATCCTGCTAGCCGGCGTCGGTGCTGGGACCATCAACACGATCGTGGGGTCGGGAACGCTCATCACGTTCCCGACCCTGTTGTTTCTGGGCTATCCGCCGCTGGCCGCCAACGTGAGTAACAACATCGGCCTCGTCGCGGGAGGCTTGAGCGGCTCCTGGGGCTACCGCCGCGAACTGCGCGGTCAGGGCGACTTGCTGCGTCGCCTGTTGCCGATGTCCCTGCTCGGTGCCGTGGTCGGCGCGGGGTTGCTGCTGACGCTCCCGGCCTCGGCCTTCCGGGCCATCGTGCCGGTACTCATCGCGCTGGCGCTCCTGCTGGTCATCTTCGGGCCACGCCTGCAGCGGGCGGCGGCTGCGCGGCATACAGACACTGCCGGTATGCCGTCCTGGCGGCCCCGCGCCCTGGCCGGCGGGGTGTTCGTCGGCGGTGTCTATGGGGGCTATTTCGGTGCGGCACAGGGCGTGTTGCTCATGGGCCTGTTCTCGGCGCTGTCGAGCGAAAAGATCCAACGGCTCACCGGCTTCAAGAACGTGCTCGTCACGGTCGTCAACACCGTCGCCGCCGTGGCGTTTGTGCTCTTTGCCCGGGAGCACGTGCACTGGGCTGCCGTCCTGCTCATCGCCGTCGGCTCCTTCGTCGGCGGGCTGGTCGGCGCGTCCATCGGCCGCCGACTGCCAGCGCTCGTGCTCCGGGCCATCATCGTGACCGTTGGCGTTCTGGCGATCGTCAAGATGGTGTGGTTCCCCTGACCCGTGCCGTGACGTGGGTGACAGACCCCCACGATGACCGGCTGGCCGACTTCGTGCGACTCACGGACGTGGCGCTTCGCCGCCGGCTGGAACCCGAGTGGGGCCTCTACATCGCCGAGTCCGAGAAGGTGATCCGTCGCGCGCTGGCGGCCGGGCATCGACCGCGCGCCTATCTCATGGCTCGCCGCTGGCTCACCGACCTGGCCGATCTCGTGGACGCCGCCGGGCGCGACGGCATACCGGTGTATGCCGCCGAGCACGAGGTCATCGAGCGCCTCACCGGATTTCACCTGCATCGCGGGGCGCTGGCCTCGATGCAGCGGCCCGAGTTGCCCGCAATCGGCGAGGTGCTGGCCAATGCGCGCCGGGTGCTGGTGCTCGAAGACATCGTCGACCACACCAATGTCGGGGCGTGCTTCCGCAGCGCGGCCGCTCTCGGCGTCGATGCCGTGCTCGTCACCCCGCAGTGCGCCGACCCGCTCTATCGCAGGTCCATCCGGGTGTCGATGGGCACGGTCTTCCAGGTGCCGTGGACCCGGATCGAGCCGTGGCCCCTTGGCGGACCGCAGCGGCTGCGCGAGTTGGGGTTCACCGTCGTTGCGCTCGCGCTCGCCGATGACTCGGTGTCCCTCGATGTCCTGGCGGCCGACCCCCCGCAGCGGCTGGCGCTCGTGCTCGGCACCGAAGGCGACGGACTCGCCCGCCAGACGATCGCCGCCGCCGACCGCACGGTGCGAATCCCGATGGCCGGGGGAGTGGACTCCCTCAACGTTGCCGCGGCCGGCGCCGTCGCACTCTGGGCGCTTCGCCCGGCACCGAGCGGTCCTACCTGACCGCAGCCCGCCCACTGTGAAACCCGTTGCCACACGGGGTTGTTGGTGCTAGAATCGAACGTATGTACGATGCCGCCGATCGAGCGCACCGGGATGTCCCGGCGGTCACCGCCGTCACCGCGGAGGCCGTTCGCACGATGATCGACCGGCTCTCGGACGGCACCCCGGCTACGCCAGACGAGGCGGCATCTGCGGCTGCTCTCGTCGATCTGGTCGCGGCCTTGGAGGAGCTCAAGGCCGCCGCTGCAGCGGCACAGGCGCGGGCAACGGTTGCGCTCTTCACCGCTCAACGTGCCGACGACATTCGGCGAGGCGCCGACTCGGCTGAGACCGCTCGCTCGGTGGGAGCGCAGGTGGCTCTCGCCCGCAAGGATTCACCGGCGCGCGGCTCTCGTCACCTCGGCCTAGCGCAAGGGCTTGTCTCCGAGATGCCCCAGACTCTCGCCCTGCTGGCGGGCGGTGACGTGAGCGAATGGGTGGCTACCCTTGTGGCCCAGCAGACGGCCTGCCTCAGCCCAGAGCTGCGGCGCCAGGTCGACACCCAGCTGGCCACGCACTTGCCGTCGCTGTCCCCCCGACAGGCTCGGGCTCTCGCCGGCCGATTGACCGCGGCGGTCGACGCCGCAGCGGTGGTCCGGCGCAACGAGGAGGCAGTGTCGTCACGTCGAGTGTCGCTGCGCCCCGCCGTCGACGGCATGTGCATTCTCACCGCGATACTTCCGCTCGTCGATGGTGTCGCCGCCTTCGCCGCGCTCACCCGTGACGCCGAGGCCCAGCGGGCATCCGGTCGCGGCGAGGGGGTCGGCCCCATCATGGCCGACCTACTGGTGCAGCGGCTGACCGGCCGTGACCCGCGCGAGGGTTTCGACGTCGAAATCCGCCTGGTGATGTCCGCCGAGTCGATGCTCGGCGGCCCGGGTGGCGACGGTGCATACGTCCAGGGTTATGGGCCGATCGACGACGACTGGGCGCGCTCGATTGCCGCGCACGGTCGAGCGACCGGTGCGCCGCCGGGCGAGGTGAGCACGGCGAAAGCGTTCGTGCGGCGGCTGTTCACGTGGCCGGGAGAGGCGGGGCTGGTCCGCCTGGAGTCGTCGCGACGGGAGTTCCGCGGGTTGCTTCGCGAGTCGGTGGCGGTGCGTGACCGCACCTGTCGGATGCCGTTCTGCGACGCCCCGATCCGGCACGTCGACCACATCAAGCGGGCCGCTGACGGGGGGCGAACGACCCTCGACAACGGTCAGGGATTGTGCGAACGGTGCAACTACGTCAAGGAGGCCCACGGGTGGCGACAGCGCCGGGTCCCCGACGCCGCTGGCCATGTTGTCGAGACGACCACCCCCACCGGTCACACCTATGCCGGGTCCGCTCCGCTGCCGCCCGGACCGCTGCACCGACAGCTGCCCTCGCTCAGTCCGCTCGAGGTTCAGTGGGCCCGATTGCTCGACGCCGCCTGAGTAGGCGCCGACTCCGCTCGCACTGGCGCCCGCGGCATGTGAGGATGACCCACCGTGAGCACTCCCACGAAGACCGTCGACCTGATCGGCGCCCCCACCGATGTCGGCGCGGCACACCGCGGCGCGTCGATGGGTCCAGAAGCCATGCGCGTCGCCGGGATCCACCAGACTCTGGTGGCCGGCGGGATCACCGTCCAGGACTTGGGCAACCTGGCCGGGCCGCCCAACCCCTGGCTGCCGCCCGTCAACGGCTATCGGCATTTGCCGGAGGTGACCGCCTGGAACGAGGCCGTCCACGAGGCTGTCCACAATTCTCTGGCCGGCGGACATCTGCCGATCCTGCTCGGCGGCGATCACTGCCTGGCCATCGGTTCGATCAGCGCCGTCGCCCGGCACTGCCGCGAGTCCGGCCTGAAACTCCGGGTCCTCTGGCTCGACGCGCACGCCGACTTCAACACGACTCGCACCACCCCGACCGGCAACATCCACGGTATGCCGGTCGCCTGCCTGCGCGGGATGGGGCCGGAGTCGCTCACCACCATCGGTGGACATACTCCGTCGATCGACGCGGGGACGGTGCGCCAGGTCGGGATTCGCAGCGTGGATGTCGACGAGAAGCGGCTCATCCACGAAGACGGTATGGGTGTGTTCGACATGCGCCACATCGACGAACACGGGATGCGCAAGGCGATGCGGCGGGCTCTCGAGGGAGTCGACGAGCTGACCCATCTGCACGTGAGCTTCGATGTCGACTTCCTCGATCCGTCGATCGCCCCCGGCGTGGGGACGACGGTGCAGGGCGGCCCGACCTACCGCGAGGCTCAGCTCGTCATGGAGATGATCGCCGACAGCGGGCGGCTCGGCTCGCTCGACGTCATGGAACTCAACCCCGCCAAGGACCACGCCAACACGACGGCCGAGGTGGCGACCGACCTCATCGACTCGATGTTCGGCAAGAGCACCCTGTTGAGGCTCAAGGGGACGCCGGCGGGCTGACCGTCAGTGCGGCCGTCTGCCGCGCGATCTCGAGCTCCTCGTTGGTCGGCACCACCCAGGCCGGGATGGCGGAATCCTCGCTGGTGATGACCCTCTCCGGTGGTCCAGAGTCGTTTCGGGCGACGTCCAGGCGCATGCCGAGCAGGCCCAGGCGACCGATGACCTCGGCGCGCAGGCGGGGGGCGTTCTCGCCGATGCCTGCCGTGAACGCCAAGGCGTCGAGCCTGCCGAGCGCGACGGCATACGAGCCGACGTATTTGGCCAGGCGATAGCTGACGATGTCCAAGGCCAGCTCGGCATCGGGGTCTCCCGCGTCGACCCGGGCGATGATCTCCCGGAAGTCGTTGGTGCCGGTGAGCCCGCGCAGGCCGCTGTCGGACTGCAGCGCGTGGTCGTAGTCGGCGAGCGACACCCCCTGCCGGGCCAGGTGCGTCGGCAGCGCCGGGTCGAGATCGCCTGGGCGAGTCCCCATCACCAGGCCCTCCAGCGGGCTCAGGCCCATCGAGGTGTCGATACAGACGCCGCCTTGGACCGCCGCTGCGCTGGCCCCGTTGCCCAAGTGCAGGACGACGACGTTGACCTCGGCGGGATCCCGGCCGAGCAGCACCGCCGTCCGGCGCGACACATACGCGTGCGAGGTGCCGTGGAAGCCATAGCGCCGCACCCGGTGACGTTCGCGCCACACGCGGGGCACGGCATACGTGTAGGCGTGTGGCGGCAGGCTCTGGTGGAAGGCGGTGTCGAAGACGGCGACCTGGGGGGTGTCGGGGAAGGCCGCCTGGGCGGCGCGGATGCCGGCGAGGTTCGCGGGGTTGTGCAGCGGCGCGAGCGGCACGAGGTCCTCGATGGCTGCGATGACCTGGCCGTCGAGCAAAGCGGGGGAGCGGAAGCGGTCGCCGCCGTGGACGACGCGGTGGCCGACGGCGGTCAGGCTGGTGGCCGTGAGGGCTGGACCGTGGGTGGTGAAGGCCTCGAGGACGAGCGCGATGGCTGCGGCGTGGTCGGGCACGTCCGCCTCGCGGGTGGTCGTGACGCCCAAGACCGTATGCCGCGCGACGGCTCGTGCCTCGCTCTCCCCGATGCGCTCGAGCAGGCCGACGGCGGCGACCGCTCCGGTGTCGGCGTCGACCAACTGGTATTTCAGCGACGAGGAGCCGGCGTTCAGGACCAGGACAAGCGCGGTCATTCGCCGGCTGCCTGAATCGCCGTGATGGCGACGGTGTTGACGATGTCTTGGACGAGGGCGCCCCGGGACAGGTCGTTGACCGGCTGGTTGAGGCCCTGCAGGATCGGGCCGATCGCCACGGCGCCGGCGCTGCGTTGGACGGCCTTGTAGGTGTTGTTGCCCGTGTTGAGGTCGGGGAAGATCAGCACGGTCGCGCGGCCGGCCACGGGGGAGCCCTTGGCCTTCGTCGCAGCCACGGCCGCATCCACCGCGGCGTCGTATTGGATGGGTCCGTCGACCGGCAGGTCCGGGGCACGTTCGCGGACCAGTTCGGTGGCCCGGCGGACCTTGTCGACGTCGGCGCCGGTGCCGGAGCTGCCCGTCGAATAGCTGAGCATCGCGACCCGCGGCTCGATGTGGAACTGTTCCGCGGTGACGGCCGACGAGATGGCGATGTCGGCGAGCTGCTCGGCGGTGGGGTCGGGGTTCACCGCGCAGTCGCCATAGGCGAGCACCCGATCGGCCAGGCACATGAGAAAGACCGACGACACCACCGAGACCCCAGGTCGGGTCTTGATGAGCTGCAGGGCGGGGCGGATCGTGTGCGCGGTGGTGTTGACCGACCCCGACACCATGCCGTCGGCCAGCCCGTCGAGGACCATCATCGTGCCGAAGTAGGAGACGTCCTGGGCGGAGTCCCACGCAAGGTCGTAGGTGACGCCCTTGGCTGTGCGCAAGGCCACCATCTCGGTGGCGAAACGCTTGCGCAGCGGGTCGCTGCCGGGGTCGAGGACTTGGGCGGCAGAGATGTCCAGCTGAAGGCGTTGGGCCCGGGCGTGGATGATCTCCGGATTGCCGAGCAGGGTGAGCCGAGCCACCTTGCGCCGCAGCAGCTGGTCGGCCGCGACGAGGATCCGCTCCTCTTCGCCTTCGGGAAGCACGATGTGCCGGTCGGCTCGGCGGGCGCGGTCCACGAGCTGGTGCTCGAACATGAGGGGGGTGACCACCGCCGTCGGCGCGATCTGGATCTCGCGGAGCAGCTCGGCGGCGTCGATGTGCTCGTCGACGAGAGCCAGGGCGGTCTGGATCTTGCGCTCGGACATGCGGGTGATCCGGCCGGTCACCGCACCGAGGATGTGGGCCGTTTCGGACGTGCCGGTGGGCACCTCGATGACCGGCAGCGAAAGCCGCAGCCCCTCGATAAGGTTGCCGACCCGCGGGTCGATCTCGAGACCGCCGTTGAGGACGACACCGGCCAGGGTGGGGAAGGTGATCGAGTGGTGGGCCAGCAATACCCCGAGCAGGACATCGGCGCGGTCGGCCGCGGCGACAATGACGGCACCCTCGCTGAGTCGTCCTAGGACATTGGGCAACGTCATCGCCGCGATCGCCAGGCCGGTGGCCTCCCGGTCGAGCAGCGACTCGTCCCCGTAAACCAGCTTCCCACCGGCCGCTTTCATGAGGTCGCGGACGCTCGGTGCCGACAGCAGCGGACTGGCCGGGACGGCATACACGGGGTGTTTGCCGGCGACCCCGTGCAAGGCGGCTCTGGTGGCGTCGAAGTGCTCGGGGTCGATGCGGTTGGCGACGACCCCGAGCACGTGAGCGTGGTTGGCGTGGACATCATCGATGGCGAGTTCGGCTGCGCTGCGCAACTGCTCGGGGGTATGGTCGACGCCCGAGACAACCAGCAGCATGGGGGCGCCGAGGTTTGCGGCGATGCGGGCGTTGACCGAGAACTCGGTGGGAGATCCGAGGTCGGTGAAGTCCGACCCGACGACAAGGATCGCGGGATGGCGAGCGGCCAACTGGTGGAATCGCTCGACGATGCTCGACATGGCCCGGTCAGGGTCCTCGTGCATCTGGTCATAACTGACGCCGATGCAGTCTTCCCGCGTGTCGGGGGAGAGCAGTCGACTGAGCAACAGGTCCAGGGTGTTGCTGGCCGAAGCGTCGAGGGAGCTCACGAGGGGCCGGAAGACGCCGATGCTGGCCAGGCGTCTGCTGGCCTGTTCAAGCAGGCCGAGAGCGATCGCCGACTTGCCTGAATCGCGCCCGGTGCCGGCGAGATAGATGCTGGAGGCCACCCATCAAGGCTAGCCGCGGCGCCGGACTGGCGGGCGACGAAGGGCGGGAGCCGGGCGGCCGTGGGCGGCTGAGTCGGTTCGAGGTATGCCGCGGCAGCGTGCTAACGTTGCCGGTCGCGAGGCGCTTCGTCTGGAGGGCCGGACAACACCCGTCCGGGTGGCGGAATGGCAGACGCGCTAGCTTGAGGTGCTAGTGCCCTTAACGGGCGTGGGGGTTCAAGTCCCCCTCCGGACACCGGCGAAATGTGCCCCTTAACCCGGTCCCGACGTCCGTTCTCCCGATGTCGTCTGTTCATAACCGGGCCGTTTGTGACCAGAAGCGAGACAAACGAGTGTCCGAGCGTGTGGGAGCATCCAGAGTGTGACTCCCGAGGAACTACCTGCCTACTCGGACTTGATTCTCCCGACGGTGCGCGCCGTAACCGCGCTCGGCGGATCGGCTACCTCGCGCGAAGTGACGAGTCGGGTCCTCGCTGACCTGGCGCCTTCTGAAGAGATGCTCGCGGTGACTCACGAGCACCGCCCGCAGTCATCCGTCCTCGTGGAGCGCATTCAGTGGGCGCGGTCCTATGCGAAGTTGATCAGGGCGCTTGAGAGCCCCAAACGTGGTGTGTTTCTCGTGACGCCCCTCGGCAAAGAGTTGGTTGCCCTGCCTCCCGAAGAGGGGTTTCGGCGAACGATGGAACTCGACCGGGAGTACCGACGCAACCGCCCGAAACGTGCGAAGGAGCGCACCGCCGTCCCGACTTCGGCAGACCCCGAGGAAGCCGAGGCCCAAGCCGCCGACACCGCAGAAGAGGAGTCGCTGTTCCGGGCCGAGGCCCCGGGCCGTGAGCCCGAACGGTGGCAGGACGTTCTCCTCTCTCGGCTCCACCGACTCAGCCCTGACGCATTCGAAGAGTTCGTGCTCTACCTGCTCCGACTCTTCGGCCTGGAACTAGAGCGGGTCGGGGGCTCCGGGGACGAGGGAATCGATGGCATCGGTACCGCTCCGATCAGTAAGGTGCTCTCGTCGCGTGTGGCGGTGCAGATCAAGCGATATGACCCGATCGGCAAGCCCGTGGGCCGCGAGACAGTCGCGCTGTTCCAGCGGGACGCACAGACCAAGGGCGCAGAGCGCGCCATCCTTGTGACGCTCAGCGGGTTCTCCGAGCCCGCGCGCCGGGCGGCGATAGTCACCTCACCGACCGTCGACCTCATCGACGGCGAGCGGCTTGCCGACCTCGTGAAAGAGCAGCGGCTCGGCGTGCGCTCGGTTACTCAGGTCGACCCTGCGTGGTTCGACCGCTTCGACTAGCGGACCCGCAGGCCACAACTGCAGGAATCCGCGGCGACGCACGGCCGCAGCCTGCTCGGCACAGACCCAGCCCGGCCTGGGTCGTTGACCAGCGCCAGCGCGACACGCGTTGTTCAGCAGCACACCCTAGGGCGTCGCCGCCACGATCACCGCTGGGAAGGTCCGCCGCTGCCCAGCGCTCGGCAACGACGACGACCCGCCGCGGAATCGACGATTGTGGAGCCGCATTGAGGGTCTAATGTCAGGGCACTCAACCCCACGGGAGACCTCATGAACATTGCTCTCTGGATCGCTGCCGGGCTCCTGGCCGCGTCCTTCCTCGGCGGAGGGCTCGCCAAGGTGCTCCAGCCGAGGGAGAAGCTGTTGGGCAGGATGGTCTGGGCCGAGGACTTCACCGACGGTCAGGTCAAGGCCATCGGCGCGGTGGAGGCCCTGGGGGCCGTCGGGCTGATCCTGCCCGCCGTGACCGGTATCGCGCCGGTGCTGGTGCCGATCGCGGCCACGGGGCTGGTCATCACCATGCTCCTCGCAGCTGCCGTGCACGTCCGTCGCGGCGAGAGGAACATCATCGGCGTCAACCTCGCCCTGGCTGCGATCGCTGCCTTCGTTGCGTGGGGCCGGTTCGGTCCGTACGCGTTCTGACAACAGTTGGCCTGGCTCGCGCTGCGCACCAATGACGGCAGCGACGCGATCAGCCGAGATGAACTGACCCGTTTCACCTTTACTGGCGAGCGTCCCATCCTCATCGACCAAGGCCGTGGCTCATGGCGGAGTAGAGCCGGTACGTTCAGTGGACTCGCGTACGCCGCGCATCAACTCCGAACGGATGGGTCAGCCGTCGGCCAACCGCGCCACTGCATTCAGCACATCGTCTCGCATGATTCGGCCGGCCTTCTCAGGCTTGTATGACTTGGAGGGCCCCCTGGTGACAGGTGGTGGTCGCTACGGTGACCGTGGGAGATGGCCTCGGGTCGTGCCGGTTTCCGGGTGAGCGTTGTGGCTCGTGAAAGAGATCGGTGGGCCCGGGGTCGGCTCTCCCGGTCGAGGTCGAACCCGGTTCAGGGTGGTGGCAGGTGCGGTGGCCCGCGGCGCGGGTCCGTCGTCCTGAAGGCACCGGATCACGCACAAGCGTGGGTTTGCGGTGGGGGGGGGGGGGGGGGGGGGTGGGTGGCTTCCACGTGGTGGCCGATCGGGTGCCGAGCTGATCTCGAACGAGGTGCTGGTGGGCAGGACGGGTTCTCCCACTGTCGACGACCCCGTCCCGCATGGTCACTGGCCGGTGGAGACGGGCCGGGAGTCGTCTGTTCGCAACGAATGGAGGAACCCTCGTGTCCATCGACACTACCGACCCCGGCGCTGATCGGGTCGTGCGCGTGCAAGTCGGGATCACGCCGCCGTGGTTGCCAACCACCAGGTCCGATCCGCAGACCACCCACGGGCAGGTCCAGCCGCATTCCCCCCGCCGACCATCGCCGGGCACCCGCCTGAGTGAACGGCGGCACCTGGCCGTCGCCCCCCTCCGACCTGGCTGGGCCTTCGGGCGGGCGGACCTGGCGTTGGTCGGAACGCGTCACGCCGCCCGCCTGCGAGGGCGATCTCCGGCAAGAACAATCCACGTCATCGACGCCGGTCCTGCCGGGGTGCTCTTACGCACCACTGCCCACCGGCACCTCAGGGTGGTCCGCCGGGCAAGCTCGTCATCGACGAACCGCTCCCGCCACGGCTGATCTCGTTGGCCCGGTGGGCGTTTCCCCGTGTGGGAGAGTTCGGGGTCCTGGCCAACCGCGGTCGCCGTCCTGACCCGATGGCCCGACCTGACCGCGTTGGCCTGGCTCGACCTCGAGCGTCACCAACGTCGCGGCGGCCTCTGGCAGGCACCTACCCGCTGGCCGGGGAAGCACCGGGCACGGCCCCAGGCGCCCTGGCCGGGGAGGGCCCATGTCCGGGGCTGCCGCCCAGGAGGCGGCGGGGGGTACGTGGGGGCGAGCGATCACGGCCGCTCCTGCGGTTGGCGTGGGGGGGGGGCGTGATCCACTCGCCGCCACTACCCACTCGGTCGCGGGCCGCCACCCAAGCGTCGAGCGGCCGGCCTGACTAAGGCCAACCCTAGTAACCCGGGAACCCCCGGGCAGCAGCCAAAGACGCGACTCCGCGTCCCCAAGCCGTCAGAGCCGAGCGGCGCGGCCCAAGCTCCCGGCACCATCACCCCGCGACGACATAGGAATCTCTTCGAAGATCGGGGTGTGCGCGGAGAGCTCGAAAGTGTAGAAGCCCTTCACCGGGGCCTGGATCTTTTGGAAGTAGTCTCGCGCGAGGTCGTAGGAGCAGGTGCGGTCGAACGCGCCGTGCAGGAAGTAGGAGGGGACCTCAAGAGACGGCACGCGCTCGGCGAGGTCGGTGGAGAGCATGTCGTCCCAGAAGGGGCTTACGCCACCGGCGACTTTGCCGCGCCAGAGCCGGATCTTCTCAGGCACCGAGTATTGCGGGCTGGCCAGCGAGGGAAGAAATACGCCAGTGACGACGGACCTCATGTCGTGAGTCGTCCCGACGCCGAGGCGGTGCATCGCCTTGTCTCGCACGGCCAAGTAGCGCTTGGGTGTGCCGTGCGCCTCGGACACCGGCGCGGCCGCGAGCCTCTTCACCATCCTGCGGTCATCACGCTTCTCGAACTCGGCGACCATGAACTCGTATGCCAACCGCTCGGAACGAAGTTGGTCGACCATCTGCGCCATCCCGATGTAGCCGGAATACAGTTCGGGATGCCGCGACGCCACCTGAAGGCCGATGAACGACCCTCCGGAGTGCGCCATCAGGTAGATGCGTTCCTGGCCGAAGCGTTCTTGCAGGTAGTGGGTCACCGAGACGGTGTCCAGGATGCACTGCTCGGTGGTGATGGAGTCGCGAGGAAGCAACGGGCTGTAGGAGAGCCCTGCCCCACGCTGATCCCACCAAGCGACGGTGAAGCAGTCCTCGAGCGCTGTCGGGCGCCGCTCTGTGAGGAAGTACTCAGGCAGCCCGCCGTGCAGGTAGAGCAACACGGGGTTCGTGATGTCCTTGCCGCGCAGGAACATCCCCTGCCGGGTCCCGTTCACGTCGATGAAGAGCTTCTCGTACACGGCGCCCGGCAAGACCCGGCCGCCGCGATCCAGCATCGGTTTAGGGCGGCCAGCCCAAGGGAGCCCGGGGCGTCGGAAGAGGTCATGCAACAACGTCACGGGACCGGCCTCGTCTGCAGGTGACATTGTCGAACCGCGGTCCTAATTGTCTTCGCCACGCTGGCCCTCCCGACACCGGGAATAGTCCCTAACCCGAGCCTAGGGCGTTCGTGGTCCCGACGCCGGACGTAACGGCTTCCGCGACGGGCTCGCAGCGACGTGTGGCCATGCCGGCCACGCTGCGAGCGCACCTTGGTGCCAGGATGAGCCTCGTGATGTCGCTCGACGACGAACTGGCTTTGCGCCGTGAGGCGATGGCCTGGCTCGCGCTGCGCACGAATGACGGCAGCGACGCGATCAGCCGAGATGAACTGACCCGTTTCACCTTTCGTGGCGAGCGTCTCACCCTGATCGACCAAGGTCGCGGCATACGAAAGCCCCGAGAGTGCCGAGCGGCCCTGACCATCATGACCGTCTTCACGCCGAGCGGTCGCCGGCGCCCATATGAGGATGTCCTCGGGGCCGACGGCTTCCCGCGCTACAAGATGCGGGCCGGCGCACGCAGCAGCGCCGATAACCACGCGGTGCTGACGGCCATGGAACTGCAGGTGCCGGTGATCTGGCTCATGGGGGTAGCACCCTCGTGGTTTCAGCCCGTCTATCCCGTGTATGTCATCGGCGCGGAGCCCGAGCTGGATCAGTTTGCCCTTGCCTATGACGCAGCCCAGACCCTTCCGCTGGCGGGTTCGCCGATGGAGGAAGTCATTCGTCATTACGTGGTGAGGGAGACTCGCCAGCGCCTCCATCAACCTGTCTTCCGATCGATGGTCATGCGGGCCTATGACACCCAATGCGCGGTGTGCTCGCTCGGGCATTCGCAACTGCTCGACGCCGCCCACATCGTCGAGGATTCTCACGAGGCAGGCATCGCCGCTGTGCGCAATGGCCTCGCGCTCTGCAAGATCCACCACGCGGCATACGACGCGGGGATCCTCGGGATATCCCCGGACCTCGTCGTCGGCATCCGTTACGACATACTCGCCGAAGTCGACGGTCCCCTCTTCGAACACGGCATCAAGGCCCTGCACGGCCGCCCCCTCATGGTCCTTCCGCGGCGCCGAAAGGACCGTCCCGCCGCGGAATTGCTCGACTGGCGATACGAGCGTTTCCTTTCGGCGTGAGCATCGCAGGGGCGAGACCCGGGTTAGGTTGAGCCATGACGAGCAGCCAGGCGCACGGCATACGGCCCGACGACGAAGTGGCGACCCTGTGCGCAGACCTCATCCGCATCCCATCGGTCAACGCCGGTGACAACCTCGGGCCGGGGGAGCGTGCCGCTGCCGACTACGTCGTCGGAAGGCTGCAGGAGGTTGGGCTCGACCCGGTGCTCGTCGAGAGCAGCCCGGGCCGCGCCTCGGTCATGGTGCGCATCGAGGGAGCCGACCCCAGCCTGCCCGGCCTGGTCGTCCACGGCCACACCGATGTCGTCCCGGCCAACGCCGCAGACTGGCAGGTCGATCCCTTCGCCGCCGAGGAGCTCGACGGGTGCATCTGGGGCCGCGGCGCCGTCGACATGAAGGACATGGACGCGATGATCCTCGCGTCGATCCGCGACCTGGCTCGCACCGGAGCCAAGCCGGCGCGCACGACGACCTTCGTCCTCTTCGCCGACGAAGAAGCTGGCGGCGTCTACGGCAGCCACTGGGTTGTCGACCATCACCCGGACTGGTTCGAAGGCGCCACCGAGGCGGTCAGCGAGGTGGGCGGCTTCAGCGTGACCGTGCCCGAGCGGCATACCGGTGCTCCCACCCGCGCCTATCTGCTGCAGACCGCTGAGAAGGGCATCGCCTGGCTGCGGCTGCACGCCCACGGTCGCGCCGGCCACGGATCGGTCCCCACCGACGCCAACGCCGTCACCCGCCTCGCTCAAGCCCTCGCCCGCATCGACGCCCACGTCTGGCCCCGCGAATACATCGCTTCCGTGCGTGGCCTGCTCGACGGACTGTCCGAACTCACCGGCATCCCGTATGCCGCGCAGGACCCCAGGGTGCCGCCAACCGACCTGCTAGGCACCCTCGGTGGAGCGCAGGGCTTCGTGCTCGGCACGCTGCGGGACACCGCCCAGCCGACGATGCTGACCTCGGGCTACAAACACAATGTCATCCCCCAACTGGCCAGTGCCGCCCTCGACTGCCGATTCCTGCCCGGTCACGAGGAGTCGCTCATGGCGACCATCCGCGAGTTGGCTGGAGAACACGTCGAGGTCGAGATCGCCCACCGAGATGTCGCGCTCGACGCGCCCTTCTCGGGATCGTTGGTCGACGCGATGCGCCGATCGCTACTCGCCGAGGACCCCGACTCGGTGGTGCTGCCCTACTGCCTCTCCGGCGGCACCGACAACAAGGCACTGTCGCGGCTCGGCATCACCGGCTATGGGTTCGCGCCCCTGCGGCTGCCCCCCGACCTGGACTTTGTGTCGATGTTCCACGGGGTAGACGAGCGGGTGCCCGTCGATTCGCTGCGGTTCGGCGCTCGGGTGCTGCGGCGCTTCCTCGACCTCGCGTGACCGGCTGCGCAGGCCCATCTGGTGAGGGCAAGCGACCGCCCGGTGACCCATTGCCCACCCGGACCCGATAGCGTCAGGGCATGACCGCTGATCCCCGCGCCGCCCTCGCCCGGCTCGTATCCGCACTGGAGCGTCACCTTGAGGTGGCCACGAACCGGCGGGACCCCGACGATGCGGGAGTGATCACTGCGGCCGAAGCCCTGGCTGCGGCCTTCGACGACTACGACGAGGCGCTCTTCACCGCCACCGAGGTGGCCACGCCGCTGGCGGTCTACGGCGACATCGATGATGACGATGATGACGACGACGACGAAACGGCCGTCTACGCCGGACTCGACGACGAGGACGTCGACTTCGAAGACGATGAGGACGACGACGACGACGAGGACGACGACGAAAACGACGACGAGGGCGAGGACGACGGCCAGCAGTAGCCGATCAGGCCGAAACCTCGTCGAGGGCCGAGCGCAACTCGGCCGGCAAGCCCAAGGCATCGCTGCGCACCGCGGTCGTCAACTGAGTCATGGTCCGCGCCCCGACCACCGTCGCCGTCACACCGGGCGTGTCGCGCGCCCACGCCAGGGCGACCTCGGCCGGCGTGACATCCAGGCCCCGAGCGGCTGTGACGACCGCCTCGGTGACTGCGTAGGCCCGCTCGTCGAGGAAGCGTTCGAGAAAGTTCGGGAAAGACCGCGACGATGCTCGCGACTGCGGCGGTATGCCGCCGCGATACTTCCCGGTGAGCACACCCCGGCCCAGGGGCGCCCATGCCAACACGCCGAAACCCAGTTCGACGGCCGCCGGCAGGACCTCGTGTTCCCCTTCGCGTTGGAGCAACGAGTGCTCGATCTCGTTGCACACCAACGGGACCCGGCCTGCTTCAAGCATCGTTGCGGCCCGAGCCACCTGCCAGCCCGTGTAGTTGGAGACCCCGACATACCGCGCCCGACCCGACCCGACGGCATACTCGAGGGCTCCGAGAGTCTCGGCGATCGGCACGTGCGGGTCCCATGCGTGGGCGAGCCAGAGGTCGACATGGTCGGTGCCCAACCGAGCCAGGGAGGCGTCGAGCGAAGCCAGCAGCGCGCGGCGTGAGGCGTCGACCACCCGGCCCTCGGGGCCACGGCGCAGCCCAGCCTTCGTCACGAGCACCACGTCTTCGCGGGCGATGACTTGGCCGAGCAACTCGCCGATCATCGTCTCGGCCGCGCCGTTGCCGTACGTCGGTGCGGTGTCGATCAGGGTGCCGCCGGCCGCGACGAAAGCGGTGAGCTGGTCCCGCGCGCCCTCGTCGTCGACCTGGATCCCCCAGGTGAGGGTGCCGAGGCCGAGGGTGGAGACCTGCAATCCGCTGCGGCCGAGGCGACGGGTCTGCATGCCCCAACGCTAGCCTGCGCACATGAGACTCGGACTCAACCTCGGCTACTGGGGCGCGGGCAACAACCAGGCCAACATTGCTTTGGCCCAGGAGGCCGACCAATGCGGTTACAGCGTCGTCTGGGCGGCGGAGGCCTATGGCAGCGACGCGGTCACGGTGCTCACCTGGGTGGGCGCCCGGACCGAACGCATCCACCTCGGTTCGGCGGTGCTGCAGATCCCGGCACGGACTCCCGCGATGACGGCGATGACCGCGGCCACCCTCGACGTCCTGTCGGGGGGCCGCTTCCGGCTCGGGCTCGGGGTGAGCGGTCCGCAAGTGAGCGAGGGCTGGCACGGGGTGCGCTTCGACGCGCCGCTGGGCCGCACCCGCGAGTATGTCGACATCGTCCGCATGGCGCTGCGCCGGGAAACCGTCCGGTACGCCGGCACCCACTTCACGCTGCCGCTGCCAGAGGGGCCCGGCAAGGCCCTCAAACTGACCGTTCGCCCCGACGGCCGGGAGGAAGACGAGCAGATCCCCCTCTATCTTGCCGCGGTCGGGCCGAAGAACCTCGAGCTCACCGGTGAGATCGCCGACGGCTGGCTGGCCATCTTCTTCAGCCCCGAGCACTCGGGTGAGCTGCGCACCTCGCTGACCGCGGGCGCGATCCGCGCGGGGAAAGGCACAGCCGACGGGAGCGGGTCGCCCCTGACGGGCTTCGACATCGTGCCCACCGTGCCGGTCGTCGTCACCGACAACATGGACCTCGCGTATGCCGCCGTCGCCCCCTACGCCGCGCTCTACATCGGAGGTATGGGCTCTCGCGAGAAGAACTTCTACAACCAGTTGGCCTGCCGGATGGGCTTCGAGAAGGAGGCCGCGGTCATCCAGGACCACTATCTCGCCGGCCGGGCCCGGGACGCCGCTGCCGCCGTCCCGCGCGAATTCCTCGACGCGACAAGCCTGCTCGGGCCGCGCGAGCGGATCCGCGACCGTCTGGCGGCATACGCGGAAGCGGGGGTGACCACCCTGTCGATCAGCCCCTATGGCCTGTCGATGCCGATGCGCCACGCGATGGTGCGCACGATGGCTGAGGTCTTCGAGGAGGCCGGGCTAGGCTGAATGCTCGTGTCCGACCTCACCTATGTGCAGTCCGTCATCCTCGGCGTCGTCGAGGGGCTCACCGAGTTCCTCCCGGTCTCCTCGACCGGTCATCTGACCATCGCCGAGAAGATGCTCGGCCTGCAGGTCGACGACCCGGCGGTCACGGCATACACGGCGATCATCCAACTGGGCGCGATCGTCGCCACGCTCATCTACTTCCGCAGGGACATCGTCCGGCTCGCCGCAGCCTGGTTCGGCGGACTGACGCGGGCGGAAGCTCGCAGCCACCCCGACCATCAGCTTGCCTGGGCGGTCATCGCCGGATCGCTCCCGGTCGCACTCATGGGCTTCACCTTGCGTCATGTCATCGCGGGCCCGCTGCGCAGCCTGTGGGTGGTAGCCGGCGCGCTCATTCTGTGGAGTGCCGTCATGTGGCTGGCCGAGACCCGGCACGCCAAGCTCACCCGGGACGGGCTCGAGCGAGGGGAGTCGACGGTCACTCTGCGCGACGGTCTGGTCATCGGACTCGTGCAGTGCCTCTCGCTCGTTCCTGGGGTTAGCCGTTCGGGTGCGACGATCTCGGCTGGGCTCTTCCGCGGGATCGACCGGGTGACAGCCACCAGGTTGTCGTTCTTCCTGGCCATCCCGGCCCTCACCGCCGCGGGACTGTTCGAGTTGGCGACGACCGACCTCTCGGCCCTCGGTGCGGGGCAGATGATCGTCGGGATCGTCGTCGCCTTCGTCGTCGCCTACGCCTCCATCGCATGGCTGCTCAAGTTCGTTGCAGGCAACCGGCTTACCGCGTTCGTGCTCTATCGGGTGGCCCTCGGCGCCGGCCTCATCGCGGCGCTGGGCGCGGGCTGGATCACCGCGACCTGACCGCGGCGGCCCGACTCAAGTGAGGCCAGACGGCACTCGGATCACAGCCAGCCGTGCTTGCGGAAGAAGGTGAACAGGGTGAAGCTCGTCGCCGCCATGAGGCCCATGATGAAGAAGTAGCCCCAGTAGACCTCGAAGTCCCCGACGGTGACGCTTGCCTCAAGCTCGGGCATGTAGCGGAAGTTCATGCCGTAGACCCCCGCGATCATCGTCGGGGCTGCGGCCATGGCCACCCACGCCGAGATCCGGCGCATGTCGGCATTCTGTTGCACAGTCACCTTCGCGAGGTGGGCGCTGAGGATTTCCGACAAAAGCCGGTCATAGGACTCGACGTGGTCGTTGGTGCGGGCCAGGTGGTCCTCGATGTCACGGAAGAAGGGCAGGACCTTCTTCTCGCCCTTGCCGACGTAGCTGAGGAACGGAAAACGACGCAACGCCTCGGCCAGCGGCACCGCGGCCCGCCGGAACTCGAGCACCTCCCGCTTGAGGCGGTAGATGTCGGTCGCGTCGGCACGATCGGTCTCCCCGAACACCTGCTGCTCGATGGCGGTGAGGTCCTCGGCGATGAATCGGTCGATGAGCTCGTAGTTGTCGACGACGCTGTCCATGACCGCGTGCAACACCGACAGCGGGCCGAGCCGGAGCTGGACCGGGTTGGATTCCAGCTGCCGGCGGACGTGGTCGAGAGGATTGGCCACACCCCGGCGCACCGTGACAACGAAACGGTCGCCGACGAAGACCATGACCTCGCCGGTCTCGATGTCGCTGGTGCGCTCGACATAGCGCAGGGTCTTGAGAACCGCGAGCAGGCTGCCCTCATAGGGTTCGATCTTCGCCCGCTGGTTGCCGGTGACGGCGTCTTCGACCGCGAGGGGGTGCAGACCGAGTTCCTTGTTGACGAGGCTGAACTCCTCGTCGGTCGGGTCCTTGAGCCCGATCCACAGGAAGCCCGACGCGCTGGCGCGGAGGGCGGCCAACTCGTCGCTGAGATCCGCCACGGCGAGACGGATTCCGTCGACGTACATGGCCTGGTCCACAATCACCCCGACAATGTCCCATAGCGCCGGGGTCCTTCGCAGCAGGGCGTGCCGATACGGTGACGGAGTGCCCACCGTGCTCCTCGTCCGACATGGCCGGACCACCGCCAACGCCTCCGGTGTCCTGGCCGGGTGGCTGCCGGAGGTGGCACTCGATGAGGTCGGCAGAGCTCAGGCCGAGACGGTCGGCCGGCGGATCGCCGACGCTCACCTGACCGTCGTCAAGGTCGTCGCCTCCCCGTTGCAGCGGTGCCTGGAGACTGCGCGAATCCTGGTTGCCGCAGACGACGGGGCGCACGGCATACGGGTCGAGGTTGACGATCGGCTGGGGGAATGCCGCTATGGGTCCTGGACCGGTCGGCGGTTGAGTGAGCTGGCCAAAGAGCCGCTCTGGCGGGTTGTCCAAGACCAGCCGTCGGCGGCGACCTTCCCCGACGGGGCAGCAGACACCGCCGGTATGCCGGGTGAATCGATCGCCGCGATGGCCGCCCGAGCGGTGGCCGCCATCCGCGAAACCGACGCGGCGGTCGGCGCCGAACACGGCACTGACGCGGTGTGGATCGCCGTGTCACACGGCGACGTCATCAAATCGATCATCGCGGACGCGGCCGGAATGCACCTGGACCTCTTCCAACGGATCGTCGTGGACCCCGCGTCGGTCTCGATCCTGCGCTACACACCGGCGCGTCCCTTTGTCATCCGAGTCAACGACACCGGCGGGTCGCTCGCGGGTCTGGCGACAGCCGCGCCGGCAGCGGATGCCGCCGTCGGCGGCGGTGCCGGAGCCGCCGTCCCGTTGGAGAGTTAAGGTCTGGGCATGCCGGTCTTCGAGTTCGATCCACCTCAGCGGTTCGTTGCGGGCACGGTTGGCCCCCCGGGACAGCGCACGTTCTTCCTCCAGGCACGCGAGGGACGACGACTGATCAGCGTTTCGTGCGAGAAGGAACAGCTGAGCATCCTCGTCGACCGGCTGCTTGACCTGTTGGACGAACGGGGCGGAGTCGAAGGCAGCGACGATGCCGGGGCGGCCTACGCGGACAACGACCCCCTCGACACGCCGATCGAGGACGAGTTCCGGGTGACGACCCTGTCGCTCGGCTGGGACCCTGACCGATCCACCGTGCTCATCGAGGCGCTGCGCGACGGTGAGCCCGAGCCGCAGGCCGGCCCTGAGGATCCAGAGCCGACGCCACTCGGGGTGGTCAGGGTTGCGCTACCCGCGGCTCAGGCGCGGGCCTTCGCCCGGCGGGCCCGGGCGCTGCTGACGGCCGGCCGCCCGCCGTGCCCGTTCTGCGGCGGGCCGCTGGACCCGACCGGCCACATCTGCCCCCGGGCCAACGGCTATCGCCGCTGACTCCCGCTGACACCACTGACACCACTGACACCGACGACCGCTGACCGCCAGATGGACGGCCCCACCACCCTCGCCGAGCGGGAAACCCTTGACGACGTCTTGCTCCACGGCGCCCTTGAGATCGTCGGCCGGATCACCGAGGCGTCCAACGTCGCCCTGCTCGTCGACGTCGACGGCGGCCCAGACGCAGGCGGTGTGCGGGCGATGTACAAGCCCGTGCGAGGGGAGCGCCCGCTGTGGGACTTCCCCGACGGCACCCTCGCCGGACGTGAAACCGCCTCAGCTCTCATCGCGGAAGCCACCGGGTATGCCGTCGTGCCGCCCACCGTCCTGCGCGAGGGCCCGCTCGGTCTGGGCTCGGTTCAGCTGTGGATCGGGGACCCGTATGCCGCCGAGCCGGTCGGCGCAGACCGGCAGCCGGTGCGCCTGGTGCCCGTGGGCGCGGTGCCGCCGGGATGGTTGGCCGTCATCGACGGTCGCCTGCCCGACGGGCGTGAGGTGACCGTGATCCATGAGGATGCCCCGGACCTGCGGGACGCCGCCGTCCTCGACGCCATCGTCAACAACTCCGACCGCAAAGGCGGGCATCTGGTGCGCGACTCCCGCGGGACCTTGTGGGGGTTCGACCACGGGCTCACGTTGCACACCGAGCCGAAGCTGCGCACCGTGCTGTGGGGCTGGGCAGGTCAGCCGCTGCGACCGCGCGACGTCGAGCGCCTGAGCCAACTCGCCGAACGACTCGACGAACCGGGTGAACCGCTCGTCGGCGCGCTCGCAGAGCTATTGCCGCGCGGCGATCTCGGCGCGCTCGGGCTGCGGGTGCGCCAGCTCGCGGTGGGCGGCATACACCCGCTTCCCCACCCGGGGTGGCCCTCGATCCCCTGGCCCGCGCTCTGAAGCCATCCGGCCAGGGGGTGGTCGGCCGAGCGATTAGGCTCGGCGGGTGCACTCCTGGCCCTCGCCCTTCATCCCCGACGTCCCTGGCCGGGGACCCGCGGTTCACGTCCACGACACCGGACGCGGGGCGGTCGTGCGCCTGGACCCCGGACCGGTCGCCGGCCTGTACGTCTGCGGGATCACGCCGTACGACGCAACTCACCTGGGGCACGCGGCGACCTACGTCACCTTCGATGTGCTCGGCCGGGCATTGCGCGACGCCGGCCATGAGGTGCGCTATGTGCAGAACGTCACCGACGTCGACGACCCGCTGCTGGCCCGCGCCGCCCGCGACGGCCTCGACTGGACACACCTGGCCGACCGGGAGACCGCCCTCTTCCGCGAGGACATGACCGCGCTGGCAGTCATAGCTCCGGATCACTACCTCGGGGTGACCGAGAGCATCGACCTCATCGTCGAGGACGTCGAGCAGCTGGAAGCCAGCGGCGCGGCATACCGGGTAAAGGCCCTCGACGCGGCCGGTTTCGACGTCTACCTCGACATCGCCCAACGACCCGGCTTCGGCGACCTGTCCGGGCTGACCCGCGCCCAGATGCTGGCCCGCTTCGCCGAAAACGGTGGCGACCCGGAACGGGACGGCAAACGCGATGCGCTCGACCCGCTGCTCTGGCGGACCGAGCGCTCCGGCGAGCCTTCCTGGGACGGGGGCACCCTCGGGGCGGGGCGACCCGGCTGGCACATCGAGTGCACCGCACTAGCCGTCCGCTATCTCGGGATGCCGTTCACCGTGCAAGGTGGCGGCTCGGACCTCGTCTTCCCGCACCACGAGATGAGCGCCGTCCAAGGGTGCGCTCTCACCGGCACCCGGCCCTTCGCCGAGGTCTTCGTCCACCAGGCGATGGTCGGTTTCGACGGCGCGAAGATGAGCAAGTCGCGCGGCAACCTCGTGCTCGTCTCGGCCCTGAGAAACGCCGGCGTCGACCCGATGGCGATCCGGCTGGCCCTGCTCGCCCACCATTACCGGACCGAATGGGAGTGGACCGACGACGACCTGGCGACGGCGGATCACCGGCTGCAGACATGGCGGGCGGCCCTGTCCGGCAACGGCGGACCCCCCGCCGAGGATGCCGTCGAAGCCATCCGGCAGGCGGCGGCCGACGACCTTGACACACCGGCGGCGCTTGCCGCCGTGGACGCCTGGGCGGCGCGATCACTGGCCGAGGGGGGCGAAGACCTCGGCGCCCCCGGCGTGCTCGCGCGGGCCGTCGACCGGACCCTCGGAGTGCGGATCTGACCCAGGTCCACGAGCGCCCCAGCGCTCAGCCCGGTGGCTGCGTCTCCTCGCCGCGGCCGCGCAGGTAGCGCTCGAACTCCAACGCGATGGCGTCGCCGCTCGCCTCGGGCAGCTCCGCTGTGTCGGACGCCTCCTCGAGCGAGGCGACGTAGTCGGAGACTTCGTCGTCGCTCTCGGCAAGCTCATCGACGGTGTGCTCCCAGGACGTGGCCTCCTCGGCGACGTCGCGGGTCGGGATGCTCACGTCGAAGACGCTTTCCAGCCGAGCCAGCAAGGCGAGGGCCGCCTTGGGCGACGGTGGCCCGCCCGCGTAATGCGGGACGGCCGCCCAGCAGGCCAGCGTGTCGATCCCCGCCCGAGCCGCCTGCTCTGCGAACACCCCGACGATGCCCGTCGGTCCCTCGTAGTCGCTCGCCCGGGCACCGAAACGTTGCTGCATCCCACGGTCATCGGAGCTCAGGTTGACCGGGATCGGGCGGGTGTGGGGGACGTCGGCGAGGAAGGCTCCGAGCAACACCACCATGCGGACGTCGAGGCGCTGCGCGACCTCAAGCAACTCCGCGGCGTAAGCGCGCCACCGGGTCGATGGCTCGATGCCTTCGACGAGCACGACATCGCTCGCGAACGACGTTGTCGTGCTCACCGAGATGCGGGTCGTCGGCCAAGTGATCCGGCGCCGGCCGTCCTCGATCGTCACCTTGGGCCGATTGACCTGGAAGTCGTAGTAGTCCTCGGGATCGAGCTGCCCGATCGGGTCAGCGTCCCAGACCCGAACGAGGTGGGCAACGGCGCCCGAGGCGGCCTCTCCGGCGTCGTTCCACCCTTCGAAGGCCGCGATGAGCACGGGCTCACGCAGGGGGGGATGCGATCGCAGGTCCGGCACCGCACCACCCTAAACCCCGGATGCCGTCTCGCTACGACCCCGCCCTGCGGGGGCCGTTAGGCCGGTGGATGCCGCGCCCCTGATAATCGGGGTGGATTGCCACAGGGCAGTCGCATGAAGCCTTGGGAGATCCTTCTGAACACCGCAGAATCGATAGAACCGGCAGGTCGGGCCTTCGCCGGCCCCGGCAGGTTGCCCGCGGCCGTGCTCTGGGACATGGACGGAACGCTGGTCGATTCGGAGCCCTATTGGATCGCCGAGGAGTATCTGCTCGTCGAATCGTTCGGAGGTCGCTGGTCACACGCTCACGCGATGGCCCTCGTCGGGCGAGACCTGCTCGACTCGGCGGCATACATCGTCGAGCACTCGCCGGTCGCGCTGCCGCCAGAGGCGGTCGTGCAGCGGCTCGTCCGCGGCGTCCAGGCCCGGCTCGCCGAGCGCACGCCGTGGCGACCGGGCGCCCGCGAGCTGCTCGCCGAGCTGCGGGCCGCCGGGGTGCCCACGGCGTTGGTCACCATGTCCTACCGGTCGCTCACCGACGCGCTCGAGCGGGCGCTGCCGCCGGGCGCGTTCGACGTCGTGGTGAGCGGGCAAGACGTCTCCCACGGCAAGCCCGACCCGGAGCCCTATCTGCTCGCGGCCTCGTTGCTGGGGGTCGACCCCCAGGACTGCGTGGCGATCGAAGACTCCGAGGCGGGTGCGCTCTCGGCCTCGGCCGCCGGTGCTCGCACCCTCGTGATTCCCAATGTCAAGCCCGTGCCGCCCCTGCCCGGGGTTGTGCCGCTGACCACGCTCGTCGGTCTCACGCCCGCGGTGCTGTGGGAACTCGCTGGTCGGGTCAGTCGTCCGCAGTCTCGACGAGGCCCGTGACGGACGGATCGAGTGCGCGGGCCGGGGCGTCGGCGGGCAACGGCGGGGGAGTGCCGCCCCAGGCCGGACACAGATCGCGGTGATCGCACCAGTCGCACAACCGGGAGGGACGCGGCCGCCAGTCCCCGGTCTCAGCGGCCCTCTGGATCGCCGCCCACAGCGCCTTGATGCCGCGCTCGGTAGCCAGCAGGTCGGCCTCGTCGGGCTCATAGCGCACTATCTCGCCGTTGCCGAGATAGACCAGCTGGAGCATCCGCGGCACTACCCCGCGCAGCCGCCAAAGCACCAGCGCATAGAACTTCATCTGGAAGAGCGAGGAGCGCTCGAACAGCTCCGAGGGTGAGCGGCCGGTCTTGTAGTCGACGATGCGCAGCGAACCGTCAGCGGCGATGTCGAGACGGTCGACATAGCCTCGCAGCACCAAACCGTCGACCTCGGCCTCGACATAGAGCTCCCGCTCGGCCGGCTCCAGCCGGGTCGGGTCTTCCAGGGTGAACCACCGTTCGATGAGTCCGACCGCCTGCGCGAACCAGGCATCGGCAGCGCCGTCGTCGCCGGCGTCGAGCAGCCCTGCGAGCTCGGGCTCCTGCTCGACCAGGACGGCCCAGGCCGGCTCGACGAGCGCGGCAGCGGCCTGCGGAGTCCGCGCGAGGGCCGGCAGATCGAAGAGCCGCTCGAGAACGGCGTGGACGAGGGTGCCGCGCGCCGCCGCCGGAGAGGGCGGTGACGGCAGCCGGTCGATGACCCGGAACCGGTAGAGCAGGGGGCACTGCTTGAAGTCCGAGGCCCGGCTCGGTGACAGTGCGGCGACCATGCCCCGACTGTATGCCGCCGCGCCGACAACGTTGGTTGCGCCCCAGCGGTGCATGCAGGACGCTCGGTCCATGGCTACCGCGATGCGGGTGCAGATGCTGCCGGCACGACTTGGTGATTGTCTGCTCGTGGAGTGTCTGCGGCCCCGGCAGCGCCCGTGGCGGATGCTCGTCGACGGGGGACCGTCGGACACCTGGCCGCTGCTACGAGCGCGCCTGGAACTGCTGCCGAGCGACGATCAGACCATCGACGTCGCCCTTGTCACCCACATCGACAGCGACCACATCGGAGGGATGATCCCCTTCCTGGCCTCTGCCTTCGCCCGCGAGCACGTGCGCGACGTGTGGTTCAACGGGCGCCCGCACCTGCCGCGGCCAGTCGACCCACCGCGCAGCGTCGCCCAGGGAGAGACGCTGACCGCGTCCCTCGGTGGTGTCCCCGGCGTCTCAGGTGTCTCGGGTGTCCCCGACGGTATGCCGTGGAACATCGCCACCGCGGGTGCGGCCGTCTGGGCGGGTGAGAGCATCCGGGCCGACGCCGGGGGGTTCCAGGAACTGGACATCTCGGACGGGCCCCGGATCACCGTGCTCTCGCCGGACGCCCGGCGCCTGGGCGCCCTGGCCAAGACATGGTGGAAGGCCCTCGACGAGGCCACTCACCCCCGGCCGGATCGCGGCGTCCCCAAGCCCCCGCAGCCGCTGCGTGACATCGAGGCCCTGGCGGCAACCAAGACCACCAATGACGCCGCACCCCCCAACGGCAGCAGCATCGCCCTGCTGCTGGAGCACCGCGGCGCCAGCCTGTTGCTGGGCGCCGATGCCTTCGGCACGGTCCTGGCGCCGTCGTTGGCCACCCTCGCCGCAGCCCGAGGGGTCGACACGGTCCCCGTCGATGCCTTCAAGTTGCCCCACCATGGCAGTCAAGCCAACGTGACCGCCGAGCTCATCGCCCTGGCGCCCGCCCGGCACTACCTCGTCTCGTCCAACGGCGACACCTTCGGCCACCCCGATGACCCGGCGTTGGCCCGGGTTGTCGTCGGTGCCCCCGCGCAACCCACCCTGTGGTTCAACTACCGCAACGAGCGCACCTCCCGGTGGGCGCAGACGGCGCTGCGCACGGCATACGGGTATGCGGTGCGGTTCCCGACAGCGACCCGCCCCGAGGCGGGGGTCGCCGTCTCGCTCCCGGCCCGCCGGGTCTGATCCCTCCGGTCAATCCTCGGGGTCGTAGGCGAGGTTGGGGCCGAGCCACCGTTCGGCCGCACGCAGCGTCCACCCCTTGCGGGCGGCATAGTCCTCGACCTGGTCGCGCCCGACCCGCCCGACGACGAAATACTGTGCGTGCGGGGCGGCGAAGAACCACCCGGACACCGACGCGCCGGGCCACATCGCCATCGATTCGGTGAGCACCATCCCGGTGGCAGTCTGGACGTCGAGCAGTTCCCAGAGCAGCGCCTTCTCGGTGTGATCCGGGCACGCGGGATAGCCCGGTGCCGGCCGGATCCCGCGGTAGGCCTCGGCGATGAGGGCTTCACTGCCCAGTCGTTCGTCGGGGTCGTATCCCCAGAATTCCCGCCGGACCCGCTCGTGCAGCCGTTCCGCGAACGCCTCGGCGAGCCGGTCGGCGAGGGACTCCAGCAGGATCGCCGAATAGTCGTCGAGGTCGGCCTTGAACGCGGCAACCCGATCCGGCAGTCCGGTGCCCGCCGTCACCGCGAAAGCGCCCATGTAGTCGCGCAGGCCGGTTGCCTTGGGTGCCACGAAGTCGGCGTTGGACCGGTTCGGTATGCCGTCGCGATGGGCGCCCTGCTGACGGAGGTGGTGCAGCACGGCGCGCACCTCGTCGCGGGACTCCGCGGCATACACCTCGATGTCGTCACCGACCGAGTTGGCCGGGAAGAGCCCGAGCACTCCCGCCGGGCGCAGCCACCGCTCGGCTTCGATGAGGTCGAGCATGGCCTGGGCGTCGTCGTAGAGCCTGCGGGCCGCCTCGCCGCTGGTCGGGTTGTTGAGGATGTCGGGGAAGCGGCCCTTGAGTTCCCACGCGGTGAAGAACGGCTGCCAGTCGATGTATTCGCGCAGTTCTGCCACCGGGTAGTCCTTGAAGATCCGGGTGAACTGCGGGGTCACCGGGGACCGCTCGCTCTGGCGGCTGACGTCCCGAGCCTGCTGCAGGAGCAGATGGGGACGCAGGGGCCGATAGGCCGCCCAGTCGACGGGCGTGGAGTTCGCGCGAGCGGCGGCCACCGGCAGCAGCGGTCGTTCGCCGGTCTTGGCCGCGTGCCGCACCCGGATCGTCTCGTAGTCGGCGCGGACGCCGGCGAGCAGCGCCGGGCGTTGCTCATCCGAGAGCAACGCCGCGGCGACCGGAACCGATCGTGAGGCGTCCTTCACCCAGAGCACCGGTCCGTCATAGCGCGGAGCGACCTTGACTGCCGTGTGTGCCTTCGACGTTGTCGCCCCGCCGAGCAGCAGAGGCAGGGCCATCCCGAGCCGCTGCATCTCGGCGGCGAACGACACCATCTCGTCCAGGCTCGGAGTGATGAGCCCGGACAGCCCGATGATGTCCGCGCGGTGCTCACGGGCAGCCTCGAGGATCCGCTGGGCCGGCACCATGACGCCCAGGTCGATCACCTCATAGTTGTTGCACTGCAGCACGATTCCGACGATGTTCTTGCCGATGTCGTGGACGTCGCCCTTGACCGTGGCCATGACGATCGTGCCGTTGGTGCGTGGCGCGCCACCGCCGGCCACCTGCTCGGCCTCGATGAACGGCACCAGGTGCCCGACGGCCTTCTTCATCACCCGCGCGGACTTGACGACCTGGGGCAGGAACATCTTGCCGGCGCCGAAGAGGTCGCCGACGACGTTCATCCCGTCCATGAGCGGGCCTTCGATGACCTCGATCGGCCGACCGCCGCCCGCCTGCAGTTCGGCGCGCAGGGCCTCGGTGTCGGCTTCGATGTGCGCGTCGAGGCCCTTGACGAGGGCGTGGGTGATCCGCTCCCGCAGGGGCAGCGAGCGCCATTGCTCGTCTGGCGCCTCCTGGGGGCGACCGCCGACGTTGAAGCGCTCGGCGACCTCAAGCAGCCGTTCGGTGGCGTCCGCGCGGCGGTTTAGCACGACGTCCTCGATCCGCTCGCGCAGGTCGGGGTCGATCTCGTCATAGACGACCAGCGCGCCGGCGTTGACGATGCCGAGGTCAAGACCGGCCCGGATCGCGTGGAAGAGGAACACCGCGTGGATCGCCTCGCGGACGGCGTTGTTGCCGCGGAAGCTGAAGGACACGTTGGACACCCCGCCGGACACGAGCACGCCGGGGAGGTGCTCTTTGATCCACCGGGTCGCCTCGATGAAATCCATGCCGTATGCCGCGTGCTCGTCGATGCCCGTCGCGACAGCGAAGATGTTGGGGTCGATGACGATGTCCTCCGGCGGGAAGCCGACCTGCTCGGTGAGGACCCGGTATGCCGCGGAGCTCACCTCGATCCGCCGGGCCAAAGAATCGGCCTGGCCCTGCTCGTCGAACGCCATCACGACGATGGCCGCGCCGTACTTGCGGCAGAGCCGGGCCTGTCGGACGAAGGCGTCGACGCCTTCTTTCATCGAGATGGAGTTGACGATCGGCTTGCCCTGGATCGTCTTCAGGCCGGCCTCGATCACCTCCCATTTCGAGGAGTCGACCATGACCGGCACGCGGCAGATGTCCGGCTCACTGGCCACGAGTTTGAGGAACCGGTCCATGACCGCGACCCCGTCGATCATGCCCTCGTCCATGTTGACGTCGATGATCTGGGCGCCGGCCTCCACCTGTTGGCGGGCCACGGTCAGGGCCGCGCCGAAGTCGCCGGCCTGGATGAGCTTGCGGAACCGGGCCGACCCGGTGATGTTGGTCCGTTCGCCGACGTTGACGAAGAGCGAGGACCCGTCGATGGTCAGCGGCTCCAGCCCCGACAACCGGGTGGCCGGAGCGATGACCGGGATGCGGCGCGGCGGCATCCCTGCTGTCAGGGCGGCGAAGGCCGCAACGTGCTCGGGCGTGGTGCCGCAGCAGCCGCCGATGACGTTGACCAGCCCAGACCCAGCGAACTCGCCCACGACCGCGGCCATCGCGTCGGGGGTCTCGTCATATTCACCGAACGCGTTGGGCAGGCCCGCGTTGGGATAGCACGAGACGAAGGTGCCGGCGATGCGGGACAACTCCGCGAGGTACGGCCGCATCTCGTCGGCGCCCAAGGCGCAGTTGAGGCCGACAGCCACCGGCCGGGCGTGTCGGACCGAGTTCCAGAACGCTTCAGTGACCTGACCGGACAGGGTCCGGCCCGAGGCGTCGGTGATCGTGCCCGAGATGATGACCGGCCACCGTCGCTCTCGCTCCTCGAAGAGGGTCTCGATGGCAAAGATGGCGGCCTTGGCATTGAGTGTGTCGAAGATCGTCTCGACGACCAGGATGTCGGCGCCGCCGTCGAGCAGCCCACTGGCCTGCTCGTGGTAGGCCTCGACGAGCTCATCGAAATCGACGTTGCGTGCGCCGGGATCGTTGACGTCGGGGGAGATGGAGGCAGTGCGGGTGGTCGGACCGAGAGCCCCGGCGACCCACCGCGGTTTCGCGGGGTTGCTCGCGGTGGCTGCGTCAGCCTGCTCGCGGGCGATCGAGGCGGCCGCGACGTTGATCTCGTAGGCCAACTCGGCCATCCCGTAGTCGGACAGCGAGATCCGATTGGCGTTGAAGGTGTTGGACTCGATGAGATCGGCGCCCGCGTCGAGATACTTCCGGTGGATGTCGGCGATGATCTGCGGCTGGGTCAGGCTGAGCAGGTCGTTGTTGCCCCGGACGTCCTGTGCCCAGTCGGCGAATCGTGCACCGCGGTAGTCGCTTTCGCTGAGCTGGTGGCCTTGGATCAGGGTCCCCATCGCGCCGTCGAGGACGAGGATCCGCTCGCTCATCGCTCGGATGAGGCTGTCGGTGGCATCAGGCCGGACAGCGGTCGTCGGCGCGTCGGTCACGATGGTCCTTCAGGCGAGGGGCGGGCCCGACCAGTATGCCGCCCCCCGCCTGCGCGCTCGGTCGGCGGTTGGGTGGTGGACGACATACAGTCGGCGCCATGAGCAACCCACCGCCGGACGCCGTCGCGCAGCACGGGTGGCTGCTGGGCAGGGTGGCCGGGATCCCGATCTATCTCGGCAAGTCGTGGCCGGTGATCGGGATCATCATCGTGCTCACCTTCGGGCCCTCGATCCCGCTCACCGCCGCCGTCGGGTATGCCGTCGCCGCGGCATACGCGGTGCTGTTGCTGGTGTCGGTCCTCGTCCACGAGGCGGGCCATGCCGCAGCGGCGCGAGCGACGGGTGCACGGGTCGACCGGATCGTCGCCAACCTCTGGGGCGGCCACACCGTCTTCGGCACCGAGGGCCGCCGACCTGGCACGGCGGCGGGTATCGCGGTGGCCGGTCCGGCCGGCAACCTCGTCCTGGCAGCCGTCGGGTGGCTGCTGTACCAAACCGACCTGCCGCCGATCCTGTCCCTGCTGTCCTGGGCGTTGGCGTTCTCCAACCTCTTCGTGGCGCTGTTCAACCTGCTACCCGGGCTGCCCCTGGATGGGGGTTTTGTCGTCGAAGCTCTCGTGTGGAAGCTCACCGGGGATCGCGCCCTGGCGATGGTGGTGGCGGGCTGGTTGGGCCGGGTGGTCACGATCGGGGTGGCCCTGTGGTTCGTCGTCCAGCCGATGCTGCAGGGACAAACCCCTTCGATCATCACCATGGTGTGGATCGGGCTCATCGGGGCCTTCCTCTGGCAAGGGGCCACCCAGGCGATCCGTTCGGGCACCGCCCGACGGAAGATCGCCGCCGTGCCGCTCTCGCGGGTGATCCGTCCCGTGATCGTCGTCCCCGCGCATGTCAGCGCCGCAACCGTGGTCGATGCCCTCGTGGACGTTCCCGAGGCCGAGCACGCGGTGCTCGTCGACCCCGCCGGGGCGCCGGTCGGCTTCCTGGACCTCGCCGGGCTGGCAGCGGTGCCCGAGGAACGCCTGCCGATCGTTCCGGCCGCCGCCCTGCTGGTCCGGCCCCGGCCGGGATGGGTGGTCGAGGCGCAGGTCGGCGAGGACATGAGCGCGGTCGTCGCTGCGCTGGCCGGGCACCAGCCGGGTGAGTCGGTCAAGGAAGCCGTACTCGTGCGGGACCCCTCGGGTCGAATCTGCGGGACCGTGTCCCTGGCCGCCGTCGACGCGGCGCTGCGCGAGCCCACCTAGACTCGGCGCACATGACTCACGATGGCCCCCGCGGCACGCAAGCGGCGCGAGGTGCGTTCCTCGTCGGCGACCGGGTGCAGTTGACCGATGCCAAGGGGCGGCTGCACACGATCACCTTGGAGGCGGGCCGGGAATTCCACACCCACCAGGGACGGCTGGCCCACGACGAGCTCATCGGGGCGCCCGAGGGCAGTGTGGTGGGCAATTCCGCCGGGGTGCAGTACCTGGCATTGCGGCCCCTGCTGGCTGACTACGTCATGTCGATGCCTCGGGGAGCGGCCGTCATCTACCCCAAGGACGCCGGCCAGATCGTCGCCATGGGCGACATCCACCCCGGTGCCCGCGTCGTCGAAGCCGGTGTCGGATCGGGGGCCCTGTCGATGTCGCTGCTGCGGGCCGTCGGTGATGAGGGGGAGTTGATCTCGTTCGAGCGGCGCGCTGACTTCGCGGGGATAGCCCAGGGCAATGTCCGGGCCTTCTTCGGCCGGGAGCACCCTGCCTGGCGGGTCGTGGTCGGCGACCTCGCCGAGGCCCTGCCCGAGGCCGTCGAGCACGGCAGCGTCGACCGGATTGTGCTCGACATGCTCGCGCCGTGGGAATGCGTGCCGGTGGTGGCCGACGCGTTACGGCCCGGCGGCGTGCTCGTCTGCTACGTCGCGACGACCACCCAACTGTCCAGGGTCGCCGAAGCGCTGCGCGAACACGCCGGCTTCACCGAGCCCTCCGCCTGGGAATCGTTGGTGCGCGGCTGGCACCTCGAAGGGTTGGCAGTGCGGCCCGAGCACCGGATGCACGGGCACACCGGGTTCCTCATCACCGCCCGACGCCTGGCCCCCGGAGTGGTGACGCCGAGGCGGACCCGCCGACCTGCGAAGGGGTCCTACGGCGAGACCGAGGCGGACGGCATACAGGATGTTGTTGATGCCGGCACCGGGAACGAGAGCGGTGCGGAACGCGAATGGACCCCCGAAGCGTTGGGTGAACGCGCGGTCAGTGACCGGAAGGTGAGACGGGCACATCGAACTGTGACCGGAACCTCCCCGGAGTAGCCCGCGACGGCAGTTAGTGTCGAGATGCAGGTACACGCCGTCCACACGGGGTGCACGACCCGACCAGCAGGAGGTGCCATGAACGACCCTGGCCCGCCGAAGGACGCTGCGACGCCCGCCGAGGCGCAGTCACCGGTGGCAGATGAGGGCACGGCCCGCCTCGAGACGGAGGTCGGCGAGCTGCAACGTGGTCTTCACCAGCAGACGCGGGTGCGCGAGTTGCAGCATCGGATCGCCTCGCAGGCGTCCTCGATGGCCACCCTGTCGGCTCAGAATGAGCGTCTGGTGCGCACCCTCAAGGATGCACGGGGCCAAATCGTCAACCTCAAGGCCGAAGTCGACCGGCTTGCCCAGCCGCCCAACGCCTACGGCCTGGTGCTGGAGGCTCCGGTCGAGGGCACCGTCGACATCCTCACCGGCGGGCGCAAGATGCGGGTCGCGGTCGGCGCGGTGGTCGAGTCACAGGTTGCCCCCGGCCGGGAGGTCATGCTCAACGAGGCGCTCAACATCGTCGCCGTCAAGGGGTACGAGAAGGTCGGAGAGGTTGTCGTGGTCAAGGAGATCCTTGACGACGACCGGGTGTTGGTCGTGGCCCATGCCGACGAAGAGCGGGTATGCCGCCGCGCCGAACCGCTTGTCGGGGCCCATATCCGGGTCGGTGACGCGCTGACGATCGACCCACGCTCGGGGTTCGTTTTCGAGCGGGTGCCAAAGGCGGAGGTCCAGGACCTCGTGCTGGAAGAGGTCCCCGATATCGCCTATGAGGACATCGGCGGGCTTGCCGGTCAGATCGAGGCGATCCGGGATGCCGTCGAGCTGCCCTATCTGCACCCCGAGCTCTACAAGGAACACCACCTCAAGGCACCCAAGGGCGTCTTGCTCTATGGCCCGCCCGGGTGCGGCAAGACTCTCATCGCCAAGGCGGTCGCCGCATCGCTGGCCCGCAAGGTCGCTGAGAAGACCGGCAAGAAGGTGGAGAAGAGCTACTTCCTCAACATCAAGGGCCCTGAGCTGCTCAACAAGTACGTGGGGGAGACCGAACGGCACATTCGGCTCATCTTCCAGCGGGCCCGCGAGAAGGCGTCCGATGGCACTCCCGTCGTCGTGTTCTTCGACGAAATGGACTCGCTCTTCCGCACCCGAGGCTCCGGCGTGAGCTCCGATGTCGAGACGACCATCGTCCCTCAGCTGCTCTCTGAGATCGACGGCGTCGAGCGCCTCGAGAATGTCATCGTCATCGGCGCCTCCAACCGCGAGGACATGATCGACCCGGCCATCCTGCGACCCGGGCGCCTGGACGCGAAGATCAAGATCGAGCGGCCCGACGCGGAGGCTGCCCGCGACATCTTCTCGAAGTACCTCACGACCCAGCTGCCCCTGCACGAGGACGACGTCGCCGAGCACGGGGGAGACCGCGAGCGTTGCGTGGAGGCGATGATCCAGGCCGCCGTGGCCCGGATGTATTCCGAGAGCGAAGCGAACCGCTTCCTCGAGGTGACCTACGCCGGCGGTGACAAGGAGATCCTGTACTTCAAGGACTTCAACTCCGGCGCGATGATCCAGAACGTGGTCGACCGGGCCAAGAAGAACGCCATCAAGGAGTTCTTGTTGACCGGCCAGAAGGGTCTGCGGATCGAGCACGTCATGGCGTCGTGCCTCGAGGAGTTCCGGGAGAACGAAGACCTCCCCAACACAACCAACCCCGACGACTGGGCGCGGATCTCGGGCAAGAAGGGCGAGCGGATCGTCTACATCCGCACGCTGATCAACACCAAGGACGGCACCGAGCCCGGCCGGTCGATCCACACCGTGGAGAACACCGGCCAGTACCTCTAGCCTGGGGGCATGACTGAGGACTTCCAGGCTGCCGTCGCGGCCGTCGGCACTCTCACCAAGGACCCCGGCCCGCAGGTCAAGCTGGCTCTCTATGCGCTGTACAAGCAGGCGACGCAGGGCGACGTCCAGGGCAAGCGGCCCGGGATGTTGGACTTCGTCGGGCGGTCGAAGTACGACGCGTGGGCGGCTTTGGCGGGCACCACGACCGAGCAGGCCGAGGCTGACTACCTCGCGAAGGTCGCCGAACTCCAGGCAGCCGAAGGCGCCTGAACTTCAGGCAGCGACCGGGCGCCCTCGGGCCAGTCGGTGGGCGAGCCATCGCCAGCCGACGAGAAAGACCGCCAGCACGGAGGCGGCGACGAGGATGAACGACCAGTGAGTGCCTTGTCCCGTCAGCGTGCGCAGCACCATGCCCAGCACGAGCGTGCAGACCCAGGTCGTCACCCCGGCGCCGACATCGAGCGGCCATCGTCCGGAGCGCCACCGCACCAGTGCCCAACCGCCGGCCAGACCGACCAGGAACGGCCAAGCCGTCGCCAGGGCGCCGACGACGGGGTTGTCCGCGTCATGGCTGGCCCGTCCCAGGGCAGCGAAGACGACGACGAGGACGACATCGACAACGGGAACCCACGGCATCCGCAGGGCGGCGGAGGCTGCCCCTGCGGCAGGTGACGGCTGCGTGCTCATAGCGTCGGCAGAGTAGGGGCGAGTTCGCCGAAGGGCAACCGCGTCTGCGGCGGGCCGTGCGTGGGGTCGACGCCGTCGAAGAGTTTGGAGACCGACTTGCCCGCATGGATCCGGGCGATGGCCTCGGCGAACAGCTCGGCGATGGAGAGCACCTGCAACTCAGGCCAACCCAGCGGGGGAGGGACCGTGTCGGTCGTCACCATCTCGCGGATCATCGGGTGCCCGCGCAGCCGCTCGGCTGCCCGGCCGGTGAACAGCCCGTGGGTACAGGCCACCGACGCTTCGATGCAGCCGGAATCGGCGAGCCGGTCGAGCAACTCGATGATCGAGCCACCGGTGGCGATCTCATCATCGAGGATGATCGCCCGACGGCCGGACACGTCACCCACGATGGCATCGATGACAACCTTGTCATCGGCCTTTCGCTGCTTGCTGCCGGCGGCGACCGGCAGGTTGAGCAGACGCGCCAGCAGCGTCGCGGTCTTGGCGTTGCCGAGGTCGGGGGAGACGACGATGCAGTCGCGCAGGTCGCGTTGGCGGAAGTGGTCGGCAAGCACCCCGATGGCGGTGAGGTGGTCGACGGGCACCGAGAAGAAGCCATGCACCTGCGGGGCATGCAGCGACATCGTCAGCACCCGGCTCACTCCCGCGGTGGCGAGCAGATCAGCGACGAGCCGGCCGCCGATAGAGATCCGGGAGGCGTCCTTCTTGTCCGAACGGGCATAGGCGTAGTGCGGCATCACCGCGGTGATCGACGCCGCTGAGGCTCCTCGGGCCGCGTCGATCATCAGCAGTAGCTCCATGAGGTGCTCCTGCGTCGGGGGAACGAGGGGCTGGATGATGTAGACGTCGCGCTGGCGGCAGTTGGCGTGCAGCTGAGCCTGCAGACAGTCGTTGCTGAAGCGGCTCAGGTCGACGCGCGAGAGCTTGATTCCCAGATAGGCGCAGATCCGCCGAGCGAGGTCCGGGTGAGCGTTGCCGGAGAAGACGACGATGTCAGCCACTGACATCCCTTCGGGAGACCTGCATCACGAACGACCCCACCCTAGACCAGCTCCGGCGCAGCGGCCGGCACGGGCGGGTGCAGGTGGCGGCGCACCTCGGTCACCAGCTCGCTGAGGGCCTGCCTGCCGATGTGAGTCGCCCCGGGGAAGCTCAAGAAGCCGTGGACGGCCCCCAGGTAGTTCGTCCGGCGCACCGCCACCCCCGCCTCGGCCAACCGCGCGCCGTAGGCCAGTCCTTCATCGCGGATCGGGTCGTTGTCGGCGGTCTGCACGAGCGCTGGTGGCAAACCGGAGAGGTCCGCGCGCCAATACGGCGAGAGGGCCGGGTCACGCAGATCGCGAGGGTGCGCGCCGAGGTAGTGGTCGATGAAGGCGTCCATCTTGGCCTTGGTCAGCACCGGGGCGAACGCATGTTCCTGGATCGAGGGAAAAGACCGGGAGAGGTCGGTCGCCGGGTAGATGAGGGCTTGGTGGGCGATAGCCGGGCCACCCGCGTCGTATGCCGCGTGGGTGACGAGCGCGGCGAGGTTGCCGCCGGCGGAGTCGCCGCACACGCCGAGCCGGGACGGGTCCCCGCGCAGGGATGCGGCGTGTTCGGCGATCCAGCTCGTCGCGTCGATGGCGTCGTGGGCGGCCTGTGGCGCGCGGTGTTCCGGGCCCATCCGGTAATCGACCGAGACGACGAGCACCTGCGCACGCTGGGCCAGCTGACCGCACAACGGGTCGTACTGCCGGGGGCTGCCGAGCACCCAGCCACCGCCGTGAAAGAACACGACGACCGGGTGCGGCCCGGCGCCGTCCGGACGGTACGTCCGCAGTTGCCTTCGGGAGCCGTCGCGCATCGGGGCCCAGGCGTCCGAGATCTTCACGGTGGGTGGCAGCGGACCGGTGACCCACGTGAAAGGCCTGGTCAGCGGCGCGACCCGGGATCTGGCCGCCTCGATGTCGGCGATGTCCATCTGTTGGATCTGAGGATAGGGACCGTGCTCGAGCAGCGCCGCAAACAACCGCGTGCGCAGTGGGATCCGCGACATGGTGCCTAGTCTGCCAAGTCCGGAACAGGCCGCCGGACCACGGAGAGCGGCGCTCTGCCCAGATGGCGGCGCAGTTCGCTGACCAACTCGTGCCGGGCCTGCTCACCGATGACCGTCGCCCCCGGGAAGCTCATGAACCCGTGCACGGTGCGCAGGTAGTTGGTGGACCGCACCGGCACGCCGGCATCGGCCAGCCGCTCGGCATACGCCAGGCCCTCGTCGCGCAACGGATCGAGATCGGCGGTCTGCACCAACGCCGGTGGCAAACCGCGCAGGTCAGCGCGCCAATAGGGCGACACCCGCGGGTCGGTCGGCTCGATGACGTCGCCGAGGTAGTGCTCGGTGAAGACCCGGATCTTCTCGGCGCTGAGCACGGGCGCCGTGCCGTGCTCGGAGGCTGACGGGAAGCTCTGGGTGGCGTCGGTGCACGGATAGATCAGGGCTTGGTGCGCGATCGCCGGACCGCCGTCGTCGTATGCCGCGTGGCTCACCAGCGCGGCGATCCCGCCGCCTGCGCTGTCGCCGCAGACCGCGATGCGGTCGGGGTCGCCGCGCAGGGTGCTTGCGTGGTCGTGCGCCCACCGCAGGCCGTCGACGCTGTCGTTCAGCGCGGCCGGCGCCCGATGCTCAGGCGCCTGGCGATAGTCGACCGAGACCACCACGGCCGGAACCGACGTGGCGATGAAGGAACAGAGTGGGTCGTACATCTTGGTGTTGCCCAGGACGTAGCCGCCCCCGTGGAAGAAGACGACCATCGGCAGCGGCCCCGCGGCATACATCGGGGTGTAGATCCGCACCGGTCGGCTGGCGCCGTCGCGGGCGGTGAAGGCCGACTCCCGGATGCTGACCCTGGCGGAGATTCCACCGGTCACCCAGGTATGCGGCCAGCGCTGCGGCGGAGTCCACTGGCGCGCGCTGCGGATACCTTCTTCGTCGAGCTCGAGGATCGACCCGCGGCCGAACCGTTCCAGGGCGAGGGCGAAGACGGCGGTGCGCAGCGGCATCCGGGGCCGGGGGACGCGACCAAGTCGGGCGGTGGGGCGAGGCACACCCACATTCTCGCCGACCGAGACGCACCTGCACGACCCGAGGCGCCTGCGTGGTCCGCGGGGGTGGCACGGGCCCCGCATAGGGTGGAGGCATGACGGTGCGGCGGGTGATGGGGGTCGAAACCGAATACGGCGTGTCCGCGCCGGGTGACCCCACCGCCAACCCCATGGTGCTCTCGGGGCAGGTCGTCACCGCCTATGCCAGGGCCAAGGGACTGCACACCGGTCGCGGTGCCTGGGACTACGCCTATGAGCAGCCGCTGCGAGACGCGCGCGGCTGGGAGCTCGGCCGCAGCTTCGCCGACCCGAGCCAGCTCACCGACATCGATGACCCGACGATGGCCAACGTCGTGCTCACCAACGGGGCCCGGTTCTATGTCGACCACGCCCACCCCGAGTACTCCGGCCCCGAGGTGACCACCCCGCGGGCCGTCGTCACCTGGGACCGGGCCGGCGACCTGATCATGCAGGAAGCCGCCGAACTGCTCAATCCCGACCCGGCCCGACCCACCGTGGCTCTCTACAAGAACAACACCGACGGCAAGGGTGCGTCCTACGGGACCCATGAGAACTACCTCATGCGCCGCCAGACTCCGTTCGGCGACATCGTGCGCCACCTCATGCCCTTCTTCGTCGTGCGCCAACTGATCTGCGGAGCCGGGCGGGTGGGCATCGGGCAGGACTCCCGGGTGTCCGGCTTCCAGATCTCCCAGCGTTCGGACTTCTTCGAGACCGAGGTGGGGCTGGAGACGACGCTCAAGCGGCCCATCATCAACACCCGCGACGAGCCGCACGCCACCGCCGACAGCTATCGCCGGCTGCACGTCATCATCGGCGACGCCAACCAGTGCGACGTCGCCGGACTGCTGAAGGTGGGCACGACCAGCCTCGTGCTGGCTCTCATCGAAGACCGGGCGATGCCGGCCGATGTCACCGTCGCCAACCCCGTCTCCACCCTGCATGCGATCTCCCACGATCCAACCCTGCGCACCCTCGTGCAGCTGCGCGACGGGCGACGGCTCACGGCCCTCGAGCTGCTGTGGACCTATCACGACGCCTGCGCGGCCTACCTGAGCGAACGCACCGGCGACGCGGCCGGAGCGGACGCCGACACCCGCGAGGTGATGACCCGGTGGGCCGACGTGCTCACCCGCCTCGGACACGACCCGATGAGCTGCGCCCGCGAGATCGACTGGGTCGCCAAACTCCGTCTGCTGCAGGCCTATCGCGACCGCGACAGCCTCGCCTGGACCGAGCCGAGGCTGGCCGCCCTGGACATCCAGTGGAGCGACATCCGACCCTCCAAGAGCGTCTTCCGCACCCTTCGCAGCGCCGGGCAGGTGACCGAGCTGATCCCGATCGAGGCGGCCCGGGCCGCCGTCGCCACGCCGCCGGAGGACACCCGCGCCTGGTTCCGCGGGGAATGCCTACGCCGGTATGCCGCCAACGTCGTCTCCGCGTCGTGGGATTCGCTGATCTTCGAGGTCCCCGGACAGAGCGCCCTGCAACGCATCCCCATGCTCGAACCACTGCGAGGAACCCGCGGACACCTCGGCCCGTTGCTCGAGCGCAGCCCCGACGTCGGCACGTTGTTGCGTGAGCTGCTCGGTTCCGGCGACTAGGTTTGACCCGTGGTCGGCGCGATGGCCGTCCCGGCACGAGGTGGAGGATCCATGGCCAGCCAGGAGCAGAGCCGACCGCAGCGTCGCGAGGGCGACCCGGACACCCCGGCGCCTGTGACGCCGCCGGGAGCGGCCCAGACGACCGTCTCGGACGCCGACATCGACAGCGTGCTCGACGAGATCGACGACGTGCTGGAGATCAACGCCGAGGAGTTCGTCCGCAGCTTCGTCCAGAAGGGCGGGCAGTGAGCGCTGGAGCGCCGGGACGGGCTGAGCGCGGGCGTCTGCCGGCGGCATACCTCACGCCTGGTAGTGCGTCGTTCACCGAGTTCCTCTCCGGTGCCGCGCCCGAGCTGCTGCCTGGGCGGCGGGCCCTGCCGGCGACGGTGGAGTTCGACGCCACGCATGGCACGACGATCGTCGCCGCCGAGTTCGCAGACGGGGTCGTCGTAGCCGGTGACCGACGGGCGACGATGGGCAACCTCATCGCCAACCGCGTGATGGAGAAGGTCTTCACGGCCGACGAATACAGCGTCATCGGCATCGCCGGGACGGCCGGAATCGCCGTCGAGCTGGTCAAGCTCTATCAGGTCGAGTTGGAGCATTACGAGAAGATCGAAGGCGCCCTCATGTCGGTCGAGGGCAAGGCCAATCGGCTCGCGACGATGATTCGAGCCAACCTCGGGCTGGCCATGCAGGGGCTCACCGTCGTGCCGCTGTTCGCCGGGTTCGACATCGTCGAGGGTCGGGGGCGGATGTTCTCCTACGACGTCACCGGCGGGTGCTACCCCGAGCGGGACCACCAGGCCATCGGCTCGGGGGCGCTGTTCGCCCGCGGCTCGCTCAAGAAGCTCTGGCGACCGGGGATGAGCGAGGCCGACACGGTGCGCGCCTGCGTGGAGTCCCTCTACGACGCGGCCGACGACGATTCCGCGACGGGGGGGCCGGACGTCGGTCGACGCATCTGGCCGACCCTCGCTGTCGTGGACGAGCGTGGGGCCAGGTTCTTGCCCGACGACGTCCTCGCGGGCGTTGTCGAGTCGATCGTCGCCGACCGCCGCGGCAACCCGGGAGGTGCGCGATGAGCATGCCGTTCTATGTCTCACCAGAGCAACTCATGAAGGACAAGGCCGACTATGCCCGCAAGGGGATCGCCCGCGGCCGGTCGGTCGTCGTCCTGCAATACGACCGGGGCATCGTCTTCGTCGCCGAGAACCCGCAGAGCCTGCGCAAGATCTCCGAGATCTATGACCGGATCGCCTTCGCCGCGGTCGGCATGTATTACGAGTTCGAGAGCCTGCGGGTCGCCGGCATCCGCTATGCCGACCTACGGGGCTACTCCTACGACCGGTCCGATGTGTCCGCTCGCGGGTTGGCGAACGCGTACGCGCAGACGCTCGGCACGGTCTTCACCCAGGAGCCCAAACCCTACGAGATCGAGCTATGCGTGGCAGAGGTGGGGGACACGCCCGAGGGCGATCAGATCTTCCGGCTCACTTACGACGGGTCCGTCGCCGACCAGCACGGGTTCCTCGTCATGGGGGGCGCGAGCGGACCAGCCGAGGAACGCCTCAAGCGGGACTGGCAGGAGGGTATGCCGCTCGGCGACGCACTCGTGCTGGCGGTGTCGGCGCTCGGCGCCGATCCGGCCGGTGGCGCCGATCGGAGCTTGGCGCCTGACCAGCTTGAGGTCGCGGTCCTGGACCGTCACCGGCCGCGGCGGACCTTCCGGCGGATCATCGGGCCGTTGCTCGCCGACCTGATCAATGCTGACAGTCCCACCGCGCACGCACCGGAACTCGACGACGGAGCACCCGGGCACCACGACACCCTCTCGGGGGAGCACCCCTCGGCGGAGGCTCAGGCCTGAGCATCGACTCCTCAGCGGCGACGGGGGCGGGGCCGCACTGGAGCCGGGCTTAGGGTGAGTCGCATGCGGAGGCGGATTTTCGGGATCGAGACCGAGTTCGGCGTGACCTGCACCCACCAGGGGCAGCGTCGGCTCACACCCGACGAGGTCTCCAGGTATCTGTTCCGCCGGGTGGTCGCCTGGGGCCGCAGCAGCAACGTCTTCCTCGGCAACGGCTCCCGGCTCTATCTCGACGTCGGAAGCCACCCCGAATATGCCACCGCCGAATGCGACTCCATCACCCAGGCCGTGACCCACGACAAGGCCGGCGAGCGCATCCTCGAGGGTCTGGCCGAGGAGGCCCAACAGCGGCTGGCCGAAGAGGGGATCGACGGAGACATCTACGTCTTCAAGAACAACACCGACTCCGCCGGCAACTCCTACGGCTGTCACGAGAATTACCTCATCGGGCGGGCGGGGGACTTCGGTCAGATCGCCGACATGCTCATCCCCTTCCTCATCAGCCGACAACTCATCTGCGGCGCCGGCAAGATCGTCACCGGAGCCAAGCGACCGACATTCTGTGTGAGCCAACGCGCCGACCACATCTGGGAGGGCGTCTCCTCGGCCACGACCCGCAGCCGTCCGATCATCAACACCCGCGACGAGCCACATGCCGACGCCGAGAAGTACCGCAGGCTGCACGTCATCGTCGGTGACTCGACCATGTCCGAGACCACGACCCTGCTCAAGGTGGGATCAGCAGACCTCGTCCTGCAGATGGCCGAGTCCGGTGCCGTCATGCGCGACTTGGCTCTCGAGAATCCCATCCGGGCAATCCGCGAGATGAGCCAGGATCCCACCGGGCGGCGTACAGTGCGCCTGGCCGACGGTCGCTCCATGTCGGCTCTGGACATGCAGACCGAATATCTCACCAGGGTGCGGGCGTTCGCCGAGCGCGAGGGTCTGGTGGCCGGCTCGCACGCCAGGGTGTTGGAGTTGTGGGAACGCACCCTGCACGCAGTGGACACCGACAACCTCGCGCTCGTCGAGCGCGAGATCGATTGGGTCATCAAGTGGCGGATGCTCGACCGCTATGCCGCCAAGCATCACCTCCCGCTCGATGATCCGCGGTTGCTGCAGATCGACCTGGCCTTCCACGACATCAACCGCCGCCGCGGCCTGTTCTATCTGCTCCAGCGCCGCGGGCTGGTGACCCGGGAATGCACCGACCTGGAGGTCTTCCGGGCCAAGACGCAGCCGCCGCAGACGACGCGGGCGAAGCTCCGCGGCGACTTCGTCCGCGCGGCGACGGCCAAGCGGCGCGACTTCAGCGTCGACTGGGTCCATCTCAAACTCAACGATCAAGCCCAACGGACCGTGCTGTGCAAGGACCCCTTTGCCGCCGTCGACGAGCGGGTTCAGCGCCTCATCGACGGGATGTGAGCGTCGCTACGGCCGCGGCACCCCTGCGCGTTCGGGGCGCCTGCGTTCCCCGGCGCCGACGGCATACGTTCGCGGGTTAGAGTGTCCCGGCCGTCCCAGCTGCCGCTGCCTTCTCCACGAGGACTCACCGTGACCCCCCCGTATGCTGCCCACCGCACCTCGTCGCCTGCGCTCCGGAAGGTGGCGACCCTGGTCGCGGCCATCGTCTTGGTCGCCGGATGTGGCAGCGCCCAAACGACTACCACCACGTCGGGCACGGCCGGGTCGTCGGCGACGACACCCCTGGCCACAGCCGGTGCCACCGGCCCGCTGGGCAGCGCCGCCGACCAGGCCGTTGCGGCCAGCATCGTGGTGGGCGCCGCTCCCACCGGGGGCGCACCGACTGTCTCGTTGCCCTCCAGCCCGGTGGCCGTGACCACGACGACCCGCACGATCCTCACCCCCGGTTCGGGCGAGGTGAGCACACTGACGGGGCTGATCAGGGCGAACGCCCTGCTCGTCAAGGGCTCGGACGGCACGACCCTCGATTCGACCTACGGCGGCACGCCGTTGACGCTGGAGCTCAACCCGGCGGCCGTGCTCAAGGGGCTGGCGCACGGTCTCGCGGGGTTGCCGGTAGGCGCCCGGGCTCTCATCGTCATCCCGCCGAGCGAGGGATTCGGACCCACCGGCCAGCCTGACCTTGCCATCTCGGGGACCGAACACCTCGTGCTGGTCGTCGACGTGTTGGCGGTCGCCACCGCCGGTGCCCAAGCCACCGGGACAGCGGTCCCGCCCGTCGCCGGCCAACCCACCGTCAGCTTCGACCCCGTCGCCGGCCCGACGATCACCGTCCCGGCCGGTGCGGCTGCGCCGACAGCGTTGGTCAATCAGACCTTGATCGAGGGCACCGGAACGAAGCTCAGCGCCGGAATGATCGTCCAGGTCCGCTACACCGGGGTCCTCTGGAAGGACGGCAGCGTCGTCGATTCGTCGTGGCCGAGCAAGGCGTTCACCACCTTCAGCGTGGGCGCAGGCGCTGTCCTCCCGGGTTGGGACGCCGGCCTCATCGGTCACTCGGTCGGCTCCCGCGTGCTGCTCGTCCTGCCCCCGGCCGACGGCTACGGCGAAGCGGGCAGCCCGCCCAAGATCTCCGGGACCGACACGCTGGTCTTCGTCATCGATATCCTCGCGGCCCTCTGAGCGGCTCCGAACACCCGAAAGGCACCCGTATGAGCGACAACCCCCTTGGACCGGACCGCACGAAGCCCGAACTGGACTACCCCGGCGATGCGCCGCCGGACGATCTGGTCATCGAGGACGTCATCGCGGGCGACGGCCCGGCGGTGACGGCCGGACAGACCGTGACCACCCATTACGCCGGGTGGGCCTTCTCGACAGGCGAGGAGTTCGACGCCTCGTGGAACCGCGGCGAACCGCTGTCCTTCCGCGCCGGCATCGGCCAGGTCATCCAGGGTTGGGACCAGGGGCTGATCGGGATGAGGGTCGGCGGACGGCGCAAACTCACCATCCCGCCCCACCTGGGATACGGCAGCCGCGGCGCCGGGGGAGTCATCAAACCCGGCGAGACACTCATCTTCGTCGTCGATCTGGTCGCGGTGCGCTGAGTCACCCTGAGGTAGCGTCGATTCGTGACTCCCCAGCCGGCGGCGGCCGCCAAGACCGAACGGCTGCTCAATCTCGTCATCGCGCTGTTGTCGACCCGGCGCCCGCTGACCAAGACCCAACTGCGCACCGCCGTCCCGCAATACCACCAGACCGCCTCGGACGAGGCCTTCGACCGGATGTTCGAGCGGGACAAGGACGAGCTGCGCGAGCTGGGCATCCCGCTGGTCACTGCGCTGGTCGCCGCCGCCTACGATGACGAGCTCGGCTATCGCATCGACCGGCGCGAATACCAGCTTCCCGAGATCTCCTTCGAGCCACGCGAGGTCGCGGCGCTTGCCCTTGCCGGCCGGGTGTGGAGCCACGCCAGCCTCGCGGCCCCCGCCCGAGCGGCGCTGGCCAAGCTCGCCGCCGCCGGAGTCGAGCTCGACGACAGCTCACTGGTCGGCATCGAGCCGCGGGTGCGCACGACCGAACCCAGCTTCGACGCCGTCCGCCGGGCGGTCGCCGAGCGTCGGGAGGTCACCTTCGGCTACCGCCGGGCCGACGGCCAGGCCGCGACCCGACGGCTCCAGCCGTGGGGCATGACCCAATGGCGTGGCCGCTGGTATGTCACCGGCCTGGACCATGATCGAGGCGCCGAGCGCGTCTTCAGGCTCGGGCGGATCGACGGTGCCGTTCGAGCCGTCGGTGAGCGGGCGGCATACGAGATCCCCGAAGGGCACATCCCCAAGGTGGCGGTCTCCACGTCCGTGCCGGCCTTCGTCGACCAACCGCCGGCGGTTCTGCGACTACGAACGGGTGCCGGCAACACGCTGCGCCGCCGGGCCCGCACGGTCGGCGAGGTCGACGACACGTGGGTCCAGATCGATGTCGACTATCGGAACATCGACAGCCTGGCCCAGGAGGTCGCGGGCTTCGGGCCGGATGTTGTCGTCGAGGCCCCAGACACGCTGCGCGACGCCGTCGTCCGGCTGCTTGCCGCCGCGCGCGACCGGCATACCGGGGTTGCCGCACACCCTGGAGGTATGCCGTGAGCGCGCCCCGCACCCCGCGCGGCGCCGCCCGGGGAACTCAGGAATCGGCGACCGCGCGGCTGTCCCGCCTGCTGACGATGGTGCCCTGGCTGCTCGGTCACCCGGGGGTCGACATCGAGCGAGCCGCCGGACAGTTCGGCGTGACCCGCGACCAGCTCGAGTCCGACCTGGCCCTGCTCTTCGTGTGCGGGACACCAGGGCATCTGCCCGACGACCTCATCGAGGCCGAATGGGAGGACGGCAAGGTCTTCCTCGGCAACGCGGACGCGATCTCGCGTCCCCTGCGGTTGACGGTCGACGAAGCACTCACCCTCATGGTGGGCCTGCGAGCGCTGGCCGCCTCGCCGGGTGTCACCGGTACACCCGGTTCCGACGGCGTGCTCGGTGCCCTGGCCAAACTTGAGCAGGCCACCGGGGAGGCGGCTGGGCTTGCCGCACGGGTCCGCGTCGCGCTCGACGACGGGGCCACCCAGGCCACCCTCACCGACGCCAGCCGGGCCGTCCAAGAGCACCGCAGGCTGCGGTTGCGCTATCAGTCGTTCGCCCGGGACGCATTGACCGTGCGCGACGTGGACCCCATGCGTGTGCTCAACCTCGAGGCGCACTGGTATCTCGAGGGCTGGTGCCACCGCGCGGAGGAGGTGCGCCTGTTCCGCCTCGACCGGATCCAGACCCTGGAGATCCTCGACGAGGACGGGACGCCGCCCGAGCGGGCCACCCCTCGGGACCTGGCCGGTGCGACCTATCAAGCGTCCCCCGATGACATCGTCGTCGACCTGCTCACCGAAGCCCCCGCAGCCTGGGTGGGTGACTACTACCCCGTCGACTCGGTCGAGGAGCTCGACGAGGGCCGCCGCCGAGTGCGCCTGCGAGCCGCCGACCCGAGCTGGGTGCGGCGCCTGGCCTGGCGGCTCGGCGGGCAGATCGAGATCCTCGGGCCCGCCTGGCTGGCCCAGCAGGTGCGCGAGGGCGCCGTGGGCGCGCTCGCGGCATACCCGTCGGTGGTCGTTCCGGAGCCGGAGCAACCCTGATGCGGGTCGCCGTCTGGATCGTCATCTGGCTGGGCCTGCTGGCCGGCGCCGGGTGGCTGATGTGGCGGCGCCTGCGCGAGCTGTGGCGACGTGCCGAGGACCTCGGCGACACACTGTCCGAGGTCGAGATGCGCGTCGCGTCGACCACGGCAGCACAGGACACGACGTCCGCTGCCCAGGACGCGGACTCCGACCCCCACCCGGCCGCGTCGCGCCCTGCGGAATTGGCGGTCTTTCGCAGCCCTGTCGAGCTGGCTGTGGAACGAGAAGCTCTCCGCGAATCGTTGAGGCAGCAGCGCGCCGCCCGCCGTGCGGCGACGCTGCCGGGCTGGGCGCGCCCCATAGACTCACCCCGTCATCGACGGCAGGAAAGGCCCGATCATGAATCTCTTCCGTGAGCCGAGCCACTTCATCGTGGTGCTGCTCCTGCTCGTGCTCCTCTTTGGGTGGAAGAAGCTGCCCGACATGGCCCGCAGCGTCGGCCGATCGATGCGGATCTTCAAGTCCGAGGTGACCGAGATGAAGAACGACGGCAAGGACGGTAAGCCCAGCCCGGCGGCCGGCGACACGGTCCCCGGCGATGTCGTCCCGCCCCGTCAGACCGACGACCGCGCGGCCGGCTAGACCGATCGGCCCGACGCGGACGCCGAGCGTGGCAGCCGGGGCGCGGCCGCAGACAGCTATGAAACGCTTCCGCTTCCGACGCAACCGCGACCCCGAGGGACGGATGTCCCTGGGGGATCATCTGCGTGAACTTCGCCGCCGCACGCTGATCTGCGCGCTGTCCATCGTCGGCGGCGCGATCCTCGGTGGCTTCAACTACGCCCGGCTTTATGACGAGATCACCTATCCCGTCCGAGCGGTGGCCGCGAGCAAGACCGGCACGGCGGTGGCGACCGTCAACTTCTCGACGCCGACCGACGCCTTCTCGATCTTCATCTTCGTCAGCATCTTCGTGGGCATCGTCCTGGCGTCACCGGTCTGGCTGTGGCAGATCTGGGCGTTCATCATGCCGGGGCTGACCGGCCGTGAAAAGCGGCTCTCGGTCGCGTTCGTGGCCGCGGCGGTCCCGCTCTTCCTCGCCGGCGCGTGGATGGCCTATCTGGTGCTGCCCAAGGCCGTCGAGGTGCTCCTCGGGTTCGCCCCGGCCTCGGCGTCGAACATCCTCGGCAGTGACATCTACCTCAGCTTCGTCCTCAAGTTCATCCTCGCCTTCGGGTTCGGCTTCCTGCTGCCGGTGTTCCTCGTCGGGCTCAACGTCGCCCACGTCTTGCCCGCGGCGGTGATGATCAAGGGGTGGCGGGTCGCGGTCTTCTTGTGCTTCCTGTTCACGGCCGTCATGACGCCCACCCCGGACCCGTGGATGATGATCCTCATGGCGCTGCCCATGGTTGCCCTCTATTTCCTGGCGGTCGGCATCGCGTGGCTGATCGATCGCCGTCGGGCGAAGGCCGACGCCTCGGTCGAATGGCTGCAGGTCGCTGACGACGAGGCCTCGGCCCTGTAACCTCCGCCTGTGACCTCACCGTCCCCGGCTCTTCGACGTGTCGGCGTGCTGGCCAACCCGCGTGCCGGTCGCGGGAAGGCCCTGGCCATGGCCGACCGGCTACGCGCCCATCTCGCCGACGCCGGACACATCGTCCTTGACGTCCCGGCGTCCAGCGCCGAGCAGGCTCGCGCGCGCAGCCGGGCCATCGTCCGCTCGGGCACGATCGACGTCCTCGCCGTCGTCGGGGGCGACGGCACCGTCCATCAGGGGGTCAACGCCTGCGCCGGCACCGACATCCCGCTCGTCGTCATCCCGGCCGGCTCCGGCAATGACAACGCCCGCAGCATCGGGATGCCCTTTCGGGACGTGGCCGCGATCGCCCGCCTCATCACCGCCGGTCAGACCTCGGCCATCGACGCCGGACGAAGCTCGACACCGCTGGGGGAGCGTTGGTGGTTGGGCGTGCTCGGCGGCGGCTTCGACACCCTCGTCAACGCCCGGGTCCGGTCGCTGCCGTTGCTGCATGGCACGGGGCGCTACCTGGCCGGAGTCGCCCTGGAACTGCCCCGTTTTCGAGGCATCCCCTACACGGTGCAGGTCGACGACCAACGCCGTAACACCGAGGCGATGCTCGTCGCGGTGGCTAACGGCGGCTCGTTCGGCGGCGGGATGAAGGTGTGTCCCGATGCGTCGATGACCGACGGGTTGTTCGACGTGATGATCCTGCACCACATCGGACGCGTCGAGTTCCTCAAGATTCTCCCCAAGGTCTTCTCCGGCAGTCATGTCGCCCATCCCGCGGTCGAGATCCTGCGCGGGCGACGGGTGCGGTTGCAGGCCGAGGGGATCGACACCCAAGCCGACGGGGAGGACTTCCTGCCGCTTCCGGTTGATCTCGAGATCGTCCCGGGCGCGCTGCGGGTCGTCGCGCCGTGAGCGAGCTGGCCGCCTTCGCGGCCCGGCTCGACTTTCCCCTGGACGACTTCCAGCTGGCTGCCTGTCACGCCGTCGAAGACGGCCGCGGTGTGCTCGTTGCCGCTCCGACCGGTGCCGGCAAGACGGTCGTCGGGGAGTTCGCGGTCCATCTGGCGCTCACGCGGGGCCGCAAAGCGTTCTACACGACGCCGATCAAGGCCCTGTCCAACCAGAAGTATGCCGACTTGGCACGGGTGCACGGCGCCGACCGGGTCGGACTGCTCACCGGAGACACCTCGCTCAACGGCGAGGCCCCGATCGTCGTGATGACGACCGAGGTATTGCGCAACATGATGTATGCCGCCTCGCCGACCTTGCGCGGCCTCGGGTATGTCGTCATGGACGAGGTGCACTATCTCGCCGACCGATTCCGCGGGGCCGTCTGGGAAGAGGTGATCATCCACCTGCCCGAGGACGTCTGCGTCGTGTCGCTGTCGGCGACGGTGTCCAACGCCGAAGAGTTCGGGCAGTGGCTGGGGGAGGTGCGTGGCGATGTCGATGTCGTGGTGTCCGAGCATCGGCCAGTGCCCCTGTGGCAGCACATGATGGTGGGCAAGAGCCTCATGGATCTCTTTGTCGAGGCTCCCCCCGACGATCCGCTTGCAGGCTCCGTCGACGGGCAGGCCGTGGTCAACCCCGAGTTGCTGCAGCGGATCCGTTCGGTCGAGCGGGCGATGGTGCTGGACTCGTCGGGCCGGCGCGGTGGCGGTGGCCGCCTTGAGCACGGCCCCAGGGGTGGGCGCCCGGCCCGCGGCATACGGGCTGGGGTGGGGGCGAGCCGGGCCGAGGTGATCGAGGCACTGGATCGCGAGGGACTGTTGCCGGCCATCACCTTCATCTTCAGCCGCAACGGTTGCGATGCGGCCGTGGGGCAGTTGCTGGCCCGCGGCTTGCGCCTCGTCCCGCAGGATGACGGTCTGGGCATCCGGCGGTTCGTCGAGGAACGCATCGAGGGGCTGGCCGACGAAGACCTCGCCGTGCTCGGCTATTGGGAGTTCGTGGACGGCTTGGAGCGAGGCTTCGCAGCGCATCACGCCGGCATGCTGCCGACCTTCCGCGAGATCGTCGAGGAGCTCTTCACCGCTGGGCGCATCCGCGCCGTCTTCGCCACCGAAACTCTGGCGTTGGGCATCAACATGCCCGCCCGGACGGTGGTCCTCGAGCGGCTGGTGAAGTTCAACGGCGACACCCATGCCGGGCTCACCCCGGCCGAGTTCACCCAGCTCACCGGGCGAGCGGGACGTCGGGGGATCGACGTCGAGGGACACGCGGTCGTGTTGTGGTCCAGCGGGCTGGACCCGCTCGCCGTCGGCGGCCTGGCCTCGACCCGAACCTATCCGCTGCGCTCGAGCTTCCGGCCCACCTACAACATGGCCGTCAACCTTGTCGCCACTGTGGGACGCGACCGCGCCCGGGAGGTCCTGGAGACGTCGTTCGCCCAGTTCCAGGCCGACCGTTCGGTCGTCGGGATCAGCCGGGCGATCCGCCGCAGCGAGCGACAACTCGACGAGTATGCCGCCCAGCTGAGCTGTCATCTCGGCGACTTCGCCGAGTATGCCGCGTTGCGGGCGCAGCTTCGTGACCTGGAGAAGGGGGCGGCCAAGTCCCGTTCGGCCTCCGTCCGGGCGGCTGCCCAGCTGTCCTTGGAGGCGCTTCGCCCGGGCGACGTCATCAAGGTGCCCGGCGGTCGGCGTGCCGGGTATGCGGTTGTCGTTGCCGCGGGTCGAGGCGGGCCTGGACATCCGGGATCGCCGGCCGTCGTGACCGAAGACAAGCAGTTGCGTCGGCTTACCGTGATCGACGTGCCGACGCCGGTGGCGCCGCTGCTCACGGTGCGGGTCCCGGCGACCTTCAACCCACGCAGCCCGAAGTCCCGTCGGGATCTCGCGGCCACCCTGCGGGTCGCGGTCGCCCACCAGCCGTATCGGGAGGCTCATCCCGGCTCGCCGGATGCCACCGAGCGGGTCGATGACGGTGACCCCACCGCCTCCGGTCCTGATGGCCCGGTCGGGGCCCAGCTCGCCGAGTTGCGCAGGACGATGCGAGCCCACCCGTGCCATGGATGTCCCGAGCGTGAGGATCACGCCCGGTGGGCGGAGAAGTGGTGGCGGCTGCGCCGGGAGGCCGACGGCCTCGTCCGCCAGGTCGAGGGTCGGACCAACTCGGTCGCCCGCACTTTCGACCGGATATGTGAGCTGCTCGAGGCTCGCGGGTATCTCAGCGGGGGCGGTGCCGCGGTGACCGAGGCCGGATCGCAGTTGCGCCGGATCTACAGCGAGCGAGACCTGCTCGCCGCCGAATGTCTGCGCAGCGGCGTGTGGAACCGGCTCGACGCCGCAGGACTGGCAGCGGTTGTCTCAGCGCTCATCCACGAGCCGCGCCGCGAGGGGGCAGACGTCACCCCGCGAATGCCATCGAGCGACGTCCAGGAGGCCTTGGTGGCGATGGCTCAGCTGTGGTCGCAGATCGAGCAGCAGGAACGCGGGCACGGTCTGCCGGCGAGCTCACCACCGGACGGGGGGATCGCGTGGATGATCCACCGCTGGGCCTGCGGCCAGTCATTGGACGCCGTGTTGCGCGGTTCGGATCTCGCGGCCGGCGACTTCGTCCGGCGTTGCAAACAAGTCGTCGACCTGCTCGGCCAGATCGGTGACGCTGCCGGGCACCCGGCCCTGACGACGAAGGCCCGTAGGGCCGCCGACGCGGTGATGCGGGGGGTCGTCGCCGCCGATCGTATCGATTGACGGTTCTGCTGTGCGCGCGAGCAGATGCGGCAGTGACCCGGCTGGGCTATTGTCAAAGCCTTGATCATCACATCACACGGTCACACAAGGAGTCGCGATGCAGCAGCTCACCGGGTTGGACGAGATGTTCCTGTCCCTGGACACCGGGCGAACGACTGGGCACGTTGCCGGGATCGCCTTCTTCGACAAGCGGGCCGAGCCGCGCGACGAGGTCGCCTTCCTGCGGGCCCGAGTTGCCGACCGGCTGACCAGGCTTCCGGTGCTGCGCTGGCGCCTGCACGGCGCGCCGCTGGGCATCGACGGGCGCTATTGGGTCGATGGGCCAGTCGACCTGCATGAGCACGTGGTCGGCATCCGGCTTCCGCGTCCCGGCACCCAGGCCCAGCTGCACGCGGTGATCGACAAGATCATGGGCACCCTGCTGCCGCGAGACCTGCCGATGTGGCGGATCTTCGTCATCGAAGGACTCGAAGACGGCCGCTTCGTCTACGTCATCAAGATGACGCATGGCCTGGCCGACGGGTCGGTGCTGTGGATGCTGTTCGACCAGCTCTCCGACCACCCGAGCGAGGAACTGCCCGAAGTGCCCATGAGCGCAGAGCCGCGCGGCGGTGGAGCCGAGATGTTCGCCCGTGGGCTGCTGGGCCTGATGAACAAGCCCGCCAAGGGACTGCGTTTGCAGGCTGACGCCATCAAATGGGCAGCCGGCAAGCTGCGCAGCGACGGCCCCGGTTTCGTGCCCGACAGCCTGGCTCGGATCGTCCCTGGTGAGCTGAGCAAGCCGATCACCGCGTTGGCCAACAAGCGTCGGGGCCCCGGCGAGCCGAAGGTCGGGCCCTTCCTGCCGTCGCTGGCCCCGCCGATGTCCCCGTTCAACGGCACGGTGACCGCCAACCTCGGCCTGGTCTATTACGACTTCGCGCTGGCCGATCTGCGCAAGGTCGGCAAGATCGTCGGGGGCACCATCAACGACGCGGCCCTGGCGATCACCGCTGGCGCTCTGCGTGCCTATATGGCCGAGAACGGCGGGATCATCGACCGCCCGCTCATCACCTCGACGCCTGTCTCCTGGCGCAGCGGCGATGAGAAGGAACGCTTCGCCAACCACATCTTCATGCTGTTCCAGCCGCTGGCCACCCACTTGGCTGACCCGATGGAGCGGCTGAAGTTCGCCCGCGAGACGGCGCTGTCGGCCAAGGCCAACTGGGACGGTCTCCCCACCCACCTCACTCGCCGCGCGAGCGAGTGGATGCCGTCGTTCACCCTCGGCCCCATGATGAAGGTCATGTCCTTCATCCCCGGACAGTACGTCCCGAAGACGTTCAACGTGTCCGTGTCCAACGTCAAGGGCCCCAAGGACAAGCCGTTCTACGGCGGCGCCGAGATGCAGCGATACGTCGTCTACGGCTTCTTGTCGACCGGCAGCGGGCTGCTCATCGGCGGCCAGAGCCTAGGCGACCGGATGGTGTTCAGCGCCACGATATGCAAGGACATCGTCACCCACTATGAGGACCTACCGCGCCATCTCCACGACGCCCTCGCCGAGCTGCTCGCCCTCGCCGACTGAGGCTCAGCCGAGCCCGAGGGCTCCCAACAGCCGGTTGAAGGGGTTGGTCAGGCCGTAGTCAACGGCCAGCCGCGAGAGCAGCACGGGATCGGCGACGGCCGTCGGCAGGCGCAGGTCGTGCTCGGGCAACGGCGCGTCGGTCGCCACATGCACGACCCGAGGCGCGACATCCAGGTATGCCGTCCCGGCTTCCAGCCGGGTGCGTTGGGCCCCCTTGATCCGGGGATCGCCGCCGTCGACCGCAGCCCGGATACCGGCCAGCGAGCCGAACGTCACCAGCAGCGCCGCCGCCGACTTCTCGCCGATCCCGGCGACCCCGGGCAGACCGTCGGAGGGGTCACCGCGCAACACCGCGAAGTCGGCGTAGGCAGCGCCGTCGGGCACGCCGTAGCGCTGGGCGAGATAGGCCTGGTCGACGAGGTCGGGATCGCGCACCCCACCCCGGGCGGTGTAGACGACCCGCACCTGGCGGGTGTCATCGACCAGTTGGAAGAGGTCGCGGTCTCCGGTGACGACGTCGATCGCCAAGCGGCCGGCATACCGGTCGGCGAGGGCTCCGATGACGTCGTCGGCCTCGTAACCGTCGACCCCGATCCGGGCCAGGCCGACGGCACGCAGGGCATCGCCGATGACCGGCACCTGGGGCGCGAGATCGTCCGGAGCTTCCTCCGTCGTCGCCCCTGGGGCGGCAGATCCCGCCCCCGCCCCGGCAACCCCACCCGGAGCGTTCGGGTCCGAGCCGGGAGCCAGCCGATGGCTCTTGTAGGTCGGGATGGCCTGCACCCGGAACTGCGGGCGCCAGTCGTTGTCCCAACAGGCGGCCAGGTGGGTCGGCCGATGCCGGTCGATGAGGGTGGACAGCATGTCGAGGAACCCGCGCACGGCGTTGGTCGGGGGCTCGGCGGGAGTCTCACGCTGATCCGGCACCCCGTAGAAGGCCCGAAAGTAGAGGCTGGCCGAATCCAGCAAGAGCAGGCGTCCGTCGGCGGTCATACCTGCCATCGTCCCATCGTCCCGCGGCGCCGGCGCGCCCGTCAGCGCGAATGCGTAGGCTGCGCTCATGGAGAAACTCGACCGGCTCTTGGTGCAGCTTCTCGCCGTCGACGGCCGGATGAGCTACACGGACCTGGGCAAGGCCACGGGCCTGTCGACGTCCGCGGTTCATCAGCGCGTCCGCCGACTTGAGGAACGCGGGGTCATCCACGGCTATCAGGCGATCGTCGACCCCGCCCAGGTCGGGCTGCCGCTCACGGCATACATCTCTTTGTCACCGCTGGATCCGGCTGCGCCCGACGACATCCCCGAGCGGATCAGCCACTTCTCGGAGATCGAGTCGTGCCATTCGGTCGCGGGCGATTTCAACTACATCACGAAGGTGCGCGTCGCGACCCCGCTGGACCTCGAGGAGTTGCTGGCGCGGCTACGGGCCGCTGCCCACGTGCAGACCCGCACGACCGTCGTGCTCTCGACCGCGTGGGAGGGAAGGCCGGTCCTGGGCTCCGACGGCCGAGACGCCACAGAGGCGAAGGACGCCAAGGGCGCCAAGCGCTGAGCCCCGTTCAGAGCCGGTCGGTCGGCTCGTAGGATGCCGGGTCCGGGGGAACGACGATCTGCGGGTGAGCCACCCGGTGGTGTCTCGCCCAGACCAGCCATCCGCTGACGCTGAAGCCAAGCGCGAGCGCGGTCAGGGTCAGCAGGTCGGCGCTGACCATCGGCACCAAGACCCCGGCGACGACGGCATTGAGCAGAGTGTTGGCGAACGATTGCAGGGACGACACCGTGCCCCGGTGCCGAGGTCGCTCCTCGAGCAGCACGAGCGTGACGATAGGGAAGACCAGTGAGATCCCCAGCCCGGTGAGCATCGGCCCGACAAGCACCCACGGCAGGCTTTCCAGGCCCAGTGCCAGCAGGGCGAGCTGGGCAACCCCACCGAGCACCGCCGCCGCGAAGCCGATCGTCAGGAACCGCGGCCCGCCGATCCTGCCCGCGAAGCGCCCACTGAGCCACGACCCGAGGATCATCATCGCCACGGTCGGCACGAACAGATAGCCGAAATCGCCCGGACCCAGCCCGAGATGGTCGACGACGATGGCCGGGGCAGCGCTGATGTAGGTGAACAGGCCCGCAAAGTTGAGCGAGGACACCGCGAGCAATCGCCGCACGCCAGCCATCCGCACCGAGTCGACGAGCGCCGTGACGAGGCTGCCGGCGGCCAGCGGGATCCGCTTGCCGGCGGGGTGGGTCTCCGGCAGCGCTACGAGCACCGCCACCAGCAGCGCGATGGCAAAGGCCGCGAGGAACCAGAACACGGCTCGCCACGTCGACCAGCCGAGCAGCCACCCACCGACGACCGGGGCGATCGCCGGAGCCACTCCGAAGACCATCGACATCCTCGACATCGCGCGCTGAGCAGCATCGCCGGCGTAGAGGTCGCGCACGATGGTCCGGGCCACGATCATCCCTGCGCCGGCCACCACGCCCTGCAGCGCGCGGGCCACGAGCAGCCAGCCCATCGACGGAGCCAGCGCGCAGAAGACGGCGGTCGCGGCATACAGCAGTAGACCTCCGACGATGACGGGTCGCCGCCCGAGGGCATCCGACAGCGGCCCATGAAGCAAGCTCATCACCGCAAAGGACAGCAGATAGACCGACAGGATCTGCTGCGTGCTCACCGGCCCGACAGCGAAGTCGGCCTGGATCTGCGGGAAGCCCGGAAAGATCGCGTCAACGGTGAACGGCCCGATCATCGTCAGGGCCGCCAGCAGATAGACCAGCGCCGGCGAGCCGCCGCGGTGCGGTGGTGCGGCACTGGTCTGCGAACTCACGGTGGCACCGTACGCCCGCGCCGCAGGCGGCGCTCCGTCGGTCCGCCCGGCGGGCATGTGTCGCAGGACACCGCTCGGCAACTGGGCGTTGGCCGGAGGCGGGCGGCATACTCCGCCTGTGTCGCACCTGCGTGTCATCGTCGTCGGAGCCGGGTTCTCGGGCCTGGCGATGGGGGCCCGCCTGCGCCAGGAGGGGATCGAGGACTTCCTGATCCTCGAGAAGGCCGAGGATGTCGGCGGCACGTGGCGGGACAACCGGTATCCGGGGTGCGCCTGCGACGTGCCGAGCCGGCTGTATTCGCTGAGCTTCGCGCCGAAGACCGATTGGAGCCGCGATTTCGCCCCCGCCGCCGAGATTTGGGACTACCTGCGCGACTGCGTCGACCGCTTCGCCCTGCGACCCCACCTGGTCCTCGGAGCCGATGTCACCTCGGCCACCTGGGAGGGCGACCGGTGGCGGGTGATCGTCGCCGACGGCCGCGAGTGGACGGCCCAGGGGCTCGTGCTCGGCGTGGGCGGCCTGCACGTCCCGCGCCGGCCCGACATCGCCGGCTTGGCGAACTTCGCCGGGGCCGTGGTGCACACGGCCGACTGGCCTGCCGACGACGGGCTCGACGGCTTGCGGGTCGGCGTCGTCGGCACGGGCGCCTCGGCGGTGCAACTGGTGCCGGCCCTGGCAGACCGGGTCGGCGAGCTTGTCGTATTCCAGCGCACTCCTAGCTGGATCTTGCCCAGGGGCGACCGAGCCTGGTCACCGGGCAGTCGGCAGGGCTACCGGCGTATCCCAGCCGTAGCGCGGCTCATGCGCTGGCGTACCTTCGCGAAGTTGGAGTCTCGGCTGCTCGGCTTCGGGCGCCTGGAGCGAGCCCGTCGGGCGGTCGAACGGCAGGCGCTGGCCCGGCTCGCCGAGGCGGTCCCGGACCCCGCGACCAGGGCTGCGCTCACGCCCGACTACGCCCTCGGGTGCAAGCGCGTGCTGCTCTCCGATGACTACTGGCCAACGTTCGCCCGAGCCGACGTCCGGCTCGTCTGCGCACCGATCACCCGGGTCGACCCCCACGCCCTGGTCAGTCTCGACGGAGCCAGCCATGAGGTCGACGCGCTCGTGCTGGCAACCGGCTTCGACCTGCAGGGCAGCTTCCTGCGCATCGACATCCGGGGTGTGGGCGGTCGGCGGCTGGCCGAGGACTGGGCGGACGGACGCAGCACCCATCTGGGGATCGAGGTCGCCGGCTTTCCAGAGCTCTACCTGCTGCTCGGCCCCAACACCGCCCTAGGACACAACTCGGTGCTGCTGATGATCGAGTCGGCCATCGAGCACATCCTCGCGGGCCTGAGGCGCGCGCAGAACGCCGGGCCCCACACGGTCACCCGCGATGCCCAGGACCGGTTCGGTCGCTGGGTGGCGGCGCGGACGCGGCATACGGTGTGGGGGTCGGGCTGCCAGTCGTGGTATCTGGATGAGCGCGGGCGCAACATCGCCATCTGGCCGGCCTCCACGATCCGTTACCGGTTGGCCACCCGATGGCTGCGCGAGCGGGACTACGAACCGGTCAGACCAGCGCCTCGGCGGAGGCCAGGCGACTGAGCGCCGCCGCGTCGAACGCCGCAGCGTGCGCAGCCGCGGCGTCGCTCTCGCGGGCCCACCACTGCTGACCGGCCTCAGGCAGCGTGTAGATCGGGTCGTAGTAGACGTATTCCCGCGAGAGGGCATCGACGTCGGCCGCCTCGATCGACGTGCGGTAGTTCTTGCGCCAGTAGGAGATCCCGTGCTCGCGGTCATACTCCTCGACCTGGTGGACCCAGCGCTTGCCGACGAACGGCACGTCGCAGACGATCCGGGGGGTAGCAAAGCCGGGCAGATATCCCATGATCGCGTGCTGCAGGTGCTGGGCTTCGGCGAGCGACAGTCGCCAGTGCTCGCTGAACGGGATCATGTCGCACATGTAGAAGTAGTAGGGAGTGATCGCCGCGTTGTCCTGCAGGGCGAAACTGAGGTCGAGCAGGTCATCGGGGGAGTCGTTGATCCCGCGCAGCAGCACACCTTGGTTGCGGATGTTGAACAGGCCCACGTCCAGCAGCGCGCGGGCGGTCTCGGCGACCAACGGGGTGACCGAGTTGACGTGATTGACGTGCGTGTGGATGGCGACGTGGACCCCGCGAGCGTGGGCTTTGGCGGCGATCCGGCCGACACCCTCCACGACGTCGGGGGAGCCCCAGTACTGCGGCAGGGCCATGAGCGCCTTGGTCGCCAGCCTGATGTCTCGGATGTTCTCGATCTCCAGCAGTTTGTCGAGCCACGCCTCGAGGTTCTTCCACGGCAGGTTGGCGACATCGCCGCCTGACACGACGACGTCCCGGACGCTGGGCGTGGCGGCGAGGTAGTCGAGCATCGCCTGATGGCGGTCGACGGGCTTCATGCCGAACTTCAGCTTGGTGACCTGGGCGGTCGAGTTGCCGACGAGGTCCATCCGGGTGCAGTGGCCGCAGTATTGCGGGCAGGTCGGCAGCAACTCGGCGAGCACCTTGGTCGGATAGCGGTGGGTCAGGCCCTCGACCGCCCACATGGCGTGCTCGTGCAGGGAGTCGCGTGAGGACTTGGGGTGGCTCGGCCAGTCGGTGCGCCGGTCGGAGAAGGTCGGCAGCATGTAGCGACGGATCGGGTCGGCATAGAAGGCAGCCGTGTATGCCGTGCCGGCGGCCGGCATGCCGTCAGCACCGGACTCCTTGCCCTCGCCTGTTGCCGGAACCATGGTGTTGAGCATCTGCGGAGTGACAAGCATCGACATCGTCGCTCGCTCGGCCTGGTCGCGCTCGAGGTCAGCATAGAAGTCGTCGGTGAGCAGCTCGCCCATGAGCTCCCGGAGTTGGCGGACGTTCTTGACGCAGTGACTGCGTTGCCACTGGGCATCGCGCCACTGTGCCTCGGTCACCGCGCGCCACCCGGGCAGCCGCGTCCAGTCGGGCTCGACGAGGGTCCGCATCCGGTAGTCGTAGGGTTGTTCCAGAACTGGCGTCATAGTGACAGAATACAGGAAGATCTCCGGTCTGCGCCAGTTGACACGACAGAATCTGCGCTGATCGGACCCTGAGAGGAGAAGTTCGTGAGTCATTCGGCCACTTCAGCCGCCAATCGTCCCGCCGAGCCCCCCGCCAGCGATCCCTCACCGGTCGGACTGCACCGGGTCCTCGAGCCGACGGGGGAGGCGATCACCCTGCCGCAGGCCGCGCGTCGCCTCGACGCTCGTGCCGAGATCTGGCCGTCGGAGGTCCGGGTCGCCGTCGACACCCTCAACCTCGACGCCGCCTCGTATCGTCAGCTTGCCGAGAAACACAGCCGCGCGGACGGGTCGATCGATGGGTCGCGCCTGCGCGACGAGGTCCTCGCGATCGTCGCGGAGCGCGGGAAGATGCAGAACCCCGTCACGGGGTCGGGGGGCATGCTCATCGGCACGGTCGAGGAGGTCGGCCCGGAGAACCCCTTGGGCCTGCGCCCCGGCGACCGGATCGCCACCCTGGTCTCGCTGTCGCTCACCCCGCTCGTGATTACCGACGGCCTGGCCCGCTGGGACGGTTTGTCCGAGCAGGTCCCCGCGGCCGGACACGCCATCCTCTTCGAGCGCTCCATCGCCGCGGTCATCCCGGCGGACCTTGACCCCCGGCTGTCGCTCATGGTCATGGACGTGTGCGGAGCTCCCGCCCTCGTCCGCCGGGTGGTCAGCGAGTATGCCGCGCGGCGGCTGGAGTCCGCCGACCCGGCGCCCCCGTCGGTCCTGGTCCTCGGTGGCGCGGGCAAGTCGGGCTCGCTGTCGCTTGCGGCAGCCCGGGAGGCAGGCGCGGGGCGCCTGGTGGCGGTCGTGCCGTTCGAAGGCGAGGCGCAGGTGTTGCGACCGACGGGCCTGGCGGATCACATCGTCATTGCCGACGCCCGATCGCCATTGGGGCTCGCGTCGGCGCTCGACGCGGCGGGCGGCACCTGCGACGTCACCGTCGTCTGCGTCGACGTGCCCGGCTGCGAGCAACCGGCGATCCTGGCAACCGCCGAGGGGGGGACGATCATCTTCTTCTCGATGGCGACGTCGTTCGCGGCGGCGGCCCTCGGCGCGGAGGGCCTGGCGGCCGACGTCCGGATGCTCATCGGCAACGGCTACGTGCCGGGCCATGCGGCATACGCGATGAGCCTGCTGCGGCGCAACGCGGCGGTTCGCGGGCTGTTCGAGGGACGACTGGGTTGATGAGCCCCTCCCGCCCCGCGGCAGTGGCTCAGCGGCAGTGGCTCCAGCACCCAAAGAGCAAAGTTTCACTCCTGGCCAGACGTTGGCCGAGGATCTTGCGGCAGTATCACCTGTCAGCCGTAAGATTCGCGGTCTCTGATAGGCTGGAGACGTGCCCAGCAGCCCGCTCATCCACCTCGACGCCGGCCAGGTCCGCGCCGCCCGACGACTCGCGCGTCAGGCGGGGGAGCCCGTCGTGCGGCTTGCCACTACCCAGACGACCGTGTCGGTCGAGCGGGCCACTCTGCGCCTGGCCGGCCTGCGCGGAGCCGACCACGAGGGCCAGCCCTGGGTCAACCACCTCGTCGACGCCGTCCGCGCCCAGGTCGGTCTCCAGGACGGGGTCACCACCCCCGTCTTCGATGCCCTGCGCCGCCGGGCGGCACCCGACCTGATCACCCTCGCCCAGGCCTCGGCCAGCGACTCGGTCACCTTCACGATGCCCGAGGGCAAGGCCGCGCAGGCCGCGCAGCGAGCCGCCCGAGCAGCGGTGGCGGTCGGCATCCGGACGATCGACCGGCAGCGAGCCACCCGCGAGCGCCTGATCCGCCGCCACGGCGACCCCGCGCAGACCCCCTGGATCTACCTCATCGTCGCGACCGGCGACATCGACGAGGACATCCCGCAGGCACAGGCCGCCGCCCGCGCCGGCGCCGACGTCATTGCCGTCATCCGGTCGACCGGCCAGAGCCTGCTCGACTACGTGCCCGAGGGGGCCACCCACGAGGGTTTCGCGGGCACCTACGCCACCCAGGAGAACTTCAGGCTCATGCGGGCTGCGCTCGACGAGACCAGCCGCGAGGTCGGGCGCTACATCCGGCTGACCAACTACGCGTCGGGGCTGTGCATGCCCGAGATCGCGGCGTTGGCGGGTCTGGAGCGGCTCGACATGATGCTCAATGACTCGATGTACGGCATTCTCTTCCGCGACATCAACCCGATTCGCACCTTCGTCGACCAACGCTTCAGCCGTCAGATCCACGCCCGCGCCGGCATCATCATCAACACCGGCGAGGACAACTACCTGACGACCGCGGACGCCGTGGAAGCGGCCCACACGGTCACCGTGAGCCAGTTGCTCAATGAGTACTTCGCCAAGGAGGCCGGCCTGGCCGATTGGCAGCTGGGCCTCGGGCACGCCTTCGAGATCAATCCCGCGATCCCCGACAGTTTCCGCCTCGAGCTCGCCCACGCGCTGTTGGCCCGAACCCTCTTCCCCGATGCGCCGCTGAAGTGGATGCCGCCGACCAAACACATGACGGGCGACGTCTTCCGTGGCTATCTGCTCGACGGCTTCTTCAACCTTGCCGGGACGCTGACCGGGCAAGGGATCCTGCTCGTCGGGATGATGACCGAGGCCGTCGTCACGCCGTTCCTGTCCGACCGCGACCTGGCCCTGCAGAACGTCCGCTATGTCCTGGATGCAGCGGGGGGTCTGCGGGAGGATTTCCATCCACCACGCAACGGTGTCATCCAGACCCGGGCCCGCGCTGTGCTCGCCGAGGCGGTCGAGCTGCTCGAACGCATCACCACCGACCAGGGGAGGGCGGGGGCCGAGCGCGGCCGAGCAGACGCGGCATACCCGCCGCTGCTGGCTGCCATCGCTGACGGGACGTTCGGTCTCATGAAACGTCCGCCGGACCGGGGCAAGGGTCTCGATGGTGTCGTGCTGAAGGCCGACGGCTATGACAACCCGGCCACCACCCTGCTGGAGACGGGAGCCACCCGGTGACCAACCGCAAACACCTGCGCGAACAACCGCGCGCGGCCGCCGCGCAGATCGTCCGCCCCTATGGCGACACGACCGGAGACGGCATGATCCAGGTGTCGTTCACGCTGCCGCTGCCCTGCGACAAACTCGCCGAGGGCGCTGCGCTGCAGTTGGCCCGCAAGATGGGCATGGACCCGGCTCTCGTGGTGCACGCGAAGGCGATCGGGCCGGACTTCACCTTCTTCGTCGTCTATGGCTCGTCCAACCATCTCGTCGACCTGGATGCGGTCCACGTCCAGGAGCGCGAGTTCGCGCTGCTGTCGCCCAAGGAGGTGAACCTGCAGATCAAGCGCGGCTTGCGCCGGCGCCTTGTGGTCGTCGGCGCCTGCATCGGCACCGACGCGCACACCGTCGGCATCGATGCCATCCTCAACATCAAGGGGTTCGCCGGGGAGAAGGGTCTGGAGTACTACGCCGAGATGGGGGTGGTCAACCTCGGTGCCCAGGTGCTCGTGCCCGACCTGGTCGCGAAGGCCCGCGCGGCCAAAGCGGACGCCGTCCTGGTCAGCCAGGTCGTCACCCAGAAAGACGTCCACATCCACAATGTCAGCCAGATGACGGCCGCCTTCCGCGAGGCCTATCCCGCCGGCAAGGTGCCCCTGCTCGTGGTCGGCGGTCCCCGGTTCGAGGAAGGGTCCGAACAGCGCCTGGGCGTCGACCGGATCTTCGGACGGGGCACGACGCCCAGTGAGGTTGCGAGCTATCTCGTGCACGCCCTGGTCCCCGACAGCCATACGACGACGCGAAGGAAGGCATCATGAGCGCACCCGAGGTCGGGATGAGCGTCACCCACCGCCGCTACGTCCCCTACAGCCATGCCCACTATGCCGGCAATCTCGTCGACGGGGCATACTCACTGGCGGCCTTCGGCGACGTCGCGACCGAGCTGTGCATCCGCACCGACGGCGACGAGGGGCTCTTCGCCGCGTATTCCGACGTCCAGTTCCATGCGCCGGTCCGCGCAGGCGACGTCTTGGAGATCGAAGCCACCCTCGTGCGGGTGGGCCGCCGCTCGCGCGAGATCGACTTCGCGGTCAGAGTGATCTGCCGTGGCACGCCCGAGGCAGGGCAGTCCAGCGCTGCGGTCCTGACGCCGGCGCTGCTGGCGACGACCGCGCGCGGCGTCGTCGTCGTCCCCTGACGGTCCCGCCAGGACTCGGGTGCACCACTCGGGTCACGACTCGGCGTGTCCGCATGAGACTCGGCGTGTCCACAATGAGACTCGGCGTGTCCGCAGTGACACGCCGTCGACTCGGTTATTCACGGTTATGCCCACCGGACTCGTCCACCCCGCTGACCTGCGCAGATGCGCGTTTGCGCAGGTCAGGTTCGAGTTGACAAGGCAGGGCGGGGGAGTAAATTCCGGGGTGTTGTTTCGCCAGGGTGGCCGTCGTCGTGTGACCCGGCAACGCTTCGGAGAATGAGTCCACGGTGGCCCGCGCGCGCGGCCGCCGCACAACCAGGCTCACCTCCCCGAGGAGCGGGGCCGAAGACCGCGCGTCTGTGGCGGACGACAGCAGTGCCCGCGTCACTCAGTAGACAACAATCGCGCGGCTCGCATCCTGCGAGTCGCCGGTTGGTCCGAAGGGCGACGCGGGTACTGCTATGTGCGGGCCCAGGTGCCCTCACCTCGGTCGATGAGCTCCGCCTCGCCGAGCAAGCTCCGGCTGATGGCGTGGTCTGGCCAGCAGGCGAGCTGGCCTAGGTTTGACTCGTGCCTCGCCTGCTGCTCGCCCTCTCCGGTGGAGCGGCACTGTGCCTGGCGTTTCCCGGCTACGACCTGTGGTGGCTCGCTCCGGTGGCGGTCGCCCTCCTCGCGCTGGCGACTTCGGGGGTGCGGCCTCGGACCGGATTCGCGCTGGGGACGGCGTTCGGACTGGTCTTCTTCGTCCCGTCCCTCAGTTGGTCGGGAAGTTACCTCGGCGTCCTGCCGTGGGCCGCCCTGTCCACCCTGCAAGCCCTGTATGCCGGCCTGCTCGGCGCCGTCTGCGCGGCGTTCGGCGACCGCCGGGTTCGCCCGCTGGTCATCGCTCTTGCCTGGGTGGCCCAGGAGGCCCTGCGCGACCGGACCCCATATGGCGGCTTTCCGTGGGTCCGGCTGGCGCACAGCCAGTCGGATTCTCCCTTCGGCCGGTTGGCCGCCTGGGCGGGGGCGCCGGGAGTCACCTTCGCCGTGGCGCTGGCCGGTGGTCTGCTCGCCGCCGCTGGCTGGGCGGCATACCGGTCCCGGGGGCGCGGAACGGGCCGCGCGGCACTGCGGGCCGCCGCAGCCGCCATCGTCGTCGGTCTGATCGGGTATGCCGTGCCGCTGCCGATCGACGGCCCGACGGCTCGGGTGCTCGCCGTGCAGGGCAACGTGCCGCGGCCGGGCTTGGACTTCAACGCCGAACGACGCGCGGTGCTCGACAACCACGTGCGAACGACCCTCGACGCGCTCGACGCTGCGCGGGCCGCGGGGCAGCCGCACCCGGATCTGGTCGTTTGGCCGGAGAACGCCTCGGACATTGACCCGGTGGCCAACGCCGACGCCGCGGCCGAGATCCAACGGGTGGCCGATGCCGCCGAGGCACCGGTCGTCCTCGGGGGGTTGCGCGTCACCACCACCGAGGTCGCCAATGTGTCGTTCCTCTGGCTTCCCAGAACGGGCCCGGCGGCTTCCTACGTCAAGCAGCATCCCGTGCCGTTCGCCGAATACATCCCCGATCGCGCCTTCTGGCGCACCTTCTCCACCCAGGTCGACCTGCTCGCACGGGACTTCGTCGCCGGGCCTGGGCCCGTGCTCTTCCGGGCGGGCACCGCGGGCGAGGCCACCCTCGTCGCCGGGCCGTCGATCTGCTTCGAAGTAGCCAACGACGATCTCGTGCGGGCGAATGTCACCGAAGGCGCCAACCTGCTGCTCGTGCAGACCAACAACGCGACGTTCGGTTTCACCAACGAGTCAGTGCAACAACTCGCGATCTCCCGGCTGCGGGCGATCGAGCACGGGAGATCAGTCGTCCACGTGTCGACGGTCGGGGTGAGCGGGCTCATTCACCCTGACGGAACCGTACGGCAGCCCACCGCGTTGTTCACGTCGGCTGCCTTGACCGGTGAGCTGCCGTTGCGTTCCGCAGCGACTCTCGCCACGATCCTCGGGCCGTTGCCGGAATACGTGGCGGTTCTCGTATTGCTCACCCTGCTAGGACACTCCGTCGCCATGAGGGCGCGGCGTCGGAAGGACTCAACCATCACATGAGCGTCATCCAGACCCGAGGGCCGCTGCAGCGCGTTGTCGTGCTCATTCCGACCTACAACGAGCGTGACAACGTGCCACTCATCGTGCCGCGAGTGCGCGCCGCCGTGCCGTCGGCAGACATCCTCGTGCTGGACGACAACTCCCCTGACGGCACCGGCGATGTCGCCGACGCCCTCGCTGCCTCCGACGCTCAGGTCCATGTCCTGCACCGGCCGGGCAAGCAGGGGCTCGGCGCGGCATACAAGGCCGGCTTCGCATGGGCCCTGGAACGCGGCTACGACGCTGCCGTCGAAATGGACGCTGACGGCTCACACCAGCCCGAACAGTTACCCACCCTGCTGCGCGCCGCTGAGCGCGCCGACCTGGTCATCGGCGCCCGATGGGTCAAGGGGGGTTCGGTTGTCAATTGGCCGCTGCACCGCAAGGCCCTGAGCGTTGGAGCCAACCTCTATACCAAGGTCATGCTCGGGCTGCCCGTCAACGACGCCACCGGTGGCTATCGCGTCTACCGGGCGTCGGCGCTTCGCTCGATGGATCTCGATGCTGTGAGCTCGGCGGGTTACGGCTTTCAGGTCGACATGACCGTCGCTCTCGTGCGGGCTGGCCTGACTGCTGTCGAGGTGCCCATCGAGTTCGTGGAGCGGGAGATCGGCGAGTCCAAGATGAGCGGCAATATCGTCACCGAGGCCTTCGTCAACGTCGGCAAGCAGGGCTTCGCCCACCGCGGCAGCCAGCTCGACGCGTGGGCCCGGCGGGTGGCCCGCCGGCGTCGGGAGGGCAGATGGCACAGCGCGTGACCTCAGCCCGTCGCCGACGGCGATGGCCGTGGGTGTTCACGGTCGCGCTGCTCGTCGTCCCCACTCTCGAGATCGCCCTGATCGTCTGGGTCGGTCAACAGATCGGTGGCTGGCCGACGCTCGCTCTGTTGGTCCTTGAATCGGCGCTCGGGGCCTGGCTGGTCAAGCGCGAGGGCGCGCGGACGTGGTCGGCGCTGGCCCGGGCGCTCAGCTCGGGTCGAATGCCTTCGCGTCAACTCACCGACGCCGCGCTCGTGCTCGTTGGGGGCACGCTGCTGCTCACCCCTGGCTTCCTCACCGACGTCGTCGGATTCTTCTTCATCCTGCCGACGACTCGCCCCTTGGCCCGTGCTGTGCTCGAGACGATCGTCACCCGCAAGCTGCTGGGTGGCCTGGTCGCCGAGGCGGCTCGCCCCGGCGATCAGACCGGACCGGGGGGCCGCGATCGCGGGAGACCACGCCCGAACGGCCACGAGGTCATCGAAGGCGAAATCGTCGACGAGTGACAAGACTGACCCGTCACCTTCCCCGGGGGGGGAGGTGGGGGGGGGGGGGGGGGGGCTGCTGCGTGTCCGGGTGGCTACGTTCCCACCATCGGTAGCGACGACCTGGCTCAGGCGCTGCGTTTCGTGGTCTGGCCGCGAGCGGTGCGCAGGAGTTCCAGACGCTCCTGCAGGAGCTCTTCCAACTCTGGGATCGAACGCCGTTCCAGCAGCATGTCCCAGTGGGTACGCGGCACCCGAGTCGGCTTGGTGTCTGGCTCCGGGCCGTCGAGCAGTCGAGCGGTCGCCCCGCAGCGGCACTCCCACGTGGGCGGGATGTCCGCCTCGATGCTGAACGGCAACTCGATCCGGTGCCCCTGGGGACACACGTAGATGGTGATTTGGCGCTCGCTGGGCACGACGTTGACGTCGGACTCCATGCTGAAGGACCCAAGGCGGGTTCCCTTGAGAGAGCGATCGGCCATGGTGCTTCCTCCTGACGCGTGAGTGGGAGGGACCGGCAGGGCTCCCGGAGCTTCCCCCTGCTCACGTACTCAGATGTCTCAACGGCCTGAATGGTTGCCTTTGTTCCCGGGAAATGTGACGGGACATGGCGCCGTCAGACGACGCGCGGCACCTCATTGCCGGCCGCGATGATGCCGTCGCGCATCTTGACGCGGGAGAGCAGCACGCCGCCGAGCAGGAAGAAGACGATGAGCGCGAGGATCGCCGCCCGGTAGGACAAGGTCGCCTGGTAGACGAGGCCGAAGATGAGGGTGCCGAACCAACTCGTGCCCCGCTCCATCGCCTGATAGAGGCTGAAGTATTCGGCCTCTTTGCCCTGCGGGATGAGTTGGCTGTAGAGCGAGCGCGAGAGGGCCTGCGAGCCGCCCAGGACCATGCCGATGAAGAACGCGAGGGCAAGGAAGAGCATGAGCGAGCGAGCCGGCACGAAGAAGGCGACGGTGACGATCCCGGTCCACACCCCGAGGCTGGCGAGCACAGTGCGCCAGGCGCCGATGCGGGCTGCCACTCGGCCGAAGAACATGGCCCCGAAGAAGGCGACGAATTGGACGAATAGGAAGATGCCCAGCACCGTCTCCTGAGAGAACTCGAGCTCCTCGATGCCGTAAAGGCTGGAGTTGCCGATGACGGTCTGGATGCCGTCGTTGAAGAACAGATATGCGAGCAGGAAGAGCTTGGTTTGTGGATAGTGCATGGCCAGGTCGCGGAAGGTCTCGCGGAGCTGGCGCAGGGTCCCGCCGACGACACCTTGGCCGGCTGCGATGGGCGGGGCGACAGTGCCGGTCACCTTGCTCAGACCGCGGACCGGGATGATCGTGAAGGCCGCCCACCACAACCCAGCCATGAGCAGGCTGACTCGCACGGCGCCGCCGCGGTCGAGCCCGAGCAGGCTGGGTTTGGCAACCAGGACGAAGTTGATGGCCAGCAGCAGACCACCGCCGAGGTAGCCGAACGCCCACCCCTTGGAGGAGACCCGGTCTCTTTCGTCGGGGGTGGAGATGCGCACGAGCAACGAGTCATAGATGACCAGGGAAGAGCCTAGACAGATGTTCGCGATGATGAACAGCAGCACACCGAGCTGCCAGTTGGTGCCGGTCACCAGCGCCATCGAGGCCGCCGCGAGGGCACCGGTCCACGCGAAACCGGCGAAGAGTTTGGTCGGGTGGGCGGAGCGGTCGGCAATCGCCCCGACGAAGATGAGGATGATCGCCGACACGATGGTCGACACTGTCGCGGTGTAGGCGACCAAGGACCCGGGGGAGACCGGGATCCCCAGCACGCTCAAGGTCGTCGAGCACCGGGCGCCTTCGGCGAGGGTCGGGCACGCGGCGGCCGTCGCGACCGACGTCAGGTAGGGGGCGAACAGCACCGTGGCGGTGGTGGTCACATAGGCCGAGTTGGCCCAGTCATACCAATACCAGGACTTCTGTTCGGGAGACTCGGGCGTCTGCGGGGTGCGCGCGGCGACAGACCCCTCAGCTGTGCTCATGACGAGCAGACTGTCACAGCAGCAGGACCGCGCAACAGCTATCCGGGCTGGCGCGCCGAGTGGCAGCCGGCTGCCGGTCCCGCCGGTCGTTACGGTGGGGGGATGACGCGCACCAGGCAGCACGGGCGGCTGTGCCTACTGCGGGGTCGGCGACCGCCCGCTGCAGAAGGACTGCGTGCTGGCCATCTCGCGCGGCGGCCGATACACCCTCCACAACGTCGTCCCCGTCTGTCCCTCGTGCAACACGAGCAAGTGCAACGCTGAGGTGACCGGGTGGCTTCGCCGCAAGCGGCTGGATGAGGCCACCTTCCTGGTGCGGCACTGGCAGATCCTGGCTGCCCTCACCGCCGACGTCACCGCCGACAAACGCTGATCGAGGTGCTGCCGTCAGGTGAGGGTCGCGGCCGCTTCGAGGGTCATCCAGGCCTGTACCTGCGTCGACAACTCCACCGGTATGCCGTCCGGCTGGCTGTCCCTCGCCGGGACGGCAGGATCGGGTGAGAAGATCGCGACCCGAGCGGGCGGCATACCCCTGGGGGTCGTCACCGGCGCGGCACGGCGACCGGCCCACCAGGCGTCGGCGGTGTCGGAGACCAGGCATGCGGCGGTGGCTCTGGCCGGGCCGCGCAGCGCCTCCGAGCGCGCCGCACGGGCGAGGTAGCGCACGAGAATGCCGGTGAAGAGCCCACCGTCGCCGTCGCCGTGGGTGCGCAGCAGGCGAGGGCCGGTGTCGGCGTGGCCAGTGGCTGCCGGCGCGGCGCAGTGGGCCGCGACGGCCGCTACGAGGGTCTCGGCTCGGGCGGCGCACTCGTGGTCGCCCCGCTCGGCCAGTTCGACGAGGCCCCCCAGGACAGTGCCTTGGTTATAGGTATAGATGTCGCGCACGAGGGTCTGCGTACCGTCCGGGGCGACGCGAATGCCATCGATGACGAGCCCGGTGTCTGGGTCTCGCAGATGATCGTCCATCCAGTCGAGCAATGCACGCGCCTGAGTGGTCTCACCGATCCGGGCCAGAAAGATGGCCGCCGGTCCGGTCGCGGGGGCGTTCTTGAAGTCGTGGTGGTCGTTCCAGAACACTCCGCCGCCAAGCTCAGCGGTGTGGCCTCGCAGCACCGCGGGCCGCAGCACCCGGCCCGCCTGCAGGCTCAGGCGACGAGTTCTCGTCCCGGCGTGCGGTCCGGCCTCGGCCAGGAGAGCGTTGAGGCGTTGCGCGGCGAGCAGCAGCCACCCCATGTCGTCGTAGTAGTGATTCGTGAAACGCCCGAGATTGCGCAGCCGGATGCTGCGTAGCAGTCTGTCGGCCAGGGTCGTCGCGGTGGCGGCCCGATCGCTGCGACCCCAGCGCTGCTCGCGCTGCGCCTCGTCGACGAGGCCGTCGATGACGTGGGCGAGCCACCAGTAGTGCCAGGGACCGGCCCAGCGACGCGGGCCGGGGTGTACGACATGGGGGAGGTAGGTGCCAGGCAGCCCGAGCAGCCGCCGGCCGAACAGTGCCCGCACCGAGTCGGCTGCGTATGCCGCCCGTGCCGACGCCTCATCCACGGCCGCCATCCTGCCAGCCGCGCGGCATACGGGGGCCGTCCACTAGCACCACGAGGTGACACGAGGTGGTGGTGGGTGCGCGCGAGGCTCCTAGCGTCCGGTGGGGTCGGGGAGGTCACGCGAGGTAGGAGCGAGCTCGCGTCGGTCGGCGACCTCCCACAGCTCGGCGGTCTGCGCGATCCAGAACGCGGCGAACGCGGCGATGAGGACGACTTCGACCCAGATGACGATGTGGAGCCAGCCGGGAATCACCAGGCGGATGACGATGACCACGGCGAGTGCGAGGGCCATGACCGCGGCAATGACCCGGTAGGCCGGCCCGTAGTTGCGCGACCGGTCGTGGGCTTGGGCGGACAGGGCATTGAGGAGGATGACCGCGATGATGCCGACGAACATCGACACCGCCGCGACCGTGTGGCCCTTGGCCGTGAAGTTGTCCGGGAAGGCGAAGAAACCGAGGGCACCGACGGCGAGCAGCGCCCAACCGATGAGTGTCGCGCGGCGGGCCCAGAGGCTGGGCGGGAGACGGTCGGCGTTGCGGGAAATGATGACCCGGGCGATTTCGGAGACGACACCGGCGACGATGACGGCCAAGACGTTGTTGCGCACGCCGGGGGAGACGTCGTATGCCGCGGGCAGGGCCGGGCCGGCGCAGATGGCCTCGCGGGTGGTCGGGACCATGGCGACGATGAAGGCGAGAAAGCCGGAGAAGTTGAGAACGACGTCTTCGGTGTCGGTGTTGCCCTGATACACGATGAGACAGGCTCCGATCGCGCAGAGCGACGCGACGAAGATGCTGTGCGCCCCCGTGAAGTAGTAGGCGCTGATCGAGGTCTGCCAACATCCGGCCGCCAGGCGTTGGGCGCCGATCGACACGGCGAGCATGACCACGACAGCGAGCGTGGCCAGGCGCAGGTAGCGATAGGTGTTGAGGACGGCGGTGTTGTGGTCGTCACGCATGGGGGCAGTCCTTCCGGTGCACGGCTGGAGAGGCTCTCGGTCAGTGTCTCGCACACGCGCAGACACCGCTGTGCATTGGGATGACCCGCGCCATGCGCGCGCCAGACATGGCACGATCACGCAGTGAGTACACGACCTGCGGCCGACAGCCACGACCTCATCCGCGTGCGCGGCGCCCGCGTCAACAACCTCAAGGACGTGTCGGTCGACCTGGCCAAGCGCCGGCTGACCGTGTTCACCGGAGTTTCTGGCTCGGGCAAGAGTTCCCTGGTCTTCGATACCATCGCCGCCGAGTCACGGCGGATGATCAACGAGACGTACAGCTCGTTCGTGCAGGGTTTCATGCCGACAATGGACCGTCCGGACGTCGATGTGCTGGAGGGGCTGACGACGGCGATCATCGTCGACCAGGAGCGGATGGGGGCGAACATCCGCTCGACTCTTGGCACGGCCACCGACGCCAACGCGATGCTTCGGATCCTGTTCAGCCGGCTCGGCCAGCCGCACATCGGCTCGCCACAGGCATTTTCGTTCAACGTCGCCTCGATGAGCGGAGCCGGTGCGGTGACACTCGAGCGGGGAGGTGAGACCGTAAAGGAGCGCCGGTCCTTCACGGTCACCGGGGGCATGTGTCCGCGTTGTGAAGGCGTCGGCAACGTCAACGACTTCGACCTGACCGCCCTCTATGACGCGACCCTCTCGCTCAACGAGGGCGCCGTGAAGGTCCCGGGCTACAGCATGGACGGATGGTACGGCCGGATCTTCCGTTCGTGCGGATTCTTCGACGCCGACAAGCCGATCGGGTCCTACACCAAACGCGAGTTGCACGACCTGTTGCGCAAGGAACCGACGAAGATCAAGGTCGAGGGAATCAACCTCACCTATGAGGGCCTCATCCCGAAGATCCAGAAGTCGATGCTGTCCAAGGACCCAGAGGCCATGCAGCCGCACATCCGGGCCTTCGTGGAGCGGGCCGTCACCTTCACCCGGTGCCCGGAGTGTGAGGGGACCCGGCTCAACGATGGCGCCCGGTCCTCGAAGGTCGCGGGGATCAGCATCGCCGATGCCTGCGCCATGCAGATCAGCGACCTCGCCGAGTGGGTTCGCAAGCTCGACGAGCCTACTGCTGCACCGTTATTGGAGTCATTGCGACACTCGCTCGAATCGTTCCTCGAGATCGGCCTCGGCTATCTCAGCCTCGATCGGCCCTCGGGCACGCTCTCAGGTGGTGAGGCCCAGCGCACGAAGATGGTGCGCCACCTCGGGTCGTCGTTGACCGATGTCACCTACGTCTTCGACGAGCCGACGGTCGGACTTCACCCGCACGACATCCAGCAAATGAACGATCTGCTCCTGGCGTTGCGCGACAAGGGCAACACGGTGCTGGTTGTCGAGCACAAGCCCGAGGCGATCGCGATCGCCGACCACGTTGTCGATCTCGGCCCGGGGGCGGGCACCGCCGGGGGAGTGGTGGTCTTCCAGGGGACGGTCGAGCAACTTCGCGAGAGCGACACCCTCACCGGCCGCCATCTCGATGACCGGGCCCGCCTCAAGCCCTCGGTGCGGACAGCGACCGGCGCGCTGGCGGTGCGCGGCGCGACAACGAACAATCTCCAGGCGCTCGACGTCGACATCCCCCTCGGTGTGCTCGTCGTCGTCACCGGAGTCGCCGGGTCGGGCAAGAGCTCGCTCATCCATGGATCGGTGTCCTCGCGCGAAGATGTCGTGACCGTTGACCAAGGCGCCATCAAGGGCTCCCGGCGCAGCAACCCGGCGACCTACACCGGCCTGCTCGAGCCGATCCGCAAGGCGTTCGCCAAAGCCAATGGCGTCAAACCCGCGCTCTTCAGCGCCAACTCCGAGGGGGCCTGTCCTACCTGCAACGGGGCCGGTGTGGTCTACACCGAGTTGGGCTTTCTGGAGACCGTGGCGAGCACGTGCCACGAGTGCGAGGGAAAGCGGTTCCAGGCCGCCGTGCTGGAGTACACGCTCGGTGGGCGGGACATCAGCGAGGTGTTGCTCATGCCGGTGGCCGAAGCCCGGGAGTTCTTCGGGGCGGGCCAGGCGCGCATCCCGGCGGCGCTCGCGATCCTGCACCGGTTGGCGGATGTCGGGTTGGGTTATGTCAGCCTCGGGCAGCCGCTGACGACGTTGTCCGGAGGGGAGCGTCAGCGGCTCAAACTGGCCACCCAGATGGCCGCCCAGGGCGGCATCTATGTCCTGGACGAACCGACGAGCGGACTGCACTTGGCGGACGTCGAGCAACTGCTCGGGCTGCTCGACCGGCTCGTCGATTCGGGCAAGTCGGTCATCGTCATCGAGCATCACCAAGCGGTCATGGCGCACGCCGACTGGATCATCGACCTCGGCCCGGGTGCCGGTCACGACGGCGGCCGGGTCGTCTTCCAGGGCACCCCAGCCGAGTTGGTCGCCGGCCGGGCCACCCTCACCGGCGAGCACCTCGCGGCATACGTGAAAGCTGGCGCGCCGGCGACCTAGCCGGTGCGCCGGACTAGTTGGTGAACCGGAGTAGTTGGTGAACCGGAGTAGTTGGTGAGCCGCCGCACTACTCCATCCGCACTGTTCGGAGGTTGCGCACCTAATCGGGGGCTCGGCGGCTCCGAAAAGGCACGCAACCTCCGAACAGTGGAAGTCGGAACGCCGATAATCGACATTATGTCGCAATCGGGGTTGCGCACCCCCGCGTGACCAGTGGCGGGGCGCCCTGCTCAGCGATTCGACTCAGCGATTCCGCTCGGCGAGCCCACTCGACGATCCCACGCGCTCACGCTAACGTCGCCGAAGTCCCACTCCCAGCCGGTTCGGTCTCCCTGTGATCAAGTATCTCGGCTCCAAACGCACCCTCGTCCCAGTCCTCGGCGCAATCGCGTCCGCGGTCGGCGCCACGACGGCGGTGGATCTCTTCACGGGCACCACTCGTGTCGCGCAGGAGTTCAAGCGGCGAGGCCTGTACGTGACAGCGGGCGACATCGCCACCTACAGCGGGGTGCTGTCCGACTGCTTCATCGCCACTGATGCGCGCCACGTCGACCAGGAGGACCTCCGGGCCATCCTGCGTGAGCTCAACCACCTCCCCGGGCGTCCCGGCTACTTCACCGAGACGTTCTGCGAGAAGTCCCGGTACTTCCACCCGAAGAACGGAGCGCGCGTCGACTCCATCCGGGACGCGTTGGAGCGCGACTATCGGCACGACCCGATGTTCCCGATCCTGTTGACGAGCCTGATGCTCGCCTCGGATCGTGTGGATTCCACGACGGGGGTTCAGATGGCCTACCTCAAGCAGTGGGCGCCACGCGCGTACAAGGACATGGAACTCACGCCGCCGACTCTGCTCCCAGGGGCGGGCCGGACGGTTCTGGGCGACGCCATGGGCACCGTGGATGGGCTGAGCGAGGTCGACCTGATGTACCTCGATCCCCCGTACAACCAACATCGCTACTTCACCAACTACCACATCTGGGAGACGTTGGTCCGCTGGGACTCCCCCGTTCACTACGGGATTGCGTGCAAGCGACTGGACTCGCGCGATGACGAGACCAAGAGCGTCTTCAACAAGAAGCGGGAGATGCCGTCCGCCTTTATGACGTTGCTGGCTCGGGTCAGGGCCGACACGGTGGTCGTGTCGTACAACGACGAAGCGTGGATCACGCCGGAGGAAATGCTTTCCGCGCTCAGAGACGCCGGGCACGAGGACGTGCGACTGCTCGCCTTTGACAGAAAGCGGTACGTCGGGGCACAGATCGGCATCTTCAACCCCTCGGGACGGAAAGTCGGGGCCGTCAAGCGGATGAGGAACGTGGAATACGTCTTCGTCGCCGGCACCACGGAGCGCGTCGAAGCAGCGATGCAGGCCGCCAGGTCCCACGTCATGGACAAGCCCGTCGTGGATGCCCCCATCTGACCCGTAAGCGTTGGAGGGGGCCAGCAAGGGCAGAAACGGGCACGGGCCGGGCTTTCGCCCGGCCCGTGCCTGTATCCGTCTGATCACTGCGCTCAGTCGAGGATGGAGAGAACGGCGCTCTTCTGGTAGGACGTCCACGGCGACGTCACACCGTTGCTCGAGACCCGGAAGCGGACGTTGTGGTAGACCTCTTCGTTGCCGAGCTCCCCGTTGACCAGCGTACGGACGTTGGACAGGGTCCTCACGCCAGAGGTGCTGAACGCCGTGCTGCCCAGGAAGTCGTCCCCGTTCGGCCAGTCGTCTTCCTCGTAACGCTGTTGGTCGATGCTCACGGTGCGATTCGGCGTGCAGGACACGCTGATGCGGTAGTTCACGAGCTTGACGCCGGAGCTGTTGAAGCCGGCGAAGATCGGCTTGAGCGGGGTGACGGTGCATCCGCTGCTGGTTGCGGCGGAAGCGGGTGACGCCACGGCGACCGACAGCGCGGCGGACGCCGCAACGGCGAGCAGGGTGGCGATTCGTTTCGTGGTTCGCATGGTCAATCTCCTTGATTCCAGAGGGCTAGAGGTGCCCTGACGGAGGTCAAGAGGGGGCTGAGGTCGGGTCAGATACGTTGTGCCCGTCGAAGGCCGCCGCGCGCGGCGACAGACCGAGGGCGAATGTCTCGCACTGGACCCGGTCGGCGGGCATCAGCTCGAGGACGGCCTGCGCCGACGCCCTCCCGATCCGTGGACCGACCCCGCAACGCTCGATCTGCCCACGCTCTGGACTCACTAGCCTGGCCCGGTGCAGTGCGACTATTTCGACGCCGGCGTCTGCCGGTCGTGCACCCTCATGGGCACGGCATACCAGGGGCAACTCGCAGCCAAGGACGCGCGCTGCCGGGCCGCGCTCGCGCAGACCACTCCCCCGGGTCGACTCATCGACTGGCTCGACCCGGTCCCCAGCGCCCCGTCGGGGTTTCGCAACAAGGCCAAGCTCGTCGTCGGCGCCACCGCGGCGGCGCCCACCCTTGGCATCCTCGACCCACGGGGCCACGGGGTCGACCTGCGCGCCTGCGGCCTGCACGAGCCCACCCTGTATGCCGCCCTGCCGCAGTTCGCGGCCTTCGTCACCGCCGCGGGGCTCACGCCCTACGACGTTCCCGCCAGACGCGGCGAGCTGAAGTACCTGCTCGTGACCGCCTCGCCCACCGGTGAGCTCATGCTCAGGATCGTGCTGCGCTCGCGCGACCTGTTGGACCGGGCGCTCGAGGCACTCCCCCGACTGCAGGCCGCAGTGCCCCATCTCGCGGTCGTGTCGGCCAACCTCCACCCCGAGCACAAGGCCGTCCTCGAAGGCGACACCGAGCTCACCCTCTCCGGGCGCGCGAGTCTGCCGATGCCCGTCAACGACCTGGTCCTGCGGCTTCACCCGCGCAGCTTCTTCCAGACGAACACCGCGATCGCCGCCGCTCTCTATCGCCAAGCGCGGACCTGGATCGATGAGACCGCACCGGCGTCGGTGACCGACCTCTATTGCGGCGTAGGCGGATTCGCGCTGCATGCCGCCGCGCCGGGACGCGCCGTCCTCGGCGTCGAGGTCTCACCCGAGGCCGTCGACAGTGCCCGCACGACTGCCGCCGACCAGGCCCAGACCCGGGCCGACCTCGGCCCCGTCGACTTCGTGTCGGGCGACGCGACGGCATACGCGCTCGGCCATCCCGCGGCCGAACTGATCGTCGTCAATCCACCTCGTCGCGGTCTGGACCCGCAGCTCACCGACTGGCTTGAGCGCACCGACGTCGGCTACGTCGTGTACTCCAGCTGCAACGTCACCACCCTCGCTCGGGACCTCGCCAGGATGCCGTCGCTGCGGCCGGTGCGGGCGAGGGTCTTCGACATGTTCCCGCAGTCCGAGCACCTCGAGGTGATGGTGCTGCTGGCGCGAGGGTGAGGCGCGACTCCCCCGCCTCGGTCACCCCGCCTCGGGCATCCAGTCTCGGTCACCCCGCGAGAGCACGCAGTCCGGCCGGGAACTCCACGAGGTTCTGGTCACGGTTCAGGCAGACGACATCCACGGTGCCCTCGACGAGCAATTCCCCGGCCCGCTCGATGCGCTGGGAGAACCGGCCGCGATACACCGACGGCACCGTGAAGGTCGTCACGACGTCGACGAGGTCACCGAGGACGGCCGCCTTCTTGAAGTTCGCCTGCACCGAGTGAACGACGATGAGGAAGCCCTCGGCGTTCCAGTCGGCGATCGACTTCCCTCGCCCGGACAGGAACTCCGATCGTCCCCGTTCCATGAATTTGAAGTAGTTGGCGTAATAGACGACCCCGAGGCTGTCGGTGTCCTCGTAGTAGACCCGATACGAGACGCGTTGTTCCACGCGCCGACTGTAGCCCAGCGCGCCGGCGCGTGGCCCGCGTCAGGCGTGCGTGGGGACGCGATCGACGAGCCACCACGCGGCATACGGCGGCAGCCAGGCGTTGTCGTCGTTCTCGAGGCGCACCCGGGTGCCGTGGAGGGCTTCGGTGGCGTCGGCCAGGCCCTGCTGGCGCAACACCCAGCCGGGCAGCGGCCGCCACGAGTCGGTGACGTTGTAGGCGCACAGCATCGTCCCCGTCGGGTGGCGCCTGGCCAACACGAGAACACCCGGATCCCAGACGCCCAGGACGACCGACGGCACCGACGCGTCCAGGTGCGGCAGGCTGGCCCGAGTGGCGGCCAGGTGCGCCAGTCCCCGGAAGGCGCGCTCCTCGGTGCTTCCAGCCGTATGCCGCCGCGCCGCCACCTCCCAGTCCATCCGCCCGCGGTGTACCCAGCGGTTGTCGTCCTCGTGTCCCGTCTCCTCGGCCCAGTTCGGGTCGTTCGCAACGCCGAGTTCGTCGCCGCTCCAGACGACCGGCACTCCCCCGAAGCCGGAGATGATCGCGTGACCGAGAATGATCCGGGCGACCGCCCTGCTGACGGCCCCCGCGTCACCGGCCTCGCGAGCCGCATCGAGGCCCGCGAGAGCAGCTCCCGTGCCGCTGATCCGGCGGTCACCGGTTGCCTCGTTGGCCTGGAACGTCAGCCCCCGAGCCCCAGAGCCGGGGAACGCGCCGACGAACCAGTCGGACAGGAAAGCCCGATGGGCGAATCCGTTGAGACCGACCGCGGCTGCGTCGCCGTCGTCGATCGCCCAGCCGATGTCGTCGTGGCACCGGAGATAGGTGATCCACGTCGCCGACGGCGGCACCGGAGGCAGCGCGCCGAGTGCGTGGGCGGTGAGTCCGACGTCATGGGTCGCCAGCATCGACCAGGTCTGCACCATCAGTGAGTTGTGATAGGCGAGGTCGCTGACCTTGCCGGCGTGTTCACCATCCCCGAGATACTGAACGAGATCACGGGGACCGACGATCGCCTCGGCCTTGAACGCCACTGCGGGACAGGCGATCCGAGCGATCGCCCGCAGCGCCTGGGTCAGCGCGTGCACCTCGGGCTGGTTCTGGCAGTTCGTGCCCACGCGCTTCCAGGTGAAGGCGATCGCATCCAGGCGCATGACCTCCACCCCGGCATTGGCCAGATGGAAGACGATGTCGGCGTATTCGCACAGAACGTCAGGATTGGTCCAGTTGACGTCCCACTGCCACTCATTGAAGGTCGTCCACACCCACCCGCCGACCTCGTCATCCCACGTGAAGTTTTCTGGCGCGAAGTCGGGGAACACCTCCGGCAGGGTCGCTTCGAAGGCGTCCGGCTCGGTCCGATCGGGATAGATGTAGAAGTAGTCGCGATAACGGCTCTCCCCGGCACGTGCACGTTGCGCCCATTCATGCTCGCGGGCGACGTGGTTGAGCACGAGGTCCAGCACCAGGCTGATGCCCTTCTCGCGCAAGAGTCGGGACAGGGCCGTGAGGTCATCGAAGGTGCCGAGGTCGGGGCGCACCTCGCGGTAGGACGCGACGGCATACCCGCCGTCGTTGTCGCCGTCACGCGGACGCAGCAGCGGCATCAGGTGCAGATAGGTGACGCCGAGCTCCTGCAGATAGTCGACCCGGCGCCCGACCTCGGCGAGCGTTCCAGCGAAACGGTCGGCATAGGCTGCATAGCCGAACATGCGGGGCGACTGAAGCCAATGTGGGTCAAGGATGCGACGCTGATCGAGGCGATGCAGTTCGGGATCACGGTCGCCATACGCCTCTGCCGCCAGCTCAACGAGCCGGGTCGCCACCGGCGCCGCGCCCTGCCCGTAGATTCTTTCAAGGGCGTCGAACAGGTCGTCCCACCAACGCTCCAGCCGCAGCTCGAAAGCTTCCCGACGCTCGGGCGAGAGCTCGCGCAACACGCGAGCGGCTGCGTCGAGGACTGTGCGGGGGGTCGCCGTGCTCACAGCCGACCCTCGACCACCGACGCCGGCGAGGCGGCGACGAGGCGGGTCGCTGCGGCGGCCATCGGTTCCCCTCGTGATGGTGGACGGGCGGTCGGGCTAGGCCCGGGCGATCGGACCTGACCGGTCCTGAGGTCACCACGGCCAGCATACGACGGTGTTGGATGTCCTCATGGCCGACGCATCGCCCTCGCCCAAGGACCGTTTCGTCACGGTCTACGGCCGCAACCCCGTGCTCGAGGCGCTGGCCAATGACGACCTCGTCCTCGACAAGCTCCTGGTTGCCGAGAACGCGAGCGGACCGCATGTCGGCGAGATCCTCGCCGCGGCCCGGCGCCGGTCGGTGCCCGTACAGCGGGTCAGTGCCGAACGCGTCAAGAAGATCGCCGGCAACGGCAAGCAGGACCAGGGCGTCTGCGCCGACGTCGTGGCCCCGCGAATGCGAGCCCTCGACCAGGCCCTCGCCGACGGCCTCACCGGAGCCGTCCTCGTCCTGGACGGAGTGACTACCCCCGCCAACGTCGGGATGATCCTGCGGACCGCCACAGCGGCCGGGTTCGCCGGCATTGTCGTGCCCCGGCGCGGGGTCGCCTCGATCGACCCACTCGTGGTCAAGGCCTCCGCCGGTGTCGCGTTCGCCGCGCCGATCCTCAAGGCGTGGACCGCACTGGAAGCAGTCACGGCGTTGCGCGGCGCCGGCTTCCGGATCGCCGGACTCGATGCCACCAGCGCCCAGAGCCTGTATGCCGCGCGCCTGCCGCGTGACACGGCATACGTGCTCGGCGGCGAGAGCGCTGGTCTGGGGGCCGAGGTGGCCGCACTGGTCGATGAGTGGCTGGCGATCCCGATGGCCCCGGGCGTCGAGTCCCTCAACGTCTCGGCTGCCGCCGCGGTGCTCTGTTTCGAGGTCGTGCGACCGGGACGTTGAGGGGGATCAGTCGCACCAGCGCTTCACGATCGCCGTGACAACCCGCAGGTCGCGCACCGTCGCGAGCACTCCCCCGCGCTCGATGCGGGAGCCGGTCAAGATCAGTTCGTGGTCCGGCGCGCGACGCAGTACGACGTGAGGGCCGACGACGCGGGCCCACTCCCCCGGCACGTCCCACCCGTCGAAAGCGGCGGCGGCTTCGGCTGACAGCGGTGCGGACAGGAACGCGGCATACGTGCGGCCCTGTGGGAAGGGGTCCGGCAAGGCGCCGATGTGGGCCACGAGTTCGGAGAGTTCTTCGGGTCGGCGCACTATGGCGGGCACCTCGAAGCCGAACTCGGCACTGAGCAGCTCGGACACCCGGCCCGCCACCTCGTCGGCACTGGGCGACGGCGTCGACACGAGCACGTTGCCGGTTTGGATGTGGGTCTGCACGCCCGTGAATCCAGCGACCTCCAGACTCGATCGCACCCGGGCCATCTGGGTCTGACGCTTGCCGACATTCACCGCCCGCAGGAAGGCTACGTAGACGGGCATCGACCGTCCAGATCGACTGCGCCGCAATCGATCTCCCGCACGTCCAGGATCATGTCAGGGCAACTCCCACTCGTGGACGGGCACGTTGGCGTGCATCTGGGCCGAATAGGCCTCGACCATCCGCCGGAGAGCCTCTGCTCGCGGCATACCGGATGCTTCGAGGCGCTCGACCGCGGCCCCTTGCCACGCGGCGCCGTTGATCCCGGAGAGGCACCGGCCCTCGATGACGCCGAGGTAGCGCTCCCTCGCGGCCTGGGAAACCCCCATCCCGGCCAGACCCTCGTGTGCCAACGGCAGCAGGTGGCGCAGGATGAGCTCGGTCGCCGGCAGGTCGCCGCGCCCCGGCCAGTAGAGCCGGGCGTCGATGCCGTCCTTGGCACCGGCACCGAAGTTGTCCTCCGCCGCCGCAAAGCTCATCCGCGACCAGATCGGCCGGTCCTCTTGGGCGAGCATCCGCACTGCCCCGAAGTAGAACGCCGTGTTCGCCAGGGTGTCGATGATTGTCGGACCGGCGGGCAGCACCCGGTTTTCGACCCGCAGGTGGGGACGGCCCGCGACGATGTCATAGATCGGCCGGTTCCACCGATAGATCGTGCCGTTGTGCAGGCGCATCTCCCCGAGCACTGGCACTCCACCGGACTCCAACACGGCAAGCGGGTCCTCGTCGGTCATCTCCGGCAGCAGCGACGGAAAGTATCTGACGTTCTCTTCGAAGAGGTCGAAGATCGAGGTGATCCACCGCTCGCCGAACCACACTCGCGGTCGCACGCCCTGGTTCATCAGCTCGGGTGAACGGGTGTCCGCGGCCTGGGTGAAAACGGGGATCCGCGATTCGGCCCACAACCGCTGGCCGAGGAAGAACGCCGAGTTGGCCCCGACGGCCAGTTGCGGACCAGCGAGCGCCTGCGCCGCGTTCCAGTGGTCGGCAAAAGCCAGCGGAGCGACCTGCAGGTGCAGCTGCATCGAGGTGCACGCCGCCTCGGGCGCGAGGGAATCGAAATAGCGATGCAGTTGCTCGCCGGTCGTCCCCGCGATGTCCAGGTGGACGTCCTCTCCGCGAGCGGTGAACATCGCATCGTTGAGCGCCCGATAGCGCGTATTCGCGCTCATCCAGTCGCCGGTGCAGTCGGCCTCGGTGACGGTCGGCAGGATGCCGACCATGACGATCCGGTTGTCGAGCTCGATCGACTTTTCCTGGGCCGAGTTGAGCGACGTGCGCAGGTCGTCCTCCAGGCCGATAAGCGAGTCGCCGTGCAGCAGCCGCGGCTGGACGTTGAACTCGATGTTGTATCGCGCCAGCTCGGTCTGGAAGAGCGGGTCATCGATGTTGCGCAGGACCTCGGCGTTGTCCATCCGGGGACGGAAGTCGTCCCCGGTGAGGTTGAGCTCGATCTCCATCCCCGTCATCGGGGCCTCGAAGTCGAAATGACTGTAGGCGAGCATCCGCTCGAACACGTCAAGGCAGAGCTGGACCTTCTCGCGGAAACGCTGGCGCTGCTCGCGGGTATACGTCACCGCTTCGATGTCCTGGCCCATGGCGGCTGAGTATGCCGCGCTCGGCCTTCCTGTGCACGCGCAGGTCATGAACCGACCCCCTCGCAGGCGCGCCGCGCCACCTCCCGGAGGGTGTCGGCGGGTCGACCTACCCTGCAATCGTGCGCGTGCTTCACACCTCCGACTGGCACCTGGGACGGTCCTTCCACCAGGTCGGGCTGCTCGACGCCCAGGCCCGGTTTGTCGACTTTCTCGTCGCGTTGGTGCGGGCCGAGCGGATCGGCGCCGTGCTCGTGGCCGGCGACGTCTATGACCGGGCGTTGCCCTCCCCCGACACCGTCGCGCTGCTTGACGAGGCGCTCACCCGGCTGGTCGATGCCGGCGCGGCCGTCGTGATGTCCAGCGGCAATCACGACTCGGCGATCAGGCTGGGGTTCGGGGCCGGGTTGTTCGGCCGGGCCGGTGTTCACATTCGCTCATCGCCGTCATCGGTGGGCAGCCCGGTGCTGCTCGACGGCCTGACGGTGTATCCGTTGCCCTTTCTCGAGCCGTCGGTCGTCGCCGCCACCCTTCGGGCGACCGAGCGCAGCCACGCGGCAGTGCTCGCGGCGGCGATGGCCCGCGTGCATGCCGATCTAGCGACGCGCAGTGGGCCCTCGGTCGTGATGGCGCACGCCTTCGTGGCCGGCGGCGCGGCCAGCGACTCCGAGCGAGACATCGCGGTGGGGGGCGTGGGCGTCGTCCCGGCCAGCCTTTTCGACGGAGTCTCGTATGCCGCCCTCGGCCACCTGCATCGCGCGCAACAGCTCAGCGACCGGGTGGGATACTGCGGGTCGCCGCTGGCGATGTCCTTCGGCGAGGCTGGGCAAACGAAGGCAGTGACGCTCCTGCAGGTCGGCGCTGACGGGTCGGTCGCGCGCGAGGCAGTCGCCACACCCGTCCCGCGGGTGTTGGCGCGGCTGCGAGGCGATCTGCAGGACCTGCTCGTCGACCCTGCGGTCGGCTGGGCGGAGCCGGCCTGGTGCGAGATCGTCCTTACCGACGCGACTCGACAGCTCGGGGCCTTCGACCGACTGCGGCGGCGGTTTCCGCACCTGTTGTCCCTGGACTTCGACCCGCAGGGGGCGTCCGCGCTGCCGGCCCGCCGATACGCCGGCCGGGCGGTATCGAGCAGATCGCCGTTGGAGGTCTGCTGCGACTTCCTAGCCCATGTGCGCGGCGGCGCGGCGGCGACAGCCGCCGAGCGCGCAGCGCTGAACGAGGCCCTGGACGCCACCCGGGTTGACGGCGTGCGTGAAGAAGCCGGGAAAGCGCGTGCCACCGAGTCTGTGAATGCGCCGCGACGGGTCGTCGCATGAGGGTGCATCGACTGACCGTCGCGGCCTTCGGACCGTTCGCTGAACCGATCGAGGTCGCGTTCGACGACCTAGCCGCTGCAGGCATTTTCCTCATCCACGGTTCCACGGGCAGCGGCAAGACGAGCCTGCTCGACGCTGTCTGCTTCGCGTTGTTCGCTCGCGTGCCCGGAGGCCGGCCCAGCGGCGTCTCGTTGACGAGTCAGCACGCCCGTGCCGCCCGCCCCGAGGTGCAGTTGGAGTTCACTGCCGCCGGACATCGCCTTCGAGTGACCCGATCCCCTGAGCATCTGCGACCCAAACGCAGGGGCACAGGACTGACGGCGGTGAAGGCAACGGTGTGCCTCGAGGAGCACATCGGTGGGCGGTGGATGGTTCTCAGCACTCGAGCCGACGAGGCGGCGGACGTGCTGCACGAGCGTCTCGGGATGGGACTCGAGCAGTTCGCCAAAGTGGTGATGCTTCCCCAGGGCGACTTCGCGGCCTTCCTGCGCGCCACCCCGGAAGACCGGCGACTGCTGTTGGAGCGTCTCTTCGATGTGTCGCGCTTCAGCGACGTTGAGACGTGGCTGGCCGGACGCCGACGCGACAGCGCCAGCGCCGCCGAGCACGCCAGAGCGACAGTGCAGGTGGAACTGGGACGACTGGGCGATGTGCTCGGGCGGCTGCCTCACGGCGTGTTCGAGGGGCTGCCTCACGGCGTGTTCGAGGGGCTGCCTGACGCCGTGTTCGAGGGGCTGCCTGACGCCGTCCCCGGCGGCGGGCTCGCCAACATGCTCGACGCGGCACGAGCGCGAACCCGCGATCACGCGCTCGTCATGCTTGCCGCACGTGATCAGGCTGTCCTGGTCGCGGACGCCGCCGAGCAGGCTGCCCGCGCAGGGGCGCAGACGAGCCAGATGCGCGCCCGGGGGCTCGCCGCGCAGGCGGAGTTGGACGCGCTCACGGCCACGGCGGACGAACGAAACGTCGACCAGACGCGAGCCGAAGCGGCCCAACGAGCCAGCCGGGTCGCCGGTGATCTACGGGCCTTGGCCGCGGCGGCCGAGGCGAGCGCGTTGGCTCGGGCCGCGCAGGAGCAGGCGCAGCTCCGGCTTGATGAGCTCGGGATCGGTGACGAATCGACGGGGTCGGACGAGTTGGCCGCACGGGTGGCCGACGCCGATCCGGCCGTCGATGAGGTTGCCCGGCTCGGGCGGCTGTTGGCTCGGCGTGCTAGGCAGCGAGCGGAGCTGTTGGGCGACGGGGAATCGGCGCGCCAGTCGCTGTCCTGGACCCAGGACCGCGTCACATCGATCCGGGCCGAGCTCGCCGACTGCCAGGCGCTGATCGGTCCACTCGCCGAGGTGGTGGCCTCGGCTGGGCCTGTCGCGGCGCAACTGTCCCAGCAGCAGCGGCTCGTGCGATTGCGGACCGAGCTCGACGCAGCGCAGTCGCGCGTCGCGGAGCTCACCGACAGCTCCCAGGCCGCGACCGGGGCGGCGTTAGCGGCGCGGTCCCACCTACTCGAGCTGCGCGAGCTGCGCCTGGCCAGCATGGCTGCCGAGCTTGCGACGGGGCTCGCCGAAGGGTGCGCCTGCCCGGTGTGCGGCTCGACCTCCCACCCTGCACCAGCCAGCGACGCAGACCGGGTCACCGTGGAGCAGATCAAGGCTGCCGAGCTGGCCTGGCAGCCGTTGGACGCCAGGTCCAGAGACCTGGACCGGCTGTTGGCTGCGGCCCGTGAAGTGGTCGCCACCCGTGGTGCCGATCTGGCCGGGGAGCCGCGCTCGCTGGTGGAGCTGACCGACGCGGTCGCGGAGTCCACCGAACGATGTGCGGCCGTCGAGAGGGCGGCGCACCAACTCGGCGAGCTCCGCTCGCAGCTGACGCTCCTGCACAGTGCTGAAGCCGAGCAGACCCAGCGTCACGAGCAGCTCAGTCTGCACCTCGCGCAGTTGGCCGGGCGGATTGAGTTTGCCGATCGGGAACAGACCGACGAGCGCACGGCCCTCGCGCAGGCCAGCACCCGGCATACGCAGGTATGTCCCTGCGCACAGGGGCCCTGGCACGCAGGCTCGGCCGACCGCCACGCGCAGGCCCGTTCGGCGGCCCAGAGCGCGGCCCGGGCGGCTGAGGCGCTGCGTGAGGCCGGCGAGCGAGAAAGCGCCCAACGGCAGACAACCGAACAGGTATGCCGCGCCGAAGGCTTCGCCGGCCCGGTGGATGCGGCTGCGGCGATGATGGCGCCAGCCGAGCTCGAGTCGCTGCGCGAGACGTTGGCGTCGGCGCAACGACGCCTGGAGGTCGCTCGGAGCACCCTCGCCGAACCCGCGATGGCCGAGGCCCTTGCCGCGGCGGAGTTGGACCTTCCCACCCTCTCCCGGACGGCGGCCGAGGCACGAACGGCGCGGTCGGCTGCAGAGCGTGCTCATGCCGTGGCCGAGGTCGTCGCTCGAGACACTCTCGCCGCGGCAGCGTCGGTCACGCACGCGGTCACCGAAGCTACCGCTGCGGCGCAGCGGGCCAACCAGACCGGCGCCCTCGCCGATGTCGTGACCGGGACGGGCGCAGACAACACGCTGAGGATGAGGCTCTCCTCGTTCGTCCTGGCCGGCCGCCTTGAGCGAGTCGTGGAACTGGCCAACGAGCGGCTCTGCCAACTCGGTGATGGACGCTTCCGGCTGTCGCACAGCGACCAGTTGGCCGCGGCCGGCCGGCGCAGCGGTCTCGGCCTGGTCGTCGCCGACCAATGGACCGGGCAGACCCGCGACACGGCGACCCTGTCCGGAGGCGAGTCCTTCATGGCAGCCCTCGCCCTGGCGCTGGGGCTGGCCGATGCCGTCCGCGAGGAGAGCGGAGGCTTCGACCTTCAGACCCTCTTCATCGACGAAGGCTTCGGCACGCTCGATGGTGAGAGCCTCGAAGAGGTCCTTGGTGTGCTCGATCAGTTGCGTGACGGTGGTCGGGCGGTGGGCGTGATCAGCCACGTCGAAGACCTCCGGGTGCGCATCCCTGCCCAGGTACACGTGCGCAAGACCCCCGCGGGATCGACCGTCAGCCAGACACTGGGGGTCGCCTGACGGGGTTGATCGGGTTGACGGGGTGCACGGGCTTGACCTGCCTGCCCTCAACCTCATCGTCGTCGGGACGTTCCCACGGCAACTGACTCCAGACGGGCAGGTCGGGAACGACCGGCACAGAACCCTCGGGCTGGTCCTCGGGCAGGATCGCATCCTGTTCCAGAGCCCACCGGAGGTAGCTTTCCTCAGCCACCGGGAGGGTCGCGAAGAGCATGTCCTTGCCGATGACGTCGATCACCCCGGCCCGATCGAGCGGCTCGTAAAGGTCGAACTTGACCCGGGCCAACCCGAGGTGGATGCCGCGGTCGTCGAGCTCCTGGGCGAGTTCACGCAGACCGTCGGCGGCAGTGATGTCAACCTCGACGTTGGCCTCCACGTTGAGGATGAACCAGCGCACCGGCGCCTCGGGATAGGCCTCGTTCTCGTGACCGATCAGCCGGTCGACACGCTCGCGCAGGTCACCGATGTTGGCGAAGAACAGCGGCGCGTCGTAGCGGTAGAAGACACATCCCGGGATAGTCCGGGCGTCGGGGTAATCGGCGACATCGTGCATGCCGGCGATGCCCGGGACCCTGCCGAGGACCCCCTCGTGCGGCCGGGCGAGTCGATGCATCATCTCGAGCAGGCTCAGCGCGATCGCAAAGACGACGCCCTGCAGGATGCCGATGATGACCGTGCCTAGCAGCGCCATGATCGCAAGGACGAACTCACGACGGCGGAAGCGCCACAGCCGTTTGAAGTCAGGGATGGAGACAAGCTTGCCGGCAGCATAGAAAACTACCGCGCCCAGCGCCGCGGCGGGCAGTTGGGACATCAGGGGGCCTGCGAAGAAGAGCACCGCGATGACGCACAATCCAGCCACGAGCGAATAGACCTGGCTGCGGGCACCGCCGGCGATAGCCAGTGCGGTGCGTGACCCAGACGAGGACACCGGGTAACCGCTGAAGAACCCGATGGTTAAGTGCACCCCGGCCATGGCGACCAGCTCGGCCTGCGGGTCGGCTCGCACTTCGGCTTTGGTCTCCCCTTCGGCGGGAGCCAGGGGAAAGCCGCGGGCGATCAGCATCACGTCGCTGTATCCGACGATGGCGATGCCGAGTCCGGCGAAGATCAACGACTTCGCCTCATCGAGAGTCACCGCCGGCAGTTGGGGCGTCGGAAGGCCCGAAGGCACCGTCCCGACGACCTTGACCCCCTGCGCCTCCAGGTGCAGCAGGACCGAGGCGATGGTCGCGAGGGCGACGGCAATGAGTGGGGCCGGCCACCCCGGTCGCACCTTGATGAGCAGCAGGATCACGCCCAGTGTCGCCGCAGCAACGGCCAGAGTCGGCAGCTGGGTCTGGCCTACGACCGACAGGAACGAACGCACCACTTCGACGATGGTGTCGCCCGACACCGACGTCCCGGTCACCTTGCCGAGCTGTCCGACGACCATAAGCACCGCGCCGCCAGCCAGATAGCCGACGAGCAGCGGGGTGGAGAGCAGTTCGGCGATGATTCCGGCGCGCAATACCCGGGCGATGAGACACCACCCCGCGACAATGAGGGCGAGCGTCGCGCTGAGCGCGACGGCCCGGTCGGGGTTGCCGGCAGCCAGTGGGGCGATGGCCACACCTGTCATCAGCGCGATCGTCGACTCCGGGCCCGAGGACAGCACCCGCGAGCTGCCCAGAACGGCATACACGATGATGGCTGCGAGGGCTGTCCAGAGGCTGACCACCGGCGGGACGTCGACGATCGCCGAATAGGCCATGACCTGCGGGATCAGGTATGCCGCGACCGCCACACCGGCGACTGCGTCCTTGCGCAGCCAGCCACGCGGATAGCGCGACAGCAGATACGTCAGCCCGGGCGCTGCGCGTCGCAGAACGGATACCGGAGCGTGTCCCGGTTCCTTCTCCAGCTCGTAGTCCATCGCCGGACGGGGGCGCAGATGATCGGGGATCGAAGCGCCGACGCGCTTCTCGTCCCGGGCCAGTTCCTTGGCGTTGCGACGCTTGCTGCCCACCGCACTGTCTCCTCAGCGGCCACGGCGGTCGTCACGGCATACGGATGCCGTCATCGTGAGTTCACCCGCCGTCCACCTGGCAGGCACCCTACCAACCGTCGACGTTCAGCGGGAGCCACGAAGCAAGATGACCCGGTCAGCGCTGTTCGAAGGCCTCCGGCGGCGGGCAGGAGCAGACCAGATGGCGGTCGCCATACGCCCCGTCGATCCGGCCGACCGGCGGCCAGTACTTCGCGGTCGGGTCGACTCCGCGCGGGAAGGCCGCCCGCGCCCGGTCATAGGCGTGCTCCCATGCACCAGCCAACTCGTATGCCGTGTGCGGCGCCCCGCGCAGCACGCTGTCGGCCGCGCCGACCTCGCCCTTGTGGACCGACTCGATCTCGTCGCGGATGGCGATCATCGCGTCGCAGAACCGGTCGAGCTCGCGGCGGTCCTCGCTCTCGGTGGGCTCGACCATGAGCGTGCCGGCCACTGGGAACGACATCGTCGGGGCGTGGAAGCCGTAGTCGATGAGACGTTTGGCAACGTCGTCGACGGTCACCCCGGTCTCCCGGGTGATCGCCCGCAGATCGAGGATGCACTCGTGGGCGACCAGACCTGACCCGCCGGCATACAGGACCGGATAGTGCTCGCGGAGGCGGGCGGCGATGTAGTTGGCGTTGAGGATGGCCACCTGGGTCGCCCGGGTGAGTCCGGCGCCGCCCATCAGCCGCACATAGGCCCAGGAAATGGGCAGGATGCTGGCCGAGCCGAAGGGGGCGGCCGCGATCGGCCCGACGCCCGACGCCGGCCCGGCCTGCGGGTCGAGCGGGTGATTGGGCAGGTAGGGAGCGAGGTGGGCGCGCACGGCCACCGGACCGACTCCCGGACCGCCGCCGCCGTGCGGGATGCAGAACGTCTTGTGCAGGTTGAGGTGGCTGACGTCGGCACCGAATGCGCCCGGCTGGGCCAGCCCGACCAGAGCGTTGAGGTTGGCGCCGTCGACATAGACCTGGCCCCCGGCCTCGTGCACGAGGGCGCAGAGTTCGGTGATGGTGTCCTCGAAGACGCCGTGAGTCGACGGGTAGGTCACCATGATCGCGGCCAGGCGCTCGCGGTGCGTGTCGATCTTGGCTCGGAGGTCGGCCATGTCGACGCTGCCGTCCTCGGCGGTCTTGACGACGACGACCTGCAAGCCGGCCATGACCGCCGATGCGGCGTTCGTGCCGTGGGCGCTGGCCGGGATGAGGCACACCCGGCGGTGGCCCTCGTTGCGGGCCTCGTGGTAGGCGTGGATGGCCAGCAGACCGGCGAACTCGCCCTGTGAGCCGGCGTTGGGCTGCAGGGAGACGGCGTCATACCCGGTGATCTCGGCCAGCCACCCGGCGAGGTCGGCGACGATCGAGCGGATCCCTGCGGACTGGTCGGCCGGCGCGAAGGGGTGTAGATCGGCGAACTCGGGCCAGGTCACGGCCTCCATCTCGGTCGTCGCGTTCAGCTTCATCGTGCACGAGCCCAGCGGGATCATCCCGCGGTCCAGGGCGAAGTCGCGGTCGGCGAGGCGGCGCAGATAGCGCAGCATCGCGGTCTCGCTGTGGTGGTCGTGAAAGACCGGATGGGTCAGGTATGCCGAGTCACGCCTCAGGGCGGCGTCATAGGCCGTCGTCGTCAGGTCCGAGTCGTCCTCGGGCGAGTGCCGGGGGTGCCCGGCACACCGAAGGCGGCCCAGACGGCTCGTAGGTCGGAGCCCACGGTCGTTTCGTCGCAACTCATCGCGAGGGTGTCGGCGTCCGGTGTCCACAGGTTGACACCGCCGGCCAGGGCCGCCGCCGCGATCGATGCGGCCCGGCCCGGCACCCGGACCGTGACGGTGTCGAACGGAGTCTCGGTCAAGACCTCGAGGCCGCCGGCGCGCAACCCGGCCGCGAGGGAGAGCGCGTGGCCGTGGACCCGCCGGGCGATCGCGGCCAGGCCGTCGGGACCGTGCCAGACGGCATACATGCTGGCCATGACGGCGAGGAGCACCTGTGCCGTGCAGATGTTCGACGTGGCCCTTTCGCGGCGGATGTGTTGCTCGCGGGTCTGCAGCGCCAGCCGATACGCCGGGGCGCCCGCGGAGTCGACCGACACGCCGACCAACCGGCCCGGCATCGAGCGTTCCAGACCGGAGCGAACCGACATGAAACCGGCGTGCGGTCCGCCGAAGCCCATCGGCACACCGAAACGTTGGGCCGAGCCGACGGCGATGTCGGCGCCCCACTGCCCCGGCGGGGTGAACAGGGTGAGCGCGAGCAGGTCCGTCGCCGCGGTCAGCAGCCCCCCGCAGGAATGGGTGGCCTCGGCGAGGGCACGCCAGTCGCGGACCTCTCCGTCGCTGGCCGGGAACTGGACGAGGACGCCGAAGACATCTCGATCGCCCGCAGCCGCTCGCAGCCCGGCTGCGTCGGCGACGCTCCGCAGGTCGGCGCAGACCACCGTGATGCCTAGCGGGCGTGCCCTCGTGCCGATGACGGCGAGTGTCTGGGTGAAGACCCGTTCGTCGACCAGCAGCACGGCGTCGGCGCCGAGTTTCGTGGCCCGGCGCATCAAGGTCATGGCTTCGGCGGCGGCCGTGGCCTCGTCGAGCAACGACGAGCCGGCAATTGGCAGCCCGGTGAGATCACTGACGACAGTCTGGAAGTTGAGCAACGCCTCGAGCCGTCCCTGGGAGATCTCCGGCTGATACGGCGTGTATGCCGTGTACCAGGCGGGGTTCTCCAGCACGTTGCGCAGCACCACCGGCGGGGTCACCGTGTCGTAGTAGCCCTGCCCGATCATGGAGCGGACGACGGTGTTGCGAGCGGCGATCGCCCGCAACTCCGCGATGACCGCCGACTCCGACGTCGCCGCCGGCAACTCGAGGGCTCGGTCGCTGCGGATGAGCCCCGGGACCGCCTCGTCGACGAGTGCCTCGAGCGAGGGTTGGCCGACAACCGCCAGCATCGCCGCGATATCGGCGGGCGAAGGTCCGATGTGTCGGGCGACGAAGGCTGGGGTGGGAGCGGAGTGCGGCATCGGGGCCTCCAGGCGGATCGACAGGGCGACGAGGGTCGGCGAACAACACCCCCTCTGTCGGGCCGCGGTGGCCCCTTCAGAGTTGCCTGCCCGCGTGGTCCGGAGGCCTGAGAGGTTCCGGGGTGGTTGCCCCTTCGGCGCCGCCGCGGACCGGCGGACCGGGCCGTTCGCGGACTCTCCCACGCAGGGTGAGCAGCGAAGCCGAGTGTAGCCGTGACCGGCCCCACCCGCCGGTATGCCGCCTCAGGCCATCAGGCGCGCTGCTCTGCGAGCGTGCAACTCGTCGCCGGGGTGATCCACGGGGTGGCCGTCGTCGGCGCGCTCACTGGGCAGCTCCTGCAGCGAGCCCTCGACCTCACGCCAGACCCGGCCCAGGGCGATGCCGAAGACGCCTTGGCCGCCCTGCAACAGGTCGATGACTTCGTCGGCCGACGTGCACTCGTAGACGGTCGCGCCGTCGCTCATGAGGGTGATCCTGGCCAGGTCTTCGACGCCGCGCTCACGCAGGTGGGTGATCGCAAGGCGGATCTGCTGCAGGGACACCCCGGTGTCCAGGAGCCGCTTGACGACCTTGAGCACGAGGATGTCGCGGAAGCCGTACAGGCGCTGGGTGCCAGATCCGGTGGCGGTGCGCACCGACGGCTCGACGAGGCCGGTCCGAGCCCAGTAGTCCAGTTGACGATAGGTGATGCCAGCCGCACGGCACGCGGTCGGACCGCGGTAACCCTGGTCCTCACGCAGCTCGGGCAGGTCGTGCGTGAAGAGCAGGCCCTGCGCGGACGCGGGGACGGAGCGACGGGTCGGCTCGCTGCTGGCACTCACGGTGATCCTCCTGGACCGGGCTTTGCGGGTCGCACGCCCACGCTGTAGTTACACCTGTGCTGTTCTCTGTCGACGGTAGAGGCCCAGAGGCTCACCGTCAATCACCACTGCACGTTGCGCCCCGCGTGTCGCACGTGTCACACGAGTAACGTCAAGCTCGACTAGAGCTTCAATCTTTGTGCTCGGGGAAATGATCTTCGCTGTCGTCGGGAGCCTCGAAATCCTCCGGCGTCACGTTGTCGAGGAACTCACGGAACCGCTCAACTTCGTCGTCCTCTTCCGGCGCCATCGTGATCCCCGCATCGTCGAACACCGACTCCGCGACGACGATCGGACTGGCCGTCCGCAACGCCAAGGCAATACCGTCCGACGGGCGCGCCGAGATCTCGTGACCGTCGACGACGAGCGTTGCGAAGAAGACCTTGTCGCGCATCTCGTCGATCCGCACCTGCACCAGGGTGTGCCCGAGCGCGTCGAGCAGTTCCTTGAGCAGGTCATGGGTGAGTGGGCGTGGCGGGATGACTCCCTGCTGGGCGTAGGCAATTGCCGTCGCCTCGGCCGCACCGATCCAAATCGGCAGGTATCGCTCTCCCCCGCGCTCGCGCAGCAGCACGATGGGCTGGTTGGTGGGCGTCTCGACCCGAACGCCAAGCACATCGACTTCGATCACCCGGCCAACGCTACCTGGCTGGGCCCCCGTACGGGGGATCGCTCAGGCAGTTCGGCTGGGACGCTCGGGTCGGCCGGGTTGTGGAGTCTGCGGCGAGTCAGGACCTGCCGGTCACCGGGACAGCTCGGCGCGCACCAACGCGACGTGCAATGCGACGCACTGATGCAGGACATCGTGGGTCGGGTCTACGTCTGCTTCGGTGCGAGCACGCCCGCGCACTGCCAGGGCGGGGATGACGATCTGACGCACCAGGCCGACTTCGCGGTCGGCTGCGGTTCGGAACGAGCGCAGGTGCCTGGCCTCCACGCCGTATGCCGCGAGGGCCGCGGCCGCCCGCGCGACCGCCAGGGCATCGGAGTCATAGTGACCGGACGGGCCGGCGTGCAGCAGCCCAAACCCTTGCAGAGCGGCCAGGGTGGCCGAGTCCAGCCCGGCGGCCTCGCCCAGTTCGGACGCGGTCAGGCGCAGGGTCGCGGGCGCACCCAACGCCTCGGGGTCCGGCACGTCCGGGTCTGCGGCGGGCCGCGGCACCGACGGGCGCGCGTCCACCTGGTCCTCGTTCGGGGTCAGCCCCCGGTCGAGGGCATCGAGGGCATCTCGGATCACCTTGAGGGGCCAGAACCGTTCGCGCTGTGCGGTCAGCACGTACCGCAGGCGATCGACGTCTGCTTCGGAGAACTGCCGGTAGCCGGAGGCAGCCCGGTGCGGCGTGACCAGTCCCTGCGCTTCGAGGAAGCGGATCTTGGAGATTGTGAGATCCGGGAAGTCCCCCCTGAGGCGCTCGAGGACGGAGCCGATGGACAGGCCGCGGCGACGGGGAGACATGGGCAGGCGGGTCGGCGTCAGCCGGCGTAATAGACGAAGCGATACTTGCCGATCTGCACTTCGTCGCCGTTGCGCAAGGTGGCCTGTTCGACGGACCGACGGTTGACATAGGTGCCGTTGAGCGACCCCACGTCGGACACGGCATACCCCTGGCCTTCGCGGGTGAAGACCGCGTGGCGACGCGAGACGGTGACGTCGTCGAGGAAGATGTCGCTGTCGGGGTGGCGCCCGGAGGTGATCTGCTGGTCGTCAAGAAGGAACCGGGCGCCGTTGTTGGGACCCCGCATCACCACGAGCAGCGCGGTGCCCGGGCGCAAAGCGTCGATCGTCGCCTCGTCGTCGGTGGTGAGGCCGTGGCCGGGGTCGACGATCTCGGGGAGCTCGCCGACGCCGCGGAAGCGCATCGTGGTCGGCTCACCGGCACGTGGCGGCGGGCCGCTGGGGGCCTCGCCCGCGGATGCGGGCGCGCCGTCGCCCGGCGCGTCCCCCGTGGGACGCTCGTGATCGTCCGCCATCGTCATCTCCGTTTCGCCCACGCATCTGGCTGGTGTCGGCGTCCGCCAACTGTCGCGCCGCATCCTCGCCGCGACAGCATGCGCAGAAGACTATCGCCCCGACACCGCGCCTGCTCCGCCTCGGCGGACCTGCCGATCGCGACGGCTCAGCCGAGCGATTGCCGGTATGCCGCAGCGTCCAGCAGCGAGTCCAGCGCCGAGGGGTCGCTCGGGCGGAGCTGGAGAATCCAGCCGGCACCATAGGGATCGCTGTTGATGAGCTCCGGGGTGGAGTCCAGCTCGGAGTTGACCCCGCTCACTTCCCCGTCCAGGGGCGAATAGATGTCGCTCACCGACTTCGTCGACTCGACTTCACCACAGGAGTCTCCGGCCGCAAGCGTGTCACCGACGGCGGGCAGCGACACGTAGACGACGTCACCGAGGGCGTTCTGGGCATATGCCGTGATACCCACGAGAACGGTGCCCTCGGGCTCCAGCCGCACCCATTCGTGGTCGCTGGTGTAGCGCAGATCGTCGGGATAGCTCAGCTCGCTCATGACGCTCCTTGGGGGCACTCGGTCAGGGGTGGGTCAACGGGGGGTGGGGGCGGTGCTGGGTTCCGGGACCGCTTGAGCGTAACGAGGGGTCTTCGGTGTGTGCAACGCATCGATGTTCACCGTGCCGAGCTGGTCGACCCGCGCGGCGGCCCCGACGCGTTTGACCGAGTCGACGATGCCGCCGGGGATGTTCATCGCCGAGGCGAGGGTCTGCGGATCACCGATGGCCAGCACGACGAACGGGCGTGTCAGCGACTGCCCGTCCACGGTCACGGATGTGCCGGCGTCGGCGAAGAAGGACCCGGCGACGATGCGCACTGTGCCGAACTGGACGACCTCCGCGCCGGCGTCCCGCAGCTCTTGCAGGACGTCGAGCAACGCGGACGCCCGAATCCCACCGTTCGGGTCGCTGATCGTCACGCGGATGCCGGGACCAGTCGCCTGGACCGTGCCGGCCAGCACCGCGAGTCGATCGAGTCGCGCCTGCGCTTGCTCGGTGGCGGCCTGGGCGCGGTCGGCGCCCGATTGCAGCTCGTTGCGTTGGCCTTCGAGTTCGCGGGCTTGCTGGTCCAGCCGGGCGGCCCGCTGATTGACATCGGCGAGGACCCGCACCAGCTCGTCCTGGCGCAGGGTGCTCAGCTCGACCTCTTGGTTCTGCTGGATCTGCGTGGCGATCGCAAAGCCGAGGGCCAGGGTGAGAATGGCCGCGAGCACATTGGCGCGGGTGGCGCGAGCGGTGAACATCCGGCGCAGACGTCGCCAGGTGACGTCCCGAGGCTCTTCGGGCCCCGGAGGTCCGGACGCGTCTCCCGGCGGGCGGGCAGCTCGCAGCGGCATTCGTCAGGCCTTGAACAGGTGGCGTCGGATCGCCGCCACGTTGGAGAAGATCCGGATGCCGAGCACCACGACGACCCCGGTCGACAGCTGCGATCCGACCCCGAGCTGGTCGCCGAGCAGGACGATGAACGCTGCGACGACGACGTTGGACAGGAACGACACGACGAACACCTTGTCGACGAAGATGCCGTCAAGGATCGCGCGGACTCCCCCGAACACCGCGTCGAGCGCCGCGATGACAGCGATCGGCAGATAGGGCTGAAGCCACAGCGGGACGGTCGGATGCAGCAGCAGCCCGACGACGACGCCGACGAGTAGGCCGATCGCGGGAATCATCGGGCCGCCTCCGTGGTGGTCGAAGCAGTGCGCCGCGGCGTTGAGGCCGTGGGGCGGGATGCCGTGCGAGTGCTTGGCGTCGACGAGCTCGGGGTCGCTGGCGTGATCGTCCGGCTCGGCTCCGCCGAGCGTACGTCGTCGGGCCGGGCCCGTGCGTGCTGCAACGCCGAGAGCGCGCCGGCGGGACAGGTCAGGTCTGAGCCTGTGTTGATCTCGACCCGGATGCCGTAGTTGTCCTCCAGCGCCTTGAGATAGCTGCCGGTGACGGAGGCACCCAACGTCGTGGGCATCGCGACGGGATCGCCGATGGCGGTGATGACGTACGGCCGGGTGAGCGGCCGGAAGTCCACCAACACGGCTTGGCCGGCGAAGCGGATCGCCGAGCGAGCCGTGAGCCGCTGACCGTTGATCGACACGGCCTCGGCGCCGGCCGACCACAGGCCATTGGTGACGATTTGCAGGTCGGCGGCGCTCACCCTGCCATCCTCGAAGCCTGCGGCGCCGCGGTCGGGGTCGCCGGCCTGCGCCTCAGCCGAGTCGTCGAGCGTGATGGAGATTCCGGGCCCGGTCACGGCGACCCCGCCCCCGATGAGCTCCAGGCTCGCCAGCTCAGCGATGATGCTGCCCTGGCCCGACAGTCCCAGGGCGCTCTCGCGGGCTGCGGCGACCTCGCCCACAAGCGCAGCCACGCGCGCGGCCTGCTCGTCGCCGGCGCGCCGTCCGTCGGAGATCTGCTCCGTGAGCTGATCACGGGCCTGGCCGACGACACTCGTCGCGGACTTCAACGTGGAGGCTGAGACGGCGAAGAGGAAGCCGATGAAGACGGCGACGACCAGCACGAGCGGACGCCGGGCCGACGTCGGTCCGGGCAGGCCGCGGGCTTGCCGCTTGGCTGCGGCCGCGGCGTACCCGGGCTCCAGGGAGCGCTCGCGAAGCTCGCTGATGAGCGCCATCGACTCGTCGACACGGCGCGCGTTCATCCGCTGGTCCCGTCGAGCGCAGGCGAGGACTGTCCGCGCCGCAGCAGCGGCAGTGCCTGCCCGGCATACAGGATGGCGGAAAGCCAGTAGAGACCAACTCCCCACCAGGCGAACGCCCACCCGATCGGCAGGGCCACGGTCCCGACGGTGTTGGGCTGCTGGCCGAGCAGGATGACCGGGAAGGCGTAGAGGAGGTTGAAGGTCGCCGCCTTGCCGACGAAATGCACGGGTAGGCCGACCTGGCCGACCCGCTTGAGCAGGATCAGCAGGACAGCCATCACCACTTCCCGCAGCAGCAGCAGCCCGACGAGCCACCACGGGATGATCGAACGCCAGGCCAGGCCGATGAGCGTGCTGGCGATGTACAGCCGATCGGCCATCGGATCGAGCAACTGTCCGACGCGAGAGACGAGGTGGAAGCGGCGGGCAATCTTGCCGTCGAGATAGTCCGTGATGCCCGAGACGGCCAGCACGAACAGTGCCCAGCCGTCATCGCCGCGCAAAATGAGCCAGAGGAAGATCGGCACCCCGACGAGCCGCAGGCCGGACAGGACGTTCGGCACCGTCAGGATGCGGTCGGTGTCGACCTGCTCGGCCCCTTCGACCGCTCGTGCTGCCTCGTCTTGCGCCACACGCGTGAGCCTAGCCCGCAGCTCCCGCCGCAGACCCCAACCCCGGTTTGCTGCGCCAGTCGACACGGCAATCGGCAGGCCAGGCTTGCATTCAGGCGCCGCCCCGCGTCGCCTCAAGGTCACGCAGAGTGACGGCGGTTGCGACGGCGGCGGTCGCCGCCTCGTGGCCTTTGTCCTCCGAGCTGCCCGGCAAGCCCGCCCGCTCAAGGGCCTGCTCGGTCGTGTCGCAGGTGAGGACGCCGAAGCCCACGGGTACCCCGCTGGTCACGGACACCTGGGTGAGCCCGGCGGTGACGCTTTGGCAGACGTACTCGAAGTGTGGAGTGCCACCTCGCACCACGACACCGAGGGCGACGAGGGCGTCGTGGTGGGGCGCGAGGCGGGCGCACACGACGCTCAGCTCGATGGTGCCAGGGACGCGCACGACAGTCGGGGCGTCGATCCCGGCATCCGTGAGGCCGCGGACGGCTCCGGCGACGAGGCCGTCCATGATCTGCTCGTGCCACGACGCGGCGACGACCGCGACCCGCAGGCCCCGCCCGTCGACGGTGACCTCGGGGGCTCCTTCGCCGCTCATGTCGTGGTACTCCTTCGCTCGGTGGGTGTTCGCTTGCGGTGCCCGCGCTGTCAGGCCGTCGTACCGCTGGCGGTGGTGTCGATGACGAGGTCGTGGCCCATCCGGTCACGTTTGGTGCGCAGGTAGCTGCGGTTGTCGGGGCCGGGCGCGATGCGTAGCCGCTCGACGGCGGCGACATCGATGCCGTGCTCACGCAGGGCGGCGACCTTGGCTGGGTTGTTCGTGAGCAGCCGCACGGACTCGATGCCGAGGTCGACGAGCACGGCCGCTCCGGCGGCATACTCGCGGGCATCGATGGGCAGGCCGAGCTCGATCTGCGCGTCGACGGTGTCGAGGCCTCGGTCCTGTAGCTCGTAGGCACGCAGCTTGGCGCCGAGGCCGACCCCGCGTCCCTCGTGACCGCGCACGTACACAAGGACGCCACCCTCGGCCGCGACCCGCTCCAGCGCCCGCTCGAGCTGCTGGCCGCAGTCGCACCGCCGCGAGCCCAGGACGTCTCCGGTGAGGCACTCTGAATGCACGCGCACGAGCGACGTGCCGCCGGGGATTCCGCGCGGGCTCACGAGTGCGAGGTGCTCGACGCCGGTCACGATGTCGCGGTAGACGATGGTGCGGAAGATGCCGTGCCGAGTGGGCAGGACGGTGTCGGCGACGCGTTCGACCCGGTCCCGCCGCTGTCGCCACGCCACGAGCTCGGCGATCGTGATGACCGGCAGGCCGATCGCCGCGCCGAGTGCGAGCACCTCGGGGGTGCGCAGCATGGTGCCATCGTCGGCGACGAGCTCGGCGATGGCGCCGACGGGGGCGAGGCCGGCGAGGCGGCACAGGTCGACGGCGGCCTCGGTGTGCCCAGCTCGTGCGAGCACACCGCCCTCCCGGGCGCGCAGCGGCACGACGTGGCCGGGACGAACGAGGTCGTCAGGCCCGGTCGTGGCGGCGGCGAGGGTACGGATCGTGTGGGCGCGGTCGGCGGCAGAGATGCCGGTCGTCACCCCGGATGCCGCATCGACAGTTACCGTGTATGCCGTGCGCAGCGGATCGCGGTTGTCGAGCACCATGAGCGGCAGGGCGAGCCGGTCGGCGACCTCGGCGGTCACCGGGACACAGATGTAGCCCGAAGTGTGGCGGATCGTCCAGGCCAACCAGTCGTCCGTGAGGGTCTCGGCCGCGAGGACGACGTCGCCCTCATTCTCCCGGTCCTCGTCGTCCAAGACGAGGACGGGACGGCCGCCCCGCAGCGCGTCGAAAGCCTGCTCGACGCTCGCGAGGATCATGACCCCTCGACCGGCGCGAAGCGGGTGGCGAGGAGCCGTTCCACATACTTCGCGAGGACATCGACCTCCAGGTTGACCGGGTCCCCGACACCCTTGGTGCCGAGCGTCGTCAGCTCGAGGGTCGTGGGGATGAGCGAGACGGTGAAGGCGCTTCCAGTCGACGCGCCGCCGTCGGTGACTTCGACGACAGTGAGGCTGACGCCGTCGACGGTGATCGAGCCCTTCTCGACGACATAAGGTGCGAGCTCGCTCGGCAGTGAGACCTCAACGACCTCCCATCGTTCTCCCGGCGTCTGGGCGGTGATCGTGCCCGTGCCGTCGACATGGCCCTGCACGACGTGACCGCCGAACCGGCCCGAGGCGGCCATGGCACGCTCGAGGTTGACCCGGTCGCCGGGCCGCAGCGCCCCGAGGCTTGAGCGCTTCAGTGTCTCGGCCATGACGTCGACGGAGAACCTCCCGTCGCCGTGGGTGACGACCGTGAGGCAGACCCCGTTGACCGCGATCGAAGCGCCGAGCGCGGCGTCGCTCGTCACGAGGGGTCCATGGATGGTCAGCCGAGCGGAGTCCGTCTCGGTCTCGAGCGCGGCGACCGTGCCGAGCTCTTCAACGATGCCTGTGAACATGGGTCAGCTCCTCTGGAGGGGGCGGGCGGTGATCCGGACGTCCGGACCGAGGATCGTGACGTCGATGGGCTGGAGACGCACGGCCTCCGTGATGGTGGTGATGCCTAGGTCGGCAATGACCGACGGACCGGCGCCGAGCAGGGCGGGCGCGAGGTAGGCGACCACCTCGTCGACCAGGCCCGCCGCGAGGAAGGCGGCACTGAGGGTGGGGCCGCCCTCAAGCAGCACGCGGTGGATACCACGGGCCTGGAGGCTGGCGAGCACCTCGGCGGGGTCGCGGGTGTTGAGCACGAGGGTCTCGGCGTCGCCGTCGAGCAGTCGCGTGCCGGCTGGAAGTGGGCGGTGACCGACGACAACGCGCAGCGGCTGGCGCGGGGCATCCGCGCCGTCAGTGCCCCGGACGGTCAGCTGGGGATCGTCGGTGATCGCCGTGCCCGTACCGATGACGACGGCGCCGCAGCGGGCCCGAAGCGCGTGGACATCGGCGCGGGCAGCCTCACCCGTGATCCAGCGGCTCGTCCCGTCAACGGCCGCGACCCGACCATCGAGCGTGGACGCGCTCTTGGCGACGACCCACGGCCGGCCCATGCGTTTGGCGTGAAGCCAGGAGGCGTTGACCTCCTCGGCCTCTGTCGTGAGCACACCGCCCTCGACGATTACCCCCGCTTCGGCCAGAGTCGCTGCGCCCCCGGCGGCTGCCGGGTCGGGGTCGGCGACGGCGAACACGACGCGGGCGATCCGGGCCGCCACGAGCGCGCGGGAGCACGGGCCGGTGCGGCCGGTATGGTTGCACGGCTCGAGGGTGACATAGACCGTGCCGCCGCTCGCCGCTTCCCCGGCTGCCGCGAGGGCCGCGACCTCGGCGTGCGGGGTGCCGGCGCCGCGGTGGTGTCCGACGCCCACGACCGCGCCGGCGGAGTCCGTCACGACGCAGCCGACGCGGGGGTTGGGATCGGCCTCCACCCCGCGCCGGGCAGCGCTGAGCGCCAACCGCATCAGCGCGGAATCCTCGTCCATGTCCTGCCCTCGTGCCTCGAACCGGTCTCGGGTCGGGCTCCGGGCGGATGGCCAGCGACGACGGCACACCACAGGTGCGCCGACGACTGCGGCCGCCGACGAGAACCCCGAAGGGTTTCGTCGGTACGTGCTGCCTACCATCCGGACTTTCACCGTCGGTCCTGGGATTGCACCAGATCAACCGGCCGCTGGCTGCGGCCGGGTCGCGGACTGTCACCGCCGGTTCGGACTTACACCGACCCCGGAGCACGTGTCGCACCATTATGCAGCAGGCCCACCGTTGCGTCTGCTCGCGTTCATCGTGCGGCGCTCAGTGCGGCGCAGCCTCAGGCCGTTCCGCGAGTGCCTTGATGGTGCGGATCATCTGCCAACTCATCACGGTACTAATGAGGTTCACCACCTCGACGCTTGCCCGGACGGGGCCGCTGGCCGCCCGATAGCGCTCTCGGACGTGAAGCCGGGTGGCCGGACTGCCGCCCGGAGCCGTGGGCAGCGCACGGATGGTGAACGCCCAGGTGAAGTCCATGCCCGTGACCTGAGGGGCCGGGCCACCCGTGCTGGAGGCCACAAGAGCCTCTCCGGGGTCCACCCGTGCCACCGTCAAGATCATCTCGGGGTGCAGCGGAAATGGCTCCCCGACCTGCGGATCCTGCCAGGACGGCACGATCCGGTCAGCGTTGCGGATGTCGCAGCCGACCAGGTTCTCGACCCAGGCGAACGAGTAGAACCCGCCCTTGTCCTGACCTAACTGTGCGATCCAGGGCCACACCCGCTCCGGTGCCGCCGCAATGGTCACGGCACGGTCCGCCTGAACGTCGACGCCATCGAACAGTTCGTCGCCTGGTAGCGGTCTCCTGGATTCCTCGCGGGTCGCCCCGAGCCGACGGTTGCTGCCGGTGACGACGATCCCGGCTGCCGCGGCTACGACGGCAACGAGTGGTGCGACGGCTAGGGCACAGAGCGGTTTGGGGAGCATGGTCATCGTGGGCGCCTCTCGTCAGGTGCCATTCTGCTCCTGCACGGCAATCAGGGAAGGGTGATCCTCGACGCGGCAACTGCCTGCGTCAGCCCGTCAACGATGGAGCATGTGAGGCAAGGGACCGCGCTCTGTCTGTGGCCGGGGCGGGCTCAGCCCGAGGAGGCTCTTGCCCGAACGCCTGACCAGCCGCGGTGCGCTTCCTGGGTCAGAGGTGGGTTCCGTGCAGACCGAGGAACGCCAGCGCCACGGGCGCGCGCCAGCTCCGGCTGTCCCGACGCCGGACCTGGTGTGGGGCCGTCGGCCATGGAGCCATAGGGTGGGAGGTGTTTGCTGATGCGCACCGCTCACGAGGGAGAGGCATGCGGAAGCTATCGGTCAAGCCCCTTGGGCGCACGCTGATCTGGATCTCGAGGCCGCAACCAGCCACCGTGGACTCAGGAACAGGCTCCTGAAGTGGCGAACATGTCGATCCCGGATGCTCAACGCGACGTGCGCAACGTCTACGAGGGCGGGTTCTACGGCCAACTCGTGTCGGGGGCGGTGTGGCTGGCCGCGGCCGCGGCCGCGACATGGGTCTCGCCGTCGGCTGCCGTTCTCACACTCTTCTTCGGCGGCGTTCTGATCTTCCCTTTGACAACCTTGGCCATTCGAAGCTCCGGCCGGGCGGCATCATTGCCCGCGGGGCATCCAATGGCTGGTTTGGCGACGCAGATAGCCTTCACGGTTCCGATCGGCTTCGTCGTCGTCGTGACGATGCTCGGCGGTCGCATGGGTTTGTTCTTTCCGGCGTGCATGGTCATCGTGGGCGCGCACTACCTTCCTTTCGTGTTCCTCTACGGCATGCGCCTGTTCGCTGTCCTTGCCGCGCTGATGATCCTGGTCGGCGTTCTTCTGCTGTACCTGCCACTCGTTCCGTCCACCACGGGCGGGTGGCTCACCGGCGCCCTGCTCGTGGTCTTCGCGTTCTTGCTCAAAGCGTCCGCTCGATCGCAGGACGCGAGGCCAGCCTCGTCAGGAAGCTGACCGTGCCGAATCGGAGCCCTGGCCCCGTCCATCGGGACCCACAGAAAGGCGGCCGAATCATCGTGCCAGCGGGACGGCGGTCGGGTTCCAGGAACAAGAGCGTCTCGGTGGTGAGGGCTGTCGTCCGCTCAGCCGCGGCGAGGTTCTTCACCGTAGTGTGGTTCGCAGCCGTTCTCGTGCTCGCCCTTGGGGGACACGACATCCCGGTGCTGGGCATCGTGGTTGGGCTTGTCCTGCTCTTCCTTAGCCTGCTTGTCACGGCAGCCACCGAACCTGCGGACGCCTTGAGCGTCGCTACCGGCCCCGCACGTCGGCGTGTCTGGGTGCAGCTTGCGCTGGTGGCTGTCTTCATCGCACTGACCGGGTGGAACAATCTCGCCTTTCACAACGTCACTGCCGAAGATGCGGCCATTCCGTTGTGGACCCCAATGACTCGGTGGCTGCAACGGGTGGGCGAGGAGTGGTTCGGGGAGGGTCTGGGCAACTTTGTGGTCAACCCGACGACCTATGTCCTCCTCCCGCTGCTCGTGCTAGCCCTAGCGGCAGCACGTCCCTCCACGCTGGGCTTCGGCAAGGGCCACCGGGTCGGGCGTGCGCTGTTGATCTGCTGCGCCATTCCGCTCGCATGGTTCGCCTACACCCTGATCGGCGGCCACCAGACGATCGTGCGGCTCTCGGGTCGCTTCGCATCCAACTTCATGCAGAACGGCTTTCTCGAGGAGTTCCTGTTCAGAGGTCTCCTGCAAACGCGGCTGCGGCTCATCGCGGGGCCAGGATGGGCGCTCGTCGGACAGGCACTCGTGTTTGGCGTCTGGCACCTTGGCTCCGGTTATGCCAGCACCGATCATGCCGGGCTGCTGCCCGCCATCGCCATCACCATCGTCCAGCAATCGCTCCTAGGGCTCGCGCTGGGCATCCTGTTCGAACGCACCCGCAACCTGCTTGTCCCGTCTGTCGTGCACATCGCACTCAACAGCATGGGGTAGCAGCACCACACAACGCCCAGGCCACGACCGGTGGCAATCGGCGTTCAGAGACGTACTCGATGCCATCGTCGAGCAACCCGGCACCGGGTGGCCGCCGCGAGCGCCTGAGGTCCAGCGGGTGGACGATTGATGCTCTCCACGGCATACACGGACCGCACCGCGCCTTGAGCGCGCTCACCCCGACCGTCACCGCCCCGCCTGTCGCGGCCAAGCCAAGGTGCTGCTGCTTCTCCTCTTCGGTCGCGCCCTGAGGGTCGATGAGTTGGCCGGGCCAGGCGCCGCCACGGTGCTCGCCCGCCTGTGACCTGCCTTCCCGCCCGGAGCCGGGGGCAGAGCACGGATGGTGACGCCCTTGTGAAGTCCATGCCGTGACCTCAGGGCGGAGCCGACGGTTGCTCCCGGCGACGACGATCCCGGCTGCCGCGGCTACGACGGCAAGGTCGCGCAGCGATCTGGGGGCATGGTCATGGTGGCCCTCGCGTCGGGTGCTCTTCTGCCCCCTGCTCGGGATCAACCGGAAACCCATTGGACAAGTTGGATGATGATGCCGTTGGGGTCCTCGTACTGGCTGAAACGCTCGCCCCAAGGCTCGGTCTCTGGCGCTGTGACGACGACAGCCCCATCAGCCACCCACTGGGCGTGGGCCAGGTCGACGTTGTCCACAACGAATGCGATGAGCAGCCCCTCGCCGGCCGGACCGGCCTTGTGGGCGGGCTTGAAGGTGGCCAGACCAGTCTGCAGGAAGATCACGTTCGGCCCGCCGGCGGGGTGCTTGAGGGACACGAAGAAGTCGTCCTGCTCCATCTCGATGGTGAAGCCGAGGTAATGCTGAAAGAACTCCGCCGATGCCCTCGGTTGCGCCACGTTGAGCGAGATGGCTGTCGAGGTGATGTTCATGTGACTCCTGACGGTACGGCGTACGGGAAGGATAAACGGTACGCTGTACGGAAACGATGTGCAAATGGAGGTGACAGATGCAGACCGTGAGACTGCTGTGGCGTCACCGAATCCCGGTGGTACCGCCCCGGGGGCGGCCGGCGCGGATGGGTGTGGATCAGGTCGTGGCCAGCGGCATCGAGGTCGCCGACCGGGTCGGCAACCTCGGCTTCGGTATGCGCGACGTGGCCCGGCACGCCGGGGTGCCGGTGATGACCCTGTACTCCTCGGTCGACGCGCGTGAGCAACTGCTGGAGCTGATGATCGACCAATGCCGAGCGGAGATGGCCCACGCGCCCCAGCGCGGCACCTGGCGAAGCCGCCTGCAAACGGTCGCCGCAGACAACCGGGCGCTCCTGGAAGCTCACCCCTGGCTCGCGGACGTCGAATCCGAGCGCGCGATCCTTGGCCCGGGAACTCTGGTCAAGTACGAGCGTGAACTCGGCGCGGTCGCGAGCCTGAACCTGAGTGACCCGGACAAAGACGCCGCGTTGTCCCTGGTGATTGACTTCGTCCGCGCCTCGGTTCGGGCGATCCGGCATACGGCATTGGAACAATCAGTCGAAACCGCCGCCGAGTGGTGGGCCCGTGAAGGCGAACTGCTCGCCGGGCTTGGCGTCGCCGAGGAGTTCCCCCTCGCGAGCCGAATCGGCACCGCAACAGGTCAGGCCTACAACGCCGCAAGCGATCCCGAACGGGCGTTCGCGTTCGGGCTGTCGGTCATTCTCGACGGCATCCAGGCCCGAGTGGCAGGAGGCAGCTGATCCGGCTCCGGGGTCATCCGACGATGGGAATGGGCATGGGAAGATTCGCGGGTGGCAGGAATCCTGGTGGCGGGCACTTCGTCGGATGCCGGCAAGTCGCTGATCGTTGCCGGACTGTGTCGCGCTTTCGCGAGGCGCGGCATACGAGTTGCGCCGTTCAAGGCGCAGAACATGAGCAACAACTCGATGGTCTGCCCGGACGGCTCCGAGATTGGTCGTGCCCAGTACCTGCAGGCGCTCGCCGCGGGGGTCGAGCCGTCAGCACGGCTGAACCCGGTGCTGCTCAAACCCGCCACCGATCGGCGGGCATTCATCGTGCTCGACGGCCGACCGGGCGGCACGCTGGAGGCCGGCGAATACACCAGCGGCCGAGCCCGGCTCGCTGTCGCCGCGTTCGACGCCTACCGCCAACTCGAAGCCGACTACGACCTGGTGGTTGCCGAAGGTGCCGGGTCACCGGCCGAGATCAACCTGCGTACCGGCGACTATGTGAACTTCGGCCTGGCCCGGGAGTTCGGGCTGCCGGTGGTGCTGGTCGGTGACATCGACCGAGGCGGCGTGCTGGCGTCGATCTTCGGCCACTGGGCGATCGTCGACGACGCCGACCGGGCAACGCTGGCCGGATACGTGATCAACAAGTTCCGCGGCGACCAGTCCGTCCTCGACCCTGGACTGGTCGAACTCAGCGCACGCACTGGCCTGCCCTGCCTGGGCGTGGTGCCGTGGTTGGACCAGGTGTGGCTGGACAGCGAGGACGCATTGGCCTTCGCCAAGTGGCCGCGCCAGCCCGGCCGTGCCGGAACGCTGCGAATTGCGGCCGTCCGGTTTCCGCGGATCTCGAACGCTACCGACCTGGATGCCCTCGCGGCCGAGCCGGGACTCGATGTATTCGCCACGGCCAGCCCCTCCGACGTCGAGAGCGCCGACCTGGTGGTGCTCCCCGGCAGCCGAAGCACGCTGGCCGACCTGGACTGGCTCCGCGGGCTCGGCCTGGCCGACGCACTGGCCCGTCGCGCCGCTGCGGGCGGCTCGATCCTTGGGATCTGCGGTGGCTACCAGATGCTCGCCGAAGTGATCGACGACCCGATCGAGTCCGCTCGCGGCACCGAGCCCGGCCTCGGTCTGCTTCCGGCCGTGGTCCGGTTCAGCGCCGAAAAGATCCTCGCCAAGCCGTCCGGGACCTGGCAGGGCCAACCGGTGTCCGGCTACGAAATCCACCACGGAGTGGTGGAGCCGACCGGCGGTGTGCCGTTCCTGGACGGCGTGCGCGCCGGCAACACCTGGGGCACGATCTGGCACGGCGCGTTCGAGAACGACGGCTTCCGCCGCGCCTGGCTCACCGAACTCGCCGCAACTGTCGGCTCCGTCTGGGAGCCTGCCCCGGACGCCCCCGACTTCGCCGAGCGGCGCACCCAGATGCTGGACGAGTTGGCCGACGCTCTCGAGCAGCACGCCGACGTGGATGCGTTGCTGCAGCTGGCCGGGCGCTGAGCAGCGTCGCACCTTGGGCGTGGGCACCATCGTTGTCAGGCGACGCCCTCAGGGACGCTCCCGGCAGACTGCACGGCGGCGACCAGCCCGGACACGTCAGTGACCGAGCCGGTCTTCAGACCGAGTGCGGCTGCGGCCTGAAGCACCAGTGGTTGCCTAAGTCGTGCCGCCGCCACCAGGTCGGCATCGGACAGCAGTTCGGTGGGCGGGCCGTGGCGAATCTTCCCGTCGACCAGCACGGCCAGCGTGTCGGCCCACCACAGGGCGAAGTCCACCTCATGGGTGGAGATCACCACGGTGGTCTGGACCCGAAGCAGGCTTTCCAGGGCTCCCACCATCTCGTCGACCCCTAGGGGGTCGAGCCCAGCGGTAGGTTCGTCGAGCAGCATGATGCACGGTTTCATCGCCAAGGCCCCGGCGATCGCGACCCGCTTACGCTGGCCGTAGGACAGCTCGTGGATCGGTCGTTCGGCGAGGTCCTCGATCGACAGCACCGCCAGCGCCTCCGCCACCCGCTGGCGGACCTCCGTCTCGCTCAGGCCGAGGTTCATCGGACCGAACGACACGTCGCGGTACACGTCGGCGGCGAACAGCTGGTCGTCGGGGTTCTGCGCGACCAGCTGGACGACTTGGCGGTGCGCCCGCAGGCCAGCCCGATCGAACGCGAGCGTGGCGCCGTCGACGAGCACCCGACCCCGATTCGGTTTCACCGACCCGGCGAGGGTGCGCAGCAGGGTGGTCTTGCCCGACCCGTTGGCGCCGAGCAGGGCCAAGCGCCCGCCGGGCGGGATCTCCAGGTCCGCCCCGCGAATCACCTGGCTGGCCCCCAAGGCCACCTCAAGCGCAACGGCGGACAACCGGCGGTGACTCATGGCAGCAGCGCCCACCCCGCCGAGCCGGCGACCACCACCGCGAGGGCCGCGATGCTGGCTGCCAGAAAGCGAGTCGACCTGATCCGCTCGGGTTCCAGCGTGCGCAGCGCGTCCTCATAGCCTCGTCCGGCCAGCGCGGCCTCCAGGCGGCGGGCCCGGTCCCACGAGCGCACGAACAGCACCGCCACCCCCATGGCCGCCGAGCGCATCGCGGCGGACCGGGTTGCATACCCGAGCCGGGCCTCTTGCGCCCGATGGATCGCGCCGGCGCTTTCCAGCAGGCCGATGCTGAACCGGTAGATCAGTGCGGCGATCTCGATCAGCGGGTCGGGGACGCGAGCGTGCCGAAGGCTGGAGAGCAGGTCGATCATCGGGGTCGAGCAGGCCAGGGTGAACATCGCCAGAGTGGCCGCGCTCGCCCGGACGGCCAGTTGCGCGGCCATCTCCAACCCGGCCGGTGGGACCTGCACCCGCGGGCCGGCGTCCCAGCTGATGCTCACCGCCACGGTCGCGACCCCGATCAGAATCGAGACCAGCGGCAGCCACACGATGCGGCCCAGCCTGGCCCAGCCCACCCGGATCGGGCCCAGCAGCAGCACCAGGCTGGCCACGGCCACGACGACCCCACCCGGGAACGGGGGCAGCGAGATGGCGGCCAGCAGCAGGCCCAGCGACAAGGTGCCCTTGTCACGGACCGAGCGCGCTCGCCAGGGGCTGGACCACGCAGCGTGGTCCAGCGCCAGGCCGTGCGCCATCAGGTCGCGGGCTCGGGCGCGGTCCCCGCAGCCGAACCCGCCCGTTCACCGCGACGACGACCCCACAGTCCGCCGATCGCGAACCCGAGCACGGAACCGCCGAGGGCAGCCTGGAGGGCGAACAGTCCGGATTCGACTTCACCGGACTCCGGCTGGAAGAAGGGCTCGAACCACGGCTGGTAGTCGGGGTTGGCCTCCTGGATGGTCGCGGTGGCGACCGAGTCGGTGCCGGCGAAGCGCTCGTCAGGGTTGGTGTGCAGACCGCCGACGACGAAGCTGATCCCGAAGATCAGGACAAGCGCGGCAATCAGTCCAATGGTGGTCCAGGTCTTCCTGCTCATCTCACGCCACCGCTTCCTTCCGGGCCGGACGCAGGATGCCGAGGCGCTCCAGCTCGGGCTTGGCGACGTCGGTCAGCAGTCGGAACACCAGCACGCCCAAGATGCCTTCAGCGATCGCCAAAGGCACCTGGGAGATGGCGAACACGCCCGCGAACTTGGCCACAGAGCCGGCCAGGCCGGATTCGGGGTCGGGGAAGGCGAGACCCAGCTGGACGCTGGTCACCAGGTAGGTGGACAGGTCGGCGAACGCAAGGGCGAGAAAGACTCCGACGTTGGGATGCCAGCTGAGCTTGTTGGATATTCTCCAGAACCAGTAGCCCACCAAGGGCCCGGCGACGCCCATGCTGAACACGTTCGCGCCGAGGGTGGTGATGCCGCCGTGGGCGAGCAGCAGCGCCTGAAAGACCAGCACGATCGTCGACAGGAATGCCATCACCGGTGGCCGGAACAACACCGCCCCTAGGCCGGTGCCGGTCGGATGAGACGAGCTGCCGGTAACCGAGGGCAGCTTGATCGAGGACAACACAAAGGTGAAGGCGCCGGCGGCGGCGAGCAGGAGCCGGGACTCCGGATGTGCCTTCGCCTCCTGGATGACCTTGCGCGCTCCGTGGATCACGAACGGTGTGGAAACTGCGTACCAAGCGACGCAGTGGGCGACAGGTAGAAATCCCTCAGCGATATGCATCGACGAGTTCCCCTTCTAGGTGACGTGGCCTAAAGGAACCGTCGTCCACGCACGTATCTGACTTCCCCATCGCTGAGGTCACAGTGGCCCGACCGCCCCGGATTCGCACCGGGTTCCGCGTCGTGGACGGCACCCAATCTTTGCACTCCACGACGGCGGATGTGCAAGGTGGTAGCTCTGGGATGACCGTCACACAGTCTGCTGCTGTTGCCTGAGTCTGAAAGCTCAGCGCTTCGTCGCCGCCCAGCTCGTGACGCTGCGGAGCGGTCGGAATCCCGTGAGCCGTCCGATCGGCTCGGCGACTTCCACCCCGACCCGGCACATCTCGCCGCCCCAGCGCCGGTAAGCCTCCAGCAGCACCGCGTCGGAGTCGGCGGTGACGCTGTGTGCGACGAGGCGACCGCCCAAGGGGAGCGCGGCCCGGCACCGCTGCAGCACGTCAGGTTCCACGCCTCCGCCGACGAACACCGCGTCGGGTCGGGGCAGCTGGTCGAGTACCGAGGCCACCTCGGCGACCTGGACGTCCAGTTGACCGCTGACATGCAGGTTCGCGGCGTTGGTGCCGATCCGTGCGGCCCGCTGGGCGTCTCGCTCCACCGCGACCGCCGAGTTGTCCGCGTGCAGCCGGCACCACTCGATCGCGATCGAACCGGTGCCGGCACCCAGGTCCCACAACCGCTCGCCGGGACGCGGGGCGAGCATAGCCAGTGCGAAGGAGCGCAGCACCCGTTTGGTGAGCAGCCCGTCGGTGACGAACGCGTCATCCGGCATCCCGGTACTGAGCTGGCCCGGGGCCCTGGGATGGTCGTTCATGGCGAGCACCATAACCGCATGAGGCACAATCTGGGCCGTGAGCACCCCAACCGAGCCTGGCCATGCCTGAGGGCGAGTCCTTCGTCGTCGATGACGAGCTGACCACAAGGAAGCGCCGGCTGCTGCCGGCGCTGATCGTGAACACCGGAGAGGGCAAGGGCAAGACGACCGCGGCGATGGGCCTCGCACTGCGGGCCTGGCATCAGGGCTGGTCAATCGGTGTCTTCCAGTTCGTCAAGTCCGGCAAGTGGGTCACCGGCGAACGCGCGGCGCTCGAGGCGCTTGGGGCCGAGCATCAGCGCAGCGGGGCTGGCGGTGAGGTCGAGTGGTTCGCCACGGGACCCGGCCGCCACTGGGTGCGCCGGCCCGGTGAAGAACCCGAACACGCCGACGCCGCCCGCGAAGCCTGGGCCGAGGTTGCGTCCCGGCTGGCCGTGCAACGCCACCAGCTGTACGTGCTCGACGAACTCACCTACCCCCTGAGGTGGGGCTGGCTGGATGTCACGGAGGTGGTGGCGACACTCCGGGACCGGCCCGGGGTCCAGCACGTCGCGGTGACCGGCAGAGGCGCCCCGTCGGAACTGGTCGAGATCGCCACCACGGTCACCGAGATGACCAAGCGCAAGCACCCCTTCGACACCGGCCAGAGGGGCCAGGCGGGCATCGAATGGTGAGGATCCCCAGGCTTGTTGTCGCCGCCGCTGCATCCTCCGCCGGCAAGACCACCATCGCCACCGGAGTGATGGCCGCGCTGGCCGCCTCCGGACGAAAGGTCGCAGGGTTCAAGGTCGGCCCGGACTTCATCGATCCCGGTTACCACGCGCTGGCCACCGGCCGGCCGGGCCGCAACCTCGATGCCGTCCTGACCGGCGAGGACCTCGTGCCGCGACTGTTCGTGCACGGCGCTCGCACCCCCACCCCTGCGGACGTGGCCATCGTGGAAGGCGTGATGGGCCTGTTTGACGGCCAGATTGGCCAGGATGGCTTCGGCTCAACCGCCCATATCGCCCGGCTCATCGGCGCGCCCGTGTTGCTGGTCGTCGACGCCGCTGGCTCGTCCCGGACGGCGGCCGCGGCTGCGCTCGGACTTCGGGCCTTCGACGAACGCATTCACGTCGCCGGCGTGGTCGTCAACCGCGTCGCCAGCCCCCGCCACGGAGCCGAACTCGAAGCGGTGTTCAGCGCCGCCGGCGTCTCCGTGCTCGGCCTGGTGCCGCGCAACACGGGCATCGGCGCACCGTCCCGCCACCTGGGACTCGTCCCCGCCGCCGAACGCACCGAATCGGCCGCAACCATCGCCGCGCTCGCCGCACACGTCGCCGAGCACATCGACCTGGCTGCCGTGCTCGACCTGGCCAGCACCGCGCCGGACCTCGACGCTACCCCGTGGAACCCGGCCGACGTCATGACCCCGGTGGTCGGACACCCCTTGGTCGGCCTGTTCGCCGGCCGTGCGTTCACCTTCCGCTACGCCGAGACCGCCGAGCTGCTCGCCGCGGGCGGCTGCAGAATCACCGAGATCGACCCGCTCACCGATACCGACCTACCTGCCGGCCTGGCAGCGCTGTACATCGGCGGCGGCTTCCCTGAGATCCACGCCGTGGAACTCAGCGCGAATGCCCCGCTCCGCGCAGCGATCGCCGACGCCGTCGCGGCCGGGCTGCCCACGGTGGCCGAATGCGCGGGCCAGCTCTACCTCACCGAGCACCTCGACGGACACCCGATGGTCGGGGTCCTGCCGGCCTCCAGCCGGATGACGCCGCGACTCCAGCTCGGCTACCGCAACGCCACGACAACCACCGACACGCTGCTCGCACCGGTCGGGACACGGGTGGCCGGCCACGAGTTCCACCGCACCCTGACCGACCCTCCCACCGGCACCGCCCCGGCCTGGACCTGGACGGACACCGGCGAGGGGTTCTCCCTCGACCCGGCCGGCACCGGCACCCCGACGGTGCACGCCTCCTACCTGCACCTGCACTGGGCCGGTCAGCCCAGCTGTGCTCAACGGTTCGCCCAGGCCGCCGCCGACTTCGTTGCCCGCACTGGCGGCATAGCGTCGGCGCCGGCGGACGCCGACCATGGAGACGGCATCGACCTGCACCACCACGGCGACCACGACACCGCCCCCGACCTGATCGACCTCGCCGTCAACGTGTTGCTGACCGGCCCGCCGCCGTGGCTGGCCGACCAGGTCACCTCCACCACAGCCACGCTCGGCCGCTACCCCGACCTCGAGCAGGCACGGGCGGCGATCGCCGCCGCCCACCGCGTCCCGGCCGACATGGTGCTGCCCACCGCCGGCGGGGCGGAAGCGTTCACCCTGATCGCCAGGTTCCTCACCGCAGCCCACCCGCTGGTGGTGCATCCACAGTTCACCGAACCCGAAGCAGCACTGCGAGCCGCCGGACATGCCGTCCAACGCTGGCTCCTGCCCGTCACAACCGACAGCTCCAGCCCTCCCAGCCTGGCCGGGTTGCCCTCGTGGGCGGACGCCCTGTTCGTCGGCAATCCCACCAACCCCACCGGTTGGCTCCACCCGCGCGACGAACTCCTCGACGCCGGTCGCAGTCGCCTGCTCGTGGTCGACGAGGCCTTCATGGACGCCACCGACGAACAACAGTCACTCATCGAGCCCGACATGCCGAACCGGCTGGTACTCCGTTCCCTCTCGAAGACGTGGGGACTCGCCGGGCTCCGGGTCGGCTACATCATCGGCGACCCGAGGCTGATCACCCGTTTGGATCGGGCCCAGCCCGCCTGGCCGGTGTCGGCCCCCGCAGCCGCGGCCATGATCGCCACCAGTACCCCGCCCGCACGCGCCGAGGCCGCGCAGCGCTACCGACAATTGCGCGACGACCGCGACCATCTGGTGATCGCGCTGGCCAGGGCGGGGTTCCCCACCGTCGTCTCCCAGGCGCCCTTCGTGCTCATCGACACTTCCAGTTGCGGCTCCAGATCGGTCCGCCAGGCCCTCGCCGACCGCGGGTTCGCCGTTCGGCGCGGCGAGTCATTCCCGGGGCTGGGTCCCACCTGGATCAGGGTTCGGGTGCCGCGCCCCGTCGTCAGCGACCGGTTCGTGACTGCGCTTGCCGCGCTTCGGTGCAGCTGAGAGTCGGCGCCGAAGCAGGTAGGTGTCGAACACCCAGCCCTTCCGGGCGAGCGCCTCCGCACGGACGCTGAGGATCTCGCCGCGGACCTCATCCAGCGCCCCGCCGATCAGGATCTGGTCGGGGGTGCCGAGGTAGGCGCCCCAGTAGATGTCGAGTCCGTCGGGGTCGATCGTGGCGAACGCCTGCCGGCCATCGAGCATGACGATCACGTCGTCCACTCCGTCCGGCATGCCGTCGGCCAGGAGACGGGCTGGCATGATCTGCACCGCTCTGCCCTGCCGGTTCAGCGGAATCCGGTGCCGCGCGGTCAGCGCGTGCACGCTGCTCACCCCCGGAACCACCCGCAGGTCGACTGGTTCAGTGGACGCTGCGACCAGCTCGTGGGCGATCGCGAGGGTGCTCTCGAACAGGGACGGGTCGCCCCACACCAGGAAGCCGCCCATCTGGCCCTCGCCGAGTTCGGCGGCGAGCGCGGCATCCCACTGCAGCCGTCGCTGCTCCCGCCATTGCGCCACCGCCGCCGGGTACTCCGGCGCGCTGCGCCACGGGCGGGGCGGGTCATGCAACTCGACTGTCCTCAGTGGGGTCTTCCGGTAGCGCTCGACGAGAACACGACGGATCTCGACGAGGTCGTCCAGGCCGTCCTCTTTCACCACCACGAACAGCACATCGAGTCGTTCAATCGCGTGGACAGCCTCGATGGTCACCCACTCCGGGTCGCCGGCGCCAATCCCGACCAGCACCAGTTCGCGCCCCATGCCCGGCTCCTCTCCTCGCAGCGCCGGTCAGGCTACAGCAGGCCAGCCGGGCGCATAGCTGGTGGCGCCGAGCCCTATGGCGATAACCCCGACGTGGCGACCAACCCGCTGGTCGAGGTCCCTTCGGCCTCGGCCCGTGGCGGGACGACTACGCGTGTTCGAGACCGCGTAGCCAACCGATCGCTGCCTCCACCGTGGGCACGACCGCGACGCCGTTCGGCACCGGCGGGCGTCGGACCACCACGACCGGCAGCCGGAGTTTGCGCGCTGCCTCAAGCTTGGCGTCGGCAGGACCCCCGGAGTCCTTGGTGATCAGCACATCAATCCTGTGGCTGCGCAGCAGTTCGAGTTCATCGTCAGCGTGGAACGGGCCACGAGCACGGAGCACCGTCCAGGTGGCCGGGGCGTCCACATCGGGCAAGTCCACCACGCGGGCGAGCGCGAACCGGTCGGTCCAGGCGGCGAACTCGGCCCACGACTGCCGGCCGATCGCCAGGAAGACCCGGTCCCCGAGACGGCCGGCCACCTGCCGAGCCTCGTCCATCGAGTCCACCCAGTGCCAGGACCGGGCGTCCGGGCGTCCAGCCCAACTGGGCCGGGATAGCCGCACCAGTGGTACTCCCGTCGCGGCGCATGCGGTGGCGCCGTTGGCGCTCATCCGCGCGGCGAACGGGTGGGTCGCGTCGATCACCGCCCCGACCTGATGCTCGCGCAAGTAGCGTGCCAGCCCCGTTGCCCCGCCGAATCCGCCCACCCGAGTTTCACCCTCGGGCAGCCGCGGCGCGGAGGTGTCTCCGGCAAGCGAGGTGACCACAGGTGTGTTCTCCGTCGTGAGCAGCCCGGCGAGTTCACGTGCCTCGGCTGTGCCGCCGAGGAGGAGGACGTTCACCGTCGTCTCAACAGCGCGATCACCGCGGCGAGGACGGCGGCGCCCGCTGACACCGCGAACGCCAGCCGGTTCGCGCTGGCGAGGTCGGCTGCCGTCGGTGCCGGGCCGAGGCCCAGCTCGCCGCGGTCCTCCTCCACCCCGTCGTAGGTGTTCTTGCCGCCGAGGGTGACTCCGAGGGCTCCGGCGAAAGCGGCCTCCACCACGCGTCCGTTCGGGCTCGGATGCTGCCCGGACTGTTGGCGCGATGCGCGCAGCGCGTCCCCGGTGCGCCCGCCCACCACCGGAACGGCCACGATGGCCAGGCCGCCGCTGATCCTGGCCGGCAGCCAGTTGGCCAGGTCATCGAGTTTCGCTGCGGCCCATCCGAAGTTGCGGTAGCGGTCGTTGCGGTATCCGACCATCGCGTCGAGGGTGTTGATCGCGCGGTAGGCGAACAGCCCCGGGATGCCCGCGACCGCTCCCCAGAACAACGGGGCAACCACCGCGTCGCTGGTGTTCTCCGCCACCGACTCCACGGCGGCGCGCGCGACGCCGTCGGCGTCGAGGGTCTCCGGGTCCCGGCTGACCAGATGGCTGACCTGGACCCGGGCGGAGGCCAGGTCGCCGGCGTCGAGGTGGGCCGCGATCGCCTCGGCCTCACGGGCCAGGGAACGTCCACCCAGCACCGTCCAAGTGGCTGCCGCGGTCGCCAAGATCGCCAGCACGGGGAGCCGAATGGCCCGGGCAACCATGCTGCCGAAACCGGCGGCCGCGCTGACCAACAGGGCGACGTGGGCGACGCCGTGCAGTCGGTCATCGGCGTAGGAGTGGCGCTCCACAGCCGCGGCGAGGCGGCCGAAGCCGGCCACGGGGTGCCAGCGGGACGGATCGCCCAGCACCTGGTCCGCAGCCCAGCCCAGAGCAAGCCCGGCGGCCGTGACTGTCCCGCGCCCGCCCATGGCCCGACCCTTCGCTGGTGGCGCTTGTCCTCACCGAGTGTGCCAGACTGGGCCGCGCAGAGATGTGCCGAGGAACTCCGGTGAGCCCGAAGGGGCAAGTCCGGGGCGGTCCCGCCACTGTGACCGGGCCACGCGAGCAGCGTTGGCCGGGGAGCCAGGAACTCGCCTCACTGCCGAGCAATGACATCGGGCGAGGACACCTGAGGAGGCTCCCGTGGTAGACCCTGCCATCGGCACCGCCCGGACCCTGATCGGGGTGGGCGTGGGTCCCGGCGACCCCGAACTCGTAACTCGCAAGGCGGTCGCGGTGTTCGTGCGTGCCGACGTCATCCTGGTGCCGAGCACCGAGGCCAGCGGGGACGACCCCGGCCGGGCCGAGCAGATCGTGCTCGCCGCGTGCCCGGACGCGGCCGGAAAGCTGCGGCGGGTGCCGTTCAGCATGGCCCAGCGGCGCGGGGTGGGCAGCAAGCGGCGCCAGTCGTGGCGGGCATCCGCCCAGGCTGCGGTGGACGCGTTCCAGGCGGGGGCGGCCACGGTCGCCTTCGCCACCGTCGGAGACCCGAGCGTCTACTCGACGTTCTCCTACCTCGCCGCCGAGGTACAGGCGGTGGTGCCTGACGTTGACGTGTCGGTCGTGCCGGGGATCACTGCCATGCAGGCGCTGGCAGCGGCCAGCCTCACCCCGCTCGTCGAGGGACGCGAAAGCCTCACCCTGGTGCCGGCGACGGCCGGGCTGGACGCGGTCGGCGCCGCCCTCGACCACTCCGACACCGTTGTCGCTTACAAAGGCGGACGGCAATTGTCCGACATGCTCGCCCTCATCCAAGGTCACGGCCGGGACGGGGTGCTCGGGGTGAACGTCGGCCTGCCCGGCCAGACCATCACCCCGCTCAGTGAGGTAACCGCCGAAAGCGCGCCCTACTTCTCCACCGTGCTCGTCGCCCCGCGGCGCACCAGCACCGGAGGCGCGCTGTGAGCGGCGAGGTCGTCTTCGTCGGCGCCGGCCCGGGCGCGTCTGACCTGGTCACCGTGCGCGGCGCCAGGGTGATCGAAAGTGCCGACATCGTGATCTGGGCGTCCAGCCTGGTTGACGCGGCGATCGTCGCGAACACCAAGCCCGGAGCCCTGGTCGTGGACTCGGCCAGCGAATCGCTGGAGGACATCACCCCACTGTACGAGCGCGCCCACGTCGAGGGCCTGCTGGTGGCCAGGGTGCACACCGGTGACCCATCGATCTACGGGGCCACCGCCGAGCAGCGCCGCATCTGCGAGCGCATCGGCATCCCCCACAGCACCGTCCCCGGAGTCTCGGCCTTCTCCGCCGCCGCCGCCCGGATGGACGCCGAAATCACCATCCCCGAAGTTTCCCAGACCCTCATCCTCACCCGGCTCGAGGGCGGGCGCACCCCGATGCCGGACCGGGAAACCGTCCGCGGGTTCGCCAGCCACGGAGTCACCATGGCGCTGTACCTGTCCGCGGCCCGCAACCGGGCGCTGCAGCATGAACTGCTCGCCGGCGGCTACCCGCCGGACACCCCGTGCATCGTCGGCTACCAGGTCAGTTGGCCCGACGAACTCATGCTGCGCTGCCCCTTGGCCGAGTTGTCGGCGACCATGAAGGCGCACAAACTGTGGAAGCACACCGTCGTGCTGGTCGGGCCTGCGTTGGCCGAGCAGCACAACACCCGAAGCCACCTGTACCACCCCGGCTTTCGCCACGAGTACCGGGCCGGGAACGGCGCTCCGCTGGTGACGAAGGCGGACACGTGATCACCGTCCACGGGCTGCTCGGCGCCCCCACCCTCGAGCTGCGGGTCGCCGCCGCCACCGCCGACTGGGTCGTGGGTGGACGCCGCCACCTCGACGCTCTCTCCGTCGAGCAGGACCGCAGGATCACCCTCGGGGCACTCCGGCCGGCGATCGCCCGGATCAGCGACATCGCCGAGGACCAGATTGTGCTGGTCGTCGCCAGCGGCGACCCGCTCTACTTCGGCGCCGTCCGCGCGCTGCGTGAAGCCGGCCACGAACCCGAAGTGGTCACCGCGCCCTCCTCGATCGCGACCGCCTTCGCTGCAGTCGCCCTGCCCTGGGACGACGCTGTCGTGGTCAGCGCCCACGGGCGCCCCCTCGCGGTCGCGGCGAACCTCGCCCGCGCCCACCCCAAGGTCGCCGTGTTCACTTCCGCGGACAATGGCATCCGCGAACTCGCCGCCCTCCTGGCCGATCTGCCCCGCTGGTACGTCCTTGCCGAACGACTGGGCGAACCCGACCAGTGTGTCCGCGTCCTCGACTCCGCCCGTGCCCTCAGCACCGAGCCAGCCGAACCAAACGTCGTCCTCGTTCTGGCCGAACCACCCGAATCGTGTGACCCTCCCTGGTCCGGGACGATCGCCGGACGAGAGACGCGCCGCCGTCCCGACGTCTGCGCCGCCGCGGCGGTCGCCTTCGCCAGACTGTTGCCCGAACCCGGCGAACTCCTGGCCGCCAGCGGGTCGCTCGCCGAAGAGGTGGCCGCCCTCGCCCGCTGGTGCGGAGCTGCGGTCGTCCCCGGGCCGGCTCCTGACGGGTTGGCACCCGACGTCATCCTCACCGATAACCCCCTCGCCCTGGACGCCAACCGGCCGCGGGCCGTCGTCCTCACCACAACCCCGCCAGAACGACTGCCGGCCGGCTACCGCTGGACCAGCGAGCACGTCGGCGGCCATCACCTCACGACAGGAGTTGGCCCATGATCGGGCAGGTCACCAGCGGCCACGCCAGCCGCGCCCGCGCCGACCAGATCGACACCTTCCTCGGCCAGCCCACCCGCCGCTACACCGACGGCGCCGTCACCGGGCTGCCCCAGGCCTGGGCCGAGTGCGATCTGATCGTCAGCCACCTCGCCCTCGGCGCCACCACCCGCATCCTCGCCCCACTACTGGCCTCAAAGAAGGCCGACCCCGGCGTGGTCGTCATCGACGACGCCGGCAGGTTCGTCATCCCGCTGGTCGGTGGCCATGCCGGCGGGGCCAACGACCTCGCTACCCGGATCGCCGAAGGCCTCGGCGCCACCGCTGTCCTCACCACCGCCACCGACGCGACCGGGGTACCCGGACTGGACACCCTCGGCTGGCACTGGTCTGGGGACGTCGCCGCCGTCACCCGCGCCATCCTCGACGGCCGGCCTGTCACAGTGCGCCGCAGCCAGCCCTGGCCGCTGCCACCGCTGCCGGCCACCGTGAGGGTGCTGGGGCCGGACGATGAGGAGCCCGTCGGTGTTGTCGCCCGGGTCCTGGTCACCGATCAGATCACCGAACCCGGCGACCTGGCCACCGTGGTGCTCAACCCACCCAGTCTCGTCGCCGGCATGGGCTGCAACCGCGGCACGGACGCCACCGCGCTCCGTGCCCTCCTCGAACAGACTCTGGAGCAGGCCGGGCTCGCCATCGGATCCCTGGCCGCGATCACCACCGTGGACGTCAAGGCCGACGAGCCCGGCCTCGTCGCACTCGCCGCCCAGCTCGGCGCTCCGTTGGTCACCTACGCCGCCGGCCAGCTCGCCGCGGTCGAGGTGCCCAACCCCAGCGCCGCACCCGAGGCCGCCGTCGGCACCCCGAGCGTCGCCGAGGCCTCCGTGCTCGTCCATGGCGCTGTCCTTATCGTGGAGAAGAAGCGGACGCCCGCAGCGACCTGCTCGATCGGACGCATCCCCGCCCGCGGCCGGCTCACCGTGATCGGTCTCGGGCCCGGGTCTCGCGACCTCACCACCCCCCGCGCCCAGCAGGCCATCCGACAGGCCTCCGTCGTTGTCGGCTACCGGCCCTACGTCGCCCAGGTCAAGGACCTGCTGCGGCCCGGAGTCCGAATCGCAAGCACACCGATGGGCAAGGAGGAGGAGCGAACCGCCACCGCAATCCGGCTCGCGCGCGAAGGCAACAACGTCGCCCTGGTGTGCTCCGGCGACCCGGCGATCTACGCGATGGCCTCCCCCACTCTCGAACAGGGCACCGAGGGCATCGACCTCGAGATCATTCCCGGTGTCACCGCCAGCCTCGCAGCGTCCGCCATCCTCGGTGCGCCGCTCGGCCACGACCACGCCACCATCTCGCTGTCTGATCTGCACACCGACTGGGCCACCATCCTGACCCGCCTCCGCGCCGCTGCCGAGGCCGATTTGGTCACTGTCCTGTACAACCCGCGCAGCCGCACCCGGCTGCACCACCTGCCCGACGCGCTGGCCATCTTCGCCGAACACCGCCCACCGACCACGCCGGTCGCGGTGGTCGAGGAGGCAGACCGGCCCGGTCAGGTCGTCACCCTCGCCACGCTGGCCGACTTCGACCCCGACGTGGTCAACATGAATTCTCTCGTCGTCGTCGGCTCCTCCACCACGCGCTACCTTCCCGCCGGGACCGGGCGCACCGCCATGGTCACCCCCCGCGATTACCACTGGATGGAACGATGAGCCACGCGAACCCCGCCCCGCCGCCCGCCACCTCTCCACCGCTGGTCATCGCCGGCCACGGCACCAGGGTCAACGCCGGCGCCGACGCCGCCGCCACCCTCGTCGAGAAGGTCCGCGCGCTACTGCCCGGCGTCCGCGTCGAGGCCGGGTTCGTCGAACTCACCCCGCCGACCATCGACGCCGCCCTCGACGGGGTGCTCGCCGACGCGTCCGCCGCCGTGGTCGTGCCGCTGATGATCGGCACGGGCGGACACGTCCGGGACGATATTCCCAAGGCGATCGACCAGTCCAGGGCCCGAAACCTCGACGCGACCGTCGTCTATACCAGGCACCTCGGGTCCCCCAGGCCGCTGGTCGCCGCCGTCCACGCCCGGATCGCCGCCGCCCGCCCGGAATGGCCCGCCGAGGACACCGACGTGGTGATGGTCGGACGCGGCTGCAGCGTCACCGACGCCAACGCCGACCACGTCCGGCTGTCCCGGATCGTGTTCGAAACCGGCGGCTACCACCAGGTGCTGTCCGCGTTCATCCAGGTCGCCCGGCCCAGCCTCCCGCAGATCCTGCACCAGTACTACGCCTCCGGCAGCCGCCGCATCGTCGTCATGCCGCACTTCCTCTTTACCGGCCGGCTCGACCAATGGGTGCACCAGCAGGTCGAGGAGTTCCGCGCGGCTCACCCCGACGCCGTCATCGCAATCGCCGACGTGATCGGACCCTGCGACGAGCTCGCCCAGGTCGTCGCCCAGCGCTACAAGGAAGGGATGCTCCGCGCCCGGACCACCACCGGCTCGCCGCCTTACCTCACCGGTCTGCTGTTGCGGGACCGGAAGGTCGTCGTCGTAGGCGGCGGCTGCGTCGCCCGCCGCCGCGTCCCCAAGCTGCTCGACGCCGGCGCCAGGGTCGATGTCATAGCCCCCGAAGTGCACAGCCGCCTCGCCAGGCTCGCCGAAGCCGGGGCGATCACCTGGCACGCCCGCCACTTCCAGCCCTCCGACCTGGACGGAGCCTGGTACGTCCTCGCCCTCACAAACTCGGCAGAGGCCAACGCCGACATCGTCGCCGAGGCCGAGACCCGGCACACCTACTGCGTCCGCGCCGACCGAGCCGACGAAGGATCAGCCTGGACCCCGGCCACCGGCGACACCGCCGGGGTCACCGTCGCGGCCATCACCAGACACGACCCGCTCCGGGCTCGCCGGGCCCGCGACCGGTTCCTCGACGTCGTCCACCAAGAGTCCCTGTGAGCTACGACTACGTCAAGGACGGCGCCGAGATCTACCGGCAGTCCTTCGCCACCATCGAAGCCGAATGCGATCTCGACTGCCTCCCGGAAGCATTGCGACACGTCGCTGTCCGGATGATCCACGCCAGCGGGCAGATCGACCTGCTCGACGACCTGGCCTGGTCCGACGGGCTCGTCACGTCCGCCACCACGGCGCTGCAGCACGGCGCACCCATCCTGTGCGACTCCCGCATGGTCGCCAGCGGCATCATCCGCTCACGACTCCCCCACCACAACGACATCCTCTGCTTCCTCGGCGACCCCCGACTGGACGACCTCGCTGCCCGGCTCGGCACCACCAAGACAGCCGCAGCCGTCGAACTGTGGCGCCCCCACCTCGCCGGATCCATCGTCGCCATCGGCAACGCCCCCACCGCGCTGTTCCACCTGCTCGAGATCCTCCAACAAGAGCCAGCGCTGAAGCCGGCCACCGTCCTCGGCATCCCCGTCGGCTTCATCGGCGCCGCCGAGTCCAAGCGGGCACTCGCCGACAGCACCCTCGGCTTGGACTACCTCGTCGTCCACGGACGCAGGGGCGGCAGCGCCGTCAGCGTCGCCGCCATCAACGCCCTGTGCGGAACCGACGGACGCACCGGCTGAACCAGCCAGCGGTCAACGCGACCGCGCATCGAAGGCGCTCGTTCGGACAGCGATCGGCTGGGCTCTTCGGGAGGTTCACCTGCCAAATGTGTCCGTTCCGGCGCCACCCTGGCCGGGAGGGTGAGGAGCTGGTACGGGAGGTCGGGCCTGGGTTTAGGTCATGTCGAAGACGAGAGCGCGGGCGCATTGCCGGAGAGAACCTCCTCGAAGCACTCGTTGACGTCGTCAAGCTGACGGGTCTGCGCGATCACCCGGGTACGGCCCATCGCGTGCAGCATGTACGTTTCGGCGAGGTCGTTGCGCGTCCCGACCAGGGAGCCGTGCACCGAGATGCCGGACAGCACGGTCTCGAAGACCGGAAGGGTCAGGCTGTTGTCGGCAGGCAGTCCCACCAGGACCAGCCGCCCACGCGGGTTCAGGGCGGCATGGGCCGAGGCCATGACGCTGGGGGATGGCACGGTCACCAAGGCGATGTCGGCGCCGCCGGCAGCGGCGACCTGAGCGGCCAGATCACCCCGGGCCTCTATGACGTGGTCGCGCCGAGCTCCTGGGCCAGCGACAGTTTGTCGTCATGGACATCTACCGCGATCGTGCGGCAGCCGAACACCGAGGCGTACTGCAGGCCCAGGTGCCCCAAACCCCCGATGCCGACGACCATGACCGACTCGGTCGGCTGCGGAGCCACAGCCTTGAGGGCGGCGTAAGTCGTGACCCCGGCACAGGTCAGTGGCGCCGCGTCGAGCGAGCTGACCGCCTCGGGTACGCGCACCACATGGCTGGCGTAGCCCACGGCATACTCGGCGTAGCCGCCATTCATCGTGTAGCCCATGTATTGCGGGCTCTGGCAGTACGTCTCGTGACCGCCGACGCAGTAGCGACAGCGTCCGCAGGCGTGGGCCAGCCAGGGCAGCGCGACCCTGTCACCGGGCTCAAGGGTCGTGACTCCCGCACCGAGGGCCTCGACGCGGCCCACCCCTTCGTGACGGGGGAAGAGGGGAAGGGTGGGCTTGACCGGCCAGTCGCCGTGGGCGGCGTGATGTCGGTGTGGCAAAGCCCGCTGGACTCGATGCGCACCAGCACCTGGCCGGGGCCCGGCTCAGGTCGATCCACCTGACCGACGCGCAGGGCGCCCAACGAGATCAGTCAATCGTCCTCGTACTTAACTCATTCAGTCCCCGACGGCACGAAGGTTCGATCTTTGGGAGAGCGCCAACCTTCGGGAACCGATCATCGGCGATGCCCGGGTTGGGGACAGGCAGTTGTTTCTCGTCAACATCTACCGTGTAGCTGTGCCAGCTCGCTGAGGCGCACTGGGATCGATCCACCCTCGACATGGGACTGCCCTGCCTTCTTGGCACGCGCCCATTCACGCATCCAACGCGCGGCAGGCGGTGACGTGATCTCCACAATGCCCTGGCGCTCTTCACTGTCGGGTAGATCCATCAGCCGTCAGGCTTCTTGTCCCCGCGCCGGCGTCCGCGAGCTTGATGTCGATCCCGAGTATCTGCTCCATGGCGCGGAGCCCAATCTCTCCTTAACGCCTGGCCTTCGCTCCGATCGCAGTGTTCAGAGGTTTCCGAACATCGTGCGATGTGATTGTCGCCGGAGTCGCCTCCAGCCTTTCTTTGATGAGATCGGCGTCGAGATCGGGCACGCCGATGCGTCCGCGGAAGTGGCTGTGTTGCACGAGGAGGGCTTCGGAGAAAGGACTTACGAGAGAAGCGACGGGCTCCATTGTTCCGAGCGTATCCGCCGTGACGGACCGCACATTCTCAAGGTCGATGACGAGGTCCGGGATGTCACGGAACGCGGGGAGGTAGTGGTAGCGCCCCTGCGTTGCCATCAGGACGTCCTTGCGCAGCTCGTTCCACTCGCCCTTAGCGGCATTGCCCTTTGCCTTCGCCGCAGTCCAGCCGAGATACTTCTGATGGGTTTCGAGTGGCCCAGCGTGCGCCAAGAGGACGAACTCGAACTTGTTCTGCTCGAAGTCGCATGCCGGGGTCAGAGCCACCCACCATGCCTTCCCACCTTCACGGAGGACGTCGCCGGGAGCGCGTGTCTCTGAGGCCGGCGGGTAGACGTAACGATGGCTCGGGTGCGCGGTGAAGGACTGCTCGCGGTCTTCGTCAAGAATCCGAGCGAGTCGGCTGATGAGCACCTGCGCGACTGTGGCGGGATCGACGCCGTTGGTGTACTCGCCCCAATGGGGTCCGAGCTCCGTCCACATGTGCTTCTTGAGCACTGAAGCGACGTTCTTCTCTATGTCGGTGATCGTGTCGAGCGCGCGACTGGTGATGGCCGCTTCGACAGCTGCTGGAAGCTGGTCGATGTCGTCCTTCTTCACGACGGCGACGAGAGGCAACATGACGTCCTGCTCGACCTTCTCGGGCAAGGCGGTCCAGAAGATGACTGGGGCGAAGCGCGCTTCTCTGATCTCCCGAAAGACCGTGTGGCCAGCAATCTCGTCAGCCGACGTGGCATTCGGAGTATCTCGTCGCACGTCGAGCACAACCACATCGCTCTCGCCGCCCTGAACGAGAGCGAATCCCGCGTCAAAATCCGTCTCGACCTGCACATAAACGTCGATGTCCGGGTTCTGTTCGAATCCCTCGGTGATCTCGCGCTGCGCGTCAGCTGCAAGCTGGGCGTCGTCCTCGATGACCAAGACCCGCCATGTTCTTGTCGCCATCAGACGCGTCTCCTGAATGTGGCCTCGAAGGTCGCACCGTCCAGTGGTCCCTCTTGGACGAGAGTCAACTCGCCCCCGTAGATGTCTTCCACCATGTTGCCCACGATGCTGAGGCCGAGGCCGACGCCATCGGGTTTGCTCGAGAAGTACGGATCGAAGATGTGCCCACGAACTTCGTCGGACACGCCCGGACCGGAGTCGCTGACGATGAAGGTCAACGACGAATCAGGGTTGCTTCGCGCATCGACGATCACCTTCCGCTCTGCGTCCTTTGGCTCCGTGGCGGTCCAGTAGAGCGCGTTCTGAACCAAGTTGACGAGAACAGTCAGCACTTCGGCTTCGTCGAGCCGAGTCGTCACATCTGTGTCGCCCGCCACAAGCTTGACCCCACAATCGTCCGCCTCGACTTGCATGATAGAGATAGCGTTCTGGATCAGGTCGCTCGTCTGGATCTCTTTGGGCCGCCCGCGCTTGCGGCCTCCGAAGGGCTCGATCTGGTTGAAGAGCGATGAGAGGATCTCGGTCTGCACCGCGGTCTGCTCCATCGAATTCTGCGAGATCGTGATCTTCTCGTCCATCGACAAGCTTGCTTTTCCGAGGTCTCGTTCACCGAAACGGGCGATGCTCTTGAGGCGTGTGACCACCGTTCGCCCATCGTGGATCACGCGATCGATGAGTGAGCCGAGCGTGGCGAGGCGCGAGTACCGCGACAACACCTGTTGAACTTCCTTGACGCCTTCCTGGATGTCCCGGTTCTTCTCGTCGATCAAACCAATGAGGCGAGTGTCACCTGGGTAGCTCGCGGCTAGGGCATTGCGGATCTCCCCGAGGTCGAATCGCTCGAACAGACCGACCTTCTTCTCAGTCGGAGGCTTCTTCGGGTGTCGTGCCTCATAGCGACGACGCTCCAGCTCGTTGAGGGCGGCGCGGACCAGCGCCTGGAGGTCTGAATAGGCGGTGCCTGCGAGGAAACCCTCGCGGTTCGACTGATCTTTCAGGCGCTGGTTCGCATCGGCACCGATGAAGATGTGGCCGACGATCTGGTTGTTGGAGAGCCGGAGCGTCGGGCTCTGCACTCGTCTGAGGTCGAGGCCGAGCCAGTCGTCGCCACTTTCACCGAACGGCAGTACGCGGAATCCATCCCTGTAGATACTGACGCCGGCGACATCGTCGAGTGTTTCGCGGAAGCCCTTCAAGTCCTTTGGGGTCAACGTCGACCCGTCTGCACCTGCGGCCGCTAATGTTCGCTGGATCGCTTTCTTGTCCCGGTCCCAGACGTTGATTTCGAAGTCGAACGGTCCTGTTTGTGGCGCGCGCTTGTCGTTGTTCCAGAGCAGCTTCGCGGCGTGTTCTTCGTCGACCGGCGGCTCTTGCTGCACATAGTGAAGGCGCGCTGAGCCGTTCGAGTCGACCGACCCGCTGAGACGGTAGTGCGGCGTCCTCAAGTCGGCAGACGGGTCTATCGGGCCGGCGAACTTCTGCAACGCGTCGGGCACAGCATCGAGCTCGACGAGGATCTGAAATTCAGGCTGCCCGATCTTCCGCGACTCGGGGTCGACGGTTCCGGCCTCGGCGACTACGCTTTGGGCCGCGGTGCTCTCCGCGGGGCGAGGGCGAATCAGTCGAGTCAGCGCGGTCCGAAGGTCGACGAAGTCGTCTTCCGTCCACGTATGGGTCAGCTCTTCGATCTGGAGAAGCGTGCCGTGTCCCGGCTCCCAAGTCTCGCTGGCGGAGTCGGAGAAGGCCGCGCTGGCTGAGCCCTGCTCGGAGAATATGTTGGGAGCACCGATCTCCCATGCGACCTCGATCTCATCGAGGTATGCGTCGTCTTGGTCGAACTGGGCCCAGTCGATGAGGAGCTTCACCTCGCCGGAATCGGCTTGCCTGGTAACGAGTAGTAGCTCGCTGCCGAGTCTCGCGGCGGCAAGACGGCCGATCCCTTTCTCCCCCAGGACGCGTCGGCCGCGATCGCTCTTGGGCTTGCGCCGCTTTGTGTCGGTGGCGATGTCGAGCCAGGACCGCTGGAGTGTGCCGACATCCATCCCCTGTCCGTCGTCCCAGATCTCGATCCGGCCGCTGCCTTTGTCCAACGGCCCCTGGAAGCGGATTAGGACAGTGCTTGCATCCGCGTCGTACGAGTTCTTGACCAACTCGATGAGCGCGACCTTGTCACTGCTGATGAGGTCGTTGCCGAGCGTCCGCAGCAGTCGTGCGCGCGGCCTAAGCGCCCCTTTGCCTGATGGCGTTTCGGGCACGATCTCCGTTGGACCATCGCTCATGAGGCTGCCTCTGCGCCGTCTATCTCGTCTACTGCGGCATCGGTCTTGATACGAGCGCGCGCCTCCGACACCGTGATCGAGCGCAACGCGCTCATTCGCAGGCCTGCATCTGGGCCGCCGGACACGAGCTGAGCGAGGGCGACCTTGATATCTGTGTGAAGGCCGGTCTGAGCGTCCGGCAGGTCCATGAGCAGGGTGACGACTTTGCCCACATGCTCATTTACGATCAGCTCGTTGCCGCCTCGCAGTAGCGAAAACAGCTTGTGTTGAGCTGTGCTCAGGAATGTCGCCAGAAGGGGCGTCCAGTCCACCGACTCCTCGTTGCGCAGAGTCTCGCGAAGCTCTCGGAGCGCCAGTCTCCTAGTCTTGCTCAGCCTGTGCACATCGATGTGCTGGAGGGATGCCAGGGTGAGATCCTGAACGCCGCTTACAGGGTCCATGAGCGCTGCTGCCGTCTCTCGAGGAAGTCGGTGGACGTCGAGCAATGCCGCGACTGCTGCGGAGGCAGCGGTCATCTCCGGTCCCGGATAGAGCCACCACGTCGTATACCGCTGCTCCTCAGCCCACGAAGTGAGCCGTGCTCGCAAGGCCGGCAATGGGGCCGGGTCCTGCCCCGGCTGGGTGAGCGGGAGAATCGACTCGGCGACGACCCGGCCAAGAAGTGGCGGGACTGCGTTCCCGATCTGTCGAAAAGCGTCGCTGCGGGTCCCTGAGAACCGGAAGCTGTCGGGGAACGTCTGGATGCGCGCGGCCTCGCGAACGGTCAGGGTCCGGTGCTCGGCCGGATGGATGTACCAGTAGCCGTCCTTGGCGATGTGAGCGGTGATGGTCCTGCTGAGGTCGTCCCAGTCGAGGCGCTTGTACTTGTCGTTGAACGTGTCAGAGCGATAGCGCTTGAGGCGATCGGGCAGATCCGAGTAGAGGGTCGAGGCGGTCATCAGCTCGAACGCTTCCCGATCGTCGTCACGCACGGGCCGGGTCATGTGATCGTGGATGACGTCTGGCGCGCCCGGCCCACGAAGAGTGCGCGCGAGCGCGCGGGTTGGCTGTCCTGAGTAGGGCAGTTCACGGCCTCCCGTCGTGCCGCCTAAGGATGGCAGGTCCTCGATCGCATCGCGGACCGTCGGTCGCACCTCGTTTAGCGATGGCCAAGCGGGTACGGTTCCGTCGCGGCGAGCTTGGAGGATGAATCGTTTCCGGTGCTGAGGCACGCCGTGTCTCCAGGCGTCCAGAAGCCGATAGTCGACGAGGTACCCGACGCCTTCGAGGATGTCGGCGATCTCTCGGATGACGATGAGGTCATCGCTGATCGCCATATCGGGCACGTTCTCCATAAGCACCGCACGGGGTCTTAAGGCCATCACGACATCGATGAAGGACCGCCAGAGTTCCTTGCGGGCGTCCACCGCATCGCGCACACCGTCCTTCACGAGGCTGCGGATCTTTGCTCGCCCCGCCCTGCTGAAAGGCTGGCAGGGTGGGCCACCCGCGACGAGATCAATTCCGATCGGGCGCAGCTTGTCAATGAGTGCACTGACCTGTGCAGCCTCGGACATGTCGACTTCTAGCGCCTGTCCGCGGAAGTTTGCGCGGTGCGTCTCCAAAGATGCCTTGTCATGGTCGACGGCGGCAACGACGGTCCAACCTGCTGCCTCGACGCCGGCGCCGAGACCGCCGGCGCCGGAGAAAAGGTCGATAGCGAGCGGGCGCCCTAACTCCTTCTCGGCGCCGCACCACTCGACGAACTTGTCGTCTTCGGGGGCCTCAGGGTGCCGCGGAAGGGTGAGCGGCGCGGAACGTTCAAGCTTCACTGCATACGTTGCCACGCGTCAACACTCCTTCTGGACCCAGGCGTTCACCTCCAGGAGAACACGACCAATGCCGTAAGGGTGCACGACGCGCTGAGTCGAGACGGCCCAAGCTCACTTTACTGGTATCGGAGGACATCCTGAGAAGCCCCCGCTCGGGCAGCACCCGCACCCGCAGGGTCAGCTGGCTCGGCTGAACGTCGCGTCGAGAAGCCCCGCGGTCAGCGTGCTCACGGTCTCACTGCGACCGATGTAGTGCTGGACTGTGACTTTCGGATCGCTGTGCCCGAGCAGCTCCGCGGCGGGCAGCAATCCCCCGGTCTCGTTGATCGCAGTCGCGGCCGTCCGCTGGAAGCCGTGCGGCGTCACGTCGGCGATCCCTGCCTCATCCATGAAGCCGGCGTCGAGGCGTCTGTTGACCAGATATCGGAGCCCTTGGGCGAGAACGAGTCGGCGCTCCGCAAGCTCGGCCTTGGTGTCCCGGCCGCGATTGTCCTGCATCGTTTTGCGCGCGGCATCGCTGGATGCCCAGGACTCGTACACGACTCCAGGATACGTCGACGACAAGGCGTCGGCACGATCGTCAGATGGACACATGGAAGCCTAGGAGAGCGTGAGTAAGAGAGATTCGAGCGCGGCGATCCCGTGCCCAACCTTGGTCCTGTGTCGCTCTGCCAGTCTGGTCGCCTTGATCATGTGCGCCCATCGACGCTCAGTGATCACGACGTCGCAGTATGGGACGGCGACAGAGAGGGCAGAGATATCCGTCCAGTCGTGCTGCTCCCACGGATGAGTCAGATCGCGATGCTTCCAATAGCGCAAAGCCGCCCATGCGAAGGCCGAAGGCAAGCCCGCGACAAAAGCGTGAACTGATTCAGGCGGCGTCCGTCCGAGAATTCCGCTGAAGAAGAACCCCCGTGGATCGATGTCCATCTCGTTGCAAACCTCGCTGATCTCGTCCAGCAAGGAGTTGAGCTCGTCGGTCACAAGAAGATCCCACAGCCGGTCACGCACTTCGGGATCAGCGACGAGGCGCTCACGGAGTTGAAGCTCATCCTGGACGTGCTGAGTTCCATATCGATGCTCGGGACTTCGCTCCACCCCCTCGCTTTCGAGGATCAGCTGAGTCCCGACGAGCTGGAGCCACTCCCACCTAGGCCCGCTTCGATCCAGGGCGTTCCAGTTGTCGGGGGCCGGGACGGCTGGCCCCTCCCGGACAACGCCGTCCCGCGAGGCCAGCGACTCGACGAAGCGAAACCGGCCGTGGGGCGAATCGAACGCGTGCACCGCACCATGGCCGACCAGGGCATTCATCGACAGAAGCGGTGAGAAGCCGTCCGCGAGGTGCGCGATAAGCGCTCGCACCTCGCGGCGACGAACCGCGTATGGCGACGGAATCGTCGCGTAGCCCGACACATCCCGCATCACGGCGCCCACCTGTTCCCGCGACCGCTGGTCACGCCTGTGCCAGAGCTCGAGATAGTGCGCAACCGAGAGAGGGACCACCACCTGTCCACGGGAGACAGTCTCTTCGAGCGCGGAACGCAGGGCTGTCCACCTCTCGTCGCCCTGGGCGCATCCACGCGTTATCGACACCCAGACGTTCATGTCGAGGTAGACCACCACGGGTCCGACGCGTTGTCCATCCATAGCTCAATCATGGGCATAAGGTCGGCCGCCAGTGGTTTGTCATGCCGAACATGGTGGCTCCCCGCTCAGAGCCAACTGGAGCGAGTTCTCGCTCCGTCAATGTCCACTCGCCAGGACCTGATCCAAAACGCTCAGGTCGTCGACAGCCCGTCACACATGACGCCTGGTGCGCTCCCTGAGGCGGACCCGAACAACGACGCGAGGCCGAAAGACCCGCACACCGGCGCGCCCTCGATGACCTCGCTGCCCGGCTCGGCACCACCAAGACCGCCGCAGCCGTCGAACTGTGGCGCCCCCACCTCGCCGGATCCATCGTCGCCATCGGCAACGCCCCCACCGCGCTGTTCCACCTGCTCGAGATCCTCCAACAAGAGCCAGCGCTGAAGCCGGCCACCGTCCTCGGCATCCCCGTCGGCTTCATCGGCGCCGCCGAGTCCAAACGGGCACTCGCCGACAGCACCCTCGGCCTGGACTACCTCGTCGTACACGGACGCAAGGGCGGCAGCGCCGTCACCGTCGCCGCCATCAACGCCCTGTGCGGAACCGACGGACGCACCGGCTGACCAGCCAGCGCCATCGCGGCCCCCCGCGTCCGACCTGCCATTTCTCCAGTCGGGCTGACAGGATTTGAACCTGCGGCCCCTTGACCCCCAGTCAAGTGCGCTACCAAGCTGCGCCACAGCCCGTGGCTTGCTCGTCGAGCAACCGAATCAGCTAGCCGAAGGGCCGGATCCGGGTGCCACCAGAGCGAACAGAACCCTACCGCACGGCATACGCGGCCTCCCAATCCGCACCGGTGCGGGCAGTCACCACGCTGGCCCGCGCGCCCTACGCCACCCCCGGCGCGGCAAGGAGCACCGCCCTCAGCGGCGGCGCTTCTCGCGAACCCGGACCGACACCTCGATGGGCGTCCCCTCGAAGCCGAAGCGTTCCCGCAGCTTGCGCTCGATGAACCGCCGGTAGCCGGCCTCGACGAACCCGCTGGCGAAGAGCACGAACCGCGGCGGCCGGGTCGAGGCCTGGGTGGCGAAGAGGATCCTGGGCTGTTTGCCACCACGCACGGGGTGCGGGTGCGCGGCGACGATCTCGCCGAGGAACGCGTTGAGCCGGGCCGTCGGGACACGTGAATCCCACGATGCGAGCGCCCGCTCCAGTGCCGGGACGAGCTTCTCCAAGTGTCGCCCGGTCTGCGCCGAGACGTTGACCCGGGGTGCCCACGGGATCTGCACGAGTTCCTTTTCGATCTCCCGCTCAAGGTAGTGGCGGCGCTCCTCGTCGAGCGTGTCCCACTTGTTGTAGGCGACGACGAGGGCCCGACCAGAGTCGATGACCTGCTGGATGACCCGGATGTCCTGCTCGGAGATCGCTTCGCCGGCGTCGATGAGCACGACGGCGACCTCGGCCTTCTCCAGTGCGGCCTGGGTGCGCAGCGAGGCATAGAAGTCGGCGCCCCGGGTCTGGTGCACCCGGCGCCGGATACCAGCCGTATCGACGAATCGCCATTGGCGACCGGCGATTTCGACGAGTTCGTCGACCGGGTCGCGGGTGGTCCCGGCCGTCGCGTCCACGACGACCCGCTCCGAGCCGGCGAGCTTGTTGAGCATCGAGGACTTGCCGACGTTCGGCCGCCCGATCAGGGCCACCCGGCGCGGACCGCCCCGGTCGAAGGCCCCACCGACCAGCGAGCGCTCGGGCAACACCTCCATCAGCGCATCGAGCACGTCTCCGCTGCCCCGGCCGTGCAGGGCCGACACGGGCCACGGCTGGCCGAGCCCGAGCCCCCACAAGGCGGTCGCGTCGCTCTCGAATCGCTGGTCGTCGACCTTGTTGGCGACGAGGATGACGGGCTTGCCGGAACGGCGCAGCAGCCGCACGACCCCCTCGTCGGTGTCGGTCGCCCCGACCACCGCGTCGACGATGAAGAGGACCGCGTCGGCGAGCTCCACGGCGATCTCGGCCTGCTCGGCGACGCGCAGGTGGATTCCCGTGACATCGATCTCCCAGCCGCCGGTGTCGACGAGCGTGAAGCGCCGGCCGGCCCACTCGGCGTCGTAGGCGACCCGGTCGCGAGTCACCCCTGGCACGTCCTCGACGACCGCCTCACGTCGGCCGAGGATGCGGTTGACCAGCGTCGACTTGCCGACGTTAGGCCTGCCGATGACCGCCACCACCGGGCGGGGGCCTTCCTGCACCCCCTCGTCCGCCGAGTCGTCGCCACCCTCGACGAGCGCAAGGTCGGACTCGTCCAGCTCGAATTCGGCGAGGCCGGCTCGCCACGCGCGCTCCACGGCGGCGTCGTCGGCTGTAGGTGACGCCGCAGGAAGGTCGGTGCTCATCAGTGTCCAGTCTGGGTCGGTTCGTGTCGCTCATCGGTATGCCGCGACCCTCCATTGTCGCCGATCGTGGCGTCGAGCTTGCGCACCAGCGCGGCCGGGGCCGTGCGCCGGTAGGAGTCCTGCACGAGTTCGGCCACCTCCGACCAGTCGACGAGCGGGTCGTCGAGACGAAGAGCCAGCCAGCCGTAGGCGCCCTCGTAGCCGGGGACCACGAACCGAGCGTCCTCCAACAGGGCTGCGCGTTCGCCCTCGTCGGGAAGGAAGACCAAGGCCCGGCCCAGCACCGCCGACTGATGATCGCCCTTCACCACGCCGCCGAAGATCGCGAAGATCTTCGTCGTGAAGAACGACGGGCGACCGTGCGAGACCTTCTCCCGGCTCCCTGGCATGGCCAGGCACATCTCCCGCAGCCGATGCAGCAACGGGTCGGCCTCGTCGAAACGGGCGGGATGTGCCATCGGGTCATCGTAAGCGCGCCGGGCGCTCAGAACCCGTCCACGACCACCCGGTCCGCAACGGCGGCGAGCACGGCCAGCACGGTCTGCTCGAAGTCCAGCTCCGAACTGTCGATCGTGCTCACCCCGTCGGCGGCTGCGGTGAACTGCGAGACGGTGCCGTCGAGCGCATCGCGGCCCACGACCCGTGAGTGGGTCGCGGCCACGGTGTCGGCGTCGTCGGTGCCGTGATCCTGGCGGGCTCGGCGGGCGATCCGGGCGGATTCGCTGGCCGTGAGCAAGATTCGCACGTCCGCGTCCGGGGCGACGACCGTCGTGATGTCGCGGCCCTCGGCGACGATCGCGCCGCGCAGCCCGAGGCCCTCGGCGATGAGTGCGCGCTGGCGGCGGCGCATGTCGGCCCGAACCTCGAGGTTGGTCGCGACGGCCGACACCGCGTTCGTCACCCGTTCGGTGCGGATCGCGTCGTTGACGTCGACGCCGCCGACCTCGACGGTCGGGCGTGCGGGGTCCAACCCGATCTGCAGGGGTGCCAGGACACTCGATGCGCCGACCAGTTCCCGATCGGACAGCTCAATCCCGCGCTCCAGCAGCCACCAGGTGAGCGCCCGATACATCGCCCCCGTGTCGAGATAGGCAGCGCCGAGTGCGCTGGCCACGGCCCGTGAGACCGAGGACTTGCCCGACCCCGAGGGGCCGTCGATGGCCACCACGAGGTGCCGGCCCGCCACCGCTGTGCTCGGCGGCATACGCTCGGGTGTCAGGGGTATCAATCGAGCACCCGCCAGCCGCGCTCGGCGAGAGCCTGCTGCAGCCGCTCGACCGCAGCCGGCACGACCATGATCTCGGCGAGGCCGAACGGCTGGCCGAGCCCGTGGTCGATGCGCAGATCTTCGAGGTTGACGCCGGCCTCGCCGACGTCCGTGAGCAGCCGAGCCAAGGCGCCCGGCGTGTCAGGAACCACCGCAGTCACCGGCGCGTATGCCGCGGGCGCGGCACCGTGTTTGCCGGGGATGCGGGCGTGCCCGACGTTGCCGTGCGTGATCATCCGGTTGACGACCTCGAGGCTGCCGACGGCGTCGTGGTCCGCGGTGCTGGCCGACCCGCCCAATCCGCCGAGGGCGGTGAGCAGTTCACCGAGATCGGTATGCACCCGGCCGAGCACGTCAAGCACGGCCTCGGCGTTGCCGGCAAGGATCTGGGTCCACAGGCGGGCGTCGCTGGCCGCGATCCGGGTGACGTCGCGGACCCCTTGCCCAGCCAGCGAAAGTGCGCCTTCGTCGAGCGAGCGCAACTGTGCGGCAACGAGACTCGCCACAACCTGGGGCAAGTGGGACACGGTGGCGACCGCCGCGTCATGAGTCTCGGCGTCCATGACCGACACGACCGAACCGACATCTCGGGCACACCGGGTGACGGCCTCCAGCGCTGCCGCAGCGGAGTCGGCGTGCGGGACCACGACCCAGGCCCGCCCCTCGAAGAGGTCACCGCGCGCGTGGCCAGCACCCGAGCGCTCCCGCCCGGCCATCGGATGCCCGCCGACATACCGTGCGGCGTCGGCGCCCCGCGCACACACCCCCTGCAGGACCGCCCCCTTGACCGAGGCGACGTCGGTCACCGTGGCCTGCGGCCAGCGCCCGAGGGAGTCGGCGACCACCTCGGCGACCACGTCGGGTGGGGCTGCGACGACGACGAGACCCGGCGGCTCGTCGTGCGCACGGGCGATCGTCCCGGCCCGGAGGTCGCGGGCCAGCCGTTCGGCGGTGGGCGACGGGTCTGAGAGCGTGACGTGATAGCCGGCCCGGGTCAGGGCGATGCCCAGACTGGTGCCGATGAGCCCGGTGCCTCGGATCAGGACGCGCGCCGGCGAGGTGGGCGTCACAGTCCGCCCGCGGCATACAGCGAGCCGACTTCCTCCCTGGTGAGTCGGCGGGTCTTGCCGACCTTGAGATCACCGAGGCGGATGGGGCCGACGTCGGTGCGCACCAGGCTCTCGACCGGGTGCCCGACAGCCTCCAGCAGCCGGCGGACCACGTGCTTGCGACCTTCGTGAAGCACAACCTCCACGAGCGCCTTGCCCGGTGCCGAGTCGACGAGTTTGAAGGAATCGACGGTGACCGGCCCGTCCTCGAGCTCGATCCCGGCCCGCAGCCGTTTGCCCAGGTCGCGGGGCACGGGGCCGGGCACCTGTGCGAGATAGGTCTTGAGAACCCCGTAGGTGGGGTGCTGCAGCCGGTGGGCGAGGTCGCCGTCGTTGGTCAGCAACAGCAGTCCCTCGGTGTCGACGTCGAGGCGCCCGACGTGGAACAGCCGCTCCTGACGGGCCCCGAGGAAGTCCGAGATCGAGGGGCGACCGAGCTCGTCATGCATGGTCGAGACGACGCCGAGAGGTTTGTTGAACGCGAGATAGACCCGCGACTCGTCGAGTTGGACTCTCTCACCGTCGACGTGGACGCTGTGGCGAAGCGGGTCGATGCGCACACCCAGCTCGGTGACAAGATGTCCGTCGACAGAGACCCGGCCGCTGGTGATGAGTGCCTCACAAGCCCGCCGTGAGCCGACGCCCGCCGCGGCGAGCAACTTCTGCAGTCGCACACCGTCTGGGTCGTGAACAGCCGAGGAGGCTCGCGAATCGCCCTTGGCCACAGGGCGATCGGGCAGCTTGGTCGGTTGGCTGGGTTTCGTCGACCCGGCGAACCGCGGTCCGGAGGTGCTGGCCCGGGCGCGCCCCTTGCCACCGCCACTACCGGCCCGCGAGGCCGCTCCCCCACCAGAGCGTGGGCTCGGTTTGCCGCCGGATCGTGGAGCCCCTCCCCCTTCAGAGCGTGGGCTCGGTTTGCCGCCGGATCGGCCTCGGCGCTGGTCGGCGCTCATCCACGCCCCGCTTCCGCGATCTCGTCCAGAAGCTCGACATCGGGCAGATACGGCGCCAGTGGTGGCAGGTCGTCCAGCGACTCCAGGCCCAGTCGCTGCATGAAGTAGGAGGTTGTGCCGTAGAGGATCGCCCCGCCCTCCCCCTCGCCGCGTTCCTCGATGAGCCCGCGGGAGAGCAGGGTCCGCACGACCCCGTCGACGTTGACGCCACGCACGGCCCCGACCCGAGATCGCGAGACCGGCTGCTTGTAGGCGATGACGGCGAGAGTCTCCAGGGAGGCCTGGGTCAGCCGGGCTTGTTGGCCATCGATGAGGAACTTCTCGACGATCGGGGCATAGTCCGAGCGGCTGTAGAACCGCCATCCGCCGGCGATCGGGCGCAGCGTGAAGCCGCGCTGCGCGGCGGCATACTCGGCTTCGAGGTCCCGCAGATGCCCCCGGACGTCGTCGACGGGAAGCTCCAACGCCGTGGCCAGGGCGAGCTCGCTCACCGGTTCGTCGACGACCATGAGCACCGCCTCGATGGCCGAGCGCGCCCCGCCGGGGTAGGCGCCCGCGTCGAAAGCGACCTGCCCCTCGGCGCCCTCGGGCGCCTCGCTCACCCCGCTCAGCTCGCTCGTGTGCTCACTCATCGCCGTCTCCTTGGGGTGTCGTCGTGTCAGCCGGTATGCCGTCTCGTGGCACATCCGTGGTGGGATCGGTGCCGCCTTCGGCATCCGAGTCGTCCTGGGTTTGCGAGTCGTCCTGGGGATCGGGGTCGTCGAACTCGTCATCGACCTCGACCACACCCGCGTCGGCTCCGGTCCAACGCACGGTGAGATCGGCCAGCGCCTCGGCCTGCTCGAAGACGACGGCCGCCTCCTTGTAGAGCTCAAGCAGGGCCAGGAAGCGGGCGACGATCACGAGCGTCGAGTCGGCGTCCGCGACGAGCGCCCGAAACGAACAGGTGCGCTCGCGCCGCAGCTGCTCGACCATGAGCGCCGCCTGCTCGCGCACACTGACGTGCGGGGCGTGCAGGTGGTCAAGCCCCACGACCGGCACCGTCCTCGGGATCATCGCCCGGGCGGCGATCATCGCGAGTTGCTCGGTGGTGATGCCCATGATCAGCTCGGGCAGCAACCGTGCGAATCGATCTTCTAGCCTCGCCTGGCGCGGCATGATCCGCCCGGCCGTGGCCATCCGCTCGGCGAACGAGATGGCGATGTCCTTGAACGCGCGATATTGCAGCAACCGCGCGAAGAGCAGATCGCGGGCCTCGATGAGGGCCAGGTCCTCGTCGTCCTCGGGACCGCTGTGTGGCAATAACCGGGCGGCCTTCAGGTCGAGCAGGGTCGCCGCGACGAGTAGGAACTCCGACGCCTGCGAGAGATCCCAATCCTCGCCGGTGCCGCCCGACTCGCTCGACGCGGCCCGGATCGCCCGGATGTGTGCGATGAACTCGTCGGTCACCCTGGCCAGGGCGATCTCGGTGATGTCGAGCTTGTGCTTGGAGATGAGCCCGAGCAGCAGGTCGAACGGCCCCTCGAAAACGTCGAGGTGCACCTGGAACGGCGTCGGCGCCGAGCGTCTGGTCAGGACCCCGCCGGGGGTGGCGGGGGTATCGCCCAGCAGCCGGTCGGCCACCGCGCTCAGGCCGCGCCGCCGCGGGCGATGAGCTCGCGAGCCAGCTGCCGGTATGCCGCCGCCGCAGCGTGTGCCGATGCGTAGGTGGTGATGGGCTCGGCTGCCAGCGTGGCGTCGGGGAACTTCACCGTGCGGCTGATGACCGTATGGAAGACCGTCTCGGCGAAGTGGTCGACGACCGAGCGGACGACCTCTCTGCTGTGCAGGGTGCGCCCGTCATACATCGTCGCCAGGATTCCGTCGACCTGCAGGCGCGGGTTGAGCCGATCGGTGATCTTCTCGATCGTCTCGACCAGCAGCGCGACGCCGCGCATGGCGAAGAACTCGCATTCCAGCGGAATGATGACGCCGTGGGCGGCGGTGAGCGCATTGACCGTCAGAAGGCCGAGGGAGGGCTGACAGTCGATCATGATCACGTCATAGTCGTCCAGGACGGGGCGCAACACCCGCGCGAGGATCTGCTCGCGGGCCACCTCGCCGACAAGCTGGACCTCGGCGGCCGCCAGGTCGATGTTGGCCGGCACAAGGTCGAGGTTGTCGGTGCGGGTGCGCTGGATGACTTCACGGATGTCATGACCGCGCTCGGTGATCAGGTTGTAGATCGTCACGTCGAGCTCGTTGGGTTGAACCCCAAGGCCGACCGACAGCGCGCCCTGTGGGTCGAAGTCGACGAGCAGGACCTTACGGCCGAGCTCGGCGAGGGCAGCCCCGAGGTTGATCGTCGTCGTCGTCTTACCGACGCCGCCCTTCTGGTTGCACATGGCGATGACCCGAGCCGGGCCATGGTCGGCCAGTGGCGGCGGGGGTGGGAAGGATGGCATCGGGCGCCCGGTGGGACCGATCCCGCCGACCCCGACATCTTCGGTGCCTGGCAGCGGGGTGTCGGTGGCGTCGCGGACGTCCGGGGCGTCGCCCACTGGGGGGTGCGGTCCGGCCGGAGGGTTGCCGTCGATGCTCACTGGCTGTGCCTCTCCAACGTTTTCCGTGCGGTCGGTCAGCCTCTCGCTGATCGCAGCGACCCTATCAGCGGCGCCGCCTTTGGACCGACCTCAGCGTGCTCGCGGATGCGCGACGGCATACACCTCGCGGAGTCTTGCGACGGTGACCATGGTGTAGATCTGGGTCGTCGTCACCGACGCATGCCCGAGCAACTCCTGCACGACGCGCACATCGGCGCCGCCGTCGAGCAGATGGGTGGCGAACGAATGCCGCAACGTGTGCGGCGAGATGTGGGCACTCAACCCGGCCCGCACGCCGGCCTCCTGCAGTTGCGCCCACGCTGTCTGGCGCGACAGCCGCGCCCCACGCTGCCCGAGGAAGAGCGCAGGGGTGCCCCGGCCCCGGCCGGCCAGGGTGGGACGGCCGCGCACCAGGTATGCCACCACCGCTTCCCTGGCGTACCGCCCCAACGGGACGAGGCGTTCCTTGGACCCCTTGCCGAACAGCCGCACGGTGCCCGACTCCAGATCGACGTCGTCGATGTCCAAGCCGATGGCCTCAGAGATGCGGGCCCCGGCCCCGTAGAGCACTTCGAGTAGGGCCCGGTCGCGCAGCGAGACGGGGGTGTCACCCAGGGAAGCAGCGGCCAGCAGTCGCTCGACGTCGTCCACCGAGATCGCCTTGGGCAGCCGCAGGGCGGTCTTGGGGGGGCGGACCCCCTCGGCGGGGTCGGTGGCCGTGCGGCCTTCAAGGGCCAAGAAGCGGTGGAAGCCGCGAACCGCGACGAGGGTGCGGGCGGCCGAGGAGGCCGAGAGCGGCATACGGTCCTCGCCCGGGTCGCGCAGGTCGGCCAGGAAGGCCGCGACGTCCGCCTCGGCGACGTTGTCCGGATCGGTGACCCCCGCCTGACCGAGGAAGGCCAGATATCGCTCCAGGTCGCGCGCATACGACGCGAGGGTGTTGGCAGAGGCACCCCGTTCGACGTCCAGATGGTCGAGCCACCCTCGCGCTGCTCGGCGCAGCGGGCTGGGGCGGCCGGTGTCGCTCGGGCCGCTCGTGGCGCTCGGACTGCCGGTGTCGCTCGTCGCCATCAGACCCCCAAACGGTGGCCAAGGTGGCTCTGGTCAGGGTCGAGCCGCTCGCCGGATCGGCGCTCGCCCGGGGTCATCCGAGGGGCGGACGTCGTGAGCGAGCTGACGAGCGTGGCCATCGGGCGTCAGACTACTTCGCGGGTTGAAGGGCGACATCCTGGACCTTGTGTTTGCTCCACGACGTGTCGTGGAGCAAACACAAGGTCCAGGATGTGTGGTCAGGGCCGGGTCCGCAGGTGCGCGGGACAGGCCGGTCCGCACGCGCGGAAGCGACAAGGAGACGACATGAAGCTGTATGCCGACCTGCCGGGCCGGCGGGCGACCCAAGTCGTCTCAGACCTGTTCACCGCGGGCTGGGTGATCGCCTGCACGTATGCCGGCCGGGTCGTCCACGACTCCATCGCAACGCTGCGCACTCCAGCCGCCGGGCTCAGCGATGCCGGCAGCCAATTACAGTCCGGGATGAATTCGGCCGGCGATCAGATGGCCACGGTGCCCTTGGTGGGCGAGCAGTTGCAGGGACCGTTCCGCGAGGCCGCCCGCACCGGTGTGGCCCTGGCGCAGGCCGGCACCGACCTCGGGTCGGCGGTCGACCGACTGGCGCTGGCCCTCGGAATCGCCGCTGCGGTGATTCCGATCGTTGTGTGGGTGCTTGCCTGGCTGCCGGTGCGCTGGCGGTTCGTCCGGCGGGCGTCGGCCGCCCAACGTTTCCTCGACGGTCCCGCTGACCTCGACCTGTTCGCGCTGCGAGCGCTCGCCCGTCAGCCCATGCACCGGCTGGCACGCATCTGTGACGACCCGGCTGGCGCCTGGCGCGCCGCCGACCCTGCTGTCGTGCACGAGTTGGCGGTCCTCGAACTACGCGACTGCGGCCTGCGCCCGCCACCGGCTCCCACCATCGGCTGATCAGCGTGACGGATCGACCCGGCTGATACTCGGGCGCAGGTCGGCTGTTGGCGGCCTCCAGTTGGCTGACTCGGCGGGCACCTGCTCGCCCGAACGGATGTCCTTCACCTGGTCGCCGTCCTCGCCCGGGAACCACACGAAGGGGATGCCTCGGCGCTCGGCATACCTGATCTGTTTGCCGAACTTCGCCGCCGCAGGCGCCACGTCGCAGGGGATGCCGCGCGAGCGCAGGGCGGCGGCGATCGCCGCGGAGCGGCTGCGGTCGGCCTCCGAGACTACGGCGACGAGCACGGCAGCGGGGGTCGAACGGCTGGCCCGCACAAGCCCTTTGCCGACGAGCAACCCGAGCATCCGGGTCAGGCCGATCGAGATGCCGACTCCTGGGTACGCCTGTCGACCGTCGGAGGCGAGGGCGTCATAGCGTCCACCGGAGCAGAACGACCCCCACGACTCGAACCCGACGAGTTGGGTCTCATAGACGGTGCCGGTGTAGTAGTCGAGCCCGCGGGCGATCTTGAGATCCGCCACGAGCACACCTGGGGTGTGCACCATCGCGGCCTGGATGACGGCGGCGAGCGCGGCCAGGCCCTCCTCCAGGGTCTCATCGGCGACCCCCAGCGCCCGGACCTTCTCGATGAACCCGAGATCGGCCGAGCGGATCGAGGCCAGGGCCAGGCATTGGCTGGCCTGGTGGTCGGAGGCTCCTGCATCCAGGAGCATCGTCCGCACGGCGTCTGGGCCGACCTTGTCGAGTTTGTCGACGATCCGCAGCGTCCCCGCGATGTCGCTCAACCCGATCCCGCGGTAAAAGCCCTCGGGGATCTTGCGATTGTTGACCTGGATGACGAACTCACCGATCGGCAGCCGGTTGAACGCGTCGGCAACGACCAGGGGCATCTCGGCCTCGAAGTGCGCGGCGAGCGAACCGGTGTCGACAACGTCGATGTCGCACTGGGTGAACTCCCGATAGCGACCCTCCTGGGGGCGCTCACCCCGCCACACCCGCTGGATCTGGTAACGCTTGAACGGGAATGCCAGCCGACCGGCATTCTCCAAGACATAGCGAGCGAACGGCACGGTGAGATCGAAGTGCAGGCCAAGCTCGGCCTCTGCCGAGTCGGGGCGATCGGCCGATCCGGCGTCGTCGCGGCGCCGACCGAGGCGAGAGACGCCGTAAATCTCCTTGTCGACGTCACCACCCTTCCCGGCGAGCCGCTCGACCGGCTCGACGGCGCGCGTCTCGATCGACGCAAAACCGTGCAGCTCGAAGGTCTCGCGGATGACATCGAGGAAATGCTGCTCGACGATCCGCTCCTCAGGCAGGAACTCGAGAAAGCCGCTGATCGGGGTGACTTTGCCGACGTTCACCCCGGGATCATCTCAGACCGCGCAGGAAGGGGTTGCTGCGCCGCTCGCGCCCGATCGTCGTCAACGGACCATGTCCGGGCAACACCAGCCGGTCATCGGGCATGGGCAACACGCACTCGCGCAGCGACCGCGTCATCGCCCGCTCGTCACCGCCGGGCAGGTCGCTGCGGCCGATAGATCCGGCAAAGAGCACGTCGCCCGACACGACCGTCGAGCCGACCTCGACATTGAGGTCATCGGGGGTCTCGGCGAGGGTGAACATCACCGACCCTTCGGTGTGCCCCGGCGCATGGACGACGGTGAAGTCCAGCCCCGCGATCGTCACCGTCTCACCGTCGGTGACCTCGCGCACGTCGTCGGGCTCAGTCCAGGTCGCCTTCGCGCCGAACTGCTGCTCCATCATCCAGACCATGCCGGGGTCGAGATCCGCCAGCGGGTCACGCAGCCGGTAGCGGTCCTCGCCATGCACGTATGCCGCGAGCCCGCCGCCGCGGCATACCGGGGTCACTGCGTACACGTGGTCGAGGTGACCGTGGGTGAGCAACACCGCGGCCGGGCGCAGCCGCAACTCGGTGAACACCTGACGCAGCGTCTCCTCGACACCGATGCCTGGGTCGATGACGACGCACTCCTGCCCCTCTGCTGGGGCGAGCACGAAGCAGTTCGTCTCGAACGCCTGCGCGGGGAAACCGATCATCAGCACGTCAGGAGCCTAACGGGGCAACCGACACGCACTCGTGACCGCCTGTGGTGGGCTTGTGCACAACCCTTGCCTAGACTGGACGATCGTCGGCAGTCGTCGCGCCCATGGCGCATCAAGGGAGGTTCGGACCCGTGCGAGAGAAGCAACCGATATTGGCTGTACTCGGCGTGCTTCTCGTCGTGATCGGGTTCGTCTGGGTGGCCAACATTGCCACCGCACCGGCGTCTGACCAGACGCCTCCGCCCCTGCCGACAGCGATGCCGACCGAGACGTCGACGGCGACCTCGACTGACACGGTCACGCCCACCCCAACGCCTACTCCGTCGGTCCTGGCTGGGTGCACCGAAGTGCCAGCGCCGCAGGCGGCCCCGCAGAAAATGACGACGCCCCCGGACATCGAGGCAGCGCGCGGCAAGACATTCGTGGCCACGATCACCACCAACTGCGGGCCGCTCACCATTGAGCTCGACGGCGGGAAGGCGCCCGCGACCGTGGCCTCGTTCATCCTGCTCGGCAACTCGAAGTATTGGGAACCCAGCGCCTGTCACCGGTTGACCGGCGACGAGCAGGGCGTCTGGGTCGTGCAGTGCGGCGATCCCACCGGCACCGGCGAAGGCTCCGGACCCGGGTATCACTTCGGCATCGAGAACGCTCCAGCGGACGGCAAGTACCCGCGCGGCACCGTGGCGATGGCGCGCACCTCCGATCCCAACAGCATCGGCGACCAGTTCTTCATCGTCTACAAGGACACCGCGCTGCCGGTCGATGGGGGTGGCTACACGGTCTTCGGGCAGGTCACCGCGGGCATGGAGCTCCTCGACAAGATCGCCGCTGCCGGAGTAAGCCCGGTCGACCAGATGTCGCCGATGGCGCCCCTCGCCATCCTCTCCGTCTCCGTCAAGCCGAAGGCCTGAGCGATGTCCGAGCCCCCTGCCCCCAGCCCCTTCGACGACGCTGATGTCGAATCGGTCGTCCCCGTGCCCGAGGCCAGTGCCGAGGTAGACGTCGACGCGGCGTCCGAACCCGAGGCGTCCGAACCCGAGGCGTCCGAACCCGAGGCGTCCGAACTACAGGCGTCCGAACTACAGGCGTCCGAACCCGAGGCCATTCCCGAGGCCATTCCCGAGGCTGCACCCGACCCCGCGGGGGAGCATCCTGTCCCGGCCACTCCCGTGCCCTCCCCCGCCCTCTTCGCACGCAGCGCAGCAGCCCCCGCGCACTCAGCCTTCGGCCGCGTGGACAGCGCCGGGGTCGTCTACGTCGTGACGGCTGACGGGGAGCGGGAAGTCGGGTCCTATCCCGGCGCCTCCAACGCCGACGCTTTGGCCTACTTCGGACGCAAGTACGACGAGCTTGCGGCCGGCGTCGCCTTGTTGCTGCAACGCGTCACCCACACCGAAATGGCCGCCAAAGAGGCTGTCGAGGCCATCGCGAAGCTGCGCGAGCAGCTCGTTGACGCCCGAGTTGTCGGTGACCTCGCGGCCTTGGACAGCCAACTGGGCCAGATCGACGCCGCGATCGTCGTCCGTCGCGACGCTGAGGCTGCCGCCCGGGCCGAGGCCAAAGCGGCCGCCACCGCCCGCCGCGAGGAACTCGTCGCCGAGGCCGAACGTATCGCCGGCCAGCCCGAGAACAAGATCCAATGGAAAGCCAGCGGCGCCCGCATGCGCGAGCTACTCGATGAGTGGAAGGGCAGTCAACGTTCCGGGCCACGCCTGGACAAGGACACCGAGGCCGCCCTCTGGCACCGTTTCAGTACCGCTCGCAACGGCTTCGACAAGGCGCGGCGCACGCACTTCGCTGCCCTGGACTCGGCGCACGGACAGGCTCGCTCTGCCAAGGAGCGTCTGGTGGCCGAGGCCGAGCACCTGGCCACGAGCAAGGACTGGGCACCGACCGCGAGTGCTTTCAAACGGCTCATGGACGAGTGGCGCACCGCTGGTCGGGCAAGCCGGGCCGACGACGACGCGCTCTGGCAGCGCTTCAAGACCGCCCAAGACACCTTCTTCGCGGCCAAGGACGCCATCGTGCAAGCCGAAGAAGAGATCTTCCGCGGCAACCTTGCCGTGAAGCAGGCTCTGCTTGTGGAGGCCGAGGCGATCCTGCCGGTCAGCGATCTAGAGAAGGCCAAGGCCGCGTTACGAGTCATCCAGGACAAGTGGGACAAGGCAGGCAAGGTCCCCCGGGCCGATCTGGAGCGCACCGAGAAGGCCATCCGCCGGGTTGAGCAGGCGGTCCGGGATGCCGAGGATCGGCGCTGGTCGGCGTCGAACCCCGAGGCTGCCGCCCGGGCGAGCAGCCTCGTCTCTCAGTTGGAGAAGGCCGTGGCCGGCCTCGAAGCCGATCTGGCGAAGGCGCAAGCGTCGGGCAACGCCGGAAAGCTCGCCGAAGCACAGGCCGACCTGGACGCTCGCCGACAGTGGCTCGCCCAAGCCCGCTCGGGGCTCGCCGAGTTCGGCGGTCGCTGACCTCACCATCGCTGCCGCTGCGCGACCTGGGAGACGGCGCGGGTCAGTCGCGCTTGGCTCCAGTGAGTCGATAGACGTCATAGACGCCGTCGACCGTGAGGATGGCGGCAATGACATGGTCGAGGTGAGCCGGATCGCCCATCTCGAACGTGAAACGTGACGTCGCAACCCGATTGCGAGTTGTCTGCACCGAGGCGGCAAGAATATTGACATGCTGGTCGGACAGCGAGCGAGTGATGTCCGACAGGAGTCGACTGCGGTCCAGCGCCTCCACCTGGAGTTGGACGAGGAAGACGCTCGTCGTCGAGGGATCCCATGCGACGGGGATGAGCCGGTCGGGCTCGCGGCGCAATGAGTCAGCGTTGGTGCAGTCGTCGCGATGCACCGACACGCCATTGCCACGGGTGATGAAGCCGATGATCTTGTCGCCCGGCACCGGAGTACAGCAGCGAGCGACCTTGACCCACACGTCCTCCGTGCCCACGACGACGACGCCTGGATCACCCGACCGCAGCCGGCTGCGGCCCTGGGACGGGATCGTCGCTTCGGCGAGATCCTCGCTGGTGCCCTCTTCCCCGCCGAGCGTGGCCACTAGGCGCGAGACGACGTGCTGGGCCGAGACGTGCCCGTCGCCGACGGCGGCATACAGGCTGTCGATGTCGTTGTAGCGCAGGTCGGCGGCGACGGCGGTCAGGCTCTCGGTTGACATCAGCCGGTGCAGCGGCATTCCCTGCTTGCGCAGGTATTTGGCGATGCCTTCCTTGCCCTGCTCGATCGCCTCTTCGCGGCGCTCCTTGGTGAACCACTGCCGGATCTTGTTGCGGGCTCGTGGGCTCTTGACGAAGGACATCCAGTCCCGCGAAGGGCCCGCCCCGTCGGCCTTCGACGTAAGGATCTCGACGGTGTCGCCGTTCTCGAGCACGGAGTCCAGGGCTGCCAGCCGGCCGTTGACCCGGCCGCCGATGCAATGGTGGCCCACCTCGGTGTGCACGGCATACGCGAAGTCCACCGGGGTCGAGCCGGACGGCAGCGACACGACTCCGCCCTTGGGGGTGAAGACGAAGACTTCAGCACCGCCGAGGTCGAAGCGCAGCGAGTCGAGGAACTCCCCCGGGTCGGCGACCTCACGCTGCCAGTCGAGGAGCCGACGCAGCCAGGCCGTCTCGGCCAACGAATCGGACTCCCCTGGCGCGCCTTTCGGTCCGCGGCGGGCGTCTTCCTTGTATTTGTAGTGCGCCGCCACGCCGTATTCGGCCCGGCGGTGCATGGTGTGGGTGCGGATCTGGATCTCGACCGGCTTGCCCTCCGGGCCGATGACCGTCGTGTGCAGGGACTGGTACATATTGAACTTCGGGATGGCGATGTAGTCCTTGAACCGTCCCGGCACTGGATTCCACCGCGCGTGCAAGGCACCGAGCGAGCCATAACAGTCGCGCACGGTCTCGACGAGCACTCGCACTCCGACGAGGTCATAGATCTCATCGAAGTCGCGGCCGCGGACGATCATCTTCTGATACACGGAGTAGTAGTGCTTGGGACGACCGGTGACGGTCGCCTTGATGCCCGCCTCCCGCAGGTCGTCTGACACCTCGGCGCGCACCTTGGTGAGCAACTCCTCGCGGGCCGGAGCCCGCTCGCGCACCATTTCGACGATCTCGTCATACATCTTGGGGTGGAGAGCCTGGAAGGCGAGGTCCTCCAACTCCCATTTGATCGTGTTCATCCCGAGTCGGTGCGCCAGCGGCGCGAAGATCTCCAGGGTCTCCTCTGCCTTAGCCTTGGCAGACTCTCGGGGCACGTACTTCCAGGTGCGGGCATTGTGCAGCCGGTCGGCCAGCTTGATGACGAGAACGCGAATGTCGCGGGCCATCGCGACGACCATCTTGCGGACAGTCTCGGCCTTGGCGGCTTCGCCCCAGGTGACCTTGTCGAGCTTCGTCACCCCGTCGACGAGCATCGCGATCTCGTCGCCGAAATCCCGTCGCAGGTCCTCCAGACTGTATGCCGTGTCCTCGACGGTGTCGTGCAACAGCGCGGCGGCGAGGGTCGGCGGCGGCATACCGAGCTCGGCGAGGATCTGCGTCACCGTCAACGGGTGCGTGATGTAGTCATCGCCGCTGTGCCGGGTCTGACCCTGATGGGCTCGCTCCGCGACCTCGTAGGCCCGAAGGATGACGCTGGGGTCTGCCTTGGGGTGATGTTGACGCACGCTCTGCAGGATCGGCTCGAGGGCCAGGTGCGTCGGAGCCTTGGGCTGGCTGAGCCGCACCAGGCGGTCACGCAGCCGGCCCGGCGAACTCGTGACGATCGAAGCGGTCTGTGGCGTGGGTGCAGTCGCGGGATCGGGCAACGCAGGGGCCTCCGTCACCGCGGGCTGCGGCGAGGCGGCGACCTGGTCACTCATGACCGAAGTGTAGACCGGAGACTCTCGCGCCCTGCCTGACCTTCGGCCCGCCGGTCAGCCCACGATGATCGAGTGCACCTCGCGGCCGACGAGGGCATCCCGTCCGTGCAGGAACCCGATCTCGAGCACGCACTCGACTGCGACCACCCGCCCGCCGGCGCGTTCGACCAAGTCGCAGGTCGCCGCAGCGGTGCCCCCGGTGGCCAAGACGTCATCCATGACGAGGATCCGGTGTCCCTCGACAAAGGCATCGACGTGGATCTCCAGGCTCGCCGTGCCGTATTCGAGGGTGTAGGTCGCCTCATGCGTGTCGCCGGGCAGCTTGCCGGCCTTGCGGACCGGTACAAACCCGACCCCCATCGCGTATGCCGTGGCCGCACCGAGGATGAAGCCGCGTGCCTCGATGCCGACGATCGCATCGACGCGGCCGGCATACCGGGAGGCGACGTCGTCGACGACCGCACGCAGCGCGTCGCCGTCTGCCAGCAGTGGGGTGAAGTCCTTGAACAGCACCCCTGGCTTGGGGAAGTCGGGAATGTCACGCAGGCGGGCCTCAATGAGCTCGCGGATCGAGTCGTCGGACACAATCAGCGCCGAGAGCGTGGTGGGCGCTTGGGCTGGTTGCGAGGGCCCGTCGCGGCCCACTTGTGGACCGGCCGCCCCAATGCGTCACGCTGCGGCTCGTCATCCTGCGGCGCGCCTAGCTCGTGCGCGTCAGGCTCCTGCCCGTCGGCGGCGGGGGCATCGGCGAGGATCGTCGTGGCCGTGCCCCGAGCCCTCGTCTGCTTGCCGGGACCGTCCTGGGCCCCCGTATGCCGAGGGGTGCTGCGGCTGAGCTCGGCCTCTCGGGCCTGAAGTTTGGTGGCGTGCTTCTCCAACTCCAGCAATGCCGGTTCGCCCCGGCGCAGGTCGACCAGCAGCGGCGTGGCGATGAAGATCGACGAGTAGGCACCGACGGCGATGCCGACGAAGAGCGCCAACGAGAGGTCGAGCAAGGTGCCGGGGCCGAGCTTGGTGAACCCGACGATGAGAATTGCGAGGATCGGCAGCAGCGCCACCACGGTCGTGTTGATCGATCGGACGAGCGTTTGGTTGACCGCGAGGTTGGCTGCCTGGGCGTAGGAGTACCGTCGGCTGCCGACCGCCTCGGCGGTGTTCTCCCGGACCTTGTCGAAGACGACCACCGTGTCGTAGAGCGAGTAGCCAAGGATGGTGAGGAAGCCGATCATCGACGACGGGGTGATCTCGAATCCGAACAGGGCATAGATGCCGACGGTCACGACAAGGTCATGCACCAGAGCCACAAGTCCGGCGACAGCCATCTTCCAGGTACGGAAGTAGATCGCCATCACCAGGGACACCAGCAGCAGGAAGACGATGAGGGCCTGGATGGCTTTCTCGCTGACCGACTGGCCCCACGAGGGGCCGATGAGCGACGCCGAGATGGTGGTCGGGTCGACGCCGAAGGTCTGCGCCAGCGCTGTCTTCGCCGCCTCGTTGCGTTCTCCGGCTGCTTCGCTCTGGACCCGCACGCTCGTGCCGCCGATGACGGTGGAGAGCACGTTGCCGCCGATGCCGGACTGGGCGATCGCAGCCCTGGCGCGCTCCTCGTAGCCTGAGGTGTCCGTGACGCCGGTCAGGCGGAACTCCGAGCCGCCCCGGAACTCGATGCCGAAGTTGAGTCCCCGGGCGAAGATGCCGATCATGGCCAGGGCGATGAGGACGGCTGAGAAGGCATACCAGCGCTTCTGGCGGCCGATGAAGTCGATCGAGCGCTTGCCGGTGTAGAGATCGTTGCCGATCTGGGACACGTTGACCATGGCTCACGCCCTCCCGTCGGCCTGCACGGCAGGCGCACTGAACCGGCCTCGACCGACATACCGGACTTTGGCGCCGAGTCGCTCCGGGTCCAGACCCGACAACCGGTGGCCGCCACCGAAGAACCGCGTGTGCGCGAGGATCGACACCAGGGGGTGGGTGAAGAGGACCACGACGGCGAGGTCGATGAGAGTCATCACCCCCAGAGTGAAGGCGAACCCGCGAACGTTACTCGCGGCCAGAAGGTAGAGGACCACGGCTGCCAGCAAGTTGACCGCGTCGGCTGCCAGGATGGTCCGTTTCGCACGAGACCACCCGGCATCGACCGCCGTGACCAGTGGGCGCCCTTCGCGGACCTCGTCGCGGATGCGTTCGAAGTAGACGATGAACGAGTCGGCGGTCACGCCGATGGAGACGATTACCCCGGTGACCCCCGCCATGGTCAGACGGACGTTGTGGGACCAGCCGAGCAAGGTGAGAACCCCATAGGCGCCAACTGCCGCGACCACCAGCGACGCGACCGTGACCAGCCCGAGCATCCGGTATTGGACCATCGAATAGGCGACGACGAGCAGCAACCCGAAGAAGCCTGCGAGCAGGCCGAGGGCCAGCTGTTCTTTGCCGAGGGTCGGGCTGATGTCGTCCTGGGTCTGCAGGGTGAACGACATCGGCAACGCGCCGAACTTCAGCTGCTGGGCCAGCTCTCGGGCCGACTCGATGGTGAACTGGCCGGTGATGGACGCCTGCCCGTTGGCGATGACCGCGTTGGTCGACGGCGCCGAGATGACCTGCTTGTCCAGCACGATCGCGAATCGGTTGCGGGTCTCGTCGCTGGCCTTGAGCGCGAACAGCCGGCTGGTCACGTTGGTGAACTTCGTGGCTCCGACGTCGGTGAAGTCCAGGCGCACCTCGACGATGGTCGTGGGCTGGCCGTTCGCGGAAAGCTGATAGCCCGAGGTCGCATCCTCGATGTCGGTGCCGTCCAGTTCGACGGGCCCGAGGATGTACTTCTCGGAGCGGTCTGTCGAGCAGGTGACCAGAGCCCTGGTCGGCTCGTCGACGAAGTCGTTGACGGCGCCGGCCTTTGAGCAGTCGAGCTGTGCGAACTCGGTCTGGATCTCCTGGGTGATCCACGCAAAGTCAGAGGCGTCCGTGGGGGCCGGCGAGGCCGTCGAGGGCGCGGTCGCGGTCGACTCCCCCGTCGCTCCAGTCGCCCCTGTCGTCGCGGGGTCGGTCGGCGGGGTGGTCTGCGCGGCGAGTGCCGGCGGCACGATCGCGTTGTTCGTTGTCGCAGGTGCCGACGTCGCCGGCGGGTCCATGGTGAACACCGGCTTGGGAGTCGTCGCGGTGGGTGCACTCGTCGCCGTGGCGCCGTCGGTGCTCGTCGAGGTCGCCCCGGGATCGGTCACCGGGATCCCTGGCCCGGTGAGCAGGACCGGCCGGAAGCGCAACTGGGAAGGCTTTCGGATCTGATTGAGCGTCCGTGCGTCGGGCGTGCCCGGGATCGAGATGACGATGTTGCGCCCGCCCTGGGTGGTGACCTCGGCTTCGGCGACACCGTTGGAGTCGACACGCTGGGCGATGATGTCGCGAGCCTTGTCGAGTTGTCCGGCACTGATGGGCGCGGTCGGGTCCGCGAGCACCGGCTCCAGGACCATCTGGGTGCCACCCTCGAGGTCCAGGCCGAGTTTGGGGGTCAGCTCCGCCGTGCCCCAGCGATGGGCGGCACCGATGCCAGCGAACAGGACCGCGACGAGAGCAAGCAGCACCCACAGGGTGCGCCGCGCGCCGCGCGTGCGTGGATTGCGAGCCATCGCAGGGTCACTCGTCCTGAGTCGGGCCGCCGGCAGACTGCTGGGCCGACGGCGAGGCGCCTGGGGTGAGCCGCGAGTCGATTGCCCGGCGGTCGAAGCGCACCACGACGCCGGGAGCGACCTCAAGGTGCACCTCGGCGGGCGTAAGCGCGTCGACCCGTCCGAACAAGCCCGACGTGGTGCGCACCTCCTCCCCAACCACGATCGAATCCTGCATCTGCTGGACCGAGCGAACCCGGCGGCGCTGCGTCAAGAAGACGTAGGCGAGGAAGCCCAACGGAATTGCGAAGAAGAGCAGCGAGCTGAGGTCGTTGCTTGCCATATGTCGTCGTTACCTTGTCACCATCGGAACGGACTCACTGCCGGTTCGGCAGACCAACGTCACATTCTGACCTATCCGCGCCCCCAGGGCGAACCGCCTCGCCGCAGGGCGGCATACGGAATGGGCTCGTGTGCGCTACCCGCCGAGGCGACTGCCGTCGTCCAGCGGCAACATGCCCGGCTCGTATGCCGCGCTCGGGCGAGGGGGGGTGAGGCCCAAGTGCTCCCAGGCCAACGCTGTCGCGGCCCGCCCGCGCGGGGTTCGCACCATCAACCCTTCGCGGACCAGAAACGGCTCGGCGACCGTCTCGACGGTTTCGACTTCTTCGCCGACGACGACAGCCAGATTGGACACCCCCACCGGTCCGCCGCCGAATCGTCGGCAGAGAGCCTCCAGGACGCCGCGGTCGAGCCGGTCGAGCCCCCGGTTATCGACGTCGAAGAGCGCCAGCGCCGCTCGCGCCGCGTCGAGGTCGACGACGTGTTGGCCGTGGATCTGGGCCCAGTCGCGCACCCGGCGCAGCAATCGGTTGGCGATCCGGGGCGTGCCCCGCGAGCGTCGGGCGATCTCGATGATGCCCGGCTCTTCGGCCGCCACGTCGAGCAGTCGCGCCGAGCGGCGCAGGATCGTCACGAGATCGTCGGTGGCATAGAAGTCCAGATGCCCGGTGAAGCCGAAACGGTCGCGCAGCGGTGCTGGCAACATCCCGGAGCGGGTCGTGGCCCCGACGACGGTGAAGGGGGGCAGTTCCAGCGGGATGGCCGTCGCGCCGGGGCCTTTACCGACGACGATGTCGACCCTGAAGTCCTCCATCGCGAGATAAAGCATCTCCTCGGCGGCCCTGGACATCCGGTGGATCTCGTCGAGGAAGAGCACCTCGCCCTCCGCGAGGGACGACAAGATCGAGGCGAGGTCACCAGCGTGTTGGATCGCCGGACCGGAGGTGACCCGAATCGGTTGGTCGAGCTCGGCAGCGATGATCATCGCGAGGGTGGTCTTGCCTAGGCCCGGCGGTCCCGAGAGCAGGACGTGATCCGGCGGGGTACCTCGGCGCCGGGCCGCCTCAAGCACCAGGCCGAGTTGGTCCCGCACCCGGGTCTGACCGGGGAAGTCGCTCAGCCGCCTCGGCCGCAGTGCCGCTTCGACCTGTCGCTCGCGGTCGTCGCCTCGGGGGTCGACGACGCGGGCGGTGGCCTCCCACGAACCGTCGGCCCACTGGTCCGGAGCACTGTCAGGGCTGGCTGGGCTTGATGCGGCGGCTGCGCGGGCGCGATCGTCGCTCACGTCAGGTCCTCGCGAGCTTCTGCAGGGCAGCACGCAGCAGTGCCGAGACCTCGGGGGGCTCGCCGGCGTTTGGGGTCCCGGCGTTCGGGGTCACGGCGTCGACTGCGTCGTCCGCCTGTTTGGCGCTCCAGCCGAGTCCGATGAGGGCGTCGCGCACTTGACCTGCCCAGGCGCTCGACGTGTGCCCGGCGCCCGTGGACGCGCCACCGGAGGGCATACCCATCTTGTCGCGCAACTCGAGGACGAGCCGTTCGGCGCCCTTCTTGCCGATGCCGGGCACCTTCATGAGGGCGGACACGTCACCCGTGGTGATGGCCGCACGAATGCCGTCGGGAGAATGCACGGCGAGCATGGCCAAGGCCAGGCGCGGTCCGACACCGTTCACCGTCTGGACGGTCTCGAAGACCGACCGTCCGTCGACATTGTCGAAGCCGTACAGCGTGAGCGAGTCCTCGCGCACGACGAGCGCGGTCGCGAGACTCGTCTCACCGCCCAGCCGCTGGGCGGCCGCCGTGGCGGGTGTCGTGTGCACCAGCAGGCCAACACCACCGACGTCGACGACGACCGAATCAAGACCGATGTGCCCGATCGTCCCGCGCAGGGAGGCGATCACGGAGTCACCCCGACCGCCGCCTCGCGTCGTGCTCGGAGTGCGCGCTGCGCCGCGGCGGCCGCCTCCAACCGGTCGGTGGCCGCTCCGCGCCAGAGGTGGCAGATGGCGAGCGCAAGCGCGTCGGCAGCGTCGGCCGGGCGCGGCGCTGTGCTCAACCGGAGCAGTTTGGTGACCATCGTCGTGACCTGTGCCTTGTCGGCGCGGCCGTTGCCGGTCACCGCTGCCTTCACCTCGGTTGGCGTGTGCAACTGCACCCGTATGCCGTGTCGAGCGGCGACCACCATCGCGACGGCCGAGGCCTGTGCCGTGCCCATCACCGAGAGGACATTGACGTCGGCGAAGACCCGCTCGATGGCGATGACGTCGGGTCGATGCCGGGCCACGAGCTCCTCAAGGGCACCGTCGAGGGCCAACAACCGATCGGGTGTCGGGGTCGACGACGGGCTGCGGATGACGGCGACGTCGATCATCTGCAGCCGCCGGCCGAGATCGCCGTCGACCACTCCGACCCCGCATCGGGTCAACCCCGGGTCGACGCCAAGCACGCGCACGGCATACCTCCTGGGTGCTCAGACAGACTTCGGGTGCGAACAAGTGTTCGGGAGCTACGTTACCTGCAGCGGTCACGCGCCCCTGGTGCGACTCGCCGACACGCTGACCGGGGCTGCCGGGTGTCGGTGGGGTGGCAGCCGGTCGGCGAGGATGCGGACATGCAGATGCGGCGCGAGCAGGTCGGTTCCGGTTCACCGTTCGAGGCAGCGATCGGTTTCAGCCGCGCCGTTCGGGTGGGTGATCAGGTGGCGGTGTCGGGCACGGCGCCAGTCTGGCCCGATGGCCACGTCGACCCGGACCCGCTCGTGCAGGCCCGGCGGTGCTGGGAGATCGCCCTGGAGGCCCTCGCGGCGCTGGGCGGTGAGCCCGAAGACGTGGTGCGCACCCGGCAGTTCCTCACTCGGGCCGATGTCGCCGACGCGGTGTCCCACGCCCACGGCGAGGTGTTCGGGGCCGTCCGGCCGGCCTCAACGATGCTCGTCGTCGCCGCACTGCTGGACCCGAGGTGGGTCGTGGAGGTGGAACTCGACGCGGTGCTCACTCCTCGTCGAGCTGGGCCAGGACCTCGTCGCTGATATCGCCGTTGGCCCAGACGTTCTGCACGTCGTCGGAATCTTCGAGAGCGTCGATGATCCGCATCATCTTTCGGGCGCCATCAAGGTCGAGCGGGACCTCCATGCTCGGGATGAAGGTCGCTTCGGCTGAGTCGTAGTCAATTCCCGCGGTCTGCAGAGCCTGGCGCACCGCGACGACGTCGCTCGCCTCCGAGACGATTTCGAAGGACTCGCCGAGGTCGTTGATCTCCTCGGCGCCGGCATCCAGGACGACCTCAAGCAGGTCGTCTTCGCTCTGTCCACCCTTGGGGACGATGACAACACCCTTGCGGTTGAACACATAGGCGACCGATCCGGGGTCGGCGAGGTTGCCTCCGTTGCGGGTGAGCGCCGTGCGCACCTCGGCGGCCGCCCGGTTGCGGTTGTCCGTGAGGCACTGGATGTAGAGGGCGACGCCGTTGGGGGCGTAGCCCTCGTAGACGATCTCCTGCCAGTCGGCACCGCCGGCTTCGGCACCCGATCCGCGTTTGACGGCTCGGTCGATGTTGTCGTTGGGGACCGAGGACTTCTTCGCCTTGTAGATGGCGTCCCAGAGCGTGGGATTGCCGAGGGGGTCTCCCCCGCCGATGCGGGCAGCGACCTCGATGTTCTTGATCAGCTTGGCAAAGAGCTTGCCTCGCTTGGCGTCGATCGCCGCCTTCTTGTGCTTCGTGGTCGCCCATTTGGAGTGACCGCTCATGCTCTCGCCCTCGTCTCGTCCGACAAACCCCCAGAATCGTACCGGTGCCCGACGCAGCCCACGTCGATCGCGGCGCCTGGCAGGAGTTATTGCGCCCGCTGGCGCACCAGGTCCACGAAATGGGAGTGCACCCGGAGGTCGCCAGTCACCTCCGGGTGAAAGGACGTCGCCAGCAGGGTGCCCTGGCGAACGGCGACCACCCTGCCGTCGAACCCCCCGCCCTCGAGGCGGGCCAGCACTTCGACCTGCGGCCCGACGTCTTCGACCCACGGTGCGCGGATGAAGACCGCCCGCATCGGCGGCGGCGACCCGGCATACGTGATGTCCCGTTCGAAGGAGTCGACTTGCCGTCCGAAGGCGTTGCGCCGCACCGTCACGTCGAGCCCGCCCAGGGTGCGCTGGTCTGCGGTGGCGTCGGCGACCCGATCGGCGAGCATGATCATGCCGGCGCACGAGCCGTAGGCCACCAAACCCTCACGCAGCCGCTCTTGCAGCGGGTCGAACAGCTCGAACGCCCGCAGCAGTTTGTCCATGACCGTCGACTCGCCGCCGGGGATGACCATGCCCTGTATGCCGTGCAGCTCGCGTTCGCGGCGCACTGGCACGGCGTGTGCGCCGACCGATTCGAGCGCTCGAACATGCTCACGCACGTCACCTTGCAGCGCGAGCACGCCGATAGTCGGTCCGGTCATGAGAACTGGGTGCTCGGGCTGGTCACGACGGGCCACATTACGGGCTGTCAGCAGTCGCAGCCGCATTCGCAATCGGCGACACACGCCCCGGCCGGGTCGCAATGCGGCTGACACGAGCATTCCGGGGCGGGCCGAAACGGGCCTGGCCTGGCCGCCGACGCTCCTGAACGTGGCTGCCGGTCACCGGCCCAGGAGCGCAGCGCCTCAACCGTGGGGTGATCCGGGGACCAGCCCATCTCTTCGCGCACCTGGTCTCGCAGAGCGCGGGAGCGAAATGTCACCTCAGGCACCGGCCGGTCGTAGCGTCGCCCCGCCCCCCAGTGCTTCGGCCAGCCGATCAGTGGCTCCACGTCCAGATGAGCCGGAAAACGCCGCCCCTGCCCGTCCCGCGGGCCGTACTCCGACATCGGCTCCACCAGGAGGCCTCCCTGGCTGACAAACGCCAGCCGGAGGCCACAGTGAGCGGCGAGCCGGCCGAGGCTCGCCGCGCCCGGGTCCTTAGACCCCGTCTCCCAGGCCGCAAGGGTGGGCTGCGAGACTCCCAGAGACCCGGCAAGCTCACGCTGGCTGAGGTCTGCCTGCCGTCGTGCGCTTCTGATGAGCGCACCGATGGTGCCGCCCCGGTGCGTCCCAAGCTCTGCCTGCTCTGCCATGCGAGGATCCTGCCCTCCGGCACCGACACCGGCGGAACATCGTCATGCACCGACGGGCTCACACCGGGTCACACCGGCTCAGCCCGGGCCAGACCAACCGGACTAGTCGCCCGTCAACTAGGGGGTGATGCGTCACTGAGGCGGTGATTACCCAGGGTGATCACCGCCTCAGTCCTCACGCCACCCCCTGCGCCCAGCCGACGCTGTTACCAACCGCGCTGGGCCAGGCGGTGCGACTGGGGAAGTTCCTCGACGTTGATGCCGACCATGGCTTCGCCGAGGCCGCGGCTGACCTTGGCGATGACACCGGGGTCGTCGAAGAACGTCGTTGCCTTGACGATTGCCTCGGCGCGCTGCGCGGGGTTTCCGGACTTGAAGATGCCTGACCCTACGAAGACGCCTTCGGCTCCAAGTTGCATCATCATGGCCGCGTCGGCGGGGGTGGCGATGCCGCCGGCGGTGAACATGACGACAGGCAGTTTGCCGGTCTCGGCGACCTCTCGGACCAGGTCATACGGGGCTTGCAACTCCTTGGCCGCAACGTAGAGCTCGTCGGGGCTCATAGAACCCAGCCGACGGATCTCGCCGCGGATCTGGCGCATGTGCATCGTCGCGTTGGAGACGTCCCCCGTGCCCGCCTCGCCTTTGGACCGGATCATCGCCGCCCCCTCGGTGATCCGTCGCAGCGCCTCACCGAGGTTGGTCGCGCCGCACACGAAAGGGACGTTGAAGAGCCACTTGTCGATGTGGTTGGCGTAGTCCGCGGGGGTCAGAACCTCGGATTCGTCGATGTAGTCGACTCCGAGACTCTGCAGCACCTGAGCCTCGACGAAGTGCCCGATCCGCGCCTTGGCCATGACGGGGATGGAGACTGCGGCGATGATGCCGTCGATCATGTCGGGATCGCTCATCCGGGACACCCCGCCCTGAGCGCGGATGTCCGCAGGCACCCGCTCAAGAGCCATGACCGCAACCGCGCCGGCATCCTCGGCGATCTTGGCTTGATCGGCGGTGACGACGTCCATGATGACGCCGCCCTTGAGCATCTCGGCCATGCCCCGCTTGACTCGGGTGGTGCCTGTGGTCGGCGTAGTCTCGCTCGCGCTGGTCACGGTGGTTCTCGTGCTGGTCACGGTGGTTACTGCCCGCTTTCGTCGCTGCCTCGGGTCGAGGCCGTAGGCCGGGTGCCCGCCTCACGTCGAGGCCGAGCACCTCGGGAGTTTACCGCCGTAAGGCGGGCAGCGCCCACGCCTCAGTCGTTGCGACCGCGAGCGCCGACCGGCCAGGTCGCTGAGCCGTCAGCCAGTGCATAGACGTCGGCGAGGTTGACCGCATTGCACACGTGGTTGGGAACGGCAAGGAGCCGAGAGCCGATGGGGGGCATCGCCCGTTCCGGCCAGTCAACCGTTGCGTGATGCTCCGACAGCGCGACGATCCGCGCGTCGGGGGCGTCGAGGAGCCGACCGTAGCCGCTGGCCCACGGAGCACGGTCGGCGCCCAGTGCCTTGCTACCCGCGTCGATCACGACCCTCCCTCCGGGCGTGCGACACCACGGTCGCGCACACGGTGAGCGCGACGTCCTCGAGCCCGCAGGCGCCCAGCTCAACCTGCTGGGCGTCGCCGAAGACGTAGACACCGGGCCTCAGTTCATTCAGCTCTGCCCCGGCGTATGCCGCGGACGGCGTCGATCCGCCGCTGACAACGCCCGGCTGCACGCCGACCGACCGCAGGGAGTCCGCCGCGAGTCCAAGGGCCTGGTCCTCGTCACGGGCGGACTGCTCGCGACCGGTCGGCGAGTAGGAGTGCCCGGGGAAGGTGAAGATGCCCCGCACCGCGAATCCGGCGTCGGCGGCATACCGGGCCAACTCCCTGCCGCGCTGGGTGAGACGCCCGTGCGATGGTGTCCGGAGTCCACCTCCACGAGCAACTCAGGCCTGATGCCTTGCAGTGCCATCGCATCGACGCCCGCCCGCGAATCGATCCCCACGGCGACCCGGGCACGCTCCATGACGGCAGCGAGGCGATGAGCCTTGGGAGCGTCAACCCAGAGCGGATAGGCGATGACGAGGTCGGTGCAGCCGGCGTCGCTGAACACCTCCGCCTCCCCCACTGTGGCCACGGTGAGCCCCACCGCGCCGGCGGCGAGCTGACGGGCGGCCAGCTCTGGCGACTTGTGGGTCTTGGCGTGGGGGCGCAGCGCCACCCCGCGCCCCCGCGCAAGAGCGGCCATGGCGTCGATGTTGCGTTGTGCGCGATCCAGATCCAGGCGAAGGAAGGGCGTGGGAGGTTCCGGCCGGTGGTCGGTCATCGCCTGTGCCTTTCTCAGCCGCGCAGACCGGCAGGCAGGGCGTCGTCGAACTCCACCGTCGTCGGCATCTCGGTATACCCGGCCAGTCGGAACCACTTGACGACGAGCTTGCGCCGGACGCGCCGCACGTCGGTGACCGCGTCGTTGTGGAACCGCCGGGCGAGCTGGACTCGCAGCCCGGTCGCCGTCACTCGGGACAGGATGTCGTCGCCGAACCCGGCCTCATGCGGCAAGACCGACAAGGAGTCGGCGTTCAAGGCATGCCCGAGTGCCACACTGAGATCGGATTCGACACTTTCGCGCTCGTGGCTGAAGCGCTGCCGGTCGGCGTCGGTGTCCTCGTCCTCCGCGATGGCCAGGGATTCGGACGCCGCCGAGGCGAGCATCAGAGCGCTGGCGGCATCGAGCAGACCCGAGTTGGCGAGCTCGAGGGTGGCCTCGGCTCGGCGCACGAGTTGGGCGTCCAGCGCCGCGAGAGTGCCCTGAACGCGCGCGTGGAGCCGGTCAAGCCGCGCTGCACTGTAGGAGAGATGCCAGCCGAGAAGGAGCACGGCTACGGCCACGACGATCCACCAGTCGGTGCCCATCATGAGGACGCCCTCCCTGCCCGCAAGATCCGGCCGATGACACTCGGGTTGCTGGGCATGGTGCGGGCGACCGCGGCGGCCTCGCAGACAGTCTCGTACACCAGGATGATCTGGTCGGTGACGACCGACCAGTCGAAGACGTCGGCGCGAGCACGTCCGGCCGCAGCAGTCGCTGCACGCAGGTCGCCGTCACGCAGCAGCTCGACCAACCGGGCTGCGAGGTCTCCCGGGTCCTCGTTGCGGAACGTCGCTCCCGCCGAGCCCCCGTCGAGCACCCGGACGAAGGCGGGCAGGTCACTGGCCAACACTGCCGCGCTGGCGCTCATCGCCTCGATGAGGATGATCCCGAAGCTCTCGCCACCGGTGTTCGGCGCGACGTAGACGTCGACCGACCTCAACATCCTTGCCTTGTCCAGATCGTCCACGGCTCCGAGGAACTCGGTGGCAGCGGCGACCTCGGGAGTCATCGTGGAGCGGATCTCGTCGGGGTCCCCCGGCCCCGCCACGAGCAGCCGCAAACCCGGCACATCACGCAGGACCTGAGGGAGGGCCCCAACGAGCACCGGCATTCCCTTGCGGGGCTCACCCATCCGGCCGAGGAAGGCGATCGTCGGTCGCTCAGCCGTCCCCTGCCACTGCTCCTGCGGCTCAGCGTCGGCAAACCGGTCGACATAGACCCCGTTGGGGATGACCACTGCGTCGCCGCCGAAGTGCGTCGTCACGGTGCGGCGGGCATCCTCCGACACGGCGATCCGGCCGCTGATCTTCTCCAGGGACGAACGGACGAAGGGATAACTCACCTGCATCGCCCGCGAGCGCAGGTTGGACGTGTGGAAGGTTGCCACAATCGGGCACGACGCCGCCCACAGCGCGAGCGCGCCGATGCTCGGAGTGATCGGCTCGTGGATGTGGATGAGGTCGAAGCCGCCCCGCTCGAGCCATCCGGTGACCTTGGCATTGGTCATCAGCCCGAAGTTGAGCCGCGCCACGGACCCGTTGTAACGCAGCGGCACGGACCGACCGGCGCCGACGACGTAGTCCGGCAGCGTCGTCCCCTCGTCAGCCGGCGCGAGGACAGAGACGACGTGCCCCCTGGCGAGCAGGATCTCGGCGAGGTCGCGGACGTGATACTGCACGCCGCCGGGCATGTCGAACGAGTAGGGACAGACGAGGCCGACGCGCATGGTCAGACCTTCAGCCGGGCCGGATCGAGGTCCTCGACGAAGACCCGTTGAAGCATGTGCCAGTCGGCTGTGTGCTCCAGGATCGCGCCCTGCAGGTATGCCGCGCAGGCCTGGGTCATGACCCTGACCTTGTCGGTGGTGTCCCCACTCTCGGGCACGGCCATCTCGTCGGAGAAGGTGACGACGGTTTCGAACCCGCCGGCTCCACGACCGGCAGTTGCCGGCGCGTAGTGGATCGAGGCGGCATACAGGGGTGCGCCGGTGAGCAAGGCGAGCAGCGCCGGGCCCTTGGCCATCCGGGCGCGGCTCCCGCAGAAGTCGACCTCCACGCCGTTGCTGGTGAGGTCCCGGTCGGCCGCAAGGGCGACGAAATCTCCGCGTTGGACCGCCGCCTGCAGCCCGTTGAAGGGGTTCGGACCACCGGTAAGCGGCAGGATCGTCATCCCCAGCGATTTCCGGAATGCGAAGAAGTCGCGGAACACAGCCTCGGGCTCCAACCGTTCGACGACCGTGGTCACCGGAGCCAGATGCGCCGTCGACCACGCACCGGCGATGTCCCAGTTGCCCATGTGGGCGATGAAGATCACCGCAGACCGGCCCGCAGCAAGTGACGAGCGCACCCCCTCGTCGTTGACCGCTCGACACATCGCGTCGAGTTCCTCAGTCGTGCGGTCAGGCAGCCGGAAGGCCTCGCAGAAGTAGCGCAAATAGGACCGCATCCCGGCCCGCACGAGGGCGTCAAGGCCGGCGTCGTCGAGGTCCGGACGGACCTTGGCGTAGTTGGCGCGAAGCCGGGAGATGCTCTTGCCGCCGCGGCGGGCCAGCACGTCGGCGGCAACATCGAAGCCCCGGTATGCCGCACCGGACGGCAGCCGCCGGACCAGCCCCCAGCCCGCCTTCCACCCCAGGACGGTCGCTCGACCGGTCGCCGCCGTCAGCACTGTGCGGCCCGGGCCTGGGCATGGACCGTGGCCATCCGTTGGATCACCGTGACGAGGCTGGCCAGGGCCAAGAGAGCCAGCACGACCGTGAGCACGACAACTGGCAGGCCGAAGCCGACGAGCCCGGTGGCGAGAAGCACGGCCAAGAGCCGGTCGGCCCGCTCGGCGATCCCGACGTTGCACGTCATGCCCAGACCCTCGGCACGTGCCTTGGCATAGCTGACGACCATGCCCAGGATGAGACAGCTCAGGGCAAGTCCGGCCTGCAGCAGATTGGCGCCTGGGCCGGCGAAGTAGAGCACGAGCCCGCCGAAGATCGCCGCGTCGGCGACCCGGTCGAGGGTGGAGTCCAGGAAGGCACCCCACACGCCTTGCCGACCCGACAGACGTGCCATCACACCGTCGACGTTGTCGCTGAAAACGAAGGCCGTGATGACCAGGGTGCCGACAAGGAACTCACCACGCGGATAGAACGCCAGGGCACCGAAACACACCCCGAGAGTGCCGACGACGGTGACGACATCGGGGGTGAGCCCGATCGCCAGGAATGCCTTGGCGATGGGCGTCATCGCCTTGGTCCAGGACGTGCGCAGGAGTCGGTTCAGCATCGGGGCCTCGAGGTCGACATGGTGGCGCTCAGCCTAACGTCGGTATGCCGCGCGTCCGGTTCAGCGCGCCGAAGCCCGCAGCCAGGCCGTGGCCAGGCGCGCCCTGACATCCTCCAGCAGCAGCGGCAGCGCCTTGGTCTGGCCGATGATCGGCAGGAAGTTCGCGTCGCCGCCCCACCGCGGCACGACATGCTGGTGCAGGTGAGCCGCGACTCCGGCCCCGGCGACGCGGCCCTGGTTCATGCCGATGTTGAAACCCATCGGCGCCGACGTCTCTTCCAACGCGCGCACCGCCGTCTTGGTGAGCGCCGTGAACTCGGAGGTCTCCTCGTCGGTGAGGTCCACGTAACGCGGCACGTGCCGGTAGGGGCAGATCAGAAGGTGCCCGGGGTTGTAGGGGAAGAGGTTCATCACGACGTAACACGTCGCACCGCGCGCCACAATCAACCCGTCGGCATCGGTGCGTTGCGGCGCCGAGCAGAACGGGCAGCCGTCCCCCGCATCCTCGGTCGGTTTGGCGCCTTCGATGTAGGCCATCCGATGCGGCGTCCAGAGCCGCTCGAACCCGTCCTGCACCCGCGCGAAGTCCCGGGGGTCTTCGAGTTCGGGTCGACCGTCGCTCACGCCACGAGTCTAGGGGCGCCCGTTCGGCGGATCTCTGCCGGAGGTTCGTGCCGGCTTCGCGCTCAGACTTGAGTGCGGGCGCGGATGGCGTCGAGGATCTCGGCGGCCGCCTGAGCCTCCGGTATGCCGTTGCGCTGGCTCCCGTCGCGCATCCGGAAGGACACCGCTGCGGCGGCCCGGTCGTCCTCCCCCGCGATGAGCACGTAGGGCACCTTGGACTTGCTCGCGTTGCGGATCTTCTTGGGGAACCGGTCATCGCTCTCGTCGAGTTCGACCCGAACCCCTTGCGCGGCAAGGCGGTCGAGCACGCCGCGCAGGTATTCGGCATACTCCTCGGCGACCGGCACTCCGAGCACCTGCACCGGTGAGAGCCATACCGGGAAGGCCCCGGCGTAATGCTCGGTAAGTACCCCGATGAAGCGCTCGATCGAGCCGAACTTCGCCGAGTGGATCATGACCGGCTGCTGGCGAGACCCGTCGGCGGCCTGGTATTCCAGGCCGAAGCCGGCCGGCTGGGTGAAGTCATATTGGATCGTCGACAACTGCCAGGTCCGCCCGATCGCATCGCGGGCCTGCACGGAGACCTTGGGTCCGTAGAACGCGGCGCCGCCCGGGTCGGGCACGAGATCGAGCCCGGTGTCGCGGCATACCTGCTCGAGCACCGCGGTCGCCTCGGCCCAGTCCTGCTCGGAGCCGACGAACTTGTCCTGCTTGGTGTCATCGCGCGTCGAGAGCTCCAGATAGAAGTCGTCGAGGCCGAAGTCGCGCAACAGCGACAGGACGAAGCCCAGCAGGTGCTTGACCTCAGCCCCCGCCTGCTCCTTGGTGCAGTAGGAGTGCGAGTCGTCCTGCGTCATGCCGCGCACCCGGGTCAACCCATGGACGACGCCGGACTTCTCGAAGCGGTAGACAGACCCGAACTCGAACAACCGCATCGGCAGCTCACGGTAGGAGCGCCCCCGCGAGCGGAAGATGAGGTTGTGCATCGGGCAGTTCATCGCCTTGAGGTAGTAGTCGCTGCCCTCCATCTCCATCGGCGGGAACATCGTGTCGGCGTAGTAGGGCAGGTGCCCGGAGGTGTGGAAGAGGCCCTCTTTGGAGATGTGCGGCGTGCCGACATAGAGGAAGCCCTCCTCGATGTGCCGCCTGCGGACGTAGTCCTCCATCTCGCGCTTGAGGACACCACCCTTGGGATGGAAAACGGCCAGTCCCGAACCGATCTCGTCGGGAAAGGAGAACAGGTCGAGCTCGGCGCCGAGCTTGCGGTGGTCGCGCCGCTCCGCTTCGGCAAGCCGGTCGAGGTATGCCGCGAGGTCGGGCTTGGTCGGCCAGGCCGTGCCGTAGACCCGCTGCAGCTGCTGGTTGGCCTGGTCGCCGCGCCAGTATGCCGCGCTGCTGCGCATGATCTTGAAGGCGTTGCCGAGCAGCTTGGTCGAGGGGATGTGCGGGCCGCGGCACAGATCGCCCCAAGCCCGCGTGCCGTCGCGGCGGATGTTGTCGTAAATTGTCAGCTGGGCGCCGCCCACCTCAACGCCGGCGCCTTCGGCGGCGTCCTCGGCGGACCCGCCCTTGAGCCCGATGAGCTCGCACTTGAACGGCTCGGCGGCGAGCTCGGCGAGGGCCGCCTCGTCGGAGATCTCGCGGCGCACGAAGGTCTGGCCCTCGTTGATGATCCGCTGCATGACCTTTTCGAGCTCTTTGAGGCTCTCCGGGGTGAATGGCGTCGCGACGTCGAAGTCGTAGTAGAACCCGTCGCGGATCGGTGGGCCGATCCCGAGCTTGGCATCGGGGTTGACCTGCTGGACCGCTTGGGCGAGCACATGCGCGCACGAATGGCGCAGCACCGCAAGCCCGTCGGGCTCGTCGATGCGGACCGCGTCGACGGCGTCGCCGTCGGCCAGGGGGTGGGCCAAGTCGCGTAGCTCGCCGTTGACCCGGGCGACGACGACCGCCCGATCACCGTCGAACAGGTCGCCCGCAGTGGTCTGCTCTGCGACCGAACGCTCGTTTCCGGCGACGGACACGGTGATGCTGGCAGACACGGGTGGCTCCCTCGGGCGGTGGCACGGGCAGGCCCCGCGCGGCATACGACAGGTTATCGGCCCGTCATCGGCAGCCGCGCTCCCATTAGACGTGACCACTGCCGCGCGGGTCCAAGTAGTACGGATCCGTAGTACATTTCCGACATGTCTCGCCTTGGTGTGCGCACTGTCGGCGCATTCTGCGCGCTCGCCGGCTTCCTCGCCGCCGGCTGCTCGTCGGACCCGTCCGCGACCGTGACGACCGAAGCGACGGCGACCGTGCCCCAGTCGGCCGCGGTGGCCAAGCGTGACGCGGGGTGGAAGGCGGACCTCGCGCTCATCGTCCCGGGGATGGCGGCGATCCATCCCAACCTGTTCCATGGGGTGCCCGAGACCACACTGCAGGCAGCGGTCGACGAGCTGTCTGGGCGCGTCCCGCTCTCGACCGACGACGAGCTGATGGTCGGCCTGCTGCGCACCGTCGCGCTCGTCGGTGCCGCCGGCTGCGAGGGCCGCACCGGCGTGTTCGTCTGGGGGGCCGGCACCTATCCCGTCGACAGCATGCCGCTGAGGCTGTGGCTGTTCGGTAACGACCTCGTGATCGTCGACGCGCTCGCGCCGTACGAGTCTCTCCTCGGGGCGCGCGTGGACGCCATCGACGGCCATCCGATCGCCGACGTCCTCGCGTCGGTCTCCCCGCTCGTCGCGCGCGACAACGACCAGACGGTTCGGCTCGTGACGCCGCGGCTCGTCCTCATCCCCCAGGTGCTCCGCGGGCTTGGGCTCGCGGACGACGGCCCAATCACGCTGTCGCTCGGCTCGGGCGCAACCGGAGCCACGGGCAACAAGCGGACCGTCGATGTCGAACCGATCCCGATAGCGGCGTACAACGCCTGGGCGGGTCCGTACGGACTGCACCTGCCGGTCGATCCCGACGTGCAGTACCTGGCCCGCATCAATGACGCGCTCTGGTGGGTGCTGCGTCCGGATGGCACGCTCGTCGTCCAGTACAACCGAGTCGACCGGCTGCCGGCCGAGCAGCTCGCCAAGCTGCGCGCCGCGCTTGAGGACCCGGTTGTTCGCCGAGTCGTCCTCGACGTCCGCCACAATTTCGGAGGCGAGCTCTCTGAGCTCGACCGGATGATGAAGCTCCTCACCGAGCCACCGCGGGCCTGGCCCGACGGGTTCTTCGTGGTGACGGGTCGCAACACGTTCTCCGCCGGCAGCCTGATGGTCGCTCGGTTGCAGGCGCAGACCGACGCCGTGTTCGTCGGCGAGCCGATGAGCGGGTGCCCGACCACGTGGGGCAACCCCGAGGAGCTCGCCCAGCCACACTCGGGTCTCGTGATCAACGTGGCGCATGAGCTGTCCGTGGGCGTCGACGCGGCCGACACACGGCTGAACATCGAGCCCGACATCCCAGCGGTCCTCACCCTCGACAAGTGGTCGGCAGGTATCGATCCCGCGCTCGAGGCGATCGTGGCGACCGGCCGATGAACGACCGCGCCGCCGACGATCCGCTCGACACGTCGTTGCTTTTCGACGTGTCCGCGCTGAACCATGCCGTCGGCCGGATGCTCTCGGACGCCATGAGCGACGGCCCGCTGACGCCGTCGCAGTATGCCCTGTACAGCGCGATCTTCGAGCTCGAAGCGGCGTCGCCGACGCAGCTCGCCGCTCGCCTCGGCATGCGACTGACGACGTTCATGGACCGGCTGCGCATCGTCGAACGCCGCGGTCACACGCAGCGGGTCGACCATCCCGACGACCGTCGCTCCTACCGTCTCACGCTGACCGCGGCCGGTCGGTCCGTGCACCAGGTGGCCAACGGGCAGTTCGAGCTGGCGCACGCTGCGTTCGTCGCCGCACTGGGCCGCGATCACGCCGCGTCGAAACGCGCACTGCGGTCGCTGCATGCTGCCGCCGACACCGCTCGGCGAGCAGTTCAGGGGCCGTGCGCTGTGGTGGATGTGGAGGGACTCGAACCCACGGCCTCTCGCGTGTGAAGCGAACGCTCTAACCAACTGAGCTACACATCCGGGTGCGTCCGGACCACCGGCCGCGAGTGGCAAGGATAGCGGGCGGCTGCGGACGGTGCGAATCAGCCGCCAGGGGCAGGCGGGGGTCAGGGATCGTGGTGGTCGGCGGCCCGGCGCGTGAAAAGGTCGGCGGCCTGCCGGGTGAGTGGCCCGATGGGCAGCTCGCGGTCATCGACTCGGTGACAGGGCATGACCGCTCGAGTGGTGCTGGTGATGAAGACCTCGTCCGCAGCGTGCAGGACCTCGATCGGCAGGTCCTCTTCGATAATCGTCAGACCGTCGGCGCGGGCCCACTCCAACAACAATTCGCGGGTGACGCCGGCGAGGGCTCCAGACGACAGCGGCGGCGTGCGGATCACCCCGTCGAGCACGACGAAGACGTTGGAGCCGGTCCCTTCACAGAGTTCACCCCGGGTGTTCGCGAAGATCGCCTCGTGGGCTCCGGCGCGTTTCGCGGCGGCATACGCGATGACGTTGTCGGCGTAAGAGGTGGTCTTGAGCCCGGCCGTCGCGGCGCGCTCGTTGCGGGTCCAGGGCACGACGTGCAGGGCACTGGAGGACGGGTATGCCGCCATCGGCCCGGCGGCGACGACATACGTGGCGTTCGCCTGCGGGTCGCGGTCGGAGCCGAGCGGGCCGGGGCCGCCGGTGACGAAGTAGCGCACTCGGCCGAAGTCGATCGGGGCGGCGTCGGCCAGGACGGCCGCGATGCCCTCGTCCATCCGGTCCCGGTCGAGATCCGGCAGGCCGAGCCCGGACAGCGACCGCTGCATGCGCGCATGGTGTCGGCTGAGGGCAAAGACGCGGCCGCCGACAATCTCGGCGGTCTCGAAGGCCCCGTCGCCGACGACGACCCCGTGGTCGACCGGCGAGAGCGCGAACGCCTCGGCGGCATACAGCCGGCCGTTGACCCAGACCCGGGGGTGTTCCGTCATGGGGCCAGCCTGTCAGAGTCATCTCCGCGAAGCCCGGACGGCGCGAGCCCCCGCGTGGGACTCTGGCGGGATCACCGAGTCTCGATTCCCGATAGTCGTGATCGGCGAAAGCCCCGACTCTCCCCGAACGCGTTGGAGGACCTCGTGATGCTCGACTTCCTGCCCCGCCTGACCTGCGCGAGCCCGCAGGGCGCCATCGGCCGGCTGTCCCTCAACCAGCTCAAGCCGACCCAGAACGCCGTGGGCATGGACGAGGTGAAGGCCAAAGCCGACAAGATCGCCGCGATGGACGACAAGAAGCTGGGCGACTATCTGCTGCAGCGGGTCATCCCGGTGGTGATCGGCAACCCTCCCAAGGGGTCGGCCGACGACGCGGCGTGCTTCTATCTCGTGGACCACCACCACCTCGCGGCGGCTCTCTGGCGGGCGCGGAGTGACCCCAAGTTCCAGGTCTTCGCGGAGGTCCGATGCAACTGGCTGCCACTGACCGGCACCCGCTTCTGGAAGGCCATGGTGCGCAACGCCTGGCTCTATCCTTTCGACGGACTGGGCGCAGGCCCGCTCGCCGCGGCGCAGCTCACGCCGACGATCATGGACCTGGAGAACGACCTCTACCGCAGCCTCGCCTGGGTGGTGCGAGAGAACTACGGCTACGCCAAGGACCCCCAGAATCCGACGTTCGCCGAGTTCAGGTGGGCGGCGTTCCTGCGTGCCCGGGTGCTTTTCGACGCCCAGCTGACCTGCGAGAAGGACAGCATGAAGCTGACGCTCGCGGACATCAAGGACGCCGACCCGGAGGACTACGCCGCCAAGATCGCCTATGCGCGCTATCTGGCGTCGTCGCCGCAGGCCGCCGGCCTGCCCGGCTTTCTTGGATAGTCAGGCAGGCCGAACCCGCTGACCGGGCAAGCCTCGTGCACCTTGCCGCCCGCGTCGAAGGGGTTCACGGCCGAGGATCGCGGTTTCGCGGCCCTCCTGGATGGCACCGACTCGATGTCGCGGGCACTGGGGTGAGCCTTGTGGACGTGGACACGCGAGGGGACCAGGGGTGACACTGGCACCGAGGCGGACCTTCGATTGTGCAGCAGCCGCGGCAGGACGGAGAATGATGAGTTTCAACACGACGAACGGGACCCGGGGTGGACGCCAGCCCCAGGGGGCGTTCCTGAAGTGGACCAACACGCTCATGTCGCGGCGGATCGCTCGAAAGGGCAAGGCTCCAGGCATGCGATTCGACGCCCTAGTGCTCGTCACCCTCGGCGCGAAGACCGGCGAAGAGCGAAGGATCCCACTGGCCTGCTTCCCCGGAGAGGACGGCAGCTGGTTGGTCGTCGCCGCCGCGGCCGGCGCGCCTAGGAACCCCGCCTGGTACTACAACCTCGCCGCTCACCCCGACCGGGTGTCCATCGAGGTCCCGGGCGGCTCTGTGGCCGTGACCGCCGAACAGTTGCATGGTGCCGAGCGTGAGAAGGCATGGAGCCAGATCGTCGCGGCCTCAGCGCAGTTTGCCAAGTACCAGGAGAAGACCGACCGCCAGCTACCCGTCATCCGGCTTTCGAGGATTTCCGGGGGTAGTTCAGCGACCCCGACTCGGAGGGACGGTTGCGCTCGTCGGACGGCGCTCAGGCGCCCCACTCGATCTTGACGATGCCGGGGTCTGAACTGTTGTAGGCGACGGTGTGCTGCAGTTTCTCCGACTTCCATATCCCCAGGGCGTACCTGTCTCCGGTGCGATCGGTGAAGTACAGATTCAGCCAGCCGGAGAAGGCGCCCTTCGGACCCTGCGCGACGACGGTGATGACGTAGTCGTAGAAGCCCGACTGCTTGGTGAGCTTCACGCTGAACAACTTCGCCCCGCTGTTGCCGACGACACACGAGCTGAGGTCGGTGTTGCCGTTCATCGACACCGAGCCTCCTGGCTGGAGGCATCCGATCTCGGACGTGCTCGCGCCCGTCGTCTTCCCGGCGTCGATGGTGCTGAAGGGCGCCGTCCCGCCGGGGGGCACCCAGCTGGAGGACTGGTCCACGGACACCACACCCATCGTGGGCATGAGGTATGAGCCAGCACCGAAGGCCCACGTCTCGGTGGAGTTGAACACTTGGTCGGACCTGCACAGGTTCCACAGCTCCCCATTGACGGCGTGCCAGTCCGCCAACGAGACCATGGTGCCGTTGCTCTGCACGTGGGTCGGGAAGTAGGCCGTGACCCCTTCCAGAGTGATGTCGGTGCCGCCGCGGGCGAGGATGTCGGCGATCGACTGCTGGGATAGCTGCGCCGCCGTGCTGGCGAGCCCGGCGCCGGTTCCACCGTTGAGCATGGTGTCGTCACCCCACACCACGAAGGCCGGGTCCTGCGTCGAACCGGCCGTCACGGACCGGCCGTTGAGGACATCGTGGAGCTGGTTGGTGACGATTTGGACCAGCGGGCTGTCCAGCATTGCCAGGTATGCCTGGTACGCCTGGTCAACGCCGAGCCCGACCGCCGCGACGACGCCTGAGTTGGCCCTGCGCTGGTCGATGGTCGGCAGCTCCTCCGTGGTCTGTGGGTCGGTGCCGATGCCGGTGTATGCCGGGTTGTAGAGGTTCCAGTTCGTCACCCCGGGCTGGTTGGCCGGCGTAAGAGTCTTGAAGACGTCCCAGTTGTAAACAGGCATCCGGGTCTGCGCGACCCACTCGATGAACCACTGCATGACCAGGGTCTTGTTGACCAGGTGCCCCGCGGCGAAGGAGTCCTGGAGGAAGTGATCGGCGTAGCCGTGGGCGACCCAGGCCTTCCGGGTCAGCTCGGGATCCTTGGTGCGGTAGGCCTCAAGCGCGGTCGCTGCGGCGACGGCATACGAGGCCCGCCAACGCGACCACGTGTACGGGGCGAAGTGGCACGCGTTGCGAGCCAACGAGCCCTTGTAGTGGTCCCTGCCGCCCGGGCCGAGACCTCCGGTGAGGGCATCCAGCTGCGCCGTCTCGAGGATGGCGGCGACCGAACCCGGGCAGAACGACATGAGCCACGAGGGGAAGTCGGGCTGGCCTGCCGGGTGCGTGCGCAGCGCGTTGAGCTTCTCCCAACCCTGGTGGCGCACCATCTGCAGAATGGGCAGCAAGATGTCCTGGGAAAGGGTGTCGATCTCCTCGGGGCTGGTGAGGAAGTCGGCCATCGTGTTCAGTTCGCCATAGGTGACGGGCAGCTGGCTGCCGGTAAGGGTCACCAACCGGACGGGGAACCCGGCCAGGTCCGAGACCCGCGCCGGGTTCAAGCTCGTCGGGTTCGACCCGAGGTAGTCCAGGAGCGTGCACGCGCTCGCCAGCCCTGCGTCCCGGGCTGCCTGGGTTCCCTGGCCAGCAACGAGGGCGGTGAGCAGGTTGGTGGGGGTGTCGCCTAGCAGTCGGTGCTCGAATGAGTCGTGACCCTGCAGACGCGGTGTCAGCTGCCCGAGGTCTCGACGCCGCGGCGGCAGCGCTCGACCGAGCGCCACGAGGCGGCCCAGGTGGTGGGCCTCCGCCTCCAAAGCCGCCGGCGAGTCGCCGGAACGGACCCATCGGGCGCCCTCGGTCTGCTGCAGCGTGTGCACCAGTTCGTGCGCGACCACACCGCGCCGGGTCGACGGGGTGCAGGATCGCAAGACCGGCTCGTCGAGCAGAATCGTCGAGCCGTAGGCCGCGGCCACGAGTCCAGCTCGGCGCAGCCGGGTCGCGACCGCTGCCCCGGCGGCCCACTGCACCTTTGACAGGTCGACCCCCAGTCGGCGGACGAAGTCCGCAGCGTCGGTCGCCATGTCAGCTGTCCCACTCGATCTTGACGATGGCGGGATCTTCGCTGTTGTAAGCAACGGTGTGCTGCAGCTTCTCCGACTTCCAGACCCCCAAGGCGTACCGGTCACCGGTTCGATCCGTGAAGTAGAGGTTCAACCAGCCCGAGAACGCACCGTGCGGACCCTCTGCGACGACGGTAATGACGTAGTTGTAGAGAATCGGCGACTGCTGGTCGAGGTTGATCGTGAAGACCCGGGCGTTGCTATTGCCGACGATGCACGAGCTGAGGTCGATGCTTCCATTGATCTGGACCTGGTCGCCCGGGTTGAGCGCGCCGCCGACGGGGACGGCCTCGCCCTTCTTCTGCCCACAGGAATTGTTGGTGAATGGCACGTCACCCATGACTCGCTCGATTCTCTTTCGCGGGGGCGCTACATGATCGGGGGAAGTTTTTCCCGCCGGGGGTCCACGACAAACAACGTATCGATATACCGCGCGAAGGGACGCCCGTTCAGGAAAACCGGCAGCGTCGATTGACGTGCCGATCATCCCGTTTGAAGCGAGGTGCCGGGCAGAACTGGCCCCTACCGCGCTCCGTCCGTTCATCCGGCATACGGCAGGTTGAGCGGGAGGGCCGCCAAGCCCCGAGGGCACTGCCGGTCGCTATCCGAAGACCTGGGTAAGCCCGAGCCGCAGGGCTGAGGCGTCGGTGTCGACGGCGACGAGGTCGGCCTCGGACGCCACGGCGAGAAGGTCAGGTCTGCCAGCCATGAACCCTGCGATTTTGCCCGCCGCGCGGGCGAGGCCGATGACCGTCCGGAGGGCCTGGATGGTTTGGGGCGAGTCCGGCGCGGGGTAGCCCGCCGAGATCGAGAGGTCATAGGGGCCGACGAAGACGCCGTCGATTCCGGGGACGGCGAGGATGTCGGCGGCGTTTTCGAGGCCCGTGGCGGTTTCCACCATCGGCAGCACAAGCTGCTGAGCCGGAGCGTGGCTCACACCGAGTGTGGATCGGCAACCCCCGGTGCTGCGAGCTCCGTGCGGTGGGGTGAGGCAGGCCGAGACGAGGGCTCGGGCCTGGTCCGCGGATTCCACCATGGGGATGATGACGCCGCTGACTCCTGTGTCCAGAACACGGCCGAGGGTGGCGGGGTCGTGCGAGAGTGTGCGGGCCAGCAGTGGGATGCCGGCGGATTCCGCGACGCGCAACAGTCCGGGCAGGGCGTGTAGTTCGAGGTTGCCGTGTTGGAGGTCGACCCCGAACCAGTCGGGGCCGCAGTCGATGGCGACTTCCAGACCGTAGGGGCAGAGGTAGCTGAGCCACAGGCCGCGCCGGAGCCCCTCCCCGTCGCCGGCGGCAGCGGCCTGCAGCCTCGTTCGTAGGTCTGGGGTCACGGTGGCGCCTGGTTCAACCATGTCCGGCTAATCCTTCCGCGGTGGTGTCGGGTGTTGGCGTCGCGGCAAGCTGCCACGTCTGCTGGCGTCTCTGAACGCTGCGTGAGTCAGTGGGGTATGGCGGCGACCAGTTCGATCTCGACGACGATCCCTAGGGGTAGTCCGGCGACCCCGATCGTGGTGCGAGCAGGGTAGGGCTCGGTGAAGTGCTCGGCGTAGATGACGTTCACGGCCTGGAAATCGTCGAGATTCGTGAGGTAGACGTTCGCCTTGAGCACGTCGTCGAATGTCGCCCCAGCCGAACTGAGAACCGCGCCGAGGTTGGCGAACACCTGCCTGGTCTGCGCGTCGATGCCACCTTCGACAACGGTCCCGGTCTCTGGGTGGAACGGCGCCTGCCCGGAGAGGAAGAGCAGGTCCCCGTGCCGGACCGCGTGCGAGTAGGGGCCGACAACGGCGGGTGCGGGCGGTGCGTCGACAGCGGTTCGGGTCACACCCAGATCGTAGTCCAGCCATCATTTGATGCCAAGTCTCTCGTCCTGATCCACTATTTCGTGTGTATAGCCTCCTTAGCACCATCCGATGTAAGATCGCGACATGAGTGGGGTTGCTCCGGCGGCATCGGTTGGATCGTGGTCTTTGGATGCCGTGGACGTGGAGCTGCTGGCGTTGCTCTCTGCCGATGCGCGGACATCGCTGAGGAGTCTGGGTGCCGCTGTCGGTTTGTCCGGGCCGTCGGTCGCGGACCGAATCGCTCGCCTGACGGATCGGGGGGTGATCCGGGGGTTCACGGTGGACATCGACTGGGAACGCCTGGGGTTGCCGACGCTGGCCCACATCTCGCTGCTGACCGACAAGTCGAGTCACATCGAGCAGATCGTCGGCGAGTTGCGCAACATCGACCGGGTGGAGGAGATCTCGATCGTCACCGGTTCGACCGACCTGCTGGTACGCGCACGTGTCGCTGACCTGACTGAGCTGCGCCAACTGCTGGTCGAACACATTTGGCCCCTCGCGGGGATCCAGCGCGTCGAGACCACTCTCGCGGTGGAGACTGTGCGGGCCCCGCGGTTCGTCACCAGGCTGCTGAAGCAGAGCCCAGCGACGCGCTCGGCCCAACCGCCTGCGTCAAGGTCGAATGCCGTTCCCCGAGGACCTGCGAGCGAGGATCCCGATGACCCCACACCTTGACGTGCGGCGCTACGCGGCGTTCAGTGACGACCCGGCCGGCGGCAACCCGGCTGGCGTGGTCCTCGACGCCGAGCACCTGACCGCAGCGCAGATGCAACAGGTGGCCGCCGAGGTCGGCGACAGCGAGACCGCGTTCGTGACCGGACCGATCGAAGGTGTTGCAGCGATCCCTATCCGCTACTTCGCGCCCGAGGGCGAGGTCGCCTTCTGCGGCCACGCAACGATCGCCACCGCTGTGGCCATCGGCCGGCTCGCTGGCGCCGGCTCCTACACCCTTCAGTCCAAGGTCGGCCCGATCGAGATCGCCGCCAGATTTGAAGGCGACCGGGCTGTCGGGACCCTGAGAAGCCCGGACGTCGACTGCTTCCCCTTGGCGGAGGAGTTGCTTGCCCAGTTGCTGGCGTCGTTGGGATGGTCCGCTCACGAGCTGGACCCGAACTTGCCGCCGGCCGTCGGCTTCGGAGGGAATCACCACCCCGTTCTGGTCGCCGGCGACATCCACAGGCTCGCCACCCTGTCTTACGACTTCGACGCACTGCAGCGCCTATGCCGTCTGCATGACTGGGTGACGGTGCACCTGGTGGCATCCACGGGCAGGGGTTCCTGGTGGGCACGAGACCCCTTCCCCTGGGGCGGGGTCGTCGAGGACCCCGCCACCGGTGCGGCCGCCGCGGCCTTCGCTGGCTACCTGCGCGCGCATGGGCGAGCCGTCACCGGCGACATGCTGGTCATCCACCAGGGCGTCGAGATGGGCCGCCCCAGCCGCATCGAGGTCGAGTTGCTCGACCGGGCTGCACTGATCAGCGGCGCCGTCGTCCCCATCGAAAGCGACGCGGCCACAGGCCGGTAGCAGTGAGCACGAAGGGCAATCGGGGCCGGTCCCCTCAGGAGAATGAATATTCACGGCTGGCACCCCTGCATTCTGTCGCGGGGAAGCGCCTGTCTCGGACGCACTCAGCCACCTGGGTCGCCTCCCAGCAACCAGCCAGCGCTCGCGGGCAAGGCGGAACCGTCGGTCACGATCTCGATCGCACGACGAACGTGGCGTTCCGCCGAGGGCGTGGCTTCCTCCAGCAGTTCAACGACTGTGACTGACCGCTTGTAGGCCTGGCCAATATAGAAACCGGGGGCGTCGTCGTGGGCGGCCGATCCTCCATGGTGGGGCCGTTCCAACGCTGAGGTAAAACGCCATGTGAGTAGTCTGGTGAATCATCGGATTCCGAGGGGGGAGAGGACGTCGGCGTAGGCTGGGTCCGCCTTTACATCACAGAGCCAGGTTATCAAGGGTTTACATTCCATTATACGCTTCGACGTTCGTACAGCCCTGTAGTCATAAGTCCGCCATCGGGGGCGGCGCAAGGCTCCAAATGCGGCAGCGGCACGGTCGATAGCACCCATCGCGGTGACGCAGGCCCACATCACGTCCCATGGCAACGGGACGAGGCCCGGGGGCTCTCGCCGGCACGTCGATCGACCAGGTCACGCAGTTCATAAGGGACTCCACGCACCAGATTGCCCGCGCCCGCCTCACGGGGCCGAGACTGTGCCTCGGGGTCGTCTGCCGAACGGTCAGCTCCCCCCTGGTCTCCTCTTGCCTCCCTGTGGGCGGCCGCGCCCGGGCCTGCCCGCATTGTTCTCCGTGGCCCGGTAGTGCTCAATCAGGAGCGGCGCGCAGTCGCGTCGTTCCGCCAGACTCCGGATAGGCGTCCTGCTCCAACCCGGCTGTCCTGATGCCGGGCGAGGCGTACCCTTGCCGTGTCGATCCCTTCGAGCGCCAAGAGATGATCGAAAGTCAGCACCGCTACCTCCAGTCGACACGGTCGGTATCGTCCTGAGGCTAACGGGCCCGCTGGGCGCAGATTGTGCGGCACCCGCGCGCCGCTCGCCCGACTCGGGCCGGATGCACTTGAGGTGATCGGCACGGTGACTCTGGCATGGGGACCATTCGGCGAAACCCTCATGCCGACAAGCGTCACCGTGCCGCACAGACCGATCGATCGGGAGACGGCCCTTGCGCCTGGCTTGGACGGAACCGACCGTCAGGACGACGCACCGAGTCGGTGTCGCACCACCCTCCGGCGCAGGGTAGGCGACGCCTCGACCTCATAGCCGGCGTCGAGGAAGACCTGCAGCAGCCCCACGGACGCCTCGTCCCAGATCACGGTCTTCCCTGGCGGTGGTTCGGTGGGGTAGCCCTCCAGGACGCGAGCGCCCACCTGCCTGCCGTACTCGACGGTTGCGGCGGCGAGCTCGTACATCAGCCCCTGCCGACGGAAGCCCTTACGCACGACGAAGCAGGTGACCGACCAGACGCCCTCGAGGTCGGGATCCGTCCGCATCCACGACTTCTGCCGGGCCCAGATCCTCGGGTAGTTCTCTCGCGGCTCGACCGCGACCCAGCCAGCAGGCTCGCCGTCGACGTATCCAACGAGGCCGGACGTTGGGCCGCGCGTGCCGCAGCCGGCCTGCTCGAGGAGCGCGGCGTCGCGCTCCTGCTGGGTCGTGTCGCGCCAGATCCAGCCCGGAACCTTGAGCGCCTGGCAGCGGCACTTGCGGGCGCCGCCGTCGGCGAAGACGGCCTGGACGGCCTCGCTCGTCGCTTCGTTGGCCGGTAGCCAGCTGAACTCATGCAGCACACCGCAAAGACTAGTGAGGGTCGCCGACAGCGGAGCCGCAGCGCCCACTAACCCGAGCTGCCTTCGGCTTCCTCTCAGGGTCGACACTCTTGTAGATGGATCTGTCTACAGGCCGTGTCGTCGTGTCGTGGCCGAGACAACGACGATCCGCATCAGCAGGGACACTCACGCACGGGTGACCCGCTTGGCGGCCGAACGCCACGAAACGATCGATGAGACGGTGAATAGGGCCATCCGCGCGCTCCGCCAAGACGCCATGGCGCGGGACCTCGCGGCAGAGCTCACCACGGATGAGACGGCGTGGCTCGGTGCTGACGCCGGGTGACGTCGTCGAACTTGACCTCGGCATACCCGCTGGTGGCGAGGCCGAAGTACGGCGCCCCGCCATCGTCGTGACTGCCGCCCGGATTCTTAGGGGGCGGACCCAAAGTCGTCCAAGTCGTGCCGTTGACCCGGACCATCCGCACGAGCAGCACCGATGTCCTGATCGACCCCGACGAGAACAACCAGCTCGTGGCGCGTTCCTCGGCGCAGTGCCAGCACCTGCGTTCCGTGGCCACGACTCGGATTCAGGAGCTGACCGGCAATGTCGGCCCCGTAGTCCTCAACGAGGTCCGCGACACACTAGCGCTGCTGTTAGACCTGTAGCGTCGCGCGAGCATCACAGGATCACCCGAGTGCGAGCAGTTGGTCAAACATCGGCCCGCGGGCCTGATGCCTCACACCTCGCTGAGTCGTAGCCCGTCGATCGGCACCGTCTCCCACACAGAGAACGGGTCGTCGGCTACGGCCGACCGGGCAAGGGGAGCTAGCGCCTCGAAGTCGGCTTCCGTTTCGAAGATCGCCAACCCCACGAGTCGAGGCGAGCCAGCATCCGCGAGGGTGTGCACAGAAACCAGGCCTGGCTTCCCGGCGATCGCCGCGCCGTACCGATGCATCGAGTCGATGAGCGCTTCGCGGTGTTCTGGGTGCGGGTGATGCACGGACATCAAGACGAACATGGTGGCTAGCGTAGTCCGCGCTTGTGGATCGCAACACGGGGAAGGGGCCCCTGACTCGCGTTTCCGCAGGTCAGGGGCCGTTCTCTGAGGGTGGGCGATACTGGGTTTGAACCAGTGACCTCTTCCGTGTCAAGGAAGCGCGCTACCACTGCGCTAATCGCCCTGAAGGTGGTGCTGTAGTGCCGGCTCCACGACGGAACCCGAGGTGGAGACGGGATTTGAACCCGTGTACGCGGCTTTGCAGGCCGCTGCCTCGCCTCTCGGCCACTCCACCGTGATGGCGGTCCTTCCCTCCGAGCGGACGACGAGGCTCGAACTCGCGACCTCAACCTTGGCAAGGTTGCGCTCTACCAACTGAGCTACGTCCGCATGAACACCAACGGTGTAACTTGCCCGCTAGGTGCGCAGTAGACACTATCGGACGGACCGGGGCCTGTCCAAACCGTCCGGCCCGCCCACTGGCAGTAGCTGGGGGACAGGGGTCAGCTGTCCTTGAGCCGAGCCTTCTCTGCCTCGATGTCGTAATCCGGGACCGGCCAGTCGGGGCTCATCTCACGCAACTTGTCCAGGATGAGCTGCTGCACGGCATACCGGGCGTACCACTTGTTGTTCGCCGGGATGACGTGCCACGGAGCGATCCGCGTCGACGTGCGCCCCAACATCATCTGGAACGCCTTCATGTAGTCGTCCCAGAAGGCACGGTTGTCGGTGTCGCCCGGCGTGTACTTGAAACGCTTGTCCTCCCGCTCCAGCCGCTCCATCAACCGGTCGCGCTGCTCGTCCCGGGAGATGTACATGAACACCTTGACCAGCTGCGTGCCCGACTCGATGACCTCGCGCTCGAACGCGTTGATGATCGCGTAACGCTTCGTCACCTCAGCTGCCGGCACCAGCTTGCGGACCTTGGCGACGAGAACGTCTTCGTAGTGCGACCGGTCGAACACGCCGATCTGACCGGGGCCCGGCAACGCCTTGCGGATCCGCCAGAGGAAGTCGTGCTGACGTTCCTCTTCGGTCGGAGCCTTGAAGGCCGTCGCCTTGATGCCGGCCGGGTCGGCGTTGCTCATGACGTGCCGGACGATCCCGCCCTTGCCGGCACTGTCGAGTCCCTGCAGGACGATGAGCAAGCTGCGCCGCCCGCCCCCCTTGGTCTCGGCGAACAGCCGCTCCTGCCACTCGCCGATCTCCGGCGCGAAGGCCGCGAGCGCCTTTTTCCCGGCCTTGCGACCGCCGTCGAATCCGGGGGTGCTGGAGGGGTCGAAATCCGCAAGCACGAATTCGCGGCCGACACGCAGAACCTCGCTGATCGGTTGCTCGGGATGCAACTGCTTCTTCACCGGCTCGACGTCGACCGGGGTGTCGTAAACCTCCGGGGCGGCCAGCGCCGCGGCCATGGCCTCAGAGGACTTGACCTGGGCTTTGCCCTTGCCCTTGCCCTTGCCCTTCTTCACCTTCGGCTCATCGGCCTGGTTCTTAGGGCGCTTCGGGTTGCCTTTGACCTCTTTCGCGGAATCCTTCTTCTTGGCTGCCTTCTTGTCACCCTTGCTCTTCGCCATACGGACATCTTGCCGTAACGCATCCGCCACCGCGACAGTGCCCCGCTGCGGCCGAATTGCGCCAGCACATCGCATACTCACGCTATGCGACTCCTCTTGGCTCCGACCAAAATGGCCGGCCTGGCGTCGCCGGGATCAACGCTCGACCTCGCCAGCCTCGCCGCGGCATACGCGCTGCCGGATGGCGCCGGAAGCTGGCTCGGCGTCACCATGGTGAGCACCCTCGATGGGGCCGCGACCGGAGCCGACGGGCGCAGCGGTTCGATCAACACGCCGGCCGACACGGTCGTCTTCGACCTCATCCGGGCGTTGTCGGACATCGTCCTCGTCGGGGCTGGCACCGCGCGCGCCGAGGGCTACACCCCGCTCGTCCTCACTGCCCCGTATGCCGCCCTCCGGGCCGCCGCGGGCCTGCCGCCGACACTCCCCATGGCCGTGGTCACCCGCTCCGGAAACTTGCCGACGGCGCTGCGAACCGGCGCTCCTGGCGCCGTGTGGGCGATCACCGTGGAAGCGTCGCCCGGTCTCGCTCGGCTGCGCGCCGACCTGGGGGCAGACCGGGTCATCGTCGCGGGCGTTACCCAGCTGGACCTGCCGGCAGCGTTGGCTGGGTTGCACGCCCAAGGTTTTCGCCGGATCAACGCCGAAGGAGGGCCGACTTTGCTCGGCGCCCTGCTGGCCGAGGGACTCGTCGACGAGCTCGATCTCACCCTCTCCCCCGCCCTTGTCGGCGGACGCCACGGTCGGATCGTCGCCCACGGCGAGCTGAGTGTCTCCGCGGCTCCGCACGTCCTGCTTGAGGCTGACGGCACGCTCATCGGTCGCTGGCTGATCCGGGCCTGACCGCCGGCCGGCGTTCATCAATGGCCGCAAGGTCCGCTCGGGGGGCCCCCGAGCTGCATCCCGAGGAACCTGTGGCTCGTCCAGATGATCACCTGGGCCGATGAATGCGTGTCGGTGGAGGAGATCGCGCGTCAGCTGACGTGAGAAGGTGTGCCGACGAAGACGGGCAAGCCTGCGTGGCCGCCGAACTCGATCGCCGGGAGAGCATCGCTTCCCAACCGATCCGCGGCGGGAAGACCGTCGAGGTGCAGGTGACGCGCGGCATCGGCGCTGACGCGGACGCGGAGAAGAAGCGCGACCGGCTCCAGGCCCGGATCAGAGAGGCGGAGGCGGAGTGGGCCGAGCCAAGCGACTCGCAGTCAAGGGGCTGCTCGATGACGACGACGTCGCGGCGGTCAAGGCCGAGACGGAGGCGATCGTCGATGGGTTGAGCGACGAGGAGATCCCGGTCGAGCCTCGCAGGGCGCTGCTACGCGACTTCGGCATCACCCGCCTTTACGTCGACAACCCAAGCGTTCGAGTCGAGCTGCTATAGGGCTTCGCCGTCGCACCACGCTCGCACGCGCCTAGACCTCACGCGCTGGCGACTACACAAGCCCAGGAGGAGGGGTGCGGATGGTGCCGTGCTAAGCCCAATTTACCCTTCCCAGAGTGGCATTCGCGTGTCACGACGCGCACCGCAACCAACTTCACCCGTGGATCCGGGCTGAAACGAACTGTCGTAGGAGGCAACGCCCGCCAGTACGTCGATGGTTGACACGGCTTGCAGAATGTCATCACCACCGAGGTGTTCCAGGCCCCGGGGCTTCCTGCCGCGCCATGCATTACCGAAGTCCGTGCCCGCTACCAGTGCCAGGAGTCTTCCCATGACAAGCGAGCCCATCGACCTGCCCGCACGGACCGGATCCGAGCGCCAGGTGCTGCTGGCCTTCCTGGGTGAGCACCGCAGGATCGTTCGTGAGACGGTCCTGGTTCTCACCGACGAGCAGGCGCGCCGACGTCTCGTCCCCTCCCTTACCACCCCGATGGGCCTGCTCAAGCACGCGGCGTTCGTCGAGACCGCGTGGTTTCCCTGCCGCTTCGGAGGGATGACCCGCGCGGACGCCGGCATACCCCAGAGTGTCGACGAGAGTTTCACCCTGGCCGAAGGGGACACGCTTGAGGGGCTCGCCCGAGCCCATGAGCTCGCGGTGGCCCGGGCCGACACGGTCCTCGGCGGCTTGGACCTCGACGACACCTGCGAGCATCCGGTCCTGGGCACGCTCTCGCTGCGCTGGGTGCTCGCCCACTGCATCCGGGAGCTGGCGCAGCACGCGGGGCACGCCGAGATCCTCGTCGAGCAGATCCAGGCGTCCCCGCGCATCGCCGATGCCCCGGGGGTACAGGGGCGGTCCACTGCCTAAGCCACACGGCGCCGTTACGACACCACGCTTGCGCCGGCAAGGGCCCAATTGGCCCTGGGCCGCTCCAGGCTTCCGCGGCGGAGCTCGTCAAGAGCGCCCCGAAGTTAGCGGGTGGTCCATCAGCTCTTCCCGGAGGACGAGCAGGAGACAGACGCGGCTGCCGGAACCGAAACAACGTCGACCTGGATCGCGTCGCGAACCTCACCTTGCTCGCATGGTCGTGGTCAAGCCCAAGTACACCGACTCCAGCACGTCGAGTTCTTCGGGCTCGGCGTGGGCCTCGCACCAACGAAGGACGTCGCCCACCGGGCCCGGTCGCCACTGCGGTGCCCGGGTCTCATCCTCCCTCGGTCAGCGAAGCACTAGCCGAGCACCTCGCAGAGGGCTGCGTAGTCCTCTTCGAACCAGCCATGGTGTGCCCCCGCGAGGAACTCCACGTCTCCGGTCTCGATGTCGATGATGAACTTGCCGACATCGAAGAACACCACGCCCACCCCGGGCACGGTGATCCTCGCCGTGTTGCCGTTCTGCGTCACGTTGCCGTTCGCCAGGTCGACGATCTCCCCGGCGTTGATGGTCCCCGTGACGGACTCACCGGTGACGGAGTTGCGGAACGTGTCGGATCCCCAGACATGCTCCACGACACGGATCGGAGTCCCGAGCTTGTCGAAGTGCAGTGTGGAGTTCCACTCGAGGACGTAGTCGTCATACAGGTCGAAGTCCCCGCAGTCGGTCACCAGGAAGGTCCCCGTCTCCGAGCCGGATTGATGTGCTGGCGGCACTGCGTCCGCTCGGGGCGAGATGATCAACGTTGCAGTCAAGGCGAGCATAAGGCTCGCTGCCTTTACTCTCCGGAACATGGCCCCACTTTCCTCCCGAGACGGCTTCGTGGCAATCCCCTGAACCGTAGAGACCGACGCGATGATCATTGCCCGGCTGGCCACCGAGCTGCGCTGCTCCCTGCCCGAACAAGCCGAACCCGCCTGGGCCCGGCTGCGGCACCCCGTCGCCCGCCGGGCCGGCGTTCCGCGATCACTCGGCCCGCAGGGGCTGGGCCGCGGGGTGTTCCCCGAGCTGTTCGAGCGGACCTGCGGCCTGGTTGCCGGCGAGGCGTTCCCACCGCGGGGCTGGTGGCGTGGGCACCGCGCGGCGGTCGTCCTGCGCGGTTGACGGCTGCTGGACGTTGACGGATTCGAGGTCGACGTGCCCGACACCCCCGCTCGCGAGCGGGCGGACGGCACGCTCATCGGTCGCTGGCTGATCCGGCCCTGACCGACCCGCGGATGCCCGCGTTGGCTGACAATGGGCTGATGCGCCTGCCCTTCGACCTGCCGCTGCAACCAATGCTCGCCAAGGCCGTCACGGAAGTGCCGACCGCCGCCGGGCTGACCTACGAGCCGAAGTGGGACGGCTTTCGCGTTTTTTGTACGTAATCCGCCTATGCTCAGTCTATGAGCGCTCGACGAATTCCTGCAAGCACGACGCCGCGGTTAGGTGTGGGCTACACGCGGTACTCGACCGAGGAGCAGGGCTCGACGACTGAACAGCGGGCGATCAACGAGATGATCGCGGCCGATCACGGGGTCACGCTGCTGCACACGTTCACGGACGAGGGCATCTCCCGAACGCTTGCCGACCGGCCGGGTCTTCAGGAGGTGTTCGACTATCTGGAGGCTCGCCGCGACGTGCGATTCCTGGTGGTCAACGAGCTGGAGCGGATCACTGCCGGCGTGGGTCAGCGTCAGAAGATCACGTCGTTGTGCAAGCGCCTGGGGATCACGCTGGTAACCGAGGACACCGGACTCATCGACCCGCACGACGAGGACGCGATGTACGACGCTGACGTGCGCGCGGTCAACGCCAAGGGCGAGGTGTTGAAGGTCCGGCGACGTACGCGCAGGAACCTGCGGGCCAAGGTGGTTGCCGGGTCGACGGTGGCGATGCGCCCGCCGTATGGGGTGCGGATGAAGCCGCTGGTCATCGAGGGCGTGGAGCTGCCGTCCGGGATGCCGGCGTTCATCAATGGCCGCAAAGTCCGCTCGGGGGCGCCCGAGCTGCATCCTGACGAGCACCCATGGTTGGTCCAGATGTTCACATGGGCCGATGCGGGCGTATCGGTGGAGGAGATCGCGCGTCAGCTGACGCGAGAAGGTGTGCCGACCAAGACCGGCAAGCCTGCGTGGCCGCCGAACTCGATCGCCGGGATTCTGGACAACCCGTTCTACAAGGGCGAGCTGACCTGGGGACGCCAGCAGGTGCTGCGGGATGAGAACGGCAAGCCATATCTGGAACAGCGGAGCGAAGATGACCCGGGCCGGGTGACCCGCGAGTCCCCATTGGGGGCGATTGTCGACCCGGAGCTCTGGGATCGGGTCAACTCGCGGCGGCTTGCGGCGCGCGGCCAAAAGAATCGGAACAAGAAGGCCACGCCGGAGAACGTGCTGGACGGGATCGTGTTCTGTGCGCGGTGCGGGCACCGGATGTATTCGCGGATAGACAACCCTCGTAGCCACAAGACCGTGCGCATCCGGTTCTACTGCCCCGGCAAGCGGCCGGGCATGGTCCCGCGCGCCGGATACAGCCCCTGCGAGAAGGTGAACACGATCCTGGCGGACAACATCATCAAGAGCATCGCTTCCCAACCGATCCGCGGCGGGAAGACCGTCGAGGTGCAGGTGACGCGTGGCGTCGTCGCTGACGCGGACGCGGAGAAGAAGCGCGACCGGCTCCAGGCCCGGATCAGGGAGGCGGAGGCGGAGTGGGCCAATGCCAAGCGACTCGCGGTCAAGGGGCTGCTCGATGACGACGACGTCGCGGCGGTCAAGGCCGAGACAGAGGCGATCATCTCCGAGGCCCGGACCACGCTTGAGGAGCTGGACCAGGCCGGCAGGGTTGAGATGGTGCCGTTTACCGGGACCGTGGCCGACAGGTTCGCCGAGCTGGTCGATGGGTTGAGTGACGAGGAGGTCCCGGTCGAGCTTCGCAGGGCGCTGCTACGCGACTTCGGCATCACCCGCCTCTACGTCGACAACCCAAGCGTTCGAGTCGAGCTGCTATAGGGCTTCGCCGTCGCACCACGCTCGCACGCGCCTTGGCCTCACGCGCTGGCGACTACGCAAGCCCAGGAGGAGTGGCTATCCGTTCCGAAGACGAGGGTGCTAGAAGCCGATGCTGGGCGGCTCCGGCGGCCGCGAGCTCATCGGCGGCTCGATAGGCCGCGACGTCGCGGCCTCGGGCGGGCTGTGGCGAGCGCGGCCACCGCCCGGGTCTTGCCTCACCTCGTCCTCGATGGATCGGCGCAGTCGCTCGGCGCCAGTATCCGGCGTCTCGGCCCCAACTGCAGCGCCGTGCATCGTTCCCCCCGCGGTGGCCCGGTGGGCGACGTCCTCGGCGATGTAGTAGTGGCGTGGAAGCAGTTGCTCTTGCGGATAGGTGTGGCTCAGCAGGTCGGCTGCCTCCTGGGCCGTGGTGTAGCCGAGTCGGTTGAACAGGGTCGCGGCATCGTCAAGGTCTCGCTCGTCGCGGGAGGCATGGAGTTTCATCGCCAGCAGATACTCCGGCGAGGCGACCTGCACCAGCAGCGACTCGGACTCGAACACGGTCTGCGGGTGCTCGTCGGCGCCCGGGAGGAAGCCCTTGGCGGCGTCGTTGAGCCAATCCGGCTCAAGGCCGTGGGCGGCGCCGATCTCTCCAGCAGCGACCCGCACCTCCGGCGCAGGGACAAACAGGGCATCCACGTCGCGGGTGAGACGACCTTCGTCGTAAGCCAGTGACATGGCCGCCCCGCCTACGACGAAGAGTTGTGCCTGCACGCCATCGGCCGCCAGGCGCTCCGACAGTTCGTGGAACAGGCCGAGGACCCGCTCTGCGTCGAGTTGTCGCGCCTCGCTGCTCATGCCCGGTTCAGAGACCGTGCGGTGATGAAGATGCCGCGTTGCGCGAACGCGCGGGGACTGTCGCGCTCGGCCTCGGCCCTCCAGGTGTCCGGCACGGCGGGGTACCAGCCGTCGGTACGGCGGGCCGGGTCAAGCGCCCACCCAGGCACGGGCCAACCGTCACGCTCGGCCAGGTGGTCTGCCAGGGCAGCGAAGGCGGCGTCGACCTCACCGGATCCGGTGGGCGCGGGGACGGCGGCGAAGACCACTGCGGCAAGGGCAACGCCGCCTCGACGCAGCGTTGAGGTGTAGTCGTCGAGGGTCTGGAGGACGCCAAAGCGCCAGCACCCGGCCAGCGGCTCACCAGCAGCCAACAACTCGACGCAGCGCAGCGCGTTGTCAGCGGCGGTGTGCCGGACACCGACATGACGGGCCGGCTCGTGGGCCGGGGCGGCCTGAGCGCGCTCTAATAGCGCTCCGATGGAGAGCACCTCGCCTTGGAACACCACGACCCACCTCCTTTCCGTTCGATCCCATTGTCTCAGACACGACCGAGACGAGCAGTGGTCAAGCGACCTTTGAGTCCCCGGTGTCGACGTCGACGACCCAGGTTGCGTCGTCGAGCTGCTGGAGCGGCAGCCCTGCTCGCAACGCCTCGCGCTTTGCCTTGAACACCGCGAGCGCACGGATGGCCCGAGCGTCCTGTTCGGCGGTGAGGGTCGTCGGCATCGCGGGGCTCGATCAGCGCCGCTGCTTCATGGTCGTGTCACTCATTCCGAGACTCGTGCCGGCGGCCGGCTGCGAGGAAGCGACGGAGTTCGGCGACGGTGGTGTAGAGGCGGCCGTTACCGTTGATGCGCCACCAGCGGGGTCCGACGCCTCGTCGTTTCCAGTCGCGTGCGGTGCGTTGCGGGGTGCGGACGAAGGTGCAGAACTCCTCGAAGTAGAGGACGTCGTTGTCGTCCCATTCGGGCGGGATGTGGATCGGGCTCATCGCGGTGACCTCCTTGGCCAACCAGGTGCGCAGCAGCATTGGCCGAAGAGTGACCCGGGGGCGTACCCTCAAACGTCCCCCCGAGGGGGTTCCCCGCAGGGGGTACGCAGGGGGGACGCTGCTGCTGCCGCTGCATTTGCGCAGGTCTGACAGCGTCCCCCTGAAGGTTGTCCACATCGTGGGACGAGGCTTGAGGGGTGGGTGCGTCCCGTCGGATTTCGGGTCGGGGGAGCGCTGACGGTAACGCTGGCTGGCGACAGGGATCGGGGTGGGTTCCTCTCCGTGTCTGCGGAGCCCGCTGGTGTGGGTTCCTCACCCTTTGAAGGGCAACCGACGCTTGCCGGATCGGACACCTGAGACTGACTTCTGCCGTACCGTCTGTTGGGGCGCCATGGCGTTGGACGGCACTCGACGGGTGTCAGAACCCGATGCCGGGCCCGTGCCTGTGGGCGGGGGGCTGTGCGAGTGGAGGCTCGGGCGGGCGGGGCCGGCACCGCGGCGGCGCCGGTAGGGCACCGGCTTGGAGCGCGGCTGGCCCTGCGTGGGCGCGAGTGGGGGCGCGGGGTCCGTAGCGCTCGATGCCTTCGGCGGCGATCTCGGCGGCGTGCGCGGGACCGAGGTCGGCACGGTCGCGGCTGAAGACCTCGACCCACTGACGCCGGGCGGCGTCGAGGTCGTCGGCCACGAGGTGGGCGGTGTTGGTATGACGGCCGCGGGTCATGGCGACGTACGCCGCAGCCGCACCGGTGGTCTCACCGAGGGCGAAGTGGGCATAGTCGACGGTGTCGCCCTGGGCGCCGTGGACGGTGGTGCAGTAGGCCAGCTCGACGTGGTCGCGGACGTAGTCGGCCGGCAAGTGTCGTTCCCCGGTCCGGCCGGTCACCAGGAGGCTGCCTTCGACTCCAATGCCGGCGACGGTCCAGGTATCGCGGTTGGCGACTCCGAGGCCGCGGTCGTTGCGACGGGTGGCGACCCGGTCACCGAGGCCGATCCGCTCACCAGCTCCTGTCACCGGCTCACCAGGCCGCGCACTGCTGCGCTCACCCGAAGGCTCGCCGTTCGGTCCGCTGCTCTGGATGCAGCGGTGATGATCATCGCGGATAACGGCGTTCAGTGCGGAGACTTGTTCGCGGGTGTCGGCGATGACGAGTCCCTCGACGGCTGCGAGCGCGGCGGTGCGTTCGACCTCGGTGGGATGCAGGACGATCTGTCCGCGTTCGACGAGCTCGTCGAACACCTCATCACTTCGCTCACCGGTGCGCATCAGGAGGCTGAGGTCGGCGTAGGCGGGGTCGATGAACCGGTGCACGGCACCCAGCTCGAGCCGGGCCTGATCGGGTGCCCAGCGGGTGGCGAGGTCGAGCACTCCCCCGCGGCCGACCGCGGGGAGTTGGTGCCGGTCGCCGAGGAACACCACGCCGGCACTGGCGTGGTCGGCGATCGCGAGGAGGGCGTGCGCGGTGTCCTGGTCGAGCATCCCGGCCTCGTCGACCAGCAAGACGTCGCCTGGGAGGAGTCTGGCTTCGGGGGCGATGTGCTCGGGAGGGGGCGTGGTGTGGGTCCAGTGGCCGTCTTCGTCCCACCGGTGGCCCTGTTGGTGGGCCAGCCAGGCTGCGGAGAACGCGTCTGCCCCGACCTGCTGCCGCGCGGTCTCGGCTGCCTTGAGAGTTGGGGTGACCACGACGAGCCGCCGCTCTTGGGCATCGAGTGCGGCACGGGCCGCGGCGAGGGTGGTGGTCTTCCCGGTCCCGGCGGCACCCTCGATCACGAGCAGGCCCGCGTGCCCGGCCAGTGCGGCCACGGCACGGCGCTGGCCGGGGTCGAGCCGGTCGACCAGACCGGCGGGGAGCCGGACGCGGCGCGCGGGCGTCACCGGTTGCTCGGCGCGGATCGCGAGGCGCTGGATGAGGGCGGCCTCGATGGCCAGCACCTGTGTCGAGGTGAGCGCCCGGACGTGATCGGGGACGTCGTCGCGCTCCAACAGCGGACGGGATGCGGCAACAGCGCGGCTGGTGATGTCCTCGGCCAGCTCGGTGCGCGCCGGGTGCTCCGCCACAATGCCGACGGAGGCGATCAGCTTCTCGGTCTCGCCTCGGATGTCGGCGGCATTCCATGCCGACCGCTTCGCCCCGAGCCGGGACAAGATCACCTCGACCGCGACGTCGCGGTCGATGGCGCCGATCGGAGTCGACTGAACGCTGACCGCCTGATGAGTCTCGTGGAAGCCGAGGTCGTGCAGCACCTCGTTCCACCGCACCACCAGGTCGGCACCTGAGGTAGGGAAGACCTTGTCCGGTCGGGCGTCGGCCCACGCCCGTCGGTCCCACGACCGGCGCAGCTTCGGCCCGGGCTCCTGACCCGGTTGGGATGCGCGCCACTCGGCTTCATAGCGGTCGACGTTGCGGGCGATCTGCGTGGCGCGTTCGCTGAATCGGGCCGCGAACGGGGCCAGCTCGCGGATTTCACCGGCGTCGTCGAGGGTGTAGCCACGAGCCGCAAGCCCTGCCCGGAACTCGGGGTCGCACATCATGGCCGCGCGACCGATGCCGTTGATAGCCTCGATCGAGTCCCGGACTCCGACGGAGTGCAGCCCGCGCCATGCACCGGCGGCGAAGACGCGAGAGTTGATCTGGAGGTGCAGGTGGCGATGTGGGTCACCGGCACGAGACGTGTAGTGCCGCACCACCGCGGCCTCGATCTCCTCGACCGGGACTTGGACCTGCCGACCGCGCGTACCCACGCGCGTGGTCGAGTGCTCCGCGACCCAGCCGATGATCTCCCCCGCCGCGCGCGACTGCGCGGAGTCGTACGCCTCGGCGATCTCGGGATGTAGGGCCGCCGCCAGCGACCATGTCTTCGGCCCATTGACGACGACCTCGACGAATCTCAGAGCGTGCTCGTCATCCCGTAGCCGGCCCTTCGCCCGACCCGTGGCCGTGTCGTAGCCAGCGACCCAGCGCTCATAGCCGTCGCCGTCGAGGTCCGGGTGACGCTCCAACCTCGCCGTGTCGTCGCCGTCGACCGTCGCGACATGGTGCTGGGCCAGGCCGCTGCCCTCAGCGAGGTAGTAGTCATCGGCACGAGAGTGGTCAGCCTCCACGTAAGACCGGGCAGCGGCGGCGGAGCCGCGGTAGAACTTCACTCCGCCGTGCATGATGGCCTCGTCACCGCCCGTCACTGTTCGTCAACGACCCCTGAAACGACGCTCGGCCCGCCCAAGCGGGCGGACCGACCTACGAACCTTCGTAGCATGCGTGCCGCTCATTTTGAAGGTCTTCGAAGGTGTTCTGAGAGAGCGGATTTGGAAGTCGTCACTCGTCGTCATCTGGCCGTGAGCTAGAGATGAGGCAGTCGCGCGGTTCCGGATGGGGAAGTCGGGCGGTCAGAGGGTGAACGCCGGCAGTCAAACATCGGTGTCGACGCCGGCTGAATGTGGTCCCCTTGGCGCCGGGTGAATACGGACTCCCCTCGTTTTGTTGTCTTGGTCAGTCTTGCTCTCCTACGGAGGTGGGGACGCGGCCCAGGTCGCGGTTCCTGAGGCGGTAGGAGTCGCCTTCGAGGTTGACGACGTCGGCGTGGTGGACGAGCCGGTCGATCATGGCGGCTCCCACGTCGTCGCCGAAGACCTCGCCCCACCTAACTGGGGTTGGCTCATGTTCGTGGCGGTGCATCTGGCCTGCTACCTGCGTGTTTGGCCTTCCTGGCGTGTCCGCGGGTCTTCAAGGTGTGAATGGTGTTGCTAGGTGTCACCTTGTAGTTGATGGCGCGAAGAAGGCGTGCGGCATGGACGGTGCAGGACTGCGGCTGGTCAAGGGCGAGCCGATGTCGGTTTCGGCGGCGGTGCGGGATCCGGAGGTGTATCAGGAGGAGTGCCTTCGCGCGTATGTCGCCTCGTGGACGGCCCGAGGGTTCAGCGCGACGACGATCGAGAACGAGCAGGGCGTATTGGCGCGGGCGTTGGACCTGCTGGCGCGTCCGGCGTGGCAGGTCGGGGCCGAGGACGTGGACGCGATGGTGGCCGCCCTGGCCGAGGACGGCTTGGCGGCCTCGACGCGGCGCGGGTATGTGCAGGCATTCAAGGGTTTTCACCGGTTCCTGCAGGTTCGTCGGGCCGCTGAGATCGAGGCGTTGTTCGGGGCCCGGTTGTCGTGTCCGGTGGATGAGTTCAACGCGGCGCGCCATGTCGGTGACGACTCGCCGGCGGTGTTGCCACCGCCGACGCCGGCGCGGGTGGAGGAGTTCTTCGAGTTCTTGAAGGGGCGGATCGCGACGGCTCGCAAGTACGCACCGGCGGCGCGGGATTATGCGCTCTTCCGTACCCTGTACCACGCTGGGTTGCGGGCCGAGGAATCGTCAGCGTTGGAGATCGCCGACGTGCACTTCGGGCGCGGGCCGTTCGGCAAGCTGCATGTGCGGTTCGGCAAAGGGGCGCGGACCTCGGGCCCTCGGCCGCGGTGGGTGCCCATGCTCGACGGGTTGGACCTGGTGTTGCGCTGGTACCTGAGCGATGTGCGAGGCCGGTTGCCGGACACGGCGGTGCTGTTCGCCGACGAGTCCGGCGGGTCGCTGCATCGGGGCACGATCCGCAATCGGTTGCGGTACCTGATGACTCTGGAGGGCAAACCCGCCACCGAGTGGTTCAGCCCGCACGCGTTACGACGGGCCTGCGCGACGCACAACTACGAGCGGGGCGTGGACCTGGTGGCGATCCAGCAGATGCTCGGGCATTGGACGGTGGGCTCGACGATGCGGTACGTGCGCCCGTCGGCCACGTTCATCGAGGACGCCTACCGTCGAGCGGTCAGCGACACGGTGAGCGTGTTGGCGCAGGAAGGAGACCGGTCGTGAGGATCAAGTGGCGGCTGCGGATGGCCGCGGCGCAACGCGAGGTGTGGACCGGGGCCCAGCTCCGTCGTCTGCTGTCCGAGAAGGCGGGCTTGGAGATGTCGTCGGCGTCGGTGTCGGTGCTGCTGACCAGGGAACCCGCCCAGGTGAAGCTGTCGACCCTGCTGGCGTTGTGCACGGCCCTGGAGTGCACCCCGAACGACTTGTTCGAGATTGACACCACCCCGGTCGAACAGCCCGCTCGACCGGTCGCGTCAGCCACCCCGAAACCCGCGACTGCCGCTGGCCGCGGCAGGTCGATGCCGCCGCTGTAGGACCGGTCGGGAGCCGGGGTGGGCAAGGGTCAACGCGACTGCGCGACCTGCGGGGCGCCGGTGGGATACAAGGACCGTTCGCTGTGCTGGCGGTGTTCGCGCATGGCTCGCGAGGCAGCCGCGAGACATCCGTGCCCGGGGTGCGCCAAGGCGCGAATCCTGTTGCCCGGCAGCGGAATGTGTGCCGTGTGCTCTCGGCGCTGCCAGTCCTGCGGCGCCCGCGTGAGGCGCCTCGAGCCGACCTTGTGTAAGACGTGCCGACGCAAGGCCGCCGCGGCTGCGGCCAAGTCGCCGTGCCCGCGGTGCGGTCGGCCCGGGATCATCCGGGAGGCCACCGGCTGGTGCGGGACCTGTTCTCGACCCAAGCCGGGCAGGAGGGCGCCCCGAACCTGCGGGCAGTGCTCCGCGGCCACCACCCACCCGACCAACGGGTTGTGCCCCGCGTGCTGGCAGCGACATCCCGATCGGCCCAGGATCCGCGCCCAACATCTGATCGATCGTCTCGAGGTCGTCCCGCCGTGGCTTGCCGGGTTCGCCGAGAACGTCATCGACGTGTACTGCCCGGCGCGAGCCGCCCAGCTGATCGCTCGGCTCGCGCAGCTGCTCGACGGCGAGCAGTCCCAGCGTCCCCACGATGTCCTGGAACGCGCCCGGACACCCGGCCGATCGATCGGGCCACTGGCCCGGGCGCTGCAGGACTACTTCGTGCGCAACCATCTGGCACTCGCCACCGACCACGACGCCCTACTGGCACAGGGCCGCCGACAGCGACGGATCGACGCCACCCCCGAACCGCTGCGGCCTGCCGCAGCCGCTTTCGCGGCGTCTCTGCTCACCGCGAACGACCGAGCCCGAAGAGCCCGCACCAAACCCCGATCCGACTCGACGATCCAACACGCCCTCGCCACCGTCCGCGACCTGGCGATCTTCCTCAACGACGGCGGCAACACCCAGTGGTCGCTGGTCGACCGCGGCGATGTCGAAGCGTTCCTGGCAACCGTCGGCACGGGTCACCGGCCCCGGAGCCTGACCGTGCTGCGCCAGTTCTTCCAATGGGCACGAACCAACAGACTGGTGCTGGTCGACCCCACCACAGGCCTGCGCATCCGCCAACACCGCGGCTTCACCGGTTGCACCATCCCGGTGGACCGCCAGCGAGCCCTGTACCGGCGGTGGACCACCGACACCAGCACCCACCCCCATGAGGCCCTGGTCGGGCTGCTCGCCCTGCTGCACGGCGTCTCCAGCCTCGAAGCCCGCACCCTGACCGTCCACGACATCGACACGTCCACCCGGGCCGCTTCGCTAGGCAACCGCCCGTACCCGACTCCGCTGGACCCGGCCACCTGGGACGCCCTCCAACGCGCGGTACAGCACCGAGACTCGCTGCGCACGGCCAACCCTCACGTCATCGTCACCCGCGGCACCAAACCCGACAGCCGACCCGCCTCGCCCGCCTACCTGGCCCACATCCTCGACCCCGTCGGGCTCTCTCCTCGGGCGTTGCGGGTCACCCGGCTCGCGGACCTGGTCAACACGATGGACCCCAAGCTCGTGGCCTGCGCGTACGGCCTGAACCCCGAAGGCGTCCTGGACTATCTGGCCGACCACGTCGACCCCCCACGCATGCACGACCCCGGACCGAACCCGTGAAACCTCGGCGCCACCACGCACACGTTCGAGCAAACAAGTGCGCTTTGCCGAAGGTTCTGTTGGAGGTGACCATCAGCGAGACCCGTTCGTAGCGGGAGGAGACGAGCTGGAAGAACAGGTTGGCCGCTTCGGGTTCGAAGGGGAGGTACAACCTGCCCCGACTTCCAGACCACCACGACCTTTCTACCGATCCACCGCCGCCATCCGACACACCCTCGAGCTGATCGACCTGGCCGAGCAACGCGGCAACGGCCAACTGGCCGAGAACACCGCAAGGTCGCCGACAACCGACCAGAATCATCGCCTCGCTCGAAACCCTCGATGAACAGGACAACCCCGATGCGCACTGACAACACCGCAGCCCTCACCGCCGCGACCCAGCGCCGAGCCCAATCGACCCGTCAACGGGCCCGAGACGCGCTTCAGACCTCGACCACGCCGGCACCCCCATCACCTACGCCTCCGTCGCTCACGCTGCCGGAATCTCCCGCGCCATGCTCTATCGCGATCCCCAGCTACGCGAGCAGATCAACCGACTTCGAGCATCGGCCACCCGCAGCCCCCGACAACCCGCCGCCCAGCGCATGAGCCAAGCCTCCCGCGACGGACTGCTGACCACCCTCCGCCAGGGAGTCCAAGCGCTCCGAGCAGAGAACCACGCGCTCCGACTACAACTCTCCACCCGCATCGGCGAGAACCGTGCCACCAACCACACCCCCGTCAGCGACATGTAACCGACGCCGACACGCAGGGCACCGACCACCTCCCGACGCGGGGCTCCAGATAAGGTACAGCCGGCTCGCGAAGCACGAGGGCCGCAACGCCTTCGTCTTCCGCAACACCACCAACCAGCGCCGACGAATACGGTGGGCCTGCACTCGGCAACACCGACGAGCATCAGCCAACATCAGCGAAGTGCCCGGTCAAGTTCGATGAGCCGCCAACGGACCGTTCTTTGAGTTCGGCGATGAGCTGCTCGACAATCGCGTGGTCGGGATCCCGAGGCCGGTCAATTGAATCTCCGGGTTAGCGGGGACGACGTAGCCACCACAAGAATCTTGGTCGCCCGTGGTGTACCTCGGCATACCCCCTTGGCAAGTTCCGCTCCCACGGTGGCCAAGCCCTGTTCTGGCGCTCCGCAAGCCGCCAAGCGGGGGTGACTCGAGCTTGGTCGCGCTTCCTCCACATGAGGCTAACAAGTAACCTGGTAGTAGTGCGTCGACTGCGCGGTCACCATTTGCGCTCCACCCGTGACCCACGCGTCATTTACCACCCTGTAGTCGTAGGTTCCAGACCCGACGCAGTAGTACTGCGAGTGAACCTCGTCGAACTGCGCGTAGTTCCAGCCGCTCTGGTTGCGTGCGACATTCTGCCACCCCCACCAGCGGTAGCGCTGAATGGTGATCTGCACGTTTTGGGGAGCCCAACCCGAGCCACTGCAAGACTGATATCCCCACCCCGTGACGGTGTCGCCACCCTCGAAATAAGGGTCACCGGCATAGACGTGGCACACGAATGGGTAAGCAGCAGTCACCGCAGGTGACTGGGCACTCCGCGCCGACCCCTGCAGATCGGAGGTGGTTGGCGTACTGCCTTTCACCGAGTTCTGAGTGACTTCCAGCTTTCCTTTAGGAAGGTCGTTATCCCACGCGGCAATCAGCTTGCCGGTGGCTCGCTTGGCCTTTGCCCCAGTGTCCTGTGGCTGAGCGAACGCTGTTGGGGCGGCAAGCAATGCGGAGAGCATCCACACGCCGATGACAACCCCAGGCTGCTTCTTCATATCGTCCTCCCCCGTCGAATTGGCTGGCATGCCTACGCTTAAACTCGACTGCGCAGCGTTTTAGACGCTACTCGCGCGCCGCTATGCTCGTCAAGCACTTGTCGCCACCCGAAAGCCGGGATCATTCACGGGGTTGCTGGTCGAGGTGCGCTGGTTGCGGGATGCCGGTCGGGGGCCTCGGGGCCGTAGTTGGCGCGCCGGGGTAGCCGTTCGGGGGGCGGGCTGGGCTTCCACGGACAGGGCCATCGGTGTGGGTGGCCCGAGGTTCGGCGCAGAGGGCGAAGCGATCCATTGGCTGTTCTGCGACGTGGGGGGTTCCTGACGCGCCCGCGTGGGCGGCCGTGCATGGGGGGTATCACAGGCCAGGATCGCTACACTCGAATCGTGGATATCGGCCTTCTGCGCTTGGCGAGCGAGACCACCGCCTCGCGTCCGTTTGCGGTGTACGAGCCGGGGGATCGCCCACCGACGGTGCAGGTCTGGGAACGCCTGGGCGTCGTGCCATTGGAGCGTACGAGCGTGGCTCATGAGGGAGCTGCAGCCGACCTGGGTGGGTATAGCGAGACCGCGCTGCGCCGGATTGACAACTGCCTGGTGGCGGATCATTTCCCACCCGATGCGGAAGTCGCTCGCGCCATCTCGATCTACCTCTGCGACTACCTGATCGGTGTCATTCAGGGGGCTCATTGGCTGTTGGAGCCCACGGGGTGGATCTGGCTGGCTCTGCCAACGAAGCACCGTCTCGATCCCTACCGAGGGGTCGAGACGGCGCTGGTGAAGAGGATGCCGATTGCTCAGCGGTTTGTCATGACCGCGTCGGGGCTGGCGTCTCGATCATGAGCCGCCACACGGCAGAGTCTCTTCGTCGTAGACGTTGGCGAAGTAGCTTGTGCCGACGATCGTGAGGCTGCCGTTGGTGGTGTCTCTCCAGGCGTTGTTAAAGCCAGTGCTGCAGAAGTCCAACAGATCGGTGGCTAGCGATCGCACGCCGTAAACGCTGCGGTCCTCAGAGTCGCGCAGGTCCCACCCCCACCAGTCGTGACGTCTCAACTCGGCATGGTGTGTGATCTTGCTCGGCGTCGTGGACGAGCATGACGTCAGAGACGACCCCCAGGCATAGTTGTTGGACTTGTAAACCGTGACGAACAGTCCACAAACCCGAGGGATAACTCGCCGCCCGCGCCGGCGTCGCCGCTGGCCCGTGGGCTGTGGCGGTCTCTTGAGCTGTCATGGATGCCGCGTAGCTCACCGACTTCATCGAGTAGATCTTTCCCTTGCCCGCCTTGACCTTGGCCTCGATCGCGGCGCGCCATTGGGCGACCGCCAAGGCCACCTCGGGTGCTGACTGTTCAGGCAGCGGCGCGGGCTCCACAAAGGACGCCGCATAGAGGGTCCGATCTCGCTGGTCACCCTGCCCGGCTGCCCCGGCACTGGACGCATTGGCGACTCCGTGCGCGATGACTATTCCGACTGCGGTCGCAAGGGCGAGGCGTTTAACGCTCAGCCCGCTCGTTCTCGGCCTCGGCGTCCGATTGAATCTGTACGCAGTTCGCACCAGCATCTCCTTTGATTCCCCGGGTCAGATCCGATGACGTGACGTGGACGGATACATCAGTAGCACGACGTCCGCAAAGAGAGGGTAAACGGGCTCCCCATACTTGAGGTGGGGTGGGATGGGGCCACCCCGATCAGCAGCAGCCGCTGCCGGTATGTCAAGGGCGATTGGTTTCTGCCCAGGGGTGGTCGTGAAACCTGCCCGGTGACAGTCATGAGAAGTGCCCGGTGGTGGCCATGGGATCTGCCCACTGCTGGCCACCACCAACCGGGTGCTCAGGTCAAGGGGCTCACCCCTTGACCGGCCAGGGATTGGGATAGGCGCCCGCTGTTGCCGGTGGTCTGGCAGACGTGGGCGTCGTGCAAGAGCCGGTCCACGGTCGCAGTGGCCAGGGTCGTGGGCATCAGCTCGTCGAACGTCGCCGAGTGCAGTTGCTTGAAACCGCGATGGATCGTTTCGCGTACGCGGCGTCGGTCAGGGGGTACAGGACCGCGGCGGTGTCCTGGGCCACCGGGATCAGGCCGATGTTATCGACCACGACCAGATCTGCTCGCAGGACCCGGGTGATGTGCTTTGGTGGCGGTGGCGTCGGCGCGGCACTGCCGGGTCCAACAACGCTACCGGCCACACGTCCTCCACTAGCCCATCGGTGGATCGAGGCTAAGAGGCGACGGCTCGGCAGGCTCTCGCATCCGGTTGCGTCCGCGCGCGTTGCGGGCGTCCCGTAGATGGAAGGAGCGGGGGGTCCGGCGAGTGACGGCAAGGACGATCGCCCTCGTCACCGGATGCCGATGCCCTTGCTGACATCACCAAGTCGCTTGGTTCCGTTGCGGGTGAAGAGGGCGCGCCATGAGGATCCCTCCATCGAGCTGGCTACACCGCACAGGGCGCGCGCCGGGGACGAGGTTTCGGTTGTGTCCCCGTCCTTCGCCGCCCCCGGGCCGTCCGCGAGCAGGGGCTTCAGCGACTCCAGGCCGTTACGGGGGCTGGTGCTGGTGTAGTTCCCCGCTACCCGCAAACTTGGCGCACCCGCTCGCGAGCGGGTGGACGACCTCAACGCGGCGTTCGCTGACCCTGAGATGCGCGCATAGCAGACTCAGACTGTTGCCCGCGCGAACCCTATCGTTGGCAACGTGGACCTTCCGGTGATGCCGCCAATCCGTCCGATGCTGGCGAAAACCACGACCCTGGAGAAGGCGATCGCCATGCTCCCTTACGTACAAATAGAGCCGAAGTGGGACGGCTTCCGATGCATCGTCCTTCGGGACGGCGACGAGGTCGAGCTGGCTAGCCGTGGGAGCAAGCCGCTCACCCGCTACTTCCCCGAGCTCGTCGGGCACGTCCGTGCGCTCATGCCCGAGCGCTGCGCTGTCGACTGCGAGATCGTCGTGCGATCGGGCGCGCCTGGCGCCGAGCGGCTGGACTGGGAACGTCTTTCCCAACGAATCCACCCCGCGCAGTCCCGAGTGCTCAAGCTCGCGGCCCAGACACCCGCGGAGCTCGTCTGCTTCGACCTGCTCGCCCTCGGAGATGACAACCTCATGAGTATGCCGTTCGCGCACCGTCGCGCCCGTCTGGAGGCCGCGCTGGCTCACCTCGCCCCCGGCGACCCGATCCACCTCACGCGGACGACGACCGACCCGGCAGTGGCCCGTGACTGGTTCGAACGCTTCGAAGGAGCGGGGCTGGACGGCGTCGTCGCCAAGGCGAGCGACGCGGCATACACGCCGGGCAAGCGCACCATGCTCAAGGTGAAACACAAGCGCACCGCGGAAGCGGTGGTCTTCGGCTATCGGGTGCACGTCTCGGGGCAGGGCGTGGGGTCGCTGCTGCTCGGGCTGTTCGGCGAATGGGAGGGCCAGAACCGACTCATCCCGGTCGGCGGGATCGCGGCCTTCCCGATGGCGACCCGCCGTCAGCTCATCGAGGACTTCGCTCCGCTGGTTCTGCGGGACGAGTCAGGCGACATCCACAAAGCTGCAACTGACCGGTCACGCTTCTCGTCGAGCAAGGACGTGTCGTTCGTGCCGGTCCGGCCCGAGCGGGTCGTCGAGGTCGCCTTCGACCAGTTGGAGGGGCATCGGTTCCGGCACGCGGTGACGTTCCTGCGGTGGCGCCCCGACCGCGATCCCGAGTCCTGCCGACTCGATCAGATCGACCGGGCCGTGGCCTACGACCTAGCTGACGTGCTCACCTGAGCAGCCCGCGCGATGGCAGTCACCCGAGCAACCCGAGCGGCAGCAGTCACCCGCGCGGCGGCAACTCGGGATGTTCGCGCAGATAGCCCTCGCCGCCCGCGACGTAGTCCTCGTCGTCGTAACGCTTCTTGCTCGGCTGCACGCGGGGCGGCTCACCGGGCATTTTCGGGTAGTCCGGTGGAAAGGCTAGCTCCCCCAAGCCGTCGGCCAGGTCGCGGTCCCACCACTGCATCGCCACGCCGAGATCCCCGACCTGCGCGTCATAGTCCGCCCACGGATCTGTTTGCGCAGCAACGATTCCGGGCACGGACATGACCGTGAAGTCGCCGGGCGCGACATTCCCGAGGTCGTCCCACGACACCGGCATAGAGACCGGTGCGCCCGGCAACGGGCGAGGGCTGTAGGCCGAGGCAATCGTCCGGTCTCGGCACGCCTGGTTGTAGTCGACGAAGACTCGCATGCCCCGCTGCTCCTTCCACCAGGCAGTCGTCACCTCGCTCGGCATCCGGCGCTCCAGTTCGCGGGCGATCGCAATGACGCCGTGGCGCACGTCGAGGAACTCGCGGTCCGGGCGAACCGGGCAATAGACGTGCACGCCCCGGTTGCCTGACGTCTTCGGGAATCCGGTGAGCCCCGCGTCGGCCAGGACCTCCCGCAACGCGTATGCCGCCTGCACCGCATCGGCGAATCCACGGCCCGGTTGGGGGTCCAGGTCGATGCGCACCTCGTCGGGATGGTCGAGGCACTGAGGGTCGTCGGTCACCCGGACCGGCCACGGATGCAGAGTGATGGTGTTCATCTGGACGGCCCACACCGCCGTGGCAATCTCGTCGACGACGAGTTGCGCGTGCCGCCGCCCCGACGGATAGGTCATCGTCACGGTGCGGACGTGGGACGGCAGCCCTTTGGGCGGGTTCTTCGAGTAGAACTCCTCGCCGTCGATCCCGGTCGGAAAACGCTGGAGGGTGACCGGCCGGGCGCCGATGCGGCTGAGCAACTCCGCGCCCACGTCGCGGACATAGTGCGCCAAATCGAGCTTGGTCAGTCCGAGGTCTGGCCAGAGCACCCGATCCGGGCTGGAGATGCGCACCGACCGGCCCGCACCATCGGGTGTCGGGCACTCCACCTGGGCATCCGCCATGAGCGTCACTATCGCACGGCCACGAATTGCCGCGCCCAGATCGGCGTAGCCCCCGGGGACGATCTCGGGGCCTGCGAGCGTTGAGCACAGCATGACCGAACAACGCCCGTATGCCGTGCAGCTCACCCCCTCGCAGTGGCGGGAGCGCCTCACGCCCGCCGAGTTCCGCGTCCTGCGCGAGGCAGGAACCGAAGCCCCCTTTGTCGGGGAGTTCACCGACACCACAGCCGAGGGCAGCTATTCCTGCCGGGCCTGCGACGCCGAGCTCTTCCGCAGCGAGACGAAGTTCGACTCGCACTGCGGGTGGCCGTCGTTCTTCGCCCCGCTGGCCGAAGACCGGGTCGAATACGTCGAGGACGCCTCGATCCCCGGCCGTCCCCGCGTCGAGGTGCGGTGCGCGGCCTGCGGCTCTCATCTCGGACACGTCTTCTCAGGCGAGGGGTACGACACGCCGACCGATCAGCGATATTGCATCAACTCGATCAGCTTGCGGATGGCCCCGCGCTGACCGCCTGACCGCCTGACGACGCGACCCGATCACGACCCGATCGAGATCTGATCGAGACCTGATCGGGTCGGCGAGATGGAACCGTTCGCGCCTGCGCCCCCTCGAAGAGACAGCACAGCTCAGTTCAGTGCCGTCGGCGGGTCCAGCGGACGGCATCGTCTTCAGGAGGTCGCCATGCACCGCAATCGCCCAGTCCGGATCGGTTTCGCCGTCGCCCTAGCCGCAGCACTGACCCTCAGCGCCTGCTCGGGAGGTTCGAACACGAGTGCCGGTTCGGCGCCCGGCGACTCGACGCTCGTCGGCGCCCCCGCGCCGGCCGTCGACGCACAGGCGCGTGAGGCTGGCACCGTCGCGGGAGCTCCTGCCTCGGGTGAGCTGTCCAAGGCGGCCTCGGGCCCCGGAGCACCAGCCGTGGTGTCCGAGCCCAAGATCATCCGCTCGGCCAGCATCTACCTCACCGTTACCTCGGTCGAGACGGCAGCAGCGGCGGTGCGCGGCGTCGCCGCCGGTTTGGGCGGCCAGGTATCCAGCGAGTCGGTCAACGCCACGGACGCGGCGCCACCGGCGGAGGTCACGCCCGAGTCCAAGGCAGGCACGGCGACGGTGCGCAGGGGCAACTTCGGCCAACTGGTGCTGGCCATTCCGGCAGACAAGCTGGAAGTCGCCCTCGACCAACTCGCGCGCCTCGGCACCGTGGTCCAGCGAGCGTCCTCGTCGCAAGATGTCACCGCCAGCTACGTCGACACCGAGTCGCGGATCACGACGATGAAGACAAGCATCGAACGCGTCCGCTCGCTCATGGGACAGGCCCAGAACATCGGCCAGATCGTCGACCTCGAGGCTCAACTCACCCAACGCGAATCCCAGCTGGAGTCCCTCCAGGCACAACTGGCGGCGATGGCGGCCAGGGTGGCGATGTCGTCGGTGACGGTCACTATTAGTTCCAACTCCGACGTCGTGGTGCCCACACCGGAGCCGACGGGCTTCCTCGGCGGTCTCGCCTCGGGATGGCGGGCCTTCCTGGCGAGCATGACCGTGGCGCTCACCGTGATCGGGGCCCTCGTGCCCTGGCTCATCGCCCTGTCGATCATCGGCCTGCCCCTGCTGGTCTGGCTGCGCCGGCGCCGCCACGCCACCGCAGCCTCCAACACCACGGCCTCCAACACCGAGGCCCCCAACACCGAGGCCACCAACACCGAGGCTGCCGTTCCAGCCGCCGTCCCGGTCGGCCCGCCCGCAGCTCCGTCGGGATCCTCGGGCGCGGGCGCCGGGGCCTCCGAGTCGCCGTGACCGTGGGCGATCTGCGCAACTGAGCCGGTCGGATCAGCCGTGGCCGCCGCCGGCGAGCAGAACGATGCCGACCAGGGCCACGGCGACTCCGACGATCTGGATCGGGCGCAGGCGCTCGTTCAGCAGGTAGCGCGCGAGCAGGATCGTCGCGACCGGATACAGCGAGCCGAGCACGGCAGCAATGCTCACCATCCCCATGCTCGTCGCCAGCCCGAAGAGCACGTTGGCGGTGAGGTCGCCGAGGCCGATGGCCGCCAGCAGAGGCATCTGACGGGCGCGAACGCCCCCGAGTGAGCGCGCGGCGACGGCCAGCACGGCATACCCGAGGCAGCTTGTCAGGCGCATCCCCCACATCGTGTGCAGCAGAGACTCGCGCGACCCGCGATCGATCATGAAGAGCGCTAGGCCGAAACCGACGGCGGCGAGGCAGGCGAGCATCACCGGTCGAGCGTGTAACCCCCCTTCGAGCTCCGGGCCGCTGGCCAACACGACACCGATGATGGCGACCGCGATGCCGGCCCAGGCCAGCACCCCGGGCTGATCTCCGGTCAGCACCCCGAGCACCACCGGGATGATCGCGCCGAGCGACGCGATCGGTGCCACGACGCCCATCGTTCCGGTCGCCAGGGCCGGATAGAAGCACAGCAGCCCGAGCGCCCCGAAGGCGCCGGCGCCGACGGCCCACGGCCCCCACCCGGCGAATCCGGATGCCGGCAAACCCTGCACCGCGACAATGCCGGTGAGCGCGACGAGCGCGACGAACTGCGACCACGCGACGACGGCAACGGGGCGCACAGTCCGTGACGCCACTCCGGCGACGAAGTCAGTCGACCCCCACACCACAGCGGACAAGAGCGCGAGCACGGCGGACATGCGGGGCACGCTACCGGCAGTCGCCGCACCGGCGTCGGCGCGTCCCGGTGCCGATGACTCCGCGGCGACATACGCTCTAAGACGTGCGTGGACGATCCCTCCCCGGCGATGCAGCCGCCGACTTCAGCAAGGCCATCGCGGCCCTGCGGGAAGTCCGGCTCCGACCGGAAGTCCGCCTCACCGAAGTGCCTGCACCCCAGCGCATTGCCCCGTATGCCGTGGCCCTTTCCGCCGAGGTCGTCGGAATCGGCGGCGCTGACGAGTTGTCGTCGGGACGCTTCATCCTCCTGCACGACCCGTCGTGTCCCGAGCCCTGGGAAGGCGCCTGGCGTGCGGTGACCTTCGCCCGCGCCGAACTGGAGCCGGAGATGGCCAGCGACCCATCGCTTGGCGAGGTGGGCTGGGCCTGGCTCATGGAGGCCCTCGACGCACGCACCCTGCACTATGCGGCCGAGGCCGGCACGGTGACCCGCGTCGTGTCCGAGCGCTTCGGCGGACTGGCCGACCACCAGGCCACGGTCGAGATGGAAGTCCGCGCGTCCTGGACCCCGCTGGACGACGACCTCGGCGGCCACCTGCTGGCCTGGTCGGACCTGTTGTCGACGATCGCCGGGTTGCCTCCCCTGCCCGAGGGCATCGTGGCCTTGCCGGGCGCTCGACGGTGACCGCCCCCAGGGCGGATGCCGACGAGGTCGCCGAGATCCCGGCCGATATAGCACCAGTCGAGGCCGCACTCGGCGAGGAAGCATCGACGGACGTCGTATTGGTCGAGGGCGTGATCGTCGAGGGCGCACGATCGGCCGAGGTGATTCCCACGCCCCTGGTCTACCCCGCCGAGGGTGTGCCCGAGGTCGTCATTGACGAACACCGCTTGGTGGCCGCCGGCGCGGCCATCGCCGCCGGCCATGGGCCGATCGCAATCGACGCCGAGCGCGCTTCGGGACACCGCTACGGTCAGCGGGCCTATCTGGTCCAGTTGCGCCGAAGGGGCGCCGGCACCTGGCTCATCGACCCGATCGCTTGCCCCGACCTCGGCCCGATCGCCGACGGAATCGGCGATACCGAGTGGGTCCTGCACGCCGCCACCCAGGACCTGGCCTGCCTTGCCGAGGTCGGCTTGCGCCCCACCCGCCTGTTCGACACCGAGCTCGGCGGACGGTTGGCGGGCCGGCCGCGAGTCGGCCTCGGCGCCGCGGTCGAGCACTATCTCGGCCTGTCACTCGCCAAGGAGCACTCCGCTGTCGACTGGTCCCGCCGACCGTTGCCCGAGCCGTGGCTTCGGTATGCCGCCCTCGACGTCGAAGTGCTCGTCGAACTGCGCGACGCCATCGCCGACGACCTGGTCGCCCAGGACAAATGGCACTGGGCGGAACAAGAGTTCGCAGCACTGACGAGCTTCACCGGCCCCCCACCACGGGTCGACCCCTGGCGACGTACCTCGGGGATGCACAAGGTGCGCCGGCGACGTGGTGTCGCGGTGGTCAGGGAGCTGTGGCTTACCCGCGACCGGATCGCACAGCGACGCGACGTCTCCCCTGGCCGCGTTCTCCCGGATGCCGCGCTCATCCAGCTGGCGGTCGATCCGCCCAAGGACGCGTCCGCGTTGATCGGCCGGCGAGAGCTGCGATCGGTGGCCCGCAGCCCAGGAGTGTGGTTGGAGGCCATCGAGCGCGCCCTGTCGCTTCCTGAAGAGGCGCTCCCCCCACTGACCGTGCCGAGCAACGGCCCACCGCCGCCGAGGGCGTGGGCCGACCGTGACCCGGTGGCGGCCGCACGTCTGGTCGCGGCGCGGGAGGCGCTGGCGGCCTTCGGGCTCGAACGTTCGGTGCCGGTGGAGAACGTGCTCTCCCCCGACGTGCTGCGTCGCGTCCTCTGGAAGCCGCCCCAGGACCTCTCGGCGGCGGGGTTCGCTGCCGAGCTGAGCGCCGCTGGGGCCCGCGAGTGGCAGGTAGAGATCGTTGCGCCCCTGCTCGCCGAAGCCACCGCCGAAACGTCGTGACAGGTCTCACGCGCTGAGCCACGGCCGCCCGCCTCGTGCGTCGGTACCGGCCGGTAGCCTTCCCTCAGGACAGCCACCACTGCCCCATGAGAGTTTGCCTGAGGAGGCACGAGTATGGCCAGAACCTTGCGTGAGGTCGTCTTCGTCGAAGGGGTTCGCACTCCCTACGGCAAGGCCGGGCCCAAGGGCATCTACGCCCAAACCCGGGCCGACGACCTGGTCGTCCGGTGCATCCGCGAGCTGCTGAAACGGCACCCGGAGCTGCCCAAGGAGCAGGTAGAGGAGGTCGCCATCGCGGCGACGACTCAGATCGGCGATCAGGGGCTGACCATCGGCCGGGTCGCCGCGCTGCTGTCCGGACTGCCCAACACGACCCCCGGCTATTCCATCGACCGGATGTGCGCGGGTGCCCTGACTGCCGTGACGTCCGTTGCCTCGTCCATCTCGGTGGGAGCCATCGACATCGCCATCGCCGGCGGTGTCGAGCACATGGGACGTCACCCGATGGGCGAGGGTGTCGACCCCAATCCGCGCATCGTCGCCGAGAAGCTCGTCGACCCATCGGCGCTGTCCATGGGGATGACCGCCGAAAACCTCCACGACCGCTACCCCCAGCTCACCAAGGCCCGATGCGACGCCTTTGCGGTGGCCTCGCAGACCAAGCTGGCGGCGGCATACGCCAACGGAGCCATCCAGCGCGACCTGGTCACCGTGAGCACGCGCCACAAGGAGCTCGGCTTCGGCTTGGCCACCGTCGACGAGCCGCCCCGCCCGAGCACCACGATCGAAGACCTCGCCGCCCTCAAGACCCCCTTCCGGATCCGCGGAAACGTCACCGCAGGCAACAGCGCCGGACTCAACGACGGCGCCACCGCCTGCCTGCTCGCCTCGGAGGAGTCGGCAGCAGCCCTGGGGTTGCCGGCCCGGATGCGCCTGGTCTCCTATGCCTATGTCGGTGTCGAGCCCGAGGTGATGGGCATCGGCCCGGTGCCCGCAACCGAAAAGGCGCTGGCCAAGGCGGGGTTGACCATCGAGGACATCGGCCTCTTCGAGCTCAACGAGGCCTTCGCCGTGCAGGTGCTCTCCTTCCTCGATCACTTCGGCATCGCCGACGATGACCCGCGGGTCAACCCCTACGGCGGGGCGATCGCAGTCGGGCACCCACTCGCGTCCTCGGGTGTGCGGCTGATGACCCAGTTGGCCCGCGAGTTCGAGGAACACCCCGAGGTGCGTTACGGCCTCACCGCGATGTGCATCGGGCTGGGCATGGGTGCCAGCGTCATCTGGGAGAACCCCCACCACGCCGACTACGTCGCTACAGGCAAGGAGGCCTGAGACATGACCGACACCACTGCCACCGCAGCCGACGTCGACTTCGCCGCCCTCTTCCCCGAAGAGGTCATCACCAAAGCTCTCGTGCGCGATGTCCCGATGCCGATCCCGGCAGGCGGCTCGGCCGGGACCATGGCGCTGGTCACCCTGGACAACGGTTTCGACCACACCAAGCCGAGCACCTTCGGTCCGGCGACGATTGCCGGCCTGCAGGCCTGCTTCGACGGTCTGCGCGAGCGGGCCGAGGCCGGGCAAATCCAGGCCGTCGGCGTCACCGGCAAGCCATTCATCTTCGCGGTCGGAGCCGACCTGTCCGGCGTCCCCAGAGTCACCCGCCGCGAGCAAGCCCTGGCCATCGCCCGCGCCGGCCACGCGGCATACGCGACGCTCATGGACCTGCCGGTCCCGACCTTTGCCTTCGTCAACGGCGCGGCGATGGGCGGCGGGGTCGAGATCGCGCTCGCGTGCGACTACCGCACCATCTCGGCCGGGGTGCCGGCCGTGGCGCTGCCCGAGTGCTTCCTCGGCCTCGTGCCCGGCTGGGGCGGCTGCTACCTGCTGCCCAACCTCATCGGGCCGGCCAAGGCACTCTCGGTCATCGTCGACAACGCCCTCAACACCAACCGGATGCTCAAGGGTCCCGCGGCATACGAGCTGGGCATGGCCGACGCGATGTTCCAGCCGGCCGACTTCCTCGAAGACTCGATCGCCTGGGCGGGATCCGTCGTCAGCGGCACCACCGTCGTCGAGCGCCCCGAGGTGCCTCGCGACGAGGCGAGCTGGCAGGCGGCCATCGCCGGGTCGACGATGCTGGCCGACCTCAAGACCGGCAAGCAGTCGCCCGCTCCCTACCGGGCGCTCGCACTCGTCGGGCAGGCGCGCACCGCCACCCGCGCCGAGGCGTTTGCCGCTGAGGACGAGGCACTCGCCGACCTGCTCATGGGCGACGAACTGCGTGCGGGCCTCTACGCGTTCGACCTGATCCAGAAGCGGGCAAAGCGCCCGGCCGGGGCACCCGACAGGTCGTTGGCGCGACCGGTGACGAAGGTAGGCATCGTCGGAGCCGGCCTCATGGCCAGCCAGTTGGCATTGCTGTTCATCCAGCGGCTTGAGGTTCCGGTCGTGCTCACCGACCTGGACCAGGAGCGGGTCGACAAGGGCGTTGCCTATGTCCACGGGCAGCTCGACGGCCTGGCCAAGAAGGGACGGGTCGGCCCTGACAAGCTCACCCGATACAAGGGCCTGGTCAGTGGGTCCACGAGCAAGGACGACTTCGCCGACGCCGACTTCGTCATCGAGGCCGTTTTCGAGGAGATGTCGGTCAAGCAGAAGGTCTTCGCCGAGTGCGAAGCAGTCGTGTCCGACACGTGCGTGCTCGCGACCAACACCTCGAGCCTGTCGATCACCGAGATGGCCGGTCACCTGGCGCACCCCGAGCGGGTTGTCGGCTTCCACTTCTTCAACCCGGTCGCGATCATGCCACTGCTGGAGATCATTCCCGGCACGGCGACCGACCCGGGGACGTTGGCCACCGCCTTCGCCGTCGGGGCCAAACTGAAGAAGACCTGCATCCTGGTCAAGGACTCGCCGTCGTTCGTCGTCAACCGGTTGCTCGGCCGCTTCATGGGTGAGGTGGGCCGGATCCACGACGGCGGGACCTCGGTCGAGGTCATCGACCAGGCCTTCATGGGCTTCGCCCCGATGCCGCCCTTTGTCCTCCTGGGGCTCGTCGGGCCGGCCATCGCCCTGCACAACGGCGAGACACTCGTGAAGGCCTTCCCCGAGCGGTTCTACGTGTCCGAGAACCTCAAGCGGATAGTCGACGCCAAGAAGCCTGGCTTCTACAAGTTCGTGGCCGGCAAGCCGACCCTCGACCCCGAGGTGCTCGCGCTGCTGCCCCAGCCGGAGAACCCCGTCGAGCTGACCCCGACAGAGGTGCGCGAGCGGGTGCTCGGAGCCTTGGCCGAGGAGGCCAAGCTGATGCTCGACGAGGGTGTCGCGCAGGCTCCGATGGACCTCGACCTCGGGATGATCACCGGCGCGGGCTTCCAGTTCTGGAACGGCGGCCTCACCCCGTTGCTGGACCGCACGGGCGTCGCGCAGCGGGTCAACGGCTCGCGGTTCCTGCCCCAGGGAGCGGCCAGCGTGCCGGCCTGATCACCCGCCCACCACGACGACGGGGTATGCCGCCCACCTGGGGCGGCATACCCCGTCGTCGCTCTTGTGGCCGTCGGGACCCGACCGATCCGGGCTCGGCGGCGGCCCCCCCGAGGCCGGTTATCTCACATATGCGATATAGCATGGGCACATGTCGAAGGACTACCGCGCTCAGATCGGCGTGCTGATCCGGGATGCCCGCCGCCACCAGGGCTTGACCCAAGCCGAGCTCGGCCGGCTGCTCGGGACGAGCCAGAGCGCCGTAGCCCGCATCGAGCAGGGTCACCAGAATCTGTCTCTGGAGATGCTCGCGCGCATCGGGGATGCGCTCGACCATGAGCTCGTCCACCTCGGGGCCACCAGGACCGAACACCTACGGATCGTGGGCGGCGCCAAGCTGTCGGGGACCATCGACGTCAAGACCTCCAAGAACGCCGCCGTGGCGCTGCTGTGCGCCGCCCTGCTCAACCGCGGCCGCACCACGTTGCGCAACCTCGCGCGCATCGAGGAGGTCAACCGCATCATCGAGGTGCTCACCTCGATCGGGGTCAAGGTGCGTTGGCTGCCGGACTCCAGCGACCTGGAGCTCGTCCCGCCGCGGCACCTGGACCTGGAGAGCATGGACGAGGAGGCGGCTCGCCGCACCCGCACGGTCATCTTGTTTCTCGGTCCGCTGCTGCATGAGCGCCCCAGCTTCCAACTCCCGTATGCCGGCGGCTGCGACCTGGGGACCCGCACCGTCGAGCCGCACCTGGCGGCACTGCGGGCCTTCGGGCTCGAAGTAGTCGCCACCCACGGCTTCTATGCGGCCACGGCCACTCCCCACCAGCCCGCCAAGCCCATCGTGTTGACCGAACGCGGCGACACCGTCACCGAGAACGTCCTGCTCGCAGCCGCTCGCAACCCCGGCCAGACGACGATCCGCAACGCCAGCCCCAACTACATGGTCCAGGACCTGTGCTTCTTTTTGCAGGCGCTCGGCGTGCGGATCGAGGGGATCGGCACGACGACGCTCAAGGTCACCGGGGTGGCCGAGATCGACGTCGACGTCGAGTACTCACCGAGCGAAGACCCCATCGAGGCGATGTCCCTGCTGGCGGCCGCCGTCGTCACCGAGTCCGTCATCACCATCCGACGGGTCCCGATCGAGTTCATGGAGATCGAGCTGGCCACCCTCGAGGGCATGGGGATGCGCTGCGAGCTCACCGAGGAGTACGTCTCGGCAAACGGCCACACCCGCCTGGTCGATCTGACAACCTGCCCCGGACCGCTGACCGCACCCATCGACAAGATCCACCCGTTGCCGTTCCCGGGGCTCAACATCGACAACCTGCCCTTCTTCGCCCTCATCGGCGCGATGGCCCAGGGCACGACCATGTTGCACGACTGGGTCTACGACAACCGGGCGATCTACCTCACCGAGCTGACGAAGGTCGGCGCCAAGGTGCAGCTTCTCGACCCGCACCGGGTTCTCATCGAAGGCCCTACCCGCTGGCGAGCCGCCGAGGTGATGTGTCCGCCGGCCTTGCGCCCCGGCGTGGTCGTCCTGCTGGCCATGCTCGCCGCGCCCGGCACCTCGGTGCTACGCAACGTCTATGTCATCAACCGCGGCTATGAGGACCTGGCGGTTCGGCTCAACAAGCTTGGTGCCACCATCGAGGTCTTCCCCGGCGACTGATCGCCCCGGCGACCGATCGCCCCGGCGACTGATCGCCCCGGCGACCGATCGCCGAGATTGACGTTACGTGCACGACACGCCGGTGTCGGAGGGCACAAGGTCAATCTCGGCGCGGTGGGCCGAGCAGCCGTTCGACGGCATCGATGATCGCGGCGATGCCGTCATCGCCGAAGACGATGCTGAAGTGGTTGGTGTCGGGCACGTGCGTCACGGTCAGCGCCTCGGGCAGCGCCATCGCCGCCAGCCGGGCCTCGTCGTACATCCCACGCGGCTCATCGAAAAGCCCACGGCTGGCCCAGAGGAACTCCATCGGCACCCCTGCCGTGATCGCCTCCCGCACCGCTCCCGGCAAGCTCGGATGGACCAACAGGTCGCGCCCGTCGGCGCGCACCGCGGCCTCCGAGCAGGAACTGCGCACGAGGCCGTCGTCGCCGTGGACCATGTCGTGGCGCAGGTACTCGCGGCCGGCCTCCCCGAGCGGACCAGCGAGCAGGGCGGCCAGCGCAGGGTTGGTGGCCACGAAGTCGAGCAACGCCTGCTCGTCCGGGAAGCTCATCGACAGCCGCGCCAGCGACGGGCCGAGCACGGCTGCCAGGGTGGCGTCGACATCCAGACCTGGCGGCAGAGAGAAGGACAGGCCACCGTCGACCAGCACCACCCCCGCGGCTGCGACCTCGGGATGCTGTCCCGCGAGCAGCGCACACACGAAGGCACCCAGCGAGTGCCCGACGAACACCGGTGGGCTGGACTGACGGCCGGCCAGCTCGACCAGATCGGCGACATGGGCCGACAGCCCCGGGTGGTCGTCGCCCGCCGGGGTCTCGGCCCGCCCACGCAGATCCGGGGCGAGTACTCGCACGCCGGGGTGACGGCTGGCGAGCGCCGCGGCGAACCGTGGCCAACATAGCCCGTTGGCGGTGATGCCGTGGACTGCGATGACGACGGGTGCGTCGGGGGCGATCTCGCCGACCGACAGGTCATGGACGAACAGGCTCATGCCCTCATTGTGGCGGCGAGCTCATCGGCGATGGCTTCGGGGGTGAGCCCGATCTCCTCGAGGATCTCACCACGCGAGGCGTGCCCGAGAAACCGCTTCGGTATGCCGTGCAGGTGCACCGGCTGCTGAAGGCCCGCCTCGCGCATCGCGTGGGCGACCTGCGAGCCGACTCCCCCGACGACGAGGTTGTCCTCAAGGACGGCGACCGCCGACGCGTGCCGGGCCAGCTCGACGAGATCGGCGCTGACAGGCAGGCACCAGCGCGGGTCGACGACCTGCACCCCGTATCCGTCGCCGGCGAGCTTGTCGGCGACAACCATCGCGACGGTCGCCATCTCGCCGATGCCGACAACGAGCAGGTCGACGGCCTGACCTTCGTCGGGGTCACGCAACACCTCGACGCTGCCGTGAGTGCGCAGCGCCGGCAGCGGCGACGGCGGGTTCTGTTTGGAGAAGCGGATGACGGTCGGCCCGTCGGACACCTCGACCGCCTCGTCGAGTGCTCGGTCGAGCTCGGCGGCGTCGCGCGGCGAGCAGACCCGCACGCCCGGCATCAGGCCGGTGATCGTCATGTCCCACATGCCGTTGTGGGAGGCCCCGTCGGTGCCGGTGACCCCGGCCCGGTCGAGTACGACGGTCACGCCCGCTCGGTGCAGCGCGCAGTCCATGAGCAGTTGGTCGAACGCCCGGTTGAGGAACGTGGCATAGACGCAGACGACCGGATGCAGGCCGGCATACGCGAGGCCTGCGGCCATCGTCACGGCGTGTTGTTCGGCGATGCCGACGTCGAAGACACGCTCGGGATAGCTGCGTTCGAAGGCGTCCAAGCCGACGGGGATGAGCATGGCCGCGGTGATTGCGACGACGTCCGGGCGGCGCTGTCCGATCCGCACGAGGGCGTCGCTGAACACGTCGGTCCAGATCCGTCCCTTCACTTGCAGAGGCAGCCCGGTCTCGGGGTTGATCTTGTCCACGGCGTGGAAACGGTCGGCCTCGTCAGCTCGGGCCAGGCCATAGCCCTTGCCCTTCTTGGTGATGACGTGCACGAGCACCGGCCCGCCGAACGCCCGCGCCTTGCGCAGGGCGCGCTCGACCGCCTGCTCATCGTGCCCGTCGACCGGGCCGACGTACTTGAGGCCGAGGTCCTCGAACATCCCCTGCGGGGAGAGCATGTCCTTCAGGCCCTTCTTCAGCCCGTGGACTGCGCCATACACGGCGCCGCCGATGACCGGCGTGCGGGAGATGGCCGCCTTACCAACGTCGAGGACGTGCTCATAGCCCTGGGTGGTGCGCAGCGTGGCGAGGTGATCGGCCAGGCCGCCGGTGGTGGCGGCATACGAGCGGGCGTTGTCGTTGACGATGATGACCAGTGGCAGGTCCTTGTCGGCGGCGATGTTGTTGAGCGCCTCCCAGGCCATCCCGCCGGTCAGCGCCCCGTCGCCGATGATGGCCACCGTATGCCGGTCGCTCTCGCCCCGCAGGCGGCGCGCCTTGGCGATACCGTCGGCCCACGACAACGCCGTCGACGCGTGGGAGTTCTCGACGACGTCGTGGGGCGACTCGGAGCGGCTGGGATAACCCGACAGGCCGCCCTTGGTCCGAAGGTTCGAGAAGTCCTGCCGGCCCGTCAGCAGCTTGTGGACGTAGGCCTGGTGGCCGGTGTCGAAGACGAGGGCGTCCTTGGGCGAGTCGAAGACCCGGTGCAAGGCGATGGTCAGCTCGACGACGCCGAGGTTGGGGCCGAGGTGACCACCGGTGCGGGTCACCGAGGCAATCAGGAAGTCGCGGATCTCCTGGGCCAGCTGCGGCAGCTGCTCGGGCCGCAGCGTCTGTACATCGCTGGGTCCGTGGATGGCGTCGAGCAGGGCCACGACGTGGGCGTCCTTCCGGGTCTTCGGGGTCGATCGAGTCTAGATCACGACCGCGCACCGGGATGCCGACGCGCCGCCCTGCCGCGCCGCCGCGCCGCATAGATGCCCTAGCCGCCTAGATGCCTTGATGCCTTGACGCCTAGACGCTGCGCGGCACCACGCCGGTCATCGTGAGCACGCGGCACATGAACCGGTGCCCGCCGTCGGCCGTGGGGCCGAACATCAACGGGCATCCACCGTCGATGACGGTCACCCCGTGCGCACGGCCGAACTCCGCAGCCTCGGGCGACACGCTCCCGGCACCGAAGGCTCGGTGCATCCAGACCCACCCGATGCCGAGGTCGACCACCTCGTGCATCGTCGCGAGGGCCTGGTCGGGGCGGGTGGCGATGACCACCGCGTCGACCCCGCCAGGGATGCCAGCCAGGTTCGGGTAGCACGGGTCGCCCTCCACGGTCTGCGCGGCCGGGTTGACCGCGAAGGTCTCGTAGCCTCGCTCGCGTAGCCGCAGATAGACCGGGTTACCGCCGTGGCCCGCCGCCTTCCGGGCGACCCCCGTCACCGCGATGCGTCGATGGGCAAGAAACTGTGCAGCCGCCTCGGAGGTCTTCACATTCGCAGAGCGCGCGACCGAGGCGACCGTGTTCCCCGCTGACTCGTGAGGCTGCTCACATCACGGCGGGAGCTCGGGCGACAGCTCACAGTCGTGGGATGAAGCGGTGGCCCTGCAGGGCTTCATAGAGCAGGTCGGCGGCTCGCCGGGCCGCCACGAGGCGCAGCCCTTCGGCCTCCAGCGCTGCAAGCACTTCTGCTAGGGCCTCGGGGGTGAGATGCGGGCCGACCTCGACGCGAGCCTCCCGATACGCCTGGCGCATCGCCGCGACCTGCCCGGCGATGTGCCGCTGCGCGAGCCAGGCAAGCGCGATCGGATTCTTGCGCAGCCCCGGATAGCGGCGATAGTCCGGTGGGCAGTGATCCAACAGCCAGGCCGTCGCCCGGTCCTGCCAGCCCGGCGCATCGGCCGGGGGGACCCCCGGCGGCCAGCCGGGCGGGACGGGTGCGCTCACGGCATCCAGTCTGCCGTCCCCGGCTGACAGACCGGCCGGACCTGCCGGGTCGGTCGAGGCCGTCGAGTCGGTCGAGTCGGTCGTCGGTTCAGTCGGGTGGAGCGACGACGTAGACGAGACCGCCGGAGCCGAGCAGCCAGGCGCGCTCGAACTCGGCCCGGTCGTAGACGACTGGGACCTGGGCGTTGTCCGGGACCCCGTGCGAGGCGGGGTCGTTGCAGGCCACGTCGCCCTCGGCGGTGATGCCGGTGATGACCAGCAGGTGCCCCGCGGTCGTGTAGCCGGCGCCGGTCAGCTCGCCCTCTCCGTGGCGCACCGACGCGACGAGCGGCAGGCCCTGCGCGAGGAGCGCTTCCGCTTCGGTGAGGTCACGCAGTCGCGTCAGGAAGGCGTCGAGCCCGAAGCTGCCCGCGTAGGCCGCCCCGAACGCCCAGTTGCCGCAGCCCCCGTAGGCCGCGTCGAAGGTGCCGCGGGCGGCGTGGTCGACGTCGCGGTCGTCGCGGTCATGGGGGTGCTCGACCCAGGCGAGGTCCTGCTCGCTCGGCCCCCGGCGATGGAACCGCAGCACCATCGCCAGCGAGGTCGCCGCACACCACGACGCTCCCCCGCCGTCCCACTGCGGGTAGTGACCCCGGTGCAGCTGTTGGGACAGCGGTGGCACGTCCAGCAGCGTGCCGGCTGCACGGCCTGGGCGACTGGCCGTCACCGACGCCGCAGGCGACCCGGCGGAGGCGACGGTGGCGGCATACCGGAGGCTGGCCTCGCCGTGCCTGCGAACCCGCAACTGCCACGCGGTGAACCCGCCCCGCTCCCCGGCCAGCAGGGTGTCGACCTCGACGACCCCGTATGCCGTGCGCTGCCCGGGGACGCTGGTGCGCGCTGGCACCGCGGCGTCGTCGGCAGGCAGATCGCGGGCCCACCGCCCGAGCTCGAACCAGGGCGACCAGTCGCTGCGATCGGAGGCGCAGCGCACCCGCAGGAACACCTCGACCCACGAGCCGGCAGGGGTGTCGGCGTTCCAGGATGGGATGAGTTCGGTTGCGGCGAAGGGCAGCTCGACAACCGGGGAGGTCCAGTCGCGCTCGTCGAGGGTGCCTTCGGCCAGTGCGGCGCCGCGCCACCCGGTGTGGGTGACGCGGCCCGCTGAGCCGTCGGACGGCATACGGCTGGTGTCCCGGCTGGGTTCTGGCCTGGTGTGGCCTATTGGTGCACGAGCGAGCGCAGGACGTACTGGAGGATGCCGTCGTTGCGGTAGTAGTCGCGCTCGCCCGGGGTGTCGATGCGCAGCGGCGCGTCGAAGACCACGAACTCACCGGTCGGCTTGGTCGCCGTGACCTGCAGGGTGCGCGGGGTGACCCCGTCGTTGAGTGCGGTGACCCCGGCGACGGCGAAGGTCTCGGTGCCCTCCAGTCCCAGGCTGGCCGCGTTCTGCCCGGCCGGGAACTGCAACGGCAGCACCCCCATGCCGATCAGGTTGGAGCGGTGGATGCGTTCGTAACTCTCCGCGATGACCGCCTTGACCCCGAGCAACCGGGTGCCCTTGGCCGCCCAGTCACGCGAGGAGCCCGAGCCGTATTCCTTACCCGCGAGCACGACCAGCGGGATGCCGGCGCTCTGATAGGCCTCGGCCGCGTCGTAGATCGACGTCTGCTCACCGTCGGCGAGGAAGTTGCGGGTGAAACCGCCCTCGACCCCGTCGAGCAGCAGGTTCTTGAGTCGGATGTTGGCGAAGGTGCCGCGGATCATCACTTCGTGATTGCCTCGGCGGGAACCGTAGGAGTTGAAGTCCTTGCGGTCCACGCCGTGCTCGGTGAGGTAGCGGCCGGCGGGGCTGTCGGCCTTGATCGACCCCGCCGGGCTGATGTGGTCGGTCGTCACGGAGTCGCCGAGCATCGCCAGCACGCGCGCCCCCGAGATGTCCGCGACCGGAGCCGGCTCGCGGGTCATCCCGTCGAAATAGGGGGGCTTGCGGACGTAGGTAGAGGCGCTGTCCCAGTCGAACGTCGAGCCGGTGGGGGTGGGCAGCGACTGCCAGCGAGCGTCACCGGCGAAGACGTCGGCGTAGTCCTTTTCGAACAGGTCGCGAGTGAGCGAGGAGACGATGGTCGCCTCCACATCTGCCGGAGCGGGCCAGATGTCCCTGAGGAAGACGTCCTGCCCGTCAGACCCGACCCCGAGCGGGTCGAGCTCGAAGTCGAAGTTCATCGTGCCGGCCAGGCCATAGGCGATGACCAGCGGCGGGGAGGCGAGGTAGTTCATCTTGACGTCGGGGTTGATCCGGCCCTCGAAGTTGCGGTTGCCCGAGAGCACCGCCGCCACGGCCAGGTCCCCCGACTGCACCGCGGCCGAGACCTCTTCGGGCAGCGGGCCGGAGTTGCCGATGCACGTGGCGCAGCCGTAGCCGACCAGGTTGAAGCCGAGCTTGTCGAGGTAAGGCCACAGGCCCGCCGCCTCGTAGTATCCGGTGACGACCTTGGAGCCGGGCGCCATCGATGTCTTGACCCATGGCTTGACCGTGAGACCGCGATCGACGGCGTTCTTGGCGAGCATCGCCGCGGCCATCATCACCGACGGGTTGGACGTGTTGGTGCACGAGGTGATCGAGGCGATGACGACCGCGCCGTCGCGCAACTCGTATGCCGTGCCGTCGACGCTCGACCCCTCGCCACCAGCAGTGACCGGCATCGAACGCAGGTCACCGTCGACGCCGTAGTTCTTGACGTCGAGCGCGAACTGGCCCTTGGCCTCGGCGAGGACGATGCGGTCCTGCGGCCGCTTGGGCCCGGCGATGGACGGGACGACGGTCGCTAGATCGAGCTCGAGCTTCTCGGAGAAGCGGGGCTCGGCGGCCGGGTCGAGCCACATGCCCTGGGCCTTTGCATAGGCCTCGACAAGGGCGACCGAATCGTCCGAGCGCCCGGTGAGGCGCAGATAGTCGAGGGTGACATCGTCGATGGGGAAGATCGCGCACGTCGAGCCGAACTCGGGGCTCATGTTGCCGATGGTGGCCCGGTTGGCGAGCGGAAGTGCCGTCACCCCGGCCCCGTAGAACTCGACAAACTTGCCGACGACGCCGTGGCGACGCAGCAGGTCGGTGATGGTGAGCACGACGTCGGTCGCGGTGACGCCCGGGTTCATCGCGCCGGTGAGCTTGAAGCCGACGACCCTCGGGATGAGCATCGACACGGGCTGGCCGAGCATGGCCGCCTCTGCTTCGATGCCGCCGACGCCCCAGCCGAGCACACCCAGGCCGTTGACCATCGTCGTGTGTGAGTCGGTGCCCACGCAGGTGTCCGGGTATGCCGTGGTGCCGGCTGCGGTCTCCCGGGTCATCGTCACGCGGGCGAGTCGCTCGATGTTGACCTGGTGCACGATGCCGGTGCCCGGGGGGACGACCTTGAAGTCGTCGAACGCCGTCTGGCCCCAGCGCAGGAACTGGTAGCGCTCCTTGTTGCGGCCGTATTCGAAGTCGACGTTGCGCTCGAAGGCGTCGGCGCGGCCGAAGACGTCGATCTGCACGGAGTGGTCGATGACGAGCTCGGCGGGGCTCAGCGGGTTGATCTTCGTCGGGTCGCCGCCCAGGGCGAGGACGGCCTCACGCATCGTCGCGAGGTCGACGATGCACGGCACGCCGGTGAAGTCCTGCATGATGACGCGGGCCGGAGTGAACTGGATCTCGGTGTCGGGCTCGGCGTCGGCATCCCAGCCGCCGAGGGCTCGGATCTGCTCGGCCGTGACGTTGGCGCCGTCCTCGGTGCGCAGGAGATTCTCCAGCAGGACCTTGAGGCTGTAGGGCAGCGAGTCGCTCCCCGGCACGGCGTCGACGCCGTAGATCGTGTACGACGCGTCACCGACCTTCAGCTGCCTCATGGCCCCGAAGCTGTTCACCGATGCTGCGACGTTGCCCACGTCGGATCCTTCCTCACTACGTTGTCGGTCACCTAGATATCTTGACGTCAAGATAAATTAGCACGTCTCCCCTGATCCTTCCATCCCCCCTGCGCTCTCCGCCCCTCCCCCGAGCCGCCGAGATTGACGTTGGGTGCAGGAATCGCCGGGTCTGGCGGCCGCAACGTCAATCTCGGCGCTGAGGGGCCGCGGGCTGCAGCAGCGCCACGCATTCCACGTGTTGGGTCATCGGGGGGGGGGGGTCGGTGGGGGGTGTCTCGGGGCCGGGGAGGGCCGGGTGGCCAAAGGGCCGGACCCGCCCGGGGGGGGCCAGGCCGGCGCCGCCGGGGGCGCCACGCTCCGCAGGTCGGCACTCTCGGCCACTCCCGTGTTGGGTCATCGGGAACAGGTCGTATGCCGTGAGGTCAGCGAGCACGTAGCCGCCGTCCCGCGCGTAGGCCAGGTCACGGGCCAACGCCGCCGGATCGCACGCCACATAGGCGATCGCGCGAGGCTTCAGGCGGCATACGGCCTCGATGACCGCGCGTCCCGCCCCGGTCCGGGGAGGATCCAGCACGACCAGGTCGGCGCTGGGCAGCGTCGCCGCCGCCTGCTCGACGCGCGCCTGACGGAAGCTCACCCACGGTCGATCCACCGCGTTCCCCATGCCGTCGGCGACCGCCCGCGCGTCACTCTCGACGGCGTGCACCGCGCCCGAGGCCCCCACCGCATCGGCGAGGGCGAGGGCAAACAGCCCCACCCCGGCATAAAGGTCGAGCACCCGCTCTCCGCGCTGCGCAGCAAGCCCGCCGAGCACTCGGTCCACCAGGGCCGCCGCCGCGCTCGGGTGCACCTGCCAGAAACCCCGTGCCGCCAGGCGCAGCTCACCCGACCACCGATCGGCCGCTACCAGCTGGGTGATCTCCGGGCCGCTTCCGCCACTCGGCACCGGCACAACCACCGTCCCGGAATCGGCGACGACCACGTCGAGCGCCCGCTCGCCGGTCCAGTCCTGTCCGAGCACGTCCGTGGTGAGCAGGTCAGGGTGCGCGATCGGACATTCGGTGATCGGCAGCACCGCGTGCGAGCGATGTGGTCGCAGGCCCGCGCGCCCGTCAGGCCCGACGGCGAACTCCATCCGGGTGCGCCAATGGAACCCCGAGTCGTCTCCGGGCAACGCCTCGACCCGCACCGGCCGCTCGAGCCCTGCCAGCCGCCGCAACTGTTCCTCGACGACGGCCGCCTTCAACTCCCGCTGGGCGGGTAGGGACACATGTTGCCAGTCGCACCCGCCGCATCCGCCCGGCCCGGCATGGCGGCATCGCGGATCGACTCGCTCGGCAGCGGCGGTCAGGATCTCGACCGCATCGGCCCGCAGGAAGCGATTCTCAGTGCCACCCTCGGTCACCCTTGCCCGGACTCGCTCCCCCGGCATCGTATGCCGCACGAAGACGACGCGACCCTCGTGCCGGGCGACGCAGAACCCGCCGTGCGCGACGGAGCCGACCTCGACCTCGATGACCGTCCCGACCAGCGACTCACCCCGAGCGGCGGCGGCCCGCGGCCCGGCATACCGGTCCCGACGCCCAACCCCGGGGCGATTCCGCCCCCGTGACCGGCCGCCGTGGGACCGTGTCATGCGCCGCTCACGGGACGATGTTCCCGGCGCGTCCGGTCATCGGCCGGTCATACCACTCGGTGTCCTGACCCTCCGAGGAGCGAAGCTGCCACGGCACGCTCGCGACCATGACTCCCGGGATGAAGTGCAGGCGAACCCGCAGCCGCAGCGCGCTCTGGTTGTGCAAGAGCTGCTCATACCAATGCCCGACGACATACTCCGGGACGTAGACGATCACGACATCTCGGGGGTTGCCGCTGCGCAACGAGGTGACGTAGTCGACGACTGGTCGGGTGATCTCTCGGTAGGGCGAGGCGATGATCTTCAGGGTGATCGGCACTTCGCGCTCGATCCAGGCCCGGCGCAACTCGGCGGTGCGCTCCGGGTCGACCTCGACGGTGATCGCTTCGAGCACCGAGGGGCGGGTGGCGCGGGCATAGGCAATGGCCCGCATCGCGGGCTTGTGCAGCGTGGCGACCAAGACGATCGCGTGGACCCGGCTGGGGAGAATCGACTCGCCCTCATCACGCAGGCTGAGCTCTTGACTGACCGCTCGATAGTGCCGGTTGATGCCGAGCATCATCGCGAAGAGGATCGCCATGCCCAGCAACGCCCACTTCGCCCCGAGGTTGAACTTGGTCAGCAATACGACCATGAGCACGAGGCCCGACATCGCTGCACCGACGATGTTGATGACCCGGCTGCTGCGCATCTGGCGGCGCACCCGCGGGTCCTGCTCGACGGCGAGGTGCCGATTCCAGTGTCTGACCATCCCGATCTGGCTGACGGTGAAGGACACGAAGACCCCGACGATATAGAGGTTGATGAGTTCGGTGACCTTGGCCTCATAGGCCACGATGAGCCCGATCGCGGCGGCGGCGAGGATCATGATCCCGTTGGAGAAGGCGAGCCGGTCGCCGCGGGTGTGCAACTGTCTCGGCAGGAATCCGTCCTTGGCGAGGATGGACCCGAGCACCGGGAACCCGTTGAACGCCGTGTTGGCCGCCAGCACGAGGATGAAGCCGGTCACCACGGAGATGACGACGGCGCCCGCGCCGAAACCTCCGAAGACGACGCGCGCCAACTGACCCAGGACAGGGTCCTGGATGTAGCTGTCGCCGACCGGAACCCCGTCCCGCAACAACTGCTCACCGGGGTGGTGCGCGAACTTGATGCCGGCCTTACCGGCGAGGAAGACGTTGAGCGAGAGCATCGTCACCGACAGCACTCCCATGAGCAGCAGCGTCGTCGCCGCGTTCTTGCTCTTGGGCTTCTGGAAGGCGGGCACCCCATTGGAGATCGCCTCGACGCCGGTCAGGGCAGCACACCCCGAGGAGAAGGCCCGCAACAACAGGAAGACCATCGCGATTCCCGCGAGCTGTTCCATCCCGGGCTCGGGCAGCAGTTCCAAGGCCGCCGACTCGGCCGTCCCCAGTCGCCCGGTCGCCAGCTGCACCAGCCCGTAGATCCCCATGCCGATGACGCTCACCATGAACGCGTAGACCGGCACGGCGAAGGCCTTGCCCGATTCGCGGATCCCCCGCAGGTTCATGGCCATGAGCAGCACCACGAGCGCCACCGCGAGCGGCACCTCCTGGCCACGTAGGGAAGGCAAGGCCGTCGCGGCATACTGCACACCCGAGGAGATCGACACCGCGACGGTGAGAACGTAGTCGACGAGCAGCGCGCTGGCCACCGTCAAGCCGGCCCGCGGTCCGAGGTTGACCGTCGCCACCTCGTAGTCCCCGCCGCCGCTCGGATAGGCGCGGACGTTCTGGCGGTAGGACGCGACGACGACGAGCATCACCACGACGACCCCCGCGGTCACGCCGAGCGAGTTGGTCGCCATGAAGGCCCCGCCGGCCATGCCGAGAGTGAGCAGGATCTCGTCGGGCGCGTAGGCGTTGGAGGACAGCGCGTCGCTGGCAAAGACCGGCAGGGCCAGCCTCTTGGGTAGCAGGGTCTCCCCGAGACGGTCGCTGCGCATCGCACGCCCGAGGAGGATGCGCTTGACCACCTGTCCGGATCTGGGCACGACCGACATCGTATGCCGCGCGCCGCGCGGGCGCGGTGTAGCGTCGAACCGTGCATTTCGTCATCATGGGCTGCGGCCGCGTCGGGGCTACCCTCGCCCGGAGCCTGTCCGACGGCGGCTATGACGTTGCGGTTATCGACATGGACGCCACGTCGTTCCGGCGCCTGGGCAGCAGCTTCGAGGGCAAGACGGTCACCGGGATGGGCTTCGACCGTGGGGTGCTCGTCGCCGCCGGCATCCGCCAGGCGTACGCGTTCGCTGCGGTGTCCAGCGGAGACAACTCCAACATCCTCGCCGCCCGCGTCGCCCGCGAAACCTTCGGTGTCGAGCACGTCGCCGCCCGCATCTACGACCCGCGGCGCGCTGCGGTCTACCAGCGGCTCGGGATCCCGACCGTGGCGACGGTCCGCTGGACGGCCGACCAGATCATCCACCGGCTACTTCCCCAGGGGTCGGTGCCGGCGTTCACCGACCCGAGCGGCAAGGTGGTCCTCGCCGAGGTGCCCGTGTCGAGCGGGTGGGTGGGCAAGCCGATCCCCGAGGTCGAGCGCCTGGCCGAAACACGGGTGGCGTTCCTCACCCGCCTGGGCGACGGGCTCGTGCCCACGCCGTCGACCGTGCTCCAAGATGGCGACTTCGTGCACGTGGCTGCCCTCGCGGCCGACCTGACGCGGCTGGAGCGCACCTTCGCCGCAATGCCACCCACCGAATAGGGCCACCCACCGACTAGGAGTGTCCATGCGCGTCGTCATCGCCGGAGCCGGTAGCGTCGGCCGCTCGATTGCCCGCGAGTTGCTGCACAACGGTCACCAGGTGCTGCTCGTCGACCGGGGCGCCGACGACACCATCACCTCACGGGTTCCCGAGGCGACCTGGCTGAGGGCCGACGCGTGCGAGCTGGCCTCTCTCGAGGAGGCGCGGCTGCACGAGTGCGACGTCGTCGTCGCCGCAACCGGCGATGACAAGGCCAACCTGGTCGTCTCGCTGCTGGCCAAGACGGAGTTCGGGGTGCCGCGCACGGTGGCCCGGGTCAACAACCCGCGCAATGAGTGGATGTTCGACGAGTCGTGGGGTGTCGATGTCGCCGTGTCGACCCCACGGCTGATGACCGCGCTCGTCGAGGAGGCAGTGAGCATCGGCGACCTCGTACGCGTCTTCGAGTTCCGCCAGGCCAAGACGTCGATGGTGGAGATGACTCTGCCGCCCAACAGCCCCTTCGCCGGCGCGCGGGTCGGCGACATCCCGTGGCCCCGCGAGACCGTGCTCGTCGGCATCATCCGCGAGAGCCGCCCGCTGGCGCCCACCCGTGACGACGCCCTCGAGCCCCATGACGAGTTGCTTTTCATCGCGGCCCGCGACATGGAAGACGAGCTTGAGAACCTGCTCTCGCCTGGCCACCTGCCCCGCGGCCAGCACGACGACGAAAACGACGCCTGACAACCTGTATGCCGCGCCGGGCGCGGCAGCCGGGTCAGCGCCGCGGAGTGTCCAGGGGGGTGTGGCCCCGTAACAACATCAGCGCTCCGACGCCGACCGCCCCCAGGTAGGCCGGCCAGCCGAGCACGAGCTTGGCGATCCCGAGAGCCTCGACCTGGCCCTGCAGATAGAGCGGGATCTGGACCGACAGGCGCACCACCGCGAGACCGACGAGCACCCATCCGAGTCGGCTGGCCACCCGCACGATGCCCTCGTGCCGACGCCACGAGGTGAAGGCTGCCGTGACCGCAGCCGCGTCGGCCTGCTCGGCGACCTCCGCCGCGGCTCGCTCGCTCTCCTCGAGGCGGCTGCGCGCTGCCCGCGCTGCACGGGAACCGGACGAGCGGACCCGCGCCGACGCTTCGACAAGCTCGGGATCGCCGGCAGCGATGAGAAAGCCGAAGAGGGGCCAGCGCACGAGGTTGGTCACCGTGAACAGCAGCAGGGAGAAGCCGGTCTGGATCATCCCGGGCAGGAAAGCATCCTGAGCGCGACCGGTCCGGGCGGCGAAGAAGCCGGCGACCGCGACCGCCAGGACCGACAACCCGACATAACGCAATGTCTGCCCTTGGACCAACCGCACTGCCGCGACCCCCGCAGCCACGACGATCGCAGCCAGCGCGGCCACCGTCACCTCGGCGGTCCGATTCCACGTGACGACGAAGGCGACGGTAGGAATCGCCGACTCCAGTGCCCCCCGCCAGCCGCCGAACGCCGCGGTGAGCCGGGCGCGCAACAACTGTTCGACCGTAAGGAAGGGCTCGTTCCTGTCGGCCCCTGCGGGCTCAGACATCCTGGGGCACGATCTCGTAGGCGGGGTTGTAGATCGTCCTGACCCCGCGAAGTTGGGTCACCCGCCCCTGGACGCGCAGTATCACCCCTGGCTCGATCCCGACGATCGCGCGACGACCAAGCCAGACCAACGTGATCGCATCGGTCCCGTCGAAGAGCTCGACGACGAGGGCTGCCACCTGCACCTGAGGTCGAAGGGCGACCGATCGCACCTCCCCGACGACGGTCGCCCGCTGCCGCTCGACAAGCTCTGCGATCGGTGTCGCGCCGAGGCTCACGCTCGTGTCGTGCAGTTCATCGGCGTCAAGCTGGACCGAGGTCTTGGTCAGTCGCTCGAGCAGACGCCGAGCCAACCCCCCAGGAGCCCCCGGTTCGGTCGCCACGTCAGTGCACCTCGGTGATCTCTGGACCTCGGGCGAACGGGCGAAGGTCGTCGGCACTCTGCGGCTCGTCGACGGCAGGGGAGGTCTCAGGCTCCGCCTGCTCAAGCTGCGGCACCACCAGGGGCAACAACTCGCGCGGCGGCATCGCCTCTGCTCCTCGGACGACGACCGTCGCCCGGATAGCCTCGATCAGCGGCGCGGCGGCCGCGTCGTTGACAGCGGCCGGTCCCGAGAGGACCGCCCGCAGGAACCAGCGCGGCCCGTCGATACCGATGAAACGCATCGGTGCACCGCCGCGCGGGTGAACGTGGAGCTCCTTGCCGAAGGCCCCGTCCGCCGCGTCAGCCAGACCTCCGTCAGCCACGACGGCCTCGACGATCTCGACCCGGATCTCCGGCCAGATCCCCTCGGTGCGGGGGGCGGCATACGCCTGCAGCTGGGCAGCGGAAGCGCCGAGCTGCAGTTGGACGCTCACGGGCTTCCCGGCAGCCTCGTCCATCTCCAGGGCAAGCACCAGCCCGTCGACCTGCGCGATCATCAGCGCTCCCAGGTCGAGATAGTTGCCGACATCGGTGACCTCGGAACGGTCGAACGGGCCCCGCAGCCGACTCACCGGCGCCTCGGACACGTCGTCGTCAGCTGCCCCATCGGGCGCATCCTCGCTTCCGTATGGCGCGTGTGCGCCGGCAGCGGCCGCTGCCTCAGCGTCCTCAGCCGGGTCAGGCAGGTCGCGCTTGCGTCCGAAGAGTCCCACTGGGTAGTCCTTTGCTGCTTGAGGTGCGTCACCGAAGCCGCCGAGCGATCGCCTGGAGGTCAGCCGCCGAAACCACCGCTGGCGCCGTGGCCAGTCTCCCCCCGAACACTCTCCGGGAGCGAATCGACCTCAACGAACCGGACCTGTTCGACGCGCTGCACCACGAGCTGTGCAATCCGATCGCCACGAGCGATCCGGAACTCCTCCCGTGGGTCGAGGTTGACGACGTTGACCATGATCTCGCCCCGGTACCCCGCGTCGATCGTGCCCGGGGCGTTGACGAGAGTGATCCCATGCCGTGCGGCCAAGCCCGAGCGGGGGTGGGTGAAGGCGGCATACCCGTCGGGTAGTGCGATCGCCACGCCGGTGGGGACGAGCGAGCGTTCCCCAGGCGCCAGGTCGATGTCGACCCGAGCGTAGAGATCGACTCCGGCGTCCCCTGGCCGAGCGGATGCCGGAATCGGCAACTGCGGGTCGAGCCGGCGCAGGAGGACCGGCAGCTCGGCCATCAGGCCACGCACTCCCGGCAGATCATCTGGCCGCCGGTCGACTTGGCGAGCTGACTGCGGTGGTGCACGAGGAAGCACCGCGAGCAGGTGAACTCGTCGGCCTGCCGCGGGATCACGCGGTAGGACAACTCCTCACCGGAGAGGTCAGCACCGGGCAGCTCGAAGCCTTCGGCCTGCTCGGCCTCGTCGACGTCGACGCTTGAAGACGTCTTGTCGACCCTCCTGGCTTTGAGCTCTTCGAGGGAGTCCTCGGACAGGTCGTCATCGGTCTTACGCGGTGCGTCGTAGTCGGTCGCCATCCCGTTTGATCTCCTCAGTCACATCCGGCCAGCAAGGGGGCTCGCGGCAGCCTACGCCCCGACGCCCGGAGTCGTTCCCGGCTGGGTCGAGATCAGTTACGAAGGCCCTGCGGGGGCAGATTGTGCCTCATCCGCCCGATAAATACACATCGTGTCCGCATAACGAATATTCCGGCGAGTCCGCCGGAGTCTGTCACGGATCGACGAGCTCGCGCAGCTGATCGTGCACCATGCGGTTCCCGGCCACGGTCAAGGTGACGTCAGGGTCGGCCCCGCCTGGTCCTGACACCACGCCACCGGCCTCGGTGACGATGAGCCAGCCGGCCGCGAGGTCCCACGGCTTGAGACCCGACTCGTAATAGGCGTCGAGGCGGCCGTCGCCGACCAGGCACAGGTCGACAGCCGCACTGCCGAGCCGCCGGATGTCGCGGACCCTCGGCAAGACGGTCGTGAGCACCGCGGCCTGCTCGGCGCGGACGGCGGCCTGGTAACCGAATCCGGTCCCCACCAGCCCCTGAGCGAGCTCGGTGGCGCCGCCGACGGCCACCTCTCGCGGCGTGCCCCCACCGATCGCGGCGGACCGGGCGCCGCCACGAGCACGAGCCGACCAGGTGACGCCCATGCCGGGCGAGCACACCGCCCCCACGACCGGGCGCCACCCGGGCTCCGACGGATTGCCGACCACGACAGCCACGGAGACGGCATACAGGGGCATGCCGTAGAGGTAGTTCGTCGTGCCGTCGATCGGGTCGATGACCCAGGTCAGTCCCGTCTGTGACGGGCTCGCCGAGCCCTCCTCCCCGAGCAGACCGTCCCGCGGACGGGCCGTGAGTATTCGGTCGCGCAGGAACTCTTCGGAGCGGGTGTCCATGACGGTGACGACGTCGGTGCGAGACGTCTTGGATTGCGCCCCCAGATCACCCGGTCGTTCGTCGCGAATGAGCCGGGCGGCGGCCTCCGCGAAGTCGACGGCCAGGGCCTCGAGCTCGGCGAGGGTTTCCTCATCCGCAGCGGCGTCGGGCGCGGTGGGGCGGGAGACGGTCATGATGTCGACAACCTAGCGCGGCGTGGCCGCTTCCCCGGCATGCCGCGGGGTGAGAGAGTCGGATGACGCGTCTGACCTCGGCCCCGGGAGTGACTCATGCAGGACCTGCGGCTCATCGGCGTCGACGAGGACGGCGGGCACCTGCTGCTCGCGAGCGTCGACGGTGACCGTTTCCGCGTGCCGTTAGACGAGTCTCTGCGAGCCGCGGCGCGTCGTGATCGGCCGCGGCTCGGCCAACTGCAGATCGAGATCGATGGTGGGGTGCGCCCCCGCGATGTGCAGAGCATGGTGAGGTCCGGGCTGACGGCTCTCGAGGTCGCAGAGCGCAGCGGCTGGACCATCGAGAAGGTGCGCAAGTACGAAGGGCCCATCCTTGCCGAGCGCGAATACGTCGCCGGGATGGCTCGTGCGGTCGGCCTCCGCCACCGCGGCCGGGGGGTGTCAGACTCCTTGCAACAGCGGGTCGCCTCCCGCCTGCACGCCCGGGGTGTGGCCGCCGACTCAGTCGAGTGGGACGCGTGGCGCCGCGCTGGGCCCGAATGGACCGTCGTCGTGTCGTTCGTGGCCGGCGGTCGCCAGCGGCAGGCCGCCTGGGATTTCGACGTCGCCTCCAGATCGCTGAACGCCAAGGACGACGAGGCGAAGTGGTTGAGCGAGGAGGAGCCTGCTGCCGCCGACGCGCCGGTGCCCGAGGAGGCGCCGGTCTACGACGTCGAGGCGGAGGGCGGCATCCAGAGCATGCCCCGGCGGCACCGCACCGCTGATCCGCTCGACCTCGTCACGGCGATGCGAGAGCGTTCGGCAGCCCGCGGACGCCGGCCCACCGGCCGTCGCCGCGGCACGGAACCGGCTGCCCTTCCGATGCCTGACCAGATGCCTGCCACCGGGCCCGAGGTCATGCCTGCCGAGGTTGCCGAACCCGAGGTTGCTGAGACTGAGGTCATCGAACCCGAGGTCACCGAACCGGAAGCCATCGAATCCGAGGTTGCCGAGCCCGAGGTTGCCGAACCCGAGGCCACCCACGCCGTGCCGGACGCCGAGCCCGACGTCGTGCCTGAGAATGACGAGCCCACGCCGATCAACCCCGCGTCCGAGCAGGCCCGCCCGGCCCGGCCGGCCCGCCGCACCGGGCGCCCTTCGGTGCCGACCTGGGACGACATCGTCTTCGGCACGAAGACCAAGGCAGACCCCCCCAGCTGACTGCCGGTATGCCGCGGCGGCTCATCGGATCCGGCCGGCCAGTGATCGACCGGCGGGTGGTCGGCCGGGGAGTGATCGTCCGGCGAGTGATCGTCATTCGGGACGGCCGCCATCCTGGGCCAGGTCGAAGGGCAGCACGTCCGGCGACAATGCCGCCGCTCGGGCGGCATACGCGGTCATCCGCCGCATGTAATGCCGTCGGCAGAGAACTTCGTATTCGACGACGCCAGCGCGGCCGTGGTCGGTGTCGCCGACAACGACCTGGTCACCCTCGATGACCATGTTGCCGTCGACGACGCGCGCGTTGTGGGTCGCCCGGGCACCGCACCAGCACAGCGCCTCGACCTGCAGCACCTGGATCCTGTCGGCGAGCTCGACGAGCCGGCGAGAGCCGGGGAAGAGCACGGTGCGGAAGTCGGACATGATCCCGAACGCGAAGACGTCGATGCCCATCTCGTCGACGATGCGGGCCAACTGTTCGATCTGGCGCGGAGTGTAGAACTGGGCCTCGTCACAGATGAGAAAGTCGACCCGCCGGCCGCCCGTGACCGAAGCGACGACGGTGTCCCAGAAGTCGAGCTCATCGGTCACCTCGATCGCCGCCCGGGAGAGCCCCAGGCGCGAGGAGACGACCGCCGTGCCGGCCCGGTCGTGTTTGGTGAAGATGAGCCCGCCCTTGCCGCGGGCCGTGTGGTTGTGCTCCATCTGCAACGCCAGGGTGGACTTGCCCGAATCCATCGTCCCGGAGAAGAAGACCAACTCAGCCACAGACGCCGACCCTATGCCGTGCGAGCGGGCCAGTGGAACAGTGGGATCGCGGTCTCGGCTTCGCTCACCGACCCGTGCAACCCGACCAGCTCGAGCAGTTCCGGGCGCATCCTGCGCGAATCGACGATCGCGATCGACTCGATGCAGGACACCAGGACATCCCCGATACGCGGAAGCACCCGCGCCTCCACCTGTTCGGGCGGCCCGAACATCCCCTCGCGCACCGCCACCGCGCGGCGCGTGACGAGCGCTGCTGCCCCGAACCGCTCGGACCAGGCGGCATACACGTCCTGCTCGGCGCCGGGCTCGCAGTAGAGCTGGACGGCGCGCGGCTCGCCGCCGACGTGCCGAACCCCCCCGAGCAGGCTCGGTTCGTCGGCCAGATCGACGCGTCGCTCGAAGGGGATCTCGATCATCCCGTGGTCGGCGGTGATCAGGACCGCCGTGTCGGCGGGCACCGATGCCACCAGCCGAGCGAGCTCGGCGTCGACGCGTTCGACCTCCTCGCCCCACTCGATCGACCGGGGACCGTGGACGTGCCCGATCTTGTCCACGTCTCCCCAATAGAGATAGACCAGCGCGCGCGGGGTCGCCCGCACGGCGGCAAGCGCCTCGTCGACCCGCACGCCCAGGGCGTAGGCCGCCCGGAATCTCCCGCCACGCAACGCCGCATTGGTCAGCCCGGACCCGTCGAAGAATCCGGGCCCGATCCTGGTGACCGGGATGCCGTCGGACTCGGCTGCCTGGAACACGGTCGGCTCGGGCTGCCAGCGGAACGGGTCAGGGCCGTCCTGCCAGCTCAGCTCGTTGAGGATCCGGTCGGTCTCTGGGTCGAGCACCTCATAGCCGACCAGGCCGTGGGCTCCCGGCGGCAGCCCCGTGCCGAACGAACCCATCGAGGTCGCGGTCGTCGACGGGAAACCGCAGGCCAGGCTGTATGCCGTCGACAGGCCCCCGCGCAGGAACGGCGCGTGACCAGCCCGCTGCCGGACGAGGGTCTCTCCCAGGCCGTCGACGAGCACGACGACCGCGCGGCGAGCGGGAGCCAGCGGCAGCACGGGGCGGGCGGCATACCGGGTGGAACCGAGGGCCGTGACAACGGACGGGAGGACCGACGCGAGGGTTCCCGCTCCCGGCGGCGGGAGAAGGCCCGCAGCCATCTCAGCGACCGATCGTTGCCGACAGCCGCCCGGCGAAGTGCATGGCTCGATCGAGGGCTGCGTCGCCGTCGGCGTCGGCGCTGATCCGCAGCGAGATGTCGTCTGCGGCGAGGGTGCCCTCGAAGCCGTGGTCGGCGTCGCAGGCCGGGTCTCCGCATGAGGCCGGCACGACATCGAGCCGGCTCACCGCACCCCAGCCCAGGGTGAGGGTCAGCTCACGCCCGAGAGTGCCGGGGACATACGAGTCGGGGTTGGCGACGACGTGAGCGAGCATGACCCCCCGAACGGCCCGCAGCGGCACGCTCTCGCTCGTCGCGGTGGCCACGGATCGGTCGTCGTGGTCGTCGTGATCGTCGGCGTGGACGATGACCAGTTTGTGGGCGGTGATCACGAGGACGGTGATGTGACGGCGGACCGTGTCTTGGTCGAATGTGGTCTCCTGGTGGACCAGGTGCGCCTCGACGGAGTCCCCCGCAAGGGTGGCGGCGACGACGTCGGCGACCAGGGCCGGGTAGTAGCCCGCGTGTTGGATGTCCGCGCGCAGTTCGGCGGGCAGGCTGAAGCCGGGGACCTCACGGGGCATTTTCCGCATGGCGACATCCTCGCACTCCCGCCGAGGCAGGCGAGACCGCTCCCCCCGAGGCGGCTGTCAGGTCATCGCGCGACGGCTCGCGTCCTTGCGGGTGAGAGCCGGGCCGAGGGTGATCTCGGCGCCGAGGACGTCGACGCCGGCTCCCCAGCAGTTGACCGGTTGCAGGGACAGCGAGGCGATCGTCGGATGATTGTCGGCGAGGACGGCGACACGTGCGAGGAGGTCGCGCAGGGCGTCCAGATGGATCGGCTCTTTGCCCTTGTGTCCGACGAGCAGCGGCGCAGCCTTGACCGAGAAGATGAGGTCGTTGACGTCGACGTCGGTCAGCGGCGGGATGCGATAGCCGATGTCGCCGAGCAGGTCGGTCGGCGGGCCGGCCACCGAGAACGCCACGACTGGCCCGAAGAGCGGGTCCTCGGTGCTGCTGATGACGCAGGACACCCCCGGCGGAGACATCGCCTGGACGGCGAACCGGTCGGCGATCAGACTTCCCAGCCGGTTGACCAACGATCGATGAGCCTCCTGGACGGCGCCGGCTGAGGCAAGGTCCAATCGAACACCGGTCACGCCTACCTGGTGACGCATGGCCGGGGCAACCGCCTTGAGGATGACCGGATAGCCCACCCGCTCGGCCGCAGCGATGGCCTCCTCCGACGTCTCGACGATCTCCTCCGGCCACAGCTCGATCCCGTATGCCGCGAGCAACCTGATGCACTCGGGCTGGGTGAGCGCCCGGCCATCGGGGGCATCGGCCAGGACCTCGTCGATGACCTCCTCGACGGCTTCCGGGAGGATGCCGTCGGGGGTGTCGCTCGTCCCCTTGTCGCGAGCCCGCCACTGCGCGTAGCGCGTTGCGGCGGCGACCGCGCGCACCGCGTCCTCGGGCATCGGATAGGCCGGCACGACGCGGCGGTGCAACCCCGTCGTGGTCATCGCCAACTGTTCGGTCACCCCTCGCATGCCGAGGAAGGTCGCCGTGCAGGTCTTGGTGGTTCGGCGAGCTTCCTCACGGACGGCTGCGGCGACCAACTCGTCATCGGTGTAGATGGGCGGGATGAACGAGGCGATGACCGTGTCGACGGCCTCGTCGTCGAAGGCCCCGCGCATCGCCAACGCAAACTCGTCGGCACCCGCCTCCGGAGACACCGTGGCGGAGTGCGTGACTTTGAGTCCCCAGCTGACGGCCGCCTGGGCCGTCAGCGCGCCGAGTGCGTCGGAGTTGGTGACGACGGCGACCCGGTCACCGGCGGGCAGCGGCTGGTGGACGACGAGCTGAGCGATGTCGAAGAGCTGGTGGATGTTCTCGGCCCGGATGACACCCGATTGACGCAGCATCGCGTCGAAGGCGTCCTGGCTGACCCGGTTGTGTCGGATGAGATGCCCGGGAGCCTCGCCGAGGTGCGACGACGCCGACTTGACCACGATGACTGGCTTGGTGCTGGCCAAGTGGCGGGCGATCCGGACGAACTTGCGTGGGTTACCGATCGACTCGACATAGAGCCCGACCGCGTCGGTGTGCTGATCGTCGATCCAATACTGCATGAGGTCGTTACCGGAGACGTCGACGCGGTTGCCGGCCGAGGCGAAGACCGACACCCCGAGGCCACGCCTGGCAGCCGAGGCGAGCACGGCGATCCCCAGGGCGCCGCTCTGTGCGAAGAGCCCGAAGGACCCCCGCGGCGGCAGGGTCGGAGCCAGCGAGGCGTTGAGACGGACGTCGGGGTGGTTGTTGATGACCCCGAAGGAGTTCGGACCGACGACACGCAGCCCGGCCCGGCGCGCCCGTTTGCGCAGCTTGGCCTGCAGCTTCCACCCCCGCTCGCCATCCTCGGCGAAGTGCGCGGAAGGCACCACGAGCGCGCGGGCTCCCTTGGCGGCGCAGGCCTCAACGAGTTCGATGACGTCGGGCGCCGCGACGGCGACGACGACGAGGTCGACCGTGCCCGGGATGTCGGAGATGCTCTGGTAGGCCTTGAGCCCCATCACCCGCTTGGCGTTGGGGTTGACGGCATACACGCGGCCGGTGAAGCCGCCTTCGACGATGTTCTTCAGGAAGGTGTGGCCGATGGAGAACTCGCGCCGGCTGGCCCCGACGACGGCGACCGACCGCGGGGTGAGGAAGCCACCGACGCTGATGGCCTCGGATCGGTGCTCGCGGGTGATCCGCACGGCCGTCGACGCTGCCGTTGGAGTGATGTCGAACGACAGCGAGATGACGCCGTCTTCGAGGCGGTGTTTGACGTTGTAGCCGGCCTCTCGGAAGACGTTGATCATCTTGCGGTTCTGAGGAAGCACCTCGGCGACGAACCGGGTCACCCCCGACTCCCAGCCGACCAGCGCGAGATGCTCCAGCAGAATCGAGCCGATCCCCTTGCCCTGGTAGTGATCCGAGACATTGAAGGCCACTTCGGCGGTCCTGGAGTCGATCAGGTCATAACGTCCCACGCCGATGATCTTGGGTCCGAGCGAGACGATGAGCGCGACCCGCTCGTCGTAGTCGATGACGGTGAAACGCTCGACATCACGATCTGAAAGCTCCCGCAGCGGGGCGAAGAAGCGCAGATAGATCGACTCCTCCGACTGGCCCGCGTGGAACTCACGCAACGCCGCGGCGTCGGACGGCAGGATCGGTCGCAGGTGCGCGACCGAGCCGTCACTGAGCACGACGTCGGCCTCCCAATCGGCGCGGTAGGCCAACGGCAGGTTCAGTGACTCGGTGGGCGATTCGGCGAAGGTGGCAGACCCTTCCGACCCCTCAGGCGCAGGGTGGCGGTGGTGTCCGGCTTTGCTGGGCACGGGAGCCATGATTCCATGTCCGGCACCCGACGCGGCTGTCCAACGCGCGGGCAGGCCCGGATGGGACGATCGCGGGATGGAACTGGGCGAAGCGATCCGGCGGCGGCGCATGGTCCGTCGCTATGACACCGAGCGCGATATCGGCGATGACATGCTGCGCCGCTGTCTGGCTGCCGCCACCCGAGCGCCGAGCGCTGGTTTCAGCCAGGGCTGGGACTTCGTCGTGCTTCGCTCGACGGCCGAGCGAAGCGCCTTCTGGTCGGCCACCGCGGACAACCCGAGTGACCGCGACCCCTGGCTGCGTGGGCTTCAGACAGCTCCCGTGCTCGTGCTCTGTCTGTCCGACCCCGACGCCTACTTTGATCGGTATGCCGAGGCCGACAAGGGGTGGGTCGACCGCGACCCGGCCCGCTGGCCAGTGCCCTACTGGGACGTCGACACCGGGATGGCGGCGCTGCTCGTGCTGCTGACCGCCGTCGATGAGGGGGTGGGCGGCTGCTTCTTCGGGGTGCCTGCAGATCGGCACGACACGGTGCGGGCGGCCTTCAGCATCCCAGCTAATCGACGACTCGTGGGGGTGGTCAGCCTCGGGTATGCCGTGCCGCACCCCAAGAGCCCGAGCCTACGCCGCGGCCGACGGGACGCCGCTGAAATCACCCACTGGGGCCGATTCGGGGTCCGATTCGGGGTCCGTCCGGCGGGTCGCGAGTAGGCCGAGTCCGCCCAGTGGGGGAGGATGGGCGGGCACTGATCCCCGCAGCACAGGAGCCCCTGCAGGCATGGCCCGACGCAGCACTCCCCCGCCCCCCACGGGCCTCGACGACTTCGTCGAGCGGATCGTCGACATAGACGTCGCCGACGAGATGAAGGCTGCCTTCCTCGAATACTCCTACAGCGTCATCTACGCCCGAGCGTTGCCTGACGCTCGTGACGGCCTCAAGCCAGTGCAGCGGCGGATTCTCTTCGGGATGAGCGAACTCGGACTTCGCCCGGACAGGCCGCACGTCAAGTCCAGCAGAATCGTCGGCGAGGTCATGGGCAAGTACCACCCGCATGGCGACTCGGCGATCTACGACACCCTCGTGCGGCTAGCTCAGCCGTTCACCATGCGGCTGCCCCTCGTCGACGGACACGGCAACTTCGGCTCACTCGACGACGGCCCGGCGGCCTCGCGGTACACCGAGGCCCGGATAGCTCAGGCCGCCCTGCTCATGGTGGCCGGGCTCGACGAGGACACTGTCGATTTCGTCCCCAACTACGACGACACGCAGACCCAGCCCGAGGTGCTCCCGGCCGCCTTCCCCAACCTGCTCGTCAACGGAGCGAGCGGGATCGCCGTCGGAATGGCCACGAGTATGCCGCCGCACAATCTCGTCGAAGTCATCGGCGCCGCGCGGCACCTCATCGAACACCCGGACGCCACGCTCGAGGACCTCATGCGGTTCGTCCCCGGCCCCGACCTACCCGGCGGCGGACGGATCGTCGGGTTGGACGGCATACGGGAGGCGTATGCCAACGGTCGAGGCAGCTTCCGCACCCGGGCAACCGCTCGGGTCGAGAACATCACCCCCCGCCGGCGCGGCATCGTCGTCACCGAGCTGCCCTATCTCGTCGGCGCCGAGAAGGTCCGCGAGAAGCTGCACGATCTGGTCCAAGCCAAGAAGATCCAGGGCATCGCCGACTTCAAGGACCTCACCGACCGCAAGCACGGACTGCGCCTCGTCATCGAGATCAAGAACGGGTTCGTCCCCGAGGCTGTGCTGGAGGAGCTCTACCGGCTCACCCCGATGGAGGATTCCTTCGGCATCAACAACGTGGCACTCGTCGAGGGCCAGCCGCGCACGCTCGGGCTCCGGGAGCTGCTGGTCGTCTTCGTCGGCCACCGCATCGATGTCGTGCGGCGGCGCACCGCCTATCGGCTGGCCCGACGCGAGGAACGCCTGCATCTCGTTGACGGCCTGCTCGTGGCGATCCTCGACCTCGACGAGGCGATCGCGGTGATCCGGTCCAGCGACGACGCCTCGACGGCGAAGTCCCGGCTGATGAGCGTCTTCGACCTCTCTGACGCGCAGGCCGCCTACATCCTCGACCTCCAGCTGCGGCGATTAACGAAGTTCTCGCGGCTGGAGCTGGAGCGTGAGCAGGACCAATTGCGCCGCGAGATCGAGAGCCTGCGCGCACTGCTCACCGACCCGATCCTGTTGCGCCGCACCGTTTCCGATGAGCTTGCCGAGGTAGCCAAGACACACGGCACCCCTCGGCGGACCGTCCTGCTCGAATCGGCTGGGGCCACCGCACCGCGGGACGGAGTGAGCGCTCCCGCGCCCGCTCGCGGTCAGCTCGTTCTCGAGGTCGCCGACGACCCGTGTTGGGTGCTGCTGTCGTCCACCGGGCTGCTGGCCCGCACGACCAGCGCCGGTGCGCTGCCGAATGGCGGTGGCCGCAGCCGCCACGACGTCCTCGTCGGTGCGGTGCGAGCCACCGCTCGCGGCGAGGTTGGGCTGGTCACGAGTGCCGGCCGGATGATGCGGTTGTCGGTGCTCGAGCTGCCCACGCTCCCGCCGACGGCCGACGCGCCGCACCTGTCCGGGGGTGCGCCGCTGGCCGCCTACCTCGACCTGCCGCGCGGCGAGCAACCGCTCACACTCGCCTCCCTCGCCGACGACGCGCCGCCGCTGGCCCTCGGCACAGCGCTCGGGGTCGTCAAGCGAGTCGCCGTGGACCATCCCGCCAGACCTTCCTGGGAGCTCATCACCCTGCGCGCGGGCGACTCGGTCGTGGGAGCCGCACCGGCTGGCCGGGACGATCTCGATCTCGTCTTCCTCACCACCGACGCACAGCTGCTGCGTTTCCCGGCGGCGGCTGTCCGCCCGCAGGGGCGGGCAGCGGGAGGCATGAGCGGTATCCGGTTGACACCCACGGCACGAGCCATGTGGTTCGGGGTCCTCGATCCAACCATCGACGGCGTCGTCATCACGGCAAGCGGCACGTCCGGGGCGCTGTCCGGCACCCAGCCCGGCGCTGTCAAGGCCACCCCGTATGCCGAGTATCCGGCCAAGGGGCGCGGCACGGGAGGCGTACGTTGCCACCGTTTCCTCAAGGGCGAGGACACTCTCGTGCTGGCGTGGGCTGGGCCCGTACCCGCCCGCGCGGCGGCAGCCAACGGTGGCCCCGTGGAGCTCCCGGCGGCCAGCGGTCGGCGCGATGGATCTGGCATCCCGTGGGCGCACGTTGTCACGGCGATTGCCGGACCACCCGTCGCGTGAGGGCGCGACGGCCCCCCGCGGGGATCGGGCTTGACGCCTATGGTTGCCCCATGACCGAGGTGCCGGCCCGCCGCAGCATCGCCGACGTCGGCGAGTCGCTCCCCGGCACCGGCACCGCGTGCTCGGTGCTCTGGGATGCCTCGGACGCGCCGGCCTGGGGCACGGCGACGCGAGCCGATCTCATCGTCGCCCTCGAACAGCCCGGCCCGTGGGGCCGATCGGCAGCCATCCAGTCGCATCTTGACCCGGGCCTCGGCGCTCACCTCGATGCCCACACCAAGGAGCTCGGCGGGCGTTTCCAACTGATCCGGACACCGGGACGGCATGCCGACAGCCCCGACGCCGTGGCGTCTGCCGGGCCGCGCTGCCTCATCGCCCGCACCGGTCCGGCCGGCTGGCTGGTCACCGCTCGCCTCTATGAGGCGTCGCAACTGTTCGGCCTGACCGCGACCGTTCTGGAGGATCCGGCCGACACCGCCACCGCGCTCGGCGGCGTGCTTGACCCCACCCCGCTGCTGCTGGTGTGCACCAACGGGCGACGCGACCGGTGCTGCGCCACCCGCGCCCGGCCGATCGTCGCTGCGCTCGCGGCCGCGTGGCCCGGCCAGGTCTGGGAGACCAGCCATACCGGGGGGCACCGTTTCGCCCCGACGGCGCTCCTGCTGCCCTGGGGCCGCATGCTCGCCCGTCTCGACACATCGCTCGGCGGCGCCATCCTCGCGGCCGCAGCCGAAGGGGCCCTCCCGCCGGCCGCGCTCGGCCCACGTCATGACCGCGGAGCCATGCATCTGCCCGCGCCGGAGCAGGCTGCCGAAAGCTGGCTGCGGTGGCAGGCTGGCCGCTGCGACCTCACCGACCCCGTCGCCGAGGCAGGCGAGAAGGTCGCCGTCACCGTCGAGACCGGCCCTGAGCAGCCCGAATCGTGCGGGAGCGACCCCGTGCCCAATGTCATCCTGCGACCCCATTGGCGCCCGGGCACATGACGGGCGTCAGGTCGGGCGTCAGGTCGCTGAGAAAGTGAACGGGGTGACTGCCGGGGGCGCGGCGGCGACGAACCACGTGCATCTACGCCGCGGCGGCACAAGCGTCCTCGTGCGCCTCGACGATCGTCAGTTGCCGAGCATCATGCACTGGGGCCCTGACCTCGGAGAACTCACCGAGGACGCCCTGATGGCCTTCGGCCCGGCGCTCACCCCGCCGTATGTCGACTCCGCCATCTGCTCGCAGGCGGCCGTCGCCGTGCTGCCGCAGCACTCCAGCGGGTGGCTCGGGCGGCCCGGCCTGCTCGGCAGTCGCGACGGGCGGCACTGGTCGGTGGCCTTCGACGAGGTCGTCCACAGCATCAACGTGGCTGGCGACTCCTCGTGGCCGGACGGACGTGACGGGTCGATCCGCCTGTGCAGTACCGGGATCGACCGTCCCAGTCAGCTGCGTGTGAGCACCGAGATGCAATTGCATCCCAGCGGGGTGCTGCGGGTCCGGGCATCGGTGACCAACCTCGGGGACGCGACGTACGAGGTCCTACATCTTGAACCGGCGCTGCCCGTGCCCGCCGAGGCCGGCGAATTGCTCGACATGGCCGGACGGCATACCCACGAGCGCACCCCGCAGCGGCGACCCTTCGACATCGGCCGGTGGACCCGCGAGTCCTGGGGCGGGCGCCCCGGGCACGACTCGGCAACGATCCTTTTCGCCGGATCTCCCGGTTTCGCGTTCCGTCGCGGCCGGGTGTGGGGGGTCCACGTCGCCGACAGCGGCAACCAGGTGTTCGCGGCCGAGCACACCAGCACGGGGTGGAAGGTGTTGCGCGGCGGCGAGTTGCTGCTGCCCGGCGAAGGAACGCTGCGCGAGGGCGAGAGTTACACCTCGCCGTGGCTCGTCGCGTCCTGGGGCGAGGGCATCGACGAGTTGTCGCACCGCGTGCACCGCATGCTTCGAGCCCGCCCGACACACCCGCGCCGGGCCCGCCCGGTGCTGCTCAACACGTGGGAAGCCGCCTACTTCGATCACGACCTTGGCCCCCTGCTCGCGCTCGCCGAGCGGGCCGCCGCCATCGGCATCGAGCGTTTCGTCCTGGACGACGGGTGGTTCCGGGGACGGCGCGACGACAGGGCCGGACTAGGTGACTGGTTCGTCGACGAGACGGTGTGGCCACATGGTCTGCACCCTTTGGTTGATCGGGTGCACGCGCTCGGGATGGAGTTCGGTCTGTGGTTCGAGCCCGAAATGATCAGTCTCGACTCCGACCTGGCCCGATCCCATCCGGAGTGGATCTTCCAGACCGAGCACGGCCCGGGGATTGCCTCGCGTCATCAACACGTCCTGGACCTCGCTCACCCGGCGGCATACGAGCACATCCTGGAGCGGATCAGCTCCCTCGTGCAGGAATACCGGATCGCCTTTCTCAAGTGGGACCACAACCGGGCACTGGTCGACGCCGGGCACTGGCCCGACTTCCGGCCAGGGGTGCACGCCCATACCCAGGCCGTCTATCGGATGATGGCGCAGCTCAAGCAGCGCCACCCCGGGTTGGAGCTCGAGTCATGCTGCGGGGGCGGCGGCCGGCTCGACCTCGGCATCGTGGAGCACGCAGACCGGGTCTGGGTCTCGGATTGCATCGACGCCCACGAGCGCCAACGGATGGTCCGGTGGACGGGCGTCCTGTTGCCTCCCGAGCTGCTCGGCACCCACGTCGGGTCGGGCTCCGACCACACCACCGGGCGTCTGCATGAGCTGGACTTCCGGGCCGGCACGGCGATCTGGGGGCATCTTGGGGTGGAGTGGGACCTGAGCCGGGCCAGCGAGGCCGAGCTGTCCGATCTCAGCGCCTGGATCGCCTTCCACAAGCGGATGCGGGGTTTGCTGCACAGCGGCGACGTCGTGCACGCGGACCTGCCCAACCCAGCCTTGCTGCTCGAGGGTGTCGTCGCGACGGACGGCAGCGAGGCGATCTATCGCCTGGTTGCCACCGATCTCACCCTGAGCTGGCCGCCCGGACGAGTCACCCTGCCGGGTCTCGACCCCGATCGCGCATATCACGTCAGGGTCCGAGCGCCCGGGGACGGCCCGGCTCAGGGCCTTCACCGCCCCGGGTGGGCAGAGCACGGGGTGAGTCTGACCGGACGCGTCCTCGGCGAGATCGGCATCCAGGCGCCCCTACTCAACCCCGACCAGCTCGTGCTGATCCACGCCGGCGTCCCTCTGTCATCCACCTTCGTCCATCCACCTTCGTCAGTCGGGAAGGGACTCGATGTCACACCGACTGCCTGACCAATGGGTGTGGGACTTCTGGCTCGTCGATGACGGCCCGCGCCGTCACCTCTTCCACCTCAGCGCTGCACGCGAGCTGGCTCCCGCTGATCGTCACCGCCACGCGCGGGTCCGGCACGCCGTGTCCGAGGACCTCACCCAGTGGGAGCCGCTCGGCGAGGTGGTCGCCCCCAGCCCCGGGCCGGCCTTCGACGACTTGGCCATCTGGACCGGGTCCATCGTCCGAGGCGATGACCAGCAGTGGCATCTGTTCTATACCGGCCTGAGCCGTCAGCACGCCGAAGCGCAACAACAGATCGGCCACGCCGTCTCGAGCGACCTGCACGTCTGGGCCCGGGTGTCGACCGAGCCGGTTGTGTGCCCGGACCCTCGGTGGTATCGGGTCTTCGGCGACAACGCCGACGACCAACCCTGGCGCGATCCCTTCGTGGTGCGAGACCCGGGCCGCGACGGCTGGCACATGCTCGTCACCGCGTCGGCGGCCGGAGTGGCCGACGACGACTCCGGCGTGATCGGTCATGCCTGGTCGGCCGACCTGGTCGACTGGGAAGTCCGCGAGCCGTTGTCTTCACCCGGCTCGGGGTTCAACCAGCTCGAGGTGCCCCAGGTGATCCAGATCGAGGGGCAGTGGGTGCTGGTCGCCAACTGCCTCGGTCCGGACCTCTCGGCGCAGCGGCGGGCCCGCGGCATACCGGGAGGCGCCTGGTGGGTGGCCGCACCGAGCCCGATCGGACCTTTCGACCTCGCCAAGGCGACCCGGCTGACCGATGAGAGTCTCTACGCCGCCAAAGTGACCCAGGCCCCCGACGGCGCGTGGGTGGTGTTGGCCTTCATCAACTCCGACGAGGACGGCGCATTCGTCGGTGAACTCGCCGACCCCATGCCAGTGTCACCGCCTTGGCTGGCCGGCACCCGAGCCGGAGCAGCCGCGCTGCCACTGTCGGCGCTGAGGTGCGAAGGGTCCGAGGACCGGCCATGACGCAACCGACCATCTCGGACGTCGCCCGGGCGGCCGGGGTGTCCAACGCAACGGTGTCACGGGCACTGCGCGGGCTCGGAAAGGTCCATCCCGAGACCCGCGACCGGGTCTTCAAGGCCGCGGCGGCGCTGGACTACATCGCCAGCCCGACCGCGGCCGGCTTGGCGTCGGGGCGCACTGGTCTGGTCGGCATCATCACCCCGTTCATTGCGCGATGGTTCTTCTCGGCGATCATGAGCTCGATCGAGAAGACCCTGCGAGACCACCAGCATCACATCCTGCCCATCGACCTAGAGATGTCCCCGATCACCCGCCTGTCTCTGACCCAGGGGTCGCTCTTCAAACGGGTCGACGGGCTCATCGTCATCAATGTCGAGATGCAGGTCGCCGAACGCGACCTCGTCACGCGCCTTGGCCTGCCGGTCGTCGCCGTCGGCTATCCGTTCGAGGACGCGCCCCGCATCAGAATTGACGACTTCGCAGCAGTCACTCTCGCGGCCGAACACCTCATCGACCTCGGACACCGCTCGATCGCCTATCTCGGAAAGGCGCGGTCGGGCGCTGACCACAAGCAGACCCCGAGTGACCGTCTCGCCGGTTTCCGCGACACGCTCGATCGCCACGGGCTTTCCTGCCCTGATGAGTGGGTCCTCGACTCCGATTGGAGCGCATTCGACGCCCATGGCAGCGCGCTGCGCCTTCTATCGGCAAGCGAGCATCCGACGGCGATCCTCGCGGCCTCGGACGAGATGGGCTTGGGCGCTCTGGCCGCGGCGCGAGAACTGGGCCTCGACGTCCCCGGCGATCTGTCGATCATCGGAATCGACGACCACGAACTCGCCGCGGTCTTCGGGCTGACCACGGTACGCCAAGACGTCGCGGCCCAAGGGACGGCCGCCGCGTCTGCCATGCTGGCGGAGCTTGGACTTCTCGACGAGTCGTTCGGCGGCGACCGGATCTTCCCCGTCGAACTTGTCTCTCGCCGGTCGACCGGAGCCCCAGCCTCCCTCGGGTGATCGCCGTCGCTCCGCACAGACGCGCTTAGGCCCCTCAGACCCCCTCTGACCCCTCAAGGGGCGGTCGATCCAATCAGGCGTCGATCCGCTCGCGGTCCAGCGTGCGGGCGGAGTCGATGATGAAGTCCTTGCGCGGGGCGACGTCGTTGCCCATGAGCAGGTCAAACACCCCTTCGGCGATGCGCGCCGCCTCCTCGGCCTCGCCGAGGGTGACCCTGCGCAGGGTGCGGTGGCGCGGATCCATCGTGGTGTCCGCCAGCTGATCGGCATCCATCTCGCCTAGACCCTTATAGCGCTGCGGGGGCTCTTTGACCTTGCGGCCCTTGCGGTCCAAGGCGGCCCGGGTCGCCCGCATCTGCGCCTCGCTGTAGGTGTAGACGTAATCGTTCTTCCTGCCCGGTCCGCCGATGACCTCCAGCCGGTGCAGCGGCGGCATTGCGGCATACACCCGGCCTGCAGCCACGAGCGGACGCATGTACTTGAAGAAGAGGGTGAGCAGCAGGGTGCGGATGTGGGCGCCGTCGACGTCGGCGTCACTCATGATGATGACCTTGCCGTAGCGTGCGGCGTCGAGGTCGAAACTGCGCCCCGAACCGGCGCCGATGACCTGGATGATCGCCGCGCATTCGGCGTTCTTGAGCATGTCGGAGACCGAGGCCTTTTGGACGTTGAGGATCTTGCCGCGGATCGGCAGCAAGGCCTGATAGTCCGACGAGCGGGCCAACTTGGCCGTCCCGAGCGCGCTGTCGCCCTCGACGATGAAGAGCTCCGACTTGTCGATGTCGTGGGTGCGGCAATCGGCGAGTTTGGCGGGAAGCGTCGAGGACTCCAGGGCGGTCTTTCGGCGCTGGGTCTCCTTGTGTTGGCGGGCGCTGATCCGCGCCTTCATCTCCCCGACGACCTTGTCGAGCAGCAGCGCTGAGTGCGCCTTGTCCTCGCGCTTCGTCGAGGTGAGCCGGGCGGTGAGCTCCTGCTCCACGACCCGGGCGACGATCGCGCGGACGGCCGACGTGCCGAGAACCTCCTTGGTCTGGCCCTCGAACTGCGGCTCGGGCAGCCGGACCGTGAGCACCGCCGTGAGCCCGGCGAAGATGTCGTCCTTCTCGACCTTGTCGGAGCCGACCTTGAGCCGACGAGCGTTGAGCTCGAGCTGGCGTCGGAAGACCTTGAGGATCGCCTGGTCGAAGCCAGCCACGTGGGTCCCCCCCTTGGGGGTGGCGATGATGTTGGCGAACGAGCTGACCCGCGAGTCATAGCCGGTTCCCCACCGCAGCGCGATGTCGACGGAGCATTCACGCTCGACCTCGGTCGCGGTCATCTGCCCGCGGGTGTCGAGCACTGGCACGGTCTCGGTGAAGCTCCCCGTGCCCTGAAGTCGCCACACGGCGGTCACCGCGGGGTCGGGGGCGAGGAACTCGACGAACTCCGAGATCCCGCCGAGGTGTTGGAAGACCTGCTCGCGCACCCCGCCGCCGTGCTCCTCGGCGCGTCCGTCGCGAACGACAGCGCGTTCGTCGCGAACGACAAGAGCGAGCCCAGGCACGAGGAACGACGTCTGTCTGGCCCGCGCCGCGAGCATCTCGTCGTCGAGCGAGGCCCCCTTGATGAAGACCTGCCCGTCCGGCCAGAACCTCACGCGGCTTCCAGTCACCCCCCGCCCTGCCTTGCCGACGACACGCAGCTCACTGCCGGTCTCGTATGCCGTGAACGGAGCCTGAGGGCTGTGCGCAGCGTGCACCGGGTCGGCGAAGACGCCAGGCTCGCCCCGACGAAAGCTCATCGCATAGGTCTTGCCCCCGCGGTCGACCTCGACGTCAAGGCGTGAGGAAAGGGCGTTGACGACCGACGCACCGACGCCGTGCAGGCCACCGGAGGCGGCATACGAACCGCCGCCGAACTTGCCGCCGGCGTGCAGCTTGGTGAACACCAACTCGACCCCGGACAAGCCGGTGCGCGGCTCGGCGTCGACGGGGATGCCGCGGCCATTGTCCCGGACCTCGATCGAGCCGTCAGCTCCGAGGATGATCTCGATCCGGTCGCCAACGCCGGTCAGCGCCTCGTCCACCGAGTTGTCGATGATCTCCCACAGGCAGTGCATGAGGCCGCGCTGATCGGTCGAGCCGATATACATCCCGGGGCGTTTGCGCACCGCTTCGAGACCCTCGAGCACCTGCAGGTGGCGGGCTGTGTAGGTCTCGGGGGCGGGGGCCGCGCGTGTGCTGCGGGAGGCCAACGGGGTCTCACTTTCGGGAAGTGCAGGGCGCCGGCCGGAGGGACAGCGGGTCTGGCAGCAGCCCGACCAAGGTCGTTACCGTCGCCCACTGGCAGGTTAGTCCAGGCGGCTGACACCCACCGGCGTCGTCGGCACGCGTGTCTCAGATGGATATCAATGGCGCGCGGGAACGAACCGGCGTGCTTGACTGTTGGCACTGGTACGAGGTGCAAGGAGTCGTCAACCGACCTCCTGACCTTGACGTCAGACAGCAAGAGCCGATCCGACAGCCGTCGGTTGGCCCGACAGAATCGAGAAGGCAGACGTGAACGCCACACTGGTCCACCGCTTGAGCGCCGCAGATCGCTGCGACCGCTGCGGAGCCCGGGCCTACATTCGCGCCCGTCTTCACTCCGGCGGCGAACTCTTGTTCTGCGCCCACCACGGTCGCCAGCACCTGCCCAAGCTGGCCCACCACGCAAGTGAGATCCACGACGAGACCGACCGGCTGATCGCGACAGACGAGAGCACCGGCTCCCGGTGAGCCTGCAGTGAATCTGTCCGACCCGGTGAGCCTGACGGTCCTGACCGCAGTCCTCATGCTCGTCGGGTTGGTCGGCATCGTCGTGCCCGTCGTTCCTGGGTTGTTACTCACCGTCGGGGCGACGCTCCTGTGGGCGTGGTTGCATCCGGCACCCGAGGCCTGGGTGGTTTTCTGGGTCGCGGCGGCTCTCTACGTCGCTGGGATCGTCACCCAATATCTGCTGCCGGGGCGAACGATGCGCCGCCATGGGGTCAGCACCTCGACGCTGCTCATTGCGGTCGCCGTCGGTATCGTCGGCTTCTTCGTCCTGCCGGTGGTCGGGGCGATCGTCGGCTTTGTTCTGGGAATCTTCCTCGTCGAGTTCGGGCGCCGCCACGACAAAGCGGCCGCGTGGGATGCGACGACGGTGGCTATTCGCGCGGTGCTGCACTCAATGGGGATCGAACTGCTCGCTGGGGTCGCGATCATCACGACCTGGATAGTCGGGCTGATCGTCATCGGCACCGGCTAAGGGCCCTCATCACTGGTCGCGCTCGCGGCGCTCCCATCGCTCCTCGAGACGCTGCATGAAGCCTTGGCCACGAGCCCGCGCGGCCTTGGGTGACTTGCCGGCTGACGACCCACCAACCGGGTGCACCGAGCCATCGCCGCGGACGACGCCCGTCGGCCCGACAGGGCGTGCCGACGCGAACGCCCATACCGCGCCGGCGACCATCAGCGCGAAACCGACGGCTCCGAGCCAAACGAGCTTGTCCAGGACCCCGAGGAAGACCAGACCCAGGCCGACGAGAACGGCCACCAGGCCGATGACGAGCCGGCGGCGACTGCGACCGCCATCTTGGCTGCGGATCCGCGTGGCGAAGCGCGGGTCCTCGGCGTAGAGCGCCTGCTCCATCTGCTCAAGGAGCTTCTGCTCCCGCTCCGACAGCGCCACGACCCACCTCTCCCAGACTCTCCACCTCTGCACGCAGTGTCACGGGGGCACCGACCCCTGCCGAGACCAACGTGTCGGCCGACCCGGTGGTTCCGGGTCAGGACATCAGGATAGGTCCCCGCCCGGCCCAGCGGTAGCGGGCCCGGTCTTGCGCGGCATACTGCCGGTGTGGGCGATCGAGGTACCGCGAACGAGGGCGGCCGGGCGCACGGCTCCAGCGCCGAATCGGGCGCTGGCCTGGTCGACGGCCCGGTCGGCCTCGCGCCAGCCGTGGTCGGGATCGTCCAGGCGCGGCTGGAGCGCCGCCCGCTCGCTGTCGATGAGCCCCTCCATGCGCACGCCGACCAGACGAATACGTGCACGTTGCAGACCGAGGGCGTCATAGAGGGCGATCGCGGCCACGAAGATGTCGCGGGAGACGTCGGTCGGGTCGCGCAGCGTGCGGCTGCGGGTGATCGTCGTGAAGTCGGCGAAGCGGACCTTGATGCTCACCGTGCGGCCCATCATCCCGGCGGCCCGCACCCGCGCCGCGGTGCGATCGGCCAGGCGTAACAGTTCGCGATGGATGAGCGCGGGGTCATCGATGTCGGCAGCGAAGGTCTCATCGGAGCCGATGCTCTTCTCACGAGTCTCCGCCAGCACCCGCCGCTCGTCACGCCCCCAGGCGAGGTGATGCAGGTGGGTGCCGGTGGCCTCTCCGAACGCCCGGCGCAGCGTGTCCAGCGGCGTGTGGGCGATGTCGGCGACGGTGTGCAGGCCGAGGCGCTGCAGGGCTTCCTCGGTGCGCTCACCCACTCCCCAGAGTGCCCCGACGGGCAGCTGATGCAGGAAGACGATGACCTCAGCCTGGGGAACCACGAGCAGTCCGTCGGGCTTGGCGAGCCCCGAGGCGAGTTTGGCGACGAACTTCGTCGAGGCCACGCCCACCGAACAGGTGATGCCCTGCTCGTCGGCGATCGTGTCGCGCACCCACTGGGCGATCGCGGTCGGCGGTCCGAGGCGGCGCACCGCCCCGGCGATGTCGAGGAAGGCCTCGTCGAGCGACAGCGGCTCGACCCGGTCGGTGACTGACCGGAACGTCGCCATGACGGCTTCGGAGATCGCGGCATACCGGTCGTGGTCGGGCGAGATGACAGTGGCGTGCGGGCACAGCCGCCGCGCGCGGGTCATCGGCATCGCGGCGGTGACCCCGAATGCGCGTGCCTCATAGGTTGCCGAGAGCACGACCGAGCGCCCACCGCCGCCGATGATGACCGGCGTGCCACGCAGCTCCGGCCGGTCGATGAGCGAGGCCGAGGCATAGAAGGCGTCCATGTCGACGTGTAGGACGGTGCAGCCGGTGTCGTCCGGGGGCCCGTCGCCGGTCCGCGGCGGGGGGCGGAATTGGCGGCGGCTCATCGCGTCGGCCCTGCCGGTGTCCGTGAGCCGGCGTACGTCCCCGCGCTGCGGCGCTCAGGCACGCCGAGCGAGCAGGTGCAGCCCCGCGCCGAGCTCGCCGAGGAACGGGTATGCCGGGTGGCCGGCGAGCGCTTCTTCAAGGCCGAGCAACGCCGCCCGGTCGGCCTCGGTGTCGATGGCGTTCGACGGCACGAGGTCACCGAGCAGGCGAGTGCCGTGCCAGCTATCCAGTTCGAGCCCCGCGGCGACGACGAGCTCCCGCAACTGGGCCAGGTCGAAGCGCCGCGGGAGCGGATCGTGTAGGCCCCAGCGGCCGTCGGCGCTGGTGAGGACGGTACAGGCCTGCTCGAGCTCACCGGCGAGGGCACGTGCCCAGACCGCAGCAAGGCGACCGGCGACGAGCAGCGAGAGGTGCCCGTCATCGACCAGGGCACCAGCGAGCACCCGGAGAGTGGCCACCGGATCATCGACGATTTCCAGGACCCCGTGGCAGCAGACCAGGTCGAACTGTCGGCCGGGAAGCAGCTCGGCGAGGGTGTCGGCGTCGCCTTGGTGGGCCTGCACGCGGTCCTGGACGCCGGACTCGCCGGCCCGGCGGCCAAGCGCCGCGAGTGCGTCGGGGCTGGGGTCCACGACAGTGACGTCGGCGACGAGGGTGGGTCCCAACTCGGCGAGCGGGACGGCCAGCTCACCGGTACCGCCACCGAGGTCAAGCACCCGTAGCGGCCGACCGAGGCGGGCGGCGCTGGTCTCGACGAGCTCGCGGACAGCGGCCCAGAGCACGGCTGTGCGGGCCGACGACGCCGCCCGTCGGGCTCGGCGCTGCTGCAGCTCGGGCACCGTCTCACCCTAGCGCCCCGAGCTTCCCGGGCTGGTGTGCCAGAGCTTGCGCCGAGGCCGTCCCAGATCGTCCCGGCCGTCGATTCCGGGCACGTCGACGCCAGCCAGGTCGGCCAGGTGGCCCGCCCCGGACTTGACGTCCTGACCTGGGGCTCGGGTGTCGGCATAGGGCGACTGCCGGAAGCCCGAGGCGTGCACGAGCACGAGCCGTGCGGCCCCTGGCACCCCGACCGGACTGCTCGGGCTCGGGTGCGCTGCCCCACCCATCCCACCCGCGCGGGCGGCCGGTCGGCCACCGACAAGGGCCGCAGCCTGATCCAGGCGCGCGGCTCGCTCCCGATCTGCGTATGCCGTGTCGTCCCGATCGCCGACCGGACTGCCGTCGGCGGCGGCTGCGGCCGCATCGGCGGCAGGCTCAGCCCACCCGGTGTGCCGGGGCACGGCATACGGCTGGGCGAAGGCCGCGGCGGCCAGTGCCGCTCGGTCGTGGGCGTCGGCATCGGCGGCGGCGAGCGCATCGAGCAGGGTTGGGCGCCCGCCGACGGTGAAGGCCTCCCACAACCCCGACAGCTCCCAGGCGCCGGTGGCCCGCAGCGAGATCCCGCGTTTGCCGGTGCGCCGGACGATCCCGCGCACGAGCAGCAACCACGAGTGGAAGACCGTTGCGGCATACGGGCCTTGGACGTCTTCGAAGAAGGTCGAATCGCTCGGGCCGGTCCCGTCGTCGAGGGTGAGGAAGACGACCCGGCGCCCGGAGCGGATCGGTGGGGTCTGGGTGGCGACCTTGACCCCGGCGACCCATACCTCGCTGCGGTTACGGGCGCCGAGCAGGTCACGCGAGCGGGTCACCCCGAGTGTGTCGAGCATCGGGGCGTAGTGCTCGATGACGTGGGCGCTGGCGTCGAGACCGAGGATTTCCAGCTCGGCACGCACCCGCTCGGGACCGGTGAGCTCGGGCAGCCCGCTGCCGCGGGTCAACTCGGGGGCGTCATCGATCGGCAAGACGAGCTGGGTATGCCGGTCGCTCACCCGCACGGGCGCCGCAGCCTGGGATTGGGCGGCGGCAAGCGCGGCGACGTCGACAGCGCGGATCGTGCCCGGACCGGCGCTGATGCCGGGTTGTTGGGCGAGGATCGATGACTCTCGCCGGGGGTTGGCCGCCAGCAGGGCCCGTTCATCGGTGACTGGAGCCCCGGGCGAGACGCCGCCCGGCCCGGTGCTCGACATGATCGCCGGGCGGCGGCTCGCCCGGTGAGTCTTGGGCCCGCCGCCTCCTGCGCCGCCCGAGCGGGCCCATCGGTCGAGCTCGCCGACGTGCAGGAGCAGGTCACGACGGGTCACCCGCTCACGCGCGCCGAGCCCGCCGACCCCGAAGGATCGGTCCCGGCCGACGCCGGTCGTCGTGGGGATGGCATAGATCGTGTCGAAGCCGCCGGCGAGCACGAGCCGCTCAAGCACAGGACGGCTGACGTGGGCCCGGCGCCAGAAGTCGGCCAGGTCGGTGAACGGCTGGCCGGCCATGATCCGGGCCACCTCGGCCTCGGTGATCCCCTTGACGTCGGCGAGCGACACCCGAATGCCATAGCCCCGCCCGTCCGGCAACGTCACCGGCTCCATGGGTGCTGCAGCGCGCATCCCGGCGCCGACGGGAGCGACCCGCTCGACGGCATACCAACTCTTGCTGGCGTTGACGTCGAGGCCGAGGACCTCGATGCCCACCGAGCGGGCGTCGTCGAGGATGAGCCGCTTTGGGTACATGCCGGGGTCGTGGGTGAGCACTCCGGCGAGGAAGGCGGCCGGATGGTGGGTCTTGAGCCAGGCCGACTGATAGGTCGGCAGCGCGAAGGCCGCGGCGTGGGCCTTGCAGAAGCCGAACGACGCGAAGGCGCGCAGCACCTCCCAGATCCGGTCGGCGTCGGCAGACGTATAGCCGCGAGCCACGGCCGCCGGCCGCCACCAAGCTTCGACGTCGAGCTGACCTTGAGGTGAGCCGAGGGCGCGGCGGACCTCATCGGCCTGGGCCAGGCTCACTCCGGTGGTTTCGGCGACGATCCGCAGCACCTGCTCGTGGAAAACGACGACGCCGGCTGTCTCCGCCAGGGCCGGGACGAGGGTCGGGTGGAGGTATTCCGGCGGGGCCCACCCGTGCCGGGCCCGCAGGAAGGGAACGATCATGTCGGACTTGACCGGGCCGGGCCGAAAGAGCGAGATGTCGATGACGAGGTCCTCGAAACTCTCAGGCCCGAATTTGCCGATGAGCTCGCGTTGCCCTGGGCTCTCGATCTGAAAACACCCGAGGGTGCGGGTGGTGCGGATCATCGCGAAGGTCTCCTCATCGTCGAGGGGCACCTGGGTGGGATCGTCGAGCTCGACCCGTATGCCGTCCACCCGCGCCACCTCGTCGACAGCCAGGGCCATCGCCGACTGCATCCGGATGCCGAGGATGTCGAGCTTCAGCAGCCCCATGACCTCGACGTCATCCTTGTCGAACTGGCTCATCGGGAAGCCCAGCCAGCTCGCCTCGACCGGGGTGCGATCCAGCAGCGCGGTGTTGGACAGGATCACCCCGCACGGGTGCAGGGCGATGTGCCGCGGGAGCCCGTCCAGGCGCTCGACGAGATCCCAGAACAGGTCATAGCGGGCCGCGCCGAGCCCGCTGACCCGCAGTTCGGGCAGGTCGGCGATGGCCGCGCGAGCGTGCCGGGCGGAAATGTGCGGGAAGGCCTTGGCCATTGCGTCGACCTCGCCGGGCGGCATGCCCAACGCCGAGCCGACGTCGCGGATGGCATGCCGGACCCGATAGCTGTCCATCATCGACACACAGGTCACCCGTTCACCGCCGAAGCGGGCCAGCACCTTCTGGTAGATCTCGGTGCGCCGGGCCGATTCGACGTCGATGTCGATGTCGGGCAGTTGGGCGCGCAGCGGCGAGCAGAAGCGCTCCATGAGCAGGTCATAGCGAATCGGGTCGACCCCCGAGATGCCCAGCAGATAGTTGACCAGGCTGCCGGCTCCCGAGCCACGGGCGGCGACCCGCACCCCCATGTCGCGGATGAGGTCGGTGACGACGGCGACGGTGAGGAAGTAGGTGGGATAGCCCAAAGCCGCGACGACGGCCAACTCCTCATCGAGCCGGGCGTTCACCCGGGCCAGCCCGGCCTCACTCGTCTGCGGATAGCGGGTCGCGACGGCGCCCCGGCAGCGCTGCGCGAGCACCCGCTGCGGGTCGGTGTCGAGGGCCAGGCCCAGGGCGGTCTGCTCGGGCAGGTGGACGCCGCCGATACCCAGGTCGATCGCCGGGTCCAGGACGCACTCTCCGGCCAGGGCCACCGTCGCCGCCAACAGGTCACGAGCCCCGCCGCGCACCAGGGTGCTCCCCCCGGCCAGCCCCGGACCGGAGGCCTGGACGATGTCGCAGGCGACGGCATACATCGCGTGAGTGGTGGCGAGGTGGCCCGCGGTAGTCACCCGGTCGAGGTGGCGCACGTCCAGAGTGACCAGGCGGCGGGCGGCGTCGAGGACATCGACGGTGGCCGCCTCGGCGGGGTCGGCGTGGCGGACCTGAGCCGACAGGATCACCGGAACGCCGGTGTCGCGGCCGAGGGCGAGCATCCTCCCCGCGTGGCCGAGGCTCGCGGGCGTGCCCTCGGGGCCACCGTGGCAGACCGTCTCCAGGACGAGGGCGCCGCGCGGCAGCACAGCGCGCCAACGGGCGAGAGCCTCGTATGCCGCGGCGCGCCGCTTGGCGAGCACGGCCCGGCCGACGTCGGAGTCGGGGCCGAGCAGCACGACCAGCGGTGGCGGGTCCTCGGCGACCGGAGCTGCGAGCTCGGCGAGCAGTTCGGGGGTGGTGATCGGGTTGCCGCGCTCGCCGGTGAGGTGGGTGCGGGTGACCAGCCGACACAACCGCGCCCAGCCCAGGCCAGGGGCGACTGACCCGGCCAGGCCGCGGGCGAGCACGGTGACCCGTGGCAGCCGGGGGTCGACGAGGGCGCCGCCGCGCACGGGGGCACGGGTAGGGGCACGAGTGGGGGCGGTGCGGCTGGAGGGGGATGCGGCGAGCGCAGGCGCGTGCAGGGCGAGGTCGACCCCGAGGATTGGGGCGATCCCGGCCTCGGTGCAGGCCTGGACGAAGCGGACCGCCCCATAGAGCCCGCCGCGGTCGGTGAGCGCCAGCGCGGGTTGGCCGAAGGCTGCGGCCCGGGCGACGAGCTCGGCCGGGGTGGAGGCACCGTGCTGCATCGAATAGCCCGAGGCGACGTGCAGGTGGACGAAGGTCGACATGGTCGTGGGTGCGGTCTTCCGGCTGCGGCTGTGGCGAATGGGGCTGTGGCGGTGGGCTGCGGTAGCGGCTCAGCCGCCGCGCTGACCAGGCGCGCGGCGGGTGGCCAGCGGGGTGACCGGGGCGAGGGCCTGGGCGAGCACCTGAGCGGGCACAGAGTGCGGGGCACACCGAGCAGGTCCTGGACGATCTCGAGAAACACCTCGCTCTGGCGCAGCAGATCATCGGCCTCGCGGCCCGGCACCGTCCGGTCGCCTCGCTCGATCGCCGCCCGCTGGCGGGCCGAGGCAGCGAAGAAGATCGCCCACTCGGTGAGCTCGGGCGCGAGCGCTGGCAGCACCTCCCAGACACTGCGCGGTCGCGACGGCGTCGACGGCGAGGTGCGGGCGGCGAGCACCGCGGCAGCGGTCCGCAGCCCGGCCAGATGGGCCAGGACATAGCGCTCCCCCACCTCACCCGCCTGGCTGGCGTGCAGCAGGCTCGCCCCGGCCCGGTCGAGCAACTCCATGACCGTCCCCGAGGGCGGCGGGATGGCCCTGCCTATGCGGCCGGCGCGCTCTGGGTGCTCTGGGTGCTCTGGGTGCTCTGGGTGCTCTGGGTGCTCTGGGTGCTCTGGATAGACCGGGTCGAGCGTGGGCTGGTGGGCGACTGCGCTCATGTCCGTGCTCCTTGTCGGGTCTGTTGGCTCGGTGGTCGGTATGCCGGGTGCTCTGCTCGGATGCCGTGCGGCGTCAGTCGGCGACCCGCAGCAGCACCCAGCTGCTCGGGTCGGGTGGACCGGGCAGGCCGCTGTGGGTGTCGGCGACGCCCTCGTCACAGGCGAGGTCGAAGACGCCGGTGTGCTCGGCCCGACGCAGCCATCCCGGGGCGGCCTCGACCCGCCACACCAGTCGCTCCCGGGCAGCGACGGTGATGGCCGATCGATGTCGTGGGTTGCCGGTGGAGAGGTCGATTCGACCCGGCGCGGGCCGGCTCTCTCGGGCCTCACCGGGCTCGCCGTCACCAGCCGTCGGGTCCAGGGCGTCACGCCACCAGGCCCGACGCTCGCGCCAGTGGGCGAGCACTGCGTGGACGGCATACCGGCGGCCGCGCCAGAGGAACCACTCGGGAGCGGCAGCGGCATACGCATCGGGGCGGTCGAACCCGGCGGGGCTGTCGGGGACGACCGCTGCGACCCGGATCCCGACGGTGACCGGCTCGGCGTATCGGCGCACCATGGCGAAACCCCCTCTCGGCGGGCATGGCGAATGGACGGTGACTGGAGCGTGCGGCGTGCATGGAAAGCGTGCGGCGTGCATGGAACTGGTGACGGCCCGGCTGCCTCGACCCGTAGCCAGACCGACCTGTCGAACCTCATCCGGCCCAGATCCGAACATGTGTTCGATAACGACGACTGTACCCTCCCCTCTGACACCCTGTCAAGCCGTGGTCATCTCGCTGCACTGCCACGGTTGTTCCGGTTTGCCAGGGAAACAGGTCTGCCCATCCGGAACAACCCCGGCCGGGACCGCGCCGCCGCCGCCCCCCCACCGACCGCGCCCACCGACCGCGCCCACCCACTGTTATCACCTTGTAGCCTCACTCCGGGAAACCCGCCGCACAGCACAGCGTTGAACAACCGCACGGGCACTGCGCCCGTCGCCACTGGGAGGGGTCGCCGACATGGGCGTAGAAATCCTGCCCTGGGTCTTCACGTCGGGCTGGGCCAGCGGCATCAATGCGTATGCCGTCGTGCTCATCATGGGGTTGGCCGAGAAGTTTTGGCAGGTCCAGGGCCTGCCCGACGCCCTCGGACGCACCGACGTGCTCATCGGCGCGGCCGTCCTCTTCGTCATCGAGATGGTCGCCGACAAGATCCCCTATGTCGACTCAGTGTGGGACACCGTCCACACGGTCGTGCGCCCTGCCGTGGGCGCGACCCTCGGCTATCTGCTCGGCAACGAGAGCGCCGACCTCAACGCCGCCTTCACTGCTGCCACCGGAGGGATCCTCGCCCTGCTGTCGCACCTGGTGAAAGCCGGCGCCCGTGCTGCCGTCAACACCTCCCCTGAGCCGGCGAGCAACATCGTCGTCTCGACCGCCGAAGACGTCACGGTTGCGGCCGTCTTGGTGACCGCGTTCGCCAACCCATGGCTGGCCGCGATCATCGCCGGGGTGTTGCTCGTCTGCGGCGCAGTTGTCGTCACCTTCCTGCTGCGGCGGGTGCGCCGGTTCAAGTCCCGCTATAACGCCTGGGGTGAACGCCGCACCGGGTCCGGGCCCAGTGCCGCCGGATCCGTGCGGGAGCCACCGCAGCCGTCACAGCGCGGCGACACTCGGCGCCTGCCCCAAGACCCCCCTCACTAGCCGCTGCCTCGCACCGCACGGCCGGACGGGCGCTACTGGGCAGCTTCGAGACCGAGGTTGTCCCACACCTGCAGGGTGGCCGTCGAGCGGTTCATCGTGATGAAGTGGATGCCCGGGGCTCCTTCGGCGAGCAGCGCGGAAGCCAGCTCGGTCGCGATCTCGACCCCGACCGCTCGCACCGCCTGCGGATCGTCGCCGACAGCCTCCAACCGCTCGGTCACCGCCGGGGGCACCGGTTGCCCGGACAACTCGGTCATCCGAGCCAACTGGCGGACGTTGGTCACCGGCATCAGCCCGGGGATGATCGGCAGCTCGCAGCCACGCGCGGCGACCCGGTCGCGCAACGCGGCATACGCGTCGGCAGTGAAGAAGAACTGAGTGATGGCGAACGCCGCGCCCGCGTCGGTCTTGCGCACGAGGATGTCGGCGTCGTGATCCAGGCTCGGGCTCTCGGGATGACGGTCGGGGAAGGCGGCGACCCCCACGGTGAAGGGCCCCAGATCGCGGATGAGCGCGACGAGCTCGTCAGCGTGATCCAGGCCCTGCGGATGGCGCACCCAGGCCTGGTCGAGGCCACCCTGGGGGTCCCCACGCAGGGCCAGGACGTTGCGGACCCCACCGTCGGCATAGTGTCCGATGATCGAGCGCAGCTCGGCGACCGAGTGACCGACGCAGGTGAGGTGCGCCATCGGCGTGAGGGTTGTCTCGTGGGCGATCCGGCCGGTCATCCGGATGGTCCGGTCGCGTCCGCTGCCGCCGGCACCGTAGGTCACCGACACAAACGTCGGTCGGGTCTTCTCCAGCGCCCGGATCGCCGCCCATAGCGCCCGTTCGCCGACGTCGTCTTTCGGCGGGAAGAACTCAAAGCTGATCGAAGGACGTTGTTGGGCCAACGCATCGGGGATCGAACGCACAACGTTCTCCGCGCGCGGCATAATGCTCACCCCGCCAGCGTAAGAGCCCGGGTGTCGCCCTCCCCACCGCGTCCACTCCCCGGGAACATCGACCCGAGGGCGGGACTGAACGGGGTGGGCTCCTCGCGGCCGGCAGTCGAGGATCGGCCCGAGCGCACGATGTGGCCGGCAGCGAGGGCACCGTACGCTGGTGCGGACCAGTCCGCGCGCGGCATACCCCCGTATGCCGCCAGCCTCCGGAAGGCACCGACGGTGACCGACCCCCTCGACCGCGAGTCGGTGCGCACCCGCGTGCACGCGGCACTCGTGACCGAGCTCGAGCACCAGGCGCGCCGGCTTGCTGAGCTCGACGACGATCTCTCGCCGCTGCTCGAGCCGATCAGGGCGCTGCTCACCGGCGGCAAGCGGTTGCGGGCGGCCTTCGCCTATTGGGGCTACCGGTCGGCGGGACAGCCCGGGTCGCCTGAACTCGTGCGCCTGGCCAGCGCGATGGAGTTCTTCCAAGCGGCAGCCCTGCTGCACGACGACGTCATGGACGGCAGCGACACCCGGCGCGGTATGCCGTCCGCACACCGCGCCGCGGCGACCCTGCACGCCGAGCGAGGGTGGGCCGGCGATGCCGACCGTTTCGGCGAGGCGAGCGCCATCCTCGCCGGAGACCTGTGCCTGCAGTGGAGCGATGAGGCCTTCTCGACCAGCGGGCTGCCGAGCGAGCACCTGGCTCGCGGGCGGGCGACCTTCGACCGGATGCGCACCCAGCTCATGGGCGGGCAGTTCCTGGACCTGCTCGAGTCGGCCCGCGGCTGGGACGGCCTGTCCAGCGCCGAGCGAGTTGCCTCGGCCCGCCGGGTCATTCGGTACAAGAGCGCCAAGTACACGATCGAACAGCCACTGCTCATCGGTGCCCTGGTCGGCGGGGTGCCCGAGCCCGCTCTGGGACCGCTGTCGGCCTACGGGTTGGCCCTCGGTGAAGCCTTCCAACTGCGCGACGACGTGCTCGGCGTCTTCGGCGATCCCGCCCAGACGGGCAAGCCCGCCGGGGACGATCTGCGGGAGGGCAAGCGCACGGTCCAGCTCGCCTATGCCCTTGACACCTCGGACGCCGACCAGTCGGCCCAAGTGGCCGGGCTTCTCGGCCGCGCCGACCTCGATGCCTGCGGTATCGATACGCTGCGGGCCGTCATGATCGACACGGGTGCCGTCCAGCGGGTCGAGCAGGACATCACCCGCCTGGCCGACGTGGCCCGCGCCGCGCTCGGTGACGCCGCGGCATACCTCGAGGGTGAGGCCATCGACGTGCTCGGCGAGTTGGTGGAGTTCTCCACTGCGCGCTCGACCTGACCTGCGGGGATGGTTAGGCGGGAAGTACTCGGGCCCCGGCTCATGAGGGTGTGCCACAGTGGGCACCATGTCCAAGGTTGCGGTAGTCGGTGCGGGGGCGGTGGGCACGGCGATCGCCTACGCGGCCCAGATCCGCGGTGTCTGCCGCCAGCTCGCGTTGTTCGACCTCAATGCCAACAAGGTCCGGGCCGAGGTACTCGATCTGAACCACGGGATGCAGTTCACCCCGATGGCCCAGATCACCGGAAGCGATGACCTCGAGGTGTGCCGTGACGCCGACGTCGTCGTGATCACGGCCGGCGCGAAGCAGAAACCGGGTCAGACCCGCTTGGACTTGGCCGCCGCGAACGTCGCTATGTGTCGTGACCTTGTCCCCGCGCTGGTCGGCCTGGCCCCAACGGCCCTGCTGCTGGTGGTGACCAACCCGGTGGATGTGGTCACGTATGCCGCCCAGCAGTTCTCCGGCCTGCCGCCGCACCGGGTCTTCGGCTCGGGGACGGTGCTGGACTCCTCCCGGCTGCGGTTCCTGATCGCCGAACACACCGGGGTCGCCGTCCAGAACGTCCACGCCTACATCGCCGGCGAGCACGGCGATTCCGAGGTGCCGTTATGGTCCACCGCAACGATCGGCGGTGTCCCTGTCCGAGACTGGGGCTCGGCAGGGCGGGGTCCCCTGGACGAGGCAGCTCGGGCCCGCATACATCACCAAGTCGTCGCCTCGGCGTACGAGATCATCGCAGGCAAGGGCGCGACCAGCCTCGCGATCGGCCTGGCTGTCTCGCGCATTTTGGAAGCCGTGCTGAACGACGAGCACAGGGTCCTACCGGTCACGTCGCGGCTCGACAACGTACACGGGCTCACCGACGTCTGCCTGTCGATGCCTTCGGTCGTCGGGCGGACGGGAGTCGAACGCGTGCTGGCCACCCCGCTGAACGACGACGAGCGAGACAAGTTGCTCCAGTCGGCAGCGACCGTCCGGACGACGGCTCGGGGCTTGGGGTTGTAGCACGGCTCGCGAGAGCGAATAGGCATCGAGATCCTCTACCGGCTCGCCGGGGGCCTCGATCACGCCCTCGGCGTTGAACACCGTCGCCTACCTCGTGCCTGCGGACAGGTCCGAGCAGCCAGCCAGACACCCCAACACGTACAAGCGATTCAGAAGGCAAGGGCCTGCGCCCGGCGTCGGACCTCGGCCTTGAAGCCTGCGGCCAGCGACTCCAGCGGAGTCCGGCCGCCGCGCAGGCTGGCGTCGTCGGTGTACAACCACCGGATGATCTCCTCGTCGTTCATCCCGCCGTCGGCGAGCACCGTGAACGTGCCCTTGAGCTCAGGCCGCGGGCCGAGCTCGCCCAAGAATGCTGTCGGAACGGCGATCGCACGGTTGGGCCCGACCCGGTGGGTCAGCAGCTCGCGGTCGGCGATGTGCGTGCGCACCCGCGAGAGCGACAGGCCATAGCGCTCGGCGATGTCGGGCAGGTACGACCAGTCACCGACGAGGGTCTCGAGGTCGACGTCGAGGTCGGACTCACGCTCGGCGCTGGGCAGGACGGAGTCGTTGGACGAAGATGCGAGGTCAGCCACGGCGCAAGCCTGCCAGACCCACCCCCGCTTGTGGGGCAGCGCCGGCGGCTCGAGGGTCGCCCCCGCGCCTGCCGAGCGACGCGGCCGACCGCCCGTAAACTCACTGCGTGACGTCCGAGACCGGCCTGGACGCCGACGAGCGCGTGCTCGGCGGCCGCTACCGGCTGCTGTCGCGGATCGCCGACGGCGGGATGGCCACGGTCTATCTCGCCCTCGATGAGCGGCTCGGCCGGCGAGTCGCTGTCAAGGTGCTGCGGCCCGACCTGGCCCGCGACGAGGCGTTTGTGGCCCGCTTCCACCGCGAGGCCCAACTCGCCGCCGGTCTCTCACACCCGAACATCGTCGCGGTCCACGACTTCCACGAGTCGGGAGCCGGTGGCGACCGCGAGCTCTATCTCGTCATGGAATACGTCGAGGGCAAGACCCTGCGCGAGGTGATCTCCGAGCACGGCCCGATGACCGTTCGCCACGCCGTGCGCACGATCACCGCCATCCTCGCGGCGCTCGACGAGGCCCACCGCGCCGACCTCGTGCACCGCGACGTCAAGCCCGAGAACGTCCTGGTCCGCGACGACGGCTCGATCAAGGTCACCGACTTCGGGCTGGCCCGGGCGGTGACCTCGAGCACGCGCACGAGCACGACCGGGGTGCTCATGGGCACCGTCTCCTACCTCGCTCCTGAACAGGTCGACGGCGACCGGGCCGACGCGCGCAGTGACGTGTATGCCGCCGGGCTGCTGATGTACGAGCTGCTCACCGGCCAGCGGGCCTTCCACGGCGACAACCCTGCCCACGTCATGTATCAGCACGTCCACGGCGAGGTGCCGGTGGCCTCCGACCGGTTGAGCAGCGTCCCTCTCGAGCTCGACCAGGTCATCGCCAGGGCCACGGCGCGTGATCCGGCCGATCGTCCAGCGACCGCCGGGGCGCTCATCCGGGTGGTGCGCGATGCGGTGCGCCAGCTCTCCGATGCCGAGTTCGACGCCGTTCCGGTGTTCCGCGCCGGGATGCCGCCAGCGAACACCAGCAGCGCCGGGACCGCTGCAGCGCCGGGGAAGCCAGCGGTGAACATTGACCCTGAGTCGACTGTCGACCCCGCCGCGACCCAACGACTGCTCACGAGCGACACCCAGGTCGTGTCCACCCAGGCATCCGCCGCGGCCGCCGGGACAGCGGGCACCGCCGCCGGGTCCGCGGCCCCGAAGGCCGCCGGGACAACGGGGACCGACACCCGGACCGCCGGGACGGCCGCCGGAGACGCTTCCGAGGGATCTCTCAGGCGCCGTCGGCTCTGGCCGTGGCTGCTGGCCCTGTTTCTGGTCGTCGGCGCCGCCGGCGGGTTTGCGGTGGTGGGACGCCGCCGGACCCGGCTCGGTCCGCACGGTGCCGCCGCTGGTCCATCTGGCCATCGCCGACGCCGAACGGGCGCTCGCCGATGCCGACCTGCGGGCCGGCGTCGCCGAAGCCTTCAGCGAGACCGAGGCCGCCGGGCAGGTCATCTCGGCCGAGCCGGCCCCAGGCACTCAGGCCCGCAAGGGCGACCTGATCGCACTCACCACGTCCAAAGGCCCGGAACGTTTCGCCGTGCCCACTCTCACCGGAGCGCCACGGACCGATCTCGAGCGCCTGCTCGCCGAGCGGACCCTCAAACTCGGCACGGTCGGCGAGGAGTTCAGCGAGACGGTCGCCGCCGACGTGGTCCTGAGTCAGGATCAGCCGCCCGATACCCAGGTCAAGCGCGACACGATCGTCAACGTCGTGGTGAGCAAGGGCCGTCAACCCATCCCCGTGCCCAACCTCGCCGGCAAACCCGCTGCCGAAGCCGAGCAGACCCTGCAGACGTTGGGGCTCACCGTCACCCGCGGCACCACCGTGAACAGCGACACCGTCCCCGAGGGGGCCGTCGTGTCGCAGACACCCGCCGAGGGCACCCTCTTCAGGGGCGCCGCCGTCACCCCTCGTCGTGTCCAAGGGCCCGGTCCTCGTCGCGGTCCCAGATGTCGTCGGCCAGCAACGTCAGCAGGCCCGCAAAGCCCTCGAAGACCAAGGCTTCAAGGTCACCTCCAACAACGTGCTCGGCGGCTTCTTCAACACCGTGCGTTCGACCAACCCCGCCGCCGGGACCATGGTGCGCAAGGGTTCGACCATCACCCTCACTATCGTCTGAGGCACGCGGCATACCCGATGGCCTTGTCCCCTTCCCGCGCCCGCACCGTCGCGACAATCCTGCTCATTGCGCTCACCGCGGTGTGGGGCTCGACGTTCTTTCTCATCCGCGATCTGGTCCGCACGGTGCCGCCGACCGACTTCCTCGCGGTCCGGTTCACCATCGCCGCCGCCCTCATGGTCGTCATGTTCTGGCGCCAGTTGCGCGCGCTGCGCCGCCGCGACTGGCTCATTTCCGCCGGCCTCGGCTCGCTCTATGGACTGGCCCAGATCCTGCAGACGATCGGGCTGGCGCACACGGACGCCTCCGTGTCGGGCTTCATCACAGGCATCTACGTCGTGCTCACCCCCGTCTTCAGTGCGCTGCTGCTGCGCGAACGAGTCACCCGCACCACCTGGTATGCCGTGCTGCTGGCCACCGCGGGCCTGGCGCTGCTCTCGCTCAATGGTCTGGCCGTCGGGGTCGGCGAGGCACTGACGCTCGGCTGTGCCGCGCTCTATGCCCTGCACATCGTGGGCCTCGGGCGCCTGTCGACGCCCGACCGGGCGACCGGCATGTCGGCCGTGCAGATGCTGGTCATCGCGACGTTGGCGGTTGTCGCGGCAGTGCCCGACGGGGTGATCTGGCCTCAAGGGGCCGGCCAGTGGGCATCGGTGCTCTATATGGCCACTGCGGCCGGAGTGCTGGCCCTCTGGTCGCAGACCTGGGCGCAGGCCCACATGTCGGCGACCCGGGCGGCCATCGTCATGACCCTCGAGCCGGTCTTCGCAGCCGGCTTCGCCGTGGCCTTCGGCGGGGAATCGCTGTCCTGGCGGATGCTCGCCGGCGGCGCGATGGTGCTCGCCGCGATGTACGCCGTCGAGCTCGTCGGCCCGCGCCCCGGGGCAGATGCCCGGCGCACCCCCGAGGCCCTACATCACGAGGTGTGAGCCGTCCTGCCCCCCCCTCGCGGCGGACCTGACACGGGGCCTGACAGGCGGTTCAGGTCAGCGCGGCCGCTCCCGCAGCAGCGCAGTCAGCACGTCGATGGCGTATGCCGTAGCCGCGTCGTCGACGTCGAGGTGCCAGACCAGCCGCACGGCGCCCGGCGCAGCGGCATACGCGCGCACGCCCTGCTGCCCCGACGCGGCGACGAACTCGGCGGCCGTCCAACCCGTCGCGCCCGTCGCGAGCATGACGATGTTGGTCTCGACCATCGCCGGCTCCACGCTTGCTGGGCATGCCTCGGCAAAGGCCACTGCGGCCCTCCGGGCCCGGGCATGGTCCTCGGCGAGCCGATCGACGTGCTTGTCGAGGGCATACAACCCGGCAGCGGCGAGGATGCCGACCTGGCGCATGCCGCCGCCATAACGCTTGCGCCACACCCGAGCCTCGTCGATCGCCGCCTGCGACCCGACGAGCACCGACCCGACCGGCGCGCCGAGCCCCTTGGACAGGCAGACCGACACCGTGTCGAAGTGCGAGCCCATCTCGGCGAGCCCGACCCCCGTCGCGACGTGGGCGTTCCACAGCCGAGCCCCGTCCAGGTGCATGGCGACCCCGAGCCCCCGGGTGGCGGCGCGCACCTGACGAATCGCCCAGAGCGGCTGCACCGTCCCGCCACCGAAGTTGTGGGTATTCTCCACGACCACCAGCGCGGTACACACCTGATAGGGGCCGACACCGGTCTGCACGAGGGCAAGGGGGTCGGCCGGGTCGAGCAGCCCGCGGGGCGCCGACCAGGTGCGCGAGGAGATGCCGGAGAAGACGGCGGCTGCGCCGAGCTCGGCGCGGACGACGTGGGCGAGGGCGTCGCAGAGCATTTCTTCGCCAGGGCGCACATGCAGACGCAGAGCGAGCTGGTTGGCCATCGACCCCGTGGGGGTGAACAAACCCGCCTCGTGCCCCAGCCGGGAAGCCACCTGCTCTTCCAGTCGCCGAACCGTCGGATCCTCACCGAAGACGTCGTCACCGACGACGGCGGCACCCATTGCCGCCCGCATGGCCGGCGTCGGCTGGGTGAGGGTGTCAGACAACAGGTCGGCGCGCCACGCGGTCATCGCAGGCCCGTCACGCCGGGACGTCGGCCGAGAGCATCTCGGCCACGAGGAACGCCAGTTCGAGGCTCTGCTGGTGGTTCAACCGCGGGTCGCAGACCGTCTCGTAACGCTTCTCGAGGTCGGTGTCGAGGATCTTGTGGGCCCCGCCGATGCATTCGGTGACGTCGTTGCCGGTCAGCTCGACATGCAAGCCACCGGGCACGGTGCCCAGCGCGCGGTGTACGTCGAAGAAGCCGTGCACCTCCTCGACGATGTCGTCGAACTTGCGCGTCTTATAGCCCCCGGTCGACTCGAAGGTGTTGCCGTGCATAGGGTCACAGACCCAGGTGACCGTCGCGCCTTCGGCCTGAACTCGCTCGACAAGAGCGGGCAACGCCGCCCGGACCCGTTCGGCACCCATCCGCGTGATGATCGTCAGACGCCCCGGCTCGCGAGTGGGGTCCAGTCGCTCGACCAGCCGGGCGACGTCGTCGAGGTCGGCCTTCGGCGAGAGTTTGACCCCGATAGGGTTTCTCACCCGAGCCAGGAAATCGACGTGGGCTCCGTCCAGCTCCCGGGTGCGCTCCCCCACCCAGACGAAGTGTGCGGACGTGTCGTACGCCAGACCCGTGCGCGAGTCGATCCGCGTCAGCGGACGTTCGTAGTCCAGCACCAGGGCCTCGTGAGCCGAGAAGAACTCGGTCGCCCGCATGGCGTCGAAGTCGGCGCCACAGGCCGCCATGAAACGCATCGCCTTGTCGATGTCGCGGGCCAGACGCTCATATCTGACGTTGGCGGCGCTGCTGACGAAGCCCTTGTTCCAGTCGTGGACATGCCGCAGATCGGCGAAACCACCCATCGTGAAGGCCCGCACGAGGTTGAGGGTCGCGGCAGAGTGGTGATAGGCGCGCACCAGCCGCTGCGGATCGGGGGTGCGAGCGGCCGGCTCGAAGGCAAAGTCGTTGACCATGTCGCCGCGATAGGCCGGCAGGGTCTGACCGGCTCGCGTCTCGGTGTTCGAGCTGCGCGGCTTGGCGTACTGCCCTGCCATCCGGCCGACCTTGACGACCGGGACGGACGCCCCGTAGGTGAGCACGGCCGCCATCTGCAGGACCGTCTTGATCCGGTCACGAATGTTGTTCGCCGTGGCCGATCTGAAGGTCTCGGCACAGTCGCCGCCCATGAGCACGAACGCGTCGCCGCGAGCGGCAGCGGCCATCCGGGTGCGCATGACATCGCACTCGCCGGCAAAAACCAGCGGCGGGTATGCCGCGATCTCGGCCACGGCGGCCACCAGTGCCTGCTCGTCGGGCCAGCTCGGCTGTTGGGCCGCCTCGCGTGCCAGGACTGCCGCCGCCAGGTCGGCGTGCAGGTCATCGTTGGGGTTCGTGCTCACCGGGACAGCGTAGTTGCGTCGGTGTGGGGCGACCGCGCCGGTCCGGATGCCGACCCCCGCACCCGACCACCGGGCCGTCGCACGTCACCAGGCGCTCGGGGCTGAGGGCTGGGTAGGTTGACGCTCATGACCTTCTCCATCGTGGCTGGCTGCGGCGCGGCATACGGGGTGGCTGTCGCCAGCAAGTTCATCGCGGTGGGGGCGGTCGTGCCGGCCGCGGTGGGCGATGTCGGCGCGGTTGCCACCCAGTCGTTCGCCAAGGTGTCCTACAAGGCCGACACCCTCGCCCTGCTTCGCGCGGGGGCGAACGCGGCGCAGGCGGTGGCTCGGGTGACCTCGGCCGATCCCCTGCGCGAGAGTCGACAGCTTGGCGTCGTCGGCCCGACCGGCGCCGCGACCTTCACCGGCGCCGAGTGCTTCGCGTGGGCGGGCGGGGTTGTCGGCGGCAGTGGGGACCCGACCGACCCGGCAGGACGCTATGCCATCCAAGGCAACATTCTCGCCGGTCCCGAGGTCGTCGACGAGATGGAGCGCGCCTGGCTGAGCTCCGCCGGTATGCCGCTGGCTCGGCGACTGCTCGCGGCGCTGCTCGCCGGCGATGCCGCCGGAGGTGACAGCCGGGGCCGACAGGGCGCGGCGCTCTATGTCGTCGAGCCTGGTGGCGGCTATGACGAGTGCGGCGTCCTGGTCGATCTGCGCGTCGACGACCACCCGCAGGCGCCGCAGGAGTTGGCCCGACTGCTGGAGCTCAACGACCTCTATTTCGGCGGTCCTGAAGACGTCGAGCCACTGCAGGGAGCACTCGCGCAGGAGGTGGGACGCCGACTGGCCCAGCTCGGACACCACGGTGCGGACGTGCTGGTGGCGTTGGCCGACTGGGCGGGCGTGGAGAACTTCGAGATGCGGCTCACGCCCGAAGGGATAGACGCCAAGGTACTAGCGGCCTTGCGGCACGCGACGGATGAGCCCCCCGGGCGGCATACCGGTGCGACGTGGGCGAGCGGAGCGCCCGGGTGACATCCGTGATAGGAACGGGCCATGGCAACAACGTCCTTAGGCGGCAACGCCGTCAGCACCTCCGGCGACCTCCCCGAGGTCGGTGACAACGCCCCCGACTTCGCGGTGACCGGCATCGACTTGAGGGACATCACCGCCGAGAGCCTGCTCGGTCGGCGAGTCGTGCTCAACATCTTTCCGAGCGTGGACACCGGCGTCTGCGCGGCGAGCGTGCGCAAGTTCAACGAGCTCGCGGCGTCGCTGGACAACACCGTCGTCGTCAACGTCTCGCACGACCTGCCCTACGCACTGAGGCGTTTCTGCGGGGCCGAGGGCATCGACAATGCCACCTCGGCCTCGGTGTTCCGCAGCACCTTCGGGGACGACTACGGCGTCACCCTTACGGACTCACCCATGCGCGGCCTGCTCGCCCGCTCGGTCGTCGTCTTCGACACCGACGGGACCGTCCTGCACAGCCAACTCGTGCCGGCGATCTCCCAGGAGCCCGACTACGACGCGGCGATCGCCGCCCTGGGCTGACCTGCTCGGCCGGTCGGCGGGCCGGGAGCTCAGCTCGCCTGGCGCTCGTGGTTCTCGGGAACGACGTCCAGCCGTGGGCGCTCAGCGGGAGTGCCCTCGCCACCCGCTGCGGACCCGGCCTTCGACGCCGCAGCCGAGGCCCTGGCAGCCTCCGTCGCAGCCCTGGCCGCCTCGGTCGCCGACTTGGCCGTGTCGATGGCGTTCTTCTGGATCTCCTGCGCCATGGCCACGGCGGACTGCACGGTCGTCTGCAGGACGTTCTTCTTCACCGAGGTCGCGTAAACATCGACGTATTCCTGCCCCGACAACAGCATGAGCTCATACATGATCTCGTCGGTGATCGAACGCAGGACGAAGCGGTCGTTCTCCATCCCGTCGTAGCGGCTGAAGTCCATCGGCGCGCCGATCCGCACCCCGATGCGCATGATCTTGGGCAGCTTCTTGCCGGTGGGCTGAGCCTTGTCGGTGCCGATCATCGCGACCGGGATGACCGGGCAGCCGGCCTCCAAGGCCATCCGGGCGATGCCGGTCTTGCCCTTGTAGAGCCGCCCGTCCGGGGATCGGGTGCCTTCGGGGTAGATGCCGAAGAGCTCGCCCTTACGCAGCACCTTCAGACCGGAGGCGATCGCCGCCTCGCTGGCGCGACCACCGGAGCGGTCGATGGGGATCTGGCCGACCCCACGGAAGAACCACGCGGTGAGCCGGCCCTTGAGGCCCTTGCCGGTGAAGTACTCCATCTTCGCCGGGAAGGTGATCCGGCGGGACACGACGATCGGTAAGAAGATCGAGTCGGAGAAGGACAGGTGGTTGCTGGCCAGAATCGCCGACCCCTGAACCGGGACGTTCTCACTGCCCTCGACCCACGGGCGGAAGAGCAGGCGAAGCAGAGGGCCGACCACGACCGTCTTGAGGAACCAATAGAACACGTGCTCCAGCCTTCCCTATGTGACCGGCAGCACTCTAGTGCACTTAGCGGTGGAGCCTGCCGCGGCGCTCGGGCGCTCGGCACGCAGCATCAGTTGTCGAGCCCGTTGGCTTCGGAACACCCGCTGTCTTCGGCACACCCAGTGTGAGGCCTGATACTGAGCAGGTGAACGATCGGGATGAGCCCACCGGCGAGACGGGGCCCGACCGAGCTCCCCGTGAGCCGGACCCGGATCTCACCGACGCGACCTTCGCCGACATCGTCGCGCGCTGGGACGAGGAGCCCGAATGGTCCGGAACGGCGAGGCCGACCGGGCCGCCAGCGCCCGACGCCCCCACGAACCCACCCCCGAGCCCGACCCTCCCACCTGCCATGCGGCCGCTCCCCGAGACGGGCGAGCCGGATGCCGACGACACTGAGCTGCTCGACCTGGACGACCCTGAACTGCTCGACCGGGCCGGCTGGCGGGGATATTCGCCGCCTGAGCAGCAGGAGCACTTCGAGCCGCCGACGCCGACGTTGCCACCCGCCCACGACGTGACCTACTGGCTCGCCGTCCTCGGCCTCACCCTCGGGCCGCTCATCATCGTGTGGGCCGCCGTCGTGTCGAGCACCCCCGACCCCGGATGGTGGGTGCTCTTGGGAATCGCCGCCACCGTCGTCGGTTTCGGCCTGCTCGTGCTGCGCGGATCCGAAGACCGCGACCCCGACGACAACGGCGCTCGCGTCTGAACAGGCGGGACACGTGCGACACATCGACGACCGCGAGCGCCGGGCACGCCTAGCGGTCCGTCACGGGCTGCACCCTCTCCATCGGCTGCCCGACCCGGTCGCGGTGACGGGTGCGATGACGGTGCTGCACGCCACCGAGGCCGCGACCGTCTATCTCGCGATCAACGCCCGTGCTGACCGGGTCGGTGTTGCCGACATCGACCGTGCCCTCTACCAAGACCGGACCCTGGTCAAGCAGCTGGCGATGCGCAGCACGCTTTTCGTGCTCCCCGCGACCTGCTCCCCGCAGCGCTCGGAAGCGCCTCGGTGCGCGTCGCCGCCGAGCAGCACCGACGCCTCGCCCGGGACGTGCAGGCGCACGGGATCGCAGCCGACGGGCCGGCCTGGCTGCAGGCGGCGACGACGGCGGTTCTGGCCCGGCTCGAAGAGGCAGGTCCGCTGGCCGCGCGCCAGCTGCGCGAGGACCTCCCGCAGCTGGCCGGCGCCTTCACGGTCAACGCCGACAAGACATACGGCGGCACCTTCCAGATCTCCCCACGCGTGCTCTCGATGCTGGGCGCACAGGGCCGGATCACCCGCGGCCCCAACGCCGGCCACTGGCGGACCTCGCGGCCCACCTGGACGCTCATGGCCGACTGGCTGGGCAGCGAGGTGGTCCCGCTCACGCTCGAGCAGGGGTATGCCGAGCTCGTCCGCCGCTGGTTGCGCACCTTCGGACCGGGGACGCTCGACGACGTCCAATGGTGGCTCGGCTCAACCCGGACGGCGGCCCGTGCCGCCATGGCCGCGGTGGGTGCCGTGGAGGTGACCCTCGAAGGTGCAGCGAGCGGCTGGGTGCTGCCGGACGACCTCGAGCGGACGTCCGAGGTCGAGCCCTGGGCGGCGCTGCTGCCGACCCTGGACCCGACGACGATGGGTTGGCGGGTGCGTGAGTTCTATCTCGACCCCGCCCACGTCCCCCACCTCTTCGACACCAACGGCAACGCGGGAAACACCGCATGGTGGGACGGACGGGTCGTCGGGGCCTGGGTGCAGGACCCCGACGCGGTTGTCCAGGTCGTCCTGTGCCAGGGGATGGAGGGGGTGATCGGACGCGAGGGGATGGCAGCCCTGGACACCGAGGCCGCCCGGCTCACGACCTGGCTCGACGGCGTTCAGATCACCAACGTCTACTCCTCCCGGCTCATGAAGGGTGCTCCGCTGCCATGAGCGGCCGCAGTAGCCGAAGGTGTGTCGGTGGCCCGCGCTAGGTTGCCGCCATGACAATCACACTGAGCATGGTCACCACCGACTCGACCGACCCAACCTCCCTCGCCACGTGGTGGGCGGAGCAGACCGGTGCGCGGATCTTCGAGACGAACGACGGCTACTACGTCATGGTCAAGGGCGGGGGCTTGCCCGTCGTCTTGGCTTTCCAACTCGTCGAAGAGGTCACTCCTGGCAAGAACCGGCTGCACATGGACCTGTCGACGCAGGACCTCGACGCCGAGACCGACCGACTCCTGGCGGCGGGAGCGACCCTCGTGGAGCGGCGGGGCGACGACAACTTCCGGTGGGTCACGCTTGCCGACCCCCAGGGCAACCAGTTCTGCGTCGCTGGAGTGTCGGAGGCTGGCTGATGACCAGCCCCCTGCGAGTTCTGCTGACGCGCTGGGTCCAGGACGGTTCGATCCCCGGGGCGGCAGCGCTGCTCGGTCGCGGCGCGGATCCGCCCGTCGTCTGCATGGGCGAGGCATGGATCGGCGGGCCTCCCATGGGAGCCGACACGATCGTGCGTATCCAGTCGATGACCAAGCCGGTCATCGCAGCAGCGACGCTGCAGCTCGTCCAGGCGGGTCGACTCGCATTGCAGGACTCCGTCACCCAGTGGCTGCCCGAGCTCGCCTCCCGTCGTGTGCTCACCAGTCCGGGTGCCTCCATCGATGACACCGTGCCCGCCGAGCGCGACATCACGGTGCGCGACCTGCTGACAAACGCGTCCGGCTACGGCGCGCAGATCGAGCCGACCCCCCTGCAGGCGGCCATGATCGCCAACGGCACCGAGGCCGGTGCCGAGGCCCTGGCGCTGGCACCCACGCAGTGGCTGGAGCGCTTGGCCGACCTCCCGCTCGCCTTCCAGCCGGGGCACGGCTGGCGCTATCACCACTCCTTCGGCATCCTGGGCATTCTGCTGCAGCGGGTGGTCGACCGGCCCCTGCAGGAGCACCTGACCGAGACGCTGTTCGCCCCGCTCGGCATGCACGACACCGGATATGTCGTGCCCGCGGCGGACCGAGGGCGGCTCGCCGCCGGCTACCGGCTGGAGGAGCATGGCTTGGTGGAGACTGAGCCGGCGGGGGCGGGTTTCTACGTCGACCCGCCGTTCGACGTGTGCCACGGTGAACTCGTCTCCACGTTGGCCGACTTCCACCGCTTCGCCCGATGTCTGCAGGACGGCGGCCGATGGCAGGGCCGGCACTTGCTGTCGAGCGACCTGGTGGCGCAGATGCGCCGCGACCAGGTCCCGCAGGCCAGCAAGACGCCGGAGAGCTTCTTCCCCGGTTTCTGGGCGGACAGCGGCTGGGGATATGGCGGTGCCGTCGACATCGCAGGCGCCCACACCGGGCGCTTCGGCTGGTCCGGCGGGCAGGGCACCCACTTCTACCTCGACCCCGACGGCACGATCGGCATCTTGCTCACGCAAGTCGAGCTGGGCGAGCGCACCTTTCCCCTGATGGGTGAGTTCGCCGAGACACCGCCGGATCGGGACGTCAGCCGCCGGAACGCGCCAGATCGGCTGCCCCGATAACGCCCGCGTCATTGCCCAGCCCGGCCGCCACGATGCTCGCCTCGGGGCGGTAGCCACGACCGGTAAGTTGGCGGCGATAGGTTTCCCGGGCCGGTCCGAGCAACAACTCCCCGGCGGCGCTCACCCCACCGCCGATGACGAACATGCCCGGGTCGAAGGCGGCGGCCAGGTTGGCGATTCCAACGCCGAGCCACTGCCCGACCTCGGTCAAGAGCTCGACGGCCGTGCGGTCACCAGCGCGGGCGGCCTCAGTGATCAGCGGCCCGGTGAGCAGACTCGGATCATCGCCGAGGCGCAAGCGCAGGTCATCCGCGACCGGGGAGTTGGCCGCCAGCAGTGCACCAGCCTCTCGGACGAGAGCGTTGCCGCTCGAATACTGTTCCCAGCAGCCGCGATTGCCGCACTCACAGCGCAAGCCATCGGGGACGACCTGCATGTGCCCGAATTCCCCGGCCAGACCGTGGCGGCCTCGCTCGACCCGACCGGCGATGACGATCCCTCCGCCGATCCCGGTGCCGAGGTTGACCATGATGAGGTGGCTTTCGCCGCGCCCGGCACCGAAACGCCATTCGGCCCAGACCGCGGCGTTGGCGTCGTTGTCGACCGTGATCGGCAGGCCTATTCGGTCGTGCAACGCCTCACGCAATGGCTCGTGCCGCCAGGACAGGTGTGGGGCGAAGACGACCGTCGCCCGATCGGCGTCGACGAATCCGGCGGCCCCGATGCCCACAGCCCCGACCTGCTCCGAGTCGACCTGGCCGAGCAGGTCCTGGACCACGCCGACGATCGCGCCCTCGACGATCTCGGGTGAGGTCGACCGGTGCGGGGTGTCGACCCGGGCCCGGGCGATGATGGCCCCCTCGGCGTCCACGACCCCGCCGGCAACCTTCGTCCCACCGATGTCGATCCCGATCGTGTATGCAGCGCTCATCCAGCCGAGTCCCCGGGACCGGGGGCCGCGTCACCCGCGCGATGAGAGGCTGCGAACCCACGCAGCCCGTCACTCACCAGATCGACGACATCGGCGATCTTCTCGAGAGTCTCTGGACTGATTGCCTTGACGACATTGAGCAGCCGACAGATCGGGCACACGCGGCATACCGAGTCGGTGGACGGGGAGTGCGGGTCGTGACCACACTCTGGGCAGGCCGCTGACGGCGGCTTATCGCCGGCCACCCGGGCACCCGCGGCAGCAAGCTGTTGCTCGGCGGCGCTCGTGGCAAACAACCCGAGCAGTCGCGCGGCTTCCTCGGCGACCGAGCCGATCCGGTCGGCCCCCTCTTCGGTCACAGTCAGCCCTCGACGCGCTTCTTGAGCTCCTTGAGCGCGCTATCGACGATCTGTTCCTCGGCCTTGCGCTTGAGCACCCCCAGGATCGGGATGTACAGGTCGACGGCGAGGCGGTAGGTGACCTTCGAACCGCCCTTCTCTCGAGCGATCGTGTAAGAGCCGTTCATCGCCTTCAGCACTGTCGCCGTGACCAGGCTCCAGGACACCACGCCGGTGCCGTCGTCGAAGATGTCCCACTCGTAGTCCAGGGTGTAGGTGTCCTTGAGGACTCCGGCGTCCAGGGTGTATTCGACCCGGTCGGCCCAGCCGTCGCCCTCCTCGGACAGCACGGTGGCCCGCTTGACCTCGTCGGCCCATTCCGGATAGGACTCGAAATCGGCGATGACGTCAAGGACGACCCCCGGTTTGGCGTCGATGTGGATCGAAGATTCCGTGCGATCGGCCATGTCAGCAAGGCTATCGCGGCTTGACGGTGTCGTCGGCGCCGCCATCAATACCTGGCCAGGGCCACGAGTTCCGCTCGCCACAGTGTGACGAACTGCTCGCGCCCGTCACCAATGTGCCGGGACATCGCGCGCTCCAGTGCGAGCTCATCGGGCGCGAGCTCGGCCGACTCGACAGGTGCCAGGACGTCAGGATCGCCGCCCAACTCGCGCAGGAGCGCGACAAGGGCCTGCGCGCCGCGCTCCCGGACGATCCGCTGCGCCGCGAGCCAACTGCCTTGGTATGCCGCGGCCACGCCGGCCTCCCCGTCCTGGCCGGCGAAGTCGGCCTCGGTGGGCAACGATCGCGGAGGTCCCTGCGCCCGCACGCGCTCAAGGAGGACGGCCGCGATGGTCCGAACCGGCAGTCCCTCGTCCCGGAAGGCGACCCACTCGGCGAAGCCCTCCGACAGCCAGAAGGGCAGATCATGGATGCTCTGGGCACGCAGGCTGACGTGGGTGAGCTCGTGCGTGAGCACGACGCGGCGCCCGGCCGTGGTGAGCCGGGACAGGCCGGAAGGCCGCAGGATGACCCGATCGGCGCCTGCGGGCCGGCCCGGCTCACGGCGGCCATGGGTCGTCGCGGCGACGGTCGACCCGATCTGGGACCCGGCCACACCGAGAAGCCCGGCCGCCTCGGTGTCATCGGTCGGGACGACGACGACGGCCGCCGTCGCGCGCCCGAGGACATCGGCCACCTGACCTTGCCCGGTCTCGGCCGCGGCGAGTTGAGCGAGCAGCTCCTCGGTCGGGACGGGCCCGGCGACGAGGACCGACGTGGTGTGGGCGACCTGCAGACCCGGCAGGTCGAACGCCTCCCATTGATCGCCGGCCCCGAGCCAGCGCACGATCCGCCACCGGCCGGCGGTCTCGGCGACGCTCACGGTGCGCGTCAACACCCGATCGGCCCGGTCGAACCCAGGGATGCGATATCCCAGCCGCACCGACGCCGTCAGCACTCCGGGGGGATCGCCGGCCATGGGGGCCAGCGTGCGAATGTCGGAGACGGTGAGCGACCTCACTCCCAAGGCCTGCAGGCCTTGGTATGCCGCGATCTCCCGAGCCCCCTGCGCCGAGGCGGGGTCGTGGACGGTCGCCGCCCATGCTCCGGGGTCACCGGCGGCCAAGGCGCCGGAACGTTCCGTGAGTAGTCGCTCGACCTGACGCGTTGTCTCGTCGACGGGTGACGGGCTGGGGGTCACGGGCCGCGCCGTCCCAGCTGACCCGGGAATCTGAGCCGGGGAGCCCGTGATGGTCGCGTCCGGGGACGCTGTGTCGACGGAGGCGACGGAGGCGACGGGTGCCGTGGGCCCGGCTGACTGGCAGCCCGACAGAGCGGCCGAGCCGATGACGGCTGCAGCCATGATCCGCCGGGGCGCCGCGAACCTCATCGAACGATGGTACGTCGCGGGCCGGCGACGCTGGGCGCTGACACTCAGCCGGCCACCGCCTGCCCTGCTTGGGCGATGTGGGCGGTGGCCCGGGAAGCGGCCGGCGCGGTCGCGCGGGCGGTGAGCGTCGCGGCATACGAACGCTCGAGCAGCCCGGCAGCCACGAACAGGGACACCGCCCGGCGCTCAGCTGCCTCGAGCGGGAGGCCCTCGGGGTCGTGGACCTGCGTCGGGCCGCAGGCCATGTTCTCGAGTGCGGTGACGACGCACTCGCCACAACGGTGCCCACGAACCGGGCAGCTCGCGCAGTCGACGATCATCGAGGCGATCATCTGGGCTCCTCATCGATGGGATCGGTCTGGGGTGGGACCTCTGAGTGGATCCGTCAGCACGACGCTAGGCCAGGGGTCTGACACCCCTCTTCAGCGCGCCTGCGCGGGCGTGTCAGACCCCTGGCCTAGCGTCCCAGGCATGGTGATGGTCCAAGGCACCCTCGATGATCTGGGCACCCCGCTGCGCGAGGTGACCTTCGTCGTCGTCGACCTGGAGACCACCGGAGGCAGCCCGCACGAGTGCGCCATCACCGAGATCGGCGCGGTCAAGGTGCGTGGCGGCGAAGTGCTCGGCGAGTTCCAGACCCTCGTCAACCCCGGCAGTTCCATTCCGGCGTTCATCCAGGTGCTCACCGGCATCAGCAACGCGATGGTGGCGACCGCTCCCCGGATCGACGCGGTCCTGCCAGCCTTCCTGGAGTTTGCCCGCGGTTCGGTGCTGGTGGCCCACAACGCGGGATTCGACGTCGGATTCCTCAAGGCCGCGACAGCTGCCATCGGCGAGCGTTGGCCGGGGTTCCAGGTCATCGATACCGTGACCCTGGCCCGTCAGCTGGTCGGCAACGACGAGGCCCGCAACCGCAAGCTCGGCACCCTCGCGGCCCTCTTCGGCGCCGACACCGTCCCGGACCACCGGGCGCTGCATGACGCTCGGGCCACCGTCGACGTCCTGCACGCCCTGCTCGGGCGGGTCGGTAATGTCGGCGTGCAGACCCTCGAAGAACTTGCCAGCTACACGTCCCGGGTGACGACGGCTCAGCGCCGCAAGCGGTTCCTCGCCGACGACCTGCCCGCTGCCCCCGGCGTCTACGTCTTCAAGGACGGCCAGGGCCGTCCCCTGTATGTGGGGACGTCGCACAACATCCGCAGCCGCGCTCGCACCTATTTCACCTCGTCCGAGCAGCGCACCCGGATGGCCGAGATGGTGTCGATCGCCGCGTCGATCCAACCCATCGTCTGCCAGAGTGTGTTGGAGGCCCAGGTCCGCGAGCTGCGCCTCATCGCGGAGCACACCCCGCGCTTCAACCGGCGCTCGACCCGGCCCGAGCGGGTTGTCTGGGTCAAGCTGACCGTGGAGCCGTTTCCTCGGCTGTCGATTGTCCGCGAGGTCGGCGCCGACGTTGCCGTCGGGGCGCGGTATGCCGGTCCGTTCGGCGCGCGGCGCACCGCCGAGGCCGCGGTCGCCGCGATCCATGAGGTCTTGCCGCTGCGCCAATGCACGACCCGACTGTCGCTGCGAGCGTCGCGGTCGGCGTGCGCCCTCGCCGAGATGGGACGGTGTGGCGCGCCGTGCGAGGGTGCCGAGTCCCCCGAGTCGTATGCCGCTCACGTCACCGCGGCGGCCCAGCTGCTTGGCGGCGACGGCCGGGCGACCCTCGCCGCGCTGCGAGAGCGGATGGCCCTGCTGGCCGCCGCCGAGCGTTTCGAAGACGCCGGCACAGTCCGCGATCGCATGGAGCACCTCGTGCGCGGGGCCGCACGCGCCCAACGGTTGGCTCCGCTGGCCGCAAGCGCCGAGGTCCTCGCCGCCCGCCGCAGCGACGTCGGTGGCTGGGAGCTCGTCTGTGTCCGGCACGGTCGGCTCGCCGGCACGAGCCTGGTCCCCCGCGGCGCCGACCCGATGATCTACCTCGACACCCTTCAGGCCACCGCCGAGGCGGTATCAGCGCCCGAAGGACCGGCGCCCGCGGCATACGCCGAGGAGACCGAGCTCGTGCTGCGATGGCTGGAGACCCCCGGAGTGCGGATCGTGGCCTTCGACGGGGAGTGGACCTGCCCGGTGGGCGGCGCCGGCGCGGCGAAGGCACAGCTCGACTGCTGCGCCGTGAGGCCTGAGCCACGGGTGCGTAGGCTGACCCCGTGATCACCGCCATCGTCCTCATCACCTGTGACGTCGCCCGCATCCCCGAGGTCGCCCAAGAGATCGCCGCGCTGCCAGGGGTCACCGAGGTCTATTCGGTGACCGGGGAAGCTGATCTGGTCGCCATGGTCCGCGTGCGGGAGCACGAACAGCTCGCCGACGTCATCGCCGATCGTCTGTCCAAGGTCGAGGGCGTGGTTGCGACGAGCACCCACATCGCCTTCCGTACCTACTCCAGCCATGACCTCGAGGCAGCCTTCAGCCTCGGGCTGGACTAGCCGCACCGTTCTTAGGGCGGTCAGGTTCGGGTCGCCGCGACCCACCGGTCGACGACCGAGTTGGCCGCGCCCGAGTCGATGGCCGCCTCCGCCCGGTCCATCCCGGCCCGCACGTCGGCGTGCAGTGCCGCGTGGGTCCGGCCGCTGTCGGAGTCGGCCGCCACCGCAAGTGCGGCGCCTGCATTCAGCAGGACCGCGTCGCGCACCGGGCCGCGAGCGCCCTCGAAGACCTCACGCAGCACCCGTGCATTGAAAGCGGCGTCGCCGCCGCGAAGTGCCTCGGTGGGCGCGGCGGCCAGGCCGACCCGATCGGGGTCCAAGGTGTGCTCGATGACCTCCCCGGAGCGGACCCACCACACGGTGGACGTCGTCGAGAGGGTGAGTTCGTCGAGGCCGTCGTCGCCGCGGAATACCGCCGCATCCTGCCCTCGGCCGGCGAAGACGCCGGCGATGATCGGTGCCATCCGGGCGTCGGCGACGCCGACCGCGCCGTATTTCGGTTGTCCGGGGTTGGTCAGGGGACCGAGGAAGTTGAACGCGGTGGCAACCCCCAGCTCCCGGCGGACCCCCGCCGCGTGCCGCATCGATGGGTGGAACTGCTGGGCGAAGCAGAAGGTGATCCCGACGTCGCGGGCCACCGCCTCGACCCGCTCAGGCGAGAGCGTGAGGTCGATCCCGAGCGACTCCAGGACGTCGGCCGACCCGGCTTTCGAGGACGCTGCCCGGTTGCCGTGCTTGACGATGCTCACCCCGGCCGCGGCGCAGACGATGGCCGCCATCGTCGAGATATTCACGGTGTGGGCGCGGTCGCCGCCGGTGCCGACGACGTCGAGACTCGCCTCCGGAGCGTCGATCCGAATCGCGTGCGCCAGCATCTCGTCGGCGAGACCACGCATCTCCTCGACCGTCTCCCCCTTGGCATGCAACGCCATGAGGAAGCCCGCGATCTGGGCCGCGGTCGCCTCGCCGTCCATGATCGTGCCCATCGCCCAGGCGCAGTCCTGACGGGATAGGTGGCCGCGGGACAGCAGCCGGGCATAGATGCCCGGCCAGGTGTCGGTCGGGGTGTCGGGAATCAGACTCATCGGGGTCATCGCAGCCTCATGATCGCTCGATCACCGGACACGCCGGCGCCTCGTCGGGGGGACTCAGACGGCAGCCGGCGAGCCGGCCCGCGCCAGTGCAGCTACCGCCCGGGCAAGTTCGACCGGGTCGAGGGGGTGCGGCACAACCGCATCGGCCTGCGACCACGAGGCCAGCCAGCCGTCCTGCACCCGACCGGTGAGCACGAGGACCGGCGGGCACTGGAAGATCTCATTCTTGAGTTGACGGCACAACCCCATCCCGCCCATCGGGGTCGCCTCGCCGTCCAGGACGAGCACATCAAAGTGTTTGGCCTCGACCGCCTCGACGACGGCATAGGCGGTGGCACATTCCAGCCACGAGGTCACCTCGACATCCTTGGCCGGACGTCGCCCAACCCCAAGACGAACTGCGTCGCGGGTCGTCACGTCGTCGCTGTACAACAGGACGGAAAGCGGCCGGACGGAGTCGGCAGGGGACGCCTGCGATGCGGTCATGACGCCATGCTAGCCGCCCCCTGCGCCGTCCCCCGGTATGCCGTCCGGGCGGCAGACCGGTGCCCGATCAGGGCGCAGGTGACCAACGTCATGCGCGCGCGAAGACGTCGCCCGTGCTCACGGCTGGCTCGTCCACCCGGCATCGCCTGCCGGTCAGCGATTTGCCGGGGGGTCGATGGCACATGCCGACACCAGACACGCCATAATGGCGCGCGTGGCGACTGCATCGGCGATTCCTACGCATCCAATGAGCATCGGGCATGGACCCGCGACCCGACCGAACATGGTTCAGGTCGGCACCATGGTCTGGCTCTCCTCCGAACTCATGTTCTTCGCGGGGCTCTTCGCGATCTACTTCCAGCTGCGATCGGTGTCCAGCGAGCTGTGGGCCGAGCAGACGGGGAAGCTCAACATCACGTTCGCCGTGGTCAACACCCTGATCCTGGTCATCTCGTCGGTCTGGTGCCAGATCGGGGTGATGAAGGCCGAACGTGGCCAACCCGCGCGCACCGGCAAGCTCACCGAGATCGGTAAGTGGGGGATGCGCGAGTGGTATGTCGTCACCTACATCTTCGGCTCGGTGTTCGTCGCCGGTCAGGTCTATGAGTATGCGCAGCTGGTCTCGGAGAACGTCACCTTGTCCTCCGACCGCTACGGGTCGATCTTCTACATGGCCACCGGCTTCCACGGGCTGCACGTCACCGGCGGGCTCATCGCCTTCCTGCTCATCATCGGACGGACCTTCACAACCCGGCGTTACACCCACACACAAGCCGTGGGTGCGGTCGTCACCTCGTACTACTGGCACTTCGTCGACGTCGTGTGGATCGCCCTGTTCGCGGTGATCTACCTGCTCAAGTGAGCCCCGACACCGACCTCCGACCCGCGCTATTCGACGACAGGACTGCACCGTGAACGCCTTGGCCGCACGTCGCCGCCACCCCGCTGCCATCGCCATCCTGCTGCTGCTCGGATTGGCCCTGGTCGGCGCGGCATACTCGCTGCTTGCGCCGAAGCCGGCGCAGGCCGCCGCCCCCTCGGCGGCCGCAGCCGCCACGGCCGAGGATGCTGCGCTGGGTCGTCAACTCTTCCTCGCCAACTGTGCGACCTGCCACGGCCTGTCCGCCGAGGGCACCAAGAGCGGACCCACCCTCATCGGAGTCGGCGCGGCCTCGGTCGACTTCCAGGTCGGCACCGGGCGTATGCCGCTCGCCGGGCCGAACGTGCAGGCCCCGCGCATCGAGCAGGTCAAGTACACCGAGGAGCAGATCGCGGCGTTGGCGGCATACGTCGCGTCGCTGGCACCCGGCCCAGCCATCCCCGAAGGCAAGGAAGTCACCGGCGAGACCGGCAACGTCGCCCTCGGTGGCGAGATCTATCGCGTCAACTGCGCCATGTGCCACAACTTCGCGGGCTCTGGTGGTGCACTCACCCGCGGCAAGTACGCCCCGAGCCTTTACGGCGTCGAGGGCAAGTACGTCTACGAGGCCATGCTCACCGGCCCGCAGTCGATGCCGGTCTTCAACGACACGAACATCACGCCAGAGGGCAAAGCCTCGGTCATCGCCTACCTCAACGCGACGATGAACCAGCCAAACGTCGGAGGGATGAACCTCGGCAACCTCGGGCCGGTGTCCGAGGGCATGTTCATCTGGATCTTCGGCCTGCTGCTCATGATCGCCTGTGCCTTCTGGCTCGGCCAGAAGGCCGCCTGACCCCGCCACCACGACCGACAGGATCGATGACCGTATGAGTGACCAGGTCAGCCCCAGCAGCGGCTCGGCGAGCGGCGCCGGCACCGTCTCCCTCGATACGGCTCATCAACACGGCACAGGTGGCCTGCCGGCCGTTTTCGAGAACCCGGGCCTGCCCCCACACGTCCACCGTGCCGCCGACGACGACCCGGTCGCCGCCAAGCGGGCCGAGCGTCAGGTTGCCGCGCTCTTCGTGCTCTCGATCCTGGGCACGGTGGGGTTCATCGTCAGCTACTTCACGATCGACTACACCAAGAGCGTCTTCATCCCCTTCATCGGGCTGACCAACCTGCTCAATGTCATGCTCGGGGTCACCCTGGGGATCTCGTTGCTGGGCATCGGCTTCGGTGTGGTGCACTGGGCCAAGACGATCATGTCCGACGAGGAGATCGCCGAAGACCGACACGAGCTCCGCTCCACCGACGCCGATCGTCAGAGCGTCGGCGTGGTCCTTGCAGCGAGCGGGGAGTCGGCCCAACTGGCTCGTCGTCCGATGATCAAGGCCACGGCCGGGGCAGCCCTAGGACTCTTCGCCCTCCCGCTCACTGTCCAACTCGCAGGTTCGATGGGCAATCCGACCAAGGCTCTGGACGAACTCAAAGCGACGATCTGGGATGTACCAGCCGGCGGTGAACCGATCCGCCTGGTCCGCGACCCTGAGCTCACCCCCATCAAGGCCTCCGACGTGACCATCGGGTCCGTCTTCCACGTGATGCCGGCGACGCTCATGGAACTGCGTGAGCACAACCTCGAGCAGGGCCACGCCGAATATCACGGGGTCCTGGAGGCCAAGGCCAAGGCCGCGGTGGTGCTCATGCGGCTCAACCCGTCTGAGTTCAAGGACGATGCCCTCGGCCGCAAGGCTCGTGAATGGGGCTTCGAAGGCATCGTCGCCTACTCCAAGATCTGCACCCACGTCGGCTGCCCGGTCGGGCTCTATGAACAGCAGACCCACCACTTGCTGTGCCCGTGCCACCAGTCGACGTTCGACGTCACCCGCGACTGCGAGGTGATCTTCGGCCCGGCCAAGCGAGCCTTGCCGCAGTTGAAGATCACGGTCGACGACGAGGGCTACCTCGTCGCCCCGCAGGGCTTCGCCGAGCCTGTCGGCCCGAGCTACTGGGAGCGCCTCAAGTGAGTACCACTGCCTCCGGGCGCACCGCAGCCGATCTGCGCGCCGACGACACTGCTGCCGCCGCTCCCACGGGTAACGGCAGGGTTGCCGCGACCGCCGGGTGGGTCGATGAGCGCACGGGCCTGGCCAAGGGCACGGCATACCTGATGAAGAAGATCTTCCCCGATCACTGGAGCTTCATGCTCGGGGAGATCGCGATGTATTCCATGATCATCTGCCTGCTCACCGGGGTGTTCCTCAGCTTCTGGTTTGTCCCCAGCGCCGGGCTCATCCCGTATGCCGGGTCCTACCTTCCGTTGCAGGGCGTGGTCATGTCCGAGGCCTACTCCTCGACCCTGGCCATCTCCTTCGACGTTCGTGGCGGGCTGCTCATCCGCCAGATCCACCACTGGGCCGCCCTGATGTTCTGTGTGGCGATCACCGTTCACATGCTGCGGGTGTTCCTCACCGGAGCGTTCCGCAAGCCACGCGAGCTCAACTGGGTCATCGGCACGATCCTGTCGATGCTGGCCATCGTCGAGGGCTTCGCCGGCTACTCACTGCCTGACGACCTGCTCTCCGGCACCGGCATCCGCGCCGCCGAGGGCTTCATCCGCTCGATCCCCCTCATCGGGTCCTACACGTCCTACCTGCTCTTCGGCGGGGCGTTCCCAGGCGAGGCGATCATCCCCCGGTTGTACTCCCTGCACGTCCTGCTGCTGCCCGCGGTGCTCATCGGGCTCTTCACGGCGCACATCGTGCTCGTCTTCCTGCACAAGCACACCCAGTTCCCCGGCCCTGGCCGGACCAATGAGAACGTCGTCGGCTACCCGTTCATGCCCGTCTACACGGCCAAGGCCGGCGGCTTCTTCTTCATGGTGTTCGGCGTCCTCACGCTCATCTCGGCGCTCGTCACGATCAACCCGATCTGGGCCTACGGACCATATGACCCATCGCCGGTGACCGCCGGAGCGCAGCCCGACTGGTATATGGGATTCGCAGACGGGGCCTTGCGGCTGTTGCCAGGCTTCCTGGAGTTCGAGCTCTTCGGCTTCACCTGGAGCATGAACGTCTTCCTCGGTGCAGTGGCCCTGATCCCGGTCATCTACACCGTGGCCGGTGCCTATCCGTTCATCGAAGCCTGGGTGACCGGAGATAAGCGTGAGCACCACCTGCTGGACCGCCCGCGCAACGCTCCCGTCCGCACTGGGCTCGGCATGGCCGCCTTCTCGTTCTACGTGGTGCTCATGCTCGCAGCAGGCAACGACATCATGGCGATCAAGCTCAGCCTCTCGATCAACGACATCACCGTGCTGTTCCGGCTGCTCGTGTTCGTCGTTCCCGTGCTGGTCTTCTGGGTGACGAAGCGGATTTGCCTGTCGCTGCAACGTCACGACCGGGAGAAGGTCCTGCACGGTCGCGAGAGCGGCACGATCATCCGGACCGCCGACGGAAAGTTCTTCGAACGGCATGAAGACCTCGACGAGTTCGACCGGTTCAAGCTTGTGGCCTTCGAGGCCCCGGCTCCGATCGCGCTCGAGGCCCTGACCGACGCGAACGGCGTTGACGCCAAGGCCATCAAGAAGGCCAAGCGTCGGGCCCGACTGTCGAGCTTCTACTTCAAGGACCGCGTTGAGCCCGTCTCCCCCGCCGAGCTCGCCGCCGCCCATCACCACGGAGAGCACGAGAGCATCTCGGGCGGCTCGACCCACGCCGCGATCAAGCACGACAAGCACAACGACTGACCTGCTGCGTTCCAGCCGAAGCGGCCGACCCGGGTGACCGGGTCGGCCGCTTCGTTTCTCGGTGCCCATCCTCTCGGCACCGGCGGGACGCATGTTGCGCATCCGCGGACGTGCCGTGAAAACCCACCCTGGTCGGCTTTTCCCGGGCCTGGGGAGCGGGACGGTCGGGAACCCAACCTTGGTCGACTTCCCCGTGGCCTGGGTGGCGGACGTGCCGTGAAAACCCACCCTGGTCGACTTTCTGGGGCCGGACGTGGCGGGATGGTCGGGAAACCCAAACCTGGTCGACAAACCCGTGCGGCAGACGGCTGCGCGTCACCCCAACAGCTGCTGCAGCCGTGCTTGGCCGACACCGTCATCGATCTCGATGTCGAGGACCTTCGTGCGGCTCGTCGCCCCGCTGACCAACCCCACCTGGCGCGGGCGGACCCCGAAGGCGTCGGCCACAGCGCGAAGCACCGCCTCGGTCGCTGCACCGTCCACGGCCCGCTCAGTGACGCTGACAGCGAGAGCCTGCTGCGCTCCTGCCCCCCAGCAGCCCCCGACACGGGTCCTGGAGGCTCCAGGGCGCACGCGGACGGTCAGACGCATTCGGGTCCACCTCGCCCGCTTGCGTGGCTCAGACGAGCCCACAGGGCCGGCGCGCCGCCGTGATGTGGTCTCGGCTGCGCAGCAGGCGAGAGCACATCACGGCCGCCCGAAAACGCCTGGGCCGCGCTGCAGCCGCTGGGCCAGCGGTCGGCGCGGAACTCCTGCGGGTCGAGATGCGCGAGAAGGGCGCCCGGCCGCCGGGGCCCATTGGCAGAGTCCGTGAGAGCCTGTCTTTCATGAGCGCGCGCTCTTTCCGGCTGACACCCGAGCAGTTCGATGCCGCCGTCGAGGAGGCCCTGGAGCTCATCCCAGAGCAGTTCCAGCAGGCGTTGAACAACATCGCCATCCTCGTGGAACCCGAGCCGCCGCTGGACGAGGGCGAGGTGCTCGGTCTGTATGACGGAGTGCCGCTCACCGAGTGGGCGGCCGACGACGCGACCGGGCTGCCAGGGCGCATCTACGTCTTCCAGGGTCCCCTCGAGCGGATGTGCGACTCCCGCGATGATCTGCTCGAAGAGATCGCGGTCACCGTCGTTCATGAAGTCGCACATCACTTCGGCATCGGCGACGAGCGTCTGCACGAGCTCGGCTGGGGGTGACCGCCGGCTGCCGCGGTCGGGGCGCGGCAGTCGGGACGGCGGCCTGGAAACCAGCCGCCCACAAACCAGCCGCCCGGAAGCCAGCCGACCGGAAACCAGCCGACCGGAATCCAGCGGCCTGGAAGCCAGCGGCCTGGAAACCAGCCGACCGGAAACTAGCGGCCCAGACACTAGCCGCCCAGAAACTAGCCGCAGAAGCGCCACGGCGGGGCCCCCCGAGGGGCCCCGCCGTGGCGCGCTCTGTCACTGAGGTCAGTTGGCGTGCTCGCCCTTGAAGTGCTCAAAGGTCCACCCGATGAGAGCGACGCACCCGATCGCGAACGCGATCATGAAGAGCCACCAGCCGACGGCCAGGCCCGCGAAGGCCAACGCCGAGGAGAAGCCAAGGGCCAGCGGCCACCATGAGCTGGGCGTGAAGAAGCCATAGTCTCCCTCAACGTCGGAGATCTCGCCCTCGGGGTTGTCGTCGGGCAGGTTCTCGAACTTGCGGTTCGTCACCCAGAGATACCAACCGGCCAAGGCCATCATGAGCGCCGAGATGAACAGGGCGATCGGGCCGGCGACCTCAGGGACCCTTCCGAAGTCCTTCTGCTGCCATCCGGCGTAGAGCGGGACCATGGCCAACAAGAAGATCATCAGGATGATGAACATCCGCCAAGCGACCTTCACGGCGTCACTCCTTGTTCTTGTCGGAGGCGGTGACGCCGATCTCGGCGGCGCCGAGGACCTTCTGCATCGTCGACGGATCGGGGGTCGGACCGGCCGGCGGCGCCGCCTGCGGGTGATGCAGGTCGAAGGCCGGGCGCTCGGAACGGATCCGGGGCAGGCTGTTGAAGTTGTGCCGCGGCGGCGGGCAGGAGGTCGCCCACTCCAGCGAGTTGCCGTAACCCCAGGGGTCATCGACAGTCACCAACGGGGCCGTGCGCCACGTCTTCCACACGTTGTAGAGGAAGGGCAGCATCGACAGTCCGAGCAGGACCGACCCCATCGTCGAGATGATGTTGCCCGTCTGGAAGCCTTCTTCGACGAGGTAGTCGGCGTAGCGGCGAGTCATGCCCTGAATGCCCAGCAAGTGCTGGACAAAGAAGGTCAGGTGGAAGCCGATGAAGAGCATCCAGAAGTGGATCTTGCCAAGGCGCTCGTCGAGCATCCGGCCGGTGAGCTTGGGCCACCAGAAGTAGTAGCCGGCGAACATCGCGAACACCACGGTGCCGAAGACGGTGTAGTGGAAGTGGGCGACGATGAAGTAGGTATCGGAGATGTGGAAGTCGATCGCCGGGCTGGCCATCATGACGCCGGTAATGCCACCGAAGAGGAAGGTGGTCAGGAAGCCAAGCGCCCAGATCAGCGGGGTGTGGAACGTCAGGGACCCGCCCCACATCGTCCCGATCCAGTTGAAGAACTTCACCCCGGTCGGGACCGCGATGAGCATCGTCATAATGGCGAAGAACGGCAGCAGCACCTGACCCGTCACGTAGAGGTGGTGGGCCCACACCGCGACCGACAGGCCGGCGATGGCCACGGTGGCGAAGATCAGGGTCTTGTAACCGAAGATCGGCCGACGTGACATGACCGGGAAGATTTCGCTGATCACCCCGAAGAAGGGCAAGGCCAGCACATAGACCTCGGGATGGCCGAAGAACCAGAAGAGGTGCTGCCAGAGCATGGCCCCGCCGGCCTCGACGTCATAGATGTGCATCCCGAACCGGCGGTCGCCGCCGAGTCCGAAGAGGGCGACAGCAAGGACCGGGAAGATGATCAGGGCGAGCAACGCCGTGACCAGAACGGTCCAGGTGAAGATGGGCATCCGGAACATCGTCATGCCGGGAGCGCGCATGCAGATGATCGTCGTGATGAAGTTGACCGACCCGAGGATCGTGCCGAAACCGGTCAGGGCCAAGCCGAAGACACCCAGGTCCGTGCCCAAGCCGGGGCTGTAGACCGAGTTGGACAGCGGCACATACATGAACCAGCCGAACGAGGCCGCGCCCTGAGGGGTGAGGAAGCCGAGGGCCGCCACGAGCCCGCCCAACACGTACAGCCAGTAGGCGTACATGTTCAGGCGTGGGAAGGCCACGTCGGGGGCGCCGATCTGCAACGGCACGAGCGCGTTCGCGAAACCGGCGAACAGCGGTGTCGCAAAGAGCAACAGCATGATCAGGCCGTGCATGGTGAACAGCTGGTTGAACTGCTCGGGGTTGTCGACGACCTGAAGCCCAGGCGCCGCGAGCTCGGCGCGGATGACAAGGGCCATCGCGCCCCCGAGCAGGAAGAAGACGAACGACGTGATGAAGTAGAGGTTGCCGATCTTCTTGTGATCGGTCGTCGTGATCCAGCTGTAGAACGTCGCTCCGGGCTTGATCCGCGGGTGCTCGACCCGGGTGGCCGAGTCGCTCGTCACCTCGGGTCGGGAAATCGTCGCAGTCATCAGTTGCTCCCGGTCGGGGTCGGGACCATCTTGAGGTCGTCGGGGTTCATGGTTTCGCGGTTGAGCGTGTTGGGCAGCTGACCGGTCTGGCCGAGGCCCTTGAGCTTGGCCATCTCAGCGTCGAAGTCGGCCTGCGACACGACCTTGACCTTGAAGAGCATCTGCGAGTGGTAGGCGCCGCACAACTCGGCGCACTTGCCCTGGAACTCGCCGATCTGGGTGGGCGTCACCTGGAGCCGGTTGGTTTTGCCGGGGATCATGTCCAGCTTGACCAGGAACGCGGGAACCCAGAAGGAGTGGATGACGTCGCGCGCATTGAGGACGAACTGCACCCGCTTGTCGACCGGCAGGTAGAGCACCGGCTGCGGCGTGCCGGTCGTCCCACCGTTGGGGTTGAGCTCGGAGTGCACACCCGTCTGATAGACGTCGGCGTCGACATAGTTGAAGTCCCAGCTCCACTGCTTGCCCACGACATTGATCGTGTAATCGGGCTTGGCGGAGACGTCCATGAGCACGGCCTCGTCCCGGGCGGTGTAGAAGAACAACACCGCCACCATGAGCACGGGGACCACGGTGTAGAGCAGCTCGATCGGGATGTTGTAACGCAGCTGCGGGGGCAGCTCCGGGTCATCCTTCTTGCGCCGATAGGCGACCATGCACCAGATCGTCAAACCCCAGACGAGCAGGCCGACAGCCAGCCCGGCGATCCAGGTGCCCACCCACAACGTTGTGATTCGGCCCGTCTCGCTCGTGACGTGCTGGCCAGCCGAACCTTCAGGCAACCAGCCGCTCCCGGCGCTGCTGTTGACGTTGGCACAGCCGGAAAGCAGGAGCGTGGCGGAGACCGCCAGCCCAGTGAGTGTCAATCCCCGCCGCGAAACGCGAGCGGAGGTGTCTGCGTGCTTGCGCAACGGGCACCTTCCGAATACAGAGTGACTGCTCGTGTGTGGGGCAACCCTACCGCGCACGGATGGCCCGTTGTCGGCAGGGGTGGCGATAACCTCGGGACGTGGCGCACACCTCATGCGGCCCCGCGCGGCGCGTCGTGCTTGACGCCTCGGCCGGCCCCGTGCACCCGGCGGCCCGCGAGACGATGGCGGCCGCATGGGAGAGCGGCTGGGCAGATCCGCGGCGCTTGCATGCCGAGGGCCGCCGAGCCTCCCGCCTGCTCGACGACGCCCGCGCGGCTCTCGCCGATGGTCTCGGAGTGCGCCCGCAGGAGCTCTCCTTCACTCCAGGGGGTCCCGCGGCGCTGCGCTTGGGCCTGACAGGCCTGCAGTATGCCGCGCGCCGCACCGGTGCCCGGCTGGTCACCTCGGCGGTCGAGCACTCGGCCATCCTGCACGACGGCCGGTATGCCGCCGGTCAGGCCGGCGACCCGCTTCGACACGCTGAGGTCGAGGTCGACGCCCTGGCGCGGGTCGACCTCGACGCGTGGGCAGAAGCCCTGGCTGTCCCGGGAACAGCCGTCGCCGCGCTTGCAGCCGCCAACGGCGAGGTCGGCACCCGCCAGCCGCTGGCCGCGGCCCACGAGCAGTGCCGCCGACGCGGCATACCCCTGATGGTCGACGCGTTGGCGACCCTGGGACGCGACCCGGTGCCGACCGAGTTCGACGTACTCGCCGGGGACGCCCGGTCCTGGGGCGGGCCGAGCGGTGTGGGGGTGCTCATCGTGCCGGCTCGTACCCGGTGGCGTCGTGACGCGCCGCCGAGCGAGTTGGAGGCCGGCAGGGTCGATATCGAGCCGGTGCTGCCGCTGGTGCTCGGTGCCGCCGAGGCGTGGCGGCAGCAGGCCGACACGTGGCAACGGGACGCGCGGCAGGCCCACGCCCTCATCGAGCGCGTGCGGGTCGCGGTCGCGGCGATCGCGGACAGCGACCTGCCCGGCGACCCCGACGACCGGCTGCCGCACGTGCTCACCTGCTCGTTCCTGCTGGCCGACGGCGAGGCGCTGGTCACCGAGCTCGACCGGCGAGGTTTCGCGGTGGCGTCGGGGTCGGCCTGCACGGCCAGCACCCTGGAGCCCAGCCATGTGCTCGCGGCGATGGGAGCGCTCACCCACGGCAACATTCGCCTCACCCTCCCGCTGCAGGCCGTCTACCCGGGGGTCGACCGCAGCGCCGACGTCGAGGACTTCGCCGCAGCCCTGCCTGACGCAGTCGCGGCGGTGCGAGCTCAGCTGGCCGGCCGATGACCGACGCCACCTCGCGCACGCCCCGCGAGCCCAACGAGCCACTCAAGCCCAGCGAGCCACTCGAGCCTCGCGAGCCGCAGGACGGCGCACCGCGTGCCCCGAATCCCGTGGTGCTCGTCGACGCCCGAGGGCTGCGTTGTCCGCTACCGGTGCTGCGGCTCGCGCAAGCCCTCGACAGTGTGCCGGTGGGCACCCACGTCCGGCTGCTGGCTACCGATCCGGCGGCCCACACCGACGTCGCCGCGTTTGCCCGGATCCGCGGCATGACGCTCGTCTCCAGGACCGACGAAGGCGACCACACGGCATACGTGGTGGGTCGGCTCAGCGCCACGACGCAGGCAACGGCGTCTGCAACGCCGCCGAGAGCTGCCGCAGGTATGCCGCCCGCGGCACCTCCCGGGCGCCCATCGACGCCAGGTGCGGAGTGAGCCACTGGACGTCGAGCAGGCGACGCGGGTCGCCGTCGTCGGCCAACATGTCACGCAGGGCCACCAGGGCCACCTTGGAGGCATCGTCGACTCGGTGGAACATCGATTCACCAGCGAACAAGCCACCGATCGCCACCCCATAGAGCCCGCCGACGAGCTCGTCCCGTTGCCACACCTCGACCGAATGCGCCCACCCGAGTCGATGCAGGTCGGCATAGGCGTGGGCGACCGAACGGGTGATCCATCGCCCGTCCCGGCGCGGGTCGGCACACGCGGCAACGACCCGCTCGAAGCAGACATCGACGCTCACTCGCAGGCGCCGACAGGACCGGCGCAAGGATCGGCTGACCCGAAGAGCCTCGAGAGGGAGGACTCCGCGGGGGTCCGGCGACCACCACCCCATGGGTCTGCCGCCGTTGCGCCCGAGCCCCATGGGAAAGACCCCGGCGCGGTAGGCCGCGAGGATCGTCGCCGGGGCCAGGTCCGCTCCGACACCGATGAGGTCCTCCCCCGGCTCGGCCCGTTCGACGGAGAAGAGGTAGCTGGGGGCGCCAGGGTCCTGTGGCATGTCTGCGCGAGACGTCGACGCTGGTCAGGGCCTGGGACAGTGCACGTGCGCGCTGATTTCGGCCGCGGCGTCGTCGCCGTAGACCGTTCCCACCCGCTCGAGGACGGCGCGTGTGGACAGGGTGTATTCCTGGGTGCCCACCGTCTCGATGACGTATGCCGCGAGCGTCGAGCCCAACTCGGCGCATCGTCGGTGTGCGAGCCCCGCGCACAGCCCGGTGAGGAAGCCCCCCCGGAACGCGTCTCCCACCCCGGTGGGGTCGACCGGGGTGATCCCAGGCACGACATCGACGTGGATCGGGTCGTGGCCGCGCTGGTAGATCGTCGCGCCGTCCTTGCCCTTGGTCGTCACCTGGACCCCGACCGCGGCGGCGACGTCCGCACTGTCCCAGCCTGTCTTCTGCGCGATCATGTGCGACTCGTACTCGTTGGTGAACAGATAGGCGGCGCCGTCGATGAGATCGCGGATGCCCGCCCCATCGAGCCAGGCCAGCTGTTGAGAGGGATCAGCAGCGAAGGCGATCTCGCGGGTGCGGCACTCGTCGGTATGCCGCTGCATCGCCGCCGGGTCGTTCGGGCCGATCAGCACGAGGTCGAGGCCGCCGACCCGGTCGGCGACGGGTTGAAGCTCGATCGCCCTGGCCTCGCTCATCGCCCCGGGATAGAAGGTGGCGATCTGGGCCATGTCGACGTCGGTCGTGCACACGAACCGGGCGGTGTGCGCCTTGCCGGAGACGAGGATGGATTCGCAGTCGACCCCGTGACGTTCGAGCCAGGAGCGGTAGTCCGCGAAGTCCTTGCCGACGGCGCCCACGAGAATCGGCCGTTGCCCGAGATTGGCCATGCCGAAAGCGATGTTGGCGGCGATCCCTCCTCGACGGATCTGCAGGTCCTCGGCCAAGAAGGACAGTGAGATCTTGTCGAGTTGCTCGACAACGAGGGAATCGGCGAACCGACCCGCGAAGGTCATCAGGTGGTCAGTGGCGATGCTCCCGGTGACGGCGACGCGCATGCGCACACGCTAGCGCCCACGCAGTCGCGTTCCGGGACCCGGCTCGGCTGTCCGGGTCCGTAACCCAGGCGGCGGCCGGTGGCCGGGACCGCGGGAGTCAGCTGAAGCTGTCGCCGCAGGCGCAGGAGCTGCCTGCGTTGGGGTTGTCGATGGTGAAGCCCTGCTTCTCGATGGTGTCGGCGAAGTCGATCGTCGCACCCATGAGGTAGGGGGCGCTCATCCGGTCGACGACGACCTCGACTCCGCCGAAGTCGCGCACGGCGTCGCCGTCGAGCGTGCGCTCGTCGAAATAGAGCTGGTAGATGAGGCCCGAGCAGCCGCCGGGCTGGACGCCGACGCGCAGGCGCAGGTCGTCGCGACCCTCCTGGGCCAGCAGGCTCTTGACCTTGGTGGCGGCGAAGTCGGTGAGCTCGACGCCGTGGGTCTGGGTGCTGGTCTGGTCCTGGACGCTCATGTCAGTGGTTCCTCGCGGGGTCGTTGGGCTCAGGGATCCGGTGGCGGCTGTCGTCAGCGACAACAGGCGCCGCGGAGGACTTGTTCCCCCTCAGGGTACGTCCCCGAGGTGAGGTCCACCTAACTGTTCTTGGGGCGACCAGGTCCGCGCCACCGCCTCGGCCCGGGCGGCCAGGGCACCGGCCGGGTCGACGGCGAAGGCCGACCACTGGCCCAGGGAGCTCGCGACGGCATACGCGCCGCTGAAGCCAGCTGCCATCGTCTCGCGCCTGCCGGCCTCGGTGCGTCCACAGATGCCGACGACCGGTATGCCGCGCTCCGCCGCGGCCGCCGCGGCGACCGTGACCGGCGACCCGGCGAGTTCGTGCCACCCGAGCACCGCCGTGCCCGTCACGAGCAGATCGGCGTGCTCGAGGGCGGCGCCGAGCCCGACCGCGGCCGCGCCGGCTTCGGCGCCGTCAAGCAGGCGCGCCCCCAACAGACTCATCCCGAAACCCAGGCCCGCTCCGGCACCAACGCCCGGCCGTCGGTCGAGCCGCAACGGCCGCCCGGTCATGAGGTCCAACGGCTCCGGCAGCCCAGCCCGGATGAGGTGGATGGCGTGACTGAGGGCCGACTCGATCTGCTGAGCCGTGCGGGGGTCCTCCCCCGGGCTCGGCGATTGGGTGGCTGCGACGCCCGACAGGCCCAGCAGCGGCTGATGTACGTCGCCGATCGCCACGAGGTCGACGGTGCGCGGCCACACTCCCTCGATCTCACGCCCGCCGAGGCCTTCAAGGTCGCTGCGCTGCAGTCCTGCCAAGCCGCGCGCGCCTACCTGCAGGGCGGGACCGGATCCGTCGACCAGCGCTCCCAGCAGCCCCAGGCCGCCGTCGAGCACGACGGCGTCGGTGAGGCCGACGACGATGCGATCGACCCCGCAGTCCAGGGCAGCTCGCAGCAACGGCGCCAGTCCACGGGAGGACGCGGCGGCCCGGTCGTCGCCGGGGCGGGCTAGGTGCGCGCCGCACACCTGAGCAGCCTCGATATAGGCGGTCCGACGTCGTTGCGGCTGTCGGCCGGCGCGCCGGGCTCCGCTCCACGCGCCGGGTGCGGCGAGTCGCGCGCCTGGGCGGGTGTCGAAACGCGAGTCGGGAAGCGAGTCGGTGCGCGAGTCGGGACGGGTGTCGGGGCGCGGTACGGCTGGGGAGTCTGCAGGCTCGGCCGGCGAGTCAATCAGCAGGATCGTGGCGGGCAGGACGCGTCCCCACGGATCGGTCGTGACGACCACTTCGGTCCGGGGACCGTCCGCCTCACCGAATGACCCGATCTGCGCGACCGCCGGATCCGCCCCGCTCCCCGGATCCGCCCCGCTCGCCGGATCCGACCCGGTTCCTGGATCCGTGCCGGTAGCCGGATCCGCCCTGCCGGATGCGCGCCGCTCGCACAGCGTCTCCCGGCCGGACTGTGCGACGCAGCCGCAGGGTGCGCGTCGGATACCGCGGCCGCCGCCACCGCATCCAGGAACCCGTGTCCACCGTCGGTCAGCGCCAGGGTGTCAAGGTCGTCGTGGGGGGCTCCCGCCGCCCAGCCGAGAGAGATTGCGGCAGCGGCTCGCGCGGCGTCGAGCAGCGCGGCATACCGGTCGGTGGCGACGAGCACACGCACGGCAATATCGTCGCAGACCCCCAGCGCGCTCACCCGCCCATCCGCCCATCCGCCGCCTGCTCGCCCATCCGCCGCCTGCTCGCCCATCCGCCGCCGTCCGCCCATCCGCCGCCTGCTCGCCCATCCGCCGCCTGCTCGCCCATCCGCCGCCTGCTCGCCCATCCGCCCCCTCCCCCGACCGACCATCCGCCGCCGGCTCGCCGCGAAGGTGCAGATCACGTTGCTTCAACGCCGCTGAAATGACGACTTCTGCACTCTCGCGGGTCCGGGGGCGGGGAGGTGCGGGGGCGTGGCGGGTCGAGGCGGCGGTGTGCGGGGAACGGGAGGACGGGCACGGGGGGCGCACGGCATACCCTTGGGGGGTGAGCACCGACACTGCCGCGGCCGACCACACCCCCCTGCGCCTACTCGTTCTGGGCCAGGGCCGGGACCTGCACTCCGAACGCGGCGTCGAGTGCCCCGGGGAACTGCCTGCGCCGTCGGACCCCGACTTGGTTGCCCGGGCGCGAGCTGCCAAGGCGGCGCTCGGGGATCGCGTGTTCGTGCTCGGCCACCACTATCAACGGGACGAGGTCATCGAGTTCGCCGACGTGACCGGCGACTCGTTCAAACTCGCCCAGCAGGCCGCCGGCCGCCCGGACGCGCCGTGGATCGTCTTCTGTGGCGTGCATTTCATGGCCGAGTCGGCCGACATCCTCACCAGTGACAGGCAGACCGTCCTTTTGCCTGACCTGGCCGCCGGCTGCTCGATGGCCGACATGGCGACCTCGGCCCAGGTCGACGACTGCTGGGACGACCTGCTCGACGCGGGCGTTGCGCAGGCGACGATTCCGGTGACCTACATGAACTCCTCGGCGGCCATCAAGGCCTTCACCGGGCGACATGGCGGCACCATCTGCACGTCATCCAACGCCCGGACGGCCCTGCAGTGGGCCTTTGCCCAGACCGGCGGTGTCGAGGGCACGGGCAAGGTGCTCTTCCTGCCCGACCAGCACCTCGGGCGCAACACCGCCGTGCGTGAGCTGGGGTTGTCAATGCAGGACTGCGTCGTCTATGACCCCCACCGCCCCGGCGGCGGGCTCACCCGTGAACAGCTGCAGAGGGCTCGAATGATCCTGTGGCGTGGACACTGTTCCGTGCACGGGCGATTCTCGGTCGACGCGGTCGAGGCCGCCCGGCGCGAGATCCCCGGCGTCAAGGTCATCGTCCATCCAGAATGCAAGTTCGAGGTGTGCGAGCTGGCCGACGAGATCGGCTCGACCGAGCAGATCATCAAGACGATCGCGGCCGCGCCGCCGGGCACATCATGGGTCGTCGGCACCGAGCTCAATCTCGTCAAGCGGTTGGCCGCGATGTTCCCCGAGCAATCGATCGCCTTCCTGGAGAAGAACGTCTGCTACTGCTCAACGATGAACCGTATCGACCTGCCGCACCTGGTCTGGGTGTTGGAGTCGCTTGTCGAGGGCCGGGTGGTCAACCCGATCCGCGTCGACCCCGACGTGGCGCACTGGGCCCGGGTGGCCCTTGACCAGATGCTCGCCCTTCCCGGCCCCACGGCCAAGGACTGACCGGCCCCTGCGTATGCCGCCCGCCTGGGTGCTGCCCCCCGCGTATATGCCGCCCGCCTGGGTATGCCGCCCGCCTGGGTATGCCGCCCGCCTGGGTCAGGGGCGCATCGCACCCATCCGGGCCAGCAAGATCGCCTCGGCGACGCAGGCCTTCTCCCAGTCGGCCAGGTCCAGCGACTCGTTGGCGCCGTGTGCTCGGCTGTCCGGGTCCTCGACGCCGGTGACGAGGATGGCCGCCCCCGGGAAACGCTCGGCGAACGCGGCGACGAACGGGATCGACCCGCCGACACCCATCTCGACCGGCTCGACCCCGAAGGCATCTGCCAACGCCGCCCGCGCCTGGTCGTAGACCGGCCCCCGCGTCTGCGCGGAGAAGCCCGGACCGTGGTCGGTGAGCTCGACGGTCAACCGCGCCCCCCACGGGACGTGCGCCTGTAGGTGAGCCTCCAGCGCGGCATACGCGGCCTGAGGGCCCTCGTCCGGGGCGATCCGCATCGACACCTTGGCGGAGGCCTCCGGCACGAGGGTGTTCGAGGAGTTCTCGACAGTCGGAGCGTTGACACCGATCACGGTGAGCGACGGTTTCGTCCACAGCCGATCAAGGATGGTCCCGGTGCCGATGAGCTCTACCCCATCGAGCAGACCCGATTCACGGCGCAGGCGATCCTCATCGTAGTCGAGCTCGGCGGCCCGGCCCTCACGCAGGCCGGCGACCGCGACACTGCCGGCGTCGTCGTGCAGGGTGGCCAACAGCCGGATGAGCGCGGTGAGCGCATCGGGGCAGGCGCCGCCGAACATCCCCGAGTGCAGGCCATGGTCGAGCGTGCGCACCGTGACCACTGCCCGCACCAGCCCGCGCAGGGTCGTCGTCAGTGCGGGCAGCCCCAGCTCCCAGTTGCCAGAGTCGGCCAGCACGATGGCGTCGGCGGCGAGCTTGTCGCCGTGCCGGGCCAGGATGACCGGCAGCGAGTCCGAACCGTATTCCTCCTCGCCCTCGACGAAGACCGTCACCCCGACCGGCAACGCCCCGGTGTGGGCGCGCAGGGCCGCAAGGTGAGCGGTGATGCCGGCCTTGTCGTCGGCGACGCCACGGCCGAACAGCCGGCCGCCGCGCTCGCTCGGCTCCCATGGGTCGCTGTCCCACAGTGCCGGGTCGCCCGCGGGCTGGACGTCGTGATGGGCATAGAGCATGACCGTCGGGGATCCAGGCGGTCCGTCGACGTGCCCGATGACCGCGGGTTGACCGCCCTCGCGGACGATCTCGACGGCCAGTCCCTCGGCGCGCAGCAACTCGGCGACACGCTCGGCGCTCGCGTCGACGCTCGCCTGGTCGAAGTCCTCGTGGGTGTCGGCCGAGAGACTGCGGATGCGCGAGAGCTCCTCAAGGTCAGCGCGCAAGGCGGGCATGAGCGCACGCACCCGGGTGCGGATGGCCTCGACGTCGACGGGTTGGGGCGTGGCGGAGGCGATGTTGGTCACTTGAGCGAGCCTAGCCCGGGGACACGGCATGCGGCACTCGTACCCCGGCACCGCCTCCGCGGCTGCGCCGGTCAGCCCGCGGCTGCGCCGGTCCTACAGGCTGCGCCGGTCAGCCCGTGGCTGCGGTGGAGACTGCTGTCAACGCCGCCCACACCCACCCGACGAATGCGATGACGAGGACCTCGGCAACGAGATAGACCGGCCACACCCGCCGGCGCTGGCCTGCGGGAGTCATCGCCAACCCGATTGCCAATGGCCCCGCCAGCAGCACCAGCAGGATGCCCAGCCCGAGCAGTCCAAGCCCGAGATCGCCATCCGGCCAGACGACGTTGGACCAGGCCACGAGCGCCAGGTAGGAGGCCGGCACCGCCAGGAACGCGGCGGAGGCCATCGCGAGCCCGAGGGCGATCCACACCTTGGCCCGGGGCGTGGCCGGCGGTCGGGCGGCGGTGTTCTTCGCAGTCACGGCACGCACTCTAGGTCAGCCGCGCTGACGCAGCAGGCACACGGCATACAGTTGCCTTTGTGTTGTGGCGCAAGAAGACCGACCAGACCCCCACCGGTGGGGTTCACCCCGCCCGTCCCGGTGCCAAGAATCGGCCGACGCCTAAGCGGCGCGACCAGGAGGCTGCCAACAAGCGCCCCATGGTCGTGGCTGACCGCAAGGCCGCCGGCCGCGAGGAGCGCGAGAAGCGGCGCACAGCCGCGGCGACCAGCCGGGCCGCGATGATCTCCGGCGACGAGTCGAAGATGCCGCCGCGTGACCGCGGGCCAGTGCGCCGCTACATCCGCGACTACGTCGACGCCCGGTTCAGCCTTGGCGAGATCCTGTTGCCGGCCATGCTGCTGGCCTTGTTGCTCTCGCTCATCAAGGAGGTGTGGGCGCTCACCGCTGTCTTCGTCATCGTCTACGGCTTGGTCTTCATCTCGATTGGTGACACCTGGCTCATGTGGCGCAGGCTCAAGGTCCTGCTCACCGCGAAGTTCGGCGCCGACGCCATCCCGGCAGGCTCGCTCATGTATGCCGTGATGCGCGCCTACCAGATCCGACGCAGCCGCCTGCCCCGACCGCAGATCAAACGGGGCGCCTTCCCCTCCTGATCCACGCTCGGCCGGCTCCTTCAGACAACTCCGCGACCCTCAGGTGCGCGGGGCGAAGGTCAACGGCTCGCGCGTCACGGCATACGTGGCCAAATAGAGCTTGGTCACCGCGCCGCTGTCGTCGCGGACGACCTCAAGCGCCTCGCCGAGCTCACGGCCCTGATCGACGCGGAAGCGATCCGTCCCGTCAGGAGTGAACCGACTCTCGGAGAGCGCCGGTCCCCCACGCACGGCACACCAGAGGCGGCCCTGACGAACCGAGAAGACGAGCTCTTCGCCCTCCGACCACCAGGAGCCGAGTAGCTCTTGCAGCAGCGGCGCGGGCTGCTCGGGCACCCACGCCGCAGCGCGGGTCGGCTCGGCCGCCAGGACGAGGTCGAGCAGATCGGCAGCGAGCACGATCGGCTCGGCATTGGCCGAGGTGTTGGCCCAGACGACCGCTCCCAACCGATCCGCGCGAGAGACCCGGAGCCCGGTGAGGAAGCCGGGCATGGCACCGCCGTGACCGACATAGATCCGTTCGCCGCGCCGGACCATGCCGAAGGACAAGCCGTAACCGAGGGTCCACGCGTCGGGGTCGAGGATGACGTGCGGTCGGCACATCTCAGTCAGCGTGTCCGCAGCCAGGACCGCCGCGTCGGGGGATGCGACGAACGCGGCATACCGCGCGAGGTCGGCGGTGGTCGACCACAGCCCGCCCATCGGCGCCGTGGCCCGCAGGTCCACCAGCGGCTCCTCGGCGGCGACCCCGGAGAACGGGTGGACGAGATAGCCACGGGCCCGGCCCTCCCCCGGCGTCAGCCCGGTCGAGTGCATCCCCAGCGGGTCCAGGATGCGGGCCCGAACGACGTACTCCCAGGGCCGGCCCTCGAGGCGCTCGATGAGCTGCCCCAACACCGCGAAGGCCAGGTTGGAGTAGTGGAAGTGGGCGTGCGGGGGCAGAACCCGCTCGGCGTCGGCAAGTTCGCCGAGCAGCCGATCGGCGTCCGGGTTGTCCAGGGATTCCCAGACCCGCCCGACCGGCTCACGTTGCAGGCCCGACAGGTGAGAGAGCAGGTGCCGGATGCTCAGCTCGCCATGGGCGAGGCCCGGCAGGTGCCTGCCGATCGGGTCGTCGAGAGCCAGCCGGCCCTCGTCGCGCAGTGCCATGACGACGACAGCGGTGAACGTCTTGGTCACCGAGCCGATCATGAACTGGGTATGGTCGTCGGCCGGGCTCGGAGGGTCGAGTTGCGCCGACCCGACATGCACCGAGTGCACGAGTCGGCCATCTCGCACGAGGGCAGCCGACAGCCCAGGGCTGCGCCAATCCCGCTGGCGCGCAGCGACCAGATCATAGACTCTGCGGGCCACCTCGACGGCCAGCGGGAGATGGTTCGGCTGCACAGTGCTCACTCGGCAGGGCGCAGTGACATCGGGCCATAGACGAGGACGTCACCCTCCAGGAGCGTCACCGCGTCGACGCCGGCCTCGACGAGCTCCGGCCAGTGCTCGCCCACCCAGGACTCGGCCTCGGACTGGGTGGGGAATGTCTGGGCGGGGTCGCCCCCGGTCATCGGTGCCCCGTCGGCGTTCAGCAGGTCCCATCGCCAGAGCGCGCTCATGGCGCCCACGCTAGTGCCTTCGCGGTCGCTGATCGTCCCTCGGGACTCGGTGCTCGTTTACTGCCGAGCGGGCAGCGCATCAGCCCGCGAGCAGGTGAGCAACCGCCTGAGCGGCCGAGTATCCGGGAGTCGGGCCGGTGCTGGCCGTGAGCAGCTCGACGACATGTTCAAGATCGGCGCCGGTCGTGACCAGCGGAGCCTCGACAGCGCCGCTAGGGCGCCGCTGCGGGAAGCCAGCACTGGCAAGGAGGGCGTTACACAGGCACACGCGACCCTCGATGTTGGCCTCGCGCCCGCCCTTGCGCAGGTATGCCGCCACCGGCTCGGCCGGGCAGCGGAAGTCCACCACGCCGTCCGGCTTGAGGTAGGGGGTGCGTAGCACCCCGAGGTCGCACACCGGCGTCCGAGCATCCCTGACGGTGACGTCGGTCAGCGTGCCGGGGATGTCGGCGACCCGGAACGGGAAGCCGGTGGGTGATACCCGCCAGTCGGCCCGCACGTCGAGGTCTCCGGTCATCGCCCGGGCGCGCATGTCTGCCTTGATGTCGGCGTCGAAGCCCGATTCGTCGCAGTAGGCGAAGAGGGTGCCGACTTGGACCCCGGCCGCGCCGGCGGCCAGGGCCTCGCGGACCTTGGCGGGAGTGCCGTAGCCGCCGGCCAGCCATACCGGCAGGCCAAGGGAGAAGATCTCCTCAAGCTGGACGACGTCGCGCTCGTCGTAGAGCGGCTGCCCAATCTCATCGACACGGCGCGGGCCTCGTGGGGGCGCATTGTGTCCACCGGCCGCGGCGCCTTCGATGACGAAGCCGTCGGGCCGGGTCAGCGGGTCGGCGGCCAGTCCCCGCGCGAGGTCGGTCGACGCGACGATCGCGAGCACGCGCGGCAGAGGCAGGGGTGCGGGGGGGCTCGGCAGGACGACCGCCGGGTCAAAGACCAGTTCGCCGACCGCGTCGGTCGACCGAGCTCCCATGACCTTGACAGTCAGGGTGACCGCCTCGTGGCGAGACAGCGAGCGCACCAACGCGGGGATGTCGGCTGGGCTTCCGGCACCGACGAGGACATAGTCGACTCCGCCCAGAATGGCGCCGTAAAGCGTTGCCGGCAAAGGCAACTCGATCTTGCGCAAGAAGTTGATGCCGACGGCGCCGTCGTGGCCCTCCTTGGCGAGGAACACCTCGACGAAGCCCGCTGCGACGGTGAGTTCCTGCAGCCGGGCCGAGGATGCGAAGGTATGCCGCGGCACCTGAGCGAAGCGGGCATCGGCTGCGATACCGCCCTCGACGAAGTAGGAGTCGAGGATCCACTGGGCGACTTCCGGCCTCGGGAAGGCGGCCAGGGCACGGCGGACGTGTCCGCCGACGTCGCCCCGTTGCAGGCGGCGGGTGAGCAGCACGTCCACGGCGGTCCCCGAAACGACCCCCAACTGGCCGGTCACAGACACTGCGCGGGCCAAGCGCCAGTCCGACACCGCGACGCCCATACCGCCTTGGATCACGATGGGCACTGTCCTGATCGTGTCGGTGGTCATGCGCCGAACCTCTCCTGGGTCGAACCTACGCTGGCGTAACCTACGTTACCGTAACTTACGGTCACGCAAGAGCGACACGCCCATGAAATTCCGAAAGAGGCCCGGGGTCCCGGAAGTGTCGGGCAGCTTTGACGGCGCGGTCAGCCGGGCAGCTTTGACAACGCGGCATGCGGCGTGGGACTGTCAAATCACCGAGACCCGTCCACGGGGGAAGCCGGTGCAAAACCGGCGCTGTCCCGCAACCGTGACCCGAGCTCGTCGGCCCCGGTCGACGTGTGGAGGAAGTCGGAACACCTGTGGCGGTGTCGGCTCCACTACCTACGTCCGTCGCGGAAAGCGGACCGGAGCGATGCGTCGAGCGATCAGCTCGGGGCCTCCCACCGGCCCCGAGGAGGTCTCATCATGCATCCCATGTCCACCCAGCCCACCAATGTGCCGGAAGCCCGGCGATCGCTCGCCAGTCCAGCGACCCGACACCTTCCCCCCGCCCGCCGCCGCGCGCCGGCCGCCTGGGCGGTCGTTGTCCTCACTGTGCTCGCCGCTCTGGCAGGCGCCGCACCCCAGGCACAGGCTGCGAGCTTCCAGTACTGGAGCTATTGGCAGCTCTCCGGCGCCGCCTGGACGTTCGCGCAGAAGGCCGCCGACCAGATCGTGCCCGCTGATGGGTCGGTCGAGGGCTGGCGGTTCGCAGTGGCCGACGAATCCAGCAGCCGCACGCCCAGGGTCACGCCCACCTTCGCCCAACTCTGCGGCTCGACGCCGGCGCAGGCCGGCTCAAAGCGCGTCGGTCTCGTCGTCGACTTCGGCCGGCTCGTCGACGGCGATGGGACGACGGCTCCACCGGCCGTTGTCGCCCGATGCGCGGTCGTTGCACCCGAGGCGACTGGCGCCCAGGTCCTTGCCCTCGCCGGTGCCGTGCGCACCGGCAGCGGGATGGTGTGCGCCGTCGCCGGCTATCCGGCGACGACCTGCGGGGTGGCGGTCGCTACCCCCAGCGAGGCCCAACAGGCTGCCGACACCCCGGTCGGCCTGCCCACCGCGACGCCAACGGCGAGCACAGCTCAACCCGCCGCCACCGCGCTTGCGACGACGGCAGCCGCCGCTGAGCAGGCCACGGCGTCGTCGGGCTCCCGCACCGGGATCATCGTCGCGCTCGTCGTCGTCCTCATCGCCATCGCGGTCGGCTTCGTGGTCAGGCGCCGTCGGCCCAGCGGCGTCTGACCACGCTGATCCACGATGCCGCACCCCGCCCCCACCCGCCTGCGCATGCGCCGCCGGGACCCCCGGATGGTTCATCCGGTGGCGTGGTGGGTGTGGGGTGTGGGCCTCGCGGCAGCGGCGGCCCACACGACCAACCCCGCACTGCTGTTCATGGTGGTGGCGGTCGCCGGCTGGGTCGTCATCGAGCGCCGCGAGGTGGGCGCCTTGGACACCTTCGGGCCGTTCCTGCTCATTGGTTTAGCCGCCATCGCCCTGCGGGTGCTCATGACCGTCGTGCTCGGCAACGGCATCCGGGGGGAGATCGTGATCGTCCACCTGCCCGAGGTGCGGCTGCCCGACTGGCTGGCCGGCCTGCGGCTCGGCGGCTCGGTGAGTCTGGAAAGCGTCGTCGCTGCCGCCACCGAGGGACTCAGGCTCGCCGCCACCCTGGTGTGCATCGGGGCGGCCAACGCCCTGGCCAGTCCACGGCGGCTGCTGCGCTACGCCCCCGCAACGCTCTACGACGTCGGGACCGCCGTCGTCGTCGCCCTCACCTTCGCCCCGCAGTTGGTCGAGCTCGCTGGCCGCGTGCTCGCGGCCAGACGGCTGCGCGGGCACAGCGGCCGGGGCGTGCGTGAGCTCGCCCGACTCGTGGTGCCGGTTCTCGAAGGCGCGCTGGACCGATCGCTCGATCTGGCCGCGTCGATGGAATCGCGCGGCTACGGCCGCACCCCGGTCCGCGACCGACGAGACCGGGTGATCGGCAGCACCCTCGCCGTCGCCGGCGCGGTCGGCACGACCGCCGGGCTCTACGGAGTCCTGGCCGCTTCCGATCGAGGCTGGCTCGGATTGCCCACTCTCGCAGTCGGTCTCGTGCTGCTGGTCGCCTCCCTCGTGCTCGGAGCGCGGCGTGACGCGCGCACGGCATACCGGCGTGATCCGTGGCGGGCGCCCGAGTGGGCCGCCTGCGCGCTTGGCCTGCTCCCAGCGGTCGTTCTCCTGCGTGGCGAGTCGGCGGGGTGGCCGGGAATCACCGTCGCCCAGGTGCCCCTGTCGTGGCCGCCGCTGCCTGTCCCGGCCGTTGCGGCCATCGCGCTGGCCGGGCTGGTCGCGTGGGTCACCCCGGTTCCACCTCGGCTGGCTGCCGTGCGTTCGCGCACCGCAGCCGGCGCGCCCGCCCCACTGCTGCCGGAGGCCGCATGATCGAGCTGGTCAATGTTTCCGTCACGTATGCCGGCGCCACGGTTCCCGCTATCACCGGGGCCGACCTGCGGATCGAGGAGGGCGAGCTCGTCCTCGTCGTCGGCCCGACCGGCAGTGGGAAGTCCACGCTGCTGCGCTGTCTCAACGGCCTCGTGCCGCACTTCTCAGGCGGCACCCTGCACGGCACGGTCCGGATCGGCGGCCGTGACACCCGCGAGCACCGGCCGCGCGACCTCGCAGACCTCGTGGGCTTCGTCGTCCAGGACCCCTTGTCGGCTTTCGTCACCGACACGGTCGAGGACGAGATCGCCTACGGCATGGAGGCGCTCGGCGTCGGCCCCGCTGCGATGCGCCGCCGACTCGAGGAGACCCTCGACCTCATGGGCCTGGCCGACTTGCGGGACCGAACCTTGCGGGAGTTGTCCGGCGGGCAACAGCAACGAGTCGCCATCGGGGCAGTCCTCGCCGCCGGGCCGCGGATCCTCGTCCTGGACGAGCCGACCTCGGCCCTGGATCCCGTTGCGGCAGAAGAGGTCCTCGGGGCCCTCACTCGCCTGGTCCACGATCTCGGCCTCACCGTGGTGGTGGCCGAGCACCGCCTCGAGCGGGTGATCCACCACGCCGACCGGGTGATCCTCGTCGAGGGTGGGCGAGTGTCGGCGCTGCTTGACCCCGCGGCGGCGATGACCCATTCCCCGGTGCACCCACCGGTCGTCGAGCTCGGCCGGCGACTGGGCTGGTCGCCGTTGCCGCTGTCGGTGCGCGAGGCCCGCCGGCACGCCCGAGAGCTGCGCGTCCGCATCGGTGCGACGCCACCTGGCACCCACCACCGTCCGTCACAGCAGCGGCCCCTGGACCGAGCCGTCGGTCAGGACCGAGCCATCCCCCAGCAGGCAGTGGGCGCGCGACTCGAGCGGCTCACCGTCCGGCGCGGGCTGGTCCGAGCGGTCCACGACGTGAGTCTCACCCTCTACGTCGGGTCGGTGACGGCCGTCATGGGCCGCAACGGCGCCGGCAAGTCGTCTCTGCTCGGCGCCATCGCCGGTCAGCTGCCCGCCAGCGCCGGGCGCGTCGAGGTGACCGGCGAGGACCCCACCCGACTGGCTCCGCGCCACCGCTGTCGGCGGGTCGGCCTCGTCCCTCAAGATCCCGATCTGCTGCTCTATGCCGACTCCGTGGCGGCCGAATGCCGAGCCGCGGACAGCGACTTCGGGGTGCCTGAGGGCACGACGCGGGCCATTCTGGATCGAATCGCCGGCCCGCTCGACATCGCTCAGCACCCGCGGGATCTGTCGGAGGGCCAACGGCTGGCGCTGGCGCTGTCCGTCATCCTTGCCGGTCGCCCCACCGTGCTGTTGCTCGACGAACCGACCCGCGGTCTGGACTACCCAGCCAAGCGAAGGCTGGTCGCCATCTTGCGCGAGTTGGCTGCCGACGGGCAGGCCGTCGTGCTCGCCACCCACGACGTCGAGCTCGTCGCCGAGGTCGCGGATCGGGTGATCGTGCTCGCCGATGGCGAGGTGGTCACCGACGGCCCCACCCGCACCGTGCTCACCGGCTCGCCAGCCTTCGCCCCACAGGTGGCCAAGATCTTCCATCCGCTCGCACTGCTCACCGTCGCGGACGTCGTCCGGGCCCTCGAGCCGGCCTCGTGAACGGCGGCGCACGGCGGGCGAGGACGTCGGCGACCACCCAAGGGACCACCCAACGGGCCACCCGAGCGACTACCAGCGACCCGACCCGGGCTCGGATGCGCCCGGCCGCCATCGCCATGCTGGCCCTGACCACCCTCGTGGGCGCCGCGGCATACGGCTGGCCGTTTGTCGCCGACCACTCCTTCAGTGAGACACGCGGTCAGGACGCGCCTTGGCTGTTTGCGGTGTTGCTCTGCCTGTTAGCCCTCGTGCTGCTGGCGGAGGTGACATCGACGGGCCTCGATGCCAAGACCGTGGCGGTGCTGGGGGTCCTCGCAGCGGTCGGCGGGGCGTTGCGGGTCCTGTCGGCGGGCACGGCCGGGCTGGAGCCGATCTTCGTCGTGCTCGTCCTCGGCGGCCGGGTGCTCGGTCCGTCGATGGGGATGCTCTTCGGCTGCCTGGCCATGCTCACCGGTGCGTTCCTCACGGCCGGGATCGGTCCCTGGCTCGCGTTTCAGATGATCGGTGCCGGGTGGGTTGCGATGGGCGCGGCGCTGCTGCCCCGGGTCGGCGGGCGGGCCGAGCTCGCGCTGCTCGCCGCCTACGGTGCGTTGGCCGGGCTTATCTACGGCGCCCTGCTGAACCTGTGGTTCTGGCCATTCCTGTCCGCGGGGTCAGCGCCCACGGGGGCCTCGTTCGTGCCTGGGGCGTCCGCGGCGGACAACCTCGGGCATTACGCGGTCTTCTATGTCGCGACCTCGCTCGGCTGGGACGTCCCCCGAGCCATCCTCACCGGCGTGCTCGTGCTCGTCGCCGGGCGCCCGGTGCTCGCCACCTTGCGCCGGGCGGTCCGTCGGGCCGCCTTCGACGCCCCGGTCCATTTCAGTCCTGGCGAGTCTGCACCTGGACGAACGGCGGTTTGACCACCGTCGCGGCCACCCCGCGACCCCGCACGTCGACAAGCACCTCGTCGCCCTCGGCCACCGACGGGTGCAGCAACGCGAGCGCGATCCCCTGTTTGCGGGTCGGGGAGAACGTCCCTGAGGTCACTTCCCCGACGACCGCACCGTCGCGGGTCACCGAGCAGTGGGCCCGCGGGATGCCGCGACCGGTGACGACCAGCCCGCGGGAGATTCGGGCCGGTCCGGCCGAGCGCTCGGCCAGCAGTGCCTCCCGGCCCCAGAAGGCCTCCTTCTTCCACCCGACCGCCCATCCGGAGCGGGCCTGAACCGGCGAGATGTCCAGCGACAAGTCCTGGCCATGCAGCGGATAGCCCATCTCGGTGCGCAGGGTGTCGCGAGCGCCCAACCCGCACACCAGCCCGTCCCACGGCGCCATCGCGGCCACGAGGGCATCCCACACGGCAGGGGCGTCTTGCCACTTCGGCACCAGTTCATAACCCCGCTCGCCCGTGTAACCGGTCCGGCACACAATCACGGAGCGGCCATCCCACTGTGCCTCCACGAAGGCCATGTAATCGTGGCCGGTCGGCAGGCCCAGTGCCTGCAGCACCTCGTCGGAGCGGGGACCCTGGACGGCGATCACGGCATACTCGCGGTGCCGGTCGAGCACCTCGAGGCCCGCCGGCGCGGCGGCGGCGAGCCGGCGGCATACCTCGGCAGTGTTGGCGGCGTTGGGAATGAGGAAGACGTCGTCGTCGGCGCGCAGGTATTGGATGAGGTCGTCCACGACCCCCCCACGCTCGTCGCAGCACATCGTGTACTGCGCCTGCCCTGGGCTGATCCGGCGCAGGTCATTGGTGAAACAGGAGTTCACGAAGTCGGCCGCGCCGACCCCGGTGACCGTCGCCTTGCCCAGGTGACTCACGTCGAAGAGGCCGACTCGTTCGCGGACCGCCGTGTGCTCGGCCACCACCCCGCCGCCGGGGTATTCGATCGGCATGTGCCAGCCGCCGAAATCGGCGAGCTTCGCACCGAGCGCGACGTGCCGCTCGTGCAGTGGCGAGGTCAACAGGTCGGTCATGGAACCAACCTAGCCGCCGGACTTGCGACGGAACATCCGTTGTGCCGACGCCGGGCCGTGGGCGTCGTGCACCTTGCCCTCGCCCTCGGCTGCGCTGTCTCGGCCTGCGTGGGCCTGCTTGCGCTCCAAGGCCTCCCGGAACTTGGCCTTGGTCTCCTCCGACGGCTTGGGCGCCTTGGCGGGTTTCGCATTCTTGCTCATCGTGGTTTCCTCTCCTGGCCGCTGTCCGGTCCCCCGGGGTCCGGATCGCGCCGATCGCGTCGCTGGCGTGAACTCCACTCTCGCATGCGGCTCGGATAGCCGGTGAGCAAGACGTCGTAGATGGGGATCCCCAGCGTGTTCGCCAGGCCGTATGCCGCAGCGCGCGAACCCACCGCGCGCCTCGTCCACTCGCCATCGGCCGCCACGAGCACGAGGCTCTGCGCACTGACGTTGGTCGCGGGCTCAAGGAAAGCCTCGACCCCGCGGCGAGTCTGGACGAACTGGCCGAAGTGCACCTGCACGGCGCCGAGGTCGATGTCCATGGCGGGGCCGTCAGAACGCCCGAGATCGGGCATACCCCGTCGGCGGCGCCACCGATCGAACACTCCCATGCGCTGACCCTATGCTGTCGGCGTGAGCACGGCGGACACGTCCGGCACTCGATGGAACTCGGCCATTATTGCCATTGTGCTGCTGTCCGTGGTCAGCATCGGCATCCATGCCGTCCCCCTGGTGACGTGGGACGGCCGCGGCACCCCGCTCCCGTCGACCATGGCGACATCCGGCTCCACGACCACCGCGTCCCCACCCGCCCCGCCTTTGGCCGCGCCGCCCACCGGGATCGCAGGTCCGACAGCGACCCACAGCGCTGGCCCGGCGGCCACACCGGCGGCCATGCCCGTGTACGACCGGGCCTGTCTGCGCCGCGATAACCCCGCGACCGGGGCGAAGCTGCCGGCCGGTGACCCTTACGGTGACGACATCGCCGAGCTCGGCGAGAGCGCCCAACTGCAGCGCCTGTATGCCGTGCAGGCAGGTGTCCTGGTGCCCCTGGACGGCCTCGGCGCTCCCCGGCGCTGCGACGAGCAACTCTGGGCGCTGATCGCGGCGGCCACCCCGACGCTCGTGCGCCATCTCGACGAGTTGCTCGTCTTCGACAGCGACCCCGACCCTTCAACCAACGAGTGGGTCATCGAGGGCGAGGCAACCCCGAAGCAGGTCGGCCCCAACGAGTTCGACGACGACCACTGGCGGTTGTCCTTCGCGCCGAACGGCCTGGACCGGGCGCGGCTGGCCTGGCTGGTGGCCCACGAGCTCGCACACATCGCGTCGATGAACGGGGGCCAGACCCTTGAGGGCATCGGTCCGGACGTGTGCGCGACGTGGCATACCGGTACCGGCTGCCTGCTGCGGGACTCATTCCTCGCCCGTTATCTGACGAACACCTGGGACGACGAGTTGTGGGACGCCTGGGACGCGGCCGACAGGGCGCCGACCGAGCGCGCCAGGCGCACGGCATACAGCAGGTTCTATGACGCGCACCAGGAGTCCTTCGTCTCCGACTACGCCGCCTGGCATCCCATCGAGGACTTCGCCGAGTCGTTCGCGATGTGGTGCACGCATGCGGCGAACGAGCCTGACCGTGCATCGCTTCCGACCGCCAAGCCCACCGACAGCGGCCGCAAACTCGCCTGGTTCGACGAGGCCCGCCGCGATCTGCTGCCGGCGTTCGGTCCCGGCTGCGCGATGCTCGCCGAGTTCGCCAGCAGCTGAGCGCGTCAGCCGAACGCTCGAGGTCTCCTCTCGACCATTGGTAACTGCCAAGACGAGCCGGACTGGCGGCTGCCAAGACGTGACGGAAGTGACAAGATGCAGCCACACCCCTGAAGCCCGAGACGCCCGGGGGCCTGCCGACGCGAGGAGCGAGAGATGGGTGAGACCGAGCGGCCCTACGACGTCGTGGTCCTCGGTGGCGGCAGTGGAGGCTATGCCTGCGCCTTGCGCGCTGCCCAACTCGGCCTGCGCGTCGCTCTCATCGAGCGTGACAAGCTCGGCGGCACGTGCCTGCACCGCGGTTGTATCCCGACCAAGGCCCTGCTGCACGCGGCAGAGGTCGCCGACACCGCACGAGACGGGCGGCGATTCGGCGTCAACAGCTCTGTCGACTCCATCGACCTGCCCGCGGTGCTGCGCTATCAGCAGGGGGTCGTCTCTCGGCTGCACAAGGGCCTGCAGGGGCTGGTCTCGGCTGCGACGATCGACTACGTCGAGGGCACGGGGCTGCTCACCTCCCCGACGAGCGTCCAGGTCGGGGACCGGACGCTGTCCGGACGACACCTCGTCCTCGCGACCGGCTCCCAGGCCCGCACGCTGCCCGGGCTGGACATCGGCGGACGCATCGTCACCAGCGACGAAGCCCTACGACTGACCAAGCTGCCCGCTTCGGTCATCGTCCTCGGCGGCGGGGTCATCGGGGTGGAGTTCGCCTCGATCTTCCGGTCCTTCGGCGCAACGGTCACGGTCGTCGAGGCGCTGCCTCGACTCGTGCCCGCCGAGGACGAAGCGATCTCCAAGGCCCTGGAACGTGCCTTCCGCAAGCGCGGCATCACCTGCCGCACGGGTGCGCGTTTCGCGGCCGCGGCCCCAGATGAGACGTCGGTGACCCTCACCCTCGACGGGGGTGAGACTCTGAGCGCTGAGTTGCTGCTGGTCGCCGTCGGGCGAGGACCGGTCACCGAAGGCATGGGCTTCGAGAGCGCGGGCATCGTCACCGACCGCGGCTTCGTCCCGACCGACGAACGGCTGCGCACCAACGTCGCAGGCGTGTATGCCGTCGGCGACATCGTTCCCGGTCTGCAACTGGCCCACCGCGGCTTCGCCCACGGGGTCTTCGTCGCCGAGGACATCGCCGGGTTTGCGCCGGCGCCTGTGCTCGACGGCGGCATACCGAAAGTCACCTACTGCGACCCCGAGATCGCGAGCGTCGGCCTGACCGAGACGCAGGCCCGCGAGCGCCACGGCGAGATCGCCACGTACGAGTACAACCTCGGCGGCAACGGCAAGTCGCAGATCCTCGGCACCGCCGGCTTCGTCAAACTGGTGAGAGCCGTGGAAGGGCCGATTGTCGGAGTCCACATGATCGGTGCGCGAATGGGCGAGCAGGTCGGCGAGGCACAACTCATCGTGGGGTGGGAGGCCACCCCCGAGGATGTGGCCCCGCTTGTTCACGCCCACCCGACGCAGAATGAGGCCCTCGGGGAGGCCCACCTTGCGTTGGCGGGCAAGCCCCTGCACGCCCACGCGTGAGTTGCTGCGCGGCATACGGAAGACTTGAGCAAGATACGCACAGGTGAGAGACCCGAGCGAAGCAGTTCGACGAGGAGATGAGCACATGTCCAATCGCGTGACCATGCCGGCACTGGGTGAATCCGTCACCGAGGGGACGGTCACCCGATGGCTCAAGAAGCCAGGCGACCAGGTGGCCGTCGACGAGCCGCTGTTGGAAGTCTCCACCGACAAGGTCGACACGGAGATCCCCTCACAGTTCGCTGGAGTGCTCGAGCAGATCCTCGTAGCCGAAGACGAGGTCGCCGCCGTCGGGGCCGACCTGGCGATCATCGGTGACGGCTCAGGCTCCTCCGCCGCGGCACCTGAAGAGGTGGCGGCCCCTGCGGCCGAGCACCGGCGGCCCCTGCTCCCGCACCGGCGGCCCCTGCTCCCGCACCGGCGGCCCCTGCTCCCGCACCCGCGGCCCCAGCTCCCGCACCCGCGGCCCCAGCTCCCGCACCCGCGGCTCCTGCTCCCGCGAACGGCCAGGCATCCGACGGCCAGCGAGTCACGATGCCCGCCCTCGGCGAGTCGGTCACCGAAGGTACCGTCACCAGATGGCTCAAGAAGCCGGGCGACATGGTCGCGGTCGACGAGCCGCTGTTGGAGGTGTCCACTGACAAGGTCGACACCGAGATCCCCAGCCCCTTTGCCGGAGTCCTCGCCGCGATCCTCGTGGCCGAGGACGAGGTCGCCGCCGTCGGTGCCGATCTCGCCGTGATCGGCGGGGCTGCCGCTGCGGCTCCCGCTCCCGCTGCGGCTCCCGCTCCTGCTCCCGCTCCCGCTCCTGCTCCTGCTCCTGCTCCTGCTCCTGCTCCTGCTCCTGCTCCTGCTCCTGCTCCTGCTCCTGCTCCTGCTCCTGCTCCTGCTCCTGCTCCTGCTCCTGCTCCTGCTCCTGCTGCTGCTGCTGCTCCTGCTGCTGCTGCTGCTCCCACGGCCAAGGCGGCGGACGATGGGGAGGACTCCTCGACCTACGTCACCCCGTTGGTGCGCAAACTCGCGGCCCAGCACGGAGTTGAACTCGCCGCCCTCACGGGCACGGGAGTCGGCGGCCGCGTCCGCAAGCAGGACGTCCTAGAGGCAGCAGAATCCGCCAAGGCCGCCGCTGCCGCTCTCGCCGCTGCCTCTCTCGTACCCGCTGCCACGGCCGCATCCGCGGCGGCCGCACCCGCGGCGGCTCCGGCCGCGGCCAAGGCACCGGCAGGCGTCGACCAGTCCGGCAAGCGCGGCACCACCGTCAAGATGACGCGACTTCGCAAGGTCATTGCGCATCGGATGGTCGAGTCACTACAGGTGTCGGCCCAACTCACGACCGTCGTTGAGGTGGACCTCACCAAGGTCGCCCGCCTGCGGACCCGTTCGAAGGCCGCCTTCCAGGCACGTGAAGGCACGAGCTTGTCCTACCTTCCGTTCCTCGCCCTCGCAGCCGTCGAGGGCCTCAAGGTCCACCCGATGGTCAACGCGAGCATCGACGGCGACGAGGTCATCTACCACGGCCAGGAGCACCTGTCGATCGCCGTTGACACCGAGCGCGGCCTGATCGTGCCCGTCGTCAAGAACGCCGGCGACCTCAACATCGCCGGGCTCGCCCGAGCGATCGCCGATGTCGCCGAGCGCACCCGCACCAACAAGATCACCCCGGATGACTTGGCCGGCGGCACGTTCACGATCACCAACACCGGCAGCCGTGGCGCGCTCTTCGACACCCCGATCATCAACCAGCCGCAGGTTGCCATTCTCGGCACCGGTGGTTTGGTCAGGCGTCCGGTGGTCGTCGACGACGGTGATGGCGGCGAGACGATCGCCATCCGGTCGATGATGTACCTCGCGCTCTCCTACGACCACCGGATCGTCGACGGCGCCGATGCCGCCCGGTTCCTGGCAACGATGAAGGCCCGGCTCGAGGAGGGCAACTTCGAGGCCGACCTCGGCCTCTGACCCACGATCGGCACGCACCGACAGGAGAGCCGGATGGCACAGCGCATCGCCGTGACCGGAGCCTCCGGCCTCATCGGTTCGGCACTGACTGCGCACCTCACCCAGCGCGGTGACGACGTCGTGCGCCTCATGCGCCAAGCACCGTCGTCACCGCAGGAACGCCAGTGGAGCCCCGAGCCCGGCGGCCTCGACCCGCTCACGTTGGCCGACGTCGACGCGGTCGTGCACCTCGCCGGGGCCGGCGTCGGCGACAAGCGGTGGAGCGGGGCATACAAGGAACTCATCCTGAGCTCTCGGGTCGAGGGGACCCGAGCGGTCTCCCAGGCGATCGCGGCGTCGGGGCGGCCGATCCGCCTGGTGACCGCATCGGCGATCGGCTTCTACGGCGATCGGGGCCAGGAGGTGCTCACCGAGTCCAGCGAGCCAGGGTCGGGGTTTCTCGCCGAGGTCGTCCGAGCGTGGGAGGGCGCGACGGCTCAGGCTGTCGACGCCGGCTCACCGGTCGCCCACGCCCGCTTCGGCCTGGTGATGGCCCCCGGCGGCGGAGCCTTCGAGCGAATCCTCACCCTCACCCGTTTCGGGCTGGGCGGACCCCTCGGCCGCGGACGCCAGTACTGGTCGTGGATCACCCTGCACGACGTGGTCCATGCCCTCGGCCACCTCATCGACCGTCCCGGGCTCGTTGGCCCGGCCAACGTGGTCGGGCCCGACCCCCGCCCGCAACGGGTCGTGGCCCGCGCCCTCGCGCAGGCCCTCCGGCGTCCGTCCCTCGTGCCGGCGCCGGCGTTTGCTCTGCGGCTGGCCCTGGGGGAGTTCGCCGACGACATCCTCGCGTCGCAGCGGGTCATGCCTCTCGCGCTCATCGGCAGCGGCTTCACCTTTGAGCACCCAACCTTGAGCGCAGCGGTTGATTGGCTCACTCACTGACCCCGGCCAAACGCCACCCGTATGCGGTGCGCACCAGGGTGTAAACGTAGGACGTGCCAGCCTCGCCGGGGAACTCCTGCACCGCTGCACCCGGCCCGATCACTCGATAGGCGCTGCGCTCGACGAGGGCCCGCATCGTCGCCGTCTCCCCGTCGTCGGCAAGCCACCGGGCCTGCCGCACGAAGAAGGCCAGGTCGGCATAACGTCGACCGCCAGCCCGGAGCGCGTCGACAACTTCGGTGTCGCTGCGCAGCATCGGCGAGTCCTGCGCGGCGGACGCCGCCAGTGCACTCGGATCCGCGCTGACCAGAGCCGCCGCCCGAGCCTGCGCCAGCCCGGCGAGGACAGCCGCAGGATCGCCCGCAGGGAGCAAGGATCGGTGGGCGCCCGACAGAGGGCTCGAGATGGCGCTGGCCTGCACTCGACCCGTCGCCGGGGGTGACGGGCTCTGCCCCGCGACGGCCCCCTCCCGCTGCTGGTCGCTTTCGGCACGCAGGGCGGCTGCGCCCAGGCCCAAGGCCAGAGCGACCGCCGTCGCGACCGCGATGATCGGCCAGGCCTCTAAGCCGCCGAGGAGCCATGTCCGACGCGCAGCCCGGGCTTCGAGCCTGGCATCCCGGCGCGAGGTTCCCTCGGGTGAAGCCGAGGGTGTGGAGCGGCTGGCGGATTCGCGTAGGCGTTGGGTGAGGGCAGAGTCGGGATCGAGGCTCGACAGCTCGCTGCGCAGGCCGACAGCCGAACCGGGTGCGATCAGACCCACCGGTGCGGGGACCGCCGCCCCGTAACACCACACTGCAGCCTCGTCGGCCCGCGGCCGATCGGCGGGATCCGCCGCCAGCATCGCGCACACGACCGCCGCGAAACCCCGGCCCACCAGTGCGGTTGCCTCGGCCAAGTCGGGGGCCCGCACGGCCGCTGCAGGCGCACCGACGGTGGGGCTCAGCGCCCGCCCGGTGAGGGCAAACCACGCGATTGCCCCGAGACCGTAGATGTCGCTGGCCTCGGTGGGGATGTCCCCCGACGCGACCTCGGGGGCGAGGAAGCCCGGTGTCCCGGCGACCAACGGCGGATGCCCCTCGCCCACCAGTCGGGCCGCCTCGAAGTCGCCGAGCAACGGTCGACCGTCAGCGGCGAAGAGCACGTTGCGCGGAGACAGGTCACCGTGGATCACCCCGGCTGCGTGCAGAGCCGCCAGCGCGCCGGCCAGTGGCGTGCACATCGTGGCGACCTCACCGGCCGGAAGCCTCCCGCGGGCCCGTACGAGCGTGTCCAGGTCGCCGCCGTCGGCAAGGTCAAGCACGACCGCGACCGAGCCGTCAGGCAGCGGATGAGCCTCGTGCAGCCGGATGATGTGCTCATGGCGGACCCGGTCGAGGACCGCGATCTCGCGCGCGGCCAACTCCATGAGCTGGCCGACGTGCAGCCGCCCTGGCGAGGTGACCTTGACCGCAAGCCGAGCGCCGTCGACGAGGCGCTCCGCCGCCCACACGCGGCTGGCACCGCCCCGCCCGATCATCTCGCCGAGGTGAAACCCAGGGACGTGCGTTTCCACGGCGCTCGCCGCCGACAGGTCGCTGTTCACCCGGCCATCGTGCAGCTCCGGCCGCCAGAGCCGCAGAAGTTGTCCACAGGGTTGGGCGATCCGGGTCAGCTGGGATCCTGCCCCGGCGTCAACACGTCGACGACACGCCCGACTCTGGCGCTCACCCGGGCAGCATCGATGACGGCCAAGACGTGCACGGCGTCAAGTGGATCGACCGGCATACCGTCCTGTGGGTTCGTCAAGGCGAGCGCGGCAGCCACCTGACGATAGAAGTCGGCGGGGTCACCGGCCCGAGCCTGGACCGCCTCCCGCTGGTCGCCGCGGACGATCCACCCGTGCTGACCGGGGCCGCCGTCGGCATCGGGGAACGCCGTCCGTTCCTCGCCGGCGGATCCCAGCAGGTAGGTGCCGGTGCTGCCGACGATTCGGGCCCGCGGCCCGGGCGCTCCCGACACGCTGCTGACGGTGAGGTGCGTCGACCCCCCGCCGGTATGCCGCGCAGCCAGGAAGGTGTCGTCCTCGGCGGTCGTCGTCCATGCGGCCAACTCGGCATAGACGCTCTCGACGGGCCCGAAGAGTTGGATCGCCTGGTCGAGCAGATGCGTGTGCAGGTCGAGCAACACCCCGCCGCCCTGCTCGGGGGTGGCCTGCTCACGCCACCGGTCCGCGGGCACAGGGCGCCAACGCTCCCAACGGAATTCGGCTCGCCGTACCTGCCCGATGACACCGTGACCGACGATGTCGGACATCGTGGTGAACTCGGGGTCATAGCGCCGGTTCTGGAAGACCGTCAAGGCCACCCCATGGGCAGCGGCCAGGTCGATGACTTCCCGAGCGCTGTGCGCGTCGCAGGCCAGCGGCTTGTCGACGACGACGGGCACCCCGGCGTCGATGACGGCCCGGGCATTGGCGACGTGCGCACCCGAGGGCGAGGCGAGGACGACGAGACCGAGCTCACCGCGCGCGAGCAGCGCCGTCAGGTCGGGGACGATGACGACCCCCGGGATGTCGCGAGCGGCCTGCCCCGCGCGCTCGGGATCGGCGGTGGCTACCACGGCGACGTGCAGCCCGGCCGCCCGCAGCAGGGGCGCATGGAATGCCGCGCCAGCCTTCCCGTAGCCGACGAGCCCTACCTGCGTCATGGATTCCTCTCTTGCGCTCGCCGCGCCCGCCGACGGCGTGGGCGCCTGATGAGACGGTCCGAGCGTAGGCGCGCTCGGGCACTGTCGGGGCGGACGCCGCACCGTACAGTGAACGGCATGCGTGTCGTTCACCTCGGTCTTGACCCCGACTTCGTGGACTACCGCTGGGCGTGGGAGCGTCAGCGCGAAGTGCATGCGCAGGTCGTCGCCGGCGAGGCTCCCGACACCGTGCTCTTGCTGGAACACCAGGCCGTCTATACGGCTGGCAAGCGCACCGAGCCGCACGAGCGGCCCATCGACGGCACCCCCGTTGTCGACGTCGACCGCGGCGGCAAGATCACCTGGCACGGGCCGGGCCAGCTCACCGGCTATCCGATCGTCCGTCTGCCAGCGCCCATCGACGTCGTCGCCTATGTCCGGGCGCTCGAGGAGATGATGATCCGAGTGTGTGCCGACTTCGGCGTGCAGGCCGGGCGGGTCGAGGGACAGTCGGGCACCTGGATCCTGGCCGACCCGACCGATCCAGCCGATCCACGTCGCCGACCCAACCGCAAGATCGGCGCCATCGGCATCCGGGTGAGCCGGCAGGTGGCCATGCACGGCTTTGCCTTCAACTGCAACAACTCTCTTGCCTGGGGATCTGTCATCATCCCGTGCGGCATCCCCGATGCAGCGGTCACCTCGTTGTCCGCCGAGGTGGGCCGGGACGTCCCCGTTCGGCAGGTCCTCCCCCATGTCGAACACCACCTGTCCGACGTCCTGCGCACCTTGCGACCCAATGGGCGTGCACAGGTGCCGGTCCAGGCCGTGCCACGCTGACGCCCCGCCCCGTTTGTCGCCGATCCGGTCACGCGGTCATCAGCCGCGACCGTGGGGCCCGCCCGCGCGCGTAGGCTTGGGCGACACGCCACGGCATGACGGACGACGCGGCAGGCGGACGACGCTGCGGCATACGGGAAGGACATTCGTGACTATCGCCCCCGAGGGACGTCGGCTGTTGCGTGTCGAGGCACGCAATGCCGAGACACCCATCGAGCGCAAGCCCGAGTGGATCCGCACCCGCGCAACGATGGGGCCGGCGTTCACCGAGCTGCACTCGATGGTCACGAGCGAGGGGCTCCACACGGTGTGTCAGGAGGCTGGTTGTCCGAACATCTTCGAGTGCTGGGAGGATCGCGAGGCGACCTTCCTCATCGGTGGTGATGTATGCACTCGGCGCTGCGACTTCTGCGACATTGCGACGGGCAAACCCGCTGCGTTGGATCTCGATGAGCCGCGCCGGGTTGCCGAGTCGGTGCGTCGGATGGGGCTGCGCTACAGCACCGTCACGGGGGTCGCGCGCGATGACCAGGCTGACGGCGCCGCCAGCCTGTATGCCGCGACCATCCGGATGATTCACGAGCTCAATCCCGGGACCGGGGTGGAGATCCTCCCGCCGGACTTCGGAGCCAAGCCGGAGCAGGTCGGCCAGGTCTTCGATGCCCGGCCGGAGGTGTTTGCGCACAACCTGGAAACCGTGCCCCGGTTGTTCAAACGGATCCGGCCGGCGTTCGCCTACGACACGTCGCTGCGGGTGCTGTCGATGGCCCGAGCGGCAGGTCTGGTGACCAAGAGCAACCTCATCCTCGGCATGGGCGAGCGGGCCGAGGAGATCGAGCAGGCGATCGAGGACCTGCATGAGGCTGGCTGCGACATCCTGACGATCACCCAATATCTGCGCCCGTCCGCCATGCACCACCCGATCGATCGGTGGGTGCGGCCAGAGGAGTTCTTGCACTGGTCGGCGGCGGCCGAGGAGCGCGGTTTCAAGGGAGTGATGGCCGGCCCGCTGGTGCGCTCCTCCTACCGTGCCGGTCGGTTGTGGGCTCAGGCGATGCGCAGGTGGGGCCGCCCGATCCCCGAGTCGCTGGCCCATCTGGCAGAGGCCGGGGCGTCTCCGGCTCGCCAGGAGGCCGCCGCCGTGGTTGCCGCCGCAGACGCCCGCGCAGCGGCAGTTTCCGGGGTGTCCGACGCGGCTCTATCCTGACTCCCATGGCCAAGGACTCCCCCGCGAAGACCGCCGCCCCCAAGAAGCCGAGGCGTATCGCCCAGATGCGCGAGGTGTTCCGGCAGTCTCGGACGCTCGACCCGCGCATCGGGTGGTGGATGCTGCTCGCCTTCCTCGCCGTCATGGGGGTGGCGGTGGCCATCGGGTTGTGGATCGGCACGCCGTGGCTGTGGTACGCCGTGTTCATGGGGATCCCACTGGGGGCCCTGGCTGCGACTGTCGTCATGAGTCGCCGAGCCGAGCGGGCGGCATACCGGCGGTTGGAGGGCCAGCCCGGCGCGGTGGGTGCAGCCTTGACGTCGTTGCGGGGCACCTGGTTCACCAGTGCCGAGCCGGTGGCCGTCGAGGCGGCGCGATCGGGCACCTTGACCGATGCGGCGATGGTCTATCGGGCGGTGGGGCGCCCGGGGATCGTGCTCGTCGCCGAAGGTCCCGAGACGCGAGCGGTGAAACTGCTCATGACCGAGAAGAAGCGGGTCGAGCGGGTCGCTCCGGGTGTGCCCGTCGTGACGTACCGGGTCGGCACCGGGGACGGCGAGGGGATCGTCGAGATCCGTAAGCTGACCTCCCGGGTGCAGCGGATGCGTTCCGTCCTCGGCAAGCAGGAGGTCACTGCGGTCAACAAACGGTTGCGTGCCCTGGGCGGCATGAAACTGCCGTTGCCGCAGGGGATTGACCCGACGCGAGTGCGGCCTGACCGCAAGGCGATGCGCGGCCGCTGACGAGGTAAGCGCAGCGAAGCAAGCGGCGAGGAAGCGGCCCAGAAAAGCACGGCCGCTGACGAGCAAGCGCAGCGAAGCAAGCGGCGAGGAAGCGGCCCAGACAATACGCCGCTGACGAGCAAGCGCAGCAAAGCAATCTAGCGGCCGCACTAGCGGCCGACGGTCACCCACTGCGTCGTGACGTCATGGCCGACGGCGACGACCCGCAGTCGGACGAGACCGGCGGGCACCGCGGTGAACCAGAACCGGGCGAATCGGTCCAGGGGGCAGCGACGAGTGGGCGCTCGCGTGCTCTCGAGTTCGACCCGGCCCTCAGCACTGTGGGTGATTCCCTCGACGACACCGAGCAGCGACACCCCGCCGGGCCGTGCCGACACCTGGGTCTCGATCAGCAGATCGCCGAGTCCGAACGCAAGCAGCCGGTGACCGTCACCTGTCGTCTCCGACGATCGGACGTCAGAGCCGGTCAGGGCGCAGTCGCCAACGAGCGCAGCAAGCTCGGCGTCGACCCGGCGCACCGAGAGGGCCGCTCGGCCCAACTCACGCAGATCGTCGGGTTCGGGGTCGACGTCCGCGCAGGTGCGAGCAAGCCAGGCCAGCAGTTCGCGGTCTTCGGTCGTCGAGCCGTCGTCAGCGCTCATCGAGCGGGCGCAAGCCGACGATGTGGGCGCGGCTGCTCGGACCGCTCCCGCCGCTTCGGGCTCACGCCGACCCCGTGCAGCCCCTTCTCTCGGCTCACGCTCTCCACCTCCCCTTGGCTCTTCTTCTTCAAGAGGGGCCGGGTGCGGCGCCTGATACACCCTGGTGTATCCGCCCTACCAGGGTTGATACACCTCGGTATATCCGCCCTACCAGGGTTGGCGCTCCGGACGGAACAACTGTACTGAGCCGACCGGGATGAACCCTGAGCGCAGGAACAGCCGCAGGGACCTCGCGTTGCCTGGGGGGACGGAGGCGACCAGCGGTTCGGCGTCGCCGAGTTCGTCGCCCACCCAGCGCAGGGCCGCATCGATCAACTCTCGCCCGGTGTGATCGCCCTCAGCCTGGATCCCGAGCTCGACGACCCCGCCGACCCCGGTCGCGATCGTGACGACGGACCCGGAGCCACGCGACGGCATACCGAGGACCCGTATGCCGCTGCGCACCTGTTGGGCGACGGCGACGCGCGGGTGGCCCGCCAGGTCCTCGCGGGGCACCAGGTCGGGTCCGGGTGCCGACCGACGATGGGCCGGCAGGGAGGCGACGAGGAGCACATCAAGGGTGTCGGCCCAGCCCGAGCCTCGGATGAGTTCGGCGACTCGTGGCTGGTGAGCTCCGCCGAGACCGTCCACGCCGTGAGCTTCGAGCTCGGCGTCGCTGAGGTCCGGGGCGACGGCGAGGTAGGCGTGGCCCGTCATCGCAACAACGGCCTCGATCCCCCGATGCCAGGACCTGGCACGTTCCCACCCGCCGTCGGCGGTGGGGAACACTCCTTGGGCAGCGGCTCGCAGGACGGCCGCGAGATCGGCCAAGGATCCGCCCGGCGCCGTCACCTGCGAACGAGGACGGTCGCTGCGGCTTTGTCATGCAGGCCGCGACCGTCGCGGTCCCAGATGAGTGCCGGAACGGCCAGGCACAGCAACAGCGTGCGCAATGCAACGTGCACGATGCTGACGCGGCGACGGTCGACGGTCATGAGCATGAGTCCCATGAGTCGGTGCCCCACGGTGGCTCCCATTGTGGGCAGCAGCAGGAGGTTCTCAACGGCGAACACCGCCAGGGGCGCGAAGCTCGCCGCCCCTGCCTGACCCAGCTGCGCCTTGAAGACGAAGACGGCGATGAGCTGGCAGATTGCCCAGTCGATGCAAATGGCGACGAATCGTCGGCCGAAGCGGGCCACCGAGCCAGGGCCGCTCGGCGGCATACCGAGGCCTTGGCCGGGGTATTCGCCGGGCTGCTGAGTGCGCGCTCGGGGGCCCTCCAGCCAGGATGCAACGTCACGGCGATCGACCACCCGAGTAGCTTAGTCGGCCCACCGTCTCGCTGTTCGTGCTCTCGGGCAGCCGACGCAGCCTCCGCCGCCGGCAGACCCGGCCGCTGCCACCAGTTAACAGGGGCGAAACATCGGCAACATGGTCGGGAAATCCCCCCGTCCTACCGTCGGGGCGAAGCATCCCACTGGGCGCCGCCCCTGTTTTGTCCTGCGGCTGCCCGGCCCACTCTCAGGAGGTTGGTTTGTTCACTTCAGCCGACGAGGTCCTCGCGTTCATCAAGTCCGAGGACGTCAAGTTCGTCGACATCCGCTTCTGCGACCTGCCCGGTGTCATGCAGCACTTCAACGTGCCCGCAAAGAGTCTCGACGATGACTTCTTCACCGTCGGCCAGGCCTTCGACGGGTCCTCGATCCGCGGGTTCCAGGCCATCCACGAGTCGGACATGAAGCTCATCCCCGACGTCGCGTCGGCCTACCTCGACCCATTCCGGGCCGAGAAGACGCTCATCATCAACTTCTCGATCGTCGACCCGTTCACCGACGAGCCCTATAGCCGCGACCCGCGCAACGTTGCGGCCAAGGCTGAGGCCTACCTGAAGTCGACGGGCATCGCCGATACGGCGTACTTCGGCGCCGAGGCCGAGTTCTTCATCTTCGACGACGTTCGGTACAAGACCTCGGCCAACGAGAGCTTCTACTTCGTCGACTCGATCGCTGCCGCGTGGAACACCGGCCGGGTCGAGGAGGGCGGCAACCTCGGCTACAAGCCGCGCATCAAGGGTGGCTACTTCCCGGTGCCCCCGGTCGACCACTTCGCCGACATCCGGGACGCGATGTGCCTGCGTCTGGACGACGTCGGTCTGTCGGTCGAGCGCAGCCACCACGAGGTCGGCTCCGGCGGCCAGCAGGAGATCAACTACCGCTTCAACACGCTGCTGCACTCCGGTGACGACTTGATGAAGTTCAAGTACGTCATCAAGAACACCGCCTGGGACTTCGGCAAGACGGCGACCTTCATGCCCAAACCGATCTTCGGCGACAACGGGTCGGGGATGCACACCCACCAGTCGCTGTGGAAGGACGGCAAGCCGCTGTTCTATGACGAGAGCGGCTATGGCGGCCTGTCGGATCTGGCCCGCTGGTATATCGGTGGCTTGCTCAAGCACGCCCCGGCGCTGTTGGCGTTCACCAACCCGACGGTCAACTCCTACCACCGTCTGGTCCCGGGCTATGAGGCTCCGGTCAACCTCGTCTACTCCGCCCGCAACCGCTCGGCGTGTGTGCGCATCCCGATCGCCGGCACGTCGCCGAAGGCCAAGCGCATCGAGTTCCGCATTCCGGACCCGTCGGCCAACCCGTACCTGTCGTTCGCGGCCCAGCTGATGGCAGGCCTCGACGGCATCCGCAACCGGATCGAGCCGCCGGAGCCCGTGGACAAGGACCTCTACGAGCTGCCCCCGGAGGAGCACGCCGAGATCAAGCAGGTCCCCGGCTCGCTGCCCGAGGTTCTCGACGCGCTGGAGGCCGATCACGACTTCCTGCTCGAGGGTGGGGTGTTCACCAAGGACCTCATCGAGACGTGGATCGACTGGAAGCGCAAGAACGAGGTCGACCCGATCCGCTTCCGCCCGCACCCGCACGAGTTCGAGATGTACTTCGACATCTGAGCCGAGCGACGAGCACGCTCACACGCACCACCCCGTATGCCGTCTGCTCACCCGAGCGGGCGGCATACGGCGTTGGAGTTGCTTGTGAGCCGACCCGGGTCTGAACGCGCGCCTGATGACGCGCCCGCTGTTGTCCTAACAGCACCCGGTGCTGCATCAGCCGCCCTTTCAGGCCCGGCAACGACGCTCGGCTCCCTTGACGCCCCGGTCTGCATCGATCGGCACCCACCACGGGCAGATTCGGTATGCCGCGTCGTCCCGCTCGAGCCCCGAGTGCACGGCAGACGGGGCGACACGGCCAGTGAGGTTTGCCTTACCTGCGGGTAGGGCTGACAGTGGAGTCATGTTCACCCTTGAAGACATCGATCTGCACGCCTGCTTGGCGGCCATGGGAGCCGCCCACCCCGAGTTGTTCACCGGGAAGAACCATCCGACGCCCGAGGCCGACGCCACCCTGCACCCCCGCGACTACTTCGTCGTCGGAGCCTGAGCCAGAGCCTGAGCAGAGCCTGAACGAGAGCCTGACCAGATCCTGACGAGAGCTTGACGTGCCGGGCAGCCCCAGCGCGTCGGGCTCGCCCACGCTGATCAGTGGCCTGCGTCGATCAGTGGCCTGCGTCCCGGGCCGCGCCGCACGTGCACAGCCCGACGAACACCTCGTCGCTCATGAGCGTCGCCTGCCGCGCCACCTCGCGCAGGGTGATGTCGCCCCATTGCGGCAACTCAGCCAGAATCCGGAGAGTGTCGAGCAACGAGGCGGCGGCACGTTGGTCGTGCTGAGACCGATCGACCTCCTGCAGCGCCAGCCGTGCCGAGACGCCCACCGTATGGCGAAACCAGTGGACCGGGTCCAGCGAGCACCCCGGAGCGTGGTTGACCGGTATGCCGTCCCTCGCCTCCATCCCGCCATTGTCGCCGCTGGTCGCCAGTTCCGTGGCAGCCGCCCAGGATCCTCCTGTATGCCGTCAGCGTCGGTTCACGGCGAGCAGCCCGACGCACACGGCCCCCAGGGCGACGAGCAAGCGGGCGGTCAGCGGCTCGTGCAGCACAAGGGCACCAGCGACAAGTGCGACGACCGGCGTCAAGAGCGTGAAGGCTGACAGCCGGGTGGCCGAATAGGTCCGGATGAGCCAGAACCACACGAGATAGCTGGTGGATCCGACGACCACGATCTGGAACACCATGGCCACCCACACGTCGACGCGAAGGGGCCAGCTGACCTGCTCCCCCACCGCAGCGCCGATGGCTAGCAGCACCACGGCTGAGACCCCGAGCTGGTAGAGCAGGGTCTTGGCGGGGTGCACCGGCGCGAGGCGGGTGGCCCGCACGACGAGGGTCGTGGCACCCCACCCGAGCGCTGCGCTCACGCCGAGCAGGTCACCGACCCATTGTTGAGGGCCGATCGCCGCGGCCGTGAAGCCGTCGACGAACGCCAGGGAGACCCCTCCGAAGGCCGCCGCCAAACCCGAGAACGCCAGCGCGCTCAAGCGCTCGGCGCGGGAGATGAACACCATCCCGAGGGCGACGACGAAGGGCGCGAGATAGAGAAAGACGGTCATCCGGCCGACCGTCGTGAACCGCAACGCCGAATAGATGGCCCCGAACTCGGCAGCGAAGAGCATGCCGGCGAGAAGGCCCGGTCCGAGCGTGCCATCGCGTTCCAACAGCCGGACACCACGCCACCTAGCCCACCCCAACACCAGCACGCCCGCGGCCAGCGAGCGAACTCCCCCTTGGGTGAACGGCGGCACTTGGGCGAGCGCAATCTTCGAGGCGAGCTGACCGAATCCCCAGATCACGGTGCAAGCGATGACGATCGCCACGGCCCGGGCATCGAGGTGGAGCTTTCGCTCGGCAGCCGTCGTCGCCCCACTCACGAGGCGAACCTACCGGTTCGCGTCCGTCCAGCGCCTCAGCGCTCAGCGCCGCAACGCCTTACCCGCCGCCCAGCGGAGCAACGCCTTACCGCCGCCAGGCGATCAGCGCGTGGCCGCCGCCCCGTGCTCGGCCTCCACTTGGGCGTGCACGGCGGCCATGTCCAAGCCCTTGACGCCCTCGATCACCTTCGCGAGCCCGGCGGCCGGCAGGGCACCGGGCTGCGAGAAGACGAGCACGCCCTCACGGAATGCCATGAGGGTGGGGATCGACGAGATTCCTGCCGCACCGGCCAGGCCCTTCTCGGTCTCGGTGTCGACCTTGCCGAAGACGATGTCGGGGTGCTGAGCCGAGGCCTTCTCGAAGACCGGGGCGAACATCCGGCACGGCCCGCACCACGCCGCCCAGAAGTCCACGAGAACGATGTCCTTGCTTGTCACGGTCTCTTCGAACGTCGCCGCGGTCAGGTCGACGGTGCTCATCTTTACTCCTTGGCTCGGGGTGTTCCATAGTATACCCCAGGGGGTATCCTCGCGCCATCCGTTCAGCCCTTGACGACCGTGCCACCAGCGCTCGACCACGAGGTGATTCCGCCATCGAGGTGATAGGCGCTGGTGAACCCCAGACCCTTCATGATCGATAGTGCGTTGCCCGAGCGGCTACCGGTGCGGCAATAGACGGCATACGGGACGCCTTTGGCAAGAGCACCGACCTTGGTGCTGAAGTCCGCGGCACTGACGTCGATGTTGATCGCCCCGGCGAGGTGACCGTCGGCAAACTCCGCGGGCGTGCGGACATCGAGCAGTACCGTCCCCGGCAGCTTCAATGCCGCGGCGAAGGCGGCGGCATCGACGCGGGCGCCGTTCGACGGAACAGCGGCAGCGGGCGCAACCGAGGCAAGACCCCCAGCGGGGGCCGTGCCAGCGGAGGTCGAGCAGCCGCTGAGCCCGAGGCCGAGGGCCGCGACGGCCGCAGCGAGGACAGCAGTGGTGCGACGGTGCGTCATCCGGGGAACTCCTTGTGTGGGTCCTGCTTCGGTTGCGGGATCGGTTGCGGGATCGGGCGCGGGGGCCCCGGTGTGGGATCAATGAGGCGGAGTAGCTCCGTGTCACCCTGCAACTCCAGCCGCCGCCAGAGAACGCTGCTTGGCACCGCCTGACTGGCGTGGGCGGCGATGGCACGCCGCTGTCGGGTGCGGTCGACGGTCAGGAACACGTCGCACTCGTGCAGCGCGTGGCCGCTGAAGCCGACGCCGTATGCCGCCGCCAGCTCGGTGGCGACATCTTCCGAGAGCGTCCACGCCAAGGCGGGCAACCCCCGGGTCGCGGCGACTCGCAAGGCCGACGCCGACGCGGCCACGTGATCGGGGTGTCCGGTGATCCCGGAGGCATCGAAGACGAGCACCCCGTCAGGGCTCCAGCGGTCGACAAGATCACCGAGCTCACCCTCGAGCAACTCGACCTCGACTGCGGCCAACCGTCCGTCCGGCCAGTTGGACAATGTGGTCTGGGTGACCCCGAGTTCGGCTGCGGCACGGGCAAGCTCGTCGGCTCGGACCGAGGCCAGATCACCGTCCTCGGCCCCGAGGCTGGAAGCCTCGCCCTGGGTGAGGCAGTGGACGCGGACCTGGGCGCCGCCCCGGACGAAGGAATCGATGACCGCGCCGAGACCGAAGGACTCGTCGTCGGGATGGGCCACGACGACGAGGACGCGACGCCACGCCGGAAGGACGTCGACGCTCATTCGGGCACGAGGACCGCGCCGCGTGCCGCCGCACGGACGGTGAGCGCGACGACGAGGGGGACCACGATGCTTGCCGCTGCGAGCCCGAGCCAGGCCATGACCCGGTATGCCGTGAGCCCGCCGCCCGCAGCGGTGTCGACGGCGATCGCCGCACCGGCGAGGGCGCCGAGCGGGAAGGTGTACGCGAGGAATGACAGGGCGAAAGGCAGCCGCAGTTGACCGGGCTGCACGACGACCAGGACCGTGAGGAAAACGGCAACGCCGTAGAGCACCTTGCGCGCCGGGTCGAGCGGACCACCCAGCAGGCTCGTGAGGGCGAGCAAGCTCACCGCCGGTGGTGCCACGAGGATCATCAGGGTGGGACGCAGCCGCGGCAGGAGCGGGCTGTCGGCGAGCAGCAGACGGTGCAGGACGAGAGGCAGCAGCGCGAGCCAGGCCATGATGCCGACTCCGAAGGCAAACCAGGCAAGTTCGGTCGAGCCGAGGGCCGGCGCGGCCAACGGCGTGATGACATTGCCGACGACGGGGATGAACCAGGCCGGGGTGACCTGGGCGAGTTGGATGTCGGAGCGCGACAGCCAGGCGCTGATTACGAGAAGGGTGGCGACAAGGTGCCCGATCGCGCCCAGCCACCACAGCGGCCGGGCCAATCCTGGCGCGAGATCCTGCAGGCCGGTCGCCAGAACGAGGACAGAGATGGTGATCGTCGGCGCGAAACTCATCCGGACCGGGTGTCGCAGCTCGGCTCGCGCGGCGGCGGGGAATCGCGCCCATTTGGCGGCATACAGGGCAGCAAGAACGAGGAAGATCGCGGCGGCCAAGAGCACGAGCGCGTCGGCCACCCACATCGGCGTCCCCCAGCCCAACGCGGCTCGGCGCCAAGCGAGCCCGAGGCCGCCGATGCCCATGACGGCCGCGAACAAGGTGATCGGCAGGTGGGCCAGACTTCCGGCGGGGCTACCGTGCGGGGACGTCGAGGCGGGGCCAGCGGTGACCGGCGACGCGGATGACATAAGTACTCCTGGGTCGACGAGGCGAGCGACTCCAGCCTATGCTATACCCCAGGGGGTATTAGTCAGCGCAATCCCTTCGGATGCAGCAGCGCAGACCACACCACCGTGGTCCCTCGGTTGTCTCTGACCGGCGACCGCAAGGCCAGGTCCCCGCCGCGCAACCGGGCTCGGTCGGCCAGATTGGCCAGGCCGCTACGCCGCCCGGTGTCGACGAAACCGATGCCGTCATCCTGCACCGACACCGTCAGGCTGACCCGGTCGAGGACGCTCACCACCTCAGCCGAGGACGCCTGGGCATGCCGTGCGACGTTGGACAGTGCCTCCCGCACGACGGCCAACAAGTCCAGCCGTAGGCCCTCGTCCACCGCAGTGGAGTCATCGAGGTTGCCGTCGATGACGACTGTCGGCGCGAAGCCCAGCGGGTCGGAGAAGCTCTCGACAAGCTCGACCAACTCATCGGACAGCACCGCGGTTCCAGGCTGGTGCAGCCCGAAGATCATCGCCCGGATGTCCTTGATCGCCAGGTCGAGTTCGTCGACCGCCTCGGCGAGCCGACCCTGAACGAAGGGATGGCCGGCCACTCGCGAGGCCGATTGCAAGCCCAGACCGGTGGCGAAGAGCCTCTGGATGACGACGTCGTGCATGTCCCGGGCGATCCGCTCCCGGTCCTCCAGGACGATCATTCGGGCTCGGTCATGTTGAGCGGTGGCGGCCATCAGCGTCACTGCGGCGAGGTCGGCATACTGCTTCAGCGGCTCCGCGGCGTCGTAGGCCGTATGGCTCTCCCCCTCGCCCCATCCGACCACGAGCAACCCGAGGCTGCCCGAGCCCACGGTCATCGGGACGATGGCGGTCTGGCCATGCGCGGGCAGCCCGCTGGCCTCGCGTAACTGAGCCGCCAGCGAGTCGGTCACCGCCTCGCCCTCTCGGGACAGCAACAGCAACGGCTCGCCAGAATCGAGGACGGTCACCCAATGCGGCTCGGTCAACGGGGTGCCGACGATGAGCCGAGCCCGCGGGTCCGAGCCGGTCGAGGCCTCGATGACGAGTTGACCGTCCTCGCCCGCCAGGGCCACCGCCGCGAGCTCGGCTTCGGCAGCCTGCTGGGCTCGCTCGACCAGCATCGACAGTGCGGAGCGCTGGTCGCGCCCGGAGAGCAGCGCCTGACTCATCTCACGCAGCGCATCCGACCATTGGCGACCGGAGCGCGCGTTGTGCAGCATGCGGGCGTTGTCGATGGCCATTCCGGCTGCCGTGGCCAGGGCCACGATGAGCGCCTCGTCGTCGTCGGTGAAGTCCAGCCCGCCGACCTTGTCGGTGAGGTACAGGTTGCCGAAAACCTCGCCCCGCACGCGGATCGGCGCCCCCAGGAAGGTTGTCATCGGGGGGTGACCGGGCGGCATCCCGACGGCGGACGGGTGCTCGCTCAGCCGCGACAGCCGCAACGGCTCTGGGTGGCTGATGAGCAGGCCGAGAATCCCTCGCCCGACGGGCGGGCTGCCGATGCGCTGGACCATCTCGCGCGAGAACCCTTCGGTGACGAACTCCATCAGGCCCTGCCCGTCCGGCCGTAACACCCCGAGCGCCCCGTAGTGGGCACCGACCAGTCCACAGGCGCTGCGCACGATGTGGGTCAGCACGTCGGGGAGCTGGAGACCCCGTCCGACATCGAGCACGGCCCCGAGCAGCGTGGCCGCGGAGTCCGCCGATCGCGGCATACGGAGGCCGTGGAGATTCTCATGCACAGAGGGGAGCCTAACCGCGTTCAGACCCGCTCAGGCTGCGTGAAAGGGCACCGTGACCACGGGGCACTCGGCGTGGGCGATACAACGGCGAGCGATCTGTTGGCCGGTGTCTTGGTCGTCGCCGACGATGAGCGCTGCCGCCCCGCGGGTGAGCTCCAACAACGTCGGCGTCGGATCGCCGGTGACGACCTCGAATCGACACGGAATGCCGCGCACGCCACGCAATGCCCGGACGGCGGCGCGGAAGGTCGCTTGATCGGCATCGGCGCGCTCTTGAGCAGACAGGCCCTCGTCGACGACCTGCACGAAACGCAGGCGTGCCCCTCGACGAACCGCCTCGCCAACCGCCGCTCTGGCGACCCCCTCGGCGTGGCCGTCGTTGAGCAGACCAGCGACGACATCTCCAGACAGTCCCGGCTGATACGGGACCGTCCGCGACGGCACTGTGCTCACGTCGCCATCGTCCGTCCAGGCCCGGGTGCTTGTCAGGGCCTAAGGTCCTTCGGCCTGGCCAACTCCTTGCCAACTCGCGATTGGCTGACGTTCACTTAATGTTCACTGTGCGCTCATGGGCGACGTGGCCTGGTCCGATTCGGGTGCGTCGCGGCATACACCGCTGCCTGGGTTCGGCTGTCCATCCCGAGCTTGTCGAGAATCGACGTCACGTAGTTCTTCACCGTCTTCTCGGCTAGGAACATATCGTCGGCGATCTGCCGGTTGGTCAGGCCCTCGGCGATGTGCTCGAGGATTCGGCGCTCCTGCGGGGTGAGCGAACGCAGCCGAGGGTCGACGGATGACTCGCCGAAGCTTGATTTCACTCGCGCGAGCACGTCGGGCTCGATCAGATGCTCACCGGCGGCGACCCGGCGGATCGCCGAGACGAGATCGGTGCCCTTGATGTCTTTGAGCACATAGCCCGACGCTCCGGCGAGCACCGCGGCCTTGAGTGCCTGGTCGTCGTCGTAGGACGTGAGGATGAGCGAGCGCAACGACGGGTCGACGGCCCGGACGGCGCGGCAGACGTCGATTCCCGAGCCGTCAGGCAGGCGAGCGTCGAGCACGCACACATCGGGACGCAGCGCCGGGATGCGCCGCTCGGCCTCCAAGGCGGAGCCCGATTCACCGACCACCTCGATCCCGCCGGACCGCTCGAGCAACTCTCGCAGACCCCGGCGGACGATCTCGTGGTCGTCGAGCAGGAATACGGTGATCGTCACTGGCCTAGAGAACCACATCTGCGGGCTCTCGCGGAGCGCTCGGCCTCAGCGCGACTCATAGAACAGCGATTCGACGACCACTCGTGCTCGACGCGCCTGGCGCAAGTAGTCCTCGACAAGGGCCGACCCGGTGCCCGGCTCACGGCCGACGATCCGCCCGATACCGTCGGCGTCGCGCACGTCCGAGGGCAACGCATCGGCGTGACGGCCCCGCCACAGCTGGTTGGCGTTGCGCAGCCGGGTCGCCATCCCGTATGCCGCGGCGAGGCTCGCCGCGTCGTCGGCGCTCACCAATCCGGCCTCGTACGCGGCCTGCAGGCCCGTGAGGGTGCCCGGGGTCCGCAGTGCCTCGAACTCGTGGGCATGGCGCAGCTGGATCAGCTGGACCGTCCATTCGACGTCGGTCAACCCTCCGGTGCCGAGCTTGAGATGGGTCCTGGGGTCGGCTCCTCGCGGCAGCCGCTCGGACTCGACCCGGGCCTTCATCGTGCGGACCTCCCGGGTCTGCGCGGGTGTCAGTCCGCTGGCCGGATAGCGCAGCGGATCGACGAGCGCTTCGAACTCCTGCCACAGATTGGGGTCTCCGGCGACCGGCCGAGCACGCAGCAGGGCCTGGAACTCCCAGGTCTTGGCCCAGCGCTGGTAGTAGGCGGCATACGAGGGCAGGCTGCGTGAGAGGGGCCCATTCTTGCCTTCGGGACGCAGGTCGGGGTCCAGCACGAGCGCGTCGGGTCCCGCGGCGGCCAGCAGGCGGACGAGCTCTTGGACGACGGCGACCCCCTGTCGCTGCGCGACATCGTCCGAGATCTCGGTGCCAAGCGTGCCGACGGCGTCGACCGCGCGGTGCACGACGAGGACGTCGACGTCGGAGCCATAGCCCATCTCGCGCCCACCGAGGCTGCCCATACCCACGACAAGCACGTCGACGAGCAGCCCGTCCGGGCAGGCGCCTCCGACGACCTTGAGCGCGACCTCCAGCGCTGCCTCGATCGTCGCGGCGGCGAGATCGCTCAGAGCCTCCCCCACCGCGCGTGTCGACATCTTCCCGGTGAGGTCCGCCAGGGCGATCCGCAACAGCTCGTGCCGCCGCAGCGCCCCGACTGCGGCCATCGCCTGGTCGGGCCGGTCCTTGCGGCTGGCCGCGCTGCGCAGGGTGAGGGACAGCCCCTCCTGGGTGCGTTGGCTCAGTCCGTCCGGATCGCCGAGCATCGACACCGACTCCGGCGATCGGAGGAGCAGGTCGGCGGCATACCGACTGCGACCGAGGACGCGAGCGAGCCGTTCCGCGGAACTGCCCTCGTCGCGGAGCATTTTGAGATACCAGTGGATCGCGCCGAGTTCGTCACTCACCCGGCGGAAGGCGAGCAGGCCGGCGTCGGGGTCGGCCTCATCGGCGAACCAGCCGAGCATGACCGGCAGCAGGGTCCGCTGGATCGCGGCCCGGCGCGTCACGCCGGTCGTCAGGGCTTCCAGGTGGCGCATCGCACCGGCCGGGTCTCGGAAACCGAGGGCGGCCAGCCGCTCGCGAGCCTGGGCGGGCGAGAGACTCGTGTCGTCGCCGGACAGCCGGGCGGCGGCGGAGAGCAGGGGCCGATAGAAGAGCCGCTCGTGGATGCGGCGCACCTCGCGGACCCTGGCCTGCCACTGCGCGACGACGGCCGTCGCGGGGTCGCCGCTCAACCCGAGCGCCCGACCGAGCACCCGCAACTCGCTGGCGTCGGTCGGCATGAGGTGGGTCCGGCGCAGTCGATAGAGCTGGATCCGGTGCTCGAGAGTACGCAGCAGCCGGTATGCCGCGTCGAGCACGGCGGCGTCGTCGCGGCCGACATAGCCGCCACTGGCCAGGGCCCGCAATGCTTCGAGCGTCGTTGCCGAGCGCAGATTCTCGTCCTGTCGGCCATGGACGAGTTGGAGTAGCTGCACTGAGAACTCAACGTCGCGGAGTCCGCCCGGGCCCAGCTTGAGTTGGCGGGCGGACTCGGCAGCGGGGAGGTGCTTCTCCACCCGCCGACGCATTGCCTGCACGTCTTCGACGAAGTTGTCGCGCCCCGCCGCGCCCCAGATCAGCGGATGCAGCGCACTCTTGTACGCCAGACCGAGCTGCTGGTCGCCTGCGGACACCCAGGCCTTGAGCAGCGCCTGGAACTCCCAGGTCTTGGCCCAACGCTCGTAATAGGCCTTGTGGCTGGCGATGGTGCGCACGAGGGGGCCTGCCTTGCCCTCCGGGCGCAGGGCCGGGTCGACGGGCCAAAGCGTCCCTTCGGCGGTGGCGGCCGAGCAGGCCTTCATCGTGGCCAAGGCCAGCGCCGTACCGACCTTGAGGGCGCGCTCCTCCTCGACCCCGTCGGCTGGCTCGGCGACGAAGATGACGTCGACGTCCGAGACGTAGTTGAGCTCGCCGCCGCCGGTCTTGCCCATCCCGATGATCGCCAGCCGGCAGTCTTCATGACCCGGACCATGCTCCTCGCGGGCGATGGCCAGCGCGGCCTCGAGCGCCGCCTCGGCGAGCTGGGCTAGGTTCTCGGCGGCGAAAGGCAGGTGGGCGACGGGGTCAGGTGAGGCGAGGTCACGTGCCGCGATCGCCACCAGTTCGCGTCGATAAGCCACCCGCAAGGCGTCGTATGCCGTCCGGTCGCCGCGAGCCTCTGGGCGGACGGCGGCCGTGAGCGCCGCCCGTAGGCCAGGCCCGGTGGGTAGTCGGGCGTCGGCGGCGACAACCCAGTGCTCCGGGTGGGCGACCAGGTGATCGACGAGGGCCCGGGAACCGCCGAGGGTGACGAGAAGCTGGTGTCGGCGGGCACTTTCGAAGGACAGCAGCGCGGCGAGCGCGCCTGACCCAGCTGGTGCGTTGGGCGGCATTCGGGCGGCGACGGACTCTGCCAGGCGGACCAGACCGAGTGCGCCGAGATCGGGGTCGGCGGTGGCGGACAGACCTTCGGCAAGTGAGGTGCGCATCCGGCGGGTGGCCACGATAAGGCGTTCGTGGCGGGCGTCGAGCTCTTCCGGCGTTTCCGGCTGGACCCCGGTCGGGTTGGTCGCGCTGTGGTCGGCGGTGGAATCGGGGGTATCGGGGGCGAAGAGCCTGAGCAAGACCGGGTCGCGCAGCAGCCCAGCGCTGCGGTCGGGCTCGGCGAAGCCGAGGCGCGCGAGCAACGCGTCAACACTGAAGGAGCGGTCGACCACGACCCCAGTCTGCCCGGTCGCCCAGCAGCAGGCATCGTCGCTCCCAGTCGTCTCCCCGGTAGCGGCAGATCTCACCCTCTCGTTGGTCATCAGCACCACAAGTCCCGAGAGCCACCCACCATCCCCCGGGCATCCCCTTCCCAGGCGCCCACCATCGTTCGAACAATGTTACGATTCTGTAATCTAAACCGTTGCGGGAGAACGCTTCTGGGTGGGGCCGCTGTCAGTGGTCGGCCGTAGAGTCGTCCTCATGAGCAGCCCAGCCCCCACCCAGAGTGTCGCCGATCGGCGCGCGCTGTGGGCTGCCGCGACCGCCGCTCTGACCGAGCTGAGCGAGGCGTTGTGGCAAGTCCACGGGGACCAACTCGGCGCGCTGCTGTGCGAGCTCGACACGCTCGCGGCGCTTGCCGCGGGGCACGAGTTGCCGTGGTGGCCGAGGCAGAGAGCCGCGGGGAGGTCGCCGCGTCGCAGGCCGGCTCGACGACCGGCTGGATCGCCGGCCACGCCCCGAGCCTGGCAGCCGCCGGCGCCGGCCAGCTCGCGCGACTCGTCCGTGACACTCACCGCGCCGACCTCGCTCCCGTGCGGGATGCGGTGCTCGCCGGAACGGTGTCGGTCCCAGCCGGGCTGACCGTGTGCAGCGAGTTCGCCGCCCTACGCCATCGACTCGTTGACGAGGCCGCGCCGACGGTCCTGGCCGGGATGCTTGAGCTGGCCGCCAGCCACGGCTCCCCCGGCGTTCGGCGGCTGCGCCCTGCGCTGCTCGCGGCATACGGGATGGACGGCGAGCTCCAGAAAGACGCCGATCAGGCCGCCCGGCTGGTCGCCCTCACTCGCGGCCTCGTCGACGAACTCGGCTCCGTCACCTACCGGCTCACCCTCGACCCCGAAGGCGCAGCGGTCCTCGAGGCAGCCATCGGCCCGCTGTCTGCTCCCACGCCCGATCCACGCGGCGGCCGAGACCTGCGCGACCCCGCCCTGCGGCGGGGGGAGGCGCTCATCGAGGTATGCCGCCGGGTTGCCGCGGCCGCGGCCGTCGCCGAAGCGACCGACCGGCCCATCGGTGCCCCGAAGGCGACTCTTCTGCTCACCATGCATCACGACGACCTCGCCCAGCGGCTCGGGGCCGCGACCGTCCTCGGTTCGGCCGCGTCCGGGACCCTCGTCGCCCCCGAAACCGCGCGAAAACTGGCGTGCGACGCCCAGGTGATCCCCGCCGTGCTTGGCCGGACGGGCGAGATCCTCGACCTCGGCCGAGCGAGCCGCCTAGCGAGTGCAGCCCAACTCACGACCTTGTGGTTCCGCGATCGGGGCTGCACGTTCCCGGGCTGCGACGTACCGGCGCATTGGTGCGACGCGCACCATGCATCCACTGGATCGACGGCGGCAGGTCCGACCTCGGCAACCTCACCCTGCTGTGCGGACGACATCACACGATCGCCCATCGAGACCGCCTGCATGCATCCGTCGCGACCGTTGAGGTCGTGTGGGACCTGACCCCTGGCAGTTACGACCGCGAACTTTCGGGAGCATCGCCGCCACCGCAGCCGTCACTCGATGTCGACCCGTGGCAGCCGAGCAGCATCGTCGCGTGACGATCAGAGCCGGGTGAGGTATCGATCGAGCTCGAACTGGGTGATCTGCTGGCGGTATTCGCGCCACTCGGCGCGCTTGTTGCGTAGGAAGAAGTCGAATACGTGCTCGCCGAGGGTCTCGGCGACAAGCTCGCTGCGCTCCATGACCTCCAGCGCGCGGCCAAGAGACGACGGCAACGGCTCGATACCCATGGCCCGCCGCTCGGCGTCGGTGAGACTCCACACGTCGTCCTCAGCCTCAGGCGGCAGCTCGTAGCCCTCCTGGATCCCCTTGAGCCCGGCGGCGAGCAACACCGCGAGCGCGAGATACGGGTTGCATGCCGAGTCGATCGAACGGACCTCGACACGGGTGGAGTTGCCCTTGTCGGGCTTATACATGGGCACCCGAACAAGAGCCGAGCGGTTGTTATGGCCCCAGGTGAGATATGCCGGCGCCTCTCCCCCGCCCCACAGCCGCTTGTACGAGTTGACCCATTGGTTGGTCACGGCGGTGATCTCGGCGCCGTGGCGCAGCAGCCCGGCGATGAACTGCCGGCCGGTCTTGGACAGCTGATAGGGCGCCCCCGCCTCGTGGAAGGCGTTGGTGTCTCCCTCGAAGAGCGACAAGTGGGTGTGCATCCCCGAGCCCGGGTGTTCGCGGAAGGGCTTGGGCATGAAGGAGGCTCGGATGCCCTGGCTGAGCGCGACCTCCTTGACGACGGTCCGGAAGGTCATGATGTTGTCGGCGGTCGAGAGCGCGTCGGCATAGCGCAGGTCGATCTCGTTCTGCCCCGGCGCGCCCTCGTGGTGGCTGAACTCGACCGAGATCCCCATGTTCTCCAGCAGGGTGATCGCCGCGCGACGGAAGTCGTGGGCAGTGCCGTGCGCGACATGGTCAAAATAGCCGGCGTTGTCGACCGGGACGGGCCGCTCGCGCTTGCCCTTGCCCTTGGCCGGTTGCAGGAGGAAGAACTCGATCTCGGGGTGCGTGTAGAACGTGAAACCCTGGTCGCCGGCCCGGCTGAGCGCGCGCCGCAGGACATGCCGCGGGTCGGCGAAACTCGGCTGGCTGTCCGGGGTGAGCAGGTCGCAGAACATCCGAGCCGTGCCAGGGTGCTCGCCGCGCCAGGGCAGCACCTGGAAGGTCGACGGGTCCGGCTTGGCGAGCATGTCGGCTTCGAAGACCCGCGCGAACCCTTCGATCGCCGAGCCGTCGAAGCCGATCCCCTCCGCGAATGCCCCCTCCAACTCAGCCGGGGCGATCGCCACCGACTTGAGGGTTCCGACGACGTCGGTGAACCACAATCGGACGAACCGGATGTCGCGCTCCTCGATGGTGCGCAGGACGAACTCTTGCTGACGGTCCATGTGACGATCCTGCCCCACCGACGTTTCCGGGGCATTACGAACGCGCCCGGCTCGCGGGACTCCTCTAGGGAAACGGCCGGTCGGTCTAGAGGTCCTCCTCCGGCCGGCGCTCGATCACTCTTCGGCCGGCGCCGCGGCCGCGCCGCCCTGGTCCCACGCCCGATCTTCGGCGTCCCACTCCTCGGTCTTGCGGCGGGCGATCTCGAGCGCGTGCGCGGCCTCGTCGGCCGTGTCATAGGGGCCGAGGACGTCTTCGCCCGGCCCGCGGTCCTCGTCGGTCTCGACCTGGCCCTTGGCGATGTTGTACCAGTACTGCACGGCATACCTCCTGGTCGTGGTCCGCCGGGAGTGGGCGCGGAGTCTCCCGCCACCACCGTATGCCGTCCCGCCCGCCACGTGTCGGCCTCGGGGCGTGCCGTCCGGGGCGGGCCGTGCATAGACTCCCCCGTATGCCGGTGGCCATCGCGAGCATCACGCCTCACCCCGTGAGTCCGCGCCGGCCCGTGCCCGCATCTATCGCCCGCCCGGAGTACGTCGACAAGCCGGCGCCGGCTCGCTACGCCGGATCGGACATCCAGGACGCTGAGACCATCGAGCGGATCCGCCGGGCCGGGCGAGTGGCAGCCCAGGCGATGGCAGCAGCCGCTGCGGCGATCGCCCCTGGCGTCACGACCGACGAACTCGACGTCATCGCCCACGACTTCATGGTTGCGCACGGCGCCTATCCCTCGACGCTGGGCTATCGCGGCTTCCCGAAGTCGATCTGCACATCGGTCAACGAGGTCGTCTGCCATGGCATCCCCGACGCCCGCCCGCTGCGCGACGGCGACATCGTCAACATCGACATCACCGCCTTCCTCGACGGCGTGCACGGCGACACCGACGCGACCTATCTCGTGGGGCACGTCGACGAGCAGTCCAGACTCCTGGTCGAACGGACCCGAGAGGCGTTGCACCGCGGCATCAACGCCGTCGCTCCCGGGCGACCGATCAACGTCATCGGCCGGGTAATCTCGGCCTATGCCCGGCGCTTCGGTTATGGGGTGGTGCGAGACTTCACCGGCCACGGCATCGGTAAGGCCTTCCACAGCGGGCTGATCGTCCCCCACTACGACGCGGCACCGGCATACGCGACGATCATGCAGCCGGGGATGACCTTCACCATCGAGCCGATGCTCAACCTCGGCACCCACGATTGGGACATGTGGGATGACGGCTGGACTGTGGTCACCCGTGACAAGCGTCGCTCGGCCCAGTTCGAGCACACCCTCCTCGTCACGGAGACGGGGAGTGAGATCCTCACCCTGCCGTAGGAGGGTGATTCAGTCGCTGTCAGACGTATGCCACACCAATGGGAAGACCGATCGGGGTGGCGTCATCGCAGGAGGAAGTCATGGCCGGGACAGCTCGCGTCGCCTTGGGCATCGACATCGGAGGCTCGGGCATCAAGGGGGCCCCCGTTGATCTCGACCGTGGAGTGTTGCTGGAGGAACGTTTCAAGATCGACACACCAAAGCACTCGACGCCCGAGGCGCTAGCTGCCGTCGTCGCCGAGATCGCAAACAACTTCACCGACCGACTGCCCGCCGATGCGCCGATCGGGATCACCATCCCGGGCGTCGTTCAGCACGGGGTCGTGCGGACTGCGGCCAACATCGACAAGAAGTGGATCGACTCACCCGGACAGTGGCTGTTCAGCGAGACCCTGGGTCGGCGCTGCCTGCTCGTCAACGACGCCGACGCCGCCGGGGTCGCCGAACTGCGCTACGGGGCGGCCCGGGGACATGATGGGTTGGTCATCGTGACCACCCTCGGAACCGGCATCGGAATTGCGCTGTTGCATAAGGGTGTTCTCATCCCCAACGCCGAACTGGGCCACCTCAGCCTCGATGGCCACGACGCCGAGACGAGGGCCGCGGCCAGTGCGCGTGACCGTGAAGGATTGTCGTGGGCGCAGTGGGCGGCCCGGCTGCAGCGCTATTACAGCTACCTCGAGTCGCTGCTGTGGCCGGACCTGTTCGTCGTCGGTGGCGGGGTGTCGCGCAGGTCCGAGAAGTTCTTGCCGCTGCTGTCGCTGCGCACCCCGATCGTGCCTGCCCAGCTGCAGAACGCGGCGGGAATCATCGGCGCCGCAGCCCTCGCCGCCGACTGACGCGCTCGTCGCGCGATCCGCCGTCGTCGGTCGACGTGAGGGGTCCTACGCCGAGATGGTGACGGCGCCGGCCCCGGCGAGGTCGTGCAGGGTGAGGCCATCGCCCCCGTGCTTCTGGATGTGGGTGAGATACAGCTGGCGCCCTTGAGGGGCCAAGAGCCCATCGTGAATCGGCACGATTGCCCGCGGGGCCACCCGGCGAACGAAGGCGATGGTGTCGCGGACGGCGCACCAGGGCGCGTTCACCGGCACGGCGAGCAGGTCGACGTCTCCCGGGTCGGCGTCCAGCGCGTCGCCAGGGTGAAAGAGCCCCGGTTCCCCGTCGGCCTGCAGCCGCAGGCCGACGTTGGCGACGTTCGGGACCCAGTCGTGGTTGAACGCGTGCATCTTCCCGAGTGGACGGACTCGAACATCGCCGACTGACAGGTCCTGTCCGGCGCTCAGGACGCCGACGTGAAGGCCTGTATCGGCGAGGATGGCGGCGCTCTGCGGGTCGGCATGCACCTGTGCCTGGGGGTTGCCGCTCAGCAACGCCGGAAACCTCGCCACGTCGAGGTGATCTGCGTGCTGATGGGTGACGAAGATGGCGTCCAGCCCGGTCAGCTCCTCGAACCCGCTCGACCATCCGCCCGGATCAATGAGGATCCGCCGATCAGCGGCCTCGACGAGAAGACAGGAATGCCCAAGATGTGTGACGCGCATACCTCACGGTAGCCCGGGAGGCGGCATACGGAGGTCATAGGGTTGACGCGACGATCGTCCGCACGCTGGAAGGTGACCCCCGATGACCGCTCCGATCGACCCGACGACCACGCCTGCCTGGGCGAGGTTGCAGCAACTGCGCGCGGACTTCGAGCCGGACCTGCGCGGATGGTTCGCCGATCCGACGCGAGCGGCACGCTACACGCTTGAGGCAGCCGACCTGCATGTAGACCTCTCCAAGAACCTCCTCACCGAGGAGATCCTCCAAGCCCTGCTCGCGCTGGCCAACGAGGTCGGGCTCGAGGGCCGCCGCGATGCCATGTTCTCCGGCGAGCGGATCAATGTCACCGAGGGCAGGTCAGTGCTGCACACCGCGCTGCGGCGCCCGCCTGGCGCGGCGCCGGCGCTGGTCGTCGACGGACAAGACGTCGATCACGATGTCCAGGAGGTGCTCGAGAAAGTCAATGCCTTCGCCGACACGGTCCGCTCCGGAGAGTGGGTCGGCGTCACCGGCAAGCGCATCCAGACCATCGTCAACATCGGCATCGGCGGCTCGGACCTGGGCCCGGTGATGGTCTATGGGGCCCTGAAACCCTATGTGCAGCAAGGGTTGTCGTGCCGGTTCATCTCGAACATCGACCCCACCGATGCCGCCCAGAAGACCGCCGGCCTCGACCCCGAGACCACACTCGTCATCGTCGCCAGCAAGACCTTCACGACGCTGGAAACGCTGACCAACGCCCGCCTGGTCCGGGCCTGGCTTCTCGACACCCTCGTCGCTCAAGGTGCGATCGACGGCAGCGACGCCTCGCGGGCCGACGCCGTTGCCAAACACTTCGTCGCCGTTTCGACCGCCCTGGACAAGGTCGCCGACTTCGGCATCGACCCAGCCAACGCCTTCGGATTCTGGGACTGGGTCGGCGGCCGCTATTCGGTCGACTCCGCGATCGGGACGTCGCTGGCCGTCGCCGTCGGGCCGGAACGTTTCGCCGAGTTGCTCGGTGGATTCCACGCCATCGACGAGCACTTCCGCACCACCCCGGCAGCGGCCAACGTCCCGCTCCTCATGGGGCTGCTCAACATCTGGTATGTGAACTTCCTCGACGCACGAACCCACGCGGTCCTGCCCTACGCCCAGCAACTGCACCGGTTCGCGGCATACCTGCAGCAGTTGACGATGGAGTCCAACGGTAAGTCGGTGCGCTGGGACGGGAGCCCGGTGACGACAGCGACCGGCGAGGTCTTCTGGGGCGAGCCGGGCACAAATGGGCAACACGCCTTCTACCAGCTCATCCACCAAGGCACCCAGCTCATCCCGGCGGACTTCATCGCCGTCGCCAACCCGGCCTATCCGTTGCGGGACGGGGAAGCCGACGTCCACGAACTGTTCCTGGCCAACTTCTTCGCCCAGACCGCCGCTCTGGCCTTCGGCAAGACCGCCGACGAGGTACGCGCCGATGGAACGCCCGACGCGATCGTGCCGGCCAGAGTGTTCGCAGGCAATCGCCCGACGACCTCGATCATGGCCCCGGCCCTCACCCCCTCGGTCGTCGGCCAACTCGTCGCCCTGTATGAGCACATCACCTTCGTGCAGGGCATCGTCTGGGGAGTCGACTCCTTCGACCAATGGGGGGTTGAGCTCGGCAAGCAACTGGCCAAGGGAATCGAACCCGCCGTCGCCGGAGATCACGACGCCCTCGCACGGCAGGACGGCTCGACGAAGGCGCTTATCGGCTACTACCTCGCCCAGCGCCAGCGTTAGCCGTCGGCGCTCTGTCGAGCGGCATACGCGAGCCAATCGGTGAGGTGCAGATAGACAGCCGGATGGTTGAGCAGGTCGAGGTGGCTCGCACCCCCGACCACGCGCACATCCTTGTCTTCGACGCTCCCACGTTGGGTCGCCGGTCGCGCGTCGCCGGGGCGCACGAGCAGGTCGCCGACCCAGTCAGCCAGCAGGCCGTCTCGTTTCGAGGGCACCGTGCCGATGACGACGCAATGGCGGACGCCGGTGGCCAGCGGCACCACGCCCGCGACCGCCGTGAGACTCGCCGGATCGAGGTCGCGCCAGTCGTCCGCGAGCAGATTGCCGTGGCCCAGATCACCGATCCCGGGGGGGCGGGAGGCGATGACCTCGGCCAGCCAACGGGTTTCGGGCACCTTTGCGAGTGCCGGACTGAGCCGAGCCACCCCCCGCACGAGAGCCGCACCCTGGTGCGGCGTGCCGAGCGTCACCGTGACCCGCACCAGGGCCGACCATCCGCTCGACGGCCCGGCTTGAGCGAGCGCACTGTGCAGAACGAGCCCGCCCATCGAGTGGCCGACGAGGACGAGACTCCGCACCGGCACGGGCCACCCGGCCACGAGGCCCTCGAGGAGGGCGTCGAGCCTTCGCCCGTTGTCCGACACCCTCAACCCGGTGTTGTAGCGCACCTGGACCGGCGTCCAGGTGCCTCCGGCGCGTAGCTTGCCCGAGTAGCTCTCGCCGGGGCGTCGCCAGTTGCGTTCGGAACGGATGTCCCACCAGGCGTCGGTCTCGACCAGCCCGTGCACGAAGACGACGACCAAACCGGTCGCCGCCGGGTATGCCGCACGCATCCCATCGGCGGTGGCAGGGACGTCCCGTCCATCGGCGCGCAGCGACATCGGCAGGCTCAGGGGGGACCGGCGCTCGTTCAGCCGATCGCCATAGACGCCGTTGAGGACCGAGACCCACTGGTGGGCAGCGTGTTCCTCGACCACTGGCCTTCCGTCGACGAGCCGCGAGCCGACCCGACCGGCCGTGCGGCCCATAGCCTGCAGACCGGTTCCGATCTTTCGCGCGGCCCGCTCGGTCGCGTTGAGGTGCGCCGCCCGGACTCGGTCGACCCGTGCGCGTTTGCTCGGTCGGGTCATTCGGCGGGCGGCCCGATAGCCGAGATCGATGACCGCGGCGCTGGCCTGGCCGGTGCGCCGGGCGGTGCCCTTGAGGGCGTCGCCGACCACTCGGCCCAGCTCGGTTGCCTCGGATCCCTTCATTACTCAAGAGTAACTTGCGGAGTTCGGCGGCGGCCCCCCCAATTCGGAGCTTTCGTGCCTCTTCGGAGGTGGCAAGCCTCCGAATAGGCGCCGAACCTCCGAAGAGTTAGCGTGCGCGAAGAGGGAGCGTGCGCGGCCGTGCGAAGAGTGAGCGAGCGCGGGAGGGGGCGGCGAGAGAGCAGGCCTGCACGCGGCCCGAGCAGCTCTTGGTGACGGCTCTCTCGCTCAGCCGTCGATGGCGAGGACCAGCGGCAGCACCGCCGGCGCGCCCGCTTCACGCAGGGCCCGGGCCGCGACCGTGAGGGTCCAACGCGAGCTCACCACATCGTCCACGAGCAAGACCGGACCGGGTATGCCGTCCAGCCGGCTCGCGAGGTCGGGTCCGACTCCGAGCCGTCCCCACACGCCCGCCAGGCGGAAGGCACTGTTGCCGCCCGGCTCCCCCATCGGGCCGCCGTCGACAAGCTCCAAAGTCCCCAGCAACGGCAACCTGCCGAGCTGCGCGATCCGGGTGGCGAGCGATCCGACGAGTGTCGGTCGACGCCGCGATGGCATCGCGACGACGGCGACCGGGCGCTGCTGCCAGTCCCACCCCGCGAGCACCTCGACGACCGCCTGGACGAGCGGCTCCGGCACGACCTCGGTGTCGCTGCGCGCGTCGTCGGCACCGTCCCCGGTCACCGGGGATGCCGATCGGAGCACCTCGCGCAAGCGTTGGCCCCAGCCGAGGTCGCTCAGCCGGGCCAGCGCACGACCGGTCGCCATGGCCTGGTCAGCGGGGATCCGTCCCTTGATCGGGATGCCTAACCGATCCATCCCCGTCGGCCATTGGGCGCGCGGCTCGATCTGCACCCCGACCCGGCCCAGCTGGGCCCGGGCTGCGACGAGCGCTGTCGCCGCGACGTCCGCGGCATACCAGGGGGTGGTGCAGGTGTCGCAGCGACCGCAGGGGGCGGCGCTGGGATCATCGAGGCTGCGCTGCAGGAACTCCATGCGGCACTCGGTGGTGCGCTCATAGTCGAGCATGAGCTGCTGCTCGTGACGCCTAGCCGCCGCTACTCGCTCGTATCGCTCGGCGTCGTAGCTCCACGGGGCCCCGGTGGACAGCCAACCGCCGCTCACCCGGCGCACCGCACCATCGACGTCCAGGACCTTGAGCAGAAGCTCCAGCCGAGTCCGGCGGACGTCGACGACGGCTTCGAGGGCGCCAGTTGACAACGGCCGACCGGCGGCCGCAAGCGCGTCGAGCACGGCACGGGCGCGGTCCTCGCGGGGCATCGACACCGAGGCGAAATAGGCCCAGATGTCTTGGTCTTCGGCGCCGGGCAGCAGCAGGACATCGGCGCGCTCCGTTGCCCGACCGGCCCGGCCGATCTGCTGGTAGTAGGCGACCGGCGAGGCTGGGGCCCCCACGTGGACGACAAAGCCGAGGTCAGGCTTGTCGAAACCCATCCCCAATGCTGAGGTGGCGATGAGCGCCTTGACCTCGTTGTCCCTCAGGGCCATCTCGAGCCGCTCCCGCTCGGTGGGGTCGGTGCGGCCTGTGTATGCCGCGACCTCATGGCCCGCATCCCGCAGACTCTGGGCCAGATCTTCGGCGCCGGCCACGGTGAGCGTGTAGACGATGCCGCTGCCGGGCAGCTCGCCCAGGTGGGTGAGCAGCCAGCCGAGGCGCTGGTCGGGCCCCATCCGCGCCAGCACCCCGAGGCGCAGCGACTCCCGGCCTAGCCCACCGCGGATGGTGGGGACCGTATCGAGGGTGCCGGGCGGCCCCGTGAGCTGTTGCTCCACGTCGTGGACGACCCGCGCATTGGCGGTCGCCGTCGTCGCGAGCACCGGGGTTCCACTGGGCAGCCCATGCAACAGGTCGCCGATCCGGCGATAGTCGGGGCGGAAGTCGTGGCCCCAGTCACTTACGCAGTGCGCCTCGTCGACAACGAGCAATCCGCAGCGGGCGGCGAGTTCAGGGAGCTGCTGCTCTCGGAAGGACGGGTTGTTGAGCCGCTCGGGGCTGACGAGCAAAACGTCGACCGCGTCGGCAGCGAGGGCATCACGCACGTGGCCCCAGTCAAGGGTGTTGGCGGAGTTCATCGTCACGGCAGCGATGCCGGCACGTTCGGCAGCAGCGATCTGATCACGCATGAGCGAGAGCAACGGGGAGACGATGATGGTCGGCCCGGCTCCCGCCTCGCGCAGCAGACTGGTGGCGACGAAATAGACCGCCGACTTCCCCCACCCCGTCCGCTGGACGACGAGGACCCGCCGTCGCTGCTCGACGAGCGCGGTGATCGCCTCCAGCTGCCCGTCGTGGAACTCGGCGTCGGCCTTCCCGACGAGCCGCCGCAGCGCGACTAGCGCGGGCGACTGAGCCGGCGCGGCGGGGCCGACGGATGGGGAGGCCAGGGTGCTCATCGCCGCCACGCTAGCGGCTGCCGCCGACATCCCTGGCAACGCGGACTCCACCGCGCCTGCGCCCAAGACTCTCGCCGCCTGCTCAACCAGGTCAGTCACCAGCAGGAGTCCGCCGAACCCCTCTTCCAGCGTCTTTGTGCTGACACTCGCTCGCACCGACCGCGTCCTCATTGACAGGAGCCGTACCCCATGGTGACGTTAGGAGACTGAGTGAGCCATGTTTGTCGGTTCCATGCCCGAGGAGGAGAGCACATGATTCAGTGGGATCGCGGGGAAGCTGCTTCCCCGCTCGCGCCCGAGGAGCCGGTCGGGCAGGTCGCGCCGACGGTCCAGGCGTGGGTCGCCGACGGATTCCAGGCCGAGCCGGACCCTGTTCAACCGCAGGGGGAAGGCTCCGGGAGCAAGCCACCCCCGGTCTGACGCCAGCGCCCTCGTCACGTGCCGAACACTATCGTCGGGCTGGTGCTGTTCGTCCTCCTCGGTACGCCAGGCCTGCTACATGTCCTCATCACCGAGCGGGGTGCCCGGCCGGTCCGGGGCTATTCGGTGTTTCGCGAGACAGTCACGGTCGGGGTGGTCAGCGTCGCGGCGAACGGGGCTGCGCTTCTGCTCTTTGCTTGCCTTCACCAGCTCCTTCCGGACCGGACCCCCGATATTGCAGCGCTGGTGCGCGATCCGCAGCGATTCTGGCAGGACTCCTACTCCGACGTCTTGACCTGGGCGACCAGCCTGTTCGCGGTGGCATGTCTGATGGCGCTCCTGCTCGGGCGCTGGCGAAATAAGGCTGCGGCGACTCCGGGGCGGTCCAAGGGCGGCGGGCTGCTTGCCCCGGTCATGAAATGGTTGGTTCCCGGCGGTGGAGTCGACTTCGTCTCGGGGTGGTGGAAGCTGATCGAGCTTCCGGCCGGGCTGGCCAAGAACAAGCGCATCACATGCACTCTGAGCGACGGGAGCCGCATTCAGGGGTGGTACTTCAGCCACAACTCCGAAGCCGGTGACGGCCCCGACCGCGACCTGCTGTTGGCAGCGCCGTTGACCTTCCGTGACGTGGACGGGACGGTGCGCCATGAGCCGAAGGGGGCGGCCTGCATCAGCGCGCGACACATTGTGTTGATGCAGGTGGAGTACCAGGACGCCGAATGAGACCTGGGAGCCTCCGTCAACTCAGATCCGAACGGCAGGGGCTGCTAGCGCGCTCCGGCCCAGGTCAGACGCCAAATGGTGGATGAGTCGGTCGATACGCCGGGTTCTGTTCCGCGTCGGCCGTCTCCGGCCGCCGCGACGACGGTCATCCATCTCGGCCGGCCATTGCTGACCGACTCCAGCGCTCTACCCGCAGACTCGGGCGGGCCGCCCTCGAACGCCTGCTGTGCGAGCTTGCTCCAGGTGGGGTTTACCAAGCCGACGAGGTCACCCCCGCCGCTGGTGGTCTCTTACACCACCGTTTCACCCTTACCTCGGCTGCCGGCGAACCGGCATACGGGGCGGTCTGTTTTCTGTGGCACTGTCCCGCGGATCACTCCGGGTGGCCGTTAGCCACCACCTTGCCCGATGGAGCCCGGACGTTCCTCGGCGCCGCTGCGAGCAGCGACGACGCGACCGCCTGACCGACTCATCCGCCCCCCATCGTAGATCGTCGTCACCACCCCGCGTATCGCCGATACGCTGCGCCGGTATGCCGCCTTTCCGCAAGGCTCGCGCGTCGGCACCCGACGGTTATTTCGCGTGGGAGGCCGCTGGCCTGCGCTGGCTGGCCGACGCCCAGGCGGCGGGCGGAGCCCGGGTGGTCGAGGTGCTCGACGTCCGGCCAGGGCACCTCGACCTGGCCCGGCTCGTTCTGACGACGCCGACGGCCGCCGCCGCCGAGGACTTCGGCCGACGTCTCGCGGCGACCCACCGCCTCAGTGGGCGCGCTGGGGTGCAGGGCGAGCGGGCGGCATACGGGCCGGGTCCCGCAGGGTGGGACGGCGACGGCTTCTTCGGCCCGCTCACCGATCCGCTGCACCTCTCGCTGCGTCCGCACCCGAGTTGGGCGGGCATGTATGCCGCCGAGCGCCTCGCGCCGATCACCCGGGCCTGCCGGGACGCGGGCGTCTTCACACCCGCCGACGCGGCCCTGCTCGAGCGCGTCGCGAACCGACTGACCGACCACGACACCGGTGAGCCGGCGGCCCGGATCCACGGCGACCTGTGGTCGGGCAACGTCGTCTGGACGTCGGCCGGCGCCACCGTCATCGACCCGGCGGCCCATCACGGACACCGCGAGGCCGACCTGGCGATGCTCGCCCTGTTCGGAGCGCCGTACCTTGAGACGACCCTTGCGGCCTACGACGAGGCCGCACCGCTGGCCGACGGTTGGCGCGAGCGGGTCGCCCTCCACCAGCTCTATCCGCTCGGCGTCCACGCGCTGCTTTTCGGCGGCGGGTATGCCGCGCAGACGCTCGCAGCCGCGGCACGCTACGGCTGAGCGCGAGGTACGCCGGAGCCACCGGAGGCAGAACCGCTGGAGCCACCGGAGGCAGAGCCGCCGGAAACGACGTCCAGATCGACCCGGCCCGTCGCCACGTCGGCGCCGACCACCCGAACCGTCACCTCGTCGCCCGCCTGGGCGGCGCCTCGCGCAGCCGTCAGGACAGCAGGCTCGGCGAGTTGGACGATGGGCAGGCCCTTGCTCGTGCGGTCGACGACCGTCGCCGGGAAGTCCTTGCCGACCTCCGAGGCGAGCACGGCCGCTTCGACCGCATCGGTGCACGCCCGCTCCACCGCCGACGCCCGCCGATCCCCGTCGGCCATCAGGCGGGTGAGCTCCGGCAGTGCCGACCTGGCCCACCCGGGCACCTCGGTGCCCGCCGACACTGCAGCGCAGACCACGAGCCCGAAACGGTCGACCAGCCGTCGCAACGGCGCGGTCACGTGGGCATAGGGGGCAGCCACCGCCGCATGCAGACGTTGCTCGGGTGCCGGGCCGTCGAACGGGGTGTAGGCCGCCCCGCGGAAGAGCGAGGTCGCCTCGTGGATGAGGGCGAGGTGGCGAGGGTTCCGCCGATCGAGCGAGCGCAGGAAGTCTCCGTATCGCTGCCCGTCGGGCCAGTTCACCCCGACCGCCCGAGCCTGGCGCCGGAACCGGCGCACGGCCTGCGGATCCGGGGCGGGCATCGTCCGCAGCACCCCGACGCCGCCGGCAAGCATGAGTTCGGCGGCCGCCATCCCTGTCATGAGCGAGATCTGGGCGTTCCAGTCTTCAGCGGCCAGCGGCGGGCGATACTCCAACCGATACCGGCCCGCGGCGTCATGGACGACCTGCTGCTCCGGCATCGGCAGGGACGCTCCCCCGCGGGCAGATTCCAGCACCATCCGTTTGGTGCCGATCTGGCGCAACAGCATCATCTGCTGGTCCGCAGCCTCTGCGGACGCGTCGTCTGCGGCCGCGGCGTCAGCTGTGGTGTCGACCTCGGTGTCAGCCGCGGCGTCAGCGCCGATCGTCTCGACGCGGGCTTGCACCTCGGCGTAGTCGCGGCGCTCCCGGCTGCGCACCAGAGCACGGGCGACGCTCGTCGAGATCACCACCGCGTCGGCATCCAGGACGAACTCCCAGACATATGCCGCCCGCACCTGTCCCGGCAGCAGACTCGCCGCCCCCTCCGACAGCGTCGGCGGATGCAGCGGGACCCGTCCATCCGGCAGATAGATCGTCTGGCCGCGCAGCCGAGCCTCGACGTCGATTGGCCCGCCCGGCACGACGAAGGCCGGAACGTCGGCGATCGCGTAGTGAACCCGATAGCCCTGGTCCTGCCGGGTCAGGAACATGGCCTGATCCAGGTCCATCGACCCCGGCGGGTCGAGGGTCCAGAAGGCCAGATCGGTGCGATCGGGCGCCTCGGGAACTCCCCGCCGACTGGCCGCTTCGGCTTCCGCCAGCACTGCCGCCGGGAACGCAGCGGGCACGTTCAGCTCCTCGCGGATTGCCGCGAACCGGCGTGCCAGGGAGCCTGGCTCGATGGCCGTGGTCGGTGGCGGACCTGGGCGGTACCTGATGGCGCGGCTGGGCATGTGCCCACCCTAGGACCGCACCTAGAATTGACCCTCGTGCTCCGCCCACCCGCGCCGAACCCGGACGCGCTGGCCCTCGCCGACGCGGTCGCGCTCCTGGGACGCCGCCCGCCGCGCTGTGGCCGGGTGCGCATCGTTGCCGTCGACGGGCCGAGCGGGTCCGGAAAGACGACGTTCGCCGCCGCGTTGGCGGACGCCCTCGGGGCCCCGACCCTGCACATGGACGACCTCTTCCCCGGTTGGGACGGCCTCGCGGCGGCCCCCGGATTGCTCACCACCCAGGTGCTCGAGCCGCTCGCGCGTGGCGAGCACGCGGCATACCGACGGTGGGACTGGCTGACGAGCGGTTGGGGCGAGCGGGTGACTCTCGCCTGGACCGACCTTCTCGTCATCGAAGGGTGCGGGTGCAGTGTCGGGCCCGCCGCGCCGTATGCCGCGGTGCGGATCTGGGTCGAAGCCGACCCGCACGTGCGGATCGCGCGCGGGATCGCCCGCGACGGCGAGGCGTTTCGCCCGCATTGGGAGCGTTGGGCTCGACAGGAGGTCGAGGTCTTCGACGCGGACGGCACGCGTGCGCGCGCGGACCTCGTCCTCGACACGACGTCTTGACGAGACTGTCAGTGTCTTCGGCGGCGTAGAGATCGGTTCACGTCTGCTGGGCTTCTCCGAGCGCGGTGACGAGGGCGTTGAGCCGGGACGCCTCCTGCACGGAGCGGGGGCCGTCGGAGCGTTGAATCGCCATGACTGCCAGGGTCTCGGTGTCGTTGAGCTCCAGGGTCGGCCAGGGCATCCCATCACCGAACTGCATGCCCACCACCTGCGGCCACGTGACCGTCGTGGTGAGGAAAAGATTGCGGACCCGCATACCCTCGCGGGTCGGGACGGCGCGGATCGAGGCGTACCGGACGAAGATCAGCGCTAGGACCCAGCCGATCGAGGCGAAGAGCACCCGGTCGCCCACCTCGAACTGGTGGATCGAAGACCACGGCATGAAGACGGCGATCGCGGTGAACAGGCTCGGCGCGACGATGGCCAAGCCGATGGCCACCCCACGACCGCGGTGGGGCACGAACGGCGCAAACGGGTCGGTGTCGCTCACATCAACCTCCAACGCACCAGTATGCCGCCCCAGCCGGTCGGTCTCACCGCCGGTCGGTCTCACCGCCGGTCGGTCTCACTGCCGGTCGGTCGGTCTCACAATCGGCACGCGGCGATCCGAGTGACGAGGATCCCTCGTCCCCCGAGGTCATACAGCTCGTCCATGACCCGGTTGGTGCCCGACCGGGGCACCATCGCACGTACTGCGACCCACGACGGGTCGTGCAGCGGCGAGACGGTCGGTGATTCCAGACCGGGGGTGATCGCACAGGCCTGTTCGACGAACTCGACCGGCACGTCGTAGTCGAGCAACACGAAGTCCCGTGCCGTCACCACCCCGAGTAGGCGTCGGCGAAGCACCCCGACCCCGTTGTCCTCGATCACCTCGGCGCGGCGGATGAGCACCGCCTCGGAGGTGAGCAACGGCTCACCGAACACGGCCAACCCTTGGCTGCGCAGAGTCGCCCCGGTTTCGACGACGTCAGCGATGACGTCGGCCACCCCGAGGGTGATCGCCGTTTCGACGGCACCGTCCAGGCGCACCACTTCGGCGGCGACGCCCGCCTGCTGCAGGTGGGCACTGACCAGGCCGGGATAGCTCGTCGCGACCCGCAGGCCGGCGATGTCGCCGACGCCGGTGAGCGAGCCGGCCCGGGCGGCATACCGGAACGTCGAACGCCCGAAACCCAGCCCCATCATCTCGACCGCGTCGCTGCCCGAATCGAGCAGCAGATCGCGCCCGGTGATGCCAGCGTCGACAGTGCCGGAGCCGACGTAGATCGCGATGTCCCGGGGTCGCAGATAGAACAACTCGACGTCGTTGACCAGGTCGGTGACGACGAGTTCCTTGGGGTCGCGGCGCACGAGATAGCCGGCCTCGCGGAGCATCTCGGCGGCCGGCTCGGCGAGCGAACCCTTGTTGGGCACGGCAATTCTCAGCATGTCAGATCCAGTGCGGTGAGGTGGCTCTACAGATGGGCGTAAACGTCGTCGAGGGTGAGGCCCGTGGCAAGCATGAGCACCTGCAGGTGATACAGCAGCTGACTGATCTCCTCGGCGGTCCGTTCGGGGCCCTCATGTTCGGCCGCCATCCACACCTCGGCCGCCTCTTCGACGATCTTCTTGCCGATGGCGTGCACGCCGGCGTCGAGGGCTGAGACGGTGCCCGAGCCGTCTGGACGCACGACTGCCTTGTCGGCAAGCTCAGCGAACAGCGACTCGAAGGTCTTCACAAGCAGACAGCCTACCGAGACCCGGTATGCCGCCCGCTCGCCTTCCAGCGACCGGACGGCACCCGGGGGTGTCGGTCTCGCGAGTCAGCGCTTGGCAGCTGTGAGCGGCTCGGGTTCCACACGCTGGCCCTCAGCCCGGGTCACCTTGACCCATTGGCTGAAGCCGTAGAGGACGAAGATGCCGTAGCCGATGTAGAGCACCGCGGTCGGCACGTAGCCGGTAGCGAATCCCAGCGGGACCCCGATGAGGTCGACGGCGATCCAGGCCAGCCAGAACTCGTTCCAGCCGCGGGCCATCGCGTAGGTCGCGATGACCGACCCGACGAAGATCCACGCGTCACACCAGTAGAACCACCACTGCGGTGTCCAGAAGGGACTCGGTGAGAGGTTCCACAGGGCGACGAAGACCTGGTGGACGACAACCGTCCCCACCAGCCAGACGACGACGATGCCCAGCCGCTCGCGGCTGGTGGCCCAACGTGGCGTGATCGCCGGTGCGGTCGATCCGGCCCCGCGACTGCGCCGCGACTCGCTCCAGCGCCACCAGCCGTAGATGCTCGTGACGATGAAGAAGACCTGCCGCCCGGCCTGGCCGAACAGCGGGATCCGTTCGTCGGCGCCGAAGAGGGCCCCGAGATAGACGAAGAAGAGCATGATGTTTGCGACGATGCCGACCGGCCAGGCCCAGACCCAGCGCTTCATGCCGAGATAGGCCGACGCCGCGCCGATGAGGATGCCGATGAGTTCCAGCCAGTGCATCTGATAGCCACCGACGGGGAAGGTCGCAGCGATGAGCTGCTGGAAGAAGTTGCCGTTGTTCATGGGTGGTGTTCGTCCTTGAGTTCGTTCTGACAGGGACGAACTCCGGGGACACCTCAAGCCACCACCCAGGCGCCGCAACCCGCACGCGGTCTCCGCGCACGGCATACGGGGCGGGGTGCCGCCTCGAAACGTGCTGCCTACCATCCGGACTTTCACCGTCGGTCCTGGGATTGCACCAGATCAACCGGCCGCTGGCTGCGGCCGGGTCGCGGACTGTCACCGCCGGTTCGGAGTTACACCGACCCCGGAGCACGTGGGACCAGTGTATGCCACCACTGGACGCACTGGCCGGTGGATCAGGCCGAGTGGCTGTGTGGCAGGGCGAGCTCGCGCAGGTGCGCGACCGCGGCGGCGGCATCAGCGGCGCCATACACAGCCGAGCCCGCGACGAACACGTCGGCACCGGCCTGCGCACATTGTTCGATGTTGTCGGCGCTCACGCCGCCGTCGACCTGGACCCACACCTGACCCCCGTAGCGGCGCACCGACTCGCGCACCGCCGCGACCTTCGGCAACTGGTCGGCGAGGAAACGCTGGCTGCCGAAACCCGGCTCGACCGTCATCACCAGGACCATGTCGAGTTCGGGCAGCAGGTCGGCATACGGGGCCCACGGGGTGGCGGGTTTGAGGGCCATGCCGGCGCGCGCGCCCGCCGCACGCAGGCTGCGCGCCAGACGCTGCGGATCGGCGGCCGCCTCGACGTGGAAGGTGACCGACCCTGCTCCGGCCTCGGCGTAACCGGGCGCCCACCGATCGGGGTCAGCGATCATGAGATGGCAGTCGATCGGCAACGGGCTCACCCGCAGCAGCGCCTCGACGACCGGCAGCCCGAGGGTGAGATTAGGCACGAAGTGGTTGTCCATGACGTCGACGTGTGCCCAGTCCGCGTTGCTGATCGCCTCGAGCTCCGCCTGCAGATTGGCGAAGTCGGCCGCGAGGATGCTCGGCGAGATCTGCACGCCCACCACCCTAGATGACTGATTCCAAGGCTGATCCACGGTCCCCGGGGCTGAACGCGCGGGTGATGACGCCACGGGTGTTTCCACAGCGACACCGTGTGCGTCATCAGCGGCGTTATCAGCCCCGGCCCACTCGCTGGCTCTCGGCCCATGGACGCGCAGAACCGAGATCGCGGCGTCGGACGACCGCTGACTCCCTGCGAAAATCAATCATCTAGAGGCGCCGCAGCCGCGCCACGAACATGGCGTCGGTGCCGTGCAGGTCGGGCCACAATTGTGCGAACCGCCCCGACGCGGCGTCGGGTATCGGCTGAGATTCCTTGTCTAGCAGCCATTCTGAGGCGTCAAGCACCTCGACGTCGGCACGCTTCTTGAGAACGTCACCGACCGCGAAGACGGTCTCGGACAGGTGCGGGCTGCACGTCACATAGACGACGACACCCCCGGGCCGGGTGGCGTCCAGGGCGCTGGAAAGCAGGTCCCGCTGAAGCTTGGTCAGCACGACCAGGTCCGCTGGGGTGCGCCGCCACCGGGCTTCCGGGCGTCGGCGCAACGCGCCCAGCCCGGTGCATGGCGCGTCGACCAACACCCGGTCGTATGCCGCCGGCTCCAACTCCCCGACCTCGCGTCCGTCGCCGGTTCGCACCTCGATCTGACCGGGCTGAGCAGCCATGGTTGCGGCCCGCAACGTCTGGCGGACCAACTCGGCACGATGCTCGGTCAGCTCATTGGCCACCAGGCTGGCTCCGCGCTGGATCGCCAGGCCAGCGAGCAGCCCGGCCTTGCCCCCCGGCCCGGCGCACAGGTCAAGCCACCGCTCGGCGCTAGTGCCGGCGCCACTGCCGGCACCCCCGTGCTCCGGCGGGATCGGCACAGCCGCCAGCACCAAGGCCACCAGTTGCGAGCCCTCGTCCTGCACCGCCGCACGGCCGTCGCGGATGGCGGGGATGTTCCCCGGATCGCCGCCGGCGAGCACGGCTGCGGTCGGGGCGAGCGACCCGGGCCGCGCCCCGGCTGCCACAAGCTCCTCGACAGTGCTCAACCCCGGCCTGGCCGCCAGGGTGACCGGGGGCGCCACGTTGTCGGCTGCGAGCACTTCGGCGAGTTGGCGCTCGACGCTCTCGCGAGTGCTGCGCCCGTGCCCGATGAGTGCATCGCGGATGGCTTTGACGATCCACGTCGGGTGCGATTCTCGGATGGCCAACTGATGCAACGGATCCAGGTCGCCCGGGGCCACGATGGCGAGCCAGCTGTCCAGGTCGCGCTCGCTGACGCGGCGCAGGACGGCGTTGACAAACCCAGCCGCTCCCGCGCCGTTGACCTGGCGCGCGAGGGCGACGGTCTCCGCGACCGCCGCATGGGCCGGCACGCGCATGCCGAGCACCTGATGCACGCCAAGGCGCAGGGTGTCGAGCACCGCCGCATCGATGGCCCCCACCTCGCGGCCCGCGGCGTGCGCGATGATCGGGTCATACCGACCCCTCAGGCGAGTGGCACCGTAGGTCAACTCAGTGGCGAACGCCGCGTCCCTGCCATCGATCGCGAAACGCCGAAGAACTTGCGGCAGCTCGAGATTGGCGTACGCACCCTCGTCGATCGCGCGCATCGTCGTGTATGCCGCACGCCGGGCCGGGTCGGCGACTCTGCCGCGCTCGGACGGGCGTTGACGTGAGCGACCCAGGTGCCGCGGTGGCTCCGGAGTCTTCCGCTCACCCATCCTCGCCCAGCCGCTCCCCCGGCTCGATGCGCACGCCCCTGGCCCAATCCGGCGCCGCCATCTCCTTCTTGCCATGGGCCCGCACCAACCCGAGACGCACCGCCGCGGTTGCTGTGCCGGCATACACGGCCTTCTTGGTGACCAGCAGTGCGCCAGGGGCGAGCCCCTCGGGCAGCTCACCGGAGGCGGCGGGGACCAGCGGGCCGAGTTTCACCCGCTCGCTTCGGAAGGTCGTCCAGGCCCCTGGCGCCGGCGTGCAGGCCCGCACGAGGCGATCGATCGACAGCGCTGGCCGTCTCCAGTCGATACGCGCGTCATCACCGTCGATCTTCGGTGCCATTGACAGGCCCTCGGTGCTTTGGGGGACGGCGACGAGGGAGCCCTCCTCGATACCGTCGAGGGTGGCCACGAGCAAACCTGCTCCGGCTACGGCGAGCCGCGCGAGCAGATCGCCACTGGTGTCGCTCGGGTGCACCGTCTCGGTGAGGAGACCGTAGACCGGACCGGTATCGAGGCCCGCCTCAAGCAGGAACGTGCTCGCCCCGGTGACCTCGTCCCCCGCCATGATCGCGTGCTGCACCGGCGCTGCCCCGCGCCAGGCCGGCAGCAGTGAGAAGTGCAGGTTGACCCAGCCATGACGCGGAATCGTCAGCGCGGAGGCAGGCACGAGCGCTCCGTAGGCGACCACCGGGGCACAGTCGGGCTCCAAGGCGCGAAGTTCGTCCAAGAACAACGCGTCTCGGGGACTTCGCGGGGTCAACACAGGCAGGCCGTGCTCCTGCGCCCGCAGCCGCACGGGTGACGGCACCATCGAGCGCCCCCGGCCGGAGGGGGCGTCGGGGCGGGTCAGCACAGCCACGACCTCGTGCCGGGAGGCCACGAGCGCGTCGAGGCTGGGGATGGCGACCTGCGGGGTGCCGGCGAAGACCAGACGCATCAGCGATTCACATCCCGCGTCCGAACGTCGAGTGCGGGCTCGCCTTGAGGACCGGCCTGGGGCCACCGAACCAGTCGGCCTCGCGGATCGCCCTCATCGCCAACTTGCGCTGGGCGGGGTCCATCCGGTCGATGAAGAGGATGCCGTCGAGGTGGTCCGTCTCGTGTTGCACCGCCCGGGCGAGCAGATCGGTGCCCTCGATGACAAGCGGCTCGCCGTGCATGTCGAACCCGGAGGCAACCGCCCGCAGGGCCCGTGGCATGTCGTACTTCAGCCCCGGGAAGGACAGGCAGCCCTCCTCGCCGTCCTGCAACTCGTCGGCGAGCACCAGGCTCGGGTTGACCAGGTGGCCGAGGACCCCGTCGACGAGGTAGGTGAAGACCCGCAGGCCGACGCCGATCTGCGGGGCGGCCAACCCGGCTCCCGGGGCATCGAGCATGGTGTCGCCGAGGTCCTTGACCAGCTGACGAAGCTCGCGGTCGAAGTCGACAACGGGTGCCGCCGGGGTGCGCAGGATCGGGTCACCGAACAGGCGGATATCCTTGACGGACAACAGATTCCCTCTCCAACCGGGTATGCCGCGCGGCGACTCTCGGTGATGGCCGAGCGACCCACTCGCGGTGAACCAGTCTAGGGGGCCGACCCGTCGAGGGAGCGCAGGTCGCGGACTGAGCGCGACAACAGCGTCGCCAGGGCCAACACGGCATACCCAAGGGCGCTGACCAGCAGGACGGTGCGCACGTCGAACGTCGTCGCAAGCCAGCCATAGGCGAGCGCACCGATCGGCATGGCGACGAACGAGCCCAACGCGTCATAGCTCGCCACGCGCGAGAGAACCTGTTCGGGGATGTGCTGATGCAGGGCCGTCGTCCAGGCCACCCCGAACACCTCGACACCACATCCGGCGAGGAAGAAGAGCACCATGAGCAGGCCGGTATGCGGGACAGCGCCCAGTCCCGCGATCGGCAGGGCGATGAGCGACACGCCCAGCATCCCGGCGACGAGCGGTCGGCGCAGGCGGGCGCGCAGCAAAACGACGGTCAGGACCACGGTGCCGGCCGCCTCGGCCGACAACACCAGCCCCCAGCCCTGCTCGCCGACGTCCGACGACTTGGCCACGACGGGGCCAAGCACTGCGATCGCGCCGACGTGAACGGCGTTGAGCACTCCGAAGACGACGACGACGAGCCACAACCAGGTGCGCGAGGCAAACTCGCCCCAGCCCTCCCGCAACTCTCTGAGCATCGACGTGCTCCCGGCGTCAGCGCCGCCGCGGGCTGCGCGCTCGCGCCCTGACAGACCCACCCGACGCAACATCGGGACAGCGGCAAGGAACAACAGCGAATCGACGAGTAGTGCCCAACCAGGCCCGGCAGCGACGACGAGCACGCCGGCGAGGGCGGGCCCGACGATGGTGATCGAGGCTCGGCTGAACGACAGCAGCGCATTGGCCTGCTGGATGTGTTCGGGCCGCACGACGAGCGGGACGACGCCCATCATCGCCGGCATCCCAAAGGCCGACACGGCGCCGTTGATCGCTTCGAGGACGACCAGGTGCCAGATCTGCGCCTGCCCGGTGATGACCAGGTATGCCGCTATCCCCTGGCTGAGGAAGGTGAGGGTGTGCGAGGCCTGCATGATGGTCGTTCGTGAATACCGGTCGGCGACAACGCCCCCCAGGAGCAGGAAGAGCACCATCGCGGCCATGTGCGCCGAGAGCACTTGCGCGAGGGCTCCGGGCTCGTTGGTGATCCGCAGCACCGCGAAGGCCAACGCGACACTCGTCATCGAGCTGCCGATGGTCGTTGTCGTGCGGGCGGCGAAGTACCAGGCGAACCGAGGCTCGGCCAACGCCTGGACCGCTTCCCTCAGCCGCACGCCAGTTCCCTTCGCTCAGGACGACGACATCCGCCGACCGTCGTCGAGTATGCCTCAGCGCCCCAGCTCGCCCCACGCGATTAGCCGCTGACACGGTCCCACATGCGCACGGTCAGGGCCCCTGGCTCCTTGCGAGCGCTGCGGACGGCGCGAGCTGCGACGAGGGTGTCGGCCAGCACGGCGGCCAAGGGCAACGGGGCTCGGATGATCACCCGCACCTGGTCGGTGCCGGTCACCGGCAACGGTCCGAGGATCGTCACTGCGGCATCGACGGCCCGGGCCTGGGCAGCGACCTCCGCGACCGCGTGACGATCACCGGTTGCCTGGACGAAGAGCACGGTCGGTGGCAGCGTGAGGGTCTGGCGCTCGTCGAGCTCGCGACCGGCGAGCCATTCGGGCGCCCACCTCACCAGCGCGTCCACGGCTGGGACGTGCACCCCCTCGGGCACTCCCACCAGCACGACCACTCCCCCCGCCGCGCCTGGCCGCACGAGTGCGGCTGCGGTCATCCACCGACGTAGCGCCTCGACCGGGGCGTCGAGGTCCGCTCGGTCGAGCAGCGCCCAGGCGTCCAGCAACAGGCACGCGGCATACCCCCCGTCGGCGACCGGCTCGGCTCCGGGAGTGGCGACCACGAGGGTCGGTTCGGCGCCTACGGTCTCCAGCACGGACCCCGCGCTCGAGGTGAGGACCCGCACCCCGGGAAAGGCCCTGCCGAGCTCCTCGGCCGTCCGAGCCGAGCCCACCACCGCCGAGCGGATCCGCCGTCCCTGGCAGTGCGGGCACTGGAATCTGTCGACGGGCAACGCAAGGGCACACCATCGGCACAGCGCGGTGGCTCCGGCGCTCGGCAGCGTCACGGGCCCCTGGCAGCGCGGACAACGCACTCGCTGGCGGCAATCCTGACACGACAGCGCCGGCAGATAACCGTGGCGAGGCACCTGCACCAGCACGGGCCCATCGGCGAGCGCCGCACTGGCCGCTCGCCAGGCACTCGGGGCCAGGCGAGCTCGCGCCGCGCCGCCGGCTCGCTCGAGATCACCCTCGCCGGCGACCACGACCCGGGCCGCGGCCTCACGGCGTGCCGGGGCGGCCGCGTCGATCGAAGCGAAGCTCCCGTCGGCAACCAGCTGAGCGAGGTCGACCGAGCGGCCGAATCCGCCGCAGATCACGGCTGCTGCCTGCGCCGTCGCCCGAAGCAGCAGCACGTCACGGACCTGCGGATACGGCGCCCGGGGTTCGGCATGCAGGTCATCGCCGTCGTCCCACCACGCGACGAGCCCCAGGTCCGCCACCGGGGCGAAGGCGGCCGAGCGGGTCCCGACGACGCAACGGACGTGTCCGCGGAGCACCTTGAGCCAGGCGGTGTAGCGCGCCTGCGGTCCTTGATCGGCCGTGAGCCGCACATGCCGCCCAGGCCCGAGCCGAGCCCGCAGTTCGCTGTCGAGCCGGGCAACGTCGCGGTGGTCGGGAACGATAAGAAGCGCGCCGCGCCCGGCCGCGAGGGCGGTCTGTGCGGCCGTCGCGAGAGCGGCCGGCCAGTCCATCTCGGGCTGCCGCCCCGGCAACGCGGTCCATGCCGCGGCAGGACTCCCGCCATCACCGATCCGCCGCAGGAAGGCAGGACCAGCGGGGTATGCCGCCCACGGCCCGACCGGCGGCATAGGCAGAGGTTCGACAACCGGCGGGTCCATGGGCAGGGCCCGCTCAGCGGCGGCGTGCCGCTTGGGGATGGCCAGGCGCAGCACGTCGCCCAGCGAGCCGGCATACCGGTCGGCGACGGCTTGGCACAGGGCAAGCAGCGTGGGGGTGAGCACCGGTTCGGGGCTGACGACGCGACCAAGCTCCGCCAACGGGCCCAGATGTTCGGCGACGGCTCGCCGCTGCACAACAAACCCGTCGACGTCACGACCGGCGAAACGCACCCGCACGCGCGCTCCGGGCTGGGCGGCCTCGGCCATCGCCGCCGGGACGGCATACTCAAAAGGGTGGTCCAGGTGCGCGAGACCGGTGTCGACGACCACGACGGCCACCGGGAGCTCGCCCCTCGGTGCGCCGGCTTCAGCCAGCCGACTGGTCATGTCCAGAACCTAGCGGGCCGAGACGACACCGCTGCCCGCGAACGAAACCATCACGGGCGTTCGCGATGATCAGCCCCTGGCCGCCGCCTGCAGCGCAGCGACTCGGTCCGTGCGCTCCCAGGTGAAGCCCCCGTCGCCGTCCGTGCGACCGAAGTGGCCGTAGGCCGCGGTGCGCTTGTAGATGGGGCGCAGCAGGTCGAGCTGATCGACGATCGCCGCCGGTCGGAGGTCGAAGACCGCAGCGATGGCCCGCTGGATCGCTTCGATCGGCACCGACTCGGTGCCGAAGGTCTCGACATACAGTCCGACGGGGTGAGCAGCACCGATGGCATAGGCGACCTGCACCTCGCACCGGCTGGCCAGGCCGGCGGCTACGACGTTCTTGGCGACCCAGCGTGTCGCGTAGGCCGCCGACCGGTCGACCTTCGAGGGGTCCTTCCCGGAGAACGCGCCACCACCGTGCCGGGCCATGCCGCCGTAGGTGTCGACGATGATCTTGCGTCCGGTGAGCCCGGCATCGCCCATCGGGCCACCGACCTCGAAACGACCGGTCGGGTTGATGAGCGCGCGATAGGACGACACATCCAGGGTCGAGCCGCTGTCGGTGAGCTCGGCGAGCACCGGGTCGATGACGTGGGCGATGATGTCGGGCTGAAGAAGTCCCTCCAGCGAGATGTCCGCCGCATGCTGGGTGGAGATGACCACCGTGTCCAGGCGCACCGGGCGGTCGCCCTCGTAGCCGATGGTCACCTGGGTCTTGCCGTCCGGGCGCAGGTAGGGTAGTTCGTGGGTCTTGCGCACGGACGTGAGCCGCTCGGCCAGCCGGTGGGCCAAGTGGATCGGCAGCGGCATGAGTTCGGGGGTGTCGTCGCAGGCATAGCCGAACATCAGCCCCTGGTCGCCGGCACCTTGCTTGTCGTAAGCGTCGGTGTCGCCACCGACCCGGTTCTCGTATGCCGTGTCGACGCCTTGGGCGATGTCGGGGCTCTGCTGGCCGATCGACACCTCGACCCCGCACGAGGCGCCGTCGAAACCCTTCGTCGAGGAGTCATAGCCGATCTGCAACACCGTGTCGCGGACGATCGCCGGGATCTCGACATAAGCCTCGGTCGTGACCTCGCCGGCGACGTGCACCAGCCCGGTCGTCACCATCGTCTCGACGGCCACCCGCGACAGCGGGTGCTGGGCGAGCATCGCGTCGAGGATGGCGTCGCTGATCTGGTCACAGATCTTGTCAGGATGCCCCTCGGTGACCGACTCGGAGGTGAACAAGCGCGGGGACATGCGAACTCCTGTTGTCTGTGGACGCGGCGGGACACCGCAAAGGTGACCGTCGCGGTTGTTAATCTATCGGGTTGGAGTCTGTCGACCGGTGACCCAGCGCCTGTATGCCGTCCCACACCGCTTCAGCGATCTTGACCTTGGTGGCGGGGCCGATCGTGCGCTCTGGCGAGCCGTCGGCGAAGAGTAGATGGACGGTGTTGGCGTCCTGGCCGAAGGTCAGATGCCTCCCGACCTCATTGGCGACGAGCACGTCACACCCCTTGCGGGCGAGCTTTGCCCGCGCCAGTTCGAGCACCGTCCCGCCGGCGTCGCCGGTCTCCGCGGCAAATCCGACGATGATCGGCCGAGTCGCCGCGCCGCGGGCTTCGACGAGCCCCCGCAGGATGTCGGGGTTGCGCACCAGCTCGATGACGGGCGCTGACTCGTCGGCACCGCCGGGGCCGCCCGTGGGATCGTGGGTCTTCTTGATCTTGGTCGGGGCGTAGGCCTTGGGCCGGAAGTCGGCCACCGCGGCGCACATGACCACGATGTCGTGGTCGGTCACGCGCGAGGCGACGGCCTGCTGCACGTCCAGTGCGCTCTCGACCCGGATCACGACGACGCCGGCCGGGTCCGGCAGTGTGACGTTGGCGGAGACCAGGCTCACCTGCGCGCCGCGGTCGCGGGCCACCTCGGCCAAGGCGTACCCCTGCTTGCCTGAGGACCGATTGCCAAGAAATCGGACAGGATCGAGTGCCTCGCGGGTGCCCCCCGCAGTGATCAGGACCCGCAGCCCGGCCAAGTCACCGGCGCCGGTCGACCCCTCGCGGGCGGCGACGGCGGCCAGGCACGCGGCATACAGGGCTTCGGGCTCAGGAAGGCGGCCGGGACCGGAGTCGGCGCCGGTGAGGCGCCCCGCCGCTGGGTCCAGGACGACGGCACCGCGGCTTCGCAGCAGTGCGACGTTGGCTTGGGTGGCCGGGTGTAGCCACATCTCGGTGTGCATAGCCGGTGCATAGACGACCGGGCAACGGGCGGTGAGCAAGGTAGCAGTGAGCAGGTCATCTGCCTGGCCGCCGGCGGCCTTGGCGATTAGATCAGCTGTCGCCGGAGCGACCACGACGAGCTCAGCCTGCTGGCCGATCCGCACATGTGCGACGCGCTCGACGTCGTCCCACACCTGGCTGGTGACGGGTTTGCCCGACAGGGCCGCCCAGGTCGGCGCCCCGACGAAGCGAAGCGCAGCGTCGGTGGGCACGACCGTGACATCGTGGCCGGTTTCGGTGAAGCGCCGCAGCAATGAGACGGCCTTGTATGCCGCGATGCCGCCGCTCACCCCCAGGACGACGCGCATCGAGCGTTCAGTCCTCGACCGGCTCCGCCGTGAGCAGGCCCTCGTTGATCTCGCGCAGCGCGATCGACAGGGGCTTCTCGTGGACCCCGGTCTCGACGAGCGGGCCGACGTAGTCGAGCAGCCCCTCCTGCAGTTGGGAGTAGTAGGCATTGATCTGGCGCGCCCGCTTGGCCGCATAGATCACCAGGGCGTACTTGCTGTCGGTCGCCTCGAGCAGGTCGTCGATGGGCGGGCTGGTGATCCCGATGGGGTTGGCCACGGTTCCGGACACGTCGGTGATCTCGCTTCGATCGGGGGCAGACTGGGAGCGCAACCTGAACGGAGCTCAATGCGAAGGTCGCGAACCTAACAATGATACGAGTTCTTCGCTCGCTCGGCGAACGTCGTCGTTGACGATGACGACGTCGAACTCGTCGGCTGCCGCCAGTTCGCGGGTCGCAGTGGCCAGACGGGTCTCGCGTTCCTGCTGGGACTCGGTACCGCGGCCGACCAATCGCCGCACCAGCTCATCCCAACTCGGTGGTGCCAGGAAGACGAAGAGGGCTTCGGGCATCTGCTCGCGCACCTGGCGGGCTCCCTGCAGGTCGATCTCCAACAGCGCCGGGCGTCCCTGAGCGAGGGCGCGTTCGACCGGTCCGCGGGGAGTGCCGTACTTCGCGCGTCCGTGCACGACCGCATACTCGAGGAATTCCCCGGTCTGCACGAGCCGGTCGAACTCCTCGTCGGCGACGAACAGGTAGTGAACCCCATTGACCTCGCCCGGCCTGGGGGCCCGGGTGGTCATCGACACCGACAGCCACACTTGGGGGAAGTGAGTGCGCACGTAGGCCGAGACCGTGCCCTTGCCGACGGCTGTCGGGCCGGCCAGGACCACGACCCGGACGTCCGGCTTCGGCGCCTGCGGACGAGCCGTCTGCTGCGCGAGGCGTTCCTGAGTCGGTCCCCCGGGAGCGTTGGCCGTCGGGTCGATCGGGCGGCTCACGACTGGGCGAACCGGGCGATGAGCGCTGCCGCTTGGTTGACGCCCAGCCCCCGCACCCGGCGCGACTCGGAGATGCCGACCTCGGCCATGATCGCCTTGGCACGGACCGGCCCCACGCCAGGAAGGGACTCCAGCAGGGCCGAGACCCTCATCTTCCCGATCACCGGGTCGTCCTTGCCGTCGGCGATGACGTCAGCCAGCGACCCCTGCGAGTACTTCAGCCGGTTCTTGACGGCCGCCCGGGCCCTGCGGGCGACGGCAGCCTTGGCGAGGGCGTCCGCGCGCTCTTGCGGGGTCAGCTCGGGCAGGGCCACAGCGGTTACTCCTCGATCGGCTCAACGACTCAGACCCCGAACCTACCCAGGCGCACCCTCGGTCGCAATCAGGGGGCCTCGCGCAGAGCGTCGGCGACCTCCCGAGCCCGCCGGGCCAGGGCGGCGGCATCAGGCCCGGCAGCGAGCACCTCCCGGCTCGAGGCGGCCAAGACATTCGGCAGCGCCGCGCCGAAGACCCGCCGCAGGCTCTCTGCCGAGCCGCCCTGTGCCCCGACCCCCGGGGCGAGAAGGGCACCGTTGACTGCGGGAAGGTCCAGGCCGAGCCGTTGGACGGCGTCCCCCACTGTCGCTCCGACGACGAGCCCGACCGACCCGAGCTCCCCCCGCGTAGCGGCGGCGGCGTTGTCGGCGCTCGCCCCGGCGACGACGTGCCCGGCGACGCTCACCCCGTCGAGAACCGCGTGCTGGACAGCGAACCCCTCCGGATTGGAGGTGAGTGCCAGCACGAAGACCCCCCGACCGCCGGCATGCGCCAGATCGATGGCCGGGCGCAGTGAGCCGTAGCCCAGGTAGGGGCTCACGGTGATCGCATCCGGCGGCTCTGGGACGTCCTCGCCCAGGAAAGCCTCGGCGTAGGCGCCCATCGTCGTGCCGATGTCCCCGCGTTTGACGTCGAGGATGACCAGGGTGCCCGCTTCGCGCAGGCGCGAGACGACCCTCTCCAGCAGGGCCACGCCCGCCGACCCATGGATCTCGAAGAAGGCCGACTGCGGCTTGACCGCCGCGACCCGGCCCGCGAAGGCCTCGACGGCGGTCATGGAGAACCGCTCGACGGACGCGAGGTCGGTGCCCAGTCCCCAGGCGTGCAGCAGCGCCTGATGCGGGTCGATCCCGACGCACAACGGCCCGTGCACATCCATCGCTGCGCGCAGCCGGACGCCGAACGAGTGCTCGCTCATCGAGTCGCCTCCCGCTGCCGAGCCACCTCGGCGTTGATCCGACGGACCCAGAGCGGGCCGCCATAGACAAACCCGGTGTAGGCCTGCACGAGTGTCGCGCCCAACTCGAGTCGCCGGGTCACATCATCGGCTGTACTGATCCCGCCGACGCTGATGATGACCGCGTCGGCCGCCAGGTGGCTGCGCAACAGAGCGAGCACCTCCAGGGAACGGGCGGCCAGCACCGGCCCTGACAACCCACCGGCACCGACCCCCTGGACGAGTGCCGGCGACGTGCGCAGCCCGGTCCGGCTGATCGTCGTGTTGGTCGCGACCACACCGGCCAGGTTGAGATCCCTGGCCAGCGCGGCGACGTCGACGACGTCGTCGTCGGCCAGGTCAGGAGCGATCTTGACCAGCAGCGGCACCGGGTGACCGGCGGCCTCGTCGGCAGCCGGGCCGACGGCGGCCAGCAGCGGGCGCAACTGCTCCACCGCCTGCAGGTCCCGCAGCCCGGGCGTGTTGGGCGAACTGACGTTGACCACGAGATAGTCGGCGAAGGGGGCCAACGCCCGCGTGCTCGACAGATAGTCCTCGATGGCCGCGTCGTTGGCGACAGCCTTGGTCTTGCCGATATTCACCCCGACGACGACCCGTTCGTCGTGCGGACCGGCTGAACGCCGCGCCAGCCGGGCGGCCACCGCGTCGGCTCCGTCGTTGTTGAAACCCATCCGGTTGATGATCGCCCGGTCGTCGGGGAGGCGGAAGAGCCGCGGCGTCGGGTTGCCGGGTTGGGCGTGCGCGGTCACTGTGCCGATCTCGACGAACCCAAACCCCAGCGCGGCAAGCGCGTCGATGCCCTCAGCGTTCTTGTCGAACCCGGCGGCCAGGCCCAGCGGGCTGGACAGTCGCCGTCCGAAGACCTCGACGGCCAGCGCCTCGTGGGTGGGGGCCAGCCGCCCGACCACCGCCCGGTCTCGCATCCGAGCCGTCCGCGGGTTGCGCTGCGTCGCGGCATACAGCCGCTGCAATGACCGGAACGCGACCCGGTGGGCGTATTCGGCGTCGACACGGGTGATGACGTGGTCGAACGCCAGGTCGTAAAGTCCCACGTGCTGCGCCGTCAGCGCCCGGCCGCGGGTTGCGAATACAGGTCGAGCGCGCGGGCGTGGTCCTGCAACGATGTCACTCGCACCTGTCCGTCGCGCGTCGACTCGATGGCCTGCACAGCCGCGCCGAGTTCCTGGACGGTGGTGATGAGGGTGACGTCGGCGGCGATGGCTGCGGCGCGAATGGCATAACCGTCGGCGCGGGCTGCTTGCCCGGTCGGGGTGTTGACGACCATCGCCACCTCGCCCGCGGTGATCCGGTCGGCGATGGTGCGCTCGTCGTTGCCGGCGTCGCCAAGACCGCCGATGTCGTGACGTTCGGTGATCTTACGCACGGTCTCGGCCTTGATCCCGTTGCGGCGCAGAACATCTGCCGTGCCCGACGTGGCAAGCAGCGTGAAGCCGAGGTCGGCCAAGGCCCGGACCGGGAAGATCATCGCCCGTTTGTCGCGGTTGGCGACCGACACGAAGATCGTGCCGTGGGTGGGCAGCCCGCCGTATGCCGCGAGCTGACTCTTCGCAAACGCCGTCCCGAAGTCCGTGTCGATCCCCATCACCTCACCGGTCGACTTCATCTCCGGACCGAGCAGAGCATCGACCATCTGGCCGTCCTTGGTCCGGAACCGGTTGAACGGCAGCACGGCCTCCTTGACGGACATCGGCGCGTGCGGTGGCAGCGAGCCGCCGTCGCCGTTCCGGGGGAGCATTCCCTCGGCCCGCAGTTGGGCGATCGTGGCACCAAGCATGATCCGAGCGGCGGCCTTGGCCAGCGGCACCCCGGTGGCCTTCGCGACGAACGGGACCGTTCGCGACGCCCGCGGGTTGGCCTCCAAGACGTAGAGGACGTCCTGGGCGAGGGCGAACTGGACGTTCATCAGGCCCCGCACCCCGATCCCCTGCGCGAGCAGCAGGGACGAGCGTCGCACCCGCTCGATCTCGGTCGCGCCGAGGGTGGCCGGAGGCAACGTGCAGGCGCTGTCACCGGAGTGGATGCCTGCCTCCTCGATGTGTTCCATGACCCCGCCGAGATACATGTCGACGCCGTCATAGAGCACGTCGACGTCGATCTCGATGGCGTCGTCGAGGAAGCGGTCGACGAGGATCGGGTGCTCGGGTGAGGCGATCGTGGCGGCGTCGACGTAGACGCGCAGCGTCTCGTCGTCGTAGACGATCTGCATGCCCCGACCGCCCAGCACGTAGGACGGGCGGACGAGGACCGGATAGCCGATCTGATCGGCCACCGCGACGGCCTCATCGGCGCTGTATGCCGTGCCGTGCCGTGGGGCGGGCAGCCCCGCCTCGGCAAGCACCCGGCCGAACGCGCCGCGGTGTTCGGCCAGGTGGATCGCCTCGGGTGAGGTGCCGACGATCGGGACGCCCTCGTTCTTGAGGGCCTGGGCGAGCCCGAGTGGGGTCTGCCCGCCCAGTTGGACGACCACCCCTGCGATGGGTCCGGCGGCTCGCTCCGCCTCGTACACCTCCAGGACATCCTCGAGGGTGAGCGGCTCGAAGTAGAGCCGGCTGGACGTGTCGTAGTCGGTCGACACCGTCTCGGGGTTGCAGTTGACCATCACGGTGTCGAAACCGGCCTCGCGCAGCGCGAACGACGCGTGCACGCAGGAGTAGTCGAACTCCACGCCCTGGCCGATCCGGTTGGGGCCTGAGCCGAGGATGATCACCGCGGGCCGTTCGCGCGGGAGCACCTCGGTCTCGGCGTCATAGGTGGAGTAGTAGTAGGGCGTGGCCGCCGCGAACTCGGCCGCGCAGGTGTCCACGGTCTTGTAGACCGGCCGGATGCCGAGGGCGTGGCGGACCCCTCGGACGACCGCCTCGGGCATCGTGCGCAACGACGCGATCTGCTTGTCCGAGAAACCGTGTCGCTTGGCCAGGACGATCAGGTCAGGGTGCAGACGCTCGGCGGTGCGGACCCGCTCGGCGAGCTCGTTGAGCAGGGCGATCTGGTCGAGGAACCACGGGTCGATCCCGGTCGCGGCATACAAGTGCTCGACGGTAGCCCCGCCGCGCATCGCCTGCTGGACCGCGACGATCCGCCCGTCAGTCGGCACCCGGACCTGCTCCACGAGTGCGGCGACCGCAGCGGAGTCGGGGACCGGCCCGTCCCAGTGGAAGCAGGCCTGCCGGCTCTCGATCGAGCGCAGGGCCTTTTGGAGGGCCTCGGTGAAGTTGCGTCCGAGGGCCATCGCCTCGCCGACCGACTTCATCGTCGTCGTCAAGGTCGGATCGGCAGCCGGGAACTTCTCGAAGGCAAACCGTGGCACCTTGACGACGACATAGTCGAGCGTCGGCTCGAAGGAGGCCGGCGTCTTGAGCGTGATGTCGTTGGGCACCTCGTCGAGGGTGTAGCCGATCGCCATCTTCGCGGCGATCTTGGCGATCGGGAATCCGGTCGCCTTCGAGGCCAGCGCCGAGGACCGCGAGACCCGGGGGTTCATCTCGATGACGATGATCCGACCGTCGTCGGGGTTGACGGCGAACTGGATGTTGCAGCCACCGGTGTCGACGCCGACCTCACGGATGACCGCGATGCCGATGTCGCGCAGGCGCTGGTATTCGCGGTCCGTGAGCGTCAGTGCCGGCGCCACGGTGATCGAGTCGCCGGTGTGCACGCCCATCGGGTCGAGGTTCTCGATCGAACAGACGACCACGACGTTGTCCTTGTGGTCGCGCATCACCTCCAGCTCGTATTCCTTCCACCCGAGGATCGACTCCTCGAGCAGGACCTCGGTGACCGGCGAGTACTGCAGTCCGGCGCCGGCGATCCGGCGCAGGTCGACCTCGTCATACGCGAACCCCGAGCCCAACCCGCCCATGGTGAATGACGGGCGCACGACGACCGGATAGTGTAAATCGATTGCGGCAGTAAGACATTCGTCCATCGTGTGGCAGATGATTGACCGCGCCGACTCCGCGCCGCACCGCGCGACGACCCCCTTGAACTTCTCGCGGTCCTCCCCCAGTTGGATCGCCTCGACGTTGGCGCCGATCAGCGGGCAGTTGTAGCGCTCGAGCACCCCCCGTTCGTGCAGAGCCATCGCACAGTTGAGGGCGGTCTGCCCGCCGAGGGTGGCGAGCACCGCGTCGGGGCGCTCCTTGGCGATGATCGCTTCGACGAACTCCGGGGTGATCGGCTCGATGTAGGTCGCGTCGGCGAACTCGGGGTCGGTCATGATCGTCGCCGGGTTGGAGTTGACGAGCACGACGCGGATGCCTTCGTCGCGCAGCACCCGACACGCTTGGGTGCCTGAGTAGTCGAACTCGCAGGCCTGCCCGATGACGATCGGGCCGGATCCGATGACCAGGACGCTCTTGATGTCCTCGCGCCGTGGCATCAGCGGGCCACCTTCCAGGGGTAGGTCGCCATGAGTTCGGTGAACCGCTCGAACAGGTATGCCGCGTCGTGCGGTCCCGCGGCGGCCTCCGGGTGGTACTGCACGGAGAATGCCGGCACGTCGAGGCATTCGAGTCCCTCGACGACGTCGTCGTTGAGGCACACGTGCGAGACCCGGACCCGTCCGTAGCCGGTCTTCGAGTCGTGTTTGAGCGGTGCGTCGACCGCGAAGCCGTGGTTGTGCGCGGTGACCTCGACCTTGCCCGTCGTACGGTCCATGACCGGCTGGTTGATCCCCCGGTGGCCGTATTTCAGCTTGTACGTGCCGAATCCGAGCGCCCGACCCAGCAACTGGTTGCCGAAACAGATGCCGAAGAAAGGGATCCGCCGCTCAAGCACGTCCCGCAGCAGCGTGAGGTCGGCGGTGGCCGGGTCACCCGGACCGTTGGAGAAGAACACCCCGTCCGGCCCCGGTGATCCGTCGGCTCCAGGCACGGCCAGGACGTCGACGAGCGTCGCGCTCGACGGGAGCACGTGCACCTCGATGCCTTCCTTGGCCATCAGCGCCGGGGTCATCCCCTTGATGCCCAGATCGATGGCAGCGACCGTGAAACGCCGCTCCCCTTCGGCTGCGACGACATAGGCCGCGTCGGTGGAGACCTCGGACGCCAGTTCGGCGCCGGCCATTCGCGGCGACTGGAGGACCCGCTCGACGAGCTCGCTCTGCGTCGGCGAGAACGCCGGGCCGCTGAAGACCCCGGCCCGCATCGCCCCCCGCTCGCGCAGGTGGCGGGTGAGTGCGCGGGTGTCGATCCCACAGATGCCGACGACCCCCTGTCGGCGTAACTGGTCTTCCAGTGACCCGGTCGAGCGCCAGTTCGACGGTCGCAGGGCGGGCTCGCGGACGACATACCCGGCTACCCAGATGCGCCGGGACTCGTCGTCCTCGTCGTTCCAGCCGGTATTGCCGACGTGGGGGGCGGTCATGACGACGACCTGACGGTGATAGCTCGGGTCGGTGAGCGTCTCCTGATAGCCGGTCATTCCCGTCGAGAAGACAGCCTCGCCGAAGGTCTCGCCGACGGCGCCGTAGGACCGGCCGAGGAAACTGCGGCCGTCCTCGAGGACGAGCGCGGCAGCCTCTCGTTCGACGAGCAGACCGGTGGTGGGTGTCACGAGAGCTCCTCGATGTCGAACTGGCCCCGCACTGCGCCGCGGTATGCCGTGCACTCACCGCGCAGGAAGGTCGCATGGACTCGGACCGGCAGCTCGCGGCCGTGCCAGGGGTTGTTGCGCGAGAGCGACTGGGAGGCTGACGCCTGCACCGTCCACGGCGCGCTGGGGTCGATGAGCACCAGGTTGGCAGGCTCGCCGACGGCGATCGGGCGACCCTGATCGGTCAGCCCCGCGATGTGCGCCGGGGCGGCCGACATCCGATCGGCGACCTGTGCCCAGCTGAGCAGGCCGGGCCCGACGAACAGCTCGGCGACAATACCGACCGCTGTCTCGAGGCCGAGCATCCCGAATGCGGCATCCGGGAAGGCGTGTTCCTTGTCGTGGCGGGCGTGCGGCGCATGGTCGGTGGCGACGGCGTCGATCAGGCCCTCGACGAGCGCGCCCCGCAGGGCAAGCTGGTCTTCGGTCGGGCGTAACGGCGGGTTGACCTTGAAGACCGGGTCGTACCCGGTCAGCAGCTCAGTGCCGAGCGCGAGGTGGTGCGGGGTGACCTCCGCGGTGACCGCGATGCCCTGCGCCTTGGCCCAGCGCAGCACCTCGACCGATCCGGCGGTGGACACGTGCGCGACGTGCACCCGGGAGCCGGTATGCCGCGCGAGCATGACATCTCGGGCGACGACGACCTCTTCGGCCACCCCCGGCCATCCGGGCAGCCCGAGCCGGCCGGACAACTCGCCCTCGTGGCAGCAGGCCGCGCTGTCGGCAAGGCGGGAGTCCTGCGAGTGCTGGGAGATGACGCCGCCGAAAGCCTTGACGTAGTCCAAAGCCCGACGCATGAGACGGGCATCGGACACGCATCGGCCGTCATCGGAGAAGACCCGGACCCGGGCCCGGGAGCGTGCCATCAACCCGAGCTCGGCGAGCTCCTTGCCGGCCAGGGCCTTGGAGACCGCCCCGACCGGGTGGACGTCGACGAGGCCGGCGGCTCGGCCGAGGTCGAAGACGCGCTCAGCGACCTCTGCGGTGTCGGTCACCGGATCGGTGTTGGCCATCGCCAGCACCGCAGTGAACCCGCCGGCAGCGGCGGCGGCTGACCCGCTGGAGACGGTCTCGGCGTCCTCGCGGCCGGGTTCGCGCAGGTGGGTGTGCAGGTCGACGAGCCCAGGCAGCAGGACCAGTCCGTCGACGTCGATGACCTGTGCGTCCCGGCTGGCACTCCCGCCGGGGCCGGCACCGCTGCCGCCGCTGAGCGAGCCGATCTCGGCGATCCGCCCGTCGCGGACGAGCAGGTCAGCAGGCCCCTCGCCGAGCACCCGCGCGCCACGGATGAGCAGGTCGCGCGACCCGATGTCCCGGCTCATGACGCCTCTGCTTTCTCGGACGGAGCATCGCTGCCGGCCAACAGGTGATACAGCACGGCCATCCGCACGGCGACACCGGCCGATACCTGCTCGAGGATGACCGAGCTGGTCGCGTCGGCGGCCTCGGCGGAGATCTCCAATCCCCGGTTCATCGGCCCGGGGTGCAGGATCGGGATGTCGGGCACGACGGCATACAGATGGGCGAGGCGTTCGCGGGTGAGGCCGTATCCCGCGGTGTATTCGCGTTCGGTCGGGAAGAACCCTCCGCTCATCCGCTCGCGTTGGACGCGCAACATCATCACCGCGTCGGGTCGATCGCCCGGCGAGGCGGCATCCAGGACGTCGTCGAGGTCCCAGGCCGTCGCGAAGCCGTCGCGTGCCGCCCACGCGCCGATACCGCTGGGCATGAGCGTTGGCGGGGCGACGACGGTGACCCGCGCGCCGAGTCGGCCGAGGGTGATGACGTTGGACCGGAAGACCCGCGAGTGGGCGAGGTCACCGACGATGACGACGTGCCTGCCGTCGAGGGACCCGCCGAGCCGACCGCGCAGGGTGTAGGCGTCCAGCAGTGCCTGGGTGGGGTGCTCGTGGGTGCCGTCGCCGGCGTTGATGACGCTCGCGTCGACCCACTGGGCGACCTGGTGACACGCACCTGACGCGTTGTGCCGGATGACCAGGGCGTCGACCGACATCGCGCAGATTGTCTTGACGGTGTCGCGCAGGGACTCGCCCTTGGAGGCCGAAGACCCCTTCGCGGCGATGTTGATCGTGTCGGCCGACATCCATTTGCCGGCGATCTCGAACGAGCTGCGGGTGCGAGTGGAGTCCTCGAAGAAGAGGTTGATGATGGTGCGCCCGCGCAGCGTCGGCAGCTTCTTGACCTCGCGGCGCTGGACGTCGTGCATGGACTGGGCAGTGGTCAGGATGGCCTCTACCTCGTCACGTGCCAGATCGGCCGATGACAGCAGATGTCGGCGCGTCATCGCTCGCCCCCCGTGATCCGCACAACGTCATCCTCGTCGTCGAGCTCGCTCAGTCGCACCTGGACCCGCTCGACCGAGGAGGTCGGCAGATTCTTTCCGACGTGGTCGGCGCGGACCGGCAGCTCACGATGCCCTCGGTCGACCAGAACGGCCAACCGGACCGCACGGGGCCGGCCGAGCTCACTGAGCGCCTCCAACGCCGCACGGATGGTGCGGCCCGAGTAGAGCACGTCGTCGACGAGCACGACGACCTGCCCATCGATCCCCTCGGTGGGGATCTTCGTCGGCATCACGACCCGGGTCGGCTGACGGCGCAGGTCGTCGCGGTGCATCGTCACGTCAAGGGAGCCAACCGGCACCGCGGTGCCCTCGACTTCGGCGATGATGTCGGCGAGCCGAGCGGCCAGCGGCACTCCCCGGGAGGGGATACCGAGCAAGACCAACCCGACGGCGCCCTTGTTGCGTTCGAGGATTTCATGGGCGATGCGGCGCAGAGCTCGGGAAACGTCACCGGAGCTCATGACCTCTCGGGCCACTGGCTGGGTCGCCGGGTGCGCAGCGTCGAACGCCACCACCTGGACCTCCTTCCCCGCCTCACTGGACGGTGGTTAAAGGACGTCGATCGACGTAACTCTACCGCCCCGACAGCCCCGCGCAGTCACGGGGCACGTATGCCGGTCGACCCCGCAGGGGCGCGCAGCGGTGGAACGAACTAGGGTTCGGATCAGCGAAGGGAGGTGGGCATGCAAGCCCAGCAGATGCGTGCCCGCGATGCGGCATACCTTGCCCTGGACGGGCCCCGGACGGTGGGACACGTCTGCCTTCTGCTTCCTCTCTCCGGGCCGATCACCCTGCGCCAACTGCGCGAGCAGGTGAGTGAACGGGTCGGCGCCATCCCGGAGCTGCGCCGGCGTCTGCAGCCGGCCCTGTTCCGACTGGACCGGCCCTGGTGGGTCGACGATGCCGCCTTCGATGTCGAGCGACACGTCGAGGAGTTCCATGTCGGTCGGCGCGAGCTCGCCGAGGTGGTCGCTGAGCTGGCCATGGAGCCGCTGAACCGGGGAAGGCCGTTGTGGGAGGCGAATCTCGTTCGTGACGGTCGGCGCTGCTATGTCATGACCAAGGTCCACCATGCGATCGCCGACGGATCGCGCTATCGCGACATCCTCCACGCCCTCTTCGGGATGGCCCATGACGAACCGGTGGCCTGGTCTCCGTCGCAGCCTCCCGGGGTTTTCGGGCTGACCCGAGCCGGGGCGTTGGGCAACGGGACGTGGATGGTGCGCTCAGCGCTCGCGGCGGCTCGCGCCGTCGCCGCCAACCCACGCGGGCTCGGAGGCCTGCTCGACCCGGTGGGGGTGCGCAGCGCCCCGCCGACACCGTTCAACCGGTCGGTCGGCCCGCGTCGAGTCTGGGCGTTCCGCACCTGGGACCTCTCGGCCAGCAAGGCCGGCCGGCAGCTTTTCGGCGTCACCGTCAACGACGTCATCCACGCGGTGGCGGCGGCCGGCTTGCGCGCGTGGCTGCTGGAGCACGACGCCCTGCCATCGGCGCCGATCGTCGCGCTCGTGCCCATGTCGGTTCGCCACCTCACGGAGGATTCTTCCGGCGCCAACCGGATCGCGCTCGCTCTCTGCCCCATCCCGACCGATGTGGATGACCCCGTCGAACGACTGTTTTCGGCGCATGAAGACATGGCCGAGGCCAAGGACCACCCGGTCATCGGTGAGGGCGGGCTCGAGGTGCTCATGCGCCTGGCGCACCCCGGCCTGGAACCCGCCAGCTGGATTTCATCGACGGTGCGATTGGCCGACTCGCTGCGCCTGCCGTTCAACACGATCATCTCGAACGTGCCGATGGGCCAGGACCTTTTCCTCGTCGCCGGTCGCCGCGTCACCGCGGTCTACCCCTTCCCCCCGATCAGCGACGGAATGGGCCTCAACATCACGATCCAGGGTTATCAGGGCAAGCTCGATGTCGGAGTGAGCGCTTGTGCCGATCTGCTTCCTGATGTCGAGCATCTGTTGCACCTGATGAGTCAGGCCTACGTCGAGGTGTGCGCGCTCGCCCAAACCGGCTGAGTCACTCTGACGGCTGAGTCACTCTGACGATGGTGCGGGTGGCGGGGGTGCGCTCCCCCACGACGACGGCGGCGGGGGCGGGGGCGTGCTCCCCCACGACGGTGGCGGAGGGGGCGGCGTCGCGGCATACCCTCCGCCCGCCCCCGGAGGAGGCGGCGGCGGGCTGGTCGGGGCACCACCAGGACCAACCGGCGGCGGGGGCGCGGCATACCCGGCGGCGGCGGCGCCAGGCGGCGGCGGCGCTGCGGTCCGCAAGGCGAAGGACTGCAGGGCGCCCTGGCCTTCGAAACCCTGCAAGGCGCTCATGATCCGGGTGCGCTCGGCGGCGTCGGCCGGCCGGCCGGTGGCCTCCAGATACGCGAGCACGCCAAAGTCCCGGAAGTACGGCTCGGCTTGCTTCCCGGTGGCGGCCGGTCCAGCAAGTCCCTGGCTGGCCAGGGCTTGATCTGCCTTGGCCGACAGCTCGGACGCGGCGGCTTTCGCCTTGTCGAGGAATCCCATCGAACACCATCCTTCGTCGTCATCGAATGCTGCGCCAGCCTCATTATCCTGCTGGGCCTCGGCTCGGCGCGAGCGAACCACGGAACGCGTCGGGGCCGTCCGGTATCGTCGTTCAGCGAAGCCCGGCTTCATCCAGATCCACCGTCGTCGAAGGGTTCATCATGGCCATCCACGGATCGCTGTTCCAGGAATATCAGGAGAACCCATCAGTCGACCCGTTCGTGCTGCAGAACAAGAAGATGCTCAAGATCTCGATGAACTATGGGCCAGTCATGGCCAAGACCGGCTCGATGGTCGCCTATCAGGGCGACGTGCGCTTCGAGAACACCGGCTCAGGCGGGCTCAACAAGATGTTCAAGGCCGCGGTGACCGGTGAGGGCGTCAAGATGATGCGCTGCACCGGCTCCGGAGAACTCTTCGTGGCCGATCTGGCCTCTGAGATCCAGGTCTTCTACCTCGAGAACGACATGGTGTCGGTCAACGGCAACAATGTCCTGGCCTTCTCCTCGTCCATCGAATGGGACATCCACCGGGTGCAAGCCCGCGGCGGCATGATGGCCGGCGGACTGTTCAACGTCTCCCTGCGTGGCACCGGCTATGTCGCGGTGACCACCAAGGGCGACCCGGTCGCCCTGGACGTCGCCGGTGCGCCGACCTTCGGCGACGCCCAGGCTGTCGTGCTGTGGACGAGCGGGGTCTCGATGGACATCAAGGTCGACACCGGTGGCTTCGGCTCACTCATCCGTGGAGGCACCGGCGAGACCTTCCAGATGGCCTTCGGCGGGCAGGGTTATGTGCTCATCCAGCCATCGGAATCGGTTCAGGAGGGCGGCACCCAGACCGGCGGCGGCCAGCGGCAGAGCGGGTTGGGCGGGCTGCTCGGCTGACGCACGCGTCACGCCACACCGCACGGCTGGCGAGATCGCGCAACTGTCGCGGTGCCCGCACCCGGCTCGCTAGCCCAGGGTGTGTTTGACCTCGGCGATCCGCGCGAGCAGGCCGTTGATGAAGGAGGGCGACTCGTCTGTGGACAGGCTCTTCGCCATCTCGACCGCCTCATCGATCGCAACGGCGTCCGGCACCTCGTCGCTGTAGACGATCTCCCAGGTGGCCAGACGCAGGATGGCACGGTCAACGGCGGGCATCCGCTCCACCGACCACCCCTGACTGTAGGTCGCCAGCAGGTCGGTGATCTCGGTCCAGCAGCGCACCACGCCCTCGACGAGAGTGATCGTGTAGTCCGGCAGCGGCGCCGGGGTCACCGGGCGGGCCAAGCGCTCCAGGAGAAGTGCCTGCGCGTCGACGCCCCGCTGGTCGGCCTCGAAGAGGATGTCCAGCGCGCGCTTGCGTGATTTGGTCCGGGCGCCCATTCGGTATGCCGTACCGCCGCTTCTTGTCGTGTCTCGCCGTGTCGTGGGTGCCGGTTGGGTGTCGCGTGGGTCAGTCGTTGACGCGGCCGAGGTACGACCCGTCGCGGGTGTCGACCTTGACCTTCGTGCCCGACTCGAGGAACAGCGGCACCTGGATCTGAGCGCCAGTCTCCAAGGTCGCCGGCTTGGTGCCGCCGGTCGAGCGGTCTCCCTGCAGGCCCGGCTCCGTGAAGGTGATGAGCAGCACGACCGAGGCGGGCAGTTCAACGAACAGCGGTACGCCGTCGTGCGTGGCGACCATCGCGTTCTGGTTCTCCAGCAGATAGTCGGCCGACGTGCCGACGACCGCGTCACTCACGTGCAACTGGTCGTAGGTGTCGGTGTCCATGAAGACGAAGTCCGACCCGTCCTTGTAGAGGTATTGCATCGTGCGCTTGTCGACGTTGGCGGTCTCGACCTTGAGGCCGGCGTTGAAGGTCTTGTCGACGACCTTGCCGGAGAGCACATTCTTGAGCTTGGTGCGCACGAACGCCGGGCCCTTGCCGGGCTTGACGTGCTGGAACTCCACGACAGTCCACAGTTGACGGTCGATGTTGAGCACAATGCCGTTCTTCAAGTCGTTCGTCGTCGCCACGGGTATCGCTCTTTCTGAGGATCAGGCTGCTGGGTCGGCTGCGGGCACACCAGCGCCCCGGAAGACCGTCGGGATTCGCGCAAGTCTAGCCCGACTGACGGTGCCCGCTGGCCAACGACCCAGAGGCGGGGGTATGCCGCGCGGCGGGGTCAGCTGGCCCTCGCCTGCCGTCGGTGGTCACGACACGAAGGTGAGCGCCTTCTGCGGGGTCCGCGTGTCCATGTTGCGGCCGCGGTTCTGGTGGTCGTCGATCTCGGCGGCGCAGCCGATCATCCGGCCGAACAGGAACGCCGTGAACGCGGCGTTCTCCAGGTCATGCTCGGTGAACGTGCCCGCTTGGTAGCGGCTCCACAACATCTTCAGCAGGCCGGTCGCAATGAGCGCGTCGACATTGACGCAGAAGACGTTGGCGGTGGCGCCCTCGTCCTTGAGCGCGACGACGAGCTCGCGATAGTAGGAATGGAAGACGTTGTACTCGCCCCGACGCTCCATGGACAGGCGGACGAACTCTTCCCGCGGGTCGATGTTGACATCTTTGCCCTTGAAGACCGGATGGTTGATGCACGGGATGCTCATCCGGTCGGCTCCGGCTTCTTTGCTGGCTACCTTGTGGGCCGCGAACTGTGCGGCATACGCGTGCGCGAGCGCGCCGAGGTTGACACCGTGCGCCGGGTCGCCCGGATCGGTGAGCCCGGTGCCTCGGAAGCGCTCCAGCAGGAACGCCATCCCCTCGAACCCGTTGCCCCCGTGCGAATAGCCGGCGTGGGTGAGGAAACCGATCATCGCCTTGTTGAGCTGCACCCGCTCAGGGGTCTGCGGTCCGTCTGCCGACACGGCGCCCTTGGCGCCCTGGGCGGTGATCGCGCCTGGCCCGTTGGTGAGCAGCAGCCCGGTGAGCATGGCGAAGCCATCCAGCAGCGAGGCGTCGGGGCTCTCGCCGAGCAGGGCGGCTGCCGCGAGCTCGGTCATCGACGCCCGGGCCAGAACCTCGGTCATCGGTATGCCGCAGAACGTGTCCGCGGTGTGGGCGCTGACCGGGGCCGCGGCGCCGATCATTGTGCCGAACAGCTCCAGCCACCAGGGCAGCTCTTCGGCGGTGATCCGCGAGATCTCCTTGTGGGCCAGGGAGCGCCAGACGAGCGTACCGACAATCGCCGCGACCACGCCGGTGACCCGCGGGTGACCACCTTGGGCCGCGAGCCACCGCAACGGCATCGAGGTCACCCCCCGGGCGGCCAGCCCGGCCACCATCGCCTCGGCCCGTGGGTCAGGCTCCGGCCCGACGACGAGGTCACGCAGCTCTTCGGGAGCCGGGTATGCCGTGAGGTCGGACGCCGTGTCGTCGACGGACAGGCCGCTGCCGGTGAAGAGATCGATGAAGCCGTGGACGGCGGTGCGGGCCTGCTGCGCTCGGGCCGGGCCGACCAAGGCCAGCGCCGCGGCGAGCACCGTGTTGGGGGTGTTGCCCGCCTGGCGGGCGGCCTCGACGGCCGCAAGGGTGACCGTGCCGTGCAGGTTGACGTGGGCGCCGACCGCGATATCGACGAGGGCGAGATCACGTTCGTCGGCATTGCGCCCGAGCAACGCCCGGATGAGGTTGGCCGACATCGGGTGCCCAGCGGCGTGCAGGATCGACATGCCGCGCAGGCTCGACACCTGGGTGACCGGGTCCATCTGCGAGACGCCCGAGGCATCCTTCATCGACTGGCGCGGCAGGACGGCGCCGACCTGCCGGTTCAGCGCCTCGATCTGCTCGTCGTAGGGCGCCATCGCAACGACGTTGGGTAGGTCGAGCTCGGATGACAGCTGTAGATCGCGGGCTCGACCGAACCACGGCTTGAGGTCGAGGGAGCCCTCAGGGGCGAAGTCGGGCATCGTGGCGTTCTGGGCCATCACAGCCGTGAGGGCCGCCGGGATGTGCGCGATATTGGTGACGACGGCGCCCATCCGCGAGCAGACCGGGTTCTCGGGGGTGTAGACCTCGTCAACCCCGAACTTGTCCATGAACCAGCGTTCCTTGGTGGCCGCGTCGTCGCCACCACCGGACATCGCCCCGGCGTGGCCGACAGCGCGGGTGAGGGTGCTCTTCCACCGGCCGACGACGCATGCGACGACGGGCTTGGTGAACTCGGCGTCCAGCTCGTAGTAGCCGCCGGGCTCGACATAGAGCACCGCCGCTTTGCTGCGCATGTCGTTGGCCAAGGCAAAGGCGAACTCCGGTGCGGCGTAATGGATGTAGACGTCCTTGCCGCTGGAGATGAGGGTCGTCGTGCCCCAACCGGCCATCCGCAGATAGGTCGCGATAGTCGTCGTGAAGTTGCCCGAGTTGGACAGCAGGGCGATCGACCCCTTACGCAGCGCCTCTTCGGGGGTGTTGCCGCCGAGCGCTCCGCCGATGCGGACGTGGTTCCACGAGTCGGCGACGCCGAGGCTGTTAGCGCCGAAGATGTCCACGCCGTTGCTCTGGGCCATCGCGCGGATCTCCCGCGCGTCGTGGGCGGGGATCTTCTCGGTGACGATGAAGATCTTGCGCATGTCGGGGTTGACCCGGATGAGCTCTCCGACGCCATGACGCGCCGCCGCTGGTGGGAGGTAGACGACTCCGCACGTGAAGCGGTGTCCGTCAGCCAGGCCCTCCAGGACGTTGTTGTAGACCGGTATGCCGCCCAACGCGGTCTCGACGAAGGAGCCGCCCTTGCCCGGGGACGTGCCGAAGACGACGTTCCCGCCGGAGTATTCGTGGCTGACCGGCGTGACATCGCTGGACTCACCGCCGAGGATGTTGAGCACACAGACCCTGTCGCTGCGCGTGGCGATCTGAGCCAGCGAGCTGATGCCGACGAAGAACTTGAAGTCCCCGACGCCCTTCTTGTACATCTGGCTTCCTCCTTCGTCGCTCAGCCGGCCATGGCCCGCTGTTGACGGGCGATCTGTTCCCGGCCACCGGCCTTCATCCAGGCGTCGGCCGCGCGAGCGTAATTGATGACCTCGGACATGTCGGAGTCGAAACCGAACATCTTGTAGGGAATCTTCAGCGCCTCGAAGGTGTCGCGCAGCACACCCATCCCCCGGATGAGGTTGGGGCCGCCGCGGCCGACGACGGCATACACGGGGGTGGGCCCGTTGGCGGCGACATGCTCACGGAGCGCGTCGGCCATGGCCCGGAAGGTCTCGAAAATGTCGGTGTTGTTGGCCTTGCCGCCGATGATGAACAGAACGTTGCTCTGGGCGAGCCAGTATCGGTAGCAGATTCGAGAGAGCTCCTTCATCTTCTCGTACGGCGGGTTGCCGCCGAAGTCCGACGAGATGATGGCGTCGTCGCCGAGCATCTCGGAGACCAGCGAGTTGGCGCCGCCGCCGAAGGTCGGGGCCAGAATGGTGCCCTTTGGATTGATGACGTAAACGTCGCTCTGACCCTGGTAAGTGCGCAGCTGGTTGACTTCATGCTCGAAGTCGGAGTAGTTGACCGAGAAGAGCGAGCGTGGCAGGCCGAGGCGATCCACGCGTGGATCGTCGCGGTCGAAAGCGCACTTGAAGTCGCAGGCCACCGGGGTGAGTCGGCCTCGCTTGTCGGGCCGCATCCGGATCGGGTTGAGCTCCAACGTGGTCATCCCGAACTCATGGAAGAGCTCCCACAGGCTGGGCAGGTGCTGCACGAGCGGCGACACGATTTCGCTGGGCGCGTGCAACTGGGTGAGGGCGTTGGCCACGACGAAGGCCCGCATGCCGGTCAGCGCCTCGAAGGGCACCTGGGCGACGAGGCTCTTATCGAGTTCCTCGATGGCGATCCCGCCATGGTGGGTGATCGTCATCGTCGGAGCCCGGAAGTGGGTCGAATCGGTGAGCGAGAAGTAGACCTCGTGCTCGGCCGGCACCATCGCCTCGTAGGTGACCCCGTTCGCCTTGGCCACCGTGGTGCCGACGCGGTGTTCGGCGAAGAAGAGCCGTTCCTTCTCACGCAAGGCGGTCGGCAGGTCCTTGGCACGCCCGATGAGGCCGGCCTTGCCCTTCTTGCCGATGCCGCCCTTGAAGACCGGCTTGATGATGATCTCGCCGTGTCGTGAGATGAGTTCCTTGATCTCTTCCTCGGACGCCGCCGGGCCGAGGATCTCCGCGGCGGGGAATCCGGCGAACTGAAGAAGCTTCGCTCCATGCAGCATTCCGGTGAGATTCATCTGTCCACTTCCACGCTTCTTCGCTGATTCTCCTGCCACGTTAGGACAGAAGAAGGACTCCGGTCCGGGACGCAGGTCCCGGTCTCAGCTGGTTCAGCCCGCGAGGGTCTCGATGACGAAGGTCATCGCGAGGTTGTAGCCGAGCGTGCCATAGCCGGCCATCACCCCGACGGCGATGTCGGAAAGGTAGGAGTGGTGGCGGAACGGCTCGCGTTTGTGGACGTTGCTGATGTGCACCTCGCAGAAGGGCACCTCGGCGGCCTGGAAGGCATCCCGGATCGCGATGCTTGTGTGGGCGAAGGCGCCGGGGTTGACGATGACGAAGCGCGTGCCGTCGGTCCGAGCCGCGTGCAGCCGTTCGATGATCGCCCCCTCGTAGTTGCTCTGGAAGGCCTCGACGCTCAGGCCGGCGGCCTCTCCCTGAGCTTGCACGCTGCGCTCCACGTCCGCGAGGGTCTTCGAGCCGTAGATCGCCGGTTCCCGGGTGCCGAGCAGGTTGAGGTTGGGTCCATTGATGAGCAGGACGTCCACGGCGGGCTCCTTCGGGTCAGGATGTGGAATGACTGATCTGCCGGTAGGCCTCGAACAGGATGTCATCGCCTGGGCCTTCGAGCCGGCCCACCGTGGCCAAGCCGTCCAGGACGATGAACCTCAGCGTCGCGCCCCGGCTCTTCTTGTCGCGTCGCATGGCCGCGAGCAACGCCTCCCAGCGCAGCCCCTCGGGATCGGGATAGCTCACCGGCAGTCCCAGGCAGGACAGCACCTCGGTATGCCGCGCAACGAGGTCGGTCGGGGTTCGGCCGGCAAGCCGGCCCAGCTCCGCGGCATACCTGAGACCGACGGCGACGGCGCTGCCGTGTCTCCAGGTGTAGCCCTCGACCTGCTCGACGGCGTGCCCGAAGGTGTGCCCGTAGTTGAGGATCTCGCGCAGCGACGCCTCACGAAGGTCGGCCGAGACGACCGCGGCCTTGACTGACACGGACCTCTCGACGAGCTCGGCGAGCACGTCATCGGCAGGGTCGAGCGCCCGAGCCGGGTCAGCCTCGATCAACTCCAGGGTGCGGGGGTCGGCGATGAAGCCGTGCTTGACGACCTCCGCCATCCCGGCGACGATCTCGGGCCGCGGCAAGGTGAGCAGGGTGTCGAGGTCGCAGACCACCCCCGCCGGGGGATGAAAGGCACCGACCAGGTTCTTGCCGGCCGTCGTGTTGATGCCGGTCTTGCCGCCGACGGCCGCGTCGACCATGCCCGCGAGGGTCGTCGGCACCTGGACGACGGCGACCCCACGCAACCACGTCGCGGCGACGAAGCCGGCCAGGTCGGTCACCGCTCCCCCGCCGACGCCGATGATCGCGTCGCTGCGGGTGAAGCCTGCGGCACCCAGGACGGCCCAGGCCCCAGCCGCGACCGCGGGCGTCTTAGCTGCCTCCGCGTCGGGCAGGACATGCCGGTATGCCGCCCGGCCGCCTGCTTCGAGGCGCTCGGCGATCGCCTCGGCCCTGGCCGTCACGGAGGCGGAGTGCAGGACGAGCACCTTCTCGGCGCCGCCGGCACGCTCGTCGATCAGGTCGGTGACCTGCGCCAGGACACCTCTGCCGATGACCACGTCATATCGCCCGGCGGCTGCCCCGTCGTCGGAACCGACGCCGACACGGATCGGCTCACCCATGGCCGGGCCGCCCGGCAAGGTCGCTCAGCGCCGCAGTCGCCTGCGCAGGGCGGACGAGGACCCCCTGGGTGCCATCGCCGTCGGCGGTACCGGTGAGCCGGTCGATGATCTCCAGACCGATGTCCTGCACCCGGCGCCCGGTCGTCCGACAGACGATAGTGGCCGTCGCGGTATAGCCCTCAAGCCGGCCGGCATACAGGTCGGGAAGGTGTGGGTCGTGCAACAGGGGCCGGCGGTCGTCTCGACCGGCGCGCCGGATCGCTTCGTCGAGGTCGACGTGCAGGTAGACGACGGTGTGCCCGTGCAGACGTTCGCGGGTCCCTTCCCGGCCGCAGGCGCCGCCGCCGAGGGAGAGCACGGCGGCAGGACCGGCGAGCAACTGCGCGATCGTCGCCTCTTCGATGTCGCGGAACGCCGCCTCTCCCTGCTCTGCAAAGACGTCCTTGATCGCCCGCTGCTGCTGGTCCTCGATGACTAGGTCGCTGTCGACGAAGGGCACCCCGATTCGTTCGGCGATCAGTCGTCCCACCGTCGTCTTGCCGGCCCCCATGAACCCGATGAGGACGATCACGTGAGGCATCCGCTCACGATGAACGCATCCGCTCGGGAATGGCGGCGAGGTATGCCGCGTGGTTGCGGCTGGTCTCGGCCACCGAGTCTCCGCCGAACTTCTCCAACGCCGCCTCGGCCAGCACGAGGGCCACCATTGCCTCGGCGACGACTCCGGCGGCCGGGACCGCGCACACGTCCGACCGCTGGTGGATCGCCTTGGCCGCACCGGGCCCGGCGACGTCGACGGTGTCCAGCGAGCGGGGCACCGTGGAGATCGGCTTCATTGCGGCACGCACGCGCAGCACCTGGCCGGTCGACATGCCCCCTTCGGTGCCGCCGGCTCGGCCGGTGCGTCGTTCGATGACCCCGTCCGCGCGTCGCTGCATCTCGTCATGGGCCTGCGAGCCCCGCCGTGTCGCGGTGTGAAAGCCGTCGCCGACCTCAACTCCCTTGATCGCCTGGACGCTCATCAGCGCCCCGGCCAGTCGGGCGTCCAGGCGGCGGTCCCAGTGCACGTGCGACCCCAAACCGGGCGGCATGCCATAGGCGAGGATCTCGACGACCCCACCGAGAGTGTCGCCGTCCCGGCGGGCCGCCTCGACCTCGGCGACCATGGCCGCCGAGCCCACCGCGTCCAGCGCGCGCACCGGATCGGCGTCGAGGTGCTGCACATCCTCGGGGGTGGGCAGCGGCGCGTCCGGACCGATCTCGGCGTGGCCGATGGCGACCGTGTGCGACACCAACCGGATGCCGTAGGCCTGAGCCAGCAGCCTCGCGGCGACCTCGCCAAGGGAGACCCGGGCGGCTGTCTCCCGAGCCGAGGCGCGCTCGAGCACTGGACGGGCGTCGTCGAATCCGTACTTCTGCATGCCCACGAGATCGGCGTGCCCCGGGCGTGGCCGGGTGAGCGGCTTGTTGCGACCGAGCTCCTGCACCGCGTTGATGTCGTCAGCTGCGGCGAAGGCTTCGGCGGTGACCTTGTCGGGGCTCATCACGGTCTGCCACTTGGCCCACTCGGAGTTTCCGATCCGGATGGCGATCGGCGAGCCGATCGTCAGTCCGTGGCGAACCCCGCCCAGGAACTCGACCTCGTCACGCTCGAAGGCCATCCGGGCGCCGCGCCCGAAGCCCAGCCTGCGCCGCGCGAGTGCACCGGCCAGGTCGTCGCTCGTCACCGCCACCCCGGCGGGCACACCTTCGATCACGGCGACGAGGGCCGGGCCGTGGGACTCTCCGGCGGTGAGCCAACGCAGCATGACGGCATCCTCCCACGAGGGCCGGGTCAGCGAGTCGCGGCGAGTGTCGCGAGCAACCCACCGATCAGCAGGAACGGCCCGAACGCGATGTGCGAGCGCAGGGTCAGCTTGCGAGTGATCAGTCCGAGCACCGACCACACCCCGGAGAGGATGAACGCCAGGGCGATGGCCCACAGTGGTGAGCGCAGGTCGAGATAGCCCAACGGCACTGCCAGCATGGCCCCCAGGGTGACGTCGCCGAGGCCGAACTGTCCCCCGGACACCAGCGCGAGGATGAACAGCACCACGTATGCCGCGACGCCGACGCCGAGGGCACGGCCAAGAGAGCCCCACTGCCCCGTCGTAGCTGCGGCAACCGCGAGGAGCCCGACGACGCCGATCGCGGTGGGATAGGTGAGCCCGACCGGCAGCCGGTGGACGTCGCTGTCGATCCAGGCGAGGGCCACGCCTACGACACCCACGAGCAGAAAGGTCGGCAGCAGGGTGCCACCCGCGGTCCAGCCCACCATGCGGGCCAGCAGGGCAGACACCACGATCAGTCCCACGGTGACCAGCCACTGCCGACCTGGAACGGGATGGTCCTGCTCGTCGTCCAGTCGATAGTCGCCACCGGCGAGCACTCCACCGAGCCATCGACCCAGCGGCCAAGCCGCAGCGGCGCACACCGCGACGAGCCACCACGGCCCTGACACGACGTTCGCCGCGGTCATAGCGTCACCGATCCACCCGCGGGGGCGTCGAGCGCGTCGCGCAAAGCGGCCCGCATCGCCTCGGTCGGGGCCGCCTCGCCGGTCATCAGCCGCACTTGTTCGCGGGCTTGGTGCAGCAGCAGGTCGGTACCGACGACGACGGCATAGCCGATCTCGGCAGCCACCCCGAGCAAGGGGCTAGGGCCCTCGCCGTAGACGCAGTCGAGCACCGCCGATCCCTCGTGGGCTTCCGGTAGCGCCCCGAGCAGGCCGGCGTATGCCGCAGCCGGCACGGTGCCGATGATCAGGTCTGTGCCGAAGGGCCAGGACCCCATGTCGACGGCGACCGCTTCGACGCCGAGGTCCTCTGAGAGTGCCAGCGTCTCGGCACGCACCGTCTCGCGCACCATGAAACTCACTCTGGCGGCGCCGAGTTGGGCCAAGGCGGCCAGGGCCGAACGGGCCGTGGCTCCGCCCCCGACGAGGACAGCGGAACGCACCTGGTCGATCCCCGCGGTGCGAAGGGCTTCGACGAAGCCGTAGACGTCGGTGTTGTCGCCCCACCAACCGCGATCATCGCGAATGATCGTGTTGATCGCCCCGACCGCACGGGCTGTCTCGGAGGCCGAGTGGACGACCTCGAAGGCCGCCTCCTTGAGCGGCATCGTGAGGGAAAGTCCCCGCCACGTCTCGTCGAGCCGACCGACGTGAGCGCTGAGCTCATCGGCTTCGACGCGCACCGCGTCGTAGCTCCAATCGGTCAGACCCAACGCCCGGTATGCCGCGCGATGAAGCACGGGCGAGAGCGAGTGCGCGATCGGAGATCCGCGCACGCCCGCACGGCTGTTCACGTCACCTGTCAACACTTGCCCTTGTTCTCGGGCTGATTGCACCACGTGCGGAACTGCGCGACGTTGGCATCGTGCTCGGGCTGGGTGACCGCGAACTTCGTCTCCCCGGTGTCTGGGTTGACCGCGACGAAGTACAGCCACGGCCCCGCAGCCGGAGCGGCGGCCGCCCGGATCGAGGCCTCACCCGGGTTGGCGATCGGGCCGACGGGCAGCCCGTCGTGAACATAGGTGTTCCACAGGTTGGGATCGGCACGCTCGGCGTCCGTCGTCGTGATCGAGCGGTTCTTGACGCCATAGCTCACGGTGGAGTCCAACTGCAGGCGCATCGGCTGGGCCAGTCGGTTCTCGATGGTCCGGGCGACCTTTGTCCGGTCCTCGTCGAGCCGGGCCTCAGCCTCGACGATGCTGGCGATGATGATCAGCCGCTGCGCCGTCGCCGGGTCGACCTTGAGGTCGGTCAGCACCTTGACGCTCTTGGCGATCATCGCCTTGAGCTGGGTGGACGCCGAGTCCTTCGCGGCGAACTCGTAGGTCGCGGGGAAGAGAAAGCCCTCGACGTTGCCCATCGCCGAGGGCGGCAACAGCGCGATCACGTCCTTGTCCTTCGCTGCGGCCTCGTAGTCGCTCACCGGGTGACTCGTGGCCCTGGCCAACTGCTCGAAGATCTCCGACGCCCACAGTCCTTCACGCACGGTCACCGTCGGGTTCTGGCGGTTCTTCGGGTCGACAAGCACGGCGAGGACGTCGACCGATCGCATCTGGGTCTTCAGGGCATAGTCACCTGGCTGAATCCCTGCGCACCTCGGGTCGGCCGTGCACTCGTCGACGAACGCTCGAGGGGTCTTGACGATGCCCGCCTTCTCGAGGTTGGTGGCGATGCTGCGCCCGGTGTCGCCGTCGTTGACCGTGAAACTCACAGAGTCGGCGCCCGGCCCTGCATAGTCGTCGGCCTCGTGGCTGCCGTTGAAAAGGCCCTTGAGGGCGGTGACACCGAAGTATCCCGCCCCGACGATGAGCCCGAGGGCCACGAGGAGCACGGCGAACCGTCGCGCGCCACGCCGGGGCCGTCGTTCCTCACGGTGAGCCCGGCGGGTGTCGGTCGGGAACGCGATGAGCTCCTCGCCTTCGGGGTCGCTCCAGGGCAGCCGGCCGTCGTCGTCGTGCTCGTGCCGACGGGGGTGCCGCTGCGTCATCGTCGTTCCTTCGTCCGGGGCTTGCGCCCGCCTGGTCTGACCCACTCCCCTGCTTGCTGTCCGGTGGCGCGTTCGGCGTCAAGCGCCGCGTTCAGGATGAGCACCGCTGCCACCTGATCGACGACCTCACGATGGGCCCGTCCTGGCCGGCCGCTGTCGTGCAACCGTCGATGTGATTCCACCGTGCTGAATCGTTCGTCCACCAACCGTACGCGCGCCGGAGCCACCCGCCCAGCAAGCGACACGGCATACGCCCGGGCCAGCTCGGCGGCGGCACCGAGGCCGCCGTCCAGCGACAGTGGGAGCCCGACATAGACGACGTGGGCGCCGGCCCTGGCGACGATCTCCGCGAGGGCGGACTGGTCGGCGGCGGCTGGTGTGAGGTCGCGCTTCAGGGTGGTCACGGGGGACGCGAGGATGCCGTCCGGGTCGCTTTCGGCGACCCCGACTCGTGCCTGGCCCACATCGACGGCGATGCGACGGCCCGTGGACGGCATCCGGCGATCAGCCCGACGTGCGCAGGGTGTCCTCGATCGCGCCGAGCGCTGCACCCATTCGGCCGGCGTCGGTGCCACCCCCCTGAGCGAGATCATCCTTGCCGCCCCCACCACCGCCGAGGGTCTGGGCCGCGAGCCGCACGAGGGCGCCGGCGCGGACGCCCGACTCCCGCGCCCGCGCGTTCGTCGCGACGATCACGGCCGGCTTGCCCAGGGCGGCAGCGGTCATCGCGACGACGGCCGGACGGTGCTCGCCGAGCCGGCCGCGGACATCCAGCACGAGAGCGCGCAGGTCATCGGGGCTCAGACCCTCGCCGGCGTCGTGGGTGACCAGCGTCACGGGGCCGATCTCGCGCGCCGTCGCGGCCAACGCGGGAGCCACCGCGAGGGCCTGCTGTTGCCGCACCGTGGCGATCTCCTTCTCGGCCTCACGGAGCCGGGCGAGAATACCGGCCACCCGCTCAGGCAACTGCTCCGGGCGGGCCTTGAGTGCCTCGGTGAGCTGGCCGACGATGGCGTGCTCTCGGGCGAGGAAGGAATAGGCGTCGGCACCCACGAGCGCCTCCACGCGCCGGATCCCCGAGCCGATCGAGGCCTCACCGAGCAGCTTGACGACCCCGAGTTGGCTGGTCCGGGGGGTGTGGGTGCCACCGCACAGCTCCCGGGCCCAATCTCCGACCGACACCACCCGCACGGCGTCGCCGTACTTCTCGCCGAAGAGTGCCATCGCCCCCGCCTCGCGAGCCTGGGCTTGGGTCATGACTTCAGCCGAGACGACCAGGTCATCGAGCAGCACGGCGTTGACCCGAGCCTCGATGTCCTGCAGTTGGCTCAGCGGGATGGCCTGTTGGGCGTTGAAATCGAAGCGGAAGCGGCCCGGGCCGTTCTCGGAACCGGCCTGGGTCGCCGTGTCGCCGAGCGCCTCGCGGATCGCCTTGTGAACCATGTGAGTTGCGGTGTGCGCGCGCGAAATCGACCGCCGACGCTCGATGTCTACCTCAGCGTGGGCCTGCTCACCCACGGTGACCTCGCCGACCACGACGATGGCCCGGTGGACCGACAGCCCGCTGATCGGGCTCTGCACGTCGCGGACCTCGACGATGGCGCCGCCGGCGAGCTCGATTCGGCCACCGTCGGCGAGTTGACCTCCGCCCTCGGCATAGAAGGGGGTGCGGTCCAGGACGAGCTCGATCTGATCGCCCGGTCCCGCTGAGTGGACCGACACCCCATCGCGGATCACCCCCGCGACCCGGGCCTCGGAGACGACCTCGTCATAGCCGGTGAACTCCACGACGTGCCCGATCGCGTCGGCCACCTCACGGTAGACGCCGGTGTCGCCGTGACCGCTCTTCTTGGCCTTGGCATCGGCTTTGGCCCGGTCGCGCTGCTCCTGCATGAGGCGCCGGAAGCCGGCCTCGTCGACCTGTACGCCCTGCTCCGCCGCCATCTCGAGGGTGAGATCGATGGGGAACCCGTAGGTGTCGTGCAGCGCAAACGCCTGGTTGCCCGACAGGGTCGATCCGCCTGCCCCCTTGAGGGTGGCGACTGCACCGTCGAGGATCGTGGTGCCCGAGGCGAGGGTGCGCCGGAAGGCTTCCTCCTCGGCATACGCGATCTGGGAGATCCGCCCGAAGTCGGTGCGCAGCTGCGGGTAGGAGCGGCTCATCCACTCCATGCTCACCGGCAGCAGGCGCGGCAATGCGGGATCCTCGAAGCCGAGCAGGCGCATCGATCGGACCGCCCGGCGCAACATCCGGCGCACGACATAACCGCGACCTTCGTTGCCGGGGGTGACCCCGTCGCCGATGAGCATGAGCGAGGAACGCACGTGGTCGGCGACGATGCGCAACCGGACGTCGTCGGGGTGGCTGGTGGCGGCCTCGCGGCCTGAGTGCGCCCCGTAGACCCGGCCGGTCAGCTCGGCGGCGGTGTCGAGGACCGGGTAGACCTCGTCGATCTCATAGAGGTTGTCCACACCCTGCAGCACCGAGGCCATCCGCTCCAGCCCCATGCCGGTGTCAACGTTCTTGGCCGGCAGATCGCCGAGGATCGGGTAGTTGTCCTTGGCGCCGCCGTCGCCGCGGATGTTCTGCATGAAGACGAGATTCCAGATCTCGAGATACCGGTCCTCATCGACCGCGGGGCCGCCCTCGGGGCCGTAGTCCGGGCCGCGGTCGTAGTAGATCTCGCTACACGGTCCGCACGGTCCGGGCACGCCCATCGACCAGAAGTTGTCTGCCATCCCACGACGGACGACGCGCTCGCGCGGAATGCCGGTGTGCTTGACCCAGAGGTCGGCGGCCTCGTCGTCGTCAAGGTAGACCGTCGCCCAGAGCCGTTCGCCGTCGAGGCCGAAGCCGCCCTCGTCCTGCGACGTGGTGAGCAGCTCCCACGCGGCCTTGATCGCCCCCTTCTTGAAGTAGTCGCCGAAGGAGAAGTTGCCGTTCATCTGGAAGAAGGTGCCATGCCGGGACGTCTTGCCCACTTCTTCGATGTCCCCGGTTCGTACGCACTTCTGCACACTCGCCGCCCGCGAGTAGGGCGGAGTCTGCTGGCCCAGGAAGTAGGGCTTGAACGGCACCATGCCGGCGTTGACGAACAACAAGTTGGGGTCGTCGTAGAGCAGCGGCGCTGACGGGACGACGGTGTGTCCCCGACCTTCGAAGAAGGTGAGGAATCGGCGCCTGATCTCGGCGGTCTCCATGGTGCTGTCCTTGTGGCTGTCGGGTCAGGTTCGCCGTGGCGTCAGGGTCACGGTCGGGTCGGGGAGTCGGTCAGGTTCGGGTCTGACCGGGTCGTGGCGGCTGCGTCCGGCGCGGCCGGCCGCTGCGAATGCGGTCAGTTGCGGGGAGCGCGCCACCGGGCGGGGTCCTCGAGCAGATCCCGAGTGGCCTGCGGATCGAGCCTCGCCCCCGGAGGCGGGCTGTCCAGGCCGAGGGCCAGACGCAACTGGTTTTCTCGCTCGGCCATCCCCGCACGGACCTCGCTTAGGAAGTCCGAGACCTCGGCAAGCGCGGCGAACGCCACATCGGGCAGGCCATCCTCGCCATGGTAGCGGCCGGCGAGCGCGCGGGCGGCATACACGGCGGCGGTTCCCACGACGGCCCCGGCAGCGAAAGCGATCAGTCTGCGGGTCATTTCCCGTGCCTCCCCTTGGCCCTGGTGTTCGTTTCGGCGGCATCGGATTGGGTCCGGCGCTGACCGACGGCCGCCCGAACGCCGTAACTGAACGCCGCGACCTTGACCAACGGGCCGCCGAGCGTGGCCGCGAACAGGGACGTAAGAGCGTTGACGTTGGCCGACATGCTCGCGATGTTGGTCGTCACCGTGTCGATCCGCGCCAACTGCTCGTTCGTCGTGGCGACCGTGGTCGTCACCTCGCCCAGCAACGGCACACTGCCATCGGCGAGGCCCTTGACTCCGACCCGGGTCTCGTCGAGGATCTCGCCGGCCTTGCCCACGACCGAACCGAGGCGCCATACCAAGTAGGCGAAGGCGAGCGCGGCGATGGCACCGGCGATGTCGCCGACGGTTACGGGCGCGATGCTCACCGGCTCACCCTAGCCGAACGGCATACCGGCACGCGCGCGCCGTGGCCTCCCCACGCTGCCGGTATGCCGCTTCGCTCTCGTCAGCCCGGGACCGCCGCGACCAGCGTGCTCTTGATCTCCGGGAAGTGACAGGCGATCCGGTGATCGTCGCCGCCACCAGGCTTGTCCTCGAGGGGTGGCTCCTGGCTGGCGCAGATGTCTTGGGCCTTCCAGCACCGCGTCCGGAAGCGGCACCCGCTTGGCGGGTCGATCGGGCTCGGCGGGTCGCCGACGAGGCGGATGCGCTCCTTCGGGGGGGCGCCACGGACGACGTTGATGTCCGGCGCCGCGGAGAGCAACGCTTGGGTGTAGGGGTGCTGGGGCGCACCATAGATGTGCGGTTTGTCGCCGATCTCGACGATCTTGCCGAGGTACATCACCGCGACGCGGTCACAGAAATGGCGGATGACACCGAGGTCGTGGGCGATGAAGATGAACGACAACCCCAACTCGGCTCGCAGCCCAGACAGCAAATTCATCACCTGCGCCTGCACGGACACGTCCAGAGCGGAGACCGGCTCGTCGGCGATGATGACCTTCGGCTCGACGGCTAGGGCTCGGGCGATGCCGATCCGCTGGCGTTGACCGCCGGAGAACTCCGAGGGGTAGCGGTTGATGTGTTCGGGGTTGAGCCCGACGAGCTCGAGCAACTCCTGGGCTCGGGCTTTCTCCTTGCCCTTGGCCAGCCCGTGGACCCGCAGCGGGGTGCTGAGGATGGCGCCCACCGTCTGGCGCGGGTTGAGCGAGGAGTAGGGGTCCTGGAAGATCATCTGGATCTCGCGGCGCAGCGGACGAAGCTGCTTCTCGGGCAGGTTCGCGATGTCGCGTCCCCGATAGCGGATGGCGCCTGAGGTGGGCGTCTCCAGCCGGGTGATGCACCTAGACACGGTGGATTTGCCACAGCCAGACTCACCGACCAAGCCGAGGGTTTCGCCATCGGCAATGCTGAAGGTGATGTCGTCGACGGCCTTGACCGTGTTGCGCACCATCGTCAGGCCCTGGACCTCGCGGACGGCGAAGTACTTGACGAGGTGTTCGATCTCGATGAGCGGTTCACCAGCGCGCGCGCCGGCACCGGGCTGGGTGGCGGACGGAGAGGTCGTCATGCGAAGTGCTCCTCGGTGAGGACCTGCTCGGGATTGGCCAGATGGCACCTGATCTGTCGACCGGGCGCGCTGGTTCGCAGCTCCGGCAGGGTCCGTGCGCACGCATCGCCGGGCACCCGGTCGCGCACCGCGCACCGCGGGTGGAACGAGCACCCCGACGGGAGATTGACCAGGCTGGGGGGCGATCCCTTGATCGTCAGCAACCGGTCCGAGTCCTCCGATGCCGACGGCAGGCTTTGCAGCAGTGCATAGGTGTAGGGATGCTGTGGACGAGCGAGCACGTCCTTGGCCAGGCCCTTCTCGACGGCGCGGCCGGCATACATGACGAGAATGTCGTCGGCGACTTCCGCGACGACCCCGAGGTCGTGGGTGATGAGGATGACGGCTGAGCCGAACTCCTGCTGGAGGTTTTTCACCAGGTCAAGGATCTGGGCCTGCACGGTGACATCGAGGGCGGTCGTCGGTTCATCAGCGATGAGCAGTTTCGGGTTGTTGACCAGGCCAAGTGCGATCATGGCGCGCTGGCGCATCCCACCGGAGAACTCATGCGGGAACTGTCTGGCCCTGCGCTCGGGGGTGGGGATCCCGACGAGGTCGAGCATCTCCACCGCCCGCTTGCGGGCCACCTGCTTGGAGACCGAGTTGTGGGCGAGATACGCCTCGGCGATCTGGCTACCGACCTTGTAGAACGGGTGCAGCGCCGAGAGCGGGTCCTGGAAGATCATCGCCGCGGTGTTGCTGCGCAGTTTGCGCAGCAGGCTCTCTTCGGCCCCGACGATCTCGTGTCCGTCGAGCAGGATGCTGCCGGTGATGGTGCTGCGCTTGGCGTTGTGCAGGCCGAGCACGGCCATCGACGACACCGACTTGCCAGAGCCCGACTCGCCGACGATCGCCAGCGTGCGCCCGAGGCGAGCCTCGTAGGACAGGTCCTGGACCGCGTTCACCGGGCCTTCGTCGCTGGGGAAGCGGACGGCGAGATCGGTGACCTGGAGGACGACTTCGCCGATAGGGGCGACGATCGGCACGACGGGCTTTGGGGCCGGGGCTGGGGCGTCCATGGGGAGGATGGCGGGCCTGTCCGCGGGCTCGGGCTGGATCGGCTGGGCGCTCACGAAAGCCTCACTCGCGGGTCGATGAACGAGTAGGCGATATCGACGACCAGATTCATGATCACGACGAGCACACACCCGACCAGGACGGTCCCCATGATGATGGGCAGGTCATCGTTGCGCAACGACTCGATCGCGAACCGCCCGATGCCGTCGACCCCGAAGATCTGTTCGGTGATCAGCGTGCCGGACAGCAGCCCGGCCATGTCGAGGCCGAGAATCGTCACGACCGGGCTGAGCGCGGCTCGCAGGGCGTGTTTGTAGACGACGGTCTGTTCGCCGATCCCCTTGGACCGGGCGGTCCGGACATAGTCCTGCGACAGGGTGTCGACCATCGAGGCTCGGGCGTACCGGACGTAACCCGTCGCATAGAAGAGCCCGAGGATGATGGCCGGTGCGATGAGGCCCCCCAACCAGGCGGGTAGGCCGTCGCCTCGGTTGGTATAGCGCGGCAGGATCGGGTAGAGCACTGTGAAGTAGAGCGCGAAGAGCAGCCCCGTGATGTAGGAGGGGATCGAGCCGAAGACCTGGCTGAAGCCGACGATCCCTCGATCCAGGGCGGACCCCCGTCGTCTGGCGGCCAGGACGCCGGTGCTCACCCCGACGCTGAGGAAGATGACCATGGTCATCAAGGCAAGCATCGCCGTGTTAGGGAACCGTACGGCGATCGCGTCCTTCACCTCGATCCCGGTGCGGAAGGAGAAGCCCAGGCACGGCGCCTCACACTTCTTCGGTGCGCCGGACACGTAGATGTCACGACCGACGAAGAGGCCCTTGAAGTATTCGCTGAACTGCGCGGCCACCGGCCGATCGGTCCCGAGGCTGCGTCGGATGTCCTCGAGCCGCTGGGTGGTGCATCGGGTCTCACCGCACATCGCCTGGGCTGGGTCCGCCGGTCCGGCGAAGAAGAGCAGGAAGGTTGCCACGAGCACGACCAGCACCACGCTGATCGCCATGAGGATGCGGCGACCGATGTAGATGAGCACGGAGACCTCGCAGGTATCGTCGGTCGGGCTGCGGGGCGTGGGCCGGTGAGCCCACGCCCCGCAGTTGACAGGGAAATCAGGTCAGGAAATCACAGTGTGCCGAGGGCTCACTGGTCGACCCAGATGGCATCCAGGATGGGCATGCCGTGGTTGGGGTCGTTGAGGACGTTCTTGACCTTGGTGCCGAACAGGATGTTCGAGCGGTCGTAGTAGTAGGGGATGGCCGGCAGGTAGGTCTCCATGAGCCACTTGTCGAACTTGCCCCACTCCGGACCCTGCTCAAGGATGGAGAGCTTGAGGATCCGCTCCATTTCGGCGTCGATCTTCGGGTCGGCCAGGTTGCCCCAGTTGGTCCCGTTGTTCTTGATCTGCGTCGAGGACACCATGGGCGGGAAGATCGAGTCAGCCGACGGCCAGTCGTAGCACCATCCACCAGGAGACTGGAGCATGTTCTGCGGCCCGTCGAGCTTGGCGATCAGGGTGCGGCGTTCCCTGTTGGCAACGCCCATGTCCGTCACCTTGAAGCCGGCGGCCTCGAGCTTGGTCTTGCGAACCTGGTTCACCTGCTGGGCGACGTTGCTCGGGTCGTCGTTCGTGTAGTAGTAGACGAGCTCGAAGTTCTCCTTGCCCGCTGCCGCGAGCATGGCCTTGGCCGCGACCGGGTCACCGTTTCCGGTGCCGCTCAGACCGGGCAACTTGTAGTCCACCCAGCCCGGGATCTGCGGCGGGATGAGCGTGCTGGCCGGGGTCTGCGACTGCGGCGTGGCGCCCGCGGCCTTGTTGATGTCGTCGAACGGGTAGGCAATGGCCAACGCCTTGCGCACCTCGAGCGGGATCTTGCGGGTGTCCATGTTGATGGCGATGACGCACGAGGACTGGCCATTGATGAATTGGTTGGCCTTCGCACCAGTTACCTGGTCGACGAGCGAGGCATCGATGGCGTCCCAGTTCAGCGTCGTCGCGTCCGGGCCGTTGCTGGCCAGCACACCCTGCTGGACCTTGATCGAGTCCTGACCGAACTTGAAGACGTACGAGTCGAGGTAGGCCGTGCGGGCCGGGTCGGTGGCCGCGACCCAGTTGGGGTTGCGCACGAGCGTGAGCTCGGTGCCCTGGGTGAACGACTTGATCATGTACGGACCGGTCGCCGGTGCGTTGTTGCCGTAGTCGCGGCTCTTGGTTTCCTTGGCCTTCTGGATCGGCGAGACCTGGGTGAAGGCGGCGAAGTACGGCAGGGTCTCCCAGCGCTTCTCGAGGTGGAAGATGACCTGGTTGCCCTTGGCCTCGACGCCGGCGAAGGTCTCTCCGGACTCCCACGGGCCCTTGTAGTCGGCACCGCCCTTGAGGAAGTCGACCTGGTAGGTGGGGCCGGTGTCGGTGAAGGCGAACGAGCGCTTGACCGAGTAGGCGATGTCCTCGGCGGTCACAGCGGCGCCGTCGGAGTACTTGATGCCGTCCTTGATCGTGAATGTCCAGGTGAGGCCGTCCGAGGAAACCTGACCGAGGTCGGTCGCGAGGTCCGGAACGAGCACCTGCTTGCCGCCACGGCTGACGAACGCGGTGAGCGAACGGTGGACCAGGCGCGTCATGATGGCGCCGGAGTCCTGGTAGAACTGGGCGCTCGGGTCCAGGTCGGCCGGCGCGGTGGAGTACGAGACCGTGAGGGTCCCGCCCTTCTTGGCTCCGGCAGCTTCAGGCGCGGGGCCCTTGGCGGCCGGGTCGAGAGCCGCAGCGGCTTGCCCCACGCTCGGCTGCGCGGCACCCCCCGTAGATCCGGTGCCGGTGGTCTGCTGGGGGGCCGAGCACGCGGCGGTCAAACCGAGGGACGCAACCGCCCCCACAGCCAGGACGTGAGTCCAGCGCATGTGTGTATCTCCTTTAGGTGGTGAGCCCCGAGAGATTCCTCGGGGCACGACGGTCTCCAGTAGGGGCTACCGACGGGTGTTGGGGTCGAAGGCATCGCGGATCGACTCGCCCAACAAGGACAGGGCGAGGACGAGCAGGGCGATGGACACGACGGGGGGCCAGAGGAACAAGGGATAGCGCGCGTAGGAGTTCTGCGCGTTGGACACGGTGCGTCCCCACGAGGGGGTTGGCTCGACGAGCCCGGCTCCGAGATAGGACAAGGCGGCCTCAGCGCTGATGTAGGCGGGCACAGCGATCGACGCCGAGACGATGATGGGGCCCACGAGGTTGGGCAGGATCTCGCGGAAGAGGATCTGGCGTGTGGGAACGCCGATGACCTTGGCCGCCTGGACGAACTCCCGCTCACGCAGGGAGAGCACCTCCCCGCGGATGAGGCGAGCAAGTCCGATCCAGCCGAAGAACACGAGAATGCCGATAAGCACCCAGAAGCGGATGCCGGAGGTCTCCTCGGCGGTGAGCACCTGGCCGGGCGCCGTGAAGCGCTTCTGGATGACCGGCACAAGGGCGAGCACCATGAGCAGGAACGGCAGGCTGAGCAGCGTGTCGATGATCCAGGTGATGACCTTGTCGACGGTGCCGCCGAGGTAGCCGGCCGCCAGGCCCATGATGATGCCGATGACGGTCGAGAAGGTTGCTGCCGTGAAACCGATGATCAGAGACGGTCGCGCCCCGAAGGCCCACACGGCGAAGAGGTCCCGGCCGGTGCGCGGCTCGACTCCGAACCAGTGCTCGGGCGTGATGCCGATGGTCGGGAAGGTGTTGAGCGGAGAGATGAGCTCGGGGTGGTAGACGTTGAGCGTCTCCCCCTCCAGCTTGACCAGCAGGTCGGCGAAGATCGCGACGAGGATGAAGAGGGCGACGATGGCGAATGAGACGACGGCGACCTTGTCCTGACGCACTCGCTCCCATGCGACCTGAGACGGGGAACGTCCGGCACGTACGTCGACCGTTGCGCTGACGGGTTCGTCGTGCAGCGACTGGTTGCCAGCCGCCGCGGCGACATCGGGCGTCGTCCCCATCGTCAAGGTCGTCGGCTCCATTTCGTGTCGGCGTGTCCTACAGGGGCGATCCAGCGCGTCCTCGGCACCGGCCGCCCATGCCTATGCCCCCCGCTGAAGGCAATGCCCGAGCAGCCGCTTATCGCGACACCCTGTCACAGATCGGTGGAGTTGTCGCTAGGCAGGGTCCAGCGATGACAAATCGTTACCGGCCGGGCGGTTCGGGGCACAACTCTTCGGCCGGGTGTCCTTCGGCCCGCAGCTTTCACATTGTGGGATAAGGCGACCAGCGGCTGGGATCGCATGGCTGGCTACCGGGCTCGCCGAATGACACCGTTCACGGTTGAGTCTGCTGAGGCCGTCGGCGGGCGGCTCTCCCACCCGGTCAGCGACGCAGCACACCCTTGAGCCAGAGCCATCGTGCGGCCAGCCGCTCCTCGAAGCCGCGACCGCTCGGGCGGTAGTAGTCCACCCGTCCAACCAGCTCGTCAGGCAGGTATTGCTGGGCCAGGACGCCCTCCGGTGCGTCGTGCGGGGAGCGATAGACCACCTCATCCGAGGCGACACCCACGCCGGCACCTCCCCGACTCGCTGCCGCGTCTGCGGTGCGCACGGCCGCCGCCACCCGAGACGCGGCGGCATACCCGCTTCCGCGCAGCGGCAGCGGGACCTGACCGCCGCGCCCGGCCCTCACATCCGCGATCGCCTCGGTGATGCCCCGGTATGCCGCATTCGACTTCGGCGCGAGAGCCACGTGGACGACGGCCTGCGCGAGCACGATGCGCGCCTCCGGCATCCCGATCTGGGCCACCGCGTGAAGAGCGGCGACCGCCGTCTGCAGGGCCGTCGGATCGGCCAGGCCGACGTCTTCGCTGGCCGCGATCACCACCCGGCGGGCCACGAAGCGCGGGTCCTCCCCCGCTTCGAGCATCCGCGCGAGATAGTGCAGCGCCGCGTCGGCATCGGAGCCGCGCATCGACTTGATGAGGGCCGATGCCACGTCAAAGTGCTGATCGCCGGCGCGGTCATAACGGACCGCCGCCTGAGCCACCGCACGCTCGACGTGCGCGAGCGTCACCGGCACCTGCTGTGCGTCCGCGTCGGCTGGCTCGACACTCAGGGCGCTCTCGTCGACGGCTACCCCGGCCGCCGCCTCGAGGGCGGTGAGCGCCCGGCGGGCATCCCCGCCTGCGATCCGCACGAGGTGGCCCATCGCCTCGGCGGCGAGCGTGAACCTCCCCGCCAAACCACGCTCATCCAGCAACGCGGCGTCGATGAGCGCACTCACGTCCTCGTCGACAAGCGGCACCAGCGCGACGATGACCGACCTCGACAGCAACGGCGCGATGACGGCGAAGCTTGGGTTCTCCGTCGTCGCGGCGACGAGCACGACGAGACGGTTCTCGACACCGGGCAGCAGCGCGTCCTGCTGGGCCTTGCTGAAGCGGTGGATCTCGTCGAGAAAGAGCACCGTATGTCGCCCGTAGAGGTCTCGCTCGCGGGCTGCGGACTCCATCACCTCGCGGACGTCCTTGACGCCGGCGGTGACGGCCGACAACTCGACGAACCGTCGCCCGGATGCGCCGGCCACCAGGTGGGCCAGCGTCGTCTTTCCGGTGCCGGGCGGGCCCCAGAGGATCGCCGACAACGGCCCGGTCGCGCCGGCCGAGCCCTCGACAAGTCGGCGCAGCGGGCTGCCAACCTGGAGCGCATGGGCCTGACCCCGTACCTCGGCCAGCGTGCGCGGGCGCATCCGCACGGCCAGCGGCGGGACGTGCTCGGAAGCGAAGAGGTCCGCTCCGTCGGTGGAGGTCACGAGCTGAGGCTAGCCGCAGTGCTCGTCAGGCCAGCTGGGCTTTGGCCGGGCCGTCGACACCAGCCTCTGTTCGCTGCTCGCGAGTGATCGGCGCGGGAGCGCCGGTGAGCGGGTCGAAACCGCCACCTGACTTGGGGAAGGCGATGACCTCTCGGATCGATTCGGCGCCGGACAACAATGCGCAGATCCGGTCCCATCCGAACGCGATACCACCATGCGGCGGCGCACCGAACTTGAACGCGTCCAGCAGGAACCCGAACTTCTCCTGGGCCTCGGCCGCGCTGAGCCCCATGACGGCGAATACCCGCTCCTGGACGTCGCGCTGGTGGATACGGATCGACCCTCCGCCGATCTCGTTGCCGTTGCAGACCATGTCGTAGGCGTAGGCAAGCGCCGACCCGGGGTCGGCGTCGAAGGTGTCCAGGAACTCGGTCTTCGGCGAGGTGAAGGCGTGGTGGACCGCCGTCCACGCCCCCGAGCCCACCGCGACGTCACCGGCAGCGACGGCGTCCCCCGCCGGCTCGAACATCGGCGCATCGACCACCCACAGATGACTCCAGGAGCCGGCCGGGATGAGCTCACCGCGCCTGGCGATCTCAAGGCGCACCGCGCCGAGCAACGCCCGCGACGCCTTGGCGGGACCAGCCGCGAAGAAGACGCAGTCGCCAGCAGCCGCGCCCACGTGGGCAGCCAGCCCGGCTCGCTCGGCCTCGGACAGGTTCTTGGGGACTGGGCCACCGAGTTCGCCTCCGTCACCGACCACAACGTAGGCGAGGCCCTTGGCTCCGCGCTGCTTGGCGAACTCCTGCCAGGCGTCGAGGGTCTTGCGGGGCTGGCCGGCGCCGCCGGGCATGACGACGGCCCCGACATACTCGGCATGGAAGACCCGGAAGGGCGTGCCGGCAAAGTAGGCCGTGCAGTCCACAAGTTCGAGCCCGAATCGGGTATCGGGCTTGTCGGTACCAAACCGGGCCATCGCCTCGGCATACGTGAGCCGCGGCAGCGGCGTGGGGACGTCCACACCGATGAGTCGCCACAAGGCGACGGCAAGCTGCTCTCCGAGGGCGAGCACGTCGTCCTGCTCGACGAAGCTCATCTCGATGTCGAGCTGGGTGAACTCCGGCTGCCGGTCAGCACGGAAGTCCTCGTCGCGATAACACCGGGCGATCTGGTAGTAGCGCTCCATCCCCGCGACCATGAGCAGCTGTTTGAACAGCTGCGGGCTCTGCGGCAAGGCGTACCACGAGCCGGGCGCCAGGCGGGCCGGGACGATGAAATCGCGTGCGCCCTCGGGGGTCGAGCGAGTCATCGTCGGCGTCTCGATCTCGACGAAGTCGTGAGTCGCGAGCACCTCGCGCGCAGCCGCGTTGACCTTCGAACGCAACCTGATCGCCGCCGCGGGAGCCGGCCGGCGCAGATCGAGGTAGCGATACCTCAGCCTCGTCTCCTCCCCCACGGTGACCCGCTCGTCGATCTGGAAGGGCAGCGGTGCGGCCGCGTTGAGGACCGCGAGGTCGCCGGCGACGACCTCGATCTCGCCGGTCGGCAGGTCAGGTTTCGCGTTGCCCTCGGGCCTGATGCGCACCTCGCCGGTGATCTGCACGCAGTATTCGTTGCGCAGGTCGTGACCGCCGCCCTGCTCGAGCACCTCGTCACGGGCGACCACTTGGACCACCCCGGATGCATCACGAACGTCGAGGAAGGCCACTGCGCCGTGGTCGCGCCGCTTGGCCACCCAGCCGGCGAGCGTGACGGTCTGGCCAATGTCGGCGGCCCGCAGAGAGCCGGCCTGGTGAGTGCGAAGCACGGTGCTGATTCCTTCTGTCGACGATCCCACATGCCGCCGGAGGCCCCACATCCGGTCGAGCAGGGCCTTTGAAGTCTAGTGACTGATTCCGAGGGGTCAGTGGTCGCAGGCGGTCAGGGAGCGCAGGACGAGTTGGCGCGATCCGGGGCTGGTGACCACGGTGCGAGAGCCGGGGCTGGTGACCGACGGTGTGCGCGCGATCCGGGCCTGATGACGCTGCTGATGACGCGCCGAGTGTCGCTGTGGCAACAGCCGTCGCGTCACCCGCTCTTTCAGCCCCGGGCGTTAGTTGACCGACCCGGATTGAGCTCACCGTGGGATCAACCACCGTCGAGCGGCGCGGGATAGCCCCCAACCGGGTCCTCTCCCCGGGTCGGTGCCCGTCAACTCGGCGCCCGGACCGGATGGACGTCCGCGACGACACCCACGTGGTCGGCCCCCGCTGTCGTGACCCGCCACATGTGCGAGACGGCCAGGCCACCGGAGAACAGCACCCTGTCGATAGGCACCAGCGGCGGCACCGGCAGACCAAGCCAGGTCGTCGACCCAGGCGCCGGGTACGTCGGTTGCCAACCGGCGTTCGTCGCCTCGGCAGCATCGCGCAAGCCGAACGCCAGGAGGCGACGCAGGGGCACATGGTCGAGGGTGGCGTTGAAGTCGCCGGCGACGACCACCCGGGACTCACCGGTGGCCAACCCCGGTCCGAGACGCTCGCGGGCGAATCTCTCGATCTCCTGGAAGTGGCGGGTCCAGTTGCCACCCGACCTCGGGGGCGCCGGGTGAACGGCCAAGACCTCGACGTCGCCGAGGCATGGCGAGTGAACCGTCACCGCAGTGTCCCGCCCGTCGCGAGATGTGCTAGCACCGCTCACGGGCCATCGGCTGAACACAACCGAGTGCGCATAGCGGCTGCCGCTGACTCCTGCCGCATGAGGGAGGACCGTGGCCACTTTGGCCCGGGTGGCCGTCAATGCGCCCTGCGACGCCTCGACGACGATGAGCACGTCGACCGCGAGGGTCGTCGCGAGGTCGGCCAGGGCGGCCGGGTCGCCGGCCTCGAAGTTCTGTGACATGACCCGCATGGTGCAGGCGACATCCGGCTCGGGGGCGGACCCGAGAAGGAGCGGCGCCGCCCAGCTCACATGCGCAGCCAGCAGCGTCGCCGCGATGGCCGCACCCGCCCTGCGGATCGCCCGCCGGCGGATCCCCCACATCCCGGCAAGCCCGAGCGCCGACGCCGCCACGCCACCGGGGGTGAAGGACACGAGTTCGATCAGCCGACCGGCCTGCGGTTCTGTCAGGCGCAGTGCTGCCAGAGCGCCAGCCAGGGTGATCGCCGCGACGGCGACAGTGACCACGCCGGCACGCAGCAGACGCCCGCGCCAGGTCCCCGTACGGCTGCCGGAGCCCGCAGGCGCACTCTCGGGCGGGTGCGAGGCCCCCGGAGGTGATTCCACGGGCGAACTACTGCCGGTATGCCGGGTGCTCCGGCCAGGGCGAATCGTGGGCGCGAAGCGTGGCCCAGCCCTGGGCCCGCGAGCCCCACGCCGCCATGATGCCGAGCATCGCTCCAGGGTTGTGCAACTGCCCGGCGAGCACGGCGGCATACGCGTCGTCGAGCGACACCCAACGGACGGTGAGGTCGGCCTCCTCGCCAGTTCGTTGGTGGGCCGGCCCGGGTGCTGCCGCGAGCTCGCGGGCGAGGAAGACGCGGTAGGCCTCCGGGAAAGCGCCGGCCGAGGCATACGCGTCGATGACGACCTCCCACCGCGCGGCGACCAGATCGACCTCCTCGCGCAGCTCACGCGCAGCCGCCTCCCATGGCGGCTCGCCGGGCACGTCGAGCAGACCGGCGGGCAACTCCCACAAGTAGGAGCGACAGGCGTGGCGGTACTGGCGGATCATCGCCAGGTGGTCGAATCCGTCGATCTGGCGCAGCGCGAGGATGAGTACCGCACCGGGATGATCGGCGTAATCGCGGGTAACCACCTCCCCGGAGTCCAACTGCACCTGGTCGCGGCGGACGTCAAAGATCAGGCCACGCCAGAGCACGTCGGTGGCCAGGACCGGTTTGGAGTCGATGACATCGACGAGTTCCGCGCGGCTGGCCAATGGTGCGTCGATGGACACGTCAGCCGACGGCAGCCGGGTGGGCCGCCTCGACAGCGGGCTCGAGAGCGGGGACGTCTTGGCGGCTGGGCCGCTCGACCTCGACCAAGCGTTGGGCGCGCTGCCGGTCCAGGGCAGCGCCCACCAGGCCGGCGAAGAGCGGGTGAGCACGGTTGGGCCGGGAGAGGAACTCGGGGTGCGCCTGCGTGGAGACGTAATAGGGGTGGACGTCGGCCGGCAGTTCGAGGAACTCCACGAGTGACCCATCCGGCGAGAACCCGGAGAAGACCAGCCCGGCCGCCTCGAGCTGCTCGCGATAGGCGTTGTTCACCTCATAGCGGTGGCGGTGACGCTCGTGGACCTCGCCCCGGCCGTATGCCGCCGCGACGACCGTGCCGGGGCGCAAGCGGGCGGCATACAGGCCAAGGCGCATCGTGCCGCCGAGGTCTCCCGCCCCTTCCACGAAGGCCTTCTGCTCGGCCATCGTCGCGACAACAGGGTGTGGCGTCTGCGGGTCGAACTCGCTGGAGGAGGCGTCGGCGATGCCGAGCACGGTGCGGGCGTATTCGATGACCATGCACTGCAGGCCGAGGCAGATGCCCAGCGTCGGCACCTGGCGCTCGCGTGCCCAACGGAGGGCGCCGAGCTTTCCCTCGATCCCTCGCACGCCGAAGCCGCCGGGGACGAGGACGGCGTCGACTCCCCCCAGCGCCTTCTGGGCGCCGGCCTCGGTCTGACATTCGTCGCTGGCCACCCACCGCACGCTCACCCTGGCGTCGTGATGGAAGCCGCCTGCTCGCAGCGCCTCGGTCACCGAGAGATACGCGTCGGGCAGATCGATGTACTTGCCGACGAGTGCGATCTCGACGTGGTGCTCGGGGTCGTGGACGCGCTTGAGCATCTCGTTCCAAGACGTCCAGTTGACGTCTCGGAAGTTCAGACCGAGCCTCCGGATGACGTACGCGTCCAGGCCCTCGCCGTGCAGGACCTTGGGGATGTCATAGATCGACGAAGCGTCGACGGCCGCCGCACACGCCTCGACCTCGACGTCGCACATGAGCGAAATCTTGCGCTTGATCGCGTCGGGGATCGGGCGGTCCGCTCGCAGAACGAGCCCGTCGGGCTGGATGCCGACCTGGCGCAGGGCGGCGACGGAGTGCTGGGTGGGCTTTGTCTTGAGTTCCCCGCTGGGCGCGAGGTAGGGCACGAGGGAAACGTGCAGGAAGAAGCAGTTATCGCGCCCGATGTCGTGGCGCACCTGGCGCGCGGCCTCGAGGAAAGGCAGGCTCTCGATGTCGCCGACGGTGCCGCCGATCTCGGTGATGATGAGGTCGGGCGCGTCGGCGGTTCCGGTCGCCAGCGTCCGCATCCGCGCCTTGATCTCGTTGGTGATGTGCGGGATGACCTGGACGGTGTCGCCGAGGTATTCCCCGCGGCGCTCCTTGGCGATGACACTGCTGTAGATCTGCCCGGTCGTCACGTTGGCGGCACCGATGAGGTTGACGTCGAGAAAACGCTCGTAGTGGCCGATGTCGAGGTCGGTCTCCGCGCCGTCGTCGGTGACGAACACCTCACCGTGTTGGAAGGGATTCATCGTTCCGGGGTCGACATTGAGGTAGGGGTCGAGCTTCTGCATCGTCACCCGCAACCCCCGGCTGCGGAGCAGATGCCCCAGGCTCGACGCGGTGAGCCCCTTACCAAGCGACGAGGCGACACCCCCGGTCACGAAGATGTGTTTCGTCATCACGGCCACGGGAGGCCAGTCTACTGTGATGTCCGAGGATCACACGTTCATGGCGCCGTCGCGTCGGCGCGCCGCGTCGCGTCACCCGTCCTTGCCTGCCCCCTCGGTATGCCGCGTGCGCTCGCCAGTAACTCACGGGCGTGCTCGAGGCCGGCGTCGCTCTGGCCGCCTCCCATCATCCGCGCGAGCTCGCGCAGCCGCTCATCGCCGTCGACCTCGATGACCGAGCTCGCGGATACCGTGCCGTCGTCGTCCTTGCGAACCACGAGATGGCGGTCGGCGTACGCCGCAACCTGGGCAAGGTGTGTGACGACGATGACCTGGGCGTGCTGGGCGAGTGCAGCCAGCCGGGCTCCTACGTCGAGGGCGGCCCGGCCGCCGACGCCAGCGTCGACCTCGTCGAAGACGAACGTCGGCAAGGCCGGCGAAGAGGGGGGCTGGGGGGACCCGGCATCCGGGGAAGAGGGGTGCGGCTGCGGTGAGGTCACCACCTCGATGGCGAGCATGAGGCGGGACAGCTCGCCACCGCTGGCGGCCTTGGCCACCGATCGCGCCGCCTGGCCGGAGTTGGCGGCGAGCTGGATCTCGACGTCCTCTGCGCCGTTCTGCCCGGGCTCGCGTGCGGTGAGGGCGACTTGGATCCGTGCCGACCCCATCGCCAGGTGGCTCAACTCTGCTCCCACGGCGGACTCGAATCGCCTTGCGGCACTGCGACGTTGCTCGGTCAATGCCGAGGCGTCACGCGTGACAGCGGCAGCAAGGCCATTGAGTTCGGCCTCGATGGTGGCCAACCGGGCGTCCGCGCTGAGTAGCACGTCGAGCCGCGCGGCTGCCTGTTGGCCCCAGTTGAGGACCTCGTCGACGGACTCGCCGTAGCGCCGCGTGAGGGCGAGCAGATCGGCGCGCCGCTGCTGCACCCAGGCCAGCCGCGACGGGTCGGCGTCGAGGTCGGCGAGGTAGCCACCGAGGTCGCCGCCGAGGTCGATGAGCTGGTAGCCGACGTCGGCCAGCCGTCCGTCGAGGTCTGCGACCTGGGCGTCGTGGTGCAGCACGGCCCCGAGGGCGGCTCGCGCGCGGCCGATCAGGTCGACGGCGGCGACGACTTCGTCGGCGCCATATTCGTCCCCTGCCCCGAGCAGCAGGCTGTGCGCGGTGCCGACCGCCTCGCGCAGAGCCTCAGCATGGGCCAGGCGCTCGTCTTCGGCACGCAGCGCCGCATCCTCCCCCGGCGCGGGGTTGACACGCTCGAGATGTTCAAGGGCTGCGGTGAGCGAGTCGACCTCGCGAGCCCGGTCGCGGTCGAGAACGGCAAGGCGGTCGCGCTCGGTCCGCGCCGTGCTCAGCGCGGCATACGACTGCTCGTATGCGGTGCGCGCTTCGGCGACCGCAGCGCCGCCAAAGCCGTCGAGGACGTCCCGATGCTCGTCGCCGCGGCGCAGTCGCCATTGATCCGCCTGGCCGTGGACGGCGACGAGCAACTCCCCAAGCTCGGCAAGGACGCTCACTGGAGCGGTCCGTCCGCCCACATGCGCCCTTGAGCGCCCCTGCGCGCTGACCGTCCGGGCCAGCACGAGTTCTCCGTCGTCGATCTCGCCCCCCGCATCATGGGCGCGGGCAAGTGCCGGGTGGCCTGGGGGCACACCGATGATGCCCTCGACCGCGAGCAGGGGGCGGCCCGCTCGGACCAACCCCGAGTCGGCGCGGGCGCCGAGCAACAGGCCCAGTCCCTGCACGACCATGCTCTTTCCCGCACCGGTCTCGCCGCTGAGGACCGTCAGCCCCGGGTGCAGTCTCAAGAGGGCCTCGTCGATGACGCCGAGGTCTCTGATGCGCAGCTCATGGAGCACGCTGGACAGACTAGGCCCGGGCGATGACGGCAGCATCTCCCGCCGACGATGCACGCGCGACGTCCGCGACGACGCGGGGGGTCAGGACTGGCGGTCAGCAGTGGCGGTCAGCAGTGGCGGTCAGCAGTGGCGGTCAGCGGTCGGTGCCCTGCCCCCGAGGGGAGCCGTTGCCGCGCCACCCGGCGACGGAGAGGTCGAACTTCTCGACGAGTCGGTCGGTGAAGGGGGCGTTCGAGAGCCTCGCCAGGCGCAGGGGGACCTCGGAACGACAGACATCGATACGGGCCCCCGGAGCAAGGTCGACGGCCCTGCGGCCGTCGCACCACAGCACGCCGTGTCCCTCAGCATCGCGGATAACCTCGACCGCCAGACGCGATCGCGGACCGACGACGACCGGCCGCGCAAAGAGGGCATGGGCGGAGTTAGGGACGAGGAGGATCGCCTCGACGTCGGGCCACACCACTGGGCCCCCGGCCGAGAACGCGTATGCCGTCGAGCCGGTTGGTGTCGCGACGATGACCCCGTCGCACCCCCAGGTAGACAGTGGACGCCCGTCGATCTCCACGGTGACTTCGAGCATGCGTTCGCGGGAGGCCTTCTCGATGCTCACTTCGTTGAGGGCCCAGGTCGTCGTGTCGATCCGGGCACCATGGCTGACGGCGACGTCGAGCGTCATCCGCTGCTCGACCACGTAGTCGACCTCGACGATCCGCTCGACGGTCGTGGCGAGGTCGGCCATCTCGACCTCCGCGAGGAAGCCGACCTTACCGAGATTGATCCCGAGCAGTGGGGTGTCGGTACCTCTGGCCATTTCCGCGCCCCGCAGGATCGTCCCGTCGCCCCCGAGCACGAGCACGAGCTCGCTGCCCCGCCCCGGGACGTCGTCGTCGGTGAGCACGACCGGTCCGAGATCGCCCGGTGGGTAAGCGGCGGCATCGGCCGTCGTCATGACGGTGGTCACCCCCGCGGCGGCCAACCTGGTGGCGACGTCGTGGGTGATGTCGGCGATGTCGGGGCGTCGCGGATGCGGGACGAGCAGGACGCGGCGGGTCATCGGTCGTGATCCATCCCGGTGACCACCCTCTCGATGTCGACGTCGCTCGGCCCGAGCGCACTGTGGGCCGACCACCAGCCTAGATACTCCTGGTTACCGGTGGAGCCCGTCAGGGGACTCGCGAGGAGACCCGCCAGGCGCAGACCCAGCGAAGCGGCAGTGTCGACGACCCCACGGATCGCCTCGATTCGGGCAACCTGATCTCGCACGATGCCGCCCTTGCCCAACCGCGCACGGCCGACTTCGAACTGGGGCTTGATGAGCGCGATGACGTCGCCATCGGCCGCCACGAGGTCGGCCACGGTCCCGAGGACCAACCGCAGGGAGATGAAGCTCAGATCCGCGACGACGACATCGAAGGGGCCACCGAGGTCCTCCGACGCAACATCCCGAATGTTGATCCGGGATCGTTCGACGACGCGGGGGTTGCTTGCGAGCTGCGGCGCGAGTTGGTCATGGCCCACGTCGAGCGCAACGACCAGCGACGCGCCATGGTGCAGCAGGACCTGGGTGAACCCTCCCGTGCTCGCCCCGATATCGAGGCACCGGCGTCCTTCGACGCTCAATCCCTGGGACGCGAACGCGTCCAGCGCCCCCAGCAGCTTGTATGCCGCACGGCCCACCCACGGCTCGCCGGGCCCGAACAGGTCGATGACCTCGCCGGGCTCAACATGGCGGGCCGGTCGACGCACGACCTGGCCGTCGACACTGACCAGGCCGCGTGAAATGACCTCGGCAGCCGTCGTGCGCGACCGAGCCAAACCCCTGCGGACCAGCTCGATATCCAGCCGCGCCGACGTTGCTGTCGGCTCACCTCGACTCACCGTGTGCAGACCCTGGGGCTCACGAGGATTCGAGGTCCTGAAGGCGGCCGTGAAGGGTTCGGCCGGCTGCGTCGGCTGCCTCGATCTGGGCGTCGAAGTCACCGGCGAGAGACGTGTATAACGCACCGAGTGCGTCGTCGACCCGTTGGTCGCCGGTGTGCGGCGGCTCGGGCGAGGGGGCCGGGAGCAGGACCGAGGGCGCCGACCCCTCGACGTCCGTGGCGTCGACCACCTGTTGGTCGACGCCCTCACCCAGCGCGGGGGTCACTCGGACGTCGATGGGGCTGCATCCGTCGTTGGGGCTGCATCCGTCGTTGGGGCTGCATCCGTCGTTGGGGCGGCCGCCACTGGGACAGGGGCAGCCAGCACCGGCGAGGGCAACGCAGGCGAGGTCGGTGCGTCATCGTTGGTCGTCGTCACAGCGGCCGCTGCCTTCTTCGCCGCCGGGGCGGGCGCTGCCTTCTTCGCCGCCGGGGCGGGCGCTGCCTTCTTCGCCGCCGGGGCAGGTGCTGCCTTCTTCGCCGCCGGGGCAGGTGCTGCCTTCTTCGCCGCCGGAGCCGCCTTCTTCACCGCCGGCGCTGCCTTCTTCGCCGCCGGGGCAGGCGCTGCCTTCTTCACCGCAGGCGCTGCCTTCTTCGCCGCCGGGGCAGGCGCTGCCTTCTTCACCGCAGGCGCTGCCTTCTTCGCCGCCGGGGCAGGCGCTGCCTTCTTCGCCGCCGGGGCAGGTGCCACCTTCTTCGCCGCCGGGACCGCTTCCTTCGCCGCCGGCGCTGCCTTCTTCGCCGCAGGAGCAGGCGCCGCCTGCTTCGGCGGAGGCGATGCCTTCTTCGCCGACGGCACCGTAAGTTTGCGGACGGTGGCCGGCTGGGGAGCCGTCTCGGGCGCGGAACCGGTCACGCGCTTGACCGTCGGCGTTGCTTCACTGCTGGTGGCGGGCGCGGTGAGCGCGCTGCCTCGAGGCCGGCTGGGGACCCTCTTGACCTTGGGCCGGCTCTCGGTCATACGGCTATCGGAGGCAGCTGCCCGCGGCGCCGCTTTCGCCTTGCCCCGGACGGAGCTCGCCGCCGTCGCCACCGCGGCCGCGCTGTTGGTGACAAGCCTGGCCGGCGACTCACTGCCGATCTGGCTGCGCACGCCCTCAAGATCGTCAGCAAGCTGACGTAGCGCTGCCTTCACTCCGTCGAGATCGGTAACTTTGGCAACCGTGGCCGAGGAATCGATGAGGTCGCTGACTTCGGAGCGGATCAGGTCGATGAGCATCTCTCGGTTGGCCTTAGCCGAGCCGATCGCCTCGTCGGCAAGCGCGGTGACATAGGAAGCCATCTCCGTCGGGTTGGCCCTGCTCATCACCGAGACGAGCTCAGATGCGATATCCACCGCCCGGGCCCGTGTGGCCTCGCCGATTCCTGAGGCGATCTGGACATAGCCGCGGATGCTGTCGAACGACATGTTGTTCCTCCTGGTCGATGGTGTAACGCTACTGCTCGGCGACGGCACAATGCAGACTTGCGTCGAAGCTCTCCCCGAGAACCGCCAGCCGCTCGGCAGGACAGCCATCCCCGCGCAGATCGACCAGAACACGAAATCCCAACGCCACCAAGGCGTTCGGGTCGGGAATGTCAGGTCTGCCCCAACTGTCGATTTCAACGCCGGTGGCACCCTCGTTCACGCGTGCGGTCAGCCCCGAGGTGGTCCAGGTCATCGCGTCGCGCGCCACCACCGGAGGCGACTGGTGCACTGCTCGGAGGTCTGCGGCGGCATACGTCGGAGTGAATGCCGACCCTGCTAGGTCGGCGAGGCCATGCACACCGGTGAGCACCCACAGGGAATCGATCCCGGCGCCAACCGCAGCCGCGATGTCGGTGTCCAGTCGATCCCCGATGACCAAGACGCCGGCCAGCGCGACACCGAGCCGCCGAGCGGCCTCGTGGAGCATGTCCGGGCTTGGCTTGCCAACGACCTCCGGCCGCCCCCCGCTGGCCTCCCTGACCGCCGCGACGAGCGTTCCGTTGCCCGGCACCAGGCCAGCGGCCGTGGGTAGCGTGCGGTCGGTATTCGTCGCGACCCAGCGCGCACCCCGAGCTACGGCGATCGATGCGGTCGCGAGATCCCCGACGGTCACCTCACGGCCCCACCCCTGAAGCACCGCCGGTGCGTCGGTACCGCCGGTGACCGGAGTGAGGCCTGCCTCGGCCACGGCGGCTGCGACTCCCGGACCTCCGACGGCCAGGACCGGAGTGCCCGCTGGGAAGTCGCGGGCGAGCCTCGCCGCGCCGGCCTGGGCACTCGTCAGTACGTCGGTCCCGCGTGTCTCGAGGCCGATCGAGCACAGAGCCGCAGCCACTTCGTCGGGGTGGCGGGAGGCGTTATTGGTGGCGAAGGTGACGGGCACGAACCCGCGCGCCTGGGCGAGAGCGCTGACGGCGAACGGGATGGCTTGCGACCCGCGATACACGACGCCATCGAGATCACACACGACCGCCCGGTATGCCGCGAGCAGAGGCGTGGGCTCAATCATCACTCTCGTCGTCGACGTCGAGGACGACGCTCGCTCCATCCTCGTCGGCCAACAGGTCGGTGTAGGCAACGCCGTCAAGCTCCTCGAGGCGCTCGGCGGCATCAGTAGCCAGATCGGTGTCGGCGTCGGCGGCCCGGGAGAACCAGCGACGAGCACCGGCGACGTCCCCGAGGGCCAGTTGCGCCTCTGCATAGGCATAGCGCAGCCGGGCGGCCCAGGGGGTTCGCGACGATGTGGCCAACTCGGGGATCTCCAGGCCGGCGGCCGCGGCCTCGGGCTGACCGAGATCGCGGCGAATGCCGGAGACCACGATCGCCAGCTCGATCCGGTCCTCGAGATCCAGCGATCGTGCCTCAGGAGCCATCGCCAGACCCAGGGCGCGTTCCCGGTTCCCGAGGGCGCGCTCGCAGTCGACCATCAAAGGCAGAAGATGATTGGAACCCGAAAGGCGCCGGACTGTGCGGAATTCTCCCAATGCACGGGCCCAATCACCTCGCCGGTAGGCGACCAATCCAAGCGCCTCCCGAGCTGCCGGAACGCGCCCCGCCCGCCGGACAGCCGTCTCAGCATGAGCCTGGGCCGCCTCGATATCGTCCTCAAGCAGTCGAGCCACCATGACAAGATGCTGCGCCACCCCCTCCGCGTTCTCCTTGCTCAGCGTCCGCAACTGGGTCCAGACCGCTCGATCGAGCTCGCGTCCCGTCACCCCGCTGGCGATTGCCGGCTCCGGCAGTCGGGGCGTCTTGGGAGCCAACCGCGCTCCCCCCCGGGCGCCGGGCTCCTCACGCCCAGCGCCGGCCCGATCGGAGGAATGGGCAGTCCGTCGAGGTGACGCCTGTTGAGGTGACGCCTGTTGAGGTGATCCAGAGCCACGGGTGGGGCGATCCGCCGGGCGCCCGCCGCCCGATCGTGGGGCGCCAGCCGGCGTCGCCGATCTTGAGCGGTTAGCTCCCGCACCGGCAGCCCGACGTCCGCGGGCTTCGCCGTCCCTTCTGGCGTTCTGGTCCACCGTCGTCCTCCTCAGGAACTTGATACCGAACAATTGCAGAGAGCGCCCGCCGGATGACTCCGGGGGCGCTCTCGCGAAAGTATGTCCGGCTGCGTCCTACTCTCCCACACCGTCACCAGTGCAGTACCATCGGCGCTGAAGGGCTTAGCTTCCGGGTTCGGAATGGAGCCGGGCGTTTCCCCTTCGCTATGGCAGCCGTAACTCTATGGAGATATCAATCGTTCCCGACCGTACCTCGGGAACCACACAGTGGACGCGTAGAATCTTTGTAGTCAAGTTATCGGCTTATTAGTACCGGTCAGCTCCGTGCGTTACCGCACTTCCACATCCGGCCTATCAACCCAGTAGTCTAGCTGGGAGCCTCTCGGGGTAAACCCCATGGAAACCTCATCTTGAAGCATGCTTCCCGCTTAGATGCTTTCAGCGGTTATCACTCCCGAACGTAGCTAATCAGCGGTGCTCTTGGCAGAACAACTGACACACCAGAGGTTCGTCCATCCCGGTCCTCTCGTACTAGGGACAGCCCTTCTCAAGTTTCCTGCGCGCGCAGAGGATAGGGACCGAACTGTCTCACGACGTTCTAAACCCAGCTCGCGTACCGCTTTAATGGGCGAACAGCCCAACCCTTGGGACCTACTCCAGCCCCAGGATGCGACGAGCCGACATCGAGGTGCCAAACCATGCCGTCGATATGGACTCTTGGGCAAGATCAGCCTGTTATCCCCGGGGTACCTTTTATCCGTTGAGCGACGGCGCTTCCACAAGCCACCGCCGGATCACTAGTCCCGACTTTCGTCCCTGTTCGACTTGTCAGTCTCACAGTCAAGCTCCCTTGTGCACTTACACTCAAAACCTGATTGCCAACCAGGCTGAGGGAACCTTTGGGCGCCTCCGTTACTTTTTAGGAGGCAACCGCCCCAGTTAAACTACCCACCAGGCACTGTCCCTGATCCGGATCACGGACCGAGGTTAGACATCCAGAACGACCAGAGTGGTATTTCAACGTTGGCTCCACCGACACTGGCGTGTCGACTTCAAAGCCTCCCACCTATCCTACACAAGCCGTTCCGAACACCAATACCAAGCTGTAGTAAAGGTCCCGGGGTCTTTCCGTCCTTCTGCGCGTAACGAGCATCTTTACTCGTAGTGCAATTTCGCCGAGTTCGTGGTTGAGACAGTGGAGAAGTCGTTACGCCATTCGTGCAGGTCGGAACTTACCCGACAAGGAATTTCGCTACCTTAGGATGGTTATAGTTACCACCGCCGTTTACTGGCGCTTAAGTTCTCAGCTTCGCCGTGAGGCTAACCGGTCCCCTTAACGTTCCAGCACCGGGCAGGCGTCAGTCCGTATACATCGTCTTGCGACTTGGCACGGACCTGTGTTTTTAGTAAACAGTCGCTTCTCCCTGGTCTCTGCGGCCGTTCAGGCTCGGGGAGCAAGTCCCGTCACCCTCTGGGCCCCCCTTCTCCCGAAGTTACGGGGGTATTTTGCCGAATTCCTTAACCACGATTCACTCGATCGCCTTGGTATTCTCTACCTAACCACCTGAGTCGGTTTGGGGTACGGGCGGCTCGAACCTCGCTAGAAGATTTTCTTGGCAGCATAGGATTACCGACTTCCCCTTACGGGTCCGTGTCAGGTCTCAGGCACATGAGGTGCGGATTTGCCTACACCTCGCCCTACACCCTTACCCGCGGACTACCATCGCCGCGGTTCGGCTACCTTCCTGCGTCTCTCCATTGCTTACCTACTACTTGATTGGGTCGCGCGCTCCGCCTCGGTCAGTCCGAAGACGTCACCAGGTTTCAGGCGCTTAGCATCACGAGGTTCGGTATGGGCGGTTCTTCGCCGGTTCCGGAATATCAACCGGATGTCCATCGACTACGCCTGTCGGCCTCGCCTTAGGTCCCGACTTACCCAGGGCAGATTAGCTTGACCCTGGAACCCTTGGTTATTCGGCGGACGGGTTTCTCGCCCGTCTTTCGCTACTCATGCCTGCATTCTCACTCGTGTAGCCTCCACGGCTGGATCACTCCGCCGCTTCCCTGGCCACACGACGCTCCCCTACCCATCAACACGCTTGGACCGTGAGTCCTCAGACATCACGGCCGGGCAAAGTGTCAATGCCACAGCTTCGGTGGTGTGCTTGAGCCCCGCTACATTGTCGGCGCGGAATCACTTGACCAGTGAGCTATTACGCACTCTTTAAAGGGTGGCTGCTTCTAAGCCAACCTCCTGGTTGTCGTTGCAACTCCACATCCTTTCCCACTTAGCACACGCTTAGGGACCTTAGCTGGTGATCTGGGCTGTTTCCCTCTCGACTACGGAGCTTATCCCCCGCAGTCTCACTGCCACGCTCTCACTTACCGGCATTCGGAGTTTGGCTAACGTCAGTAACCTGGTGAGGCCCATCGGCTATCCAGTAGCTCTACCTCCGGTAAGAAACACGTGACGCTGCACCTAAATGCATTTCGGGGAGAACCAGCTATCACGGAGTTTGATTGGCCTTTCACCCCTACCCACAGCTCATCCCCTCAGTTTTCAACCTAAGTGGGTTCGGTCCTCCACGCAGTCTTACCTGCGCTTCAACCTGGCCATGGGTAGATCACTCCGCTTCGGGTCTAGACCCGGCGACTCATACGCCCTATTTGGACTCGCTTTCGCTACGGCTTCCCCACACGGGTTAACCTCGCCACCGAGCACTAACTCGCAGGCTCATTCTTCAAAAGGCACGCCGTCACCCCACAAGGAGGCTCCGACGGATTGTAGGCACACGGTTTCAGGATCTATTTCACTCCCCTCACGGGGTACTTTTCACCTTTCCCTCACGGTACTTGTCCGCTATCGGTCACCAGGGAATATTTAGGCTTAGCGGGTGGTCCCGCCAGATTCACACGGGATTTCTCGGGCCCCGTGCTACTTGGGATTGCTCTATGGAGTTCGCGCCATTTCGTCTACGGGGGTTGCACCCTCTGTGCCGGGCCTTTCAATGCCCTTCGACTATAACGCGAATTTTTGACTCCATGCCGGCCTGTCAGAGCCGACCAAGAGGTCCCACGACCCCGACCATACAACGCCTGACAGCTATCACGCATGATCGGTTTAGCCTCTTCCGCTTTCGCTCGCCACTACTCACGGAATCGCGGTTGCTTTCTCTTCCTGTGGGTACTGAGATGTTTCACTTCCCCACGTTCCCTCCACCTGCCCTATGTGTTCAGGCAGGGGTGACTGGACTTGCCTCCAGCCGGGTTTCCCCATTCGGAAATCCTCGGATCACAGTCTGGTTATCGACTCCCCGAGGCTTATCGCAGATTCCTACGTCCTTCTTCGGTTCCTGGTACCAAGGCATCCACCGTGTGCCCTTAAAAACTTGAGCCACAAAGATGCTCGCGTCCACTGTGTAGTTCTCAACGTACGGGCGGATCCCCCCGCAAAGCCCCACGCCTGCCGCCGATGACGGAGGTTCGTGGGCTGCTGGGGTCCAGATCGGTGTTCCCGACCGAAGGTCGCGCTTTCGCCCGAGCCTTCAGGACCCAACAACGTGCCAGGCGCCGGCGCTCCTCGTACTCTTTTCCACGGCCCGAAGGCCTGTACTCAGAGTCGCGTGATGCGACGACGCCAACTAATCGATGTTCCACCCTTGAGCACCTGCCACGAAGCGTATGTCCGTGGCCAGGCTCTGGACCACCGAGGTGGCCAGTGCTCCTTAGAAAGGAGGTGATCCAGCCGCACCTTCCGGTACGGCTACCTTGTTACGACTTAGTCCCAATCGCCAGTCCCACCTTCGACGGCTCCCTCCACAAGGGTTGGGCCACCGGCTTCGGGTGTTACCGACTTTCGTGACTTGACGGGCGGTGTGTACAAGGCCCGGGAACGTATTCACCGCAGCGTTGCTGATCTGCGATTACTAGCGACTCCGACTTCATGGGGTCGAGTTGCAGACCCCAATCCGAACTGAGACCGGTTTTTTGGGATTCGCTCCACCTTGCGGTATCGCAGCCCTTTGTACCGGCCATTGTAGCATGCGTGAAGCCCAAGACATAAGGGGCATGATGATTTGACGTCATCCCCACCTTCCTCCGAGTTGACCCCGGCAGTCTCCTATGAGTCCCCGCCATTACGCGCTGGCAACATAGAACGAGGGTTGCGCTCGTTGCGGGACTTAACCCAACATCTCACGACACGAGCTGACGACAACCATGCACCACCTGTATACCGACCTTGCGGGGCACCCATCTCTGGATGTTTCCGGTATATGTCAAGCCTTGGTAAGGTTCTTCGCGTTGCATCGAATTAATCCGCATGCTCCGCCGCTTGTGCGGGCCCCCGTCAATTCCTTTGAGTTTTAGCCTTGCGGCCGTACTCCCCAGGCGGGGCGCTTAATGCGTTAGCTGCGGCACGGAACTCGTGGAATGAGTCCCACACCTAGCGCCCAACGTTTACGGCATGGACTACCAGGGTATCTAATCCTGTTCGCTCCCCATGCTTTCGCTTCTCAGCGTCAGTTATGGCCCAGAGACCTGCCTTCGCCATCGGTGTTCCTCCTGATATCTGCGCATTCCACCGCTACACCAGGAATTCCGGTCTCCCCTACCATACTCTAGTCTGCCCGTACCCACAGCAAGTCCGGGGTTGAGCCCCGGATTTTCACTGCAGACGCGACAAACCGCCTACAAGCTCTTTACGCCCAATAATTCCGGACAACGCTCGCACCCTACGTATTACCGCGGCTGCTGGCACGTAGTTAGCCGGTGCTTCTTCTGCAGGTACCGTCACTTTCGCTTCTTCCCTGCTGAAAGAGGTTTACAACCCGAAGGCCTTAATCCCTCACGCGGCGTCGCTGCATCAGGCTTTCGCCCATTGTGCAATATTCCCCACTGCTGCCTCCCGTAGGAGTCTGGGCCGTGTCTCAGTCCCAGTGTGGCCGGTCGCCCTCTCAGGCCGGCTACCCGTCGTCGCCTTGGTGAGCCATTACCTCACCAACAAGCTGATAGGCCGCGAGTCCATCCCAGACCGAAAACTTTCCAGACGATAGAGATGCCTCTTCGTCTCATATCCGGTATTAGCAGCTGTTTCCAACTGTTATCCCAGAGTCTGGGGCAGGTTACTCACGTGTTACTCACCCGTTCGCCACTGATCAGAGGAGCAAGCTCCTCGTCACCGTTCGACTTGCATGTGTTAAGCACGCCGCCAGCGTTCGTCCTGAGCCAGGATCAAACTCTCCGTTGAAGTTCTGCTCCGTCGACTCAAGGTCGGCGGAAACTGCTACCCACGAAGGGTTGTTTCACTGACTGAGCAAGAACAACTAGCTGTTGTTCATTGTCAACCAAAGGATTTTCGTTCGAGGCGCCGTGGGCACGACCTGGCGGCCGTGTCACCTGCACCTCAAGACGAGGTTATTGGCATCGATTTTTGGCACGCTGTTGAGTTCTCAAGGTTCGGACGCTCACCATCACAGGACCCTTCAGGCCATGTTTTGGGGCAACCCTTTAACTTTACCCGCGTCTCTCTTGGGCGTCAAATCCGCTCGTCCGCCTCACGATGGGGCGTCCGGGCCGCGGATCGAGCGCGCTTGGCTCTCTGCGGGTGGGTCACCGACTCTAGCAGATCTTTCGGTCTCCCGGCGCCGTCGCGGTCAGGCGATCGGCGGGCAGATCTAGTCGTGGCTCGGTTGTGCCGAGGCCCAGTCGGAGAGTCAGTCTGCGGGACCGGCCGCCGCCCTCAAGCTCAGGGCGTGGCGTCCGTTCCTCCCAGCGGGCCAACGGGTTGAAACCCTAACCGGTGCGGCCGCCCGGGCCAAATCGGCCGTGTGCTGGGGGACGAATTGGGCTGTACCGCAAGGGCTCTGGGCTGTCAGCCGCGCAATAGCGCGGCCTGTGACTTGCGGCCGCGGCGCAGCAGGGCGGCATACCCATGCAGGAAGTCGGCCTCCGTGACGAGCGTCTCCGGATCGCTCACCTTGACGCTGTTGAGGGAGACACCCCCCTCCCCCACGATTCGGCGGGCGGCGTTGCGAGAGTCAGCGAGCCCGGAGGCAACGAGGGCATCGACCACGGTGGCGCCGGCCGGCAGCGCGGCGCTGGGCAGCTCAGCCGTTGCGTCGCGCAGTGTCGCCGCGTCGAGAGCGCGCAGATCTCCCCGGCCGAAGATGGCCTCCGATGCCGCCTGCACAGAGGCGCTCACGGAATCTCCGTGCGCGAGCGTCGTCACCGCCTGCGCCAGCCGGCGCTGAGCCGCCCGACGGAACGGCTCCGCTCGCACCGACCTCTCCAGCTCGGCGATCTCATCCAGGTCGGCGTCGGTCAGGACCTTGAGTAGCCCGATCACCGAGGCGTCCTCGACGTTGAGGAAATACTGGTAGAGCGCATACGGACTGGTCATGTCCGCCGACAACCACACGGCGTTGCCCTCCGATTTGCCGAACTTCTGCCCGGCCGCGTCGACGAGCAGCGGGGTCGCCAGGGCATGCACCGCGACCCCTTCGACTCGGTGGATCAGGTCGACACCAGCCGTCAGGTTGCCCCACTGGTCCGAACCGCCGGTCTGCAGCGTGCACCCATGGGCCTGGTAGAGGTGCAGGAAGTCGAGCGCCTGGAGCAACTGGTAAGAGAACTCGGTGTAGGAGATGCCCTCCTGGCTCTCCAACCGTCGCGCCACCGCCTCCTTGCGGATCATCTGGTTGACCCGAAAGTGCTTGCCGATGTCACGTAGGAAGTCCAACGCCGACATCGGCGCGGTCCAGTCGAGGTTGTCCACCAGGACCGCCGGATGGGTGGCGGCCGGGTCTGTGCCATCGAAGTCCAGGAACGGCCGCACCAACTCCTTGATCCGGGCGACATTGGCCGCAGCCTCGTCCTTCGTCTTGAGCACCCGCTCAGCGGTCGGCCGCGGGTCACCGACCAAACCCGTCGACCCGCCGACAAGGCAGATCACCCGGTGACCGGCCCGTTGCAAGCGGCGCAACACGACAAGCTGAACGAGGTTGCCGAAGTGCAGCGACGGCGCGGTCGGGTCGAAACCGCAGTAGACCGTGATCGGCCCGTTCGCGAGTGCCTCCCGCAACGACGCGTCGTCGGTGGTCTGCGCCACCGAGTCGCGCCATTGCAGCTCGTCGAGAATGTCGGCCACGATCGTCGGGTCCTTTCGGGTGCGTCTCGGCCGGCACCAGCGCCGCCGACCCTGACCCAGCCTGCCGTATCCCGCCCGCTCCCGGCGAACCCCGCTGCTCGCGGCGAATCGCCGACGGCGACCCGGGCGCCGTCAGCGGCGCTTGGCGGGGCGATAGGCGGACACCGTCGGCTCGCCGTCAAGCCACAGCCGCCACGGGTATGCCGCGTCGTCACCGCCCGGTCCACTCACGCCCACCCGCGGACCCGATCGGACCGTGCGGACCGTGCCGGCTGCAGGCGGGTCGGCCCGGCCGACCTTAGGCGGGCCGTCCGCGGCCACAATGACGACAGGGCAATCGGGTGCGGTGGTGAGCAGCCCGTCGTGGTCGCGGCCCAAACCGAGGGTGACCGTCAGCCGGGCCGGACCCCGGGCCAGATCCCGCGCCGGGACGCCCCCGCGACGTTCTCGGGCCCGTTCCTCCCCAGCGATCACCTCACCCGCACGCAGCAATACGGCCGCCCCCTGCCGTGGTGGACCGCACACGAGATTCGCGCACCAGTGCATCCCGTAGGTGAAGTAGACATAGAGCCCCCCGGGCGGGCCGAAGAGCGTCGCAGTGCGCGGAGTCTGCCCCCGAAAAGCGTGCGAACCCGGATCTCCGAGGCCGGCATACGCCTCGACCTCCGTGAGCCGCACAGTGACCCCGCCGTGGCTGATGCGGGCGTCGAGCAGATCCGCCGCGACCTCAAGGACGGGCCGCTCATAGAAGCTGCGCGGGAGGCTGATGGGCACGGTGGGCAGTCTGGCAGCGTTCGGTGCGGCGCGCGCCATACCCTGCTCGTATGCCGTCCACCGCCACCACCGGGCAGGTCACCCTGCGATTCCTGGCCGCCCCGACCGACGCCGGCCAGGGCGGCACGGTCAGTGCCGGACGCATCCTGGAGTGGATCGACAAGGCCGGATTCGCTTGTGCCGCAGGCTGGTCCGGACGATATTGCGTCACCGCCTATGTTGGCAACATCGACTTTCGCCGGCCGGTCCAGGTCGGCGATCTCGTCGAGGTGACGGCCCAGCTGGTCCTCACCGGCCGGACCTCCATGACCATTGTCATGGACGTCTCATCCGGCACGCCGCAGGCCGGCGAGGTCGAGCACGCCTTCGAATGCCGGATGGTCTTCGTCGCCGTCGACGACGCCGGAGGGCCGGTCGACGTGCCGCAGTGGGCTCCGCCGGGGGCCGTGCTGCGCGCTGCTCAGGCCGAGGCGCAGCGCCGACTTGAGCTGCGCGAGCGCGTCAAACGGCTCGTCGCGGCGCAAGACTGGTCGCAACCTTCCAGCGCGCCCGGCCAGTCCTTGCGGTTTCTCGCGGCGCCGACCGACGTCAACTGGGGCGGGAAGGTCCACGGCGGCATTGTCATGCGATGGCTCGACGAGGCGGGCTATGTCTGCGCCTCGAGCTGGAGCCACGGGCACGTCGTATCACGGTTCTCCGGCGGGGTGTCGTTCCTGCGCCCGATCCGGATCGGCGACCTCGTGGAGATTCAGGCGAGGCTCGTGCACACCGGCAGGTCGTCGATGCACGTGGCCCTACGGGTGCTGGCGGGCAACCCCCGATCGGCCGATTTCGGCCTGACCACGCAGTGCACGAGTGTGTATGTTGCCATCGGAGCCGACGGCAGACCCTCCCCCGTCGGGACGTGGGTGCCGACGAGCCCGGTGGACGTCGGTTCGCGCGACCGGGCGTTGGAGTTCATGGCATTGCGATCCGACCCCGCCTTTGGGACAACCTCCCACTGACCGTCGTCCGGCAGCTCGTCGGGGCCGGCCGGCCACCCTGCGGCTCACCCCCTGCGGCTCACCCGGCGGCTCGGCCTGCCCGGGCCGCTGCTGCCGCCTCCCGAACGGCCCTCACCTGCTCCGTGACGCGGACCGGAGCGGTTCCGCCGTGAGCGTCCCGGGAGGCCAGGGAGCCCGCGACGGAGAGCACCGAGCGCACCCGTGACGTCAGGTGCGGGCTGATCGACGTGAGCTCGGCATCGGTGAGCTCCCAGAGTTCGATTCCCCTCGGCTCGCATTCGCGCACGCACGCCCCGGCCACCTCGTGGGCGACTCGGAACGGCACTCCCTCGCGGACCAGCCACTCGGCCACATCTGTCGCCAGCGCGAACCCTTGCGGCGCAAGGCTTTCCAGTCGCTCGGTGTGGAACGTCAGGGTGCGTATCATGCCGGCGAACGCTGGCAGCAAGACGACGAGACTGTCGACGGCGTCGAAGACCGGCTCCTTGTCCTCCTGCAGGTCACGGTTGTAGGCCAACGGCAGCGCCTTGAGGGTCGTCAACAGTCCGGTGAGATCGCCGACGATCCGCCCGGCCTTGCCCCGGGCCAGCTCGGCGACATCGGGGTTCTTCTTCTGGGGCATGATGCTCGACCCGGTCGAGTAGGCGTCGTCGAGGGTGATGTAGGAGAACTCCTTCGTCGCCCAGATCACGACCTCCTCGGCGATCCTCGACACGTCGATGGCCGTCATCGCCAGGACGAAGGCGAATTCGGCGGCCACGTCGCGGCTGGCGGTGCCGTCGATCGAGTTGTCGACCGAGCGTGAGAAGCCGAGGTCACGGGCCACCGCCATCGGGTCGAGCCCGAGCGACGACCCGGCCAGCGCGCCCGAGCCATAGGGCGAGACGTCGGCTCGGACGTCCCAGTCGCGCAGCCGATCCACATCGCGCAGCAACGCCCAGGCGTGCGCCAGCAGGTGGTGGGACAGCAATACCGGTTGGGCGTGCTGCAGGTGGGTGCGACCGGGCATGGCTACCCCGAGATGGGTGTCGGCCTGCTCGACAAGGGCGTCGACGACATCGAGCACGAGCGCGGCAACCCCTCGCGCGGCATCACGCAGATACATCCGCAACAGCGTGGCGATCTGATCGTTCCGGCTTCGACCGGCACGAAGCCGGCCCCCGACGTCGGCTCCGGCGCGCTCGATGAGTCCGCGTTCCAGCGCGGTGTGGACATCTTCGTCATCGGGTGCCGGGCCGAAAGCCCCCGTGGCCACGTCCGTCGCCAACTCGTCGAGGGCCGTGAGCATGGTCGCCAGATCGGCGTCCGACAGCAGCCCCGCGCCGTGCAAGACCCGCGCGTGGGCTTGCGATCCTCGGATGTCGTATGCCGCGAGCCGCCAGTCGAAGTGAGTGCTGCGGGAGAGCTCGGCCAGGGCGGCATCGGGCCCGGCGGCAAACCGCCCGCCCCACAGGCTGACTCGTCCACCCGGCCCTCGTCCGGATAGATCGGCCTGCTCAGCCTGCTCAGCCTGCTGCGGGGGCTCCTGCTGCGGCATACCTGCGTCCTTGCCTGTCCTGGGGTGGAGGATGCGTTGTCGAGCGTTCGAGGGGCGGGGTCACACGGCGGTGCCCGCGAGGGCGAGCAACCGGCGGGCGACCGTCCGACCCCCGCGAGCAGACGCGGTGATGAGGATGATCGTGTCATCTCCGGCGATGGTGCCGAGCACGTCGGTGAGGTGTGCGGCATCGATGGTGGAGGCGAGGTGGTTTGCCGCCCCGGGCGGGGTGCGCAGGACGACGAGGTTCGCGGAGGCCTCGGCGGTGACCAGCAGTTCCTCCAACAGCCGACGCAGCCGAGCAGGCACGTGCTCCGGGCCGCCGTCCGCGGTCCGGCCGTCGACTGCGGGCACGGCATAGACGAGGCCACGGCCCTCGCGCCCTCGACGCACCTTCACCGCTCCGAGGGCCACGAGATCACGCGACAGGGTGGCCTGGGTGACATCGATACCTTCCGCGGCCAGCAGCGCGAGCAGGTCACCCTGTGAGTGCACCGCCCGCGTGCCGAGCAACTCGACGATGCGGGCTCGTCGGGCCGTGGGGGTCGGGGGGATCACGGCGAGCCACCGCCCTCGATCAGGCCCGGCAGCGCGGCGGCGAATTGCTCAAGCTGAGTCGCCGTGATGATCAAGGGCGGAGCCAGCCGCAGGGCGTCGGGCGCGACGGCGTTGACGATGAACCCGGCATCGCGGGCCCGCGCCATCACCGCGGGGGCGATTGGCTCGGTGAGAACGATGGCGCGCAGCAGCCCCTCGCCACGGACGGCGGCAACCTGCGGGTGACCGAGGCCGAGCACGGCGGCAGCGAGGTGCTCCCCCATGGTGGCGGCGTGCGCGAGCAGGCCCTGGATCTCGATGGTGTCGATGACGGCAAGCCCGGCGGCACATGCCAGGGGGTTGCCCCCGAACGTGCTGCCGTGCTGACCGGCGGCGAGCAGGCCGGTCGTCTCGGGGCCGAAGGTCACCAGAGCCCCGATCGGCACCCCACCGGCGAGCCCCTTGGCCAGTGTGATCGCGTCGGGGACAACCCCGCGGCTCTGGAAGGCGAACCACGAGCCCGTGCGCCCCATCCCGGTCTGGATCTCGTCGAGGATGAGCAACGCCCCAGCCGCGCTCGCGAGCTCCCGGGCAAGGCGCAGGTATGCCGCCGTGCTCGGCACTACCCCGCCCTCGCCCAGGATGGGCTCCAGGACGACCGCCGCCAAGTCGTCGCCCACCTGCGCCACGGCCGCTCGCAGCGCGCTCTCGTCGTTGAAGGGCACATGAAGGACACGCCCGATCAGCGGCTCGAACGGTTCGCGATAGGCCGGCTTCCAGGTGAGGGCCAGCGCCCCGGTCGTGCGTCCGTGGAAGGCGTTCTCTGCCGCGATGATCGTGCCGCGCCCGGTGCGGCGCGCTAGCTTGATCGCCGCCTCGATTGCTTCGGTCCCGGAGTTGCCGAAGAAGACCCCCGACCCGGTGGGGGCGTCGGCGATTCGCAGTAGTGCCTCGGCGAGTTGCACCTGCGGCCCGCTGGTGAAGAAGTTCGACACGTGAACGAGCCGGGTGGCCTGGGCGGTGATGGCCTCGACAAGGGCTGGATGGCCATGCCCGAGAGTGTTGACGGCGATCCCGCCGAGTAGGTCGAGGTAGCGCTTGCCGTCGACATCGACAACCTCGCAGCCCTGCCCGTGATCCAGGACGGTCTGTGGCACGCCGAACACGTGGATGAGCGCGGCGGCATACCGATCGAGCCACTGCGAGACGGACGTGACCGGCTCGCCGACCAGGTGGCCGGCGGTGTCGCTGGCCGAGGGGGTCATGCCGGGATCCCCCGGTCGATCGCGGGCGGGTCCGGCAGAACCATCGTGCCGATCCCCTCGTCGGTGAAGACCTCCAGCAGCAGCGAATGCGCGGTCCGGCCGTCGATGACGTGCGCCTGCGGCACTCCCCCGTCGACGGCTCGGATGCACGCCTCAAGCTTGGGAACCATCCCGGAATCGACCGTGTCGAGCAGCACCCGGGCCTCGGTGACGGTCAGCTGGGACAGCAGCGAGTCACGGTCGGGCCAGGCGGCGAAGACGCCTTCGACGTCGGTGAGGATCACGAGTTTGCGTGCTTCCAGGGCCACGGCCAGCGCTGATGCTGCGGTGTCGGCGTTGACGTTGAGCACCTGCCCGGGCTCGTCGAGGTCGGGGGCCACGGTAGAGACGACGGGGATGCGCCCGGCTGCGAGCAGATCCAGCACCGCAGACGGGTTGACCCCGACGACGTCGCCGACCAGCCCGAGGTCGACCTCCTCACCGTCGACGACGGTGCCCCGTCGGCGTGCCTCAAACAGGTGGGCGTCCTCGCCGGACAGGCCAACCGCGAGCGGCCCGTGCGCATTGAGCAGGCCGACGAGCTCGCGCTGCACCTGCCCGGTGAGCACCATCCGGACGATCTCCATGACCTCGGGAGTGGTCACCCGCAGGCCGCCTTTGAACTGGCTCGTCAACCCCATCCTGGTCAGCATCGCCCCGATCTGCGGGCCACCGCCGTGGACGACGACCGGGCGCAGCCCGGCATACCGCAGGAAGGCAACGTCCTGGGCGAAGGCAGCCTTGAGCTCGCCATCGATCATCGCGTTGCCCCCGTACTTCACGACGACGAGGGCTCCGCGGAAGTGTTGGAGCCAGGGCAGCGCCTCGACAAGGGTACGCGCCTTGCCGGCGGCGACCCGCAGGGCTGCGGCATCGATGACACCTCGCGGTGAGCTCATCGGGGGACCTTTCTCGGATCGGCGGGCGTTGCGCGACCTGCTGGGCGAGCGGATCGCCCGAGCAGGCGCTCAGGTGCTGTAGGCCGAGTTCTCGTGGACGTAGTCGTGGGTGAGGTCGTTGGTCCACACCGTGGCATGGGCCTGGCCGGCGTCGAGGTCAACAACGACCTGGGTGCGGCGTGGGGTGAGGTCCACCAGCGAGCGGTCCTCGCCGACGCCGCCGTCTCGGCATACCTGCACGCCGTTCATCGTGACCGAGAGGCGGCCGGGGTCGAAGGCCGCCTCGGTCGTGCCGACGGCCGCGAGCACCCGCCCCCAGTTGGGGTCGTTGCCGAAGACGGCGCACTTGAACAGGTTGTTGCGAGCGATGGAACGGGCGACCTCCAGGGCATCGGCCTCGGTCTTCGCCGAGCGCACCTCGATCTCGATCTCGTGGTGAGCGCCCTCGGCGTCGGCCACAAGTTGAACGGCCAGATCGCGACAGACTCCAGCCACCGCCTCGAGCAGCCCGTCGAACCCGGGCCGCACTCCCGAGGCTCCCGAGGCCATGAGCAGGACGGTGTCGTTGGTCGACATGCAGCCATCGGAGTCGACCCGATCGAACGACGCCGCGGTCGCCGCCCGCAGGACGGAGTCGAGCTCCGCCGGATCGACGACCGCGTCGGTCGTCACGACGACGAGCATCGTTGCCAGGGCGGGGGCGAGCATCCCGGCGCCCTTGGCCATCCCGGACACCGACCACCCGTCGCCAGCGACGGCGGCTTCTTTGGTGACGGTGTCGGTCGTCATGATCGCCGTTGCCGCGTCGTGGTGGCCGCCGACGCTGAGCGCGAGCGCCGCGGCCTGAACGCCCGGCAGCAGCCGGTCCATCGGCAGCCGTTCGCCGATCAACCCCGTCGAGCAGACAACGACGTCACCGGCCGAGACCCCCAGTTCTTCGGCGACCTTCTCGGCGGTCCGGTGGGTGTCGAGGAACCCCGGCGCGCCCGTGCAGGCGTTAGCGCCGCCGGAGTTGAGCACGACGGCGTCCACCCGCCGGTCGGCGATCACCTGTCGGCTCCAGGTGACCGGGGCCGCCTCGACCCGGTTGGTCGTGAACACCGCCGCGGCGTGGTGATCGGGTCCGTCGTTGACGACCAGGGCAAGATCCGGGCGCCCACTCGCCTTCAGCCCGCATACGATGCCGGCCGCGCGGAAACCGGCTGGCAGGTGCACTGGTCCGCTCATGGGGCGACTCCCGTCAACGGCAGGCCGGTCGTCTCGGGGAGTCCGAGGGCGATGTTCGCGCATTGGATCGCGGCTCCGGCTGTGCCCTTGGTGAGGTTGTCGACGGCGGCGGCCACGATGACCCGCCCGGTCCGCGGGTCGAGGGCGACCTGCAGGTGGACGGTGTTGCTGCCCAGGACGTCGGCGGTCCGCGGCCACGACCCTTCCGGCAACAGGTGGACGAACGGCTCGTCAACGTATGCCGCCGCCCACACCTCACGCACCTGACTCGCCGTGGGTGCGGCGGCGTGGCCCTGGGCGAGCCGGGCCGTGCAGGTGGCGAGGATGCCGCGCGACATCGGCGCGAGGGTCGGGGTGAACGAGACCGATACAGGGCCGGCGGCTGCCGCGGCGAGGTTCTGCTCGATCTCGGGCGTGTGCCGGTGCACGCCGCCGACGCCGTAGGGGGACATCGACCCCATGACCTCCGAGCCGAGCAGGTGGGCCTTGAGCGACTTGCCGGCACCGGAGGTGCCGGAGGCCGCGACGATGACGACATCCTGCGGGTCAAGCAAGCCGGCGGCGAAGCCCGGCGCGAGGGCGAGCGAGCAGGCCGTCGGATAGCAGCCCGGCACGGCGATCCGGGAAGCTCCGACGAGCTCATCGCGGCCGCGACTACCGTCGGCCCGTATCAGCTCCGGCAGGCCGTAGGGCCACCGACCGGCATACGGGGTGTCGTAGAAGTCGGCCCACGCTTGTCCGTCGCCGAGTCGGAAGTCGGCGCCGCAGTCCAGAACGACCGCCGTGTCCGGGATCGAGGGCAGGAAGGCCGCCGACGCGCCGTGCGGCAGGGCGAGGAAGACGATGTCGTGCCCAGCGACGGCGGCTTCAGTCGTGGGCGACAGGATGCGCTCGGCCAGCGGGGTGAGATGCGGGTGGACGTCACCGAGCCGGCGGCCGGCCGACGAGTCTGCCGTCACCGCCCCGATCTCCATCTGGGGGTGCCCGAGCAGCAGGCGCAGGATCTCCCCGCCCGCGTAGCCGCTCGCCCCAACCACTGCCGCTGTGACCATAGTGCATGATCATACAGAGTGAAGAGAATGTATGCGTCACCGTGGGGACGCCGCGACGAGGTGCCGGTGCAGGGCCGAAGCGAGCACCGCTCCCCCCAGGCAACAGACCAGGCTCACGACCCAGGTCCACTGCCAGCCGCCGAGCGAGCTGGCGATCCACGCGACGACCGGCGGGCCGGCCACCTGGCCCGCCGAGGACCACTGCTGGATCCACCCGACCGTCGTCGAGATGGTCGGCTCGCTCGGCGCGAGCCGCGGCGCGAGCCCGAAGACCGCTCCAGGTACGAGCCCACCCACCGCAGAGAAGACGAGCGCCCCCACGAACCGCGCCGCCGGGGCGTCTGCCGTGAGCGAGGCGAAGGCGAGGAATGTCCCGACGGCCTGACCGGCGAAGCCGAGGGTGATCACGACATCCGGTCGCCAGCCCCGGTGCAACACCTGCCCGGCGGCGACATTGCCGACCACGTTGGCGGCCGCGACTGTCGCCGACAGGGTCGCGCCGACGGCGCCGCCCCACCCCGAGGCGGCATACAGGGTGGGCAGGAAACCGATGACCGCCATCCACTGCGCGGCATACAGGCAGAAGCTCAGGGCGCCCAGCCACGGCCCGCGGTTGCGGACGGTCTGCGCCGCCCGGGCCTGCCAGCGCGGTCCGCCCCCGGTTCGTGAGACGGCCGGCGGATCGGCGGGCACGACGACGGCGATCGCGACGGCCATGGCTGCGGTCGTCGCTGCGACCAGCCACCACCACACTGGCCAACTCGCCCCCGCCAGCACCCGAGGTCCGACCAGCAAGCCGAGCGCCGTGCCGAACGGCACATAGGCACCCCACATCCCCAGCACCCTCGTCACGCGATCCGGACGGACGACCCGGCGCAAGAGTCCGGGGGCCGGGACCGTGGCGAGCAGAAAGCCGAGACCTTCGACGGCGCGCAGGGCCAGCAACCCCGCAACGGAGTGGGTGAAACCGCTCGCCGCGCCGGCCAGTGACAGCACGGTAAGCCCGGTGATCACGCTTCGGCGCAGCCCTGCCCCGTCGGCGGCCAGGCCCATGACCAGCCCGAGGAGCATGCCGGCCAGTTGGATGAGGGCGAGCAGGAAGCCCGCCTCGACGAGAGTCATCCCCAACTCGACCTGCAGGACCGGCACCGCCGGCGGAAGCTTGCCCAGATGCAGGGCGGCGGCCACCCCGCCGGCGAGAACGACGACCGTGGGCGCCGCTGACGGCAGGCCGCCCGCAGGCCCAGCGGGTATGCCGCGCGCCTGGCTCACGGGGGCAATCTACCCACGCGCGACACGCAGCTCGCCCCCCGGGGCCGCCTGACTCGAACAGCTCGGCAGCTCAGCGCTGGGCTGCGCCGAACCTCTCGGCGGCTGCCGCCACCGCGCCGTCACGCAACCGGCTCACTTCTTCAGTCGTCAGCGTGCGATCCGGGGCTCGGAAGGCCAGCCTGAAGGCGAGTGACTTCTGCCCGGCCTCGAGTTGTTCGCCCCGATAGACGTCGAAAAGCACGACCGATTCGGCCAGCGGCCCGGCGGCCTGTGCGAGGCAGGCCTGCATCGCCGCGGCGGTCACCGACTCTTGCACGGTGAGGGCGACATCGGTGAGCGCGACCGGCTGGGTCGAGAAGGCCGCCAGCCGCACCGGCTCGGCGCTGGCCGCCGTGATCACGTCGACGTCGATCTCGGCGGCACAGACTCGGGCCGGCAGACCAAGGCGGGTGAGGACGGCGGGGTGCAACTCACCGGCATGTCCGACGAGCGTTCCGTCGACCAAGGAGATCCGAGCGCACCGCCCAGGATGCCAGGGCGCCTGCTCGGTCGCCTCGACGGTCACGGGCACCGACAGGGCCGCGGCGACGGCCTGCACCGCATCGAGGGCGTCGGACCAGGCCGCGGCCCGACCCGGGCCCCACCAGCCGGCAAGCTCCGCATCGCCGGCAAGTGCGAGCGCCAGATGACGGGGCTGGGCCGGCACGGCGGCGTCGATCGACGCGATGGTCGCCTCAGCTGGCCGGCGACTGACTCCAGGCACGGGAGCAGTGTGCGAGGACCCCGGCGAAGGCCTGGTCACCAGGCCGAGCTCGAACATCGCCAGATCACGCTGGCCACGAGATACGTTGCGCCGCAATGCATCCACCAGCGTGTCGAGCACTGATGTGCGCATCAACGGCGCATTGTCGGACAACGGGTTTGCCAGCCGGATCGCGCTACGACGTGGGTCTTCGGGCGGCATACCGAGGGTGTCTGCGAAGTCGTCCGCGACGAAGGGATAGGTGAGCACTTCGGTGAACCCGCGACCGACCAGCGCATCTGCGACGATCCGGCGCACCGATTGACCATGGGTCAGGCCGCGACCGTCACTGGGTGTCGGCAGCACGGAGGGAATGCGGTCATAACCGTCGATCCGCGCGACTTCCTCGGCGAAGTCAGGCCCGTCGACGAGGTCGGGCCGCCAGGTCGGCGGCAGGACGGTGACCGTGTCGCCGAGCCCAGGGTCATCGACGGTGCAGCCGAGCTGACGGAGGATGTCCAGGACTCGGGCGCGGGGATAGTCGACGCCGACGAGTCGCCCCGGCAGGGTGACATCCAGCGGGTAGGCCGCGCGGCTGGTCGTCAGGTCGACATCGGTCGCCCCCGCGTCGACGGTGCCGCCGCCGTAACGGACGAGTAGGTCGACGGCCAGGTGGGCTGCGTCGTCGGCCACTCGAGGGTCGACGCCGCGCTCGAAACGCTTGGATGCCTCGGACACCAACCGGTGCCGGCGCGAGGTGCGGGCCACGGAGACCGGGTCAAAGTGGGCCGCCTCGATGAGGACGTTCGTTGTCGTCTCGGTGACCTCGGAGGTCGCCCCTCCCATGACACCGGCCAGGGCCAGGGGAATCTTCCCACCGTCGGTGATGAGCAGATCGTCGGGGTGTAGCACCCGCTCGACCCCGTCGAGCGTTGTCAGCCGTTCATCCGGACGGGCCCGGCGGACGGTGATCGACCCGGACAGGGTGTCCAGGTCGAACGCGTGCAGGGGCTGCCCGACCAGGAGCATGACGTAGTTCGTCACGTCGACGGCCAGCGAGATCGGCCGCATCCCCGCCTGGGTGAGCCGGCTCTGCACCCACGACGGCGACGGCGCGTTGGGGTCGATTCCGTGCACGATCCGGGCGACGTACCGGTCACAACCCCGAACGCCGTCGATCATCGTGCCGTCGGTGAGGTGCACGGCGTAGCCGTTGAGGTTGGCCGGTGGGTTGTCCGGGACGATGCCTGGGTCACGGAAGGCCCCCGCAGGGCTGCCCTGGGAATGCCAGTACTCGCGCGCGATCCCGCGCATCGAGAAGCAGTACCCCCGATCGGGGGTGACACTGAGCTCGAGCACTTCGCCGCCCAGCCCGAGCAGCTCGATCGCGTCGTCGCCGGGAGTCAGCGCGGCAGCAGCGCTCTGGCCGAGGTAGCGAGACAGGACGATGATCCCGCTGTGATCCTCGCCGAGCCCCAGCTCATCCTCGGCGCAGATCATCCCGTTGGACATCCGGCCGTATGTCTTGCGCGCCGAGATCATGAACCCTCCGGGCAACACCGCCCCCGGCAGCACGACGACGACGAGGTCCCCGACGTCGAAGTTCGTCGCCCCGCACACGATCTGCTGGGCGATGCCGTCGGTGAGGCGTTGGCCGTGGTCCCCCACGTCGACGGCGCAGAACCGGATCGGTTTGCCGTTCCTCTGGATCTGCTCCTCGACGGTGAGCACCCGGCCGACGACGATCGGCCCGGTGATGTCGCCGCCGTGCAGCGCTTCCTCCTCGAGCCCGACCGAGACGAGGGATTGGGCGACGTCAGCCCCGCGGGCCGCAGGCGCGAGGTCGACGAGCTCGGCCAACCAGGACAGGGGAACCCTCATCTCACACCGCCATCCCGAACTGGCCGGAGAACCGCACATCGCCCTCGACGATGTCTCGCATGTCGCCCACCCCGTTGCGCAGCTGCAACGCCCTCTCGATACCGAACCCGAAGGCGAATCCCGAATAGATGTCGGGATCGATGCCAGTGGCGATCAGCAGCTTGCGGTTGACCATCCCGGATCCGCCCAGCTCGATCCACCCCGATCCCCCGCACATCCGACACGAGTCGTCGGCGCCGCGGCATACGAAACATTGGAAGTCGGTTTCCATCGAGGGTTCCGTGAACGGGAAGTAGGACGCCCGCACGCGGGTCTTGACGTCACCGAACATCGCCCGGACAAAGTGGTCGATCGCCCCGCGAAGGTGGGCCATCGTCAGGCCTGTGTCGATCGCGAGCGCCTCGATCTGATGGAAGACCGGGGTATGGGTCGCGTCGAGGTCGTCGGTACGGAAGACCTTGCCCGGCGCGACCACATAGATCGGCGGCGTCCGGGTGAGCATGCTGCGGATCTGCACCGGGGACGTGTGGGTGCGCAGCACCAGGCCACCGTCGGGTGGATCGACGAAGAAGGTGTCCTGCATCTGGCGGGCCGGGTGGTCCTTGCCGATGTTCAGGGCGTCGAAGTTCATCCACTCCGACTCCACTTCGGGGCCTTCGGCGACCTCCCAGCCCATCGCGACGAAGACATCGGTGAGGCGCTGCATGGTCAGCTCGACCGGGTGGCGAGCCCCGAGGGGGCGCCGTCCGGTGGGCACCGTGACGTCGACACCTTCCTCGATAAGGATGCGTGCGTCGCGTTCCGCCTCCAGCGCCTCGACACGCCCGAGGTATGCCGCCCGCACCGCGTCCATCGCCTCGCCGACGCGCTTGCCGGCTTCGGCCTTTGCCTCGGCGGCCAGGGCACCGATCTCGCGGCGGGCCTGGGCGACGGGGCCCTTGTCGAGGTGGGCGAGGCGGGCGGCCTTGAGGCCCTCGAAGTCGCCGGCTTCGGCGAAGGCGGTCAGGGCCGCGTGGACCGCGGCGTCGAGCGCCCGCGGCTCAAGCGCGGAACCGTCAACTGGCAGGGACGGGGGGCGGGGTCCGGACATGGCTCACTCGGGGTGTCGCGTCGTTGGGGGTCAGCCACCGAGTCTAGGCCGCGCAAGCGTCCCCAGCAGAGCCAGTTCACGCCCTGGACCGGGCGCGCCGTGGCGATCGGGTCCGCATCGGGGGTCAGGGTTCCTCAGCTGGGCGCTGCCCCGATGCTCGACCCGGGGTCACCGCTGGGGAGACTGAAGGTGAATACCGCGCCCCCGGACGGTCCGGTCGAGGCGGCAATGCACCCGCCATGGGCCTCGACGAGCGCCTTGACGATATACAGCCCCAGTCCGGTGCTGCCGTGGTCCGGTCCGTGCCAGAACCGGGTGAAGATCACCGAGCGAAGACGCTCGGGGATGCCGGACCCCTCGTCGCTCACCGACACCACGATGGCCGGCCGGGTGTCGCCCGACGCACCACCGATGAGATCGACGGCGCCGGCTTCGACGCGGACGGTCACGGTGCCGGCGCCATGGATGAGCGCATTGTCGATGAGGTTGATCATGATCTGGTCGACCCGATCCGGGTCGGCCCAGGTGCGTGGCAGTGGGAGCCGGACGTCCATGACGATCCGCTCTTCGGGGATGCCTGTGGCGGCAAGCCGCTGCCGGTGCCTGGCGATGATCGGGTCGAGGGCGAGCGCCTGCCGACGCACCCGCAGTCGTCGAGATTCCAGCCGGGACACGTCGAGCAGGTCGGCGACCAGAAGGGTGACGCGGTCCGCGTCGGCATGGATGGTCTCGACAATGAGGCGCTTCTGCTCATCGGTGAACCGATCCCAGCGGCGCAGCAGGGTCGAGGAGAAGCCCTGGACGGAGGTCAGCGGAGAGCGCAACTCGTGAGCGAGGGTCGACAGTAGGGACGCGTGGTCACGCTCCGCGCGCTGGCGGGCAAGGGCGTCCCGCAGGGCGAAGACGGCCCGGTCGACAGGCGCCCCGCGCTCTGGCCGTAGGTATCTGGCGGTGAGGAGCACCTCGACGCCGTCAGCCGTGATGAGCAGCCGCTCCCGATGCCCCGTCCGGGTGACCAGACCACCCCAGGGATCGGCCACGGCCCACCACGACCGCCCCTCGGTGTCGAACAGCGGCACAACCTCGCTGAGGATCCCGCCGAGGACCCCGGCGTCGGGCGGCAGTCTGAGAATCTGCAGGGCTCGCGGGTTGACGACGATCACCCGTTGATCCGCGTCGGCGACAATCAGGCCGTCGGGCACGATGTCCCAGAAGGCTCCGCGGTGTTCCCAGGAGGGCCCGGCAGGGGGCTCGGATGCTCCCGTCGACGGGTGCGGGTCCCCCGGGGTCATGGCGCGAGCATAGGCCGCCCCCTGGCGAATGCGGAGGCATACAGGCATACCGTGGCGGCCATCGCCAGGTTGAGCGACTCGGCCGCGCCGTGGATGGGGACCCTGACCACCTCGTCGCACGCCTGGCGGGTCTGCGACGTCAAGCCCCAGGCCTCGTTACCCATCACCCACGCGTGCGGGACGCTGAGATCGACATCCGGCAGTGCCCGCGTCCCCGATCCGTCCGCCGCCAGCAGTCGGACACCGGCGCCGCGCACGTGATCGAGGATGTCGGCTATGGGCAGTCCGGTGACGACCGGAAGATGGAAGATCGATCCGGCTGTCGCGCGCACCACCTTGGGGCTCCAGGCATCGACGCTCTCGCTGCTGAGGATGACTGCGTCGGCGCCGGCCGCATCCGCACTTCGAAGCACGGTCCCGGCGTTGCCCGGGTCCCGGACCTGGGCGAGCACCAGGAGCAGGCGAGGCCCACGGGCGAGCACATCGGTGAGCGAGGCCGTGAGCACGCGGCATACCGCGAGCAGTCCTTGCGGCGCCTGGGTGCCGGACATCGCCACCAGGACCTGGGGCGAACTCTCGTGGACGTTCACATGTCCGTCGCCGGCCGCAACGAGTACCTCGGGGTGCGCCGCCGCCGCCTCCGGTGTGACGTAGAGATCCCGCACTGCGTCGGGCCGCCAACGCACGGCCTCGCGCACGGCCTGTGGGCCTTCAGCGATGAACAAGCCGGTGCGCTCACGCGCCGAGCGCCGGGACAGCGCCGCGACCGACCGCACCCGATCGGATCGGGGATTGGTCAGCACGGGCAGTTCCCGGCGCTCGGAGAGCCGCGAACGATCAGGCCGCGTCGCCGGTTGCCGGCGTCCGGGCCGGCAGCGCCTTGCGGGCCATCTCGACCAGGGCCGTGAAGGCGGCCGCGTCGTTGACAGCGAGATCGGCCAGGATCTTGCGGTCGACCTCGACCTCGGCGGCCTTGAGGCCCTGCATGAATCGGTTGTAGGTCATCCCGTTGGCGCGGGCTGCAGCGTTGATCCGCTGGATCCACAGCCGACGAAAGTCGCCCTTCCTGGCGCGACGGTCCCGGTAGGCGTAGCCGAGGGAGTGGAGCATCTGCTCCTTGGCCTTGCGGTAGAGCCGTGAGCGCTGCCCGCGGTAGCCGCTGGCGCGCTCCAGGACGACCCGGCGCTTCTTATGGGCGTTGACCGCCCGCTTCACGCGTGCCACGTGAGTTCTCCTTTACGTGTCGGGTCGGGTCAGCGGCCGAGCAGCCGCTTGACCTTCTTGGCGTCGGGCTTGGAAAGCTCGAGGTCACCGGCCAGTGAGCGCATCTCCTTGCTCGACTTCACCTCGAGGCGGTGACGACCCCCGGCCTGTTCGCGCATGATCTTGCCGGTGCCGGTCACGCGGAAGCGCTTCTTGGCTCCGCTGTGCGTCTTCATCTTCGGCATGGCTGCCGATCTCCTTCGTGTCAGGTCCCGTGGGACGAGTGGCCTACGGGGTCGTGCGGTCTGGGTGACCAGCGAAGCTCGGTCAGGTCAGCCTGACGTCGGCCGGGGGCCGGGTCGGGGTGTGCTGGGCCGTGGCGACGTCGGGCGCGGGGTTGGCGAGCGAGGCGCCGGCGGCCGCGGTGTTGCTGACAGCGGTGCCGGGCGAGCCGTCTTGGCGGGAGCCGGGACGGCCACCTCCGGCGCTGCTGGCTTGGATGGCTCGGGCTGCACTGGCTGCGCGGGCTGCCGGGTGGAGGCCGCGACCTCGGGGGCTGCGGCGACGGTGGTCTTGTGGGCGGGGACCTCAGGTGCTGTGGGCGCCTCGGGCGCCGCAGAGGCGTCCGGCGTCTGGGCCCCTACTGGTGCCACGGAGACCTCGGGTGCGGGCGCTCGGCCGTCCCCAGCCGCGCCGACGTGCTGGGTACCAGCGCCGACCCCGAGCGCGGCCAGCGACGCCATGAACTCGGACGACTCGGCGGACTCGGTGGAATCCACGGATGACCTGGCCGGTCGGTCGAGGTGGGACGACTCGCCAGCCTGGCCCTCGCGGGCGCGGCGCTGCTCGGCCTTCGCCTCAGCCTTCTTCTTGGTCGGCCCGATGACCATGATCATGTTGCGCCCGTCCTGCTTTGGCGAGGACTCGACGAATCCCAACTCGGCGATGTCTTCGGCCAGGCGCTGCAACAAGCGGAAGCCCAACTCCGGGCGCGACTGCTCGCGACCACGGAACATGATCGTCACCTTGACCTTGTCGCCGCCCTTGAGGAAGCGCTCGACGTGGCCCTTCTTGGTGCCGTAGTCATGCGGGTCGATCTTGGGTCGGAGTTTGATCTCCTTGATGACCGTGTTGACCTGGTTCTTGCGCGCTTCTCGGGCCTTGAGTGCCGCTTCGTACTTGTACTTGCCGAAATCCATAAGCTTGGCGACCGGCGGGCGGGCCAGCGGGGCAACCTCGACGAGGTCGAGATCGGCCTCGGCAGCTAGACGCAGCGCGTCTTCGACGCGGACGATGCCGACCTGTTCTCCGTTGGGTCCGACAAGACGCACCTCGGGGACCCGGATGCGCTCGTTGATACGAGGCTCGCTGATGTGTGCGCTCCTTCTCGTCTGCGGTGTGAGACCCCGGGCACGAGAGAAGGCCCCTCGTCACCGTCGGTGCACAAGGAGCCTTCGCGTGTCCGTCAGCGCGGCCGCCCGACAGTCACCTGCCGCGCCGACGCGCGAGACCCGACCCTACGGCCCGCCCACGAAGGGCCACCGCTGGGCCTTGCCGGCATGCCGGCTGGTCCGGACCTGACCTGGCGACCCGAAGATCGACGCAGGTGGAAGCGAGGCTTCTCTTGCACATCGCGCCCGATCGCCACCTCGGCGGTCGGACACGACTGGTCGAACGCTCACAATACCAGCTCGCGGGCCGAGGCCGAGGCCGCGGCCGCTGCACGTCGCGTGCGGGCGACCCGTTCTGCGGCGGCGCCGACGACGGCAACGACGAGCCCGGCAAGCGAGACCGAGATGAAACCCCAGCCCCAACCGGCCCGGTCGATGGCAAACCCCGCAAGCGGTGCGCCGATCGCCTGGCCCGCCGTCATCGCCGAGCCGTGCCAGCCCATCGCCTCGCCTCGGTATTCCTCGGGGACGACGCGGGAAAGGTGGTCGACGGTCGCGGTGATGGTCGGCGCGCAGAGGACGCCACAGATGAAGAGCAGCACGACCAGCCAGGGCAGGGAGCCGGCTAGGGCCACCGGCAACGTGGACAGGGCCAGCCCGCCGAGCAGCCAGAAGACCGAGATCGACCGATGCCACGCGCCGTAGAGGAGCCCGCCGATGAGCGAACCGGCTCCCCACACGCTCAACACCCAGCCGATCGAGGCGGCATCGCCGGTGGATCGCAGTGCCGCGACGATCGAGACGTCGCTCCCGGCGAGCACGATCGTGCTCGCCGCTGCGGCGACAAGGACGGCAACGACGCTGAGCGAGACCCACGATGCACGTGGGCCTCCGGCGGCCGGTTCGCCCGGCTCAACCGGCTCGGCAGACCCCCCAGAGGCGGCAGCGGCGGTAGAGCCGGCAGAGGCGGCTTGTTCGGAGCGCAAGGGAGGGTTGACGGTATAGATGACCAGCGCTGCGATGAGGTTGAGGACCGCGAGGACGACGAGCACCCACCGGGTGTCGTAGGTCGCGGCCGCCCAGACGGCGACAGCAGGCCCGATCATGAAGGACAACTCCGTGAACACCGAGTCGAGCGACAACGCGGTGCGCCGTCGGTCGTCGGGAACCACCGCGATGAGGCCTTGGCGCAGGATCGAGAAGCTCGGCACGACGAAGAGCCCGCCGAGCACACTGACCGGCAGCAGCACGGCGTACTCGAGGAAGGGCATGGCCGTCCACACGAGTGCCGTCACGACGATGGACGGCGCCACGACCCGGCGCAGCCCATAGCGGTCCAGCAGCCGGCCGCGCCAGGGCGCCGAGATCGCGAGCGCGATCGTGAACGCGGCCGAGACGAGCCCCGCCTCACCGTAGGTCCGCCCGAGGGTGGAGACGACGTGGAGCATCAGCACGATGCCGGTGGCGAACATCGGCAGCCGCACGAGAAAGCCGATGAGCAGCACCGACCGCGCGCCCGCGATCGCGGTCACGTCACGGTAGGCCGATAGCCGCATCCGCTCAGGATCTCACCGCCGGCCGCGTCCGCCCAATCGATATCCGTACGCGTCCGGCGGGTTCGGCGCGGGCTCGCGCAGCCTGGCTCAGTGCGCGCTCAGTGCGGACTCAGTGTCCTGACGTCAGGGTCAGTGCGTGGATGAGCACGCCGACGAGGCCGCCGACGATGGTCCCGTTGATCCGGATGAACTGCAGGTCCCGCCCGACGTGCAGCTCGACCTTGTCCGCCGTCTCCTTGCCATCCCACCGCTCGATGGTGTGGCTGATCACCGTCATGAGTTCGTCGCCGTAGCGGTCGACGAAGAAGGCGGTGAGGTCGGCGGCATACCGGTCGAGCCGTCCGCGCAGAGTCTCGTCGTCGCGGACGTGCTCAGCAAAGGCCTTCAGCTGGGCCTGGATGCGGCCACGCAGGGGCGAGCCGACGTCCTCAAGGGAGCGCACGAGCGCCGTGCGGAAGGCCGCCCACAGTGAGGTCGCGGTGGCGATCAACTGTGGGTGGTCGAGCATCCGCTCCTTGAGGCGCTCGGCTCTGGCCATCGTGTCGGGATCATGCTGCAGATCCGTCGCGAGCTGCGCGAGCAGGTCGTCCACGGCCCGGCGAGCGTGGTGCCCGGGGTTGTCTCGGATCTCCTCGACCCAGGCCACGACCTCGACGTGCAGCCGTCTGATCACGACATCGTTGACCCGCGCAGGCGCCCACCACGGCGCCCGGTCCACCAGGACCGCGGCGAAGATCTCCTCGTTGGCCAGCAGCCAACGGTGCGCTTCGGTCACGGCCAGGTCGACCAGCCCATGGTGGGCCTGGTCCCGGACCACCTCACCGAGGAAGGTCCCCGCGATGGGTGCAATGGGTTCCTCGCGCAGGCGGGGCAACACGGCCTCATCCAGCAGACCGGCGACGGAGTCGTCGTGCAACCGGCGCAGGGCGGCGATACTCACTCCGACGAGTTCGTCGGTGGCCCGCCGGGTGTTCGCCGGCTCCAGCAGCCAATGGGCGCCGCGCTCGGCGATCCGGGCCTCGACCACGCGGTCGCGAATGATCTCCTCCCGAAGGAAGTTGTCCCCCATGAAGTCCTGCAGGCTACGGGCCAGCACGTCCTTCTTCTTGGGGATGAGCGCAGTGTGCGGGATCGGCAGGCCGAGCGGGTGTCGGAAGAGGGCGGTCACGGCGAACCAGTCGGCCATCGCCCCGACCATCGAGGCCTCCGCGCCGGCGTTGACGAACCCCCACGCCCCGTCACGACCGAGGGTCAGCACATAGACGATGGCGGCGAGCACCAGTAGTCCGAGGGCGACGCCTCGCATCCGGCGCAGTCCGCGGCGGCGCTGCTCGTCGAGGCTTGTGTCGGTCAACACGGTCAACGGTGGCACGACACTCCCCTCCCCGCCCCGAGGGCGTCCGACGGCCACCCCGACCGGGATACCCGAGTCACCGAACGTTCCGGCCCGGTCCTGGGGTTCCGCGGCTGCGCCAAGAGTGCCACGACAGAGCTCAGCCGGCTCGAACCGCGAAGGACACGCCGTCGATGCGGGCGCGCAGTTCCCCGTCGCAGGCCAATGCCTCGCCGATCCGGGTGGCGAGCGCCGCGACGGCATCGCCGTCCAGGCCAGGACGCACGGCCAGCGCGACCCGCAGAACCCCCGACGCCTCTGGTGTGCCGTCGGAGATGTCCAGGGCCATCACCTCGGGCTCGTCGGCCGCCGCCCGGGTCACCCCAGCGAGCACGACAGGGTCTTCGTGGGCCGGCAGCCACTCGTGGCCCATCGCCAGCGCCCAGACCATGCTCGGGCGCAGCGCCAGGGCGTGGGCCGAACCCAGGTCAAGCAGCAGCGTGTCGCAGCCCTCGCCCACGGCCGATTGCGCGGCCTGGGCCGCCGTGACCGGCACCGGCCGCGCTGCCGGATCCCACCCAGCAAGTGTGTCCACGCCGCTGAAGATCGGCACCGCCTGCTGACCGTCGGGCGCGGTGAGCGACGCGAACGCCATCTCGGCGTGACCGTCGACGCGCATCCCCTGCTCGATCGTCGTGTCTCGGGCCATCGCGACGATCGGCACCAACCACCGAGCCGCTGCCACCTTCGCGAGCAGGTCACGCTCGCCGGCACTCGACGGGTATGCCGCGACGGCGGCGGCCGCCTCGCGCAGGGCCAGGTCGCCTGAGCCGGTGTCGTCCTCGAAACCCGAAGAAGGCAGCGCACGGTGCGCCCACGGCATACCGGCCGAGTCGGCGCCGTGCGGCTGACTGTGCTCACCCCCGTGCCCAACCTCGTCAGCGTGGTCACCCTCGTGACCGTGCCCGGCATCGTGGCCGCGGCCACCGCAGCCGCCCGTGCCGTCGCAGCGGTGCTCTTCGACGTGGCTTCGCTCCGTCATGGTCGACCGGCGAGGTCGAGTGCTTCGGGAAGCGTGAACGCGCCCTTGTAGAGCGCCGAGCCGATGATCGCGCCCTCCACCCCGTCGGGCACCAGCTCGCGGATCGCCGCAACGTCGCCGAGAGTCGACACCCCGCCCGAGGCGATGACGGGCCGATCGGTCCGGGCGCAGACCTGCTGCAACAGCGCGAGATTGGGCCCTGCGAGCATGCCGTCCTTGGTCACGTCGGTCACGACGTAACGGGAGCAGCCCTCGCTGTCGAGCCGAGCGAGGGTCTCCCACACGTCGCCGCCCTCGGACGTCCAGCCGCGGGCGGCGAGGCGACTGCCCCGAACGTCGAGACCGACGGCCACCCGGTCACCGTGCTCGGCGATCGCCCGAGCGGTCCATTCGGGGTCCTCCAGCGCGGCGGTGCCGACATTGACCCGCCGGCAGCCGGTCGACAGGGCGATCGTGAGCGAGTCGGCATCGCGGATGCCGCCGGACAGCTCGACGTGCAGGTCAAGACGTCCGACAATCTCCGCGATGATCTCGCGGTTGTGGCCGGTGCCGAACGCCGCGTCGAGGTCGACAAGGTGGATCCACTCGGCACCCTCGTCCTGCCAGCGTTTGGCGGCCAGCCAGGGGTCGCCGAACTTCCACCCCGACCCGGCGATGCCTTGCTGGAGTTGGACCGCGCCCCCGTCGGAGATGTCGACGGCAGGCAGCAACTGCAGTCGCTTCGGCGCCTGGGCCGCTTGATTCTGTGGGGCCTGCGCCGCTGGAGTCTGCGGCGCCGAGGAAGGGGGCTGGCTCATGCGAGGTCACTCTCAATGGGTCCGATCGGCTGCGTCGTGCGGCCGGTCTTATCAACACGGCTGGTCACAGTGAACTCACCCAGTTCTCCAGAAGGTGGGCTCCGGCGTCACCGGACTTCTCGGGATGGAACTGGGTCGCGCAGAGCGGTCCGTTCTCAACGGCCGCGACAAACGGCTCGCCATGCTCGGACCAGGTGACCACGGGTGCGACCCGGGTAAACGGACCGTGCGGCTTCAGGGTCCAGGTGCGCGCGGCATACGAGTGGACGAAGTAGAACCGCTCATGTTCGACGCCGACGAACAGGCGTGTTCCCTGCCCCACCCGCACCGGCGACCACCCCATGTGCGGCACGACCGGGGCACGCAACCGCTCGATCATTCCGGGCCACTGGCCCAGGCCCGGCTCGAGGTGTCCAGAGGGCTCAGTGGAGCCCTCGAAGAGGGCCTGCATGCCCACACATACGCCCAGCACCGGACGTCCACCGGCCAGACGAACCTCGATGATCCGGGTGCCGTCGGCGGAGCGCAGTCCGGCGAGGCAGGCATGGAAGTTGCCGACGCCCGGCACGAAGAGCCCATCGGCGCCGAGTGCCAGGTGCGCATCGGCGGTCAAGGTCACCTGTGCGCCGACCCGTTCCAGGGCTCGCACGGCGGAGCGGACGTTGCCGCTGCCGTAGTCGAAGACGACGACCCGTCGACTCATCGGGACCCCTCAACTTCCTCGCGCCAACGGCGCACCTCGTGGGCGGTGCGTTCGAACCGGGCCACATCCTCTCGTGCCGGTTCGACAAGGACCGCCCCTGGGGCCGCCAACGGATCGTCCGCTCCGAGGAACAGCTCGAGTCCCGGCAATCTCAGTGCGGTGAATAGGTCGGCAGCGACCCGAGTTGCGTCGCCGCGACCGTCGCGCAGGATCGACGTCGCCATGTCCCGCGCCTGCCGTGCTCCGGCCGCGGCCGCCAGTGTGCCCACCGATCCCGGGGTGAGGGGACCCGGGCGAACCGTGCCGGTGCCCGGCTCCCACACCAGCCACCGCGGACGAGGCCGCAGCACGGCGGGCACGCACGCCACGGCGAGCCGGGCGCCGATGACGGCGATCCCGATCGTCGGCAGCATCCGGCGCGGCATCGGCCGGGCGAGCACGGCGGCCACCGGGTCGTCGAACGGTGGCCCAGCCACCGCCCGATCGCTGACCGGGCACACCCCGGTCCACCCGCCGGCGAGTGGAACCACGGCCACTGTCGCCAGGCCGTGACGGGCCCAGCTGAGTGCGCGATCCTGCCCGCCCCGCGCGAGCAGCACGACCGAGGCTGCGCTCACCGCGAGAGTGTCCCCTTGGCGCTCGGTATGCCGTCGACACGCGGATCACGTTCGACCGCCGACCGCAACGCCCGGGCCACCGCCTTGAACTGGGCCTCGACAATGTGGTGCGGGTCCCGGCCGCTGAGCACCCGCACATGCAGCCCCAGACCGGCCCGCAATGCCAGGGTCTCGAAGACGTGACGGGTCAAGGAACCGACATACGACCCCCCGATGACGACGTACTGCTGACCCTCAGGCTCGCCGGTGTGCACGCAATAGGGCCGGCCGGCCACGTCGACAACCGCGTGCACGAGCGCCTCGTCCAGTGGGACCGTCGCATCGCCGAAGCGGCTGATGCCGCGTTTGTCGCCCAGGGCCTCGCGCAACGCATCGCCGAGGCAGATCGCGACGTCTTCGACGGTGTGGTGGGCGTCGATGTGCACGTCGCCCGTGGCCGAGATATCCAGGTCGATCAAGGAGTGCTTGGCCAGGGAGGCGAGCATGTGGTCATAGAACCCGACCCCGGTGGACACGCTTGAGCGCCCCGTGCCGTCCAGGTCGAGGGTGAGTCGCACGCTCGACTCGCTCGTGGTGCGCTCGATGCTCGCCCGGCGCGCAGTCGTGACCGCTGTCGGTGCGTCACCGGCGGCGGCGTCACCGGCTCCAGCTCCGGCGGAGATGTCGCTCATGCTGAGGCTCCTTGCGGGGTCGGGACGGGGTGCATGCGGTGGGGCGCGGGCAGGGCTTCGAGCGCCGAGAGGAAGGCGGTGGTCTCCTCGGGCGTGCCCGCGGTGACGCGCAGATGATGGGCGATCCCCACGTCGCGCACGAGCACCCCCTGATCGAGCAGGGCCTGCCAGCTGGCTGCCTCGTCGGCAAGGCCGCCGAAAAGGACGAAGTTGGCGTCGCTGGGCACCGGGTCGAAGCCCAGGACACCGAGGCGCTCGACCATCCGGTCGCGCTGGATCTTGATCGCCTCGACCTCGGCCAGCAGGCTGGCGCGGTGCGCCAAGGCGGCCCGGGCGATCGCCTGCGTCGGAGTGGACAGGTGATAGGGCATCCGCACGAGACGCAGCGCGTCGACGACCTCGGGGGCGGCGGCCAGGTAGCCCAGCCGCCCGCCGGCCAGCGCGAAGGCCTTGCTCATCGTCCGAGTCACCACCAAGGTCGGGTATGCCGCGAGCAGGCTGATCGCCGACGGCGTGCCGGGCCGGGCGAACTCGGCATAGGCCTCGTCGACGACGACGACGGTGTCGGCTGCGGCCCCCAGGACGGCTTCGACGACGTCCAAGTCCAGGGCAGTGCCCGTCGGGTTGTTGGGCGAGCAGAGGAAGACGAGGTTCGGTCGGTGCTCCCGCACCTGCGCGACGACGTCGGCTGCGGCGAGGTCGAAGACGCCAGTGGGGGCGCCGCGGTGCCCGTCGATCCACGTCGAGCCAGCGGTCCGGCTGATGATCGGGTGCATCGAATAGGCCGGTGTGAAACCCAACACCGCCCGACCCGGCCCGGCGAAGGCCGTCACGAGGTGGTGCAGGACCTCGTTGGACCCGTTGCCCGCCCACATCTGCTCGGCGACGACCGGCACACCGGTCTGCTCGGTGAGCCAGGACGCGAGATCTGCGCGCAACGCGCTGAACTCCCGATCGGGATAGCGGTTCAGGTCCCGCGCGCAGTCAGCGACCGCCTCGGTGATCGCCGCGATCACCGCGACGGGCACGGCATACGAGTTCTCGTTCGTGTTCAGGCGCACCGGGACGTCGAGTTGCGGCGCTCCGTATGCCGTCTGGCCGCGCAGGTCCTCACGCAGCAGTCGCGCGACGAGGGCCGCGGTGGCGGTGGTCATGGCGTCGGCACCTCGTCGCCGAAGCGGGCTGTGACGGCCTGTCCGTGACCGGGGAGGTCCTCACTCTGGGCGAAGGTGACGACGTGCGCGGCCACCGCCCGCAGCGCCGGCTCGTCATAGCTCACGACGTGGATGCCGCGCAGGAAGGATTGGACCGACAGCCCGCTGGAGTGCGCCGCCGACCCGGCCGTTGGCAGGACGTGGTTGGAGCCTGCCGAGTAGTCACCGAGGCTGACCGGTGAATACGGGCCGACGAAGATCGCGCCCGCGTTACGGATCCGGGCCGCGACCTCGGCGGCATCGCGGGTCTGGATCTCCAGGTGCTCGGCGGCATAGGCGTCGCAGACCAGCACTCCGGCGTCGACGTCGTCGACGAGGACGATCCGCGATTGCGGGCCGCTGAGCGCCTCGCGGATGCGCTCGCCGTGTTTGGCGTCGGAGACCCGCCGGGCCAAGGCAGCCTCGACGGCGTCGGCGAGCTCGGGGCTGTCGGTGACGAGCACCGACGCGGCGAGGGGGTCGTGTTCGGCCTGGCTGAGCAGGTCGGCGGCGACGTGCTCAGGGTCGGCGCTGTCGTCGGCCAGCACGGCGATCTCGGTCGGGCCCGCCTCGGCGTCGATGCCGACCAGCCCTTGGACGAGTCTTTTGGCGGCGGTGACCCAGATCGAGCCCGGCCCGGTGATGAGCGAGACGGGCTCGCAGACGGTGTCGCCGTCCTCGAAGCCGTAGGCGAACATCGCGATCGCTTGCGCACCACCGACGGCATACACCTCCTCAATGCCGAGCAGTGCACAGGTCGCGAGGATGGTCGGGTTGGGATAGCCGGCGAAGACCCCGGTGTTCTCCCGCTGGGGCGGGCTGGTGACCGCGAGCGAGCCCACCCCGGCTGCCTGGGCCGGCACGACGTTCATGACGACGCTGGAGGGGTAGACGGCCAGCCCGCCGGGCACATACAGCCCGACTCGGTCGACCGGCACCCACCGCTCGGTGACCGTCCCGCCATCGACAACCCGGGTGGTGACGTCGGTGCGCCGCTGGTCGGCGTGCACGAGCCGGGCCCGGCGGGTCGACTCCTGGATCGCGGCACGCAGCGCCGGGTCGAGGGCCTCCACGGCCGCCTGCAGCACCTCGAGCGGGACGCGAAGCTGCTGCGGGAGCACGCCGTCGAAACGCTCGGACAGCTCGCGCAGCGCAGCTGACCCCCGATGTGCGACGTCCTCGACCAGGGGACGAACCTGCTCTGCCGCGGCCGCGACGTCGAACTCGGCTCGCGGGAGGGCCGCACGCAGGGCACGCCGCGACAGGCTGCTGCCGCGGAGATCGGTCCGGTTCATCACGGGGGAAGTCTAGGCCGGTATGCCGCGGCGCCCTCCCGTGGCCCACGCGCCGGCTGCAAGGATGCTGAGCATGCACGCCCCGATGCAGGGTTTGGTCACCATCGACACGACGGGTGATCTCGTCCGGTTGGCGGTCGTGTTGGGCACGCTTGTCCTGCTGGCTGCGGTGGTGACCCGGCTGGGCGGACTGGACTTCTCGGGTGCTCAGCTGACGGCGGCCCTGCGGGCCACCGTGCAACTGGCGGTCGTCGGCACGCTCATCGCCGGCGTCCTCGATTCGTGGTGGCTCACGGCGGGCTTCACGGCGCTCATGGTGGCGGTGGCTTCGTGGACCGCTGGACGTCGGTTGGCGCCGCCACCGGCTCAGGGGTGGGCGTGGGGGTTTCTGCCAGTCTGTGCCGGTGCCCTCCCGGTGGCCGCGACGTTGGTGTTCACCGAGGTCGTCCCCCTGGTGCCGATCGCCGTCGTCCCCGTCGTGGGCATCCTCGTCGGCGGGGCGATGACTGCCACCAGCCTGGCCGGCCACCGGATCCGCAGCGCGCTGGGCGAGCGGCACGGAGAGGTCGAGGCTGCCTTGTCGCTCGGGTTGCCTGAACGGGACGCGCGTCTGCTCGTGGCCAGCGCCGACGCCGGGCTGGCGCTCGTGCCGGGCTTGGACCAGACCCGGACGGTCGGGTTGGTCACTCTTCCCGGCGCGTTCGTCGGGATGTTGCTCGGCGGGGCGACGCCGTGGCAGGCCGCGGCCGTGCAGCTTGTCGTGTTGCTGTCGCTGCTGCTCGTGGCCGCCCTGGCCACGGTGATCACTTTGGAGTTGTCGGCGCGGGGGATCGTCGCCGGGCCCGCTCAGTCCTGAGCGGCGGCACCGAGCAGCTCAAGCAGGACCGCCCACTCCCAGGCGATCTCGCGCCACGCCTGGTACCGGCCGGAGCGGCCGCCGTGACCCGCGGCGAGCTGGGTGCGCATGAGGATGGGACGGCATACCGGGTCGTCGGTCACCCGGGCCCGTAGGCGGGCCACCCACTTGGCGGGTTCGGTGACGAAGACGCGGGTGTCGTGCATGCTCGTGGTCACCACCACCGCGGGGAAGTCCCCTACGGGGACTCTCTCGTACGGCGAATACGAGGCAATTCGCTGGTATGCCGCCCGATCCGCGATCGGGTCCCCCCACTCCTGCCGTTCGGTCACGGTGAGCGGCAGCGCCGGGTCGAGCATGGTGGTGAGGACATCGATAAAGGGAACCTGGGCCAGGACGGCGCGAAAGAGAGCAGGAGCCCTGGTCGCCGCCGCTGCCACCAACAGCCCACCGGCCGAACCGCCTTCTATGGCAACCCTGTCCGGCGCCGCCCAGCCCTGCGCCACGAGTGCCTCGGCGCAGGCGACAAGGTCGGTGATGCTCGCGACTTTGTTCTCCAGGCGACCCTGGACATACCAGTTCCATCCCAGTTCCGTGCCACCTCGGACGTGCGCGATGGCGAACACGACCCCCCGCTCGAGCAACGACAACCGCGGAACCGAGAACCACGAGTCCGTGGGGATGCCGTAGGCGCCATACCCGTAGAGCAGAACGGCGGCGCTCCCGTCCGGGCGCACGTCGGCGTGATGGACCAGCGAGACCGGAACCGCGGCACCGTCTGGAGCGCTCGCCCAGATCCTTGTCTCGCGCACCGCACTGAGGTCCAGTCCCGGCACCCGCTGAGCCTTGAGCAGGGTCAGCGACCGCGTGTGCACGTCGTAGTCGTAGACCGCGGCCGGCGTGGCCAACGACACCTGGCAAACCTGCACCGTGGCGGAGGTCGGGTCAGGGGTGTTGCCCAGCGTGAGGGTGGCTGTCTCTGCCGGGAAGGTGAGGTCGTGCGGCGCACCGAATCCGACCGGACTGGCCGCGTGGATCGGGACGAACCGCAGCATGGTCCGTCCGCCGGAGCGCAGGCTCAGCACCACGAACCCCTCGAACGCCTCGACCCCGGTGACGAACTCGTTCTCCGCGCTCCATCCCAGGTCGATGATCTCCTGGACCGGGGCTCCCGGCTCGGACAGCCAGCCGACCTGGAAATTTGCGCGGTCGGCGTTGTGCAGGATGAGGATTCCCTCGGCCAGCGGTTCGATGTCATAGAGGACGTCGGCCCGCCGCGGCAGCACCGTGCGTGGCTGCTCCAGCGGGGTGGCCGCGTCGAGCAGCCATACCTGCGAGGTGCTCTTCGACGACGAGCTCACCACGACCCAGCGATCGTCCGTGGTGGTGGAGACTCCCAGGAAGAAGCTCTCGTCGGGCTCCGTCAGCACCAGGACATCGCTCACTGCGGGCGCGCCGACCTGGTGCCGCCACACCTCGTGGGAACGCCAGGCCTCGTCCAAGCGGGTGTAGAAGACATGCGTGCCGTCGAACGAGAAGGCCACCCCCTCGCCGATGTCCCGCACCGCATCGTCGATGGTCAGCCCGGTGGCGAGGTCGCGGACCGCCAGGTCATAGCGCTCGTCGCCGGTGCGGTCCACCGACCAGGCCAGCAGCCGACCGTCGGGGCTGACGTCGCAGGCGCCGAGCGCGAAGAAGTCAGCGTCGCCCGCCTCGATGTTCTCGTCGAGCAGCACCTGCTCGGCCGCTGGTGGCTCCTGCCCGTCAAGCATCGGGCGGGTCGGGCAGTGGGCGAGGGCAACCCGCGCGTGGACGGGGTAGTCAGCCCCTTCGATCGTGCGTGTGTAGTACCACCAACCACCGTGCCTCACCGGCACGTCGAGGTCGGTCTCGACGGTCCGGCCCTTGATCTCCCCGACGATCGCCTCGATGAGCGGTTCGAGGTGTGCGGTGCGCTCTCGGGCGTAGGCGTTCTCCTCGGCGAGATAGGCCGACAGGCGCGGGTCGTCACGGTCGGCCATCCACGCGAACTCGTCGGTCACCCGCTCGCCGTGCACGATCCGCTCGGACGGCACACGAGGGGCCTGGGGCGCGCGCACCGGCACACTCTACGGCGTGCTGAACGGCGCGCATCGACTCGCCGACGCGCTCGCCAGGTCCGGGGCTCGGGGTGAACGCACAACCGCGGCAGGTATGCCGTGTGGTCACGACACACCCGCCGCGGTCACTCCCCCTCTACCGGATCTGATCGCGCACCGTCTCCCCACGGCAAGCGACCGTCGACGGCGAGGAAGCCGCGACGGATACGCTGGATCGGCCCCCGCTGACCGACCCGACTCCCGCATCCTCGACACCATTGTCACCCACGAATCCTCCGATGTGAACACCGGATGGCGGGCAAGTGTGAGCCGATCTCAGAATTGGGCGCCGACCTGCCATGGCGCCGGCAGGCGCGAGGAGGTGAAGTCGCGTTCTTCGCCGTCGATCGGATCGCGGAAGGCCAGCCGCGCCGCGACCAGCCCAAGCGGTGAGCTGAAGTCGTCGGCTGACACCGATCGCACGTCGGGATAGAGCGGGTCGCCGAACAGGGGGATGCCGAGCCACGCCAGGTGCGCTCGCAGTTGATGCGTGCGGCCGGTCGTGGGGGTGAGCCGGTAGCGGCCCAGTCCGGTCTGCGGATCGGCAGCGACCAGCTCGACCCGGGTCTGGCTGTTGGGGGGACGGCCCGGGACGACTGCGGCCTGCAGTTGCCCGTGGGGTTTGGCCAGGTGGACCCGCACCGTGGTGGGCAGCTCGAGATCCGGGCGCACCGGCGCCGTCGCCAGGTAGACCTTGCGTGCCTGCCCGCAGGCGAAGAGTTGTTGGTATGGCCCGCGCCAGCGCTGCTCGGTGGTGAGCAGGAGCACGCCGGCCGTGAGTCGGTCGAGCCGGTGCGCCGCAGCCAGCCTGGGCAACCCTAGTTGCACCCGCGCTCGCGCCAGGACGGTCTCGCGCAGGTGTCTGCCCCGGGGCATCGTCGCGAGGAAGTGCGGCTTGTCGACGACGACGATGCGCTCATCCCGATACAGAATCGGCAGTTCGAACGGCACCGGCGGCTCGTCGGGCAGCTGACGGTGCACCCAGACGACCGAGCGCGGAACGAACGGACTGTCGGCAGGCACCGGGGACCCGTCCGCTGCGACGAACTCTCCCGCCCCGAGCATTGCGTCGATCGTGCTCGACGGCAACGGAATCCGATCGAGCAAGTGGTCGCGAAGGGTGACCCAGGGGCCACCCTGGGGCATTCGCAGACGCACCGCATCCACTCCATCTCGCTGCGGCAGCGGAGACGGCGGGGTCCCTCCCCTAGCCATCGCGCAACTGCGGGCGGTCGGCCGGCAATGCGGTCAGGACAAGCATCCGTGACCAAGAAGCGCCTTGAGATCGCCGTACAGAGCCGGCGACGGAGTGACCCGGTACGAGTCGTCCAGCCGCATCAAGGTGGCCCGGCCGGGCTGGGTCAGCTTGACGTGGACCTCGGTGACGCCCGGGTGCTGGCCGAGGATGTCCCGCAGCCGCTGCACTCCCGCCCCGGTCGCCTGGCGCAGGGTCATCGCGACGACGACTGGTCCGCGCGGGCCCTCTGAGAGGTCGGGCACGGTGAGCTCCTGGGCGTAGAGCGACACACTGTCGTCGCGGCTGTTGACTCGGCCGCGGACCGAGACGACGAGGTCGGGCACCAGCCGCGTCTCCACCTGCTGATAGGCCGACGGGAAGAAGAGGCATTCGATCGCACCGTCGAGGTCCTCGACGGTGGCGATCGCCCAGACGTCGCCCTTCTTCGTCCGTTTGAGTGCCAGGCCGGTGACGAGCCCGGCGATGGTCACGGGGGTGCCGTCGGGGCGTGGCTCATCGCCCATGAGTGAGGCAATCGAGACGTCGGAGTACTGAGCGAGCACGTGCTCGATACCGAAGAGCGGATGGTCGGACACATAGAGGCCGAGCATCTCCCGCTCGAACGTCAGCAAGGTCTGCTTATCCCACTCGACGTCCGGCACCCGCGGCAGCACGACAAGCTGCACACCGGCGCTGTCGTCGCCATCCCCGAAACCGAAGTCCGAGAATAGCGAGTCCTGCCCGATGGCCTCCTGACGCTTCTCGTCCACGAGGGCGTCGACGTAGGCCTCGTGGATCCGCAGGAGCCCGGCTCGCGGATGACCGAGCGAGTCGAACGCGCCGCCCTTGATCAGCGATTCGATGGTCCGCTTGTTGAGCACTGTGGCCGGGCACTTGCGTAGAAACTCCTCGAACGAGGCGAAATCGCCTTTGGCGCGTCGTGCCGCGATGATCGCCTCGACGACGTTGCGCCCGACGTTGCGAATCGCCTCCAAGCCGAAACGGATGTCTGAGCCGACGGCGGCGAACTGCCCGATCGAGGAGTTGACGTCGGGCGGCAGCACCTTGATGCCCATGTGCCGGCACTCGTTGAGGTAAAGGGCCGACTTGTCCTTGTCGTCGCGGACACTCGTGAGCAGGGCGGCCATGTATTCGGCCGGGTAGTTGGCTTTGAGGTAGGCCGTCCAGTAGGACACCAGCCCGTATGCCGCGGTGTGCGACTTGTTGAAGGCGTAGTCCGAGAACGGGACGAGGACATCCCAGAGAGCCTTGATCGCGCCGGCGGAATAGCCGTTGGCCTGCATCCCCGCTTCGAAGGGGACGAACTCGGCGTCCAGGATCTCCTTCTTCTTCTTGCCCATCGCCCGGCGCAGCATGTCGGCCTTGCCCAGGGTGTAGCCGGCGACCCGCTGGGCGATGTGCTGGACCTGCTCCTGATAGACGATGAGGCCATAGGTCGGGTCGAGGATGTCTGCGAGCGAATCGGCCAGCTCGGGGTGGATCGGGGTGATCGGTTGCTTGCCGGTCTTGCGCAGGGCGTAGTTGGTGTGGCTGTTGGCACCCATCGGCCCGGGGCGGTAGAGCGAGAGCGCCGCGGAGATGTCCTCGAAGTTGTCCGGCTGCATGAGCCGTAGCAGGGTGCGCATTCCGCCGCCGTCGAGTTGGAATACCCCGAGTGTGTCGGCGCGGGCGAGCAGGCCATAGGTGAGCGGATCGTTGAGCGTCTTGGACAGAGCGTCGAGATCGACCCGTTCGCCCCGGTTGGCTTCGACATTGGCGATCGCGTCGTCGAGGATGGTGAGGTTGCGCAGGCCGAGGAAGTCCATCTTGACCAGTCCGAGCTTCTCGCAGCTCGGGAAGTCGAACTGGGTGATGATCTGGCCGTCCTGCTCTCGGCGCATGATCGGGATGAGGTCAACCAGCGGCTCGCTGCTCATGATCACGCCGGCTGCGTGCACCCCCCACTGCCGTTTGAGCCCCTCCAGGCCGAGGGCCGTGGCGACGACCTCCTGGGCCTGGGGGTCGCCGTCGTGCAGAGCCCGGAAGTCCGCGGCCTCGGCATACCGGCTGATCTCGGGGTCGAAGATGCCGTGCAGCGAGATGCCCTTGCCCATGACGTCGGCCGGGATCGCCTTGGTGAGCTTCTCGCCCATCGCAAAGGGGTGCCCCATGACTCGAGCGGCGTCCTTGACCGCCTGCTTGGCCTTGATCGTGTTGTAGGTGACGATCTGGGCGACCCGATCCTCGCCATAGCGCTCGGTGACGTAGCGGATGACTTCGCCCCGGCGGCGCTCGTCGAAGTCGACGTCGAAGTCGGGCATCGACGGGCGCTCCGGGTTGAGGAAACGCTCGAAGAGCAGCCCGTGCACTATCGGGTCGAGATCGGTGATCCCCATGGCATAGGCGCACATCGAGCCGGCGCCCGAGCCGCGGCCCGGACCGACCCGGATGCCATTCTCCTTGGCCCAGGTGATGAAGTCGGCGACGATGAGGAAGTAGCCGGGATAGCCCTTGCCGATGATGACCTCGACCTCGAAGTCGGCCCGCTGCTGGACGTGGGTCGGCACCCCGTCGGGATAGCGCCGGTGCAGCCCACGCTGCACCTCGGCGACGAACCACGAGCTCTCCGATTCCCCCTCGGGGCAGGGGAACCGCGGCATGTATCGGCCCTCGTCCTCGAGGAAGGACACCGCACACTGCTGCGCGATGAGCAGGGTGTTGTCGCACGCCTGCGGCAGCTCGCGGAAGAGGTGGCGCATCTGCTCGGGCGACTTGAGATAGAACTCGTCGCTGTCGAACTTGAACCGGGTCGGGTCCATCAGGGTCGAGCCGGACTGTACGCAGAGCAAGGCGGCGTGCGCCTTGGCGTCTGCCGCCTTGGTGTAGTGCAGGTCGTTGGTCGCCAGCAGGGGCAGCCCGAGGTCTTTGGCCAGGCGAAGCAGCTCGCGCTGGGTCTGGCGCTCGATCGCGATGCCGTGGTCCATGACTTCGGCGTAGAAGTAGTCTCGCCCGAAGATGTCGCGCAGCTCGGCGGCGGCCTCGCGGGCCGCGGCATACTGACCGAGTCGCAGCTTGACCTGCACCTCGCCGCCGACGCATCCGGTGGTGCCGATCAGGCCGCCGGCGTAGCGCTGCAGCAGGTCGCGGTCCATCCGGGGCTTGAAGTACTGGCCTTCGAGGGAGGCCATCGAGCTCATCCGGAAGAGATTGTGCATCCCCCCCGTCGTGCGGGCCAGCAGAGTCATGTGGGTGTAGGCGCCGCCGCCGCCGACGTCATCGCGGTTTGCCGGATCGTCGCCGAAGCGCACCCGCGTCTTGTCGGAACGGTGGGTGCCCGGGGTGAGATACGCCTCGACACCGATGATTGGGTTGATCCCCCGTTTGCGCGCCTTGGACCAGAACTCGTAGGCCCCGAAGACATAGCCGTGGTCGGTCGTCGCGATCGCCGGCATCCCCATCGCCACAGCGGCGTCAAGCAGTTCGTCGATCCGCGCGGCTCCGTCGAGCATCGAGTATTCCGTGTGCACATGCAGGTGCGCGAAGGACTGCTCGGAGCGGGCGAGGGAGGACATCGGCCCTACTGTATGCCGCCTCGGCGACAGCCGGCGCGGTCGTCCCGCCGGCAGCCTGGGCGCGCCACTGGTGTCGCCTACCGGCCGGTCATTCGCCGGCGAGAAGGTCGAGGGTGTGCTCGAGATCGGGCGGGTAGGGGCTGCTGAACGTCACGTAGTCACCCGTTCCGGGGTGCTCGAAGCCCAGGCCGACGGCGTGCAGCCACTGCCGGTCCAGGCCCAGCCGGGCGGCCAGGCGCGGGTCCGCGCCGTAGAGGGGGTCCCCGCAGCAGGGGTGGCGCAAGGCGGCGAGGTGGACGCGGATCTGGTGGGTCCGCCCGGTCTCCAGCTTGATCTCCAGCAGGGCTGCGCTCGCGAACCCGTGAAAGGCCTCGATGACCTCGTAGTGAGTCACCGCGGGTTTGCCGCTGCCCATCACCGCGAACTTGAAATCGTGTGCCGGATGCCGCCCGATCGGAGCTTCGATCGTGCCCGACATCGGGTCGGGGAGCCCCTGGACGAGGGCGTGATAGGTCTTGTCGACCTGGCGGGTGCGGAAGGCATGCTTGAGGCGGCTGTAGGCGTATTCGCTCTTGGCCACGACCATCAGCCCGGAGGTGCCGACATCGAGCCTGCTGACAATCCCCTGACGCTCGGACGCCCCAGACGTGGCGATCCGAAAGCCGGCGGCCGCTAAGCCGGCGACGACATTCGGTCCACTCCAGCCCACGCTGGGATGCGCCGCCACCCCGACCGGTTTGTCGACGACAACGATGTCGTCGTCGTCATGAACGATTCTCATGCCCGGGACCGGTTCGGCGAGGACCGCAAGCGTGGTCGCCGACGGTTGCTCTGTCGGCAGCGCGACCTCCAACATGTCTCCGGCGGCCAGCCGCGTCGACTTCGAGCTGACCCTGTGGTTGACGGTGACTCTTCCGTCCGTGGCGAGCTCGGCAGATCGGGAGCGCGAGAGCCCGAAGAGCCGGCCGATCGCTGCGTCGACTCGCTCCCCGTCGAGGCCTTCGGGCACGAAGAGAGTCCGGTTGTCTGACCTCTGATCAGCCATCGCGTGAGCCGTCGATTCCGATGCCGCGCAGCGCCAGGAGCCCGATGAGCGCCGCCGCCGCGACGATCGCGATGTCGGCGACGTTGCCGATGAACCATCCGTAGTCGATGAAGTCGATGACGTGGCCTTGCCCCACGCTCGGCTCCCGGACCAGCCGATCGGTGAGATTGCCGAGCGCACCGCCGAGGACGAGCCCAAGGGCCCACGCCCACGCCCGGCTGCCGAGTCTGCGACTGGTCCGCACAATCGCCACGAGCACGACGACGGCCAGCAGCGTGAGCACCCAGGTGCTGCCCGTGCCCAGCGAGAATGCCGCCCCAGGGTTGCGGACCAGACGCAACTGGATGACCGTGCCGAGCAGCTCGCGAGCCCGTTCGTCGCTGAGCATCGCGAGGGCCCACACCTTGGTGGCTTGGTCGGCGGCATACGTGATGATCGCCACCGCAATGAATGTCAGGGTGAGCGCACGCCGACGAGCCGACGACGGGGGCGCCGGGGTGGGTATGGCGCTCAGCCGCGCTCCGCCTTCTCCTTGCATGACCTGCATAGGGTCGCACGTGGGGCGGCCTGAAGGCGAAACTTGCCGATCGCCTCGCCACACGACTCGCACACTCCATAGCTGCCGCTGTCGAGTCGTTCGAGGGCGTGACGGTTCTGGGCGAGCTTGTCACGCGAGATGTTGGCCAGGGAGATTTCCTGCTCGCGTTCGTAGGTCTTGGCCCCGGCATCGGCCTGGTCGTCGCCCGAACCGTCGCCGGCGTCCCAGATGAGGCCCTGCAGGTCCTCCTCGGCAGTCCTGATGTCGGCCATTCCCCGCAGGATGTCGCGCTCGATGTCCCGCCTGATCTCGGCCAGCTCGGCTTGAGTCCACGGCTTCTCGTCGGCGCGCACCGGAGGGGCGGCGATCCGCGGCTTCTTGCCGGCTGCAGGTGCCTTCTTCGCGGTGGCGGGTGCTTCCTTCGCGGGCGCCGGCGCCTTCTTCGCGGTGGCGGGTGCTTCCTTTCCGGGCGCCGGCGCCTTCTTCGCGGTGGCAGGTGCCTTGGCGCTTGCGCGCGCAGCAGTCGCCGGCGCGGCGGCCGGGGCCGTCCCAGCCGACCCAGCGGGTTTCCCCTTCGTCGCAGCCATGGCCGTGCTGCCCCTCTCGACGCTCAATAGTGCTCCGGTCACGGACAATTGCGGCTCAGGCTAAGTCAACAGGCCCGGATTCTCGCACTTGACGCACCGATGCACCGCTGATTTATCCGAAGGTGACCAAGCGAACACCGGCCGACGGCCCGGGCGACAGCCGGACGGGCTCGGACACCTAGGTCCGAGCCCGTCCGCAGACACCGCGAGCGGCGCCATTGGCCGCGATAGCGTCCCTCAGGACTGCTCAGGGCTTTCTTCCGCGCCGACGGCGGCCAGCTCCGCCAGCCTGTCGTCGAAGTACGACCGCAGCTGCGAGCGATAGGTGCGCTCGAAGCCACGAAGTTCTTCGATGGTCTGCTGCATGACGGCCCGCTCGCCTTCAAGCTCATGCAACACGGCGGCCTTCTTCTGCTGAGCCTCAGCGACCATGCCCGTCGAACGCTCCCGAGCCTCGGTGAGCATCTGCTCCTTGAGGCTGGCTGCTTCGGCAAGCATCTCGTCGTGCTCACGCTGGGCGGTGCTGACCAGTTCGTCGCGGCGGGCTTCCGCGGTGCTGATGAGCTCGTCGCGGCGGGCTTCCGCGGTGCTGATGAGCTCGTGGTGCCGGGCCTCGGCGGTGCTGATGAGCTCGTCGTGCTGCCGCTGACCGCTGCCCACCAACTCGTCGAACCGTGCCTGTCCGGTGGCAAGCAGCTCACCGTGGCGCGCCTCGGCGGTGCTGATGAGCTCGTGCCGCTTGGCCTCGCCGCTGGCCACGTGCTCGTCATGCAACCGTTGGGCCAGTTCGATGAGCCCGGCAGCACTCGCAGCGCCAGCGACTCCCCCGGTGCCTGCTGCGGCCATCACCGGCGCGGACGCCTGGGCCGACTGGCCCACCTCGGCGGCTCGAGCCTCGGCGTCCCGCAGCCGCGCGCTGGCTTCTTCTGCGCCGGCGGTCGCCTGCTCGGCGTGCCGCTCGGCCTCGGTTGCCCGCGCGGCGGCGTCCTGGACTCGCAGCTCTGCCTCGGCGACCTTCGCCTGTGCCTGCTCGGAGCGCTCGCCAAGGGCCAGCAGCGCTTGCTCGGCCTCGGCGATCTCGCCGCGCAGCTCGCTCAGGCGGGCTTCCGCCTCGGCAACACGAGCCCCGGTCTCCTCGGCCCGCCGGTGAGCGTCAGCCACCGCCGCCTCGGCGTCCTGCACCTGCTGCGGCACTCCCTCGGCCTGCGCTTGCGCCTCGGCGACCGCGCCCCGAAGGCCGTCGAGCTTGATCTGCAGCCCGTCGCGTTCCGACTTGGCCGCCTTCACCTGCTCGACCATCCGAACGCGCTCTGCGTCCGCCTCGGCGACTTTCGCCCGCACCTCGGCCAGCCGGGTCTCCGCCTCGTCAGTGGCTTGCCGGTCCACCTGTGCAGGAGCGTCGGCGACGGCCTCGGTGCTCTGGCCTCGACCGGCTCGACAGTCGGCCAACTGCTGCTTGTAGTCGTCCCGTTCGGCGAGCAGCGAACGCATCTCCGCGACGATCTCGTCGAGGAAATCGTCGACGTCGCGCTCGTCGTACCCCTTGCGGAACTGGGTCGTCTGGAAGTGCTTGTTGAGCACTTGTTCGGGCGTGACGGCCATGGGTCACCTCGAATCACTGTAGATGTGGGCAGGGCCACGTTACCGAATTGACTCTGGTGAGCCCAACCGAGCCCGCCCAGCGGGGGCCCCGAGGACGCCCTGTAGGCCGATACCCGCCCCGCGGCCCGATCAGCCCACCCCCGCGGGGGCGCTGCGCCGCAGCACTGAGGGTCGCCGCCCCGACGCTCAGAAGGGCTGCAGACTCATGAGCATGGACGTCAGGAGGAAGAGCACGATGAAGGCCAAGTCGATGCGGATCCCACCCAGGGTCAGCGGCGGGATGACCTTGCGGACCAGCCGAATCGGCGGATCGGTCACCGAGTAGATCGCCTCCGCGACGACGAGCACCGCGCCCCGAGGGCGCCACTGACGGGCGAGCACCCGGACCCAGTCCAGGACGAGTCGACCGATGAGGAAGACGAAGAAGAGGAACAGGAGGGTGGAGATGACCTGCCAGATCGAACGCATGGTGTCAGTGTCGCCGATTATTCACTCGGCGCGTTCCCGGGCCGAGTAACGGGCACCCCGCATAAGCGCACTGGCGCGGGACGCACCGGCAGGCACTGGGCGCAACGGTTCGGGACGCAGGGTCAGCTCTGGTTGAAAGGGGCGCGCGCCCCGCGAGGTGCCGGTGACTCCTCGGCGGCGATCTCGACGTGCGACGGCGAGAGCAGGAACACCTTCGCGGTGACCCGTTCGATCGAGCCGTGCAGGCCGAACACGAGGCCGGCAGCGAAGTCCACGAGACGCTTGGCGTCGGAGTCGTCCATGTCCGACAGGTTCATGATGACGGGCGTGCCCTCACGGAACGACTCGCCGATCGACTTGGCTTCGTTGTAGGTCCTGGGGTGGATCGTCGTGATCCGCGTCAGGCCACCATGCTCCGGCTCGCGAACGACCCGGGCCACCGGCGTGGGCCGGGTGGGCAGAGGGGTGACGGCAGCGGTGCGCTCCTGGGGACGGTCGTCCTCGTAGAGCTCGTCATAGGAGTCGCGCTCGTCCTCCTCGGCGAGCCCGAGGTACACCATCGTCTTGCGAAGTGCCCCAGCCATGGCCGATCCCCTTAATCCAGTCGTCTAGTCGTCGCTGACCGGTCGTCGATCACTGACGCGAGCGGCATACCGGCTACCTGGACGTTAGCGAAGGTGCGGGCGTGATCCGAGGATTGCCGTCCCGACACGCAGGTGTGTCGCACCATGACGCACGGCGGCCTCCAGGTCCCCGCTCATCCCGGCGGACACCCAGCTGGCGCTCGGGAACCTCACCTGTATGCCGCGCGCGACCCTCGCGAGCGCGGCAAAGGCCTCGTCGGGGTCGGCGCCCAGCGGTGCGACCGCCATGACGCCGCCCAGCTCGAGATGAGCAGCCGTGTCCACAGCTTCGGCAATCGTGAGGGCATCCTCGGGCCTCGCACCGCCCCGGTTGGGATCCCGCTCGGGCTCGAGGTCGACCTGCACCAGGGCACGCAGCCGACGTCCTGCCGCCTGAGCCCCGCGATCGAGCGCGCTGACCAGGCGTGGCCGGTCGACCGTATGGACGACATCGGCATAGCGGGCAACCGAGCCGGCCTTGTTTGTCTGCAGTTGGCCGATGAAGTGCATGGTCAGTTCAGGGGCCGAGGAAACCGCTGGGGCCGCGGGTGCGTCGGCGCGCAGTTCGGCGCATTTCGGGCCGGCCTCTTGATCACGGTTCTCCCCATAGTGGTGGACGCCGAGATCGAGCAGCAGTCGCACGTCGCTGGCCGGAAAGTACTTCGTCACGACGATGAGGCTCACCTCGTGCGGGTCGCGCCCCGCCTGGCCACAGGCCAGCTCGATACGGGTCCGGACAAGGGCGAGGTTGGCGGCGAGCTCGGCGCGGCGCTCGGCCAGCTCGCTCACCGCGCCTCGCTCACGCGGACGGCACCAACCGCGCGGACGTCACCAACCGCGCGAGTGGCGCCAACCCCACCAACCGGGTCGGCGGCGGCATACCGACGGATCACTGCGGCGAAGCGCCCGGTGTCTTGGGCTTGCCGATAGGAGTAGAGGTCGGGGTGCTCGCGGCTGCAGCCGGGCACCCGCGTCACCTCGACGCCGCGCCTGCGCAACTGGTGGACGACCCCGGCGGCGACGTCGATGGCCGGGGTGCCGGTCCATGACCAGTCAGCGCTGGGCGGCGCGACGGCGGCAGCCTCGTCCCGCATCGCCTCAGGCACCTCATAACATCGACCGCAGATCGACGGGCCGACGACCGCGCCGATAGCGTCCGCGCCAAGCCCCGCGAACGTATCGACGGTGGCGTCGATGACCCCGCAGATGAGGCCCTGACGGCCGACATGAACGGCACCGATGACGCCGGCCACTCGGTCGGACAGCAGCACCGGCACGCAGTCGGCGACGAGTACACCGAGGGCCACGTCAGCGGCCATGGTGACGAGAGCGTCGCACTCGGGCACCCCGCTGGTCCACGGGCCCTCGATGACCTGAACGCTGGACCCGTGGCACTGATTCATGAAGAGCAACCGATCGGGTGACACGCCGAGGGCCTGCGCGAGCGCCCCTCGATTGGCCTGCACCGTGCCCGGGTCGTCGCCCACGTGCCCGCCGAGGTTGAACTCCTCGAGCGGAGGTGCGCTCGAGCCACCCCACCGGTCGGTGATGGCGACCTCGATGCCGTCGCGTTGCTCCCGCCAGAAGAACACGATGGCAACGCTATCGGGCTACTTGAGGAAGTCGGGGACGTCCAACTCCTCGCCGTCGTCGAAGGACACCGCGCGCGGGGGCACCTGGACCGGGGGCGGAACGACCACCGGTGCCGCGGTCCGGAGCCGTTCGACATCGGTGGACGGGACTGTTGCGCCAGGCCCCCCTGCGGCCGGCCTGGCCTCGGCACCGGCGGGACGACCGCCGGCCTGCACCTGGCCCAGGGCGCGCGGATCCACCCGTTGGGTCGGGTTGCCTCCGTCGAACCCGGCCGCGATGACGGTGACTCGGACCTCGTCGCCGAGGGCGTCGTCGATGACCGCTCCGAAAATGATGTTTGCCTCGGGGTGGGCAGCCTCTTGGACCAACCGGGCCGCCTCGTTGATCTCGAACAGACCCAGGTCGCTGCCGCCGGAGATCGACAGAAGCACACCGTAAGCCCCGTCGATGCTCGCCTCGAGCAGGGGGCTGGAGATGGCGAGCTCGGCGGCCTGGACGGCGCGGTCTTCGCCACGGGCCGAGCCGATCCCCATGAGTGCCGACCCGGCACCCTGCATGACCGACTTGACGTCGGCGAAGTCCAGGTTGATGAGACCGGGCGTGGTGATGAGGTCGGTGATGCCCTGGACACCGGAGAGCAGGACCTGATCGGCGCTGCGGAAGGCGTCCATCATCGAGACACTGCGATCACTGATCGACAGCAGCCGATCGTTGGGGATGATGATGAGGGTGTCGACCTCTTCACGAAGCCCGGCGATGCCGTTCTCGGCCTGACTGGCCCGTCGGCGGCCCTCGAAGGTGAACGGCCGAGTGACGACGCCGATGGTCAAAGCACCCAGGCCCTTGGCGATCCGGGCGACGACCGGGGCCCCACCGGTACCGGTGCCGCCACCCTCGCCGGCGGTGACGAAGACCATGTCGGCCCCGCGAAGGACCTCCTCGATCTCCTCGGAGTGGTCCTCAGCGGCCTTGCGGCCGACGTTTGGGTCGGCGCCCGCGCCGAGGCCGCGGGTGAGCTCCCGACCTACGTCGAGCTTGACGTCGGCATCGCTCATCAACAACGCCTGCGCGTCGGTGTTGATGGCGATGAACTCCACGCCCTTGAGCCCGACCTCGATCATGCGGTTGATGGCGTTGACGCCCCCACCGCCGATCCCGACGACCTTGATGACGGCGAGGTAGTTCTGCGGTGATGAAACCACGGTGGTGGCCTTTCGTTGCGTCTGTGTCGGTCGGGCTGTCTGGCGCTGGGTCCTTGCTCGAGACGTCGTCGACATCGAGGGGCTCGTCAGCGATTCTCCGGCCTGCTGGACGAGGCCCTCGCCTCGCCCGACACGCCGGGGATCCTCTGCCGAACCATCAAGGTCTAGTCGAGATACACTGTCGTCTCATCTTCGCCTTGTCCCGACCGTAGGCACTCGCGCACGAGTTTCCAACAACCGATGCGGCGTGTCTCTCGACCTCTGCCAGAGATTCTCGTATGCCGTGTGACAGATGAGGTTTCTGCGTCCCCTGAGGCGGTTGAGACACCGTCGACAACCGCTCAGAGTCAGCGGGTGACGGGGGTGTCCGGGGCGCTCACATCGATGAGCGCCGGTTTCGTCGCCAGCAACGCGGTGAGCACGGCCAACTTCTTATCCGGCTGTGCGCGGCCACCCCAGACAATCTGGACGCGCCCCAGCTTGAAACTCACCAGGCTCGCACTGGTCACCGTGATCTCGGTGACGGCCGAGCGTTGGCCTTCGGGCAGCAACCGGAGGATGTCGATGACCGCCTGCAAACCTTCCGGCTCCGGTCGGTTCGCAGAGCCATTCACCAGCGGCAGCCCTGACGGTGGGTCGGTCACGGTGCGGAAAGCCACCCCGTCCTCGTCGACGAGGGCGAGCTCGCCCTCGGGACCCCGAACGAGGAGCAGGGGAACCCGCGCGGTAACCACCACTGTGACGGTGTGTGGCCAGCTCCGATTGACGGCCGTGCGCCGCACGAACGGAAGCGCTCCTACGCGAGCCGCGATAGCTCCGGTGTCGATACGAGCCAACGCTTGCCCGAGTGGCACCGCTGCCACGGCAAGCACCTCCGCTCGATCGGCCTCGTCGGTGACACCCTCGACGGCCACGTGGTCGGCGTTGAGAACCTCGCTGCCCCAGACCACCCAGCCGACTGAACCGAGGACGACGACGACGGCGAGCACCGCGGCGGCCAGTCGAAGCGGACGCTGTCGCGCGGCCGCCGCGCGTTGCTCGAAGCGCACCCGCGAGGAACTCACCTTGGCCCGCCCCGGGCGACGCGAGGACCGGGCGCCACGGGCCGGTGCTCCCAGCCACCGTCGCACCCTGCCGAGCACGCCGGTCGGACGATCCTTCACCGCAGCCCCGCCCTGCCAGCAGAGAGTCGGGCAAGCACCACGGGGCCAAGTTCCGTGACATCGCCTGCTCCGACCGTGAGCACCAAATCACCCCGGCGGGCCAGGTGCATGACGGCTGGCACGACATCGGCCCGCTCGCCCACAAATAGCACCTGTCCCGCGTGGGCACCCACGGCGCTCTCAGCGGACGCGGCGGTCACGGCGTCGGCGACGAGGGCGCCAGTGACGCCGGGCAGCGGGTCCTCGCGGGCGCCGTAGACATCCATGACGATGACAATGTCGGCCGGTGCGAGGGCGGCGCCGAACTCCTCGGCGAAGTCTCGGGTGCGCGAAAAGAGGTGCGGCTGGAACACGACGAGCAGCCGACCGTCCTCCCCCACCACACCGCGCGCGGTGGCGACGGCAGCGGCCACCTTGGCTGGGTTGTGGGCGTAGTCGTCAACCACCCGGATGCCACCCGCCTCGCCCTTGAGCTCGAACCGGCGCCGAGTGCCCCCAAAGTCGGCGAGCCCGGCCAACACGCCGGCCGGCGATGCGCCTAACCCCTCGACGGCGGCGGCGAAGGCTCCCGCCGCGTTGAACACCGTGTGCGCCCCGGGTGCCGGAACAACCAGGGCGTGACGCACACCGTTGTGCCACAGGGATGCCCGTGATGTCAGCCCGTCAGGTTCGATCGATTCGATCCGCACGTCGGCGTCGTCGGCCTGCCCGTATCCGACGACGCGCACCCCCAACTGCGCGGCGAAACCGGCCAACCCGCGAGCCCCGCCATCATCGACGCAGGCCACGAGCAGTCCCGGGCCGACGCGGTCGATGGTCTCGACGAACGCCCGATAGCCCTCGCGCACCCCGTCGAACGTGCCGTAGAAGTCGAGGTGATCCGGCTGGACACTCGTCACGACGGCCACCTGCGGGCGATAGCTGACGAACGATCCGTCGCTCTCGTCGGCCTCGACGACGAACATGCCCCCTGCACCCAGGCGGGCATTGCCACCGCCGCGGACCAAGTCGGCGCCCACGGCATACGACGGGTCGAGGCCATCAGCCGCCAGTGCCTCGGCGAGCATCGCCGTGGTGGTCGTCTTGCCGTTGGCTCCAGCCACCGCCACACGGACGGCTGTGGTGCCCATCAGTGAGGTCAGAGCCTGGGCCCGGTGCAGCACTCGCAGGCCGCGCGCGCGTGCGGCCGCCAGTTCGGGATTGCTCTCCCGGATCGCTGAGGACACCACCACGGTGTCGACCCCCTCCAGATGGGCAGCGTCGTGACCGACGTGGACCGTGGCGCCGAGTGCCTCGAGGGCCCGCAGCGACGGCGAGTCGGCCGAATCCGATCCCGACACGCGGCCACCCAACTCGAGCAGCAGCCGCGCGACCGCCGACATCCCAGCCCCGCCGATCGCGACGATGTGCACCACGCCGAGGTGCTCGACCCGAGGGACGGGCGCCGTGAAGTCGAACCTCGTGGGTGGCAGGCTCATCTCCTGCGACCCCTGGCCTGGAACGCCTTGACGATGAGGTCGACGAGCGCCTCGTCGGCATTGCGGCGACCGGTCGAGGCCGCCCCTGCCGCCATCCGGGCGAGGCGGTCGGGGTCCGCGAGCATGGGGATGAGGACGACATCGACCCACACCGGAGTGAGCTCGGCATCGTCGACGATGACACCCCCACCGGCGGCGGCCACGTCGGAGGCGTTGACCCGCTGTTCCCCGTTGCCGATCGGCAGGGGAACATAGACCGCCGGAAGGCCGACGGCTGCCAGCTCACAGACGGTGTTGGCCCCGGCCCGGCAGACGACGAGGTCGGCGGCGGCATACGCGAGGTCCATCCGGTCGACGTATTCCCTGACGAGGTAGGGCGGCCCGTCCGGGTCGGCCACCGGGAGGAACCCCTTCCCAGCCCCGCAGGCGTGCAGCACCTGGACACCGGCCTCGCCGAGCGCGCGGCTGCGCGCCGCGAAGGTCTCGTTGAGTCGCTGCGCGCCGAGCGAACCTCCAGTGACGAGCAAGGTGACCGGGTCGGCCCAAAGCCCCAGCTCGGCCCGCGCCTGCCCCCGCCGCGCAGCCCGATCCAGTCGAGAGATCTCCGCGCGCAGCGGCATCCCAAGGCACCGCGCGTGCGGCAGCCGGGTGGTGGAGAAGGTGGTCGCCACATGCCGGGTCAGGCGGGCGCCGAGCCGGTTGGCGAACCCGGGCCGTGCGTTCTGCTCGTGGACCACGATCGGTATGCCGCGGCGACGCGCCGCGAGGTAAGCCGGCGAGGAAACGTAGCCACCGAAGCCGACGACGACCTGGGCTCCCGCCTCGTCGATGGTCCGGCCAGCAGCCTCGACAGCAGCGCGCAAGGCCCCAGGGAAGCGGACGACGGAGGCATCCGCTGCTCGGGGCATCGGCACCCGGGGGACGAACCGCAGGTCATATCCGCGGGCGGGGACCAAGCGGGCCTCGATGCCGCGCTCGGTGCCCAGGGCCGTGATCTTCACCCCTGGCAACCGTCGGCGAAGTGCGTCGGCCGTCGCCAACAACGGCGAGACGTGCCCTGCGGTCCCTCCACCGGCGAGCAGGACGGAGTGCAGGGCGGGGGGCAGGCCGAGGGGCGGCGCATCAGCAGTGAGCGGGTCGGACATCGGAGCAACCTTAGGTCGGGGTCAGCGCGCCCGGCGTCCGGGCAACACGGCGAGCGAGCGACGCACGACGCCGGGTCGGGCGGCCAGGATCTTCGCGGCGCCCGGCTCGTTCCGGGCGAAAGACACCAGCATGCCCATCGCAAGCAAGGTGGTGACCAGGGCCGACCCGCCCGCCGACACCAGTGGCAGCGGGACGCCGATAACCGGCAACAGGCCGATCACGGAGCCGATGTTGATCAGCGCCTGGCTCATGATCCACGCCATCGCCCCCGTCGTGGCGATCCGCACGAACTGGTCGTTGCTGCGGCTGATGATCCGATAGCACGCGGTGGCTACGAGGCCGAAGAGCACGAGGATCGTCACCGTGCCGGGCAGTCCGAGTTCTTCGCCGATGATCGCGAAGATGAAGTCGTTGTGGGCCTCGGCGAGCCAGGCCCACTTCTCCTTGCTGGCGCCCAGGCCAACGCCCCACCAACCTCCGTCAGCGAGGGCATAGAGCCCGTGGACCGACTGCCCGCACTCGCCATTGGGGTCGGTGCATGACCCGGAGAGCCAGTTGGTGATGCGGTCCATGCGGTTGGTGCTCGTGAAGACGAGCGCCGCAGCGACGGCGGCCCCCACGACCAGCGAAAAGGCGAACAACCGGCCTGGCACGCCGGCAGTCCACAGGATCGCGGCGACGATCCCGATGAGCACGAGAGCGGTGCCGAGGTCCCGCCCGAGCAAGACCAGCCCGATGGTGACCACCGCGATCGGCACGACGAACGGGACGACGGCGTGCTTGACGCGACCAAGGGACTGACGTTTGTTGGCGAGGATGAGGGCCCCGACGAGCACGAGACCGATCTTTGCCAGCTCGGACGGCTGCATCGACAGCGTGCTGGTGATCTTGAGCCAGTTGCGGTTGCCACCCTTGGCCAGACCGAGGCTGGGCACGAAGATCAGCCCCTGCAGCAGCGTCGCCACAAGCAGCGACGGCAGAGCCAGCCGCTTCCACCAAGTCACCGACAGCCGAGCAGCGATTGCCGCGCCGACCAGGCCGATGACCGCGAAGCGCGCCTGGCTGAGGAAGACGGCATACGAGGAACCGTCGTCTTTGAACGAGGTGACCATCGAGGCCGACAGCACCATGACGAGGCCGATGAGCAGTAACGCTGTCGTCGCCCCGACGAGCAGGTAGTAGGACGTGACCGGGGAATCGAGTCGATGCAACATGGCCCGGACCGACCCGGGGAGCCAGGATGGCCCCGGCAGGACCCCCGGAGGCGGTTGCAGCGTCGTGCGAGGGGCTCTGCCAACCCGCGCATCTCTGGACTTTGGAGCATCCTGAGCATCTCGCGCACCTCGCGCATCCCGGCCACCCACGGTTCCCGAGCGGGCTCGGGCGCGCGGGCGGCTCGTGGTGCTCGTCATCGCAGCCCCGACTCGGCGTGCCGTCGAACGGCCGCCTCGAAGGCTCGCCCGCGATCGCCGTAGTCGTTGAACATGTCCATCGAGGCCGCCGCCGGCGCGAGCAGGACGACGTCTCCGGGCACGGCCAGGCGCGCGGATTCGGCGACCACCCGGTCCATGACCTGGTCTGCCGAGCGGGGCCCCGAGACATTCACCTCCACAGTCTCCGGCCCGCCGGCGTCGACGACCGGGACATCGGGTGCGTGTCGGGCCAGCGCGTCGGCGATCTGGGCGCGGTCGGTGCCCAGAAGAACGACTGCCCGTAGCCGACGGGCCATCTTCTCCACGAGTGCGTCGACATCCGCGCCCTTGAGCAGGCCGCCGGCCACCCAGACGACCGAGTCGAAAGACGCCAGCGCCGCCTCGGCAGCGTGCGGGTTCGTCGCCTTGGAATCGTTGATATACCGCACCCCGGCGACCGTCGCGACCTCGGCGATCCGATGGGGGTCGGGCCGGAAGGATCGCAACCCGTCCCGGACGGACAAGGGACCGACGCCGAAGGCCCGGGCCAGCGCGGCGGCGGCCAGCGCATTGGCCAGGTAATGCGGCGCGACAGAGGGAGCTGAACCTTGGACGTCGGCGATCGTCGCGAGCTCAGCAGCCGAGTGCGACCGGCCCTCGACGAAGGCCCGGTCGGCTAGGACGTCGTCGACGAGCCCGAGCATCGACGGTGCTGGGATCCCGAGGGTGAATCCCACTGCCCGGCAGCCCTGCACGACGTCTGCGTCGATGACGAGTTGCTCGGTCAGGGGATCTGCGACGTTGTAGATGCACGCCAGGTGCGTATTGGTGAAGACCCGGCCCTTGGCTCGCAAGTACTCCTCGAACGACCCGTGCCAGTCGATGTGGTCGGCGGCGACATTGAGGCAGGCCGAGGCCACCGGCGACAGGGACCGCTGCCAATGCAGTTGGAAACTCGACAACTCGACGGCCAGGACGTCGTAGGGCTGCGGATGCAAGACGGCTTCCAGCAGCGGCGTGCCGACGTTGCCGGCGCTGATGGCCCTCAGACCGGCGGCCCGCAGGATCGAGGCGAGCATGTTGACCGTCGTCGTTTTGCCGTTGGTACCGGTGACGGTGAGCCAGGGGGCGGCACCGTCGCGCGGCCGCATCCGCCAGGCCAACTCCACTTCACCCCACACGGGTATGCCGTGCGCCTGCGCCTGGGCGAGCAGCGGCTGGGTGGGCCGCCACCCCGGCGAGGTGACAACGAGGTCGACCGGCTCGGGCGGCATACCGGTGGCATGTTCGGGGCCGAGGCGGACATCTACGCCGAGGACGCCGAGGATCTGGGCCCGCTCGTCAACCGGCGCAGAGGCCCCGATGGTCGCGGAATCGACGACCGTGACGACGGCGCCGCGCTCCCACAGGGCGTCAGCGGCGGCGAAGCCGCTGATCCCCAGGCCGGCGACGAGCACCCGCAGACCCGACCAGTCGGCCTCGCGGTGGGTGAGCCCGGGGCGCGGCTCATAGTCGTTCGGGGTGCCAGCCATCTCCTCGAGCTCGCTCACGTCGCGCCCACCACCCATTCGGCGTAGAAGATGCCCAGCCCGAGGGCGGCGAACAGGCCAGCGACGATCCAGAAGCGGATGACGACGGTGATCTGTTCCCACCCGAGCATTTCGAAGTGATGGTGCACCGGCGCCATCCGGAAGAATCGTTTGCGAGTCGTCTTGAAGACCGCGACCTGGATGAGGACCGACATCGTCTCCAGGACGAACAACCCGGCGAGAACGACGGCGAGGAACTCGGTGCGGGTCGTGATCGCCAGCCCGGCGATGAGCCCACCGAGGCCGAGCGAACCGGTGTCGCCCATGAAGATCTTTGCGGGCGAGGCGTTCCACCAGAGGAAACCGAAGCAGGCACCCATGCCTGCCGCCGCGACGATCGCGAGATCGAGGCTGTCGCGGACCTCGTAACACTTCAGGCCGGGGTTGGTCTGGCAGTTCTGGTTGTTCGTCCAGATGCCGATGAGCAGATAGGCACCGAAGATCATCGTCGAGGCGCCCGCCGCGAGGCCGTCGAGACCGTCGGTGAGGTTGGCCCCGTTGGACATGGCCGTGATGATGAAGTTGGCCCACAGGACGAAGAGCACCAGCCCGATCACCGGACCGGCGAACGCAAGGTCGATCTGAGTGTCCCGGACGAAGGAGACCTTCGTGGATGCCGGGGTGCGATACCCCGCGTTCTCGAATTGCAGGGCCAGCACGGCGAACGTGACTCCGACGAACCCTTGGCCCAGCAGCTTCTGCTTGGTGCTCAGGCCGAGGCTGCGCTGCCGGGAGATCTTGATGTAGTCGTCAAGGAAGCCGACAAAGGCCAGTCCGGTCATGAGGAACAGCACGAGCAGCCCGCTGGCCGTGGGCCGCGAGGCGAGAGTCAGGTGGGCGACGAGATAGGCGGCCAGAGTCGCCCCGACGATGATCGCGCCACCCATCGTCGGAGTGCCGCGCTTGGTGTGGTGTGAGGTCGGTCCGTCGTCGCGGATGAACTGACCGTATTGCCGCCGCACCAGCCACCTGATGAACCACGGCGTGCCGAGCAATGCCAGCATGAGCGAGGTGGCCGCAGCCACGAGCACGCCCTTCACGACACGTCCTGCCTTCCTGTGCCGCTGCCAGCAACACGGTCTCCGAGCCACCGTAGTCCTGTCGCGTTGCTCGACTTGATCAACACGACATCACCGGGTCGGAGATTCTCGGCGAGCAGCGCGTAGGCGGCGTCCACGTCCGGGACCGTCTGGACCTCCGGGTCCAGGACGTGGCCGTCGGCGCTCTGGCTCCCGGCGGCCGAACGGGCACCTGCGGCGATCTGCCCGGCTGCGTCGCCGACGGCGACGACCACGTCGGTGCCCAGGTGGACCGCCTCGGCGCCGACCCCGAGGTGGGCGGCGTCCGCGTCGTCGCCGAGCTCGAGCATCTGCCCGAGGACCGCCCAGGTGCGCCGGTGTTGCCCGTGGGCGTCGGTCGCCATGGTGGCGAGCGCATGCAGGGCACTCGACATCGAGTCGGGGTTGGCGTTGTAGGCGTCGTTGATGATCCGAACCCCGTCGGGGCGGTCGGTGACCTCCATCCGCCACCGGCTCACCAGCGTCGCCGCACTGAGCTCTCGGGCGATCTGCCGAACCGTCAACCCGCACTCGATGGCGGCCGCCGCGACGGCCAGCGCGTTGCCGACCTGGTGCCGACCGTGCAGTCGCAGCCGGACCGGCGCACTCCCGTGGGGAGTGACGAGCTCGAACGACGGCCTACCGGCGCCGTCCAGGACGGTCCCGCGGGCGAACACCTGGGGCTGCCGCTGCCCGGTCACGTGCTCGGTCTCGCTGACGCCGACGACCCGAGCTCGGGTCCGGTCAGCCATCTCGGGGACGAAGTCGGTAGCCAGGTTGAGGACCGCGACCCCCTCGGCGGGCAGCGCCTCGACGAGCTCCCCCTTCGCCCGGGCGATGTTCTCCCGGCTGCCGAACTCGCCGACGTGAGCCGTTCCGACGTTGAGGACGACGCCGATGCGAGGCGGGGCGATCTGGGTGAGGTACGCGATATGGCCGAGGCCACGGGCGCCCAGCTCGACGACGAGAAACCGCGTCGTCGGGGTGATCCGGCAGACGGTCAGGGGCACACCGATCTCGCCGTTGTAGGAACCGACCGGCGCGACGGTCTCCCCCGCTGCGGCGAGGACCTGTCCGAGCAGATCCTTGGTCGAGGTCTTGCCCGACGAGCCGGTGATCCCGATGACCGTGATCGCGTCGGCCTGCTCGAGCACGGCCCGGGCGAGGCGACCGAAGGCGGTCTGCACGTCCTGGACGACGATGCACGGCAGCTCCGGCACCGGGCGACTGCCGAGGACGGCGACGGCACCGGACGCGCGTGCCGCTGCGGCATACGCATGGCCGTCGGCGTGTTCACCGATCCGCGCGATGTAGAGGCTGCCGGGGCCGGCTTCGCGGGAGTCGGTGACGACCGGGCCGTCGACGACAATCCCGTATGCCGCGTCGCCGGCGGTCGCCTCGGCGGGTTCGCCGGCGCTCCCGCCTGAGGTGGCCCCCGGAACGTGCAGCCGTCCGCTGACGGCCTCGACGATCTCGCCCAGGGTGAGGGCGATCATCGGGGACCCGCCTGCGAGATGTCGCCGACGCGGCCGTCGGGGTCGTAGAGCTCACCGCGCAGCGCGGCGGCCAGCGCCTCCCGGTCGTCGAAATGGTGCAGGGTTCCGGCGATGTCCTGGCCCGTCTCATGGCCCTTGCCCAGGACGACGACGGTGTTGTCGACCGCCGGTGCGTGCTTGCGCGCCAGACGAACCGCCAACGCGATGTGCGCGGCCCGGCCGGCATCCGAGTTCGTCACCGTGCGCGGGCCTGAGTCTGCGTGAGTTCCCCCGTGATCGCCGGTGCCGTCCCACGGCTGGGCCGATCGAGCCCCATCCTCGATCTGGGCGCGGATCGAGGTCGGGTCCTCCGAGCGGGGGTTGTCGTCCGTGATGATCAGATCGTCGGCCCAACGCCCCGCAGCCCGGCCCATCGGCGCGCGTTTGGCGCGGTCGCGGTCCCCGCCAGCACCCAACACGACGACCAGCCGTCCGGGCGTGTCAGGGCGCAAGGCCGCCAGCGCCGCGTCGACGGCATCTGGGGTGTGGGCGTAGTCGACGATGCACCGCGGGTCGCCGGTGTCCCCCAGCACGACCTCCATCCGACCCGGCACGAGCGGTGGTGCCGACATCGCGGCCTGCACCGCGTCGCCCGGGTGGCCGAGGGACACCAAGGCGACGGCAGCCATCGCCGTGTTGACGAGGTTGAACGAGCCGGGCAGGTGACAGGTGAGTTCGAGCCTCGTGCCGGGGCCGGCCAGGCTCACCCGCGGCCAGTGCTGCGATTCGACGGACCAATCGGCCGGCGCCCCCGTCGAGGACACCGTGACGACCGGTATGCCGCTGCAGTGGGCGAGTGCCTGACCCCACTCGTCGTCGACGCACACCACCCCCAGCCGGGCCCGATCGGGCTGGAAGAGAGCGGCTTTGGCGCTGAAGTAGTCGTCCATGGTGTGGTGGTAGTCGAGGTGGTCCTGGGAGAGGTTGGTGAAAAGAGCCACGTCGAAGACGAAACCGTCGACCCGGTGTTGGGCCATGGCGTGGCTGGACACCTCCATCACCACGCTGTCGATCCGACTCTCACGCATGATCGCGAGGATGGCGTGCAGGTCCGTCGCCTCGGGGGTCGTGCGCGCCGAGGCCAGTCGTTCCGCCCCGATCCGGGTCTCGACGGTGCCGATGAGTCCGGTCCGTTGGCCGAGGGCGCGTAGGCCCGACTCAATCAGGTAGGCCGTCGTCGTCTTGCCGTTGGTGCCGGTGATGCCGACCATCGTCAACTCGTCGGCGGGACGGCCGTAGATGAGTGCCGCCACCTCGCCGAGGACCGCTCGCGGATCGGCCGCGACGAGGACCGGCACGGTCGGCTCCCCCGGTGCCCCGCCGATGCGGGCGAGCCCATCTTCGTCGGTGAGGACGGCCACGGCCCCGGCCACGACGGCGGCGGGAGCGAAGTCTGCGCCGTGGACGCGGGCGCCAGGCAGGGCGGCATACAGGTCACCGGGGGCGACAGCACGGGAGTCGAGGGTGACGCCGCCGAGCAGCGCGCCGCCCTCGCCGACAACGAGCCGAGCTGCGGCGCACGCGGCGACCGCGGACAGTGGAACCGCCGAGCTGGCCGAAGGCCGGATCAGACGCACGGCGATCAGGTTAGCCGGTCGACCGCTTGTCGCTGATGACGCCTGGTGCGCCGGCGACGAGCGGGACCGAGGGTTTGAGCGGCAGCTCGGCGCTGGGCTGGCCGGTCGGGGGCACCTGGTAGGCCTGCAGGACGTAGGTCATGACGTCCTTGAAGATCGGCCCGCACTGGCTCCCGCCGCTGGGAGCGCCCGCAGTCGGGTTCTGCAGGATGACGGCGACGACGAACTCGGGGTCCTCAGCCGGGGCGTAGCCGATGAACGACGTCGTGTAGCCGCGATAGCCCACGCCGCTCTCCGAGGGCCGGTTGGCCGTGCCGGTCTTGCCGGCGATGCGATAGCCGGGGATCGCGACGTGCTTCGCGGTGCCGCTCGGGCCGACGACCTCCTCGAGCATCATCGACACCTGATCGGCGGTCTGCTCGGATACGACCCGGATGCCGTCCCGAGCTGCCGGGCTGACCATCTGCCCGTCAGCGCCGCTGGTCCCCTCGACCAGCGTCGGGGGGACCCTCACGCCGCCGTTGGCGATGGTCTGGAACACGCTCGTTGCCTGGATGGCGGTGAGGGACAGCCCCTGGCCGAACAGGGTGGTGTAGCGCTGTGACCCCGATTGTTCGGCAGCCGGGGTCAGGAGCCCGACCGATTCGCCCGCGAAGCCGATGCCTGACTTCTCGCCGAGACCGAATGCTCGCTGGTACTTCTCCATCGTCGCCGCGGGGATCGACTCGGTGACCAGGATGGTGCCGATGTTGCTCGACTTGGCCATCACACCCGCGACGGTGAGCTCGAGCGTCGGGTGGTCGTGCGAGTCGCGGAACGTCGTGTCCGAGCGCTTGAGACGGTTGGGCACGATGACTCCCGTCGCGGGAGTGACGGCCTGCTCCTCCAAAGCCGCTGAAATGCTCATGACCTTGGCCGTCGAGCCGGGCTCGAAGACCTCCTGGAAGGCCCGGTTCCCCAGCGCGCTGGCCTTCGTCTTTCCCACGTCGGTGGGATCGAAGGACGGATAGGTCGCGACCGCGCGGAGCTTTCCGGTCTTGGCCTCCATGACCACGACGTAGCCCGACGACGACCCCGTGGCGATGACCTGGTTGGCGATGGCGTTCTGTGCGAACCATTGCACGTCCGCATCGATCGTGAGAGTGACGTCGTGACCGTTCTCGGCAGGTTCGGACAATCGTTGCGCCCACGGGATCGCCTTGCCGTCGCGGGCCCGCTCGAAGATCTCCTTCCCGGGCTTGCCCGCCAGCTGAGAGTCCATCATCGATTCCAGGCCCCCACCTGCCGTGCCGTCGTCCCTGACGAAGCCCACGAGCGGCGACGCGGTCATCCCGGCGGGGTACTCGCGCTGGAAGGTCACCTCGCTGAGGATCCCCGGGATTCCCATGGCCTCGATCTCGCGCCACGCCAGCGGCGGGACGTTCTTGGCCAGGATCCAATAGCCGCTCGTTCCGGTGAGCTTCGGCACCAGCTCCTCGGGTGTGGTGCCGAGCAACGGAGCCAATCGCTGTGCCGCGCCGTCGACGCCGACGGTGACCCGCTTGCCGTCGATCATCCGCGCATATTCGACGACCGCATTCTGGTTGACCGTGACGGTTCGCCTCTCGACACTCGAGGCCAGGACGTTGCCTTTGGCGTCGAGGATCCGCCCTCGCAAGGCCGGTGTGGTCACCGTGTTGAGCCGCTTCTGCAAGGCGGCCTGCTGCACGCCCGAGGCGTCGAAGGCCTGCACCCGCACGAGCTGTGCGGCGAAGATCGTCAGGACGAACAGCGACGCGATCCACATCAGGCGAGCGCGCCACGGCGTGTGACCGACGGTCATGGGTTTGCGTCTGGGACGGCGCCGAGCAGGAGCAGGGCCGCGTGGCGCCCGAGCCCGCGACGGCTCGCGCGACGGGGTGCGTGGGGGCGTCGGCATGGACGTCACCCCGCCGCTGGGGTCACGGGCGCGGTGGGTGCCACCGGGACCTCGGGGTCCGTCGCGGCCGCCGGGTCGTCGGGGACGGGCTGGCCGACCGCGGGTGCTCCGGGAGTGGGCGCGGGTGTGGCCGGCGCAGTCGCGCCGGGCGCGGCGGGCGCCGCCGGATCCACACTCACGACGACGGGAGCGGGCGGCGGGATCCTTGGCGAGGTCACCACTTGCAACGGCCTGTCGCCCTTGGCCGGCTCGGCGACCCCGAGGATCGCCCCATCGGACAGGCGCACGAATGCCATCGACTTCGCTGGCACCATGCCCATGCCGAGTGCAGCCCGCGCCAGCGCCGAGGGGTTGCGTTCTGCGTCCAGGGCTCGGGTGAGCTCGTGGCGTTCATCCTCGAGAGTGCCCGAGCGGACCTGAAGGTCGTGCAGGGCAAAGGCCCCTTGGGCAAGCTGGGCGTTGAGCATCAGCAGGGTGAGCAGTGCGATGGTGAGCACAGCGACACAGATCACGGCGAAGGTGGCCGTGCCGGTGCGGCCGATCACGGCCGGCACCACTCGCAACCCGACCGGCCCGCCACGCGTCGTGCTGGCCCGGCCCCGAGCGCCGGAGCGCGGCGTCGGCAGCGGGTGACGCAGTGCGGAGGCCTGGCTCATCGGAGTTCTCCCTCGGTGGACCGGGTTCGTTCGGCGGCGCGCAACCTCGCCGAGGAGGCGCGCGGATTGTCGGAGGTTTCCTGCGGGTCGGGGACCTCGGCGCCGCGGGTGAGCAACCGCAGGTATGCCGCGTCCTGCGGCCGCTCGACCGGCATACCGGCGGGGGTGCGGGACGTGGCCGCCTCGGCCAGGGTGCGCTTGGTGATGCGGTCCTCCAACGAGTGGTAGGACAGCACGGCGATCCGCCCGCCGACTCGCAGCGCGGCGACGGCCGCGGGCAGAGCCTGACGCCAGGCGTCGAGCTCGCGGTTGACCTCGATGCGCAGCGCCTGGAAGGTGCGTTTGGCGGGGTGACCGCCGCTGCGCTGCGAGGCGGCCGGCACGACCCGCCGCAGCAACTCGACCAGTCGCCCGGAGGTGGTGAAGGGGGCATGGTCGCGTTCGGTGACGACGGCCCGGACGATGGCCCGCGCGAAACGCTCTTCGCCGTATTCGCGCAGGACGCGTTCCAGTCGCTCGGGCTCGTAGCCGTTGAGCACCTCTGCGGCGGTCGTGCCGTGGGTCTGGTCCATCCGCATGTCCAGCGGGGCGTCGACGCGGTAGGCGAAGCCTCGGTCGGGCTCGTCAAGTTGTAGCGAAGAGACCCCGAGGTCGAACAGAACTGCGTCGATGTGCCGCACGCCGAGGTCGGCGAGGACCTCGGCGAACTCGTCGTAGACGGCATTGACAAGGGTGAGGCGGTCGGCATACGGGGCTAGGCGGCGGCGCGCTTGGGCGAGCGCATCGGTGTCCCGATCGATGCCGATGACGCGCGTCTGGGGACAGCGTTCCAGGACAGCCTCGCAGTGGCCTCCCATGCCCAGCGTGCCGTCGACGTAGATCGCTCCAGGGGCGGCCAGGGCCGGGGCCAGCAGTTCGGTGACCCGATCGCGCATCACCGGCACGTGCCGGTCCTGCGGCGCGAGGGCGGGTGTCCCGGTGCTCATGTCCTGCCTTTGGGTGCGAAGGGTCTCGGGCGGTTCTCGGTGGTCTGGACGACGTGGCCTGGGTGGACGTGCGCTCAGGTCTCCATCCGCTTCGGGAGGGTTCTCGAACCGCTGGCGGCCCGCTGCGGGGGAAGTCGCGTCGGGACGGAAGCGGCTGGAGACCAGGGCGCAGGTCGGGGGTCTTCTCAGAACCGTCCGGGCATCACCTCTTCGCTCTGGGCGGCGAAGCCGGGTTCCTTCTCGGCGAGGTAGGTGTTCCACGCCTCGAGCTGCCAGATCTCGACGCGGGCGATGTTGCCGATGACGGCCAGGTCGCGGGTCAGGCCCGCGTAGTCGCGCAGCATCGGTGGGATGGTGATCCGGCCCTGCCGGTCGGGCACTTCGGCCGATGCGCTGGAGGCCAGCACGCGGGTGTAGTCGCGCACGCCGGCCACCGAGCTCGGGGCGGACTGCATCTGCGCGGCATACCGATAGAACTCGCCCATCGGGTAGACGACCAGGCAGCGTTCCTGGCCCTTGGCCATGACCAGACCGGCAGTCAACTGGTCACGGAAGCGAGCCGGCAGGATCAGTCGGCCCTTGTCGTCCAGTCGGGGGGTGTAGGTGCCGAGGAACGGCACGGACAGGGCGCCCGAGCCGGACGAAGTGACGGCGGAAGACGGGACGTCGACCGTGCTGGCCATGTCACCCCTCTTCCGGCAACCCCTAAGGGCCCCACCCGATCGACCCGGCGCAGCGCACGTCCGCCACTACGCTCCTTGCCTCCCCACCATACTCCACTTTGCTCCACATCTCAGCTCCACAGACCTACAAATGGTGCCTGTTGGGAGATCGCTGCAGGTCATCCGGGTGGTGCAAAGTGGAGGGCTTGGTTCTCCCCGTCTGCCGCACCACACTCTGCCGCCCCAACACCGCCCAACAGCAGGACCCCCACCGGGAGCAGAACGGGTCTCGCTTTCGTTACGTGGATGTTCAGGTCCCCCCGAACCGTGCCGCACGCGTCGTAGGCTCGCCCGAGGGACGTCGCGGGTCGGGCACCGCCCGGCACGCTCGGCGGCCGGCACAGAGGTGGAGAGAAGTGGAGCGTTCTCGTTCGACCGTCGGCCAACACGGTGCCGACGACATGGCACTAGAGGCAGGGGCACGCTCGTGATCGACCCACGCACCCGCAGCGGCGAATCACTCGACAGCGGCGAGGTCGTGCGATCCACGCCCGAGGCCCTCGCCGAGTTGCGCGCCGTCGCCTCCCGGATGGCGACCGCCATGGAGAGCGTCATCGAGGGCAAACCCGGCGTCGTGCGCACGGCGATCACCGTGTTGCTCGCAGGCGGCCATCTGCTTATCGAGGATGTCCCCGGTGTCGGCAAGACGATGCTCGCCAAGGCGCTAGCACGCTCGATCGACTGCACGGTCAGACGCATCCAGTTCACGCCCGATCTGCTGCCCAGCGACATCACCGGGGTGAGCGTCTTCAACCAGGACGTGCGCGACTTCGAGTTCCGACCCGGAGCGATCTTCGCCAACGTCGTCGTCGGCGACGAGATCAACCGTGCGTCGCCCAAGACTCAGTCCGCCCTGCTGGAATGCATGGAGGAGGGTCAGGTCACGGTCGACGGGCAGACCTACGTCCTGCAAAGGCCGTTCATCGTCATGGCTACCCAGAACCCCATCGAGATGGAGGGCACCTATCCGCTGCCCGAAGCTCAGCGTGATCGCTTCATGGCCCGGATCTCCATTGGCTATCCGTCGGTCTCGGCCGAAGTGGAGATGCTCAACACCCACGGCGGCCGCTCCCCCTTGGCCACCCTCGCGCCGGTCACCGACGCCCGCACCGTGGCTCGCCTCGTCGCCGTGACCCAGGACGTCTACGCCTCGCCGGCTGTCCGCCAATACGTCGTCGACCTCGCCAACGCCACGCGCAACAGCCCGGCGGTGCGGCTGGGGGCCTCACCCCGAGCCGCCCTGCACGTCCTACGTGCCGCGCGTGCCCACGGCGCCCTCGAAGCCCGAGACCACGTGCTGCCTGACGACATCCAGCGGGTGGCCCCGGCCGTGCTCGGCCACCGGCTCATGCTCTCCGGCGAGGCCACCCTCGCCCGCCGCACCGCCAGCGACGTGCTCGCCGAGATCCTGCGCTCGACGCCGGTCCCGGTCGCGCCCCGCTGAGGCGCGGCGCACGGCATACGGGCGGGAGAGGGGATGCGACGACTCGGCGGGGTGCTCACCACCCGCGGACGTGCCTTCGGCGCGGCCGGGGCGACCCTCGTGGCGTGCGGCTATCTGCTGGGTTTCCCCGATATCACCCGGGTCGGGGTCTTGCTTGTCGTGCTGCCGCTGCTGACCGGGCTGCTGGCCAGCCGCCGCCCGCCCGCGGTCCAGGTGACCCGGGAGACCGCGCCGGTCCGCGTGGTCGCCGGCGAGAGCGCGACCGTGACGACGACCGTCGAGAACGCCGGTCGGTCAGCGACCGCGCTGCTGCTGGCGCAGGAGCGCCTCGACCATGCCCTCGGAGACGGCCCACGGGTGTTACTGGGCTCCCTGGGGTTCCAGGAACGACGAGCCTTCACGTATGCCGTGCGCCCGCCGGTACGCGGACGTCACCTGCTCGGCCCTCTCACCGCCCAGGTCCGCGACCCCTTCGGCATGACGACGCGGTTCGTCGATGTCGGGCAGCCGAGCGAACTCATCGCGCTGCCCCGCACCTTCCCGCTCGGCGGTAGCCGCCCACCGGGCACGGGGGTCGGCGCCGAGGGCGAGATCCCCTTCATGGTCGCGCTGCACGGGGAGGACGACCAGTCGATCCGCGAATACCGCGACGGGGACGACCTGCGCCGGATCCACTGGCCCGCGACGGCCCGCACGGGTGAGCTCATGGTCCGTCAGGAGGACCGCCCGGCCCGCCGGCGGGGGGTGGTGCTGCTCGATCCACGTCGCGACGCCCACCAGGGCCGCGGCGAGGGGAGTTCCGTCGAGTGGGCCGTCAGCGCGGCCGCGTCGGTCGTCGTCCACCTCGCCGACCTCGGGTATGCCGTGCACCTGCTGACCCCCGAGACAGTCCACGACGGGCACGCCGACCAGCAGGTCGAACCAGGTCCGGCCGTGGAGGGGCTTGCCGTCACCGAGTTGGCAGACTCGTTGGAGCTGACCCAACTGACCCGCGCTGCGCAGAGTCTGCTCGCTGGCGGCGGCGTGCTCGTGGCTGTCGTCGTCGGCCACGACGAGCAGGCCCTGCGCCGCATCGCGGCAGTCCGCCAGCCGGGGTCCACGGCGCTGGCACTGGTCCTGGACGGGCCGGCTTTCGCCGCGGGCTCCGGCACGGCAGACCGTTCGGCTCGCGCACCCCACGGTGACGCGGCCGTCGCGGTCGACCTGCTTCGCGCGGCGGGATGGCGAGCTACGACGGTCGGCCCGGCCGACTCGGTGACCGCAGCGTGGGGCCGGCTGGCCGGCACCCAGCAGTCGGCGCCCCTGCGCGCGGGAGCGAACCGATGACCCGCAGGGGCGGCGCCACCGCCCTGGCCGCGGTCGCCAGCCTCGCCTCGTTGCTTGGCCTCACCACCCTCGTACAGACCCAGACCTGGTATTCGCGGGCAGTCTGGTTCGTCATCGTCGTGGCCGTCGCGGGGACGCTGATGCGACGCGTCACTAGCCGTGCCCTGCTGGTCGCGGCGGTGCAGGTCACCGCTGTCGTCTTTGTCACCACCTGGCTGTATGCCGGCAGCACGACGTGGTACGGCGTCCCCACCCTCGCCTCCGCCCGCGCAGTGGGCTCGCTGTTCGGACAGTTCGGCCAGACCATCTATTCCAGCTCGGCCCCCATTCCGGGCACCCTCGGGGTGGAGGTCACCCTCGCGCTGCTCGGTGCGTCCGTGGCCCTGCTCGTCGACTACATCGCGGTCGGCCGAGGCGCTCCGGCAGCGGCCGGCCTCCCGCTGCTCACGGCCTTCCTCGCGGCTGCGGCCAACAGCGGTTCGGCGCTGTCGCCGCTGTATTTCCTCATCGCAGCCGCCGCGTGGTTGCTCATGCTGGGCCGCCAGGCACAAGTCGGCATGCGCCGCTGGGCCTCGACGACCGCCCGGCCGCTCACCCCGAGCGGCGCGACGACCGACGTCACAGTCAGCCGCTTCGGGAGTATCGCCCGCCGACTTGCGATCGTCGGGCTGGTCACAGCTGTGGCGGTACCGACCATGATGCCGCACCTACCGCCGCGGTATCTGCTCGACGGACTGGCCCGCAGCGCCGACGGTCGCGGCAATGCCAAGGTCGGTTTCAACTCGACCCTCGACGTCGGGCGCAGCCTCACCAGCGGTGACAGCTCGGTGGTCCTCACCTATCGGACCAACGCGGCCGCCCCGGCTCCGTTGCGGGTCCTGTCGGCCACAACATACGACGGCACGTCCTGGCAGCGGCCCTCCCCCACCCTCGGCAGCAGTGCGCGGCTTGAGCTCGACGGGTCCGTGCCACGGACCGAGCGGATGATCGTCGTAGAGTCCTATGCCCTCGATCCGCCTTCGCTGGCCACACCGCAGCCGGTCATCGCCGCCGACCTCAGCGGGGTCTCCTGGCAGGTGGACGAGAGCACGTCCGACATCTACGTCCAGACCAAGCCGTCCACCTATACGACGAGCTACCTCGAGGTGGCCCCAACGGCCGAGATGCTCCGCGATGGCGTCGACGGCAAGCCCGGCACCGATCCATTGCCGTCCTCGCGGGCCTTCGCAGCGGCGCTGCGTCTGGACCCCGCCTCGGCCGCGGTGGTCCAAGGGACAGCGGCCAGGGTCACCGCGCAGGCCGGAACGCGCTACGACGCGGCGGTGGCCATCCAGGAATGGCTCAGAACGTCGGGGGGTTTCAGCTATTCGCTCACCCTTCCCGAGCCGTCGTCCGAGGCAGCCCAGCCGCCCGCGGCTGGGTCGGCGGGCTCCGACGGCTCGACTGTCCTTACCGGGCGAGACCCGATCTCGTGGTTCCTGCAGAGCAAGCAGGGCTATTGCGTGCAGTTCGCCTCCGCCATGGTCATGATGGCCCGGGCGATCGGCATCCCCGCGCGGATGGCGATCGGTTTCCTTCCCGGCAGCCAGCAGGAGGGACTCTGGCGGGTCACCTCGGCCGACGCCCATTCGTGGCCGGAGCTGTACTTCGCCGGCTCCGGCTGGGTGCGCTTCGAGCCGACACCCCAGAGCCGGACCGGGGCGGCCCCATCCTGGACGCTCCCCCTTCCGCAAAATGTGCCGCTGCCGACCTCGACGGCGCGGCTCACCGACGACCCGCTTGAGCGACTCGAGCGCGATCCCGACGCCGGAGCCCTCGAGACCGGAATCACGACCGAGCTCGACCTGCCGGTGCTCGAACGGATCCGCACGTGGCTCGCCGACGGCGCTCATCTGCTGCTCGCGATCGTCGTTCTCGTCGTGATCGGCGCGCTCATACTCCCCGTGACCGCCGCCCTGGTGCGGCGGCTGCGCTCTCGCCGTGGCGGGCCGCCGGACGTCGTGGTCGAGCAGCAATGGTCGGCTTTCACCTCGCAGCTGGACGACCTGGGGGTGCGCCCGACACCGGGCGGGACACTACGGGACTGGCAACATCAGCTCACCCGGGATGGCTACCTCGACGACCCGGCGCGCGAGGCGCTGGCCACCCTTGTGCTGACGGTCGAACGAGCCCGCTATGCCCGGCCCGGCGCGGCGATCGACGCCGATCTGCGCCGCCACACTCGCGCGGTGCTGGCCGACGTGTCCCAATCGCGGGCGTGGCAGCAGCGCGTGCATGCCTGGCTGGCGCCGTCAGCGGGTCGGCAATGGTGGGGCGCCGTCGGACGACGTCTGCTCGTGGGTCCGCGAGCCCTCGCGCGTCGACTGGCCCGGCTGCGCCCGACCTCGCGACCTCGCCGCTGAGCGCCGGGGAGTCCGGCCGACGTGGACCCGGTGTGCCCCGACCTCGTCAGTCTGGTTGGACGGTCCACTCCGGCGGCTCGTCGCCGCCGGCCTCTTCGTCCCGCTCCGCGTCCTCTGCGGTTTCGTGGACCTTGCCCTGGGCGTGGTGCGAGGGGGCGTAGACGGCATACAACTGGAGCGACTCGTCGCCAGTGTTGACCACGTCGTGCCAGTGTCCGGCGGGCACCTGGATGGACCAGCCGTCGCTGACGTCGGTGTCGGTCAGCTCATCTTCGCTGGGACCGACCCGGAACACGCCGGATCCGGCATCCAGTCGCAGGAACTGGTCGGTCTCGGGGTGCACCTCCAGACCGATGGCGGAGCCGACGGGGATCGACATCAACGTGACCTGGAGATACTTCCCCGTCCAGGCAACCGTGCGGTAGTTCGTGTTGTCCTTGGTTGCGGACTCGATGTCGAAGGCGTTGGGCTTCGGGCCGTTGTCGCTGATGGTCATGGCTGCTGCGGTCCTCTCATTCGGGTCTGGATCGAGCGTAGCCGCGGAATCGGACAGGGAGTCGGCGAGTGCTTCAATCAGACCTCCCGAGCGGGCTCTCGGGTGCCGGCGCGGCATACGAGCGGCACGCCGCGGCGGGCCTGGCTCAGTCGAGGTAGTCCCGCAGCACCTGCGAGCGGGACGGGTGTCGCAGTTTGCTCATCGTCTTGGACTCGATCTGGCGGATCCGCTCCCGGGTGACGCCGTAGACCTTGCCGATCTCGTCGAGGGTCTTGGGCTGGCCGTCAGTGAGCCCGAAGCGCATCGAGACGACTCCGGCTTCGCGCTCGGAGAGCGTGTCGAGCACCGAGTGCAACTGCTCCTGAAGGAGCGTGAAGCTCACCGCATCCGCCGGGACGACCGCCTCTGAGTCCTCGATGAGGTCGCCGAACTCACTGTCGCCGTCTTCCCCGAGGGGGGTGTGCAGCGAGATCGGCTCGCGGCCATACTTCTGGACTTCGACGACCTTTTCGGGCGTCATATCCAGCTCTCGCGCCAGCTCCTCGGGCGTGGGCTCCCGTCCGAGGTCTTGCAGCATCTGCCGCTGGACGCGGGCGAGCTTGTTGATCACCTCGACCATGTGGACGGGGATGCGGATGGTGCGCGCCTGGTCGGCCATCGCCCGGGTGATGGCCTGGCGGATCCACCAGGTCGCATAGGTCGAGAACTTGTAGCCCTTGGTGTAGTCGAACTTCTCGACCGCACGGATGAGGCCGAGGTTGCCCTCCTGGATGAGGTCGAGGAAGAGCATCCCTCGGCCGGTGTATCGCTTGGCCAGGCTGACGACCAAGCGCAGGTTGGCCTCTAGCAGGTGGTTCTTGGCCTTCTTGCCATCTTGCGCGATCCACCACAGCTCGCGCTTGAGCTTCATCTCGATCTTGTCGCCCGAGTTGATCTTCTCCTCGGCGAACAACCCGGCTTCGATGCGCTTGGCGAGCTCGACTTCCTGCTCGGCGTTGAGTAGCGCGACCTTGCCGATCTGCTTGAGGTAGTCCTTGACGGGGTCGGCCGTCGCTCCGGCCGTGACGACTTGCTGAGCGGGGGCGTCTTCCTCGTCATCGTCACGGATGACGAAGCCGGCGTCCTCCGACTCCTCTTCGGCGGGCTTCTTGGTAGCGCCTTCTGCATCCTCGCCGTCCTCCTGGTCAGCATCGACCTCGACGACCTCGACGACCTCAACGACCAGGGCCTCGATCTCCGCCACGACGACAAGCTCGACGTCCTCGATGACACCGTCGACGAGAGTTTCGTCCAGTTCGACAACGCCGGAGGCGTCGGCGGCATCGATCGCCTTCGCCGCGGTCCGCGGCGCGCGCTTCGTCGCCGTGCCTCCCTTGCCGGCTGCCGTCCTGGCAGCGGCAGCCTTGGCAGGCGCAGCGGCAGCCTTGGCGGGAGCAGCAGCCTTGGCAGCGGGAGCAGCCTTGCCGGCTGCCGTCTTAGCAGCAGCGGCAGCCTTGGCAGGGGCAGCCGCCTTGGCAGGGGCAGCAGCCTTCGCCGGAGCAGCCTTCGCCGGTGCAGCCTTCGCAGCAGTGCAGCCTTCGCTGGCGCAGCCTTGGTAACCGCAGCCTTCGCCGGCGCAGCCTTGGAAGACGCAGCCTTCGCCGGCGCAGCCTTGGTAACCGCAGCCTTAGCTGGCGCAGATTTCGTCGCAGTTGCTTTCACAGGTGCCGCCTTCACTGGTGATGCCTTGGCACGCGCAGAACTCGCGGCGCCCTTGACCGGCTCGACGGTGACCGGGATGCCGTGGTCTTCGATGGCGCGCAAGACGGCCTTCATCCGCCGGGCCGGCACTGCGGCTGCCTCCAACGCGGTCTTGACTTCCGCGGACGAGACGCTGCCGTGTGTCTTGCCTACCGCAAGCAGGCGTTGCAGGTCCGGGTGCGAGAACTCCGTCGGCAGGGCGCCGCCCTGAGAACTGGAGGAGGTCTGCGAAACAGGCACCGACTACCTTTCGCCATGCCTTCGCAGGCCGCGTTTGGGCGACCTGGGAACCGAGTTGGGGTGTGCGGGGGGTGCGGCCGTCCAGGGTCAGCACGCTCGACTTCGAGTCGATCGTCCCGCTCCCGCGCGGCCTAGCTGGGACAGTATAAAACGCCGGAGGCGCGTTGGTGAAAACGCGTCACCCGATCGGCTCCCGGCCCCCACCGTATGCCGCCACGCTCAGTCCTCGCGCGTGGCCTTCACGGCGAGCACGGGGCAGGTCGCATCGAGCAGTATCCGCTGGGCGTTGGAGCCGAGGATGAGCTTGCCGACCGGGGTGCGCTTGCGCAGCCCGATGACGATGAACTCGGCCTGCTCCTGCTCAGCAACCTCGATGAGATCTTCAGCCGGCTCCTTGCCCCGGACCAGCTGGCGCACTTCATGTGCCAGACCGAGATCGGTGAGCTTCTTCTGGATCACATCGAGTTCGGCCTCGAACTTGACCGCCTCATCAGCGTCGAAGTCTTTCCCGCCGCGCTGGGAGTTGATGACGATGAGCCTCGCGTGCCGAAGCTCGCATTCCTCGGCCGCCCGCCGGAGGGCAGCTCGGCCTTCCCTGGTTGCCACATATCCGACAACGACGGCCACCGTAACCTCCTTGTATACGAATGCGCGTGCTGTCGCTGACGTTACCGGATCGAGCCACCGTCTGGCGCTCCCTCGCCGTCGTGGACGTGGCGAAGTGCGTCACGCACAATCGCGCCGACTTGGTCGACCTCGATAAGGAAACCGTCATGCCCACAGGTCGAGTGGATCGTGCGCAGATGACCTTCGGGCACCAGCGCGGCGAGCTGAGCTGACTGCTCCGGCCTGTACAGCCGGTCAGAGTCGACGGCAACGGCCGTGACGTGGGCGCGGACCCGTCCCAAAGCGGCCTCGATGCCGCCCCGGTCGCGGCCGACGTCATGGGAGTTCATCGCCTCGGTGAGCACGAGGTAGGTGTTGGCGTCGAACCGTCGGCCCAGCTTGTCGGCGTGGTAGTCCAGGTAGCTTTCGATGGCGTAACGCCCGCGTCCGCCGAGAGGGTCCTCCCCTGACTGTGGTTCACGACCGAAGCGGTCGTCGAGCTCACCGGCACTTCGGTAGGTGATCTGAGCGATACGGCGCGCAAGCCCCAGCCCACTGGCAGGTCCGCGGTCGGTGTCGTAGTAGTCCCCGCCGTTGAAGTGGGGGTCCTGTCTGATCGCGAGCAGTTGGGGTTGCGACCAGGCGATCTGGTCTGCGGTTGCCGCCGCTGTGCTGGCCAGGACGATCGCTTGGTGTACGCGGTCGGGGTGCGAGACGGCCCATTCGATGACCCGCATCCCGCCCATCGAGCCGCCGATCACCAGCGCCCAGTGATCGACCCCGACCGCCTCGGCCAGCAGTCGCTCGGCCTCGACCTGGTCGCGGATCGTCACGAATGGGAAGCGGCTGCCCCAGGCCCGGCCGTCAGGAGCGAGCGACGACGGTCCGGTCGTGCCCTGGCAGCCACCAATGACATTGGCTGCTACGACGAACCACCGGCCGGTGTCGATGGCTCGGCCAGGACCCACCAGACCCTCCCACCACCCGGGGGACGGCTGACCCTGCCCGGCCGATCCGATCACGTGGCTGTCACCCGTGAGGGCGTGCTCGACGAGGACCGCGTTGCTGGCGGTCGCGTCGAGAGTGCCCCAGCTCTGGTAGGCCATCCGCACTTCGGGGAGCCGTCCGCCTCGTTCGAGATCCACCGCGCCGATGTCGATGAACCGTCTGCGCCCGGGGTTCTGACCTTCGAGCCATGCACCGGTCACGACCGGAAGATCGTCGTCACCGGACACGGGAAGGACTCCTCACACTCGCGTTTGCCCGCGCGAACGCGCGGGCCAGGTCTTCACCCGGGGCACCCCATCACGAGGGAGGGTTGCCGGTCAGCGAGCCGGGGCTTGGCGCTGACACTCATGACCTGATCGGAGTGTACGGCGAGGCTCGGGTCGGCGGGAACGGTCGGCTCATCCCGTGGACCGCATCGCGGCCTGCGGGCGTACCGCGAGCTCAACCATCCGCTCGAGCAGCAAGGCGAGGCGATATCCCGGCTCGACCGCGAGAGCGCGATCCAGAGCGAGCCTGGCCAACGTGCCGTCGCCCAGCCACCACACGTAGGAGGCGAGCAATGTGAGGGGTCCGGCGGCGTACGACGGCGGCGTATGCCGCGCCAGCCAGCAGAGCCGTTCGACGAGCCGTGCGGCTCGCTCTGGATCTGGCGCCGGCGGAACACCGGCAGCTGAGCCCTGCTCATCCAGCGGCCGCGGCGGGAAGTGGGCCATGCAGAGCGCCACGAGCTCCGCGTCGAAGACGTCGAGATCAAGGGTTCCCGGGCACAGCCAGGTCGCGATCAGGTCGCGAACCTCCAGGTCACGCACGCCGTGGATCATCCGAGCGACCGCAGCGACCGACGGAGTTCGCCCACCGAACCACGCCTCGTCCCGCACGTCCAGAAAGGCACCCCAGCTTGCCATCGCGCCACGGCGGCTCGACCGGACCGGGCGCAGCGGCCCGCCCCGGGCCACCGCGGCGGCTACTCGGGTGGCCATCGGCCCGACCTCGGGGGCCAGCCGTTCGTCGAGCACCTGCCGGCTGGCTGCCGGGCGGCGTCCGACCGCCACGAAGTCGGCGACAGCGGGCACCTCGTCGTCATCGGGCAGAGCCACCCCGGTCCGACTGGCACTTCCCTCGGGGGCGCTCGGGAAACGGATCCGACCGTCGTGGATCGCCACCTGCTCGATCACCTCGATCCGTTGCCGGTGCAGGCGTCGCACGAGGGCATCGCGGGCCTCGTCACCGGCGCCGTCTTCAGGTTCGTAGACGGCGACGAATGCGCTGCGGCACTCCTCGCGGCGAAGGTGGCCAACAAGCAGGTCTGCCGCCGCCGCGCAGTCCCCGGCGCTGTGCGGCAGATCAAGGCGCTGCAGCATGCGCACCTGGCGCCGACGCAGTCCGATGACGACGAGCGAGCGCTCGGGGTGATAGCCGAGTTGATAGGGAATGACCTTCACCAGGTCGATGGGGTCGCTGATCCGGATCGTGGTCATGGCCCGATCCTGTCCGCGAAGCAGCGGGTCACCGAGCGGCCGGCGTGGGCCTGTGGACGGTGTGACAGCTGCAGGCCCCTTGTGGACGGTCAGCGCACGACGTACGACTGCACCGGCGGCGCACCGGCCCCGGCGGCATACCCGGTTGTCCCGTCCTGCCAGAACGAGCGCGGAGCGTCCTGCGGGGTGGCGCGCACCCCACGTTCCCATGTCAGGAACGACTCGGTGTCGTTGATGAGCGCCCCGGCGAGCCAGGTGACCAGCATCGCGTCGTCCGCGAGGCCAAAGACGGCGAAGAGCCCCTCGGGCACCACGTCGACCGGCGAGACGACATAGAGCAAGGCCCCGAGCATCGCGAGCAGTCGCCCCTTGGTCAGCGCCGGGTAGTCCCCGCGCAGCGCCGCACGGGCCATCCGGGGCACCGCGGCGAACCGCTCCCTCATCGACGGTCCCCCCGGTCGCGTCGCCGCCCGCAACGCCAGCCCGAGCGAACGCAAAACCCCCATCCGAGCGCTTGTCCTGCGTGCAGCCATTCCCATCTCCCGTCGGCGACGTCCTGGCAGGCTCAACGGGCCTGCACGCCTCTCAACGCGCGAGGCACCCTCGAGATTCCGCCCGGTTGACAACCTGATTGACGATCTGACGGTCGACTACGCGGCCCGGTGAGGGAACTCGCTCTTGGCCTGGGCGGCAATCCGGCCGAGCAGATAGGCGTCGAATCCGGCGCCGGCCAGCCCACCGACCACCGGGACGGCTTTGCCGAACCGGCCGAGCGCCGAGCGACCGGTGCGCGCCAACAGCCGGAACCCGATCGCCTTGTTGAGCACCATGAGCGCCGGTCCAGGCAACCGTTGAGCGGCAAGGTTGGTCAGCCGCCCGCCGGGGGTGACCGCCATCCCCGTCACCGCCCCGGCCTTCTTGAGCAGATCCTCAGCGTCCGCTCCGACCAGGGTGAGCAACACCGCCGAGCGGATGTGCGGCTCGGCCACGTCATAGCCGCGCAGCTCGGCGATCGCGGCCACCATCCGGGTGGCGACGAGGTAGAAGTGGGCCACGTTGGCCGGCAGGGCGACCGGCAGCGTGACGAAGCCGCCGAGACCGGTGACAAACCCGCCGACCGCCCCGTGGCGCACATGCTGGCGGATGACTGCCGTGACGGCGCCCTCCTCGGACCGGGCCCCGGCCCGTGCCTTGGCCGCCACCTCGTGCGACGAGGAGAACGGCCCCCGCCCGTCGATGCCGACGTCGAGCAACTTCTCGACGAGCTCGGTCACCGCACGGGTGAAGCCCCCGTCGTCCCGGCTGGCTGCTTGCTCGAGGGCGCTGCGCTTGCCCTCGGCCACCGCCGATTCCCTCTTGTCGAAGATCCCCACGGTCTCGTCCTTCCAGCCTCGTCAGGCTCACGCCCACGGCACGTCCGCAACCATCCTTTCCGGGGCGCTCGCCTCATGCAACCCTGATGCCAACCCTGATGCCGCCGGGTATGCCGCGAGCGACAGTTGCGCCCACGGTGTGGCCGCCTCCCGCAGTGCCGCGGTGCGCTTGGATGAGCGGGTGAGGGAACCGCCGACGGCCAGCTCCCGAGCGTTCACCCCGCTCGTCGTTGTCGGCGACCGTGCGGCTTACCTGCATGCCGGTCTGTCCCGTGCCGGGCTCGCCCGCGACGTGCTGGCCGCCGCAGTGGAGATCGAGCGGCTCGAGCATCCCCGTTGGGCGGTCCCGTCCGCCGAGTCTGCGCTGACGGTGTTCGTGACCGCCGGCGTGCGGGTTGCTCGCGCGTGGGATCTGGCCGAGGTCCATCGGCTGTTGGCCGGTGGGTGGGCGGCTGACCTCGGCAGAGTCCACGCGCACCTCGTCGGGCTGCCCATAGACCGGGTGCCGCAGCCGAGAGCAAGCGACCTCTTCGACTTCGCCGCACCCTCCCCACCCGACGCTGATCCGAACGATCCGGTCGGCGCGGGCGGGTATGTGCGGGCCGATGCGCTCACCCCCGACTGGGCCGATCGCGATGAGCGGCTGCTCGCTCTCGCCCGGCTCGTCGGCGACCTCGCGGCACGTCAGTATGCCGCCCTCTCCGCTCTGCCCGTAGGCGGCCCACGGGCAGTCGCGACCGCCCACTCCGAGAGTGCCGCGGCCGTCCTGTGCCTCGAGTTGGCCCACCACGGGCTCCCGGTTGACCGGCGCCGAGCCGAGCACCTCATCGGCGCTGCCGCCGGACCTCGACCAGCCTCAGAGCTCGACGCCGCACGGATCCGCCGCGAGCGCGACTCGCTGGTGCTGCGGCATACCCCCGACCGAAGCGCCGACCTGCGCAACCCGGCCCAGGTGAAGGCCCTGCTCGCGGGCTGCGGCGTCGAGGTCGAGACCACCCGCAAATGGGTGTTGGAGCCCTATCGCACCACCCACCCGGTCGTGGGCGCCTTGCTCGACTGGCGCAAGGCCGAGCGGATCGCGACGACCTACGGTTATCGGTGGCTCGACGAGCACGTCGGTCCCGATGACAGACTGCGGGGGGCCTGGACGGCCTGCGATGGCGGAGCCGGCCGGATGACGGCGCAGGCCGGGCTGCACAACCTGCCGGCCGAGTTGCGTCCGGCCGTGGCCGCCGCAGCCGGCCACGTCTTCGTCCGCGCCGACCTCGGCCAGATCGAGCCGCGGGTGCTCGCCGCGGTCTCGGGCGATCCAGCGTTCGCCGCGGCGACGCGCTCGGACGACCTCTACGCTCCGGTTGCGGCCAAACTCGGTGTCGAACGCCCGGTCGCCAAGGTGGCGGTTCTGGCTGCGATGTACGGCCAGCGATCAGGTTCGGCTGGTGAAACTCTGCGCGACCTGCAGCGCGCCTATCCGGTCGCCATGCGCCTACTCGACGACGCGTATGCCGCCGGGCTGGCTCGTCGGCCGCTGCGCACCTTCGGGGGCCGTCTCATCCCCCTGGACCGAACCCTGACCGCTGACGAGCAGGCGGCGCCTCGCGAGTGGCTCGACGCGGCTCGAGGACGATTCGCGCGCAACGCGATCATCCAGGGCGCTGCGGCCGAGTTGTTCAAGGCGTGGGCGCTCACCGTGCGTCATTTGCTCATCCCCCTCGACGGGCAGATCGTGCTCTGCCTGCACGACGAGTTGCTTGTCCACGTGCCCGCCAACGCTGCCAACACCGCGACCGATGTCCTTCACCGCGCTCTTGCCGACGCCGCTCGACGATGGCTGGGTCCGACCCAACCGGGCCGCGAGGTGCGCTTCGTGGCCGACGTGTGCGTGGTGAACCGCTGGGATGAAGCGAAGGGCTGACGGTCAGCCGGGTTGGCCCTCGTCGCTCACTTCGCGCAGGAACGCCTCCACGTCGGCGGCGATCTCATCGGCGGACGGCAGCTCACCCATGCCGGACGCGAGCAGGCTGGGGCGCGTCCGCCCCTGCATGAAGGAGTCGTATTGCCGCTCCAGGGCCCCGACGAGGCCACGTACCTCGTCGTTGTCCTGCAGTTCGCCTGCCACCTGTTCACGGATGCGCAGCGCCGCGGCTGCAAGGTCATCGCGGGCCAGGTCAAGGCCGGTCGCGCCGACCAGGGCATCGAAGGCGACCACCGCCGCGTCGGGGTATTCCGCCTGCGCGAGATAGTGCGGCACGTGCACGGCAAAGCCGAGGGCGTCTTTGCCCTGTTCGCCCAGGCGCAGCTCGAGCAGCCCGGTGAGGCTGCCGGGGACCGAGATGGTGCCGAAGACCGGCTCGACCTCTCCGATGAGACGGCTGGAGGTCGCGTGCGGGGTCGAGCCGAGCGGTCGCGTGTGCGGCACCGCCATGGGGATCCCGTGCACGCTCACCGTCAACTGCACATCGAGTGCGTCGACGAGTCCGAGGACTGCCGCGGTGGCGCGCTCCCACTGATAGTCCGGCTCCGGACCGGCGAGCAGCAGGAAGGGGGTGCCCGCGCGGTCCACGACGCGGTGCAGCAGCAGCGAAGGATCCGCGTATGCCGTCCACCGGTCGCGGTCGAAGGTCATCGTCGGACGGCGCCCCCGATAGTCGTAGAGCTGGTCGAGGTCGAAGGAGGCGACGACCCGCGACTCGTGCGAGTCCAGTAGGTGCTGGGTGAGCAGCCGTTGCGTCCCGCCGGCGTCGACGAAACCGCCGAGGGCCGCGACCAGCACCCCGGTGCGCGCGGCAGCGGGGTTGATGTCGTTCTCGAAGCGGTAAAGGGTGGTGGGGTCCTGCACGGGTCAATCCTCCCAGTCGTTCCATGGCGACAACATGCCGGCGGGGCGGCGCATTCCGCCCGCGCTGATGACCGCTAGTCCGGCGCGACGGCCGCGATCGCTTTCGCGATGCGCTGCACCGACACCGGGTATGCCGTGCCGAGAGTCTGCGCGAAGAGCGACACTCTCAGCTCCTCGATCATCCAGCCGATGTCGGTGACCTGGCTGGCACCACGCTGGGTCGGACGCAACCGGGCCAGCAGGGCGGCATACGCGGCTTCTGCGGTGAGCACGTCATGCAGGCGGCGGGCGTCACGGGGCAGGTCCAGGGGCGCCTTGTCCAGGCGGTGGAGCACCCCACGCAGATAGCGGGCAAGGTCCGGCAGCCGGCTCAGGCCGGTGTCGGCGATGAAGCCCGGGCGGATCAGCTCAGCGAGCTGAGCCCGGACGTCGGTGACAAGCTCGCTCAGGGCGGGAGCGGACATCGCGTCCAGTTTCCGGACAATCTGCAGGTGCATGGCGAGGACCGGCTCGACGAGCCCGATCACCTGGATGACCCGCGCGCCGACATGCACGCGCACCGCCTCGAGAGCCCGCTCGAAGTCGGCCGCCGAGCGGGGGGTGCGGTGGACGTGCTCGGCGACGAGGGCATCGAGAGCGCACGCGAGCGCGTCCTGCAGCAGCGCGGGCACCGAGCCGTGCGGGTTGTGGCCCAGAGCGAGCTTCTGTTGGTTGGTCAACCTGCCGAGGACGTGCCTCCACGGCGGCACCGTATGCAGCAACAGCAGGCGGCGGACGCCGAGGCGGTGTTCGGCGTCCGCTTCGGCGAGGGAGGGAAGCACCCGCAATGCCACGCTGTCGCCCTCGTCCACGAGGGCCGGATAGCCGTGCATCTGCCGGCCGCCCAGGGGCGCGACAAACTCGGCTGGAACGTCACCGAAGTCCCACTGCCGCAGACCCGTCCGCGAGATCGCCGCGCCGGCCGCAGCCACCTGACGGCGCACCGCGGGGTCGGCCTGTTCCCGCAGCAGCTCAAGCGACTTGCCGACCGCGACCGCATGCCCCGGTCGGTCCTCGATCGAGAAGGTGACCAATAGGTGCTCCGCCAGCCGGTCGGCCTGCCAGTCCTCGGGACGGATGACCACTCCATGGGTGTCGCGAAGCACCCGCGCGAGGACGTCGACCAGCGCCCCGTCGGCCGGTCCGAGGCCGCGCTCGGCAAGCACCCGAACCGTGGCGGCGGCGTGTTCCGGCGCCGGCACGAGCAGCCGGCGAGTGGTCTTGGGCAGGGTGCGGATCAGCGCGGTCACAAGCTCTTCGCGCAGACCGGGCACCTGCCAGTCGAAGCCCTGGCCGCCGAGCCGGCCAAGCACGTCGGTGCCGACATGGACGGTCACCCCATCGGCGGCGGCCCCGGGCTCGAACTGATAGGTCACCGGCAGGACGATGTCGCCCTGGGTCCATGTCGTCGGGAAGGCGTCGGCTGCGATCGGACCGGCGTCGTCACGCAGGAGCAGGTCCTCGGTGAAGGTCAGCAGCTCGGGTGACGTGCGCCGGGCCTGCTTCCACCAGGAGTCGAAGTGCCGGGCGGAGACCACCTCGGCCGGCACGCGGGCGGCATAGAAGGCGTGCACCACGTCATCTCCCACGAGAATGTCTCGCCTGCGGGTGCGCGCCTCCAACTCCCCCAGTCGCTCGATCAGCCTCCGGTTGTCGTGGAAGAAGGTGTGCCGGGTGGACCAGTCGCCCTCGACGAGGGCGTGTCGGATGAACAGCTCGCGGGCCAGCTCGGGGTCGACGCGGCCCAGTCCCACCGTGCGTCCGAGGACGAGCGGAACCCCGTAGAGAGTGACCCGTTCGGTGGCTACCGCGGAGCCCTGACGCGAGGACCAGCGAGGCTCGGAGTACTGCCGTTTCACCAGGTGCGCGCCCGCTTCCTCGGCCCACAGGGGGTCGATCCGCGCGAGGTCGCGGGCCCACAACCGGGTCGTCTCGACCAACTCGGCGGCCATGACGACCTCGGGCTGCGCGCGGAAGAGGCCCGACCCGGGCGAGATGCCGAAACGCGCACCCCGGGCCCCGAGATAGTCGCGCTTGACCTGGTCCCGGACCCCTACGTGGCTGAGCAGGCCCGTGAGCAACGACCGATGCACCGCCTCGGGGTCGAGCTGGCCGTGCCCGCCCTGCCGGCGTGGATCCAAACCCCCGCTCTTGCAGGCCTGTCGGAGCTGGCCGACGAGGTCTTGCCACTCCCGGATCCGCAGGTAGTGCAGGAACTCCGCTCTGCAGAGGCGCCGAAAAGCACTGCCGGACAACGCATTCTGCCGGTCCTGGAGATAGTTCCAGAGGTTGAGATAGGCGAGGAAATCCGACGTGTCCGAAGCGAACCGTTTGTGCGACAACGTCGCTGCGTCCTGCCTGCCCAGCGGCCGTTCGCGCGGATCCTGGATGGAGAGCGCTGCGACGATGATGAGCACCTCGCGCAGGCACCCTCGCCGGTCGGCCTCGATGACCATCCGAGCCAACCGGGGATCGACCGGCAACAGCGCGATGGCCTTCCCGTATGCCGTGGTGCGGCCTTGATCGTCGAAGGCGCCCAGTTCCTCGAGCAGGCGCACACCGTCGGCGATGTTGCGGGAGTCGGGCGGATCGACGAACGGGAAGTCCGCCACGTCGCCGAGGCCGAGGGTGCTCATCTGCAGGATGACCGAGGCGAGATTGGTGCGCAGGATTTCCGGGTCGGTGAAATCCGCGCGGGCCTCGAAGTCGTCCTCGGCATAGAGCCGGATGCACACTCCGTCGGCGAGCCGGCCGCAGCGCCCGGCCCGCTGCCGGGCGCTGGCCTTGGAGACCGGCTCGATCGGCAGACGCTGCACCTTCGTCCGTTGGCTGTAGCGAGAGATGCGAGCGGTGCCGGTGTCGACGACGTACCGGATGCCTGGCACGGTGAGCGAGGTCTCGGCGACGTTCGTGGCCAGCACGACCCGCCGCCCGGCATGGGGAGCAAACACCCGGTGCTGTTCGGCCGCCGACAACCGGCCGAAGAGCGGCACGATCTCGGTCTCCGGTAACCTCAGAGACACCAAAGCGTCTGCCGCGTCACGGATCTCGCGCTCTCCGGAGAGAAAGACGAGGATGTCGTGGCTGGCGAACCCGGCAGCCACCGCGGGTCCGGAGGCCTCGGTCCACAGTTCTTCGACGGCCTCGCAGATCCCGGTCACCTGGTCGATCTCCACGGTGGGACCGGGCGTTCCGTCCCTGCCGGGGGGACCTTCTTGCACGAGGGGTCGGTAGCGGACCGCCACCGGAAAGGACCTACCGGAGACCTCGATGATCGGCGCGGGACGACCGTCACTGTCGGCGAAGTGCCGTGCGAACCGTTCGGGGTCGATCGTTGCCGAGGTGATGACGAGCTTGAGATCCGGGCGAAGGGGCAGCAACTGGCGCAGGCAGCCGAGGATGAAATCGATGTTGAGGCTGCGTTCGTGGGCCTCGTCGATGACGATCGTGTCGTAGCGACGTAGCTGCGGGTCGCGCTTCATCTCGGCCAGCAGGATGCCGTCGGTCATCACCTTGACGAGGGAGTCTCGGCTCGACTGATCGTGGAAGCGCACCTGATAGCCGACGACCCCGCCGAGCTCGACGTCCAGCTCGTCGGCCAGGCGTTCGGCCACGGCCCGCGCTGCGATCCGCCGGGGCTGGGTATGCCCGATCGTCCCGCGAATCCCCCTACCCAACTCCAGCAGGATCTTCGGCAACTGGGTGGTCTTGCCCGAGCCGGTCTCCCCCGCGACGATGACGACCTGGTGGTCGCGGATCGCGGCCGAGATGTCGAGTCTGCGCGCTGCGATGGGCAGGTCGTCCGGGTAGGTGATGGGAGGCACCGAGTCCTGCCGTCGAGCCCATCGCGCCGCCCGCTCCTGCTGGGCATGCCCGCTGCGCTTGCCCTGCGGGGCCTCCGGGCCCCGCCCCGTATACCGCGTCCCCGGCTGCCGCCGTGGTCGCCGTCGGGCTCGCCGCGGCTGCTCGGGAGGCGACGTGGACACGTTGGCCAGGATAGGCGCCTGAGGAGATGGCCGCCGCGGCTCAACCCGCTGCCGGTCGCTGGCCGATGGCCGCTGCCGGTCGCTGGCCGATGGCCGCCGCGGGTCGCTAGCCGACGGCCTCGGTGCGGCCCCTCCGGAGCTAACGCAGCGAACCGAGCGTCACGAAGGAATAGCCCAGTGCCCGAAGGCGGGTGATGATCGAGGGCAGCGCGTCGGCATCGAGAGTCGTGTGATCGTCGGGGTGGGCACCGAGGTGCATGAGGACGATGGCCCCGGGCTTCGCCGCGGCGACGACCCGGTCGGCAACCGACGTGGCGGTGAGTCCACCGGAGGTGCCCTTCCAGCCCACGCTGTCGACGGTCCAGCCCACCGCGACGTATCCGGCGTTCCCGACGAGCGAGCGGGTCCGGGCGTCCGAGTCTCCGAAGGGGAAGCGGAAGAACGGCCGGGGATCCGCGCCGGCGGCGGCGAGGATCGTCGAGCGGGTGCGATCGAGTTGGGTGAGAGCCGCCTGGTCGGTCAGCGCCGGGAAGTGCGGGTGGTCCCACGAGTGGTTGCCGACCGGACCGACCTTGGCCAGTTGTGCAGTGAGCGAAGGGTAGGACTGCGCGAACCGTCCGGTGACGAAGAAGGACGCCATGACCCCTTGGGCGCTCAAGGTGCTCAGGATCGAGGCGGCTCCCCCGCTGTCGGCCCCTCCGTCGAAGGTGAGCGCGATGACCTTCGCCGACGTCGCCAGGACGGTGATGACCTTCGCCTCTCGTGGGGCGGGCACGGGCGTCGTGGTCGAAGGTGTCACTGGCTTCACCGTCGTGGTCGAGGGCTGTGCCGGCGTGGAGGTGGGCTTTGGCGTGGTTGTCGTCGGCCTGCTCGATGCAGCCGTCGGCACTGCGGCGGAGGTTGAGCGGGTCGGGGCTTCCATGCCACCCGGCTCAGCGGCCGGTCCGGTGCAGCCCAGGCAACACAGGAGGCCGATCACCGGGGCCACCAGCCACCGAGCGCGCATTGTGCCTCACCTCATCAGTCGTCTCATGAAGCAGACGTCTGAGCAGGGCACTCAGTTGACCCCCGGCCACGGCTCGCCAGCGGTGGGCGGCATACCAGGCGGTGGGCGGCATACCAGGCAGTGGGTATGCCGCCCCTGCGTCTCGGCCGTGGCTGGGCGAGCCGGCGGCCAGTTCAGCTCGCGGCTGCGGCGAAGCCCTGCTGGAGGTCGGCGATGATGTCGTCGACGTGCTCGATGCCGACGGCCAAGCGCACCAGACCCGGCGTCACCCCGGCCGCGAGCCGGTCGGCGTCTGGGCCTTGGGAGTGAGTGGTCGAGGCCGGGTGGATGACGAGCGAGCGCACGTCACCGATGTTTGCCACGTGAGAGTGCAAGGTGAGCGCCTCGACGAAGGTCTTGCCGGCCTCCAGCCCTCCGGAGATCTCGAAGGCGAGCACCGCTCCCGAGCCCTTTGGGCAGTACTTCTGGGCCTTGGCGAACTGATCACTGTCAGACAGCGACGCCCAGCGCACGGACTCGACCTGGGGGTGGCCCTGCAAGAACGCGGCGACCGCGCGAGTGTTCTCGATGTGCCGCTCGAGGCGCAACGAGAGGGTCTCGAGGCCCTGGCTGATGAGGAACGCGTTGAATGGCGAGATCGCCGGCCCGAGGTCACGCAGGAGTTGGACGCGCGCCTTGAGGATGAAGGCGAGGTTCGCCCCGAAGGCGGAGCCGACGCCGAGATCGCGGGCGAAGACCAACCCGTGGTAGCTCTCCTCCGGCGTGTTGTAGTTGGGGTATTTGGCCGGATCGGCGCCGAAGTCGAAGGTGCCACCGTCGACGATCACCCCGGCAATCGACGTGCCGTGGCCGCCGAGGTACTTCGTCGCCGAGTGCAGAACGATGTCGGCGCCCCACTCCAAGGGACGGATGAGAAATGGCGTTGCGACGGTGTTGTCGACGATGAGCGGCACACCTGCGGCGTGGGCGACCTCGGCGACTCCCTCGATGTCGAGGATCTCGACCTTGGGGTTGGCGATCGTCTCCCCGAAGAACAGCTTGGTGTTGGGCCGCACGGCGGCCCGCCACGAGTCGAGGTTGTTCGGGTCCTCGACGAAGGACACCTCGATGCCGTACTTCGGCAGGGTGTACTTCAACAGGTTGACCGTCCCCCCATACAGCGAGGGCGAGGCGACGATGTGGTCGCCGGCCTCCGCGATGTTGAGGAACGCCAGAGTCTCGGCGGCCTGCCCCGAAGCGACCAGCAGCGCGCCGACCCCACCCTCCAAGGCCGCAACCCGCTGCTCGACCGCATCCTGAGTGGGGTTCATGATGCGCGTGTAGATGTTGCCGAATTCCTTGAGCGCGAAAAGGTTAGCTGCGTGGTCGGTGTCCTTGAAGACGTAAGACGTCGTCTGATAGATCGGCAGGGCTCGCGCACCCGTCGCGGTGTCGGCCGCCTGTCCGGAGTGGATCTGCTTGGTCTCGAATGCCCAGGTGTCACTCATCGTCGTGCCTTCCACGGTCAGGGAGCCGCCAGGCGGCTCCGCGCTTGCCGTCGACCCTGGTGGCCGACAGCCAGGTCTTCACCCGGGGCACCCCATCGCGGTGGAAGGGTTGCCGGCCAGCGAGCCGGGGCTTGACGCTGACACTCATGACCTGGGGCGAGAGTAGGTCAGGGCGGTGGGTGGTGCCAGCGTCGTCTCTGATCGTGGACTCGAGCGCCCAGAGCCGTGTAGCCCGAGAATGAACCCCATGACCTTCGCGGACGACTACCGAGCCGAGCGCGCGCGCTTCGACCACATGATCTACCGACGGTGCGGGCGCAGCGGGCTAGACCTGCCCGCCGTCTCGCTCGGACTCTGGCACAACTTCGGTGACGACGTGCCGTTGGAGCGCCAGCAGTCCGTCCTGCGGCGGGCCTTCGACCTCGGCGTGACCCACTTCGACCTGGCCAACAACTACGGACCCCCCTACGGGAGCGCCGAAAGGAACTTCGGGACGATCTTCCGGCGCGACTTCCGTCCCCATCGCGACGAGCTCATCCTGTCGACCAAGGCTGGCTACGACATGTGGCCCGGCCCCTATGGCCAGGGCGGCGGCTCACGTAAGTACCTTCTCGCCTCCCTCGACCAGTCCCTGACCCGGATGGGCGTCGACTACGTCGACATCTTCTACAGTCACCGTTTCGACCCGTCGACTCCGTTGGAGGAGACGATGGGTGCTCTCGACAGCGCCGTGCGATCGGGCAAGGCGCTTTATGTCGGCATCTCGTCCTACTCCGGTGAGCGCACTCTTGAGGCCGTCGCTATCCTGCGCTCGCTCGGCACGCCGCTGCTCATCCACCAGCCGTCGTATTCGATGCTCAACCGCTGGATCGAGGTTGAGTTGCTCGGCGTGCTCGGCGAGACCGGCGTCGGGTGCATCGCCTTCTCGCCGCTCGCCCAGGGCCTGCTGACCGACAGGTACCTCAGCGGCATACCCGCCGGCTCGCGTGCGGCGCAGGGGAAGTCCCTCGATCCGGCGATGATCACTGCTGAGGCGCGGCAGCGGCTGCAGGCCCTGGACGAGATCGCCACAGGCCGCGGCCAGAGCTTGGCTCAGCTCGCCCTTGCCTGGGCGCTGCGTGACCCTCGGGTGACCTCGGTGCTCGTCGGCGCCTCGAGTGTCGGGCAGCTTGAGGACAGCCTGGGCGCCCTGGCCAATCTCGACTTCTCCGACGGAGAGTTGCAGGCCATCGACCGACACGCCGTCGAGTCGAAGATCAACCTGTGGAAGAAGTCCTCCGACGGCTGACGATGAATCGGACCGTCGTTTGGGGCGACCTGGGTCAGACGGACAGCTGCGGGCGTAGCGGTCGCTCGCCGTCGTCGAAGACGAGGTCAGGTTTGCCGACAAGCAGCGGGTCGGGCGTCCCGACGATGTCGAGGTCCTTGTCCGGATAGTCGACCGCCGAGAGCAGCACCCGCATCGCCTCGAGCCGAGCGCGCTTCTTGTCGTTGGACTTGATGACCGTCCACGGGGCTTCGACGGTGTCGGTGTAGAAGAACATGGCCTCTTTCGCCTGGGTGTAGGCGTCGAACTTGTCGAGGCTGGCCAGGTCGGTGGGCGAGAGCTTCCACTGGCGCACCGGGTCGATCTTGCGGCGCTCGAAGCGGCGGATCTGCTCGGCCCGCCCCACCGAGAACCACAGCTTGACCAGCGTCACCCCAGAGCCGATGAGCATCTTCTCGAACGCCGGGCACTGGCGCAGGAACTCGAGGTATTCCGCCGGCGTGCAGAACCCCATGACGCGCTCGACGCCGGATCGGTTATACCAGGAGCGGTCCATGAGGACGATCTCGCCGGCGTGCGGCATGTGCACGGCATAGCGCTGGAAATACCACTGGGTGCGTTCCTGGTCGGTCGGCTTCTCGAGCGCGACGACCCGCGCCCCGCGCGGGTTGAGATGCTCCATGAAGCGCTTGATCGTCCCGCCCTTGCCTGCAGCATCCCGGCCCTCGAAGACAACGACGACCTTGAGTCCCTCCTCCTTGACGTGCTTCTGCAGTTTGAGCAGCTCGATCTGCAGCACCCTTTTGGTCGCCTCGTATTCGGCGAGCTTCATCTTCTTGGAGTAGGGGTAGTTCTGCCGCCACGCGATCGGGTCGGGGTCCAGCGGTTCGCCGGGGATGTAGCGGACCTTCGCGTCGTCGCTCTCTTGCTCAAGCAGCATGCGGTTTCGCAGCTGCTCCAACGTTTCCTCAGCGGGTGTGAAGATCGAGGTGGAGTAGGTGAAGTCCCCGTTGCCGTCAGCACCGCCGAACGTCTCGGGGGTCAGTGACCGGGCCTGCTCGGACATGAGGCGGGCCTCCTGGCTGGCGTGTGGGTCCGTTCCTCGATCGTAGGCCGCACCGCCGCACCGCCCCGGGCCCAAGGTCACCCGGCACCCCTCATCACTCGCGCGGCGGACACCGTTGCACAAGGATGGACGTCATGTCCGACGCTGAATACCGACCGAGTCCGTCGTCGTGGGTGCGCACACAGGTGGATGCGATCGTGGCGGCCGGCGACACCCGTGCGGTGTCCATCCACGGCAAACCCGTCGTCCTGCTCACCATGCGTGGTCGCCGCACCGCGGCGATCCGCAAGGTGCCGCTGATCCGGGTCGAACACGACGGCCGGTATGCCGCGGTCGGCAGCCGAGGCGGCGCGCCGGAGAACCCGCAGTGGGTAGCGAACCTGCGGGCCAACCCGGACATCGAGCTGCAGGACGGCACGAGCACGTATGCCGTGCGCGCCCGGGAGCTCGCGGGGACAGAGCGGGAGCAATGGTGGGACCGGTGCGTGGGCGTCTTCGGCGACTTCGCGGCATACCAGGTCCGCACGGAGCGGGTCTTTCCCGTCTTCGTCCTCGAGTCTCGCTGACCCTTCCCTTACCCTCCAGGAATGTGATATCACTTAGATGTCACTTAGGTAGGATCTCTCGGAGGAATCATGACCACCCCGCTCGTCGACACATCGTCCGACGCCACCATCTCGCCGCAGAGCCAGCCCCCCGCCGTGAGTCCCGTCGGCCATGCCGGAGCGCGGGTCGCCGTTGTCGAGCGATCGGCCTTTGCGGTCGACGGGTTCCTCGCACTCCTGCTGGCACTCGCCCTTGTCGCTCTGGGTGTGTGGCGCATCGTCACGCTGGCCACATCGGGCGTGGACGCGCCGAACGCCGGCGAGATCGCCGCCGTTGTGGTCCCGCTGCTGCTCGCGCCGCTGGTGTTCAGCTCGGTCGTCGTCATCCAGCCGGGACAGACCAAGGTCGTGCAGTTCTTCGGGCGGTACGTCGGCACGGCGCGGCGCACCGGCTTGTCGATGCTGCTGCCGCTGACGACCAAGCGGAAGGTCTCCGTGCGGGTCAACAACTTCGAGACCAATGTGCTCAAGGTCAATGACGCCGACGGCAACCCGGTCGAGATCGCGGCAATCATCGTCTGGCAGGTCGCCGACACGGCGAAGGCGCTGTTCGCCGTTGAGGCCTACCACGACTTCGTCAAGGTCCAATCCGAGGCGGCGCTGCGGCACGTCGCAACCACCCACCCGTACGACGACCCCGGCGGGAAGGGCGAGTCGCTGCGCGGGTCGACCGACGTCGTGTCCGGCGAACTGGCGACCGAAGTGGCTGCCCGGGTCATCGTCGCCGGAGTCGAGATCCTCGAGGTGCGCATCAGCCACCTGGCCTATGCCCCGGAGATCGCGCAGGCCATGCTGCAGCGTCAGCAGGCCTCGGCGATCATCGCAGCGCGCTCCATGATCGTCGATGGCGCGGTGGGCATGGTCGAGATGGCGTTGGCGCGTCTGGAGGCCGAAGACATCGTCGTGCTCGACGACGAGCGCAAGGCCGCCATGGTGAGCAATCTGCTCGTCGTACTGTGCAGCGAGGCCAAGGCGCACCCCGTCGTCAATGCCGGCAGCCTCTACAACTGAGCGTCCAGCCGGTCTTGACGATAAGCCAATTGAGCCGATGAGCCATTCCATCAGGTGCCGATGAGCCGCCGATGAGCACCGATGCCACCGATGCCCCCGGTGCCGGGCGACGAGCTAAGACCGAGCGTCACGGCGTGCTGCTGCGGCTGGATCCTGCCGTCCACGCGGCACTGGTGCGCTGGGCCGATGACGAACTTCGCAGCGTCAACGCCCAGATCGAGATGATGCTGCGTCGCTCTCTCGATGCCGCCGGCAGGCTGCCGCGTGAGGTGGGCCCGCTACCCCGCCGAGGTCGCCCGACCCGAGGGAGCGTCAGCCCTGACGACGGCGTCGGAAAGGTCGAGGGCGCCGAGTTGGACGCCGCCGAGCCTGGTGCGGACGCCTGAGACATCTACGGACATCAGCGACGCCCCGGTCGGATCGCGGCCGGGGCGTCGCTGTGATGGAGGAGCAGCGATCAGACCCGAACGACCTCGGGGATGCTGGCAGTCTCGGTAGCGACCTGCTTGGCGTGGCGCAGCCCGAACAGGGCAAGCGCGAGCAATAGCAGGGCTGCCGCGAAGGCGCCGTAGGCGGCATACATGGCGATTGTGCCCATTGTGCCGAACGCGTAGGCGTTCAACAGCAAGCCACGAAGGGTGCTGCCCATGAACAGCGACTCACGCAGTTCGCCGAGCTTGGTGACCTGGGCCTGGTCAGCACCTGGGGTGGCCTTGAGCTTGTTGTAGGCGCTGGAGACCTCGGAGTAGGTCTGGTTGTTCGACGACTTGTTCATGTGAACGAGGATGTAGTGATCGGCGTAGGCCCTGGCTTGCTCGCCTGTCTCCATCGGCTGGCCCGAGAACTGCTGCAGGTAGGGCTTGATCAGCGGGTCTTCGATGGCGGCACCGGCGGGCATGGTGATGTGCTGGTCTGCGAGCTGGGTGCGGACGTTGTCGGCCACGAAGTTGCTGGCCCAGGTGAGCAGGCCCCCAGCGACCAGGAGCACGCCGGCCATGATGAGGCCGGTCCAGGAAATGAGTCTGTCGAGGGTCTTGCGCATGGCAGTTCGGTCCTTCGCATCGGCGGTAGCCGACATCGGTGGTATCTGGTGGACTCCTCCACTGTGCGCCGGTCGCACATGTCATGGCCAGGACTAATGGTCCTAAGTAGTTGAGTGTTGAATCACATGCCGCACACGAGTGCAGATGCGCAGAATGTCCACAGACGCCGCTGATGACCGGAGACGTGCGGGAGCTCCATCCGGGGCTGATGACGCCGCTGATGACGCGCCAGGTGTCGCTGTGGCAGCACCTAGAGCGTCATCACCCGCTCTTTCGGGCCCGGGAGTGGCGGATCGTCCCGGATTCGACTGTCGACGACCAGGCGCGACGTGGTTCGCGCTATCGACTCCTGGGCACCCTCGTCCTCGTGGCCGGCGTCCGGGCTACCTGCTCCAAGGCTTCGAGATCCAGCCGTATGCCGCTCAGGCCGGCACGTGACAGCGGGTGGGGCCGGGCTTCCCCTCTAGCCCCACCCGCTGTGCTTGGGTGGCCCCGAACGTGGTGTCGGGGTGCTGGCAGCAGGCCCTGCTTCGGGCTAGCCGCCGATGAATCAGCTACAGCCGCTGGTGCTTCCGCAGCCCTCGCAGACATAGCAGGAGCCGGCCGGACGCATCTTCGTGCCGCAGGTCATGCACATCGGCGCGTCGGCCCCCTTGCCCTGGAACTTCGCAAGCAGGTCCTGTGACGAGCGGATTTCCACGCCGGCCTCGCGGGCCGAGGCCGCCCCGGCGATGACCTCGCTGACGCGCTGTGCGCTCTTCGCCGGTCCGGACACCGGCGTCGCAACACCCGCCGCCGCTTTGCCGGGCTGGGTGCCGGACGGCTCCGACGGCTTGTCAGCCAGGTGCGGAGTGTTCGTCACCATCGTCTGAGCGGACGTCGCCAACTCATCCTCGATCTCCTGTGGCGCGACATACGAGCCGGTCTCCAAGTGCCGGGCGCGTTCCTCGGCGGTGAAGATGCCCATGAACGAGCGGGTCTCGAAGTCGAGGTAGTCCAGCGCGAGGCGTCGGAAGACGTAGTCCATGATCGACTGCGCCATCCGGATGTCGGGGTCGTCGGTCGGTCCGGCGGGCTCGAAGCGCAGGTTGGTGAACTTCTCGACGAAGGTCTCCAAGGGCACCCCGTACTGCAAAGCGACCGAGACGGCCAGCGCGAAGGCGTCCATCACTCCGGCCAGGGTCGAGCCCTGCTTGCCGAGCTTGACGAAGATCTCACCGAGGCCGTCGTCGGGGTAGGACCCGGCGGTGAGATACCCCTCGGCGCCACCCACGGAGAACGAGATCGTCTGGCTCGGGCGACGCTTGGGCAGTCGCTTGCGAACTGGGCGGTATTCGATGCGCTCCACAATCCTGACCTCGGGCTCAAGGGCAGCACCAGCCGCAGCCGACTTCGCCGCCGCCGCGTCCATGGCGGTGGAGCCGCCGTCGGACAGTGGCTGGCCGACCTTGCAGTTGTCGCGGTACACCGCCAGCGCCTTGATGCCGAGCTTCCACCCCTGCAGGTAGACGTCGGCGATCTCCTCGACCGTCGCCGTTTCGGGCAGGTTGACCGTCTTGGAAATCGCGCCGGACAGGAACGGCTGGCAGGCCGCCATCATCCGCACATGGCCCATCGGCGGGATCGCCCGGGCGCCCATCGCGCAGTCGAACACCTCGTAGTGCTCGGGTCTGAGTCCGGGAGCGTCGATGACGTGTCCCTTGTCGGCGATGTATTCGACGATCGCCTCGATCGACTCCTGCTGATAGCCGAGCTTCTTCAGCGCTCGCGGGATCGTCAGGTTGACGATCTGCATCGACCCACCGCCGACGAGCTTCTTGAACTTCACGAGCGAGAAGTCCGGCTCGATGCCGGTCGTGTCGCAGTCCATCATGAAGCCGATCGTGCCCGTCGGTGCGAGCACGGACGCCTGCGCGTTGCGGAAGCCGTTGAGCTCACCCAACGCCACGACGTCGGCCCACGCCTTCGTGGCCACGCGGTGGATCCCGCCATCCATGGCGTCGAACGTGCGCACGGCGTCGTTGGCGGCCTGGTGCTTGCGCATGACGCGCCTGTGGGCCTCGCCGTTGCGAACGTAGCCGGCATACGGGCCGACGACCGCCGCGAGCTCGGCCGAACGCTTGTATGCCGCGCCGGTGAGCAGGCTGGTGATGGCCGCAGCGAGCGCGCGTCCGCCGTCGGAGTCATAACCGTGACCGGTGGCCATGAGCAGGGCGCCGAGGTTGGCGTACCCGATGCCCAGCTGGCGGTAGTCGCGCGTGGTGACGCCGATCGACTCGGTCGGGAAATCGGCGAAGCAGATGGAGATGTCCATCGCCGTGATCACCAGCTCGACGACCTTCTGGAAGGTGACCGCGTCGAAGGTGTCGTCGTCACGCAGGAACTTGAGCAGGTTGAGTGAGGCCAGGTTGCACGAGGAGTTGTCCAGCGACATGTATTCCGAACATGGGTTGGACGCGGTGATCCGGCCCGTCTCGGGGTTGGTGTGCCAGTCGTTGATGGTGTCGTCGTACTGGATGCCCGGGTCTGCGCACTCCCACGCGGCGGCGGCGATCTTGCCGAAGAGCTCGCGCGCGTCGACCTCACGCTGCACCTCACCGGTTTGCCGGGCCCGCAACCCGAAGGCCTTGCCGTCCCGCACCGCCTGCATGAACTCGTCGGAGACCCGGACGGAGTTGTTGGCGTTCTGATATTGCACGGACACGATGTCTTTGCCGCCAAGGTCCATGTCGAACCCGGCGTCACGCAGCGCGCGGATCTTGTCCTCCTCGCGCGCCTTGGTGTCGATGAACTCCTCGATGTCGGGGTGGTCGACGTCTAGGACGACCATCTTGGCAGCCCGGCGGGTCGCGCCGCCGGACTTGATCGTGCCGGCCGAGGCATCCGCGCCGCGCATGAACGACACCGGGCCAGAGGCGGTGCCGCCGGAGGACAGCAGCTCGGAGGAGGCGCGGATGCGGCTGAGGTTGAGGCCCGCGCCCGATCCGCCCTGGAAGATCTTGCCCTCTTCCTTGTACCAGTTGAGGATCGAGTCCATGGAGTCGTCGACCGACAGGATGAAGCAGGCCGACACCTGCTGCGGCGACGCCGTCCCGACGTTGAACCACACCGGAGAGTTGAACGAGAACACCTGGTGCAACAGGGCATAGGTCAGCTCGTGCTCGAAGACCTCCGCGTCGGCGTCGGCCGCGAAGTAGCCATGCTCCTTGCCCGCCTTGACGTAGGTGAGGACCACCCGGTCGATCAGCTGGCGCAGCGAGCGCTCGCGGACCTCGGTGCCCATCGCGCCACGGAAGTACTTCGTCGTGACGATTGCGCCGGCGTTGGCCGACCAGAAGTCGGGGAACTCGACTCCCCGCTGCTCGAAGATCTGCTCGCCGGTCTTCCAGTTGGTCTGCACGACATCGCGCCGCTCCCAGGTCACCTCGTCATAGGGGTGCACGCCGGGCGTGGTGAAGATGCGCTCCACCGTCACGCCCTTGCCACGAGAGTCCTTGCGGGCGCCGGACCGGTTGGCGGTTTCGGTCATGTCTAGGTCCTCCGTGACCTCTGTCGTGAGTCTCGCTATGTCAAGTGCATCAGCCACCACCGACAGCCCTCGGCACTGCAAGGCTCGTCGGTGACGGAACGTTCAGGAATGCAGGCGGTCAGGCGCAGATGCCAATTCCGGTTCCAGCCCGGTGGCTTCCCGTTCGGCCCGCAGCAGGGTGATCGCGGCCTCGAAGTCCTCGAGGTTGTCGAATGCCCGGTACACCGAGGCGAACCGCAGGTAAGCCACCTCATCGAGCTCGCGCAGCGGCTCGAGCACGGCCAGCCCCACCTCGTGGGCGTCGACCTCAGCACTGCCGCTCGCGCGCACCGACTCCTCGACCCGCTGGGCCAGCAGCGCGAGGTGGTCTTCGGTGACGGGCCGGCCCTGACAGGCCTTGCGGACTCCGACGAGGACCTTGTGCCGGCTGAACGGCTCGGTCGCGCCGGAGCGTTTGAGGACGGACAGACTGGCCGTCTCGATCGTCGTGAAGCGCCGTGCACACTCGGGGCATTGGCGGCGGCGGCGGATCGAGGTGCCGTCGTCGCTCGTGCGCGAGTCGATGACGCGGGAGTCGCCGTGTCGGCAGAAGGGACAATGCATCGCGGACCTTCCCCCTCTGCGCCGCAGGTCTTTCCTGCATGCGCGCTTCGTCGTCGGATTGCTGCCCCAGACCCCCGGGTGGACATCCCTGGGGATATCCGGTGCATCGACCCCGTATGCCGTGTGGACGGTGTGTGGGTAACCCCACCGCGCCTGTGGACTATATGTGGATGAATCACATGCGTGTAACCACTAGATGTAGGGGTAACTCTGACCCGAGGACCCCATGTCTGTCAAGACAGGGGATGTCGGGCGTGTCGTCGGCGTGTCGTCGGACTGTGTTGTCGGCGTGTCGTCGGAGCGAGGAACCGACACCTCACGGGACCCGCCAGGCCGGCCAGCACCGGGCTGGCGGCGGCACGAGGAAGCTGTCGCGGCGGCATACGGGCGTGGTGAGCAGCTGTCCGGCAGTGCCCGCCGCGATGGCCGCGAGATTCCACTGGCTCGTCGAGCCGGGGTCCAGATAGCGCTCGTGTCCCCAGCTTGCCGCGCCGGCACTGCCGTCGGGCAGGGTCGTCGCGGCGACCGAGAGCCCGGTCATGCCGGTCAGCAACCAAGGGTCTTTCCCAAACCGCCCGCTGACGGCGATGGGGTCGTTGGGGGCCTCGGCGACGTAGAGCTGCCCGACTGACAGGTGCAGGTCCGCGATCGAGTGCACACCAAGCCCGGGCGAGCCGAACACCGCCGCTGCGGCTACTGGGGCGCCACCGTCGCGGAGGGCCAGCCCGGCGACGATCGAGCCGTAGGAGTGGCCCCACAGCACGAGCCTCGGTGCCCCCGAGCCGTCTGGCCGGCCGACCGCGAGGCCGTTGAGCAGCCGACCCAACGCCGGAGCGCCGACTCTGGCCGGGCCGTCGCCGAGCACTGTGCGCCCCGGGACGAGCACCTCCCCGAGTTGCGGCGCGGCATACCCCAGCCAGGTGACCCCGACGACCGGTGACCCGTCGCCATGCTCGCCGGACAGGCGCGTCGCCAGGTCGGCGGTCGCCTCGATCGACGCGGCATACCGGGCCATGTCCCCGGCGACATCGGCTTGGAAGCCGGGTACGAACACCGCGACGTGCCCGGCGCCGTCCAGATCGCCGGAGGTCACCGCTGCCGTCAGGGCGACACCGGACACGCCCACGGAGAGCAGTTGGCGGACCCGTCCGTCCTCGACATCCAGCAGTTCTCTGAGCGCCCGGAGCCCGTTGAGTTGGTCGACCACCGCATCCAGCTCGGCGCTGGGGTCGGAGATCGCCCACACCGGGCGGTGGCGGGCGGCGGCGCGAGCGAGCGGGAGGAGCGCCTCCAGCCGCCGCGAGAGGGTGGTTGCGAGCGAGACGAGCAGCCGACGATTGGCCAGGTCTCGGGCCCAACCGGGCAGCCCGTCGACGGGACCGACCGCCGCGGGGTGGTGCTGGATGACGTCGAGGCGCTCGTCGTCGCTCAGCACTGCGAACCACCGCGCAGCCGCCCCGGGGTCGGCGGTCTCGGGGGGCGACGGGGGCGCGGCAGCCGATGGCAGTCCGGCGTACGGCACCGCGAGGGTTGTCAATCGGGCGTGCAGCGCCCCGATCGTTTGCGTATAGCTCTCCAGCGCCCCCGCGACCCGCTTGGTGTGCGCGACGCAGACCGCTTGCACGCTCGGATCCGACGTCTGCTCTGGGCGCCCCGGGACCACCACTGCGCTAGCCAGCACGACGAGTCCGGCAGCCCGGGCGCTCGCTTCGGCCCTGGCGAGGGCGTCGCAGGCGTTGCCCGCGTGAACACCCGCTGCTCGAACGGCGTCAGCGCACAGCCGCAATCCTGTGCCGAGGTCGCGGGCGCGTTCGGCGAGCTCCGCGTGCCGTTGTGCGGCAGCGCTGCGTGCAGGTCCAGACCAGGACTCCGGGACGCTGGCGAGGATCTCGGCGGCCCACCCGACGAGGTGATCCGCGTGCCGCTCAAGCTGGCGAGCCGCCTCGAGTGCTCGGACCGGACTGGCCCCGCGAAGGTCTGCGAGTGTGGCGACGGATCCGACCGGGCCGGCCGGGCCGACCGGGCCGGCCGGGCCGACCGAGAACAGCACTCCAGATGCGTTCATGAGCCCGCGCCGACGAACGCCTCAGCGACCGTTGCGTCGACGGCGGCGTAGGTCTCTGCCGCCGCGGCGAGCTCCTGAGCGTGGCTGCCGACATCCTGCGCCCACGACCGCTCAGCGATCCGCCACCCATGTCCGAGAGCCTCAGCCAAGGACACGGCACACGGTAGTGCGACATTGATCGCCGAGAACGCCGACACCACGGCGTCGGCCTCGGTGGAGGCCCGAGCTTGAGCGCCGCGAAGCACGGCAGCTGAGGCCGAGATGTCTTCGGGCGTAACGTGATTGTGCATGTGGCCCCCTGGCCGCTCGACGACTCCCTCAGGACTGTAGGGAACCGCCAGCGAAAGCCGCTGCACTTATCCACAGGGCTCGGCTCTTCTGACTCGGCGATTCGGACCTCGGGAGCACGTCCTGGCGGCCGCTCATGCAGCCCGGGCGCCCGAAACTAGGGCAGCGCCGGAATCAGCAGCTCCTGCCCGGCGCGCACCTGGCTCGTGTTCATCCCGTTGGCCAACTGGATCTGGGCAACGCCCTCGGCGATGGCAAGCCGCGGCAGCTGCGCCGCTGCCACATGGGACAGCGTCTGTCCCGACTGAACCGTGACCACCCGCGCCGGTGTAGGTTGCGCCCCACCCGCCCCGGCGACGGCGAACACCGGCAGGCCCAGCGCGAGCACCGCCGCGGCGATCACAATCCGACCACGCATCGTCATGCGCATGCTCCGCCGCCGGCTGGGCTGCGGCCCGGTGATCAGCCGCAGGTGAGGCCGCGGCGGCCGCGCGGTCGGGAGCGGGACGACGTCCCATGCGGCGAGTGCGCTCATCGATGTCTCCTCGTCGTGCGGCGATCTTCGCTCTGGTGGGGGTCGCGGGGATTCATGACCCTTGGTCACATCGAACGCCTGTCCGACAGAACGTCTGTTCGAATGTCTAGCACATCGGTTCGAAGAAGTCGAGACACGCCTCGAACACATGTTTGGCAAACCTGTGCGAACCGCATACCGTGGGTGCATGGCCGCAAGTCCACCAGAGACCACTGACAGCACCCGGCGTGCCTCGGATGACACCCCTGGTGACCTGCAGCGATGCCCCTGCCAGATGGCAGGCCACGCGCCCCACCCGAGCTGGAGGTAGCCCTCAACATGGCCCACATCACCGAGCTCCCCGAGCGGGAAGGCGACGGTCTCACCGTCCGCCAGCGCCGGGTCCTTGAGGTCATACGCAACTCCGTCGACCGCCGTGGTTACCCGCCGAGTCTGCGCGAGATCGGCGAAGCGGTCGGACTCACCAGCCCGTCTAGCGTCGCGCATCAGTTGTCGTCGCTGGAGCGCAAGGGCTACATCCGCAAGGACCCCAACCGACCCCGGGCCATCGAAGTCGTCTCCCCCGACGCCAAGGACAGCGACCGTGGCTACCGCGGCCGCGACGGCATGCAGCTCTCGGGCGCTGTGGGCGATCGCGGCGCGTCGGGCGCACCGGGGGCCACGGCTGGCAGGCCCGAGGCCGAGCAGCACGATCAGGAGACCGGGTCAGGCGATGCCCGCCCGGAGCCGTCCTACGTGCCGGTGGTGGGCCGGATCGCCGCGGGTGGCCCGATCCTGGCCGAGGAGGTCATCGAGGATGTCTTCCCTCTGCCTCGTCAGATCGTCGGTGAGGGGCAACTCTTCCTGCTCAAGGTCATCGGCGACTCGATGGTTGACGCCGCTATTTGTGACGGTGACTGGGTCGTCGTGCGCCAGCAGCCCACCGCCGACAACGGCGACATCGTCGCGGCGATGATCGACGGCGAGGCGACCGTCAAGTCCTTCCACCGCAAGGCCGGTCAGGTGCTCCTGCTTCCCCACAACGCGGCATACGAGCCGATCGACGGCCGTAATGCGACGATCCTTGGCAAGGTAACCGCCGTCCTACGCCGTATCTGAGTTCGCCTGGCATGCTGATGCCATGTCGACGAGATTGCCCTTCTCTCTGTATCTAGAGCATCTCCGCCACGAGTCGGCTCGGCTTGCTGACGCCCTTGACGTTGCGCCTGCGGATGCGCCAGTGCCGTCATGTCCGGAGTGGTCGGCGTGGGATCTCGCCCACCACCTCACGGTCGTCCAGTCGTTCTGGGCAGCCGTGGTTCGGGGACTGCTGACCGAGCCGGACCAGGTGGAAGCGGTCGAGGAGCCGCCGCGCGCAGACACGATGCAGTGCCAGCTCGCCGCGCTCCGGGCGGCGACGATCCGCCTGGTCGGTGCCCTTGAGCAGACTCCGCCCGAGACTCCGGCATGGACGTGGTCGGCGGAACAGACCGTCGGGTTCAGCTATCGCAGACAGGCGTTGGAGGCATTGGTGCACCGCATCGATGCCGAGCTCACCGTCGACGCGCGCACCCCGGTGGACGTCGAGCTGGCCGCCGACGGTGTCGATGAAGCGCTGCGCATCATGGTCGGCGGGTGCCCGCCATGGGGGGCCATCACCCCTGATCCGACGGGCACCGTGCGAGTCACCGCGAGCGACACTGGCCGCAGTTGGCTGGTTCACCCTGCGCGCTTCGCCGGGACGGATCGCGACGGGACCAGCTACGACGAGCCGGACATCGCTGTCGCGGACGTGGATTCCGGCCTCAGCGTCGACGCCGACGTGACCGGGACCGCCGAAGACCTGTTGTGCTGGCTCTGGGGTCGACCGACGGTCGGTGAGATCGTCCGCTCCGGAGACGACAGCACGCTCGCTGCCATCACCGCTGTATTCCCCCGACCGATCACCTGAGAGCCGCGACCAAGGCATCGAGGGTCGGCCCCAACGCCGCGTCGACACGCAGCGTCGCCTCCGCCTCGGCTCGCGTTACGCCACGGGTCAGCACGGCCACGGGTATGCCGCTCGCGGCCGCTCGGCGGACGAACCGGTAGCCCGACATGACCGCGAGCGAGGAGCCGAGCACGAGCACCGAACAGGACCGCTCGACGGCGGCAAAGCACCGTTCGACCCGGTCCTTGGGGACGGACTCCCCGAAGAAGACAACGTCTGGCTTGAGCGTGTCGGCGCCGCACACCAGGCAGCGTGGCGGGTGGAACACCCCGATCGCGTCGTCGGGCACGACGATGTCGCCGTCAGGACGGATCTGGCTGCTCACCTGCGAGCCGCCGGGCAGGGTGTCCAGGACCGCGCCGAGGAAGCCCGGGTTAGCCAGCATCAATCGTTCCTGGACGTGGGCGCGGGCCGTTCGGTCACCGCAGGTCACACACATCACCTCGGCGAGCGAGCCGTGGAGCTCTTCGACCTGTTCCGAGCCGGCCTGTTGGTGCAGACCGTCGACATTCTGGGTGACGAGGTAGTCGACGAGGCCCAACTGCTGGAGGTCGGCGACTCGCCGATGTCCGCTGTTCGGAACGGCCGCACGGAAGCGCTGCCACCCGACATAGGACCGCGCCCAATATCGCTGTCGCGCCCCCCTTGACCCCATGAACTCGCCGAACGACATCGGCATGACCCGGCGTAAGCCATCCCGGCCGCGGTAGTCCGGGATGCCTGAGTCGGTCGAAAGCCCCGCTCCCGTCAGCACGAAGACGCCGCCTCTGCCGACTTGGGCCGCGAGCGCTTCGAGTCCACCGGTGGCGCTGTCGCTGCCACTTCGGAGCTCGGCACTGGACACCGCAGCAGTATGCCGTGGGCGCGGCATACGAGCGTACAGTCGAACGAACCGGCGCGTTCTCCCGTCTTCTGATAACTCGGCGTTATCCTTATGAAGTGATCGACGCCGCGGGACTGCGAGTCATGAAGGCCATCGCCGACGAGGGCAGCTTCACCGCCGCCGCCGTGTCACTCGGCTTCACCCAGCCGGCGATCTCGCAGATGGTCCGCCGGCTGGAGCAGCGCACGGGAACGGCGCTCGTCGAACGGATGGGCCGGCATGTCCGGCTGACCGAGGCCGGCGAGGTCCTGGCACGGCACGCAGGCACCGTTCTGGCGGCTCTCGACGCAGCCGAAGAGGAGGTCGCGGCCATCGCTGGCCTGCGCTCGGGCCGGGTGCGTTTGATGGCCTTCCCTTCCTCGTCGGCCTCCCTCGTGCCTCAGGCACTGGCATTGCTCAAGAAGCGCTTCCCAGAAGTGTCGGTCCGCTTCTCCGAAGGCGAGCCGCCGGAGTCGCTGGCAGCCCTGCGCGCCGGCGACTGCGACCTGGCGGTGGCCTTCGCCTATGAGGGAACCGACGTGGGGCGGGGCGAGGATCTCGATGCCTTCGTGATCCGGCCCCTCATGGAGGACGAGGTGCGCCTGGCGCTGCCACCGGATCATCCGCTTGCCGGGTCGCAGGTCATCGACCTCGCCGATGTCGCCGAGGAACCGTGGATCGCCGGGTGCCCCCGGTGCCGGGGACATCTGGTGTCCCTGGCCCATGCAGCCGGTTTCGTGCCCAACGTCGCCTTCCAGACCGAGGACTATGTGGCAGTCCTGGGGCTGGTGCGAGCGGGCCTCGGAGTCGCCCTGGTTCCGGATCTGATTCTCGAGGCGGCCCACGAGGAAGGGATCGTGACGCGGCCGCTCACACCGCCGTCGCGCCGTCAGATCCACGCGGTGACGACCGCCGATCTGCTCAGGGTGCCGGCCGTCGCTGCGGCGCTCGACGCCCTGCAGGAGAGCGCCCGCACGCACCCTCTCGGGCGCGTGCGGGTCTAGGCTGCCCGCTCCGATGCGTCCATATCTCGGGCACCTTGAATAACACGGTCTTATCTATCCCATAATGTCGGCATGGATCTCCGCCCTGGCTTCCCGCAGGTTGTCGACGATGTGACCGTTCGGCTCGTCGCCACGATCGTGCTCATCGTGGGCATCGTCGCGTTGGTTTTCGGTGCCTGGTGGTTGTATGCCGTGCTCGCCGTCGACTTCGTCCTGCGCTCGATCTTCGGCCCCCGTCTCAGCCCTCTCGCCCAGGTCGTCCTACGCCTGATACGCCCAGCGGTTCCGGCGCAGCCGCGTCCGACGGCTGGCCCTCCGAAGCGTTTCGTCGCATCAATCGGCGCCGTGCTGACAACGGCGGCCACCGGCTTCGCACTCGTCGCGACGGCCACCGGCTCGTCGTCGGCGGCCACGGCTGTCTTCGCCATCGGCGCCGTCATGGTCGTCTTTCCGGCGCTCGAGGCCGTTGCCGGGTTGTGTATCGGCTGCGTGGTCTTTGCCCAGCTCATCAGGCTCGGCTGGCTGCCCGAGCGGGTGTGCCTTGAGTGCGCTGACATCAATCGCCGCGTCGGTCTGCCCCAAGTCGCCCGTTCCTGATCCGGCCAGCCCCCGAGCCACCAGAGCTACCCCAGCTACAGCTACCCGAGTGACCTGCCGTCGGCCGCTCACGGGCCCCGCGCAGCGACGAGAATCTCTTGCGAAGAGCCAAGGCCCACCCCCACGTCACCGTCCTGGTCGGTCCTGAGCACCCGAAAACCCCTGGCCCGCAAGGCAAGCAGCGTTGACGGGGCCGGATGCCCATAGTCGTTCGTCCTGCCCACACTGACCACGGCAATCGGGCCTGCCAAGGCATCCAGCAGCGCATCGTCGCGGTTGGCCGACCCGTGATGGGCCACCTTCACGACGTCCACCCGCCATCCGGGCACCTCGGGGTCCCGGCGCATCGCAGTGAGCACGGCCCGCGCGGCCTCCCGCTCGATGTCCCCGAGCAGCACGACGCCAAGGCCGCCGACGGACACGGTCAGCACGACCGAGGCGTTGTTGGGCACGGAGCCGTCCCTGATGAGCCGAGCCGGCCACCACACCCGAGCCTGGACCCCTGGCCACTCAAGACGGTCACCGGCCACCAACGGCATGACCGGTGTGCCGTGCGCCGCCGCCTGCTCGCGAACCGCCTGTGCCTCGATGGAGGGGTCATCGACGATCGTGGTGAGGATCTCCCCCACCACCCGGCCACGCAGCACCCCCGGCAGGCCGTCGACGTGATCGGCGTGGAAGTGGGTCAGGACGAGCGCGTCGAGGGTGTGCACGCCAAGCCGCTCGAGGCACCCGTCGATGAGTTCAGCGTCAGGACCGGCGTCGACAAGGACCACGCGCCCAGGGCCGGTGGAGAGCACGAGCCCGTCACCCTGGCCGACATCGCACGCCGTGAAGAGCCACCCCGGCATCGGCCAACTCACGTCTCGCACGGGTGCCACGGCGCTCGCGGCGATCGCCATCGCCGCCACCGCCGCCAGCGGCCGGCGCACGCTGACCCAGCGCGCCCATGGCCCCACCAAGACAGCGAGAGCGCCGAGCGCCGCCAACAGCAGCGCCCCCACTGGGCCGTCCGGCCACGGCACGCTGCCCCACGGCTGGACGGCGGCGACTCGGGCGATCCAGGCGATGGCGAGGGTGGGCATGGCAGCGACCCAGGCGACCCAGCCGGCCGGCGCGGTCCACAGCACCGCGATGAGGGCTGTGGCGACGCCGGCCACCGTCGCCGGAGCGACGAACGGATCGGCGAGCAGGTTCGCCGGCACGGCGACGAGCGACACCGTCCCCTGCAGCAACACGACGACGGGCGCACACATGAGCTGTGCCGCGGCCGGCACCGCAAGGGCGGGACCCCACCCTCGCATCCCCGGGGGCAGCAGCGTGGCGATCCGCTGACCCCACGGGGCCGCGAAGACGAGCAATCCGAGCGTGGCGAGGACCGATAGTGCGAAGCCATAGGACCGGGCCAACCACGGATCCCAGCAGAGCAAAGCGATGACCGCGGCGGAGAGCGCCGGCATCCCCATCCGCCGGCGTGACGTGCTCAGCCCGGCCAAACCGACGGCGCCCATCACCGCTGCGCGGATCACGCTCGGCTCGGGCCGGGCGAGCACGACGAAACCGGCGAGCACGATCCCCGCGACGACTGGCCGCACCCGGCGTGGGATGCCCCCGAGCCGACACAGCCCAAGGGCTGCCGCCAGGACGATGGCGACGTTGGAGCCGCTCACCGCGCTGAGGTGGGACATGCCCGCGACGGTCATTGCCTCGGTGAGGTCGATCGGGGTCGCCGAGGTGTCACCGATGACGAGCGCTGGGACCAGGCCCCGGGCGTCCGCCGGCAGGCCGCTGGTCGCCTCCCGGAACCGCGCACGCACGTATGCCGCCGCCTGGGCAACCCCGGGCGCCTCATCGATCACCTCGGGAGGGCCGATGGCCCGGAACACGGCCACGACATCGTCGCCCGGTTGGCCAGGCCCCAGCCGCCCCGTCGCGCGCATCCCTTCCTGCCACGCGACGCCCAACCAGGTGGAGTCGCCGATCACGAGCACCGGAGCATCGACGTGGCTCACCAGCCCCCGACCACTGGCCGTGAGCACCGTGGCGCGTACGACGACCTGGTCGCCGTCACCGCGCGCGCCGGCCGTGACGAGGACGCGCCGAGGATCCGACTCGATGACCCCGACGATCGACACCGTGGCGCGGCCGTCGGCCCATTCGTCGAGCAGGCCCGCAGTGCGAACCGCATCGTGGGCCGCGAGGCTGATGGTGACCAGGGCGAGGGCCAATGCGGTGAGGCCACCGAGGGCGCCGAGCGATTCCCAGCGGCCGTCACGCCACCGTGCCCGGTGAACGAGGCCGACCCCGGTGATCGCTGCAAGCCCGGCGATCGACCCGACCACCCACCACGCCGCACCGGCCCATAGCAGGGCCACGTCGAGCGCCCACGCAGCGACGGCCGGCACCAGCAACCGCAGGTCCAGCGGCGCGGGTCCGCGGGACGGCGGCGTCACACGCTCACCTTGGGAGTCAGCTGAGCCAGCAACTTCTCGCCGATCCCGCCGACCTCCCCCAACTCATCGACCGAGGCGAAGCTGCCATGCTCGATGCGCCAGTCGATGATCCGCTGAGCGAGGACCGGACCTACCCCCGGAAGCGTGTCGAGGGCCGCGAGGTCGGCCGTGTTGAGATTCACGCGTCCCGAGAGAGCGACCCCCGCGGGCCCGGCGCCCGATGGCAGCACGCTCGGCGAGGCTTGTGTCGAACCGAACGCACCCGGCACCAGGAGCTCGCCGGGCGCGGGCACATGGATCTGCTCGGCGTCGAGGACGAGCCGGGCAAGGTTGACCCGCTTGAGATCGGCTGTCGGCAACGCGCCGCCCGCGGCAGTGATCGCGTCGATGACCCGAGCGCCGGACGTGACCCGGACGACCCCAGGCTTGGCGACCTCGCCCACGACGTGGACCAGTTTGTCGGTGTCCGCCGCACCGGCCTGCCCCTGCGCCTGTTGGCCTGGTCCTGCGGTCACCACCGCGGCGAGAGCGGAAGGCACCGACCTGCTGACCAGTGCCCCACGGCCGGGCGCGACCGGCTGCGGCTCGGCAGAGCGAGCGGCAAGGGCGACCCGGACCGAGAAGAAGATCCCCGTCACCAGGACGATGGCGGCAAGGCCCATCACCGCTGATAGCCGCACCCGCAGGCGCCCCCTGGCCAAGACGGGGGGCAGGGTGAGCACGCGCGGTCTGGAGGGATCGCGCGGCCAGTTCGCAGCCCACGCCCGCACCTTGGCCGCCACTTCCGCCTCGGCCGCATCGGTCTCGCCCGCGGTGCCCGCTGACCGACGCAGGGACGCGCCGACCGGCGGATCGGGCAGCCACCCCTCCCCTTCGCGCGCCTGTTCCGCCGACTCGTCACCCCGCCGGCGAGCGCGGTCGAGGCCGGCAAAGATCTCGCGGACCCGCCGCAGGGCGGGCTCGTCGAGGTCAATGGGTCGCGCCATCCCCAGACCGTAGGCCCCACGATCGCCCGCTCAACGTGTCGGTCTCGCCGCCTGTGGACGGTGAGACGATCGAGCATCCCCATGTGGACAACCGGTCAGGTCCCCGTGTGGACAACCGGTCAGGTCCCCGTGTGGACAACCGGTCAGGTGGTCCTCGGTCTCAGGTTCGGTCGCGGCGTCGGACCCGGTCGAGGATGTTGACCCGGTGCCGCAGGACGATGACGAAACCCAGCACCCAGGCCCAGATCGCAGTCGGCCAGCCATGACTGCCGGGCAGCATTCCGGCCGCTGCAAGGCCACCGCCGACGAGGATCACCACGGAAGAGACGAGCGAGCCCAGCGCCACCCAGCGAGCCGCGACGGAAACCAGGGCGAACAGGACCGCCAGCACGACGGCATACCAGGGGTGCACACCGAGGATGGCACCGATGCCGGTCGCCACCCCCTTCCCGCCGCGTCCGCGCAGGTAGGGCGAATAGACGTGCCCGAGCACCGCGGCCACTCCCACGACGTATGCCGCCACGACCCCGACCGCCTGCATCGCCAGGAGCGTCGGGAGGTAACCCTTGAGGACGTCGAGGATCCCGACGAGAACGCCCCACTTACGCCCGAGCACGCGACCGGCGTTGGTGGCGCCGGGGTTTCCCGAGCCGGCGCTCGCGATGTCCCGGCCGAGCATCCTCGCGACGATCGTCGCCGGGCTGATGCCGCCGACGAGGAAGGCCACCACCGACATGGCCAGCCAGGCCAACGCCGTGAGGGCGACGTCGATCCAGCCGGTGGCCCCCACAGTCGTCATCGCTGCCCCGACTGCCCCGACTGCCCCGGCTGCTCCCTTTGCCCTGCCGGCCTCGGCGACACCGCGATCGCGACGGTGCCCGGTCCGACATGCGCCCCGACCACGGCCCCGAGTTCGCCGACGCGCACTTCCCCGGCGTCCGGGAGGCGCTCGGTCAGCGCAGCGACGAGGTCAGCGGCACGATCACCGGAATCCAGGTGCTGCACCCCGATGTCGACGATCCGCCCTCGTGTCCGAGCCTCGTCGGCGGCGGCCACGGCGACGTCGACCATCCGCATGAGCGCCTTCGCTGACGTGCGGACCTTCGCCAGTGGGACGATGTGGCCCTCCTCCAGCGCCAGGATCGGTTTGATCGCCAGGGCCGAGCCGAGCAAGGCAGCGGCCGACCCGATCCGTCCGCCCCGGCGCAGGTGCTCGAGGGTGTGGACATAGAACACCACCGTCGCCTCTTGGGCCCGCTGCCGGGCAACGGCTGCCACGTCGGCGGCGCTGGCCCCGGCCCCTGCTGCGGCGGCGGCCGACAGCACGGCATACCCCATGGCTGCCCCGAGGACCCGCGAGTCGACGACCGTCACGGGGATCGGCGACTGGGCGGCCGCGATCTCCGCGCCCTCCACCGTGGCGGACATCTGCGCCGAAATATGCACGGAGACAATGGCGTCCGCGCCCTGGGCGGCCGCCCGTCGATATGCCTCCAGGAACTCCTGGGGAGCCGGGCGCGAGGTCGTCACCGGAACGAACCGGCGCAGTGCGTCGCCGAGGTCCTCCACGCCGACGTCGACGCCCTCCCGGCGCTCCTTGCCCCCGATGACGACGTGCAGCGGCACGACCTCTATCGGCACCTCCGCTGCATCCAACTGCCCCGCGGACAGGTATGCCGTGGAGTCGGTGACGATCGCGACGACCATCCGGTGCCCTCCTGCTTTCACGAACTCACATGGGGACGACGTTGACGAGGGTCGGCGGACGCATGATGACGGTCCGGATACCGCCGACGACGGCCGCCTGCACCTTGTCCCGGGCCAGTACCAACTCGCGCAGATCGGCTTCGGAGATGTCGGCCGGCACCTCGATCCGGTCGCGGACCTTCCCGCGGATCTGCACCACGCAAGTGACGGACTTCTCGACCAGCAGGGCGGCGTCGGCGACCGGGAAGGGCCCTTGGGCGAGACTTCCGTGCTGGCCCATCCGCTCCCATAACTCGTCGGCGATGTGCGGCGCCACGGGTGCGACCATCTGGACGAGGGCCCGCATGACCGACCGCGGTGGGGCGTCGAGCTTGGTCACCGCGTTGTTGAGCTCGATGAGCTTGGCGATCGCTGTGTTGAAACGCAGCGCCTCGTAGTCCTCGCGCACTCCCGCGATCGTCTTGTGCAGCAGGGTGTTGAGTGCGGGGTCGACGTGGGCGTCGACGATCCGCACCTCACCGGTGACCTCGTCGATAACGTTGCGCCACAGCCGCTGCAGGAAGCGCACCGAGCCGACGATGGCCCGGGTGTCCCACGGCTTGGACAGCTCCAGCGGGCCCATGGACATTTCGTAGACCCGCAGGGTGTCGGCCCCGTAGGCGTCATAGATGTCGTCCGGGCTGACCATGTTCTTCAGCGACTTGCCGATTTTGCCGAATTCCCGGGTGACCGGCTGGCCTTGATGCCAGAAGGTTGATTTGCCGTCGGGGCCGGTGGCCTCGATGACCTCCGACGCTTCGACATATTGGCCGCGGGCGTCGGCATAGGCGGGGGCCTGGATGTAGCCCTGCGAGAACAGCTTGCGGAAGGGCTCCTCACTGGTGAGGTGACCCAGATCGAAGAGCACCTTGTGCCAGAACCGCGCATAGAGCAGGTGCAGCACGGCGTGTTCGACGCCGCCGATGTAGAGGTCCACGCCGCCGGGGTCGCGGGCTCCTTCGGGTGCACCGGCCACCGGATCAGCCTGCGGCCCAAGCCAATAGGCCTCGTTGGCCGGGTCGATGAGGGCGTCGCTGTTGGCCGGGTCGCAGTAGCGCAGGTAGTACCAGCACGACCCCGCCCAGTTGGGCATGGTGTTGGTCTCGCGGCGGTAGCGGCGCAGCCCGCGTCCGTCGCCCAAGTCGAGCTCGACCTCGACCCACTCCGACGCCCGCGAGAGCGGCGGCTCGGGCTCGCTGCCCGAGTCGTCGGGGTCATAGGTCTTGGGCGAGTAGTCGGGGACGTCGGGCAGGGAGAGCGGCAACATCGCCTCGGGCAGCCCATGGGCGACACCGTCGTCGTCCCACACCACCGGGAACGGCTCGCCCCAGTAGCGCTGCCGGCTGAACAGCCAGTCCCGCAACCGGTAGTTGATCGTGCCCTCGCCGATCCCGCAGTCCTGCAGGTGGGCGATGATCCTCGCCTTGGCCTCACTGATCGTCAGGCCGTCGAGTGACACCTCGTCGTTAGCCGAGTTGATGACGGTCCCGTCGCCCGTGTAGGCCTGCCCTGCCGGGAAGTCGGCCGGCGCCTGGACGGTCGGCACGATGTCGAGGCCGAAGGCGGTGGCGTACTCGTGGTCGCGCTGGTCTCCCGACGGGACGGCCATGATGGCTCCGGTCCCGTAGCCCATGAGCACATAGTCAGCCACGAAGACCGGGATCGCCTTGCCGTTCAACGGATTCGTCGCATAGGCGCCGGTGAAGACCCCGGTCTTGGTCCGGTCCTCGACCTGGCGATCCACGTCGCTCATCCGGGAAGACGCCCGCCGGTATGCCGCCACGGCAGCCGCCGGGGTGTCGGTCGCCGTAGCGTCGGTCCCCATCCACGCCGGCGGGGTGTCCGCGGGCCAACCCGCGGTCGGCACGAGCGTGTCGACGAGGGGGTGTTCCGGCGCCAGCACCATGAAGGTGGCGCCGAAGAGGGTGTCCGGCCGGGTGGTGAAGACCTCGATGACCTCGTCGTGCCCAGCCGCCGTGAGAACCGGGAAACGCACCCGGGCGCCGGTCGAGCGACCGATCCAGTTGCGTTGCATGAGTTTGATCTTCTCGGGCCAGTCGACGCGCTCCAGGTCGTCGGCCAGCCGATCGGCATACGCGGTGATCCGCAGCATCCACTGGCGCATATTGCGCCGGAAGACCGGGAAGTTCCCTCGCTCCGAGCGCCCGTCGTTGGTTACCTCTTCGTTGGACAGCACCGTGCCCAGCCCGGGGCACCAGTTGACCGGCGCCTCGCAGGGATAGGCGAGTCGGTAATCCTCCAGGATGCCGGCCTGCTCCGCCGCGCTCAACTCTGCCCAGCCACGCCCCTGCTGGCGCGGGTGGCTCATCGAACCGTCGGCGAACCGCGCGACACACTCGGCGATCGGCCGGGCCGCCCCGCGCGAGCCGTCGGGGCGCAGTGCCTGCGGGTCATACCAGCTCTCCCGGATCTGGGAGAAGATCCATTGGGTCCAGCGGTAGTAGTCCTCGTCGATCGTCGCGAAGGACCGCCGGTCGTCCAGCCCCACCCCGAGCCGGCGCATTTGCCGACGCATGATGACGATGTTGTCCTCGGTCGTCTTGCGGGGGTGCTGACCGGTCTGCACGGCATACTGCTCGGCCGGCAGCCCGAAGGCGTCGTAGCCGAGGGCATGCAAGACATTGCGTCCCTGCTGACGGTGATAGCGCGAGTAGACATCGGTGGCGATGAAGCCCAACGGGTGGCCGATGTGCAGGCCGGCGCCGGAGGGATAGGGGAACATGTCCAGCACGAGCAGCTTCGGTCCGCGCGCTGCGACAGCGGGCTCATCGGCCCACGGCCCGGCGGGATTCACCGCGTGGAAGACGCCCTGCTCCTCCCACCGGTCCTGCCACGCCAGCTCGATCTGATCAGCCAGCGCAGCGGTATAGCGATACGGCGTCTCGTCGCTCATCGGTCTTCGGTCCTCGGGTTTCGCGTCATCGGGGGTGCCCTGCGTCGCGTGGGCTTTGCATGGCGATCAGGTCCGGACAGACAAAAGCCCCTCGCGCAGGAGGGGCTGCCGCGCTGACGTCCGTCTGCTCAGCGCGGCTCGGGAAGCAGCAGGCTCCGGGCTTCGTTCACCATGCTGCCCAGGTTAGCGCACCGAGTGGAGCACTGGACCGTGCCGTCACCTCGCATCCGGCGACCTCCTGGAGCAGGGTGGGCGCGGCTTCTCGGGGACCTGTCCGACCTAGACTCGAGCGCATGGCCTCGACACCGGAACCGACACCGGGTCCGACCCGGCGCATCGGCGCGCGGGAACTGCTCGACACGGTTTTGGACGGGGGCAGCTGGGTGTCCTGGGACGCCCCGCCGCTGCTCGCCGCGCTCCCCGGCTCCGCGTATGCCGCCGAGCTCGCCGCCGCTGCTGCCAAGGCCGGCACCGACGAGTCGATCCTCACCGGGGAGGGCCTGATCCGGGGGCGCCGGGTTGCCTGTGTGGCCGGCGAGTTCGGCTTCCTCGCCGGGTCGATCGGCAAGGCGGCCGCCGAGCGGATCGTCTTGGCCTTCGAGCGGGCTCAACGGGAACGCCTGCCGCTGTTCGCCGCCCCGACCTCCGCCGGCACCAGGATGCAGGAGGGCACCCCGGCGTTCCTCGGGATGGTCAAGATCGCCGCGGCCGTGGCTCAGTTCAAGAGCGCCGGGCTGCCCTACATCGTCTATCTGCGTCATCCGACGACCGGCGGCGTGTTCGCGTCCTGGGGGTCGCTCGGGCATGTCACGGTCGCAGAACCGGGCGCGATGATCGGGTTCCTCGGGGCCCGGGTCTATGAGGCTCTTTACGGCCGCCCCTTCCCCGAGGGCGTCCAGACCGCGGAGAACCTGCACGCCCGGGGCATTGTCGACGCCATCGTCCCGGTCGACCGGCTCGCCGGGATGGCCGCGCGGACTCTGTCGGTCCTGGACGCCGCCCACGAAGACCACCCTCCAGTCCCCCGGCCCGACGACATGCACGCGGACCCGTATGCCGGTCTGGACCCCCGCGCCCGCGAGCGGCGCGCCTGGGACTCGATTCTGGTGTCCCGCCGCACCGACCGACCCGGTGTCAAGACGCTGCTCAAGCTCGGCGCCTCTGATGTGCTGTTGCTGCGCGGCACCGGCCAGGGCGAGCACGACCCCGGCATGTTGCTGGCCCTCGCCCGGTTCGGCGGGACGCCGTGCATCGTGCTCGGACAGGACCGGCATCGAACCACCCTGGAAGACCCGCTCGGTCCCGGCGGGTTGCGGGTCGCGCGCCGGGGCATCCGACTGGCGGCCGACCTCGGCCTGCCGCTGGTGTCCATCATCGACACCGAGGGCGCCGCCCTGTCGAAGGAGGCGGAGGAGGGCGGCCTGGCCGGCGAAATCGCCCGCTCATTGGCCGACCTGGTGATGCTGGCGGCCCCCACCCTGTGTGTGTTGCTCGGTCAGGGCACCGGCGGCGGGGCGCTGGCCATCCTGCCGGCCGACCGGGTCATCTGCGCCGAGCATGCCTGGTTGTCGCCGCTGCCACCGGAGGGAGCTTCGGCGATCATCCATCGCACCGTCGAGAGGGCCGACGAGCTGGCCGAATCCCAGCGGGTGCGCTCGGTCGACTTGCTGGCCGACGGCATCGTCGACCGCATCGTTCCCGAGCGTCCCGATGCTGCGATCGAGCCCGAGGCGTTCTGCCAGCGGATGGCCGAGGCCATCCACCAGGAGCTCGACGAGCTCTGGCGGGCCGACCCGGATCAGCGGCTTGCCGATCGGTTGGGCCGTTATCGCGCGTTGGGCACCACGTCTCTCTAGTGCCCGAAAGTGATCGGTGCCGCGGGCGCAGTCAGCGGGCGGCATACCGGCGGGTAGAATCAGCGGTGGTTGGGTTCGCCGTCCCCGCGTCCCACGGGATCGTTCACTGGACGTTCACGCAGGCAGGGGACCTCAAGCCCGCGCGCAGGCCCGACGGGCCTGAATAGCATGAAGACGAACTAAGCGGCATCGGCCGCGGTCATGGTGGAAGGCAGGCGCACGTGGTGGTCATCGATGCACTGGAGGCCAGGTCCCACGAACTCGTCGAGGAGGCTGTGCGGCTGCTGGATCACCGGCTTCCCCCGCCCTACAAGCAGGTCGACCGCGAGGTGCTGCGTCGCCGCCTGCAGCAGACGATGACGACGGTGACCACGGCTCTGACCGAGCGCACGCCGTTGCCGGTGATCGACTACGCCCGCGAGGTCGCCCGCCGTTGCTTCCACGCCGGCTTCCTGCTCGAGGAGGTGCAGACGCACTTCAACGCCCTGGAAGAGACGGTCTGGAAGTTCATGGTCAAGGAGGTCGACGCAGCCCACCTGCCCGACAACCTCGCCATGGTCGCGTCAATCATCGGGGCGATCAAGGACGAGCTCGGCCGGTCGTACGTCGACCTCGCGTCCCGCAACCGCGGGCACGCGATCAACACGCACAAGCTGTTCAGCGGCACACAGAGCGTTCCCGAGCACCCGATGTCACGCAAGGCCGCGAACTGATCCAGGCAGGACGCGCTAGCGTGTCCTTCGTGGGACGGCACTGCCGTCCCAGCGAAGGAGCATCATGTCCGGCCAACCAGGCGGGTCCGCCGTGCGCAGGGTCGCCGACCTCGCGGCCGAGTGGTTCGGCTCGGCCTACGGGCTGACCGCCGCGGCGGTCCGGGGGGTGGCCCTGCTCGGTCGTGATCGATCGGTGCTGGTCGTGGGGCGCGACGGGGCGAGCGCAACACTGCGCCTGCACGCGTCAACCCTGCAGGGCATGGACACCATCGGCTCGCAACTGCTCTCCGGCAGCTATGAAACCACCACCCGACGAGTGCTCGAAATGGTGGTGGCGCCAGGGTCGACCGTCGTCGACGTTGGCGCCAACGTGGGCTATTTCACGATGCTTGCCGCGCTACTGACCGGCCCGACCGGGCGCGTCGTGGCCTTCGAGCCCGAACCGCGCAACCACGCCCTGCTCGTGGCCAACGTCGCCGAGAACAAGCTGGATCAGGTGCACGTCATCCGTGCCGCGTGCGCGGACCGGGTCGGCACTCATGAGCTGGCCGTCAACACCGCCGAGTCGGGCTGGCATCGGCTCGTCGCGGCCGACGGGTCCAGCAACGGGCTCAAGCGGGTCCCGGTGACCCTGACGACCGTCGATGCCGTGCTCGGCGATGCCCGCGTCGACGTCGTGAAGATCGACGTCGAGGGCCACGAGGGCTCGGTGCTTGCGGGGATGGCCCGGACGCTGGCCGCAAACCCCGGCGTCACCGTCATCCTCGAGCACTCGCCCGCGCAAGCCCGGCTCGCGGGCCTGGACCCGGCGGCACCCCTGCACCAGCTCGCCGAGGCCGGTCTGCGGCATGCCTACCTTGTCCGCGAGGACGACGCCGTGCTGGAGGAGGTCGACGCGGAGCAGTTGGGTTCGCGCTCGACGAAGACGGGTCGCTCGATCAACCTCGTCGTGCGTGCCCAGCCCTGGCCGGCCGACGCCGCAGTGCGCGCCGTGGCACGGCCAGCGCGCTAGGTGTGGCAGCCGCGCAGGTCAGTGTTCGGTCCCGCGGTCAACACCGAGAGTGGCGATGAGGTCTTCGTGGAGCTGGAACCAGACGCGGTGGCAGGAGTCGATGTCCGTTCTGTCGACCCATTCGTTCTGACCGGCTTTGGCGCGTCGGAGCGCCGCGTCGAACCGGGTGTCGCATCCAGCGAACCTCGCCAACACGGCAGCCAGACGGTCGATCAGCGGGCGGAGGGCGATGCTGAGCGACGCAAGTTCATCGAGGACCTGGGCGTCCCAGGCGGGGTCCGCGTGGTCGTTGGGGGCAAGCCCGTCCTCCCTGGTGGGCCTGACTTGCCAGTCGGTGCAGGCGCGCACGAGGCGTGCGTTGAGGGGTAGGAACTCCCGGTAGACGGCCCCGATCTCGTTGTCGGGATCTGCGTCGGCCCGCTCAAGGGCGAGTTGGCGCTCGTTCTCGGTCCTGCCGCCCTCAGTCAGTGACCACCCCTCGAGGCCTGCGAATGAGTTGTACTGGATCCATCCGCGCTGCTCGGCATCGTGCAGGATCTCGATGGTGTCCTCGTGGTTGACTCCGGCGCGGTCGACGATCGCGGTGTTGTCGGCGAAGCCGAGCAGGCGCACCGCGTGCAGCACCACCAGCGGCGCGGGCGAAGGGCGGGCCATGGTCACTCACTCCCCCTGGCGCTGAGCCGGGTGTAGTGCTGCTGACATGCCTGGGGCGAGCGGAATCCCATCGCCTCGGCGATTTGCGCCCAGGTCAGTCCCGCCGTCCGGGCCATGAACAGGAGGCCGGTTTCCACGCCCTCGACCTCGGCCCGGGCCGCGGGTAGCAGCGCGAGGGCGCTGAGCAGATCATCGGGGGCGAGGTCCGCGGACCGCCAGAGCGCGAACTGCGTCAGCTCGACGGCCGTGGGCGGGTACGGCTCAGGCCGCCAAGGACGAGCGGCCAACCCATCGGCGCCGAGTGCGAGAAGCCGCTGTTGTGCTTCGCCCTCCCGGCGAGCTCGGGCGTGGCCGGATCCGACTGCGCGGTCGAGGTCATGCTTGTGTTCCATGTCTCCATCCTCGACAATCAACGTATTGTTGTCAACGATTGTTTGATGGTTGCGGAGAGATGATCACGACCTTGCTCGACACGAGCGCGGACACCGGCGGCGCCAAAGCGGCGGCACTGGCCCTGCTGCAACGGGAGGGTTTGCCGGTGCCGGACGGTTTCGTCGTCCCCTTTGCTGCGTACCGAACGGCACGGGCCGATTCCGTGCTGCCGGTGGCACAAGGACTTCAGGATGCGCTCGCCTGGCACCTAGCAAAGATGGGAGACCCGCCGGTAGCTGTCCGCTCGTCGGCGGCGACCGAGGACGTTGCCTGCGGGTCCGCGGCCGGTCAGTACGAGAGCGTGCTGGGGGTGCGCGGCGCTCAGGCAGTCGCCGAGGCGGTCCGGGTCTGCTGGGCGTCCTCGTCCTCACCCCGCGCTGCTGACTACTGGAACCATCTTGATGCCGACACCGCGGACCGCGAGCCGGACATGGCCGTGCTCGTCCAGCGCCTCATCGACGCCGACGCGTCGGGCGTGATGTTCACCCCGGTGCAGCCCGGGGACAGCACCCGGATCGAGGCGTCCTGGGGCCTGGGGCTCAGCGTGGTCGGGGGAACCGTCACCCCGGACACCTACGAGGTCGCCTCCGACGGCGGCATCCGGCGCACCATCGGGCCGAAGACGACCCGCCTAGACCGCGACCGCGACGGCATCGGCGTCGCGGCCCGCGACGTGCCGCAGGAGCAGCAGACGATCCCGACGCTGGACGATGCCGCCGTCACGACTCTCGCGGGCCTCGGACGCCGGATAGCCACCTTGCTCGACCAGCCACAGGACATCGAATGGGCGATCGCAGACAAGAAGGTCTGGATACTCCAGGCCCGACCGATCACCGCGGCCCTTCCTTCGCTGCCGCCGAGGACTCCCGCCGCTGCGGGTACGTCGCTGATCGGCACACCGGGAGCCCACGGGGTCGTCACCGGGATCGCTCGCGTCCTGCGCGGCCCGTCCGACTTCCCACGCGTCGAGCCGGGGGACATCGTGATCTGCCCCTACACCGACCCGGCATGGACACCCCTGTTCCGCGTCGCTGCCGCGGTCGTCACCGAGATAGGGGGCGCCCTCTCCCACGCCGCGATCGTCGCCCGCGAACACGGCATCCCCGCCGTCCTCGGCGTCCCGCAGGTCACTACCCGGATCAAGGACGCCGCCCGGATCACCGTCAACGGGACCGAGGGAACCGTCACCGCCGCACAGGACTGACACCGACCACGCACTCAGCAGAAGGGATGGGAGCGCCGGCGCGAGGCGTCAGGGCTCCAGCGACTTATGGCAACCAGCTACCTGTACATCGCACGACACGGCGACGCCGACGCGTTCGGCGAGCTCACCGCCACCGGCCGCGAGCAGGCAAGGCTCCTCGGCCGGCGCCTCGCACACCCGCCCATCGACGCGGTATGGCATTCTCCGCTATCCCGCGCCACGGGGAGCGCTCAGGAAGTGACCGCGCAACTCCGATCAGGGACGCCGGTCGCCGAAGCCGCGGAACTCATCGACCATGTGCCCTACGTTCCGACGCCCGAAGAAATGCCCCGCGCGTGGGTGCCGTTCTTCGACGGATACGACGCCGAGGAAGCCGCCGCCGGAAACCGGATCGCACACAGCCTGACCGCCCGGTTCGCGGGAGCACCGGAACAGACCGACGACGTACACGAAGTGGTCATCACGCACGCCTACCCGATCGCCTGGCTCATCCGCGACGCCCTGGACGCGCCACCCGTACGGTGGCTCGGCCTCAACAGCGCCAACACCGCTCTGACCGTTATCGAGTACCGCACCGGTCTGCCCCCCGGCATCACCATGTTCAACGACATGAGTCACCTGCCCCCCGAACTCCGCTGGACCGGATTCCCCAGGCCGCCCGGCCCTGACCGACCCTTGCCGAGTCGTTCGCCACCATCGTCCACGAGACCACGCGAGACAACGAGGCGGAACACGAACCCACCGCAACCAGCGAGGTCGCGTGTTCCCGTAACGAACACTTGGGTGGGGAGCCGGGAACTCACTACAAACACGGGGACGCAGGCCAGAGCGCTTGAGTCGCTGCTCGCGAAGCATCCGGACCCGGCCTCACTTACCGCGCCGCGGCCCAGCAGAACCACCAAGGTCCGCACCGCTCGGCAGCGAGCAGACGCAGGAACTCATCGCCAGCTACCAGGCAGGAGCGACCGTCTACACGCTCGGCGAGCGATTCGGCATCGATCGACGCACCTTCGGGACGATTCTCAAGCGCAAACGGCGTGGCTGCTCGCGTTGAGTATGAGTCACCCACCTCAGCCATTGCGACTGCTTCTACCCCCTAGATGAGCGAGGGTCATTCCCCGGCGAGATTGTGTCCTGAGCTCGTATGGTGCCGTCGGCGGCCCGGACCTGCATTTCGCCACCGCCGTCATTGCCGAGGATTTCCCGAGCGCGAACGATGCCCTCCGCCTGCGTGCGGGTAACGGCGCTCGCACGATCAGCGCCGGGCTTTCGTACTTCCCACCCGCCGTCGACGTGTCGCTGAACGATTCGCTTGTTGGCCTCAGCCATGGTCGAACTCCTTTGGGTCGGTTAACTGATAGTCGGAGCGGCTGGCGCGGGGTCCAGCGTCATCATGGACCTACGCAAGTCTTGGAAGCAGCGAGACAACGCGCCGTCCGCGCGCCTCATCGACGGACTCGGTGATCCCTGCCTCGACGGGGACCTGAGGGACGCGCGCCGTGACCGTGCGGAACAGGTTCGGCGGGACTCGGCACTGTGCGGTAAGGGCCAATTCGTCGATGCCCTCCTGAGCGAGCAGCTCGACAGCCCTCGGCATCAAGGACGGCTGTTCCACGGCAGCGACAAGGCCCGGCTCGTCACGGCGCCACCCCCGCGTTGACAGCGTCGTCATGGCATTGCGGTAGGACACCTCGCCGAGCCGTCCTAGCCGGCGCGCGCGAAAGAGCAAAGCCTGGATGCTCACGCCCCACTGCTCCTTTAGCTTGGCCAGGGCGACCCAGACGTTGCCGCCCATGGTCGCCGGGAGGAGCTCGCGGATCTCGTCGGCGGGCATAAGCAGCTCAGCGGCGAATCGGTGAGCCTGCTCCTCGACGACGCGACTGCCAGGTTCGGCGTCAGCGTGCATGACCAGGTGGCCCAGCTCATGAGCGACGTCAAACCGCTGGCGGTAGTAGTCACGCTTCGTCGGGTTGAGCACGACAACCGGGCGGAGCTGACAGTCGAAGGAGTAGGCATCAACGGAGGCGGCTTGGACCGGACTGAAGACAACGAGGACACCGTGATTCTCCAGCGTCCGAATGAGATGTCCTACTGGACCGCGGCTTATGCCCCACACCTCTCGGACATGTTGAGCGGCTCGTTCGGGGGCATCGCCGTCGGTGTTATCAACAGCCACAGGGAACGCGGGGACGTCAACCTCGGGAAACTCGACGTGCCTCTCAAGAGACGAGGCAATGTCCACGGCGAGTTGGCCGTAAGCGAAGGCCTGGTCACGGGCGAGCTGGCTCGTGGCGCGGAGCGATCGAAAGTGTGGCGTCGTGCTGACGGCCGCGACATCCTCGGGACGCACGGCGAAGAAGCCAGGCTCGACTGAGAGGCCCAGGGCCAGCTGCGCGACAGTAGCAGCGGTAGGCCGTTTCGCCCCTGACTCCCACGCGGCGACTGCGGTTGAGCTCTTGTCGACGAGAGTTGCCAGATCGCTCTTGCGAAGGCCCGCTAGGCGGCGCGCCAAGGTCAGACGGGCACCGTCGAAGAACGCTGACACCTCCATCGTGCGGTCGCTATTGATCACTGTCCGCCACCGTCTGCGCGTCGCCGCGGCTCCTTCATATCTGAATGGCGCAGCTTGACTGGCGCGTCCGGCACCGTCTCGGGGTCGGTCGGCGCGGGCTTGGTAGCACTGCCGCGTCCACTCTCCGACGGCGGGACTTCCAGGAGGTCGTGGCGCCAGTACCAGGCGTCGCCACCGCCGTAGTTCAGGCGGGCACGACCCATGACAAGTTCGCGTCCATCGTGGTCGACGTCCTGGGAATGGGCGACGACCAGTGTCTCGCGGTCGAGCTGATGTGTGGCAGTGATGAGCTCGGCCAGGCCAGGCACCTCCTCGGCCGCGAAGTCGTCGAACAGCGACGCCTGGCCTGGATCAGGGTTGGGTTGCTGCGCTACGCGTTGCTTGGTCGGACTCTTCTGAGGCCAAGGAAGCTCGTCCAACTTGCCGAAGGCAGAGGAGGCCAGCAGCCAGCGCCAGCCCTTCCAACCCCACCCTGGGCTGCCGTTGAGATCGGCGCGGACGACAAGATCAGGCGCCAATCGCGGGAGGGTCGCGATGTCTCGTTCGCTCAGTTCGGCATGCAGTACATCGAGACTGAGCTCCGCATCAGCACCTTCCCGGACCGCGTAACGGCCACAGGCGAAGACGCGGTCGAGACGGTCGCGAAACAGCGTGAACCGGGTGATGCCAACCCAGGTCGCGTCGTGACCGGCTGCCTCGGAGTAGTCAACAGACACTCGGGCTGTGGCGGACAGGTAGGCCCAACGGATGCCGGGAAGCACACCGGCGTCCTCGAAGCTCGTGATGACGTCCTTGCGCTCGCTCATGGGCAAAGACTACCCCACTATCAGTATCTGCCGTATCAGATCGAACCGTTCGGCGTGTCTTCTGTCGACGATTCATCTGCACGGGGATCTGGAGGGTGAGCGATGAGGTCGCCGCCGGCTTGATCGCCTTGGCCCAGTCTCCGCTTGCCCAGGCGTGCGAGCAGGTGTCTGGCCTTTGTCGGTCTTCGTCTCGGATGGGTTGATCTCACGGCCAGACCGGCCAGCACCCTCGGCGATCAGGCTCTGCTTAGCATCGCCGTGGGGTCGTATCGAAACGGATCGGTCGGGATGACCAGCGCCTTCTGCGTTTCGGTTCTAAGCCGGTCAGCTCCTGACCGACCAGGCCGAGCACCGTGGTCTTGCCGCTGCCCTAACTGCCGGACAGCCCGAGGGCGAGCGGCGCGTCCGGCTGTGCGTCGGCGACGTCTGAGCGACCGCAGGGAAGGACAGCAGATCGACGTCGGCAGGGTGTCGGACCCGCGTGACGGAGCGGTTGGGTCGTTCATGAAGTGCCTCCGAACCACAGGCCGGCGCCGCGTTTCGCCAGCTCCTGCTTCCGCTCGTCGTACTCGGGCATCACTCGGCCGAGCAGTTGCCAGAAGTCCGGGCCGTGGTGTGGCTCGCGCAGGTGGGCCAGCTCATGGGCAAGCACGTAATCAACGAGGGCCGGTGACAGTTGCAGGGTCGCCCAGTGGATGCGCACACGCTTTCCGGCGGTTGCACTTCCCCACTTGTGGCCGAGGTCTGCGACCTCGACGGCGCCAGGTTCGACGCGTAGCCGTTCTGCCCATGAACGCACGCGGGGACGCAGCCAAGCCTCGCCACACCGCTGGTACCACGCGATAAGACTCGCCTCACCAACCTCAACGAGTGGTCTCGGCAAGACAAGTCGGCCGCGTTCGAGGTGGACGGTGCCGTGAGCGTCGCCGATCTTCAATCGATGGCTGCGACCGAGGTACTGGAAGCCCTCACCGTCAACCAACTCCTTAGTGACGGGCTCGTGCTGCAGCACCTCCTTCTCGGCCAGCTTGCGGTAAACCCACTCGCGCTTTGAAGCAAGGAACTGCGTCAGCTCTTCGGTCGCGACGTCCTCGGCAGCCCGCAAGCGGAGCGACCCGTCAGCCTCGATCGTGAGACGGGCCTTGCGGCTGGCGCCGCCTGTCTCGACGGGCACCCGCAGATCATCAAGATGAAGGACGGCGCTCACGACCGCCCCCGTGCGTTGATCTGCCGTGAGATCAACGGTTGGTTGGCCCGCGCGAGCTCCATGAGCCTGTCGGCCACAGCGGCCTGCTCGGAGAATGGGAACAGGTCGCGGTCGTCAAGCGTGTGGATGATGTCCTTGCGCAGCTCGTCTTGGGCGTGCGGATTGTGCCAGAAGCGAACGATGCCCGCGTGCTGGATCACCTCGACGACGATGTCCCCAGCCAAATGCATGATGTCGACGTGGATCTCGCTGGGCAGCGTGGCATCCGTCGCGAACTCGCTCTCCAGAAGGCCGTAGAACCGGGCAACCAGCGGATCCTCGTGGATGCGCGACGAGCTGGACAAGTCGGTGGCGTCACCGAGCAGCACCTCCAGAGCGAGGCTGAGCTGATCCCATTTGCCGGTCAGGATCTTCAGGATCTCGTCGAGACGCTCGGATAGCTTGGTGTAACGGGCCGGATCCTCGTCGAAGTTCCTGCGGATATGGAACCGCAGGGCGTGTTCCATCTCGGACGCCTTGGCCTTGTCCGAAGTGAGGCCCTTGACCTTGGCGAGGAAGTCCGGGTCCGTTATCGAGACCGGTGGGATCTTAGTGGCGATGTCGAGCGCCGTGACGTGCTCGTCGATCAGGGCACGAACCTTCTCGCCGTAGAGCGAAGCGTCAAAGTCCCCCAGGCCATCGTCGCGGTAGCGCCGCCGGGCGACCTTCTGGATCAGACCGAACCGCTTGGCGTCCGCCACGAACGGCAACGCCTCCGGCCGAGGCAGCACCGTGTCGAGGGTGGAGAGGAACTGCTTGAGCAGCACGCCGAACCGGGCGCGTAGAGCGTCGTCCGACAGCAGATCAACGCAGGCCTCGATGTCCTCGTCTAGGTCGAAGGACTCGATGCCAGCCTGCGCGAACAGTGCCACCACCCGCGCATGCCGATCTCGTAGCTTCGGCACCTCGTCGGTGATGGATGCAAGCGCGCCCACCGCATCCTCGGCGTCTTCTGGCGCATAAGCCTGGAGCGCCTTCTGCAGGTGAGCGCCGACGCCGAAGTAGTCGACCAGCAGACCGGCTGCCTTGCCGGGTGCTGTTCGGTTGACTCGCGCGATGGCCTGCAGCAGCTCGGCGTCCTGGATGAAACGGTCGAGGTAGAGCACCTGCTCGACCGGCGCGTCGAAGCCGGTCAGGAGCATGGTGCGCACCAGCAGGAAGGCGACGGGACTGGTGTGCTCACCAGGCAGGCCAAGCGGCTGCTTGAACTCGGCGATCACGGCGTCCTGACGAGCCTTGTCGGTCCACTGCAACCACGTCGGGTCGTCGTTGTTGCTGCCCGAGATGACCGGGACGAAGTCGAGGATGCGAATGAGGTCCACGTGTGGAAGCGCACGCACAAGCACCTGCCTGCGCCGATCGAGACCGTCGATGTTGAGGCTCCCATCGGCCGCGCCGCGCATGAGGTGCTCCGGCAACCGCTCGATCTGTGAGACGAGGTCGTCGCGGGCAGCCCGGAGCGCCTCACGGTAGCGAACCGTCGCAAGGCGGCTGGTGGCCGACAGCTGCGCCTTGAAGCCGCCAGGCAGGACGGTCGACACGTAGTGCCAGAGGATCGACTTCGCCTTAGCAGCAATGAGCTTCGGCGCCTCCAGGACAGCGCCCGTTGTGGCATAGCGGGCCTTGAGCTTCTCCACCTCTTCCGCCGTGTGCTCGACGAACATATCCTCGAACAGCTCGTCGAGGTCGCTCCCGCCGGCAACCGCGCCCTTGGCGGTGCGGCCTTCGTAGAAGATCGGCACGACCGCGCCGTCGTGCTCGGCCTGGCGTATCGTGTACTTGTCGATGAACGGGCCGAAGATGGCGTCCGTTCGCTTCTTGCCCTCGCGCATTATCGGCGTGCCAGTGAAGCCGATCTTGGCGGCGTTGGGCAGCGCGGCCATGAGGTTGGCGTGCAGCGTCGATGTCTGCGAGCGGTGGGCCTCATCGACCAGGATGACGATGGTCTCTTCGGTATTGAGGACTCCGAGCGCCTCATCCTGCTCGTCGCCGGCCAGGCGCGTCTCGCTTGTGGCAGCGCTGTCTGTGTCGCGGTACTTCTGGATCATCGCGAAGACGAGCGCCGGGCCGTTCTCGGTGAGAATGGTCTTGAGCTTGCTGGTGCGCCGGGCGCGCTGGACTCCCTCGCCGGAGAGCTTGGCCGTCGCAGACAGCTGCTTCTCCAGGTCAGTTCGGTCGGTCACGATGACGACCTTGAAAGCTCGAAGCAAAGGATCCGACCGCATCGCACGCACCAGGAAGACCATCGTCAGTGACTTGCCAGAGCCTTGGGTATGCCAGATCAGGCCGCCACGGCGGTCGCTCTCGCCATCCTCAGCGCGCGTCTTGCCAGTCCGGAGACGCTGCAGTGCCCGGCCGACTGCGCGGTACTGCTGGTAGCGAGCGGCGATCTTGATCCGTCGTCCGTTGACTTCGGTAAACAACGTGAAGTGCCTGACGATGTCGAGCAGGTTGGCGGGCGCCAGCATCCCGGCAACGAGCAGCTCCTGGCCGGTCAGCTCAGCCGCGGGCTTGCCCAGATGGGCAGCGAGGTCATCCCGTGAGAGCGGCGCGGCATCCCTCCACTCGAGGAAGTGCTCCGGCCCGGCGGTGAAGGTTGCGGCACGAGCCTTGTCACCGTAGGTCGAGACGACGAACTGGTTGGTCCAGAACAGCTGCTCGTTGCCCTCGGGCATGCCGACAGCGCGCTGGTTAGCGTAGCGCCGAAGCTGGTTGATGCCCTCGGCCATCGGGTCGATGATGTACGGGCTCTTGCACTCGATGACGACCAGCGGGATGCCGTTCACGAACAGCACGATGTCCGGGGCCACGAACTTCTTGGCCTGGCCGCCGGGCTCATCCACCCTGAACTGGTTGATCGCCAGAAAGTCGTTGTTACTCGGATCGTCGAAGTCGATGAACCGCACGCGTTGTGAGCGACCCTGATCCCAGTCGGGTAGTCCCGACACTGACACGCCCTCAAGAAGGCGCTCAGTCATCCGCTCGTTGAGCTCGATGAGCTTGCCTACTTCAGACCGCGTCAGCGATGAGACCGCTTCGGCCAGACGCGCGTCGTCCAGCCAGGGTGAATCACCCGGGCCTGGGTTGATCCTGAGCAACGCAGCTCGCAGGCGCTCTTCGATGATTGAGCCACGGAACGAGCCGCGCTCGGTGACAGCTGGGTCTGATTTTGACCCCTCAATGATCCGCCAGCCGAGACCGGACAGCTGGTCAAGCAGCAGCTTCTCGACCTCTGTGTACTCGGGGCCCGGGGTCATGACGCCTCACGCTGGGGCACGTGTACCCGGCCGATGAGAAGGTCAGCCAGAAGACCCTCCTTTTGACTGCGGGCCTTCCTTACCGAAGCCAGCTCCGAGTCGATCCGACTGTCCATCGCACGCAACACAGCAAGCGCTTTATGCTGCGATGCAAGCGGCGGTATGACCGCTGGAAATGTCTTCAAGTCTGACAGATCGAGTTTCTTAGTGCCGTGAGTGGATTCACCAACAAGGCACAGTATCGCCTCCGAATTCGCCATCAACCAATACATGAGATAGTCAGGAGCAAGTCCCGACCGCGGGAGTAGAGCCTTGACGTCCTGATTGAACGCCGCAGAACCCGAGATCCTCGAAACCGGAAATGTATGGGCAAGAATCATGCCTCGCACGACAATAAAAACCGCATCTGGTGGCGCCAACCTTGAGCCAGCAGCAGCGATTCCGCGCGACGTAAGGGAATCAACCGTCCTCCGAAGGAGTGGAGACTTCATGTCCTTCGGCGTAATCCAGGAGATGGTTCCATTCCAGAACTGAGGCGACGACTTGGCTGGCGTTCCTCCGGACAGCCAGTCCACGAAATCATCCAAGATGCCTCGCCTCGCATCTGGCATTGTGTCTGGAAGGGCGAGAATTACCGTCCGGAGCAGACCATGTCTAAGGCCAATCAACTTTGAGATGACCCGCTGAGCACTCTCGATCCCCTCGTCTATAGCATCGATGACGTTCGCGATCCGCCGTTGCTCTTCGGGCGGAGGCAGCAAGAGTTGCATAGACGTGAGCGACTTCTTATTCAGAGTCGCCCCCTTAATCGCCACGTCGGTGATCACTGAGCGCGCCGATCTGGGCAAGATGTGGAAGAGATAGCGACTCTCGAGCTGGGTGGGATCAGGGAAGAACGCGGCGATTGCCTCGTTGGTGTAGAGGTCACGACCTGCCAGAGCGGTGCGTCCGATGGTGAGTTTGAAGCTCATGATTGGTGTGCCGGCTGGGACGAGCTTAACATTGCTCGACCTCACACCAAGATCAGAAATGTACTCCGCCGTCTCAACAACTACTTTGGAATTGAGGTCGGCAATCGAGGCCCAAGCATTCCCACTCTCCTGATCGGACCAAAAAGTGGGTTGATCCCGCGCTGGCGTCCCTCCGATCTCGATTCGTGCGACCGATCCAGCAGGAATGGTCCGCCACTCGTCACTCATAGCCAAGCTCCTTGAGGAGCAAGGCCAGCTTCGTGGCGGCATCATCCCGCTCCGCTTCAAGCACTGAGAGCGGCGTCTGGTACTTGTCCCACCACGCTTCGAAGGCGACGATCACGGCTCGTAGGTGGCGAGTGATGCGATCCTGAGCCTCAGCAAAGAGGTCGCGCTCCAGCGCATCGAGCACGACTAGGCGCGCCGCAATGTCGTCAAGCCCTTCGACAGCCCCGGCCAGGCGGTGAGCGAACGCCGCCTTCTCGGCCTTGAGCTGCTTCTTGGTGGCCGTCAGCTTGCTCTTCAGCCTTTTGAGCTCGGCCGGCGACAGGGCCTCCTCGACGGGTTCGCTGCCGTCTTCCTCATCATCAGAGGCAGTGGCCGCCTTGATCGTGCTTTCCAGCTCAGCGACCTCGCTCTCAAGGCCAGCGAGCTGGTCGAGGTACTCGGGCAGGAGTGCCCGTGCGACCTTGTGGTCGAGTGGGTTGACCTTCGCCTTCTCCTCGGCGAGAGCGTCCAATACTGTAGACACCCAAGCCTCAATGAGCCCCCGATAGCCGTGGGTCGCGAGCGCCTTGAGGTCGGGCAAGCTCACGCCCCACCACGAGGCGACGATGCCGCGGATCGCAAATGGATCGAGCAGCGGCGTCGGGGCCAGCGCCTCTCGGAACGTCTCGATCAGTTCCTTACGCAGGCCGACGAGGTCGCCTGGTGACTCCAGCTTGTCGAAGCCACCCTCCTGCTCCTCCCACCACAGGTCGATAGCGTCAATCACGGCGCCCTCGGCCGCGACGACACCGGGGTCAGTCTCGATCAGACGCCTGAGGTCACGCCGCTTTGAGACCACCTCAGCAAAGAGCACGTAGTCGGCGTCCTTGGCCACGAAGAAGCGATCAGGCGCGAGACCGTGAGCCGTGAAGAGATCCGCCTTGCCAGCGATCTCGCTAACGGGGATGCCGCCGTGCAGATGCGCCCGTACGTCCTGCGGCTCGGGCTCTGGCGTGGTGTAGACGTAGCGGCGAATGTTGAGGTTGTCGTCGTTCTCTGCCAGCTCAGCGCGATCAACCACGCGCGCGAAGCCAGGGACGTCCTGGAAGGATCGGTAGGCCGAGACAATCTTCTCGATGTGCTCGGGCTCCAGGTAGTTCTGTGCCCTGCCCTCCCGATACTCCCGGTCGGCGTTGATGAACAGCACCTTGCCCCTCCGCGCCGCAGGCTTTGACCCGATCGGACGAAGCACCAGGATGCAGGCAGGGATGCCTGTGCCATAGAAGAGCTGTGGGCCGAGGCCGATCACGGCCTCGGCAAGGTCGTCGTTCAGGAAGCCGGTACGGATCCGCCGCTCGTCGCCACCACGGAACAGCACACCGTGAGGCATGACCGTCGTGACCATGCCGCCTGGCCGAGTCACCGCCAGCATGTGCTGGACGAACATAAGGTCGGCCTTCTTACCCTTCTCGGGTGTGTGGCCGTAGCGGAAGCGCTCGGGGAACGGGATGGCATCAGCCACGTAGTTCATCGAGAACGGCGGGTTCGTGATCACGCGGTCGAAGCGCTGCAGCTCCCCACCGGTGATGTGGGCTGGGTCCTCCAGCGTGCCGTCGTCGTTATTGCGGAGGTCGGCGTCGGGGATGCCATGCAGCAGCATGTTCATTTTGGAGATGGCCCAGACGCTGCCGTCCTTCTCCTGGCCGGCAAGCGCCAGGTTGCGGCCGTCGCCGCCGGACTCCTCGACGTACTCCTTGGAGAGGATCAGCATGCCGCCCGAGCCCGTACAAGGGTCGTAGACGCTCATCCCTGGGTGCGGGTCGGCGATCTGCACCATCAGGCGGACGACGTCTCGGGGTGTGTAGAACTCCCCGCCCTTCTTGCCCGCAGAGTCGGCGAAGTCGCGGATCAAGTACTCGTAGGCCGCGCCGAGCAGGTCGGGAAACTCAAAGTCCTGCTGCCGGAGCGGCACCTTGTTGAAGTGCATGATCAGCTCACGCAGCTTCTTGTCTGACATCGAGGACTGGCCGATCTTGCGGTTGAAGTCGATGTGCTGCAGCACCCCGTCGAGCGACCGGTTGCTGTGCTCCAGCTCCTCGAGGGCCTTGTTTAGGCCGCTGCCGACCGCCTTGTGGAGATGATCACGGATCTGCTCCCACCGCGCCCGCTGCGGCACGTAGAAGGTCTTGTAAAACGACGGCGACTCGGCACGCTGCTCAGCCTCGGCCTGGCTGCGCCCACGCGACCGTTGGTCGGCGACGACCTGCTGCTGCTCGGCCTCAAACTGGTCCGACGCGTACTTCAGGAACAGCATCCCGAAGATGTACTCCTTGTAGGCCGAGGCCTCCATGGAGCCGCGGAGCACGTCAGCGGCAGCGAACATGTGCCGCTCCAGCTGCGGCAACGTCAAGCGAGGCATTCGGCAGCTCGTCCTTAGTGGTACCCGACAGCCCCAGTGTCCAGGACCAGGTCGGTCCAGGCGGAGCCACACATGGCAACCCTAGCCGCGAGAGCTGGCGGCATTGAGCCGACTCCCCGGACCCTGGTCAAACGGCCCCTCATGGCGCGCTGGGGGCCTCCGAAGCCTTCGCCCGCTTGGCGCTCCAACGCGCCTTGATCACAACTGCGCGAGCGCCCACTTGAGCGGTTGCCTTGAGTCGCGCCGCACCTACAACCAGGCCTTGTTCTCCAAAATCATGGTCGACGCCGAACACGATGATCCAACCCCAAGCCGAGCACACCGCTGATCGAGTCGCTTCATAGAGTGCACGCGCGGTCACCGAGGCATCGGGGGCCTGACTCGCGGCTGATTTCGTCTGCCGGTGGTTCGATTAGGAACCCTTTGGTGGAGCTGAGGGGATTCGAACCCCTGACCCCCTCCATGCCATGGAGGTGCGCTACCAACTGCGCTACAGCCCCGCCGCCCCATCCGATCGACTCACGCCGGCCGGACCAGGCAACCCTTCGATGTTACCCAACCACCTGTGCCGATGCGAAATCCGCGCGGTGGGGAGCGTTGAGCGACTCGCCGTCGTCGTCCGGGTCCGGCGTCCCGGGAGCCGTCACGTTGTAGGACATCAGCCGCAACGGGCCACCCGGCTCGACCTCTTGCAGAGTCGTCCACGAGCAGTTGGCCAGGCTGCCGAGCGCCGCATCCGCCGACTGGGGCAGCCCGATGACCTCCAACAGGCTCGCGCGCAGGCAGGCGCCGTGAGTGACCACCAACCCGAGACCGCCCGGCTGCAGCTCAGCGACATACGACCGCAACGCCGGGACCATCCGGGCCAGCACGTCGGCGGTCGTTTCGGAGCCCGGCACCTGGCACCCCTCGTCGTTGGCCACCCACGCGGCATACTCGCGGGGGAATCTCTCCTCGAACTGCGACCGGGTCAGCCCAGCGCGCTCCCCCACCGAGAACTCACGCAAACGCGCGTCGGCCTCCGGCTGCAACCCGCAGGCCACCCCGATGTATGCCGCCGTCTGACTCGCCCGGGCGAGGTCGGAGGTCCACAGTCTGCTCGGACGCAGCCCGCGCAGGTGCGGCGCCATGGCGCGCGCCTCGCTGTGGCCGACCGAATCCAGCGGGATGTCGGCATGGCCTTGGGGGCGCTTTTCGTGATTCCAGGCCGTGCGCGCATGCCGGACGAGCACGAGTCGACGGGTCGCAGCGCTGGGCAGCGCACTCATCCGGATCGGCACGACTCAGGCACCCTCGAGAGCGATGAACGGGCAGTCTTTCCAGAGCCGTTCCAGCTGATAGAAGGCCCGTTCTTCCTGATGCTGGATGTGCACGACGATGTCGCCGAAGTCGATGAGCACCCAGCGGTCCTCGCGGCCCCCTTCGCGGCGCAACGGTTTCACCCCAGTCAGGCGCAGCTGCTCCTCGACCGCGTCGACGATGGCGCCGACCTGGCGTTCATTGGTCGCCGAGGCGATGACGAAGATGTCGGTCAGGGCCAGCTGGCTGGACACGTCGATGGCGACGACATTCTCGGCCTTCTTGTCCAGGGCTCCTGCGGCGGCGGCGCGGGCCAGCGCGATCGATCGGTCAGTCGCGCTCACGCGGCTCCTTCGTCGGTTCGTAGAGGCGATGCTTGGCTATGTATTGGACCACGCCATCCGGCACGAGATACCACACCGGCTCGCCCTTGCCCACGCGCTGGCGGCAGTCCGTCGACGAGATCGCCATGGCGGGCACCTCCTGCAGAGTGATTCTGTCGGTGGGCAGTCCCTTGTCGGTGAGGACGTGACCGGGCCTGGTCACCCCGACAAAATGCGCGAGCGACCACAGTTCGTCGACCTCCTTCCAGGTGAGGATCTGGGCGAGTGCGTCGGCGCCGGTGATGAAGAAGAGCTCGGCGTCGGGGCGCTGCGCGTGCACCTCACGCAGGGTGTCGATCGTGAAGGTGGGCCCGTTCCGGTCGATGTCGACGCGGCTGACAGTGAAGCGTGGATTGGAGGCCGTCGCAATGACCGTCATCAAATAGCGATGCTCGGCGGGCGAAACACCGGTGCCGTGCTTCTGCCAGGGCTGCCCGGTGGGCACGAAGACGACCTCGTCGAGCTTCAGCAGGGCCTGGACCTCGCTGGCGGCAACCAGGTGACCGTGGTGGACGGGATCGAAGGTCCCGCCCATCACCCCGATCCGTCGAGTCAGTGGTGGCCCCCCGGAGGCGGGCCGCGAGTGCTTGTCACGCACCTTGTATGCCGTGCCGCGGAAGGACCACAGCAACGCCAACAGCAGCAACAGCAGGCCCATCGCGATGGCGGCATACATCAGCGAAGGCATCGGCAACTGACGGTGGGTTTCGCCCTCCGCACGGATGAGGACAGGCAGGACGCTCGCGGACATGGGCACATGCTACCGGGTGCCTGCACCCACGGCGCTCGCGGCATACGGCTTGAGCGCGCCCGACGCCCTGCGCGGTCCGCGACCTTACCCTGGAGCCATGACGCCCGAGTTGTCCGTGGTCATCCCCATGTTCGACGAGCAGGAGGTGCTGCCCCTGCTTGCGCAGCGGTTGCGCCCCGTGCTCGACGGGCTGGCCGACGGCTACGAGGTGGTCTGCGTCGACGACGGCAGCCGCGACCTCACCCCCGCGTTGCTGCACAAGATGGCCCGCGACTGGCCCCAGGTCCGCGTTGTGCGCCTGCGCGCCAACGCCGGCCACCAGGCCGCCATCTCCGCCGGGCTGGCCCTCGCCCGCGGCGACTATGTCGTGACCATCGACGCCGATCTGCAGGACCCGCCTGAGGTCATCGCCGAGCTGCTGGCAACGGCGCGCCGCGAGCAGGTCGACGTCGTCTACGGGGTGCACAGCGACCGCTCCACCGACTCGGTCTTCAAACGGACGACGGCCAGGGCGTTCTATGCCGTCATCCGGCTCCTGTCCGGAACGACCGCCCAGGCCGACGCCGGCGACTTCCGCCTCATGTCGCGGGCGACCGTCGACGCCGTCAACACCTTGCCCGACTCCAATCGGGTGTTGCGTTTCATCGTCCCCGCACTCGGCTTCCCGTCGGCGTCGGTGACCTATCGCCGCGAGGAGCGGGCCGCGGGATCCTCGAAGTATCCGCTTCTCAAGATGCTCGCGCTCTCGGTCGACTCGGTGACTGGCTTCTCACTCTTCCCGCTGCGCCTGGCGACCTATCTCGGGCTCTTCGGGGGCGCGCTCATGCTGCTGGCCACGGTCGGCCTGGTCGTGCTCTCGCGCACCCCCGGCACGACAATCCCCGGCTGGACCTCGACCGTCGTCATCGTCGCGGGGGTCGGTGCCGTGCAGTTGTTCTGTCTCGGGTTGCTCGGCGAATACGTCGGGCGGATGTATCGCCAGTTGCAGGGGCGGCCGACCTACTTCGTCGCCTACGACTCCGGTGCGTCGGCGCAGTCAGGCCCAGAGTCCGGCCAGACGGTTCACCCGCGCACCTGACCGTCGCCGTCGACGATCCACTTTGTCGTTGTCAGCTCGGGCAGCGCCATCGGCCCGCGCGCGTGCAACTTCTGCGTCGAGATGCCGATCTCGGCCCCCATCCCGAACTGGCCGCCGTCGGTGAACCTGCTCGACGCGTTGACCATAACCACTGCCGCGTCGACCTCGGCAACGAATCGCCTTGCCGCGGAGCGACTTTCGGTGACGATGACCTCAGTGTGCATCGATCCGTTGACCCGGATGTGCTCCAACGCCTCGTCGATGGACGGCACGAGACGCACGTTCATCTCCAGCCGGTGCCACTCGGTGGCATAGTCCGCTTCGGTCGCCAGCTCGTATGCCGCGCCGGCGGCCTGCGCGTGCCGGGTCACCTCGGGCGCGACGTGCAGCACCACCCCGGCGGCGGCGAGCGCGGTGAGGGCCTTGGGCAAGAAGTCCTCGGCAACCGCCTCGTGGACCAGCAGGGACTCGGCCGCATTGCAGACGCTTGGCCGATGGGTCTTGGAGTTCATCACGATGGTGAGCGCCCTGTCGAGATCGGCGGCGGCATCGACATAGACGTGGTTGACGCCGATCCCGGTCTCGATAACGGGCACCGTCGACTCCATGACGACGGTTCGAATGAGCTCGGCCCCTCCTCGGGGGATGACCAGGTCGACCAGGCCGCGGGCCGTCATCAGCGCCCGGGCGGCGTCGTGGCCGCCTCCGTCGAGCAGGCCCACCGCGTCGGCGGGCAGGCCGCTGGCCTCCAACGCCCCACGGATGACCCCGACGAGGGCCTGGTTGCTCTGCGCCGCGGCCGACCCGCCACGCAACACCACCGCGTTGCCCGACTTGAGCCCCAGGGCGGCGGCGTCGACGGTGACATTGGGTCGGGCCTCATAGATCATCCCGACGACGCCCATCGGCACCCGCACCTGGCGGATCTGCAGCCCGTTGGGCAGGGTCGAGCCGCGGACCACCTCGCCGACCGGGTCGGGCAGGGCCGCCACCTCTCGGACCGCCGACGCGATGGCGCCGATCCGCCCGGCGTCGAGCATGAGCCGGTCGAGCAAGCCGGCCGGCATACCGTGCTCGCGGCCACTGGCCAGATCAGCCGCGTTGGCCTCGACGACCCGATCGGTGGCCGCGTCGAGCGCGTCGGCGATCGCGTGCAACGCCGCGTCCTTCTGCGCCCGCGACAGCAGTGCCAGCCGACGGGAGGCGGTCTTGGCCCGCCCCGCGCAGTCCGCGACGAGGGCGACGACGGCAGGGTCAAGGTCGGTGTGCTGCGGCATGCCCCCAAGGGTATGCCGCGAGGGCCGGCGCAGGGTCGGGCTACAGGATGACGCGGGCGGCTCGGTGGATGACTTCGCGCTGATATTCCGGGCCGAGCTCGCGCGCCAGATCGCGCGTCGAACGCCCGAGCAGCTCGGGCAGCTCATCGGCGCCATAGTTGACCAGCCCGCGGGCGACCGGTCGTCCGGACGGATCACAGACGTCGACGGGGTCGCCGCCGATGAAGCTGCCTTGGACTGCGACGATCCCGGCCGGCAGCAGCGACTTGCGTCGAGTGACGACGGCGTGGACGGCCCCGTCGTCCAGGATGAGCCGACCGAGGGGGGTGGTCGCGTGGGCCAGCCAAAGCAGCCTCGATGGCGGACGGCGCGGCCCCGGCATGAAGACCGTGCCGACGTCCTTGCCCTGCAGCGCCTCAGCTACTCGATCGGCCGAGGTGAGCAGGGCCGGGATGCCGGCCGAGTTGGCGATGGCCGCGGCGTCGACCTTGGTCGCCATCCCGCCCGTGCCGACGTGGCTGCCGGCCCCGGAGATCCGCACCCCGGCTAGGTCGTGCGCGCCGCGGACGATCGGGATGCGTCGGGCGCCGGGACGCGACGGCGGCCCGTCATACAGCGCGTCGACGTCCGAGAGCAGCACGAGCGCGTCGGCCTGGATGAGGTGGGCGACCAGGGCGGCGAGGCGGTCGTTGTCGCCGAACCGGATCTCGTGGGTGGCGACGGTGTCGTTCTCGTTGACGACGGGCAGCACCCCGAGATCGAGCAACCGGTCAAGGGTGCGCCGGGCGTTGAGGTAGTGGGTGCGCCGGGTCACGTCGTCGATCGTGAGCAGGACCTGCCCGACGGTCACCCCATGCGCGCCGAAGGCCTGCTGGTAGGCCGCGATGAGGGCGCCCTGCCCGACGCTCGCGGCCGCCTGCTGGGTCGCCAGATCCCGCGGGCGTCTGGCCAGCCCGAGCGGCCCCATGCCGGCCGCGATCGCCCCAGAGGAGACGAGGACCACCTGAGCGTCTGCCTGCTTGACGGCGAGCGCATTGACGAGGGCAACGAGCCGGGCGACGTCCAGACCCCCATCGGGGTTGGTGAGCGAGCTGGACCCCACCTTGACGACCAGGCGACGGGCCCGGACGACGGCGGTTCGGGGCACGGCAATCCAGTCTAGTTGGCGCCCCGGGGCCGCTCGCGCCGGCTCACTCCTCGTCGGCTGCCGTGGCCCAGTGCCCGGATCGCCGTTCGGCGTCGAGCTCGGACTGGGTCTCGGCGCGCGCGGCATACCGGTCGCGCATCCTTTCGCGCTTCTCGCCGCGGCTGAGGCGGGAGTGGTCATCCAGTCTCAGATCGGTGCCGCGCGGTCCGGAGAGCAACTCGGCCCCGCTGGACAGGGTCGGCTGCCAGTCGAAGACGACGGCGTTGTCGGCGTCGCCGATGAGCACGGTGTCACCGGCCACGGCACCGGCTTTGAGGAGCTGGTCCTCGACGCCGAGCCGCTGCAGCCGGTCGGCGAGATAGCCCACAGCCTCGTCGTTGGTGAAGTCGGTCTGGCGTACCCACCGGGTGGGCCGCTCGCCGACGACCCGGTAGGCCGGCTGGCCGTCTGGCATGTTTTCGCGCCGCACGACGAACCCGGAGTCGTCGACTGCCTTGGGGCGCAACACGATCCGGGGCCTGCTGATCGGCTCGACCGCGTCCCGGGCGGCCCGGACGTGCCGGGCCAGCGAGAATGAGAGCTCACGCAGACCGGTGCGGGCGACCGCCGAAACGATGTGCACCTCCAGCCCGCGGGCTTGCAGATCCGGGCGAACCAGCTCGGCGAGCTCCAGCGCCTCCGGGACGTCGGACTTGTTCAGCACGATGATCCGGGTGCGCTCGCCCAGCGGCCGACCACCGAGGTCGGCGTCCGGCACATAGAGCGCAAGCTCGCGCTCGATGACGTCGAGGTCGGTCAGCGGGTCTCGGCCCGACTCCAGGGTCGCGCAGTCGATGACGTGCACGAGCACCGAGCAGCGCTCGACGTGGCGAAGAAACTCCACCCAGGCCCTTGCCCTCGTGGGCTCCCGGGATGAGCCCAGGCACGTCGGCGACGGTGAACCGCTCATCACCGGCGGTGACGACCCCGAGGTTGGGCACGAGCGTCGTGAAGGGATAGTCGGCGATCTTCGGGCGCGCAGCCGAGACGGCGGCGATGAGACTCGACTTGCCGGCCGACGGGAAGCCGATGAGCCCGACGTCAGCAAGGGTCTTCAGCTCGAGGATGATGTCGAGCGCCTCACCCGGCTCGCCGAGCAGGGCAAACCAGGGGCCTTGCGCCGAGGGGAGGCCAGGGCCTTGTTGCCCAGCCGCCGCGGCCGCCACGGGCGATGACGTGCTTGGTCGCCCATGCCGAGTAGGTCGGCGAGGACGGTGCCGTCGACGTCCTTGACGACCGTGCCCTCCGGGACCGGCAGGACGAGGTCGGCACCGTCGGCGCCGTTCGTCTCGTCTCCACCGCCGGGCTTGCCGTTCGGGGCGCCGCGGTGCGGGCTGCGGTGATAGTCCAACAGGGTCGTGAACTGCGGGTCGACCGCCAGGATGACCGAACCTCCCCGCCCGCCGTTGCCGCCATCGGGCCCGCCGAGAGGCTTGAACTTCTCGCGCTTGACCGAGGCCACCCCGTGGCCACCTGCGCCGGCGGCGACGTGCAACACCGCCCGGTCGACGAAGTCGCTCGCCATCGGGTCCTCCTGTGCTCGTCGTGCCGTCGGGTGGGGCTCTCATCGGCCGGTAGCCGCGGCATACCGGCTGGGTGCGGCCTCGGTTGAGGCCGGTGTGCCGCCGAGGGCGAGCCGGTCCGGCCCGCCCCTCAGAACACGTCCTGGCGCTACTCCGCCGCAGCGGCCTGCACCGTTTCGATGTTGACGGTCTTGCGACCCCGCTTGCTGCCGAACTTCACCGCACCTGCGACGAGCGCGAACAGCGTGTCGTCACCGCCACGGCCGACGCCTTCGCCGGGGTGGAAGTGCGTGCCGCGCTGGCGGACGATGATCTCGCCGGCGTTGACGAGCTGACCCCCGAAGCGCTTGACGCCCAGACGTTGCGAGTTGGAGTCCCGACCGTTACGGGTCGAGGACGCACCCTTCTTGTGTGCCATGTCAGTCTTCCTCTCAGGCCTGGATGCCGGTGATCTTGACCTGTGTCAGCTCCTGACGGTGCCCTGACGCTTGCGGTAGCCGGTCTTGTTCTTGTACTTGATGATCGTGATCTTGGGACCCTTGGCAGCCTTGACGACCTCGGCCGTCACGGTCACCTTGGCCAACGCCGCAGCGTCGGTGGTCACCGCAGCACCGTCGACGACCAAGAGCGCGGGCAGGGTGAGCGTCGCGCCCGCCTCGCCGTTGGCCACCTTGTCGATGAGCAAGACGTCGCCGACAGCGACCTTCTCCCGGCGCCCGCCGGCGAACAATGGCATACACGTCGAATCTCGCTTCCATCTCACAGGGGCACGCGCTCTCGGAAACCGTCACGTAGCCGCCTGCGGGGGACGCAGGGGCACAGATCGGTGGGCGCACCAACAGATAAGCTTACCGGCCCGCACGACGACGGCCAAACGCGCGGGCAGACCCTAGATGATTGATTCCAAGTAGATGATTGATTCAGTCGGTGGTCGGAGCGGGCGGTCAGTCGGCAGGACCGGTGGGATGGTGGTCGTTGTGCCAGATGCGGCTGTCCTCGCCGAGAGTCGTTGCAGGACCCTGACGCACCGGCGGTCCGGCCGCCGTGGCGTTCGAGCCGAGCTGGCCCTGAGGGTGTCGAAGACTAATCCCACCGTCCGTCGCACTGTGTGAGCAGGTGGGCCCGGACGGCTTTGCGGTCGGGTCTTGCGAAGGAGGTGAATCCGGTGCGGCCAAGGCTGCTGACCGAGGGTGTGCGAGTACACCGGGGCTGACGACGCCGCTGATGACGCGGGTGTCGCTGTGGCAACAGCTATGCTCATCAGCCGCGCTTTCAGCCCCCGGGCGTTGGTGGACCGGCCTGGATTCCACAAGGGCCTCCAGGCTCGAGTTGGTTCGCAACACCCGGACCCGGGCTCGCCTCCAAGTCACACGCACACCAGTCACCGTGGAATCAATCATCCAGGCGGAGCGCTCAGCGGCCGCCCCGGGAGCGGGCCGCGGTGATCGCCAGGATGGCCCGCTCGACGGCATACACCGGATGCCGTCCCCCGCCCTTGACCTCGACGTCGGCGGCGGCCACCGCCCGGATCGCCCACCGAGCCCTGGGCCGTCCCAATGACCGATCGAACGCCGGGCCTTGTCAACCTGCCACGGGGCCATCCCGACCGCCTTGGCGACTGCGGCCGAGGTGCCCCGCCCGGCGGCCCCCACCTTGACGAGGATGCGCAGTTGCGGGGCGAGCACGGCGACGATCGGGACGGGGGTCGACGCCGCTCGCGAGGGCGTGGCGCAGCAGCCGCAGAGCCTCGCCGGGCTGCCCGGCGATGGTCATGTCGGCCACGCGGAAACCGCTCGCCTCGACCTTGCCGCCGTGATAGGTCTCGACGGCCCGGTCATCGACCGCCCCTCGGTGTCGGCGACGGGATTGGCTGCAGGCTGCGGCCCCAGCCTTCACGCAGGTCGCGTCCCCGCCTCCACGAGCGCACGGACAGCGTGGAGGGTCTGCTGCGCTTCTGCCGCCGGAATAAGTGGGTGATAAATCCGGACTTGTCGCGGTCGGACTTGATCGCCGGGCAGTCGATGACGCGAGCACCGGCGGCCCAGAGCGCATCGAGCACCCGTTTGCCGCGTTGGCCGCTCTTGTGCCAGCACGATCGGGGGTGATGTCGGGGGAGGGGCCGCGAGCAAGGCGCTGACGTCGCTCTGCGTTCCTCGCCGCCGTCGTCGAAGTCCTCGACGACAGTCGCCTTCGTGCCCCCGAAGAGTGATGGACTCACGTGATGGGCGAAGCACCCCGCTCGTATGCCGCAGGCGCCGCCTTGATCACCTCGAGGTCCGGCTAGCTGTGGCGCAACTCGAGGACGATGGAGGCGAGGCGCGTTCGGCGAGACAGGCCCTCAGGCCCGCTGATCACCACGAACGGCGGCACGCTCACGGGC
>JADJTP010000003.1 GCA_016711095.1 Actinomycetales bacterium
GGCTCGGGCTGAGGTTTGAGGTCGCTCTGCAATGCCCAGGCGACGTCGCGGACCCAGGTGAGCGCCAATACCAGGGCCTCAGGCGGGTTGAGTACCCGACCCTCCGGCATCCCCTCGAGGATCGAAGCCGAGCAACTCGGCCGTCTCGAGGCCTCCTGTGAGCGTTCGCTGCGCTTGCGCCGGTCTTGCAGGCCGCGGCGGTCAGCCCCGGCGGTCAGCTCATCGGTGATCGTCGAGGTGACCGATCGACCAGCTCCGTGAGCCTCGTCGACGACGAGCACGTCGACATTTCGAAGGAGCATCTGGCGTCCTCGAAGGGAGTCGATGGCCATGAACGAGTGGTTGGTGACGATGACGTCGACCTCGGCTGCAGCCGCGCGGGAACGCTCGACAAGTGAGCCGCTACCATCGGGCACTTACCTCCGAGACACTCGGTATTGCGTCGACGGATATCTGCCGCCAGGCCCGGTCGGAACTCTCCGGCACGAGCTCGTCGATCACCTGACTCGGTGATCTCGGCCCGCGGTGCGCAGCCGCGACCTCCTGACCGAGTCGTCCGACGGCCCAGTCCACCTCACGCCGAGAGACGCCAGCAGAGCCTCCGCCTCGTCCGGGAACCCCGTCGAGCTTGTGCGGGCCAGACATAGTTGCGGCGGCCCTTGACCATGGCGAACGTCGGCCGTCGCCAATCAGGGGGCGAGCGCGTCGGCAGTCAGGGCAGGTCGCGGTCGACGATCTGCGCTTGCAGCGCCAGGTGGCGGTGGCCACGACCGCCGGGCGCCCCGTGTCGACGGCGTGCCGCACGGCAGGCACGAGATAGGCCAACGATTTGCCGGTGCCGGTTCCCGCCTGCGAGCAGGTGCTCACCAGCGGCGATGGCACGGCTGACGGCATACCACGCCATCTGCACTTGCCCCGGCCGTTCGATTGCCCCCCCCTGCCTGCACGGCCGCGTGTAGCAGGGCATCCGAGGGGGCAGACACCGGGCCACTGTATGCCGTGCTGTATGCCGTTCAGTATCCGTTCGGTATCCGTTCCACGGACCGGGCGGTCGGGTCGGCCTCGCGGCGGCAATGGTCAGTACCAGTTGCGGTGAGCGCCCTTGCCAGGCTGACCACGCGGCACAGGGCGAGCCGTAGCGCCCCTTGATGTAGCCAAGCCCCAGCGGATCTGGGTGGCCGGGTTGACCAGCCAGTCAGCGCCGGCGGTGGCCATCTTGCTCCCCAGGAGGGATTGGGGATGCCGTAGGCGTGGGAATAGTTGTCCGCCCACCACCGCCAATTGCTTTCCTTGCCAAAGCTGGTCGGCAGGACCATTGGTCAGCACCGAGTCGTAGCTCGGCATGAGTTGTTGGGAGACTGTCCGCGGGTTGGCCTGCATCAGGCCAGATTCGGCACCGTAGGGAGGAGGGAGTAGGCGTGGGATCGGCGTCGGAGTCGGAGTGTGGGGTAGTCGGGCTCGGCGTGCAACCGTCGGAGCGAGGTCTTGGTGGGGGGACTCGCAGGCGTAGGGGTGGGCTTGGGCGTAGACGTGGAGCGATTCCGGGCGGCCTCACGAGCGGCACGTTCCGCGGCAGCGCGCTGATCTGCTTGGGCCTGTGCCGCTGCGTAAGCGAGGGCGAGCCCGTCGAGGCGTTGCTGTTGCACCTGCTCCGACCTCTGTGTCAGCACCGCCAACTGGGCCACGCTGGCCTGCTGGCGGGCGCCGATCTCGCCGACCCGGCCAGCGCTTCGGCGAGGAGGCCCATCAAGCCTGGCGAGGGCTTTGGCGGCTGTCTGAGCGGCGCTGCGCCGGACATCCGCCCGGTCGGGCGACCGCCCGCGTTGAGGTTGCCGCCCCGGACAACATCTGGGCGTCGCGCAGCTGTCCGTCCAACGCCACCCGCCGCGTCCTCGAGATACTGGGCCATGTCAAGCGCCTGCTGCGGCCTTCGCCAAGCAGTCCGCCGAGCAGATATTGCGTGTTGCCGCCCTGCTCATAGGCTGCGGCGGCAGCGAAGCTGAGCTCATTCTGCGCCGCTGTTGCCGATGACTGCGCCACCTCCGCTGCGGCTTCTCTGGGCCGCATCGGCAGTCCAGCGTGGCCACCCGCTCGGCGTCCTGGGCGGCGGCGAGTTCGGCCGCCGCTTGGCTCACGGTGCGCTGGGTGGCGGCGAGCTCGGCCCCGCCAATGGCAGACTCAATCTCGGCGAGCTGCCCCTGCTGGGTGCTCACGGCGGCTTTGGCCGCGTTGACCTGCGCCTGACTGGGGACCACGGGGGTGGGATCTCTGCGGCCGCGGACGTCGCGGTTATTACCGAGCAGCGCGATCGCCCCGGTTGGGCCCGTCGCGCCGCTCGGGCAGCGTCGAATCGGGGCATGGACATACAGGCATGGGACCTCCACCGTTGGACAGCCCAACGGTAGCGAGATCACACCAATATCACCATAGCGATCAACGACCACTCTGGCCCCACACGACACGCCGACACGCCGAAACTCCGAGGCGCGATACTTGGTCGCGATGGACATCGTGATCGGGATCGCCGTCGTCGTTCTGCTCCACCGTCGCAACGGGGTATTTCGTTGCTCAGGAGTTCACCTATGTCGCCGTCGACCGCGGCCGGTTGCGTGCGCTGGCGGACGCGGGAGACCAGCGCAGCGCGGGCACTGCGGGTGACCGAGCGGCTCTCCTTCATGCTGTCCGGCGCTCCAACTGGGCATCACGGTCACCGGCCTGCTCGTGGGTATGCCGCCGAGCCGCTCATCGGGCGTGGTCTGGCTGATGTGCTAGGAATCACGGATTGCCGTATGCCGCGCCGGCTGAGTATCTCCCTGGCGCTCGTGTTGCTGTTCTCGACCGGAATCCAGATGGTCATCGGCGAACTGGCACCAAAGAATCTCGCCATCGCCCGAAGCGTGCCGCTTGCGCGGGCGCTGGCCCGCTCCACCTTGATCTACCTCATGATCGCCGGCCCCCTCATCCGGCTTTTCGATAGTTCGGCGACCCGCCTGTTGCGGGCGGTCGGTATCGAGCCGGTCGAAGAGCTCAGCCACGGCGCGAGCGCCGACGACCTCGACCGGATCATCGAGCCGTCCAGCGCCGCCGGGGCGCTCGACGTCGACATGCACGCGTTGCTCGACCGAGCGCTGGCCTTTCGACCCGCACCGTCGCTCAGGTGATGACGCCAGCGGGTCGTCGTCGACGTCGTGACTCCGGAGTCGACCGGAGCCGAGCTCGGGTCGATGGCGCAGCAGAGCGGTCATGCCCGGTTCCCGGTCGTCGACCGAGATGACTATCTGCACGGGATCGTCGCCGTGACCGACCTGCTCGAGCTGCGCCGCGAGAGTCGCTCGACGGCGGCGGTCGCCGGCCTGGCTCGTCCGGCAGTGGTCATCCCGGAGGTGGTGCCCCTGGCTCGCGCCCTGGAGATCCTGCGCGAGGCCCGCAGCCAGGTCGCGGTCGTCGTCGACGAGTACGGCGGACTGGCTGGACTCATCACCTTCGAGGACATCGCTGAAGAACTTGTCGGAGAGATCCTCGACGAGGACGACCTGCCCGACGTGCAGCCCACGCAGGACTCGGGCGGGTGGCTCGTGCCCGGGCGGACGAGGGTGGACGACGTCGCCGAGCTCGCCGGGGTCCGCCTAGACGTCGCTGGCCACGACACGATGTCCGGGCTCGTCATGGCTCTGCTCAGCCGGGTCGCGGTGCCCGGCGATGTCGTTCGGCTCCCCGTGCTCCACGGGGACGTAGAGGCGGATGAGCCAGCCAGGATGGCCGGGGCGGTCGGGCCGGCCGGCGCGGCCGGGCCGGTCAGGGCGCTGATCGTTCGGGTCGAGGCCGTTGAGCGCCATGTGCCGGCGCTGCTGCGCATCGACACAAGCACCGAGGTGACCGCATGAGTCTCGCACTGTCGCTGAGCATCTCGGCGGCCCTGCTGGTCCTCAACGCGTTCTTCGTCGCTGCCGAGTTCGCGGTCATCGCCGCCAAGCGCCACCGTCTCGAGGACCAGGCGGCGGCCGGCAGCGGCGCCGCCCGGATCGCCGTGCGCAACAGCCGCGAGCTCGCTCGTGCTCGCGGCCGCACAACTGGGGATCACCTTTGTGCACGCTCGGGCTGGGCGCCTTAGCCAAGCCGGCGCTCGCCGATCTCTTCGCAGGGTGGTTGGGCCGGACCGGGCTGTCAGAGTCTGCGGCCTCGATCGTGTCGGTCTTGATCGGCGTCGCCGTCGTCGTCTTCCTGCACATGGTCATCGGCGAGATGGCCCCGAAGTCGTGGGCGATCAGTCACCCCGAGCGTTCTGCCGTCCTGCTGGCCCGGCCGTCGCGAGCGGTGATGACCATGTTCCGCTGGCCCCTGGCCGCGCTCAACGCGCTAGCCAATCTCTGCCTGCGGGCGGTCGGAGTGAGCCCAGTCAACGAGCTGGCTCAGGTTCACGGCCCGCACGAGCTGCGGATGCTCTTGGACGCCTCGCGTGAAGAGGGCCTGCTCGACGGGAGCGCCTACGAGCGTCTGCATGCCAGCCTCGGACTTCCGAAACCCCGTGTATGCCGTGACCCTCGCGCTGGCTGACGCCGTCTGGCGTGGGCGGCGACGCGGGGCTCGACGAGATCGAGCAGGCCAGCCTGACAGTCGGGCCGATCCCGGCTCGTTGTGCTGAGCCACGGCGCGCCCATCGGATTAGTCCACGTCCGCGACGCGATTCTGGCGGGCCTGCATGGCGACTCGCCGACCGCCCTGGAGCTGGCCTATCCGACCGTCCGAGTCGACAGCCACGTCACTGTGCTGGACGCAGTGCAACAGCTGCGAGCCGAGCGAGCGCAACTGGCCCTCGTGACCCAGGCCGGTCAGGTCGTCGGTATTGCCGCAATGGAGGACATGCTCGAGAGGCTGCTCGGTGACTTCGAGGACGAGACGGATCGCCGGCGCTGACCTGCCAACGTCCGACCCATGGCATTCGCCGATCAGACCCGGTATGCCGCAAGGTCGCCCAACGCATAGTCGTGCACCTTCGCGCGGACCCGGGTGCCATGCTCGGTGTGCTCGAGCTCAAGGACTTCGCCAAGGTCATGGACGCGGCTGAGCAGGTCCCCGCGGCCATAGGGCACCAACAGGTCGACCTCGACGTCGGGCTTGGGCAACTCGTCGGCCACCAGCGCCAGCAGAGCGTCCAGACCCTCCCCGTGCGGGCCGAGACGACAAAGAGAGTGTTTATGGGTGCGCGTGAGGCGATCGAGCTCCTCGGGGTCGGCGAGGTCGGCCTTGTTGATGACGATGACTTCCTTGACGTCCGCGCCGCCCTCGACCTGGGCCAAGACCTCACGGACCGCAGCGATCTGCCCCTCCCGGGTCCGGATGCGAGCCGTCGACGACATGTAGGAGCAGATCGGCATCGGCGACCTCTTCCAGCGTCGAGCGGAACGCCTCGACGAGTTGGTGCGGCAGCGCCCGGACAAAGCCGACCGTGTCGACGAGGGTGTAGTCCCGACCGTCGGCGGTCTGGGCTCGGCGGACCGTCGGGTCGAGGTGGCGAAGAGCTGGTTCTGCACAAGCACACCGGCGCCGGTGATCCGGTTGAGGATCGAGGACTTCCCGCATTGGTGTAGCCGGATATCGCAACCCGGGGCACGTGATTGCTGTGCCGCGCAGCGCGTTTGGTGTCGCGGCCGGTCTTCATCGAGGTGATCTCGCGCTTCAGCTTCGCGATGCGCATGTTGATCCGGCGCCGGTCTAGCTCGATCTTGGTCTCGCCGGGGCCGCGGGAGCCGATGCCCTCTCCACCGGCGACGCGGCCACCGGCCTGCCCGGCTCATCGACTCGCCCCAGCCACGCAGCCGCGGCAGCAGATACTGCAACTGGGCGAGTTCGACCTGAGCCTTGCCTTCACGGCTCTTGGCGTGCTGGGCGAAGATGTCGAGGATCAGGGCGGTCCGGTCGATGACCTTGACCTTGACGACGTCTTCGAGTGCCCGGCGCTGGCCGGGGGCCAGCTCGCCGTCACAGATCACCGTGTCAGCACCCTCGGTCTGGACGATGTCGCGCAGTTCGGCGGCCTTGCCCTTGCCGAGGAAAGTCGCCGGGTCGGGGCGCTGACGCCGCTGGATCACCCCGTCGAGGACGGTCGAGCCGGCCGTCTCGGCCAGCGCCGCGAGCTCGCGCAGGGAGTTCTCGGCGTCCTCGGCGCTCCCCTGTGTCCAGACGCCCGCCAACACGACCCGTTCCAGACGCAGTTGCCGGTATTCGACCTCGGTGACGTCTTGTAGTTCGGTCGACAGTCCGCCGACCCGACGTAGGGCGGCGCGCTCCTCGCGGTCGAGTTGCTCGCCGTCGAACGAGCCATCGGGGTCTTCATCCCACCGGTATGCCGCGTCGTCGCGGTCGTCGGTGGCCAGTGCTGTGGCCTTGGCGGCCAAGAGGTCGTGTCGTCGTGTCATCGTGGCTCCAGCGTGCCACGATCGCGGCGTGCTCGCCCACTCCTTTAGGCGGGACGCGTCCCTGCGCGTCCCTGCGCGTCCCAGGGCAGCGGCCCCGCGTAAGGTGTGGCGCGATGAGCGATCAGCACTATTTCAGCGCAGCCCCGGCGGGCCCGGAACGCCGGCGCACGATCACCGTCGAGCTCGCCGGCCGGTCGGTCACCGTCCAGACCGCCGGCGGCGTCTTCTCACCCGAGCACCTCGACACCGGGACCGGGGTGTTGTTGCGCGAAGCCCCGGCTCCGCCCAGGCACGGAGCGCTGCTCGACCTCGGCTGCGGGTGGGGGCCGATAGCGCTCACCCTCGCCCTGCTGTCCCCAGCCGCCCAGGTGTATGCCGTCGACGTCAACGAACGGGCGCTGGCCCTGGCCCGCGACAACGCCACCGTCCTCGGGCTGGACGGCGTGCGAGCGCTCACCCCGACGCCGTGCCCGCCGACATCCGGTTCGCGGCGATCTGGTCCAACCCGCCGATCCGGGTCGGCAAGGCCGCGTTGCACGAACTGCTGTGCTGCTGGCTGCCGCGGCTGGAAGCCGGCGCGACGGCATACCTCGTGGTGCAGAAGAACCTCGGAAGTGACTCATTGCAGCGCTGGATCGAGCAGGAGCTGGGTATGCCGTGTGCGCGGCACGCGACCTCGCGTGGCTTCCGCGTCCTCGCGGTGCGTCCTGGCATGGACCCCGACAGGGCCACACCGGCCTGCGACCCCTAGAGCCCCTACGACCCCTAGAGCTCTGTTGTGCCGTCGGCGACCAGTTCGGCGGGCCCGGCTAGCTCCGCGGTGCCGGTCTCGGTGAAGTTCACGGTCAGTCGCCCGCCGGGCACATCAACCATCCACTCGCTGTTCGCAGCCGACGCACCCTCCCACCAGCGGGTGGCGGCTGCCGCGGCGACCGCCCCGGTGCCGCACGATCGGGTTTCACCGACCCCGCGTTCGTGCACGCGCATCGCGAGGTGGCCTGGTCCGAGCAGTTGGACGAACTCCACGTTGGTGCCGTCTGCGGGGGGCGGTGCGACCTGCGGCGGGCCGGTGAGGTCGAGCTCGTCGAGGGCATGCTGCGGCGGCAGCAAGACGACGGTATGCGGGTTGCCGACGTGGACCCGCAGCCCCGGCAGGTCGGGGGCGCCGGGCACGTGGACGACAGCGTTGAACCCCTTCTCCCGCGTGTCGTCACTCTCGTCGACGAGGGCCGGGCCGAGGTCGACCGCGAACCCGTCGACGGTGGTTCGCACGCGTTTGACGCCCGCTCGGGTGGCGATGGCGAAATCACCGCCGGTTTCCAGGCCCTCTCGGATCAGATATGCCGCGAAGACGCGGCTGCCGTTGCCGCACATCTGAGAGATGGAGCCGTCGGCGTTGCGATAGTCCATGAACCAGGCCGCCGTGCCCGACTGGGCGCGCACCGTCGGTTCGTCGGCCAGGTGGGTGGGTACGACCCGGATCACCCCGTCGCCGCCGATGCCGGCTCGCCGGTCGGCCAGCCGCCTCACCTCGTCGGAGTCCAGCGCCCGCCGGCCCTGCGGGTCGGGCACGAGGACGAAGTCGTTCTCGGTCCCGTGACCCTTGGTGAAGTTGCGCTGACGCACGTCACCCATTGTGGGTCACCGCGAGCGCCTCAAGCACGCGGTCCACCAGGTCGGTGGCATCTGCGGGGAACCAGTGAATGCGGGGGTCCGGGCGGAACCAGGACAGTTGCCGCCGCGCGAAGCGACGGGTGGCGTGGGCGGTTGCGGCGATCGCCTCCGCCTCGGTGATCTCACCACGCAGTTGGGCGATCGCCTGGGCGTAACCCAGGGCCGTGCGCGCGGTGCGCCCCCGTTCCAGGCCGTCAGCGAGCAGGTGCTGGACCTCTCCGAGCAACCCCCGATCCCACATCCATCGGGTCCGCGCGTCGATCCTCTCGTCGAGTTCCCCTCGCTCAAGTGTCAGCCCGATGATGACCGTCGGCGCGAGGTGCTCACGTGCCGGCATCGAGGCGCTGAACGGACGACCGGTGATCTCGTGGACCTCAAGGGCGCGGATGATTCGTCGGTCGTTGCGGGCCTCGATCCGTTGGGCCGCAACGGGATCGACGGCAAGAAGCCTGGCGCGTAGGGCATCGACGCCGAGCTCGCCCAGCTCCGCCTCCAACCGCGCCCGCACCGCGGGGTCTGTCGGCGGGATGTCGAGCCGGTCAAGCGCTGCCCGGACATAGAGCCCCGAACCGCCGGCGAGGATCGGGGTGCGGTCGCGCTGCGCGATCGCCCGCAGGTCCGCCCGCGCTCGCTGCTGGTATGCCGCGACGCTCGCCTCCTGGGTAACGTCCAGCACATCGAGCTGATGGTGGGCGACTCCCCGGCGTTCGGCGAGTGTGAGCTTGGCGGTGCCGATGTCCATCCCGCGGTAGAGCTGCATCGCATCGCCGTTGACGACCTCCCCGTCCAGACGCAGAGCGACCTCGACGGCCAAGTCGGACTTGCCGGTGGCCGTCGGGCCCACGATCGCCACGATCGCGCCACGGGTCGGCGGGTCTGACCGGCCTGCGTGCTCGGCGGGGTCAGAGGTCGTGATCACCAGGGCGCTCGTCGCTGTCGCTGTCATCCTCGTCATGGTCGTGACCGAACGGGTCGGGATCGACCCCCGGCAGCCACGAGTGCCCGGGCTTGCCCCATCCGTTGGCTTTGATGGCCTTGCGTGCCTTGCGCGACTGTTTGTCGTCGAGCCGATCGACATACAGCTTGCCGTTGAGGTGGTCGAACTCGTGTTGCATGCACCGGGCGAACCACCCGGTGGCCTCGAAGTGGATCGGCTCGCCGTCAAGGTCCTGCCCGTCGACGCGGGCGGTCTCGGGACGGCGCAAGGGGAAGTGCTCACCCGGCACCGACAGGCAGCCCTCGGCATCGTCCTCGAGGTCGGGCCGCCCACCCGGGGCCTTCGACAGGGCGAGGATGGGGTTGACGACCACCCCCCGGCTCGGGACGCCGTCGTCGTTGGGCATCTGGTAGACGAAGACGCGCAACCCGACGCCGATCTGGGGCGCCGCCAGCCCGACACCGTGGGCGGCGTCCATCGTGTCGAACATGTCGGCTACGAGGGTGCGCAGGTCTTCGTCGAAGCGTTCCACCCGGGCCGCGACCCGATGCAACACGGGTTCACCGCTGATGACGACTGGACGAACGGCCATGGGCCAAGTCAATCATTGGCGGAGTGCACAGTCGTCCAGTCAGCGGCAGGTCAGCGGCAGGCCGGCGGCAGCGGCGCAGCCGGGGGCGCCCCGAGCGACGGCATCCCCAGGGTGATCGACGGCGACGCAGAAGAGCCCGCGTTGGCCACCGCTTTGCCTTGCCTGGCTTCCCACGCGTCACCACCGGAGGTGCGGCGCACGGCATACCGGCCGCCGGCGACGAGCGCGGAGTCGGCGACGAGGTGGTGCGGCGCTCCGTACGTGACGGCGACCGTGACAAGGTCCCCAGGGCGCGGGCGTTCACTACCCGGTATGCCGTTCGGCAGCGCGAAGTGCACCAGCCGATTGTCCCGAGCCCGCCCGCTCATCCGCAGGGTCTCGGCGTCCTTGCGGCCCTCGCCGGGCGAGACGAGGACCTCGACCTCGCGGCCTTCCCAGGCTCGGTTGCCCACCCACGAGATCTCCTCCTGCAGGACGATGAGCCGATCGAAGCGCTCCTGGACGATCGCCTTGGGCACCTGGTCGGGCATCGTCGCCGCTGGCGTGCCCGGCCGGATCGAATACTGGAAGGTGAAGGCGCTGGCGAAGCGGGCTGCGGCGACGACGTCAAGGGTCCGCTGAAAGTCGTCCTCGGTCTCACCGGGGAAGCCGACGATGAGGTCGGTTGTGATCGCCGCATCAGGCAGATGGGTGCGGACCTCATCGATGATCGCCAGGAAGCGCTCGCTGCGATAGGACCGGCGCATGGCCCTCAGGACGCGGTCGGAGCCCGACTGCAGCGGCATGTGCAGGCTCGGCATCACGTTGGGGGTTTCGGCCATCGCCTCGATGACGTCGGTCGTGAAGGCGGCCGGGTGGGGGCTGGTGAAGCGGACCCGCTCCAGGCCCTTGAGGTGCCCGCAGGCGCGCAAGAGCTTGCCGAAGGCGAGCCGGTCGCCGAACTCGACACCGTAGGTGTTGACGTTCTGACCGAGCAGGGTGATCTCCAGGACGCCCTCGGCGACGAGCGCTGAGGCCTCGGCAAGGATGTCGCCGGGCCGGCGGTCCTGCTCCTTACCCCGCAGACTCGGCACGATGCAGAAGGTGCAGGTGTTGTTGCAGCCGACGCTGATCGACAGCCACGCGGCATACGCGCTGTCGCGGCGGGTCGGCAACGTCGAGGGGAAGGTCTCCAGGCTCTCGAGGATCTCGACCTCGGCGCGCTTGTTGTGGCGGGCTCGGTCCAGCAAGGCCGGCAGGCTGCCGATGTTGTGGGTCCCGAAAACGACGTCGACCCAGGGAGCCCGGGCGACGATCGTGTCGCGGTCGTGCTGGGCCAGGCACCCGCCGACGGCAATCTGCAGGTCAGGGTTGGCCAGTTTGGCAGGGCGCAGTTGGCCGAGGTTGCCGTAGAGCTTGTTGCTCGCGTTTTCACGGACGGCGCAGGTGTTGAAGACGACCACGTCGGGCGTGTCCGGCCGGTCGGCCGCGGGGATCGCGGCAAGGGCGACATAGCCGGCGCTCTCGAGAAGGCCGGCAAGGCGCTCGGAGTCGTGGACGTTCATCTGGCACCCGTGGGTGCGCACGTCATAGGTCTTCGGTGTGGTGGTCATCGCACCGACAAGGGTAAGCGTTGTCGGCCACCAACCCCGCCTGACGCGTCGCCGACAGGCTCGACGTCAGCGACGTGTGTGCGTGGTCAGCCGCCGAATAGGCGCTTGAACAGGCCACCGGGCTCGGCAGGCGGGCATTCGCAGCGCTGCGCCTGGGGCACGCCGGCCATCACCTGCTGGGCGTGCTGCCCGCAACCGGACCAGGTCTGCTTGCCACATCGACGGCACTTCACCCGCGAGCACATCGGCCGGTGTCTCCCTTGCTTCTCGTTGACATATACCCCGGAGGGTATATCACCTGATCCCCGGAGTCGAATCCAGGTACATCGTCAGGGCAGCGTCGACGAGGGAGACGCGAGGCAAGTCGGGCACGTCGACCAGCGGAATCCACCGGGCCTCGTCCGTCGTGCCGCCGACCTCGTTGCGCAGCTCGCCGCCGACGACTCCGCCGCGGAAGAGGACCCGGATGTTCTTCAACGGCCGGGTCGTTCCGGGCAGGTCCCGTCGCCGATGCGCCGGCTGGATGAACGTGTCGACCCCGAGGACACCGCTGATCTCGATGTCGTAGCCGGTCTCCTCCCGCAGCTCGCGCACCACGGCCTGCTCGACGGTCTCGGCGAACTCCACGCCCCCGCCCGGCATCGTCCACTTGAGGATGTCGCTCTCGTTCCAGAGCGCGAGCAACACTCGGGCTTGCGGGTCCACGACCACCGCGTATGCCGCGAGCCGACAGTCGTAGTCACCCGGTCCTAGTTCGGCGCGGTGTTCGGCTTCGGCGCGGTGTTCGGCTTCGGCGCGTTGTTCGAGGTGCTCGGGCTGACCCATGGCGATCGAGCCTAGCCCTGGCTGCCCAGCGGTGGCCCGACCACGCGCTGCGGGGAGGCAATACGCTCCTGTCATGACGCAGTTCGTGCTCACCCTCATCGGCGACGACCGGCCGGGCCTTGTCGCGGCGCTCGCTGAGGCAGTCGCCGATCGCGGCGGCAGCTGGCAGCAGAGCGAGCTCGCCCACCTTGCTGGCAAGTTCGCCGGCATCGTGCTCGTCGACGTGCCCGACGAGCGCAGCGACGAGTTGGACGCGGCGCTGCGGGAGCTGGGCCGTCAGGGCGTCCTCGATGTGACGGTCACCCGAGCTGCCCCCGGGGCCGTCGCCCGCGTCGCCGCCATGGGGCACTCGCTGACGATCTCGCTGCTGGGTCAGGATCGACCCGGGATCGTCCACCAGTTGTCGTCCGTCCTGGCCGGACACGGGGTAAGCATCCTCGAGCTGAGCACTGCGACCCGGGACGCGCCGATGGCCGGTGGCGTGCTCTTTGAGGCACGAGCGACCGTCTCGGCACCTGACGACCTGCCTGCGCAAACGCTCACGACTGCGCTGGAAGCCATTGGTGACGAGCTCATGGTCGACATCGAAGTGCAGCAGGCCTAAGCCTGCTCAGTCGCGCCGATGCTCGGCCGCCGCGTTGACCGCGTCGCGGACCACGGCGTAGGTGACGCCGGAGCCGTAACCCTTTCGGGCGAGCATCGCCGCCAGGCGCCGGGCCTGGACCTGCGGGTCCAGACCGCCCATCGTCGGCAGCTTCCGCGCGACGAGCGCCTCGGCGCGCGCGCGCTCGGACTCGTCGTCGATCGCTCCAACCGCGGACCGAGCGATGTCCCGGTCGACACCCTTCTCTCTCAGCTCCCGATGCAGCGCCGCTGCCGACAGCCCCTTGGTCCGGTGCCGTGATTGGACGAGGGTCTGCGCGTACGCCGTGTCATCGACGAGGCCGACCTCGGCCATCCGGTCGAGCACGACCCGAGCGATCTCGGGGTCGCTGTCCCGCTCGGCGAGCTTACGTTCGAGCTGGGCTCGGCTGCGTGGTCCGAGGGTGAGTTGGCGCAGGACAATCGCACGTGCGACGGCATACGGATCGGGCCCACCGGGTGTGAGCGGCTCGCCGGGTGTGAGCGGCTCGCCGGGTGTGAGTGGCTCGCCGGGTGTGAGTGGCTCGCCGGGTGTGAGTGGCTCGCCGGGTGTGCGTGACTCGCCGGGGGAATCCTGGTGTCGCGCTCCCGCGGACACGCCCGCGGCCTCCGCGGCGCGCAGGGCAGCGACGGCCGCCGCGCGCCGCAGCGCTGGATCGGCCTGGGCAGACATCGTCAGAAGTCGACCGGGACGTCTGCGACCGCGGGTTTGTCGAGGCGGGGCCCGATGCCGAGCTTCTCCTTGATCTTCTTCTCGAGCTCGTCGGCGAGGTCGGGGTTGTCCTTGAGGAAGGTCCGGGCGTTCTCCTTGCCCTGACCGAGCTGGTCGCCGTCGTAGGTGTACCAGGCGCCGGCCTTGCGGACGAAGCCCTGCTCGACGCCCATGTCGATGAGGCCGCCCTCGCGGGAGATGCCGTGGCCGTAGATGATGTCGAACTCGGCCTGTTTGAACGGCGGACTGACCTTGTTCTTGACGACCTTGACGCGGGTCCGGTTGCCGACCGCTTCCGATCCGTCTTTGAGGGTCTCGATGCGGCGCACGTCCAGACGCACCGACGCGTAGAACTTCAGCGCCTTGCCGCCCGTGGTCGTCTCAGGGCTGTTGTGGACCATGACCCCGTCGACGAAGTAGTTGTGCGTGCCCGCGACCTCGATATCGAACCGATGCATCGACCCAGTCGGGGGCTTGACGCGGACATCGAGCACGCGGCCGGGCACGAGCGCGACCCTGGGCTCGACGAACTGCGGCTGCACCGCGAAGCGCCCCCGCAGCTCGGGCGGGAGGGTGCGGTCCATGCTCGGGTGCACGAACGGTGCGACGAGTTCCTGGAAGACACGCGTGCCAGCAGCGCTCAACGTGAGCATTGCGACGCCACGAGCGCCCGACGATCGCAGTTGGCAGTCCACTGCGTGGGTGTCGCGCAGGTACGCCGCGAGCCGCTGACGGCTGCCTGGGCTTATCGCCTCGACGCAGAACTCGACCTGACCCGAACCCCCGACCGGGCGCTCGTGCAGGCCCGCCGAAGGCTTCGTGACGCGGCTGACGTCCATGAACCAGATAGCCAGCGCCAGAGGGTTGAGTGCCTTGACGAACTCGTCGGACACATGCTTGGGCCCATCGCCCCAATAGACGACCTCGCGCAGCTCCGAGAGCTCAGGCAGGGGCCGCAGATCGACGAACTGCGCACCCTTGGCGTTGGTCGTGCGGCTGTGACCGATGTTGCCGAACAGAGATGCCTTCCACTCGTGATAGTCGAGTTGCTCGGCGCCGAGGCCCATCCGGAAGCGGACGCCCGGGCCACCGTGACCGGTGGGTGCTAGGTCGGCGTCGCCCATCAGCCCACCGAGAATCACCTGCCACTGTTGTTCCGAGAGGCGCTGTGTCTCGCTGGTGAGAACCCGGTCACCGGGAATGAGCTCCCCAGCCTCCCGCCAGCCTCCGGGGGTGCGCACGAGGTGGTTGGGGGTGGCCGAGAACTGGGACGTGCCGATACCAGCGGCACGCTCGACGGTCACCTGCAGGAAACGCTCGGCGACACCGTTGTCGAACCAGTTGGTGATCGGCCGGGAGACGACCTGCTCGGCGACCGGGTCGTAGGTGAGCACCTCGACGGGCATTCGCTGGGTGACGAGTTTGCCGATCTGCTCCGTCGTGCCATCGGCCAGCGTGACTCGGGTCGAGTAGGACAGACAGCCGAACATGACTCCGATCTTCTCGCGGAGCTGGTTGATGAAGATGGCGGTCGTGCCGGTCGTGCTGAGTGCACCGGTGATCTTGCGCAGCGCCTGTGACATGAGCCGGGCCTGCAGACCGACGTGGCTGTCGCCCATCTCCCCCTCGATCTCGGCCCGGGGCACCAGCGCGGCGACCGAGTCGATGACGATGACGTCGATCGCGCCCGACCGGATCAACATGTCTGCGATCTCCAGTGCCTGCTCCCCCGTGTCGGGTTGGCTCACGAGCAGGTTGTCGGTGTCGACCCCAAGGCTCTTGGCGTAGTCAGGGTCGAGGGCGTGCTCGGCATCGATGAATGCCGCGATGCCGCCGGCCTTCTGCGCATTCGCGACCGCGTGCAGCGCGACCGTGGTCTTCCCCGAGGCCTCTGGACCGTAGATCTCCACGACGCGCCCGCGCGGCAGACCACCGATGCCCAGGGCGACGTCCAGGGCGATCGAGCCGGTCGGGATCACCTCGATCGGCGGTCTCACGTCGTCACCGAGACGCATGACGGCGCCCTTGCCGTGCGCCTTCTCGATCTGGCCCATGACGGCCGCCAGCGCCTTGCCTTTGTCCTTGTCCTGCACTGAGGCCATGTTCGCCACCGATCCTTCCGCGCCGCGTGGCGCGCTCGAGAGTCCGCCGTCCATAGGCGACCCGCGCGGCGGGCCGGACGTGTCGGCACGGTGACCGTCACCCAGCACCCGCGTTGTCGAGTCGGACGTTAGGCGCACCCACCGACATCGCCGGCCACGCGGCATACAGCCTGTGGATGGTGTGACAGTGTGCGCACGCCTGTGGATTGACATTACCGAACAGTTGTTCGATTCCGCAGAGGCTTCGGCCCGACACGCCGAAGCGCGGTCGGACACTCGCCGGCACCCGCTGGACCCAGGCCCCTCAGACCCCATGTTCCTTCACCGAGACGAAGTGATGGCGCAGCGGGACACCCTGACTACGATGGCGGGGACCCCCACCTGACGACACGCGGAGGCTCCACTGATGTCTCGTATGGCCAAGCTCGAACTCGATGGCAAGACCTACGAGTTGCCCATCGTGGAGGGCACGGAGAAGGAGCTGGCCATCGACATCAGCTCACTGCGTGCACAGACCGGCTACATCACCCTCGACGACGGCTACGGCAACACGGGCTCGTGCGCGTCGGCGATCACCTTCATCGACGGCGACAAAGGCATCCTTCGTTACCGCGGCATCCCGATCGAGGAGATCGCCGGCCGCTCGTCCTTCGTCGAGACCGCGTGGCTGGTCATCTTCGGCCATCTGCCGACGATCGAGGACCGCGAGCGCTTCTCCGACCTGCTCACCGAGAACAGCCGGCTCGACGAGAGCATGCACAAGCACTTCGAGGGCTTCCCGCCGAACGGGCATCCGATGGCGATCCTCTCGGCCATGATCAATGCGCTGTCGACCCACGAACGGGCCATCATCGACGACGACCGCGACCTCGAAGAGGCCGCTGCCCGACTCATGTCGAAGGTGCGGACAATCGCGGCGGCGGCATACAAGGCGTCGGTCGGTGAGCCGATCGTCTACCCGCGCTATGACCTGAAGTACGTCGAGAACTTTCTGCACATGATGTTCTCGGTGCCCTACCGCGACTACGAGCCGACCCCCGAAACCGTCAACGCGCTCAACCTCTTCCTCGCGTTGCACGCCGACCACGAGCAGAACTGCTCGACAGCGACGGTGCGCATGGTGGCCTCCAGCCAGGCCAACATGTTCGCGTCATGCTCGGCCGGGGTGTGTGCACTGTGGGGCCCGCTGCACGGCGGCGCCAACGTCGCCGTCATCGAGATGCTGAAGCACATCCGCGACTCGGGTATGCCGGTCAGCGAATATGTCGCGAAGGTCAAGGACAAGAAGTCGGGCATCAAGCTCATGGGCTTCGGCCACCGGGTCTACCGCAACTTCGACCCGCGCTCGAAGATCCTCAAGAAGGCCGCCGACGACATGTTGGCCAAGATGCAGATCGAGGACCCCCTGCTGGACATCGCGGTCGAGCTTGCCGATGTGGCCCTATCGGACGACTACTTCGTCGAGCGGAAGCTCTACCCCAACGTCGACTTCTATTCGGGGACCATCCTGCGGGCCATCGGCATCCCGCTCAACATGTTCACGGTGATGTTCGCCATCGGCCGCATGCCCGGCTGGATCGCCAACTGGAAGGAGATCCACGACGATCCCAAAGGTCGGATCTACCGCCCGCGGCAGGTCTATACCGGGCACACCGGCGAGCACTGGCTGCCTCGCGAGGAGCGACACTACGACGCCGACGGCAACCTCCTGAGCTGAGTCGGCGGACGGAGTCAACGGCGTCTCGGTCGGTCCCTGCCGAAACGCCGTTCGACGGGCACGTCGAAGTCGTCGCAGATGGCGCTCCACACCACACGCGGCTGTATGCCGTCGGCCAGCGCCGCCTCGGCCGTGCGCCCGCCGAGGGCGTTCAGCACGTGCGAGCGCAGCAGAGTCGCGGCATGGCCGTCACCGAACTCCTCCCGCACGAGGGTGGCGAAGTCGCTGTGGCGCACGCGGTGAGTGTGCCACGTCCAGTGCAGCCGGGCCGTCACCGAGCTGCGCCTTGGGCGGCTGTCGGTGGGTCGTGGCAGGGTAGGTCACGACATGTCGAGCACCTCCGAGGACGTCCTCACCCGATTCTCCCCCGCGACCGCTGACTGGTTCCGTGGGGCATTCGCCGAGCCCACCGCCGCCCAGCAGGGGGCTTGGGAGGCGATCTCGTCTGGGCGGCATACGCTCGTCGTCGCACCAACCGGGTCGGGCAAGACGCTGTCGGCGTTCCTCTGGGCGCTGGACCGATTGGCAACGCTGCCGAAGCCCGAAGACACCGGGCGCCGCTGCCGGGTGCTCTATGTCTCGCCGCTGAAGGCCCTGGCCGTCGACGTGGAGCGCAACCTGCGCTCCCCGCTCGTGGGCATCGGGCACGCCGCGATCCGGCTGGGTATGCTGTCGCCGCAGGTCCGGGTCGCGGTGCGCTCCGGCGACACCCCAGTGGCTGACCGGCGCGGGTTCGTGCGCGACCCTGCCGACATCCTGATCACGACCCCGGAGTCGCTCTTCCTGCTGCTCACCTCGGCAGCCAGGGAGGCGCTGGCCGGCGTCGAGACGGTCATCCTCGACGAGGTCCACGCGGTGGCCGGCACCAAGCGTGGGGCGCACCTTGCCCTCACGTTGGAGCGGCTCGATGCCCGCCTGGAGCGCCCGGCCCAGCGGATCGGCCTGTCGGCGACCGTGCGCCCGATCGAGGAGGTTGCCCGCTTCCTGGCCGGTGGCCGGCCGGTCGACGTCGTTGCTCCGCCCTCGACCAAACAGTGGGACCTACAGGTCGTCGTCCCGGTGCCGGACCTCGGCGCTCTCGGCGAACCGACCGGAGACTCCGCCGGGCCAGTCGGCGGCGAAGGACCGCGCGCGTCGATCTGGCCCCATGTCGAGGAACGCATCGTGGACCTTGTCGCCGCGCATCGCTCAACCCTCGTCTTCAGCAACTCCCGGCGGCTGGCGGAGCGGCTGACCAGTAGACTCAACGAGATCTGGCAGGAGCGCACGCTGGCCCAACAGCAGGAGAGCCCGAACCCGACCCCAGGTCAGGGCGACGGGCAGGCCCGGCATACGTCGGGGGTGCCGGGCGGGATGCCCGCGCAGGTGATGGCCCAGGCCGGCGCGGCGCGCGGCGCGCCCGCAGTGTTGGCCCGAGCCCATCACGGCTCGGTGAGCAAGGAGCAGCGGGCCCTGATCGAGGAGGACCTCAAGGCGGGCCGGTTGCCGGCCGTCGTCGCCACGAGCAGCCTCGAGTTGGGGATCGACATGGGCGCCGTCGACCTCGTCGTTCAGGTGGAGTCGCCTCCCTCCGTGGCCAGCGGCCTGCAGCGGGTCGGGCGTGCCGGTCACCAGGTCGGGGCGGTATCCCGTGGAGTGCTCTTTCCCAAGTTCCGCGGCGACCTGGTCCAGACCGCGGTCGTCGTCGAGCGGATGCGGGCCGGAGCGATCGAGGCGCTGCGCGTGCCGGCCAACCCCCTGGACGTCCTGGCCCAACAGATCGTCGCGATGTGCGCCCTCGACGACTGGTCGATCGAGGATCTCGAAGCCCTCGTCCGCCGGTCGGCGCCCTTTGCCGGGCTGTCACGGCTCGTGCTCGAATCCGTCCTCGACATGCTCTCGGGCCGCTATCCGTCCGACGAGTTCGCCGAGTTGCGCCCCCGCATCGTCTGGGACCGGGTCGCCGGCACCCTCACCGGCCGCCGCGGCGCGCAGCACCTCGCGGTGACCTCCGGCGGAACGATCCCCGACCGCGGCCTGTATGCGGTGTTCCTCGCCTCGGGAGAAGGCCCCGGCCGGCGCGTGGGCGAGCTCGACGAGGAAATGGTTTATGAATCTCGGATCGGCGACGTCTTCACGCTTGGCACGTCGAGTTGGCGGATCGAGGACATCACGCACGACCGGGTGCTGGTCACGCCGGCCCCAGGGCAGCCAGGCCGGTTGCCGTTCTGGAAGGGTGACACCCTCGGGCGACCGAGCGAGCTCGGGGCTGCCGTCGGCGCCTTCGTCCGTGAGGTCGGTGGCCTACCCCCTGCCAAGGCCCGGGCCCGGGTCACCGCGGTCGGGCTCGACGAGTGGGCCACCGACAACCTGTTGGCCTATCTCGAGGAGCAACGTCAAGCGATCACGCACCTGCCCTCTGACCGCACCATCGTCGTCGAGCGCTTCCGCGACGAGCTCGGCGACTGGCGGGTCGTCGTCCACTCCCCCTACGGCGGTCCCGTCCACGCCCCGTGGGCGCTGGCCGTAGCGGCCAGGCTGCAGGAACGCTTCGGAGTCGACGTGCAGGCCATGCACGGCGACGATGGCATCGTTCTGCGCCTGCCCGATCTCGAGCTGGACGGCGATCTCTCCGCCGAGCTGTTGGAGCTCGTGCTGCTCGACCCCGATGAGGTCAGCGAACTCGTCACGACCCAGGTCGGCGGCTCCGCGCTCTTCGCTGCCCGCTTCCGCGAATGCGCAGCCCGGGCCCTGCTGCTGCCGCGACGTCGGCCCGACCAGCGCCAGGCGCTGTGGCAACAACGCCAACGCGCCGCCGCGCTGCTGCAGGTCGCCAGTCAGTTCCCGAGTTTCCCGATCGTCCTGGAGGCCGTCCGCGAATGCGTCCAGGATGTCTACGACGTGCCCGGGCTGGTCGCGCTCATGGGTCGGGTGCGCTCGCGGGAGATCGCCGTCGTCGCCGTCGAGACCCGCCAGCCCTCGCCGTTTGCCCGCTCCCTGCTCTTCGGCTACGTCGCGCAATACCTCTACGAGGGTGATTCGCCACTCGCCGAGCGTCGAGCCGCAGCCCTCTCGCTCGACCCGACCCTGCTTGCCGAGCTGCTCGGCACCGGCGAGGGGCTCTCGCTGCGCGACCTGTTGGACGCGGCAGCTGTGGCCACGACCGAGGCCGAGCTCCAGCGCCTCACTGCTGATCGAGGGGCCCGGGACGCCGAGGACCTTGCCGATCTCGTGCGCACCCTCGGGCCCCTGGGCGTCGAGGACATCGTCGCCCGCACCGAAGCCGACGTCGCCGCAGAGGTCATCGGCTGGCTCGCCGAGCTCGAGGCCAGCCGGCGCCTCATCCAGATCCGTATCAGCGGCGGGTCGCGCTGGGCCGCGATCGAGGACGCCGGGCGGCTGCGCGACGCTCTCGGGGTCTCGCTGCCGGTCGGGATACCCGAGGCCTTTCTCACCCCGATGCCCGATCCGTTGGGTGATCTCGTCGCACGTTTCGCCCGCAGCCACGGCCCCTTCGGGGTCGCAGCCGTTGCCGGTTGGCTCGGCCTCGGCCCCGCTGTCGTCCGCGACGCCCTGCGTCGCCTCGTGGCTTCCGGCCGACTCGTCGAGGGCGAGCTGCGACCCGACGGCAGTCGCGAGACCGTCGCCCGTGACGGGCTGGACTTCTGCGACGCCCGCGTTCTGCGAACCCTTCGGCGGCGATCGCTGGCAGCGTTGCGGGCCGAGGTCGAGCCGGTCACCCCCGCCGACTTTGCCCGCTTCCTGCCCCAGTGGCAGGGCATCGGCGGTGCCTTACGGGGCGCCGAGGGGCTCCTTCGCGCGGTCGAGCAACTCGGCGGAGCCGTCATGCCTGCCAGCGCGCTGGAGACCCTCATCCTGCCCTCCCGGATCGTCGGCTATCAGCCGGCCATGCTCGACGAGCTGTTGGCCGCGGGCGAGGTGCTCTGGCAGGGACATGGCTCCCTGCCAGGCGACGACGGATGGGTCTCGCTACACGTGGCTGATCTGGCAGGGATCACTCTGGCCGCACCCACGATGGACCCCGCCGGGGCGCACGAGCTCACCTCGATCGAAGCGGCCCTTCTCCAGGCCCTCGACGGCGGCGGCGCCTACTTCTTCCGCACCCTGGCCGACGCTGTGGGCGCCACGCTCGGCCCGACGACCGATGACGCCGTCCGCGCTGCCCTGTGGTCGCTGGTCTGGGCCGGCCGGGTCAGCGGCGACACCCTGGCGCCCCTGCGCGCGGCCCTCGGCGGCGGCCGCGTCGCGCATCGGCGACGCGCCGCCCCCACCCGAACTCGGTATGCCGCCCGCGCCGGCAGTCTCGGGGCGCACGGCAGGGCGCTGCCCGCCCGTGCCGGCGGGCTTGGCCGTTCCGGTCCGCCCGATGTCGTCGGCCGCTGGGCGCTGCTGCCCCAGCCCGACGCGGACGCGACGGTCACGGCATACGGGCGGGTCGAGGTTCTGCTCGACCGTTATGGCGTGGTGACCCGGGGTTCGGTCGCCGCCGAGCAGGTGCCGGGCGGGTTTGCCGCCGTCTACCGAGTCCTGGCCGCCGCAGAAGATGCCGGCCGGGTCCGGCGCGGGTACTTCGTCGAAGGCCTGGGTGCTGCCCAGTTCGGCTCGACGGGCGCGGTGGACCGGCTGCGGGCCGGGGCGCGACCGCTGGCGGTCCCCACGTCCTCGCTGGGCCCCGCGACGCCCGCCCTCGTGCTCGCCGCCTGCGATCCGGCCAACCCCTTCGGCGCGGCCCTGCCCTGGCCGGCCCGCGAGCCGACACCGCACGGCGGCCGAGGGCACCAACCAGCACGCAAGGCCGGCGCCTTGGTGGTCCTCGTCGACGGTGAGCTGGTCCTCTACGTCGAGCGTGGCGGTCGGTCGCTGCTCACCTGGAGCGACGCCGAGCAGCCTCTACAGTCGGCGGCCGACGCCCTCGCGCTGGCGGTCCGCGAAGGCGCCCTGGGCAAACTGACGGTTGAACGCAGTGACGGCACGCCGGTGCTGGGCTCCGACCACGGGCTGAGCGAAGCTCTGGCCAGGGCGGGATTCCACGCAACCCCGCGCGGGCTGCGGCTACGTCGTTGAAGCCGCGCAGGATGAGCGCTCAACGTGGTGCCGAGATCCCCAGACCCGGTGTCGTCGGCAGCTTCACCATGCCTCGCTCGTAGCTCGGCCCACCGACATATGGGCTGGCCGCCGTCCACCAAGCGGCGTCGAGGTCGCTCACCGAACTCGTGCCGACGGCGGCGACCACCGACGCGGCCGCGGCCACGCCGACGTGAGACTCCATCATAGAGCCGACCATCGTCCCGAGACCGGCCTCGCGGGCCCGGCGCAGCATCCGCAGCGCCGTGAGCGGGCCGCCGCATTTGGCGAGCTTGACGTTGACCGCGTCGGCAGCGCCGAGCCGTATGACCCGCTCCAGTTCGCGCTCGCCATAGACCGTCTCGTCGGCCATGATCGGCACGTCGGCGCGCTGGCGAACCCAGGCGAGGCCCTCGACATCGTCCGCCGGCACCGGCTGCTCGACGAGCTCGATCCCGAGACCGGCAGCGGTGAGCGCGACAATGACGTCGACGGCCTGCTCGGGCGTCCACCCCTGGTTGGCATCGAGCCGGATGCCGATGTCCGGCCCGACGGCGGCGCGCACGGCGGCGACGCGAGCCACGTCGGTCGCCGCATCCGTGCCGACCTTGAGTTTGAGCCGGCCGAAGCCCTCAGCCACCCGCGCCACGGCTGCGCTCGCCAGTTCGTACGGCTCCCCCGCCGACACGGTGACGTCGGTCGGCACCTCCAGGAGCGGACGGGGCAGGCCGGCGATGTCGGCAAGCAAGTGGGCGAATGGCAGGCCGGAGCTGCGAGCGAGCGCGTCGAGAAGCCCCGTCTCGACGGCGGCCTTGGCCCCGAAGTTCCGCGCGCAGGCCCCTGCCAGCGATGCCGCGATATCTGCCCAGTCGTCCAGTTGTCGGCCGACGATCAACGGGGCCAACACCTGTTGGACACAGGCCGCTGCCCCCGCGACCGACTCGCCGGTGACGGCCCAGACTTGAGGTGCCTCACCGAGTCCGGTGATCCCGTCGTCGGTGCGCACCTCCACGAGCAGCGTGTCGATGGTGGAGGTGCGTCGCAGAGCGGTCACGAAAGGCGTGTGGAGCGGGACAGAGAGCGCCCTCGCGTGCACCGAGCCGACGACGGGCACCGGCGCGTCAGGCGGCGGAGGCGGACACGCCGTTGAAGTCGTCGGCCACTGACACGGTCAACGCCACCGGGCTGCTGAGCCGTTCGACGACCGCGACCCGATCAGCCAACTCGTGCAGCACGACGGACAACGGCATCCCCAGCGCGTCACAGATCGAGCCGAGCAACTCCGAGGAGGCTTCCTTTTCGCCGCGCTCGATCTCACTGAGATAGCCGAGCGACACGCTGGCTGCTGCGGAGACGTCACGCAGACTGCGCTGTTGGTCGCGGCGCTCGGCACGCAGCACGTCGCCGAGCTCACGGCGCATGAGAACCATGTCAACTCCCCTCGACAGCACTGCGTTGGTCATCGGTGAGCCCGATAGAGCACCCACGATACGCGACAACACCGACAGCATCGGTACGTGGCACCCGTCGAGATCAGGGCGCTTGGTCGGCCGTGAGGGACTCGTACAGCAGATCGAGAGCTGCCTCGACGACGCCGACCCTGACGGCATCCCGTTCGCCCCCAAGGTGCAACTCCCGCACGACGGCAGCACCCCCGCTACGAACGACCGCGACGTATGCCGTCCCGACCGCCTTCCCCTCGACGGGGTCGGGGCCGGCCACGCCCGTCGTGGCGACGCCCCAGTCGCACTCGAGCGCGCGGCATACGCCTTGGGCCATCGCGGCAGCGACCCGGGGGTCGACGGCGCCCGAGCGCAGAAGCAGATCGGCGGACACGTCGAGCAGCCGGGTCTTGAGGTCGGTGGCATACGCCACGACGGCGCCGCGCACGACGCGTGAGGCGCCAGGCACCTCGACGAGCCGGGACGTCAGCAACCCGCCGGTGATCGACTCGGCGCAGCCGATGGTCTCGCCGCGCATGGCAAGCTCCGCCAGGACCTGCGCGGCTCTCATCGCCAGCTCATCGCCAGCTCATCGCCGGTCGGACCGGCTCATCGAGGGCGCGTTTCGCGGGCGGCCCGCTTGGCCAGGGCTCGGGGGCTGGAGCGGCGCAGGCGGTGGGCTTTGTGGAGATAGTCGATGCCGGTCACCACGGTGATCACGACCGCGGCAGTGAGCACCGCGTATGCCGCCCATCGCCACGCCGACGCGCCCGGCAACACCCAGGTCGGCAGCACGAGCAGCGACAGGGCGACCGCTTGGGCGAACGTCTTGACCTTGCCGCCCCGGCCCGCCGGCATCACCCCGTGGCGGATGACGACGAACCGCACGGCGGTCACCCCGACCTCGCGGGCCAGGACCAGGACGGTGATCCACCACGGGACGAGCCCGATGATCGACAGCCCGACGAAGGCCATCCCGAGCAGGGCCTTGTCGGCGATCGGGTCGAGGATCTTGCCCAGATCGGTGACCAGTCCTCGGCTGCGGGCGATGTCGCCGTCGATGCGGTCGGTGAGCATGGCGACGAGAAACACCCCGAGGGCGGCGAACCGTTGGGTGACGTTGGTGCCTTCGTCCGACAGCAGCAGCGACCCGAAGACGGGCACGAGCAGGATGCGGGCGGTGGTGAGCGCGTTGGGCAGGTTCCAGGGGCTGGCGGCTTCGTGAGTCGGGTCCGCCATCGGATCCGGTGGTGGTGGTGGCAGGGTCGGCAGCGGGTTCATCGTCGCCGCGGCTCCAGGTGCACATCAGCCGGCAGTGCCTCAGCCAGGAGCGGCTCGGCGATGAGGTCGACGCCTTCAGCGCCGCTGACGCGCGCCGTCACAAGGTCACCGACCCGCGGCAGGTGCGCAGGCGACACGCCGGCGAGGGTCGTCACTCCGTCGACGTCCGGGCCTTGCACTTCGGCCCGGCCGACCGCGACCGGTCCGTCGGCTCCGCCGTCGTCGAGCTCTTCGACGAGCACGACTACCCGCTCCCCGATGCGCTCCTCGGCCCGCTGGGCGGTGAGCTGCTCGACGAGATCGGTCACCCGCGCGACCCGCGCAGCGACCGCCTCGGTGTCGAGATGGCCCTCGAGTCCCTCGGCTTCGGTGCCCTCCTCGTCGGAATAGCCGAACACCCCGACAACATCGAGTCGGGCCATCGCGAGGAACAACTCCAGCTCGCCCAGCTCGGCCTCGGTCTCGCCAGGGAAGCCGACGATCACGTTGGAGCGAATCCCCGCGTGCGGCGTCGCCGCCCGGATCCGACCGAGCAGCTCGAGGAAGGCGTCGGTCCCGCCGAATCGGCGCATGCGGCGCAGCAGAGGGGTCGAGGCGTGCTGGAAGGAGATGTCGTAATAGGGCATGACTCCGGGCGTCGTCGCGATCGCCTCGAGCAGGCTCGGGCGGATCTCGGCGGGTTGCAGATACGAGACGCGGACGCGGTCGATGCCCTCGACGGCGACCAACTGGGGCAGCAGCCGCTCCAATGCGGCGAGATCCCCGAGATCCTTGCCGTAGGACGTCGAGTTCTCGCTCACCAGGAACAGCTCGCGGACGCCCTGCTCGCCGAGCCACCGTGCCTCGGCGATGATGTCGGCCGGCGGGCGCGAGACAAACAACCCGCGGAAGCTCGGGATGGCGCAGAAGGAGCACCGCCGGTCGCAGCCACTGGCGATCTTCAGGGGCGCCCACGGCCGCCGCTCCCCCAGTCGCCGGTATGCCGCGTGACCGGGCACCGCGTCCGCGCTCACCTCGGCCGGGCGCTGGATCGGCGTCACCGGCAGCATCCGACGCCGGTCCGTGGGCATATGCGAGGGCACCGTGCCCCCGGCGAGCAGCGTGCCGAGATGGCTGGACAGGGCGGCATACGAGTCGAAGCCGAGGACCGCATCCGCCTCGGGCAGCTGCTCGGCGAGCTGTTGCCCATAGCGTTCGGCGAGGCACCCGACGGCGACGACCTTTCGGGTGCGGTGACTGCCATCCTTGAGATCCGCGGCCTCCAACAGGGCGTCGATCGAGTCCTTCTTTGCCGATTCGATGAAGCCGCACGTGTTGATCAGGGCGACGTCGGAATCGGCGGCGTCGTCGACGAGCTCCCACCCGTCGGCGGCCAGCCGTCCGGCGAGCTCGTCGGAGTCGACCTCGTTGCGGGTGCATCCGAGGGTGACGAGCGCGACCCGGCGGCGCGTCGCTGGCTCGGTCATGGCGTCACTCTATTGCGGTGTGGTTGCCTGACCGGATGTCGAGCCCCGTATCTGCCGAGTCCGCGTCCACCGGCCAGACCGCCGAGACCGCTTCAGCCGAGCGAATCCGGAAGTTGCTCGCCCGCCACCCCCTTGTCGACGGGCACAACGACCTGCCGTGGGAGGCGCGGGAGCAGGCGGCATACGATCTGGACGTCCTGGACCTTGCCGCCCCGGTGGCGACGACCTGCACTGACCTGCCGCGGCTGCGCGCCGGCGGAGTCGGCGGACAGTTCTGGTCGGTCTTCGTGCCGGGCACCTTGCCCGACGAGCAGGCTGTCGCAGCGACCTTGGAGCAGATCGCCTTCGTCCGCGAGATGACCACCCGGTATGCCGCTGACCTCACCCCGGCCCGCAGCGCCGCCGACGTCGTGCGCGCCCACGCCCAAGGGCGGGTCGCCTCGCTCATGGGTGCCGAGGGCGGTCAGTCGATCGGGTGTTCCCTGGACACGCTGCGGCTGTTGCACGAGCTGGGCGTCGGGTATCTCACGCTCACCCACAACCAACATGTCCCGTGGGCCGACGCAGCCACCGAGCCGGCGCGGTTGGGCGGGTTGTCCGCCTTCGGTCGCGAGGTCGTGCGCGAGTGTCAACGCCTCGGGATGCTCGTGGACCTCTCTCACGTCTCGCCCGGCACCATGCGCGACGCTCTGGATGTCGCGCACGCTCCAGTGATCTTCTCCCACTCCTCCGCCTTCGCAGTCACCCCGCACGTGCGGAATGTGCCCGACGACGTCCTGCAGCGTCTGCCCGGCAACGGCGGGGTATGCATGGTGACCTTCGTGCCCGAGTTCGTCAACGACACCGTGCGGCAGTGGACAGACGCGGTCGCCGTCGAAGCCGCCGAACGCGGGGTGGACCGGCTCGACTACGCCGGGTTCACCGCCTATCTGCGGCGGCGGATGGCGACCACCAGAAAGCCCGAGGCGTCCATCGCTGACGTGGTCGGGCACATCGAGCACGTGCGGGAGGTCGCCGGGGTCGAGCACGTCGGTCTCGGGGGCGATTTCGACGGCACCGACAGCTATCCGGTGGGGTTGACCGACGTCGCGGCCTATCCGGCGCTGCTGGCGGCCCTGGCCGAGCGAGGCTGGTCCGACGCCGAGTTGGCGGCCGTGGCCGGCGGCAATGTGTTGCGGGTCATGGCCGACGCGGCGGCGGCTGCGGGCCGGTTGCAGCACGAGCGCCCCCCGTCATCAGCCACGTTCGCCGAGCTCGACGGCGCAGCTACCTGAGGCGGGGCCTCCGGAAGTCCGGAGGCCCCGCCGATGGTAGGGGTGTGGGTCAGGCCTTACGATTTCCGGCCCGAGATCGACAGCAACAGCGACGAGCCACCCTTGATCTCGTCGAGCACGGTGATCACCGTGCCTGTCTTGGGCACCTTGACACCTACCCAGCCCGGTTGGTAGCGACCGATGTGCGAACCGGTGGCAGCATGCCGGTCACTGTTGAACCACCAAGCACGGGTGTCATCGAACGTCCGCTGAGCGGGCTGCTGGCGGATGGTCGACGGCTGGGAGTTCTTGTGAACCGTGAACGCCTTGACCTTCTGCGTGCCGAAGGTCGAATCGGCGGACAGGATCCTCGGGCGCATGAGTTCACCGTCGGCCCAGTGCTGGAACGTCGGGTGGGCATCCACCGGCAAGATCAGGCCGGAGCCGGGGTGATCTCCGACGTTGTTGTCGCCGTACGACGTGTCCCAGTACCAAATCAGCAGTCCTGGCTGGTAGCGGTACGTCTCCACCCAGTCGGGCCGAGCGTTGGCGAAGCCGAAGTTGTATGCCGTCTTCAGCGACTTGTCGTAACCGTCGTATTGGCGGTTCTCCAGGACATAGGCGTTGAAGTACGACGTCGTGGTCGTCGAGCCGGTGATCACGAAGCCGTCCAGCACCCAGCCCTCCTCGCTCTCGGCCGTGCCGATGTCCGCCCCGTTCAAGGTGATCGAGTCGACCATCAGCCCCTGCTGGGCGACCGCGCCATCGGTCTGGTAACGGAACCGCACGGCGTTCGTTCCGCCCGGCAGGGTAGCGGTCAGGTCGACCCACGCGGTCGGGAAGCCCGCGGTGGTCCCGGTCAGTCCAGTGAGGCTGGTGTTGAAGCCGCTCTGGTCACCACCGGTGGTGTCTGACAGGTTGGTCTCCACCGGCAACCAGTTGCCGCCACCGTCGGTCGATGCCTCGAGGAAGGCGTAATCCCAGTCCTCCTCGATGTCGAAGCGAACCTTGGCAGCCAGTTCAGTCCCGGTCACGCCGGTCTTGGTCATGGTTGTGTTGAGGTCGTCCCCTTGGGTCGACCAGAACATCTTCGTGCCCGCAGCGACCGGACCGAGCTGGGTCGTGACCTCTTTGTCGGGAAGGCTCACGACGATCGCCTGGTTGGCCCGAGTTGCGGGGGTGTTGGGACCGAGGACATGGCGAGACCGGGCACCGGGCTCGACCACTTCATAGAACGGACCCTTGTCGCCTTGGGCGTTCAGCCAGCCAAGGCGCAACAGCTCCCACGCCGACAGATCAGTGGGGTTGTCGCCGATGCCGTCACGTCCGCCGTCGCCGATGTTGGCGCCCGAGGACATCAGGCTCCAGAAGGCGGTGCTGTTCTCGGCACCACCGGTGTTGCCGGAGGTGTCGTAGAGATCGGGCAACCCCAGGTCATGACCGTATTCGTGGGCGAAGACCCCGAGGCCGCCATTCTCCGGCTGGATGGTGTAGTCGCCGACCCAGACACCCACGGGGTTGTTGGGGACCAGCGGGCTGCTCACCAGGCCACCGTTGCTGCCGACGTCGAAGCCGGTGAGGTCACTCGGGCCGCCGGCCTGCAGGTTGGCATACCACCGGTGACTCCAGATCGCGTCAGTCCCCTGGTTGGGGTCGCCAGCGGCCTCGTCGCCACCGGCGTGCACGACCTGCATGTGGTCGATGAACCCGTCGGGTTCGGCGAAGTCACCGTCGCCATCAAGGTCGTAGCGATCCCAGACGTCGAAGTCCTGGAGGTAGGCCGCGATCTGTGCCGTGGTCTTTCCGGCGGCCAGTTCCTGGGCCACCCACGCGGCCATGCCGTCGCGCACGAGTGCCTTGGTGGTGTTGCAGACAATGTCGCCGCAGTAGTTGCGGCCATAGAGCGCCTCGTTGAACGGCACCTTGACCCAGCCGTTGACGTCGCCGTGCACCGAGTAGCGGTTCGACGATTGGCGCTTGTAGTAGTCAGCCATCCGCGTGAAGTACATGTTCTCGTAGTGCGCGACGTTGTAGTCGGCCTGCCACAGGGTGCTGTTGTCAGTGCGGCGGTCTGGCTGTGGGATCTCGTTGTGCATCGGGCCGGTGACGTCCGTCGTGCTTTCGTCCGGCGGTGGGCCCTGGAAGATGGCGTTGGGGTACTGCTCATCTCCGAACTCCACAAGCAGTACGAAGACGGGATCGTCCGCCTGACGCTCGAGTTCGACCGTCTGGCCTTTGGCCCCGTGACCGCCACGACGGGCTGCGGTGTCCTGACCCTGGATACGCTTCTCGATCGCTCGATCACGCAAGGCGGCCTTCTTGGCCGATAGCGGAGACCCGAGGTCGTCCGAGTTCTTGCGCGCGCGGTCCTGCGCGTCGCCGAGGGCGGCAATGCTCTTGTCAACCCCCGCGGCTTGGGTGGAGGGCGTCGTGACAGTGCCGAGAACGGCAAGTCCGGCGAGGGCAAGGAGGCTCGTGGCTCGGATTCGCCGCCGACGAGAGGGGTGAGTGTTCAAACTCGTCCTTTCTGAGGAGCCGGACGCAACCGTCCGGCGACGCCCATGCCGGCGGGATGGCCGGATATCGCCTTAGTCAATCCCCGATAGGAGATGGCGACAGGGAATGGGGTCGTCGTTATCAGATTGTGATCTAGCGACACCTCGTGGGCGGCCTGCCTCACGGGTGACTGTGTCAGCTCCCAGCGCGCGGACGACCGGCTCAGCGGCGGCCGGTGAGCTCCCAGGCGTCCCCGGAGTCGGAGTCGTCGTCCCACTCCTCGACCGCGCGTCCGTAGGCCGGCCGCGCGGGGTCCTCGGTCAGCGGGTCGGCCGGGTAACGGTTGACCGCGGCCGCCTTGGCACGCGCGTCACCGTCGAGCACGTATGCCATGTCATCATCACCAGACTCGTCAGCGCCGGCGTCGCGGGTGCCAGGGTCGCCATCGCCGGTGGCGCCACCGGCACCCACCGAAGGCATCTCGTCGCCGCGTAGGAAGGCCAGCGTCGTGGGCAGGTCGTCGGGCTTGACGAGCACGTCGCGGGCCTTGCTGCCCTCGGACGGTCCGACGATGCCCCGCGATTCGAGTAGGTCCATCAGCCGGCCGGCCTTGGCGAAGCCGACCCGCAGCTTGCGCTGCAGCATCGACGTCGAGCCGAACTGGGTGGTCACGACGAGCTCGGCGGCCTGCAAGAGAACCTCCAGGTCGTCGCCGATGTCGTCTTCGACCTGGCGGCCGGCGGTCACGGGGGCGATGACGTCCTCGCGGTATTGCGGCTGAAGTTGCAGGGTGACCGCCTTGACGACGGCGTGGATCTCCGACTCGGTCACCCACGCCCCTTGGACGCGCATCGGTTTGCTCGAGCCCATCGGCAGGAAGAGCGCATCGCCCTGTCCGACCAGCTTTTCCGCGCCGGGTTGGTCGAGCACGACGCGGCTGTCAGCCAGCGACGACGTCGCGAACGCCATCCGTGAGGGCACATTGGCCTTGATGAGGCCGGTGACGACATCGACGCTCGGACGCTGGGTGGCCAACACGAGGTGAATGCCAGCGGCGCGGGCAAGCTGGGTGATCCGGACGATCGACTCCTCGACGTCGCGGGGGGCGACCATCATCAGGTCGGCGAGCTCGTCGACGATGATGAGCAGGTAGGGGTAGGGAGAGATGACCCGTTCGGACCCGGGCAACGGTTTGACCCTGCCCGCGCGGACCGCCTTGTTGAAGTCGTCGATGTGCTTGAAACCGAAGCTGGCCAAGTCGTCGTAGCGCTGCTCCATCTCCCGCACCACCCACTGCAGGGCCTCGGCGGCCTTCTTGGGGTTGGTAATGATCGGCGTGATGAGGTGCGGAATGCCGTCGTATGCCGTCAGCTCGACCCGCTTGGGGTCGACCAGGATCATCCGCACTTCCTCGGGAGTGGCCCGCATGAGGACCGAGGTGATCATCGAGTTGACGAAGCTGCTCTTGCCCGCGCCGGTCGCGCCCGCGACGAGCAGGTGAGGCATCTTGGCAAGGTTGGCGATGACGTAACCGCCCTCGACATCCTTGCCGACGCCGATGACCATCGGATGCTCATGGGAACGGGCAGTCTGGCTTCGCAGCACGTCGCCGAGAGAGACGGTCTCGCGGTCGGTGTTGGGGATCTCGATGCCGATCGCCGACTTGCCGGGGATCGGGCTGAGGATGCGCACGTCGGCCGAGGCGACGGCATACGCGATGTTCCTGGAGAGCGCTGTGACCCGCTCGACCTTGGTCGCGAGCCCGAGTTCGATCTCATACCGGGTGACGGTCGGGCCACGGCTGAATCCGGTGACCTGCGCGTCGATCTCGAACTGATCGAAGACCTGGGTGAGGGCTTCGACGACACGGTCGTTGGCGGCCGAGCGGGCCTTGTGCGGGGCGCCCGGTGCGAGCAGGGCGTTGTCGGGCAGGACGTAGGCGACGTCGCCGGCTAGCGTCAACTGCTCGGCCCGCAGCGGCAGCGTGGTGGTCGGGGGGGCAACGAGGGCGGCGACCTTCTTCGTGCCTCTGGTGGCGACCGGCGTCGTCGCGGGCGACGCCCCCTGGGTGAGCGTGTCGGCCGCGTCGACGCCCGCGGGTCCCGGGTCCGCGTCCGGCGTGCGACGCTGACCGGGGCGCAGCCCCCTGCGGCCCTCACCGGTGACTTCGGCGGCCTTCTCGAAAGCTTCGCCGCCGATCCGTTCGCCGACGAGGTCGGCGACCCGTACGCGGGGGGTCCGCCCGGCCGCAGCGGCGGGGTCGTCGTGCCCGTCGGCTGCGCTTGAGCTGCGCCCGACGACGCGGTCACGGATCTGCCGCACGCGCTGGGGGATCATCCGCACCGGGGTCGCCGTCATGACGAGGACGCCGAAGAATCCGAGCATCAGCAGCAACACGAGTGCACCGGCCGGTGAGACGGCGGAGGCGAGCGGGCTCGCGGCCAGGAAGCCGAGGATGCCCCCGGCGGCTCGCATCGCCTCGGCTCCCCCGGGAGGCGTCGGTATGCCGTCGGCGAGGTGTGCCAGGCCGCAGGCGGCGAAGGTGACCGCGAGGGTGCCGACGACGATCCGGTTGGTCGCTGCGGCGTCCTGCGGGGCGCGCAGCACGCGCAGCCCAAAGGCGAGCAAGACCAACGGCAGCGCGTAGGTGATCCGCCCGAAGGTGCCGGCGGTGACCGCGTGGACGACGTCGCCGACGGCCCCCTGGAACCCCCACCACTCACGGGCGGCTACGAGCACGGCGACGGCGACGAGCAGGAAGCCCAGCCCGTCGCGACGGTGCTCGGGCTCTAGATCGGCGGCCGACTGCCCGACTCGGCGCACTGCGCCCCCGGCTAGGTGGGAGACCCCTTGCCAGGCACCGCGGACGGCTCGAAGCGGCAGCGGCATACCGCCGTCCCGGGCCCGCCCGGCCACCCGTGGTGAGCGGCTCGGGGTCCTCGTGCGCGCCCGAGTGCCTCCGGTCCGGTTGGAGCCGGCGCGATTCGACGTCTTGGCAGACGTCTGGGCGCGCGCTGAGGTGCCCGACGGTCGTGTCGCCATGTTCCGGAGGGTACGCGAATGCCACGTGAGACACACGCGCCACACGCGCCACACGTGTTAAGTCGCGCCGGCGGCGTCGCGCGCACGTCCGGCATCCGGACACGGGTCGACAGATGTATTACGGCTCCTTATGGTTCCTCCTAGGTCATGAGTGCCAGCACGTAGCCCCGGCTCGCTGGCCGGCAACCCTCCTCCGCGGCGGGGTGCTCCGGGTGACGACCTGGCCACGCGCCGGACATCGGCGAGTGGCAAGCGCGGACCTGCCTGAAGGTCCACAGATCTGCAGGAGCACTCATGAGCACCCTCGCCGCCGTCACGACGAACGCATCCCCAGGTAACCCCCGTGGTAACCCGCCTGGAAACCTAACCGGCACCCAACTAGGCAGCCAACTGGGCAGCCAACGCGGCGACCTGCGCGCGGTCTGCACCACCCGCCTGCCGGCCACCACCGCCGACCGACTGCTCGTGCCCACCTCGGCCGGGCCCCGGGACTACGCGAACCTCGACCACGCCGCCTCGACTCCCGCGCTCGTCGCGGTCGCGGAGGCCGTCGAGCGCACCCTGCGCACCTATGCCTCAGTGCACCGCGGCAATGGGTACGCGAGTCGGGTGACGAGTGCGTGGTACGAGCAGGCCCGCGAGCAGGTGGCGCGGTTCGTCGGCGCGCGCCCTGCTCTCGACGGGCCAGACGGGCCAGACGGGCAGGTCGGCGATGTCGTCATCTTCACCCGCACGACGACCGACTCGTGGAACCTGCTGGCCCGGGCACTGCCGGCTGACACGACCGTGGTCGTCTTCGCCTCCGAGCACCACTCCACCCTGCTCCCCTGGGGCGCCCGCTCCACCGGAGCCACCGTCACCCTGCCCGTGCCACGGACCGTCGCCGACGGCCTGGATTGGTTGGACAGCGCGTTGGCGACCGTGACCAGCGAGCACACCCTTGTCGTCGTCGCAGGCGCCTCCAACGTCACCGGCGAGGTGTGGCCGGTGGAGGCGATCACGCGGCTGGCCCACCGGTACGGAGCGCGGGTCGCGCTCGACGCCGCCCAGCTCGCTCCTCACCGGCGGATCGACCTGGCGGCATCCGGGGTCGACTATGTCGCGTTCTCCGGCCACAAGCTCTATGCCCCTTACGGCGCGGGCGTGTTGGCCGGTCGTGCCGACTGGCTCGACGCCGCACAGCCCTATCTCGTCGGCGGTGGCGCGACCTCGCGGGTCGACCAGTGCGGCGTCACCTGGGCAACGGGGGCGGCCCGGCACGAGGGGGGCAGCCCCAACGTCGTCGGGGCCGTCGCCCTGGCTGCGGCGTGCGCCGTGCTCGAGGAGCACCGCGAGGACCTCGCCCGCTTCGAGCACCTGCTCGCCGAGCGCTTGCGCCGCGGCCTCGATTCGATCCCCGGGGTGCACACCCACTCGCTCTTCGGGCCTGGATCCGACCGGGTCGGCGTCGTGGCGTTCACGATCGACGGACTCGACTCCTCGCTCGTATCGACCGCGCTGTCGGTCGAGCACGGCATCGGCGTCCGCGACGGCAAGTTCTGCGCCCACCCGCTCGTTGATGCCCTGTTGGCCGACGGCGACGAAGGCACGCCGACGACCGCAGTCCGCGCCAGCATCGGCCTGGCGTCCCGGCCCGAGCACGTCGAGCGGCTCGTCGCCGCGGTGGCCGGGCTCGCGGCATCCGGGCCAGGGTTGGCCTACACGCGCGGCACCCAGGGCTGGGAGCCGCGGGATGACCCCCGCGACGTGGCACTCCCGCGCCCCTGGTGAGACCGGTCAGGCCTCGATGACGATCGGGATGATCATCGGGCGTCGGCGGATCTTGCCACCCACCCATCCGCCGACGGCGCGCCGGATCACCTGCTGAAGCTGAAGTTCGTCGGTGATGCCCTTTGCGGTCGCCTCGATGAGTGCGGCCTCGACCTTGGGGATGACCTGGGCGAAGATCTGCTCGTCCTCGGCGAAACCACGGGTGGTGATCTCCGGACCTGCGGCGATCTTGCCGGTGGCGGCGTCGATGACGACGATGCAGGTGATGAAGCCTTCGTCGCGCAGGATGCGGCGATCTTTGAGCAGGGCCTCGTCGGCGCCCCCGACCGAGGAACCGTCGACGTAGACATATCCGCCGGGGACCGCTCCGACGATCGACGCGACGCCGTCGACGAGGTCGATGACGACCCCGTCCTCGGCGAGCAGCACCCGCTCGCGCGGAATACCGGTCGCGACGGCCAACTCGGCGTTGGCGAACATGTGGCGCCACTCGCCGTGCACCGGGAGCACGTTGCGGGGGCGGACGATGTTGTAGCAGTAGGTGAGCTCACCAGCCGAAGCGTGCCCGGAGACATGGACGTTGGCGTTGCCCTTGTGCACGACGTTGGCGCCCAGGCGCATGAGGCCGTTGATGACCCGATAGACCGCGTTCTCGTTGCCGGGAATGAGCGAGCTGGCCAGCAGGACCGTGTCGCCCTTGCCGACGTCGATCTGGTGGTTGCGACCGGCCATCCGGGCCAGAGCCGCCATCGGCTCGCCCTGGCTGCCGGTGCACACGAGCACCACCTGGTCGTCGGGCAGATTGTCCAGACGCTTGGCATCGACCAACACGTCGGCGGGCACGTGCAGGTAGCCGAGGTCCGCGGCGATCGTCATGGTGCGCACCATGGACCGGCCGACGAAGGCGACCTTTCGGCCGGCCTTGTCGGCCGCGTCGAGCACCTGCTGGACACGGTGGACGTGCGAAGAGAAGCACGCGACAACGATCCGGCGCTCGGCGTGGCGGAAGACCTTGTCGATGACCGAGGAGATATCGCGCTCGCGCTCGGTGAAGCCCGGGATATCGGCGTTCGTCGAGTCCGTGAGGAAGAGGTCTACGCCCTCCTCGCCGAGGCGAGCGAAGGACCGCAGGTCGGTGATGCGCCCATCCAGGGGCAGTTGGTCCATCTTGAAGTCACCGGTGTGCAACACCGACCCGGCGGCCGTGCGGACCATGACGGCCAGCGCGTCCGGGATCGAGTGGTTGACGGCGACGAACTCGCACTCGAAGGCCCCGAGTCGTTCCCGCTGCCCTTCGGCGACGGTGAGCGTGTAGGGGGTGATCCGGTGTTCTTTGAGCTTGGCCTCAACCAGGGCGAGGGTGAGCCGCGAGCCGATCAGCGGGATGTCGCGCTTGCGGGCGAGCAGGAACGGCACGGCGCCGATGTGGTCCTCGTGACCGTGGGTGAGGACGATCGCCTCGATGTCGTCCAAGCGCCCGTCGAGATAGGAGAAGTCGGGCAGGATGAGGTCGACACCGGGGTGGTGTTCGTCGGGGAAAAGCACCCCGCAGTCGATGATGAGCAGACGACCGGCCGTCTCGAGGACGGCCATGTTGCGCCCGATCTCGCCGAGGCCGCCCAGGGCGACGAAGCGCAGGCCGCCCTCGGGGACCGGTGGCGGCAGGGTGAGCTCGGGATGCGGGTGGCTCACGAGGTCAGGATCCCTGACGCTGCCAGTCCGGTGCGCAGCTTGTCCAGATGCTCCGGCGGGGATTCAACAAGCGGCAGCCGGACGAATGCCGAGTCGATGACCCCGAGCTCGACCAGCGCGGCCTTGGCCATGATCGCTCCCTGGCTGGTGTTCATCAGCGCGTCGACGAGCGGGACGAGGCGCCGGTGGATGGCTCGGGCCTCGGGCAGGTCGCCGCGCTCGACGGCGCGGACCATCGCGGCATACGAGTCGCCGGCCACGTGGCCGACGACCGACACGATGCCGACCGCACCTTGGGCGAGGTGGGCGAGATTGAGCACGTCGTCGCCGGAATACCACTGCAAGTCGGTCTCGCGCATCACGTGCGTCGCCGCCCATAGCTCGCCCTTGGCGTCCTTGACGGCGACGATGCGGGGATGCTCGGCCAGCCGCACGAGGGTCTCGGTGAGGATCGGTATGCCGCTGCGCCCCGGGATGTCATAGACGAGGACCGGCAAGTCGGTGGCATCGGCGACCGCGTTGAAATGGGCGACCAGTCCCGGTTGAGTCGGCTTGTTGTAATACGGCGTCACGACAAGCAGCCCGTGAGCGCCGGCGGCCGCCGCGCGCTTAGCCATCTCGATGCTGTGCGCGGTGTCGTTCGAGCCGACCCCGGCGAGAACGACCCCCCGGTCGCCGACATGCTTGGCGACCAGCTCGATGACGTGGATGCTCTCGTCGGAGGTCAGAGTGGACGATTCCCCGGTTGTGCCGTTGACGACGATGCCGTCGTGGCTGTGATCGAGCAGGTGCTCGGCAACCCGAAGCACACCGGCGTCGTCGACGGCCCCATCGGGAGTCATCGGGGTGACCATCGCAGTGAGGACGCGTCCGAAGATCGGGTCAGTCATGGGCGTCAGGCTATCCCGGATGCTGCAGGGTCCTGGCAGCGCCGCCACGTCCCGGTCGCCCCTGTAGCGTGCTGACGTGCGCCAGTACCTCGACCTGCTTGACCATGTCCTCACTGCCGGAGTGGACAAGTCCGACCGCACCGGCACCGGCACTCGAAGCGTCTTCGGTCACCAGATGCGCTTCGACCTCGCCGACGGGTTCCCCCTGCTCACGACCAAGCGGCTGCATACCAGATCGATCGTCGGCGAGCTGCTGTGGTTTCTGCGCGGTGACACCAACGTGCGCTGGCTGCACGAGCGTGGCATCACGATCTGGGACGAGTGGGCCGATGCCGACGGCGAGCTCGGCCCCGTCTATGGCCGCCAGTGGCGAGCCTGGGGCACTCCCGACGGGCGCACGATCGACCAGATCACCCGGGTCGTCAGCTCGATACGCACCAATCCCGACTCCCGCCGGCACATCGTCTCTGCCTGGAACGTCGCCGACGTCGACGCCATGGCACTGCCCCCCTGCCATGCGCTCTTTCAGTTCTACGTCCGCCCCGACACCTCCCCAGCGGCCACCCAGGCGCAGGCGGCGGGCGAGCACACGGCATACCCGGCGTTCTTGGACTGTCAGCTCTATCAGCGCTCGGCCGACGTCTTCCTCGGGGTGCCCTTCAACATCGCCTCCTACGCTCTGCTCACCGCGATGGTCGCGCAGGTGACCGGCCTGCGGCCCGGCCATTTCGTGCACACGCTCGGCGACGCGCACCTCTATCGCAACCACGTCGAGCAGGCGCGCTTGCAACTGACCCGAGTGCCGCGGGCGCTACCTACGCTGCGGCTGACCCCTGGCAGGGCCGTGGATGCCTTCGACCTCGCTGACATCGAGATCGTCGGCTATGACCCACATCCGGGCATCAAGGCCCCCATCGCCGTGTGACGGCGTCGGTGCGAGACTGGCCATATGAGCGTGGCAATGATCGCGGCCGTGGCCCGGGGCGGGGTCATCGGAGACGGACGCCGGATGCCGTGGCACCTGCCCGAGGACCTTGCCCACTTCAAGCACACGACGATGGGCCACACCCTGCTCATGGGTCGGCGCACGTTTGATTCGATCGGTCGTGCTCTGCCGGGGCGACGGACAGTCGTGCTCACCCGCGATCCCACCTGGGCGCACGCCGACGTCGAGGCGGCTCATTCCTTCGCCGAGGGGCTCGCCCTCGCCGGCCCGACGGAGCTGTGGGTCGCCGGCGGCGGTGAGGTCTATCGGCTGGCGATGCCTTATGCCACCCGCCTGGTCATCACCGAGATCGACCAAGACGCCGACGGGTCGGTCACCTTTCCGCAGATCGACCCCGCCGAGTGGAGCGAAACCGCCCGTATGCCGCGGGACGGTTTCGCTTTCGTCCACTACGAGCGACGTCAGGCGTCGTAGTCGAGCTCGACCGTGTCGCTCACCGGGTGAGACTGGCAGGCCAGCACGATCCCGGCCGCGACCTCATCGGGCTCCAGGGCGTAGTTGCGGTCCATCCGCACCTCACCCGAGACCACCCGGGCCCGGCAGGTGCCGCACACCCCGCCTGTGCACGAGTAGGGGGCATCGGGTCGAGCCCGCAGCGTCGCGTCGAGGATCGTCTCCTCCCGGGTCGGCATGGGGATGACCGTGGTCCGCCCGTCGAGCGAGACCGTGACCACGGCCGCCGGGGGCGCGGAGGTGTCCACCACGATGGGCTTCGGCTTGGGAGCGCCCGACTCGTCGACGTGGAAGATCTCATGGTGGACGTGGTGGGGATCCATCCCGAGCTCACCGAGCAGCCCTTGGGCGTCCTGGACCATGCCGAACGGCCCGCACAGATAGACCTCGTCGACCCCCGACACCGGCACCAGGGTGTCGAAGATCCGGGCCAGGCGCTCGCGGTCGAGCCGGCCGGAGAAGAGCTCGACGTCGGGTGCCTCGCGGGAGAGCACGTGGATCAGGTGCAGCCTTGCGCCGTAACGGTTCTTGAGGTCTTCGAGCTCCTCAAGAAACATGATGGTCGCCGTCCGCCGGTTGCCGAAGAGCACCGTGACCCGCGACTGCGGTTCGTCCTGCAGAACGGTGCTCACGAGCGAGAGCACCGGCGTGATACCCGAGCCCGCTGCGATCGCGAGGTGGTGACGGGCCACGTCGGGCTGCGTCGGGCAGGTGAAGGTGCCCATCGGGGTCATGACGTCCAAGACGTCACCCGGGCGCACCTCGTCGACGAGCCACGGTGACATCCGCCCGCCGGGAACCTTCGCCGCGGCGACCCGCAAGGTGCCTGGACGCCCGCCATGCGCCGCTTGGCAGATCGAATACGAGTTGCGGACCTCGGCCCCGTCGACGACGCGGCGCACCGTGAGGTGCTGCCCCGGGGCGAAGTGGTAGAGCTCGGCGAGGTCAGCGGGCACGGTGAAGGTGATAGCCGTTGCCTCGTCGGTGAGCGTCTCGACGTCGCTCACGGTGAGTGGGTGGAAGGTGGCCCGCCGGGGGGTTGCCGGGGCGGTGAGCAGTCCGGTCATTTAGAACGCCTTGAACTCGTCGAAGGGATCGCCGCAGTCATCGCAGCGACGGAGGGCCTTGCACGCGGTGGATCCGAACCGCGACAACTCGCTCGTACGCTCGCTGCCGCACCTGGGACACGCGACCGTATGCCGCGGGCCCCCGATCGTCACGGGGACGGGACGCCTGGGCGCCGCCCCGGCGTCGTCGCCGGGGTCCGGGGCCAGCCCGGGCGGGGCGATGCCGAAGCGTCGCAACGCTTCTCGTGCGGACTCGCCGATCCAGTCGGTGGTCCAGGCCGGGGCGAGCCGCGTGGACACGACCGCGGTGAAGCCGTGGGCACGGCATACCCGGGCGATGTCGTCCTCGATGGCACGCATAGCCGGGCAGCCGGAATAGGTCGGCGTGATGACCGCGTGGACCTTGCCGGTCTTCTCGTCGACGCTTAGCTCGCGCAGGATGCCGAGGTCCTCGATCGAGATGACCGGGATCTCGGGGTCGGGCACGGCGCGGACCGCCGCGAGAACGGCGCTGGAGGCGGTCGTGACACCGACCGGAGCACTGACCTCGCTCATGCTCTCACCTGCTCACCAGGTCGCGGTGGGGTGAGCGCGGGCCAGGTGCTGCATCTCGGCGATCAGCGCACCCATCGGCTCGGAGTGCACCCCGTCGCGACCACCGCGTGAGCGCCACCGCGAGGGCGGTGGCAGCGTGAGTGTGGCCTGGGTGACGACGGCCTCGACGGCCACCTGTGCCGCCGGCCGCAGAGTCGAGGGAAGCACCCCGAGGCCCGTCCCGGCTGCGGAGACCGAGCTCGAGTCGTCTTCGAAGAGTTCGTCGACATACGGGGCGGCCCAGCTCAGCGCCGCCGACATCCTCTCGTGAGACTCCTGCGTGCCGTCGCCGAGGCGCACCACCCATTGGCTGGCGTGATCGAAGTGGTAGCGGACCTCCTTGAGCGCCTTCGCGGCGATCGCCGCCAGGGTCGGCTCCGTGCTGGCCCGCAAAGCCCCATACAGCTCGCGGTGGTATGCCGCGAACCACAGCATCCGCGCCATCTCCCGGGCGAAGTCCCCGCGGGGCTGCTCGACGAGGTGGACGTTGTGGAAGTCCCGCTCGTCGCGCTGGTAGGCCAGATCGTCCTCGGAGCGCCCGGTGCCGTCGAGCTGACCGACGAGGGTGAGCAGGGGGCGAGCCTGACCGATGAGGTCGAGGGCGACGTTGGCCAGAGCCATCTCCTCCTCGAGGGCCGGAGCCCAGGTGAGCCAGCTGCCGAGACTCTGGGCATAGACCAGCGCGTCGTCACCAAGGCCGAGCAGATAGGAGGCGGAGGCGGCCTGAGCGCTGAACGTGCCGCCGGTTCCGTTGTCGCTCACAGGTATTCGACATCCTCTGGCACGTTATAGAAGGTCGGGTGACGATAGACCTTGTCCCCGGCGGGGTCGAAGAAGGAGTCCTTCTCGTCGGGGCTACTGGCCACGATGTCGGCCGCGGCGACGACCCAGATCGACACGCCCTCCTGCCGGCGGGTGTAGAGGTCGCGGGCGTTGCGCACCGCCATCGTCGCGTCGGGCGCATGGACCGACCCGACGTGGACGTGGGACAGACCTCGCTTGGCCCGGACAAAGACCTCATACAGTGGAAGGGTTCCCTCGCTCATGCCGCACTCCCTTCGCGCGTGGCGGCCTCGCGCCGCGACGCCTCCTTGGCGGCATACGCCGCCGCTGCCTCTCGAACCCAGCGACCCTGCTCGTGCGCCGCGACCCGGCGCTCCATGCGTTGGGCGTTGCACGGTCCGTCGCCCTTGATGACCCGCCAGAACTCGTCCCAGTCGATCTCGCCGAAGTCGTAGTGGCCTCGATCGGCGTTCCACTTCAGGTCGGGGTCCGGGAGTTTGACGCCGAGCCGCTCAGCCTGTGGGACGGTCATGTCGACGAACTTCTGCCTCAGGTCGTCGTTGCTGAACCGCTTGATGCCCCAGGCCATCGACTGGGCGGTGTGCCCGCCCTTGACGGCGTGTTCGCCACTGTCGCGGGGACCGAACATCGCCAGCGCCGGCCACCACCAGCGGTTGGTCGCATCTTGGGCCATCGCCTGCTGCTCGGGGGTGCCGCGCATGAGCTCCCAGAGAAGCTCGAATCCTTGCCGCTGATGGAAGGACTCCTCCTTGCACGTGCGGATCATCGCCCGGGCGTAGGGGCCGTAGGAGCAGCGGCACAGCGGCACCTGGTTCATGATGGCCGCGCCGTCGACGAGCCAGCCAACGGCGCCGCAATCGGCCCAGGTCAGCGTCGGGTAGTTGAAGATCGACGAGTACTTCTGTTTGCCCGTGTGCAGTCGGTCGAGCAACTCCTCGCGGTCGATCCCGAGGGTCTCGGCGGCCGAGTAGAGATAGAGCCCGTGTCCGGCTTCGTCCTGCACCTTGGCGATGAGGATCGCCTTGCGACGCAGTGACGGGGCCCGAGCGATCCAGTTGCCCTCAGGCTGCATCCCGATGATCTCGGAGTGCGCATGCTGGGCGACTTGGCGGATGAGGGTCTGCCGATACTCCTCGGGCATGTCGTCGTGGGGCTCGACCCGCTGGTCGGCCGCGATGATCGCGTCGAAGCTCGTCGTGCCGAGCTCGGCTCGACGATCTTCGTGAGCGGCCGCGGCCTCGACCGCACCACCGTCCGCAGCGTTGAGGGGGCCCGCACCCGGGTCGTCGATGTCGAAGTCGTTCCCGTACATGACCCTCAGTATGCTGCCGCGCCTGCGCGATGGCACCCGGCGGGGTAGTGAAACCCGACTCAGTGGCCCGAGCGCCGTGATCTCACGGCGCGTGTCGGCCGCTCAGGTCAATGGGCTCTCGATGAACCACCGACCGTCGACGAGCACCAGCGAGACGGCCTGCCGGTATGCCGCCGGCACCCCGGTGATGTCCTCGGCCCGCACCTGGGCCCGCGCACCGTCGATGGTGGCACCGGTCACGGTCGTGGTCCGCAGTTGGCCGAGTTCCTCGGACGTGGCCACCTGGGTGACGACGGCGTCGAAGCCTGAGCGGCACAGCACGAGGTCATCGCCGGACAGCGGGATGCCGGAATAGGCGACGAGGCCGCACGCCGTAGTCGTGTCCTTGGCGCCGAGGGCCCGATAGAAGGCCTCCACGCTGCCCTGTGGGGTCGATCCTGGGCTGGAGCACGCAGCCAGCGCCGTCGCCAGTGCCCCGACGACGAGCGGCAGCCGAGGTGCAACGCGTCCGACGGGCGCGCCGCGTGCGGAACCGGCACCGCGTGTGGAACCGGCACCGGGTGTGGAACCCGCGCCGCATATGGAACCGGCGCCGCGTATGCCGCGCGCTCCCCGGGAGCCGCCCCGCGGCGGCATACGATCACCCACCGGACCATCCAAACACGCATCCGGATGCCTCTGAGACGATCGGGAGATGGCCGAGAAAGGCGGGGACCGGGACCCTGAAGGGGACGAGGCGATCGGGCTGCGCGAGCGCGCCGCCCGCGCCGCCGTGCAGCGCCAAGCCTGGTCGGTAGGGGTCGCCACGGGTGCCTACGGGATCTCTTTCGGCGCGCTGAGCGTCGCCTCCGGGCTGGACGTCTGGCAGACGGTCGCCCTCTCAGCGCTGATGTTCACCGGCGGGTCGCAGTTCGCCTTTGTCGGCGTCATCGGCGCGGGCGGCACGGGGCTCGCCGCGATCGCGACGTCGACCCTGCTCGGCATCCGCAACGGGCTCTATGGCCTTCAGGTGTCGGAGTTCCTGGGCACACGTGGGGCGGCGCGGGCGGTCGCTGCGCAGCTCACCATCGACGAGTCGACGGCGGTGGGGATCGCCCAGGAGGCCGACCACCATCGGCGGCAGGGCTTCTGGACGACCGGATGGGCGGTCTATCTCTTCTGGAACGCCTTCACCCTCGCTGGTGCGGTGCTCGGCAACACGCTCGGGGATCCCCGCCGGTGGGGTTTGGACGCCGCGGCCGCAGCCGCGTTCGTCGCCCTGCTCTGGCCTCGGTTGAAGGGACGCGATGCGGCGGGGACAGCGGCCGTCGCCGTCGTGCTCACTGTGGTCGTCGCGCCCGTGGCTCCCGCCGGGGTGCCGGTCCTCGTGGCGGCGCTCGCTGCGGTCGTGGTCGGGTTGTGGCCGGGTCAGGGCGGGCGGCCGGGCCAGGGCGGGCGCACATGAGCCTGTGGGTGGCGGTGCTGCTCGCCTGCGCACTCGCCTATCTCACCAAGCTGGCCGGACACCTCGTGCCGCCCGGCAAACTCGAGGGTCGACGAGTCCGGCGGGTCACCGGGCTATTGCCTGTCGCTCTGCTGACCTCGCTCGTCGTGGTGCAGACGTTCGCGGCAACAGGTGGCGGCTTGACTCTCGACGCGCGCGTCGTCGGCCTGGGCGCGGCGATCGTCGCCTTGACCTTGAGGGCGCCGTTCATCGTCGTCGTCGCCGTCGGCGCCGCAGTCGCAGCGGGCCTCCGAGCATTCGGATGGAGCTAAGCGGGTCGGTGACGGCGAATCGCAGGGCTATTCGCCAGCCTCCCGCCGATAGTGGTCGCGCCAGGCCTGATCGCCGCGGCCGACAAGTACCCACTGATCGGCTGCGATCTCACCGCGCAACTCATCCAGCGCCTCGTTCATCCCAGGCGCTCACTCATCTTGCGGCAGCATGGTTCGGCCGAGGGGCAGGTGCCCCCAGCTGTACGGCGCCGAGAACGTCGAGCTGTCGTAGCGCACCTGGCCGTCGAGGAGGCCGACAAAGTGCCACATCTGCATCGTCCCGGAGATGAGTCCCAGCCTGCCGACCCATGACTTGCGAGTGGCGGCGTCCTCGAGCTCGATGGTGAGCGTTCCCTGGGGGAGAGTCCCTTCTGCTGTGCTCATATCGCCAGCATCTTCCGGGCGGCCAACGCTGTCTACCAACCAGACCGTGTTGGCAGTCACATCCCGGCAGGTGCGGCAGGGCGGAGGCTTCTGATGTCGGCGCGGGCCCCTTTGCTGATGGCGTGCCCACCCGCACTGGGCCTTGTCGACCGGCCAGGATGCCCAGCCCCGGCCCTGACATCCATCAGGCCCGTCCATCAAGGGCGAGCACCCCACCCCCCGCTATTCGGAGGTTTCGTTCCTGATCGGGGGGACGCATCCTCCGACCAGGAACGGAACCTCCGAATAGCAGGCCGGGACCGGGTCAGCCTGCGTCGTGCCGAAGCACAAAACACCGCCTTCGTCGCCCTGCTCTGGCCCCGGTTCAAGGGACGCGATGCCGCGGCGACAGCGGCCGTCGGCGTCGGCTTCCTCGGTGTCCGCCGGTGTCCGCCGGTGTCCGCCGGTGTAAGGCAAGGTCGCGAGGGCTGGCCGGGTGGGTGTCGCGCGTCAGACTTTGTGGCAGGACGATCGAGAGACGTCGTCGTTCAGGTCGGAGATTGGGCGGCGGCGTGAGCCGCGGCAAGGACGAGCCGTCCGGCAGCCGGGTCGACTTTGGAGACAGCCGGCTCGAGCGCGACCAAGCCGGCGACGACCGCGTGGCTCGGGACCCCGCGGGGACGCAGCACGTCCAGCAGCCACGTCAGAAACTCGCTCAGTACAGCTGGCTCGTCGACCATTCGGGCTGCTGCGGTGAACCTCACCATAGAGACGAGGTCCTCCAACGTGCGGGCACGCTGCGCGTCGTTGTACGCGGAGAGCGCTGGCATTCTCAGTTCCAAGGACTCAAAGGCACGTTCGCCCAACTCCGGGGCGAGTGAATTGAGCTCAATAGCGCGCGGGTCGAGGAGGGCGCCGCCTTTCGACAGTGCCGGAGGATCACGCCGCCAGGAGTTCAGGACGTCGATAGCTGCGTCGATGCCGTCGGCCCAAGCGTCGACCCCCAACCGGTTCGACCGCAGCGGGCCGGCGCCCAGACCTCGCCCTCCGGCCAGGACCGGGATCCCATGCGCGTGTGCGGCGGCAACCAGTGAGACAACGCCCCCGAAGAACAGCGGCAAGTTGCAGCTGATGGCTAGAGCCTCGGCACGGTGGCGGGAGAGGAACTCTTCCACCTGCCGGGCGGGCGTAGAAGCGCCGAGGAACACCACGGCGACGCCTCGTCCGCGCAGTTGCTCGGCGAACATCTGACCGGCGAGGGAGTGCCAGTCACCTTCCGCGCAGGTCACCACGACAGGCCCCGTGGTCGGTTCCTCGTCCAACGTGCCGGATAGGGCGTCGAGCGCCTTCTGAGTGACGCCGCTGACCACGTGCTCCTCGACGACGGACCACGAGCTTCGCATCCAGCGCTGCCCCGCCTCATGCTGGGCTGCGCCGAGAAGGTTGACGATGACGTCGTCAAAGGTCGAACCACGGTCGAGGAGGTCCAGGGTCATGCGGACTCCCGTTCGCCCGTTGCCGGCCGCCGCGACGTCCAGGTAGCTCTCTACATCCCGCGGCCGGACACGCGCAGCGGTCATCGGGCGATCACCCCATAGCGTTTGAACCCGCGCGCCCGCGGGCGGGTCGCCCCGGTGGGAATCCGGCGGTGCGACTCTCGATGGTCCGAGGAGCCCATGTATGCCGTGAAGCAGGCCTCGCTGTCCCACCAGGACACCATCAGTAGGCTTTCTTCGTCCTCGCGTGACGCCCACACCTGCAGGCCCCGGAAACCGGGCCAGCCGTCGACGGCACCCAGTCGGTCAGCGAAGGCGGCGTCTAGTGCCGCGCGCCCGGCGGCCGGCACGCTTATCTCGCTGACCGCCACGAAGCCGCCTTCTTGCGAGGCCTCGTGGTCCTGTGCGTGCGGGGCCGTCACTGGTAGTCGTCCGTCACGGCCCACTGCCACTGGTCACGCCCGGCATCCTTGGCCCGGTACAGTGCCCGGTCTGCGGCCCCGAGAGCGCACCACGGATCCGTCCGAGCAAGGGCGATCCCGGCCGAGAACGTCACACGCCGCGGACGCCTGTCCTCCCACACGTGCCGAAGTCGAAGGAGAAAGGCCTCCGGGTCCCCGGCAGCGAGCAGGACGACGAACTCCTCGCCACCGAAGCGAACCGCACGGTCGGCCGCCCGAGTGGTGGCGCGTAGCGCGCCCCCAAACTCGCAAAGGACTCGGTCGCCCTGGTCGTGGCCGAAAGCGTCGTTAACTCCCTTGAAGTGGTCCAGGTCGATCATGATGATCGCGTCCTCCGCCGCGACGCGCCCTAAGGCCCGCCCCAACATCCGTCGATTCGCGAGTCCCGTCAGTGCATCAAGGGATGCGTCCTCAGCGAGCCGCTTGGGCCGGTCCAAGAGTTCGAGAGCCTGGTGAGCATCGCGGGCGAATCCGACTAGGTGTCGTTCGAAGAGTTTCCGGCTCAGCACATCATCGGGAAGCGTTGGCAGCTGGGGCGCCCCAATCCCGAACGAGAGATCGATAGGCAGGCAGTCATAGGGGGCCTCCTGCGCCGGCGTGAGCGTGCCACCCAGCGCCGTCACCAATTTGGCAGCGAGTGCAGCAACCTGCTCGGCGGAATCGACCCAGAGAAGCGCTCGCGTCGCGTCCAGCACCGAGCTCACGGCATCTTCTGGGGACCGGAGAGTTTGGGCAGCGACGACCGCCTCCTGTTTCTCGCCGGCGCGCGGCGATATCGTCATGCGGGCAGCGTACCCCACCACCTGCGATAAGGCAGGCCGTCCCTCCCCCGGCCTGGCGCCCCCCAATCAGGCCGCTGTGATCGGCTTCGTCGCCGACCTGGCAGAAACTCACGACGAAATGGGCCACAACGAACGCCACTACTCCAAGTAAACTCCATGGCCAATATCGGCAATAGCAACCGCAATGACGCCGTCGCCCTCACACGAGGGCTGACCCGTAGGCATCGGACAGTCCTCATAGCCCGCCCCTCCGCGGGACTCTCCCTTATCTTGCCTGTCATATCGATTGACCGTCGTAGACCACTTAGGCAGGCCGTGATAAAATAGCAGGATAACCATGACCTGCGCACGTCGACCACCACCCGGAAACGCCCGGCGTCGCCCCGGTGCGACGCCGGTGCTCGCGTTGATCCGAGTGCCAGTCTGTTTCCTGATGCGACCGACGGGTCTGCCCGGCGTAACCGGTCACCTCCCGCTTGCGATCAGGCCCGTCGACGGCGAGTCCTGCGTCTCATCCGGCCACATCCGAGTTTTGTCGGCGCTGGCCTGATGACGCTGCGGGAGGGGCGAAACGAGCTGACCCTGCTGGACAGGAACTCGCCTCTGCGCTTTCTGCTCATCGAGGATGCACTGGCCGACTGCGAGCCGATACGCGCGACGCTGACCGCTGAGTTCCCGAACGCGCAGGTCTGGAGCGAGCCCGACCTGAACGCAGCCAGGGTCTACCTGGCGGCCCATCACGTTGACGCGGTGCTGACCAACATGTCCCTGCCCCACGTGCTGGGAGTACGGGCCGCGAACCCCGAAACGGTGCTGATGGCCGTCACTGGAGGCGCCGACAGCCCGCTGTCCTTATGGGTGCTGGCAGGCGGGGAGGAAGCCCAGCCGACTCGGGAGGAACAGGACGGTGCGGGCTTGGCCGCCGCCCTGCTGTGGGCGCTCCAGCGCGGACACGTGGAGAAGGAGGCCGAGGGCTACCTCCAGCTGGCGCGGGGACTTCTGGACTCGTTGGAGGAGCCCACCTGCGTCGTCGACTCCGGGGGCAGGATCGTTGCCGTCAACCAGGCGTGGCGCGACTTCGGCGTGGCCAACGGGGGGACGGACGAGGGATGCGGAGTCGGAGTCAGCTACCTCGAGACCTGTGACCATGCCGCTAAAGACCGAATGCACAGCGGCGCCCGGTCTGCGGCGATCGTCGCTGAAGGTATCCGTCACGTGCTTGCCGGCTCGCTGGACCACTTCAGCCACGACTACCCGTGCCACTCCCCCAGCGAGAGCCGCTGGTTCAGCGTCAGGCTCACGCCATCGGTCATCAACGGCGTCACCGGAGCCGTGATCAGCCACCGCAGCATCGCCGCCATGCATGAGGTGCGGCGCTCCGTGGCTCCCCGGTCCCTTCACGACCAGCTCACCGGCCTCCCCAACCGGCTCCTGATGTTCGACCGAATCGAACAGGCCGTCGGTGAGGCCGACCGGCGGGGAGTCGGCATCGCGGTCACCCGCCTAGACCTCCACCGGTACCAACAAGTCATCGACAGTCTGGGGTACCGGGGCGGTGACGCCCTACTCGGCCAGGTCGCTGAGCGGCTCCAGGAACAGCTTGGTCCCAGGGACACATTGTGCAGGTCCTCGGCGGATGCGTTCCTCGTGCTTTGGCATGACCTCGACCGGCCCGACAGCGCGGTGGAGCTCACCGAGCGCCTTGTCCGTAGCCTGGAGCATCCCTTCGTCGTCGCGGACGTGCCGGTGCCGATCTCAGCATGTGCCGGCGTGGCCATCCACAGCCGCGGCCACAGCGTGGACGCGCTCCTCAGGTCGACGGATGCGGCCCTGCAGGATGCCGAGAGCCGGGGCCCGGGACACGTCGTGCTGTTCACCGAAGAACAACGAGCGGTGACGACGTTCCGCCGGAGCCTGGAGGCAGATCTGCGCGTGGGGCTGCAGGGCACGGTCACCCAGTTTGTCGTGCACTACCAGCCGCTGGTGGACCTGGCCTCGGGGCAGGTGATGGGGGTCGAGTCGCTGGTGAGGTGGCAACACCCGGCATGGGGGCTCCTAGGCCCGAATCGGTTCATCCCACTCGCGGAGGCGACGGGGCTTATCGGACAGCTGGGGGACTGGGTGTTTGAGCAGGCCATCCGGGACACCGCGACCCTGACACACCGGGGTCGCGAACTCGACGTAGCCGTCAACTTCTCCGTCCACCAGCTCGACCACGACGCGGTCGCCAAGGTGCAACGTGCGCTGAACAGCGGCGGGCTGCGGCCGGATCGCCTGACTCTGGAGGTTTCCGAGTCGGCGTTCATCGAGGATGAGGAGGCCACGGCAGGGACACTCGCCGCGCTGTCGCGGCTCGGTGTCAAGATTGCAATGGACGACTTCGGCACCGGCTACAACTCGCTGCTGTACCTCCACAAGTACCCCGCGCACACGCTCAAGCTCGACCGGACGTTCGTGGCCGGCATTGGAGAGAGCGCGGACGACGAGGCGATCTGCGCCAGCATCATCTCCCTCGCCGCAGCCGTGGGCGCCGCTACCGTCGGCGAAGGGGTGGAGACGATGGAGCAGTACGCCTTCCTCCGCTCATTGGGGTGCCAGCAAGGTCAGGGCTTCTTGTGGTCACCAGCGGTTCCGATCGACAAGCTGGGCGCGGCCTTGGCAGCGTGTGACGAGGTTCCCCTGGCAGCGCCACGGTCGTCGGTCGGCCGGCCGAGTACGGCCCAGGACAGCCAGGTGGCGGCACTCATCTCCAAGCTGAGCGCCGAACGAACCCCATTTCCTGCGATCGCCACGACACTCAACCGCACCGTCGGCGGAAGGAACGGTCTCCCCTGGACCGCCGCCTCCGTGGCCCGACGGCTACCCGCGGCGGGCCCGCAAGCCGGCAGCGACACCGGCGGTTCGGCGCCGCTGGTGCTCGTCTGCGCCGACGCCGAACCGATCCGTCGAACGCTCACCGCCGACCTAGAGATGGCGGGTTTCGAGGTCGACGGAGTACCAGACGGCCATGCCGCCATGTCCCGGCTTATCGACCCTGAGGCCCGCGCAATCTCCGTCATCGTCATGGTCAACGAGGTGCCCCCCGATGACACCCAGTGGCTCATCAGCGCGATCAACGGGCACAGCCGCCTCAACGACGTCCCGGTGCTTCTCGTGGCGGACGCCGCAACCGCCCCGGGCCTCGAGGTCAGACACGTCCGTTTCGATGAGGTCGTCTTCGCCCCCTTCGGCGCCCCCGAGATCGCCGACACCGTCGCACGGCTCGCGGGCACCGGCAGAATCATGCAGCGACGCGCGTAGACGGCCGACTGAGCAGGTGAACGGCATGCCCCCCTGCTATTCGGAGGTTCTGTTCCTGATCGGGGGCAGGCACCCTCCGAACAGGGCCGTAACCTCCGAATAGCGGGTGGGGCTCTGTCCTCTGGCCCGTCACCCGATGCCGAGATAATGCTCCAGACCGACGGTGACCCCAGGATGCCCGGCCACGCCGCGCACTCCTTCGAGCACCCCCGCCATGAATGATTCCCGATCGAGTGAGTCGTGCCGGATCGTCAGCGTCTCGCCCACGCTGCCGAACAGCACCTCTTGGTGCGCGATAAGACCGCGCAACCGCACCGAATGCACCGGTATGCCGTCCACCGAGGCGCCGCGTGCCCCGTCGGGATCGGTCGTCGTGGCATCCGGCACCCGTCCGAGCCCAGCCGCGTCACGAGCTCCCGCGACGAGTTGAGCCGTCCGCACGGCGGTGCCCGACGGCGCGTCGACCTTGGCCGGATGGTGCAACTCGATGATCTCGACCGACTCGAAGAACCGGGCGGCCTGCTGGGCGAAGCGCATCATGAGGATCGCCCCGATGGCGAAGTTCGGGGCGATGAGCACCCCGACCCCGCCGCCTGCGCGGGCTGGCGCCGCGGCCGCCACCTGCTCGCGCAGCGTCGCGAGACGTCCCTCATCCCACCCGGTGGTGCCGACCACGACGTGCACGCCCCGCGCGACGCAATACCCGACATTGGTCGGCGACGCTGCCGGCACCGAGAACTCCACGACGACCTCGGCCCCCCCGAGGTCGCCCAAGTCGTCGCCGACGTCAAAGGCCCCGACCACGTGCATGCCCGGGGAGGCCTCGATGGCGCGGCATACGGTCGCCCCCATCCGGCCGCGAGCTCCGATGACTGCGACGGCGATCTCACTCATGGGCGAAAGCGTAGCCGTGGCACGATGACCGCCATGGGCGCCGATCCGACCGATGCAGGGCTCGTCACCACGCCCGGAGGGTCGCCCGACGAGCGCCTTGACGAGCGGCTGGACGGCGTCCTTGACGAACTCTATGGATTGGCCCCCGAGGCGTTCCTTCCCCGACGTGGTCAGCTCGCCGGGGCAGCCAAGGCCGCTGGCGACACTGCCCTGGCCGCCGCGATCACCGCCCTGCGCAAGCCGACCGTTGCTGCCGGGGCGGTCAACGTCATGGTCCGGCTTCGACCGGACTCCGTCGAGGAGTTGGCCGACCTCGCCGATCGCCTGCGCCGAGCCCAGGAGCGACTGGACGGCGCGGCTCTCGTCGAGCTCGGCCGTGAGCGCTCCGCCCTGGTGGACCGGCTCGTCGCCGAGACCGCCGAGCTGGCGCGAGCATCCGGCCCAGTGCTGTCACCCGCGACTGCCCGCGCCGTCGCCACCACCCTCGTCGCAGCCTGCGCCGACCCCGCGGCCACCGCGGCCGTCACCTCCGGACGGCTCACCCGGGCCTTGGAGTATGCCGGGTTCGGAGAGGTCGACCTGCACGAAGCCACCGCACGGCCGCTGCGACTGGTCCGCCCCGGCGAGCGTGTCCGCGGGTCAGGCCCGCTCGGGTCATCTCGCTCGGCCAGCGCGAGGGGGTCGCTCGGCTCCGACCGCGAGGACAGTGAGGACAGCGAAGACAGCGAGGACCGCGACGGTAGGGACGACAGCGACGACGAGCTCGCCGCAGCGCAAGCCCGCCTGCACGAGGCAATGGCAGCAGCGACGGCGGCGACCGGCCGGCGCGGCGTCCTCACTGCCGAGCTCGAGCTCGCCGAGAACCGCATCGCGCAGCTGCAGCGGGAGCTCGCGGCAGCGCGAGCGCACCGCGACCAAACCGCCGATTCCCTCGCCGACGCCGACACAAGGGCCGCCACCGCGCAGCGCGGCCTGCGTCGGGCCCGGGCCGAGCTGGAGGGGCTGCGCGCCGACTGAGCGCGCGCAGCTCGACGTGCCAGTGGGTGGACCGCCGTTGGGTCACTCCGTGACACTGCGATGCCCCGGCCCGGCCGGCCGGGCAGTATCGCCCCATGCGCCTGAACCGCCTCGCCGACCGCGCCCCTGCGGTTCGCGAACAGCGCCTGGCGAGCCCGCGGTGAGCACGCCGGTGGTGCGCCCGCCACGGGTGACGTGGCAGGTGAAGTTCCTCGCGATCTCGCTCATCTGGGGCGCGAGTTTCCTGCTCATCAAGATCGCGCTCGAGGCCTTCGACCCGGTGCAGGTCGGCAGCGGGCGGGTGATCATCGGAGGAGTCACGCTCGCCGTCCTGCTCGCGATCACAGGCACACCGTTGCCTCGCTCGCGGCGGGTTTGGGCCCATCTGCAGGTGTCGGCGCTGTTCATCTGCACGCTGCCCTTCCTGCTCTTTCCGCTGGGCGAGACCCGGGTGAGCTCGGCGCTGGCCGGCATCGGCAATGCGACGACGCCCTTGGCGACCGTGCTCGCCACGATCGCGCTCGTCCCGCAAGAGCGGCTCGCCGCGCCGAAGCTGGTCGCAGTCGGCACCGGTTTCCTCGGGGTCATCGTGATCTCCGAGCCGTGGGCGGCGGCCGGCCGGCCGGACCCGCTCGGTTTCGCCATCGTCGTGATCGCCGGATCGTGCTACGGCGTGGGCTGGACGTATGTCAAGCGGTTCCTGCACGGCGCCGATCTCGGGGGGCTGGCGATGCCGGCGGCCCAAGTGCTCTCGGGGGCGGCCCAGATGGCGCTCGTCGTACTCGGGTGGTGGCTCACCCACCGCGACCAGGCGGCATACCCGTGGTCGCCCGTGAAGAGCGCAGTTGCGGCGGCAGGCACCGGAACCTCCACGGCCGCCAGCCTCGGCCCGCCAATCGCGTCCCTGATCTTCCTCGCGGTCGTCGGCACCGGCCTGGCCTATGTCATGCAGTTCGATGTCTATCGGGCGGTCGGGCAGCAGGTCGGCTCGACCGTCACCTACCTCATCCCCGTGGTCGCGGTCCTGCTCGGGGTGCTGGTGCTCGACGAGCGCTTGGGGTGGGCGCAGCTAGCCGGATTTGCCGTCGTGCTCGCCTCGGCAGTGGCCATCGGCCGGCCCGAGCGCCGTACGCGCTGAGCCTCGTCGGCTCGGCAGGACGAGAGTGTGACACGATCGGCTGCGTGACCCGTTACGCCCAGCAGGAGCGCCAGGCGCTCTGCGACACCATGCTCGCCGTGGGACCGACCGCTGCCACGATGTGCAGCCCGTGGGTGGTCCGCGATCTCGCCGCGCACCTCGTCCTTCGCGAGACCCGGCCCGATCTGGCCGTCGGGATCATCGTCAAGCCCCTGGCTTCGCGGCTCGAGCGGGCCCAGGACGAGCTGGCGACCAGCGATTTCGACGAGCTCGTGGGTCGGGTGCGCAGCGGGCCGCCCTGGTGGAGCGCGGCCTCGATCGCGGCGGTTGATGAGGCGATGAACCGGATGGAGTTCTTCGTTCACCACGAAGACGTCCTGCGTGCCCAGCCCGGCTGGACGGCCCGGGCTTTGGAAGCGGGGCTGGAGAAGGCCGTGTGGTCGGGCCTGACCCGGGCCGCGGGGATGTTCTATAAGCGGTCCCCGGTCGGGGTCGTCCTCGACGCGGATCGAGTGGGAAGGCACGTCGCCAAGAAGACCGCGGACGGTGCGGCCGACGCGTCGGTCGTCGTGCGCGGATCGGTTGCCGACGTGGTGCTCTACTCCTACGGCCGCAAGTCCGTCGCCAACGTCTCGCTCGTCGGGCCGGCTGAGGCCGTCGCCGCACTCGAAGGCACCCGCCTGTCGATTTGACGCCTCTGCGGGCGCGGCTCAACGAGAGCGCTAGCTGAGCTTGACCGGCGTCACCAGGTCGGCATAGACAAGCAGGATCGTCATCGCGATCAGCAGGGTCGACACGGCATACGCGATGGGTAGTCCCTTAGCGACATCCACATAGCCCGGGTCGGGTCGACCGAGCAGCCGAGCCCCGGTGCGCTTGAGGCCCTCCCAGAGCGCCCCGACGACCTGGCCGCCATCCAGCGGCAGCAGCGGCAGCAGGTTGAACATGAAAAGGGCGATGTTGAGCCCGAAGAGCAGCCAGAGCATCTTGAAGGCGATCGACTGCGGGCTCTCCGGACCGAGCTGACCGCTGGCGATCTCACCGCCGACCCGAGCCACCCCGACGACGGAGATGGGCCCTTCGGGGTCGCGCTCGGCCTGGCCGGTGACGGCCTGGTAGACCCCTACCATCTTTTCGGGCACGGTGAGCAGCACCGTGGCGGTCTGGCTCAGCATCCGCCCCATCGCCGCCGGCACCTCGGTGATCGGCTCACGGATGAATCCGATGCTCGCCGAGGCGCCGAGATAGCCGACGGTTTCGGTCACGACGGCACCATCGGCGGTGACCTGGACCAGGCCCTGCTCGGTGTATGCCGCGCGCGTCACCGCCGCGATCTGGGCGGTGACCGGGATGAGGGTGCCTGAGCGTTCGACGACGAAGTCGAGCGTTCCGCCACGCGCTGCGCGGATCCTTTCGGTGACCTCCGCCCAGCGCTGCACCGGCTGGCCGGACACTTCGACGACCGTGTCGCCGGCCTGCAGGCCGGCCATCGCTGCCGGGGCCTTCGGGTCGCCGACGACACAGTCGGGGAAGGGTTTGGCTGCCGTGGGAGCCGAGGTGGGCACACACTCGGCGACCGTCGACAGGGTGGGCACCGGCTGCTGGACCCCGATCCCCGTCATGAGCACCGTGAGCACCACGAAGGCGAGCACGAGGTTCATCAGCGGCCCGCCGAGCATGACGACGACCTTCTTGGGGACCGAGAGCTTGTAGAAGACCCGGTTCTCGTCGCCGGGGGCAATCTCGTCCATCGAGTCCTTGCGGGCTTGGTCCACGAGGGTGCCCATCCGGCTGGTCGACATCGTCCGCAGCGAGGTGGGGTCCTCGCCAGCACGGGGGGCGATCATGCCGATCATCCGGACATAGCCGCCTAAGGGGATCGCCTTGATCCCGACCTCGGTCTCGCCCTTGGTGCGCGCCCAGATGGTCGGCCCGAAGCCGATCATGAATTGGGTGCACTTCACGCCGAATCGTTTGGCCGGCACGAGGTGACCGAGCTCGTGTAGCGCGATCGACACCCCGATGCCGACGACGACGACCAGAATGCCCAGCAGGTAATAGACGGTCGTCACTCGCGCTCCTCACTCAGCCCGAGGATCCGTCGGGCCTCGCCGCGGGCCCATCGGTCGGCGCGCAACACTGCTGCAACGTCCAGCGGCCCCGATTCACTCCCGTCGTGTCGTTCGACCACCCTGGCCACCGTGTCGACGATGTCGGTGAAACGGATCGCCTCGTCGTGGAAGGCGTTGACCGACACTTCGTTGGCTGCGTTGTAGACCGCCGGGAAGGTCCCGCCGGCGGAGCCGACCCGGCGCGCCAGCGCGACTGCGGGGAAGGCGTCGTCATCGAGCGGGAAGAACTCCCAGGTCGCAGCCTGCGTCCAGTCGCAGGCTGCTGCCGCGTCCGGAATGCGGTCCGGCCAGCCGAGGCCCAGCGCAATGGGCAGGCGCATGTCCGGGGGTGAGGCCTGCGCGAGGGTCGAGCCGTCGAAGAACTCGACCATCGAGTGCACCACCGACTGCGGGTGCACGACGACGTCGATCCGGTCGAAGGGGATGTCGAAGAGCAGGTGCGCCTCGATGACCTCCAGCCCCTTGTTGACCAGCGTGGCCGAGTTCGTCGTCACCATCCGGCCCATGTCCCAGGTGGGGTGGGCCAGGGCCTGCGCCGGGGTCACGTCACGCAGGCGGCTGCGCGGCATACCTCGGAAGGGCCCTCCACTGGCGGTGAGCACGAGCCGGCGCACCTCCTGGGCGCGACCACCGCGCAGGCATTGGGCCAGGGCGCTGTGTTCGCTGTCGACCGGCACGAGCTGCCCCGGCCGGGCGGCCGCCCTGACCAGCGGCCCGCCGACGATCAGCGACTCCTTGTTCGCCAGCGCAAGGGTGTTTCCGGCCAGCAGCGCCGCCAGTGTCGGCTCCAGGCCGATCGAGCCGGTCATCCCGTTGAGCACGACGTCGACTGGGCGGCTGGCGAGTTCGGTGCTCGCCTGCGGCCCGACGAGAATCTCTGGCTCGTATGCCGCGCAGCCCGCTTGGCGTGCGGCGGCCGCAACCACCGCCGCCACCTGTTCGATGCTGCCGTTGGCTGCTGCCACGGCGTCGACCTGCAGCGCGACCGCCTGCCGCGCCAGTAGCTCGAGGTTGGCACCGCCGGCGCTCAAGGCACGGACTCGGAACCGGTCCAGGTTCGCCAGGACGACGTCGATGGCCTGAGTCCCGATCGACCCGGTCGACCCGAGAAGGGTGACCGAACGCACGGTCACGGAACGGCGAGTCTCAGGCCCGGGGAGGTGAACGATTCGTGGAACTCGACCGTGGCCAGCCGCGAACCCTTTGGAACATCGAATGGCACCACCCCGCTCACCGACTTTCCGGCGGGGATGTCGTCGAGGAAGCCGTTCGTGTCGTCCATGAAGATCGAGGCAGCCAGGTCGACCGTGTAGCTGTTTCCGGCGGCGTCGAAGCCCTTCTGGAAGAAGGGGTTGAAGTCGGCGGTCGACGTGCTTGTGTTGGTCACGGTGACCGAGACGAGGCAGAAGACCCCTTCAGCCTCCTTGACAAGCGGCTCGGTGCCCACGCGAGTCTTGTCACAGGACATGCCGGTCACGGTGAACTGTAGGTCACCGTCGCGCCCGGTGACTCCGGCGATCGGGCCACCGCTCGCCGACGCCGTGGACGTGGGCGCAGGGGCGGGTGTCAACGATGGGGTCTTCGCGGGAGTCCGGACAGGCGAGGGGCCGGTCACCCTCGGCGCCGCGGTGCTCGAGGTGATCCCTGTCAGAACGGAGTCCGCGGCACGAAACAGGGAGATGGCGCCGATGACGCCCGCGGCGAGGACGAGGACGAAGACGATCAGCAGCCAGAACCACCAGGCCTTGTAAACCGGTCGGCGTCGAGGCGAGCCTGGGCCCTCGGCCGGCTGGCCAAACCCCTGTGGTTGATACCCCGGCTGGCCCTGAGGCTGGTACCCCGGCTGGCCCTGCGGCGGATACCCGGGCGCCGGGGCGGCATACGGTGGGACCGGCTGATACTGCGGGACCGGCGGAAACGACTGTGCGGGCTGCGATGGCATCGCCTCGGTGGGTGGCGCCGGTAGCGGATGCCACTGGTTGTCCTCGCCTAAGACGTAACCGTTTGCGACGTCGCCCGGCTTGTAGTTCATCGCGTTCCCCTTTGGGTTGGTCCAGCGCCGACAACTCTAGGCGCTCGAATGAGCACGCGACTACCGGTCGACGATGGTCACCCGAAGGTCCGGCCGGTGCTCGTCGACCGCCCGTAGCAGCTCGCGGACCGCGACGTAGGTGTCCTTGTCCGAGCTGCGCAAGGCGGCCACCCCATCCCAGATGAGCTCGATGGGGAGCCCGTCCGGATCCTCCAGGTCTCGAACGCCGTCGGCCAGCGCGTCGAGGCTGGTGCCGAACCGGGCGGGCAAGTCCAACCCCGCCACGAAGGCCGACAGCACCGACTGCTTGTCCATACCGCCGACGACGACGCGGACGGCTCGGCCGTTCTCCTTCGCGTCGGCGACAACCTCGCGCAGGTCGGCCCTGCGCCCGAGCATCCTCATCTGCCCTCCCGGATCCGACGGAAACTGCTGTACTGGCAAGACGTGTCAAAGAGGTCATCTGCGCATGGGACTGATCGAGCAGCGCCGCCAGACCGTTCGGGTTCGGACGTGATGATCATGGTGCGATCCCGATGTACTTGACCTCGAGGTACTCGTCGATGCCCTCGAAGCCGCCCTCCCTGCCGAACCCACTTGCCTTGACCCCGCCGAACGGGGCCGCCGGGTTCGACACGATTCCCTGGTTGATTCCCACCATCCCGAACTCCATCGCCTCAGCGACCCGCAGGGCACGCGCAAGATCGCGAGTGAAGGCATAGGCGACCAGCCCGTATGCCGTGTCGTTGGCGCGCGCGATCGCCTCCTGCTCGGTGGCGAACGTCCAGATGGGAGCGACGGGACCGAAGATCTCCTCGCTGGCAATCCGCGCGTCACTCGGCACATCGGTGAGGACCGTCGGCTGAAAGAACCAGCCCGCGCCCGGCAGTGGGCCACCGCCGGTGAGGACGGTAGCCCCACCCTCGACTGCTTCTCTCACGAGCGCACTGACCGACTCCAGTGCTCGGCGGTCCACGAGCGGGCCGACGTCGACGCCCTCGTCCGTGCCGTTACCAACGCTCAGTCCGCCCATCCGCTCGGCGAAGCGCCGACCGAACTCGGCGGCAACGGACTCATGGACGAGGAAGCGGTTCGCCGCGGTGCACGCTTCGCCGATGTTCCGCATCTTGGCCAGCATCGCCCCGTCGACGGCCCGGTCGAGGTCAGCGTCCTCGAAGACGATGAAGGGGGCGTTTCCGCCGAGTTCCATCGACAGCCGCAGCAGGCCCTCGGCCGACTGTTCGGCCAGGAGCCGACCGACCTCGCTCGAGCCGGTGAAGGTCAGCTTGCGCAGCCGCGGATCGCGGATGATCGGCTCCATGACGGCGCCGGTATGCGCGGTCGTGATGACGTTGAGAACGCCAGCCGGCACCCCGCACTCCTGCAGGACCTCGGTGAGCAGCAGCATCGTCAACGGCGTCTGAGTGGCAGGTTTGACGACCATCGTGCACCCGGCGGCGATGGCCGGGCCGATCTTGCGGGTGCCCATGGCGAGGGGGAAATTCCAGGGAGTGATCATCAGGGTCGGGCCGACCGGTTGCTTCATCGTCAGCAGTCGGGTCGCCCCATTGGGGGCCACGGCATACCTGCCGTGGATGCGCACCGCCTCCTCACTGAACCACCGGAAGAACTCCGCCCCATAGGCGACCTCGCTGCGGGCCTCCGCCAACGGTTTGCCCATCTCGAGGGTCATCAGCAGCGCGAAGTCCTCGGTGCGTGCGATCAACATGTCGTAAGCCCGGCGCAGGATCTCTCCCCGCTCGCGCGGAGCCGTTTCCGCCCACGCCGCTTGCGTGGCGACGGCCGCGTCGAGCGCCGCCTTGCCGTCGGCCACCGTCGCGCTGGCGACGTGGGCCAACACCCGGCCGGTCGCAGGATCGTCCACCGGCAGGGTTGCCCCGTCGGCCGCAGCCCGCCAGTGGCCGTTGATATAGAGCCCTTTCGGGACGGCGTCGAGCAGAGCGACCTGGGTCATGGCCATGAGTGGATCTCCTTGCTTGTAGGCAGCGAGCTCAGCCGCCGAGCTGATACACCAGGGCCACGAGCAGGATCGCAGGCACGGAGCCAAGAGTCGACACGAAGATCGCGTCGCGGGTCAGATAGACCGCGCGGCCATAGCGCAGCGAGTAGGTGAAGATGTTCTGCGCCGTCGGCAGCGCTGCCATGACGACGACCGCGAAGAGCTCCTTCCCCCGCATCCCCAGCGCCGCGCCGAGCCCGGCCGCCACCAGCGGCATACCGACAAGCTTGAGCGCGACGAGCGTCCCGATCCGGCCGATCGCCTCCCCGGGCCGTTGCCCCAGGCGCAGCGCGACACCGAAGGCCAGCAACATGCACGGAACCGCGAGATTGCCGATAAGCGTGATCGGGTCGAGGAGCACCGGCGGCAGGGTGATCTGCGCGACCGAAAGCACGAGCCCAACGGACGCGCCGATGGTGATCGGGTTGCGGAGCAGCCCAGCGAGCCGCGCACCAAGCCCCGGCTTCGCGCCCGGACGCTGCGCATCGAGGACCGACATGCTCACCGGCGTGAGGACGAGCAGTTGATAGAGCAGCACCGGGGCGGCATAGGTGACGTTGCCCAAGACATAGAGCGCGATCGGCAGACCGAGATTGCCCGAGTTGACATAGCCCGCACACAGAGCCGCCATGACCGTCTCCCCCGTGGCGACCCGCCACCGCCAATGAGCGATCGCCGCAGCGACGAGCATGACGGCCACCGACGACATGGCAGCGACGGCCAGCCCGCCCGAGAGCACCTGGCTGACGGGAGCCTTGGACAGGACGACGAGCAGCAGCGCCGGCGAGGCGACGAAGAACGCGACATCGGCGAGGATCTGCCGGGCTTCCAGCCGCAAGACACCGAAGTGCGCCAACAGCCAACCGACCAAGACGACGGCCAAGATCGTCGAAAAGCCCTGGAGCGCACCGAGCACGCGACGATCGTCGCAATCCCGTGGGTGCGGCGGCATACCTGTCCGCTGGATGACCACCGCGACGTATGCCGCGTGGGGCACGGTGAAGCCGCCAAGGAGCCTGCCTGCGGGTGCCCGGGGCCTACGGCTGCGGGTGCAGGATCGGCTTGAGCCGCTCGAGCACCGAGGCATCCTCGATCGTCGCTGGCACGGCCGGCGTGTGACCGTCGGCGATCTCGCGCATGGTCTTGCGCAGGATCTTGCCCGAGCGAGTCTTGGGCAGCGCCGCGACGATGTCGACCTGCCTCAGCGAGGCGACCGCGCCAACCTCCGAGCGCACCCGGGCGACGAGCTCCTGACAGATCCGCTCACCGTCGGCAGCCACGTCGATCCCCGCCTTGACGACGACAAGTGCCCGGGGCAACTGGCCCTTGAAATCGTCGTGGACACCGATGACCGCGCACTCCGCCACCGCGGGGTGACCGGCCAGGGCTGCCTCGATCGAACCGGTTGAAAGTCGGTGCCCGGCGATGTTGAGGACGTCATCGGTGCGGCCCATCACGTAGATGTAGCCATCGTCGTCGATGAACCCGCCGTCGCCGGTGAGGTAATAGCCGGGGTAAGCCGACAAGTATGACGACACGTAACGCTCGTCGTCGTTCCACAGCGTCGGGAACGTCCCCGGCGGCAGCGGCAGTTTGATCGCGATGGCTCCCTCGGTGCCCGCCGGCAACTGGTCGCCAAATGAGTCCAGCACCTGCACGTCATAGCCAGGCACCGCCACCGACGGCGATCCGGCCTTGATGGGCAGCCGCTCCAGGCCGACGCAGTTGGCAGCGATCGGCCAACCCGTCTCGGTCTGCCACCAGTTGTCGATGACCGGCTTGCCAAGCCGGTCGGTCGCCCAGTGGTAAGTGTCGGGGTCGAGGCGCTCGCCGGCGAGGAACAGGGTGCGGAACCCCGACAGGTCATAGGCACCCATCGTCTCGCCCGCCGGATCCTCCTTCTTGATGGCCCGGAAAGCGGTCGGCGCCGTGAACATCGTCACCGCGTCGTATTCGTGCAGGATCCGGAAGAAGGCACCGGCATCGGGGGTGCCCACTGGCTTGCCTTCATAGAGGATCGTCGTGGCCCCGGTGAGCAGGGGGGCGTAGACGATGTACGAGTGCCCGACCACCCAGCCGACATCGCTGGCGGTGAACATCGTCTCGCCGGGCTCGACGTTGTAGATGTTGCGCATCGACCAGCGCAGCGCGACGGCGTGGCCGCCGTTGTCGCGGTAAATGCCCTTCGGTTTCCCGGTTGTCCCCGAGGTATAGAGGATGTAGAGCGGATCGGTGGCGGCCACCTCGACACAGTCGGCACCCGCGTCGGCCGCCGCGCTTGAGATGAAGTCGGCCCAGTCGACGTCGCGCTCCCCCATTGGCGCGAGGAGCTGTTCGCGCTGCAGGACGACGACCTGATCGGGCTTGTGCTCAGAGCGGGCGATGCCCTCGTCGAGGAACGGTTTGTAGGCGACGACCCGACCGGGCTCGATGCCGCATGAAGCCGACAGGATGAGTTTGGGCCTGGCGTCGTCGATCCGCGCGGACACCTCGGCGGGAGCGAACCCGCCGAAGACCACCGAGTGGATTGCACCGATGCGCGCACAGGCGAGCATCGCGAAGGCGGCCTCGGGCACCATCGGCATGTAGATGAGCACCCGATCGCCCTTGGTCACCCCGGCGCCGCTGAGGGCCCCGGCGAGGCGGCGCACGTGAGCGAGCGCCTCGGCATACGTGAACGACTGCTTGGTGCCGGTGACCGGCGAGTCGTAGTGCATCGCCACCTGATCGGCCCGGCCGCCCGCCACGTGCCGGTCGAGGGCGTTGAAGCAGGTGTTGAGCGTGCCGTCCGGAAACCACCGATAGAACGGCGGACTGGAATCATCGAGGACCTTGGTGGGCGGCGTGATCCAGTCGATGTCCTTGGCCGCCTCGCCCCAAAAGGCGCTGGGGTCGGCCAGGCTCGCGGCATACGCGGTCGTGTAGGCACCAGTGCTCATGGCCCGAGAGTGCACCGGTATGCCGCAGCGCGCCACCGACGGGCGGGCGGCATACCGGGGGTTTGCGCCGGAAATGCGGGCGGCTGCGCCGAACGGTCGCCGACATCGAACCCTCGCCAGCGCGACGGCCGCCGTCCCTAGCCGTCGTCGGCGGCGAACGGTCGCCGCGGCCGCGCGGCTCTGGCAGAGTGCCACCGTGGAGATCGACCGGCTCGAGACGTTTCGCGCGGTGCTGGCGCGGCGGCATCCGCTGGGCGGCCTGCGCCTGCAGGATCTCGATCTGCACGCCGTCGAGGCCGAGTTGCTCGACCGCACCGACCTCACCGACCTCGTCGTGCTCGGCGGGCGGTTGTCGGCGGCCCTGACGGTGCACTTGGTCCAGCACGGGGCGATCGTCTTTCCCCACGATCCCGCCGCACCGGTGGACGTCTACCGCTCCCGGATCTACACCGCCGAAGATCTCTACGCCGACCTCGACAGCCCGGACGGGTACGCGGCCACACCAGATGCCCGAGCCTTCGCGTGGACACTCGACCGGCGCTCCGGGTGGGACGCTTACGCGACAATGTTGCGCGCCATCCATGACCAATCGATGACCGATGCGCTCGACGAAGTGCTCGACGGACTCCCGGTGGTTGGCGTGATGGGCGGGCACTCCGCCCAGCGCGGCAGTGAGGTGTATGCCGCAGCCGCTCGTCTCGGCCACGCCCTGGCCGAGGGGGGCCTCGTCGTGGCCACCGGCGGCGGACCCGGGGCGATGGAGGCAGCCAACCTCGGCGCGTATGCGCCCGACCGTGCCGCGCTCGCCGCCGCCATTCATGACCTCGTTTCCGTTCCCTTCTATCGGCCCGATCTGACGGGGTGGGCGCGCTCGGCGCTCGAAGCTCGCCGGGCGCTGGGGGTGCGTCCGGCCAGTGATGACCTGGCGGGCTCGCCGCTGCGGACCATCGGGATCCCGACATGGTTCTACGGTCACGAACCACCCAACGTGTTCGGCCAGGGCATCGCGAAGTATTTCTCCAACGCGCTGCGAGAGGACGGGCTGCTGGCTCGCTGTACTGCGGGAACCGTTGTGCTGGCCGGTGCTGCCGGCACAGTGCAGGAAATCTTTCAGGGGGTGACGAGGCTCTACTACGAGCGGATGATCGGCCCGGGCGGGCGGTTGCCGCCGTTGGTGCTCGTCGGACGGGACTACTGGACCCGGGTGTTGCCCACCTGGCCAGTCGTCACCGCCTTGGCCGGCACTCGGCCGATGAGCCGGTCGATCCACCTCGTCGACCGTGTCGAGGACGCCTGCCGGATCCTGTTGCCCTGACACCCAACTCGCCAGCTCCCACCCCCGAGCCCGGGTCCCGCCCCGGCTCCCACCCCCCGAGATTGACATTACGGCCCTCTGGCCCGGCGTGTCCTGCAGCCAACGTCAATCTCGGCGGGGGCTGGCGGGTCCTGCAGCCAAGGTCAGCCGACCGCCGCGCGTGCAGCGACGAAGGCTGAGACGCAGGATCGCACGTCCTCTTCGGAATGCGCAGCGGACAACTGCACCCGGATGCGGGCCTTGCCGCGGGGAACGACGGGGAACGAGAAGGCGATGACATAGACGCCGCCGTGAGCGAGCATGTGGTCGGCGATCTGGGTGGCCAGTCGGGCGCCGTCATCGCCGGGGAACATCACCGGGGTGATCGGGTGACTGCCCGGTAGCAACGTAAAGCCCGCCTCGGTCATCAGCTCGCGGAAGAGTGTCGTATTGCGCCGCAGCGCCGCTCGGGCGTCGGCCGAGCCTGCGACGAGCTCAAGGGCAGCAAGCGAGCCAGCGACCACCGACGGAGCGACCGAGTTGGAGAAGAGGTAGGGGCGCGCGCGCTGGCGGAGCAGGTCGACAACCTCCCGATGGGAGCTGACATACCCACCGGAGGCACCGCCGAGAGCCTTGCCGAGCGTGCCGGTGATGATGTCGACCCGGTCGCTCACCCCGAAGAGCTCGGGGGTGCCCCGGCCGCCATCCCCGACGAATCCGACGGCGTGCGAGTCGTCGACGAGCACCATCGCGCCGAACTCGTCGGCGAGGTCGCAGATCTGAGTCAGCGGCGCGAACGACCCGTCCATCGAGAACACTCCGTCGGTGACGACCACGACCCGCCGGGCACCCGAAGACTGCGCCGCCTGAAGTTGCCGCCGCAGGTCGGCCATGTCGGCGTTGCGATAGCGGTAGCGCGCCGCCTTCGACAGGCGGATGCCGTCGATGATCGAGGCGTGGTTGAGCTCGTCGGAGATGATCGCGTCGTCCTCGCCGAAGAGCACCTCGAAGACCCCGCCGTTGGCGTCGAAACAGGACGAGAAGAGGATGGTCGCCTCGGTGCCGAGAAAGCTCGACAGCCGCTGCTCGAGCATGGTGTGTTGGGTCTGGGTGCCGCAGATGAACCGCACCGAGGCCATCCCAAATCCCCACTCGTCTAGGGCTGCGCGGGCGGCAGCGACGACGACGGGGTGCGCGGCATACCCGAGGTAGTTGTTGGCGCAGAAGTTGAGCGCATCGGCCGTTTGAGTCCGCACATGCGTGGACTGGGCCGTGGTCAGCTCCCGTTCGGACTTGTAGAGCCCCGCGTCGCGGATCTCCTGCAGCGTCTGGGTCAACTGCTCGCGCACCGCACCGTACACGGCACTCTCCTTCTCACGGGGTCACCTCACCCCACCGTATGCCGTGTGCGGCCTGCCCGCACAGCGCCCAGGTCAGTGGCCGGTCAGCTCCAGTCGAGCACGACCTTGCCGCACGCACCCGATCGGGCTACTGCGAATCCGTCGGCCCACTGTTCGGCGGGGAAACGATGCGTGATGACCCCCGAGACGGCCTCGGTGAAGGTCCTTGAGGTGGCGAGCATCGAGGACATGAGATACCACGTCTCGAACATCTCACGGCCGTAGATCCCCTTGAGCGTGATCATGTGCGTGATCACCCGCCCCCAGTCGATGGGGTAGGGGTCCTTCGGCAGACCGAGCATCGCGACTTTCGCGCCGTGATTGAGGTTGGCAAGCATTTCCTCGACAGCAGAAGGCGCACCGGACATCTCCAGCCCGATATCGAAACCCTCACGCATCCCGAGCTCGCGCTGAGCGTCCTTGATCCGGGTCCGCGCGACGTTGACCACGAGGTCGGCACCGGCCTTGCGGGCGAGCTCGAGCCGATAGTCGGAGATGTCGGTGACGACGATGTGCTTAGCACCGGCATGACGGGCGATCGCCGCCGCGATGACCCCGATCGGTCCGGCACCGGTGATGAGGACGTCCTCGCCGACGAGCGGCCATTGCAGCGCGGTGTGGGTGGCGTTGCCCAGAGGGTCGAAGATCGCGCCCAGGTCCGGGTCGATGCCCTCGGGCTGCACCCACACGTTGCTCGCGGGGAGCACGATGTAGTCGGCGAACGCGCCGTCCCGGTTGACGCCGATGCCGACGGTGTTGATGCACACATGACGCCGGCCGGCGCGGCAGTTGCGGCAGTGGCCGCAGACGATGTGCCCCTCCCCCGACACCCTGGAGCCCACCGCGGTTGCCGCCCCGGCCACGGCGTCCTCGCCGACCTCGACGATCTCGCCATAGAACTCGTGGCCGATGATCATCGGTGCATGCACGGTCGAGGCGGCCCAGTCGTCCCACTGGTCCAGGTGCAGGTCGGTCCCGCAGAGTCCGGCACGCAGGACCCGAACCTTGACGTCCCGCGGCCCACAGACGGGTTCGGGGCGGTCCACGAGCTCGAGTCCCGGGCCGGCCGTCAGTTTGGTCAGTGCGCGCACGGATTCAACCTAGCTGGTCCGCACTACTCAGCCGCGGCTAGCTGACCGCAGGCGCCGTCGATGTCACGACCGCGGGTGTGGCGGACCGTCGTCGGTATGCCGCGCGCCCGCAGCCGCTCGAAGAACTGCTGCTCGACGTCTCCAAGCGCGAAGTGTCAGATATAGTCGACACATGGTCGAAGTCGTCCGCACCGACGAGTTCGCGTCTTGGATCGACAAGCTGAAAGACCTCCGAAGCAAGCAACGTATTCTCCGTCGACTCGACCGCCTCGCCCAAGGGAACCCAGGCGACGCGAAACCAGTCGGCCACGGAGTCTCGGAGCTCCGGATGACCTTCGGGCCGGGTTACCGCGTCTACTACTTGCAGGACGGTGACAGGTTGATCCTTCTGCTGTGCGGTGGCGACAAGTCCGCGCAGCGGCGAGACATCGAAAGGGCCCACGAGCTTGCCCAAGAGTGGCGAGCCGACAACGAGAGAGAGGAGTGATCATGAGCGACAAGTACACGAGGTTCGACGCTGCCGACTACCTCAAGGATCTCGATGACGTGGCGCTGTTTCTCGAAGTAGCCCTTGAGGACTCGGCCGAGGATCCAACGGCCGTGCCGCATGCGCTGGGGATCATCGCCCGATCCCGGAACATGAGCGAACTCGCCCGCCGTATCGGCATGAGCCGCGACGGGCTCTATAAGGCCCTCTCCGAAGACGGCAACCCGACCTGGTCGACCATCCTCAAGGTCGCCAACGCGCTGAACCTTCGCTTCGAATTGCACACCGTGGCGTGACGCCCCCCTGATACGACGCTACTCAGCCGCGGCTAGCTGACCGCAGGCGCCGTCGATGTCACGACCGCGGGTGTCGCGGACCGTCGTCGGTATGCCGCGCGCCCGCAGCCGCTCGACGAACTGCTGCTCGACGCCTGGGCGCGACGCCGTCCACCGTGAGCCGGGCGTCGGGTTGAGCGGAATGGGGTTGACGTGCACCCATCCCCGGCCGCGGGCCGTCAGTTCGTCGGCGAGTCGCTCGGCCCGCCACGCTTGGTCGTTGACGTCGCGGATGAGCGCGTACTCGATCGAGACCCGTCGTCCCGTCGCCTGGAAATAGCGGTGGGCCGCGTCGATCGCTTCCCCGACCTTCCATCGGGTGTTGACCGGGACAAGCTCGTCGCGCAACTCGTCGTCGGGCGCGTGCAGCGACAGCGCCAGCGTGACCGGAAGGCCCTCGCCGGCCAGGCGATCGATGGCCGGCACGAGGCCGACCGTGGACATGACCAGACCGCGCGCCGACATCCCCAATCCATCGGGCGTCGGGTCAAGCAGCCGCCGGATGGCACCCACCGCGCGGGAGTAGTTGGCCAAGGCCTCGCCCATGCCCATGAAGACCACATTGGACACCCGCAAAGGGCTGGTCACCTCGTCGGCAGCACCGCCAGGCAGCTCACCGCTGCGCAACATCCGGGCCCCTGCGACGACCTGTTCGACGATCTCGGCAGTCGAGAGGTTACGGGTCAGGCCACCCTGCCCGGTCGCGCAGAACGGACAGTTCATCCCGCAGCCGGCCTGGCTCGAAATACAGATCGTCACCCGGTCGGGATAGCGCATGAGCACCGACTCGACGAGCGCCCCGTCGTGCAGTCGCCACACCGACTTCACCGTGCGGCCCTCGTCGGCGACGAGATGACGCACTGGGGTGAGCAGCCTCGGCAGCAAGTCGCCGACGAGCTCGCTGCGTGAGGCGGCCGGCAGGTCGGTCATCTGCTCGGGTTTGTCCACGAGCCGTTCGAAGTAGTGGGTCGACAGTTGCCTGGCCCGGAAGCCCGGAAGCCCCAGCTCCTTGACCGCCGCGGTTCGCTCAAGGGGCGTGAGATCGGCGAGGTGACGCGGCGGCATACCTCGGGCCGGCGCGGTGAAGGTGAGCGCCCCCGGCCGAGGGCGGGTCATGCCGTCGCCGGCACCAGCAGCGCCAGTGTCGCCCACACGAACGGCGCCGACACGACCAGCGAGTCGAGACGGTCCATGAATCCCCCGTGCCCGGGCAGGATGCTGGACATGTCCTTGACCCCCAGATCTCGCTTCAACGCCGACTCGGCGAGGTCGCCCACCGTCGCGGCGGCGGCGACGAGCACACCGAGGACCACTCCCACCCACCAAGGTCCGTGCAGGCCGAGGGTGACCATGACGATGCCCACGACGACACACGCCATGACCGATCCCGCCAGACCCTCCCAGGTCTTCTTGGGCGAAATACGTGGCGCGAGCGGGTGACGCCCCGCGAGCACGCCGACGATGTATCCGCCGATGTCGCTCGCCACGGTGACGCACATGAAGGTGAAGCTGCGCCATGCCCCGTCCGGGGAGGCGAGCAGCAGCATGGCAAAGCCCGCGAGCAGAGCCGGGTATGCCGCGATGAACATGCCGCCGCCGACGTCGGCGGCCGCCCCGGAGACTCCTTCGCTGGCGCGCCAAATGAGCACGAGGGCGCAGGTCAGCGCGAAAGCCACGAAGAGCGCCTGTTCGCCCAGGAAGAACGCGGCCGTGAGCTGAGCAACGCAGCCGAGCACCACCGGGATGACCGGGACGCAGATCCCCTTTCGGCGCATCGCCTGGGTGATCTCCCAACAACCCACGCTCACGGACGCGGTGGCCAGCACGAGGAAGAGCTCTTTGTGCCAGAAGTGGGTGAGGATGATGAGTGCGCCCAGCACGAGCCCCACCAGGATCGCAACCGGCAAATTGCGACCGGCACGGGACGGTTGGACGGCGGCCGCGACCGGCGGAGGTATGGCGCTCATGGCAGCGGAGCAGCGAGGCCTCAGACCTCGATCAGCTCCGCCTCCTTGCCCTTGAGCAGGTGGTCGACGGTGTCGACATACTTCTTCGTCAGCTGGTCGAGCTCCTTCTCGGCCCGCCCCCCGTCGTCCTCGCCGACTTCGCCGTCCTTGATCAGGTGTTCAAGGTCGGTCTTGGCCTTGCGCCGGACGTTGCGGATCGACACCCGGGCTTCCTCGGCCTTGTGATGGGCCAGCTTGATGTAGTCACGGCGACGTTCCTCGGTGAGCACCGGGAGCATGCAGCGAATGACGACACCATCATTGCCGGGATTGACGCCCAGGTCGGAGTCGCGGATCGCTCGCTCGATCGCGGGCATCGCCTTCGCGTCGTAGGGCTTGATGAGGATCGTCCGGGGCTCCGGAGTGGCAAACGAGGCCAGCTGCTGCATAGGCGTTGGGGCGCCGTAATAGTCGACGAGCAGCTTGTTGAACATCCCCGGGTTGGCGCGGCCGGTTCGAATGCCCGCGAAGTCCCCCTTTGCGACCTCGACGGCCTTCTCCATCTTCTCTTCGGCCTCGAAGAGTGTCTCGTCGATCATCGCGGTGGTCCTGCTCCTCGGTCAGCGTTGCGGCGTCGTGGGTCTGCGTGGTTCTGCGTGGGTGAGCGTTACGGCATCGGACATCATGGGTCGGCCTTGTCAGCCAGAACTCGCCAGAACTCAGCCAGCGTTCACCAGTGTGCCGATCTTCTCACCTCGCAGGGCCCGAGTGATGTTTCCCTCGCCCTCCATGCCGAAGACGAGCATTGGCAGCCGGTTTTCGGCGCAGAGCGAGAACGCGGCCGCGTCGAGGATCTTCAGGCCCCGCGACAGCGCGTCCTCGAAGGTGAGTGCCTCGAGTTTGGTCGCCGTGGGGTCGGTCTTCGGGTCGGCCGTGTAGATGCCGTCCACGCCGCTCTTGGCGATGAGCAGGCGGTCGCAGTGGGTTTCCAGAGCGCGTTGGGCGCTCACCGTGTCGGTCGAGAAGAACGGCATTCCTGCTCCGGCTCCGAAGATGACGACCCGCCCCTTCTCCAGATGACGGATCGCGCGCCGGGGGATGTAGGGCTCGGCGACCTGGGTCATCGCGATCGCTGACTGCACGCGGGTCGGCACCCCGACCTGCTCGAGGAAGTCTTGCAGGGCAAGGCAGTTCATCACGGTGCCGAGCATTCCCATGTAGTCGGCCCGGGCCCGGTCCATGCCCCTCTGCTGCAACTCGGCGCCGCGGAAGAAGTTGCCGCCGCCCACCACGACGGCTACCTGGACTCCCTCGGTGACGGCCGCCGCGATCTGCCTGGCGATGCCTTTGACGACGTCGGGATTGACGCCGGTATCGCCGCCGCCGAACACCTCACCGGATAGCTTCAGCAAGACCCGCCGGTATGCCGTGTGGCTGGCTGAGGGGGTGGCCGTTGGGCTCACGGCAGGCTCCTTCACAACGGATCCGGGGGGTCAATTGATCTTGCCACATCGGCTTGGAGCCCCCGACGTGCCGTATGCCGCCCGCTCAGGTGAGCGGACGGCATACGAGGTGGTTTGTCGCGATGCCTGACGGTGCGGCGACCGGCGTCAGTTGCCGACCCGGAACCGGGCAAAGCCGGTGGCCTGCGCCCCGGCCTCGGTGAGCACCTGAGCGACCGACTTCTTCTGGTCCTTGGCGAACGCCTGGTCGAGCAGGACATTCTCCTTGAAGTAGCCGTTGACGCGGCCCTCGATGATCCGGGGCAGGGCCGCCTCCGGCTTGCCCTCCTCGCGGGCGGTGGCCTCGGCGATGCGTCGCTCGTTGGCGACGACGTCCTCGGCGACCTCGTCACGGGCGAGCACCGTCGGCGAGAACGCGGCGACGTGCATGGCGACATCCCGAGCGGTCTGCTCGTCGCCGCCGATCGTCGCGAGCAGGACGCCGATCTGCGGGGGCAGGTCACGCGCTGTGCGGTGCAGGTAGGCGACGACGCGCTCACCCTCGACGCGTGCGACCCGGCGGACCTCGATCTTCTCGCCGGTGGCCGCACTGCCGTCGGTGAGCAGATCGGTGACAGTCCGCCCGTCGGGCAGGGTGCTGTCCAGCAGCGCCTGTGCGTCGGCCGCCTTGATCGCGACGGCCTGAGCCAGGACCTGCTCTGCCAGGGCGATGAACCGCTCACCCTTGGCAACGAAGTCGGTCTCGCAGCTGACCTCGACGAGGGTGCCCACGCCGTCGCCGGCGACGGCAGCTACCAAGCCGTTCAGGGCCGATCGCCCTTCGCGCTTGGTCACGCCCTTGAGGCCCTTGATCCGCAGGATCTCTGCGGCCTTGGTCATGTCGCCGTCAGCCTCCTCGAGCGCCTTCTTGACGTCGAGCATGCCGGCGGCGGTCTGCTCGCGCAGCGCCTTGATGTCTGCGGCGGTGAAGTTCGCCATTTTCAACTCTCTCGTTCCGTGCATTCGGGTGATTTCCGGGGTATGCCGCGTGGCTCAGGCCTCGGCGGCGGGGGCGGCCTCGGCGGGCTCGACAGCTTCGGCGACCGAAACAGCGGCGTCGACAGCCTCGGCGACCGAGACAGCCTCGACGACTGAGACAGACTCGTCGGCGGAGGCGGGTTCGACGGCCGGCGCCACAGCGGCATCGGTCGCCGCGGCCTCGGCATACAGCTCGCGCTCCCACTCGGCCAGCGGCTCGTCGGCAGCGACGCCGGCGTCTGCGCTCTGGCCGCCGCGCACCTGAGACCGCTGGACAAGGCCGTCGGCGACGGCGTCGGCGATGACCCGGGTGAGCAGTGCCACCGAACGGATCGCGTCGTCGTTGCCCGGCACCTTGTAGTCGACCTCGTCCGGGTCGCAGTTGGTGTCAAGGATCGCGATAACCGGCAGGCCCAGTTTGCGGGCCTCATCCACGGCGAGGTGTTCCTTCTTGGTGTCGACGATCCACACCGCCGAGGGAACCCGGCTCATCGACCGGATGCCGCCAAGGGTCTTCTCAAGCTTGTCCCGCTCGCGCTTGAGGATGAGCAACTCCTTCTTCGTGTGACCGGAGCCGGCCACATCGTCGAAGTCGATCTCATCGAGCTCCTTCAGGCGCTGCAGCCGCTTGGAGATCGTCGTGAAGTTGGTGAGCATCCCACCGAGCCAACGGTGGTTGACATACGGCATCCCCACGCGGGTGGCCTGCTCGGCCACCGGCTCCTGGGCCTGCTTCTTGGTGCCGACGAACAGGATCGACCCACCGTGCGCGACGGTCTCCTTGACGAAGTCGTAGGCCTCGTTGATGTAGGTCAGCGACTGCTGCAGGTCGATGATGTAGATGCCGTTGCGCTCGGTCATGATGAAGCGCTTCATCTTGGGGTTCCACCGGCGGGTCTGGTGCCCGAAGTGGACGCCGCTCTCCAGGAGCTGGCGCATGGTGACGACGGCCATAGCCGCGTTCTCCTTGCTGTGAGGTTGTCAGTTCCGTCGGAATGTCGCTGAACCGTGAGCATGCGCGGCTGCGGCATTCCTGCCTGGCGCCCTGACCTGCCCCGCCGACCTGCTCCGCGGGGCTACCGCGGATGCTGACCGGACTGCTGTGGCGGGCCCCCGGACGCCGACCGAGGTCGGAATCCGGCGAGGGACGCGCGAAATATGGTGCTGGTGGCCCGAAGGCCATCTGTCATCTTACGGCGCGGGCCGCCCGGTCCGTTAATCGAGGGTCCACCATCACGGCCTGGACGCCTGTCACTGCTCGGGGCGGCGCAACTGGACTGCGACGACGTGACCCGTCACTGTGACCTGGCCCCCGGCGATGACCTCGGCGTCGACGACAACCTTTCGTTCGCCGACCTCGACCGGCCAGGCCCGCAACCGCAGCGGCTCGCCGAGCGGGGTCGGGCCACGAAAGCTCACCTGCAGGGTGCCGGTGACATAACGCAGCACCGGGTCGCTGCCGATCTCGCGGCCGTCGGCGGCATACCGGGCGGCCGCGGCGGTGCCGACTGCGTGACAGTCGATGAGCGAGGCGAGCAGCCCGCCGTAGACGATCCCGGTGATCGCCGTGTGGAACGGTTTGGGCGTGAAGGTCGCCGTCCCCTCGGCGCCGTCCCAGAGCGTGCGGATGTGCAGGCCGTCGTCGTTGAGCCGGCCGCAGCCGTAACAGACGGCAACGTCGTCGGGATAGCTGTCCTGGACGGCCACGTTTCGCATGGACCTACCGTATGCCGGGCCGCCCAGTGTCGGGAGGCCGGCACCGGGTTCGCGGCGGGATCCCCCGCGGCGTGTGCGCGGCGCGATCCCCCGCGGCGTGGTGCGCGGCATACGGTGTCTGGCATGAACTCTGCGCCGAGCCGCCCGCCCGGTCACCCTGGCCTGATTCCTTTCGGCACCACTATCTTCGCGACGATGTCGGCGCTCGCGGTGCGTCACGGTGCGATCAATCTCGGCCAGGGTTTCCCGGACACCGACGGCCCACCGGAGGTTCTTGAGGCGGCCGTTGCTGCGATCCGCGGGGGCCGAAACCAGTACCCGCCGGGCCCCGGCGTGCCGGAACTGCTGGAGGCGATCGCGGCACATCAGCAGCGGTTCTACGGGTTGTCGGTCGACCCCGCACGCGAGGTGCTCGTGACGGTCGGAGCGACCGAGGCGATCGCGGCAACGGTGCTCGCGCTGGTTGAGCCCGGCGATGAGGTGGTGACCTTCGAGCCCTACTACGACTCGTATGCCGCGACCATCGCGCTGGCCGGCGGGGTGCGGCGGACGTCCGTGCTGCGTTTCCCGGAGTTCGCGGTCGACGAGGCGTCGCTGCGGGCGGCCTTCTCGCCACGAACCCGGATGGTGTTGCTCAACAGCCCACACAACCCGACCGGCAAGGTCTTCACGCGGAGCGAGCTCGAGCTGATCTGCACGTTGGCCCGCGAGCACGATGCCTGGGTGGTGACCGACGAGGTCTACGAGCACCTCGTGTTCGATGGTGTGCAGCACGTGCCGGTCGCCACGCTGGCGGGCATGGCCGAGCGGACGATCACGATTTCGTCGGCGGGTAAGACCTTTTCGACGACGGGTTGGAAAGTTGGGTGGGTCACCGGGCCGGCCCCGGCCGTGGCCGCCGTGCGTGCCGTGAAGCAGTTCCTCACCTACGTCGGGTCCGGCCCTTTCCAACCGGCGGTGGCCGTCGGACTGGGTCTGCCTGATTCGGTGTATGCCGGTCTCGCGGCATCGCTGCAGGCCAAGCGAGATCTGCTCTGCGACGGACTGAGCGCGGCAGGTCTGGCCGTCGCCGCTCCGTCCGGGACGTACTTCGTCATCGCCGACGTAGCGCCGTTGGGTGCGGTCGACGGGCTGGAGTTCTGCCTTCAGCTGCCCGAGCTGGCCGGGGTTGTAGGAGTGCCCGTGTCGGTGTTCCACGACGACGCCGAGGCGGCCCGGACGTTGGTGCGGTTCGCCTTCTGCAAACGGGACGAGGTGCTGCGAGAGGCCGTCGGACGGTTGGCTCGATTGCGGCTCGGGTAGCTCGACGGGGCGCGGTCGTGTCCCGTCGTCCACAGGGTGCGCCGTCCTGTCCCGTCATCCACAGGGTGCGCCGTCGTGTGCCCCCGCAGTGGTCGAGGTGGGCAACTCTGAGCGGGTGCACCTCACCAAGGTCGCCCTCGCGTTGACCCTCGCAACCGGCGTCGCCGTCACGAGCATCGGTACGCGCAGCTACACGAGCAGCGACATCGGCCGCGTCGCAGGAGCCGACGCCGTGGTCGGAGCCGGGGCCGCGGTAGGAGCCGGAGCCGGGACCGTGCTCGGAGCCGGGGTCTGGACCCCGGCAACTGCGGCGCCCGGGGCTGCGCACGACTCGCGAGCGGCATACGCATCGGCTGCTGTGGACACGGCGAGGTGGACCTGGCCGCTGCTGCCTGCCGAGGTCGTCCACCGGTTCGTCGCGCCGATGTCAAGATGGGCGCCGGGGCACCGCGGAGTCGACCTCGCGGGGGGCGTCGGCGGGCCGGTGCTGGCTCCCACCGACGGCCGGGTGAGTTTCGCCGGATCAGTCGCAGGGCGGGGGGTGGTCGTCGTCGAGCACTTTGGCGGCCTGCGCTCGACACTCGAGCCGACTCGGGCCCTCGTCCCGCTCGGTCAGCTCGTGGCCCGTGGCGAACCGATCGCAGCCCTCACCGTCGAGCCCACGCACTGTGCTCCCGCCACCTGCCTGCACTGGGGCGTGCTGCGGGGCGAGGACTACCTCGATCCGCAGGCCCTCATCGCCGGTCGGGTCGTGCTGTTGCCGACGTCCCCCGGCTAGATGACTGATTCCAGAGGTCAGTGGTCGAACGCGGTCAGGCGGGGTCCCGCCGCCCGGGAGTTCGAGGCCGAGTCGACCCTTGCGGATGTCGACGAGAGCACCGGGGCTGATGACGCCGCTGATGACGCGCCGACTGTCGCTGTGGCAACAGCTGTCGCGTCATCACCCGCACTTTCAGCCCCGGGTGTGGTGGACAGCCGGAAGGTGTAGCCGCGTCGCGGTGGCTAGCGGCCTGCGCAAAACACCAGGTTCCTCAGACGTGGTTCGGGCTTTCTCAGGCGCGCGGATGGGCTTGCTCGTAGGAGGCCCGCAATCGCTCCGGCGACACGTGGGTGTAGATCTGGGTCGTTGCCAGGCTCGCGTGGCCCAACAGTTCCTGGACGACCCGGAGGTCCGCGCCACCGTCGAGCAGGTGCGTCGCCGTGCTGTGCCGCAGACCGTGCGGACCGAGGTCTGGAGCCCCTGGGACCTGGGCGATCAGCCGGTGAACGACCTCTCGCACCTGGCGAGGGTCGACCCGGCGCCCGCGGCGGCCCACGAAGAGCGCCGCGCCGCTGCTGGCGGCGAGCATGCTGGGTCGGCGCGCGAGCCAGGCCTGCACGGCACGCGCGGCGGGATCTCCGAATGGCACGACCCGCTCCTTGCTCCCCTTGCCCATGACCCGCACCACCTGGTCGTTCAGGTCGATGTCATCGACGTCCAAGGCGGTCAACTCACTCACCCGAACCCCGCTGGCATAAAGCATCTCCAGGATGGCCCGGTCTCGCGCCGTGATCGGGTCGTCGTCGCCAGCCGCCTGCTGCGCCACGTCGAGCAGCGCATGGGCTTCTCCTTGCCTGAGCACTGCCGGCAAGGTCGATGCCCGTTTAGGGGCCAGCAACCGCAGCGACGGGTCACTGCTCACCCGCCCGGTACGGCAGGCCCACCGGAAGAAGGTCCGCGAGGCAGCTGCGCGCCGCGCCACCGTCGAGCGGGCCGCACCGCGCTCACGGGAGCTCACCGCGAGCCAGGTCCGCAGATCCGCCAGTTCGACGTCGGCTAGGTCCGTAACGCCCCGATCGCGCTCGAGGAAGCCGAGCAGGTCGGTCAGGTCACCGAGATAGGCCCGGGTGGTGTGCGGCGAGAGGCCCCGCTCGGCGCGTAGGTGGCGCGCGTAGGCCGTCCTGAGCTGGCCGGTCCAGTCCTGGCTGGCCCCCCCGTCGCCGAGATCAGCCGACCTTGCGGTGCCCGGCGGGTCGGGGCCGGGCGGGGGGGCGGATCGGCCGGTCATGGGCCCACGGTGGCATATGGACACGATCCTCGATCGTCGGCGCGCCCATTAGTGATGCCCGGTTCGACGTGGCCGCTGTTGCCACGAGTCACCGACCCGCACGACCGCACCGACGACCTCCAGACGCGCCAGGGACGCCTGAGCCTGCGCCACGGTCACGCCGGCATGCGCGGCGATGGCATTCACCGTGCTCGCCGCCCGGACCGGCACGACGGCGAGGACCTCGCGGTCCTGCGGTGGCAACTCGTCCTCCGGACGGGTCGGCCCCGACGGGCGGGGCGCCGCGTCGAGACCCATCCTTCCCAGCAGATCAAGCACCTCGGCCACGTCAGTGACCAAGACCGCCTTGCCGTCGCGGATCGCCTGATGGCAACCGGCCGATGCCCGCGAGGTCACCTGCCCCGGGACCGCCCCAACCGGCCGTCCGTGCTCGGCGGCCTGAGTGGCGGTGTTGAGAGAGCCTGAACGCAGCCCGGCCTCGACGACGACCGTGCCGGTGGTCATCGTTGCGATGAGCCGGTTGCGTTTGAGGAAGCGCGACTTGGTCGGTGCCCCTCCCGGAGCGACCTCCGAGACGAGGGCACCGACCCGAGCGATGCCCGCGATGAGATCGGCGTTGCCCGCCGGATAGGGCCGGTCCAGACCGCCAGCCAACACGGCCACGGTCGTGCCGTGGACGGACAGGCAGCCCTCATGGGCGGCCCGGTCGATGCCGAAGGCCGCCCCGGAGACGACGACATAGCCGCGCGAGGAAAGCCCCGCTCCAAGGTCATGGGCCATCCCCAGCCCGTATGCCGTGCACGCCCGGCTGCCGACGACAGCCGCCGCGCCAGCCTCGACCTCGGCGAGATCCGCCGGGCCGTGAACCCAGAGACCCACCGGAGGGTGAGCCAGCTGATCGAGCCCGGTGGGCCAATCCGGGTCGCCAGGGATGAGCAGGCGCCAGCCCTGGCGGGTCGCGAAGCGGACCATCGCGTCGAGGTCGACGCCGCGCACCCGCAGCCGCAACGCCTCAGGGACCCACGACTCGCCGCGCAGCACGGCGCCGAGGGCCTCACCCGCGCTGAGTCGCCCGATGAGGTCATGCGCGGTGGGGTCATCAGGCTCGGCGACCCGGGTCCAAGCCGCACGTGCCCAGCGCTCCGTGCCCGGGCTGAGCTCGGCGCTCATGCTGCCACCGCCCTTTGGTGCCGCAAAGACAAGGCCATGCCCACGTCGTCGCGGGTCGGGGCGAGCCGACCGGCGAGGTCGGCGACCGTCCAGGCCAGGCGCAAGCAGCGGTCATACCCCCGCAGCGTCAGCTGGCCGCGGTCGACGGCGCGATCCAGATCGACGGTCAGCCGCGGGCCGAGCCGCAGTCCGGGCCGGCGCAGGACTGGGCCTGGGACCCGGCCGTTGACGGCATAGCCGTGGGCGAGCCACCGCTCGACTTGAGCAGCTCGCGCGTCGCGCACTCGGGCCGCGACCACCGCGGTGGACTCGCCGGGATCGCCGAGCAACGCGGCCCGGGTCGGCGCCGGGACCTGGACCTGGATGTCGACCCGGTCGAGGATCGGCCCCGAGAGCCGCGCAGCGTACCTGCGCTGTTGCTGGGGGGTGCACGTACAGGCGGTGGCCTTGCCGAACCCCATCCCGCACGGGCACGGGTTGGCCGCGAGGACGAGCTGAAACTCGCAGGGGAATCTGGTGTTACTCAGCGAGCGAGAGACGACGACGTGACCTGACTCGATCGGCTGACGGAGCGCCTGGATGACATCGGGACGGAACTCGGGAGCCTCGTCGAGGAAGAGCACACCGTGGTGCGCGCGGGTCACCGCGCCCGGCATGACCAGACCGGAGCCCCCACCGATGATCGCCGGCATCGAGGCACCGTGGTGCGGGGCGACGAACGGTGGACGTCGACACAGTCCGTCGAATCGGTTGAGCGTGCCCAGGATCGAGGCTATCGCCGTCACCTCCATCGCCTGCCGGTCCCCCAACTCGGGCAACAGCCCCGTGAGCCGCTCGGCCAACATCGACTTCCCCGCCCCAGGCGGGCCGACGAGGTAGAGGTGGTGGGCGCCGGCTGCGGCTATCTCGACGGCCAGCCGAGCCTCGATCTGGCCGACGACGTCGGCGAGGTCCGGCGGCGCGGGCTCCTGCTCGACGGTGAACTCGGGCTCGGGAACCGGCTCGACGGACCGGCGCCGCCCCAGAGCTCGATAGCGGGCGACGAGTTCGTCGAGACGGACCACCGGATGCACCTGGACGCCGGCCACGAGCCTTGCCTCGCGGGCGTTGCCCACCGGCACGACGACATGCCTAACCCCTGCCTGAGCGGCGGCGACCACCAGCGGCACGAGCCCGCGAACGGGCCGGACCGACCCGTCGAGCCCGAGCTCTCCGATGTGGACGACCGGAGCAACGACGCGGTCAGGAACCTCGCCGACCGCCGCGAGGGTCGCCATGACAATCGCCAGGTCAAACCCGCTACCCACCTTGGGCACCGAGGCGGGCGAGAGGTTGAGGGTGATTCGGCGCTGAGGCAGTGGATGCCCGCTGTTGGCTGCCCCGGCCCGCACCCGATCGGGGGCTTGGGCGCACGCCGCATCAGCCCGACCACTCACCGTGAAGGCCGGCAGCCCCGCCGAGACGTCTGCCTCGACCTCGACCATGAAGCCCTCAACGCCGCGCAAACCGACCGCCCGGGTGCGCCCCAACCCCATCTCAGCCCACCCCGCGCAGGTGCTCGATGACGCACGGGCCCACCGGCGGCCGAGTCACCCCGACGACATCGACCCGTAGGTCTGCGACACTAACCCTGCGTCCGAGGCGCTCTTGCTCTTGCATCCACGCGGCTGCCAGTCCGCGCAGACGGGCGAGTTTGCGGAAAGTCACAGCCTGCACCGGCCCACCGAAGGTCAGACTCCGTCGCGTCTTGACCTCGCACACGACCAGGCAAGATCCGTCGAGGGCCACGATGTCGACTTCCCCGTGACGGCACCGCCAGTTGCGCTCGAGGATGACCATGCCCTGCTCGCGCAGATATCGCTCGGCCAGCCGTTCGCCATACCCGCCGACCGCGGCGGCGAGGCGATGCGGCATACCCGGTCGTTCGGCCGCCTGCGGCCCCGTCGAGATCGTCACTCCGGCAGCATCGCCCCAGTCCCCCGAGCGAGCTAGCCGCCGACGGCGGCCTGTGGACGGTGGGACATTCGCCGCCGGGGTGTGGACAAACCGCCCCTCAGGGCACTCGCAACTCCGACGTGGGCAGTTCCTCGATGTTGACGTCCTTGAACGTCACGACCCGAACCGACTTGACGAACCGCGCCGGCCGATAGATGTCCCACACCCAGGCATCGTGCATGGTGATGTCGAAGAAGACCTCACCCCCGTCGGACCGCACCTTCATGTCGACCGAGTTGCACAGATAGAACCGCCTATCGGTCTCGACGACGTGGGAGAAGAGGGTGACGACGTCGCGGTATTCGCGATAGAGCGCAAGCTCCTGCTCGGTCTCGTACTTCTCGAGGTCCTCGGAGCTCATCGGCTCTTCCCTGTCGTGGTCGGATCGGTCATCAGGCTCGGCGGGCGCTCGTCACCGACCTCATCCTCAGGTCGGGTGCCGTCGTCCCGTTCTACCACTGCATCGCCCGGGACGCGCAGCCGCCACGTGAGCCGGTGCAGCTCGCAGGGGCCCACATGCTCGAGGGCGGCCCGGTGTTCCGGGGCGGCATACCCCTTATTGACCTCCCACCGGTATGCCGGGTGCCCACCCGCCAGCCCCACCATGAGGGTGTCGCGCTCCACCTTCGCGAGAACGGAGGCAGCCGCGACCGAGGAACAGCGCCGGTCTGCCTTGATCATCGTCGTCACCGCCGGCGTGAGCTCAGGCGCACCCGGGCAGGGATCCGACTCGGCGAAGGCGAGCAACCCGACGTGTTCGGGTGCGGTGAGCCAATCGTGGTTGCCGTCGAGGATCACCAGGTCGGGCACGATCGGCAGCGCCGCCAGCGCGCGCACTCCCGCCAGCCGCAGGGCTCGCATGATCCCGACCGCGTCGATCTCGGCCGCCGAAGCATGCCCCACGGCATAAGCGAAGGCCCATCGCTGGATCCTGGGGACCAGCCGTGCGCGGGCATCCGGTGTGAGCAGCTTGGAGTCGCGCAGGCCCTGCGGAGCTGAGCGGCAGGCCTCGCCGATGACGACGACGCCGACACTCACCGGTCCGGCGAGGGCGCCACGCCCCACCTCGTCCATGCCTGCCAGCACGCGGAATCCCTGCTTCTGCAGGGTGCGTTCCACCCGCAGCGACGGGGTCCGCGACAGGGTCCGTGGTGCGGATGAGGAGGCCTGGGAGGAGGCGCCGATGGGAGGAGGCGCGGGAGGAGGCGCGGGAGGAGGTGGTCACGACGAGGGACCGGTCAGGGAGAGTTCGCGCCGGCCGAGGCCGGAGCCACGCCTGGGGTCGATCCCGGCCGCCGAGACGCATTCCCGCTTCCGGTCGGTCCCGTCGACGAGTTCGTTGCCGTCGGGGTTCCCGCGGAGCCGGGGACGTTGGCGAAGACTCGCTCGCTCACCGACAGCCAGGTCACGCGGTCGAGCGGCCAGACGACCACCACGGCTCGCCCGATGACCAGGTCGATCGGCACCGACCCGGTCGCCCCGGTGCCGTCGTCGTGGAAGCGGGAGTCAGCCGAGTCGCTGCGGTGATCTCCCATCACCCACAGCCGGCCCTGGGGCACGACGATGTCGAATCCGGACCGGTCTCCGCCAGGGGTGTCGCCAGGCTTGAGATAGGGCTCGGTGATCGGCAAGCCGTTGACTGTCAGCTCTCCTCCGGAGGTGCAACAAACCACCCGATCACCGGGCAACCCGATGACCCTCTTGATGAGGTGATCGCTGGATTCATCCGGCGCCAGTCCAAGGAAGATGAGAACCCGGTTCAACGCACTGGGATCGACAGGCGGCAGCTCCCCCAACCAGCTGTCCGGGTCGGTAAAGACGACGATGTCGCCACGCTCCAGATCGACCGGCCCGGGTGTCAGCTTGCTGACGACTACCCGGTCGCCCTTGATGAGGGTGTTCTCCATCGACCCGGATGGGATGTGGAAGGGCTGCACGAGGAAAGTCTTGACGAGCAGCGACAACGCCATCGCCAGCCCCACGACGATGAGCACCTCACGCACGGCGGCCCAGGCCAACTGCCCGAACCCACGACGGGAATGATCCGATCTGCTGGTCGACTCGGCGGTGGAGTCGGTGCTGGACTCAGAGCCGGTGGACTCAGAGCTGAACTCAGACCTGGTGGACTCAGCGGACGCGGGGTCACCCACCGGATCCGGTGAGCTCTCTGGCGCCGGTGAGCCCGGCTCGTGGGTGCTGGTCATGTCAGGACGACGCTCCGGACGGGGAGAGGAGCTGAGAGAGGGTGGGTGCGGGTGTCAGACTACCTATCCGGTCCAGCGGCCAGTAGCGGATCCAGGTGCGCCCCACGACGTCGTCGAGGGGCACCATTCCACCGCCCGGCCGGCCGAGTTGGGCCCGCGAGTCGGCCGAGGCACTGCGGTGGTCGCCCATCACCCAGATCTTGCCTGACGGGACGATGACGTCGAAGCGCATCGTGCTCGGCGGGTTTCCCGGGTAGAGATAACTCTCCTGGACGGGTGCCCCGTTGACCGTGAGCTGGCCCTCCCCCGTGCAGCACGCGACCCGGTCGCCCGGCATACCGACGACGCGTTTGACGTAGTCGGCACCTGAGCCGAGCGAGACGAGCGAGAGCATCGAGCGGACCACCTGGGAGAGCCCGTCAGCTGAGGGGGCGGACGGCTTGCCCCAGGAGTCGGTGCCGTCGAACACCACGACGTCCCCGCGCTCGATGGAGGGGCCGCGGTGCAGGCGGCTGACGAGGATACGGTCGCCCGGCTCGAGGGTGGGCTCCATCGAACCCGAAGGCACCGAGAACGACTGAACGAGCAGCCCGCGCACGAGAACCATGAGCAGCACAGCCACCCCGAATCCCTGCAGCCAGTGCCCAAGACGCAGCGTATGCCGCCCCTCATGACCCTGGCCGGCGACCGCGTCATCACCTCGTGTCGCGGACGGCCCCGAGCTCTCGCTCACGTGCTTCAGGCGCCGCCCTTGGCCCCGGTCTTCGCGTCGGCCTTGGGGACGGAATCGCGCTTCTCCTTGATCTTGGCGGCCTTGCCGCGCAGATCGCGCAGGTAATAGAGCTTGGCCCGGCGCACGTCGCCGCGGGTCACGACCTCGATCTTGTCGATGATCGGGGTGTGCACCGGGAAGGTGCGCTCGACTCCGACGCCGAAGGACACCTTGCGGACGGTGAACGTCTCGCCGACGCCCGAGCCGTGGCGACGGATGACGATGCCCTGGAAGAGCTGGACCCGCGAGCGGGTGCCTTCGATGACCTTGACGTGCACCTTGAGGGTGTCCCCGGCGCGGAAGGCCGGGATGTCGTCACGGAGGGTGGCTGCGTTGACGGCGTCGAGCTGATGCATGGTGTATTCGCTTTCTCGCGGCGCCACAGGTCGCCCGGGTGGGTGGTCAGACAACTGCCTGGCGTATGCCGTCCGGCCGGCCGCGCGGTCCGCCCGCCGAAGCGAGGCGCCCGCTCCCCCTGTGGCAGGGGCTTGTCTGTGCCGGAGGCAACCGCCCAAGTGTGCCAGAGCACGCGGCATACCGGGAAATCGCCCGCCTCCGAGGCGGTGACCGACGCAGCCTTGCGAGCTCACCGGCCGCCAGACGGGACCGCCGGCTATCGAAGCAGGTCGGGGCGGCGCTCGCGGGTGAGTTCGAGTCGCTGTGCGGCCCGCCACGCGGCAATGGCGCCATGGTTGCCTGACAGCAGCACCTCGGGAACGTCGAGGCCACGCCATGAAGCCGGCTTGGTATAAACCGGGTATTCGAGGAGGCCGTCTTCGTGCGACTCCTCGACCAGGCTCTCCGCGTTGCCGATCACCCCTGGCAGCAGCCGGGCCACCGCCTCGACGATCGCGAGCACGGCGACCTCGCCACCGTTGAGGACATAGTCGCCCAACGACACCCGGGTGACCGGCATACGCCCGGCCGCATCGTCGATGACCCGCTCGTCGATTCCCTCGTAGCGCCCGCAGGCGAACGCCAGCCACGGCTGGCAGGCGAGGTCTCGCGCCATCGCTTGGGTGAACGGCATACCGGACGGGGTTGGCACGAGTAGGTGCGGCGCCTCGGTGCCCTGGGGGTGCCCCGACGAGGCGAGGATCGCGTCGAGAGCCTCGCCCCAAGGTTCGGGTCGCATGACCATCCCGGCGCCACCGCCATATGGCGAGTCGTCGACCGTGCGGTGTCGGTCGTGGGTGTGCGTGCGCAGATCGTGGACGCGCAGGTCGATGAGGCCCTGCTCGCGCGCCTTGCCGATGAGTGAAAGCTCAAGCGGCGCCAGGTAATCGGGGAAGATCGTCACCACGTCGATGCGCATCGCCGAACTCACTCAGCGAGCTCCAGCAGACCCGCTGGCGGGTCGATGACGACTCGGCCCCCGACGACGTCGACCAGCGGGACGAGCGCGGACACGAACGGCACGTATGCCGTGGCGCCCCCGGTGAGCGCTACGACGAGCCGGTCCTGGCCGGGACCGATGTCCAGACCGGCGACCGTGCCGACCGTTGTGCCGTCGACGAGCGAGACCGCCAGCCCGAGGAGTTGTTCCTCGTACCAGCTGTCGCCACCCGGGTCGGGCTCGAGCAACTCCTGCCGGCCCGGCTCGATCGCCACCGGGTCCGGGGTGAGCAGCCGAGTGCCGCGCAGCCCCTCGGCTCCGGTGCGATCGGGGATCTCCTCGAACGACAACAGCCACGTGCCGTTGTGATCGCGGGCCGAGCTCACCGTCAGCCGATGGGGAACGCCGCTGCCAGTGGGTGCCCTCGTCGGCAGCACGCTGCCGACGGCGAATCGACGAGCGGGCTCGTCGGTGTGCAGCTGGACGGTCACCTCACCGTTCAGGCCGTGCGGCTTGCCGATCCGAGCGACGACGTGACTCATGACCGTCGACTCGCCGGGCCGTTAACGACGATCGGTGTCGACGATGTCGACTCGGATACCGGAGCCGCCAGCGAGGGCTGAGACAACGGTGCGCAGGGCACTGGCCGTGCGTCCCGAGCGACCGATAACCCGACCGAGGTCCTCGGGGTGCACCCTGACCTCAAGCAACTCGCCGCGACGCAACTCTTTGCGACGAACGACGACCTCGTCCTGGTGGTCGACGATGCCCTTGACCAGGTGTTCCAGGGCCTCCTCGAGCACGCTCAGGCTCCGGCCTCGTGAGCGGGTGCCTCGTCAGCGGGCGCCTCGGCGACAGGTGCAGCCTCGGCGACGGGGGCCTCGGCGACGGGGGCCTCGGCGACGGGGGCCTCGGCGACTGGCGCCGCCTCGACGGCCTCCGGCTTGGGTCCGGCCTTCTTGCGCGGCGTCGTGGCCGAGCCCTTGAGCTCCAGCGACTTGCCGGCGGCGGCCATCGCGGCCTCGTAGAGTTCCTTCTTGCTCGTCTTCGGCGCGGCTACCTGCAGGCTGCCCTCGGCGCCGTCCAGGCCCTTGAACTTCTGCCAGTCGCCGGTCACCTTCAGCAGGGCCTCGACCGCTTCGGTGGGCTGGGCGCCTTGTGCGAGCCAGTACTGCGCACGGGGGGAGTTGATGTCGATGACCGACGGGTGCTCGGTCGGGTGGTACTTGCCGATCTCCTCGATCGCCCGGCCATCGCGCTTGGTGCGCGAGTCCATGACAACGACGCGGTAGAAGGGGGTGCGGATCTTGCCCATCCGCTTGAGGCGAATCTTGACGGCCACGGTCGGTGGTCTCCTGGTTCAGGTCATGAGCACGGCGAGACCGGTGCGGACGTGCTCCGGGGTGCCGTGGCTCGGTTCGTAGACGCACGGGCAGACACCCAGCGAGTACAGCCGCCTATTCTGCCAGACCGCTCGCCGTGCCCCGACCACACGACCTGTGCCGTGCGTGGCTCCCAGCGACACGCCCGCGCCCGCCCCCTCGGTGGCTCAGCTGATCAGCTTGCCGCGCAGGACGATTGCACCCGGCGAGCCGAGGACACCGAGATCGGCCCGGGGGTCGGCGTCGTAGACGACCATGTCGGCCGGGTCCCCCTCCTCGATGCCGGGCCGACCCAGCCATGACCGAGCGCCCCACGTCGCCGCGGTGAGCACCTCGGTCGTGGACAGTCCTGCTCGCCGGAGCTCCAATGCCTCGCCGGCAGCCAGCCCATGCGGAAGGACTCCCCCGGCGTCCGTGCCGACATAGATCGGTATGCCGGCCTCGTGCGCCTTCGCGATCGTTTCGTAGCGGCGGGCATGCAGGTCCAGCATGTGCCGGTAATAGGTCGGGAACTTCTCTGCTGCCGGCTCGGCGAGCGCTGGGAAGTTGACGACATTGACGAGCGTCGGCACGATGGCAATCCCTTGCGCCGCAAACGCTTCGATCGTCTCGTCATCGAGGCCGGTGGCATGTTCGATGCAGTCGGTGCCCGCCGCGGCGAAGTCGTGCAGAGACTGCTCTCCGAAACAGTGGGCCGTGGTTCGGACACCTTCGTCGTGGGCCGCGGCGACGGCGGCCACAACCGCCTCGCGCGGCCAGCAGGGGCTCAGGTCGCCGGTGTCGCGGTCGATCCAGTCCCCGACGAGTTTGACCCAGCCGTCTGATCGCCGGGCCTCCATCCGCACGTGGGCGACGAGTTCGTCCGGCTCGATCTCGTGGGCGTAGTTGCGGATATAGCGGCGGGTGCGGGCGATGTGCTTGCCCGCCCGGATGATGCGCGGCAGGTCGTCGCGGTCGTCGATCCAGCGGGTGTCCGACGGGCTGCCCGCGTCGCGGATGAGAAGGGTGCCGGCGTCGCGGTCGGCCCATCCCTGAGCTTCGGCGACGTCGGCATCGACCGGGCCGTGCTGGTCGAGACCGACATGACAGTGTGCGTCGACGAGGCCCGGCAAAGCCCAGCCCCGCACCGTCTGGATGTCGTGACCGGGACCGGTGGGTGCGGCATACGTGACCCGCCCGTCGATGACCCAGCATTGTGGCCGCACCTGCTGCGGGCCGACGAGTATCTCCCCCACGACGTGCAGCACCGTTGCCATGGCCCGACCTTAGCGAGGCCGTCGGCACTCTGTCAGTGACGCCGGCCCTGGGCGACGGCGAAGCGGCGCAGGATCTCGGCGACGATCTGCGGCTGCTCGGCGTGCAGCCAATGACCGGCGTCGTTGACGGTCACCTGACGCACCCGCGGGAAGAGCGCGCGCATCGCCGGCACGTCGGCCTCGGCGATGTAGGGCGACTCGGCGCCCCCGACCCACAGGACGGGCCGACGGAACGGCCGGTATGCCGTTGCATCGGCCGCGGGCCAGTCGCCCACCGTGGTGCCGCCAGGCCCACCTCCGGCGAGGACGTCGAGGTTGACCTGCCAATGCCAGGTGTGGCCGTGCCGCCGGAGATTCTGCAAGAGGAAGGCCCGGACCGAGGGCTGCGGCACGGCGACTGACAGGGCCTGGTCGGCGGCCGCTCGGTCCGCTAAGTCGGCCAGCGGGAGATCGCGCAGAGCGTCTATGTAGTCGAGCACCCAGTCGTGTGAGTCATAGGTCCGCGGGGCGATGTCCATCACCGCGAGTCGCTCGACAAGGTCGGGCTGCGACAGTGCGACGAGCATGGCCACCTTGCCGCCGAGGCTGTGCCCCACGATCGCCCACCGCTCGCCTGCGCCGACGGCACGCAGGTGGGCTGCCACGGTCGCGGCATACGCCTGGAGTGAGAAGTGGTCGGTCCAGGGTGAGCGGCCGTGGTCGGGCAGGTCGAGCAACAGGCAACGAGCCTGGTCTTCAGTGGGACCGACGAGGAGGCGGGCAATCTGGCTCCAGTTGCGGCCCTGCCCGAACAGGCCGTGCAGGAATGCGATTCGCGGCCCGGCCGTGCCGACGGCCAGGGTGTGCAGTCGGCCCTTGGTCGCCGAGGTCATGCGTCGCAGCCTAATGCGCGAGCGGTCCGCCCCACTGCGCGAGTTCCGCCCCCGCCCACCCGCTATTCGGAGGTTACGTCGCTGTTCGGGGGTCCAGGGCCTCCGAGCAGCGACGTAACCTCCGAATAGCGAAGGAGGGCGAGGGTGAGGGAGGGCGAGGGTGAGGGAGGGCGAGCGCGAAGGAGGGCGAGCGAAGGAGAGCGAGGGCGAAGCTCAGCGGCCGAGGAACTTCTCGAACCCGGGCGGCAACGATGCTGGATCGAAGCCGGGCGGCACCGACGCCGGGTCGAGGCCGCCTCGCCCGGTGGTGCCAGCGGCATCGGCCGGGTTGCCGGCGGGCGGCATACCGAAGGCATGTCCGGCGGCGTCTTGACGGGCGGCGACGGCGCGGTCGGCGAGTGCTCGTTCCTCGGCGGCGCGCTTGGCCGGGTTGCCGCTCTTGGCCTTCTTGCGCTGTGGCGCTGACTTGCCCTTGCGTGCTCCGGGCAGCCCGGGCATCCCCGGGATACCAGCCCCGCCCCCGCGTGCCAACGACTTCATCATCTTCTGCGCCTGACCGAAGCGCTCCAACAACTGGTTGACGTCGGTCACCTGCATGCCCGAGCCGCGGGCGATCCGCTGGCGGCGAGATCCGTTGATCGTCTTGGGGTGGGAGCGTTCGAACGGGGTCATCGAGCGGACCATCGCCTCGACCCGGTCGAACTCGCGCTCGTCAAAGGCGTCGAGCTGGGCGCGCATCTGCTGCATCCCCGGCATCATCGCGAGCATCGACTTGAAGTTGCCCATCCGCTTGATCGCGGCCATCTGCTCCAGGAAGTCGTCGAACGTGAAGTCCTCTTCGGCGAGGAACTTGCGGGCCATCTCGTCGGCCTGGCTGCGGTCGAAGGCCCGCTCGGCCCGCTCGATGAGAGTGAGCACGTCGCCCATGTCGAGAATGCGCGAGGCCATCCGGTCGGGGTGGAAGACCTCGAAGTCCTTGACCCCTTCGCCGACCGACGAGTAGAGGATCGGGCGCCCCGTGACGTTGGCCACCGACAGGGCCGCGCCGCCTCGGGCGTCGCCGTCGAGCTTGGACAGGACGACACCGGTGAAGTCGACACCCTCCTGGAAGGCCAGGGCCGTCTCAACCGCAGCCTGGCCGATCATCGCGTCGATGACGAAGAGGACCTCGTCCGGCTCGATCGCCGCACGGATGTCGGCCGCCTGGGCCATCAGGGCCGCGTCGACGGCCAGTCGTCCGGCCGTGTCGACGATGACGACGTCATAGAGGCGAGCACGAGCCTCCCGTATGCCGTCGCGCGCGACCGCGACCGGGTCACCATAGGAGCGGGTCCCTGCGCCCTCGCCACCGACCGCGTCGTGACCCAGGACGTTCCCGCGTTCCGGAGCGAAGACAGGGACCCCGGCACGCTGGCCGACGACTTCGAGCTGGGTGACAGCGTTGGGACGTTGCAGGTCAGCGGCCACCAGCAGCGGCGTGTGACCCTGCTCCTTGAGCCAGAAGCCGAGCTTGCCCGCGAGAGTCGTTTTGCCCGACCCCTGCAGGCCGGCGAGCATGATGACGGTGGGCGGCGTCTTGGCCAGTCGCAACTGTCGCGTCTGGCCACCGAGGATGCCAACCAGTTCCTCGTTGACGATCTTGACGACCTGCTGGGCCGGGTTGAGCGCGGCGCTGACCTCGGCGCCGAGGGCACGCTCACGGATGGCGCTCACGAAGGCCTTGACCACCGGCAGGGCGACGTCGGCGTCGAGCAGCGCCAAGCGGATGTCGCGCAGCGTGGCGTTCACGTCGTGCTCGGTCAGCCGACCCTTTCCGCGCAAGTTGCGGAATGTGTCGGTCAGCCGGTCGGACAGGGAATTGAACACCTGAGAACTTTACCCGCAGCGTTCGGCTCGTCGCTTCACCGTGCGCCGCCCCCGCCGCCACGGGCTCGCACCCGAGGCGGCATAGCACACCGGCACAGGCGGCCCACCACCGGGGCCGGGCCGGTTGTCGACAAAACTGCCGTCATCTTTGCTGACACCGATGTCGGAATCGTATGTGTGACAAAGGTTTTCGATGCCATATAATCGTCACTCGTGACGCATGCTGCCCAGGGTGTCGGGATCCTTCTCGTGAATACCGGTAGCCCCGCTGCCCCCTCGACACCAGCGGTCCGCAGCTACCTGCGGGAGTTTCTCAGCGACCGGCACGTCGTCGCACTGGCACCGGCGCTCTGGCTGCCGATCCTGCACGGGATCATCCTGCGGGTGCGACCGGCTCGTTCGGCTCGGCGCTATCGTCGGATCTGGACCGAGGCCGGCTCCCCGCTGGTCGTCGGGACCCAGCACCTGGCCGAGGCGCTCGCGACGAGCCTCGAGGGCCTGGCGCCCGGCACCCCGGTCGTCGCCGCCATGCGGTATGGACGCCCTTCGATCGCCGAGGGCCTGGCCGAGCTGAGGGCCGCCGGGGTCCGTCGGGTCGTCGCCGTCCCCCTCTTCCCGCAAACCTGCGCGGCAACCACAGGCAGCGTCCTCGAGGCGGTCACCGCCGCCGCCGAGCGCCTGGAACCGCCGATGCCCGTGACCTCCGTCACCCGCTATCACGAGCATGCGGCATACCTGCGCGCGGTGGCAGCCGGCGTGACCAAGCAGTGGGAGCTGCTCGGCCGCCCCGCGCATACCCTCATCAGCTTCCACGGCATCCCCCTCGCCCACGACCGCAGAGACGGGTATGCCGCCCAATGCCGAGCTACCGCCGAGGCCGTCGCCCACCTGCTCGGCCTCTCGAGTCACGAGTGGACGCTCACTTACCAGTCGCGGTTCGGCGCCAACCGGTGGCTGGCCCCGACGACCCTCGAGGTCCTCACGGCGCTGGCGACCCGGCATCGACCGGGCTCCGACGCCGTCGGTCGGGTCGACATTGTCACGCCCGGTTTCGCCGTCGACTGCCTGGAGACCCTCGACGAACTCGGCACGGAGGCGCGCGAGCACTTCCGGCGGCGGGGTGGGGGTGAGCTGAACGTCGTGCCTTGCCTCGGTGACGATCCCGCCCACGCCGATGCACTGGCACAGATCGTCTGGGCGCAGGTGTCCCCCGACATCAACCAGATGACAGGACGACGATGAGCAGCGGATCCGGTGGCCATGTCACCATCGTCGGCGGCGGCATCACCGGCCTGGCCGCCGCCTGGGAGCTCGAACGCCGCGGTCACCTGGACTACACCCTCGTCGAGGCCGAACCGCGCTGGGGCGGGAAGATCACGACGCGGACGGTCACGCTGGCGGACGACGGCCGGTGCGTCGTCGAGGGCGGGCCGGAGTCGTTCGTCACCCGTAAGCCGCAGGTGTGGACCCTCGTTCACGAGCTCGGACTTCAGTCGGCCCTGAGAACGCCGACCAGCGAGACCTCACACATGTTCGTCCTGCACGACGGCCGGCCGATGCCGGCGCCGGTCAGCCCGGCCGCGTTCGTCACCTCCTCGTTGCTCACCCCCCGGGGCAAGCTACGGATGCTGGCCGAGCCCTTCAGACGCGCGCGCCAGGACCCCGCGGACGAGTCGATCGCCGACTTCGTCGACCGCAGACTCGGCCGGCAAGCTCGCGAACGCTTCCTTGGGCCGGTGCTCGGCGGGATCTATTCGTGCGATCCGACGCGGGCCTCGATCCTCGTCGCCGCACCGCTCATGCGCGAGATGGAGCACACCTCCGGCAGCCTCGTGAAGGGCGCGCTCGTTCGGGCCCGCGCGAGCGCTCGAGAACGACGGGTCGGTCAGGCGCCGACCCGGCCACGATTCGTCACCCTCGAGGGCGGAGCCGGCAGGCTCGTCGAGGCGATCGTCGCGCAATTGCGCGGCGACCTAGCCCTCGGGGTCGCGGTCACCGCTCTGGCCGCCGCCGAGGGCGGGTGGCGGGTCACCCTGTCCGATGGACGCACCCGCCACTCCAGGGCGGTGCTGTTCGCCGCGCCCGCACCGGTGGCTGCGGGTCTGCTCGAGGGCCTCGCCCCCGAGTCCGCCAAAGGCCTGCGTCAGCTGCGGCATACCTCCATCGGCACCGCCACCCTGCTGTATGCCGCCCCGGCGCCGGCACTGCGCCGGCAGATCCACGGTCTGATGATCCCGAGGGATTCGGGACGGCTGATCGATGCGATCTCGGTGATCTCCCTCAAGGCTCCCGAACGCTTCCCGGCCGGGGCGCTGGCGATCCGGGTGTTCTTCGGTGGGGCGGCTCCCGACCTGGTCGAGGCCCCGGACGAGACCCTCGCCGCCGCCCTGTGCGAAGAAGTCGGCGACCTATTGGGGATAACCCGCCGGCCCGATGAGATCGTCACCTTCCGCTGGCCTGGCGGGTTTCCGCAGGCTGACGTGGGCCACCTGGACACGGTGGCCGCCATCGAGGCCGCTTTGCCGCTCGGGTTGGCGCTCGCCGGCAGCTCGTATCGCGGCACGGGAGTCCCCGACTGTATCCGCCAGGGCCGCGAGGCAGCCGCCGCCCTGCTCGAGCACCCCGTCACCAGCCAGAGTCCGACGACCACCCAGGAGTCAGCGTGAATCCCCTCGATGCCGTCCGACTGGCGGCCTTCCCCTTGGCATACGGACTGACCGGGGCGCTCATCGGGGGCACCCTCAATCGGGTGATGATCGCCGATCTGAACGTGTCTGCCACCGTCGTTGCCACCGTCTTCGCCATCCCGCTGTTGCTGGCGCCGGCTCGGGTCTGGTTCGGCCATCGCTCCGACTCCCACGCCGTCGGCGGTCGCCGCCGCGTCCCGTACCTGCTCGCCGGTGCCGTGACCGCCGTCGTCGGGCTGCTCGCCATCGTGCAGACCACCGTCCGGCTACCCACCTCCGGTGCGGTTCTGGCCGCTGCGCTCGCCGCCGCGTTCCTCGTCTACGGTCTCGGCCGAGCCTTGGCCCACAACAGCTTTCAAGCGCTCGTCGCGGACCGTTTCGAGACGGTCGCCCGCGGGCGGGCACTGACGGCATACGAGGTGAGCACGTTGCTCGGCCTCGTCGTCGGAGCCGGGGCGCTGGGCTCGGCCCTGGAGCGATACGACCCGGATCGATTGGTCATGGTGAGCCTCGGCGTCGCCGTGACCGTGCTAGGGCTCACCCTGTTTGCCGCCGTCGGGCAAGAGCGGCCCTCGGCCGCGTCGACGGTCACCGATCCCCAGGCGGGCGACCCGCCGAGCGAGCCCCTCGGTCAGGTGGTGCGCGACTATGTGATCGCAGATCCGCAGGCCCGCCGGTTCTTCCTGGTCGTCGTCCTGACGTTTGTCGGCACCCTCGCCCAAGACGTGCTGCTCGAGCCGTTCGCGGCACAGGTGTTGGGTATGTCCCTCGGGGACACCACTCGGCTCACAGCCTTCTGGGGCCTAGGTGTGCTCGCCGCGATGCTCCTGTCGATCACGGTGCTCTTGCGGGTCTTGGGGCAGGCTCGGCTGCTGCGACTGGGAATCTCCCTGAGCGCGGTGTTCTTCGTCGGGCTTATCGGCGTCGCGCTCGCCGGCAACCCGGCCCCGCTGCGACCCCTCGTCGCCCTGTTGGGGCTGGGGACCGGGCTGGCTGCCGCGGGTCTGCTCGCGGGCGTGGCCGCCTTCACGACCCCCGCGCGGGCAGGGCTTCTGCTCGGCGTGTGGGCCGTGGCCAACATGTTCGGACATGCGCTCGGCTCGATCCTCGGCGGACTCGTCGTCGATGGTGTGCGAGCGATCTCGGGCAGTGCGACGGCGGCATACGTCAGCGTCTTCGCTCTGGAGATCGTGGCCCTCGCCGGCGCGCTCGTCGTGCTTCGTCGGGTTGACATCGGGCAATCGCACGCGATTCGTGAACTCGGGGACCACCCGTGGGACTCACCGAGCCCGGCCCTCGCTGGTGTCGATGAGCAAGGCGACCGTGCGGGCCACCTGCGGCGGGGTGAGCGGTGAGCCGTCGGCCTGGGTGAGATAGAAGGTGTCCAGGGCCTGCCCGGCATAGGTCGCGATGTGGGCGCTGCGCACCGAGAGGCCCGCTGCGGCGAGGGCTGCGCCCACGTCGAACAGCAGGCCCGCCCGGTCGGTTGCCCGCAACTCGATGACGGTCGCCGACTGCGAGGCCCGCGGCAGGATCATCGCGCGGGTCACCCCCGGTCGGCCGGCAGCCTGCGTGCTCGTCACGGACCTCGCGCGCTGCGTGCGGCGCGCCAACGGCGCCAGCGGCGTGCGGTCTCCGGCCGACAACCGGGCCAGGCCCCCCGACAACGCTGCGCCGTTGGGCGCGTCACCGGACGGCGAATCGACATGCCATTCGTCGATCGCGATGCCGTCGACGGTTCGCAGCAGGGCCGAGCGCACGACGAAGCCGTAGGCCGCGAAGAGCCCGGCCACGTCGCCGAACAGGCCCAGCCGGTCGACCTCGACGACGTGCACCCGGTGGGCGGTGCCCAGGCGGGCCACGCGCACCACCGGATGCCCAGCGGCGACCTCGGCGAGCTCCTCGCGCGTCAACTCGCTGGGGGTGGGCAACAGCGAGGCGAGGGGCGGCAACAGGGCGGCGGGGGGAGCCTGACCGTCAGGAACGGCGCTCAGTTGCCGCATCCCGATGTCGGCCAGCCGGGTGACCAGTTGTGCCCGCCAGTCGGTCCAGGCAGCCGGCCCCGCTGCACTCGCATCGGCCTCGGTCAGAGCGCGCAGCAGAGCCAGGGTCTCGGCCGACCCGTCGACTGCGGCCGACAAGGCCGCCAGCGTGGCCGGGTCGTGCGGGTCGCGCCGGGTCGCAAGATCGACGAGAGTGAGGTGCTCGCGGACAAGTCGGACCACCAGGGCCCGATCGTCGTCGGGCACCCCCATCCGAGACAGGACCGCGTCAGCCACGGGGGCGCCGACCTCCGAGTGGTCGATCGCGCCGGCGACCTTGCCGACATCGTGCAGCAGTGCCGCGAGCAAGAGCAGGTCGGGGCGCTGGACGTCGCGCACCAGTTCGCTCGCGACAACGACCGCTTCGATCGAGTGCCGGTCAACTGTGTGCCGGTGGACCGGGTTGTGCTGCGGTCGGCTGCGCACGGCTGCCCATTCAGGGATCCACTGCTGCACGATGCCGGCCAGATCCAGTCCCTCCCAGACGGACACCAGCCCCGGACCGGCAGCGAGCAGATCGCCGAAGAGCGCCGATGCTTCCGGCGGCCAGGGCTGCGGTAACGGCGCCCCGGCAGCCAGGTTGGCCAGAGTTGCCGGCGCGAGCGGCATACCGGCCTTGGCTGCCACGAGAGCGGCGCGCAACGGCAGCAGGGGGTCGTGCCGCGGGTCGACCCCGGGGCCGAGCACGGCCTCGCCGTCGTGGCGGAAGAGGCCATAGCCGAGGGGTTCGAGGCTGGGGCGCCGAGGACCGACCCGCAGAACCCGGGCCCGCTGGGACTGCGAAGCGCGCCGCAGGGTGCCGTCCAGGGCGTAGGCGATGACCCGGGCGGCAGCCGACACATCGGTGAGCATGCGGTCGGTCTCGGCATAACCGAGCAACGCAGCCACCGCGTCATGGTCCTCTCGGCCGAGGCGGTCCCGCCTCCGGCCGGTGACGACGTGGACGGCGTCGCGGACGTCGAGCAACCGGCCGTATGCCGCGTCCACCTGACCGTGCGGGCGGTCGGCGAGCCAGGCCGCCGTGAGCGCACGCAAGACGGTCATGTCGCGCAGTCCGCCGCGAGCCTCCTTGAGGTCCGGCTCGAGCAGGTGCGCGGCATCGCCCATCCGGGTATGCCGCGAGGTCACCGTGTCGAGCACCTCGGGCAGGCGTTTGCGGGCGTTACCGCGCCAGTCGTGGGCGACCGTCGAACGGGCAGCGGCGACGACCTGCTCATCGCCGGCGACAAAGGTGAGGTCGAGCAGCCCGATGGCGGCCGAAAGGTCGGCGGCGGCGACCTGACGGCATTGTGCGACGGTGCGCACCGAGTGGTCGATCTTCACACCGGCGTCCCACATGGGATACCAGAGGCGCTCGGCCAGCCGGTCCAGTTCTGCCGAGCCGAGCGCCCGGCCCTCGTGCATGAGCACGAGGTCATAGTCGCTGAGTGGTCCTGCGTCGCCCCGAGCCACCGACCCGACCGTCGCGAGCGCCACACCGGGGATGGCCCGGCTGTGGGTCGCCTCCGCCCAACGATCCGTCAACCACTCGTGGGCGAACGCGGCCAGGGCTTCTCGACGTGCCTGACCGGCACCCACAGCGGCGAAGCTGCGGGTGCCGGCCAGGTCGAGCCGTGAGCTCGTGACGTCGGACATGGGTTGAGTCGGATCTGCCGGTCAGATGGCGTCGATGCCGCGCTCGCCGGTGCGAACCCGGACCACCTCATCGACCGGCACGGCCCAGATCTTGCCGTCTCCGATCCGGCCGGTCTGGGCCGACTTGAGGATCACGTCGATGACGCTCGAGCAGTCGAGGTCGTCGACGAGAACCTCGAGGCGCACCTTGGGGACGAAGTCGACCTGATACTCCGCGCCACGGTAGACCTCGCTGTGGCCCTTCTGGCGGCCGTAACCGGACGCCTCGCTGATCGTCATACCGGTGATGCCATAGGCCTCCAGGGCCTCTTTGACGGTCTCCAGCTGATGGGGCTTGATGATGGCGGTGACGAGCTTCATGCGCTCGCTCCTTCCGTGATCGACTCGGACTTGGCCGTGCCCTTGAGGACACCAGCCTCGGTGAGCACCCCGCCCAACCGCCCACCGCCGCTGGCGGTCAGGTCATACCCCGACTCCGCGTGGACATCTTGGTCGATGCCCGCCGATTCGGCATCCTTGTCGATCCGCCAACCCATTGTCGCCTTGAGGGCCAGGGCGAGGATGAGGGTGATGACGCCGGAGAACACGACGGTCACCAGGGCGATGACGATCTGCAGCGCGGTCTGCTGGAAGCCGCCGCCGTAGAACAGACCCGTGCTCGTGGAGAGCAACCCGGCGCCGATGGTTCCCCAGAGACCGGCAACGAGGTGGACGCCGACGACGTCGAGGCTGTCGTCATAACGGAACTTGTACTTGAGGCCCACCGCGAGGGCGCAGAGCCCGCCGGCGACGACGCCAAGCACGATCGACCCGAGGGGTGACAGGGCCCCACACGCCGGGGTGATCGCGACCAGCCCGGCGACGACACCCGATGCCGCACCGACCGAGGTGGCGTGCCCGTCGCGCAGCCTCTCCACCACGAGCCAGCCGAGCATCGCCGCGGCCGTGGCGGCCATGGTGTTGACCCAGACGAGCGCCGCGGTGCCGTCGGCCGCCAGCTCAGAGCCGGCGTTGAAACCGAACCAGCCGAACCACAGCAGGCCCGCACCGATCATCGTCAGCGGCACGTTGTGGGGCCGCATCGGGATCTTGCCGAAGCCGAGCCGCAGTCCGACGACCAGGGCCAGGACGAGCCCGGCCATACCCGCGTTGATGTGCACGACGGTGCCGCCGGCGAAGTCGATCGGGATGACGTTTGTCTCGCCGTCGGTGACCCCGAAGAGGGTCGCGGCGAGCCCGCCTTCGGCTCCGGACAGCAGGCCCCCGCCCCAGACCATGTGGGCCATGGGGAAGTAGGCGAGGGTGACCCAGAGACCCGCGAAGACCATCCAGGTGGAGAACTTCACGCGGTCAGCGACCGCGCCGCTGATGAGGGCGACCGTGATAACCGCGAAGGTGAGTTGGAAGGCGACGAGCGCGAGCTCGGGGATGTCCCCATAGCCCTCGTAGCCGAATGGGTTGACCAGGCCGTCGGTCCCGTGGAGACCGAACTTCTCGAAGGGATTGGCGATGATGCCGCCGAGGTTCTCGGAACCGAACGACATCGAGTATCCGTAGAGGACGTAGAGGACGCCGACGAGCCCCGCGGCTCCGAACGACATCATCATCATGTTAAGGACGGATTTGGCCCGGGTCATCCCGCCGTAGAACAGGGCGAGGCCGGGCACCGTCATGAGGAGGACCAAGGACGCGGACAGGAGGACAAAGGTCGTCGCTGCGTAGTCGATGGTGGCGTCTGCCATGGGCATCAGTGCTGTGCTCATGTCGGCCAACGATCCGCCGACCGCGTTTCGCGATCGGGTGCTGCGTGTTACAGGCGTGTTAGCGACACCGCCCCCAGGTAAGGATCTGGTTTCCCGCGCGGCCGCACGCCGGACCGGTGCGCCGAGGCAATGCTGGCCCGTAGGCCGCCCGACCCGCCCGTATGCCGCCCGCCCCGCCCCGTATGCCGCCGCCTACTCCAGGATGGCGTCGACGAACGCGGCCGGATCGAACGGGGCGAGGTCGTCGGGGCCCTCGCCCAGCCCGACGAGCTTGACCGGCACGCCGAGCTTGCGCTGGACGGCCACCACGATGCCGCCCTTGGCGGTGCCGTCGAGCTTCGTCAGCACGATCCCGGTGACGTCGACCACCTCGGCAAACACCCGGGCCTGTTCGAGACCGTTCTGGCCCGTGGTCGCATCGAGGACGAGCAGCACCTCGTCGATGGGGCTCAGCTTCTCGATGACTCGCTTCACCTTGCCGAGCTCGTCCATGAGGTTCGTCTTGTTGTGCAGCCGCCCGGCGGTGTCGATGAGCACGACATCGGCCTCCAACTCGGTGGCCGCCCGCACCGCGTCGAAGGCGACCGCGGCGGGGTCGGCGCCTTCGCGGTCCGAGCGGATCGTCGGCACGCCGACCCGATCCCCCCAGGTCGCGAGCTGGTCGGCGGCCGCCGCCCGGAAGGTGTCGGCAGCGCCCAGGACGACGTCGCGGTCCTCGGCGACGAGCACCCGCGCGAGCTTGCCGACGGTCGTCGTCTTGCCGGTGCCGTTGACCCCGACGACGAGGATGACCGCGGGGCGGCCCGCCACCCGACTGGAGGCGACTCGGCGGTCCATGCTCGGGTCGACCAGTCGCAGCAGGTCCTCGCGTAGCCACCCGCGGACGACGTCCTCGTCGGTCGTGCCCTCGACCTTGACCTGGGTGCGCAGCGACGCGACGAGCTCGCCGGCGGCCTCGGGGCCGAGGTCGGCCAGCAGCAGGGTGTCCTCGACGTCCTCCCAGGCTGCCTCGTCCAGACGCCCGCGGGACAGCAGCGCGAGCAACCCCTTGCCGATGGCCGAGTTGCTGCGGGCCAGGCGGGCCCGAAGCCTCGCCAGCCGTCCCCGGGCACTTTCGGGCCGCTCGTATGCCGGTTCCGCTGGCTCGAGGGGGGCCGGCGCCTCGAGTGCAGGCGTGGTGGCGACCTCGCCGGGCGGCGCGGTGAGCACCCCTGCGCCGTGCTCGTCGTCGGCTCCGCCGCCGGACGGCATACCGGGTCGTGTCGTGACCTGTGGCGCCCGGGGGGCGGCCGGCGGCAGCCGTGTTGCCCTGCCGCCGCGACCGCGCAGCAGCCCGACGGTGAGGCCGACGCCGACGAGAGCGATGGCGACGACGAGCAGGATCCACTGCCAGAGTTCGGCGAACATGCCCACATCCTCACATGCCGGCCCGACGCCCGGTCAGCTCACCACCCACAAACAGAAGGGGTGCCCGGCCGGGTCGAGTAACACCCGCACGTCCGCCTGCGGCTGGTGGGTGGCCACGGTGGCCCCCAGTGCCACGGCCCGTTCGAGGGCCGCGTCGAGGTCACCATCGACCCGGATCTCCAGGTGGGCCTGCATCTGCTGGACCTGCCCGGTCTGCGGCCACGCCGGCGGTCGATGGGTGGGCTCGTGCTGCACGGACAGGGCGACGGAGCCGTCGGGGGCCTGAAGGTAATGCCAGCCGGGGTCCCCGTCGTCCACGGCATATCCGAGCAGATCGGCGTAGAAGCGCGACAGGTCCGCGACCGTCGCTGCCGAGAGGCTCACCGTGGAGATCTGCAGGCGCGGCGGCATACCCTCGGCCGACGTGACCTGCCCGCAGCGGACCCGATTGCCGTCCGGGTCGACGAGGTGCACCTCGCGAGCCCAGGGTGCCTCGCTCACGGCGACCCCGAACTCGGCAGCGATCCGGTCGATGTCGGGCAGGTAGAGATAGACCAGGGACGGCCCGCGGGCGTCGCCGCCGTGCTCGGACAGGTGGACGATGGCGTCGTCGCGGCGAAGCCCGACGTAGAGCGGAAGGTGGGGCTCGAACCGATGCTCGAACTCGACGGTGAAGCCGAGCCGCCCCCACCAGCGCAGCGCCGCCGCCGCATCCCGAACCCGCAGGACCGTCGCCGCGTTCGCGCGCATCAGAACACCGACACCCGGTCCTCGGGGGCGAGCCACATCCCGTCGCCCGGCTGGACACCGAACGCCTCGTGGAAGGCGTCGACATTGCGGACGATATTGGCGCGGTGTTCGGCCGGGCTGTGCGGGTCGACGGCCAGCAGCATGATCGCCGTCTCCTCTCGGGCCTTGCCGCACCAGACCTGGGCCCAGCCGACGAAGAACCGCTGGTCGCCGGTCAGGCCGTCAAGCACCGGCGGTTGCTGTTGCCCTTCGCAGGCAATCCGGTATGCCGCGTGGCCGACTCCCAGCCCGGCCAGGTCGCCGAGGTTCTCTCCGACGGTGAGCGCGCCGTTGATGGTCCGGCCCGGCGCGGCGATCGGCTCGAGCCGGTCGAACTGGGCGATGAGCTTGCCCGAGAGCGCATCGAACGCGGCCCGGTCCTCGTCGGTCCACCAATTGCGCAGGTTGCCGGCCCGGTCATATTGACTGCCCTGGTCGTCGAACCCGTGGCCGATCTCGTGCCCGATGACCCCGCCGATGCCTCCGTAGTTGACCGCGTCATCGGCCGCGACGTCGAAGAAGGGCGGCTGAAGGATCGCCGCCGGGAAGACGATCTCGTTCATCCCCGGGTTGTAGTACGCGTTGACGGTCTGCGGGGTCATGAACCATTCGCCGCGATCGACCGGCCCGCCGAGCTTGGCCAGCGCCCGATCGTGCTCGAAAGCCTTCGCGGCCCACACGTCCTCAAGCAGATCGCCGGTCAGAACCAGCGCCGAGTAGTCACGCCAGGTGTCGGGATAGCCGATCTTGGGCACGAAGGTGGCGAGCTTCTCCATGGCCTGGCCCTTGGTTGCCTCGCCCATCCACGGGCGGTCGGCGAACGAACGCTGGAACGCCACGACGAGGTTCTCGACCAGCAGGGACATCCGGGCCTTGGCTGCCGGAGGGAAATGCCGCTCGACATAGAGCTCGCCGAGCGCCTCGCCGAGCAGGCGGTCGACGAGCTCGACGCCGCGTTTCCACCGCTCGCGCAACGCCGGGGTGCCGGCCAGAATGCGGCCGTAGAAGTCAAAATTCTCCTGCACGTATGCCGCAGGCAGCAGCGGGGCGCTGGAGTGCAGAACGTGCCAGGCCAGCCACTCCCGCCAGGTCTGGATCGGCTCGTCCGCGAGCGCCGCCGAGAGGCCCTGCAGGAAGCCGGGCTGGCGCACGACGACCTGGGCGAGGGCGTCGTCGCTTACGGCTGCCGCGGCGGCATACCGGCCCCAGTCGAGGCTGGGAGCGAGCGCGGACAACTCGTCGCGGGTGACCAGGTTATAGGTCGCAACCGCGTCGCGATCGGCGACCTTGTCGATGTGCGATGCGGCCAGTCGTGTCTCCAGGGCGAGGATCCGTGCGGCCGCTGCCTGCGGGTCGGGACGCCCAGCGAGGGTGAGCATCGCGGCGACGTGCTTCTCGTATGCCGCTCTCACGTCGGCATAGCGCTCCTCGCGGTAATACGACTCGTCGGGCAGTCCCAGCCCGCCCTGGTCGACGTAGGGGACATAGCGGTCGGAGTCGCGGTCGTCGGTGTTGACGTAGGCCCCGAATGCACTGGCCAGTCCGAGCCGGTCGAGCCGTCCCAGCAGGGAGGGAAGCTCGGCGGTGTCGCCGAGGGCATCGACGTCGGCGAGCAGTTGCGCCACCGGCCCCAGGCCGCGGCTCTCGACGCGCGCCTCGTCCAGGAACGCGCCATAGAGCGCCGCAACCTTGCCGGCCGGGGTGCTCGGGTCGGGTCCGGCGGCCGTGACCTCGTCGAGGATGGCGCGAAGGTCATGTTCGGCCGCCTCGCGCAGGCGGTCGAAGGTGCCATAGCGGCCTCGATCGGCCGGGATTTCGGTCTGGGCCACCCAGGTGCCGTTGGTGAAGCGGAAGAGGTCGTCCTGAGGGCGGACCGACAGGTCGAGATGGTCGCGGAGGATGCCGGAGGTCATCCGGTCATCACATCACATTCAGCGCCGATGGGTCTCGATGTCGCTGCAGAGCTCGGACTCGCGTCAGTGACCCAGGACCGTGCGGACGGCGTCGGCAAGCGCTTCGGGAGTGCGCACGCAGGCGGCGGTGTGGGCGTCGGGACGCACGAGCCACAGCTCGTCGTCGCGAGCAGCAAGGCTCGTCTGAATGACCCCGTCGTCACCGAGGTCCCCGAAGTGCATGACCCGCAGTGGCAGGCCTCGCGGCACGGCGCTGGAGAGCACGCCCTCGACCTCGGCCGTGTCGAAGACATCGCCGACGAGCACGAGCAGTCCGTCCCGGGCCAGTTCCCTTACCCGGGACCGGCCGTGGGCCGCACCCGAGGTGGCGGCGTCGGGCAGGATGACGCCGGGCACCGCGGCGGGGGCTTGGCCGCGGGGGGGCCGCCCGGGCCAGAACCGGTCGGGGGCAGCCGTCGTGAGGCGGCTCTCGACATACCAGAAGGCTTCGGCGAGTCGGCCGCTGTCGACGAGCGCGACGGCGCTCGGGTCGGACTTGGCCCGCTCGAGCACCTGGGTGCGGTGCTCGCGCGCTTCGTCTGTCTGCGGCACGAGGAAGTCCATGGTCGCCGCGGTGATCGCGAGGTTCTCCCGGGCGGCGGCCTGCCGCTCTGACTCGTAGCTCTTGACCAGACCCGGTCCGGCCCAGCCCTTGAGTTCGAACGCGATCTTCCAGGCGGCGTTCTCGACGTCGGGCACGCCGCTGTTGAGCCCCCGGGCGCCGAACGGGGCGACGATGTGGGCAACGTCGCCGGCAAGCAGGAACCTACCGACCTGATAGCGATCGGCGCTGCGGGCGTGGAAGCGATAGACGGACACCCAGTCGATCCGGTAGTCCTGATCGCCGATGACCTGGCGGATGCGCCGGTCCAACGATCCGTCGGCCTGGGCTGCGCCGAGATCGAAGTCGGTGTCGACCTGCCAGTCGATCCGGAAGATGTTGCCCGGGCACGGGTGGATGAGAACTTGGCGTCCGGGGTTCCACTCGGGGTCGAAGTAGAACCGTCGCTCGTGCTCCCAGCCGGGCAGACTGGCCTCGATGTCGCAGATGAGGAAGGAATCGTCGAAGGTGCGCCCCGGGAAGTCGACGCCGAGCAGTTCGCGCATCGGGGCGCCCTTGGAGCCGGCACAGACGACGGCATACGCGCCGTCGACCTCGAACTCGCCGTAGCCGCTGCGGCAGATCACCCGTGCGCGTTGGTCCGCCGCGGCCGTGCCGCCGCTCACGCCGATGACCTCGGTGCCCCACCACACCTCGATGAGGGGTTGGGCGGCGATCGCCTCGTCGAGGACCGCCTCGGTGCGCGCCTGGGAGATGTTGACGAACGGCGGCACTGGCGAGCGGCCCGGGTCGGGGATCGTCCAGGCGAAAAGCTCCTGGTCGCGATAGAACGTGCGGGCCGTCGACCAGGTGAGCCCCTCCTGGGCGATCGCCCCTGCGCCGCACGCCGACCACAGGTCCAACACGTCACGCTGCTGGCACAGGGCCTTGCTGCCGATCGGGTCACGCTCGGGTCGGGAGTCCAGCACGAGGACCGGGATGCCCCAGCGGGCCAGGCTCAGGGCCGCGGTCTGCCCGACCGGGCCGTTCCCGATGACGAGCACCCGGTCCGTGCCCCGGTGTGCTGCGTTGTGAGAGGTGTGAGAGGTGTCGCCGAACGGGTGCTCTGCCATGACGCTCCTTCGTTCACAGACGGTCCGGCCACGGGTCAGGGCCGGGGTGCGGCGGCCGATCTGCTCAGCCCTGTAGTTGAGCCCAGATCTGCTGGTCGCGCTCCGCAGTCCAGATCGTCGGACGCTCCACGCCTTCCAATTCTTCCCAGGTGCGGGCCACATCGAAAGGCAGGGTGTGTTCGAAGATCGGCCAGTGGCCGTAGGTCGGCGACAGGGCCGCGTGACACGCATCGAACGCGTCCTTGAGCGTGCCGCCGGCTGCCTGGGTGGCGCGGACGTTATCGAGGATCGCGGTAATGAACCCGCGGGACTGCTCGATCGCTGCATCGACGGCGTCGCGGCCCCGCGGGATCTCGCCGCGTCCGCCGACGATCATCTCGGCGCCCATGGCCTTGATGGCGTCGAGGGTGCCGGTCGACCACTCCTGGTGGAAGGCATCGCCGGTGTAGAGCGCGGCCTTGGCTTCGACGAGGTCACCGGCATACATGATCTTGTGCTTGGGCAGCCAGGCGACGATGTCACCCTCGGTGTGCCCACGCCCCAGGTATTGCAGGACGAGGTCGCCCCGGTCACCTCCCAGCGGAATGGTCATCCGGTCGCTGAAGGTCACGCTCGGCCAGGTGAGGCCCTTGATGCCCTCAGGTTCCTTGAACAGCCGTGGCATCCGCCCGAACTCGCTGGCCCAGTCCTGCATGCCACGTTCCTGGATGAGGTATCGCGTGCGCTCGTGGGCGATGATCTCGTCGGCCCCGAACTCCGCGGCCCCGAGCACCCGAACCGCGTGGTAGTGCGACAGGACGAGATAGCGCACCGGCTTGTCGGTGTGCTCGCGCAGTTGGACGAGCCAGTCGCGGGCCGCAGCCGGGGTCGCGCGGGCCTCGAAGGCGACGACGAAGTCTTCCCCCTCGATCGCCCCGACGTTGGGGTCACCCTCCGCGGTGAGCGCGTAGACGCCGTCGGCGAGCACCTCGAGGATCTCGGTCTTGGGGGTCAGATCGGTGGACGAGGCGAACGGTTTGCTCATGATCTTCCTTCGTCGTTCGGCGTCGTACGCCGTCGTGCGGGTCCTGCAGGGGTCAGCACGATCGTATTCAGGCCGGGTCGGTGACGGGGCTCACCGCGAGTGCGGCAAGGCCACTGGAGGAGGTCGAAGCCCCACCCAGATATGCGGCGCGGACCCGCTCGTCGGAGGCCAACTCTGCGGGTGTGCCCTCGGCGACGACCCGCCCGCGGTCCATGACCAGGACTCGGTCGGCAATCTTGAAGGCCGCCCGGACGTTCTGCTCGACGAGCAGCACGGCCAGACCCTTCTCGTCACGCAGATGAGCCAGCGCCGTCATGATCTCGCCGACAACCTTGGGCGCGAGCCCCAGACTCGGCTCGTCGAGGATGATGATCGACGGGTCGGACATCAGCGCCCGAGCCATCGCGAGCATCTGCTGTTCGCCGCCGGACAGAGCGCCGGCCAGCAGGTTGATCCGGTCGCCCAGTCGTGGGAACAGATGCAGCGCCTCGTCGCGGCGCACGGCATACCGGCCGTCCTTGCGCCTGACGTAGCCGCCGAGGACGAGGTTGTCCTCGACGGTGAGGGTCGGGAACACCAAACGGTTCTCGGGAACGTGAGCCAGTCCAAGGGCTGCGATCCGCTCGGCGCCGGTATTGGTGATGTCCGTGTCACCGAGATGGATTCGGCCCTTGCCCGGCTTGAGCAGACCCGACACCGAACGCAGGACCGTCGTCTTGCCGGCTCCGTTGGAACCGACGAGGGCGAGCAACTCCCCCGGGGCGACGTGCAGGCTGACGTCCCACAGCACCTGCAAACGGTCGTATGACGCGTCGATCCCCTTGACGGTCAGGCCGATGCGCGGGATGTGATCGAGGGTCATGCCGGGCCTCCCGTCGCGGGTATCGCCGTGGTTGGCGCCGCTGCTGTCGCACCGGCCGTGGAGTCGTTCGTGTCGCTGTCTTCCTCGCCGAGGTAAGCCGCGATGACCTTGGGGTCGCTGGTGACCACTGCCGGCGTGCCGAGCGAGATGAGTTTGCCGTCGTCGAGCACTGCGACCCGATCGGCCAATGCCATCACCGCGGCGACATCGTGTTCGACGAGCAGGACCGTCACGCCACTGTCCTTCACCCGGCGCAGCAGCCAGCTGAGGCTGTCTCGCTCGGGCCCGGACAGCCCCGCCATCGGCTCGTCGAGCAGCAGGACTGAGGGCTCCAGCGCCATGGCGCGGGCCACCTCGACCTGGCGTTGCTTGCCGAAGGCGAGGTCGGCGATCGGTTTGTCCGCCAGTGCCGTCAAGCCCATCGCGTCGATGGCTGCCTGCGACGCCTCGTCGATGAGCTTCTCCTCGGCGCGGTCCAGCAGCAGCATCCCCCGCAGCAGGCCGGCCTTGCTACGCAGGTGGCGGGCCACCTTGACGTTGCCGATGACGGTGGTGCTCTTGAAGGTCTGCAGGTTCTGGAAGGTGCGAGTCGCCCCGATGGCAGCAGCGACGTGCGGCTGTTTGCCGGCGACCTCGATTCCCTGCAGGACGACCGACCCCTCGGTGGGGGGCAGGACGCCGGTGATCATGTTGAACGCCGTCGTCTTGCCTGCGCCGTTCGGGCCGATAAGAGCCATGATTTCCCCGGCCTTGACGTCTAGGTCGAGGTGGTCGAGGGCGGTGACTCCGCCGTAGCGCTTGGTGAGCCCGCGGATCTTCAGGATGATCTGCCCGGCGGGCATGTGGTCGGATCGGGCGAGCAGGGTGAGCGATTCCTCGAGCAGTTCTCGCTGCTCCTTCTGGGAGATCGGGTGCTCGTGTTCGCCGCGGATGATCGGGTGTCTGCGCTCCTGGACGGCACTGCGCAGCTTGTTCCAGAGCTGGGCCAGACCACCGGGCATGAGGATGATGACCAGCACGAGCACAACACCGAAGCCGATGAGCTGGATCTCGCCCTTCGCGCTGGGAATGAGCACCGGGATGATCTCGCGCAGTCCCTCGTCCAACAACTGGACGGCGATCGCGCCGATGACCGCGCCCCACACGGTGCCGAGGCCACCAAGGACCACCATGAGCAGGATCTTGACCGACAGCTCGAAGTGCGAGACCGACGGGTTCACGATCGTCAGCCAGTGGGTGTAGAACACTCCGCTGAGACCGGCATACGCGGCGCTGAGCACGAAAACCCGAAGGCGCAGTGCGAAGGTGTCGACGCCGAGGCACTCGGCCGCGACCTCCGAGTCGTTGACCGCGCTGAGCGCGCGGCCGGTGCGACTGTGAACGACGTTGTTCGCCAGCCAGAGGCCGATGACGACGACGGGGGTGAGCAGCAGGAAGTACTCCTGGGCCGTGTCGTAGGACCGGCCCCCGAACTCGAGGTTGGGCAGCCCGAAGATGCCGGAGGTACCACCGGTGAACTCCTGCTCGTTGACGAAGACGCCGACGATGATGCCGAGCCCGAGGGTCGCCAGCGCGAGGAAGTGACCGCGCAATCGCAACAAGGGCAGGCCCACGAGCAGGGCTACGAGCATCGAGGCCACGACGGCCACCGGGGCGGCGAGCAGCGGGTTCCACCCGGCGTTGCCGACGAGCAGCGCCTGGGTATAGGCGCCGACGGCGATGAAGGCGGCGTGACCGAGGCTGACCTGACCGGCCAAGCCCATGAGCAGGGAGAGGCCGATGGCGGCGATCCCGTAGATGAGCGCCCAGATGCCGACGTCCACCATTTGGTGGGGGGCCAAGAGCCCGAAGAGCAACATCGCGACCGCGAGCCCGAGGAAGGGCAACTGACGCTTGAGCATGGGGTTCATACCCGCACCCCTGACGTCTTGCGAGCCAATCCGTGCGGCCGGAACAGCAGCACGAGAACGAGCACGACGAAGGCGACCGCATCGCGATAGCCGGAGGAGAGGTAACCGGCGACCAGGTTTTCCAGGACGCCCAGCAAGACTCCGCCGAACATCGCGACCCGCAGTGAGGTCAGCCCGCCGAGGGTCGCTGCGACGAAGCCCTTGAGCCCGAGACTCAGCCCGCTCTGCCAGGAGCTCAGATAGATCGGGCTGCCCACGACACCGGCGACGGCGCCGGTGAAGCCAGCCACGGCGAAAGCCACGACCGTGGCCGTGCGCGGGGAGATGCCGACGAGCCGAGCTGCGACGGGCTGCTCGGCACAGGCCCGCAGTGACTTCCCGCGGATCGTGTGCTCGTAGAACCAGATGGTGGCGTAAGCGACGATCACCGAGATCCCCAGGACCCACAACTCCTGGCTACGGATGCTCACGCCACCAATGGTCATGTCGCTGCCGGGGAAGGTCGGCAGGCCCTTGGCCTCCGGCCCCCAGATCAGCAGCATGATCGCCTTCACCGCCGTTGACACACCCAGTGTGAGGATGATCGAGGTGAGTGGGGTCATCTTCTTGATGGGTGCGATGGTCAGCCGTTCCAGCAGAACGGCAATACCCATGACGAGGGGGATGACGACAAGGACCGCCACGACCAGGGGCAACCCCGCGCCGACCGCGCTGATCGCGGACAACCCGGCCAGGGCGGCATATTCGCCCTGGACCAGGTTGACGATCTCGCGAACGGCGAAGATGGCGACGAAGCCGAGTGCCACCAGGCCATAGACGGATCCCTGCGCCAGCCCGGCAAAGACGAGCTGGAGAAGGTCGGTCATGAGTGCTTAGCCTGCGACCTTCCATGCCTTGTTGTCGACCGTGACGATGACGAGCGCGTCCTTGGTCAGCCCGGAGTGGTCGGTCGGGGTCATGGTGAAGACTCCGCTGACACCCGGCCACTTGCTCGTCGCCTCGATGGCGTCACGCAGCTTGACCGGGTCGGTGCCGGCCTTCTTCAGGGACTCGACGGCGATCATGAAGCCGTCGTAGGCGTGCCCGGCGAAGGTGGACGGGCTCGCGTTGTACTTGGCCTTGAAGTCGGCGATGAACTTGGTGACGACGGGCTTCTGCGGGTCGTCAGCGGCGAGCTGGTCGGCGACGAGCATACGCCCGAGGGGGGCGCGCAGGCCGTTGGCGGTGTCGCCGGCGGTGTCCAGGAAGGCCTGGTTGCCGATGCCGTGCGACTGGTAGACCGGCACGTTGAGGGCAAGCTGCTTGTAGGCCTTCTGAGCCAGACCGGCGGCCGGCGGGATGCCCCAGATGAGGACCGCTTGGGGCGCGGAGGCCCGCAGGTTGGTCATCTGCGAGGTGAAGTCGGTGGCGTCAGGCGCGAACTTCTCGACGGCCGCCACGGTGATGCCGGCGGTCTTGCCGATCTCGGTGAGCATCTCGGGGATGCCTTCGCCGAAGCCGGAGGCATCGCGGGCGACGGCGACCTTGGTGAGCCCCTTGGCCTTCATGTCATCGACCATATTCTCCAGCACGACCCGGTCGTTCTGGGCCGTCTTGAAGACCCACTTGGAGCCTTCGACGATCTTCGCGTTGGCCGCGAACGAGATCATCGGCTTCTCGGCCTTCTCTGCCAGTGGACGCATCGCCAGGCTCGGCCCGGTGCGCGAGGCGCCGAGCAGGATGTCGACCTTTTCAGTGTTGAGCAGTTTGCTGGTTGCCTTGGCTGCGCCGTCTTCGGTGGACTGGTTGTCCTCGATGAAGAGCTTGAGCTTGCGGCCGTTGATGCCGCCGGCGGCGTTGACCTGGTCGGCCAGCATCTCGACGGTCTGGCGCTCCGGGACACCCAGGCTGGCTCCCGCGCCAGTGATGTCGAGGACCACACCGACCTTGATCTCTCCGCCCGCGTCCGTGCCGGCCGGGGTAGTCGTCGGAGTCTTGCTCTCGGAGCAGGCGGCCATGGAGACCGCCAGCCCGATTGCCAAGCCCGTCGAAAGCACTCGCATGCTGCGCTGCATGTCGCCTCCTGAAGCAGGGCGGGGTATCCCGCCGTCAGCGTGTATCGGAACTCCTGAGCCTGTCGGGCTCCTGAGCGGTATAGCTGTGATCGTACGTGTCCCGGATCTTCCGCCCCGCCGCCCAGACGTTCTATAATCGGACAGCGTTGTTCGATATCGGAATGGTCAGACTCTAGACGGCTGGAGGTGCGATGGCAACGGGTGTTCCGCAGCCACGAACCGATTCTGCACCCAGTCCCGCCTCCCAGACCCTTGATCGCGGGCTGCGCGTCCTGGAGCACATCACCGAGGCTGGAGCGCCCCAGTCCGTCGCCGACGTCGCGCGCGACGTCGGGATGCACCGCTCGATCACCTATCGGATGCTGCGCACCCTGGAGGACCATGGCCTGCTCGCCCGCGACAGTCAGGGCCGGTACCTCGCGGGGGCGGGACTGGCCGTGCTCGCCGGGCGATTCACGCCGGCGTTGCGTGAGGCGGCCAGCCATCACCTGCTGCCCCTGGCCGTGGCGACCGAAAAGACCGCCTTCGTCGTCGTGCGCCATGGGGATGAGGCCGTCACGATCGAGGTCGTCGAGCCACCGGTCTCGACCGCGCACGTGAGTTATCGCCCCGGCCTGCGCCACCCGCTGTCCCGGGGGGCGCCCGGGATTGCCTTGCTCGCCGGCGAACCACCGCTGCCCGACGAACGCCGCGAAGTCACCGAGGCCCGACGACGGGGTTGGGCTTCGAGTTCCAGTGAGGTCATCGCCGGTTTCCAAGCAGTCGCGGCCCCGGTCCACGACCCCACCGGCGTATGCCGTGCGGCCATCGCCGTCGTCTTCGGCGGCACGGGCGACCTGAGTGAGGTGGCACGGCTGGTCATGGCCCAGGCCACGGCCTTGGGCAAAGAACTCTGAGCCAGGGGCCGACACCGCGCGGTCAGCGACCAGGCAGGGCTTCGACGACCTTGTCCTTGGCGTCCTTGGCGGAGGAGACCCAGCCTCCGGTGCGATCGCGGGTCGCGACGGCGACGGTCTCGGAGCGTTCGCGCACCCAGGCGACGACGCCCTCCCCGTGCGGGGTGAGCACGTCTCGGCCATCCCGGCGGGCGACGACGGCAACGGCAAGCACCACCGCCAACCCGAGCAGCAGGCACAAGATCATCGACATGACCAGTGCAACCATGAGATCAGGATCGCAAACATGGGGCCAGGTTGTGCGCACGACGCGCGAGCGCAGTGATGTGGATCACGGCATACGTGGCGGTCGCTCCTTGGCGAAGTCTCACGATGCGGACCGCGCCACATCTGCGCCGCTGCCTCAGGCGGGCGCCACGGCGACGTCGCGCATCCGCTGGGAGACGACGGTCGTCACACCGTCGCCGCGCATGGTCACGCCGTAGAGCGAGTCGGCGATCTCCATTGTCTTCTTCTGATGGGTGATGACGATGAGCTGGCTGGAGTCGCGAAGCTCCTCGAAGAGGGTGAGCAAGCGACCGAGGTTGGCGTCGTCGAGCGCTGCCTCGACCTCGTCCATGATGTAGAACGGGCTGGGCCGAGCCTTGAAGATCGCGATGAGCAGCGCGACCGCGACCAGCGAGCGCTCGCCGCCTGACAGCAGTGACAGCCTCTTGATCTTCTTGCCCGGCGGACGCGCCTCGACCTCGAGGCCGGTGGTCAGCATGTTGTCCGGGTCGGTGAGCAGCAACCGCCCCTCCCCACCCGGGAAGAGCCGGGCGAACACCGCTTCGAACTGCTTCGCCGTGTCGTGGAAGGCCTCGGTGAAGACCTTGACAACGCGTGCGTCGACCTCGTGGACGATGTCCAAAAGGTCTCGTTTGGAGGCTTTGAGGTCCTCGAGCTGGGTCGTGAGGAAGGTGTGCCGTTCCTCGAGCGCTGAGAACTCCTCCAGGGCAAGGGGGTTGATCCGGCCCAGCGCCCCGAGTTTGCGCTCGGCCGAGCGAAGCCGCTTCTCCTGCACCTCCCGCACGAATGGTGCCGGGGCAGGCTGGCTGTCCTGCTCGCCGGCCGCGCGGCGCTCACCGGGGGTGTCGGGATCCGTCGGTGCGGTGGGGTCAGCGATCACCGGGACGAGCTGGTGAGGACCGAACTCTTCGACGAGGACGTCGGCCGCGATGCCGTAGTCCTCCAGCGCGCGGGCGTGCAGCGCCTCGATCCGCAACCGCTGTTGCGCGCGGGCCACCTCGTCACGGTGGACGGAGTCGGTCAGCTCGCGCAGCCGCTCTTGCAGCACCGTCATCCCGCGGCGCAGCTGGGTGAGTTCGCTGTCGCGGGCCGCGCGGGCAGCCTCTCCGGCCCGGCGCACTTCGTCGGCGCGCGCCGCGCTCACCCGTAGCACCTGCACTCCGTATGCCGCGCCGGCCCGGACCGCGGTGGCGATCCGTGCCTCACGGGCCCGGCGCTCACGCCGGGCCGCCTGGCGCTCGCGCGCGGTGACCTCGGCCGCGGCTGCGACGTCGAGAGCCTCGGCTCGCTCACGCACCGCCCGTGCCCTCTCTTCGCGCGTCCGCAAGGTGAGCCTGGCCTCTGTTTCCTGGCTGCGTGCCTGTGCTGCAGCGGTGTCCAGCGCGTCGCGGACTCGTGGGTCGGGCTCGGCGTCGTCACCGGTGTCGGCCGATGCCGCGGCGAGGCGTTCGGAGAGCTCGGCGTGCGCGGCCAGGTCGGCCTCGAGAGCGGCGACTGCTGTCGCGATGGACCGCTCGATGCGTTCGGCTTCGGCCTTGGCTGCGCGGACCAGCGAGCCGAGCCCGCCGAGCCGCTCCCCTACCGCCGACATCCGGGCATCCGACTCGTGGAGCCGGACCAGGGCCGCCTCTCGGGCGTTCTCCGCGGCGGCCAGCCGGCCGGCGAGAGCGGCGAGAGCGAAGCGGGTCTGCTCGATGACCCGGACGGCGGAAGACTCCAGTTCGCGGGCCTGATCGAGTGCGGCCTGAATCTCCAGCAGGCTCGGTGCCGCTCCGCTGCCACCGACGACGAAGCCCGGCGCGAAGACGTCTCCGTCACTGGTCACGGCGGTGACGCCCTGGGCGGGCAGGGCGTGGGCCAGCTCGGGGTCGGTCACAAGCGCCACCCGGTCGAGCAACTGCTCGAGGACCGCGCGGAGCTCCGCCGGACAGGTGAGGACCTCGTATGCCCAGCGGGCTCCGGCCGGCAGACTCGGCCAGCGCGTCGTGTCGCAGGTGCGGGCGGTGGCGGGCACGAGCATCCCGGCCCGGCCCGCGTCCGCAGCGCGCAGGGTGGCGACCCCGCGGACGGCCGAATCGTGCGAGGAGAAGGCGACGGCATCGGCGGCCCAACCCAGCGCAGCCGCGATCGCCGCCTCGTGCCCGTGCTCGACCTGGACGAGCGCCGAGACCGACCCCAACACGCCGTCGGCGGCCAGCAGCGCGCCGGCCCCGTCCTTGCGCGCGAGGGAGAGCTGCAGTGCCTCGGTGCGGGCCGCGGCCGATTGCCGGTCACGCTCGGCGGAGCGCTCCTGCTCGCGCAGGCGCTCCCGCTCGGCTTCGAGGGTCTGCACCTGCTGGTGGGCGCTCTCGTAGGCGGCGTCCAGCCCGTGCTCGCCGTCCTCGTCGACGGCGATCGTGCTCTCTAGGGTGGTGAACTCTCTTTCGGCCTCTCCTGAGCGGGCCACCGATGCCGCGACGCTCTCGCGTAGGCGGCCGATTTCGGCCTCGCCGGCCTCGACTCGGCTGGCCCGTGCCGCCACCTGTCCGGCGAGCTGGGCGAGACCTTCGCGGCGGTCCGAGGCCGCACGCACCCGGGCCGCGAGCCGCTGCTGCTCGGCGGCATACCGGGCTTCGGCGTCGGCGCGGGCCGCGGCGACCTCTGCCAGGGTGGCCTGCGCAGCCGCGACCTCGGCGAGCAAGCTCTCGTGCTCGGCGCGCAGCGCAGCGGCCTGGGCGCGCATCGCCTCCGGATCACGCGGCAGACCCTGGGGGGCGCCTTCCTCGGCCTCGTCTTCCGCGAGCAGGCGAACCCGCTCGGCGGCGAGGGTGGCGGTGGCGGTGAAACGCTCGACGAGCCGGCTCAGAGCGAACCACCGCTCCTGCGCGGCGGCAAGCTCGGAGCGGGATTCATCGACGTCGAGCTCGAGCTCGGTGAGCCGGGCTCCTAGGCGCGACAGGTCGGCCTCGACCTCGGTGCGCTGGGCGATGAGGGCCGACTCGTCGGCGACCTCCTGCTCGACGGTGGCGGTGAGCTGCACGAGGTCGTCGGCGATGAGGCGCAGGCGCGCGTCGCGGACCTCGGCCTGGATGACGCCGGCCCGGCGGGCCGTCTCGGCTTGGCGCCCGAGCGGGCCGAGCTGGCGGCGGATCTCGCTGGTGAGGTCCTGCACCCGGGTGAGGTTGGCCTCCATCGTCTCGAGCTTGCGCAGCGCACGCTCTTTGCGCTTGCGATGTTTGAGGACCCCCGCGGCCTCCTCGATGAAGCCGCGGCGCTCCTCGGGGGTGGCCCGAAGCACGGCGTCGAGCTGGCCTTGGCCGACGATGACGTGCATCTCGCGCCCGATACCGCTGTCGCTGAGCAGTTCCTGGATGTCCAGCAGTCGGCAGGGCGTGCCGTTGATGGCGTAGTCGGAGCCACCGTTGCGGAACATCGTCCGGCTGATCGTTACTTCGGTGTAGTCGATCGGCAGGGCGCCGTCGGTGTTGTCGATGGTGAGCGCGACCTCCGCCCGACCGAGCGGAGCCCGGCCGGCCGTGCCGGCGAAGATGACGTCCTCCATCTTGCCGCCGCGCAGGCTTTTGGCGCCCTGCTCCCCCATCACCCAGGCGAGCGCATCGACGACGTTGGACTTGCCTGAGCCGTTGGGCCCGACGATGCAGGTGATGCCAGGCTCCAGGCGCAGGGTCGTCGCCGACGCGAACGACTTGAACCCCTTGAGGGTCACGCTCTTGACGTACAAGGTGACTGGCTTCCTGCTCGCCGACAGATCCCGCTCAGGCTACCGGCGCACGAGCGCCAGACCGGTGAGCGCGGCATACGCGGAGGGTCGCGAAGCCCCGTGTCCGTGCGAGAGGTCAGTGCGAGAGGGGTGACTGCTGCGCGATGGTGCCGTGGTTGCGGATGACCTCGGCGATGATGAAGGCGAGGACCTTCTCGGCGAAGGCAGGATCAAGGCCGGCCTCGTGCGCCAGCCGGCGCAGCCGCGCCATCTGCTGCTCTTCGCGCGCCGGGTCGGACGGAGGCAGGCCGAGCCCGTCCTTGAGGTGACCGACCTGCTGGGTGCACCGAAAGCGCTCGGCGAGCAGGTGGACCAAGGCGGCGTCGAGGTTGTCGATGCTCGCGCGAAGCCGCGCCAGCTCGGGGGGAGTCTCAGGCATCGGGCTCACGACGACGAGGGTATGCCGCCCCGGCGGGTCAGTGGGACCGGCGGCTCACCTGGCGGGCACGGATCAGGACTCGCGGAAGCCGACCACCCCGGGCCGCGGCTGGCTCCACTGGCAGACGACGCCGCTCACCCGACCCGGTCGACGGGTCGTCGAGGGTTGTTCCTGCAGCAATCGCACGAGGTCATCAAGCGCCTCGGCCGGTCCCTGGGCGACGACTTCGACCCGGCCGTCCTCGAGGTTTCGAGCGTGCCCGACCAGCCCGAGTTCCAAGGCTCGGGCGCGGGTCCACCAGCGAAACCCGACCCCCTGGACGTGACCGCGGACGAAGCTCGTGACCCGCTCCTGCCCCATGACCTCATGGTATGCCGCGGCCGCCGGACCTCTGCCGCAGCTGGACCACCGTGATGATGATGGCGGCCGCCATCACGACGGTCGAGGTGGCCGCAGCCGGGATGCCCTGGGTTCCGCTGGTCGCGCTGGTGAGGTTGTAGGCCGTGTGCCACAGCGCGACGAGCAGGATGCTGTGCCCGCTGCCGTGGTACATCCAGGTGAGCACGACTGACCCGCACAGCAGGCCGGCAAGCCAACCGAGCGAAGTCCACCCCATCGCCCGAAAACTCTCCACGACCCAGAACAAGGGCAGGTGCCAGCCCGCCCAGATCAGCGCGGTGATGACGGCGGTCGGGAGCACCCCATGCCCGGTCAGGAGTTCCTCCGCGAGGAAGCCGCGCCAGCCGATCTCCTCGCCGAACCCGTTGACGACCAGGACGTAGATGACCAGTAGGAGCGGCTCGATGACCGGCGCCCCGCTGTACGTCGACAGCTCCAGGACGCTGAGCGGCTTCGCACCGGTAAGCGCCAGCACCGCCACGGAGCCCGCGCCGACGAGCAGGATCGCCCCTACCGTCCAGAACCACCTTCCGACGCCGCGCCAGCGCACGGTCCTGCGGGCTAAGGCGGTCACCCCGGGCCGTCCCTGCGCGGCGGCGGTGACGACGAGGGCTGCCAGCGCCGGACCGAGCAGCCCGAGCAGGTGAGTGGGCCAGCCCTGACCAGGACGCGTGAGGTGACCCTGGATGATCATGGGCACCCAGACCGCCCACGAGAAGAGGTAGGCGAGAGCGCAGTAGGCGATGACCCGACCGGCCCTGCGCGCCGGGGGCCTGCGGGAACCGGCGGAACTGGCGGATGGCTGCGACATGATTCAACCCAACCTGTGTTATGTAGTACCACTATAATACTCCCATGAGAGCCGGCCGGGACCGATGAATCCCTCGAGCGGCCCGCGCGCGCGCTCACGCGGCCGGCGGCCAGTCGGACGGCCGCCTGGCGCCCGCCCCAGTGACCTGCCCGACAAGCTCATCGCGGCCGCGTGGTCGGCACTACTCGCCGGAGAGGCCCCCACGGTCGCCGGGCTGTGCTTGGCCGTGCCTTGCACGCCGCCATCGCTTTACCACCACTTCGGCTCCGTCAACCAGCTCATCCTCACCGCGTGCGAGCGAGAGTTCGCGCTCTTCAGGGAACGCTTGGCCGCCTCGGTCGCCGCGGCGGCGAGCCCGCAAGACAGGATTCGGCTGCGAGGACGGGCCTACCTGGACTGGGGGCTGGCCAACCCGGGCGCCTATCGGGTCCTCTTCATGAGCGTTGGCGTCCCGAGGAGCCCCCGGCACGGCGGCGTCCCGGCGGCGGGCGCCGGCCTCGCGGCGCTCGTCGATGACGTGCGGGAGGCAATGGACGTCGGCCACTTGGATGCGGGCGACCCGATGGCGCTCGCCCTCGCACACTGGGCGGCCGTTCATGGCCTCACCTCGCTCGGGGTGATCAACCCAGAGGTGCCTCGCGGAGTCCTTGACGCCGCGCTGGAGGTTCTTGCCGACGCGCTCAGCCCGCAACGCGGGGCGGGACACCGATGACCCCTCCCCCTGCTATTCGGAGGTTACGTCCCAGATCGGGGGGACGGAGCCCCCGAACAGGGACGGAACCTCCGAACAGCGGGTGCGGCGTCCCATTCGCGGGTGCGCCCCCCTCACCCCTTGCTATTCCGCCAGCCAGGCGGCATACGCGTCGAAGGTGTAGGGCCGGCCGAGGAAGTCGGCCACGAGGTCGGCTGCGTCGGCGCTACCACCCCGAGCGAGCACTCGGTCTCGGTAGCGGCCGGCGACAACCGGATCGAACATGTTCGCCCGGTCGAAGGCCGAGAACATGTCCTTGGCGATGACCAGGCTCCACATGTAGGTGTAATAGGCGCTCGAATAGCCCTCGAGGTGACCGAACGAGCACGGCATGTGAGTGCCCCGGATATAGGGGAACAGCGAGTATGCCGCCTGCAGCTCGCGGGTCCGCTCGGTGAGGTCCGCCGGTTGTTCAGTGTGGAAGAAGTAGGACATCGCGGCGTAGAACATCTGGGTGCGCGCCTGATAGCCCTTGCCGAAGTCGTCGGCACGTCGCATCTTTGCCACGAGCTCGGCGGGGATCTGCTCGCCGGCCGCGTCGATGGCGAAGGTGCGCAGCACGTCGGCATCCCAGGCCCACTCCTCGAGCATCTGGCTCGGCGCCTCGACGAAGTCCCACTCGGTCGACACGCCCGAGAACCGCGCCCAGCGTTGGTGGCCGCCGAGGATGTGGTGGACGAGGTGGCCGAACTCGTGGAAGAGCGTCACGACGTGGTCATGCTCCATCAGCCCGCTGCTGAAGTTGCACACGAGCACGCCCTCGGGCAGCTGCCGTCCGGCGACGCCGGTCACCAGGTCGAACTGGGCGGCGTGCTTGTATTTGCCCTCCCGCGGGTGCAGGTCGAGATAGATCCGCCCGAGCCGCTGCCCGCCGTCGGCGCCTTCGCCGCTCTCGCCGGTGACCGCGCCCGAACAATAGACGTCGTACGCCGCGACCGCCGGGTCCCAGACGACCGCGTCGGGCGCCGGTTTGTACCGCAGGCCGAAAAGCCGGCCGGTGACCTCCAGCAGCCCGGCCCGCACGGCCGTGAAGTCGAAGTAGGTGCGCACCAACTGAGCGTCGACCTCGAGCTGTTCCTTGCTCACGAGGTTGGCGTAGAACGCCACATCGGCCGTGTCGATCGTCGAGGCCTCGGGGTCGTCCTGGCGCAGCCGAGCCAAAAGGGCGTCGCGGTCGCGTTGGCCCGACTCGGCGGCCGCCGCAGCGATCTTGGCAATGAACTCCGGGATCGCCGAGCCCTTCTTGATCATCTTGACCTCGGCGTCGAAGTCGGCCCACGTCGCATACCCGAGCAGACCGGCCAGCTCCTGTCGCAACGCGAACAGCTCGTGCAGCAGCGGGTCGTTCTTGGGCCAGCCGACGTTGAGGCAGGCGACGGCCAGCTCACGTCGGGCCACGGCATCGGCGCAGAAGGTGCGGAAAGGCACCGAGTCGGGATAGTCCGACGTCACCGTCACGAGGCCGTCCGGGCCTGCGGGTCGCGCGGCGATCCAGTCGGGCGGCATCCCGACCAGGCTCTCCGGATCGACGCTGATGGAGCGGACATCCTCGCGGATGTTCTTGGAGATCTCCTGACCGACAAGGGTGAGCCGCTCGTTGATCACGGTGATCCGCGCCCGCGTCTGCTCGTCACGGTCGACGCCGGAGCGGTGGAAGTCGCGCATCGTGCGCTCCAGCAGGCGGGCGTCGGCGGGCTCGAGGCCGCTCGGATCGAGCGCGGCGAACACGTCGTAGAGCTGGCGGTCCAGCCCCAGCGCGGTCGACAGCTTCTGGACCTCCTGGATCGCCAGCTCACCTTGCTCGCGCACGGCCCCCTCGGGATGGACCTCGCTGAACAGCGATCCCGGAGAGGCCACCGACCCCAGCGCGATCTCGACGTCGTTCCAGATCTGCAGGGTCGCCAGCGCATCGCCGGGCGGGTCTGCCTTGAGCCCGGCGACGAGGGCGCGGGCGCGGTCCAGCCCGGCGGTGGCGCGATCGGCGAGCCACGGCCGCATGTCGGCGGCGGCGGGCAGGTGCAGAGGTTGGAGTTCAGTCACGACGGGCACTCTATGCGTATTCGACGCCGGCGATGCGGGAGATGGATCGAGTCCGCACCCCGCGGCCGACAGCTGCCGATCCTCATCCAGCTCGCGGGCGCGGTTGACATCGGGGGCAACTGAAGGAGGACCGGTTCATGAAGGGCTCGCGCACGATCAGAGCGCCGCAGCGATCGCAGGGTCGACCGGCCCGTCCGTATGAATGTAGGAAACGTGAAAAGTAGCCGGACGCGCCGTTGACGTTGACATACAGGGCATCGAAGCTCGTGCCGCCCGCATCGAGCGCCGCTTTCATGACGTCGCAGGCATGTCCGAGCACCTCGGCAAGCCGTGGCTTCGTCAGCGCCGACGACGGTCGTTGCCCGTGTATGCGAGCGCGCCAGAGGGCCTCGTCGGCATAGATGTTGCCGATCCCCGAGACCACGGTCTGGTCGAGCAGCCCACGTTTGACCGCACTGTTGCGGGCCTTGAGTCGCGCTACCACGGCGCGCTCGTCGAACGCGGGGTCGAAGGGATCACGGGCGATGTGCCTGATCGGCTCGGGGATGCCGGCGTCGTCGAGCTCGGCCAGGGCCAGCCCGCCGAAGGTGCGTTGGTCGACGAAGCGCAACTGCGGGCCATCGTCGTCGAACCGCAGCCGAGCGTGCAGGTGCTTCTCGTCAGGGGCGTCGTCGGCCTCCAGAAGCAGCTGACCGCTCATCCCGAGGTGCAGCAGCAACCCCGAGCGGTCGGCGGACGGGCCGATGAGGACGAGCCAGAGGTACTTGCCGCGGCGGCATACCTGCTCGATGCTCGTCTGCCGCAGGCGCGCGGCGAGATCCTCCGGGCCGGGGCGGTGACGGCGGGTGACGCGATGGCCGCGCAACTCGACCTCGGCGATGCGCCGCCCGGTGACGTGTTCAGCGAGGCCGCGCCGCACCACTTCGACCTCGGGCAGCTCAGGCATGACCGATCAGAGACCGCCGCGTCGAGCCCAGATGAGCACGGATTGCGTCAGCCCACACAGTCCACGCGGTCGGGGTCCGGCGAGTCCGGCGGCCCGGCGGTTTCGGCCATGAGGAGTTCCTTGCGGGCCGACAACTGGCCCCAGGCCTGTTCGGCAGCCGCCTGCTCGGCTTCCTTCTTGCTGTGCCCGCGCCCCGTGCCGAGGCTCTCCTGCGCCACGGTCACCGTCGCGTGGAACACCTTCTCGTGGTCAGGACCGGACTCCTCGAGGTGGTAGTCCGGTGAACCGTTGCCGAACTCGGAGCAGATCTCCTGGAGGCTGGTCTTCCAATCGAGGCCGGCCCCAAGTCCGGCGGCAGCGGCCAGCAGTGGGTCAAACAGGTGATGGACGAAGCGAGCAGCAACCGGCAGCCCACCGGCGAGATAGACCGTGCCGATCAATGCTTCGAGCGTGTCGGCGAGGATCGACGCCTTGTTTCGTCCGCCGGTCGCCTCCTCACCCCGGCCGAGGCGGACATGCGCGCCGAGGTCGATGGTCCGTGCGACGTCGGCCAACGCTCGCATGTTGACGACGGACGCCCGCAGTTTGGCCAGGTTTCCCTCCGCCAGATCGGGGTGCACGGCATACAGGGTGTCGGTGATGACCAGGCCAAGGACGGAGTCGCCGAGGAACTCCAGACGCTCGTTATTGGGCAAGCCACCGTGCTCGTACGCATACGACCGATGTGTGAGTGCGCGCGTGAGGACGCCCTCGTCCACCGACTGCCCGATTACCTCAGCGAGGTAGTCGCTCACGGTGGACAGGGACGGCTCCGGCGATCCGCCTGGCAGTCCCATGGCCGGAGGCCGGTCAGGCCTGGTGCTCGGTGCGCTCGGCCTCGGCGAAGTGCCGGCCCTTGTACATGCCGCACGACGGGCATGCCTGGTGCGGCGGTGTCGGCTTCGAGCAGCGCGGGCAGGTCGTGAGGACGGCCGGAAGTGCCTTCCAGTTGGCCCGCCGGGAGCGGGTGTTGGAGCGCGAGGTCTTCCTCTTCGGGACGGCCACGTCAAATCCTGTTCTCTTCGGGGCCCTCGTTCAGCAGTGCGCCGAGCGAAGCCCATCGGGGGTCTATCACGTCGTGTCGGTGGTCCGGGTCCTCTGCCAGGGCGGCTCCACACTCGGAGCACAGACCCGGGCAGTCGGCACGGCATACCGGCTGGAACGGCAGCGCAGGCACCACCGTGTCCCGGAGCACGGGCTGCAGGTCGACCAAGTCGTCACGCAGCTCGTACACCTCGGCTTCGTCCGAGTCGGCACCCACCTCGTGGTGGTGTGCCGCCCGATCGGCATATGCGAACAGCTCCTGGAAACTCGCCTCCACGGGGAGACGGACAGGCTCCAGGCACCGCACGCAAGCGCCGGCCGCCGTCGCTCGGACCGAACCGCTCACGAGGACCCCCTCGGTGACCGACTCCAACCGCACCGCGATGTCGACCGGAGCTCCGGCCGGCACGGCGACGATGTCGGTGCCCATCTCTTCGGGGCTCTCCACCTGCCGGGAGACCTCGTGCATCGACCCCGGCTGGCGACGAAGCTCCCTCGTGTCGAACACGAGGGGCGCGCGAGGGTCGAGGCGAGGCATGGCTTCCGGCTGGTTGAGGGCTCGGACCGCGCCCGGACGGACGCAGACCGAAGGGCAAGATTACCGGACCCGCAGGGCGTGGGGCGAATCGCCGCGGCCAGGTCAGGGCTGTGGGTGAGGCATCGCGTCGTGCAGCGCGGCGAGAACGACCGCGGGCACCAGTCCCGAGACGTCGCCGCCGAAAGTGTGGACCTCCTTGATGAGTGAACTCGAGACATGCTCGTATGCCGGGTTGCCTGGCAGGAAGACGGTCTCCACGCCGGTGAGGTGTCGGTTCATGAGCGCCATCGGCAGTTCATAGGCGAAATCGGTGCCCCCGCGCAGGCCCTTGACAATCGCACCCGCCCCGAGGTCGCGGCAGACGTCGACGAGCAGCCGACCGGCGAAGGCCTCGACGCGCACGCCGGGCAGCGGCCCGAGCGCGGCCTCGATGAGCTCGATGCGCTGTCCCACCGAAAAGGCGCCGCTCTTGGCCGGGTTGTGCAGGATCGCGACGACCACCTCATCGAAGAGGGCCGCGGCGCGCACGATGACATCGACGTGACCGTTGGTCACGGGGTCATACGATCCGGGGCACACACAGATGGTCGCCACGAATCGCGAGGCTAGCAGCGACTACGCGACTTCGTCAGGCCCTGGAGCGTCGGCGAACCACATCCTCGTCTCTCCGTAACGGCGCTCGCCCGAGGCTTCCAGCCCGGACGGCCACATTGGCTGCGGCGAACGCCCGGAGCGCTCCAGGACCACCAGGGCGTCGGCCGCGAGCCACGCGTGCAGGACCAGCAGTGCAAGTACGTCAGCCAGTCGCTGCTCGTCCAGCTCGTAGGGAGGGTCGAGCACCACGAGGTCGAACCGGTGCTCCGGCCCGCCCGGCCCGCCCGGCCCGGCCGGCCCCCCCAGCAGGACCCGCTCGACCGTGTCGCGGCGCACCTCGACGCGCTCGGCGAAGCCCAGTGCTCGCGAGTTGGCTCGGGCGGCCTTGACGGCGGATCGGTCGGAGTCGACGAGCACGGCCGCGCGTGCCCCGCGGCTGAGCGCCTCCAAGGCGAGGGCGCCGGACCCTGCATACAGGTCCAACACCCGAGCGCCGGCAAGGACGTCGAGGTGTTCCAGGCGCGAGAAGAGGGCCTCGCGGACCCGATCGGAGGTGGGCCGGGTCGCCGACCCGGCGGGGGTGGCCAGCCGCCGGCCCCCGGCGGCCCCACTGATGATCCGCGTCACGTCGCGCTCACCTCATCAATCCTCTCGCCGTGTCGCCAGCGCTCGTCAACCCCGCTCAAGGTATGCCGCCTGCTGTTCATCCAGACGGGCGGCCACCCGAGCCTGCAGGTCCGGATGGTCCTCGAGACCGGGGTCTTCCTCCAGCAGCGCGAAGGCGTCCTCGCGGGCGGCAGCGATGAGCTCTTCGTCGTCGCGGTGGCCCATCCGCAGGAACCGCACCGAAGAGCCGCTGCCGCTCTGCCTGGCTCCCAACACATCGCCCTCACGGCGCAACTGCAGGTCGCGGCGAGCCAGCTCGAATCCGTCCGTCGTCGCGGCCACGGCGTCCAGTCGCTCTCGCGCGACCGCGGCCTCGGCAGCGGTCATGAGCAGGCAGAGCCCCTTGGCTGCGCCGCGGCCGACCCGGCCTCTGAGCTGGTGCAACTGAGACAGGCCGAAACGGTCGGCGTCCATGACGACCATTGTGCTCGCGTTGGGCACGTCAACGCCGACCTCGATGACGGTGGTAGCCACCAACACGTCGATCTCGCCACTCCCGAAGTCCTTCATCACCCGTTCCTTGGTGTCTGCGTCGAGCCGCCCGTGCAGGATCTCGATCCGGGCTCCCACCAAGGCCGCCGTGGCGCGCAGCAGGTCAGCGACGGCATACACGCTGGCCAGGGGTCGCTCTGGTGGGGCGACCTCGCCCGACTCCCCCGGGCCCTGTTCCCCCGCCCCGGGCGGGGCGGCACCCTGCTGACGTGCCTCCTGCCACCCGGCGTCTTCGTCGGAGGTGTCGGCGTTCAGCGCGCTGCCGTCGGTGGGCTCGCCGATTGTCGGGCAGACGACGTAGGCCTGGTGGCCCTTCGAAATCTCCTCGGCGAGTCGGGCCCAGGTGCGCTCGACCCAGGCCGGGCGGCCCGCGTCGACGACGTGCGTGTCAATGGGTTGGCGCCCGGCGGGTAATTCGGTCAGAGCCGAGGTTTCCATGTCGCCGAAGACCGTCATCGCGACAGTCCGGGGAATCGGCGTCGCCGTCATGACCAGCAGGTGCGGTGGGGTGCGGCCCTTTTCGCGCAGGGCGTCGCGCTGTTGGACTCCGAACCGGTGTTGCTCATCGACGATGACAAGCCCGAGATCGAAGAACTGCACGTGCTTCTGGATGAGGGCGTGGGTGCCGATGACAATCCCCGCGTCGCCGGTGATCGCGTCGTTGAGCGCTGCCCGCCGAGCCGCGCTCGACTGGCTCCCGGTCAGCAGGGCGACCTTCGTCCCACCCGGCCGGTCCGCCCCGTCCGCCGCGCCGAAGAGACCCTCGGACATTCCCGTGCGTGCCAGCCCCCCAAGCAGCGTCGTGATCGATCGATGGTGCTGAGCCGCAAGAACCTCCGTGGGGGCCAGCAGGGCAGCCTGGCCACCGGCGTCGACGACCGCGAGCATGGCGCGCAACGCGACGACCGTCTTGCCGGATCCGACCTCACCCTGCAGCAGACGGTGCATGGGCCGCTCGGCGGCCAACTCGTCGGCGATGACCTCCCCCACCTGTCGCTGGCCGGCGGTGAGAGTGAACGGCAGGCGAGCGTCGAACCCCGCGAGCAGGCCGTGCGGGCGCGGCATACGGGCGGTGCCTCGCAGTGCCTGGGCAGCGCGGCGACGTTGTCCGAGGATTGTCTGCAAGACGAATGCCTCGTCGTATCCCATCCGGCGCAGGCCGGGGCGCACGTCGGCGCCCAGCACAGGACGGTGCACGAGTTCCAGGGCCTCTCGCCGCCCGAGCAACTGCCGGCGTTCGCGGACCGCGGGCGGCACCGGCTCGCGGACGTCGCCGATGGTGTCAAGGACGGTCGCGACAATCCGTCGGATCACGAACGAGCCCAGCGATCCGGTGGTGGGATAGACCGGCACCTGATGGGTCTTGAGGTATTCGGTGCGTTCGGCCGTGCCGGTCTCATCGAGCAGTTCGACCTCGGGGTGGGTGAGTTGCAAGCGCCGGTTGTAGAGCGATACCGTGCCGGCGAAGATGCCCCACCGGCCAACCCGCAGGCCGAAATCCCAGCGGCGCTTGGCGAAGAACGTCACGTCGAGCTCACGGCGTCCGTCGGTGAGCACTGCCGTCGTTCGATGGCCCGTGCGACCCCGCATCGGCGTCGTGGCGACGCTCTGGACCTCGGCCACGACCATGACGTCGTCACCGACGCGAAGGTCGGCGAGGTCGGTCAGCTCGTTGGGGGGCAGGTAGCGCCGCGGCACATAGTCGAGCAGGTCGCCGAAGGTGTGCACACCCCTGCCCTTGGCGAGGGCTGCGGGCGCCGTCCCCTTGACGATCCGGCCCAGAGGGGTGTCTTCGGTGTATGCCGCGAGCATCGCACTCGGTCAGTTCACTCGACGCCGAGGAGCAGGGGGTAGAGCGGCTGCAGGCCGTTGATGACGGTGACCTCAAGGTCACGACGACGGATGCGGGCCGCGGCGACCACGGCAGAGGCGAGGTCGGCCGGAGCGCCGTCGCCGCTGATGACGGTGAGCAACTCGCTGTCCTCACCGAGCAACCGCTCGACGACCTGTCCGGCAACCTCGTAGAGGTCCGAGCCGATGATCGTGAAATCACCCATGAACACCCCGAGGACGTCACCGACGTGACAGATCCCGGCCGAGGTCAGGGCCTGTTTGCGAGCGATGGTGACCGCCCCGTGCCGGGTCGCCGCGGCCGCCTCGGTCATCGCCTCGGCGTTGTCATCGAGTCGGACCTGGTCGTCGAAGACGGCGAGCGCGGCGACGCCCTGCACTGCCGTCCGGGATCGCACCACCCGCACCTGGATGCTCGCGTCGGTCGCGACCCGCGCCGCGGCTTGGGCGGCCAACTCCGTGTCGCCGTCGTTGGGCAACACCAGGACCTGTCCCGCTCGGGTGGCCCGGATCGCGTCAAGCACCTGACCGGCCGAGGCCCGTTTGCCGGGACCGCTCATGACGACCGTTGCGCCGGCGGCCCGGAAGACCTCGGCGATCCCCTCGCCGGCTGCGCACGCGACGACGGCGAGCGCTCCTGGGTCGGCGGTGTGCGCGTGCGAGATCTGTTCGCCGAAGTGGGTGACGACAACGCGATAGGGACGTCCCGCCTCGATACCGGCCTCGATCGCGGCGCCCGGGTCGTCGACGTGGACATGGACGTTCCAGGTGCCCTCTGCGCCGACGACGAGCAGCGAGTCGCCGAGAGCTGCCAGCCGGCTTCGCAGGCCGGCGACCCGGGCATCGTCGGAGTCTGACAGCAGGTACATCACCTCGTATGCCGGTCCGCCGCCTTCCCCGTCGCTCGGGTCGGCAAGAGGACGGGACGCCAGCACGGGTGTGGACCATCCGGTCCGACGCAGCAACGGATCGTCCTCGGGCGCGGGGGGATGGCGCAGGACGACCCGCTGCAGGGCCTCGATGAACAACACATAGCCGGCCCCACCGGCATCGACGACCCCGGCGCGGGCCAGGACCGGCAACTGGCTGGGAGTGCGCTCCAGCGCCGTCACGGCGGCTGTTGCCGCCACTTGGACGATGTCGCCGAGTGCGACCGCGGCATCAGCCTGCACCAGGGCCTGCGTCGCGCTGGCGGTCGCGCGCGACACGGACAGGATCGTGCCCTCCTTGGGTTCGGTCACGGCCCGCCAGGCGAGTTGGTCGGCCCGCTCGAGGGCCCCGGCCAGTCCGGCGCCGTCGAGGGCGGGCTGACCGGTCTGCAGGACGTGCTCGGCCATTCCGCGAAAGAGTTGGCTGAGGATGACCCCCGAGTTGCCGCGGGCGGTGAGCAGCATCGCGCGCGACATCTCCCGGCACATCGCCTCGAGCGACGGCAAGGACACCGAGCCGGCCGGAATGGCCCGTTCCAGGGCCGTCCTCGCCGAGTCAAGCGCGCCGTCGAGCGTGAGATAGAGGTTGGTGCCGGTGTCGCCGTCGGGCACGGGGAAGACGTTGAGAGAGTCGATCTCGGCACGCCTGGCGGCGAACGACGAGCGAGCGACGGCCGCCCAGCGCAGGAAGGTCGCAGCATCTAGGGCGTCAAGTGGGCCCAGCGCTCGAGGTGGACGCTCGGGCGGGCTCGGGCGGGCCGGGGTCAGCGCGACGCTCGGGTTGTCGTCGCTGCTCACCAGGGGCCTCCTCGGCCAGGGCCTCGCCCATGTCGGGTCGGCTGACAGCGTAGCCATCCACCCCTTCGCTCCGCCTAGGACTCACCCACGCGGGCATCCTGGATGAGTCAACGACCCCCATCACGCGGGCATACAACGTGAGTCAACTCGTCGTTTTGGCCGCGGCGGGCCGCTCGGCTACTCTTGGAAAGTTGACCCGACCGGTGGCCCTGCGCGTGCGCGCGGCAGATCGGTCGAGCACCCACACACGACCGTCGAGCGCGTCGACCGCGCCCGAGCAGCGACAAGAACACAAGGAGCCACCGTGGCAGCCACCTGCGACGTCTGCGGCAAGGGACCGGGCTTCGGTCACAACATTTCGCACTCCCACCGGCGGACCAAGCGTCGGTGGAACCCGAATATTCAGCGGGTCAGGGCGATCATCAACGGGGTCACCCCCAAGCGCCTCAACGTGTGTACCTCGTGCCTCAAGGCGGGCAAGGTCGCTCGCTGAGCGTCCCGTCAGCGCTCAGGAGTCGAAGGCCGGTCCCGCCAGGGACCGGCCTTCCTGCGTTGTCTGTTGTGGCCAGACCGTGAGTCAGCCGTGGAAATGGTCCCAGCCCCTGGGAGTGTGAGCCTGGCCGTCGACGGCAACCCCAGCGCCGGCCCGGACCAGCCCGATGACCGTCCAGCCCGAGGGCACGTCCGCCGGTATCCCCGGAAAGCAGGCCAGCAGCGAATGTTCCTCGCCCCCGGCGAGCACGCAGTCCCACGCCGCCTCCTCGCCGACCGCGGGGGCCAGCCGCGCGGCATACGGGGCGAGGGCGGCGCGGGAGAAGTCGAGACAGACCCCGCTCGCGGCACCGATCCGCGCGCCGTCGCGCAGTAGTCCGTCGGACACGTCGAGCATCGCGGTGGCTCCGGCGGCTGCGGCGCGCGGGCCTTCGGCGATCGGCGGCTCGGGTCTGCGATGGACGGCAACCACCTCTGGGTCGACGTCCGCCCGACCCTGCCGCAGCAGGAGCAGACCAGCACCCGAGCGCCCGAGCGTGCCCGCGACGGCGACGACGTCACCGGGCCGGGCCCCCGAACGCAACACCGGAGAGCGCCCCTGCAGGCTGCCCAGTGCGGTGACCGAGACGGCCAGAGTGCCCGCCGGAGCCGAGGACAGATCCCCTCCCAGCACGACGACGCCGGCGGCGCGAGCGGCCGAGCCGAGGCCCTCTGAGAAGTCGACCACCCACGACAGTGGCGTCGCCGGATCGGCGAGCAGAGTGACGACGAGACCGGTCGGGCGGCCGCCCATCGCGGCGACGTCGGCGACGTTCTGAGCGACGAGCTTCACTCCGACGTCCTGAGGGCTGGACCAGTCGTCGCGCCAGTCCCGGCCCCGGATCATGGCGTCGGTCGTGACGATCGTCGCGCCGTCCGTGCGCAGGATCGCCGCGTCGTCGCCGGGGCCGACGGCGACGTGATCGCCGGCGCCCGGTATGAGCGGCATGAGCGGCATGATCTGCTCGAGCAGTTGCTCCTCGCTCAGGTCCGCGAGGGTCTGACGGGTCTGATCCACCGCCTTAGCGTAGGGCGACGCCGCGCACCGCCCGGCGAGCCCGTCCGCACGCGTTCTCCCCGGTTCAGCCGCCCTCTCGGGCGACGAAACCGGCGCGCGCAAGGTAGCGTCTGTGCCTGACGGTTGGACGCGCGCCGCAGCCGCATCCACCACCCGAACGTCAACAATGGAGGTTCCAGCGTGGTCCAGGCATACATCCTCATCCAGACCGAGGTCGGCAAGGCCGCGACGGTCGCCCAGGCGATCCGCGAGGTAGCCGGCGTTGCCTCGGCCGAGGACGTCACCGGCCCCTACGACGTCATCGCCCGCGTCGAGGCCCACACCGTCGATGAGCTCGGCAAGCTCGTCATCGCTCGTATCCAGGACGTGCCCGGGATCACCCGTACCCTCACCTGCACGGTGGTGCACGTCTGAGCGGCTCCTTCCTTCGCCCAGCGGGGCGGCAGACGGGCAGACGCTCGGATGCCGCCCCGCTGGCTGTGGGCGCCCTGATCGCCGTGAGCGCGCTCGGCGGGTGCGCCGGCGACACAGTGACGGTGACCCTGCCCGACGGGGCACAGCGGGCAGCGTGCCAGGCCCTTGGGCCGCGCTGGCCGGACGCAGTCTCCGGGAGGCCGCCGACCGGGATGTCGGTGGATTCGGCCGCCGCTCGAGCCTACGGCGCCCCCGCCATCATCGCGATCTGCGGCTATCCCGCCCCAGCGCCCGGCTTGCTCGAATGCCTCGACGTGGACGGCGTCGACTGGCTCGTCCAGCGACGCTCCGACGGGGTGCAGTTCACGACCTACGGCCGCGACCCGGCGATGGATGTGCTCGTGCCGGCGGCATACGCGCCGGAGCCGCTGTTGCTTCCGGCCTTCTCGTCGGCGGCACGCTCGCTGCCCGAGACCGGCCAGCGCTGCCGCTGACCGTTGCCGGGCCGGGGTCACCGGATCCCCATCCCGGACCTGCCCACGCGTGGTCCGACTGCGACGTCAGCGCAGCCCCACCCGGCGCTGCAGCGCGAGCGCGATGAGCTCGTCGACGAGGTCGTGATAGCTCAGCCCGGACTCGGCCCACATCCGCGGATACATCGACAGGGACGTGAAGCCGGGCATCGTGTTGATCTCGTTGAGCACGACCCGGCCGTCGTCGGTGTAGAAGCAGTCCACCCGGGCCAGCCCCTCGCACCCCAGCGAGTTGAAGGCGGCGGCGGCCAGTCGACGCACCTCGTCGGCGATGTCGCCGGGCACATCGGCCGGGCAGACCAGCTCGACGTCACTCTCGGACAGGTATTTCGCCTCGAAGTCATAGAAGTCGTGCCCCCGAACGACCCGGATCTCGCCGACCTGTGAGGTCCGCGGCGGTTCGACACCCCGGCCTTGCAACACGGCGCATTCGATCTCGCGGCCGACGATCGCCGCCTCGACCAGCACCTTGGGGTCGTGCTCGCGTGCGGCGATGATGGCGGCCTCGAGGTCGTCGGCGGAGGCGACCCGGGTGATCCCCATGCTCGAGCCCGCTCGGGCCGGTTTGACGAATACCGGGAAGCCCATCGAACACCCGGCATCGAGCGCGGCTGCCGGGTCGGCGAGCCACGCGCGGTCGGTGATGACGGCATACGGGCCGACGGGCAGCCCGTGACCGGCGAAGATCACCTTCATGAAGTGCTTGTCCATGCCTGCTGCGGAGGCAAGCACACCGGAGCCGACATAGCGCACGTCAGCGAGGTCGAGCATGCCTTGGATCGTGCCGTCCTCCCCCCATGGGCCGTGCAACAACGGGAAGACGACATCGACGTCGCTGAGCACCCGAGGCACCTCGCCGGCGGCAGCGACCCGCAGTGCATGGTCGGTCGTCGCCATCGGCACCAGGACCGAATCACCCGAACCGTCGACCTCCGGCAGCTGCCCGGGCGAGAGGTCCAGCGCGGCGGGGTCGTCCGCCACGAGCACCCACCGGCCGTCCTTGGCGATGCCGACGGGGACGACGTCGTAGCTGTCGCGGTCGATGGCCCGCAACACCGACGCCGCGCTCGCGCACGACACCGAATGCTCGGAGGATCGCCCGCCGAAGACGATGGCGACGCGGGGTTTGCGGACGGGATCGCTGCTCATCAGCTCGACCCTAGCGCCCGGCCCGGGCACCGCCGCATAGGCTGGCCGGATGACCGAGCCGTCCGCCGCAGACAGCGACCTCGCCACGGTTGCACCCGCGACCCTCGTCGTCGCCGCCGGTCGTCCGCCTCGCTCACCCGGAGCCCCGGTCAACGTCCCGATCGAGCTTTCCAGCACGTATGCCGCCCTGCCGGAGCCCTCGGCGGGCTACGGACGCGGCCAGAACGCGACGTGGTCCGCGTTCGAATCGACCCTCGGCGCCCTCGAAGGCGGCGACACGCTCGTCTTCGCCTCGGGGATGGCCGCGATCTCCGCGGCCCTGCACCTCGCACCCGAGGGCCGGGCGATCCTCGCCCCGTGCACCCCCTACAACACGACGGGAGCGTGCCTCGACGAGCTGGCCGCCGCCGGTCGCCGCGTCATCCGCGTGCCGATCGATGACACTGCCGCCGTGCTCGAGGCCCTGGCCGGGACGGCCGAGCTGGCTGACCGGGGTGGCCGCCTCGACCCAAGCGACTCCGTCGACATGGTGGGTCTGCTCTGGCTTGAGTCACCGACCAACCCCCTCATGGAGGTTGCAGACCTGCCGGTGCTCATCGACGCCGCGCGCGAGCTCGGGGCGATCGTCGTCTGCGACAACACCTTTGCCACCCCCCTACTGCAGCAGCCGCTGGCCCTGGGCGCCGACGTCGTCGTGCACTCGGTGACGAAGTATCTGGCCGGTCATTCCGATGTCCTGCTCGGCGCGACCGTTACCCGCGGTGACGAAGCAGGCCGTGCCCTGCATGAGCGCCTGCTCACCCACCGGACCCGCCACGGCGCCATCGCCGGGCCCTTCGAGGTGTTCCTCGCGCTACGCGGCATACGGACACTGCATGTGCGCTTCGAGCGGGCGTGTGCCAATGCGGCCGTCCTTGCCAGGCGCCTGGCGACCCACCCCGCGGTGACCCGGGTGCGTTATCCGGGCAGCGGGGCAATGCTCGCGATCGAGATCGTCGGCGACGGCGCCGCCGCAGAGCGGGTGGCAGCCTCGTGTGGGGTGTGGCTCGGCGCAACCAGCCTGGGCGGGGTCGAGTCGTTGATCGAACGCCGGCGTCGGTATCCGGGCGAATCCGAGCTGGTGCCCGAGGCCCTGTTGCGGCTGTCGGTCGGCATCGAGGACGTCGATGATCTGTGGCAGGACCTCGACCGGGCGCTGGGCGTGGGGTTTCGGACCGGGCACTGACCGGCTAGGTCCGCTCGTGCTTGCGGACCCGGGACATAAGCAGGTCGACGAGTTCCTCGGGCGTCCGATCCCCGTCGATGACCGACGCGACCGCTTCGGCGATCGGCATCTCGACGCCGTGAGCACGGGCGAGGTCCAGGACCGAATGGCACGACTTGACGCCCTCGGCGGTCTGCCGGGTCGCCGCGATGACCTCAGCCACCGTCATTCCTTTGCCGAGGTTCTCGCCAAAGGTCCGATTACGCGACAGCGGCGACATGCAGGTGGCGATGAGATCGCCGACGCCGGCCAGGCCCATGAAGGTCGACGATTCGGCGCCGAGTCGCACCCCGAGCCGGGCCGTCTCGGCCAGCCCCCGGGTGATGATCGACGCCTTGGTGTTGTCTCCCATGCCCATGCCGTCGGCCATGCCGACGGCCAGGGCGACGACGTTCTTCACTGCTCCGCCGAGCTCGATGCCGACGACATCGGCGTTCGTGTACGGGCGGAAATAGGGCGTCGCGCAGGCCGCCGCGACCAGCTCGGCGCTGTCGGGGTCGATGGAGGCGACGACTGACGCGGCCGGTTGTCTACGGGCGATCTCCTGAGCGAGGTTAGGCCCGGAGACGACGACGACTCGTTCGACCGGCACGCCGCCGACCTGCGTGATGACCTCGCTCATCCGCATCGCGGTGCCCAACTCGACGCCCTTCATGAGTGATGCAACCACGGCCCGCTCGGGTAGCGACCACCCGGCGAGGTTGGCCCGAAGGGTCTGCGAGGGCACCGCGAGGACGACGATCTCGGCTCCGGCGAGCACCTGCGCCGGGTCGGTCGAGGCGCGGATGCCGCGCGGCAGCTCGATCCCGGGCAGATAGTCCTCGTTGCACCCGGCGTTGATCTGTGCGACCGAGCCCTCCCGGCGACCCCACATCAGCACCGACGTGCCGGCGTCGGCCAACGCCGCGGCGAAGGCGGTGCCCCAGCTTCCAGTCCCCATCACCGCGGCTGTCGTCATGAGCGCTCCTTGTTGGGGTTGCCGGTCTCCGGCACGCCCATCGTCCGCGAGTCGAAGCGGACCGCCGGGGCCCGCTCGCCCCGGAGTACTTCCACCTGCGCGGTAATTGCGTCCATGATCCTGTCGGTGGCTTCGCTGAGCAAGGAGGCGTCCAGCGGCCGATCGTACAGGTCGGCCAGGTTGACCGGCGGCCCGGCGTGCACGTGCATGGTCTTTCGCGGCCACAGCCGCAGCTTCTTCTGGTAGGTGCCGAGCACCTCCTGCGGTCCCCACATTGCCAGCGGGATGACCGGAGCGCGGGTCTGCAGGGCGATCCGCGCCGCCCCGGTCTTGCCCGTCATCGGCCAGCTGGCCGGATCGCGGGTGAGCGTGCCCTCCGGGTAGACGACGACGGTCTTGCCGCTCTGCACCGCCGCCACCGCGGCCCGGAAGGCGTCAGCCGCCTGGCCGGTGCCCCGATAGACGGGGATCTGGTCTGCCCGTCGCAAGAGGCGCCCGAGGACCGGGATCCGGAAGACCGCTTCCTTGCCGAGATAGTAGGGCGGGTGCCCGCTGTCGTAGAGATAGAGGGCGGTCACGAAGGGGTCGAAGTAGGACAGGTGGTTAGGAGTGACGACGCACCCACCGGCGGCCGGGAGGTTTTCCATCCCGTGCCAGTCACGTTTGGTGATAACCCGCAGCACCGGCCTGAGCAGCGTGGCGATGACCCGGTATGCCGTCGGCAGCCTTGTGCGGGTCCTCACGAGCCCTCCCTTCCGCCGTCGTCGTATCTTGACTCGCCCGAGACCTTGTGTCGAGCACCGGCGGCACCTGGTCACCCGAGTCGAACAACATCGGGGACACTGGCCAGGTGCCTGTCGCCCCCCCGGCCGCCCGTTGGCGGATCGTCGTACCCGTCAAGGGTGGCCCGGCAGCCAAGTCGAGACTGGCGTCCTTGCCGAGCATGACCCGCACGGAGCTGGCCCGGGCGATGGCGCTGGACACCCTCGCAGCTGTCTGTGCCGTCATCGATCCGGACGATGTGTGCGTCGTGGCGGGGGCAGCTGACGCCCGCGGCTGGCTGGCCGGGTTGGGCATGACGGTCCTCGACGACTACGGAGGCGGCCTTGATGCGGCGCTACAGCGAGGGCTCGGTTGGGCGGACGAGACCCCTCGTGCACGGGCTGCCCGGGAGCGGCCGCCATCCCACGTCGCGGTTCTGCTCGGTGACCTCCCGGCCCTGAGCGGCGCCGAACTCGCCTGCGCCCTCGACGCGGCGGCGGCCTACCCGCGGGCTTTCGTCCCCGACCACCTCGGGGAGGGCACGGTGCTGCTCACGTCGGAGACGGCGCGGCTCATGCGACCGGCGTTCGGTGCCGGCTCGGCGCGGCGCCATGAGCAAGCCGGGCATCGGCGCCTGGACCTCGATCTGCCGGGGCTGCGCACCGACGTGGACGATGCCGACTCCCTCTCCCTCGCGGTGAGCGTCGGCGTCGGGCGACATACCGCGGCCGCTGTGCTCGGCTTCCTTGCCACAGAGCATCCCCCGGAACGCTCCAGGGCCGAGCACCCCAAGGGGTGACCGGCCCTGTCGAGCGTCGAAATCAGGCCTTGGCGTTCTTCGGTGCGGCCTTCTTCACCGCGGCAGCCTTCGCCGGAGCTGCCTTGACCGGTGCCGCCTTGGCCGGTGCGGCCTTCTTCACCGCGGCAGCCTTCACCGGTGCCGCCTTCACCGGTGCCGCCTTCTTGGCCGGAGCCGCCTTTGCCGGAGCCACCTTCTTGGCCGCTGCGGCACGCTTCACCGTCGCGGCCGGGGCCGCCGCCTTGGCGCTGCCGGCCGGTGCACGCCCGGTGGCGGGGGCTGACTTCGGCAGCGAGCGCGGGTCGGCGACGTAGCCCTTGAAGGATGTGCCGGGGCGGAAGCGCGGCACAGTGGTCTTCCTGATCCGCACGGCAGCGCCGGTGCGGGGGTTGCGGCCGGTGCGGGCGGCTCGGGCCACCTTCTGGAAGGTCCCGAAGCCGGTGATGGCGACCTTGCCGCCCTTGGCGACCTCGCGGATGATGACGTCGAGGACCGCCTCGAGTGCGTCGTTTGCCGCCTTCTTGCCGCCGAGCTTTCCCTCGAGCGCCACGACGAGTTCTGCCTTGTTCACGTCTTCCCCTCCGGTGCGAAAGGCCCCGAGCCGTAGTGCCCGGCGCTTGGTGAGTGCGGACCGCACGCTCTGACGGTATGCCGTTCGGACTCTGGAGTCCACCACCGTCGACGATCCATTTCCGTTGCCGCGCAACATCTTTGCCCCTGCTGCAGAGATCGGGACGCGGGACTCCCCGGGTTGGCATGCGGGTGTCAGCCCCAATTGGACGTCGAGCAGGGTCCGCCGACAGCGAAACCCGTTGTCTCCCAACGAGACAGGGCTCGACACCGCCCGGCTTAGGCAGGCCCCCGACGAGCGGATCGGCCCGCGCTCCGTGCGGAGGTCGCCGGTCTGCGGCGGACGCCTCGAGCCTCGAAACCGTTTCACGACACGCCGGTTCGGGCGGGGTCTGCCCCAACCTCAGCGCGTACGAGGCAGGTATGCCGCCCTTCCGGACTCGTGCTCGCCGATGAGGTCCTCATGCCGCAGTGTCAGCCCGATGTCGTCGAGGCCTTCCATGAGCCGCCATCGGGTGTAGTCGTCGACCTGGAACGGCGCGACGATGTCACCGGCCGTCACGGTGCGTGCGGTGAGGTCGACGGTCACCTCGGCTCCTGGGTCCTGCTCGAGGTATTTCCAGATGAGCTCGATGTCGTCCTGGGCAACTTGGGCGGTGAGCAGTCCCTGCTTTCCGGAGTTGCCCCGGAAGATGTCGGCGAATCGCGAGGAAAGGACCACCCGGAAGCCGTAGTTCATCAATGCCCATACGGCGTGCTCCCGCGAGGAGCCGGTGCCGAAATCCGGGCCGGCGACGAGCACGGTGCCCGCGGCATACCGGGGGTGGTTGAGGACGAAGGATCCATCGGAGCGCCAGGCGGCAAAGAGCCCGTCCTCGAAGCCGTCCCGGGAGACTCGCTTGAGATAGACAGCCGGGATGATCTGGTCGGTATCGACGTTGCTGCGTCGCAGCGGGACTCCGATGCCGGTGTGCGTGGTGAAGGCGTCCATGTGCGCTCAGTCCTTGTCGAGATCGGCCGGGCACGACAGGGTGCCGCGCACCGCGGTGGCGGCGGCGACCTGGGGGCTGACCAGGTGGGTCCGACCTCCGGGCCCCTGACGGCCTTCGAAGTTGCGGTTGGACGTCGAGGCGCTACGTTCACCCACCGCCAACTTGTCCGGGTTCATGGCCAGGCACATCGAGCACCCCGGCAGCCGCCATTCGGCGCCCGCCGCCTCGAAGACCTTGCCGAGGCCCTCAGCCTCGGCCTGCAGGCGCACCCGCGCCGAGCCGGGCACCACGAGCATCCGCACCGAGGGGGCCACGCTGCGCCCGCGCAACACGTCGGCGACGGCTCGCAGGTCCTCGATGCGGCCGTTGGTGCATGACCCCACGAAGACGGTGTCGACGGCAATCTCACGCAACGGGGTGCCCGGCTCCAGGCCCATGTAGGTGAGCGCCCGCTCGGTGTCGGCCCGCTCGGTCTCATCGACGATGAGAGCCGGGTCGGGCACCGTCGCAGCGAGTGGCAGCCCTTGCCCGGGATTGGTCCCCCACGTGACGAACGGCGTAAGCGTCGAGGCGTCGATGTCCACCTCGGCATCGAAGACTGCGTCATCGTCGGAGCGCAGTGCCATCCACGCGGCCACTGCGGCATCCCAGTCAGCACCCTGGGGCGCCCGGTCACGCCCCCGCAAGTAGTCGAAGGTCACCTGGTCGGGCGCAATCATCCCAGCCCGCGCTCCGGCCTCGATCGACATGTTGCAGATCGTCATCCGGGCTTCCATCGAGAGCGCCTCGATCGCCTCGCCTCGGAACTCCAAGACATATCCCTGTCCACCCCCGGTGCCGATCCGGGCGATGACCGCCAGGACGACATCCTTGGCCGTCACTCCGTCGGGCAAGGCACCCCGGATGGTGATCGCCATCGTCCGAAACGGCTTGAGCGGCAGCGTTTGAGTGGCGAGCACGTGCTCGACTTCGGAGGTGCCGATCCCAAAGGCCAGCGCGCCGAAGGCCCCGTGGGTCGAGGTGTGGCTGTCGCCGCAGACGATCGTCATTCCGGGCTGGGTGAGTCCGAGTTGCGGTCCGACGACGTGGACGATGCCCTGCTCAAGGTCGCCCATGGAGTAGAGCGGCACGTCGAACTCGGCGCAGTTGCGCCGCAGAGTCTCGACCTGGGTAAGGCTCACCGCGTCGGTGATCGGCCCCGGGGTCGTGGGGACGTTGTGGTCCTCGGTCGCGAGTGTCAGATCGGTGCGGCGCACCGTGCGACCCTCCAGGCGTAGGCCGTCGAAAGCCTGGGGGCTGGTCACTTCGTGCAGCAGGTGCAAATCGATGTACAGCACATCCGGCTCGCCGGGAGCACGCCGGACAACGTGCGCCTCCCACACCTTCTCGGCTAAAGTTCGTGCCACTGCGCCACCTTCCGACATGTCCTGAACGCGCTGTCACTGCCCCGAGGGCCGCCCGTGCAGGCCTGGCGAAAGCCAGCATCGGCCAGACTCCCCCAGGCCCCAACTTGCGTCTCACGCCCTGAGACGGCAATATCAATGCATGGACAACTCTAGCGGTGTCGGGGTGCTGGACAAAGCAGCCACGGTGCTTTCCGCCCTCGAGGCGGGTCCGGCAACCCTTGCCCAGCTCGTCGGTGCGACCGGCCTCGCCCGTCCGACCGCCCATCGACTCGCCGTCGCGCTGGAGCACCACCGCCTCGTCGCGCGCGATATGCAGGGCCGGTTCGTCCTGGGCCCCCGGCTCGCCGAGCTCTCGTCGGCGGCCGGAGAGGATCGACTGCTCGCCGCCGCCGGCCCCGTGCTCGGCGCCCTGCGCGATCACACCAACGAGAGCGCCCAGCTCTTCCGCCGCCAAGGCGACCAGCGCATCTGCGTCGCCGCAGCCGAGCGACCCATGGGTCTGCGCGACACCATCCCGGTCGGATCGAGCCTGACGATGCTCGCCGGCTCGGCCGCACAGATCTTGCTCGCGTGGGAGGAGCCCGACCGGCTGCACCGCGGCCTGCAGGGCGCGCGCTTCAACGCCACCGCGCTGTCGGCCGTCCGGCGACGGGGGTGGGCCCAGAGCGTCGGCGAGCGCGAACCCGGCGTCGCGTCGGTGTCTGCACCGGTCCGAGGTCCTTCGGGCCGGGTCGTGGCCGCGGTGTCGATCTCGGGACCCATCGAGCGTCTTTCCCGCCAGCCCGGACGCTTGCACGCGGCCACGGTCGTGGCCGGCGCGAACAAGCTGACCGAGGTGTTGCGCAGGGCTCACCAGGCCTCCCAAGGTTAAACTGAGTGATGTATGCCGTCTCGCCAGCGTCAGGCGGGCGGTATGACGCAACCTGGGAGCCCAGTCGCGCGTCATGTTGGTAGACCGGTCGGTTGCCCGTCGCTCCGAGCGGCGGATCGGTTCCAGCAATGACAAGACGTCGCGCAGGCGCGGCACGAAAGCAGGGATACGTGAGACCGTTCAGTCGCATCCGCACCGCGAGCATCGTGGGCGCTGTGACCTTCGCCGTCGTAGCCTCGGCGTGCACGGCGGCTCCCGCGATGGCGCCCGTGCCGGCCACGGCCGTCGCGGTCGTCTCCGACCCGGCTCAGACCTCGTCCGCGACGCTGCCCGCCCCTTCCGAGTCGTCGCCGTCGACGCCGACGACCACAACAGCGCCGAGCACAGGGGCGCCGACCACACCGCCCACCCTGCTCGCAGCAGGGGCCACCGGCGATCAGGTCCGCGAGTTGCAGGCCCGCCTCAAGCAGCTCAAGCACTACCCGGCGACGGTCGACGGGGTGTATTCCGACGCCACCGCCAAGGCCGTCATGGATTTCCAGACCACCAAGAATCTGGCCGCCACCGGGTCTGTCGACCAACTGACGTGGGACAGCCTGCTGGCCACGACCAAGGTGCCGACGGCCGAGGATCTCGCCGGACGCCTCATCCCCGGTCCCGCGTTGCTCGCGCAGGGATCGACCGGCGCCAAGGTGCGCGAGCTGCAGGCCCGGCTCAAGCAGCTCGGCCGGTGGAGCGGGGATGTCACTGACACCTACGGCACCAAGACCTCGAGCGCCGTCAAGGGCTACCAAACCAAGCGCGGCCTCCCGGTGACGGGAGAGGTCGACCAGCGCACGATGGACCGCATCTGGAGCCAGACCCGCAAACCGACGACCGACGAGCTCAACAACGTCAGCCCGGTGCCGGTTGCGGGCGCACCCACCGCGAGCGGGCTCGACCCGCGTTGCCTCGTCGGGCGGGTCATCTGCGCGTCGAAGACCACCCGCAAGGTCGTTTGGGTCATCGACGGCGTTCCGGTCCTCAGCCTGGACGCCCGGTTCGGACGCACGAGCCTGCCCACAAGTGAAGGCAGCTTCCGCATCTACCTCAAGTCGCGCAATCACTGGTCCAAGAAGTACGACGCGTCAATGCCGCTCGCGCTCTTCTTCAACGGCGGCGAGGCCGTGCACTACTCCCCCGAGTTCGCCTCGATCGGCTACGGCGGCGTCGGGTCGCATGGCTGCGTCAACACCCGCGACCGGGCCAAGATGACCGTCCTCTTCGACCAGGCGCGCCTCGGCGACCGCGTCGTGGTCTACCGCTGAGCAAGGCTGGCCACGGTGCGCATCGGATACAAGGCATCCGCCGAACAATTCGGCCCGCGTGAGCTCGTCGAACTTGCCGTTCTCGCTGAACGGGTTGGCCTCGACAGTGTCTGGGTTTCCGACCACATCCAGCCCTGGCGGCACGTCGGCGGGCACGCTCCCTTTGCCTTGGCCGTCCTCGCCGCGGCTGCCGAGCGCACCGAGCGGGTGACCCTGGGCACCTCGGTGCTCACGCCGACCTTCCGCTACAACCCAACCGTGCTTGCGCAGGCGTTCGGCACCCTCGGTCTGCTGGCGCCGGGTCGGATCGTGCTCGGCGTAGGCACCGGCGAGGCCCTCAACGAGGTGGCCACCGGGGCGATCGACCAGTGGCCGGAGTTCAAGGAGCGGTTCGCTCGGCTGCGCGAGGCAATCGAGCTCTTGCGCGCGGTCTGGGCGGGCGAGCGGGTGAGCTTCGCCGGTACGTTCTATCGCACCACGGACGCCACGATCTACGACCGCCCCGAGCTCCCCATCCCGATCTACGTTGCCGCAGCCGGGCCGCTGGTCGCCCGGTATGCCGGCCGCGCGGGTGATGGGTTCATCTGTACCTCGGGCAAGGGAGAGGCGCTCTACCGCGAGAAGTTGTTGCCCGCAGTGGCAGAAGGACTTGCGGCAGCGGGCCGCACGGACGACGGCTACGACCGGATGATCGAGATCAAGCTCTCCTGGGACCCTGATCGGGCCACCGCTCTTGCCAACTGCCGATTCTGGGCGCCGCTGTCGCTCACCCCCGAACAGAAGCACGGAACGAGCGACCCGATCGTCATGGAGCGCCTGGCTGACGAGCTGACCGACGAGCAGATCGCCACGCGGTGGATTGTCACAGACGATCCAGACGAAGTCGTCGACGCGGTCCGGCCGTATGTCGAGTGGGGCTTCAACCACGTGGTCTTCCACGCCCCCGGCGCCGACCAGCAGCGGTTCTTGCGCACCTTCGCCGAACGGGTCCTGCCGGGCGTGCGCGACCTGGGCTAGCCGCCGTCACCTGCCCCTCACGTCCGGTCGAGTTCGGATCTATACCGTCTGGACGGTATAGTTAGACGAATGAGCCCGCGACCTTCCAAGAGGAGTTCCCTGCTGCGCGCCGCAGCCACAGTGGTGGCGGAGCGTGGTTACTCGGCCCTGACCCTGGACGCCGTCGGGGCAGCGACAGGTGTCAGCAAGGGTGGGGTGCTGTATCACTTCCCCACCAAGGAGGCACTGGTGGCCGCCCTCGTCGAGGAGCTGTCGAGCGATTTCGAGGCCGACCAGGCCGCAGCGCACGACGCCGATCCCATCGCCCCGGGCGCCTGGACCCGAGCGTACGTAACGGCAAGCTCCGCGCCAACTCAGGACGAGTCGGAGCAGCTGGCCGTGGTGGCGTTGCTCGCCGCGGTCGGGTACGACCCGTCCCTGCTGGACCCGATCCAGGACCGCTACCGGGCCTGGGTCGAGCGCCTGGGTGATGACGGGCTGCCGGGGGTGGATGCTCACGTGGTGCGGTTGGCGGCTGACGGGTTGTGGGCCGCTGACCTGTTCGGCCTAGCGCCGCCAGAAGCGGCACTCAGGGCGCGCATCCTTGCCCGGCTTGCTGAACTGGCGGGCCCGAACGGTGGACCGCGAGGATGAGGGCGGCTCGGCTCGCGTGGCCCGGACTCGCCCTAGCCATCACCTTCGTCGATGACTTCGTGGCTGGGCCCATCCTGGCCGCGACGGCCGGTTTCGTCGGCGGGCAAGGCGGAGTCGTCCTCGGGGTCGCGGTGTTCACGGCGCTCGTCGCACTGCTGGTCGGCTCCGCGTTGCTGGCCAGCCGCGCCATGAGCCCTGATGTCCAAGCGCGGATCGACACCGCGGTCGACTCGGCCTCCAAGAGACGCGTCATAGGTCGATACGTCCACCGCGTTGGCGACGACCACCCCTGGGCTACTGCACTGGTGGCCGCCATCATCAGTCCCGTATTGGCTGTGCTGCTGGCCCGAATGGCCCACCCGACCCAGAAGCTCTTGCGCACCAGCGTGGTAGCAGTCCTGGCCTACGGCCTGGCTTTCTCGCTCTTCTACTCCGGTTTGGGCGCCGGGGCCGCCGCCGCAACCTGATCGCCCGCGCCGGCAGCATGAAGTGCGTTCGTCGGCCCAGTACCCGAAGTGTGTCGGATCATCCGACTCGTGCGGGCCTGCTGTTCAGCGCAATGCCTGATCGGTGCAGGAACAAGCCTCCCAGGGCCAATGCGGCGCTGACCGCGAGGAAGCCGAGGTCCCATGTCAGCGGTGCCCCGAGATCGTCGCGGACGTGATGGATCCCGAGTAGGTGGTGGTTCACGAATCCCTCGACCAGGTTGAAAATGCCCCAGCCGGCGAGTACCAGCCCAAAGTGGTACCGCCAGCTCGGGGCCCGCTCGCCCCGCTGCCACGCGGCGACTCCCAGAGTCGAGCCAGCAATCACACACGCCCAGGCGAGAAGGTGGAAGAGCCCGTCGGCGAAGGTGTTGACCTGCAGGCCGCGCACCGTATCGGGCGTGAGACCGTCCACGTGGCTCACCATGTGGTGCCACTGCAGGATCTGGTGCAAGACGATCCCGTCCACGAAGCCACCCAGCCCGATCCCGAGAAGGACGCCGGTCGCCTTACCGGGCAGCGACTGCTGTGTCTGCGACGTGGCAGAAGGCGCCGATGCGGACATCAGGCGGACCTCCGCGCCAGCCCCCGCGCGACCAGCCCGACACCCACGGCCGCTCCCACCCAAGGGCCTAGGACCACGATCGGGTCCAGCCACGTGTGCTTTGGGTCGATTCGACGGCTCGTGTTGCCTCGGCGACGGCGCCCCCACTGCGCGATGGCGCCGCTCTCCGCGATCGGATTGTCGGGACGCCCCGAAAGCAGAGCCCTCAGATGGCTCTCCGCCGCGTCGATCCGGTCGCCAGCCAGGAGCAGGAGCCAGTGCGCCGCCTTCGCTTCACTGAAATTGCGGTAGGCATTGCGTCGAACCATCCCCGACAGACCTCGAAGGGGCACGGAGGTGCCGAACACCGGGGGCAACTGCTCGTGTTCCATGGAGCGCTCTCGCGGCGTGTGCTCCGGTTGCTCGTCCGGGTAGTCCCAATGTGCGCCGGTATGCGCACGGAGTTCCTGCGGACAGGCCGGCCGGTCGCGGGGATCCAGATCGACTCCCCACCCGGGAATCCGCGCACGCAACTCCGCGGGGTCGGGCACTTGAGGTGTAGCAGCGGTGTAGACCGGTACCCGATCGATGGGCTCGGACATCTCTGTCCTTTCAGGCGCCTGGGACGATGAGTGGTTTGATGCAGCCGTCCAGCTTCCCTGAGAACACGTGATAGGCCTCTGCAATGTGCTCCAGCGGGAAGCGGTGCGTCACCAGTTCGCGGGGCTTGAGGTAGCCGGCCCGGATGTGCTCGAAGAGCCGCGGCCACTGCCGCTTCACATGGCACTGGTTCATCCGCAAGGTCAGGCCCTTGTTGAACGCGTCGCCGAACTTCACCGCACTGAACATCGGCCCGTAGGCGCCCATCACCGAAACCGTCCCACCCTTGCGCACCGAGTCGATCGCCCAGTTGAGGGCGACCGGGGAACCGCCCTGCAGCTTGAGCTTGGCTGAGGTCACGTGCTGGAGGAAGCTGCCGTCCGCCTCGGCCCCCACCGCGTCGATAGCCGCATCGGTCCCGAGCCCAGCTGTGGCCCGCTTCAGGTGGACGACAATGTCGTCCACCTGAGTGAAGTTCACCGTCTCGGCATGGGCGAAGCTGCGGGCCTTCTCCAAGCGGTAGTCGACATGATCGACGACCAGAACGCGTCCGGCACCCATGAACCAGGCGGACTTTGCGGCCGCCAAACCGACCGGACCGGCGCCGAACACGACCACGGCGTCCCCCTCACTGACATCGGCCAGTTGCGCACCGAAGTAGCCGGTTGACATGGCGTCCGTGAGCAGGAGGGCGTCCTCATCGTCAAGCCAGTCGGGAATGACTGCCGGTCCGACGTCGGCGAACGGCACCCGAACGTACTCGGCCTGTCCGCCGTCATAGCCACCGCAGGTGTGGGAGTAGCCGTAGATGCCACCGACCGCTGTGGCGTTGGGATTGACGTTGTGGCAGTTGGCGAAGAGACCCCGGGCACAGAAGTAGCAGGACCCGCAGTACACGTTGAACGGGACCATCACCCGGTCCCCAACACTCAGGTTCTGCACCGAGGTGCCCACCTCGACCACCGTGCCGATGAACTCATGCCCAAAGGTGGAGCCCACCCGGGTATCAGGCATCATGCCGTGGTATAGGTGCAGGTCCGAGCCGCAGATCGCGGCGAGCGCAACCTTCACGATGGCATCGTTGGGGTGCTCGAGGCTCGGACGTTTCTTTTCCTCCACACGGATCTTGTACGGTCCGCGGTAGACCATCGCACGCACTTGGGGCTCTCCCTCCCCCGCTCACCGAGGGCTTAAGGCGGCGGATAGCAAGGCCCTTACCCACTGTCCATTGATCCAACCGGTGGCATCCCCGTCTGCGGGTAGCCGTCAGCTGAGTTCGTTCAGCACCTGCGGCAGTTCGTCCAGGATCTCGCGGGCGAGAAAACCGATCTTGCCGATTCGGGCAGCCAGCCGCTCGCCGGCGGCCGCATGGAGGTATTTGGCCCAGCACGCCGCCTGGGCGGGGTCAGCCCCCCTAGCGAGCAGCCCTCCGAGAGCTCCTGCCAGGACATCCCCGCTGCCGGAGGTGGCGAGGCCACTATGGCCGACACTCACGCGCCAGCGACGACCGTCGGGGTGAGCGATGACGTCGCGGCAGGCCACGACCGAGCGGTAGCGGGTGGCGATTTCGACCACGTCCGGGATGATCTCGGCGTCATCGAGTTGCCGCTGCAACAACAGCTCCGCTTCACCGTCGTTGGGGGTCAGGACGATTCGGGCGGCGAGGCTGTCGGACAACGGGGGGAGGTCGGCGAGTGCGCCGATCGCGAAGGCGTCGATCACGAGGTGCACATATGGGCCGGTCATCGATAGGACTCGGGCAACAACCTCGCGCGTGAGTTCGGGCGAATTCAAGCCAGGCCCGAGGACAAGCGCGTCTGCATTTCCGAGGCTTTCCTCCAGCCGCCGCAGGCCATTCGGAAGAACCGACCCAGCCTCGTCAACTGTGAGGCCCGTTACCCCGGCCTCCGGAGTTGCAACCGCGACAGCAACCGCTGCGGGTTCAGCGACGGCGAGGCTCAGGTGGCCGGCGCCCACCCGCAGGGCGGCGAGCCCGGCCAGTTGCACCGCCCCCGCAGACCCCGCGGCCCCGCCGATCACCAGCACACGGCCTCTCTGGTACTTCGACGATCCTGCCGCGGGCAAGGGCCATTCGCGCAACAAGCGAGGCGTCACCTCGGCGGGCTCACCTGGGCACATCAGGCTCTCCTGGATGCGTGGTGACCGGAGCGCCGAGTTCAACCAGATGACTCACGTCGTTGTAACGGATCAGCTGCCACGAGCCTCTCGGCTGCCACCGCAGCACGGTCATGGACACGTTCCGAACGGGGTCCATTGCGCCGATCTCCAAGATCTGATGCTCATCCAAGCCCTCACACAAGTAGCGGAACAGCATGACGACGGCGTCGTGGACCACTAGCACGGCGCGATCGGTGTCGGGGACGTCGCCAAGGTCACGCAGAAAACTGCGCAGGCGCAGGACGACATCTGCCCAAGACTCTCCACCCGGCGGCCGATGATAGAACTTGCCCCACCACTGGCGTCGCTGCGCTTCCAGGGGAAACCGGGCCACTACCCCTTGGCGGGTGAGCAAGTCCAGCACCCCCAACTCGCGGTCGCGTAACCGCTCGTCGACGGTGATCGGCAAGGGGGCCCCGGCCGCCGACAGCCCGCGTGCCGCCGTCTGGAGGGCACGCACGTAGGGGGATGACCAGACCCGGGTGGACACCTGGTCTGTGAACAGCAGGGCGAGAGCGCGCCCCAGTGCGTCTGCCTGTTCCCGGCCGACCGGCGACAAGGGGATGTCCGGGTCGCGGACGCCGACCTGGATCACTTCGGCAGCCGCAAGATTGGCAGCCGCCGCAGCCACGTTGCCTTCACTCTCACCATGGCGTACCAACACCAATTCCGTGATCAAACCAGTACCTTCCGATCTCTTATGAGCTTCGGGGCCGCCGTCGGGGATCAGTCACCCCAACCCGTTCCCAATTCGCATCACGAAACGTGGGAAACCTTGCTTGGCTCCTAGCGGTACGGGGCCTTGCGCGGTGCGCGGGCCAGGATCGAAGGCACCACCACCCACAGCAAGATGAACCCGAACAGGCACACTCCCCCCGCGATGAGGCCGGCGCGCAGGCCGCCGACCACGCCGTAGATCAGGGTGACCGCCAGCATTACTGTCAGCGCAAGGCAGGCGAGTCCGGTCTTCGCAAGGAGATTGCCGGAGGTGACCAGGCGATCCTTGAGGTGCCGACGGAAGAGTATGCGGTGCGCCATCGCCGGCGCTATCACCAGCGCCGTCGCAAGCGTGGCCGAGCCCACCGCGGCCAGGAAGACCAGCACTAGGGCGGGGTCCAGATCGGCGAATCGGGGCTGGAACGGCAGCGTCAGCAGGAAGCCCGAGAGGAGCTGGATTCCGGTCTGTGTGACCCGCAACTCCTGCAGCAACTCCGCCCAGTTGCGGTCCAGGCGCTCGGCGGGCGTCTCGTCACGCTCCTGGTTCTCCTGGTTACGGCCGACATCGTCTTCAGCCAACGTTGATACCTCCGTCCGATTGACCTAGCGTCCGTCCTTGTGGCCTTCAGCGACCACAACCAGCGGATGCCCGGAGCAGACGCACGCCGGTCACGACGCCTGCGCGCAGAACTGGCTCACGCGGCCTCTCCCGGCGGCGGGCCCATGATGAGCTCACCGTCGGTAGGGGCAGCCGGGATCGGCCATGTCGGCACGGGGCGCCGATCGCGCATCAGCTGCCGCCTCCTCCGCGAATGCACGCGAGGTAGTGACAGGTGGGTTCTCGTCGTCATGGTGTCGGCTCCCCGCCGGTCACGCTGAGAGTCGCACCGGCGACGTAGCTCGACTCGGCGGATGCGAGAAACACGTATGCCGGTGCGAGTTCGGCCGGCTGGCCCGCTCGACCCAGTGGCTTGGACTGGCCGAACGAGGTCAGCTTCTCCATCGGTTGGCCATGCGAGGGCTGCAGAGGGGTCCAGATCGGGCCGGGTGCGACGGCGTTGACCCGGATCCCCCTGGGCGCCAACTGCTGGGCCAGACCCTTGGTGAAGTTGTTGATCGCCGCCTTGGTGGTCGCATAGTCGATCAGCGTGGGCGAGGGCTGGTAGGCCTCGATGGAGGTGGTATTGATGATCGTCGAACCCGGAGGCATGTGTGGTACCGCGGCCTTGGTGATCCAGAACATCGCGTAGACGTTCGTCTTCAACGTGTGATCGAACTGTTCGTCGGAGATGTCAGTGACGGCTTCCTGGGTGACCTGCTTGCCGCCGTTGTTCACCAGGATGTCGAGCCCACCAAACTCGCCGACGGTCTGTTCGACGATCGAGCGGCAGTATCCGGGATCCTTCAGGTCCCCCGGTAGTGCGAGCGCCTTTCGGCCTGCCTGTTCGATGAGGGCGACAATGCGTTGCGCGTCCGGCTCCTCCTCGGGCAGGTAGCTGATCGCCACGTCGGCGCCCTCTCGGGCGAAGGCGATCGCAGCTGCGGCCCCGATTCCGGAGTCGCCACCGGTGATCAACGCACGGCGGCCGGCCAGACGCCCACTGCCGCGGTAGCTCTCCTCGCCATGGTCTGCCAAGGGGGACAGGTCCCGATCCAGCCCGGGCTCCGGCTGAGTCTCCTCAGGCGGAGCGATTCGGTCATACCGCGTCACGGGATCAGCGAAGCTGTACTGGTCGGTGCTCATGTGGATTCTCGTCCTCTCTACGCCTTAGGTTGTCCGACCCTGAGAGGTTCTGTACCCCGATGCCGGGCCGCCTAACCGGAACGTCGCGCAGTGGCGCCGGGGACGAGTGGGAGTTGTCGAGAAGAACTGGCGCGTCCTCGCAACCCCTTCACCCAGGCGAGGGGCGGAAACCGTGGTTGCTCTGGGCTGTGTCGGCCGGTTCCTCAGCTCCGAGAGCGTCGAAACCCCTTGCCAGACTCGGGTCTGGCAAGGGGTTTGTCGTGGTAGCCCCGACGGGGTTCGAACCCGCGCTACCGCCTTGAGAGGGCGGCGTGCTAGACCGCTACACAACGGGGCCCTAGCCATGCCCGACGCGACGAGGCCGGCGGGCACGAGAGGCAACTTTAGCGGCTGCGCGGGTTTCCACCGAATCGGCCACCGCCCGGAGGGCGCTCGACGCGCATCCAGATGGTGGCCAACGCTGGGGTACCAGGACTCGAACCTAGAATTGCGGAACCAGAATCCGACGTGTTGCCAATTACACCATACCCCATGGGGTATACCTCCTGCTTGCCGTCAGGCCATCGGGAGGTGAACCGAAAATTGAGCATACCGGGCCGCGCGGGACCCCCCCAAATCCGCGCCCGCGCCTGCCCGGTCAGAGGGTCTCGCGCAGAGCCTGTAGCCGGTTCAAGGTCGAGGTCTTGCCGAGGATCTCCATTGATTCGAACAGCGGCGGTGAGATCCGCCGACCCGACACCGCGGTGCGCAGCGGGCCGAAAGCGACCCTCGCCTTGACCCCGAGCCCCTCGACGATGGCTTCGCGCAGGCACGATTGGATTCGCTCGGCAGACCAGTCCGACTCGCTGCCGAGCAGGCCGCGGCCATGGTCGTCGATGTCACCCAGGACGGCGAGGGCGGCATCGATGACCTCGGCCGAGCGGTCGTCGAGCTGGGCCCTCGCGTCGTCGGCGATGACGATCATGTCGTCGCTGAGGAAGAACGGCGCGACCAGATCGGTGGCCTCGGTGAGTTTGACCATCCGGCTCTGGATGAGCGCGGCGACCGACCGGAGCCGGGCCAGCTCCCCGAGCGACGGATTGTCCGAAAGGACGCAGTCGGCCTCCAGGAAGGGCAAGAGCCGGCAGGCGAAGTCCCCGACCTCCAGCTCGCGCATCCACACCCCGTTGAGCCAGTCGAGCTTGTCCAGGTTGAACATCGAGCCGGCGGGGTTGACCTTCGACCACTCGAAGCGCTGCGCGAACTCGTCGAAGGTGAAGACCTCGCGCTCGGTCCCGTTGTCCGCGACGATCGGCGGATAACCCTGCAGGGCAAGGAAGTTGACGAGCGCTTCGGGCAGGTATCCGTTCTCACGGAACCAGGTCAGCCTGGCCCAGGGGTTCTTCCGCTTGGAGATCTTGGCCTTCTTCTCATCGCGCAGCAGCGGCATGTGTGCGAAATGCGGCGGCTCAAGCCCCAGCCACCGATAGAGCAGCAGATGTTTGGGAGTCGAGGAGATCCACTCCTGGCCCCGCACGACGTGGGTGATCCCCATCAGGTGATCGTCGACGACGACCGCGAGGTGATAGGTCGGAAAGCCGTCTGCCTTGAGGATCACCTGGTCGTCGGGCACCGGGGCATCGATCCGCCCGGCGATGAGGTCGACGAACGACGTCTCGACGTCGTCTGGGATGAGCATGCGCACCACGGGGGTCTGTGCGCACCCGGGCAGCGCGGCGCGTTCGTCGCGGGTCTTGCCCAGGCACATCCGGTCGTAGCCGGTCGGCTGCTTGCGGCGCTGCTGCTGCTCGCGCATCTGGGTGAGTCGCTCGGGCGAGCACCAGCAGTGATAGGCATGGCCGGCCGCGAGCAGCCGCTCGACGAACGGCCGATACGTTTCCAACCGCTCGGACTGGCGATATGGCTCGCAGGGCCCCCCGACATCCGGCCCTTCATCCCAGGTCAGCCCCAGCCAACGGAGCGTGTCGTAGATCTGCTGCTCGCTGTCGGCCTGCAACCGAGCGCGATCGGTGTCCTCGATCCGCAGGATGAATCGTCCGCCCTGCTGCCGCGCAAACGCGAGGTCGAACATCGACATGTATGCCGTGCCGACGTGGGGGTCGCCGGTGGGAGACGGGGCGACCCGCAGCCGCACGGCGCCGGGAAGGTCTCCAGCCGGGATGGGTGTCGTCTCGCTCATGGTGACGCCAGCCTAGACCGCGACGGCGACCGCGACCGCGACCGCGACCGCGACCTCACCCTCTGCGAGTGGAGCGTGGGTAAGCACGGAAGCCGGTGCGCCGCCCCTCGCCATTACCCTGTCTCTGTGACCGACCTTCAGCCCGCCGCCGAGTCCGCGACCGGGGGCCCGCGATGAGCGGCGGACTAGCAGCCCTGCTCGACGACATCGCCGCGATGGCCAAGCTGGCCGCCGCGTCCCTGGACGATGTGGGGGCGGCCGCGGGGCGGGCCAGCGCGAAGGCAGCCGGCGTGGTCGTCGACGACACAGCCGTCACCCCGCGCTATGTCCAAGGGTTCAGCCCCGAGCGTGAGCTGCCGATCATCAAGCGGATCGCGGTCGGTTCGATCCGCAACAAGCTGTTGTTCATCTTGCCGGCCATCATGCTGCTCTCGCAGTTCCTCCCGGTGGCACTCACCCCGCTGCTCATGCTCGGCGGCACCTACCTGTGCTTCGAGGGCGCCGAGAAGATCTGGGAGAAGGTGACCGGCCACGACGCGGGTGAGCAAGCCCCGGTCGTGGTCCAGGGTTCCGATCATGAAGAGGCGATGGTCGCCGGCGCGGTCCGCACCGACTTCATTCTCTCGGCCGAGATCATGGTCATCGCTCTCAACGAGGTGGCAACCGAGCCCTTCTTCTCGCGGCTGGTCATCCTCATCGTCGTCGCCATCGCGATCACGATCGGCGTCTACGGCTTCGTCGCGCTCATCGTCAAGATGGACGACATCGGCCTGCACCTGAGCCAACGGAAGTCAGGAGCGACCCGTGCCATCGGACGCGGCATGGTCTCCGCCATGCCGATGCTGCTGCGCTGGTTGGCGATCATCGGCACGGTCGCGATGCTCTGGGTGGGCGGACACATCTTGCTGGTCGGCGCCGACACCCTCGGCTGGCACTGGCCCTACGGCGTCGTGCACCACGCCGAAGAGGCCGTCGCGGGTGCCGTGTCCGTCGGCAGCGCGTCACTCGGCTGGCTGACCAACACCCTGGGCTCGGCGCTGGCCGGTTTGGTCGTCGGGGCCGTCGTCGTGCTGCTCATGCACCTGATCCCACGCCGCAAGGGCGCCGAGGGCGACGCGGTGCACTGACCGCGCGGCGCACTGACCGCGCACAGCGGCTCAGCGACGTACGAACGGGTTGTCGAGCGTGCCGATCCCTTCGATCTCCACCGACACTCGCTGACCTGGACGCACCGGGCCGACGCCCGCCGGGGTGCCGGTGAGGATGACGTCGCCGGGCAGCAGCGTGAAGTGCGCTGCGGCGTACGCTATGAGTGCCGCCACCCCGTGCACGAGGTCGGCCGTCGTGCCATCTTGGACGATTTCGCCGTCGCGGCGAGTGATCAGGCGCAGGGCCGAGGTGTCCAACTCAGTCTCCACCCACGGTCCTAGCGGGCAGAACGTGTCCGAGCCCTTCGCGCGGGCCCACTGGCCGTCGGCGCGTTGCCAGAGCCGTTCGGACACGTCGTTGCCGCAGGTATATCCCCAGACACAGTCCAGGGCGTGCTCCGGCCGGACATCCTTACAGATCTTGCCGATGACGACGGCAAGCTCGCCCTCATAATCGAGCGTCGCGCTCCCCCGCGGGATGACGACCGGGTCACCCGGACCGACGACCGCCGTGTTAGGGATGAGGAACATCATCGGGGCCGCCGGCACCTCGTTGCCGAACTCGGCGGCATGGTCGGCGTAGTTGCGCCCGATCCCGATGATCTTGCTGCGCGGGATGACAGGGGCCAGCAGCCGCACGTCGTCCAGCGAGATCGGCTCGCGGCCCGCGGGGACCACCCCGACGTAGAGCGGGTCGCCGCTCAGTGCATGGATGACCGCTGCACCGGGCACGCTGGGGTCGCCCTCGATGACCCCGTAGGCCGGGTCCTCACCAGTCGTGTATCGCGCGATCCGCATCCCCACACCTTAGCTTCGGCCAGTCCGCCCTCCCGGAGGCTCCGGTCCGGCAGACTGACGGCATACCCACCCCTGGCCGTCGCAACGGGGGCCCAGGCGGGCATGACGAAGGAGAGCTCATGAGCGCGTTCCACCTCTATCTCGACATCGACGGGGTCACCGGCGAGTCTGTGACGCACGGCCACGAGGGAGCGGTCGAGCTGAGCTCCTGGTCCTTCGGGCTACGCACCGCCGCGTCCGTCGGGGGTAGCGGCGCGGGCGCCGGCAAGACTCGCTGGGACACGATCGACGTGACGATGCCGACGACGGCGGCCCTACCCCAACTCATGTCCCTGTGCGCGACCGGCCGCCTCGTCAAGCACGCGGTCCTGCGGGCGGAGACTGCCGGCGGCGAGTCTCCCTTCGAATGGTTGCGCCTGACCCTCACCGACGTTCTTGTCGCCCACGTGGCCAGTGGCGCGTCGGCCCCGGACGACCGATCCGACGATCAGGCCAGCCTCGCGTTCAGCTCGATCATGATCGAGAAGTTCAGCCGCGGTCCGGACGGGACGCTGGGCGTTCCCGTGACCTTCGCGTGGAACGCGCGCAAGGGCAAGGCGGCCAAGACGCCCGCCTAAAGTGGACGGGTGGCCACCCTCGAGCGCGCGACCTGGTCAGCGGCCGCCGACGCCCACGCGCACCGGATCGACGCGCTGACGCAAGGTCATCGCAGCCGTCGGGTTGCCGGCGAGGTCCATCCAATCGAAGACTTCCTCTTCGTCTATTACCCCTTCAAGCCAGCAGCCATCCGGCGGTGGCATCCGGGGCCGGGCCTGCGGCTTGCCGACGCGGCCCACACCGAGCGAGCGCAGTGGCGCCACTACCGGGGCATCGGCGACGATGTGGAGTTCGACCACACCTCATACCTGCAAGCCCGGGGCCACACGCTGCGCTTCGTGCGCGATCTACTCGCGCGCACCGCCGCCCGACCGCCACAGCTGGGATGTTTCGCGCTGCACGAGTGGGCGATGGTCTATCGCCTCCCGTCCGATCAGGTGCGCCACGCGAGTTGGCCGTTGCGGCTGAGCTCAGCCGAGACCGACGCTGTGGTGGACGCGAATCCGCTGCGGTGCACCCACTTCGACGCGTTTCGCTTCTTCACCGAGCCGGCTCGGCCGCGCAATGCTCTGACCCCGACACGTGCGCGTCAAGCCGAGCTCGACCAGCCCGGCTGCCTGCACGCGACGATGGATCTCTACAAATCGTCGATGAAGCTCGCTCCCGCGGTGCCGAGCGAGCTCGTCGCCGACACCCTCGAACTCGCGATGGAGCTTCGTCTGCTCGACATGCGCGCCTCGCCCTACGACCTGCGCGCACTGGGGGTCGAACCGATCGCCGTCGAGACCCCCGAAGGCAAGGCCGCCTACGTCGCAGAACAACGCCGGTATGCCGCGCGCGGCCAGATTCTCCGGGCTCGGTTGATCTCGGCGTGTGATGCCGTGACGGCTCTCGATCCCGAGGTGGACGCGGCTGTTCAGCGCCAGTAGGTCGGCCGGGGGCTGCTGCTGGCGCTCGGGCGCGGCCGCAGCGTCACGTCGAAGACGGGCAGGCTGTGGCCCGGGATCGTCTGGCTGAGACGTTCGCCGGCCAGGACGGCGCCCGCTCGCTCGTAGAAGGTCCGGGAGTGCGGGTCGGCGACGATGATCAACCGCAGCCAGCCCCGCCCCGCCGCCGAGCGCCGGGCATCCTCGAAGAGGATCTTGCCGATGCCGGAACCGATGAATGGCGGGTCGACGAAGAGCATGCCCAGCTCCCCGCAGTCGGACGACCCGTCGGGCATCGGCACGAGCAGATGGAAACCGGCGAGCTGCCCGTCCACCTCCGCCACGACCGTGTCGGCGGCGGCCTGCGGGGAGACGACGAGCTCCGGGGCACACTCACGCATGAACGACGCGCTGTAACCCCACCAGCCCTTGCTGCGCACCGCGAGGGCGCAGAGGGCCGCTGCGTCCTCTGGGCGGCCACGCCGCATCGTCAGGCCGGTCCCAGTCGGCCCAGAGCCGCTGCCCACCGCCCCGGCCGACTGCTCCATGATGCTCATCTGGCCGTCACCTGCTGACGCTGCAGGCCATAGGTGATGCCGTCGACAAGGGCCCGCCAGGATGCTTCGACGATGTTGGGGGCGACGCCGACGGTCTGCCAGGTCGTCGTGCCGTCCGTGGTCTCGATGAGCACGCGGGTGATCGCGTCGGTCCCGTGCGACGCGTCGAGGATACGCACGCGGAAGTCGACGAGCTCAAGGCTCTCCAACTCGGGATAGACGGCCCCGAGGGCCACCCGCAGGGCGTGGTCCAGGGCGTTGACCGGGCCGTTGCCCTCGCCTGTCGCGACCCGACGCTGCCCGCCGGCGGCGAGCTTGACCGTCGCCTCGGACGTCGCCTCCCCGTCGGCGCGTGCGTCGGTGATCACCCGCCAGGACTCCACGTCGAAGTAGGACACTCCCTGACCGAGGTGTTTGCGCAGCAGCAACTCGAACGACGCATCGGCCGCGTCGAAGGTCCAGCCGCGCCGCTCAAGCTCTTTCACCTCTGCGAGCAAGGCGGCCACGAGCTCGGATTGCTCGGAGAGGTCGACCCCCATCTCCCGTGCCTTCAGCTCGATGCTGGCCCGCCCGGCCATGTCGGAGACGAGGGTTCGCATCGAGTTGCCGACGACTGTCGGGTCAGTGTGCTGGTAGAGGTCGGGGTCGACCTTGAGGGCGCTCGCGTGCAGGCCGGCCTTGTGCGCGAAGGCACTGGCGCCGGTGTAGGGCTGGCGGCTGTATGGCGGCACGTTGGTGACCTCGCTGATCGCGTGCGAGATCCGGGTTGCCTCTCGCAGCCGGGCTGGGTCGACGAGCGCCATCCCCTGCTTGATCTGCAGGTTGGACACGAGGGTGAGGATGTTCGCATTACCGGTGCGCTCGCCGTAACCGTTGACCGTGCCCTGCACGTGGGTCGCCCCGGCATCGACAGCAGCCATCGAGTTGGCCACCGCACACCCGGTGTCGTTATGGCAGTGGATGCCCACGCGTGCCGCCGTCGAGTCGATGACGTCGCGCACCACGTCGGCGACCTGCGCTGGCAGCATGCCGCCGTTGGTGTCGCACAGTGCGATGACCTCGGCGCCCGATTCAGCGGCCGCCCGGACGCACTCCAGGGCGTAGGCCCGGTCGGCTCGGTACCCGTCGAAGAAATGTTCGGCATCGAGGAACACCCGCCGGCCTTCGCCACGCAGGAAGGTGACCGTGTCGCGGATCATCGCGAGATTCTCATCGAGCGTGGTGCGCAAGGCCTGCTCCACGTGCCGGACGTGCGACTTCGCCACGAGGGTAACGACCGAGGCATCGGAATCGAGCAAGGCCCGCACGAGCGGATCCTGCGCGGCCGACGAGCCGGCCCGGCGGGTCGCGCCGAAGGCCGCGAGGGTGGCATTGCGCAGCGAGAGCTCGCGCTTGGCCCGCGCGAAGAACTCGGTGTCCTTGGGGTTGGCGCCCGGCCAGCCGCCCTCGATGAAGCCCACCCCGAGTTCGTCGATCTGCCGGGCAATGACGAGCTTGTCAGCGACCGACAGGTTGAGACCCTCTTGCTGGGCTCCGTCGCGCAGGGTCGTGTCGTAGACGTGCAGGGCTGTGGTGCTGGTGGCCAGGTCGGACATCGGTCGCCTTCGTCGGTGTGCGTCTCGTGCGGTACTCGTCACTGTCGGCCGGCGTGGGTGGTGCCGGACCAACAAAAAGACCCCCCGGGTGCGGGAGGTCTGCGCGACGAGGGGGTGCGTCTCGTCGCGCTCAGGGAATAACGAGGGTGGTCTGCAGGTCATGCAGCACCACACGGCGGGTGGGGGTCACGGCATACAGACTGCCACCGGCAACCACGGATCGAACGCCTGTCTCGCGATGCGGACACGCGTATGCCGCGAAGCGGCGTCACCATCGCGGCTGCCACGCGCGGTGGCCGGTGTCAGACCGGCCCGAACAGTCGTTCCAGGACGTGGGCGACACCATCGTCGTCATTGCCTCGGCACACCTCGTCGGCGATCGCGAGCACCGTGGGATGGGCGTTGGCGACGGCGAAACCGCGACCGGCCCAGCGCAGCATCGTCACGTCATTGGGCATATCGCCGAACGCCCACACCGCAGCCGCCGCGATACCCAGGTCGGCGCAATAGTCGGCCAGAGCCCGGTCCTTGCTCACCCCCGGTGGGTTGATCTCCGCTAGACCGTGAGCGCCGGAGTAGGCGAGCACCCCGCGGGCGCCGATCACCTCTGTGACGACGTCAAAGAACGTCGCAGGGTCAGTGGTCGGGGCGATTGCCAGCAGCTTGCCGACCGGCGCTTCGGCCAGCGAGGCCACCTGGGCGCGGCGGGAGCCCGCGGCTTCCCCACGGGGGTCCGGGAAGCCGCGTTCCAGGACGGGTCCGTCCGGCCCCTCGGCGGCGAACATCACCCCCGCGACGGCCGCTCGCACGTCACCGACCAGGCCTGCCAGCGTGTCGGGATCGAAGCAGTGCGCCGCGATGACCTCCCGGGTCGCGACCCGATAGATGAACGCGCCGTTGCCGCAGACGGCGATCCCCCGGGGCCCCACGACATCCTCGAGATCGTGCAACCAGCGCGGCGGGCGGGCAGTGACGATGACCGATTCGATGTCGTGTTCGTCGAGAGCCCGCCACGCGGCACGGGTGCGCTCGCTCACGGTGCCGTCACTGCGCAGCAGCGTCCCGTCGAGGTCGGACGCCACCAGCCGCGGCATACCGGCGCCGTTCAAGCGAGGCGGGTGAGCCATCCGTGAGTGTCCTCGGCCCGGCCATACTGGATGTCGAGCAGGCGCTCGCGGATCGTCATCGTGACCTCGCCGATCGCCGGCCCGTCACCCCTGTGGTCGGCTGAGCCGCCATCCCACCGGAGCTCGCCGACGGGGGTGATGACCGCCGCAGTTCCGCAGGCGAAGACCTCTCGAAGGCCCTTGCTGCGTGCTGCATCCTTCCACTCGTCGATCTCGATGCGACGCTCCTCGGGCTCAAGGCCGAGTTCCTTGGCCAGTTCGAGAATTGAGCTGCGGGTGACGCCCTCGAGGATCGTGCCGGTGAGCTCTGGGGTGACGAGTTTGTGGTCGTCGGTGACGAAGAACAGGTTCATCCCACCGAGCTCTTCGACATAGGTGTGGGTCGCCGAATCAAGGAACACGGCCTGATCACAGCCGTGGCCGATGCCCTCCAACTGCCCGGCAAGGCTCGACGCGTAGTTGCCGCCGCACTTGGCCGCGCCGGTGCCGCCTTCGCCGGCGCGGGCATAGTCCTGGGAGACCCACAACGTCACCGGCTTGAGCCCAGCGCCGAAGTAGGCGCCGGCGGGCGAGGCGATGACGCAATAGGTGACGACATCGGCGGGGCGCACACCGAGAAAGGCCTCGGAGGCGAACATGAACGGCCTCAGATAGAGGCTCATCTCGCCGGAGTCGGCCGGCGGCACCCACTGATGGTCGATCGCGACGAGCTCTCGCAGCGAAGCGACGAAATCCTCGACCGACAGCTCGGGCAGTGCTAGGCGACGGCAACTGCGTTGCAGCCGCTGGGCGTTGGCTTCCGGGCGGAAACTCCAGATCGACCCGTCGGCGTGTCGGTAGGCCTTGAGCCCCTCGAAGACCTCCTGGGCGTAATGCAGGACAGCCGCCGACGGCATGAGTGACAGCGGCCCATAAGGCCGGACCTGGGCGTCGTGCCAGCCGCGGTCCTTGGACCACGTGGCCAGGACCATGTGGTCACTGAAAACCTTCCCGAATCCAGGGTCGGCGAGCACCTCTGCGCGCTCGGCCTCGGTGCGGGGCCGTTCATTGCGGCTCACCGCGAAGCTCAACGGGCCCATCTCGGCGCTCATTCTCAGTGCTCCTCGACCATGCTCGACAGATAGCGGTGGAGCCAGGTTACCCACTCGCGAGGACCTAGCACGCGGACCGTACGGTGGCGTAGTCTGGTTTTCGGCCGCGGGGGGCAAAACGGCTGGGAAGTGTGGGTCTTCGGCATGTTCAACCGGACCGATGCGCGGATGCGCTCGCACGGTCGGTATGCCGCGACCTCGCCCTCCGGAGGCTGGCCGGTCGGCCGTCCTCTGGTCACCAGCGGAGTTCTCGGCTGCGCTGCGCTCATCGCAACGTTGATGGTGACGTCTGCCGGATCACGCGCCCCGGACACCAGCGCAGTCGGTGCGACGGTGGCGGCGGCGTCTGCTGTCGGGGCCGACCCGACGGGGTCGGTCAGCCTCGACGCGAGAGACGTCGCCCACTTCAACGGAGCGAATGCGCTTCGCGCCGCGGCCGAGGCCGAAGCTGAGGCTGCAGAGCTGGCCGAGTTGGCAGAGCTGGCCGATGCTCCCGACGCCGGGACGGTCGCCACGGCGGCTGTCGACCAGTCCAGCGTTCTCTCCTCGGGTTTCGTCCGCCCGGTCGAGGGGCGCCAGAGCTCCCGCTACGGCGTGCGGTTCCATCCGATCCTGCAGGTCTGGAAGTTGCACACCGGTGTCGATATCGCTGCGGCCTGCGGCACCCCCGTCAAGGCAGTCAAGGACGGGGTCGTCACCTTCGCCGGAAGCTCGAGGGGCTACGGCAACCGGGTGGTCCTCGACCACCAGAAGGGGCTGACCACGACGTACAACCACCTGTCGGCGTATGCCGCTCGCGACGGCCTCGCGGTCAAGCAGGGGCAGATCATCGGCTATGTCGGCTCGACGGGGTTCTCGACCGGGTGCCACCTTCATTTCGAGGTGCAGCTGAACGGCGCCTTTGTTGACCCGGACCCCTATCTGGACATCGCGCCTGCTCCCACGGTGGTCATCCCGCCCGTGGTGGCCCCCACCTCGGAACCGACCCCGACCGCGTCCCCGACCGTGAGCGTCACCACCTCGACCGGCCCGACGCCGACCGACCCGACCGCGTCGCCGACCGCGTCCCCGACCGCGAGCGCCATCACCACGACCGACCCGACCGCGTCGCCGACCGCGTCCCCGACCGCGAGCGCCATCACCACCACCGACCCGACCGCGTCGCCGACCGCGTCCCCGACCGCGAGCGCCACCGCCACGACCGTCCCCACGCCGACCGACCCGACGGGTTGATCGCTCGGGCAGCTCAGCTCAACCGGGCGACGATCGCGTCGCCGATCACGGTGGTCGAGCGCGCCTCGCCCCCTCTCTGGGCAAGATCGGCCGCCACCGCCTGCTCCACGGCCTTCGCGGCACCTGAGAGCCCTACGTGTTCGAGCAGCATTCCGACCGAGAGAATGGCCGCCGTCGGATCGGCCAGGGCCCGCCCGGCGATGTCCGGAGCCGACCCGTGGACGGGCTCGAACATGCTGGGCGACGTGCGGGCCGGGTTGATGTTCCCGCTGGCAGCGAGCCCGATCCCGCCGGCGATCGCCGCGGCGATGTCGGTGATGATGTCTCCGAAGAGGTTGTCGGTGACGATGACGTCGAAGCGACCCGGGTCGGTGACAAGGAAGATGGTTGCCGCGTCGACGTGCTGGTAGGCCGTCTCGACATCGGGGAAGTCACGACCGACCTCCTCGACGGTGCGCCGCCACAGGTGCCCCGCGAAGGTTAGGACGTTGTGCTTGTGGACGAGGGTGAGGTGCTTGCGCGGGCGAGCCTGGGCTCGGGCGAAGGCATCTCGGACGACTCGCTCGACCCCGAAACGTGTGTTGACGCTCACCTCAGTCGCGATCTCGTGCGGCGTGCCAGCGCGCAGAAGCCCGCCGTTGCCGGCATACGGGCCTTCGGTGCCCTCACGCACGACGACGAAGTCGATGCCCCGGGGGGCCACCCGGGACACCTCAAGCGGGCTTGCGACGCCCGGAAAGAGCTTGGCGGGACGCAGGTTGACGAAGTGGTCCAACGCGAAACGCAGCGGGAGCAAGACGCCCCGCTCGAGCACTCCGCTCGGGACGCTCGGATCGCCGATCGCTCCGAGCAGGATCGCGTCGTGGGCCCGGATCTCCCCGAGCACCGACTCTGGCAGGGTTTCGCCGGTCGCATGCCAGCGTCGAGCGCCCAGATCGTAGTCCGTGGTAGACACCGGGACCCGGCCTGAGGTGACCGCCGCGAGCACTTTGAGGCCCTCCGCGACGACTTCCGGGCCGATCCCGTCGCCGCCGATGACCGCGATGTCCAGATGAGCGGGCGGTGACGTCACAGCGGTGGGGGGCATGGCGCTCAGCCTAGGAGTCGTCTTGCCGACTGGGACCTACGTCCCACATGTCGAACGGCATGCGGAACCACCCCCTCGGCGCCGTGCGCCCCAGTCCGGGCTCGCCCGTCAGAGGTTGACGACGGCGACGTCCACAGCACCAATCGCCGCGGCGATCCGGCCCGCGATCTCGGGGTGAGCCCTGAGTCGACGTTGAGGATCATCAGCGCCCGGTCACCACGATCGTCACGGGCCACCTGCATCCCGCCGATGTTGATCCCGGTCTCGCCGAGCATTCCCCCGACCTGCCCGACTACGCCGGGCCGATCGGGATACGTGAAGACGGCGAAGTGATCCGACAGCGGCACCTCAAGGTCGTAGCCGTTGATCCCGACGAGCTTCTCGATCATCCGCGGCCCGGTGAGGGTGCCAGCCACCGAGACTTCGGTGCCGTCCTTGAGCCGGCCGTGCAACGTCGTGACGTTGCGGAAATCGCCGCTGGCCGAGTCCGTCGTCAGGGTGATGCCGACGCCCCGCGACTCCGCGATCACCGGAGCGTTCACATAGGAGACCTGTCCTTCGACGACATCGGTGAACAGGCCCTTGAGCGCCGCAAGCTTCCAGATGCTCACATCGTGCTCGGTGATCTCGCCGCTGACGTCAAGGTGCAGGTGCAGCGGCACTCCCCCGGCGATGGCCGTGTAGACACGGCCCAGCTTTTCGACAAGGGCGATGCCCGGGCGAACCTCCTCGACGATGACCCCTCCCGAGACATTGACCGCGTCCGGGACGATCTCCCCGCTCAGAGCCAACCGGACCGACTTGGCGACGGCGACCCCGGCCTTCTCCTGGGCCTCCTCGGTCGAGGCGCCGAGATGTGGCGTGACGACGACCTTCTCGAACTCGAAGAGCGGAGAGTCGGTGCACGGCTCCTTGGCGAAGACGTCCAGCCCGGCGGCAGCCACCCGACCGTCGCGCAGCGCGTCGGCGAGCGCCGCTTCGTCGACGATGCCGCCCCGGGCCGCGTTGACGATGACGACGCTCGGCTTGACCTTGCTCAGCGCCTCCACCCCGATGAGGCCGACGGTCTCGGCGGTCTTGGGCAGGTGGACGGTGATGAAGTCCGACGTCGTGAGCAGCTCATCGAGCTCGACAAGGCGGGCGCCCAGTTGCACGGCCTTCGTAGGGGTGGTGTAGGGGTCGTAGGCGATGATGTCGACTCCGAAGCCCTTGAGCCGCTCGGCGACGAGGGCCCCGATCCGGCCGAGGCCGACGATGCCGACGGTCTTGTCGAGCAACTCGATGCCGCCATACCTGCTGCGCTTCCAGGCCCCGCCCTTGAGAGCCTGGCTGGCCGGCACGATGTTGCGAGCAGCAGCCAGCAGCAGCCCGACCGCGAGCTCCGCCGCCGAGGTGATATTCGATGTCGGGGCGTTGACGACCATCACACCCGCTTGAGTTGCGGCCGGGACATCGACGTTGTCCAAGCCGACGCCGGCCCGCGCGATCACCTTGAGTTTGGTGCCCGCGGCGATGGCTTCGGCGTCCATCTTCGTCGCCGACCGGATGAGCACGGCGTCTACATCGGCCAGTGCCGCCAGCAGCGCCGCCCGATCGGCTCCGTCACACGAGCGGATCTCGAAGTCAGGCCCGAGGGCATCGAGGGTCGCAGGTGAGAGCTCTTCAGCGATGAGGACCACTGGCTTGGTCACGGGGGATTCCTTCGCGGCTGGCGCGACGGCATACGTGGCCGCCGACATGGAACGAATGCGGCACCACGGCGTGCCGGACCCAGTCTAGGACTCGACCTCAGCCAACCATCGGGTGGTGTTGCCCGGTCGGCGCAACCAGCCGTTCCAGCAATGACCTCAGGGTCCGCCGGTCGTGCACGCTGAGCGCTTCGAACCACCGCCCATCCAGGTGATGCTGGGCGTGGAACTCCCGTTCCACCGATGCCCGCCCCGCTGGCGTCAGTCGGATCTCGACCAGGCGCCGGTCCCCGGTGCTGCCCCGAGCCCGAAGAATCATCCCCGCGGACTCCAGGCTTGCCAAGGCAGCGGAGATCGTCTGACGGCTGATCCCGAGGAGCCGGGTGAGGTCACGCGCTTGGAGGTGCTCGAAGATCCAGAGCATGTAGAGGACGCTGAAGGCCCGCAGGTGCTTGCCGCCTTCGTCGTGGGCCCGACTCTCGAACATTGCTCGGTGCCGGCCCGCCGCCCGCATGAGCGCGATCACGAGCCCAGCAATCTCAGTGTCAACGTGGCTGGTGCGCCGAGACGTGAGCTGCACGACGGTGTCGACCCAGGCGTCTTCTGGGGCACCCGCCACGGTCTCTTCTTCCCCGGACATCGTAGGTCCCGTCGTTCAGCCGGTGGTGTGGGCCGGCTGCGCGCCCGGCGGATCGGAAGCCTGCGCCTTCGCGGCGGCATACGTCTCGTCGAGCACGTCGTGCAGGTGACCGACGATCGGCCGAAGGTCGCCCACCTGCTCTGGTGCGCCCATGAAACCGAAGCACACGCGGTCGACATAGCTCTGCAGGGTGATGTTGACGCCACCGCCGATCGACAAGAACGACGCCGGCCAGTAGCCCTTGACCCGGACACCGTCGATGAAGGTCGCGGCCCCCGGGCCGCGCACGTTGGAAACCACGACGTTCCAGGGGCCACGCGAGAGGGCGTCGGGCATCTTGACCATGGCCCGGACCATCATGTTGAACATTGCCGACGGCATGAATCGGCTGGCCTCACGGACCAGCCCGATCGGCAGGGCATCGAAGCTGCCCTTGGCCGCCTTGATCGCCGCGCTCGCCTCACGCACGCGAGCCAGCGGATCCTCCAGGTGCGTCGGCAACGGCGCGAAGATCATGTGCACATAGTTGGCCCAGACGAGGGTCTCACCGCCGGTCCGCAGGGAAACGGGCACGCAGACCACCAACGGGGCATCGACCGGTATGCCGCGATCCTGCATGTACTTACGGAGGGCGCCCGCGCACACGCCCAGCACAACGTCGTTGATCGTGCCGCCAAGCAGCTTGCCGGTGTCGCGGAACTCCGCCAGCGGCAGATCGGCGAAGACGAAGGTGCGCCGTGCTGACACGCGACCGTTGAAGGTCGTGCGAGGCGGGTTGAGGGTGGGGATGTAGGGCGCGATCTCGGCCATGCCCCGCTCACGCAACGCGGGGTTCAGCAGGCGCTGGGCGGGCCCGGCCAGTTGCCCCGGCAGAGCGATCCGGAAGGGCAGACTGACCACAGGCAACGGACCGGAGTCTCGCAGCTGCTGGGCGAGCCAGCCGACGAACTTCGCCTGGAAGCCCGCGAACTGCGCGGGCTTGGCTGCCACACCCGAGAGCTCGCGGAGGATCATCTCGATTGCCCCCCAGCGGGGCTGCTGGTGGGTCGAGTCACGAAGGCGCTCCAGAGGCTGCACGGGGTCATCGGAGAGGGCATCCCACAGACGCGGCATCGACGAGCCGTCGATCACCAGGTGATGAATCCGCAGCAGATGGGCCACGCTGCCGTCCTGCAACCCGTGGACGACCGTGTAGTCCCACAGCGGGCGGTCCGCAGGAAGGCTCGTCGACATGATCCGCGAGACCTCCTCGGCGAGTTGGTCATGCGTTCCCGGTGCGGGCAGGCTGATCTCGCGGATGTGCTCGAGAAGGTCGATCCGACCCGGCTGGCCGAGATAGTCGTGCTCAAGGCCGATCGGAACCTTCACGACCTGGCGGTGCAGCGGGGGCAGGAAGTCGAGGCGCTCGGCGAACCGATGACGCATGAACGCGGCATCAGGCACGGCCCGCTCACCTGCGGCTGGCTCGAACAGCACCAGCCCGCCGAGCATTCCGTTCGTCGATTCGGTGTCGAGCGACGAGAACATCACGTCGAGAGCGGTCAGCTGCTGCATCGGTGCCTCCGGAGACTGTCAGTCCTTTGACAGTCTAACGCACCCTCTGGACCCGGCTAACTCGCGTGTGTCTCGCCCTCGCCCGACTCGTCTGCTTCGCTGCCTTCGGCTGACCCGCCGCCGTCAAGGCCCTCGCCCAGCTGATGCATTCGCCCCAGGACCCGCTCGAGCATCCCGAGCAACTGGTCCTGCTCAGAGACGGTGAGTGCTGAAAACCATTGTTGTTCAAGGAGATTCTGGGCTCCGATGACCTCGTCGACGGCCGCCCTCCCGGCGGCGGTGAGGCGCACCGAGACGAGTCGGCGGTCGGTGGTCGAGGTCTGTCGACGCGAGACCAGACCGGCCGACTCAAGGGTGGCCAGCACGGTCGAGGTCGTCTGGCGACTGACCCCGGCGAACCGGGCGAGCCCGCGAGCCTCGACCGGCTCGGTCAGCCAGATCATGAAGAGCACCCTGAACCCGCTGAAGCTCCACCCCCGCGCCCGGTGCACGAGGCGTTCCGACTCGAGCTGGTGGGCGGCGGCGATCCGGCTCAAGGCCAGGCTGAGCGCGATCGCCCTCGGGTCGATGTCGGGACGGCGCTCGCGGGTGGTCCGCACGGCCCGTGACCGGAACTCGGCCCCCGGCGCGAGCGGGTCCAGCTCGATGGTCCGTTCGGACGTTGGGGCCTCCGCCGCGCGCGAGCGCTTGCCCATCGGTGGCCTCCGTTCTGCGGTAGTGATCTCGGCCCAACCCTACCGATCGACCAGGCCCGGGTCCGGCGGGGCTGCCGGCCCTCAGCCGTCCGAGCGACCGGAGGATTCGATGTCGAGCCCGGCATAGGGGAGGGTTCGCTCCATCCGCCGCCTCGCGATCCGGGTTGCGACGACGACCACCCCCACCGCCCCCGCCAGAGCCAACGCCGCCGGCCAGGGGTTGTCCCCGACCCAGGCTCCGAGCACAGCGAACCCGATCGTCGAGTAGATGGCAGCCCAGGCGAGCGCACCGATGACGACACCGATTTCATAGCGCCACAAGGGCATCCGAAGCACCCCGGCAGCAAAGTTGATCGCCGTCTGAACGCCGACGGTCAGGAATGAGAGAGCCACCGCCGGGATGCCGAAGCGGGCCACGAGCGTTTCGGCGCGGCGCACCATCGGTCGTTGCAGACGCCGCGCCGCGCGAGTGTTCTCCCCACCGCGGCGAGCCGCGCGCCCGAGCCAATAGGTCGCGTTGGCTCGCACCATGACGCCGAGGAAGAACACGACATAGACGACGGGGTAGGGCAGGTTGTCGAACACTCACGCCTCTCCCGATATGCAGGCCTGCGCACTCCGCTGGTGCGGACCCGAGCACCCAGGGTAACCCGGCAGTGCAGGGGTCCCGGCAGCTCAGCGAGCGGCACTGCCCTCGGTGTAGTCGCTGTCGGTGTCCTTGATCCAGCTCATGAGCTTGCGCAGCTCTCGGCCGGTCTGCTCGATCGGGTGCTGGGCGCCCTTCTCGCGCAACGACGTGAACTCCGGGGCGCCGGCGTCCTGGTCGGCGATGAAGCGCCGGGCGAACGCGCCGCCTTGGATGTCCGCGAGCACGGCGCGCATGTTCTCCTTGACGCTCGGGTCGATGACCCGTGGGCCGGACACGTAATCACCGTATTCGGCCGTGTCGGAGACCGACCAACGCTGTTTGGCGATGCCACCCTCGACCATGAGGTCAACGATGAGCTTGAGCTCGTGCAGGCACTCGAAATACGCGACCTCGGGTTGATAGCCGGCCTCGACGAGGGTCTCGAAGCCATACATGACCAGTTGTGAGGCCCCACCACACAGCACGGCCTGCTCGCCGAAAAGGTCGGTCTCGCATTCCTCGGTGAAGGTGGTCTTGATGCCGCCCGCGCGCAGTCCGCCGATCGCCTTGGCATAGGACTTGGCGATGTCCCAGGCCCGGCCGGAGGGGTCTTGCTCGACGCAGACGAGCACCGGTACCCCGCGCCCGTCGGTGAACTCGCGGCGCACGAGGTGGCCGGGACCCTTGGGGGCCACCATCATGACGTCGGAGCCGGCCTCGGGTTGGATGTAGCCGAAGCGGATGTTGAAGCCGTGTCCGAAGAGCAGCCCGGCGCCATCCTTGAGGTGAGGCTTGATGTCCTGGCTGTAGACGTGCCGCTGCACCTGGTCGGGGGTGAGGATGACCACGAGGTCGGCCTGCTTGACTGCATCGGCGACGGCGAGGACCGGCAGCCCCTCGGCCTCGGCCTTGGCCCGGCTGCGGCTGCCCTCGGCAAGCCCGACTCGGACGTCGACGCCCGAGTCGCGCAGGTTGAGCGCGTGGGCGTGGCCCTGGCTGCCGTAGCCGATGACGGCCACCTTGAGCCCCTGGATGATCGAGAGGTCGGCGTCGTCGTCGTAGATCATGTCGGCCATCAGGGCCACTCCTTCAAAGGGGTCAGATCCAATGCGGATGCTGGGGATGAGCGTATGCCGCGCAGGCTAGGCGCTGCGCAGGGCCCGGTCGGTGATCGAGCGCGGACCGCGGCCCACGGCGACGATCCCCGACTGGACGAGCTCGCGGATGCCGAAGGGTTCGAGCACCCCGAGCAGGGCCTGGATCTTCTCGACCTTGCCGGTCGCTTCGATGGTGAGGCTGTCGGAGGCGACGTCGATGACCTTGGCCCGGAACAGCTCTGCGGTCTCGACGATGTGCGACCGATTGGCCGCGTCGGCGCGGACCTTCACCAGGACGATCTGGCGCTGGACCGATGCGTTCGGCTCAAGCTCGACAACCTTGAGCACCTCGATGAGCTTGTTGAGTTGCTTGGTCACCTGCTCGAGCGGAAGCTCATCGACATCCACGACCACCGTCATCCGCGAGATGTCGGGGTGTTCGGTCGGGCCGACGGCGAGGCTGTCGATGTTGAACCCGCGGCGGGAAAAGAGCGCGGCGATCCGAGCAAGCACGCCGGGCTTGTTCTCGACGAGGACGGACAGGGTGTTCTTGGCCATGGTGGTGACGCTTTCTCTGTGCTCTGGAGCCCGGCTCAGTCTTCGCGCTCCCACAGGGGGGCTCCCCCGCGGGCAATCTGGATCTTGTCGTTGCTCACGCCGGCGGGCACCATCGGCCACACCATGGCATCGCGGTGCACGACGAAGTCGATGACGACCGGCCGGTCGTTGATGTCCAAGGCCCGCTGGATCGCAGCGTCGACCTCATCCACGGCCTCGACCCGAATGCCTTCGCAGCCATAGGCGTCGGCGAGCTTGACGAAGTCGGGCACCCGCACCTTGTTGTGGCTGGTGTGCAGGTCGGTGTTGGAATAGCGCTCGTTGTAGAACAGCGTCTGCCACTGGCGGACCATGCCCAGGCTGGAGTTGTTGATGATCGCGACCTTGATCGGAATGTCGTTGATGACACAGGTCGCCAGCTCCTGGTTGGTCATCTGGAAACAGCCGTCGCCGTCGATGGACCACACGGTCCGGTGCGGCTCGGCGACCTTGGCACCCATCGCGGCAGGCACCGAGAAGCCCATCGTCCCGAGACCTCCGGAGTTGATCCAGGAGTTGGGCCGGGAGTACTGGATGAACTGGGCCGCCCACATCTGGTGCTGGCCGACGCCGGCGACGTAGGTCGCCTCGGGCCCGGACAGGGCGCCGATGCGCTCGATGACATATTGCGGCGACACGCCGTCCTCGGCCGGGGTGTAGCCGACCGGGTAGGTCGCCTTCCAGTCCGCGACGGTCGCCTGCCAGTCGTCGTATGCCGCCGCGCCCGACGCGGCCTGCTCGGCCGTGATGACCTCGATGAGCTCGGCGATGACGTCCCTGCAGTCCCCGACGATCGGCACGTCGGCCAACCGGTTCTTGGAGATCTCGGCCGGATCGATGTCGGCGTGGATCACCTTGGCGTGCGGGGCGAAGGTCGACAGCAGGCCGGTCACGCGGTCATCGAACCGGGCCCCCAGAGCGATGAGCAGGTCAGCCTTCTGCAGCCCGGTGACGGCCGCGACCGAACCGTGCATGCCGGGCATCCCGAGGTGCAGGGGGTGGCTGTCGGGGACCGCTCCTCGGGCCATCAAGGTGGTGACCAGTGGGATCTGGGTGAGCTCGACAAGCTGACGCAGTTGCTCGCTGGCGCGAGCCCGGATGACGCCGCCACCGATGTAGAAGATCGGGCGGCGGGCTGCGGCCATCAGGCGAGCGGCCTCGCGGATCTGCTTGCCGTGCGGACGGGCGACCGGGCGATAGCCGGGGAGGTCGATCTGCGGTGGCCAGCTGAAGGTCGTTTGCCGAACGAGGGCGTCCTTACTGATGTCGACCAGGACGGGGCCGGGGCGTCCGGTGCCGGCGATGTGGAATGCCTCGGCGATGGCGCGGGGGATGTCGTCGGGGTTCGTCACGAGGTAGTTGTGCTTGGTGACCGGCATCGTGATGCCGCGGATGTCGGCCTCCTGGAAGGCGTCCGTGCCGATCGCAGCGCTGGGCACTTGTCCGGTGATGGCGACGATGGGCACCGAGTCCATGTGGGCATCGGCCAGAGCGGTGACAAGGTTGGTCGCGCCCGGACCCGAGGTGGCCATGCACACCCCGACGCGGCCGGTGGCTGCGGCATACCCCTCAGCGGCGTGGCCGGCTCCCTGCTCGTGGCGAACGAGGATGTGGCGGACCGTCGGGGAGTCCATGAGCGGGTCGTAGGCAGGCAGGATCGCACCGCCCGGGATGCCGAAGACCGTGTCGACGCCGACGGCCTCGAGAGACTTGACGAGCGACTGGGCGCCTGTGCAGGTCAGCGGGGCATTGGTCGATGCGGGCGTCTGGATCGCCTTGGCCGTTGCGCTCGAGCGCGAGCGCGCCTGAGCGGCGAGGACGGCCGGCGATGCCTTGTCGTGCGTCAGGCTGTCGGTCACGGTGGTCACCACTTCTTCGTTGCGTCGGTCGTGCGGGGGTCGTGCTGGGGTCGTGCTGGGTCGTGCTTTGTTCTGTGCTGGGTCGTTCTCAGGGTCAGGCTGTGCTCATGATCTCAGTCGCCGGCGCGGAGTGCTGCGGCCACGAAAAAGCCCTTCGGTCCACGGGCGGGACGGAAGGGCGCGCGCGTGACGTCAGTGGTGTCACACGCGCCGGATAACTACGAGGACCTGGCTCATGCCCCCACCGTCTCCCCACCGTTGCTGAGCTGTCAATGCGACGCGGGAGCCGTCTCACCATCCGGTCGGTGATGTCCACTACTGACGGTCAATAGCGCATCCGCACCGACAGGCAGGTGACGCAGCCTTCGAGCTTCTCGAACTCGCTGATGTCGGCGGTGACGACGGTAAGGCCCCGGCCCACAAGCAGGTCCGCGGTCAGCGGCGCCGAGGCCGCCATGAGCACGGTGTGTTGGCCGAGCAGCACGACGTGGGCTCCGGTGGGCTCTGGAACGTCGAGGACCGCCGGCCAGCCGCTCCAGGAGGTGACCGGCGACGGCATACCGAGGATTGTGCCGTCGGGCAGGGCGGTGACCAGGGACTTCAGGTGCAGCGCTCCGAGCAGGGGGACCGCCTCGACCGGGACTGCCCGGGAGGCGAGCAGCTCAGCGAGCTGGGCGATGCCTGCAGCGTCGCTGCGCCCGAGCGGGGTGCCGTCCGCGGCGGTGCCGGCGTCGCCGACCCAGACCCGCCCCCCGTGTTTGAGAACGTCGCCGCCGTCGAGGGTTCCCGGAGCTTCGATCCGGGCCAGGTGGTAGCCGTATTCAGCGAGGATCTTAGGCAGCCCGGCCCGCTCGGTTCGCCGCTGAGGCGCCCCTGAGCGACACAGGACGGCGAGATCGCCATAGACGAAGACCGGGTCCTCGACGAACACCCCGTCGGGGCAGTCGTCTGCGGGCGGTGCCTGGACGACCGTCCAGCCGTGGGCCACCAGCAGCGTGGCGTAGTCACGCCATTGCCGGCGGGCCAAGGCGAGATCGATCGGGGCGCGGTCGATGTGCGTGACTAGGCCCTCGGCAAGGCGGGGAGACGGTCGACGCATCAGGGCCAGACGTCGCAGCACGGGTCCAGTCTGCCCGGTTCGCCCCGCGCCAGGGCTTCGGGGCGTTCGGTGCCGCCCAACTGGTGCTCAGGGCACGAGGCGGGCGGCGCCCTTGTCGGCCGACTGCGCGAACAGCGCGAACAGGCGCAGGGCCGCCGACACCGCGCGCTCACGGGCGACCGGTCGCCAGCCGACGGCATCCTGCTCGGCCCGCCGTCGGGCCAGTTCGTCGTCAGAGACGTGCAGGGTGACCCGGCGCTCGGGGATCGAGAACTCGATCTCGTCGCCGTCCCGGACCAGTCCGATCGGCCCGCCGGAGGCCGCTTCTGGCGAGACGTGGCCTACCGACAGCCCGGAGGACCCGCCGGAGAAGCGACCGTCGGTGATGAGCGCGCACTGGGGGCCGAGGCCGACCCCCTTGAGATAGGAGGTGGGATAGAGCATCTCCTGCATGCCCGGCCCACCCTTGGGGCCTTCGTACCGCACGACGACGACATCGCCCGCGACGATCTGACCCTCCAGGATCATCTCGACGGCCTGCTCCTGGCTCTCGGCGACCTTTGCCGGGCCGCGGAAGCGCCACTGGTGCTCGGGCACCCCGGCGGTCTTGACGATGCAGCCGTCGGGAGCAAGGTTGCCGGTCAGCACCGCCAGCCCCCCGTCGAGGGTGTAGGCGTGCTCGACGCTGCGGATGCACCCGTCCTGCGCGTCGGTGTCGAGGCTCGCCCAGCGGTTGGTCGAGGAGAACGCCTCGGTCGTGCGCACCCCACCGGGGGCGGCATGGAACAGCTCGTATGCCGCGTCGCTTGCCTTGCCACCCCGGATGTCCCACTCGCCGAGCCAGGAATCCAGGCTGGGGGCGTGCACGGCGTGGACGTCGGTGTCGAGCATCCCGGCCCGGTGCAGCTCGCCCATGATGGCCACGATGCCCCCGGCCCGGTGGACGTCCTCCATGTAATAGCGGTTGGTGTTGGGGGCGACCTTGCACAGGCATGGGGTGACCCGTGACAGCGCGTCGATGTCGTGCTGGTCGAAGTCGACCTCGGCCTCCTGGGCGGCGGCCAGCAGGTGCAGGATCGTGTTGGTCGAGCCGCCCATGGCGATGTCGACCCGCATCGCGTTGCTGAACGCCTGCCGGGTGAGGATCGAGCGTGGCAGGACGGACGCGTCGCCACCCTCGGTGGCCGGCAGCCCGCCGGCTGCGGACACGGCATACCAGCGGCGGGCCAGTTCGACGACGAGTCGACCGGCGTTCTGGAAGAGACCCTTGCGGGCGGCCGCTGTGGCCAGGGTCGACCCGTTGCCGGGCAGGGCGAGCCCGACGACCTCGAGCAGGCAGTTCATCGAGTTGGCGGTGAACATGCCCGAGCAGGAGCCGCAGGTCGGGCAGGCCGAGCGCTCGATCGTCGCGATGTCCGCGTCGCTGACGGTGTTGTCGACGGCCTTGGTCATTGCGTCGATGAGGTCCAGGCGGGTGGCCTTTGAGTCGACGGTCCCGTCGGCGCCGACCACCGCGGAGCCGGCCTCCATCGGACCGCCGCTCACGAACACGGTGGGGATGTTGAGACGCAGCGCCGCCAGGAGCATGCCGGGGGTGATCTTGTCGCAGTTGCTGATGCACACGAGGGCGTCGGCGGCATGGGCGTTGACCATGTATTCGACCGAGTCGGCGATGATCTCGCGGCTGGGCAGGCTGTAGAGCATGCCGTGATGACCCATGGCGATGCCGTCGTCGACGGCGATCGTGTTGAACTCGCGGGCCACTCCCCCGGCCTCTCGGACCGCGCCGGCGACGAGGTCACCGAGGTCTTTGAGGTGGACGTGGCCAGGGACGAACTGGGTGTAGGAGTTGGCCACGGCGACCATCGGCTTGCCGAAGTCGTCGTCGGTGAGCCCGGTCGCCCGCCACAGGGCCCTGGCCCCGGCCATGTTGCGGCCGTGGGTCGTTGTGCGTGAGCGCAGCGGGGGCATGATGCACCTCTTCGATCTGGTGGCCTGACGGGCTGTTCACCAGGCTAATGCGGCGTGGCCCGCGACGGGCCGTCTGCTCAGCCGCGGCCGACGACGAAGTCGGCCAGCGAGGCGGTGCCGGGGCCGAGGTCGGCCCACTCACCGGCATACGTGAGCACCGCTAGGCCGCTGGTCGGGAAGCCTTGGTCGAGTCGAGCAAGCGCGTCGGGCGAGCCGGCCCCGTCGGCGAGCCTCGAGGCGAGCATCGGCATGCTCGGGGAGTGGCCGACGACGATGATCGTCGCGTAGTCACCGCCCTCAGTCTGGACGGCGTCCAACACACCCGAGATGCCGCCCTGATAGAGCTCCTTGCGCAGCGTCAACCGGGCGGCCCGCGCCCCGCCCCCGACGGCGGCCTCCCACGTCTGACGGGTGCGGGTCGAGGTCGAGCACAGCACTAGGTCGGCCATGATCTTCTGCTTTGCCAGCCAGCTCCCGATCTCGGTGCCGTCGCGCCATCCGCGCTCGGTGAGCTGGCGGGAGTAGTCATCGACGCCGAAGGTGTGCTCCGACTTGGAGTGACGCAGAAGCAGCAGGCGCTTGGGGGGAGCTGGATCGCTCATGCCCTAGAGCATGCCCCCAGTCAGGGCTTCTCCGCCAGCCCGGGCCCGGCGACGACGTGGTGCAACGGCTGGCCGGCGGCATACCGTCGCAGTTGGTTGCGCAGCAGTGGGATGATCCGCGGGGCGAAACTGTCGGCCGCGCCGCCGACGTGGGGGGCGATGAGCACCCCCGGCGTCCGCCACAGTGGGTGCCCGGTCGGCAGCGGTTCCGGGTCGGTGACGTCGAGCGCGGCCCGCAGCCGGCCTGTCGATGTCTGAGCGAGCAGGGCGTCGGTGTCGACGATGGCGCCGCGGGCGATATTGACGAGTAGGGCACCGTCGGGCATCGCGGAGAGGAAGCTGGCGTCGACCAGGCCGCGGGTCGCGTCGGACAGCGGGGTGACGAGCACGACGATGTCGTGTCGAGGCAGCAGCTCGGGAAGGGCTGCGATGCCATGGACGGTGTCGACGAACTCGTCGCCGGGGCGTCCGCTGGACGCGACCGCCGTGAGGGTCACCTCGAAGGGGGCCAGGCGAGCGGCGATCGCCCGGCCGATCCGGCCGTAGCCGACAATGAGGACGCGCCGGTCGGCCAGGGCTGGGGCGAAACTCGTCGGCGGCCGCCATTCGCCGCGCTCTTGCGCCAACACCCACTGCGGTATGCCGCGTTGCGCGGCGAGGATCAGGGCGACGGCGAACTCGGCGGTCGCGGGGTCGTGGACGCCGGCGGCGTTGCAGAGGGTGACGCCGTCGGGAAGGTAGGGCAGGGCGGCGTCATAACCGGCGACGAGGAGCTGGAGGACCTCGAGATTGGGCAGGGAGGCGAGGCGGGCCAGCCTGGGCGGCGGGCCCATCGGCGGCACGACCAGGGTGACCGCACTCTTGGACGGTAGCGCTGCACTGACGCCTTCGCCGGAGCTGTCGGACCTATCCGAGCCGTCCGAGCCGTCCGAGCCGTCCGAGCCGTCCGAGCGGTCCGAGCTGTCGCTGAGGTCGGCGGTGACATCCCAAGCTCGGATATCGAGACCCTCGACGGGGCCAACCTCTTCGACCCAATCTGGGCCCGGCAGAGTCACGGTTCGCATGGGGCGACGTTAGCGCCCCAGGCTGACTGCCCGCGTGAGGGACTGTGGGCCTGGCCAAAGTCGGGGCGTTGAAGGCGTGGCAGCCGGAGCTTGTGAGGGTGCTGTCCCGCCCGTTAGGTGGCGATGGGGAAGTGTGGGTAGGCCGATGAGCGTCCCTGGAAGGACAGGACCGCCGGGTTCTGCACGACGCCCTCGCGGATCTCGACCGCTCGGCGGATCGTCGGGTCCCGGTCCCACTCGACCGGGCCGCCCATGACCACGGGGAGGAAGGGCAGCAGCGCGTCGCTGTTCATCCAGGTCGAGGCCCTCCACAGGTAGGACGGGCTGTGGTCGACCGCGTAATAGAGGACGTTGTCGCCGACCACAAATGTCGGGTCCGCGAACGAGGTAGGTCGGGCCCAGCTGAACCCCATCCCTTCGTCGCATGACACGTCGATCAGCAGCCCCCCGGAGGCCATGTCGGTCAGGTCCTCCTCGGTCATGAAGATCTCGGGGGCGTCGGTGTCCTGCAGGACGCAATTGACGACAATGTCGTGGCCGGCCAGGAACCGCCCGACGGGGGCCCGGCCCGTCTCGGTGAGCACGTGGCGGATCCCAGCGTTCGGCTCATCGAGGTCGAAGTGGACGAGCCTGGCGGAGTGGATCGGCGCTGCAACGGCGGCGACCTGCCGGTGGGTGAGCACCTGCACGTCGTGCACGCCCAGTGCGTCCAGCGCCGTGACCGCACCCCGAGCGGTCGCGCCGAAGCCGATAACGACCGCGCGCAGGCGGGGGCCGTAGTCACCGGTGAGGCCCGCCAGCGCCATCGCGTGCAGCACCGAGCAGTAGCCAGCCAACTCGTTGTTGGCATGAAACACGTGCAGGCCGAACGACCCGTCCCGACGCCAGTGGTTCATCGCCTCGAAGGCGATGAGCGTGAGCCGCTTGTCGATGGCGAGCTGGGTCAGTTGTGGATCCTGCACGGCGTGCGGCCATCCCCACAGGACCTGCCCTGGCCGCAGCGCCTCAACGTCGGCGAGCATCGGCTTGGGCTGAAGGATGACGTCGCACTCGGCGATGAGCTGCTCGCGGGTGCGAAGGCCGCCCACGGTCCGCGTGAGGTCGTCGTCGCGGCACCCGAACGCGGCGGCGTACCCGTGCTCGAGGAAAATCCGCTCGCGCAGGTGCGCGGGGATACGCGGCAGATGCGCCGGGTGCAGGGCCAAGCGGCGCTCGTTTTCCTTCGACGACTGTCCCATCACGCCCAGGCGAAGACCCCCATCGCGGCTTTCACCCGTCATGCCGGCTCCCTTGCGCTCATACTCATTGGTCCACCGCCGGGGACAGTGTAAACGCACGCGGGGAGCGAGCACTTCGGCTGGCCGCAGGTCGCTGGCGGGCGACACCGGCGCCGCCTGCAGCCACTCTTGTCTGACTGCGTCCCGTGGGGTGGTGGGGTTTGGGGGTGACGGCGTGGCGTCCTGAGTGAGGGGCCACCGGCGAGATTCTTGATGTGTACCGCCAAGCACGCATCTAAGGAGATCTCACCGATGGCCTTGTCTCAGTCTGCCTTGTCCGAGCTTCACGAGGTGTTCCGCTCCGGCGAGGGCACCGACTTCATCCGCGAGTGTCCGCGTCGCGATGCAGGAGTTGATCGATGCTGAAGCGACCGCGGCGATCGGCGCTGGCCGGTACGAACGCACAGACACTCGCGCCACCGAGCGCAACGGGTCGCGTCCGCGGCTGCTGACCACGCACGCCGGCGACGTCCATTTGGCCGTGCCGAAGCTGCGGGCGGGCAGCTTCTTCCCGAGCATCCTGTCCCCGCGGCGGCGGATCGACCAGGCGCTGTACGCAGTGGTGATGGAGGCTTACGTCCATGGCGTGTCCACCCGCAGCGTCGATGACCTCGTCGTCGCCCTGGGCGGGACCGGGATCTCCAAGTCCGAGGTGTCGCGGATCTGTGCCGGCTGGACGAGGCGGTGGGGCGTTCCGCACCCGCCGCCTGGACCACACCGAGTTCCCGTACGTCTACCTCGACGCGACGTACCTGCACGTGCGCTCTGAGCACGGCATGGTCACGTCCAAGGCTGTCGTGGTCGCCACCGGCGTCACCCGGCAGGGCCGCCGGGAGATCCTCGGACTGGACGTCGGCGACAGCGAGGACGAGGTGTTCTGGCGGGGATTCCTGACCGGGCTCAGAAGCGCGGCCTGGGCGGGGTCAAGCTCGTGATCTCCGATCAGCACGCGGGCCTCGTGGCTGCCATCGGGCGGGCGATGCAGGGCAGCAGCCACCAGCGGTGCCGGGTGCACTTCATCCGCAACGTCCTGGCGCACGTGGCCAAGGCCGAGATCGAGATGGTCGCCGCCGTGTTCCGCACGATCTTCGCCCAACCCGACCTAGCCTCGATGAGCAAGCAGTGGGACAAGGTCCGTGACGAGCTCGCCGCCCGATACCCCAAGATCGGGACCTTGATGGACCAGGCCAAGGCCGAGGTCCTCGCCTTCGCGGTCTTCCCCAGGGAGCACTGGCGCAAGATCTGGTCCACCAACCCGTTGGAGCGGCTCAACAAGGAGATCAAGCGCCGCGCCAGAGTCGTTGGGATCTTCCCCAACGAAGCCGCCGTCATCCGCCTCGTCGGCGCCGTCCTGGCCGACACCCACGACGAATGGGCCACCGACGAACGCCGCTACCTCTCCGAAGAATCCATGGCCAAGATCGGCAAGACCCACGATGATGGCTCCGTCGCCCTCACGCAGGGGTGACCGGTCAACATCAAGATGACCTCAAAGCCCACCACTCCGCGGGACTCTTACCTCTTGTCTCGACCGAGGCTACGGTTGACCCGCTTGTCCTACGCACGTTTTGCGTTGAGATCGGGTTCAGCAGAGGGGCGCATTCGATGATCCTTCCGAAGGTCAGGGACCCTCGGTTCGTGACGATTCGGCGCGGTGGGACCCTCACGGATGCGGATCACCACCTGCTTGCGCTGTGGGCCGCCTCGTGCGCAGAGCACGTTCTGCCCCTTTTCGAGTCGGCCCAGCCTGGCGACCTACGACCGCGTCACGCGATAGAGGCTGCCCGCGCCTGGAGCCGAGGCGAGATGACGATGATGGATGCTCGCGCGGCCGGTGGCCATGCCATGGGCGCGGCCCGACCGCTGACCGGCGCGGCACGGTTCGCCGCTTACGCGGCTGGCCAGGCGGGCGCAGTAGCTCACGTCGCCGCGCACGAGCTCGGTGCTGCCGCGTACGCGATCAAGGCCGTGCGTGCCGCCGCGCCGCAAGGGGAGCGCGAGGCCGCAGGGCGACGCGAGTGCCAGTGGCAGCGTGCCCAGCTCACGGGCCCAATTCGCGAGGCCGTCCTTGACGACCAGCGCCTGCGGAACGATATTTGCTGGTCAGTCTTCGACTGTTGAGCCAGCGCCGACAACCGTGCGTCGGGCGAGCCCCGCCGAGTCCTGCTGAACGCGACTAGGTGGAGGGTAAGCGGTCGTTGCGAGGTGGCGGGGTTTCCGCGTCGCCGCGGACGCCAAGGGCGTGGGAGAGCAGCACGCGTCTGTTGTGGGTGCCGGTCTTGGAGAAGACGGACTTGAGGTGGTCCTGCACGGTATGGGGGGAAAGAGACATGCGCGAAGCTGCCTCGACCGTGGCGGTGCCTTGGGCCAGCAGAGTCAGCAGTTCACGTTCGCGGCTGGAGAGACCGTTCGCCCGGGAGAACATATCGAGGCGGTCGCCCGATGATGTGGGCTCGATCGTCACGGCGATCAGGTCGCTTGGTTCCACGCGGGAGGCCCGTAGCGTGACCCAGACGCCGTCGTGCAGGTGAACTCGGGCCATCGCTTCATGTCCGTCCACCCCGTGCTGGCGCGCAAGGAGTTGGGCGGCGACGTTGTAGGCGCAGGCCGGGATGGGGGCCATCCCGCCCGGTTGCGGCAGCAACATGGCCAGCCACTCCTGCGACGCACTCGTCTGGCCGACGATGCTCAGGTCGTCACGCAGCAGGAGCACGGCCGGGCCTGGGCTGAGCCGGGTTGGGGCGGCAGGCGCGACCGTGAAAGTGCGAGCCTGGCGCACCCGCAGAGCCGCGGTCAGCGTGGGGCGCCAGGTGGCGTAACAGGGCGACATCCTCGGCGGCATACGCGCGCTGGGACCACAGGTCGAGGAACCCCCAGCACCCGAAACGGTCCTGGAAGACGACCGAGACCACATCCGCGACCCCGTACGAGTGCTGGACCTCGCGCCACAAGGGACTGTCCAGGAAGCGGTCACCCAGCGCCGAAGCGCCATCCAGGGACGTCCACCGGTTGATGGTCGTGAGGTACTTCAGCCGGACCACCGAGGGCAACAGGGTCAAGTCGGGCAGGTGCGCCAGCGGATCTACGCCCACCGTCGTGCCCGGGTCGGTCAGCACCCACGCATACCAGTCGAACCCCACGACGCGCCGAAGGCGGTCCAGAACCTCGGCACGGAACACCCGTGAGCCGGTCTGCTTCGCACCGAGGCGATCAACGGCTTCGCGGGTCAGCTGTCGAGCCGCGGGCTGGGCCATCCGTTCAGGCTAGCGGGCCATAAACCCCAGATAGTTGGGATGCCGCCGTGGCCGCTGCCAGCCGATGCTCGCTTGATGATCACGTTGCGAATTGAGCACCCAATCACTGACTACACCGTCTGGAAGCAGGCCTTCGACCGTTTCGCGGACATGCGCGCCGCGGGCGGGGTTTCCAGCCACGTCATCAGGCGCCCGGTCGATGACCCCTGCTTCGTCATCGCCGACCTCGATTTCGACTCCGCCGAGGTGGCTCAAGCCTTTCTTGACACGCTACGGTCCCGAGTCTGGTCAACGCCGGCGAATAGTCCCGCTCTGGCGGGAGATCCGCTCACCCGAATCCTGGTCACCGAGGAAGGTCCGGTATGAGGCCCTCCGACATCGCACTGACGGACAGGCCGCTCAGGGTCACCGGTAGGTGACATCGCCCGCCGCAAACAGACCTTGAGCGACGGTCGCTGGGCGTCCTTTCGCCGCGAGCCGGGCGCCATCTGACGCGGTGGTGGTCTTGAGGTCAGGCGACGGGCTGGAGGGGCTGGACCTTGGGGACGCCGGCGGCGCGTTCGGCGGCGAGGTCGTGCGCTGCTTGCATCGCGAGCCAGGCGCGTGCGGTGCCGACGCCGGCCTCTTCGAGACGGACGGCCAAGTTGGAGCTGATCCGGGCGTGGCAGTGCAGCACTCGGCTAAGGGTCACTCGCGAGATCCCGAGCCGGGAGGCGGCCTCGCTGACGCTCAGGCCGAGATCGGCCAGGACGTCCTCGCGCAGGATCTCACCGGGGTGGACGGGGTTCTTCATTGTCACGGCCGTTCTCCTTTCCTTATCTAGTGGTAGTCCTGGTAGTCGACGAGCTCGACGTCGGAGTCGAGGAACCGGAACGTGACGCGCCAGTTGCCGTTGACCCAGATTGAGTAGTGCCCGGCAAGGTCGCCTTTGAGCCGATGGGTTCGAAACGACGGGATGACTAGGTCCTCAGCGTTCTGGGCGACATCGAGGGCGGAGAGGATGCGTAGCAGTTTGGGGACGTGGTCAGCCTGGACGCCCTTCATCGTGCCGTGTCGGTGCAGCTTCTCCAGTCCCTTGTGTCGGAAGCTGACGATCACCCCAACGACTGTATCGCGTACCGCTACGCGATACAAGTAGACCCATTGCCCTCGCTACCCAGTCCTCCGTATACGGCATCCGAGCTCCTCTTGCGCGGCTCACTAGTGCGCGATCCCGGGTCGCCGCCAGCATGGACACCTGATCGGCATCGCCGGAGGGCCCCCGGTGGCAGGCGAGAGTGCGGCTCAAGCAGGGGTCAGCGCAGGGTGTGGCGCATGACGAGGCGTGGCATCTTGCTGGCCACGGCATCTGTCGTCCCGACCACCGAGAAGCCGGCCTTCTCGAACATCGAGCGCGTGCCGACGAACGCCATCGTGGTGTCCATCCGCCCGGGTGGGTCGACCGGGTGCGCCTCGACGGCCGGCGCGCCGTTCTCCGCCGCGTAGGCGAGTGCCCCAGCGAGCAGGCGCCCGACCACGCCCTGTCGCCGGTGCCCGCCCCGCACCACGATGCAGACGATGCTCCAGACCGGCAGGTCGTCGGTCGGCAGGATCAGCCCCGAGCGCGCCAGGCGAGGGATCTGCGACCGGGGCCCGATGTTGCACCACCCCACCGGCCGGCCGTTGAGGTAGCTGACGACCCCGGGAGGGTGCTCCTGTTCGCACAATGCCCGCATCGCCCGCTCGCGACCGTCGGGCCCGTCACCACCGAGCTCCCGGATGTCCTGTTGTCGCAGTCGGTGCGAGAGGCACCAGCACGAGTCAGGCCGCCGGTTGGGGTTGACGATGTCGGCGAAGTCGTCGAACCGGTCCGGCGTGACCGGGTGCGTCTCCCACGTCTGCTCGGTGCTCACTACCCAAGGGAATCACCCCGCGCCGACATGGCGATGATCTGGGCCGACAAACTGCGGCGTGTGCAAGCCCGCGCTATAGGGCCGCGTCTGAGTCACCGACGGGTTCGAGCAGAACCAAGGGGATCTGCCGATCCGTGCGCCTCTGGTAGCCCGCGTAGTTGGGGTAACGGCTGGTGATGACAGGCCACATCCGAGCCCGTTCCGGCGGGGTCGCTACCCTCGCGTGCATCCTCCGAGGCCGATCGCCGACGACCCGAACCTCTACCTGCGGGTTGTCGCGCACATTGAGAAACCATGCCGGATGCTGATCGTCGCCTCCGCGAGAGGCGACAACGACGTAGGCCCCGGCCTCACTCATCGGCGAGGTGAGCATGACCGAGCGGCGCAGCCCCGAACTGCGGCCGATCGTCGTGAGTTCCAGGGACGGCATGCCGCCAAGGGTCGCCCCGACCCGATTGCCGGTGACGGCCAATAGGGCGCGGTGAACCGCGTTCATCGTCTTGAGAAAGAGGTCGCTCGGCACGGTTCCCACGCTAGTCGCGCAGGAGCACGGGGATGGTCACGGTGATGCTCGCCCCGCGCGCTTCGCGTCACGTCCACGGACGAGCCAATGTTGATGTGATGACGAAACGGCGTCGACGTGTGCCGATGGTGTGAGCTACCCATTCGTCGATCACCGAGACGCCGCGACCATCCGCCGAGTCGTCGTCAGCAGCACGACGAAGGCGAGGCCGGCGACCACGGCGAAGGCCACCCGGAGGTCCGCCCACGACGCCAGTGATCCGATGCCGATGGCGGTGACCATGCCCCCGAGGCGCTGTCCGAGGAGCATCGACCCGAGTCCGGTGCCTGCGGACGTACCCGGCAGTCGTGCCGCCGTGGCGTAGAGCTGCGGGAATACCACCGACAGCCCGAGGCCCCACACCGCCAGCCCGAGCAACGCCACGGCTGACACCGGCGCGAGCACGGTCACGAGTAGTCCGGCACCGCTCAGCCAGATCGCCCCGAGCAGGAGCCGCCGTTGTCCGACCCGGTCCAGCACGTGATCGCCGAGGAGCCGACCGACCAGCATCGCCACGGCGACCGCCACGGTGCCGGCGCCGCTCCCCCGCCCGGCGTCGAACTCGTCGCGCATCAGCACCGCTGCCCACTCGTTCGGGGTGAACTCCAGCGCTGCCGCCGCCAGCGCGGCGAGCGCCATTGTCGCGACCAGCGGAGACCGGCGACCTGGGCGCGGCCGGCCCGGTCGTCTATCCACTTGATCGGCGGCCAGGGGCGGGTCGAGTGCGACGAGCCAACGGCGGGCGACGAGCACCGTGACGAGTAGCACGCCGCCGACGAGCGCGAGGTGCGCCTCGACCGCGATCTCGAGCGCAGCGGCGATGGATCCGACGACGGCGCCGACCGTGAACCCGAGGCTCCACGTCGCGTGCAGCCGGTTCATGATCGATCGTCCGAGTTGCTGCTGCACGATCACGCCTTGTGCGTTCATCGCAACGTCGTTGGCGACGTCAAGCATGCCGAGAGCCGTCAGCACGACGAGCAACAGCACGGGATGGGGCACGACCGCCACCAACGGGAGACCGACGGAGAGCGCGGACGCCGCGAGCACCAACAGCCGGCGGCTGCCCGTCCGGTCCATCGTCCGGCCGACGAGGAGAGACCCGACGAGCCCACCAGCGCCGGCTCCGAGCAGCGTGGCGCCCAGCCCCGCGTTGCCGATGCCGAGCGAGTCTCGGATCTCGGGAACGCGCGGCAGCCAGTTGGAGAAGGTCGCCCCGTTGACGAAGAACAGCACGGCGACGGCGATGACCGAGTGGCGCAGGCGCGGCGAGGATGGCGACGGCGCCGGGCTCACGTCGGTCTGTCTATCGTGCACGGCCGGCCGCCGCAACCAGCGGAGCAGCCGTTGCCTTAAGTCAGAGCTCGTGTATCACTTCCGGGTTTGAGACGCCACATCTGGCGGGTCCTTCAACGCTCACAACTCACACATGACCGTGCCGCCGTGCCAGCGCTCGCCGCCGGGCTGTGTCCGCAGGGTCTCCCCATCGGGTAGGGCAAAGGGCCCCAGCTGACTCGTGGGGACGATCGTGGTTGCGGCGGCATACGGAGAGCGAAGGAATCCCGCGCCTGGTCGGGCAGCTACGCTGTCGACCCTTTGCTGCCCCGCAGGATCGCCGACATCTTCTTGCCGCGCGCTAGTTCGTCGACGAGCTTGTCCATGTACCTGACTTGCTGCATCAGTGGGTCCTCGATCTCCTCCACCCGGTGCCCGCAGATCACGCCGGTGATGAGGCTGGCGTTCGGGTTCATCGCGGGAGCCTCGCCAAAGAAGGTTTGCAGGTCGGTCTCGTCGTCGATGACCCTCTGCAGACCGGACGGGTCGTGGCCCGTGAGCCAGCAGATGACCTCGTCCACCTCCTGCCGGGTGCGGCCCTTCCGCTCGGCCTTGGCCACGTAATGCGGGTAGATGCTGGCGAAGCTAGTGGTGAAGATCCTGTGTCCCGGCACTGCCCGGCCCTCCGTAGTCCAGTGGTTGTCCGATCCCGCCCCGGACGTCGCGCCCGAGCCACATCCGGTTCGCTCTCCTCTCCTCGCCGAGCATGCCACGGGCGCCTCCGATGATGCGCCCTACCGGATGGGCAGCCGCAAGCACGACTTCCGCAGCACCGAGGACCTCGCTGGTGAGTGCTCAGCGCTTCGCCAACCCGAGGCGGCGACGGCCCGGCTCGGAGGGATTAACGCGAACCGCTGGCCTGTTTACATGGCTGCACAGCCGCAGCCCTGGCGTCAGGCGTCCGGGGACGGACCAGTCGAGAGGATCGCGAATGGACCACGAGAGTCCCTTGAGCGAAGTCAACCGGGCCGCCTTGCACCAGAGTCAGGTCATCGATCTGACAACGAAGGGCAGGCGCTCTGGCCAACTGCGGCGCATCGAGATCTTCCTGCACAGCGAGGACGGCCAACTGTTCATCACAGGGATGCCCCGGGCCGAGCGTGTGCGTGACTGGATCTACAACATCGAAGCCGACCCGCGCGTCGTCGTTCACCTGAAACAGTCGGTAGTCGCAGACCTGCCGGCGACGGCGCGAGTCGTCACTGAACATGACGAACGCCGACCCCTCATTGAGGCGGCGGCCAAACGATGGGGTCGCACGGACGTGCCGGACATGCTCCGGCACAGCCCGCTCATCGTGCTCACCATCGACGACGACTCGGCCAGAGATCGAATCGACTCGTAGCCGCTGACGACACGGCACCGAGGAGCGGCTGGGTGCCACCGCCGACGGTCGATCGCTGGAAGGCGGGGCGGTTTGTGCAGGGCGGGGTGCGTCCTTTTCTCGTAGCGCCCTGGCGAAGCAGCGTCGATCCGCCCAAGCAGCGTGACGTAGCCCCTCAGCACCTAGTCTTCGTACCCGGACACCCGAACCCCCGGCAGTCGGCAGTCGGCAGTCGGCAGCCGGCAGCCGGCAGCCGAGCTACTGTTGCGCGGTCCGTCGTGCATGATCCCAGGTCGCCGGCGGCATGGATACCTGATCGGCATCGGCGGCGCCCCCGGTGGCAGGTGAGAGTGCCGCTCAAGGAGCGGTAAGCGCAGGGTGTGGCGCATGAGCAGGCGTGGCATCTTTCTGGCCCCAGGGCAGCTGTCGTCCCGACCATATTCACGCCGTCGTACAACTACGCTGTTTACGCGGTATCTTGGACCATGAGCGAGATCACCGTCAGTGATGCAAGGGCTCGGCTAGCCGATGTCGTGGATACGGCACGCGTGCAGCACGACCCGGTTTACCTGACCCGGCGCGGGCAGCGGGTCGCGGCGGTCATTGACGCCGACGACCTAGACGGGTTGATCGCCGCCGCGGAGGACTTAGCTGACCTCGAGGCAGCACGGGCAGCGCGCGAGGAGATGGCTGGCGGGCAGGCCGCGATCCCATGGGAGCAGGTCAAGGCCGACCTCGGCCTGGCATGACCTATCGCATCCAGGTCGCCCCGGGGGCGATCCGTCAGCTGCGCAAGCTCGAGCCCTCGGCGCGGCGACGTGTACAGGCCGCGATCGAGCTGCTCGCCGAGCAACCGCGACCCGGCGGAGCCAAGAAGCTGGTCGGAGGGGGTAGTGAGTGGCGGGTGCGCACCGGGGATTACCGCGTCGTCTACGAGATCCGTGACAACGTCCTCCTCGTACTCGTCCTGGCTATCGGCCACCGTCGAGACATCTATCAGCGCCGCTGACAACAGCCTCCGCGCGTCGCATGAGGTGTCCCCTTCCGCCGCATACGAACGCCTCGACGTACGTCGAGGGCTGCATGAGAGTGTCCCCGTCGGCGGCGGGAAGAACAAGGCATGGCACCGCGGTCCGCGTCCGCAGGTGCTCAGCCAGGGTCGGAAGAATGGGGCTCCAAAGCGATCTGGCGGCTGCTGCCCGGGACTAGGCGCACCGGCCGCCTCACCGGCCGCGTACACCGGCCCGAAGCTAGGGCTGAAGCGGAGCGCGGGCGCGCATCCTCGGATACTCCCGCAGCAGATCGCCGATCGCCTCGGTTTCGTCAAGTTCTCTGGCCCCACCGGCCGACTACGGGCACGTCTCCGCCGACCAGGTCACCGACGACCTCACCAGCCGAATAAGCGGCTGCGCGGGCAAGCACGACGCCGTCGTCGGAGTGCAGGACGTGGCGGCCCTTGTTGGAGACGTGCCGCGTGAAGGTGCCGTCCCCGTTGTCAATGAGGCGGATGTCCTGGCTTAGGTACCCGCCGTCATCAGTGACTGTCTCCCCGGTGCCTACGTTGGTGTACAGCTCCTTGGCGCTGTAGAAGTAGGCCTCATAAGGAAAGCCATCGAAGCCGAGGTTTGAGTAGTCCGGAACTCGTTGACTCCGCTGAACGTGTAGACACCGTCAGACCGGGGACGCCACAGAAGTCCTGGATAGTCTCGGTGAACGGTTCGTCGTACACGGTGTGCCACGGGCCGTTCCCCGCGGGGGCTGCGAAAGCCGGCGCTGCCAGTGAGAGCGCCGGAAGGGTCATGCCACCAACAACTGCCGCCATGAGGGCCATGCCGCGTGATCGGGTCACTAGGGCACCTCCTGAGGGTCGGCATGGGGCCAAGTCGGCGATGGCCCTCGTTTCAGCATGCTCCCCTTGTGGCGATTGCGCACCGGAACCATAATGTCTGGTCGCGCTACCTGCGGGTATGGTTCGCGTTGAACCAAATGCCCCATTAATGCTCGCAGGCTTGCCTAGCCGACGAGTAGCGGCGAACAGCCGCTCCTGCCGCTCTGGGGCGACTAAGAGCCGGGCCTCACGAGCGGCAGCCATCGGGAGTGCAAAGCGAAGAGAGCCACACCGATCGGGTGGGGCAGCCGCCAGAAGAGCACCCACGCCGGACGCCTGAACCCATGCAATCTCGCGGCTCCCGGCCCGGGACTTCGGCGCCCCGACGATCGCCTTGCCGCCGACCCAACTCGGACGGTCAATGCCAAGAGCGAAGTGCGGCAGCGATCTTCTCGACAGTGGGCTCGCTACGGGCCACACTCATCACGAGCTCGTACACGTCGTTGTCGGGAGCGTCCAGCGTAACGCCGTTGAGCCCGAAGAACACCAGCGTTGCCAACCAGCCAAGACGCTTGTTGCCGTCGACTAGGGCGTGGTTACGCACGATCGACTCCAGCAGGACCGCGGCCTTGGTGTCCATCTCGGGGTAGGCCTCCATCCCGTAGAGAATCACCTGCGGCCGGTAAGCAGCCGCGTCGAGGAGGCCGATGTCCCGGACCGGGCCGACAGCGAGGTCGTCGGCCAGGGTAAGCAGGTCCTCTAGCGAGAGGTAGGAGGTCACCGGCCCAGGCGCTCGAGCACTTCGGCGTAACGGGACCGAGCCGCCAGGGAGAGCTCGCTCACGCGGTCCTGGTGGACGTGACGAGCGGCCGCATCGCGGATTGCCCGCACCGTCGCCTCCTGCTTACTGATGCCTTGAGCCTCCGCGAGCAGGGCAAGTGCCTGCTCGTCTTCATCGGTCAAGCGAAGTGTCATGGCCATGAGCTGATGGTACCAAACTGGTATCAGTCCAGCGTGAGGCAGCCGAGCACCGACGGCGCACCGGCCGCGTACCGGCCCGAAGCTAGGGCTGAAGCGGAGCGCGGGCGCGGGCCTGGACCTGCAGACTCACGCTCTGGCCCAGGGCGGCGAGCACACCGCCGGTCATCGGCAGGTCGACGATGGCATCGAGGACGACGACAGCGGTCTCAGATCCCTCCGCCCGGGTGGCGGCATTGACCGACCACGCCCGGATCCCTTCCACCTCGCCGCGGGCGACGGCGAAGGACAGCGCTGATTGTTTCACCGTGGCCGAGCTCACCGCGACCGAGGGGGTCAACCCGCGCTCATAGGCGGCGGTTTCATCGAGGGCGTCTGCGGCGTCCAGCGCCGCGGCATCGGCCGTATCGATGAGTCGGATCCGTCGTGAAACTAACCATCCCTCCGGGAAGCTCAGGTCGGTTCACCCACCCTCCAGAGCCGCCGGTAGGCACGCACTCGCGCTAACGGCGGATCGCTGATCGGGTCTTCGCTCCTTGCACCATTGCCGCGAGGTCGACGCGGCTCTTTCCTCCGGTCTTGCGCAGGATGTTCGAGACGTGGCTGCTTACGGTCTTCTCACTGATGAAGAGCCTGGTAGCGACCTGGTGGTATGTGTCCCCGGCAAGAAGGCGGCTGAGTACCTCACGCTCTCGACCTGTGAGGCCGGCTGCAATGGGGTCCACGTCTGATGCCGCGTCGACCGAACCGTCCGTTGGACGGGGGCGTTGTTGTTCGATGTGCGCTTGGGCCGCCAACGTCACAACCGCCTGCAGCAGCGGGCGGGCACCAAGCAATTGGGCGCCCTCACGAGCCGTGTGCAGAGCGGCCGTTGCCGTCCGCCGGTTCGTACGGAGGGCGAGCAACGCGCGAGCGTGGAAATAGCTGGCGCGAGCGTGCTCGAAGCTCATGCCGGCACGGTGGGTCGCAGCGCAGGCTTCGGCCCACGCCTCGGGGGCTGCGCGGCGGTCTCCGAGGCATCGGGTTCGTTCGGCCGAGTGCAGGGCACCGAAGGCGGGGTGAATGAGGTCCTGCGGACCCGCGGGGGTGAAGGGCCCGGGCTGGTCGCCTCGGATGGCCTCGATTCGGTCCAGACTCGCGACCGCTGATATTCGACCTGCTATGGACTCTTTCTCTGCGAGGTCGGCGGCCGCCTGGGCGGCCCAATGGAGGTATTCGTCAGCAGTGACGGGGTCGATTTCCACCGCTTCCTGCATGGCCGCCTCGATCAGGGTGAGGGCTCGTTCCGGGTGGCCGAGCGAGAGGCTTACCCTGATCTGCGCCTCCAGCAGGTCGTCACCGACGGGGACCGCGAGTGGCATCAGCTCCTCAGCGCGGCGGGGATGGAGTTCGGCGGCGGTGAGGTCGCCCTCGAGCGCAGCCAGGATCGCTGCGGCGCACCGTACGCTGCCGGCGGCACTTCGGCTGCGCGCCATAGGGAGGAGCTGGCGCAGCAGTACGCGGGCGGTGTCCCACCGGCCCAGGGCCAGGCACCAGCGAGTGCAAACGGACCCGATGATGGCGGCTTCGTTGTAGGCCGCGCCATCGCGGAGCGTTGCGAACGAGGACTCGGTGGCGGCTGCGGCCCACACGTACTGACCGGCCGACTGGTAACTGTTGCTCAGACTGATCGTGGTCCGCGACAGCATTTCCAGGTCGGTGCCGCGTGAGGCCAGCTCGAAGGCGCGCTGGGCGTCTGCGGTGCCCGCGTTCGTTCCCCAACGCGATTGGGCGCGGCTGACGAGGGCAGACATGAGCCCCGTCTGGGTACCGAGGGTCTCGGCAAGCTCGACGGCGGCCTGGGCGTGCTGGCGCGCCTCGTCCATACCGCTGAAGACCTCGGCGTAGGCGAGATGGGCAAGTGCCAAGACCTGCTCCTCGCAGGGCGCGCAACCTTCGAGCAACGCAGCGCCTCGCGTGGTTCCGACAGCGATAGGCGCCCAGCGCCCCGCCCAGCCAAGTCGCGCACGAAATGGAGCTTGAGAAGTACGCGGGCAGCGAGGTGGGGGTCGGCTGAGGGGTCGACGAGCTTGAGGGCCCACTCGTACAAGTCGGCAGCCGCCGGGAAGTCCGCGGCGACGGCACACGCCCGCGCGGCGCGCGCCCAGAGACCGACTGCGTCGACCTGTTCTGTAACCGCGACGGACAGTGTTGGCCACAGCGAAGTTGCGCGCTTAAGGTGCGTTGCCTCCTCGTCCTGAGCTCGCACTGCTTGGGCATAATCGGCCGCCTTCAATGACCAGATGAACGCGTCGTCGGGCAGGTTGCCATCTGCACAGTGCAGAGCCAGGTGGTTGGCGCGCTCGCGCTCGTCGACGTCGTCGGCGTCCAACCACACCTGCCGGTACATCCGGTGCAGGTCGACGCGCTCACGATCGCGCAAGGTCCTAGCGATGACCTCGGCCAGCAGCGGGTGACGAAGCCATACGGCGTCGTCCTCGAAGTGCTGAACGACGCCTTCCGCTTTCGCCCGATCCAGTGCCGCCGGAACTTGGTCCGTCGCGATCCCACGCCGCTTCGCCAGCTCATAGAACACTGGAAATGTCAGAGGCGCCCCCGCAATGGACAGGATTTGGGTGAGTTGCCGTGCGTCGTCAGGCATGCGGTGCCAGGTCCCCGCCAGCGCTGCTCCGAGCCCCGTGTCGGGGCGGACATGCCGCTCCGTCCCCTCGAAGGCAAGTAGGTCAGCGAGGTACGGGTTCCCCAGTGACCGTCGGTGCACGTCTGCAATGAACTGGGCGTCGGCACCGGGATACTGTCGCAGCACAATCTGCTCCACGTCCCACAATTCGAGTCGGACCACCGGCATCAACTCCACGCGCGGCATCCGCGAGACGTCGGCGAGCCAGCCGTGCAGGCGATGGCCGTCCATCAGCTCGGTGTCTCGGTAGGTTCCCACGATGCTGAGCCGGTGCCCGGACGACAGTCCGGCCACTAGGTAGGCCAACACATCCAAGGAGCTCGGATCGGCCCACTGCAGATCGTCCACGACGAGCAGAGTTGGACTGTTCCTGAAGTCGGTCGAACAATGCTGTCAGCTGATCGAGGGCGGATCCGTCCGATTGGCCAGCCAAGGCCGGGACGAGTTCGGCGACCGTCCTCGCGGCTCCGACCGCGGCCCGCCGGACCGTGGGGTCGACCGTACGCAGCCATCGCCTCAGTGCCGTGCGGAACGGGACATAGCTCGTTACGTCCGCACCGAAGCGCAGGGATGGACCGAAGAGGCAGTGGTGGTCGAGGTCTAGAGCTCGTTCGACCAGTTCACGAACCAGGGTGGTCTTTCCGATCCCGGGTTCGCCGTGGAGGATGACGACGTGCGGGCGCCCTGCGGCTCCGTCCTCGACAGCCGCTACCAGCGCCGCTCGTTGCTCGACGCGCCCGACAGGTTGTGCCTGATCGACCACGCAGACGATGATCCTTCATCGTCGCCCATGAGGCCACCGGGTAACGCAACAAAGGGTGTGGCGGCCCCGAACCGAATCTGCCCCCTTGGTGGCATGGGCGTCAGCGGGGCGCGGGCTGAATCAGTTCGCGTGGCATCCGCGGACTCGGACCTACGCTCCGGATGGCCGAGGCCCTCCCCGGATCGTTGGGGGAGGGCCTTCGACTTGTGCCGGAGGAGGTGCCTACCTGTGTGTCTGCTCCAGGTAGTTGCGGACGACGTACTGGCCGATCTTGAGGCCGTGAGTGGTCCCCGATGTCGTCGCGTGGCGGAAGTGGAACCCGACCAGGACACGGGAGTCGGCATTCTCAGCGGCTGCCTGCGAGAACCTGTCGAATGACCGCAGGGTCGGCGACGGGTCCGTGCACGTCTGCCCTGTCGGCAGGGTGTGGCTGCACAGGTTGAAGTGCGCCCGGTCGGAGCCGAAGAAGCCGCGCAGGACCGCAGCTGCTGCGCCGCCCTCGACGGCGTGCCCGGAGTCGTGGTCCGGGATCGGAGGTGTCGTGACCAGCGGGGTCCAGGTCGGATCGGGTGAGGTGCGCGAGTTGCCGTCGTTCGCTGCCTCACGGATGGCGGTGATGGGCCTCCAGAAGTTCTGGTCGTACTTCTGGTCGAACGTGCCGATGTAGCCGTCCGCCATGGCCATGTCGAGCAGGCCGAAGAGCCGGGCGGCCTGCCAGGCGTCGAGCTGACGCTGGTCGGCAAGGGAGCGGGCCAGCCTGTTCCAGAGCAGCGGCGAGCTCTCAAGCCAGAACAGGGCCTGCTGGGTCTGGTCGGAGGTTCGGGTGCTGGGTGTCGTGGTTCCGTTCCCACCCAGTGCCTTCACCTCATTGACGTCGCGGGCGTAGGCGCGTGAGCTGAGCCGGTAGGGCTCGTCGCTGCGGAACTGCGCAGCCGATCTCAGAGCAAACGGTGTGACGTCGCCCCACCCGGGTGCGAAGACGAAGGGCAGGTCCGCGGAGGTGAACCGGTACTCGCCGGGCTCATCGCCTTGTGGGTAGGCGGTGTCGAACAGCGGGGTGTCGGAGCCGTCGTCGGCCCTGAGTGCCACGATCGCCTGCGCGGCGGCGTTGCCGAGGGCGACCCCGCGGTCCTTGGCGTCACCGTCCGGGACGAGCGCGAGGGCCGCCGTGTAGGAGGTCTCGATCGCGGGAACCTCGGAGGCGGCACAGGCGGCGAACGGCTCCGGCAGGGCGCCCACTGCGGCGACCAGTGTGCCGCGGGCAGCGGCAGCGATGGCGGCCAGCGGTGCCGCGCCCTTTGCGCGGGCGTCGAAGGCGTACGGCTCGGACCGACGGCTGATCGCGTTGAGGCTGTCATGGATCGCGAGGTGCATCATCGCGTACATGCGGGACTCGTGAAGGGGGTTGTTCGCCGGTGCGAGGCCGCAGGCGATTGCGGCTTCTGCGGCTCGCGCGTTCCAGTCGATCACGGCCTGCCCGCTGACGCGCGAGACGTGGTCAGCGTTCTGGGTGGGGCCGTCGTGGGCGCTGGCGGTGAGCCCCGGCGCCAAGGCGAACGCGGCGACCGCTGCGAAGACGGCCAGCCGCCGGATGGTGCGTGGTGTGTGGTCCATGATGGGCCTCCTCAGGGGTGGTGGTCGAGATGTCAAGCGTCTGCGAGTGGACTCGGAGACGAAGCCGACGGGTTTTGCGAACCTCCTCGGGTTGGGCGGTGGACATGTCATCGCCGCACTACCTGTCGGAGACGAACCGGACGGACTGGCGGACGCGGTCGAGCTGTGTCACCGACGCGGTCGTGGGGTTCCCCTCTTGGCGCGCCTCCACCAGGATGTTCTGACCGTCCAGATCGAAGACCCACAGGTCTACGACGACCCGGCGTTCCGGGGTCGACTGTGACTCGTCCTCGGAGTCCGTCGAGATGAGCTGCCGGACGTCCCCGGGCCGTCACCGCGTAAATGCCTGGCAGTTGGTACCGTGCCCCGGTCACCGCGGGCTCGCGCCGGATCCGGTCCGCCTTGAGCCGGGGGTTGATGTCCGCGAGGAGGGCCGCGGCCCGCGCGCCGTGACGAGCAGCGCGCCGCCCTGCCTGTGCCGGCAGCCCAAGGCTGCCTCTTGGACCTGGTTGTCTGCTGCTTCTGCGACTGGTTCTGGAGCACGATGATCTCCTGTGGTCTTGCGTGTCTTTCTTCGACCCCTCCACCGTCGCGGTGGGCGACCCGCGGCCACATCGGGCCTGACCCCTCAGAACCGGCCCTGAAACCCCTCAGATCGACCCGACGGATCATGTCGGTCTCCTCTGGGCTTGCCAGCCACGGATGTCGGCTGGGTGACTCCAGGGCACCCCTCCGGCCTTGGAAGGCGCTCGGATTCGGCTCGGGGCGCCCATCCGGTGACGTCTTGGACGGTTCTCGGGGCTCGCTCCCCGAAGATCGATAGAGTGGGTTTGACCTGCGTGGATGCGTAGTCGAGCGGTCGCCGTCAGGTGGATCGGCGGGGCGGCGCCGTCTGGAAGGACGGTCACATGGACGACGCCGGGACAGCGGACGGGCCGCTGGATGTCCGCATCCTGGGCCCGCTCGAGGTCCGCCGGGACGGTCACCTGCTGCCGCTGGGGGGTCGTCGACAACAGGCGGTTCTCGCCTGTTTGCTGGTCTCGAGGACCGCGGCCGTGTCGACGGAGCGGCTCGCCGACGCGATCTGGGGCGAAGCCCCGCCCGCGGCATACCTGCCGACACTACAGACGTATATCTACCACCTGCGCGAGACGCTCGAACCGAGCCGCGTGAAGGGCGCGCCGGCCCGGGTACTGGCCACGGCAACCGGCGGGTACCGCTTGCTCGTACCGGACGAGGACGTCGACGCCTGCCGGTTCGAGCGCCTCGTCGCCGAGGGTCGGAATCTGGTCGGGACGGACCCGGCGAGAGCTGCCGAGTTGCTGGGCCGGGCCCTCGGGCTGTGGCGAGACGACGTCCTTTCCGGGTTCGGCGACCTCGAGCCCGTGTCGCGAGAGGCGGCCCGGCTGGGGGAGGTTCGGCAGGCCGCGTTCGAGGGCTGGGTCGCGGCCGAGCTCGCCCTCGGCCACCACTCGGCTCTGATCCCGGAGCTCGGGCGCTTGGTGTCCTGTCACCCCCTTCGCGAAGGCCTGCATGGACAGCGCATCCTGGCGCTGTATCGCGACGGGCGCCAGGCCGAGGCCCTCGCGGCATACCGGCAGTTGCGCGCCACCCTGGACGACGAGCTCGGCGTCGAGCCCAGCCCCGCGATCCGGCAGTTGCACGAACGCATCCTCCGGCACGACCCCAGCCTGCTGGTGGCTTCGCCCCCCGAGGCGGCTCCGGAAACCGAGCAGCGCGCCACCGGCTCCGCAGCCGTCGTCGCGGCAGCCTCCCTGGGCCCGCCCGAGCCCGGGTCCCTCGGCTCGCCCGCTCCACCGGTGCGCTCGCGGTGGCGCCGGTGGACCGCCGTGGCCACGGTCGCCGTGCTTGCCATGGCGTTGCTGGCGTGGACGGTTGTGGGGGCCGTCAACGCTGATCGTGTCGTCCCCGTGCCGCCCAACGCCGTGGCGATGCTCTCGGCGCACGGGTTGGACGGTGACGCGGTACCGGTCTCGGGGGCTCCGGTGGCCCTCGCCTATGGGGCGGGGTCGGTGTGGGCCCTGGACGCGACGAGGAACCTGGTGCTGCGCATCGACCCCGACACGCGTCGGGTTCACGAGACCATCCCGGACGTCGGCGGCTCTCCCCAGTCCATCGCTGTGGACGGCCACGACGTCTGGATCGCCGGGTTCGACGAAGGGGTGGTGACCCGGGTCAACACCGAGACCAACACGGTGGTCACCAAGATCCGCGTCGGCATCCAGCCGGCGGCGGTGGTCGCCCGAGAGGGTCGGGTGTGGGTCGCCAACAGCGGCGACAACACCGTCCAGCTCATCGACCCCGTCACCAGCCGAGCCGGTCAGCCGATCGGCGTCGGCACCGGACCGGCCGGCCTGGCGCTGGAGGGTGCGACCTTGTGGGTTTCCAACTCCCGCGGCGCCACCGTGACGACCCTCGACACGACCACGGGAGAGCGACTCGTCGCCGACGTCGCCGTCGGCGCCGGGCCACGAGGCATCTGGGCGACGGCATCCGATGTCTGGGTGGCGAACGAGCTGGGCCAGTCCGTCACCCGGATCGCCCGTGACACCGGACAAGTGACGACGATCGCCGTCGAGGACGGTCCGTCGGCCATCGTCGTTCTCGACGCGTTCGTGTGGGTCTCCAACGCGTTCTCGGGCTCCGTCTCGCGGATCGACACGGCGACCCTCTCCGTCCGACGGATCGCTCTGGACAGCGCGCCCCGGGCTCTCGCGGTCGTCGACGGACAGGCGTGGGTGTCCACCGGTGCGTTCGGCGCCGGCGACCACGTCGGCGGCACCCTCGTCTACACCACGGCACCCGGCGAACTCGGGCCGACACTGGACCCGGCATCGGCCTACATGCCATCGGTCTACCCCCTTCTGAGACCGGTCTACGACGGGTTGGTGACCCTTGGGGCCACCGGGGGGCTTGCGTCGCAAACCTTGGTGCCCGACCTGGCCACTTCCATCCCCACCCCCTCCGACGGAGGCCGCACCTACGTCTTCACCATCCGATCAGGGATACGCTATTCCACCGGCCAAGAAGTGGTCGCCAGCGACTTCGTGCGCGGCGTCCGGCGCGCGCTGCTCGGCGAGGGCAATCCTGGACTCTACGGGGGCATCGTCGGCGCCCAGGACTGCATCGGGGCCCCTGACCGAGCGCTACCAGTCGACCCCGGTCGCTGTACGTTGTCCGCGGGAGTGAGCGCCGACGACGCGACCCGCAGGCTGACAATCAGGCTGAGCCAACCGGACCCCGACTTCCTCTACAAGCTCACCTACCTGGTCACGCCCGTCCCTCCAGGGACGCCCCTGACCGACACGAAGATGAGCGCCACCATCCCGGGCACCGGGCCATACCAACTCTCCGACGTCGCCGCGGACGGCAGCATCACCCTCACGTCCAACCCGCACTTCCGTCAGTGGTCACACGCGGCCCAACCCGCCGGATATCCCGAGCAGATCCGCTACCGGGTCGCGGCATCCGCCGAGCAGGGTCACGCGGATGTCATCGCCGGCAGTGCCGACGTCGCCGGAATCTACGACCCGTCCCAGTTCGCCTCCCTGGCAGGTCACGCCCAACTGGTGTGGCGTTTCGCGCTTCCCGCCATGGACTGGTTCTACATCAACTCCAGGATCCCGCCCTTCGACGACCTCCGAGCACGGCAGGCAATCAACTACGCCGTGGACCGCCGCGCCTTCGTCTCCCTGCGCGGTGGAGCAGACGCAGCCGACCTCTCATGCCAGCTGCTCCCGCCCGGATTCCCCGCCTACCGCAGCTACTGCCCATACCAAACCGGCACCCATTCCGGCGACTACCTCGGGCCCGACCTCGCCCGGGCCCGCGAACTGGTCCGCGAGTCCGGAACCGCCCAGGTGCCCATCACCGTGTGGGCCTTCCAGGGGCGCGGCCACAGCGTCAAGCTCTACGACGGCTTCCCCGAGATCATGGCGAGCACGCTGCGCTCCATCGGGTACTCGAACGTCGCCGTGCAGGTCATCCCCGACGAGCACGTCGGAACCGCACCGAACAACCCAGTTTACGACTCCTACCAAATGTTCACCCAATTCGGTTGGATCGCCGACTACCCCGGACCCCAGACCTTCTACGACCAGTTCTCCTGCAGCCAGCCCCATCTGAGCCGCTACTGCAACCCCGCCATCGAAGCCGTCGCCGCAGAGGCCGCTGCGAACGCGCAGGTCGACCCGGGCCGGTCACTGGAACTCTGGAACAAGGTCGACCGGATGCTGACCGACGACGGGGCGTTCGTCACCCTGGGCCAGCGCCACGCAGCAGTGCTCGTCTCCCCTCGGGTCCGCAACGTCCAGCTCAGCCCCGTCACCGGTCCCGTGCTCTCCCAGATGTGGGTCAACTAGCCAGAGTGTCCCTGTCGGGGCGCCCGTTCGGGGCTGAGAACGGTGCTGCGGCCGCCCGGTGACGCCGTTGTGCCTTTGGTCCCGCGAGGCCGTCGTCTAGCCGGGTGGCAACCGCGTGGCGGGCCCTTCAATGCTGCCGATCCGGGGGAGGAAGTCGTTGTTTGGTGCCCACGTGGACGTATGGCGCATGGTGGCTGACTCCGACCCCTCGGCGACCCAGCGCAGGCTGAGGTGGTCGACCGGCGCGGTGCGCCGCATCTGAAGGTGCCTCAACGAGGCTCATCTCCAGCGAGTCCTTGGCGTCCTCCACCCGAGACATTGACAGTGTCAACCATGCGCGGCAGCATACAAACGGCTGCCCGGGCCGAGCCGGACTGACCGGTTCGCCACAGTGAAACCCGGTCCAAGCCCGTCCCGGTGCGGGGCCGGGCCGAGGGCAGCATCGACCGGTTGCGCTCGATGCTCGCCCGCTGGCGGCGGATGCCGGTGGACCATCTCCTTGCCAACGTCCGCAGTGAACAGCCCATCGCAGACCTGCGCCGACTCCGCGAGTCCTGACCAGCGCTCACGTCCGGCCCGGCACAAAATCACGGCCTCGTCCGCGAGCCGCCGCAGGACTAGGTTCGTGACGTCCACCCTGCTGTCGACCTACGGAGTGCGCCATGCTGCCTGAGCCCGTCCAAGCATTCGTCGACGCCGAGATCGCCGCGAACGAGACCGACTTCAGCGACCTGCGCGCGGTCTTCCTCAACGGCACGCTCAAACCGTCCCCCGCACCCAGCCACACCGACGGCCTGATCCAGGTCTCCGCTCACGTCCTCGCCGGTGTCGGGGCCCGGGTCGCCACCATCCGGCTCGTGGACCACACCATCCCACCAGGCGTCGCCCCGGACATGCGTGAGCACGGCTTCGACGTCGACGACTTCCCTGACCTCTACCGCGAGCTCATCGCGCCAGCGCACATCGTCGTGCTCGCCACCCCCATCTGGCTGGGCGATCAGTCCTCGATGACCCGGCTCGCCATCGAGAGGCTGTACGGGTGGTCCGGCGAGCTCAACGAGGCCGGACAGTGGTCCTACTACGGCAAGGTCGGCGGCGCCCTGGTCACCGGCAACGAGGACGGCGGCAAGCACTGTGCAGCACAGATGCTGTACGCCCTGTCGCACATCGGGTTCACCATCGCCCCCCAGTCCGACTCCTACTGGGTCGGCGAGGCAGGTCCGGGACCGTCCTACCTCGACGACGGCCGCGGCGCCCGCAACCACTGGACTACGCGCAACACCGTCTTTGCCGCGTGGAACATGCTCCATGCCGCCCGTCGCATTGTCGACCAGGGCGGGATCCCCGCGCACGGCAACGTCAGCACCAACTGGAACCTGTCCGAGCCCGACCACCCCAACCCCCGGGGGCCTCTAGACCACCGTTAGCCGAGGAACGACGGAGCCCGACGCCATCCCGAGACCCCAGGCCGTCGGCGTCACGAGAGCCATACGTTCTCTCGCCACTTTGAGTCACGCTGCCGGTGCGCCGTGAGGCGCTTGTTGATTGAGTGCAGGTGAGAGACCTTCGCCTCCGTCCCGTCGCAGCGGGGCGGTGAAGCTGGGGCAGCCTGTCTCGGGAGGGGACTGCGTCCCGTGGGGTGGTGGGGTTTGGGGGTGACGGCGTGGCGTCCTGAGTGAGGGGCCACCGGCGAGATTCTTGATGTGTACCGCCAAGCACGCATCTAAGGAGATCTCACCGATGGCCTTGTCTCAGTCTGCCTTGTCCGAGCTTCACGAGGTGTTCCGCTCCGGCGAGGGCACCGACTTCATCCGCGAGTGTGTCCGCGTCGCGATGCAGGAGTTGATCGATGCTGAAGCGACCGCGGCGATCGGCGCTGGCCGGTACGAACGCACAGACACTCGCGCCACCGAGCGCAACGGGTCGCGTCCGCGGCTGCTGACCACGCACGCCCGGCGACGTCCATTTGGCCGTGCCGAAGCTGCGGGCGGGGCGCTTCTTCCCGAGCATCCTGTCCCCGCGGCGGCGGATCGACCAGGCGCTGTACGCAGGTGGTGATGGAGGCTTACGTCCATGGCGTGTCCACCGCGCAGCGTCGATGACCTCGTCGTCGCCCTGGGCGGGACCGGGATCTCAAGTCCGAGGTCTCCCGGATCTGTGCCGGGCTGGACGAGGCGGTGGGGCGTTCCGCACCCGCCGCCTGGACCACACCGAGTTCCCGCACGTCTACCTCGACGCGACGTACCTGCACGTGCGCTCTGAGCACGGCATGGCCACGTCCAAGGCTGTCGTGGTCGCCACCGGCGTCACCCGGCAGGGCCGCCAGGGAGATCCTCGGACTGGACGTCGGCGACAGCGAGGACGAGGAGGTGTTCTGGCGGGGATTCCTGACCGGGCTCAAAGCGCGGCCTGGGCGGGGTGCAAGCTCGTGATCTCCGATCAGCACGCGGGCCTCGTGGCTGCCATCGGGCGGGCGATGCAGGGCAGCAGCCACCAGCGGTGCCGGGTGCACTTCATCCGCAACGTCCTGGCGCACCTGCCACGAGATCGAGATGGTCGCCGCCGTGTTCCGCACGATCTTCGCCCAACCCGACCTAGCCTCGATGAGCAAGCAGTGGGACAAGGTCCGTGACGAGCTCGCCGCCCGATACCCCAAGATCGGGACCTTGATGGACCCGGCCAAGGCCGAGGTCCTCGCCTTCGCGGTCTTCCCCAGGGAGCACTGGCGCAAGATCTGGTCCACCAACCCGTTGGAGCGGCTCAACAAGGAGATCAAGCGCCGCGCCAGAGTCGTTGGGATCTTCCCCAACGAAGCCGCCGTCATCCGCCTCGTCGGCGCCGTGCCCGGCGACCGGCGTCGACAATGGGCCACCGCCGAACGCCTGGTGCGACGCGAGCCCAGGGTGCAAGACGTTCGAGCAGGGTCGCGACGCCAAGCAGGAGCTGCTCGCCGCCGTCGGGCGCGACGAGCTGCACGGCCAGCGGGGTCCCGTGTGCGGATGCGCTCCAGTAGGCACCGACATGGCCGGGTAGCCGGCGTAGTTCCACGCGGCGCAGTACGGCGCGAAGCGGGTATTCGCGGCAAAGACCCACGGCCACGCACGTTGCCCCCATCGGGCGGCCCTGAGAGGAGGAGCAGCGAGCGTCGGTGTGATCAGCAGGTCGAGCCGCTCGAAGTAGGTAGCCATCCTCGACCGGAAGTCCTCTCGGTCGCTGGGCTTGATCAGGTCCCGGCTGCGGACTCGGTCACCGATCGCCGCATGGACTCGAACGGCCCGGTCGAGGCCAGCGCGGTCGAGACCTTCCGCATCTATGGACGCACCGGCGAACCAGCGCGCCAGGACCGGGACCGGGTTGCGCGGGTACGGCGGGTCGACGCGCGTGAGGTGGTGCCCGGCGGTCTGGAGCAGTCGCACGGCCCGCACGACGGCGCGCACGTGCTCGCGGTCCGGGCGGACGCCGTTGATGGGCGGCTTCGTGGACACGCCGATGCGCAGGGCGTGGCTCGGCTCGTCTACCTTGGCCAGGCGTGGCTCACCGGCCATGACGGAGAGCAGGAGTGCGGCGTCTGCGACCGTCGTGGCCAGCGAGCCGTTCTCGGCCAGGCCGTACCAGTCGTTGTTCCCCACCTGGGCCGGAACGAGTCCTGCTCCCGGCTTGATCCCGACCACGCCGCAACAAGCTGCCGGGATGCGGATCGACCCCATCCCGTCGTTTCCGTGCGCGACCGGGACCATCCCGGCGGCGACTGCAGCCGCCGAGCCGCCGGAGGAGCCGCCCGGGGTTCGGGCCAGGTCCCACGGGTTGCGTGTGATACCGAACGCCGAGTCGGTCGCGCCGAACACGCAAAGCTCAGGTACTCGGGTGATACCCACGATGACCGCACCCGCCGCGCGTAGCCGGGCTACCACCGGGTGGTCAGCGGCCTGCGGCTCGTCCGCGGTGACTAGCGACCCGTCCCGCATCAGCTCCCCGGCAACCGCAACGTTGTCCTTGACGGCGATCGGCACCCCGGCCAGCGGTAATTGGGACAGGTCGCTGCGGCCAGCTACCTCCTCCGCATCCGCGAGCGCCCTATCGACTCGGACCACCTGGAAGGCGCCCACCCGCGCATCCCCCTGGGCGATCCGTCCGAGGGCGTCGGTCACGACGCCTAGGGGCGAGAGCCAACCGCTGCGGACACCGTTGGCGATGTCGGTGGCGGAGGCCCGCGTGCTAGCGGGCGACATACATTCGAGTGTAGGACGGATGATGCCGCCGACCACGAAACCCTGCGGTTCCCTTCGGGCAGCGCCTTGACGAGCGCGCGAAACAGAGGGCAACCGCAACCGGGCTGCGCGCCCACCGCACCGTCGAACTCGCCCGAGCCCTCGTCACCCAGGCCCGAGTCAGCGCCGTTCCCTTATGTCGCGAGTCGCCCGGCTAGTAGACCCACTCGACGGGCATAGACCACCCGACGTCACCGGACGGCACAAGGACACTTTCAGCCCGAACGGGCGCCCGGAAGGGCCAACCCGGCTAGTAGCGAACGAACCCGAAATAGTCGGACAGGTAGCAAACCGCGTCCAAAGGTCTCCCGATCCGTGAACGGGAGCGCCACGACCCTGCATGCTTGCTGGGAGCCGCCCGCACCAGCGGGCGCACTGGACGCGGGAGGGCCGTCATGGGCGACACCTGGACCGTCAGCGAGTGGTCGATCGGCGACGCCGAACCCGCGGCGTTCGTCGACGCGTTCCGCAGGTTCGCTGACGCGGCGACGCAGCTCGGAGGGGCACGCGAGGGAATGATCCTCCACGACGCCGAGGACCCCGGCCACTTCGTCATCGTTCGGCGGTGGGACGATCCCGACACCGTCGAACGATGGGCCAGCGTGTCGGGCGACCACGGGGGTGAGCTGATCTCGCTAGTGCCGGAAGGGGGCCACGCCAAGGTGATGACGAAGGTCGCCGACCTGATCGCCCGAGCGGCGCTCGAAGCCCAGCGGAGGCTGACGCCCCCCTGCGACCCATGGAGGGCGTCGGTCGGCAAGCTAGGTCAGCCCTGGCCGGCGACCCCAGGTCACGGGCTCGATGATCGTTCCAACGTTACGCCCAAGCCGAGTCCAACGCATTCGGTCGAGCCCGACGCCATTCGGGGTCGGCGCAAACAGCCGCGCCCAAAGCCTGCGCAGGCATTGTGCAACCGGTCGCCGATGCGTCCTTGTATCCGTGGAACGGGTCCGACGCGGCGAGCTCGGCTGGTCAACGCATGGTGCGACACGTGCTCGTCGACACCAAGGATCGCTACGCCTTGAAGAGGACTCCGGCGGGGGCCGCCTTCATGAGGGGCAGGATCGCCTCCCACACGGTCCGCCACCCGGTGCCGAACTGCCGTCGGACACCGCTGACGGAGGCGTGCTCACGGCGGATCTGCTCGATCACCCCCCACGGCTCGCCTCGAGTCGGCAGCGACCGTCCGGACGACGGCCCGCAACTTCCACAGCGCTCATGGCCGTCCCAGCGGAGCGAAGCATGTTTACACTTCCGCTGCTCCTCTACAGCCCTTTCACATGAGCGACAGTCCCGAACCAGCCGAGCAGCAGGTCTCAGCCGGTCAAAGCTGCGCCCGAGCTGATCCGAGTCAGGTTCGGGGTTGGCGGTGCGCAGGTCCCCTGCCGAGGCCGGGGACCACAGGCCAGCAGCGCCGGAGAACCTTGTGGGTCCGCCCGAAGTCGGTCGCAAAGTCACTCCCCAGCCACGGCCAAACCGAATGTCAGCGACGGGTGAAAACTGACCCCTAATCGACGGGTGAAAGCGGACCCCCTCGGTGACTCTGTGGAGGCTCGTCCAGGCCGGCACAGATCCGCGACACCTCCCATTTCGACATCTCCGTCCCGCCGAGGGCCCCGACGGGGAGACGTCCGGACACAGCCGGTCTGCTGGCCCCCCAAATGCCTGGCGTCGCTCGCATGGCCGAAGTCAGTCGACGGTACGGCAAGTTCGTCGTCGGACCGCCACTGACCTTATAGGCGCCACCTACCGGCAGCACTCGTATCCGGCACCTGATCGGGCGCATCAACGGCGACCTCGACCAAGCCAGCGATCGTCGTGCGCGCGTGCACTGGCTGCGCGCTAGGGCTGAAGCGGAGCGCGGGCGCGGGACTGGACCTGCAGACTCACGCTCTGGCCCAGGGCGGCGAGCACCCCGCCGGTCATCGGGAGGTCGACGACGGCATCGAGGACGACGACGGCGGTCTCCGACCCCTCGGCCCGGGTCGTGTCATTGACCGACCAGGCCCGGATTCCCTCCAACTCGCCGCGTGCCACGGCGAAGGACCGCGCCGACTGCTTCACAGTTGCCGAGCTGACCGCGACGGAGTGGGTCAACCCGCGCTCATAAGCACCGGTTTCATCGAGGGCATCTGCGGCGTCCAGCACTGCGGCATCGGCCGTGTCGATGAGTCGGATCCGTGCGAGTTGCGCCGCGGTGACGTCGATCCCTCCGATCACCAGCAGGGCGGCGATGACGAAGAGGCCCACGATGAGCACGGAGATCTGGCCTCGTTCGCCGCGGGGACGCGCCGAGAATCCACGGCGCATCCAGCCAGTCATGACCGGCCGCCGAACCGGTCGACACTCGCGATATGCGTGACCGACACCGGAATCGCCGCCACGTCGTCACCGCCGAGGGCGGGGATCAGCGGCAGGCGCACGTGGATGGTCGCGGTGATGCTTACCCGGGCGTCCGGGCGCAGGCAAGGTGAGCCGTCGCACGCGGCTTCGATCCCGGCCTGGGCCTGCCCGAACCCGAAGTCCTCGAACGCCAGGGCTGCCGCCGCCCGAGCCCGGGCCAGCGACTCGTCCTCCCGGTCGGCCGTGGTGAAGGCCCGACCGGCTTCGCGGGCTGCCGTCGTTGCCGAGAAGGCGGCACCTTGCACGGCGGCTAGGGCGATGACGAGGTAGACCAACGGCACGAACAGCATGACGCCGAGAAAGACGAACTCGACGATTGCCCGGCCCTGCTCGCCGCCGCCCAGACGCCGGTGGATGAGCAGGCGCACTCCGGCACGATCGATGCGAGCGGTCATGGCACGCTCACCTGACGTTCCTCGAAGGATCGGCCGCTCAGCGTCATCGAGCCGCTCGGTCCGATCAGCCCGATGACCGGGATCGGCGCGACGACCGTGACCTCCAGGACCCGCACCCCGGCCGGGGTGACGGTGTGTCGGGCACTGACCTGCTCGGCATACACCGGACTGAGTGAATCGGCGATCATGCTGCGGGCGCGTCCCACCGCGTCGGCGACGCCCGCGTCGGCGCGGGCTCCCGTCCGGGCGCCCTCCGCCGCGCACGTGATGAGTGTGTTCCGCACGTGTAGGACGAGCCCAAGCTGGAAGACACTCATGCCAAGCAGTAACACCAGGCTCGCCACCATCACGAACTCAGCCACTGCAGAACCAGAGTCGCGGCTCGGCAGCGCCAGGCGCCGCGGGCGCATCGGCTACTTCTTGCCCGTGACCGAGGCCAGTGCACTCGTGAGCATCTCCAGCAGGGCCGGCCCGGCGAAGATCCACAACGCCGACACCAGCCCGGCGGTCATCACCGTGATGAGCACCCAGCCGGGGACGTCTCCGCGGTCGCGTCGCCGCGTCGCCGCGGCGAGTAGCTGCGCCACGATCGTGAAGACAACGACCTGGTATGCCGCGCGAAGGCTTGTCATTGCATCCCCTGGGATTGAGACGGTGGTGTGACATTGCGGGTGTTAACGATGTCGGACATGGCGTCACATGGAAAGTCTGAGGAAGGCGACGCCCGGAAACACGGCAAAAAGGACGGTCACCGGCAGGACCAGGAAGACGACGGGAACCATCATGGCAATCTCCTTGCGACCCCCCGCCTCCATGACCGCTCGACGGCCGCTCTCACGGACATCTTGAGCTTGCGCGCGCAGCACCTCGGCCAGAGGGGTGCCTCGCTCGACGGCAACAACCATGCCGTCGACGAATCGCGAAAGGCTCATCAACGCAGTGCGATCGGCCAGTCCCTGCAGGGCCGTCGGGAGGTTTGCCCCGGCCCGGGCATCGGCCAGGCATCTGCCCAGTTCGGTGGCCAGCTCGCCCCTGGACAGTCGGCAGACCCGATCCAGGGCGCCCGTTGCGCCCTCCCCCGCGCTCACGGCCAGCGCGAGCAACTCCGCGACAGTGGGGAATTCGATGAGCATCCGCCGCTCACGCGTATCAGCCTGGTGGGACAGCCACTGGTCTCGGGCGATGATCCCCACCAGCGCGGCGCTCACCACCAGACCCGCCGCGGCGATCGGGTTTGCCCCACGGGTCACCACCGCGAGCATCCCGAGAACGGTGCCAAGCAACCCGCCGGCCAACCCCCAGAGCACTTGTTCAGCCCGAAAGGCCTCAACGTCGGGGGCCAACCCGGCACGCTGCAGACGTCGACGCACCGAGGCCGAGCCGCCCATGAGCCGCTCAACCCACCGCGCGAGATCGCCGATGATCGGTCCCGCGGCCCGCGCACCCCAGGACACGTTGGACGGCATCCGGTGCAGCAGTTGCGAGGGTGCGAGTGCGTCGCGCAGGTAGGGAGCGATCCGGGCCTCGATGCCGGGGACTCGGTTGGCGGGCAGTCCGAGGTAGATCAGCGCGAGGCCGATCCCCAACCACAGCCCGGCAATGGCGCCGATCCACGACCACGCTCCGAGCCAGCTCATCGCAGCACCCGCTCGTCTTCGGGGAGCCGGCCGATGCGAACCATGAGTCGATACGCGACGACGGTGACCGCGGCGCCGACCGCAAGGACGACCGTTCCTGCGGCGCTGCTGTAGGCCTTCAACGAGTCCGGTTGAATCGACATCATCGCGAGGACGACCCAGGGCGCGCCCGCGGCGAGTCGGGCCGCGTTAACCGTCCAGCCCTGCCGGGTCTCCAACTCCGCTCGGGTGCGGCCGTCTTCGCGCAGGAAGCTCGACAGGGTGCGCAACACCCGGCCGAGATCCGAGCCGCCGACCTCGCGGGCGATCCGCAACGATTCGACGAGCCGGTCGGCAACGGGGTCGGCACACCGCGATTTGAGCCGATCAAGGCAGTCCTGGAAGCGGCCAGTCGCCCGATAGTCCTCAGCGAAGGCCGCGAAGGCGGGCCGCAGCTCCTCAGGGCCCCGGACGGCAAGCTGCGACAGCGCCTCCGGCAGCGCGAGACCCGCTCGGACAGCCGACGCGAGATTGTCGACCGCGTCGGGCCATAGGTCACGAAGCTGGGTGCGTCGTTTGCGGGCCCGCATCCCCACCAACGCCCGAGGCCCGTACGCCGCCATCGCGGCAAAGCACAGCGCGATCGGCACGACCCGCGTCATGGAATAGGAACCGAGACCGACGACGACGAACGCGACGATGGAAACGGTGAGCAGCTGCGCTGGGGTGACGGACTCGAAACCCGCCTGGACCAGCTCGTCGCGCAGCCGATCGGCGAGGGTCCGACGGGCCGGTCGAACGCCGCCCGACTGACGGGGCCACCAGGACCAATAGATACAGAAGACGCCGGCGCCCAGGAGCAGGCCGATGGCGAAGGCACTCACCCGACCTCCTGCGCAAGCAGGGCGGCGATCCGATAGCCGGCCTGCTCGAACCGATCGACGTGCGGCGGAAAGCCGTCGGCCCGGCGCAGCACACCCCCTCGGGTGGTGAAGATGTCGGCCGTCTCGACGACATCGCCCTCGACCCGGCCGGGGACCGCGACGATCTCTCGCACCCGACGCACCCCATCGGCCTCCAAGGCCATGTGGATGACAAGGTCGACCGAACTGGCCACGGTCGGCACGACGAACTTCGGGCTCACATTCTCGCCCGCCAGCAACGGCAGCGTGCACATCTTGATAATCGCCTCGCGGGCGGAATTGGCGTGCAACGAGCACATCCCAGGCAAGCCAGAGTTGAGGGCAATGAGCAGGTCCAGACTCTCGGCCTGGCGCACCTCTCCGACGATGATCCGCGACGGGCGCATCCGCAAAGCCTCGGTGACCAGCCGACGCAGCGGCACCTCACCGGTACCTTCCAGACTGGGCTGACGGCACTGCATGCTCGCGACATCACGCAACGGGATCTTCAGCTCGAAGACCTCCTCGCACGTCACCACCCGCTCGCGGGCCGGGATCGCTGCGGCGAGGCATCCCAACAGGGTAGTTTTGCCAGCCTGCGTGCCCCCTGCGACGAGGATGTTGAGCCCGGAGACGACGGCCGCCTCCAGGAAGGTCGCTGCCGGACGGGTCAGGGTGCCCAGCCGGACAAGGTCATCGAGGTGATCGGCCTTGACCACAAACTTGCGGATGTTGACGTGCCAATGCTCACGGGTGATGTCCGGGATGACGACGTGCAAACGGCTGCCGTCGGGCAGGGTCGCGTCCACGAACGGGCTGCTCAGATCGACCCGACGCCCCGACGAGCGCAGCATCCGCTCGACCAGGTCGCGGATCGCGTCGGCGGAGAGAATCGTCGTCGTCAGCTCCGCGACGCCGGCCCGGGCGACGAAAACCCGGTCCGGGGAGTTGATCCAGATCTCCTCGATCTGCGGGTCATCGAGATAGCGCTGCAACGGCCCGAACCCGGCGACGACGTCGAGAATCGACTTGACCGCCCCCTCGAGATCGGCCAGAACCGGCAACCCCGACCGCATCGCGCGCTCGTCGTAGTCGCTCACCGCTTCCCGCACGAGCCGGTCGACCTCCGCCGGACGACGGGTCGGATCGAGGCCCGAGCGACGGATCAGCTCACGCACCTCGCTCTCGACCAACGCCACACCATCGGCCATCGCCTGCACCTTCCCCTGAGTCGGCTGAGGTCAGGCTAGTGCGTTCCGGCCGTCTGCACCTCGGAGCGCCCGCTCGCCTGTGGACAACCAAGCGCGCGGCATACGGGCGGTTCTTGCATATGATCAGCAGCGCGACGAGTAGTCCCGAGGCATGCGGGAGATGAGCTCTCGCGGAGTCCCCGGTTCGACGTGTGGGGGCGCCGGCCTGACCTTATGGTTGTTAAGCGGACCCAACAGCACAACGTCTCGCGTCCGCCATCGCCGGAGGAGCGAAAGGTGTGAACATGCTGACCAACGCATCCGTCACGACCATGCTGCCCGTCGTCGACATGGCCCGTGCCCGCGCATTCTATGAAGGCCGCCTCGGCCTTCACCCAGGCGGCTTCAAGCCCGACGGGAAGTTCGTCTACTCGGTGGGAGGCAGCACCCTCGCGCTCTTCCCGAAGCCCGAAGGAACGAGAGCGGACCACACGGCGATCAGCTTCAAGGTCGATGGCATCGGCGCCACCATCGCCGAGTTGAAGCAGGTGGGCGTTGTCTTCGAGGAGTACGACTTCCCGGGGCTGAAGACCATCGACAGCGTGTGTGTGCTGGGTGCAGAGAAGGCGGCCTGGTTCAAGGACCCCGAGGGCAACTATCTCTGCATTCACGAAGACATCTCGCCGGGGTAACAGTCCCGAAGATGGGGGCGCACCCATCAGCTGAGGCAAACCCCGCCCGTATGTCGCCCGCGGAGGACCCGAGTCCCGTAGCGTCTGCGCATGGCCAGTCGAACGTCACGCACGAAGTCCCTGGCCGCAGCGCTGCTCGACGCGCAGGTCGCCTACCACCTCGAGCGGCTCACCGGGGACCAGCTGGAGGCCACGGTGACCCAATTGACCGAGGACCTCTTCGCCGCGGCGGGACGGCATACCCTCGGCGAACTGATCGATCACGAGACGATCACGGCCCTCGTGGTGCGAGCGCTGCAGACCGTGCCGGGCAGTCCCGGCGTTCGGGGCATCGTCGAGCTGGCGACCACGGTGGCCCACGAGGGGTTCCCCGAGCCCTACCCGCTCAGCCACGCCGTCGAACGCGAGCACGTCGTGGTGATCGTGGACGAACTTCTCGCGCTGACCCCCTTACTGGAACGAGCTCTGGACCGGCTGGCCGACAGTCCGTTGGTCGGCATGGTGGCCTCACGGTTCATGGGTCGGATCGCCGGCGAGGTCCTTGCGGCCAACAAGGCGATTGCGGGAAAGGTGCCCGGCATGGGCCCGTTGATGTGGCTCGGCACAAGCGCCGCCTCGAAGATCAAGGGCGCCGCGGACAAGCAGTTCGAGTCTCTGATCGGCGACACGATGGGCAAGAGCGGCACCTTCGCGGTGCGCCGGCTCAACAGCATCCTCCTCGACACGGTTCGGGACCCGACAACCCGGGAGGCGGTCCTGGAGGTCTGGGATCAGCTCTCCGACGAGCCGGTCGCCGGGCTCAGCCACGTCGCGACCCGCGAGGAGATCGCCGGGGTGGTCGGGGCGGCGCACGAGCTGACCCTCAACACCCTGGCGCACGAGCACGTCGCAGCCATCGGTGCGGTCATCGTCGAAGCCTTCTTCGAGTGGTTCGGCGGCTACACCCCGACCGAACTACTCGACGAGCTCCAGCTCAGCCGTGCGGACCTCGTTGACGATCTGGTCCGCCTCGCGCCCTGGGTCGTCCAAGCCCTGCGGGACTCAGGCGACCTGGAGCGGATGGTGCGGGCACAGCTCGAACCCTTCTATGCCTCGGCCGAGGTCAAGGCCCTGCTGGACTGATCGTCGCGCCGGCTCCCCTGCCGGTCAGGCGTTGGCGACCAGGCCCATCTCACTCGCGGAGATCAGGCCCTTGTGCTTGGGCAACACCCGCACGCTGTAGCCGAACGCGCCGGTCCGGGTGAGCATCACCGACCCGACGAACTGGTGGCGATCACCCTCGTAGCTCTCGGCATGTTTGAGCTTGACCAGGGTCGGCTGCCGGATGGTGTCGTCACGGTCCGAAGCCACCCCGTAGACCACCTGCACCCGCACCTCGTCGGGCCGCAACGTGCCCAGATCGACATAGGCACGCACGGTGAGCTCGTCGCCCACCTGCGGCGAGTCCGAGACGCCTGAGGACTCGACGTGCTCGACCCGAACCGACGGCCACACGGAGCGCACCTTCGCCTTGTATGCCGCGAGCTCCTTGGCTCCGGTGAACTTCGGCCCGTCCAGGGCCCAGCCCGCCTTCGCCGCCGGGCCGTAGAGCTCGGTGACGTAGTCGCGAACCATTCGGGTCGCCAGCACCTTCGGGGCGAGGGTCTCAAGGGTGTGGATGAGCATCTCCATCCAGTTGAGCGGCAGACCGTTCTCGTTCTGGTCGTAGAACCGCACCCGCACCGAGTTCTCGATGATGTCATAGAGCGCAGCGGCCTCGATGTCGTCGCGGCGCTCGGGGTCTTGCACCCCGTCAGCGGTCGGGATGGCCCAGCCGTTGTTCCCGTCGTGCCACTCGTCCCACCAGCCGTCGAGGATGGACAGGTTGAGCCCGCCGTTGAGCGCCGCCTTCATGCCCGAGGTCCCGCACGCCTCGAAGGGCCGCAGGGGGTTGTTGAGCCAGACGTCGCAGCCCGGATACAGCTTGAGAGCCATCTCGATGTCGTAGTTGGGCAGGAAGACGATCCGGTGGCGGACGTCGGGGTCGTCGGCGAACTGCACAATCTGCTGGATGAGCCTCTTGCCTAAGTCGTCGGCCGGGTGCGACTTGCCGGCGATGACCAGCTGCACGGGGCGCTTCTTGTCCAGCAGCAGCTTCTTCAGCCGGGCCGGGTCGCGCAGCATGAGGGTGAGCCGCTTGTAGGTCGGCACCCGCCGGGCGAACCCGATCGTCAGGACGTCGGGGTCGAGGATCTCGTCGGTCCACATGAGCTCGGCGGCACTCGCGCCGCGGTGCACCCACGCCTCCTTGACCCGCCTGCGGGCATCCAGGACAAGCTGCTCGCGCATCTGGCGCTTGACCGCCCACATCTCGTCCCAGTTGATCGTGCGGATGCGCCCCCAGAGGCCCTCGCGCTCGATCTCGTCGGTGCCGAGGTATTTCTCGGCGAGTTGAAAGATCCTCGGATCGACCCAGGTCGGGGCGTGGACGCCGTTGGTGATACTGCCGATGGGCACCTCGTCGTGATCGAAGCCCGGCCACAGCCCCTCGAACATGTCCCGGCTGACGTGCCCGTGCAGTTGCGACACCCCGTTGGCTCGCTGGGCCAGCCGCAGTCCCATGACGGCCATGTTGAACATCCCCTGGCTGCCGCCCGGATAGGTCTCGGCGCCGAGCGCCAGCAGCCGGTCCAGCGGGATCCCGGTCATCGAGCACTCGCCGCCGAAATACACGTAGATCTTGTCATCGGGGAAGCGGTCGATGCCGGCCGGCACCGGAGTGTGCGTGGTGAAGACAGTCGAGGCCCGCACCGCCTCGAGCGCCTCGTCGAAGGTCATCCGCTGATCACGCACGAGCTCGGAGATCCGCTCGATGCCCAGGAAGCCGGCGTGCCCTTCGTTGGTGTGATAGACGTCCGGTTCGTGCTCGCCGGTGAGCCGGGACCAGGCGCGCAGCGCCCGGACGCCGCCGATACCGAGCAGCAACTCCTGCTCGAACCGTCGGTCACCGCTGCCGCCATAGAGCGCATCGGTGACCGCGCGGGCCGCGTCGTCGTTGCCCGTGACATCCGAGTCGAGAAGTAGCAGCGGAACGCGCCCGACCTGGACCTTCCACACGTGCGCCTTGAGCATGCGTCCGCCTGGCAGCCGCAGTTCGATGACCGTCGGGGAACCGTCCGCCTCGCGCATCAGCGCGAGCGACAGTCCGTCGGGGTCCAGGACCGGATAGTCCTCCTGCTGCCATCCCAGGGCGTTGAGCGACTGGTTGAAGTAGCCGGTCTTGTAGAACAGGCCCACACCGACCATCGGCACGCCGAGGTCGGAGGCCGCTTTGAGGTGGTCACCGGCCAGGATCCCCAGGCCGCCGGAGTACTGCGGCAGAACGTGGGTGAGGCCGAACTCAGGGCTGAAGTAGGCGATCGCCCGTGGAGCGCCGGGCTGGCCGTCAGCCTGCTGCCCGTCCGCCCACTGTTGATACCAGCGGGGGGCGTCGAGGTAACGGTCCAGGGATGCCCGGGCGGCCTCGACACGGGTGACGAACTCGGCGTCGGCGGCGAGCGCGGCGAGCTCGTCCGCAGAGAGCCGGGCCAGCAGAGCGGTGGGGTCCCCATGGCATTGCGCCCACCGGGTGGGATCGATGCTCTCGAAGAGCGCTCGGGTGGGCGGATGCCACGACCAATGCAGGTTCAGGGCAAGGTCGCCGAGTGCGGAGATGCGCTCCGGCAGGACGGTGCGAACGTTGAAGCGTCGGATGGCCTTCACGGGGGCGACTATAAGTGCTACCGCGTGGTAGCACCGGACGGGCACCGGGTGGTGGACACACCGGCCCGGCGCTGGGCAACCGCTTACATCCGAGAGTCGATGTGCGACGTGTCCCCAGACCCCGGGACTGCGCCAGGAGCACCCAACCGGGTAGCGTCGGACCCGTGAGCGAAACCCCGACATCCAAGCGCCCGTCCCGCTCCGGCTCGACCTCAGCAGGCTCCGCAACACGCTCACCACGCCCATCCGGAGTCACAGACTCCGGTATGCCGCCAAGGCCGCTCGGCGAGCCCGCCGAACCGCCCACCCCACAGCCCGAGCCGGGCCCCGAGAGCGACGTGCCGGCCATCGAGACCCCGATGCCCACGAGCCCGACAGCCAACGCGGGCCCGGCCCTCTCCCCCGGCCCGGGCGACCCGCTTCACCCGGGGGTGCTGCCGATGGGCCGCATCCCGGTCGTCGGTGTGCTCCCGAGCGTCGACGGCGGCACCCGCCCGGCCAAGTCGGTCGTCGACGAAGTCTTCTGGGTCGAGGCTCGGGTCTTCCGCGAGGGCCACGACGCGGTCAACGCGACGGCCGTGCTCACCGACCCCGACGGCGTCGATCACTTCTATCCGATGACCTGCGTCAACGTCGGCCTGTCGATCTGGCACTGCCAGGTCGCCGCCAACTGCACCGGATGGTGGAGCTACCGGGTCGAAGGCTGGTCGGATCCGTGGAGCACCTGGGTCCACGACGGCACGATCAAGATCGAGGCGGGGATCGACAGCGAACTCATGCTCGAGGAGGGCGCCCAGGTCATCGAGGCAGCCCTCGCCGCCCTGCCAGCAGCCGCCACCGAGGACGAGCGCGATGAACTCGCCGACGCCGTGACCGCCCTGCGCGATGTCTCCCGCCCGCCGGTGGCACGGCTGCGCGCAGCCACCGCGCCGGAGGTCCAGGACGTATTCGACACCCATCCCTTCCGGGAGAAGGTAAGTCCGAGCCCGGCATACCTTCTGCATGTCGAGCGCGAGCGGGCCCTCTACGGCGCCTGGTATGAGATCTTTCCCCGTTCCGAAGGCGCGACCCGCGACCTTACGACCGGGAAATGGACCTCGGGCACGTTCCGCACCGCGACGAAGCGCCTGCCCGCCATCGCCGCGATGGGCTTCGACGTCGTCTACCTCACCCCCATCCACCCGATCGGCACAACGGCCCGCAAGGGTCGGAACAACAGCCTCGCCGCCCTGCCCGGCGACCCGGGCAGCCCCTATGCGATCGGCTCGCCCGACGGTGGCCACGACGCCCTGCACCCCGAGCTGGGCACCTTCGAGGACTTCGACGCCTTTGTCGCCGAGGCGCACCGGCTGGGGATGGAGGTCGCCCTTGACATCGCCTTGCAGTGCTCCCCAGACCACCCGTACGTCGCCAGCCACCCCGAGTGGTTCACCACCCGCGCCGACGGCACGATTGCATATGCAGAGAACCCTCCGAAGAAGTACCAGGACATCTATCCGCTCAACTTCGACAACGACCCCGCCGGGGCCTACGCCGAGGTGCGCCGGATGATCCAGGTGTGGATCGACCACGGGGTGCGGGCCTTCCGGGTCGACAACCCGCACACCAAGCCGGTCGAGTTCTGGCAGTGGCTCATCGCCGACGTGGCACGCGAGCACCCGGACGTCATCTGGCTGTCCGAAGCCTTCACGAAGCCGGCCATGATGCACACCCTGGCCAAGGCTGGCTTCCAGCAGTCCTATACCTACTACGCATGGCGCAACCAGAAGTGGGAGCTCGAGGCATACTGCCGCGAGCTGGCCGGGGACGCGGCGGCATACATGCGTCCCAGCTTCTGGCCGACGACCCACGACATCCTCACGCCATTCATGCAATACGGAGGGCCGACGGCCTGGAAGCTGCGAGCCGCGCTGGCCGCGCTGCTCGTGCCGACCTACGGCATCTACACCGGCTATGAGCTCATGGAGTCGGTGGCCCGCCCGGGTGTCGAGGAACAGATCGACAACGAGAAGTACGAGTTCAAGGACCGACGCTGGGCCGATTACGAACCCGGCGGGCCGAAGGAAGGCCAGTCGCTCGCGGGCTATCTGACGATGCTCAACGCGGCCCGCGCCGCCCACCCGTCGCTGCGCTGGCTGCGCAACCTGCACTTCCACGCCGTCCCCGACGAGAACATCATGTGTTTCTCCAAGAGCCGTGTGCTGCCCGACGGACGTCGCGACACGGTGATCGTCGTCGCCAACCTCGATCCGCATTCGACGCGCGAAACCGAGATCACCCTCGACATGCCGGCCCTCGGACTGGACTGGAACGACAGCTTCCAGGTCCACGATCTGGTGACGGGCGCGACGTGGGACTGGACTCAGCACGCCTATGCCCGCCTCGGTGCCGATACCGAACCGGTCCACATCCTCGAGCTCGTCGGCAGCTGAAGAGGATCCAATGCGATGACGATGCAGCCCACCGGGACGGGTCTGCGCCCCGACCCCACCTGGTTCAAGACGGCCGTGTTCTACGAAGTGCTCGTCCGAGCCTTTGGCGACTCGACCGGTTCCGGCTCGGGTGATTTCACCGGACTCATCGCCCGTCTGGACTACCTGAAGTGGCTCGGCGTCGACTGCCTGTGGCTGCCGCCGTTCTCGGACTCACCACTGCGCGACGGTGGCTACGACATCTCGAACTACACCTCGGTGCTCCCCGAGTTCGGCACCCTGGAGGAGTTCACCGAACTCGTCGCGCAGGCGCACGCGCGCAACATCCGGGTGGTCACCGACTTCGTCATGAACCACACGAGCGACCGGCATCCGTGGTTCCTGGCCAGTCGGAGCGACCCGGACGGTCCGTACGGCGACTACTACGTGTGGTCGGACACCGACGACCGCTATCCCGACGCCCGGATCATCTTCGTCGACACCGAATCCTCCAACTGGACTTTCGACCCAATCCGGCGGCAGTTCTATTGGCACCGGTTCTTCTCCCACCAGCCCGATCTCAACTTCGAGAACGAGCAGGTCCAGCAGGAGATGTTCGACGTGGTTCGGTTCTGGATGCGCCTGGGCATCGACGGCTTCCGGCTCGACGCCGTGCCGTATCTGTTCGAGGATGAAGGTCACAACGGCGAGAACCACGCCAAGACCCACGCCTTCCTGGCCCGGCTCAGGGCGATGGTCGACGCTGAGTTCCCTGGACGGATCCTGCTCGCCGAGGCCAACCAACTGCCCGATCAGGTCGTCGACTACTTCGGCACCGCGCAGGCGCCCGAGTGCCAGATGTGCTTCCACTTCCCGGTCATGCCCCGGCTCTTCCACGCCCTGCGAGCCGAGGTCGCCGAACCGATCATCTCGGTGCTGGCGCACACCCCGCCCATCCCCGACGGCTGCCAATGGGGCACCTTCCTGCGCAACCACGACGAGCTCAGCCTCGAGATGGTCACGCTCGAAGAGCGGGCGGCGATGTTCGACTGGTATGCCCCGGACCCGCGGATGCGCGCCAACATCGGCATCCGCCGTCGCCTCGCCCCGCTCCTGCGAAACTCCCGCGCCGAGATTGAGCTCATCAAGGCACTTGTTCTCTCGCTACCGGGCTCGCCGTGCCTCTACTACGGCGACGAGATCGGGATGGGCGACAACATCTGGCTTCCCGACCGCGACGCCGTCCGCACGCCGATGCAGTGGACGCCGGACCGCAATGCCGGCTTCTCCACCGCCGACCCGGGCAAGCTCTATCTCCCGGTCATCTGCTCGCTGGTGCACCACTACATCACCACCAATGTCGAAGCCCAGCTCGCTCAGTCGTCGTCACTGCTGCACTGGGTCCGCGAGACACTGCTGGTGCGCAAGGCCCACCCGGTCTTCGGCCTGGGTGATTTCGCGCTCGCCGTCGCCGACAACCCAGCAGTGCTCGCATATACCCGCGCCGCCGACGTCCAGATCGGCGCCAAGGAGGTGCTGTGCGTGGCCAACCTCGCCGACAGCGCCCAGTCCACGACCATCCAGCTGCCAGTCCTGTATGCCGGCCGACACTGCTCGGACCTCACCGGTGGCGGCCACTTCCCCCGGGTCGGCGACGACGGCACTCTCACCCTCAGCCTGGGGCCCCGCGGCCACTTCTGGTTGCGGCTGTCGTCGGAGGCCACCACGTGAGCTTCGCCCCGCCGATAGTCGACTTCCTGCCTGCGTGGCTGGCCCGCCAACGCTGGTATGTCGGCAAGCCTCGCCTCCCGCTGCTGGTTCGGGTCGGCGGGGCGCGGTGGGAGGAGCCGGCCCGCGGGCCGGACAGCGATGTTGTGATCGAGATCCACGTCCTTCAGGACAGCTCCGGCCCCCAACCGGTCGTCTATCACGTCCCGCTGACCTATCGCAGCGAACCCCTCCCCGGCGGCGACCCCCACCTCATCGCCGTCGCCGAGCACGCCGAGCTCGGGCGGCGGTGGATCTACGACGGGCCGCATGACGCGGCATACGTCGCCGTCATGCTGCGCCGCACGCTCCCCGCCCCCCACCGCGGGTTGGTCCCCCAGTTGCGGGCCTTCACCGTCTTCGGCGGCGAGCAGTCCAACACCTCGATCTTCTGCGACCTCGACGACGCCGAGCCGGTTGTCGTCAAGGTGCTGCGGGTGCTCGCCCCGGGCATTAACCCCGACATCGAGCTGCCCGCAGCGCTGACCCGGCTGGGGTCGGTCGATGTGCCCGAGCACCGTGGCCATGGACGGCTGACCTATAGCGTCGGAGATGACCTGGTCAGCGCCGTCGCCGTGTCCGCACAAACCCGCATCCCCGGAGTGCGCGACGCCTGGCAGGAGATGCTCGAGATGTGTCGGGCCGGGCACGACCCGAGCGCCGCGGCCACAGCTCTCGGGGAGACAACCGCCCGCATCCACCGAGACCTCGCCGCGGCCAAGGGCACCTGGCCGGCGACCGAGGCCGCTCGCACCGAGCTCGTCGACTCGATCCGCTCCCGGTATGCCGCTGCGCTGGCCGCCGTGCCCGACCTCGCCGGCGCGCAGGCCACCCTGGAGGCGGCCCTCGCCGACCTGCTGGACGCCTCGTGGCCTCAGCTGCAGCGGGTCCACGGGGACTACCACCTCGGACAGGTCCTGGCTGCTGGGCCGGCGCACTTCCTTGTCATCGACTTCGAGGGCGAGCCGCTGCGCCCGCTGGCCGAACGCAGCCACCCCGAGCCTGCACTGCGCGACGTGGCGGGGATGGTGCGCTCCTTCGACTACGTGGCCGGCACCGTGGAGACCGAGCTCGGCACGCCGGGCGGCCGGGCACCGTGGACCGCCGCGGCTCGAGCGGCATTCCTGGGCGCCTATCACCGGGTGGCCGGCAGCCAACCGGGCGATCAGGCCCTGCTGCGGGCGTTGGAGTTGGACAAGGCCCTCTACGAAGTCGCCTACGAGGCGGCCAATCGCCCGGATTGGCTGCCCATCCCGCTGGCTGCGGTGCACGCTCTCACGGCGACCCCCGCAGCCCCCGACCACACCACCCTGCGTGACCCCTCTCACCGAAAGACTCACATGGAGCCCGTTCAGACCAGTGCCCAAGTGGCTGACTACAGCGCCGTCGATGCCTTCCTGGAAGGGCGCCACTCCCAGCCGCACGACCTGCTCGGCCACCACCTCGGCCCGGGCGGGTTGACGATCACCTGCTATCGACCGATGGCCGCCTCGGTTCGCGCCAAGCTCGCGGACGGGCAGGTGCTCGACCTGCCCCACGTCAAGGGCGGGATCTGGTCGGGCACAACCGACGTCGTGGAGGCGACCCAGGACTACCGGCTGTTGGTCGACTACGGAGACGGCGTCGAGCACGAGCAGGACGACCCCTATCGTTTCGCCCCGAGCCTCGGCGAGATGGACCGGTTCCTGTTCAACGAGGGCCGCCACGAGCAGTTGTGGAAGGTGCTCGGTTCGCATGTGCACAGCTATCCCGGGCCGCTCGGCGACGTGTGGGGAGTGTCGTTCGCCGTGTGGGCTCCCAATGCGACCGCCGTGCATGTCGTCGGCGACTTCAACGGCTGGGACCGCCTCTCCCACCCGATGCGCGACCTTCGGCCCTCCGGGGTGTGGGAGCTCTTCCTGCCCGGCGCCGGCGAGGGGATGAACTACCAGTACCTCGTCCGCGGCCAGGACGGCAGTTCCCGGCTCAAGGCCGACCCGATGGCGCAGTTCGCCGAGGTCGCGCCCAAGCAGGCCTCGATCGTCTGGAAATCCCACTACGAGTGGGGCGATCAGGACTGGATGGCCGCCCGCGCCGACCGCGACGTTCACCACGGCCCGATGAGCGTCTACGAGGTCCACATCGGCTCGTGGCGCCAAGGCGAGGGGTATGCCGGCCTCGCCGAGCACCTCGTCAACTACGTCCGGGACGCCGGCTTCACCCATGTCGAGTTCCTGCCGGTCATGGAACACCCCTATGTCCCGTCGTGGGGCTACCACGTCACCGGCTACTACGCGGTGTCCTCGCGCTGGGGCAACCCCGACGAGTTCCGCCTCCTGGTGGACTACCTGCACCGCAACGGAATCGGCGTCCTGCTCGATTGGGTCCCCGGGCACTTCGCCACCGACCCGTGGGCGATGGCAAGCTTCGACGGTCAGCCGCTCTACGAGCACCCCGACCCCCGCAAGGGCTGGCACAAGGAGTGGGGCTCGCTCATCTTCGACTTCGGCCGAAGCGAGGTGCGCAACTTCCTGGTCGCCAACGCCACCTACTGGCTGGAGGAATTCCACATCGACGGCCTGCGGGTCGACGGCGTCGCCTCGATGCTCTACCTCGACTATGCCCGCCAGCCCGGCGAGTGGATCCCCAACATCCACGGCGGACGGGAGAACCTCGACGCGGTGGCCTTGCTCCAGGAAGCTAACGCGACGGCATACAAGCGCACTCCGGGCGTGGTGATGATCGCCGAGGAGTCCACCTCCTGGGCCGGGGTGACGCACTCGACCGACGCCGACGGCCTGGGTTTCGGCTTCAAATGGAACATGGGCTGGATGAACGACGCCCTGCGCTACCTCGCGATGGACCCGATCTATCGACAATTCCACCACAGCAAACTGACGTTCGCGCTCATGTACGCCTTCACCGAGAAGTTCCTCCTGCCGATCAGCCACGACGAGGTCGTGCATGGCAAGGGCTCGCTCATGCGCAAGTCGCGGGGCAGCCGCGAAGAGCAAATCGCCACCCTGAGGGCCTTCCTCGCCTATATGTGGAGCCACCCCGGCAAGCAGTTGCTCTTCATGGGCTGCGAGTTCGCCCAAGAATCGGAATGGTCGGACGGGCGCAGCCTGGACTGGTGGCTGATGGAGCAACCGCTGCACTACCGCGTCCACAACCAGGTCAAAGAGATGAATGCCATCTATCGGGACAACCGCGCGCTCTGGGCGCTCGACCACGACCCCGCCGGGTTCCGCTGGCTCAACGCGGACAACGCGACCGCCAACACCTTCTCCTACCTACGTCTCGGCGAAGGCAACCCGGCCGTCGACGCCGCCGTCGTGGCAGTCGTCGTCAACTTCAGCGGGCAGACCCATGAGCCCTATCGGATCGGCCTGCCCCGCGGCGGCCAGTGGCGGGTCGCGCTCGACACGGCCGGGTTCTACCCCGACGCTCCCAGCTCGGCCGGGCTCGTCCTCGACGCCGACTCTGAGGGCTGGGACGGCCAGCCGTATGCCGTGAACGTCACGGTCCCCAACCTCTCTGCAGTGTGGTTGACCCCACAAGACTGACCAGCGAACGCCTTTCCGGATCCCTGCAGCGCCACGACAGGAGCACTCATGACAACCCACGAACGCGCCGGCACCCTGGCGCTGCCCGGCGACCTGGTCGATGTCGCTCATCTCGTCACGGCCTACTACACCGGCGTCCCCGACCCCGACGACGTCGACCAGCAGGTCGCCTTCGGCACGTCGGGACACCGTGGGTCGAGCCTGCGAACGGCCTTCAACGAAACCCACATCCTCGCGACGACGCAGGCGATCGTCGACTACCGGCGATCGCGGGGCTTCGACGGCCCGCTGTTCCTGGGCCGGGACACCCACGGCTTGTCCGAGCCGGCCTGGGCCACGGCGCTGGAGGTGTTGGCCGCCAATGACGTCACCGTGCTCGTCGACGACCACGACGGTTACACCCCGACGCCGTCGGTGTCCCACGCCATCCTGCGGGCAAACCGAGGCAAGATCGGCGGGGTCGACGATCTCCCCGCGAACATCGGGCTCGCCGACGGCATCGTCGTCACCCCATCGCACAACCCGCCCAGCGACGGCGGATTCAAGTACAACCCGCCGCACGGCGGTCCGGCCGACAGCGACGCGACCAAGGTCATCGCCGCCGCCGCCAACGACTACATCCGCGCCGGGCTGGCGGGGGTCAAGCGGATCCCCTTCTCGCGGGCGCGAGCCGCGGCCGCGGCATACGACTTCGTCGGGACCTACGTCGAGGACCTGCCGCATGTCCTGGACATCCCCGCGATCAAGGCCGCGGGCGTCCGTATCGGGGCCGACCCGCTCGGCGGAGCCGCCGTGCAGTTCTGGGGCGCGATGGCCGAGCGGCTCGGGATCGACCTCACCGTGGTCAACCCGCTCGTCGATGCGACCTGGCGGTTCATGACCCTGGACTGGGATGGCAAGATCCGGATGGACTGCTCGTCGCCGTCGGCGATGGCCTCGCTCATCGCCTCCAAGAACGATTTCCAGATCTCCACGGGCAACGATGCCGACGCCGACCGGCACGGGATCGTCACCCCGGATGCCGGGCTGATGAACCCCAACCACTATCTCGCCGTGGCGATCCAGTACCTCTACGGCGGGGCGCGGCCCGGCTGGCGGGCCGACGGGTTCATCGGCAAGACCCTCGTGTCGTCCTCGATGATCGACCGGGTCGCGGCGGGTCTCGGGCGGCGCCTCGTCGAAGTACCGGTGGGCTTCAAGTGGTTCGTGCCCGGGTTGCTCGACGGGTCGGGGCCGTTCGGCGGCGAGGAATCGGCCGGGGCGTCGTTCGCACGGATGGACGGCTCGGTCTGGACGACCGACAAGGACGGCATCCTGCTGGCGCTGCTGGCCTCGGAGATCCTCGCGACGACGGGGCGAAGCCCGAGCGAGCACTACACCGCGCTGACCGCGGAACACGGCGCACCGGCATACTCGCGGATCGATGCGCCCGCCACCCGCGAGCAGAAGGCCAAACTGGCCGCGCTCTCCCCGGCCGACGTCGCGGCCGATTCCCTCGCCGGTGAGCCGATCACGGCGAAGCTGACCGAGGCACCCGGCAACGGCGCGAAGATCGGTGGGCTCAAAGTGGTCACCGAGTCGGCGTGGTTCGCGGCCCGGCCCTCCGGCACCGAGGACGTCTACAAGATCTATGCCGAGTCCTTCCGCGGGCCCGAACATTTGGCGCAGGTGCAGGCCGAGGCCCGCGAGGTCGTGAGCGCGGCGTTGGGCGGCTGAGGCGGTGAGCCGACTGTCCGGTCGAGTTCGCCCGCACAGCACCCCCGACGGCGGCGTCCCGGGGACTTTCGCGGGTGTCCGAGGCGCAGGCTCAGCACCGTGAGTTTCTCTGCGCGCCCGAGCTGGCACTCGTGGGGGGTCGGCATCGCGTATGCCGTCGCGCAACGCGCCGATTGCACGCGTCGCCGAGTCGGGGCGGTCATTTTCGACGAGGCCAACCGGATCCTTTCGACGGGCTACAACGGCGCGCCCGCCGGCGTGCAGGGCTGCCTGGACGGCGGCTGCCCGCGCGGGGCTCTCCGTCACGACGAACTGCCGCCGGACGCTCCCTACGAGGACCCGTCCTCGCCGGGATTCTGCATCTCGATCCATGCTGAGTCCAACGCCCTGCTCTTCGCCGATCCGGTCCGGCGGCGCGGTGGGTGGATCGCCATCACCCACCCGCCGTGCCCGGGCTGTCAGAAGCTGTTGGCCAACTCCGGGCTGGCCACTGCGCTGTGGCGCACCGAGGACAACGCCTTCATGGAGTGGGCCATCGGCACCCAGATGCCCCGCTGACGGTTCTGCTGCCCGTTCTACTGCCCGTTCTGCTGCCCGTTCTACTGCCCGTTCTGCTGCCCGTTCTGCTGCCCGTTCTGCTGCCCGTTCTGCGGCCCGTTCTGCGGCCCACCCCAGCGCTCCAACCGCGCTCTGAGTCGCAACATCCTGGACCTTGTCTTTCGTCCGCGACATGTCTCTGACGAAAGACAAGGTCCAGGACAAGATCGCGGGCAGCGGCACGGACCCGCAAAGTCTGCTGGAGCGGGGTTATCCACACGCTGCCCGCCCGTGTCACACCGCCCACAGGACCGCGCCCACCCCTTCAACCGCTCGCGGCTGATCGGGACGCTGAGGCCATGGACGCCGCCATCTCTCTTGCGATCGCTTCCGGTGACGGCATCGTCACCTACCGGACGTTGTCCGAGCGTGGCTACGACGTCAACGCCGTTCGCGCCCGCGTGAAGTCGGGCGAGCTGGTGCGACTGCACCACGGTGTGTATGCCGCGGGAGCGGCCTTCCGCGACGCCTCGATCCAGCGTCGCCATCTCCTATCGGTGAGGGCTCTCGCCACGGGGCTGCCCCATCAGGCGGTCAGCCACCAATCGGCCCTTGCCTGGTGGGGCTTGCCCGTTCTGGACGTCGACCTGGACGTGGTGCACTTCAGCGGAATCGGGTCGGGACGTGCGCGGCATACCAGCAGAGCGTGGCTGCACCCCGCCGTTCCATCAGACGAGGTGCGCGAGCATGCCGGTCTCCGGGTCACCGCCCCTGCCTTGGCGGTCGCGCAGACGGCATCGACCGTCGGAGCCCGAGCGGGTCTCATCGCCGCCGATTACGCGGTACGGACAGGCGAATTCGCCCCCGACGACCTCGCCGCAGCCACGGCGCTCCTGGCCCGGCCGCGCAGCGCCGTCCGGATCCTCGACTTGGTCAGCGCCCACTCCGAATCGCCGGGGGAGTCTTGGAGCCGATTGGTGTTCGCCGACCTGGGGCTCGTGTCTCCACGAGAACAGGTGGAGATCACCACCCAGGACGGCCGCTTCGTGGCCCGCATCGACTTCCTCTTCGAACGGGAGCGAGTCGTCGTCGAGTTCGATGGGGCGACGAAGTACGCCAGCTTCGACGGACGTGACCAGCTCATGGCCGAGAAGCGCCGGGAGGACGCCTTACGCGCCTTGGGCTACCGGGTGGTGCGACTGACCTGGGCCGACCTCCGCGACCCAAGTCGGGTCGCGCACCTGCTGCGCACCGCCGGCTTGCGCTTCGCCGCCGCCGCGTGACACCTCCGCTCCCCCAGACTCTCGGTCAGATCCAGGACCAACTAACAGGTCCTGGACCTGTCCAACAGGTCCAGGACCTGTTGTGTGGTCCACGACAGATCGTGGACGAACGACAACGTCCTGGATGTAAAGACGCGGGCTGTCGCGTCGCCCTCGGCTGGGTCGGTCAACGGCTCCTGCCGCATATTCGACACCGCCGCGCACCGCCGCCCGTATGCCGCTCAGCTGAGGACGGCATCACGATGACGGTGGCCGACGGGCGCACCTCACGCATCGTGGAAACCACGGTCGCTCCAGAAGCCCGGACCATGTGACCGCCGCCACGAGCGGCGTGACGCGCACAGCCAGGTGAGGGTTGAGCCTAGGATCACAGCTTATGGACGGCCCCGGCCCGCAGACCCCCACCCATCCGGGGCTGACCGCAGCCGAGGTCGCGGAACGGGTCCGCGACGGGCGGACCAACGATCTGCCCGCCCGCAGCGGCCGCACGACCGGCGAGATCATCCGCGCGAACGTCCTCACCCGCATCAACGCGATCCTCGGCATCCTGCTGGCCATCGTGCTCACCACCGGCAGACTCATCAACGCCGCGTTCGGCCTGCTCATCATCGCCAACAGCGCCATCGGCATCATCCAAGAACTACGGGCCAAGCGCACCCTCGACAACCTCGCGGTCGTCGGCGAGGCCCGCCCGACGGTCCGCCGCGACGGCTTCGCCCGGCAGATGGGCCGCACCGAAGTCGTCGCCGACGATGTCATCGAGATCGGCCCCGGCGACCAGCTCATCGTCGACGGCGAGATCCTCGAGGCGGCCAGCCTGGAGATCGACGAGTCGCTGCTCACGGGCGAGGCTGACCCGGTCGTCAAGGAGCCGGGGGATCCGGTCATGTCAGGCAGTTTCGTCGTGGCCGGCTCCGGTGCCTATCGCGCAACCAAGGTCGGGCGCGAGGCGTATGCCGCGCGGCTGGTCGAGGAAGCCGCCAAGTTCACCCTCGTCGGCTCGGAGCTGCGCTCGGGCATCGACCGCATCCTCGGCGTCGTGTCCTGGTTGCTCGTGCCGGTCGGCTTGCTGACGATTTGGACCCAGCTGTTCGGCCTCGGGCAACCCTGGCGTGAGGGGATCACCGGCATGGTCGCCGCGCTCGTCCCCATGGTCCCCGAAGGTCTCGTCCTCATGACGTCGATCGCCTTCGCCGTAGGGGTGATCCGCCTCGGCCAACGGCAGTGCCTCGTGCAAGAACTGCCGGCGATCGAGGGCCTGGCCCGCGTCGACGTCGTCTGCGCCGACAAGACGGGCACGCTCACCGAGACCGGGATGCGACTGGCCGAGATCCGCGGTTTCGACGGATCGGGTATGCCGCCCGAGCAGCTCGCTCCGGAAGTGACCGAGATCCTCGGCCAGCTCGCAGCCACCGAACCCAACCCCAATGCCAGCATGCAGGCCATCCTCGAAAAGATCTCCGCACCGACCACCCGCTGGGTCGAGAGCCATCACGCGCCATTCACATCGGCCCGCAAGTGGTCGGGGTCGAGCTTCGTCAGCCAAGGCTCGTGGGTGCTCGGGGCTCCCGACGTGCTCGCGGCCGAGGGCACCCCGGCCCGTGAGGCGGCCGAGCAGATCGGGGAGAGCGGGTTGAGAGTGTTGCTGCTTGCCGAGGCGTCCCTGGCGGTGACCGACCCAGCCGCCCCAGGCACGGTGACGCCCGCCGCGCTGGTCGTCCTGGAGCAACGAGTCCGCCCGGACGCCCGCGCCACCTTGGAGTACTTCGCCGCGCAGCAGGTCGAAGTGAAGGTCATCTCCGGCGACAACGCCCGCTCGGTCGGCGCGGTCACCACCACGCTGGGGCTGGTCCGCGGCGACAGTCCGGTCGACGCCCGCAGCCTGCCGGCCCTGCGCCGCGTGGATTCAGATGCGGATTCAGATTCTGCGCAGAGCGCCGACCTGCCGGCGGCCTTCGTCGACAGCGTCGAGCGGCATACGGTGTTCGGGCGGGTGACCCCGGACCAGAAACGCTCGATGGTGCTCGCGCTGCAGAGCCGGGGTCACACGGTCGCGATGACGGGCGACGGCGTCAACGACGTGCTCGCGCTGAAGCGGGCCGATATCGGCGTGGCGATGGGAGCCGGGGCCCCAGCGACCCGGGCCGTGGCTCAGATCGTGTTGCTGGACAACAAGTTCGCGACCTTGCCCTATGTCGTCGCCGAGGGCCGGCGGGTCATCGGGAACATTGAGCGGGTTGCCAACCTCTTCCTCACCAAGACGGTCTATTCCGTGTTGCTCGCCCTGCTCGTCGGGCTCTGGCAGCTGCCTTTCCCGCTGCAGCCGATTCACGTGACGATCACTGGCTGGTTCACCATCGGGGTGCCGGCCTTCCTGCTCTCGCTCGCGCCCAACCACGAGCGGGCCCGGTCCGGCTTCGTCAAGCGAGTCCTCACCCTCGCGCTGCCCTCGGGTGTCGTCGTCGCCGCGTGCACGTTCACGACGTATCTGCTGTGCCGCCCTGACTCTGGCGCCTCCGACCAGTTGCAGATGCAGGCGTCGACGGCCGCGCTCGCGACGGTCATCATCGTCGCTACCTGGGTGCTCTCGGTCGTCGCCCGCCCTTACGAATGGTGGAAGATCGCTCTTATCGGGGTATCGGCGGCGGCATACGTCGCGATCTTCGTGCTGCCCTTCACCCAAGAGCTCTTCCTGCTCGATGCGGGCAACGCCCCGATGATGCGGACCGCATTCACCGTCGGGCTCATCGGCGCGGCCGCGATCGAAGCGATCTGGTGGGTGCAGGGCCGGGTGCGCGGCGAGCGGCGACGCCTGTGGGTCGCCGAGGACTGACGAGATCCGCTGCAGAGATCCGCTCAGCAGAGATCCGCTCAGAAGAGAACCGCTCAGAAGAGATCCGCTCAGAAGAGTGCGCTCAGAAGAGTGCACTCATCAGGGCGCGGCGCCCCTTCAGGACGCGCTCGTCGGTGCTGCCGACGACCTCGAACAACCCGAGCAGATGCTGGCGTGCCTGGTTGCGGTCCTGTCCCGCCGTCGCCCGGACGGTGTCGACAAGCCGGACGAAGGCGTCTTCGACGTGGCCGCCGAGCACATCCAGGTCGGCGACGAGGCACTGGGCGGCGACATCGGTCGGGTCGGCCGCCGCTGCCGCGCGCGCCGCCGCGAAGTCGACGCCCTGGGTGCGTTGCAACAGCCGCACCTGGCCGAGCCCCAGGGCGGCCTCGGTGTCGCCCGGATTGTCAGACAGAAGCTGCTCGTATGCCGCGACCGCCGCCGTCAGATCGCCGCGGTCGATGGCGTCGTAGGCGGCCTGCAGCAGCGGGGGCAGCTCGTCGTCATCGCCGCCGCCGGCAGCACCGTCGGGGCCGTCGCCGGGGGCCTGCTCGGCCACGGCGATGCGCCCGGTTACCCCGTGTTGAACGGCCAACTTGAGCAGTTCGTCGATCCACGGCTGGACCTCGACGGCAGACAACGCGCCTGCGAACAGCGGCACCGGCTGCCCCTGCACAAGGCCGACAGTCGCCGGCACCGATTGCACCTGGAAGGCCCGCAGCAGCCCGGGGTTGGTATCGACGTCGACGGCGGCCACTTGGATGCGCCCACCGTTGTCGCGGGCCACGTCGGCCATCACCCCGACGAAAGACGCGCTCTGGGGCAGCCGTGAGGACCACAGCACGACAACGACGGGTACCCGCAGGCTCGCGGTGGCCACGTCCTGGAAGGTCGCGTCGGTCGCCGTGACGACCAGCCCGCCGTCAGCCCCCGCAGCACCCGCAGCACCCGGACCAGCCGCACCCGCACCAGCCGCACCCGGGCCCGCCGCACCCGGCGCCGGCCCGGCTCCCGTTCCCGAGCCCCGACCGGCTGCGCCGGCGGGCCGGTTGAAGGCCGAGAGATCGACGGCTCCGCGCAGAGCGGCGGCAGTGAAGGCTGGCTTGTTCATGATCACATTCTCACTGATCCGCAGACCCGCCAGTCGCACCGAGCCGGCAGGTGATCGAGCTCAGGAACCCGACGCGGCATACAACTGCTCGGCAGCGGCGACGAGGGTGGCCTGACCCGGCGACCCGGGGATGTGGAAGACGAGGAACTCGTAGGTCCGCAGGACGGCCTTTGTGTCGATGACCTTCTCCCCGGACAGGATCGTGAATGCCGGCGAGGGGGTGAGCGCATTGGTCGTCTTCTCGGTGAGGGTGTCATCGCGTTGAAGCACACCGACGACGTAGGCACCCTTGCCCGAGCTGGCCCGCAACGCCGCGACGACCCCCACCGGCGTGTTCACCCGCTTGAGCGTGACGGCCGAGCCCATGGCCCCAGCCTCGCTGGTCGCGCCCTGGCTCAGGGCCGCCCGGAAGGCGTCGTCGACGAACGGCTGCGGAGCCGCGGCGGGAGCGGGAAAGGCCAAGGCACCTGCGTATGCCGCGAGCAGGGCATCGGGTGCGATAGACAGGCCGGAGGCGTCACCGACCGGCGCGGAGCCGACCGCGACGGCGTCGAACTGTCCGATGCTCGCACCGGGCAACATCCTGGACATGGAGGCGATCCGATAGCCGGTCGTCGGGTCGCCCGTCGTGAGGACGAGAATGACCGCCGCACCGGTTGCCGCTGTCGACGCCTTGCCGATGATGACCCGGGGGTATGCCGGCCCTTGTGAGACGGCGAGCACGACCGGGTCGGCTGGGCTGAGCGGCAGGTCGGCCTTCTGTGCGGCCGTGAGCGTGCTCAGCAGACGGGCTTGGGCGTTGGCCGCGACCAGGGCCTTGTCCACGAAGACGGCGTCGCGAGCCGTGCGACCGTCGGCGCCCGGTGCGGCCACCACGGCGGCCTGGGCCCCGACGACGCGGGCAAGCTCGGACGCGGCTTTCTCGGGGGTCTCCGCACCGGCAACCGCGGGTGTCGACGACATGCTCGGGACGACTGTCGAGGATGCCGAGCCCGTGCCGGAGGCGGTCTGCCGCCCCGTCGTGATCGAGGGGCCGGCCGCCGTCGACTGGCTCATCGGGGTGGCCTGCGAGGAGCAGCCAGCCAGGGCAACGCCCAAGGCGAGCACGCCGACGGCCAGGGGTGCGGGCGCGGGCAGCAAGCGGCGTCGGACGATCGACATGTGAGTGTGGTCCTCCCGTGAGTGCTCCAGGGTAGGCACAGCGCCCCAGGTCACACCAAATCGTCCGAGCCGGCCGGCGGCATAGCGGTTGAGGGTCTCAGAACTGTGCGGGCTCCCGGTAGATGCCCCACTCGTCGCGCAGCGCGTGGCAGATCTCACCGAGAGTGGCCTCGGCTCGGACGGCCTCGAGCATCGACGGGATCATGTTGTCGCCGCTGCGCGCGGCAGCGAGCATCGCCGCCAGCCCGGCCTGCACACGGAGGTCATCACGGGCGGCCTTGCGTTCGGCGAGCGTCGCGACCTGGTCGCGCTCGACCAGGTGGCTGACCCGCAGGATCTCCAGATCGTGGCTGACCGAGTCGGTGAGGGTGTTGACTCCGACGACCTTCTTGTCGCCCTTCTCGAGGGCGATCTGGAAGTGGAAGGCGGCGTCGGCGATCTCGGACATGAACCAACCTTCTTCGATGCCACGCAGGATGCCTGAGGTCATCGGGCCGATCTCGTGCTCGATCTGCCCGCTCGCGCCAGGCCGGCGACCCAATACTCCGAGGTCCTTGATCCGCTGGAAGATCGCCTCAGCCTCGGCCTCCATCCGATCGGTGAGCGCCTCGACGAACCAGGACCCGCCGAGGGGGTCGGCGACGTTGACGACGCCGGTCTCTTCCATGATCACCTGTTGGGTGCGCAAGGCGATCTCGGCCGCCGACTCCGAGGGCAGTGCGAGGGTCTCGTCGAGGGCATTGGTGTGCAGCGAGTTCGTCCCCCCGAGGACCGCCGCCAGCGCCTCGACGGCGGTGCGGACTACGTTGTTGTAGGGCTGCTGGGCGGTCAGCGACACCCCCGCGGTCTGGGTGTGGAAACGCAACCACTGGGCCCTGTCGGTCTTCGCCCCGTAGACGTCACGCATCCACCGCGCCCAGATGCGTCGAGCCGCCCGGAATTTCGCGATCTCTTCGAAGAAGTCGAGGTGCGCGTCGAAGAAGAAGGACAGCCCCGGCGCGAAGGTCTCGATATCCAGCCCACGGGAGAGCCCGAGCTCGACATAGCCGAATCCGTCGGCGAGAGTGAAGGCCAGCTCCTGAGCGGCCGTCGAGCCGGCCTCGCGGATGTGATAGCCCGACACCGACAGCGGCTTGTAGTCCGGGATGCGTTCGGTGCAGAACTCCATGAGGTCGCCGATGAGACGCAGGTGCGGCTCCGGCGCAAAGATCCACTCCTTCTGGGCGATGTATTCCTTGAAGATGTCCGTCTGCAGGGTGCCGTTGAGTACCCCGATGTCGACACCCTGACGCTCGGCAGCGACGAGGTACATGCAGAAGACGGGCACCGCAGGGCCGCTGATCGTCATCGAGGTCGTGACGTCGCCGAGCGGGATGCCGGCGAAGAGGACCTCCATGTCGGCCGCCGAGTCGATGGCCACCCCGCAGTGGCCGACCTCACCGAGGCTGAAGACGTCGTCGGAGTCGCGCCCCATGAGGGTCGGCATGTCGAAGGCAACCGACAGCCCGCCGCCGCCGCGCTCGAGGATCATCTTGTAGCGCTCGTTGGTCTGCACCGCGTTACCGAAGCCGGCGAATTGTCGGATGGTCCAGGTGCGGCCGCGATAGCCGGTCGGGTAGAGCCCGCGGGTGAAGGGGAACTCCCCCGGCCAGCCGATGCGCGCCATCCGCTCCCGCTCCGCCTGGGTTTCCGGCTCCGGTATGCCGTTCAGCCCCGGCCCGTAGACCGGCTCGACCGGCATACCGGACAGGGTCGTGAAGTCGCCGTCACGGACCTGACCGCGGGCGATCGACGTGTCGTAACGGGCCTGCCACCGGGCTGCGCCGGACGTCTGCTCCATGGCCCCAGGGTAGCCGCCCTCAGGGCCAGATACTAGGACGTCCTAGTATCTGGCCGAGGCCAGGCCGCCGCGAGACGCGAGGGGTCACTCCTGCGTGAAGTCGCCGCGCGCCTCGCGGACCCGACACAGCAGGGTGAAGAGCTGCTCCTGCTCGGCCTCGCTCAGCACTGACATCCCGAAGCCCCCGGCGATCAGGTCGCCGGTGGCCGCTTCCATGACGGCCCGGCCTTCCTCGGTGATCGCCGCGAGGGTGCCCCGGCCGTCGTGCGGATTGGGCAGTCGGCGCACGAAACCCGCGGCTTCCAGCCGCTGGACGCTGTTGGTCACCGACGTGGGGTGCACCATCAGGCGCTCGCCGAGCTTGCTCATCGGCAACTGCCCCGTCGAGGTGAAGCTCAGCAGGACCAGCGCCTCGTAGCGCGCAAAGGTGAGCCCGTGGGATCCGACAACTGCGTCGAAGTCGGCAAGCAGCACCTGTTGGACCCGCATGATCGAGGTCGCGGCCGCCATGGCGGGCACCTGCGCTCGGGGGCCCCAGCGGGCCCGCCACAACGCGGCGGCGCGCCGGATCGGGTCGAAGGGCAGCGCCATGGTGGCAGGTTAGCGGTCATGGACCTGCGCGACACCCAGCGGCTCAGGCAACCGCCTCGTGGTGGGGTTGGCTGTGGGCAGCCTCGGCACGGACTCTCAGACCGCGCGATGAAAGGCTGCGTTGAGCTCGAGCGGTCGAAAGCCGAGCCGCTCGTTGATCGAGACCATCCAGGGGTTGTCATGCGCATTCCCGGTGATGACATCGAGACGGTCGGGGTGATCGGCCTGCAGGGCAAGCAAGTTCGCCGCCTTGACCGCTAGGCCGAGCCGATGCCCCCGGTGCTCGCGTTGCACGAGCGTTCCCCACTGGTGGACTCGGCTGTTGCCGGCCGGAAGGGCAAGCTCGGTATAGGCGACGACGTCACCGCTGGCCTGTTCGATGGCAAGCGAGGTGAGCCGCGCCCGGCCGCTCTCGGCATCGACGGTCAACCACCCGGCATACCGCTCGGGGTCCATCGACTCCGGCTCGACGTCGATCTCGCCGGTCGGGGCGTCTGTGCCCACCCGGTTCATGCAGTCGCACAACGACGCTCGCAGTCCCTCGGGGACGACGGCGTAGGCCTCGACACGATAGTGCGGCTCGTATGCCGCCCGCGCCTCGTCCGCGATCTCGGCCAGCAGTGCGGTGTCGACGGGGAGGTCGAGCTTGCGCATGATCTCGGTCTGAGCGAGCCGGAAACCGCACGACTCAGCGAACCGCAGATAGGGGTGTCCGTCGGCCCGATCCGCGGGATAGCGCGCGTCCGTCAGGAGCCGCGTGCGGCCTTGCTCGCGCGCGAACGCGACCAGGTGCTCGACGGCCGCCCGGCCAAGTCCGCGCCGGCGATGGCCGGGATCCACGTCGACCTCCACCCACATGATGTCCCGGTTGTCGTTGAGGGTCAGGCACGCCGTGGTGACCCCGGCCAGCACGTCTCCCTCCCACAATCCCCACGCGAGCACGGTCTCGCCGGGGTCGTCATGGCGCAGGTCGGCGATGACGGCATCGGCGCTGGAGGGAACGAAATGCGGCCGCTCATGGGCACGCGACGCAGTGACGACGTCGTACATCTGCCTCAGGGTGGCGTCGTCGTCGAACTCGATCGGTCGGATGTGCACGCGCTCACGCTAACCGCAGCGGCCGCCCGGGGGCGACCCATATTCGGCTCCCTCAGCCCGTCCGCACAAGCAAGGCAACGGGCAACGACGCGAGCACGTCTGCGATCGGCAGTCCGCCGGTCGCAGCGAGATGCACCTGCCCGCTGAGCAGGTCGTGCCACTGGCCCTCGGGCATCTCGAGAACATGCTCGCCCCAGCCACCCGCTGCGGCCAGGCCCTCCACGAGTCGGGTGGCCACAGCGACAACCTCGACTCGGCCTCTCGCCCCCCGGCCAAGAGCGATGCAATGCGGGCTCGTCGCGCCCTGCAGGAGCACCTCCGAACCGGCGCCGAACCACCCCGGGTGCGCGCGACGCAGTCGCAACGCCCGCGCGGTGACGAGCAGCTTCTCGTCGGACAGGTCGGCGGGCACGCCGCCGCCGTCGAGACGCGCCAGCCGCTCACGGCGGTCAGCGAAGTCCACACCCGCGCGATTGTCGGGGTCCACGAGGGTGCGGGTGAGCAGTTCGGTGCCCTGATAGACGTCGGGCACGCCCGGATGTATGAGCTGTAGGAGCTTCTGCCCGAGTGTGACGGCCCGGACGTGTTCGGCTGTGCGCGCCTGCCAGGCGCGCACGTGGTCGACGAGGGCTGCCGAGCCAAGCACGCCGGCGATCGCCTCGGACAGCGCTCGCTCATAGGCGGCGTCAGGATCGTCCCAGTTCGTATGCCGCGCGGCTTCGCGGACCGCCTTGACGGCATACCCCTCGAGCCGCTCGGCAGTGATCGGCGCGGTCGCCACGAGGGTCTGCCACAACAGATAGTCGGTGGCGAGGTCGACCCCCACGCCCCGAGTGTCGGGGGTCTTCGGCCGCAGCGGGCGCACCGGCAGTGCGAGTTCGAGTGCGTGGTGCATCCACACCGACCACTCGATCGGCAGCTCACTCAGCGGAGAAAGCGCTGCCCGGGTGTCTTCGGATCGCTTGGTGTCATGCGTCGTCAGCGTCGTCATCGTCGCCGGCCACTGCTCCAACACAACAGCCGCGTTACTCACCAGCTTGTCTGGTGCAGTAGCGAATTCCCCAGGATTCCCACCGACCTCATTGAGCGCGGTGAGGTGCAGCCACCGATAGAAGGCGGTGTCCTCGATGCCTTTGGCCTGGATCGGGCCGCAGGTCTGCTGGAAGCGGACGACGAACTCACGCCGCGCCGCCTCGATCTGTGGGTGCGGCAGGCCCGCGTGCATGTCGAGGGCGAGCTCGACGACAAGCTCGAGCACCTCGTGGTCGCCGACGTCCAACAGGTCGCGGGCCCAGGCGGCCGCGGTCCGCAGCGACTCAGTGCTCTCCGGAGTCACCGGCTCACCGAGGTGGACATAGGCGCGGTAGCGGTCCATCGACACCAGCAGCGCCGAGAGGGCTCGGCTCAACCGCTCGGGTTGCGCGTCAGCGACCGCGTCGAACCCCGCGCAGACCCTGGTGAGCAGACGCACCAATCGCGCGACCTCGGCGGCCTGGACCAGCAGCCCCTTCTGCATCTTTGCCTCGCGGGCGACCTCTTCGGCACCGCGCGCGTCCCCGGTGAGGATCGCGTGCAGGGCGAGCAGCGGCTCGGCGCCGGACGGGTCGATGAACACGCCCCCGATCCGCTTGAGGGTGTCGTAGCCGGTGGTTCCGTCGACCGGCCAGTCTGTAGGTAGGCGCTCCTGGCCCTCGAGGATCTTCTCGACGACCAGCCATGCGCCACCGGCATCGGTCAGCGCGCCCCGCAGGTGCCGCAGATAGTCGCGTGGATCGGCGAGCCCGTCGGGGTGGTCGATCCGCAGCCCGTCGACGAGCCCAGCGCGCACAAGATCCAGGACCTCGGCATGCGTGGCGGCGAACACCGCCGGGTCCTCGACGCGCACCGCGACGAGAGTCGCCACGTTGAAGAAGCGCCGGTAGTTGAGGTCTCGGTCGCCGACCTTCCAGTACGCCAAACGCCACCACTGCGCCTCGAGCAGCTCCGGCAGCGCGAGCGCCTCCGTGCCGAGGCGCACCGGCAACTCGTGCTCGTGATAGCGCACGACCCAGGCGTCTCCGGATGGTCCGCCGCGCTTGTCGACGGTCAGCTCCCCTGCTGCCAGCGCCTCGTCGAGATCGGTTCCGAGCAGCGGCATGAGGATCCGGCCGCCGCCGGCCGGCCAATCCACGTCGAACCACGCAGCGGACGGGCCGTCTGGTCCTTGCGCGAGCAACTGCCACAACGGAGCGTTGAGATGTGCCGGGGTCGGCAGCGACATGTGGTTCGGGACAAGGTCCAGCACCACGCCCAAGCCGTGCGCGTGCAGCGTGGCGACCATCGCCTCAAAACCGTCGCGGCCGCCGAGCTCTCGGTTGATCCGAGTGTGGTCGACCACGTCGTAGCCGTGGGTGGAGCCAGGACCGGCTTGCAGGATAGGGCTGAGATAGACGTGGCTGACCCCGAGGCTTTCCAGGTATGCCGCTTGCTCGGCCACCTGAGCGAAGCCGAACTTCGGGTGCAGTTGAAGCCGATACGTGCTCGCCGGCACCCGGGGCGAACTCAACCCGGGCTCCCGAGCGGGTTACGCAGCACCACCACGCTCCGGGCCTGAACCGACAAGATCTGCCCTGGCGCGAACGCCCTGGACGTGGGCGCCGCCGCCTTCCGCTTCGGCGCTGGCTTCCGTGTCGGCGCGACATCGTGCTCGGGTCCGGCCGTGTCGATCTCGACGAGCCATTCATCGCCGTAGGCGTCGGCCGGGATGGTGAAGTCGATCGGCTCGTGGTGAGCGTTGAAGAGCACGAGGAAGGAGTCGTCGACGATCCGCTCGCCGCGCGAGTCGACCTCACGGATCGCGCTGCCGTTGAGGAAGGCCATCAGGCTCTTTGCGAAGCCGTTGGCCCAGGCAGCCTCGTCCATGTGCGTGCCGTCAGGCTCGAACCAGGCGATGTCGCCGACCTCGCTCTCGCCGCCGTGGTCGGCGCTGCCGGCAAAGAACCGCCGCCGGCGCAGGACCGGATGCGCTCGACGCAGCATGACGAGCTGACGCGTGAAGGACAGCAGGGACTGTTGGGCCTTGTCGAGCTCCCAGTCGATCCAGGCAAGCTCGTTGTCCTGGCAGTAGACGTTGTTGTTGCCCTGTTGGGTGCGGCCGAGCTCGTCACCGTGCGCGAGCATCGGGACGCCCTGGGAGAGCAGCAAAGTGGTGAGCATGTTGCGCTGTTGACGCGCGCGCAGCGCGGTGATCTCTGGATCGTCGGTGGGGCCCTCGACTCCGCAGTTCCACGACCGGTTGTGGCTCTCGCCGTCGCGGTTGTCTTCGTGGTTGGCCTCGTTGTGTTTGTCGTTGTACGACACCAGATCAGCGAGGGTGAACCCGTCGTGGGCGACGATGAAGTTGACCGAGGCCATCGGACGGCGCCCGGAATGGGCATAAAGGTCGGAGCTGCCGGTGAACCGGCTGGCGAACTCCCCGAGGGTGGCCTGCTCGCCCCGCCAGAAGTCCCGCACGGTGTCGCGGAACTTGCCGTTCCACTCCGACCACAGCGGCGGGAAGCCGCCGACCTGGTAGCCGCCGTCGCCGAGGTCCCACGGCTCCGCGATGAGCTTGACCTGGCTGACGACGGGGTCTTGCTGGATGAGGTCGAAGAAGGCCGACAGCTTGTCGACCTCGTGGAACTGCCTGGCGAGCGTGGCGGCCAGATCGAAACGGAAGCCGTCGACGTGCATCTCGGTCACCCAATAGCGCAGCGAGTCCATGATGAGTTGCAGGACATGGGGATTGCGCATGAGCAGCGAGTTGCCGGTGCCGGTCGTGTCGTAATAGTGCGCGAGATCGCCGGCGACGAGACGGTAGTAGGCTTCGTTGTCGATGCCTCGGAAGGCGAGTGTCGGGCCCATGTGGTTGCCCTCGGCCGTGTGGTTGTAGACGACGTCGAGGATGACCTCGATGTCGGCTTCGTGCAGGGCCTTGACCATCGTCTTGAACTCGGCGACCTGCTCACCGCGGCTGCCGCGGGCGGCATACGCGTTGTGCGGCGCGAGGAAACCGATCGTGTTGTAGCCCCAGTAGTTGCGCAGCCCCTGGTCGAGCAGGTTGAAGTCCTGCACGAACTGGTGCACGGGCATGAGCTCGATCGCGGTGACGCCGAGATCGGACAGGTGGGCGATCGTCGCCGGGTGAGCGATGCCGGCATAGGTGCCCCGGATCTGCTCCGGGACACCCGGGTGCAGCCGTGTCAGGCCCATGACGTGCGCCTCGTAGAACACGGTCTCGTGATAGGAGTGCCCCGGCGCACGGTCCTTGCCCCAGTCGAAATAGGGGTTGACCACGACAGACAGCAACGTGTGGCCCAGGCTGTCCTCGGTTTGGGGATTCTGGGACAGACCCCCCTCGGCGTCGGCGAAGTCGTAGCCGAACAGCGACGGGTGCCCGGGCATCTGCCCGTCGAAAGCCTTGGCGTACGGGTCGAGCAGCAGCTTGGCGGGGTTACAGCGGGAGCCTTCGGCCGGGTCGTACGGGCCGTGCACGCGATAGCCGTAGCGCTGGCCAGGCTGCACCGCGGGCAGGTAGACGTGCCAGATGAACGCGTCGCACTCGGGCATGTCGACCCGAGTCTCGGCCCCGTCGTCGTCGATGAGGCACAACTGCACGGCGGTCGCCGCCTCGGAGAACAGGGCGAAGTTGACCCCGGAGCCGTCGTAGGTCGCTCCGAATGGATAGGGTTTTCCGGGCCAGATCTGCATCGTCACCTTTGCTTGGCGTCGCTCTCGGACGGGGGGCACCCCGTCCGCTCGGCATTATCCTGCCAGCGCCATCCGCTGTCGTGCTCAGGTGAGATGGGCGACCACGTCATCGGCGGCGGCATACGGGTCGCTGCTGCCGGCCACGACGGCGGCCGCGTGTTCGGCGATCCCGTGTCCGGCCCGCAGGTCACCCATCCGGGCCCGCAGGGCTCCGACCGCGATGGCTTCGATCTCGTCAGCCGCGCGCCGCAGCCGGCGGGTATGCCGTGCTCCCGTCTCGTCGAGCCACGCGTCGTGCTTGTCGATGGCCTCCATGACCTCCGGGATCCCTTCGCCGCGGGATGCGACGGTCTTGAGGACCGGCGGGCGCCACAGGTGCGGCTGCGTGCGGTCGCCCAGGGAGATCATGTGCCGCAGGTCCCGCACGGTGGCGTCGGCACCGTCGCGGTCGGCCTTGTTGACCACGAAGACGTCGCCGATCTCCAGGATGCCGGCCTTGGCGGCCTGGATTCCGTCGCCCATCCCGGGGGCGAGCAGGACGATCGTCGTGTCGGCCAGCCCGGCGATCTCGACCTCCGACTGCCCGACCCCGACGGTCTCGACGAGGATGATCTCGCAGCCGGCCGCGTCCAGCACCCGGATGGCTTGCGGTGTCGTCCAGGAGAGCCCGCCGAGGTGGCCACGGGAGGCCATCGACCGGATGTAGACCTCCGGGTCGAGGGCGTGCTCCTGCATCCGCACCCGGTCACCGAGCAGCGCTCCCCCGGAGAACGGCGAGGACGGGTCGACGGCGAGGATGCCTACCCGCTTGTTCCGAGCGCGGAACGCTGCGACGAGGGCACTCGTCGAGGTCGACTTGCCGACCCCGGGCGAGCCGGTCAAGCCGATGACATGCGCTGATCCGGTGTGCGGGGCGAGCACCGCCATGACCTCGCGCAGCGCGGGATGGCCGTCCTCGACGAGGGAGATGAGCCGGGCGACGGCGCGGGGAGCGCCAGACCGGGCCGCGGTGACGAGCGCCGGGACGTCGACGGAGCGGGGCGGCATACCGGCCTCTCGAGGATGCGGATCGGGGGCTACGCGGGGAGCTGGGTCAGGACGAGAGTATGCCGCGCGGCGCCCCTCCCGGGGGAGGGGTCGTGGCGCGGCATACCGTGTCCGGAGACGAACCGGGAACGGGTGAGCGTTCCAGGGCCCTCGTGGGCGAGGGTCAGGCGGAGGGGACGCGGATGATCAGTGCGTCGCCTTGGCCGCCGCCGCCGCACAAAGCCGCCGCGCCGACGCCACCGCCGCGGCGCTTGAGCTCAAGCGCCAGGTGCAGGACGATCCGGGCGCCGGACATGCCGACCGGGTGACCCACGGCGATGGCCCCGCCGTTGACGTTGACCTTGTCGGGGTCCACCCCGAGTTCCTTGGTCGAGGCCAACCCGACCGCGGCGAACGCCTCGTTGAGCTCGAGCAGGTCCAGGTCAGCCGGCTCGATGCCTTCCTTGGCGCAGGCCTTCCTGACCGCGTGGGCCGGCTGAGACTGCAGGGTGGAGTCAGGACCGGCGACCCAGCCGGCGGCCCCGATCTCGGCAAGCCAGGGCAGTCCGAGCGCTTCGGCCTTCGCCTTGCTCATGACGACCACGGCGGCTGCACCGTCGGAGATCTGCGAGGCGCTACCGGCGGTGATCGTGCCGTCCTTGCGGAAGGCAGGGCGCAACGCGGAAAGCGAATCCGCCGTGGTGGCGGCACGCACGCCTTCGTCGCTCTTGAACATGACCGGGTCGCCCTTGCGCTGCGGGATCGCGATCGCGACGACCTCGTCGTCGAAGAGGCCGTCCTTCCAGGCCTTCGCCGCGAGCTGGTGGCTGCGGGCGGAGAACTCGTCCTGCTCGGCGCGGGTGAACTCGCGGTCGCCGGAGTTGGCCGCCTCGGTGAGGTTGCCCATCCCCTGGTCGGTGTAGACGTCGAACAACGCGTCGTAGTCCATGTGGTCGCGCATCTTGACCGTGCCGTACTTGAAGCCCTCGCGGCTCTTCTCCAGCAGATGCGGAGCGTTGGTCATCGACTCCATGCCGCCGGCGACGACCACCTCGCACTCGCCCGAGCGGATGAGCTGGTCGGCGGTGGCGATGGCGTTGATGCCCGACAGGCAGACCTTGTTGACGGTGATGGCGGGGACGTCCATGGGGATGCCGCCCTTGACGGCGGCCTGGCGGGCGGTGACCTGACCGCAGCCGGCCTGCAGGACGTGACCCATGACGACGTAGTCGACCTGGTCGCCGGTGATCCCGGCCTTCTCCAGCGCGCCCTTGATGGCGAACCCGCCGAGGTCGGTCGCGGAGAAGTCCTTGAGCGAGCCGAGCAGGCGACCCATGCCGGTGCGGGCACCGGCGACGATGACCGAGGTGTTCGAGCTCATTGTGCAGCCTCCAGGAAGCGGGTCAGGCGGAGTCGGATGTCCGTTCACTCTAACCGTGGCGTGCTCCCGCGGATCGGGATGCCGGGGTGCCGCTCGCCACAGTGCGAGCACTCATCGCCACCGCGGGTATGCCGTGCGCGTAGGCTCGTGACCATGGACGCCACGCTCTTCACGATGATCGACCACGTCGGCATCGCCGTGCCCGACCTTGACGTCGCGGTCGCCTTCTATCGGGACACCTACGGGATGACCCTGCTGCACGAGGAGGTCAACCAGGAGCAGGGAGTACGCGAGGCGATGATGGCCGTCGGCGCTTCGGGGTCGTGCATTCAGTTGCTCGCGCCACTGTCGCCGGAGTCGACCATCGCGAAGTTCCTGGACCGCTCCGGCCCGGGCATCCAGCAGATGGCTTATCGGGTCCAGGACATCGACGCGGTCTGCGGGACGTTGCGCGAGCGCGGGGTGCGGCTGCTCTATGACGTGCCGAAACGGGGCACGAGCAACAGCCGGGTCAACTTCATCCACCCCAAGGATGCCGGCGGGGTGCTCGTCGAGCTCGTCGAACCGGCTGCCGGGGCTCAGCACTGATCGGGAACTTTTCGAGAACCGAGCGAGCACTGATCGAGAACTGAGCGAGCACGGGCGTGCGACGAGAGCAGCGTCGTCGTCGGCCTTCTTCGGCCGGCGCGACGCGGGTGAGCAAGCTCATGAGCAAGGCCCGGATCAGCTCCGTGCCTTTCGGTTACGGTCTGACAAGAGCGCCGACTTCCGTGGGGGCGCCGTGAACTTCCCACGGTCCTGCAGGCCCCGGGCGCTGCTGCCCACGCAGAGAGGACACTGACATGACCAAGGAACTCTACGACCTCGGTGAGCTGCCGCCCCTGGGCGAGGTCCCGGCGACGATGCACGCGTGGCTGATCCGTCCTGAGCGGTACGGACCCCCGATGCAGGCCTTCCAGAAGGAGATCGTCGACGTCCCGGCCATCGCCGACGACGAAGTGCTCGTCTACGTCATGGCCGCCGGCATCAACTACAACAACGTCTGGGCCGGTCTGGGCATCCCCGTGGACGTCGTCGGGGCCCGCAACAAGGCCCTCGCGCGCGGCGACCAGGGTGAACCCGAGCCCTTCCACATCGGCGGCAGCGACGCCTCGGGCATCGTCTACCAGGTCGGCAAGGACGTGACCAACGTCAAGGTCGGCGACGAAGTCGTCGTCCACTGCGGCCGGTGGGACCGTAACTGCCCGACGGTCACGCGTGGCGGTGACCCGATGTACTCGCCGACCTTCCGCATCTGGGGCTACGAGACGAACTTCGGAAGCTTCGCCCAGTTCACCCGAGTCCAAGGCCAGCAGTGCATGCCCAAGCCCAAGCACCTCACGTGGGAAGCTGCGTCGGCCTACACCCTCGTCGCGGCGACCGCGTGGCGGATGTTGCACGGCTGGAGCGAGAACTCCGTCAAGGAGGGCGATGTCGCGCTCATCTGGGGCGGCGCCGGCGGGCTGGGCTCAATGGCCATCCAGATCGCCAAGGCAGCCGGCGCCACGCCCGTCGCCGTCGTCTCCGGCGAGGACAAGTTCGACTACTGCATGAAGCTGGGTGCCAAGGGGTGCATCAACCGTAACGATTTCGACCACTGGGGGATGCTTCCGCACTGGAAGGACGACGCGGCATACGGGGCCTGGCTCAAGGGCGCGCGGAAGTTCGGGTCGGCCATCTGGGAGGTCCTCGGCGAGCGCCGGGCCCCGAATATCGTCTTCGAGCACCCGGGAGAGAACACCATCCCCAGCTCGGTCTTCGTCTGCGACACCGGCGGCATGGTCGTCGTCTGCGCCGGCACGACGGGCTTCAACGCGACGGCCGATCTGCGCTACCTCTGGATGCGCCAGAAGCGGCTGCAGGGCTCGCACTTCGCCAATGCTGTGCAAGCCAACCAGATGAACCAGTTGGCGCTGGCCGGCCGGCTCGACCCCTGCCTGTCGCAGGCGTTCACGTATGACGAGATCCCTGTCGCGCACGACCTCATGTATCGGAACAAGCACCCGCACGGAAACATGGCCGTCCTCGTCGGCGCGCCGGACTTCGGCCTCGGCGCCACCACCGAGCCGCCGATGGCGATGCCGCACCCGACACTGCCGGATGGGGACGAGCACACGACGCCCCGCGCTGAGCCGCAACCCTGGGCCGCTGACTGAGCGCCTGGGCCGCTGACTGAGCGCGGCGGCCCAGACCCGCGCGGGCGCAGGGCGGGCTAAGCGGCATCGGCGCAGGCCGCGAGCGCCGGGCTAGGCTTTGGCCCGGAGGTGGTGAGCAACGTGAGCGCACGGGCGTCGCGGTGGCAACGGTGGGCCGACTTCCGGCGACGGCAACGTGCCCGGGTCACCCAACACGTCGACCTTCCCGACATCCCCGAAGGGGCTGGACCCCCTGAACCCGATGCCCTCCAGGCGTCGACCTCGGTCCATCCCCCGGCCGGGATCCCCCTCAACCGACATTCGCCGTTCTACATCGGGCTGGTCGGCGGCCTGGGCGTCCTGGCCGCCTACAGCCTGTGGACGGCACTTGGGGCTCTCGACACGGTCATCACCCTGCTCGTCATCGCCGTGTTCCTCACCCTCGCCCTCAACCCTCTGGTCGAACGACTGATCCGTTCGGGGCTCGGGCGCCCGAGCGCCGTCGCTGCGGTCTTCGCCCTCGTCGTCGTCGTCGCCGTCCTGCTGGGCCTGGTCGTGGTTCCCCCCGTCACCCAGCAGGGCAGCGAACTCGCCCGCACCGCCCCCCAACTGGTCGACCGGCTCCTGGAAGATCCGCGGCTGCGCGACTTCGAGTCGACCTACCACGTCCTGGACAGACTCCGCGAGGAGCTCAACCGCCGTCTGACCGACGGGGCCTTCATGTCCCAGGCGGTCGACGGGGTCCTGGGCGTGGGCAAGGCGCTCGCGTCCGGCATCTTCTCGGCAGTCACGGTCCTCGTCCTCACCCTCTATTTCCTCGTCTCGCTGCCCACCCTCAAACGAGCGGCCTTCGCCCTCGTGCCGGCAACCCGGCGGCCCCGGGTGAGTTCGTTGGCCGAGGCGATCATGAGTCGGGTCGGGGCGTACGCTATCGGGCAACTGCTTGTCGCGACGATCAACGCCTGCTGCTCCTACGTCATGATGAAGATCGTCGGCATCCCATACGCCGCGGTGCTCGCCGTGGCAGTCGGGGCCCTAGGCCTCATTCCCATGGTCGGCGCCACCCTCGGGGCCGTCGTCGTCGCGGTGGTCGCGATCTTCGTCGATCCCACCAAGGCCCTCATCGCCGTCGTCTATTTCGTCATCTATCAACAGCTCGAGAACTACGTGGTCGCCCCGCGGATGATGCAGCGCACCGTCTCCGTGCCGGGAGCGATCACCATCATCGCGGCGCTCGCCGGGGGCACGCTGGCGGGTGTGCTGGGGGCGCTGCTCGCCATCCCGACGGCGGCCGGGCTGCTGCTGCTCTACGAAGAGGTTCTCGTCCCGCGCCAGCAGTTGCACTGACCTAGATTTCGGTCATGCACTTCCTCAACGGTCTGCAGCCCGTCTTCGACCTCTCCTTCGACGACGTGTTCATGGTGCCTCGGCACTCTGCGGTCGCCAGCCGGATGGACGTCGATCTCGCCAGTGCCGACGGGTCAGGCACGACGATCCCCGTCGTCGTCGCCAACATGACGGCCGTCAGCGGGCGGCGGATGGCCGAGACGATCGCGCGACGCGGGGGCATCGCGGTCATCCCGCAGGACATCCCGGTCGACGTCGTCGCCGACGTCATCGCCTTCGTCAAGGCCCGCCACGTCGTCTATGACACGCCCGTCACCCTCACTGCCGGCTCGACGGTGGCCGATGCCCTCGGTCTGCTGCCCAAACGCGCTCACGGCGCCGCGGTCGTTCTCGATGACCAGCGCCGGCCCGTCGGCGTGGTCACCGAAGCCGACCTGGACGGGGTCGACAGGTTCACCCAACTCGAGCGGGTGATGTCCGGCGACCTGGTCAGCCTGCCTGACGGGATCGACCCGGAGGCGGCCTTCGAGCGCCTCAGCGAGATGCGCCACCGCCTGGCCCCCGTCGTGTCCGCTGACGGGAGGCTGGTGGGCCTGCTCACCCGCCAGGGCGCGTTGCGGGCCACTCTCTATCGCCCCGCAGTCGACGCCGGTGGCCGGCTGCGCATCGCCGCAGCCTCTGGCGTCGGCGGCGACGTCGCAGCGCGGGCCGAGCGTCTCGTCGAGGCGGGGGTCGATGTGCTGGTACTCGACACGGCCCACGGTCACCAGGACAAGATGTTCGATGCGCTGCGGGCGGTCCGGGCGACCGGCATCGAGGTGCCGATCGTCGCCGGTAACGTCGTCGCTGCCGAGGGTGTCCGGGCACTCATCGAGGCGGGCGCCGACATCGTCAAAGTGGGAGTCGGTCCCGGCGCGATGTGCACGACCCGGATGATGACCGGCGTCGGCCGTCCACAGTTCTCCGCCGTGCTCGAGTGCGCTCGCGCGGCGCGTGAGCTCGATGCTCACGTCTGGGCCGACGGTGGGGTGCGTCACCCTCGCGATGTCGCCCTCGCGCTGGCGGCCGGGGCGAGCAACGTCATGATCGGCTCCTGGTTTGCCGGCACCCACGAATCTCCGAGCGACCTTCACCTCGCTGCGGACGGCCGCGCCTTCAAGGAGTCCTTCGGGATGGCGTCGGCCCGCGCCGTGCGCCTGCGAACGAGCGGCGAGACGGCATACGACCGGGCTCGCAAGTCCCTCTTCGAGGAGGGGATCTCGACCTCCAGGATGTATCTGGACCCCGCCCGGCCAGGCGTCGAGGACCTGCTCGATTCGATCACTGCAGGAGTGCGCTCGGCATGCACGTATGCCGGTGCGGCGACGCTCGCACAGCTGCATGAACGCGCGATCGTCGGGTTGCAGAGCCAGGCCGGCTTCGCCGAGGGACGCCCTCTGCATTCGTCGTGGTGAACCTGTCAGGATGACGCCATGTCGATGGACGTCGAGCTCACCGAGATCAGCGATTTCCTGGCGGCGCACCCGCCGTTCGACGATCTCCCCCGGCAAGTCCTCGACCGGCTCGCGCAAGCCCTGCGCATCGAATACTTCCGCCGCGGCACCCGAATCATCACCCGCGGCGAGGACAACCACGCCCTCTATGTCGTGCGTACCGGGGCCGTGGAGTTGCACGACCGGCACGGCGGCTTCATGGATCGCGGGGCGGTGGGCACGAGCTTCGGCTCCTACACACTGCTCCAAGGGAACCCGGCGGACTTCGAGGTCGTCGCCCTCGAAGACAGCCTCTGCCTCGTCATCAACGCCGCGACCTTCCGTCAGGTGTCAGCGGCCCACCCCAGCTTCGAGGCGTTCTTCGACCTGCAGAGCACCAGCCGGATGCGTGGGGCGGTCGCCTCGTTACACGTCACCCACAACGGCGGGGCCATCCTGAAGACCAAGGCGACCGAGATGCTTTCACGGGCTGCGGTCACGACCCAAGCCAGCGACTCCATCCGCGAGGCCGCCTGCGTCATGACAAAGCACCGCGTCTCCAGCCTGCTCATCATGGACGGCGACAAGCTCGTGGGCATCGTCACCGACAGCGATCTGCGCAACCGGGTCGTGGCAGCCGACATCGACACCGGGCTGCCGGTCTCGTGCGTGATGACGCCAGACCCGGCGACCGGTTCGGCCGACGCGTTGGCCTTCCAGGTCCTCATGGAGATGACCAACCGCAACATCCACCACCTGCCGATCATCGGCGCCGACGGCGCGCCCGAAGGGGTCATCACGACGACCGACCTGGTGCGGCTGGAGCGGAACAACCCGATCTATCTCGTCGGTGACATCACCCAGGCCGCCGATGTCGCGTCGATCGCCGAAGCGAGTAAGCGCCTCGCTCAGGTCGTCGAGGTGCTTGTCACCCAGGACGCCTCAGCCGAGGACATCGGGCGGATCATCACCGCCGTCGGAGACGCCGTCGAGCGTCGGCTACTCGGTCTGGCCGAGGCCCACCTCGGCCCTCCCCCGGTGGCCTACTGCTGGGTCGCTCTCGGTTCGAGGGCCCGCCAAGAGCAAGCCCTCGCAGCCGATCAGGACAACGCGCTCATCCTCGACAACGATGTGCAGCCCGAGGACATCGACTACTTCGCCGCGCTCGCTACGTTCGTCACCGACGCGCTTGTGGAATGCGGCTATCCACGCTGCCCCGGCGACATCATGGCGACCAACCCGCGGTGGCGGGTCTCGCTCAATCAGTGGCGGTCGGAGTTCACGACCTGGCTGACCGAGCCGGTGCCGGACGCCATCTTGCGGGCGAGCATCTTCTTCGACATGCGGCCGGTCTACGGAGACCAGCAGCTGTTTCACAAGCTGCGCAAGCACATTCTCACGCAGGCTCCCTCCTCGAAACTCTTTCTGGCCCACCTCACCAAGCGCGCCGGCGAGAACGAGCCGCCGCTTGGCTTCTTCCGCGGATTCGTGCTGGAGAAGGCGGGCCTGCACCGCGCCACACTCGACATCAAACGCGGCGGGATCGGGGCCGTCGTCGAGATCGCTCGCGTCCTGGCGCTATCGATCGGCACGCGGGCGGTCAACACCCAGACCAGGCTTGCGGCGGCGGTGAACGCCGGCTCCCTGTCACCCGAGCGCGGTCAGGACCTTCGGGACGCCTTCGAGTTCATCTCATACGTACGGCTGCGCCATCAAGCCCACCAGGTGCGCGACGGTCGCCACACGGACAACTACGTCACGCCCGACGACCTCAGCTCGTTCGAGAAGCGCCACCTGCGCGAGGCCTTTGCCATCGTGCGGTCGGCGCAGAGCTCGCTCGGCCACCGCTATCCCTCGACCTACATCTCCTGAGGAGGTCGCGTGTTCACCAACGCCAGATCGGCCGAGTCCACCCGCAAGCGGCTGCTGCGCGGCATCCAGGCCGGGCCGCTGCACGACTACCTCGCCACCGCATTGCCCGACCCGTCCATGTCGGTGCGCGATCTGTCGCTGCTGGCCGTAGACCTGGAGACTACGGGGCTGCACCCCAAGAGGGATCGGGTACTTTCGGTGGGTTTCGTGCCCATCGACGGGCTGTCGATCGACCTGTCCGGAGCTCGTCGCTTCGTCGTGCAAGCCGGTGTCGAGGTCGGCCAGAGCGCGACGATCCACGGGATCACCGACGACGACTGCGCCGACGGGACGCCGCTCGAGGAGGTCCTGTCGGAGGTGCTCGCGGCCTTGCGCGGACGCGTCCTGCTCGCCCACTACACCGACATCGAGGAACGCTTCCTCTCGGCGGCCTGCGAGCGGGTCTATGGCGCGCGGATGCCGGTCGCGCGCATCGACACCCTGGAGTTGCACCGTCGGCTCATCGTCCGATGGGGCGAAGCGCCGATGCGTCTGGCTCTGCGGCTGTGGACGGCTCGCGAGCGGTATGGGCTGCCCATCTATCGTGCGCACGAGGCGCTCATCGACGCGGTGTCCTGCGCCGAATTGTTCCTGGCCCAGGTCGCCGAGATGCAGGCGGACGGCCGAGAGATCACTCTCGCGAAGCTGGCCTCCTGAACCGGATCTCGGTGGTGGCCCGCCGGGGGACGTCCGCCCCACGGGGGTGCGAAGCTGGCGCTCCCTCAGCGATAGGAGCCGCGCGGCGGCCGGGTCTCGCGGTGCGCCCAGCAGGCGAGGTGCCAGTGCCGACGGTCCTCTAGGCCGCCGATTCCCTCGGCCGGCCAGACGACGACGTGCGGTATGCCGCCCAACTGTTGCTGGCAGCCCGGGCAGCGGTAAGGGGCCCCCGACCCGGCGCCGGCGACGCGGCGTACGAACCACTGGCTACCGGCATACGGCTGTCGCATCGCGGGCCCCACCGTGGCGCGGCCGAGCTCTGGCCGCGCAGCGTCGTCGCGGCGTCGATTGGCCCTAGGCATGACCCGAATTGTTGCATTCTTGTCGTCCCGCCCGCGGAGCGCGGCTAGTCTTGTCCCATGCCCTACGCGGAGGGCTTCTAGATCTGGGGGGGTCAGCCTCCGCGCAGAAGGCGGCGTGCAAGATCACGCCGCCGAAGCTCCGTGGCGGCGCGGAGTGGTGAACGCACCAGGGGGGTGGTCACCACTGCGCGCCGCCACGGAACGGCATGTCCCCGGCTGGACGCGATCTCAGCTGTACATGCGGAAGCCGCGCTTGCTCTTGCGCCCGAGGTAGCCAGCGGTAACCAGGTGCTCCAGTAGTGGCGCCGGCGCGAAACCCGGCTCGCGGAACTCCATGTAGAGCTCACGCTGGATCGCCAGTGACACATCGAGCCCGACGACGTCGAGCAACTCGAACGGGCCCATCGGATAGCCACAGCCGGTCTTCATCGCCGTGTCGATCTCATCGGCGGTCGCGTAGTGCGCTTCGAGCATCCGGATGGCGTCGTTGAGATACGGGAAGAGCAGCGCGTTGACGATGAAGCCGGAGCGGTCGCCGCACTGCACCGGCACCTTGCCGACCTTGCTCGACAGGGCAACGGTCGTCGCGATGACCGCCGGGTCGGTGGCCACGGTGTGGACGACCTCGACGAGCTTCATCACCTGGGCGGGGTTGAAGAAGTGCATGCCGATGACGTCGCCGGGGCGGCTGGTGACGTTGGCGCACTGGATGATCGGCAGCGAGCTGGTCGTCGTGGCGAGGATCGCTCCCGGCTTGCAGATGCGGTCGAGGTCGCGGAAGAGCTCTTGCTTGATCGCCAAGTCCTCGGCGATGGCCTCGACGACGATGTCGACATCGGCGAGAGCTTCGCGGGAGGTGGCTCCGGTGATCCGGGAGTTGATCGCGTCGGCGGCCTCCTGGGTCATCTTGCCGCGGTCGATCATCCGCGCCTGGCCCTTGGCGATCGCCGCGACCACGCCGTCGACCTTGTCCTGCCCGCGTGCGACGTAGACGACGTCATAGCCTGCCTTGGCAAACACCTCGATGATGCCGGTGGCCATCGTTCCTGACCCGACGACGCCGACCTTCGTGATCTTGGCCAGCCCAGGGTCGTCGGCTCCGTCGGCCGTGGGGGTTTGGCCGTCCGGGACCACCTGGGAGCTGCCGGGGGCGGCATACGTGTAGAAGCCTCGCCCGGTCTTGCGGCCCTTCAGGCCCGCGTTGACCATCTGCTTGATGACTGGGCTGGGCGCGTGCAAGCGATCGCGGCCCTGGTGGTACATCGTGTCGAGGATTTCGTATGCCGTGTCGAGACCGATGAGGTCCATGAGCGCGAGGGGACCCATCGGCAGCCCGCAGCCGAAGCGCATCGAGGCGTCGAGGTCCTCGCGGGTGGCGTACTTCTGCTCGTACATCGACACGGCGTGGTTGAGATAGCCGAAGAGCAACGCGTTGGCGATGAAGCCGGCCTTGTCGCCGACGACGACGGGCTTCTTTCCCAGGCGCTCCGCGAGCGCGCGGACGTCGCTGAAGACGTCGTCGGAGGTGACGACGGTGCGGATGACCTCGACGAACTGCATGACCGTCGCCGGGTTGAAGAAGTGCATGCCGACGACGCGCGAGGGCTTCTTGGTCGCGACGGCGATCTCCGTGACCGACAACGACGAGGTGTTGGTGGCCAGGATGGCGTCGTCGGTCACGACGAGGTCCAGGGCGGCGAGGACTTCCTTCTTGACTGCCAGTTGCTCCGGCACCGCTTCCACGACGAGCTGGCATTCAGCGAGATCGGCCATCTCGGTGGCGAAAGTGATCCGGCCGATGATGGCGTCGGCCTCGTCCTGGTCGAGTTTGCCGCGGCTCACCGCGCGGGCGGTGGAGGTGGCCAGCACCCCCTTGCCGCGCTCCAGCGCCGCCTCGTCTACTTCGAGCGCGACGACATGAATGCCGTTGCGCGCGAAGGTCTCTGCGATGCCTGCACCCATGGTGCCCAGCCCGATGACGCCTACAGTCGTGAAGTCGCGTGCCATTGTGCGAGTCTCTCAGGGCCTGGGACCGCGCGGCTAGCCACGGGCGGGGCGAGAGTCGTCACACCCGGCGCTCAGTCAGCCGGCGTCAGATGGTCTTGACGACGATGTCGTGCAGGCATCCGCCGGCGCCGGCGAGCTTGTCGGCTGCGTTGGACATGTGCCGGTAGACCTCGCGCTTCTTGAAGACATCCATGACCTGCTTGAGCGCGGCCGGGTGGGTGTGTCCGTCCGCCGACTCCATCGCCGCAATGTGCTGCTCGACGTCGAAGAGCTCTGCGAGTGCCCGACGATAGGTCTTCTCGGTGTTGCGTTCCGCCTTCTTGGCCGCCTGGGCGAAACCTTCGGCGCCGGCCGGGGCGGCGGCGAAGGTCTGGTAGCCCTGGTTGAGCGCCTCGGCGCCGTCCTTGAGGTGACCGGCCATTTCCAGGGTGTAGGCGTCGGGCGCCACCCCGAGAACCTCCATCTCGCGGACCGTCGTCTTGCAGTAGTTGAGGATGTCGTCGATGGAGATCATCGCGCGGTAGAGGTCCTCGCGGTCCATCGGCGTGGAGAAGGCCTGGTTGAGCTGGTCGACATTCCGGTCCTTGAGCTCATCGCCGCGGTGCTCAAGCTCACGAACCCGCAGGGCGACCGCCTCATCGCCGCTGTCCATGAAGGCCACGAGCGCCGACGTGGCATCCACGGCCAGGGCCGACTGCTCGGCGATCATCGTCACGAAGTCGGGCATCTTCGGGAAGATGCGGCCGACCACCTTGGCCAGGGGATTGCTCCCGCCACCGCTCATGTCGTTCCTCCTGTTTGGGGCTGGTCAGCTTGCTGTCGGGCCTTGGTGTGGTCTGTCGAGTGACTCGGGGATGCGAGGGTGGCACGGGGCCGTGGGGCTCAGCCGCGATAGAAGATGAGGCTCACGAGGTAGCAGAGGACTCCGACGATGGCGGAGCCCGGGATGGTGATGATCCAGGTACTGAGGATCTCCTGCGCCTTGCCCCAGCGCACGGCCTTGGGTCGCTCGGCGGTGCCGATCCCCATGATCGAGGAACTGACGACGTGGGTCGTGGAGACAGGGGCGCCCAGGATCGAGGCTGCGGAGATGACGGCGGCGGCCGTGAGCTGGGTGTCCAGGGCATGCAGTGGGCGCACCTTGAAGATGCCGAAGCCGACTGTGCGCACGATCCGCCAACCGCCCGAGAGGATGCCCAGGGTGATCGCCGAGGCACAGGTGAGGATGACCCAGAAGGGCACCGCGAAGGTGGCCAGCTGCCCGGACAACACGAGCACGAGGGTGATGATGCCCATGCTCTTCTGGGCGTCGTTCGCGCCGTGCGAGAAGGCGAGGAAGGCCGAGGTGACGAACTGTGAGCGCCGGAACCACTTGTTCACCCCGGGCTTGGCCCGGGCGAAGATCCGCATCATCGTCTTCTGCAGCAGCCACCCCAGGCCGAAACCGATGAGCGGGGAAAGGACCAGGCCGACCAAGATCTTGGCGACTCCATCGACCTTGCCGTGCATCAGGTCGTCGAAGCCCCACTTGACGTAGCCGGCGCCCGCCGCGACCAGGGTGGCTCCGACGAGCCCACCGACCAGAGCATGCGAGGACGACGACGGGATACCGAACCACCAGGTCAAGAGGTTCCAACTGATCGCGCCGACGATCCCGCAGAGCACAATGATCATCGCCGTGCTCTGCGGTAGCGGACTGACGTCGATGAACTTGCCGATGGCATTCGCCACCGCTGTGCCGCCGAGAATCGGGCCGAGGAACTCGAAGACAGCGACGACGATAACGGCCTGGATCGGGGTCATGGCCCGGGAGGCGATCACCGTCGCGATGATGTTCGCGGCGTCGCTGAAGCCGTTGGTGTAGTCGAAGATGACCACCAGGATGACGGCGATGGTCGCCAGCACGAGCACGGAGTTCACTCTGGTGTCACCTTCACGTTTCGCTCCTTGGCACAGCGTTCACGCATCGTTCACGACGTCGGCCAGTATGCCGCGCTGCCCGCCACCTCGTCTTGGGACGATGGTCACCTTAACGACACCCACTGTTCACCGGGAAGCCTCAGTCGGTGACGATTAGGCTTAGCGCTCGTGCGCTTGGTGATCGCTTGTTGCTCGGTCGACTACGAGGGTCGGCTGCAGGCTCATCTGCCGTTGGCTACCCGGCTGCTCATGGTCAAGGCCGACGGCTCCGTCCTGGTCCACAGCGACTCGCTCAGCTATAAGCCGCTGAACTGGATGTCGCCCCCGTGTGTGCTCCTCGAGGCGGCACCGGACGAGGCCGAGCAGCAGCAGGGCGTCGTCGCGGTCTGGCTCGTGCGGCATACGAAAACCGACGACACGCTGCGGGTGCGCATCCACGAGGTGCTCTACGACGGCACGCACGCGCTGGGCGTCGACCCGGGGTTGGTCAAGCAGGGGGTCGAGTCCCACCTGCAGGCGTTGCTCGCCGAGCAGATCGAGGCGCTCGGGGCCGGCTGGAGCCTGGTGCGTCGAGAGCACATGACCGCCATCGGGCCGGTTGACATCCTGGCCCGTGACGCCGATCGGCGCCATGTGGCGATCGAGATCAAGCGGCGAGGCGAGATCGACGGCGTCGAACAACTCACCCGCTATCTCGACCTGCTCAACCGCGACCCGCTGCTCGCGCCGGTGTCCGGGGTCTTCGCCGCGCAGGAGATCAAGCCGCAGGCGCGCACGCTCGCCGAGGTCCGCGGCATCCGGTGCGTGGTACTGGACTACGACGCCTTACGTGGTGCCGACCACCCCGAGTCGCGGCTGTTCTGATGGCCCTGCACCCCGCTGAGCCGGTCGCCGCCCGGGGGGGGGGGTGGGGGAGCGGCGCCGGGGGGGGGCGCCGGGGGGGGGGGGGGGGGCCCCCCCCCCCCCCCGCGCGCCCGGGGGGGGGGGGGGGGGGGGGGGAAGGACACCGGGGGGGGGGGGGGGGGGGGGGGGGGGGGGGGGGGGGGGGGGGGGGCCGCCCCGGCCGGGGGCCGGCCCGGGGCCGGGGGGGGGGGGGGGCGGGCGGGGGGGGTGGAGGCGGGCGGGGGGGGGGGGGGGGGGGGGGGGGGGGGGGGGGGGGGGGGGGGGGGGGGGGGGGGGGGGGGGGGGGGGGGGGGGCGGGGGGGGGGGGGGGGGGGGGGGGGGGGGGGGGGGGGGGGGGGGGGGGGGGGGGGCGGGGGGGCCGGGGGGCGGGGTCGCCTGCGCTCAGCGGGGCCAGGGGGCGCTGAAGCGCCAGCCGTCACCGTCGACCTCCAGGCGCAGTACCCCGCAGTGCGGCACGGTGGGCGGGGTATCTAGCGGCACGCCCGACCCCACGGCGATCCTTGGGATGGTGAGCGAGAGGACCCCGCCATGGCTGACGACGATGACCCCCTCACCGCGGTGCAGCTGGCTGACGTAGTCGAGCGCGTGGGTCATCCGGGCAACGAGCTCGTGGCCGGACTCCGCTCCCGGCATGCGAGCGTCGAGGTCCCCGGCCAGCCAGCGCTCATAGATCACGCGGTGCCGCTCGAAGTCAGCTCCGGCGAGCTGCCCGACCCAGAACTCCTGCACCCCGGGCAGGGTGGTCACGGTGACCCCCAACGCCTGCGACAGGATTTCCCCCGTCTCCACCGCGCGGCTCATGGGGCTGGTGTAGACGTGCGCGATTCGCTCTTCGCGCATTCGGGCGCCGAGGACGGCGGCCTGCTCCCGACCTCGCTCGGTGAGCCGACCGCCGTCGTCGCTTGTGACCTCTGTTGTGTCGTAGGCCGCCTCTGCATCGCGCACGACGAAGACCCTCGCGGGACACTGCAGGTCGCTCACCGCAACGAGTATGCCGCGCCGCTGGGTCCCTCAGGCGGGTTCGCTGACGCGTGGGGCCAGACCGCGGGCCTCGCGGATGATCTGCACAAACCGGCTCATGATGTCGTTGAGTCCGAAGTCCTTCGGTGTGAAGACCGCGGCAACCCCTTGGGCCCGCAGCAGAGCGCCGTCTGACTCCGGGATGATCCCACCGACGACCACCGGGACGTCGCCGGCACCCGCCGCCCGCATCCCCTCGAGCACATCGGGGACGAGCTCCAGATGCGAGCCGGAGAGGATCGACAGGCCGACGAGGTGGACGTCCTCGGCCACGGCTGCGGCCACGATCTGCTCCGGGGTGAGCCGGATGCCCTGATAGACCACTTCGAAGCCGGCGTCCCTGGCTCGCACAGCGATCTGTTCGGCACCGTTGGAGTGCCCGTCGAGTCCGGGTTTGCCGACGAGCACCCGCAGCTTCTCGCCAAGCTCTTCGCTGGTGCGCGCCACCTCGGCTCGCACTCGGGAGAGTTCCCCTGAGGCCCCGCCGGCGGCGGCGACGCCGACTGAGCCGGACACGCCGGTCGGTGCGCGGTACTCGCCGAACTGCTCACGCAGAGCACCCGCCCACTCGCCGGAGGTCAGCTTGGCGCGCGCGCATTCAAGGGTGGCCGGCATGAGGTTCACGCCACTGGCGGCGTCGGCCCGCAGCCGTTCAAGGGCGGCCTCCGCGCGTTCGCGCGCCGCCGGATCGCTGTCACGCGCCTGACGCCAGGCCTGCACGGCCGCAATGGCTGCCTTCTCGACGGCCGGGTCGATGGTCTGGATCGCGGCGTCCAGATCGGCGGTGAGGGGGCTCGTCTCGGTCGTCGTGAACATGTTGAGCCCGACGACGACGTCTTCACCGGCCTCGATGCGCTGGCGACGCAGGGCGTGCGATGCGACGAGCGCCGACTTCATGTAGCCCGACTCGACGGCTGCCACCGCTCCGCCCATGTCCTGGACCCGCTGGATCTCCGCCCGGGCACCCTCGACGAGCTCGCGCACCTTGGCCTCGACGACCACCGATCCGGTGAACAGGTCCTCGTATTCGAGCAGGTCGGACTCGTAGGCCAACACCTGTTGGATCCGCAGGGCCCACTGCTGGTCCCACGGACGCGGCAGCCCGAGCGCCTCGTTCCACGCGGGCAACTGCACCGCCCGGGCCCGCGCGTCCTTCGACAACGTCACTGCAAGCATCTCCAACACGATGCGCTGGACGTTGTTCTCCGGCTGGGCTTCGGTCAGGCCGAGGGAGTTGACCTGGACCCCGTAACGGAACCGGCTCGCGGCAGCGTCGTGCACGGCATACCGCTCGGTGGTGATCTCGTCCCAGAGCTGCACGAAGGCGCGCATCTTGCACATCTCTTCGACGAAGCGCACGCCCGCATTGACGAAGAAGGAGATCCGCGCGACAACTTCGCCGAAGCGCTCCGGCGGAACCTGACCGGCGTCGCGGACCGCGTCCAGCACGGCGATCGCCGTGCACATTGCGAACGCGATCTCCTGAACCGGCGTGGCTCCAGCCTCTTGCAGGTGGTAGGAGCAAATGTTCGTCGGGTTCCACTTGGGGATCTCGCTGACGGTGTAGGCGATCATGTCGGTGATCAGCCGCAGCGACGGTCCTGGCGGGAACGCATAGGTGCCGCGCGAGAGGTATTCCTTGATGATGTCGTTCTGGGTGGTGCCGGCGAGCGCCTGCACCCACTGGGCCGGGTCCTCGCCGGCGGCTGCGGCCTGATCCTCCGCGGTGACCTGATACATCGCGAGCAGCCACATCGCGGTGGCGTTGATGGTCATCGAGGTGTTCATGTCTTTCAGCGGGATGCCCTCAAAGAGCGCCTCCATGTCGCCGATGTGCGAGATCGGCACGCCCACCTTGCCCACCTCGCCACGAGCGAGGACATGGTCGGGGTCGTAGCCGGTCTGGGTCGGCAGGTCGAACGCCACAGACAGTCCGGTCTGGCCCTTGGCCAGGTTGCGCCGATAGAGGGCGTTGCTCGCGGAGGCACTGGAGTGACCGGCATACGTCCGCATCACCCACGGGCGGTCACGGGAGGGGCGCGCTGCAGCGGACGACGGCTCAGTCATGGTCCGACGCTACCGCCGAGGGGTGGGCGTCGAGTGGCCTCAGGCCGTGAGTGCTGCCACAGTCGCCGAGCGCTGCGGGTCGGTCGCGGGGCGCGGCCGGGCGGGGCGACGAGCCAGGCCGGAGCCAGCGAGCACTCGGTCCAGGTGCGACATGCGCAGCAGCCGCGCCGTGCGGTCGGACATCTCGCCCACGTGGAGATCGCGACCAAGCCGCCGGGCCCGATGGTGTGCACCGACGAGCAGGCCCAGCGCCGTCGCGTCGCCGATCTCGGCCTCGGGCAACTCCACACGGATCGGGCCGCTGCCGGCGTCGATGACCTGGTGCAGGGTGTCGCGCACGGCGGCGATTGAACGACTGTCCAGGCGTCCACCGACTCGCACGAGCACCCCGAATGGCAGCTCGAGCACCTCGACGGGCGCCCCCGCCACGGTGCGCGCGCGGCGCGTCGGCCGGGTGGCGGAAACAGCGGCCGGGCTCATGAGGCGGTCATGCCCAACGGCGGCGGTGCGTGGTTCTGCGTCTCGGATGAGCGCGACGCTGAGGCGGATGGCATTGGGTCACGTTAACGAGGAGCCGTTAGGCGTCGGCCCGAGACACGCAGTGACGGATGTTACGAAAGAGACACAAGTTGCATTCGGGGCTCCACCCGCTATTCGGAGGTTACGGCCCTATTCGGAGGATTCGTCCCCCCGATAAGCAACGGAACCTCCGAATAGCCGGGTGGTGGGTGGATGGGCGGTGGGGGCCGGGGTGGTGGGGGCCGGGGTCGTGGGTGGATGCGCGGTGGGGGCCGGGGTGGTGGGGGCCGGGAGACGCGCGCCATGTATAGCGGAGCCCGCTGCGTCTGGGAGGCTGGGCACATGGTCAACCTCACGCGCATCTATACCCGAACCGGTGATGACGGCACGACGGCGCTCGGCGACTTCAGCCGGACGGCGAAGACGGACGCTCGGCTGGCGGCGTATGCCGACGCCAACGAGGCGAATGCCGCGGTGGGCGTCGCGGTGGTCGCTCTCACGACGCAGGCGGTGCGCAATGACGTGGTGGCCACCCTGCGCCGAGTGCAGAACGAGCTTTTCGACGTGGGCGCCGACCTCTGTGTGCCACTGCATGCGGTCTATGACTACCCTCCGCTGCGGGTCCAGCAGCCATGGATCGACGACCTCGAGGCCGACTGCGACCGCTATCTTGCCGAGCTCGAACCGCTGCGCTCGTTCATCCTGCCGGGGGGCACCGCGGGCGCGGCATACCTGCACGTCGCCACGACGATCGTGCGGCGGGCAGAGCGCTCGACCTGGGCGGCGATCGAGCACTATGGGACCGACGACGGGGTCGAGCGCGGTGAAGGCGGCGTCAACCCGCTGGCCGCGACCTATCTCAACCGTCTCTCCGACCTGCTTTTCGTCCTCGCCCGAGTGGCCAACCTGCCGACCGGCGATGTGCTGTGGCAGCCCGGCGGCGGGCGCGTCCAGCCGAGCAAGCCGGCCCGCGGGACCGGCACCGGCTCTTCGAGCGCTGAGGTCCGCGGAAGGCTCAGTTGACGGCTGACGCCGAGCTGGGAGGCGCCGCCTCGACCCAGGACCTCAAGGCCGTGTATGCCGTGCGGGCCAGCCCCAGCTGAAAGACCTTGCCCGAGGCACGGCACGGCACGCACACGGCGTCAGGGATGAGGTCCAGCTCGCCGGGGGGAATGGCGACTGGAGCGCCGATATCGAGGGTCCGCCGGGCCCAGATGTGCCGGGGGCGCAGCGAAAGTCCGCCGAGCGGATACCACTCGACGTCGCCCTCGCCGAAGCGCACATATCCCTGTCTCCAGGCGTGCGAACCCGGGCGTTGATAGGCGCACATCGCCAGCAACTTGCCTCGCGCGATGGCCCGACGGCGCAGCACGGTGGCCAACACATAGGCCCCAACGAGGGCCAGCAAGGCCCCGACCGCCACTTCGATGGAGAAGATCAGGTCGGCGGGCACAAACTGCTCCGATCAGCCCTGCACGTACACGTGGTCAGCGACGATCATGACGCGGTCGTGCTCGACGGACAGGAATCCGCCGTCGACCGTCGCGAGTGTCTGTGTGCCGTCGGCCTTGTGGACGGCCAAGTCGCCACTCACGAGGATCCCCAGCAAGGGAGTGTGGCCCGGCATGATGCCGATCTCTCCCGAGGCCGTGCGGCAGCGGACCATCGTCGCCTCGCCGGTCCAGATCCGCCGGTCGGCAGCGACCAGTTCCACCTGCAGTTCACTCACGATGTCCTCCGGAGATCGGTTGCTGACGCGAGTCTAGCGTTCCGCGGGCGCGTCCTAGGTCGGGGTTGCCGGGCCATGCACCGGCCCCAGGTGCCGGTCAGCACCATTGACTGGGAGGCGAAAGTCAGAACGACGGCACCCAATCGCTGGTGAGTCCGGACCCATGGGTCGCTCTAGGTCGGTCACCGTACCGTCCCAACGGATCGGCACACCCAAACCCCCGCGACGACCCGGCCCGCGTCGAGCATGAGTAGGAGGTTGGCGGCGGGTCAGGCAGGCGGGGGGTCGGCCTCGGCCCCGCCGGCGAGCTGGCGCAGGACCGCGCTCACCTCGGCCACCTCCGCGTCCTCGACCCGACGGTCGAGGTGTCCCGGCTCACGGATGACCACGCAGGCCTGCGTGTCGGTGCACGGACGGGCCAGCACGACCTCACGCAGGCCTTCGAGTTCGGCCCCCAGCCGCAGCGTCTGACGGTAGGCAGCGTGCGCCGCTTGTTGCTCCGGGGTCAGCGCCTGCAGCTCGCCCACGAGCTGGCCCGCCACGGTGGCGAGGAGGTGCGCCACACCGCGCGAGGCGGAGCAACCGTTCGGGGATGCGTCGAGCTCAGCTGGGATGCTTGCGACGCACTGCGCGACCCTGGCCAACGCCGGCGTGGTCATCACGGGCGCAATTGCAGCCGGCGGCTGGGGCCGTCGGAAGAACGACCTTCGGACGGTCGGTGTCGGTGCCTCCGGTGGCTGCAGCTTCGTGATGCCGCCGCCCCAGTTGTCTGACTCGAGGAGCGCCTTGAAGGTGCGATCGGCGGCGACCGCGAGTTGTTGCAGAGAGTGAAGGTCGCGGAACTCCAGGTAGCGGACCGCCGGCTTTCGCCGGTCGACCGTGAGGCCTTCCCCAGTCACCGTCTCGGGCACCTGGCGTTCGTCCGACATCTTGTTCCTCCCTGACACTCGCGCCGGGCTCGTGGCCGATGGGTCCCGCACCGCCGAGCCGGCGTCGAACAAGGCTCTCTTCCACCTTCTCGTGAGACGTGGCACACCGCATCGTGACTCCCAGCCCTCGGGGGTGGACGCGAAAGCCCGGCTCGACACCAAGCAGGTTCGCCTGGTCGTCGATCCGACCATAGCCAGTTCCGTCCGACCTCGCTGATCGCGGCACACCGGCTGGCCGCTGTGTCATGGACGGCTGCCGTGCTCAGCGACTGCCGGTGCTCATCGGCTGACGCCGCGGTTCCCCTTGCAGACGGCGCCGGGCTTCTGCTGGCCTGCTCAGATCGGTGTCTCCCAGGGGATGCCGGTGGGTGATCGGCCTTGGCGGTGCTGGTCGGCCGACGCGGGGAGGCCGGTGACCGGACTCAGCGAGTTGCCTTCGCGGCGACGCCATAGCCCCGCATAGGGGTGGTGGCGAGCTGCTGGGTCAGAGGTTCTTCTGGATCTCGGCCCACTGACGCTCGACGTCGTCGAGGCCACCACACATGAAGAAGGCCTGCTCGGCGACGTGGTCATAATCTCCGTCGGAGATCTTCGTGAAGGCCTCGATCGTGTCGACCAGCGGAACCGTCGAGCCCTCGATGCCGGTGAACTGCGTGGCGGCATACGTGTTCTGCGACAGGAAGCGCTGGATGCGCCGAGCACGGTTGACGAGGATCTTGTCCTCTTCGGAAAGCTCGTCGATGCCGAGGATGGCGATGATGTCTTGCAGTTCCTTGTTGCGCTGGAGGATCTGCTTGACCCGAACCGCCGTGTCGTAGTGCGCCTCGGAGATGTAGCGGCGGTCGAGGATACGGCTGGTCGAGGTCAACGGGTCGACGGCCGGGTAGATGCCGAGCGAGGCGATCTCCCGGGAGAGCTCAGTCGTCGCGTCGAGGTGCGCGAACGTCGTCGCCGGGGCCGGGTCGGTGTAGTCGTCCGCGGGCACGTAGATCGCCTGCATCGAGGTGATCGAGTGGCCACGCGTTGAGGTGATCCGCTCCTGCAACACGCCCATCTCGTCGGCGAGGGTCGGCTGGTAGCCCACGGCGGACGGCATCCGGCCGAGCAACGTGGACACCTCGGACCCGGCCTGGGTGAAGCGGAAAATGTTGTCGATGAACAGCAGCACATCCTGCTTCTGCACGTCGCGGAAGTACTCGGCCATCGTCAGGGCCGACAGCGCGACCCGAAGGCGGGTGCCCGGCGGCTCGTCCATCTGGCCGAAGACGAGGGCGGTCTGGCTCATGACGCCGGTCTCGGTCATCTCGGCGATGAGGTCGTTGCCCTCGCGGGTTCGCTCCCCCACCCCGGCAAACACCGACACGCCACCGTGGTCGCGCGCAACCCGGGCGATCATCTCCTGGATGAGCACGGTCTTGCCCACCCCGGCGCCACCGAACAGGCCGATCTTTCCGCCCTGGACGTAGGGGGTGAGGAGGTCGATGACCTTGAGGCCGGTCTCGAACATCACCGTCTTGGACTCGAGCTGGTCGAAGGGCGGCGACGAGCGGTGGATGCCCCAGCGCTCGGTGACGTCGAGAGTCTCGCCCTCCTTGAGGTTGAGGCAGACACCCGTGGTGTTGAAGACGTGGCCGAGGGTGACGTTGCCGACCGGCACGGTGATCGGGCCACCGGAGTCCTGGACGGCGGTGCCGCGGACCAAACCGTCGGTCGGCTGCAGCGAGATCGCCCGGACCATGCTGTCGCCGATGTGCTGCGCGACCTCCAGGTTGAGGTACTTCGTCTCCCCGTCGATCACAGCCTCGGTGGTCAGCAGGTTGTAGGGCTCGGGCATCGCGTCGGCAGGGAACTCGACGTCGACGACCGGACCGGTGATGCGGGAGATCCGTCCGACGCCCCCCGCCGGAGCGGTCGCGGTGCCTTCGGCAACAGTGGCAGTCATGTGTCGTTCCTTTGCGGCTAGGCGGACGCGAGGGCGTTGGAGCCGCCCACGATTTCGCTGATCTCTTGGGTGATCTCGGCCTGGCGGGCCTGGTTCGCCAGACGGGTGTACGTCTTGATGAGGGCATCGGCGTTGTCGGTGGCCGACTTCATGGCCCGCTGTTGGGCGGCCAGCTGCGAAGCCGCCGATCCGAGCAGACAGGTGTAGACGCGGTTGGTGACGTACTTCGGCAGAAGCGCTTCGAGGACCTCTTCGACATTCGGCTCGAAGGCATAGAGCGGCAGCACCTCGGTGGATGCCGGCGCGTCGTCCTCGACGACCTCCAGCGGCACGACACGCAGCACCCGCGGCTGCTGAGTCATCATCGACTTGAAGCGGGTATAGACGATGTGCACCTCGTCGTTGCCACCGGCATCGATGTCCATCGTGAAGTCGGCAATGAGCCGGTCGGCAATCTCCTTGGCGTGCGAGTACTGCGGCGCGTCCGAGAAGCCGCTCCACTGCGCGGCGAACGGGCGGTGGCGGAACTTGTAGAAGTTGACCGCACGCTGCCCGCAGAGGTAAACCGAGATGTCCTTACCCTCGCCACGCAGCCGGCGGACCAGTTGCTCGCTCTCCTTGATGACCGAGGAGTTGTAGCCGCCGGACAGGCCACGGTCGCCCGCGATGATGAGCACCGCGGCGCGCTTGATCTCCGACTTCTCGGTAATGAGGGGATGCGCCTCGTTGCTGTAGGTCGCCAACGCGGAGAGCGCCTTGGTCAGGGCGTGGGTATAGGGCCCGGATTCGACGACCCGCTGGCGCGCCTTGACAACGCGGGATGCGGCAATGAGCTCCATGGCGCGGGTGATCTTCTTGGTCGCCTGGACCGAACGGATGCGCTGGCGGTAAACCCGCATCTGCGCTCCCATAGGGGCCGCCTTCCTGTCGAACTACGAGGGACGAGGGGTATGCCGGGTGGCTGGCTGGGCGGTGGGCCGGGCGCCCACGGTGAGCGCCCGGCATACCATCGCTTCAGCGTCGCCTGACGATCTTCTCTTGGTCGATGTCGGCGTCGGCAAGGTCTTCAGCCTCGGCCTCGGTGCCCGCCTTGACGAGATGGTCACCGCCCTGCCCGAAGAAGCGCAGCTTGAAGTCCTTGACTGCGGCCTCGAGGCCCGCCTTCGTGGAGTCCTCCATCTTGCCTGTCTCGCGGATGCCGGCGAGCAGGTCGCCCTGCTCGCGACGCAGGTAATCCAGGAAGTCGACCTCGAACCGACGAATGTCCTCGACGGCGACCGAGTCGAGCTGGCCGGTCGTGCCGGCCCAGACCGAGACGACCTGCTCCTCGACGGGATAGGGGCTGCTCTGGCGCTGCTTGAGCAACTCCACCAACCGGGCGCCACGAGCGAGCTGAGCCCGAGAGGCTGCGTCGAGGTCGGAGGCGAACATAGCGAACGCCTCCATGGCCCGGAACTGGGCCAGGTCGAGCTTGAGTCGGCCGGCGACGTCCTTCATCGCCTTGATCTGTGCAGCACCACCGACACGGGACACCGAGACACCGACGTCGATGGCCGGGCGGACGTTGGCGTTGAAGAGGTCGGCCTGCAGGTAGATCTGACCGTCGGTGATCGAGATGACGTTGGTCGGGATGTAGGCCGACACGTCACCGGCCTTCGTCTCGATGATCGGCAGACCGGTCATAGACCCAGCGCCGAACTCGTCGGAGAGCTTCGCGCAGCGCTCCAGCAGGCGGCTGTGAAGGTAGAAGACGTCGCCGGGGTATGCCTCGCGGCCCGGCGGGCGACGCAGCAGCAGCGACACCGCGCGATAGGCCTCGGCCTGCTTGGACAGGTCATCGAAGACGATGAGAACGTGTTTGCCCTGATACATCCAGTGCTGGCCGATGGCCGAGCCCGTGTAGGGGGCCAGATACTTGAAGCCTGCGGCGTCCGAGGCGGGCGCGGCCACGATGGTCGTGTATTCCAGCGCGCCGGCGTCCTCGAGGATGCCGCGCACGCCCGCGATGGTCGAGCCCTTCTGACCGATGGCGACATAGATGCAACGGACCTGCTTCTGCGGGTCGCCGGACTCCCAGTTGCGCTTCTGGTTGATGATCGTGTCGACGGCTACCGTCGTCTTGCCGGTCTGGCGGTCGCCGATGATGAGCTGGCGCTGGCCCCGTCCGATCGGGGTCATCGCGTCGACGGCCTTGAGTCCGGTCTGCAGCGGCTGGTGCACCGACTGGCGCTCCATGACCGTAGGTGCCTGCAGTTCCAAGGCCCGGCGCTCGTCAGAGGCGACCTCGCCCAGACCGTCGATGGGCTGGCCGAGGGGGTTGACCACCCGTCCGAGGAAGGCGTCGCCCACGGGGACCGACAGGATCTCGCCGGTGCGCTTGACCTCTTGGCCCTCTTCGATGCCGGCGAAGTCGCCGAGCACGACCACACCGATCTGGTGGACGTCGAGGTTGAGCGCGATGCCCAGCGTGCCGTCCTCGAACTGCAGCAGCTCGTTCGTCATCGCCGAGGGCAAACCCTCGACGTGGGCGATGCCGTCGGCGGCATCGGCGACCCGACCGACCTCCTCGCGGCTCGCGGCGCCCGGATCGTAGGACTGCACGAACTGGTCCAGTGCGTCCCGGATCTCCTCCGGACGGATCGTCAGCTCCGTCATGTGTGGTCTCTCCTGTGTCGAGATGTCGCGGCCGGTGAGCCGGTGGTTTGTGTGGTGGGAGCCGGGTCAGCCACCGAAGTGGCGCCGAGCCCCTTCGAGCTTGCGAAGGACAGTGCCGTCGACGACCTCGTCGCCGATCTGGACACGGATGCCGCCGACGACCTGGGGATCGCGGACGACATTGAGGTGGACGGGTTTGCCGTAGATGCGCGTGAGCACAGCGGCCAACCGCTCGCGTTGCGCCGGGTCGAGATCGATGGCACTGGTCACGGTCGCGGCAAGCTGCTGCCGGCGGGTGGCGATGATGCGCAGATACCCGGCGATCACCCGGTCGAACCGGCGCCCACGCGGAGCGAGGACCGCCTGGCGAGCCAGGCGCACCGACTCCGGCGCCGCCTTGCCGTCCAGCAACGCCGCGACGACCGCAGCCTTGGCTCTGGCGTCAGCGCGTCGATCGGTCACCGCCTCACGCAACTCCGGAGAGCCGGCGACGATGCGCTCGAAACGGAACAGCTCGTCCTCGACCCGGTCGATCCGTCCGGCCCGCTCGGCCCCGACGGCCAGCGCCTGGACGGCATGCTCCTCGATCGTGTCGGTGAGGTCGCGCTCTGTCGACCACCGTTGGCCCGCAAGGACGGCCACGAGCGTCACCGCCGTGTCGCTCACCCGGCCGGCCAGCAGGTGGCGCACCAGATCGCCCTTGACGCCGGCTTCGCGGCTCGGATCCGCGAGCGCCCGACGCAGCGTGGCGCTGGAGTCGAGAGCCGCTCCGATACCGAAGAGGTCCTCGGCAAGTCCGTCGGCCTCACGTCCACCGAGTTGGCCCGAGCCGGCCAGCGCCGAATCGAGAGCCTTCTGGCCGTGGGCGGCCGCAGCGCGCGAGGATCCCTGCATCAGAGGTCGCCGCCAACCCGCTCCGGGCGGATGTCGCCGGCCTCTAGCTCCGCGAGGAACCGCTCGACGATGCCCTTCTGACGGACCTCGTCCTGCAACGACTCGCCGACGATCCGGCTGGCGAGGTCGGTCGACAGGCGACCCACCTCGGTGCGCAGCGAGACGACGGCGCTTTGGCGCTCGGCCTCGATCTGCTTCTGGGCGGTGTCGACGATCCGGGCAGCCTCGGCCTGAGCCTGCGCGCGCATCTCGGCGACGATCTGGGCGCCCTGAGCCCGAGCGTCCTCGCGGATCTTGTTTCCTTCTCCGCGGGCGTCCTGCAACTGCGCGTTGTAGGACTCAAGTGCGGCCTTGGCTTCAGCCTGTGCCTCTTCGGCGCGGGCCATGCCGCCTTCGATGGCCGCCGACCGCTCGGCATACACCTGCTCCAAACGCGGCACGACCTTCTTGGCGACCACCCAGAAGAGGATCGCGAACACGGCCAGGCTGAAGAAGAACTCGATGGGGTGCGGGATGATCGGGGCCGCCGTGGCCCAGAACCCGCCATCGGTCTCGCCGCCTGCGGCGGGGATGGTCAGCATGTGCACGGGTGTCTCCTTACGGACAGGCGCGCCGGATGGTCACGTGCGGGCGCGATCAAACCTTGAAGACGAAGGCGAGGGCGATACCGAAGATCGCGAGCGCTTCGGTGATGGCCATGCCGAGGAAGGCGATCGGCTGGAGCATGCCGCGAGCCTCGGGCTGGCGGGCGACGCCGTTGATGTAGGCCGCGAAGATCAGGCCGACACCGATGCCGGGGCCGATGGCGGAGAGGCCGTAACCAAGGATGGCGATGTTGCCGGTCATGTCGTTTCCGTTCCTTTTCGTTTGGTCCCGCCGGGGTGAGCCCGCTGGGGTCAATCGGGTGGTCTGTGCTGCGTGCGGTCCAACTGGTCAAGCGGTGAGGCTGGCGTGCGGGTCAGTGCCGTCAGTCAGTGCGAGTCGGCAACGGCGCCGGCGATATAGAGGGCGGACAACAGGGTGAAGACGTAGGCCTGAAGGAACTCCACCAGGAGCTCGAAGAGGGTCATGATGATGGCGAACGCCCAAGTCACGACACCAGCCACGGGGAGGATCCCCCCGGCCTGCAGCATGTACCAGCCGCCGGAGATGAACAGTGCCATGAGGATGTGACCGGCGAACATGTTGCCGAAGAGTCGCAAGCCGAGGGTGACCGGGCGGGTGAACAGGTCGGTAATGAGCTCCAGCACGAAGATCGCGGGGATCATGGGCTTGGGCAGGCCCGAGGGAACGAGCGACTTCCAGTAGCCGATGAAACCGTGCTTCTTCATCCCGACGATGTGGAAGATCACCCAGACGGTCAGGGCGAGCGCGACTGGAAAACCGATGCGGCTCATCGTCGGGTAGTTGAAGGGCGGGATGACGCCGAAGAGGTTGTTCACGAGGATGAGCAGGAACATCGTGAACAACAGCGGCACGAAGCGCATGAAGTCGTGGCTGCCGATGATGTCCTTGGCGATGCTGTTGCGCACCAGGCCGTAGACGCTCTCCGTCATCATCTGGCCCTTGCCCGGCACCAGTGCGCGACGTTTGGTCGTCGCCAGCAGGAACCACGCGACGAGGGCGGCCGAGATGACCAAGAGGATGACCGGCCGGGTGATCGCGGTAGCTCCGCTGCCGATGACCGGCTCCCAGAAGATCGAGGCGTCAGGAGCGACGAAACCGTCTCCCCCGCCCTCCATGCCCAGAGCTGCGATGCTCACGAGACTCTCCTTCGAGTGGTCGGGACCGGGTGTGCTTTCAGCGCGAAACCCGCTCGTTCAAGTTGCTCCGTCGACGGCCTCGAGGGCGGCGCGAAGCGGCGATGAGCAGGATCCGGTTTCACTGAGAACCGTACCGGAACCAGATGAGGTAGAGCGACACGCCCATCCCCGCAACGATGCCCACGGGCGTCGCGAAACCCGTGCCCCACCAACGGTCGAGCAGGGCGCCAATCCCGCCATAGACCAGTGGCCCGGTCAGCAGGTATGCCAGGGCCCGCCAGGCCGAGTCTGCTTCGCGCATGTTGAACTCGCGCAACGCCTCCCGCTCCTCGTCGGAGGCGTCCGAGGGGGGTGGGACGGGAGGTGTCGGCATGCTCGAGATCCTTCCAGCCGAGTGCCGTATGCCGCGCTCTCGCGGGGCCGCCTGCGGCATCCGTGGGGATGTCGGTGAGCAGTATCACGCGCCGGCCTTGTCATCGGGCGGGAACACAAAGATGCGCAGCCGCTTGTAGGCGCGCATCTCGAAGAAGAGCCAGACCAGGGCGCAAACGGTGATGCTCACGCCGGCGGCGTAGCCGTTGAGCCAGGTGGCATCCCTGACGGCAAACAGCACAACGCCCAAGACGATGACCTTGACCGTATAGGTCGCCATGACGATGCCCATGACCGTCGTCGGGGGCAGGTGCGCGGTGCGCTTCATGACCAACAGCGACGCCGAGAAGAAGGCTAGGACGATGAGGACGCCCAGGGCCGCCGACCACGCCGAGGTGAGCCCCGAGAAGGCCGCAACGACGACGCAGATCACACCGACGATCAGGGTCGGGACGACGGATCCCCGCAACAGCTCCGCGAAGGCGTCGCTCTCGCCGCTGGGGCTCGCGCCGACTGCAGGGCTGTGGGTCATCGTCCGCCTTGGATGGGGTCCTGAGGTGTCCGGGGGGAGTTTGTGAAAGCTATCACAAGCGCCTGCCCGGGAACCACTTCGGCACATAGGCCGTGAGAACAATTGCGATGGCTGTGGAGCCGGCCAGCGCGGCGCCCGCCAGCCATCCCGGGCGGACCGCCCACAGGACCGTGCCGAGGGCGAGCACCGAAGCCCACAGATAGAGGATGAGGACGGCTCCCCGATGACCGTGGCCGATCTGCAGCATCCGGTGATGCAGGTGCTTGCGATCGGGATGGAAAGGGCTCAACCCGGCGCGAGTTCGTCGCACAACGGCCAGGAGCACGTCGAGGAACGGCAGCGAAAGCACGGCCAGTGGGGCGATGATCGGCAGCAGCGCTGCGGTGACCTGATCTCCGCTCACCGAGCTCGGGTCTACGTTGCCGGTGATCGAGATAGTGGCCGCCGCCAACAGCAGGCCGAGCAGCAGAGCGCCCGAGTCGCCCATGAACAGGCGCGCCGGGTTGAAGTTATGCGGCAGGAAGCCCAGGCAACAGCCGAGGGTCGCCGCGGTGACGAAGGTCGCCGTGGAGAAGACGTTGGGAGGGTTGAAGGTGTAGCTGAGCAGGTAGGAATACACAAAGAACGAGGCCGCCGCGATGGCGACGATCCCGGCCGCCAGCCCGTCGAGGCCGTCGACGAAATTCACCGCGTTGGTGGTCGCGATGACGATCAGCACGGTGACCGCGATGAGGACCGGCGTCGGCAGCACCGTGCTTGTGCCGAAGAAGGGGATGTGCAGCATCAGCACGCCCTTGTAGGCCAGCACGGCGGCGGCGAGGACCTGCCCGGCGAACTTCGTCACCCAATCCAGCTCGCGGATGTCGTCGATGGCGCCGACGAGGCAGATGATCGCTCCCGCGAGCAGGACGCCGGTCATCTGCCCGCTGCCGTACACGCCTTTGAGGTAGGGCAGTTGGCGGGCGACGAGGGTGGCGACGGCGAAACCCACGAAGATCGCCACTCCCCCAAGGCGCGGGATGGGCACCGTGTGCACGTCCCGCTCCCGCAGCGGCGTGATGGCCTTGAGCAGGACGGCAAGCGCGCGCACGAACGGGGTCGCGAGATAGGTGGCGGCCATGGCCACGACACAGATCAGCAGATACTCGCGCACTGCGTCAGGTCTTCACGCGGGATCGAGGACGAGGCTGAGGGCGGCGTCGAGACTACGGCCGCGGGTATGCCGGGTAGCGCGTCACCAGGTCGCTCACCTCGGCGCGGATCGCCCGAGAGACGGGATGCTCCGGGTCGGCGTCGCCTTGGGTCACGGCAGTGGCGATGAGCCGGCCGATCTGGACCATCTCGGCCTCCCCCATCCCCTGGGTGGTCACGCAGGGCGTGCCGACACGGATCCCCGAGGCGACGCTCGGCGGCGCCGGATCGAAGGGAATAGCGTTCTTGTTCAGGACGATTCCGGCCGCATCGGCGCGGGCCTCGGCGTCCTTGCCGGTCACCCCCACACCCTGAAGGTCGTGTAAGGACAGGTGGGTGTCGGTGCCCCCGGTCGTCGGCCGGATACCGTGCTCAGCGAGCGACCCCGCGAGGGTGGCCGCGTTGCGCAGGACCTGCGCGGCATACGCGGCGTATTCCGGCGTGGCGCATTCCTTGAAGTTGACGGCCTTGGCCGCGACGCTGTGCATCTGCGGGCCACCCTGCATCATCGGGAAGACGGCCTTGTCGATGGCCGAGGCGTGCGCCGCACTACAGACGATCGCGCCCGAGCGCGGGCCGCGCAGGACCTTGTGGGTCGTGAACGAGACCACGTCGGCGTGAGGGACGGGGCTCGGGATCGCCTTGCCGGCGACAAGCCCGATGAAGTGGGCCGCGTCGACCCAGAAGATCGCGCCGATCTCGTCGGCGATGGCCCGGAACCGGGCGAAGTCGATGAGTCGCGGGATGGCCGAGCCGCCGGCCAGGATCACCTTGGGCCGGTGTTCCTTGGCCAGTGCCTCGACCTGGGCGTAGTCGATATCTTCGGTGTCCTTGTCGACGCCGTAGTGGACCGCGTTGAACCACTTGCCCGAGAAGGAGACCTTCGAGCCGTGGGTGAGGTGTCCACCGTGCGGCAGGCTCATCGCGAGGAGCGTCTCGCCGGGCTTGAGGAAGGCGCCGTAGACGGCCTGGTTGGCGCTAGCCCCGCTGTGCGGCTGGACGTTGGCGTGGTCGGCCTCGAAGAGGGCCTTGCAGCGGTCGATGGCGATCTGCTCGGCCTTGTCGACCTCGGCGCACCCGCCGTAGTAGCGCCGGCCGGGGTAGCCCTCGGCGTACTTGTTCGACAGGGTCGAGCCCAACGCCGTGAGGACGGCCGGGCTGGAAAGGTTCTCGGAAGCGATGAGCTGCAGGCCCTGACGGATCCGGCCGAGTTCGCTCAGCAACACGCCGGCGATGTCGGGGTCGAAGGCGTGCAGTGCGTCGAAGTCGCTGCCGTAGAACTCGCTCATCGGGGCATCACCGGTTCTCGAGAGGGTGTGGCGGAAGGCACCACCAACTGTATGCCGTGCAACCTCCCCTCACCGTGAGGTCGGTCGCCGACTCGTTCGCGACCCCGGCCCCCGCGGGCGAGCGCCGAACGGTCAATCGCGGCGGCGCGACCCGGCGATCTTCGCTGCGTTCGGTCGCCGTCGGGGGTCGCCGGCCCGGGCCCGGACGGCTTCCTCACGCGCGGCGATCTTGCGCAGCCGCGCGGCCTCGAGGGCCGCCGCCGCAGACGCCACGGCCGCCTCCTGGGTCGCTTGCGCCCGGGCTGCAGTCACGACGCGGTCGATCTCGTCCTGAGCCAGTGCACCCACCCGCAGAGTCATCGGCTCGGCGCCCGTGCAGTCAAGGATGGTCGACGTGGCGGACCCGCGCCGCTCGCCACCGTCGAGGTAGACCCCGACGGCCTCGCCGAGTTGGTCGCGAGCGTCCGTGGCGGTGGTGGCGGGCGGCATACCGGTGCGGTTGGCACTGGTGACCGCCATCGGGCCGACCTCCCGCAGCAGATCCAGCGCGATCGGGTCGTCGGGCATCCGCACCGCCACGGTGCCGTTCGTGTCGCCGAGATCCCAGCGAAGCGAGGACTGGGCCTTGAGCACCAGCGTCAGCGGGCCCGGCCAGCAGCGCTCGATGAGCGCACGGGCATAGTCGGGAACCTCCCGCGCGAGCCCGTCGACCGTCCGAGGGTTCGGCACGAGCACGGGCGGCGGCATGTCGCGGCCGCGGCCCTTGGCGGCGAGGACGGCGCGCACCGCAGCCGCGTCGAAGGCATCGCACCCCACGCCATAGACGGTGTCGGTCGGCAGCACGACGATCTGGCCGGCGCGTACCGCGGCAGCCGCTGCCGCAACCGCGGCCGATCTCCCGTCTGACGTCGTGCAGTCGTGGATCTCGGACATGGCGCACACTGTACGACGCGGCTGCCCGACCGGAATGTCGTCACCGCTGCGGGGCTGGGGATGAGTCACGGCCGGCGGGCGGCCGTCAGCACCCGCGGGCGACCGGTGAGGTCGGGATGGTCAGTCGCCACGGACCACTCGCCGCTTTCCGCCAGTCTGCGCAGCAGCGCCGCGCCCTGCACGTCGGCGTGTTCGATGGCGAGCGTGCCCCCGGGGCGCAGCAACCGCGCCGCGCGCCCAGCCATCGCGACCGGGATGGCCAGCCCGTCGGCACTGCCGCCATACAGAGCCAGCGCGGGGTCGTGATCTCGCACCTCGGGGTCGACCGGCACCTGACCGTCGGGGATGTATGGCGGGTTGCAGGTCACGACATCGACGCTGCCCACCAACTCCTCGTATGCCGTGCGCGCATCCTCGAGGCGCATCTCGACGTCGAGGGCGAGCCGGTCGCGGTTGGCGACCGCCCAGCCGTGCGCGAGCGGGTCGACTTCGACGGCATACACGGTCGTGGCGGGTCGTTCGGCCTTGACCGACAGCGCGATCGCTCCCGATCCGGTGCACAGGTCGACGAGCACCTGGCCGTGCCGGCGCTCGAGTGCGCTCAGGGGGTCCCCCGCCTCCAGGGCGAGCAGTGCGAGCGAGACGAGGGTCTCGGTTTCCGGACGCGGGACGAACACCCCCGGCCCGACCGAGAGGGTCAGCCCACGGAAGTGAGCCTCGCCGGTGAGGTGCTGTAACGGCACTCGGCGCGCCCGTTCCGCGACGAGGGCGGCATACGTGGCGGGGACGTCGACACCGCCGAGGACCAGCAGCCGGCGGGCCTGGGCGGCGGGGATGCCAAGGGCATGGGCAGCGAGCGCCAGGGCGTCGACGGGGGCTGAGGCGATGCCGGCTTGGGCGAGCACATGGGTCGCCGCCCTGACGGCGACGCGCAGGTCGGTGGCGTCGGCGCCCCCCGTGGCGCCCGTATCGGCGGCGTTCAGGTCCGTGGCGCCAGAGTCCGCAGGCTCGATCACCGGGTTCCGCCGCCCGTTCCGCCAGCTATCCCGCCGGCTGTGCCGTCGCCCACCGCCACCATCCGCTCGGCCTCGTCGGCGTCAATGCACGACTGGATCACCGGGTCGAGCTCACCGCCGAGGACGATGTCGAGGTTGTAGGCCTTGAAGCCGGTCCGGTGGTCGGCGAGGCGGTTCTCCGGGAAGTTGTAGGTGCGGATCCGCTCGGACCGGTCGACGGTGCGGACCTGGCTGCGGCGGGCAGCAGACGCCTCGACCTCGGCGGCGTCCCGGGCGGCCTGGCGCAGCCTGGCCTTGAGCACGCGCAGGGCGGCCTCCCGGTTCTGCAGCTGGGACTTCTCGTTCTGGCAGGAGACAACCAGGCCCGTCGGCACGTGAGTGATCCGCACCGCCGAGTCGGTCGTGTTGACCGACTGCCCGCCCGGCCCGGACGAGCGATAGACATCGATCCGCAGGTCGGCAGCAGCAACCTCGACGTCGTCATCGGCCTCGTCGATCTCGGGCATCACGAGCACCCCGGCAGCCGAGGTGTGGATGCGCCCCTGGCTCTCGGTGACAGGCACCCGCTGGACCCGATGCACCCCGCCCTCGTACTTGAGGCGGGCCCACGGCGCGTCGCCAGGCTCGGGAGTTCCTTTGGCGCGCATGGCGATTCGCGCTTCCTTGATGCCGCCGAGATCGGACGAGGTCTCATCGAGCAGTTCGCTGCGCCAGCCACGTTTCTCGCCATAGCGCAGGTACATCCGCAACAGATCTCCGGCAAAGAGCGCCGACTCCTCGCCACCTTCCCCCGCCTTGACCTCGAGGATGACGTCACGGTCGTCGTCGGGGTCGCGGGGCAGCAACAGCGCGTGCAGCCGCTGTTCGGCAGTCGTCACGCTTGCCGCGATCGCCGGCAGTTCTTCAGCAAACGCCGGCTCCTCAGCGGCCAGCTCGTGGGCGGCTTGCAGCTCGGCGCGGTTCACCACGACCGCCCGGTATGCCGCGACGACCGGGCCAAGAGCGGCATACCTCTTGTTGGTCCGGCGAAGCGCGGCTGGGTTGGCGTGCAGCGCAGGATCGGTCATCGCGGTTTCGAGCTCGGCGTGCTCGGCCACCAGCGCTGAGGCTGAGTCGAGCAGCGGATCGGGATGGCTCACTGCGGTCTCCGATGGGCGTTCTCTCGGTGTCGCCACGCCCGGTGTTCCCTCGAGCGGGGGACGGGGTGGGACGACGCGGGCGGCACACGAACGCCGACCCCGCGGCATACCCGCTGGTGTTGCGGAGACGCGCCGGGCCGGCGAGCGAGAACTACTTGTCGGCCTTCTTGCCGTAACGCGCCTGGAAGCGAGCCACCCGGCCACCGGTATCGAGGATCTTCTGCTTGCCCGTGTAGAACGGGTGGCAGGCCGCACAGACATCAGCGTGGATGACGCCGTTCTTGGCGGTGCTGCGAGTAGTGAACGAGTTACCGCAGGTGCACGTCACCTGGGTCTGCCCGTAGGCGGGGTGAATGTCTTTCTTCACGGTGCTCTCCTTGGTCGGTGCGCAGCGCCGGGTCGGCGACCGAGGCGACTGGCGCCTACGGCCGGGATGCCGTGAACCGGGCCAATCGACAAGTGTGCCAGAGGTGGGCGCACGGGACCTAAACGTCCGGGCAGAGACCTACATTCCCGCCTGCCCAGCGGAGCGGGGTAGCCAGCGGGTCTGGTTGCCCGGACAACCCATCCACGGTCGAGTTATCCAGCCCATCCCCCCACCCACCGCCGGACAACCCATCCACGGTCGAGTTGTCCCTGAACTCGGACGCACAGCCGCGGACCCGGGCTGTGGATGACTTCTGAGGCAAGCGGGCGGCATACGGCACAGTCCATGGCGTGACCGACCGAACCAGCCTCCCGAACCCGCCCGACACCGACGGGCCCTTCACCAGACGGGCCGCGGTCATGGCCGGGCTCAGCGACGAAGTGCTTGCCGGGCCGCAGTTCCGGCGACTCTTCCGCGGCGTCCATGCGTCCAGATCGCTGCCCGTCACCCTGTCGTTGCGTGCGCGGGCCGCAATCGTGGTGGCCCCGCCAGGTTCGGTGATCTCCCACCACACGGCGGCCAGGCTGTGGGGTGGGACGGTGCCCGACACGTCGCTCATCCACGTCACCGTGCCGGGACGCCGATCCTTTACCCGCGACGGCGTGAGCACCCACCGGCCGAGCGAGATGCCCCCTTGGGTGCGTCGCCGGGGAGTGCCGTTGACCGACCCAGCCCGGACATTCCTGGATCTCGCGCGCCACCTTGGGCTCGTTGACCTCGTCGTGTTGGGCGAATCGCTTGTTCGGGCAGGTGCGATCGACGTCGAGACCCTCGCTCGACAGGCGGCTACTGCTATGGGTCGGTCTACGGGGCTGGCCCGACAGGCAACCGGGCTCGTGAGGGCGGGCGTGGACTCGCCGCCGGAGACCCGACTGCGCCTGCTCATCGTCATGGCCGGGCTGCCTGAGCCGACAGTCGATCACCGCGCCTACTCGGAGCACGGGCGGCTGCTCTACCGCTTCGACCTCGCGGTCGAGCACGTGAAGCTCGCCATCGAATACGACGGGGCACACCATAATCAACCGCGGCAGCGAGGCCCCGACCTGCTGCGGCGAGAGCAGTTGGAAGCGTTGGGGTGGACGTTTGTCGTCGTGGTCAACTCTCACCTCAGCGAGCAGCCCGGCGAGGTCATCGCGCGGACGGCCCGGGCTATGCGCCGGCTTGGACTTCGGGTGCCGCCGAGGCTGTCGGAACAGTGGCGTCCCTACTTCCCGGCGCGGGAGCCTGCGCGCTGATCACTCGGCCCGGACCCCAACCCTGGACGACTTTCCCGGTCTTGACCGGCGCTCTCGCCGGGACAACCCAACCCTGGACGACTTTCCCGGCAACTGGGCAGCAAGCCAGCCCAGGCACCAGACCGGAGCGCTAACGTGTGCGGACGTGACAATCCGGTGGCTGGACCTCGCCCACGACGTATTCGGGCTCGTCGGCGTCCTCGCGTTCGCCGTCTCCGGCGCCCTCCAGGCGGTCGAGAAGCGAATGGACATTGTCGGTGTCCTCTCGTTGGCAATCGTCACGGCGGTCGGCGGCGGGCTGCTGCGAGATCTGCTAGTCGGCGCGGTTCCCCAGCCGCGCTCACGGACGCCGCCCTCGTGCCCGTGGCGCTGGCCGGTGGCCTGGTTGTCTTTGCAGCCAGCGGGCGGGTTCGGCTGCCGAGACGCCCGATGCTCGTGTTCGACGCGATCGGCCTCGGCCTGTTCTGCGTCAAGGGCACCACCAAAGCCCTCGAATTCGGCCTGAACCCGTATGCCGCGGCCAGCGTCGGGATGCTCACCGGTGTCGGCGGCGGGGTGGTGCGCGATGTGCTCTCTCAGGAGATCCCGTCGGTGTTCCGGCACGGCTCACGGTTGTACGTCATCCCCGCCCTCGCCGGTGGCGGTCTGACGGCGGCCTTGTGGGTCAGTGGGAACGCTCACCTGTGGGCGTTACTGGCCGTTGCCTTGGCTGTGTCGTTCGTGCGGATCGGATCCTTGCGCTTCGGCTGGAACGCCGCAGCGCCGCGGCATACGCGAAGCCCGCGCGAGATCGCCTGACCGTCGGCCACCATCGCCGAGCCAGAATGCCACTGAGGCGGCATACCCGCGGGTATGCCGCCTCAGGCGAGACAGCTCATGCCGAGGGTGTCGGCGCAGCGCTCACTTGTCCTCGTCGTCGAGCTTGATCGACGAGGTGCGTTGGACCTGGACGAGGAACTCGAGGTTGCTCTTGGTCTTCTTGAGCCGGTCGAGCAGCAGCTCGATCCCCTGCGTCTCATCGAGTGCGGACAGGACTCGGCGCAGTTTCCACATGATCCGCAGCTCTTCGGGCGACATGAGGATGTCCTCACGGCGCGTGCCCGAGGAGTTGATGTCGACCGCGGGATAGATGCGGCGGTTGGCGAGCTGACGAGAGAGCTTGAGCTCCCAGTTGCCGGTGCCCTTGAACTCCTCGAAGATCACCTCGTCCATCTTGGAGCCGGTCTCCACGAGCGCGGTGGCCAGGATGGTGAGTGAGCCGCCGTCCTCGATGTTGCGGGCGGCACCAAAGAACTTCTTCGGCGGATAGAGCGCGGCCGAGTCGACACCACCGGAGAGGATGCGCCCGCTTGCCGGCGCGGCGAGGTTGTAGGCACGGCCCAGCCGAGTGATGCCGTCGAGCAACAGGACGACGTCGTGCCCGAGCTCCACGAGGCGCTTGGCGCGCTCGATCGCCAACTCGGCAACCGTGGTGTGGTCGTCGGCGGGCCGGTCGAATGTCGAGGCGATGACCTCGCCGCGGACCGTCCGCTGCATGTCGGTGACTTCTTCGGGCCGTTCGTCGACGAGCACGACCATGAGGTGAACCTCAGGGTTGTTGGTGGTGATCGCGTTGGCGATGGCCTGCAGGATGAGCGTCTTGCCGGCCTTCGGCGGGCTGACGATCAGACCACGCTGGCCCTTACCGATCGGCGACACGAGGTCGACGACCCGGGTCGTGATGATGTTCGAGGCGGTCTCCAGACGCAGGCGCTCCTGCGGATAGAGGGGGGTGAGCTTGCTGAACTCGACCCGGTTGCGGGCCTCGTCTGGGGTCATCCCGTTGACTGTGTCCAGGCGCACCAAGGGGTTGAACTTGGCCCGGTTGGCAGTCTGTGCCAAGCCGGGGTCCCCGTCCGGGACGGCCTTGACCGCCCCAGTCACGGCGTCGCCCTTGCGAAGGCCATGCCGACGGACCAAGCCGAGCGGCACATAGACGTCACCCGGCCCGGGCAAGTAGCCCGAGGTGCGCACGAAGCCATAGTTGTCCAGCACATCGAGGATGCCGGCCACCGGCACGATGACGTCGTCGTCAGCGATGGGCACGTCCTGCTCGGACAAGTCCTGGCCGCCCGGGAGCATGCCGCCAGGCGTGCGCCCGCGCTTGCGGTCGCGGCTGCGCTGGCGGTTGCGTCGGCGTCCGGACCGGTCGGTGTCGTCGTCGTACCTGTTCTGGCTCTGCTGGCCCGGCTGACGATCCCGGTACTGACCCTGACCGCCCTGCGCGCTTTGCTGCCGGTCCTGCTGGCGGTCCTGCTGGCGCCCTGCGAGCCTTGCTGCCGGTCCTGCTGGCGGTCCCTGCTGGCGCTCGCCCTGCGAGCCTTGCTGGCGCTCGCCCTGCGAGCTTTGCTGCCGGTCCGGTTGGCGGTCCGGTTGGCGGTCCGGTTGGCGGTCGCCCGGCGAGCTCTGCTGCCGGTCCTGCCGGTCCTGCCGGTCCTGCTGCCGGTCGGCCGAACGGTTGGGCCGATCCGAGCGAGCATCGCCATCGCTCTGGGCCGACCCTGCACCTTCCCTGGCGGGCTCCGTCACCGCGTCGGCCGGTCGGCCGTCTGCCGCGGCAGGCCCATCAGCCCGTGCCCGCTCGGCGCCTGCGCCCTGGGCGGCCACGGCCCGTCGGGGGGCACGCCGCGCGGTGCCCGAACCCGAAGCGGTGGTAACGGGTTCGGTCTTGGCAGCCCCGCTTGCCTCCCCCGGACTGCCTGCGGACCCCTGACCGGCCTGGCGCGAAGCGATGGCGGCGACCAGGTCGCCTTTGCGCATCTTTGCCGAGCCGGTGATCCCCAGCTGGGTGGCCACGCCCTTGAGCTCGACCAGTTTCAGGCCGCTGAGACCGCCTTGGCCAGCACGAGTGCCGGTCGCGACCTCGGTGGTGTCTGTCACGAAGGATCCTTCCCCTCGTTCGTCGGCATCCCAAGGGGAGCCGGGTGTGCGGCCGGCGACTGCCAGCCGGTCAGTGGAAACCCCGACAGCGCGGACGCGACATAGACGTCAAGCGCCTGTCAAGTGGGGTGATGCCCCCGCGCACTTTCGGACTGATCAGCCCTCCCGCGCGGTGCACGCCCAATGTAACACCTCACCGCGCTCGGACATGCACTCCGCGCGCGGGTATACCGGGCACGAGTCGTCGCCACTGCGACTGCTCACCGCCCGCGCTCACCTGCTCCACCCGCGCGTTTGTCGTGAGCACCACGACGCTGGGCCCGGCCCCGGAGATCGCGGCAGCATGGCCCTGCGCTCTGAGCCGGTCGACCAACGCCATCGAAGCGGCATACGAGGAACGCCGAGCCTGCTGGTGTAGCCAGTCGCGGGTGGCCGGCACGAGCAGGTCGGGTCGGCGGGTCGCCGCCTCCACAAGCAGCGCAGCGCGAGCCGAGTTCAGTGCCGCCTCTCGCAGTGGCACTCGCTCCGGCAGCAACGCCCGAGCCGTGTGGGTGGCCAGAGTCGCCTCGGGGACGAAGACGACCGCCGCGAGCTCGGGATGCAGCGCCAGCCCGATGGTCACCGTCGAATCGCCGCGCTCGGCGCCGTCATCGTCGGTCCAGGAGAGCGTCATCCCGCCGAAGACCGTGGCCGAGGCGTTGTCGGGGTGGCCCTCGAGCTCGCTGGCAAGGTCGTTGATCGCCGGGAGATCGATGGCCAGCTCGTCCCCAGGCCGGGCCGGCGACCCCGCCGCAGCCCGCCGCGACCATGCCCAAAGTCCTTGTGCCGCAGCCACACCCGCGACGATGGCGGTCGCCGACGATCCCATACCGCGGCCGTGCGGGACGGCATTGCGGGTCTGCATGACCAGGCCGGCCGGGACGTCCACGCCGAGCTCGCGCAGCCCTCGGACCATCGAGCGATAGACCAGGTGCGACTCGTCGCGAGGGACACCGTCGGCCCCGGAGCCCTCCACCTCAACCACCAGACCGGGTTCAGCGACCACGGTGAAATCCAGCTCGTCCCACACCCCGAGGGCCAGGCCCATCGAATCGAACCCCGGCCCCAGGTTGGCGCTGCTTGCCGAAGCGCCCACCCGGATCGCTGCGCCGACGGGGACCGCGGGCACGTGAACTCAGCGCTCCATGCCCAGGGCGACGGCGGCGGCATACGCTTCGGCGGCGATCCGCGTCGGCGCGACCTCGGTGCCGTCGGGACGCTTCAGGGCCCACTGCGGGTCCTTGAGCCCGTGGCCGGTGACGGTGCACACGATGCGAGCCCCCGCCGGGACCTCGCCGGCCTCAGAACACGCGAGCAGGCCCGCGACCGAGGCCGCCGACCCTGGCTCGACGAACACCCCCTCCTTGGCCGACAACAACCGATGCGCAGCGAGGATTTGCTCGTCGGTCACGGCGTCGATGCGACCGCCCGAGTCGTCGCGAGCGGCGACGGCTTGGGCCCATGAGGCCGGGTTGCCGATCCGGATCGCCGTCGCGATCGTCTCGGGCTCGTCGACCGGGTGGCCCAGGACGATCGGGCCGCCCCGGCGGCCTGGAATCCCCACATGCGGGGCAGTCGCGTCGCCGGCCCACCGGCCCCTGCCGGCCCCGCGGCCCCTGGCGTGCCCGCGGCATACTCGCGGTAACCCCGCCAATAGGCGGTGATATTGCCCGCGTTGCCGACCGGCAGACAGTGGATGTCCGGCGCGTCGCCGAGGGCATCGACGACCTCGAAGGCCGCCGTCTTCTGCCCCTCGATCCGGGCCGGGTTGACCGAGTTGACCAGCTCGACCGGATAGCTCTCGGCGAGTTTGCGCGCGACGGTCAGGCAGTCGTCGAAGTTGCCCTCGACCTGCAGCAGGGTCGCCCCGTGGGCGATGGCCTGGCTGAGTTTGCCCATGGCGATCTTGCCGTCGGGCACGAGCACAGCGCACGCCATGCCGGCCTTGGTCGCGTATGCCGCGGCGCTGGCACTCGTGTTGCCGGTCGAGGCGCAGATCACCGCCTTCGCGCCGTTCGCCGCGGCGACCGAGATCGCCGTGGTCATCCCCGGTCCTTGAAGGAGCAGGTGGGGTTGAGTCCCTCGTACTTCAGCCAGACCTCTGCGCCCACCCGCTCGGATAGGTATTCCGCGGCGATGAGTGGGGTGCCGCCCTCCAGCAGAGTGACGACCGGAGCTCCGGCGAGCATCGGCAGCCGGTCGGCGTATTCGGCGATGACCCCGCGCCATTGGTGAGCCATGATCAGACACCTTCCACACGCATAACGGAGATGACGCCTCGGACGACCGGCAGAGCGGCGAGCGCTTCGACGGTCGCCGCGAGAGCCGCATCGGTCGCCGAGTGGGTGACGACGACGAGACTCGCTCGTGCAGCGGCACCACCGTGAGGCGGCAACTGCCGCTGGCGGACGGTCTCGATCGAGACGTCGTGTGCCGCGAAGGCGGTCGCAATCTGAGCGAGCACTCCCGGACGATCGGCGACGTCGAGACTGATGTGATAGCGGGTCATTGCCTGGCCCATGTCGAGTAGGGGCAGGTCGGCGTAAGCGCTCTCGCCGGGCCCGCGCCCGCCGCCGACCTTGTGCCTGGCCACCGCGACGACATCGCCGAGCACGGCGCTTGCTGTCGGGTCGCCACCGGCTCCCCTGCCGTAGAACATCAGCTGTCCGGCTGCGTCGGCCTCGACGAAGACGGCGTTGAACGCCTCACGGACACTGGCCAGCGGGTGGCTGCGGGGATCATCGCGGGGTGCACCCGCACCGAGACCCCAGCCGGAGTGCTTCCCGCACCGTCGGACCGTTCGCAGATGGCGAGCAGTTTCACGACGCAGTCCATGTCCTTGGCAGCCTGGATATCGGCGGCACTCACCTCGGTGATGCCCTCGCGGTGCACGTCGCGACCCGAGACCCGGGTGTGGAACGCGAGGCTCGCCAGGATCGCGGCCTTCGCCGCAGCGTCGAACCCCTCGACATCGGCGGTCGGGTCGGCCTCGGCATAGCCGAGGGCCTGGGCCTGGCTGACCGCATCGGCGAAGCCCGAGCCGGTCGTGTCCATTTTGTCCAGGACATAGTTGGTCGTCCCGTTGACGATGCCCATGACCTTGCGGACGCTGTCACCGGCGAGAGACTCGCGCAGCGGGCGCAGCAGTGGGATGGCGCCGGCGACCGCCGCCTCGAAGTAGAGGTCGACTCCGCCCTCGCGCGCCGCGGCATACAGGGGTGGGGCCGTCCTCGGCGAGCAGCGCCTTGTTGGCGGTGACAACCGAGGCGCCGGCCCGCATGGCCGCCAGGATCAAGGTCCGGGCCGGTTCGATGCCCCCGATGACCTCGATGACGACGTCGACCTGGGTGACAAGAGCAGCCGAGTCGGTGGTGAACAGAGCCGGGTCGACGCCGGCCGCCGCGCGATCGCGACCGGCGCGGCGCACGCCGATGCCCACGAGGTGCAGGGGCCTGCCGACCCGCGCTGCCAGGTCGTCGGCGTGCTCGGTGAGCAGCCGAGCCACGGCCGAGCCCACGACCCCGCAGCCGAGCAGGCCCACCCGAATCGGCCCGTCGGCGTCGCGCTCGGGCGGCGCGGACCGCTCGGCACGGACGGATTCAGAAACGTCGGTCACCACGACACACCATCATCGTGCATCGCTCACACGTCCAATGCCAGCAGGTCCTCGACCGTCTCACGGCGGACGATGATGCGGGCCTCCCCGTCCCGCACCGCGACGACGGGTGGGCGGGGGTGTGGTTGTACTGGCTGGACAGCGCGCGACAGTAGGCCCCCGTGCCAGGCACTGCGAGCAGGTCCCCCGGGCCGACGTCACCGGGCAGGAACTCGTCCTTGACGACGATGTCCCCGCTCTCGCAGTGCTTGCCGACGACTCGGGAGAGGGCTGGCCGCGCGGTCGAAGACCGGCTGGCCAGAGTGCACGAGAAGTCGGCGTCATAGAGGGCCGTGCGCACGTTGTCGCTCATCCCGCCGTCAACCGACACATAGGCACGGCGGGCCCCCCCGTCGAGCATGACCTGCTTGACCGTGCCCACCTCGTACAGCGTGAACGTGCTTGGGCCGGCGATGGCTCGGCCCGGCTCGATGGAGATGCGGGGCACCGCAACTCCCCCGGATCGGCACTCGCGCTCGACGATCTCGGCCATGTCGGCGGCGAGTTGGGTGGGGAGCAACGGGGCGTGTTCGGAGGTATAGGCGATGCCGAAGCCGCCCCCCAGGTCGAGCTCGGGCAGCTCGATGCCGTGCTCACGAGCGATCTGCGCATGCAGGCGGAGCACCCGACGAGCCGACACTTCGAAGCCCGAGGTGTCGAAGATCTGCGATCCGATGTGGCTGTGCAGGCCGAGCAGCCGCAAATGTGGGGCGTGCGCAAGGATCCGCCGCACGGCCTCGGCGGCCTCCCCCGACGCAAGCGAGAAGCCGAATTTCTGGTCTTCGTGCGCAGTCGCTATGAACTCGTGGGTGTGGGCTTCGACCCCGACGGTGACCCGCACGAGCACGGGTGCGGTCCGGCCCCGTTCAGCGGCAATGCCGGCCAGCCGGTCGATCTCCTCGACCGAGTCGACGATGATCCTTCCGACCCCGTGATCGACGGCGGCGGTGAGCTCCCGGACGCTCTTGTTGTTGCCGTGCATACCGATTCGAGCCCCAGGCATCCCGGCGCGGATGGCGACGGCGAGCTCCCCGCCGGAGCACACGTCGAGGAACAGGCCGTCGTCACGGATCCACCGGGCGATCTCCGTGCACAGGAACGCCTTGCCCGCGTAGTAGACGTCAGCGCCGCCGCACAGCCCGTCGAACATCTCCTGATAGGTATGCATGAAGTCCTTGGCGCGGGCCCGGAAGTCGGCCTCATCGACGACATAGGCCGGCGTCCCGAATCGCCGAGCGAGCTCGGTCACCGACACCCCGGCGACGCTGAGCACCCCGTCCCAGGACCGCCCGACGCTGGTGGACCAGAGCGAGGGATGCAGGGCGTTGACGTCTTCAGGCTGCTGCAGCCACGTCGGCCCGCGATAGCCGTCGGCGTGCAGAGCACCGGCTTCGTGTGCGCGCATGCCTCACATCCTCTCGGGGGCAGACACCCCAAGCAGGGCCATTCCACGCTCCAAGACGCGCAGTCCGGCCTGCGATATCAGGACGCGGGTGCGATGGTACGGCTGCACCAGCGCACCGGGGCGGGTCGGGATCGCTGGACAGCTCTGCTCCCACGGCAGGTATGCCGCGGCGACCGCCGCCAGCGCGCCCACAACACCTGATGCCCGAACCGGGGCATCGAGCCGTCTGGGGGCATCGAGCAATTCGACGACGAGCGCCTGCTCGAGCGGGTCGGTCAGCCCCGCCGCGACATCCTCGTCCGTGGCCGAGGCCGCATCGAGGCCCAGAGCCCCCGCCTGCCCTGCCAGCCGGACGGCCCGCGCATGCCCGAGGCCCGCCGCCGCCCCCCACGCCGACGACGGATCAAGCGGGCCGAGCTCGCCGGCGGGCTTTGGCGGCATACCGGCTCCCAATGCGAGCTCGCGCAGCGCTGCGGCCACCGCGGCCACGCTCAGGCGTAACTCAAGCAACCCATCCTGTCGGGCAGTCGCCGTGGCGCACCACGGGTGACCCGCGATCCGGTCGGCGAGCGCGGGTGGGTGAACACCGGCGCGCATCGCCTGTGCACTCACCCAGACCCAGGGAGCTCGGTCGGTGCGCTCCAACGGCGCCGGGGTGCCAGGGCGGCCACCCAGGGATGCCGCCGCGTCATCGATGGCGTTGGCGATGTCGCGGAGACTCACCGCATCGGCGAGACGAAGGACCGGCCCTCGCGAACGAACCCGTCGATGAGCTCGACGAGGACGTCGGGGTCGAAAGGTTTCTGCACGCACGCGTCGATGCCCCGAGCCTGCATCGCCGAGATGTCCTCGAAGACCGTGATCGCGGTTGCCATGACGATGGGGATGACGTCCAGCGACGGCATCGACCGGATCCGTTCCAGCGCCCACCACCCGTCCCGCGGCGACATCTGCGCATCCAGAACGATGGCCCCCGGCAGCCGGCCCGAGCCATGCAAGCCCTGCAGCACGAGCAACGCGGCTGCGCCGTCGCACGCTTCGATGACCTCAAAGCCTTCGAGCTCAAGATTGATGCGCAGCAACCGTCGGATAGACATGGTGTCGTCGCAGACGAGAACCATCTTCTCCCCATGAACCGGTGCCCCCACCGTGGGTTCCACGATGTGAAGCCTAGGCTGATACCCTCCTGCAGGCACGACAAACTGGCAGATCGACGCGTCGGGAGTCCACATCGTGGACCTCATCGTCGCTCGGCCCCCGTAGCTCAGGGGATAGAGCACCGCCCTCCGGAGGCGGTGGCGCAGGTTCGAATCCTGCCGGGGCACCAAGCCACAGATGCCCGACCAGCGGCCTCAGCGTTGTTCCGCGTCGGTGATCGTGCCGACGAGCTCCTCGATCACATCCTCGAGGAAGACCACACCGCTCACCCGGCCGTCCTGCTCCACGACCCGCGCCAGGTGCGAGCCGGTGCGTTGCATGGTCGCCAACACGTCCTCGATCTCGTCACCGGGACCGACAGTGGCCAGTCGGCGTAGCCGTTTGCGCGGCACTTTCGCCGTCCGTCGCTCGGAGTCCGCGGCATACAGGACGTCCTTCAGGTGCAGGTAGCCGGCGATCTGGCCGTCCTTGTCGACGAACGGATAGCGGGAGAAGCCGGTCTGGGCGACGAGTCGCTCGACGTCTTCCGGGGTGGCCCCGCGCACGACCGTCACGAGCCGGTCCGTCGGCACGCACGCGCGGCGCGCGCGAGAACTCCAGGGCCGAACGCAGCCCCTGGCGGCCTTGGCCGATGAGCCCCCCGACCGCTCCTCGGCCAGGATGTGACCCACCTCGTCCGGCAGTGAATGCCGAGGCGATCTCGTCCTTCGGCTCGATCCGGAAGATGAGGCGCACCAAGGATTTCAGCCCCTCCATCACCGCGACCAGCGGACGCAACACCCGCGAGACAAACAGCAGCGCGGGCACGAGCAGCAGGGCGGAGCGCTCGGGGCCGGCGAGGGCGAGGTTCTTCGGGATCATCTCGCCGACGACGACGTGCAGATATACGACGATGAATAGCGCGCCGGCCAGGGCCAGGGCATCCACCCACAAGGCACCCAGCGGCAGGAGGCCCGCGATCGGCAGGAGGATCTCGTGCAGGGCGCTCTCGGCCAGCGCCCCGAGCCCGACCGAACAGACGGTGATGCCGAGCTGGGCCGTCGCGAGCATCGACCCCATCTGTTCGAGGGCGGCCAGGCAGGTCGCGGCCCGTGCGCTGCCGGCTGCCGCCAACGGCTCCAGGGCCGAGCGGCGCGCGGCCATCGCCGCGAACTCGGCCCCGACGAAGAACGCATTGCCCATGAGCAAGCCGAGCGAGACCCACAGCGCCGTGGTGTGACTCATGAGACGCCCGTCCCACCGGTCTGCGAGTCCTCCTGGGTCGGCGACGATTCCGGCGGCACCGGCACGAACCGCACCCGGGCGACCCGCCGGCCCTCCATCCGCTGGACGCGAACCTCCCAGCCTGGCAAGCGGACTGCATCGCCGCGCTCGGGTACCCGGCCCAAGGCCGCCACTCGCGCAGCCGCCCATCCAGGGCGCCCGCTCGTATGGCGCTGGTCCGGCACCGCGACCCCGAGCCGGGCGGCGCGCCTCGTCCGGGCAGCCGGGGCACCGACCACGAGCCGTCGCTGGCCCGGCGGCCGGAGACCCCCGCACGGTCATGTTCGTCGGCGATTTCGCCGACGAGCTCCTCGACAACGTCTTCGAGGGTGACGACGCCCGATGTGCCGCCGTACTCGTCGACGACGAGCGCGAGCTGCAAACCCGACTCTCGCAGTTGGGCGAGCAAGGCCTCGAGCCGGATCGTCTCGGGAACGACAACGTGTCCGACCATGAGCGCCGACACCGGCACCCTCGCTCGACGCTCCGGCGGGACGGAGATCGCCCGCTTGAGATGGACTATGCCGTCGATGTCGTCCCAGTCCTCACCGACCACAGGGAACCGCGAGTGGCCCGTCGAGCGGGCCAGGTCGACGACGTCGGCGGCGCTGGCGGTCCGCTGGATGGAGGTGGCCCGCATCCGGGGGGTCATGACGTCGGCGGCGGTGCGGTCGCCGAAAATCGAGGGTCCGGGTCACCCGCTCGGCCGTCGATGCTTCCAGCGTCCCGACCTGGGCCGAGCGCCGCACCAGACTGGCCAACTCCTGGGGCGTCCGAGCGCCGGACAACTCTTCCCCGGGCTCGATGCCGACGAGCCGTAGGAAGCCGTTGGCTGAGCCGTTGAGCAGAGCGATGAGCGGCTTGGCCGCCACGGCGAAGATGCGCACGGGCACTGCCACGACCTTTGCCGTCGCCAGCGGCGCGGAGATGCCCAAGAACTGCGGCACGAGTTCGCCGAACACCATCGAGAACGCGGTGACGAGCACCAGCGAAGCCGCGGTGGACACCGACTCGACCGACGAGGCCGGCAGCACCTCCGACAGAGGTCCGGCCAGCAACCGCCCGACCGAGGGCTGAGCCAGGAACCCGACGAGCAGGGTCGTCAGCGTGATGCCGACCTGGGCTGCGGAGAGCTGCGTCGAGAGCCAACGCAGCGAACTCAGCACGACGCGGGCTCCGGAGTCGCCCGCATCAACACGGCCCGTTGGACGGCGGGCCGGTCCAGCGCGACCAGCGAGAACTCGACCGCGACGAAGACCGCGGTGCCCAACGTCAGCACGATCGCGAGCAACGCGAGGAGCCATTCGCCCATAGTCCACTCACTCTAACCGCGCCCGTCGACGTCGACCGTCAGGGCACCAGTCAGTCCGGCCATCCACACCGCCCCGGCATGTATGCCGCGCCACGAAATCCGCCCCGAGGCGGCATACCGGGGAGATCATGTCTGTCATGACGTTGACCAGCCCGCCCACGCCCAGCGACCCCACCCCGACGTCGGCTCCCTCGGCCAGCCCCACCTATGCCGAGTCGCGCCAGGTCGCCGAGGCCGGCCGGGAGACCGACTGGAAGCTGCCCTCCTTCGGCAAAGAACTCTTCCTCGGCACCTTCCGGCTCGACCTCATCCATCCGCAACCGGTCCCGGACCCCGAGGCAGAGGCCGAGGGCGCCGAGTTCCTCGCGCGGGTGCGGGCCTTCCTCGTCGAGCATGTCGACCCTCTGCAGATCGAGCGTGACGCCAAGATCCCCGACCATGTCATCGAGGGAATGCGCCAGCTCGGTGCCTTCGGCGTGAAGATCGACAAGAGCTACGGCGGCCTCGGGCTCTCGCAGCTGACCTACACCCGGATGCTTTCCCTCGTCGGCACCTACAACGCTGCCCTCGCCGTGCTGGTGAGCGCTCACCAGTCGATCGGCCTGCCCGAGCCGTTGCGCGGCTTCGGCACCGAGGAACAGAAGCAGGCCTGGCTGCCGCGGATGGCACGCGGGGAGATCTCGGCGTTTCTGCTCACCGAGCCAGACGTCGGCTCCGACCCGGCCCGGATGAGCTCGAGCGCCGTCCCGCTGCCCGACGGCAGCGGCTACGTCCTCAACGGCCAGAAGCTGTGGGCGACCAACGGGACCGTCGCGACCGTCGTCGTGGTCATGGCCAAGGTGCCCAAGAGCGAGGGCCACCGCGGTGGGATCACCGCCTTCATCGTGCCGACCGACCTGCCCGGAGTGCGAGTCGTGACCCGAAACGACTTCATGGGCTTGCGCGGCCTGGAGAACTCCCTCACCGAGTTCGAGAACGTCCACGTGCCCACCGACGCGGTCATCGGTGCCGAAGGCCTGGGCCTGAAGATTGCCCTGACCACGCTCAACACCGGTCGCCTCGCCGTCCCGACGATGTGCGCGGGGGCCTCGCGGTATGCCCTGAAGATCGCCCGGGAATTCGCGGTGACCCGCAACCAGTGGGGGAAACCGGTGGGCAAGCACGACGCCGTCGCCCAACGGCTGGCACTCATCGCCGGATCGGTCTTCGCCCTCGAGGCGATCGTCGACGTCGCGACCAAGCTCGCCGACGACCATCGCAACGACATCCGTATCGAGGCGGCCCTCGCCAAGCTTTTCAGCACGGAACTGGGCTGGGTGGTCATCGACAACATGGTCCAGATCCGCGGCGGGCGCGCCTACGAGACGGCCGAGTCGCTGCTGCGACGTGGTGAGGCTCCGATCCCCGCCGAGCAGCTCCTTCGCGACATGCGAATCAACCGGATCTTCGAAGGCTCCACCGAGATCATGCACTTGCTCATCGCCCGCGAGGCGGTCGACCAGCACCTGCAGGTCGCCGGTGACCTGCTGACAACCCGCAAACCGGCCGAGTTGGCCCGGGCCGGTGCGAAGGCCGGGAAGTTCTACGCCGGGTGGTTCCCTCACCTGGCCACCGGCGAGGGCCAGAACCCCCGCGCGTATGCCGAGTTCGGCGAGCTCGCGACGCACCTGCGGTTCGTCGAACGCAGTGCCCGCAAGCTAGCCCGCTCGACGTTTTATCTCATGGGCCGTTACCAGGGCCGCCTGGAGCAGAAGGGCGCCCTGCTCGCCCGCGTCGTCGACATCGGCGCCGAGCTCTTCGCGATGTCCTGCTCGGTCGTGCGGGCCGACACCAAAGGGCGCGTCGAGCGCCCCGAGCACGCCGAGGACGCCGCCCAGCTCGCCGACCTCTTCTGCCGACAGTCCCGCCGCCGCGTCGACGAGCTCTTCCACGAGCTGTGGCACAACGACGACGACCTGGCATATGGGGTGGCGATGGACGTGCTGAGCGGGCGGCACCTGTGGTTCGAGGAGGGCATCCTCGATCCGGCCGACCCCCACGGCGAGGTGCCCAACCACACGACCGACTGATCGGCGGCATACGAAAAGTCCCCTCCCAACGTGGTGACACCCTGGGAGGGGACTTTCGGTTAGGGGCGTGTGGCGCTCAGCCTTTCACGGCCCCGGAGGTCATGCCGCGGATCATGAAGCGCTGAAGCACCACGAAGACGATCATCGGCACGACGATCGAGATGAACGCCCCCGCGGTCAGCAGTTCAGCACCCTGTCCCTGGCTGCCGAGCAGTTGCTGCAGCTTGACGATGACCGTCGTGTTCTCGCTCCTGAGGAAGAGCTTGGCCACGAGCAGGTCGTTCCACACCCAGAGGAACTGGAGCGTGGCGAACGCCGCGATGGCGGGGATCGACATCGGCGCCACGAGCCTCCAGAAGGTCTGGAAGTGGCTGCACCCATCGATCTTCGCCGACTCGACGACACTGCGCGGAAGTGTGCTCATGTAGTTGCGCAACGTGTAGATGCACAGCGGCATACCGAACCCGGTGTGCAGCAACCACACCGCGATGTACTGCCCGGAGATGCCGAGACCACGCGGGCCCAGGAGGTTGAGCATCGGCTGGAACGCGACCTGGATCGGCACGACCATGACCGCGATGATGAGCAGGAAGAACAGCTCCTTGAACCGGAACTCCATGAACGTGAACGCGTAGGCGGCGAACGCTGCGAACATGATCGGAATGATGGTGGCCGGGATCGCGATGACGAGGCTGTTGATGAACCCCGCCCCGAAGTCCTGCCCCGTCCACGCGCCGGAGTAGTTGCTCGCCGTCCAGTCCGCCCCGAAGGGGTTGAGCAGGGCGGTCCACCAACCGGAGGAGAGCGCGTCGTCACGGCTACGGAACGACGTGACGAGCAGGCCCAGGGTCGGGACCGTCCAGAGCAAAGCCACGATCGTCATGACGACAATCGAGAAGGTGCTCCTGGGTCGACCGTCCTTCATCAGTTTGCGGCTCATCGGGCTCCCTCCTCGTCGCGGAAGTGCTTGATCTGGTACCAGATGAGCGGGGTCACTGCGATGAGCAGGACGACCACGATCGCGGTGGCCTGGCCGGCCTCGCTCGCCGCGAACAGCTTGTTGAAGAAGAGGTTCGCGATCACGTTCGTGCCGTAGGCGCCGTTGGTCGAGACATAGACGATGTCGAAGATCTTGAGCACCGTGATGAAGACGGTCACGAAGACCGTAATGATCGAACCCTTGATCTGCGGGATGACGACCTGCCAGAAGATCTGGAACTCGCCCGCACCGTCGATTCGAGCCGCCTCGAGAGTGTCCTCCGGAACGCCCTTGATGGCCGAGCTGAGCAGGACCATCGAGAAGCCAGCCTGCAACCAGATGAGGATCACCATCAACAGGATTGAGTTGAGCTTGACGGTCTCGATCTGGAGCCAAACCTGCGGGGACCCGCCCAGGCCCGTCCAGATCGCGTTGAGCAGACCGGTCTGGGTCTGGCCCGGGTTGTTGTAGGCGTAGACGAGACCCCAGATCGCGGTGGCTCCGACGGCCGAGATGGCCATCGGCAGGAAGACCAGGCTCTTGGCGAGCTTCTCACCGCCTGCCGAGAGCTTGTCAGACAGGACCGCGACGATGACGCCGAACGCGACGACGAGCGCCGGCACAATGAGCAGCCACAGGACATTGTTGATGATCGACTGCCGGAACTCGTTGTCCGCGAAGATCGTCTGATAGTTCTGCAGCCCTACGTAGGCGGTGCTGTCGCGGTTGGCGAACGAGTAGTTCACCGTCTGGAAGGTCGGATAGATGAGCATCAAGGCGACGAGCCCGAAGCCCGGAAGCAGGAACGCGTAAGGGATCACGCCATCGGAGAGCCGGTTGGGCAGACCCTCGACGAACATGTTCAAGAAGTAGAAGAGCAGTGCGGCTCCGCCGACTCCGCCGACGACCGCGAGCAGCCCGACGACGATCTTGCTGCCGAACTTCTCCGGGTAGTAGCCGAAGGCGAGGAAGAGGTTGGCCAGACCCCAGACGATGGCTGCCATCCCCACAATGCCGATGGCGATCTTGCCCGGGTTTGCGCGCATGGCGCGCTCCGGATCCCGTGCTTGGGCGCGACCCGGCGCCACGGTGGCGGTGTCGGCGCTCATGACTTCGGCCACGTCGCTTCGATGCTGTCAGCCGTCGCCTGTGAGCTCTGCCCGTTGACCCACTTGACCATCTCGGTCCAGAAGGTGCCCGAGCCGACAGCCTTGGGCATGACGTCGGAACCGTCGAAGACGATGGTGTCGGCCTCGTTGGCCATGGCGGCGACGGTCTTCGTCAACTGGTCGGGGTAGTTGGCGACGTCGAAGGTCTTGTGCGGCGACATCCAGCCACCAGCCTTGGCCCACGGTCCACCGAACTTGTCCGAGGTGAGGAACTGCATGACCTTCTTCGCGTCGTCGTCGTTGCCGTTGAACAGCGCCGCGAGGTCGCCGCCACCGAGCAGAGACGTCCCCGAGAAGCCACCCTCGAACTCTGGGGCCGTGAACAGCCCGACCTCCGAGTCGATGTTCGCGGCGATCGTCTTGGGCAGGAAGCCTGCGTAGAAGCTGCCCATCTTCATCAGCATGCACGCTGGGGGGTTTGTGAACGCGGGCGTCATGGCCTCACCGAACGGGGTGGCGGTGATGCCCTTCGTGTCGCCGAGCACCTGGCCCGGGGTCTTGGCGATCTTGGCGAACTCGTCGAAGGCCTTGACGATGCGCGCGTCGTTGAAGGGAATCCGGTGGTAGATCCAGTCCTGGTAGACGTCGGGACCGTACATCTTGAGCACGAGCTCCTCGATCCAGTCCGTGCCGACCCAACCGGTGGCCTGGTCCGATTCCCACCCCATGCACCACGGTGCCGCGCCCTTGCCCTTGATCTGCTGGGAGAGAGGCCCGACCATCTCCTGCCACGTGGTCGCCGGCTTCAGCCCGGCGGCGTCGAACGCCTTCTTCGGATACCAGATGAGGCTCTTGACGGCGTTGCGCATCGGGGCGCCGTAGACACGGCCCTTGTAGCGCGTCGCGTCGAGCAGGCCCGGCAGGAGGGTCGAGTCGAGCTTGTCGTAGTCGAGGTAGGTGTCGATGGGCTGGACCTTGCCCTGGGCTGCGAACTCGATGAGTCCGCCGGGCTGCGGGAAGAGCCCGATGTCCGGCGTGTCTCCCGAGGACACCTTCTGTTTGACGGTGGTCGTGAAGTCTTGGTCTGCGGTGTACTGGATGTCAATGCCGGATGTCTGCTCGAACTCCGCGAGCGAGGCGTTGAAGCGCTTCTCCTCGTCACCGCCGAAGGCCCCGAGGATCGTCACCTTCTTGTCGCCGTCGGCGCTGCCACCGTCGACGAAGCCGCCGAGACCCGCGCCGCCCCCGCCGCCGGTCGGATTGGGGTTCTGAAGACACCCCGCGAGCGCCGTCATCGCGATCACCACGCCACCGGCCAGGACGACTCTCTTTCGCATTCCATTCATCGCGACTCCTTCGTCAACGGTGGACCCGTCGCTGGTGACCTAGATCACACATCCGGGCGCGTTCCCATTATAGCCTTGGCCGAAACCGGATCCGGCGATGTCTGCAAAGAAGTTTCCAGGCCGTGAGCTAAAACGGCGTCCGCCTGGACGGCGCGATCCGGCGGGGCAGGTCCTCGCGCAGGCCCGAGTCGTGTTTCGATGGACCCATGACTTCACGATCAGGAGTGCGCACATGACTCTGAGCACACCCAACGCACCCGCTCCCACCGTCGCCCGCGGGGACGCCCTCGGCGGACAGTCGATCGTCGTCACGCAGCTCACCAAGCGCTTCGGCACACTCACCGCGGTCGACCACCTCGACTTCTCCGTCCAGCCCGGTCGGGTCACCGGGTTCCTCGGACCCAACGGCGCGGGGAAGACCACGACACTGCGGATGCTGCTCGGGCTGGTCCGTCCGACCTCCGGCACGGCGACCATCGGCGGGGCGGCATACCACGATCTGCCCCGACCGTTGCAGACCGTCGGGGCTGCGTTGGAATCGACGAACTTCCACCCGGGCCGCAGCGGACGTGACCACCTGCGGGTGCTGGCCGCGGCGGCGGGCATCGGTGATCGGCGGGTCGACGAGTTGCTGGACCTCGTCGGCATCCCGGCACCGGCCCGCCAGCGCGCCGGCGGCTATTCGATGGGCATGCGCCAGCGCCTGGGTCTGGCTGCCGCCCTGCTGGGCGACCCGCAGGTGCTGCTGCTCGACGAACCCGCCAACGGGCTGGACCCGGAGGGGATCCGCTGGCTGCGCGAGTTCCTGCGTCACCTGGCTTCGACGGGCAAGACGGTGCTCATCTCCAGTCACATGCTCTCCGAGGTCGAACAGACCGTCGATGACGTCGTCATCATCGCCAACGGCCGAAGCGTCGCCCAAGGCTCGATTGATGAGCTGCGTGGCGAACCGACGGTGTTCGTCCGGGCCGCCGACGAGCCATCGCTGCGCAGCGCCCTGCTCGCCGGAGGACTCGTCGCCGAACCTGCCGAGGGGGGCGGTCTGGCCGTGCGAACGCATGACGTGACCCGAGTCGGCGAGCTCGCCTTCCTAGGCGGCGTGGCCGTTCACGAGCTGCGCCCGCTGGCCAGCGACCTTGAAGATCTCTTCCTGCGGCTCACCTCGGCCCCCGAGCACCGCAACCGCAATCTCGGCGCCGCCGATGGTCTCGCTACGGGCAGCGAGCCAGGCCGACCGATCACCACCCTGCCTAGGGGGACCGACTGATGTTGCTCGCGATCCGTTCGGAGTTCCGCAAGTTCTTCACCACCCGGATGTGGTGGGGCATGGGCCTGGCCATCGTGCTGTCGGGTCTCGCCTTCGCCGCACTCAATGGGCTGCTGCTGACCAGCTCGGCGATGCAGGACATGGGCCTGAGCGCCCTGTCCGACGCAGAGCTGGCGCGCACCGTCTACACCGGCGGTCTCCAGGTCGCCTATGTGCTCACCTTGGCCATCGGGGTGCTCATGATCGGCTCGGAGTATCGTCACAAGACGATCACCGGCACCTTCCTGGCGACCCCCAAGCGAGTGAAGGTCATGCTCGCCAAGGTCGTCGCGTTGTTGGGGATCGGCGCCGGCTATGGTGCGGCAGCGCTCGTCTCGTCGTTCGCCGTCGGTGCCATCGTCCTCAACGTCAAGGGCTACCCCATCTGGCCGGACTCCTCGATCGGGCGCACGCTGTTGCTCGGCCTGCTCGTGCTGGGCCTCTGGGCGCTCATCGGGCTCGGCATCGGCATCCTCATCCCCAACCAGATCGTCGCCCTGTTCGTGGCCATCGGGGTTGCCTGGATTGTAGAACCGCTGTTGACGTTGCTGTTCTCTTCCCAGGAGTGGGGCCGCGGGCTCGTGCGTTTCTTCCCCTCCAGCGCGACAACATCGGTGCTCGGCGCCTCTGCTCAGGCTGGCCCTGGTATCAGCATCCCGACGTTCGAGTGGTGGGGCGCAGCCCTCGTGCTGATCGCCTATGCCGCGATCATGGCGGTCATCGGCTCGGCGCTCACCGTCCGCCGCGACGTCACCTGATCGCCGCGGCATACCGGCCGTGTGCTTCCCACCGCAGCGCCGGTCTGCCGCCTGATCACCGCGACGCTTGCAGTGGGGTGCGCCGGACCGGCGCGCCGTCGCCGTCCCTGGCCGTTCCGCATGGCGGTGAGGCGTTCCGGCTCGGATGGGCGCGGGCTAGTCTGAGACCGGCCGCGCGTGTCGCATGGACCTGCGCCGTCGCGCACCCCCAGGCAGCCGTCCCCGACGTCACCGTCGACGCACCGAAAGAGGCGAGGCACCCGTGCCAGACCAGCCGAGAACCGAGCACCCCAGCGGATCGTTCGGACCCAACGAGTGGCTCGTCGACGAGCTCTATGAGCAGTATCTGGCGGACAAGGACTCGGTAGACCGGGCTTGGTGGGGGTTCTTCGCGGACTACAGGCCCGAGCACTCCTCTGGCCCCCTCGGAAACGGTGCCCAGGCTGGGGCAGCGCCCCTGGCCGCAACGCCCGTGGCAGCGGCACCCGCACCAGCGGCACCCGCGCCAGTTGCACCCGCACCCGCACCCGCGGCACCCCCACCAGCACCAGCGGCACCCGCACCAACGGCATCCGCACGCGTGGCACCTGCACCAGCGGCTCCCCCGTCGGTTGCACCCACGCCACGTGACATCCCGGCACCGACGAGCCCGCCTCCGCCGTCGGAGTCGCAGCTGCGCCCTCTGCGGGGCCCGGCCGCGCGCATCGTCGTCAACATGAATGCCTCCCTGCAGGTGCCGACCGCGACCTCGGTGCGCTCGGTACCCGCGAAACTGCTCGTCGACAACCGGGTTGTCATCAACAACCACCTCGCCCGCTCGCGGGGCGGCAAGGTGTCCTTCACTCACCTCATCGGATATGCCCTGGTCAAGGCCCTCAAGATCATGCCGGAGATGAACCAGGCGTTCGGCGAGCAGGACGGCAAGCCGGTCGTTATCGCGCCGGCACACATCAACCTGGGCTTGGCGATCGACTTGGCCAAGCCCGACGGAACCCGTCAGCTTCTCGTCCCGTCGATCAAGTCGGCCGAGACGATGGACTTCGTCCATTTCTGGTCGGCGTATGAAGAGGTCGTCAAGAAGGCCCGCGCTGGCAAGCTGACGGTTGAGGACTTCGCCGGGACGACCCTGACGTTGACCAACCCCGGCACGATCGGCACGGTCCACTCCGTGCCGCGGCTCATGCAGGGCCAGGGCGCGATCATCGGGGTCGGTGCGATGGAATACCCGGCCGAATGGCAGGGCGCCTCCAACGAGACCCTCAACCGCAACGCCGTCAGCAAGACCCTCACTCTCACCTCGACCTATGACCACCGGATCATCCAGGGCGCGCAGAGCGGCGACTTCCTGCGACTGGTGCACCGGTTCCTGCTCGGCGGCGAAGGCTTCTACGACGAGATCTTCGCCAGCCTCCGTGTCCCCTACGAGCCGATCCGCTGGGTGCAGGACGTCTCGGCGACCCACGACGATGACATCAACAAGGTCGCTCGAGTGCAGGAGCTCATCCACGCCTATCGCGTGCGCGGACACCTGATGGCCGACACCGACCCCTTGGAATACCGCCAGCGCCGACACCCCGACCTCGACGTGACCGAGCACGGCCTCACCCTGTGGGACCTGGACCGGCACTTCGCGACCGGAGGCTTCGGTGGCCAGTCCTTCCTCAAACTGCGCCAGATTCTCGGCATCCTGCGCGATTCCTATTGCCGGACCGTCGGTATCGAGTACATGCACATCCAGGACCCCGAGCAACGCCGGTGGATCCAGGACAAGTGCGAGGTCATGCACGAGAAGCCCTCGCGGGACGAGCAGATGCGCATCCTGCGCCGACTCAACGCCGCCGAGGCCTTCGAGACGTTCCTGCAGACCAAGTTCGTCGGCCAGAAGCGCTTCTCGCTCGAGGGTGGCGAGTCGGCCATCGCTCTGCTCGACCGGATCCTCTCGGCCGCCGCGGAAGAGCACCTCGACGAGGTGTGCATCGGTATGCCGCACCGCGGCCGACTCAACGTGCTGGCCAACATCGCCGGGAAATCTCCCGGCCAGATCTTCCGTGAGTTCGAGGGCAAGTCCGACCCAACGTCAGTGCTGGGCTCCGGGGACGTGAAGTATCACCTCGGCACCGAGGGCACCTTCCTCGCCGAGTCCGGCGCCTCGACGAAGGTCTACCTCGCCGCCAACCCCTCCCATCTGGAGGCGGTCAATCCGGTGCTCGAGGGCATCGTCCGAGCCAAGCAGGACCGGCTCAACCTCGGCGGCGAGGCATTCACCGTGCTGCCGATCCTCATGCACGGAGACGCAGCCTTCGCCGGCCAGGGCGTCGTCGCTGAGACCCTGCAGCAGTCCGAACTACGCGGCTACCGCACCGGCGGCACGATCCACGTCATCGTCAACAACCAGGTCGGCTTCACTACCTCACCGTCTTCGTCGCGTTCGTCGGTCTATTCCACAGACGTCGCGCGGATGATTCAGGCGCCGATCTTCCACGTCAACGGCGATGACCCCGAGGCGTGTGTGCGGGTCGCCGAGTTGGCGTTCGAGTTCCGCCAGACGTTCAAGAAGGACGTCGTCGTCGACATGGTGTGTTACCGCCGTCGCGGTCACAACGAGGGCGATGACCCGTCGATGACCCAACCGCTCATGTACCGCCTCATCGAGGCGAAGCGTTCGGTCCGCAAGCTCTACACCGAGTCTCTCATCGGTCGCGGAGACATTGGCGTCGACGACGCGGCCGCTGCCCTCCGCGACTACCAGCAGCAGCTCGAACGGGTCTTCCTGGAGACCAGGGACGCCCAGTCCGCTCAGGTGCCCGGCCCTTCGGGATCCGGCGACAGCGAATCGGACGTGGTCGGGCACGGCGGGCTGGAAAAGCCGGCAGCGCAGGTGCAGGACGACGCGCGACGGCCCCGCGACTGGCGGCATACGGCGATCTCCCGCGAGATGCTCGAGACTCTCGGCGACGCGTGGTTGCGACCGCCGGCCGAATTCACCGTCCACCCCAAGCTCAAGGCGCTCATGGAACGGCGTTCGCAGATGGTCCGCGAGGGTGGCATCGATTGGGGCATGGGCGAGCTCATGGCCTTCGGCTCCCTGCTGATGGAGGGCACCCCGGTCCGGCTCACGGGCCAGGACAGCCAACGAGGCACCTTTGTTCAACGCCACGCCGTGCTCATCGACAAGGTCAACGCGCGGGAGTGGACCCCGTTGCTGTATCTGCAGGAGGGGCAGGCCAGGTTCTGGGTCTACAACTCACTGCTGTCGGAGTATGCCGCCTTGGGCTTCGAATACGGCTACTCGGTTGAGCGGCCCGATGCGCTCGTCGTTTGGGAAGCGCAGTTCGGAGACTTCGCCAACGGTGCACAGACCATCGTCGACGAGTTCATCTCGTCGTCGGAGCAGAAGTGGGGCCAGCGCTCGTCGGTGGTCATGCTGTTGCCGCACGGCTTCGAAGGCCAGGGCCCCGACCACTCCTCGGCCCGGATCGAGCGCTACCTGCAAATGTTCGCCGAGGACAACATGACGATCGCCTATCCCTCGACTCCGGCGTCGCACTTCCACTTGCTGCGCCGGCAGGCCTACGCTCGCCCGCGCCGACCGCTCATCGTCTTCACGCCGAAGTCGATGCTGCGCCTCAAGGCCGCCTCCTCGATGCCCGAGGACTTCCTCAACGGCGGGTTCCGGCCGGTGCTGCCAGATACTCGGGTGATGGACGGCGCTGCAGTGACTCGGGTGTTGCTCGGTTCCGGCAAGCTTGTCTGGGAGCTGGAGGCCGAGCGCGAGCGGCGCGGCGACTGGGCTACCGCGATCCTGCGCGTCGAGCAACTGGCGCCGCTTCCCGCCGCCGAGATCGTCGAGGCGGTCCGCGCGTATCCGCATGCGGATCTGGTCTGGGTTCAGGACGAACCCAAGAACCAGGGCGCCTGGCCATTCGTCGCGCTCAACCTCCCCGAGTTGCTCGCCGAGCAGGGCGAGACGCGGGCGCTGCGCGTCGCCTGCCGTCCGGCCTCGGCCTCACCGGCCACCGGATCACACAAGAAGCACGAGATCGAGCAAGCCGCACTCATGGAGCAGGCGTTCGGCCGCTGACCGATCCGCTGCTGGACTCGATCCTCCCGTCGAGCAGCGATTGACCGGCTCAGCGCCTGCGTCCGGCTATCTCGGACGTGAGCAACGCGGCATACGGCAACGCCCCGCGAGCCCCCCTTCCGGAGCACGCTGGACGTATGCCGCCCACCTCGCCCGCCAGCCTCACCTTCCTCGGCGCCGCCGGCACGGTCACTGGCTCCAAGAACCTGGTGACCGTCGGCGCCCGCCGGATCCTCGTTGACGCGGGGATGTTCCAGGGGGAGAAGAAATGGCGAGTGCGCAACTGGGCCGACTTCGAGGTGGCGCCCGACACGATCGGCGACATCGTCCTCACCCACGCGCACATGGACCACTGCGGCTATCTGCCCGCGCTCGTGCGCCAGGGTTTCGATGGCCCGGTGTGGTGCACGGAGGGCACCCGGCTGCTGGCCGAGATCGTCCTGCGCGACGCGGGCTACCTTGCCGAACGCGACGCGGTGGATGCAGCCCGGGGCGGCTGGTCGCGGCACAACCCGCCGCTGCCCATCTACACCGGCGCCGATGTCGAACGGGCGCTGCCGCTGCTCACCCCGGTGGAGGTCGACGCCGACGCCGACCTCGGAGACGGGGTCACGCTGCGCTTCACCCGGGCCGGACACATCCTCGGCTCAGCCTCGGTCACTCTCGACACCGGCGCGTCGAGCGTGCTCTTCTCCGGGGACCTCGGCCGCCACGACCACCCCGTGCTTCGGCCGCTGGGCACGCCGCCGGGGGCGGCATACGTCGTCGTGGAATCCACCTACGGCGATCGGGAGCATCCCGACCCGCTCGGTATGCCGCACGAGGCCTTCGCCGACGCGATTCGGCGGGCGGTGGCACGCGGCGGCTCGGTGCTCGTGCCGGCCTTCGCCGTGGACCGAGTCGAGGTCGTGCTGCGGGCGCTCACCCAGTTGCGCGAAGACGGCCGGATCCCAACGGTGCCCATCTATGTCAACTCCCCGATGGCCTCGGCCGCCCTGGCGGTCTATCGCCGGTCGGTCTCGGAGTTGCGTCCCGACCTCGACATCAACGACTTCTTCCGCATCAGCGACCTCGTCGAGATCCACTCCGCCGAGGAGTCGATGGCGCTGACCAGCGGCCGACGACGTGGCTCGAGCATCATCCTCACCTCCTCGGGCATGCTCAACGGCGGCCGGGTCCTGCATCACCTCGAGCGCATGCTCCCCGATGCCCGCAACGCGGTAGTCCTCACCGGCTTTCAGGCGGCCGGCACCCGAGGGCGGGCGCTCGCCGACGGCGCCACCGAGCTGAAGATGCACGGTCACTATGTCCCCGTGCGGGCCGAGATCGTCCGGGACGACGAGTTTTCGGTGCACGCCGACGCCTCGGATCTCCTCGACTGGCTGCGCGCACTCGATCCTGCGCCGGCGACGGTCTTGGTCAACCACGGCGAGCCGGAGGCGTCCGAGGCTCTCGCGGCCCGCATCAGGCGCGAGCTGGGCCTGACCGCGGTGGTCCCGGCCCACGGTGAGCGAGTCGTCCTGCCTGATCCCGGGCGAGCCGAGGACTGAGCAACCCCGTGCCGCGATAGCCTCCACCTGTGTATTTCACCGACCGTGGCATCGAGGAGCTGACCGAACGCCGCGGGCAGGAGCAGGTATCCGTCGAATGGCTTGCCGAGCAGTTGCGCACCTTCGTCGACCTGCACCCGCAGTTCGAGACCCCGATCGAGCGCTTGGCGACCTATCTCGCTCGGCTCGCCGATGATGACGACGGCGACCATGATGATGAGCAGGACGATGACGAGCAGGACGATGAGGAGTGAGCACTAGGTGACCGACGACCACCACGGACTCGAGCGCGAGCTCGGGTCGGGGCACGGCTCCCCCGGCGCTGGACCGGCCTATCCAAGCGCCACCGATGGCGAGCCGGCCACCGAGTTCACCCCGAGCGCGGCCTTCACGGTCGACGAAGAGGGACGCCGCGACGTCGGGCTGTGCTTCGTCGGCGGCTCCATCACGGCCGGCTATGGCGACCCAAAGGCCCTCGGCTGGGTCGGGCGTGTCGTCAGCCGCACCCAGCACCCCGATGTCGATCTCACGGCATACAACCTCGCGGTTCGGGGGCAGGACTCCGGTGACGTCGTGGCGCGCTGGCGCGAGGAGTGTATGCCGCGCTGGACCGGCCGCGCCGAGCGACGGCTGATCATCAGTGTCGGGTTGAGCGACCTGGCCCGGGGCATGACGACCGCCCGCTCGCGGCTCAACCTCGCCAACGTCCTCGACGACGCCTCGTCCAAGGGCATCGCGGCCTTCGTCGTCGGGCTGACCCCGTCACTCGACGCGGACCTGAACTCGCAGATCGAGGCCCTCGCTCAGGCCCAGGCTGACGTGTGTTCGCGCAGGGGCGTCACCTATGTGGACTGCTTCCGGCCGCTGGTCGGCCACGACCAATGGCTTTCAGACCTAGCGGCCGGCGACGGCACGCACCCGGGCCAGGCTGGCTATGGCCTCGTCGCGTGGCTCGTCTTGCACGGCGGCTGGGGGACCTGGATGCGGCTGCCCTGACCCGGCTGCCCTTACCCCCTTGCGTCACGACAACTCGCGATATAACGTGTCTCCATCAGACGCGATATAACGCGAGTTATCGGAGGATGGCATGGCTGAGGAATGGATCGTCGACGGCCCACGGGTCCTCGACATCGGCGGCGAAAACGAACGAGTCGAGAAGGTGATCGTCGGCATCATCGGCGGCCACGTCGATGTCGTCACGCATGACGACTCACCAACCGCCCGGGTGGAGGTCTCTCGGGTCGAGGGTTTGCCCTTGCGGGTCAGTTGGGACGGGCGCACCCTCAAGATCCTGCACGGCAAGGACATGGATGCGGGCCTGCTCGACACCCTTCGCCGGCTCGTCGAGACGGTGGGCAGTCAGCGAGCACACGTGAGCATCTCGGTGCCCGCGCAGGCTAAGGCGTCGCTGAGCACGGTGAGCGCCCCGATCGTGGCGAGCGGCCTACGTCGCGGGGTCACCGCCAACACCGTTTCGGGAGAGCTGACCATCAGCGATATCCACGGCGACACGTCGCTCAACACCGTGAGCGGGGCGACCGAGTGCGCCGACCTGGTCGGCGACGTGAAGATCAACTCGGTGTCAGGAGCCGTCACGGTCCAGTCCAGCGAGATCCCCAAGGCAAGCATCAACACCGTGAGCGGCGAAGTCGCCCTCGACGTCCGCAACTCCAGGATGGCCGTCAAGTCCAACTCGGTGAGCGGCGACGTCACCATCCGCGCCCCGTTCACCGGGTATTCCGTAGCGGCAGCCAGCGCGACCGGCCATGTCGTCGTCGACGGCCAGTCGTTGTCGGCCTCATTCACCGGCCGGGTCCGGCGGGCCGGGCAGCCGCCGTGGAGAGTGGCGTGGGGCCAGCCTGCGCAGCGGCGACGAGTCACTGCAGCTCAAGGCCCATTCAGTGTCCGGCAATGTCGTGCTCCTGCGTTCGGGCGCCCCGTTCCGGCGACCCCGGCAGCCTCGGCTCGCCCGAGGCACGGCCGAGCTCGCCCCAGGACGCGGGCCCGACTCCATCCCCGCAAGATGCTCCCGGCCCGGCGTGGCCCGCGGGCGACTCCGCGGGGGATCAGCCGCAGGACCAGCCGTGAGCCCGGTGTTCGCGCACGGCCAATTGCGGCTCTACCTGCTGGCGCTGCTGGCGGAGGGCCCGCGCCACGGCTACGACATCATCCAGGACCTCGAAGCCCGGTTCGGTGGCCTATACACCCCGAGCGCAGGCACGGTCTATCCGCGGCTCGCGAAGCTCGAAGAGGAGGGCCTGGTCGAGCGATCCGACGAGGGCCGCAAGTCGACCTACCGGATCACCGAGGCCGGGCGAGCCGAGGTCGCCGGACGAACGGCCGAGATCGAGGGCCTGCAGGCAGACCTCGATGCGTCGGTGCGGCATCTGGCCGATGAGGTCCGCGAGAACGTCCACGGCCGCTCGGCCGACCTGCGTGCCGAGCTCAAGGCTGCCGCGCGAGCCGCCCGGACCACAGCCCGCCCCGCCGGCGGTGCCTCGACGCAGGCGCGGGGGTCCTGGCCCTGGAGCGACGACACAGCAGCCGGTATGCCGCCCGCCACTCCGTGGGCGGCGCGATCCGCCGGCCGGGGCTCCGCCGGTCCCGGCGCTGGCGCCACCGATTGGGCCGAGCTTGAGCGTGCGGCAGCCGACCTGCGAGCGCAGGCTCGGGATCTGTGGCAAACGCACGGGCTCACTCCCAGCCAGACCCGGGAGATCCGCGAGATCCTGACGGAGGCGTCCCGGCGGATCGGCGAGGTGTTGCGATCGGCGCGCGGCTGAAGGTGGACCGGCAGGCAACCCGTTGACGTGGGCGGGTCGCGGGCGAGCGACGAGAGTGTTAGTCGGTGCTGGTCCCCCGGGCCGCGATCGTCGCCCCGACGGCCAGCACAACCGCCACGGTGAGCGACCCCGCGACTGCCCACTGCCCGGCCCTGAACATCTCGACGATCACCGGGATCAGCAAGGCGTGCCAGACAACGGTCGGCGTGCCCGGCCACGACGAATACCCAAGCCACAGCTTGGCAAGCAGGCCCATGCCCGCCGCGAAGAGGAGGATGAGGACCGACTCCGTGAGCACCCTGGCGGTGTCGGTGGCCTGTCCGCGAGCGAGCTCGAGCAGCCCATAAAGCCCGAAACCGGCCATGACCGCCGCCTGGGCGGCACACACGACTGCGGCAACCCGGCGAGCCGGGTGCGATGCGTTGCTCGCCTGTGGCGCCCTGGTCGGCGGGTCGATCCGGTCGCTGGTCACGGCGACGAGCCTACGCGAGCGGGCGGCATACGTGCTGACCGGGGCGGTCGTCTGACGATCCGACGCGCCGGCGTGACCGAGCCGAGCGCGGGTCCAGACCTGCCGCCGCGCCCCGCCGGGCGGGCCCGAAGCCACGTCCAGCCCCACCCGGGCGAGGGCCGCCCTCCAAGAACCGACAGGTGCCTTCGGGAACAAACGTGATCCATCTCCGGTTGCTGGGATAGGCCTCGGCGGGCCACAATGGCTTGTTGGCCTCACAATGCTGCGGGTGCCAACGGTGCAGGAGCGAGGGGGTATCTCGCCGAGCTGAGCATCACCCCATTCCGCCTAGGGCCGACGGCCGGTCCAGAACGACACGATGACGATGAAGCGCTTGACCGAACTCGACCCTGCACTGCACAGACGCGCGACAAGGAGCACGATCCACATGGACTGGCGGGACCGCGCTGCCTGCCTCGACGAGGATCCGGAGCTGTTCTTCCCGATTGGGAACACTGGCCCTGCGATCATGCAGATCGAGGAGGCAAAGTCTGTGTGCCGTCGGTGCGAGGTCGTCGACACCTGCCTGAAGTGGGCGCTGGAGTCCGGCCAGGACGCCGGCGTGTGGGGTGGGCTGTCCGAGGACGAACGCCGAGCGCTCAAACGACGCAACGCGCGGGCACGCCGCGCAGGCTAGCGCCCGACGGCCGCGCAGCTCAGGTCGGCAATCGGCGTAGCCGGGCGGTGAACCGGACCCGAGTGCCAGCAGGTTCGGCGGCCGACCACGAGATCCGGCCGCGCAGATCCTCCACGAAGGACTGGACGATCTGCGTCCCCAGCCCAGCGCCGGCGGGGAGCCGCCCTGCGGGCAGGCCGACTCCGTCATCCGTCACCGTCACCGTCAGCACGTCTAGGTCGTCCTTGCCCGGCGAGCGTCGGGCCTCAACCGTGATCGTCCCGCCAACCTCCGCAAGCCCGTGCTCGGCGGCGTTGTGGACCAGTTCGCTCACCACCATCGCCAGCGCGGTCGCGTCTTCGGCGCGCACCCTTCCGAAGGACCCGACGCGGCGCACCTCGACCGGTCCCACCCCTCCGGTCACCTCGACGACCGCGCGCACCGCGACGTCGGCCACGTCGTCGAAGGCCACCGTCTCGTCAAGGCCACGGCTGAGGGTGTCGTGGACGAGCGCGATCGTGCCGACCCGGCGCACTGCCTCCGCGAGAGCATCGCGGCCCTGCCCATCGGGCATCCGCCGCGCCTGCAACCGCAAGAGTGCCGCCACAGATTGAAGGTTGTTCTTCACCCGATGGTGGATCTCGCGGATGGTCGCGTCCTTGGTTATCAGCTCCTGCTCGCGCCGGCGCAACTCGGAGATGTCCCGCATGAGCAGGATCGCCCCGATCCGTTGACCCGCCTCGGTGAGCGGGATCGCTCTCATGGAGACGGCCTGTCCGGCATTGGTCACCTCGGTCCGCCACGGCTGCCGACCGGTGAGCACGAGCGGCATCCCTTCGTCGATCGGCGCGACGTCCCGCAGCGTGGAGGTCACGACCTCCGCGAGCGAGGCACCGAGAATCTCGCCGACGTACCCGAGGCGGTGCAACGCCGACACCGCGTTGGGGCTGGCATAGATGATGATCCCCTCGACGTCGAGTTTGATCACTCCGTCGCCCACCCGTGGCGACCCGCGGCGCAGACCCGTCGGCGCCGTCAGGTGTGGGAACTCACCGCTGGCCACCATCCGCGACAGTGCGTCCGCGGTGGCCAGATAGGTCAGTTCCAGACGGCTGGGGGTCCGCATCACCGACAGATTCGTATGCCGCGTCAGCACCGCGATGGGCCGCCCGGCGCGAACGACCGGGATCGTCTCCTCGCGAATGGGCAGGTCTTCGGCAGACTCGCTGTCGCGCTCGCGGCCGATCCGCACTGCGGTGAAGGCGGCCTCGAGCAGCTCGGCCCGGCTGGCTGTGGGCTGGCGCTCCACCTGGTCGCGGAAGTAGACCGTCTGGCCGGTCGTGGGCCGCACGTGGGCGACCGCCCGCCAGTGCGCCCCGGAGCCGCGCACCCACAGGACGAGGTCGGCGAACGACAGGTCCGAAAGCAACTGCCAGTCCGACACGAGCAGCCGAAGCCATTCCTCATCGAGCGCCGGGAGCGCCGCGTGCTCCTGGATGAGCTCGGACAGGGTGGCCACAGCCGGAGCCTAATGGCCCAGGTCACCGCCTCGTCACCGGTGGGATCTGCGGCGGCGCCCAGGCCGGATCGACCGGGGGTGATGACGCGGCTGACCAGCCGGACGGGGTTGATGACGCGGCTGATGACGCGCCAGGTGCTGTCCTCACAACACCCCACGCGTACCAGCGGATCGTTCAGGCCCGGCACCCGCCACGCCGCTGAAGGTTCTCGACGCCGACCGGACTCGTGCTCGCTCACCGGTGCGGGTGTGACCCGGGGGGTCGCCGCTGGGCTCACCCCTCTGCTGCCGTGGTCCGCACGAACGCCCGCAACGTCCGCAGGGCGACCGACAGGGCAGCGATGTTCGGCGTATCGAGCCGCAAGATCGCCTGCAGACCCGATCGGGCGCGGTCCAAAGCCTCCGAGTTGGCCTTGGCCCACTGGTTGAATCGGCTCTTGGCGTCCAGGGCCGGGTCACTCGCGGAGAGCACCGCCCGGGTGATGCCGTCAAGGACGGCATACAGGTCGTCGCGCAACGCGCCCCGAGCCAAGGCGTCCCAGCGGTCCTCTCGCGACAGTTGGCTCACCCGGTAGAGCATGTCGTCGATTCCGAAGCGTTCGGACGCGTGGTAGTAGACCCGCAGCACGTCGTCGGTCGGCACGCCGGTAGCGTGCGCGATCTCGACGATGTCGAGCATCGAGAAGACATCCAGCAGCGAGGCCGTGCGCAGGGCCAGGGCCTCGGGGACCTGGGTTGCGACGAGGTCAGCCGCGGCCCGGTCCAGCCGTCGCCGCTCGGAGCCCTGCAGGACGTCGGGAACGACCGCCGCGAATTGCGTCACCGGACCCTGGAAGCGCTCGATCTCGGCGGCAATGTCGATGGAGCCGGGGCGGGCAGTGAGGAACCAGCGGATGGCACGGTCCAGGAGCCGACGGAACTCTAGAAAGAGCACCGTCTGGGTCATGGTCGGCACGGTCGAGTCGAGCGCCTCGACCGCCGCCACGTAGTCGGCAAGGCCGAACACCTCCCGGCAGACGACGAAGGCCCGCGCGATCTGTTCCGCGCTGGCGTTGGTCTCTTCCTTGGCCCGGAAGGCGAAGGTGATGCCGCCGCCGTTGACCAGCGAGTTCACGACCGAGTTGACGATGATCTCGCGTTTGAGGGGGTGGCGGTCGAGTTGTTCATCGTGCTCAGCACGGATCCTGCTCGGGAAGTACTCGGCCAGGGTGCGCCGGAACCACGGGTCGTCGGGCAGCGAGGTCGGCAGCAACGCGGCCTTGAGGTCCAGCTTGGAGTAGGCGACGAGCACGGAGAACTCCGGCGACGTGAGGCCCCTGCCGTCCGCTTGCCGCCCGACGATCTCGGCATCGCCGGGGAGGTACTCCAGGCTGCGGTCGAGGTCGGCGTTCTGCTCGAGGTGATGGATGAGCCGCTGATGGACCGGGAGCATCGTCAGCTCCTGGGCTCTGGCGTTGCCGAGCAAGACGTTCTGCTCATAGTTGTCCCGCAGCACCTGGGCTGCAACCTCGTCTGTCATCGACGCGAGCAGCGCATTGCGTTGCTTGATCGTCATGTCACCGTCGCGGACCAGCGCGCCGAGCAAGATCTTGATGTTGACCTCGTGGTCACTGGTATCGACTCCTGCGGAGTTGTCCAGGGCGTCGGTGTTGACCCGGACTCCGGTGCGGGCGGCCTCGATCCGGCCGAGCTGGGTGAATCCCAGGTTTCCACCCTCGCCGACGACCTTGCAGCGCAGTTGCCGGCCGTTGACCCGGATGGCGTCGTTGGCTCGGTCACCGACTTCCGCGTTGCCTTCCGATGCGGCCTTGACGTAGGTGCCGATGCCCCCGTTCCACAGCAGGTCGACCTTGGCCAACAGCACGGCCCTCATGAGTTCCGCCGGGGTCATCGCGGTCACCGACGGGTCGATCGTCAACACCGCGGCCATCTGGGGCGTGATGGGGATGGACTTCGCTGACCGGTCGAACACCCCACCGCCGGCACTGATGAGTGAGCGGTCGTAGTCGGCCCAGGACGAGCGGGGCAGCTTGAACAGCCGCTGTCGCTCGGTATAGCTGCGCGCCGCGTCCGGGTTGGGGTCGAGGAAAAGATGCCGATGGTCGAAGGCCGCAATGAGCCGGATGTGCTCCGACAGCAACATGCCGTTGCCGAAAACGTCGCCGGACATGTCGCCGACGCCAACGCAGGTGAAGTCCTCGGTCTGGGTGTCGCTGCCCATCTCCCGGAAGTGCCGTTTGACCGACTCCCACGCGCCCTTGGCCGTGATGCCCATTCCCTTGTGGTCAAAACCTGCTGAGCCACCCGAGGCGAAGGCGTCGTCGAGCCAGAAGCCGTAATCCTGGGACACTGCGTTGGCGATGTCGGAGAACGATGCTGTCCCCTTGTCGGCCGCGACGACGAGATAGGAGTCGTCGGGGTCGTGGCGCACGACGTCTACCGGGGGCACGAGAGTGCCCGACGAGCGGTTGTCGGTGATGTCCAACAGTCCCGAGATGAAGATCCGATAGGACGCGATCCCCTCGGCCAGCCAGCCGTCCCGGTCCACGACCGGGTCAGGCAGTGCCTTGGGGTAGAAACAGCCCTTCGAACCGGTCGGGACGATGACGGCGTTCTTGACCATCTGAGCCTTGACCAGACCGAGCACCTCCGTGCGGAAGTCTTCGCGCCGGTCGCTCCAGCGCAGCCCGCCGCGAGCCACCTTGCCGAAACGCAGGTGCACGCCTTCGACACGGGGGCTGTAGACCCAGATCTCGAACATCGGACGCGGAGCCGGCAGGTCGGGCAGCGCCTTGGGGTCGAGCTTCATCGCGAGGTAGCCGTGGTGCTGGCCCTCGGCGTCGAGCTGATAGTGGTTGGTGCGGGTCGCGGCCCGGACGATCGCGAGCAAGGCACGCACGATCCGGTCATGGTCCAGGCTCGTGACCTGCACGAGGGCATCGGTGATGCGCTCGACGATCTCGTCCTCGGCGACAGCACGCTCGGGACCGGCGACACCGGCATACCGGGTGGGGTCGAACCGGGTCTCGAAGAGGTCGACGAGATCGCGGGCGATCCCGGCATTGGCCACGAGCGCCGCCTCGACATAGTCCTGCGAGAAAGTCGCCTGCGTCTGGCGCAGATACTTGGCCAGCGCCCGCAGAACCACGACCTGACGCCAGTCCAGCTCGGCCCGCAGGACGAGGGCGTTGAAGCCGTCGGATTCGGCTCCGCCGCGCCATACGGCACCGAAGGCGGCCTGGAACCGCTGCCGACACGGCTCCCGATCGGTCCCCTCGCCCCACCACACTGCCGAACGCGCGCGCAGGCCGAAGTCGTAGACGTGCACGCGCGTGCCGTCGCCGCGGCGCAGGATGTAGGGGCGTTCGTCGGTTACCTCGACACCCATATGGGTGAAGACCGGCAGCACCCGCGTGAGCGTCAGCGGGGTGCGAGTGTAGAGCTTGAACCGGCGGTCCTCGCGCGGGCCCCCCGGCTCGGCATACATGGTCAGGGCGACGTCGTCGGCGCTGGAGAGCGACTCGATCCGTCGCATATCGGCGATGGCTACCCGCGGCGTGAAGTCCTCCTTGTAGGCCTCGGGGAAGGCCTTGCCGTAGAGCCCGGCAAGCCGTACGCCGAGCTCCTCGCCGTGTTCCGTGCGGGCCGCCTCGAGCAGGTCCTCGTCCCAGGTCCGGGTCGCCTCGACGATCTCCTCTTCCAGGGCCTCAGCGTCGACGTCGGGGATCTGGGCGCCCTTGGGCACGCGCAGGACGAAGTGGACCTGAGCGAGCGGGGACTCGCTCACCCGGGTGGTGAAATCGACGCTCTCGGCGTCGAACGCCTTGCGCAGGATCCCTTCTACACGCAGTCGGACGGCCGTGTTGTAGCGGTCGCGCGGCAGGAAGACCAGGGCCGACATGAACCGGCCGTAGGTGTCCTTGCGCAGGAAGAGTTTGGTGCGGATCCGCTCGTGGAGGTGAACCACGGTCTCGGCGATGCTGGTGAGCGTCGCGGCGTTGGTCTGGAACAGTTCGTCGCGCGGATAGCTCTCCAGTACCTGCAACAGGTCCTTGCCCGAGTGGCTGTCGGTCGTGTAGCCGACCGAGTCCAGCACCGCGCTCGCCCGGTCGCCGAGGATCGGGATTTCGAGAATGGACGCGGTGTATGCCGCGGCCGCGAACAGCCCGAGGAATCGGTGCTCGCCGGTCACCACACCGGCCGCGTCGAAGGTCTTGACGCCGATGTAGTCGAGGTAGACGGGGCGGTGTACGGTCGCCCGCGAGTTGGCCTTGGTGATGATGAGCAACTCCGCGTCGCGCGCACGTTGTTGGGCCGGCGGGCTCAATCGCGCGAAGGCCGCCGATCCGGCCGAGTCGTAACGCAGCAGCCCCAGTCCCGACCCGGTCACCGGGTGCAGGACGGTCTCTCCGTCGCGCTCTCCGAGAACGTATTGGCGATAGCCGAGGAACGTGAAGTGGTTGGCGGCGAGCCAGTCGAGGAAGCGCACCCCTTGATCGGTTTCTTCCGCCGGGATGCCAGCCGGCCCGGCGCGGCGCAACTCGTCGGCGAGCACCTGACACCGGTCGCGCATCTTGGGCCAGTCTTCGACGGCGTCACGGACGTCGCCAAGGACCCGCCTGAGCTCGTCGGTGAGCGCCGCGCGTTCGCCGGCATCGCTCATCCGGTCGATCTCCAGGTGCATCCACGACTCCGGAGCCACCCCGAACTCGCCGTGGGGAGCCTTGTCTGAATCGAGAACATCCTGCAAGTCCCCGACGGCGTCGCGCTGCACGACGAGTTGCGGGTGCACGACGAGGTGGATCCCATGACGGCCACGGGTCAGGGCCATCGTCACCGAGTCAACCAGGAACGGCATGTCGTCAGTGACGATCTGGATGGCGGTGTGCTGTGACGCCCACCCCTGGACTTCGACTGTGGGGTTGTCGACGGTGACGTTGGAGGTTCCCCAAGGGCGCTGCCGAGCGACGTCGCGGTGGGAGAGGGCCGCGCCGAGCAGATCCTCCGGTGCGCGGGCCAACAGGTCCTCGGTCGCGACATGTCGGTAGTAGCGCACCAATAAGTGCTCGATGGGCGCCGCCGAATCCATCTGGGCCAGATCGGCGGCCGCCCGAAGGACATGGGCGCGGGACTGTTCAAGCGAGGAGCTCATCGTGTGAAACCCGTTTCTCGTCAGTCGTGGAGGACGTCGTTGTTCCCCAGTCCGAGCGTATCGGCCGTGGATGCGGGGAGTCGACGACGTCGGGGGACTTCGGTCCCTGGGGACAAACTCGGCGGTGACTGGGAGGTCGGGTCTATCGTGGGGCGATGGCCACCGGAGCGGGGCAGGCGGCAGTGGCGGGGGGCGTGGGTGGCACGCGTGCAGACCTCGCGGCCCGGCTGCGCGCCCACGCGCTAGGCGCCTCGGAGTTGCTGCTGGACCTCGACCCGATCCTCGGCGAGCACGGGCCGCAGGCTGAGGTCGACCACTTCGTCGAGCACGCAGCCGATGCGCTGCGCGCCGTGGCCGAGCTCGCCGGCGCCCTGAGTGGACACGCCGGCCGAGCACGGCCCGCGACGTCCGTCGAGGAGGATCCCGAGGAGGATGCGGCGAGCGGGAACGGCAGACCGGGTTCGTGGCGCCCGGGTGCCCGATGGTGAGCGGGCTCGGAGGTGCCGATCCGGGTTCGGTCTCGCGCCTCGGTGGAGCGCTGCGCACCAGTGCCGCCAGGTTGGCGGCCGACCACGTCGGGCTGACGTCGGCTGCCGGGCAGACCCCGCTGGGGACCCTGACGGGGCTCGTCGTGCAGCGCCTCGACGCGCTCGGATCGGCGTTGCAGGTGCATTCTCAGGAGCTGGCCGAGCTGACTGTGGCCGCGACGGCCCTTGGTGATCGGGTCAGGGTCGATGGGCTGCACCTGGACGGTTGGCGAGTCGTCGAGCCGTTTGGCATCGCGACGAGTCAGGCGGCCGCGCGTCGTCTAGCGGCTCAGCCCGAGCTGCAGGCTCAGGCCGACCGGATCGCTTCGCGGATCGGGCGGATCCGCGCGCAGCTCGCGCGCCAGCTCGACCAGGCTTCGGCCGATCTCGCAGCCGCCGCTCGCACGGCCCGATCGGCCGGCTGAGTGGGCACGTGGTTGATTGGGGGGCTCCCGCCGGGCCGAGTGGCTCGCGAGGCAGGTCGTTTGTCCAGGTCGGGCGATCCCGTAGCGCCCTCGAGCGTCGCGACGGGGTAATCTCGGGCGCCATGCGCATCACCGAGACTCTGGTCTATCCCGCGCCGGCCGACGTCGTCTTCGCCATGATGACCGACGAGCAGTTCCATGCCGAAGTGTGCCTGGCCACTCACGCAATGTCGCACACAGTATCGGTGACTTTCACGGCGGGCGGGCCCGAAGCCGGCGCTACCGTAGTGACGCACCGCCTGATGCCTACCGGTGGTTTCCCCGAGTTCGTGCGGTCGATGGTCGGGCAGAGCATCGACATCGCCCAGACCATCGTCTACGGCCCGCCGAGTGCCGACCGCGGGCGGGTCGGCCAGGCGAGCATCAGTATCGGCTCGGCGCCGATCGGGTTCCGGGGGACGATCACCATCATGGCCGTGGACGAGGACGACACCGAAGTGCTCGTCGAGGGTGACCTCAAGGCGACCCTTCCGTTCGTCGGCGGAAAGATCGAGTCGGCCGCGGCCCCGTCGGTCATCACCGGCATCACCCGGGAATACGGCGTCGGCCTGAAGTGGCTCCAGGCGCGCGCCTGACCGGTCGGCCCGCAGGCTCAGCGCATCACGCCCTGCTTCTAGGGCTCAGCCCATCGACGGGTAGCGGTAGTCGGTCGGGGGCGCGAACGTCTCTTTGATCGATCGCACCGACGTCCAGCGCATGAGGTTCTGCGCCGCACCGGCCTTGTCGTTGGTGCCCGAAGCGCGTCCGCCGCCGAAGGGTTGCTGGCCGACGACCGCGCCGGTCGGCTTGTCGTTGATGTAGAAGTTGCCGGCGGCATACCGCAGCTTATGGCTCGTGCGGGCAATCACCTCGCGGTCTTGCGCGATGACCGCGCCGGTCAGTGCGTAGGGGGCGAAGGACTCCATCTGATCGAGCATCCGGTCGTAGGACCGGTCGGGGTACACGTGGACGGAGAGGATCGGGCCGAAGTACTCGGTGCGCAGCGACTCGTCGGCGGCGTCGTCGACCTTGAGGACCGTCGGACGGATGAAGAAGCCCTCGGAGTCGTCGTAGGTGCCGCCGGCGACTACCTGGATGCCCGCGGTGGCGTGGGCCCGGTCGATGGCGGCCTTGTGGTCGGCGAACGCGCCGGCGTCGATGACCGCGCCCATGAAGTTCGAATGGTCGGTGACATCGCCCTGAGTGAGTCCGTTGACCTCGTCGGCAAGCTCAGCGCCCAGCTTCTTCCAGATCGAGGCCGGCACGTATGCTCGCGAGGCGGCCGAGCATTTCTGGCCCTGAAACTCGAAGGCCCCGCGCACGAGCGCCGTGCGCAGCACGTCGATATCGGCTGACGGGTGGGCCACGACGAAGTCCTTACCGCCGGTCTCGCCCACGAGCCGCGGATAGGTGCGATATCGGGCGATGTTCTGGCCGACCTCCGACCACATCGAGTGGAAGACGCCGGTCGAGCCGGTGAAGTGGATGCCGGCGAAATGGGGGTCGTCGAGGACTGCCTTGGTGAGCGTGGCGCCGTCGGAGGTGACGAGGTTGATGACCCCCGGCGGAAGGCCGGCCGCTTCGAGGATCGCCATCGTGTAGTGGGCCGCAAGCTGCTGGGTGCGGGCCGGCTTCCACACGACCGTGTTGCCCATGAGCGCGGGCGCGGTCGGCAGGTTGCCACCGATGGCCGTGAAGTTGAACGGCGTCACTGCATACACGAAGCCCTCGAGCGAGCGATAGTCCGAGCGGTTCCACACGCCCTTGGAGTTCAACGGCGGCTGCTCGGCGAGGATCTGCTGCGCGAAGTGGACGTTGATCCGCCAGAAGTCGATGAGCTCGCACGCCGAGTCGATCTCGGCTTGGGGGCGGTTTTGCTTTGGCCGAGCATCGTCGCGGCGTTGAGGGTGGCCCGCCAGGGGCCTGAGAGCAGCTCGGCGGCCTTGAGCAGGATGGCCGCCCGGTCGGCGAAGGCCATGTCGCGCCACATCGGGGCAGCGGCCTTAGCGGCCTCGACGGCGCTGGCGGCCTCGGCCGGTGTGACGAGCTTCATCGTGCCGAGGAGCTTGCGGTGCGCGTGCGGCTGAACCACCTTGGCGGTGCGCCCGCCGCCCATGACCTTGCGACCGCCGATGGTGCTGGGCAGCTCGATGTCCGATGCGGCGATCCGGGCGAGCTCGGCGTCGAGCTCGGCGCGCTCGGCGCTCCCGGGCGCATAGCCGAGCACTGGCTCGTTGGCCGGGGCAGGCACACGGAAAAGGGCGTCCATCGGTGGTTCCTCCTGGGTGTGGCGGGCGCCATCGACGGTCGCTGCGACGGGTGCTCAACGGGCGGTCGACGGTTAGCCCATCGTGTCACGTCCCCGCCCTCGCGCAGCAGCACGAGGGGCTCTCTGACCGCGGGGGCGGACGCCCGTAGCGACGGGTGAGTGGGCCGTGCAACCCTAGCGACGTGAGCAACGCGGCCACCGAGGCGACAACACCCATGGAACACGTCGCGGTCTTCGGGACCGGCAGCTGGGGGACGGCGTTCGCGTCGGTGCTCGCCGAAGCCGGGTGCCGGGTGAGGATGTGGGGGAAGTTCGCCGACGAGGTCGACGACATCCGCCGCTACCACGCGAGCGTGCGCTATCTGCCCGACCTGCAACTGCCGGACACCGTCTCGGCGACCACCGATGCCGCCGAGGCGCTCGACGGAGCCGGCATCGGCATCCTCGCGGTGCCCGCCCAGACCCTGCGTGCCAACCTCGCCGAGTGGGGCCCGCTGCTGCCCCCCGGAATCATCCTCGTCTCGCTCATGAAGGGCCTGGAGAAGGGCACCTCCAAACGCATGTCCGAGGTCGTCATCGAGTCCCTCGGCCTGCCCGCCGAGCAGATGGTCGTCGTGTCCGGCCCCAACATCGCCCGGGAGATCGCCGCCCGTGAGCCAGCTGCAACCACCGTCGCCTGTGCGTCGCTCGCCGCGGCCCAGCGGGTCGCCGACGCGTGCGCAACCCCGGCTTTCAGGCCCTATGTCCACGACGACGTCATCGGTGCCGAGCTGGGCGGAAGCGTCAAGAACGTGATCGCGGTGGCCTCCGGCATGACCGAAGGTCTGGGTCTGGGCGACTCCGTGACGGCGGCCGTCATCACCCGGGGGCTGACGGAGATGCGCGAGCTCGGCGAGGCGATGGGCGCCCACCCGGCCACCTTCGCGGGACTGGCCGGCGTCGGCGACCTCGTCGTCACCTGCCTCTCTCGCCACTCCCGCAACTCGACCTTCGGACGCCGCCTCGGCACCGGCATGACCGTCGATGAGGTCATCGCCGTGACGAAGCAGACCGCAGAAGGGATCGCCTCCTGCGGGGCGATCCTCTCGCTCGCCCAAGCCCACGACGTGCACATGCCGATCGTCGCGAACGTCACCGCCGTGGTCCAGCAGGGGCGCACCGCAGCCGAGTTCGCGCGGGTGCTACGTGCGGACGTCCTCGAAGGATTGTGAGAGTCTGTCGCGGTGAGCGTGGCGGATTACCCCTATTTCGCGCCGCCCCCGATCGCGCTTGCCCACCGCGGCGGCGCAGATTTCGCTGCGAACCATGGCATTGAAAACACGCTCGCCGCTTTCACGACCGCCGTCACCATGGGCTACCGCTATCTGGAGACCGACGTCCATGCCAGCGCTGACGGGCGGCTGGTCGCCTTCCACGACCGTTACCTCGATCGCGTGACCGACCGCACCGGCGAGATCGCCCGGCTGCCGTGGCGCGAGATCGCCGCAGCCCGCGTCGGCGGACGGGAGCCGATCCCGACCCTCGATGACCTGCTCGAGGCGTTTGCAGACACCCGGATCAACATCGACATCAAGGCCCGCTCCGCGGTCACCCCCCTGTGGGAGACGATCCGGCGGCACGCGGCCTACGACCGGGTCTGTGTGGGGTCGTTCTCGCAGCGGCGGCTCGCCTCCTTCCGGCGGCTGGCCGGGCCACGGGTAGCCACCGCAGCGGGACAGTGGGGCGTCGCGGCGCTGCGCTATCTGCCGCGCGCGGCCTCGGTCTTGGCCCACTCACCTGGGCAGGTCTTGCAGATCCCGGTCAGGCACGAGTTGGGCGGGCGCACGCTCACCCTCGTCACCCCCGGCCTCGTCGACACCGTGCACCGGTTCGGAATGCACCTGCATGTCTGGACGATCGACGAACGTGACGAGATGCGCCGGCTGCTCGACCTTGGTGTCGATGGGCTGATCAGCGATCGAATCGACGTTCTACGGGATGTGCTCACCGAGCGCGGGGCGTGGCCGTCGTGACCGCGGACGCTCCCGGGCCGAAGGGTGCGGCATACCGGCTGGTCACCGTGGCCCTGGTGCTGCTCACGACGATGATCGCCTTTGAAAACATGGCGGTGACCACGGCCATGCCGCTGGCCGCCGCCGAACTCGGTGCCGTGGCGTCCTACGGCCTGGCCTTCTCGGCGATGATGACCGCGATGCTGCTGGGCATCGTCCTGGCCGGGGCATGGGCCGATCGCTCGGGGACCTTGCCTGCGATGTTCAGCGGTCAGGCCCTCTTCGTCGTCGGCACCGCCGCCTGCGCGGCAGCGCCGACCTTCGGGCTGCTGCTCATCGGGCGTGCTGTCACCGGCCTGGGCGCCGGCCTGATCACCGTCGTCGAGTTCGTGGCGGTCGGGCGCGTCTATCCGCCGTCGCTGCGCCCGCGGGTATTCACCTGGTTGTCGGCGGCCTGGATTCTGCCGTCGCTCGTGGGGGCGCCGCTGGCCGGCTGGCTCGCGGCGAGTCTCAGCTGGCGGTGGGTCTTCTGGGCGGTCCTGCCGCCGGCGCTGGTGGCCGTCGCCCTGGTCGCCGTGCGGCGGAACTCCTTCGGGTCTGCTCGCCGCGCGGCCGGCACAACCGGTGTCGCCGGATCCGACGCCGAGCTGGCAGACCCAGAAGCCACCCCGATCGAGCGTGCCGAGCACCGGCGGCTGGCCCGCCTCGGCGGGGCGGTCGCGCTCTCGGCGGGAGTGGTCCAGCTGGCCATCCACGAGCGCCCGCCCGTGCTGTCCGCGCTCGCCGCGCTCGGCGTTGTCGGGCTCGGCGGGGTCATCATCAGCGCTCCCCGGCTATTGCCCGCTGGCACCTTCCGCGGCGTAAGGGGCCTGCCCTCGGTCATCGCCTCCCGCGGCCTGCTCAACGGGTCGTTCATCGGCGGCATCTCGTTTGTGCCGCTCATGCTCAACCGTGAGCGCGGTATCGACCTCACGTCCGCCGGCATCGTCCTGGCTCTCGCCTCCCTCGGGTGGAGCGCCGGCTCGTGGTGGCAGGGCCGTTCCCGGCTGCGGGGTCCGATCGAACGGGCCCGCCTCGTCGTCGTCGGCGCGGCCCTCGTCGCCCTCGGAATCGCCGGACTCGCGCCGCTCGCGGCCTGGCCCACAGCGCCGATCCCGCTCTTTGCCGTAACCCTCGCCGTCGCGGGCCTGGGCATGGGCGCCGGCTCGACGACGCTGTCGGTGCTGGTGCTTGACCTCTCGCCCCAGCAGGAGCATGGGCGGGCGTCGGCGGCCCTGCAACTGTCGGACGTGCTCGGCTCGGTCATCGCCGCGGCCGCAGCGACAGCCATCTTCGGCGCCGTGCATCGCGACGGTGCGGCCACGGCATACGTGCTCATCTGGGGTGCGCTGGCGGCCGTCGGCGCGCTCGGGGTGCTCACCGGAGCGCGCTGCGCGCCGGCCTCAGCGAGCGATAACGTCGCCACCGCGCGTGGTTAAGCGCACCCACCACCCGCTGCGCGACACCCGCACCGACGCGTCGTTCGGCCGGACAAACCCCAGCACGTATGCCGCGAACGCCGCCCCCGCGGGCACTGGCGCAGAGCCCGTCGTCGGGATGGCACGAGCCCAGACCGTGGTCCGGAGTGCCTGCACCGCAAGGGAACCCGCGGACGCGCCGACCGCAGCTGCCTCGCCGATCTCGGCTATCCCGGCCCGAGCCACTTCGACAAGCTCCGCCGCTGCAAGCTCCCCGTCGCTGCTCCACCCAGACAAGGCCGGCAGCGCCCCGGACCAGGAGGCACGGACGTTCGCCGGCGGCACGGCCAGCCGCGTGGCGCCGTCACCGTCCCGCGCGAAACGGTCGGCGAGCGCCGCCGACGTCACGACGACATCGAGTTCAGCGGGCTGAGCGAGGTGCAGACCGCGCACGCCGAGGGCGCTGCCCTCGGCGAACAGTCCCGTACCCGGCAGGACTGCGACCCAGACGGCCAGGGTCGAGCCGAGGACTTGAAGCCGGACGGCACCGTCGGGGTCGGCCCCCCGGCCGCGCCTGACGAGGGTGGCCAGATCGGCATACCCGAGGGAGTCGGGGAAGACGAGCTCGCTCATCGGCGACGCTTCAGCGGAGCGGGACCGCCGAGCCGGACGATCAGAGCGCTTCGTTCCTCGGCCGTCATCCGCCGCGGCGAGTTCGCGGCGAAGTCGAAGAGCGCGAGAGAGGTGGCCGCGACGGCATACGTCACGCCGGCACCGACACCGGCGGGGTCGCGTACGACGTAGGCCAGGTCATAACCCGCCCCACCCACCTTGGTCACCCACAGGTCCACGGCGACCGGCTCGGGCCGGTAGTCGAGCTGGGCGCGGTATTCGATCTCGTGGCGTGCCACGATGATCCCCCGCTCGAGCAGGGCCAACCCCTCGGGGAACCACCGCGGCAGAGCCGCGACCCGCGCATCCTCGAGCAGGCGCAGGAACTGGGTGTTGTTGACGTGGCCGTAGGCGTCCATGTCCGACCAGCGCAGCGGCACGAGCACCTGGGTCGGCGGGTGGCTCGCGGCGGCGACGGCGGACATGGGCGACATCTTCTCAGGTGCCCTGGCCCGGGCGCCCGACCCGCGCCCGGGCTACCCTCGCGAATGTGAAGATGCCCGAGGAGACCCCGGACGCTGTCAGCGACCTGCTTGATGTGCTCGACCTGCGATGCCTCGGCGAAGCCCGCATCCGGGTCGAAGGAGCACCGGGCGACGAGGAGAGCGACCTCGGGGTGAGCAACCCGGTCGTGTTCGTCGGTCGCAGCCAGAAGCAGGCCCACGGCCGGGTGTTCGGCGGGCAGGTGCTCGCCCAGTCGATCGTGGCGGCCGCTCGCACGGTCGCCTCGGACACCGGCATCTCGCGCCCGATCCACTCGCTGCATGCCTATTTCGTCCGCGGCGGAGACGACTCCCACCCGATCCGCTTCGTCGTCGAGCGGGCCCGGGACGGGCGGTCCTTTTCGACCAGGCGCGTGCAGGCCGTGCAACGCGGCCTGACCATTCTGTCGATGGGGTGCTCCTTCCAGGAGCCGGCTGACGGGCTGGACCACCAGGACCCGATGCCGCCGGTGCCGGATCCCGATGACGTGCCGACCCTGGCCGACGCCCTCGGCGAGCACCTCGACCCGGCGGCGGCGCAGTTCTTCGCCGCCCGCCGGCCAATCGAGTTGCGTCACGTCGAGGGCAACATCTACGTCAAGCCCGGCCGCCACCGCGCCGACCGCCAATCCGTGTGGCTGCGAGCCCGCGGCGAGCTTCCCGACGACCCGATCATCCACGCAGCCGTGCTGGCGTACGCCTCGGACTATCCGCTGCTGGAACCGATCCTGCGCAAACACGGCATCGCCTGGCGCGACCCGCGGCTGCGGCCCGCGAGCCTTGACCACGCGATGTGGTTTCACCGGACCCCACGGGCCGACGACTGGGTGCTCTACCGGATGTCCAGCCCCTCGGCTTCGGGCGGCCGCGGCCTGGGCATCGGACGCATGTTCGCGGCCGACGGCACCCTCATGGTGTCGGTCGCGCAGGAGGGCATGCTTCGAATCAAGGACACGCCGAGCGCCAAGTCCACCTCATGACCGACCTGCCCCCGTATGCCGTCGCCGACCTGCTGCCCGCGCTCGAGCTGCGCGAGACGGCCGTGGTCCGAGTGTCCTGGACGGTGGAACCCACTGACGCCGACGCCGAGATCGGCCTGCCGGATCGGGCGGCCCGGGTCTTCACCGGCCCGAGCCAGAAGCAGCGTTATGAGCGGACCTTCGGCGGCCAGCTCCTGGCCCAGGCGATCATCGCGGCCGGGCACACCGTGCCCGGAAAAGTGCTGCACTCGACGCACACGACCTTCCTGCTGTCCGGCGCTGACACCGACGACGTGCACTACATCGTCGAGCCGCTCACGGACGGGCGGTCGTTCTCGACGCGACGGGTCAGCGTGGTCCAGCACGGGCTACTGCTGGCGACCGTGCTCGCGTCCTTCCAGGAGCGCTCCGAAGGCCTGGATCACGCCGAGCCCGGGCCGGCGGCGCCCCCGCCCGAGCAGCTGCCAAACGTCGCCGAGGCGCTCGCCGGGGCGCCGGAGCCCTATGCCGTCGTCACCGTCCTGGACGGACCGATCGAGTTGCGCCACGTCGAGGGCCACCTCTACGCCGGCGCTCGACCCGAACAGGTCGCCCGGCAAGGTGTGTGGCTGCGGGCCCGTCGGGAATTGCCCGCAGACCCGCTCGTGCACGCGGCATACCTCGCGTACGCCTCGGACTACTCGATCCTCGAAACCGTCCTGCGCCGCCACGGCACCGCCTGGTCGGACCCGCGGTTGCGCCAGGCGAGCCTCGATCACACCATGTGGTTCCACCGCCCCGGCCGCGCCGACCGGTGGGTCCTGCACGTCGGCCACTCCCCCTCGGCCTCAGGCGGGCGCGGGCTGGGTCTCGGGCGGATGTATGCCGCCGATGGCACCCTGCTCGCCTCGATCGCCCAAGAGGGAATGCTTCGGCTGAAGCAGCCATGAGAGACCCGCCGTGACGGTGCCCAGTCGCGACCAGCCCAGCCGTGACGGAGCCCACGGTGGCGCGCGTCGCATCGCCGGTGCGCGGCATACCGGGCGGTCGTAGGCTCGGACCATCTCGCACCGACCCTAGGAGCACCCGTGAGCACGACCCCACGCACTGCCATCGTCACCGGCTCCGCCCGCGGAATCGGGGCCGCCACCGCCAAGCGCCTGGCCGCCGACGGGCACGCCGTGGCCGTCCTTGACCTTGACGAAGCGGCTTGTGCGGAAACCGTTTCCGCGATCGAAGAGGCCGGTGGTAAGGCATTCGCCGTCGGAGTCGACGTCGCCGACTCCGCGTCGGTGACGGCCGGGGTCGCCCGAGTGGCGGCCGCGCTGGGCGGCCCGACGATCGTCGTCAACAACGCCGGGGTCACTCGCGACAACCTGCTGTTCAAGATGACCGAAGAGGACTGGGACCTGGTCATGGCCGTGCACCTGCGCGGCGCCTTCCTCGTCACCAAGGCTTGCCAGCCGTTCATGACCGAGGCCAAATTCGGCCGCATCGTCAACCTGTCCTCGACGTCGGCCCAGGGCAACCGCGGCCAGGCCAACTACGCCGCCGCGAAGGCCGGCATGCAGGGCTTCACCAAGACCCTCGCCATCGAGCTCGGCAAGTATGGGGTGACGTGCAACTCGATCGGCCCCGGGTTCATCCAGACCGAGATGACGAAGGCGACCGCTGACCGGCTCGGGGTCCCCTTCGAGGACTTCATCGCGTATGCCGCCAAGGAGATCCCAGTCGCTCGGGTCGGCCAGCCCGAGGACATCGCTGCGACGGTGTCGTTCCTCACCAGCGACGAAGCAGGATTCGTCAACGGCCAGGTCATCTACGTCGCCGGCGGCCCCAAGGACTGACCGAGCCGAGCGCGCCCTACGCCAATCGCGCCCTACGCCAATGCGGTCTCGGGCGCGCTCGTCTCGGTGGTGGGATCGGGAGCCGCGAGGACCTCAGCGGGTGCCGGGGTTTCGACGGCGACCGGAGCCTGCGCGGCCGCAGGCTCTTCGTGAGCCTTGTGACCGTGGTCGTGAGGCCCATCGCCGGACTTGCCGTCATGGGACTTCTTGTTCTTCTTTGGCTTGTCCGCCTTCGCCTTCGCTTTGGCCTTGGCCTTCTTGCCGTCGACGTGCTCGAGCGTGTGCGCGTGGTCGGGCACGTAACGGTTCGACTCGCGCGGGGGCCGGTGGTAGCCAATTGCCTCAGGGCGCGAGGGGATCTCGACCGGCTTGGGGTGAATGTCCTGATAGGGCACCGTCGAGAGCAGATGAGCGATGATGTTGATCCTCGAGGACTTCTTGTCATCGGATTCGACTGTGTACCAAGGCGAGTCGGACAGGTCAGTGAACTGCATCATCGTGTCTTTCGCCCGCGAGTAGTCCTCCCACCGGGAGATCGACTGCATGTCCATCGGGGAGAGCTTCCAGCGACGCATCGGGTCGTTGGCGCGTGACCGGAATCGGGCCTCTTGCTCCACGTCGCTCACCGAGAACCAGTACTTGCGCAGCAGCACGCCGTCGTCGATGAGCATCCGCTCGAAGCTGGGTGCCTGGCGCAGGAACCGGGCGTATTCGACGTCGGTGCAGAACCCCATGACCCGCTCGACGCCGGCCCGGTTGTACCAGGATCGGTCAAAGAGCACGATCTCGCCGGCTGCGGGCAGGTGCTCGACGTAACGCTGGAAGTACCACTGGGTCTTCTGGCGCTCCGTGGGGGCCGGCAGGGCAGCGATCCGGGCGTGCCGGGGATTGAGGTATTCGGTCATCCGCTTGATCGACGAGCCCTTGCCCGCGGCGTCTCGACCTTCGAAGAGCACGACGAGTCGGGCTCCCGTCTCGATGATCCACTGCTGCATCGTCACCAGTTCGGCTTGGAGGCGTTTGAGCTCCTTCTCGTAGGTGTCGGTGTCAAGCTTGAGGATTCCTGTCGCGGTGTACTTCGCCATGGGCGGCATTGTTCCACCTCCGGGCCTCCCTGTCGCCAACGGTCTCGCATGCCGTTCATCTCGCGTTCACCCGTGCTTAGCTCGGTGGGCACCGAGGAAGCCGCGCGGCCGAGACTCCGGCGCTCGGCCGCGTGTGCCCTCACGGGTCGGCGAGGAACAAGCGACGGGGCCGCGGCGTTCGACCGAGGACAGCCTCGCGACCACATACCGGAGAGCCCGATGTCCGATTTCACGCCCACGGCAGGCACCGTCACCATGTTCACGACGACGTGGTGCGGCTACTGCCGTCGGCTCAAGAGCCAGTTGGAACGCGAGGGCATCGCGTTTGCCGAGGTCGACATCGAAGGCCTTCCGGAGGCCGCCGACTTCGTCATGAGCGTCAACGGCGGCAGCCAGACCGTGCCGACTCTTATCTTCCCGGATGGCTCGTCGGCGGCGAATCCCTCGATCGGGCAGGTCAAGGCACGCCTGGCGAGCTGATCAATCGCGGTCACGTCGGGGCCGGACGCCAGCCTTCCAGGACCGGTCGGCCTGCCACGGCGTCAACGTCGTCGCCGAGCCACCGCTCGATCAGGCGCCGGGCGATGGAGATCTCCCCGGGCACCCGGATCTCTCCGCCGCGCAGCAGCGCGGCATACTCCGCACGTGTCACCCACCGGACCTCGGCCATCTCGGTCGGCTCCGGGTGCAGGTCGGTTGTCACCGCCCGCGCCGTAAAGCCGAGCATGAGCGAGGCCGGAAACGGCCAGGGCTGACTGCCGAGATAGCGCACCGCGGTGACCTCGACTCCGGACTCCTCGGCGACCTCACGGACGACGGCCTGCTCCAGGGACTCCCCAGGCTCGACGAACCCGGCGAGCACCGAGAACTGGTTGTCCGGCCAGCCGATCGCTCGCCCGAGCAGCAAGCGCCCGGCGTCGTCGATCACCGACATGATGACCGATGGGTCGGTCCGCGGGAAGTGGTCGCTGCCGTCGGACACACACCGGCGCACCCACCCACCCTGCACCGGCTCGGTCTCTGCCCCGCACCGGGGGCAACGGGAATGAGTGTTGTGCCAGTGGGCCAGCGCCTGCAAAGTCGTGACGATCGACGCGTCGAGCGGGCGCAGCCGCGAGCCGACGGCGCGAAGGGTTCGCCACGACTCGCCCGCGGCGCCGTGAGGGGTGGCGCGGGTCGGCGCGCTTGGCGCGGTTGGCGCGGTGGGCTCGGGCGCCTCGATCACCCCCACGTATGCCGCGCCGCCCTGGTCGTTGCCGAGATAGACCGCCACTGCCTCGAGGTCGGCGGACTGCCCGGTGCGGTGGACGAGGGACAGCCCGCCGTGATCGCGCACGAGCACCCGATCACCCCGGATCGCCACCACTCTGGTGTTCGGATCGTCTAAGAGACGATGGACGAGGTCGGGTTCGGTGCGTAGTTCGGCATGCCGGTCGAGCCCCTCGGCAGCGAGCAGCAGCCCGCGCAGCGGTGTCGTGTCGGGCTCCGGGCGGGCGACCCCGGTCGGCAGATGCTGATGCTCTGGCGCGGTCACCTCGGCAGCCTAACCACTGGGCCCGGCCGGGCCACCGGCAGACGCGGTCCCCGTCGGCGTGCCACACCTCCCGAGCGAAACTGGACGCACGGCATACGGTGGGAGGGTGACTTCAACACGCAGAAGCCTGGCCTTCCTCGCGGCCCTGGCCAGCTCAGCCGTCGCCGGCCTGGACCCGGTGTCGGTGCGGGCGCTCGCCGGCGAGGGTGAAGCCGATCTCGATATCGCCCTCGTCGTCGACACCGACGACCGGCACTGGGTGATCCGGTGCCCGAGCACTCCTGCCGCCGGCGCGCGCCTGGCGTCATCGACCGCATTGCTGCCGCTACTCGCCCGCCGCGTGCCGTTTCAGGTGCCGCTACCTCACGGGTTCATCGCCGTGGCCGAGGGCCGAGCGACAGTCCACCGGCAGCTGCCGGGCAGACCGTTGCGTCTGGAGGGCCTGCCCCCGGGGTCGGGCCTGGCTGCCGAGCTCGGCCGGACGTTGGCTGCCATCCACAACCTGGATCGAGCCGTGTTCGAGGAGGCCGGTGTTCCGGGGTACGACGCCGACAGCTATCGCGCCCGTCATCTGGCCGATCTGGATCGCGGCGCCGCGACCGGTCACGTCCCCACCTCGTTGCTCGCCCGGTGGGAGAACGCCCTCGACGACGTCACCCTGTGGCGCTTCGCGCCGACCCCGATCCACGGTCGGATGTCGGGTCGGCACGTCCTGGCCGCCTTCGACTCCGAGGACGATGCAACCTCCGGTCATGTCAAGGCCGTCGTCGGGTGGGAGGACGCGGTCGTTGCCGACCCCGCCGAGGACCTGGCGGACATCGTCGCCCTCGCTCCTGCCGCGGCGCTCGAGTCCGTGTTGGAGGCCTACGCGAACTCCCGGATCGAGCGCCCCGACCCGCATCTGCGACGCCGGGCGAAGTTGGCGGCTGAGCTGCGTCTGCTCGGTGATCTGTTGACCGCGACAGGCGCGGGGGCGGCCGACGACGTCCGCGTGTGTGCGGCGGAACTGCAACGTCTCGACGAACGGGTCGCGGAGGGCGACTTGGCTGCGCCGGCGCCCACGCCGCTCGTCCCACGTCCGGTGCCCGTGTCGGGCGCCGCCGATCCGGGCGTCTCTCGCGATGACTCTGGTCAGAGCGCAGGTGCGGACCCTGGTGAGGACACGGTAGGAATCCTGCCGAGGGGCGCGGCGATCGGCCCGGAGGCCGAGGCCACCCAGGAGATCGACGCCGAGCACATCGCCAAGGCTCGGGCGGCAAGCCGGTCGGCCGCCGCAGGCAACGTCAGCGCAGCCGCCTCCAGCAGCGACCCTGCCGACTCCAGGGACGACCCCACGGACGACTCTGGAGACGCCTCGGGGGACGACTCGGGGGACGACTCAGCGGACAACTCCGTGGACGACTCCGTGGACGACTCAGGGGACGACTCCAGAGAAGACCCTGGGGACGGCCCCGAAGGCGGCAGCGACCAAGCGCCAAGCGCCGCGAGCAAGACGCCCTCGGGGGTGACTGCACCCCTGCCTTGAGGCCGTGCGCGGGCATGCCGCGCACGGCCTCAACCCGCAGCGGCGGGGATGCTCGCGAGCAGCGTGCGTAGTTCGCTCTCGCCCGGCAGCTCGGGCCGAACGGTCCGCCCGGTCCGGGCGTAGTAGAACGCCGCGTCGACCTGCTCAGGAGCCAGCCCACGCAGCCGACCGTAGGCGAGGGCATAGGCACCGAGCTGCAGCGCCCGGTGTGCTGCTGCGGCGCCGATCGGCGGGTCGCCGGTCTTCCAGTCGACGACCGTCACTCCCCCGTCTGCTCGGGCGAAGACCGCGTCGATCCGGCCGCGGACTGCGATGCCGTCGACGACGGTCTCGATTGCGACCTCGACGTCGAGAGGCACCTCGGCGGCCCACTCGCTGGCCAGGAACGTCGCCTTGAGAGCGGGAAGCTCCGCGTCGTTGCCCGGGTCCTGGTCAGCCGAGCCCGGGAGCTCGCTCGGATCGAGCAGAGCCGCTCGCGCGAAATGCTGTTCGACCCACGCGTGGAAGGCGGTGCCCCGACGGGCTGCCAGGGCCGGTTCGCTCGGCATCGGACGGCGCAGCCCATTCGCGAACCGCACCGGATCGGCCGCGAACTGCACGACGTCGGACGCCGAGATGTGCGTGGGGACCTCGACGATCGTCGCGGTACGACTTCCCGCCGAACGTCGCTCGGTGAGCAACATCTCGACGTCGGCGGCATACGGATCGGCCTGGACAGCGGCGGCAGCGGCGGCCCCGGCAGTGACGGTCCTGGGAGAGCCCGAGCTGTCAGTGGCTGCGTGCCTCTCGGGCCCGATGCCCAGCGTCTCGCGTGCGGCGGAGACGACCGTGGCCGCGCGGCGGACGGCCTCCACGCGGGTGTGGTCGGGGTCGGGGGGCCAGAGGACGACGACGCACTCTTCGTCGACCGGGTTGGCCGGCACCGCCAACGGGTCGGGCATCGGCGCCCACTCTGTGACCCGCAGGCCGAGCTCGTCGCGGGCACGCACGAGCTCGCGCATGAACCGAGACGTGACTCGATGCTTCTTCTGACTGCTCCACACGCTCGTGGTGAGCAGCAGGCGCTGTCGGGCCCTGGTGACTGCGACATAGGCCAGTCGGCGCTCCTCCTCGAGCCCTCGCTGGCCCTCGGCAGTGCGGAAAGTCTTGCGCCGAGCCTCAAGCTCACCGAGGTCTTTCGCTCCCGAGCAGCGAAGCACGGGCAGTCCGTCGGCGTCCCCCCGCAGCGCGTAGGGGACGCCCGCTGCGCCGATCGTCCACCCCGACGGAGCCGGGTCGGGCATGGTCCAGCGCTTCCCGTCGTACCGCGGATTCGGGTTGCTCATCGACGCCGGGAAATTGAGCTCAGTCAGACCGGGCACCGCGACAACGTCCCATTCCAACCCCTTGGCGGCGTGCACGGTGAGGATTTGGACGGCGTCTCGCGAGGGTTCGGCGGTTGCCTTCTCCAGCCCCCGCTCCTCGGCGATCGCCGCGTCGAGCCAGGCGAGAAACCCGGCGAGGCTTGGCCGGTCGGCCGCTGTCGAGAACTCGGCTGCGACGTCGGCGAAGGCGTCGAGGTGGGCGCGGGCAGCCTCGGGCGTGTAGTCGGGCCGGGCCAGCACCTCGACGTCCAGGCCCAGGGCGCGTTCGGCCTCGCCGACCAGCTCGGCGAGCGGCAGACCGGTGAGACGCCGCAGCCGCCGGATCGCTTCGGCCAGCCCACTCAACCTCGCGAGCACTCCCTCGCCGAACCGCTGACCGTCACCGCCGCGCCACTGGGGCGGCGGCAGGTCATCGAGGGCCTCGACCAGGCTCGGTTCGTCGACGACGTCGGGGGCCAGGTCGACCAGGGGCCCATGAGGGTCGTCGAGCCCCGTGTCCTCGTTGCGACCGGCCGGGTCAAGATCGAGCCCCAGCTCGCCGCGCTGCTGCGCCAGGATTACCCGCTGGCGGAAACGCGCCCACTCATGCAGCGCGTCGAGATCGGCGGCACCGAGTCGGCAACTCGGCCCCAGGAGCAGCCGCATGAGGGCGTCGCCACGGCTGGGGTCGGCGATGACCCGAAGAGCCGCGACGAGGTCGACAACCTCGGGCGTGAGCAACAACCCGCCGAGCCCGACCACCTCGAAGGGCACGCCCGCGTCCTCGAGGGCCGCCATGATCGGCCCGAACTGGGATCGCTTGCGGCACAACACCGCGGCGGTGGTGGTCGCGCGCGATCGGACCCGGACCAGCCACTGCGCGACGTATGCCGCCTCCTCAAGATGCGTGGTCAGCCTCGCCGCCTCGACGTCTCCGGGGCCTGCTCCGGCCCGCGCCCGCAGCGGGGCGACATCGACTCGAGCCTTCTCGCGAAGTGGGGCGGACACGATGTTGGCGGCGGCGAGGATGGCCGCGTCGTTGCGCCAGGTCGTCGACAGCTGCAGCACGGGGGTCCGCGACCCGTCAGAGAACTCGTCGGGGAAACGGGTGAGCGTCGTCGCGCTGGCCCCCCGCCAGCCATAGATCGACTGGTGAGGGTCACCCACAGCCGTGACCGGCACAGGCTGCCCCGCGGCGACGAACAGCGAGCGCAGCAGGACGAGCTGGGCCTCGGAGGTGTCCTGGAACTCATCGAGCAGCACGACCCTGAAACGGGCTCGTTCGTCGCGTCCGATCTCGGGAAAGTCCCGCGCCAGACGAGCAGCAAGGGCCACCTGGTCGGCGAAGTCGAGGGCGTCGCGAGAACGTTTGAGCTCATCGAAGGTATCGACGACCGGCAGCAGGGCTCGACGGGCCACGAGTGCCGTGCGCATCTCGACCAGACCGGAGGGCATCGAAGCGGGCTTGGTCGGAAGCGGCGTGGCGTTGAGCGCCCCGATGACCTGATCAAGCTCGCGGCGCAGGTCATCGGTGCTGAGCAGGTGTTCGGCCAACTCGCCGGCCAGATCGACGACGGCGGAGATGGCGGTCGACTCAGCGAAGTGCATCTCGGTGAGGTCGCCGTCGAAGCCGGCGACTGCTTCCGCGGCATACTGCCAGGCTGCGGCTTCGGACAGCAGCCGGGAGTCAGGCTCGCGACCCAGGCGCAGTGCGTTCTCGCGCACGAGGCGGCCGGCGTACGAGTGATAGGTGGAGATGGTGGGGGTGCCACCGAGCGCTTCGGCTCCCTGGTCGTCTCGACCCGGCACCCACAGCCCGGCGTGCTGGACTCGCCGGAGCCGCAACGAAACTCGTTCGGCGAGCTCGGCGGCGGCCTTGCGAGTGAAGGTGAGCCCGAGCACCTGGTCTGGCTGAACGAGGCCATTGACGACGAGCCAGACGACCCTGGCAGCCATCGTCTCGGTCTTGCCGCTGCCCGCGCCGGCGACGACGAGCAGCGGTTGCAGCGGGGCCTCGATGACGGCGGCCTGCTCGTCGGTCGGGGGGTGGGCCAAACCCGAGGCAGCGGCGACCTCGGCTGCCGAAAGGCGGCCGGCGCTCACAAGGTCGCCCCTTCGGATTGGGCCGGGCACGAGGTCTTGACCGGGCAGTTCCGGCAGTGCGTGCCTGGCGTCGCCGCGAACCGTGACCCCGCCATCCCCTCGGCGGTCCGAGCGATCAGCTCGTGTGCCCAGCGCGGGTCGGGGTCGGCCTCGAGGGCGGGCTGCACTTGGAGGGTGACCGACTTGTTGGCGGCCTTGCCAACATGCAATAGAGCGGCTCCGCCGCTGTGGACGCCGAACTCGCCGCAGCCGCCCTCGACCACGGCCGCCTGGTAGACCCCGAGCTGGGGGTGGCGGGCGATGGCCTGGTTGGTTGGTTTGCTCGACCCGGTCTTGTAGTCGAGGACCCGCACCGCCCCACTCGGGTGCCGCTCGAGCCGGTCGAGCTTGCCAGTCACCGTCGCCCGGCCGATCTGGACGACGATCTTGAGCTCGGCCGCCACGGGCTTCCAGGTCGCGGCCTCGGCCGAGGCGAAGTAGCCGGCGAGCCGGGTGGCCATCGCGGCCGCCTCTGCCCGCTTTCGGGCATCGACCCAGCCCGGCGGGAGGCCCAACTGGGGCCAGCGGCGCTCGATCTCGACCTGCAGGGTGGGCGCGTCGACGTCGCCGAGATCGGCGACGACGTCGTGGACGAGGGTGCCGATGGTCGCCGAGTCGCTCTTGAGCCCGTCGCCGCCGCACGCCCGCAACAACCACTGCAGGCCGCAGGCGCCGAACTGCTCGACCTTCGAGGGCGAAACCCGAACGCTCTGGCCCTCGGCTCGGCGCGGCCGCTCCACGGGGTCGGGCACGAGCGCCCACCACGATCCCGGGTCCGCTCCGGGCACACCTTCGTCGGCGAGCCGGGCCAAATGGCGACCGGCCTGCGCAGCGAGCACGCCGTCGGGCGAGGTGGCGGCCTGGCGCAGAGCGCCGACCAGACCGGCCAGGGTGAGCGCCCGACCGACCTCGGTGAACGGTCGGATGCCGTCGATCGCGTCGGCGCGAGTCGTGACCTCGGCGTTCCCGACGGCAGCACCGGCGGGCGGCGGACCGAGCGGATCCACCAGGTCGAGATAGACGGAGGGTTGTTCGTCGTCGCTGCGGACGGCGCACATCAACACCCGCTCGCTGGCCCGGGTCAACGCGACGTACAGCAACTTGGTTTCGTCGTAACCGACCGCGGCATGGGCGGCCCGCGCCGACCCGCCGCGACCGGTGAGTACATCGACAAGACGCTCCGAGCCCAACAGCGATCCCCGCAGCCGCAGGTCGGGCCACACCCCTTCCTGCACGCCCGCGATGCACACGAACCGCCACTGGCCCCCGGCCGCGGCGGCGGGGGTGAGCAGGGCGACGGCATCGGTCGACGGGGCGCGCAATGCGAGGGTGTCGCCGGGGACCTCCTCGCTGCGGATGTGGTCGAGGAAGGCGTCAGGCCCGGATCCGGGAAGCCGGTCGGCATGACGGGCGGCTGCGACGAAGAGGGCGACGACGGCGTCGAGATCCCGATCGGCGCGAGCCCCGGCGGCGCCGCCGCCCAGGGCGGTGCGCCGCCATGGGTCGGCCAGGCCCAGCGCCGACCAGATGGCCCAGAGCACCGACTCAGCGCTCACCCCGGCCGCCCAGCCGTGACCGTCCGGGGCCCGCCGGGCAGCACCGACACCGGCGACGACCGCCCGGGTGATCCTGCGCAGCGGGCCCCCGTCCGGACCCGACAGCTCGGAGGTGATGGCATCCCCGACGGCCGATGCGAGCAACTCGTCGCTGCTGCGCCGTCCCCCTGCGTCGAGCTCTTGGCGCCGCAGCGCCCGACGCAGCCGACGCAGACCTACGGCGTCGGCCCCGCCCAGCGGCGACAGGCACAGGTCGGCGGCTTCTGCCGGGCTGAGCCGCGCCGATGGGTCGACCGCCCACCGCAGCGAGAGCTCGAGCAATCCGAGCAACGGCCTGACGGCCACCTCCTCACGGACCGGCAGCTCAACCGCCGGAGCAGCGACCGGCACACCAGAGGCGGCCAGGACCCGGCGCAATGTCCCGCTGCGTCCGCGGCCGCGGACGACGACCGCCATCTCGCGCCACGGCATACCGTCACGCAGGTGAGCCCTGCGCAGCGCGGAGGCGACGTATGCCGCCTCCTGGGCTGCCGAGCGCAGCAACGCCACCTCGACGTGGCCACCGTCGCGGGCTGGGGCGGTGCGGCGCTGAGCACCCCCACCGGTAGCTCCGATCCGGCGGGCTACCTCTGCCGCGGCCGCGTGAAGGACGGCAGGCGTGCGGTATGCCGTGCCGAGCACCACCGTGGGGGCGTCGGCGAGGGCGGGCCAGAGCGACCACCAGAGCAGCCGAGGATCGGCACCCCGGAAGGTCTGGACCGAGCGGTCGGGGTCGCCGAGCAGAACGACCTGCAGGCCGGGGTGCGCGATCGTCCGCAGCAACCGGGCAGCCGCCCAGGTGAGTTCCTGGGCGTCGTCGACGACGACGAGACGCACCTGCTCACGAAGCCGGGCGAGCGCGTCGGGGTCGTCGTCGAGCAGTTCGGCGGCAGCGGTGAGGATCCAGGCTGGGTCGTAGGCGCCGGGCCGCGAGAGGGCGGTGACCTGGTCGTATTCGTCGAGGACTTCAGCCGCGGCGAACCATTCGGGCCGGCCGTGGACCTGGCCGAGATGGGCCAACTGTTTGGCATCCACACCGTGCTCGACGGCCCGCATAAGCAGGTCGCGCAGCTCGGCGCGAAAGCCTCTGGTGCCGAGAGCGGCGGACAGTTTCTCGGGCCACAGCGGACCGCCGCCAGATTCCGCATGGCCGGCGAGCAGATCGCGCAGCACGACGTCCTGCTCGGGACCGCTGAGCAGCAGGGGAGCCGGGTCCCCACGCAGGGCGGCCTCGCGACGCAGGATGGAGAATCCGAAGGCCTGATGAGTCCGGGCGAGCGGTTCGGTCGACGTACCACCGAGGCGGGCGGTGACTCGCTGACGCAAGGTCGCGGCGGCGGCACGGGTCGGGGCGAGCAGCACGCACTCGTCGGGGGCAAGCCCCACGCGGGTCACCCGGTCGACGACGAACTCGACGGCCAGGGTCGACAGCCCCGAGCCCGGCCCGCCGAGCACCCTGGCCACCGGCGCCTGCAGGGCGAGGGCAGCGCGCTGCGAGTCATCGAGCGACGGCGCGTCGACGACGAGCGCTGGAGGGCGTCGCAGGGTGAGCATGACCTCATCCCATCATGTGGCCCCGACAGTCAATCGAGTGCCCGCCGAGTCAGACCGACGCCACCTCCGGGCGCCCGTGCGGCCCCGGCCACCGGGCTCTCACCAGGTCGACACGGACATCGCCGGACGGCATACCGATCAGGGGAGTGTTTTCGTCACGGTAGTGCTCGGCGGCCGCTGCGCCGAGCCCCCGTGGTGGCAACCCGCCGGCCCGCACGACGCGCCACCAGGGCACGTCGGAGCCGTAGCGGCTCATGACCTGGCCCGCCTGCCTCGGCCCCCCTGAACCGACCCAGCGGGCGAGGTCGCCGTAGGTCGCGACCTGGCCGGGCGGAATCTGCTCGACAAGCTCCAGAACGAGCTCAGCATGCTCGGGCAGCGCATCCATCGCCAGCCCCTCAATAGGTTGCCTGGGACGGGTCGACGTCACGCACCCAGGCGAGCACACCACCTTCGAGGTTGGCGGCATACCGCCAGCCGGCAGCCATCGCGTGGCGGGTAGCGTCCGCAGATCGGATGCCGGTCTTGCAGACGAAGACGAGCGGCTGGGCAGGCGTGCCCAACTCACGGCGAGAGAAGGCGATCCCCGAGCGCAGGTCCGCAAGTTCGACCGCCACCGAGCCGGGCACCGAGACGATAGCGCGCTCGGGGGCCGAGCGGACGTCGATGACCAGTGGCGGGTGCGGGCGCCGCAGTTCGGCGGCGAGATCGCGCGCACTGACGCTCGGGACCGGGGGGTGGGTCGCTGAATCCTCCGTCACGGGGATCTGAGCTGGTCCGGCGTGGGCGTCGGCAGCCTGCGCGGAGAGGGCAGGCATGCCGCACACCGGACACTCGGGGTCAGCCGTGACCGGCAGCGTGTCCCAGCTTTGGCGCAGCCCGTCGTGCACCAACAACCGCCCGATCAGCGGTTCGCCGATGCCCAGCACAAGCTTGAGCGCCTCGACGGCCTGGATGCAGCCGATCGTCCCGACGAGCGCGCCGAGCACTCCGGCCTCGGCGCACGAGGGCACCGCGTCGGCTGCTGGTTCGCTGGGGAAGACACAGCGATAGCAGGGCCCGTGGTGGGCCCACCACACCGACACCTGCGCGTCGAAACGCAACACCGATGCCCACACGTGCGGAACTCCCGCGCGGGCGCATGCCTCGCCAAGCAGATAGCGCGTCTCGAAGGTGTCGGTTCCGTCGACGACCACGTCGTATGCCGCGACGAGCCCCGCCGCGCTGTCGTGGGTGACCCGGCCGGCATGCGTTTCCACGCGTACGTCGGGGTTCAGTCGGGCCACGGCTTCGGCCGCGGTCACGACCTTGGGCCGTCCGAGATCCGCTGTGCCATAGGCGATCTGGCGTGGCAGGTTGGTGAGGTCGACGGTGTCGTCGTCGGCGATGCCGAGGGTTCCGACACCGGCGGCCGCCAGATAGAGCAGAGCGGGCGAGCCGAGCCCCCCGGCGCCGACGACCAGGACACGTGCGGCGGCGAGGCGACGCTGGCCGTCGAGGCCGATCTCGGGCAGCAGCAGGTGGCGGGCATAGCGAGTGCGCTGGGCCGCATCGAGTGTTGTCCTGGCGTCCATTGCTGGCGAGGCTAACATTCCCCCTTCGGACCCCCGCTGGGCTACCCGCGAGTAGGATGGCAGGGACGGTAAGTCATGCCCGCGCCGCGGGCCCGATCGCACGAGCGAGGCAAGCGATGCCGGTGGGCAACGACCCGCGACGCCGCGTCGCGGCTGCCGCACCCGGCATACCGAAGGTCTCGACGGCTGCGGCCGTCACGGCCCCCACCACCCCGTCGCGGACGACCGCACCGATGCCGACCGCGACGACCAGCACCACCTCACGGCCCGCCCGTGGCCAACGCCTGCCCCGCCCTGCTCGGCGCGCCCAGCTGCTGGCCGCCGCGCAGGCCGCGTTCGTCGAGTCCGGCTACTACGCCGCCGCGATGGACGACATTGCCGCCCGCGCCGGGGTCTCCAAACCCGTTCTCTATCAACATTTCCCCGGCAAACTCGAGCTGTATCTCGCCTTGCTCGACGAGCGCGCCAGCGACTTGGTCGTCGCGGTCCGCGCGGCCCTTGACACCTCGACCGATAACAAGGAACGCGTCTTCGCGACGATCTCGGCCTACTTCGAGTTCGTCGCCCGCGACGGCTCGGCCTATCGGCTGCTGTTCGACAGTGACCTCATCAACGAGGAGGCCGTGAGCAGCCGGATCGACGAGGCTCTCACCCGCTGCGGCGAGGCCTTCGCCGACCTCATCACGGCCGACACCAAGATGAGCCGAGCCGACGCGATGGTGCTTGCCATGGCCCTCACCGGGATGGCCCAAGTAGCCGCGCGCAACTGGGCGGTCCTGGACACCACCGTCGGGCGCCAGGAGACGGCCCGCCTGGTCGGGCAGCTCGCCTGGCGCGGGCTCGGCGGCTTCCCCAAGGTCGCCCGACCCGCCGAAGCGCCAGCCGCCGGGGAACACGCCGCGCCCTCATAGAGTTGAGTCATCGCAAGACACGACACGGCGTATGCCGCGTCGCCACCGTCGCGGCATACGGGCTCGGGCATCTCCGGCGCCCGACAGCGAGCCGGCGTCGACAGTGAAGGGACAGACCACGTGGAGGTCAGGATCGGCGTGCGCGAGGTCGCACGCGAGATTTCGTTTGAAAGCGACCAGACCGGCGTCCAGGTGGCCGCTGCGGTCGCCGACGCGCTGCGCGACGGCAAGGTCCTGGATCTCACCGATGACAAGGGCCGCCACTACCTCGTGCCGGCGGCGGCGATCGGTTTTGTCCATTACGGCGAGTCCGAGAAGGGCCGAGTCGGCTTCGGAGCGCAGTAGGTCGCTTTTCGGGGCACAGTAGGTCTCTTTCACAGTGCAGTAAGTCGGCTTCGGAGCGCTGCAACCCGCCGGGTCGAAATCCCCACTCACATGTCTAGTCATGAGACTTTTGAGTTGGGGAGCCCGCCCCACCCGGTTCGCCGGGTCATGCACCGGCTGTCTAGCGCAGCCAGAAGGAGAGAGTATGAGCATCCTTGGGGCCATCGTCGGCGGACTCATCGTCGGCCTGTTGGCACGCTTCATCCTGCCCGGACGGCAGGGCCTCAGCCTGCCCATCACGGTGGGCATCGGAATCGTCGCGGCGTTGCTTGGATGGTGGGTCGCCGGCCTGATCGGTGTCCAGAGCACGTCCGGAGTCGACTGGTTGCGTTGGCTCATCAGCGTCGTCATCGCCGCCATCGGCATCGTCATCTATGGCTCGGTCACCAAGAAGGCCTGACCGCTTCACCACCCTGTGGGGCTCGGCCGATCCCGGCCGGGCCCCACAGTCGCTTCGGGGCCCGAGTCCTCGACGAGCCGAGCTCAGGCCGACAGCCCGAGTCGACCCATCCGTTCGGTGTGTGCCTGGGTCATCCGCGCGAACATCCGACCTGCCTCGTTGATGTCAGACCCCGGCTCACCACCCAGGAGCAGCGCCGTGAGCGAGTCGCGTTCGACGGCAACGCTTTGCGTCGCCTGCATCGTCTCGCCCATGATTCGCCGCGCCCACAGCGAGAGCCGTCCGCCGAGTCGTTCGTCCGCAGCAATCGCCACGCGGACCTCGGCGACGATCGCCTCGGCGTCGGGCACGCTGGTGAGCATGTCGACGACGAAGTCGCGGTCGGCGCCCGAGAGGTGCCGAGCCATCTCCAGGTGAAAGTCGCGGACGATCCCGTCGCCGACGTAGGCCTTGACGATCCCCTCCAGCCAGTCACTCGGCGTGGTGCGGGTGTGGAACTGGTCGACGGGCGTCATGAAGGGCGCCATCGCCGCCTCCGCTGACGCCCCGTGGGCCTCCAGACGTCGGCCCACCCGCTCACACCGCTCGAACATGGCAGCGGCCATCCGCGCAAACGTGAGCTTGGCCGCCAGGTGCGGGGTCATCTGCGCGTCGGCTGCCAACTCCTCGAACCCGGTCAGTTGCGCATAAGCCAGCGCCCCCAGCAGGTCGACGGCGGCCGCATCCCCGGGAGGCACCTTGTCACCGGGGAACACAGCAGCGTCCGTCGTCATGGCGCTGACTGTATCGGCGGCATACGGGTTGGCCAATGGGTCCACTCTCCCGAGGCCGACGTGTCGAGCCGACCGCCGGACCGCCGCCTCACCGTCCGGTAGACTCGCACGCGTACACGGTGCCCGATCGGCCCGAATCGACACCCGCCGAGTGGCTCGGCGACCTTCACGAAGACCTCCGATCGGCCCCTCAAGCCGACTTCGGCCGCGCACTTCATCGTGCCGACGGCCGTCGCGGCCCGATCGGAAGCGACCAACACTTCATGACTCCCTTGGTGCCTCAGAGCATCGAACCCACGTTTGCCGACTTCGGCGTCCACCCTGACATCGTCGCCGCCCTGACCGAGGCCGGGATCGTCCACCCCTTCCCGATCCAGGCGATGACCTTGCCGGTGGCCCTGGCCGGGCACGACATCATCGGCCAGGCCAAGACCGGTACTGGCAAGACTCTCGGCTTCGGTGTGCCGATCCTGCAGCGCGTCGTCACCCCGACTGACCCCGGCTACGCCGACCTGGCCAAGCCCGGCAAGCCACAGGCTCTGGCCGTGGCGCCCACCCGTGAGTTGGCCGTGCAGGTGTCCGGCGACCTCGAGCGCGCCGGCAAGCAGCGCGGCGCCCGGGTGCTCACCGTCTACGGTGGCCGGGCCTATGAGCCGCAGATCGAGGCCCTCAAGCGAGGCGTCGAGGTCGTCGTCGGCACCCCCGGGCGGCTCATCGACCTGGCGAAGCAGGGCCACCTCGACCTGTCGCAGGCTCGGATGGTCGTGCTCGACGAGGCCGACGAGATGCTCGACCTCGGCTTCCTGCCCGATGTCGAAACCCTCATGTCGAAAACCCCGTCCGGCCGCCAGACCATGCTTTTTTCGGCGACCATGCCGGGCGCGATCGTCGCACTGGCCCGGCGCTACATGACTCAGCCGACCCACATCCGGGCGATGGGCGACGAGACCGAGAACGCCCACACCGTCAAGGCCATCGAGCAGTTCGTCTATCGGGCCCACGCGATGGACAAGGTCGAGTTGCTCAGCCGGGTGCTGCAAGCCGAGGGACGCGGGCTGTGCCTGGTCTTCACCCGCACCAAACGCGCCGCCGCGAAGATCACCGAACAACTCACCGAGCGAGGTTTCGCAGCCGCCGCCATCCACGGCGACCTCGGCCAGGGAGCCCGCGAGCAGGCGCTGCGAGCCTTCCGGCACGGCAACGTCGACGTCCTCGTAGCGACCGACGTCGCTGCCCGCGGTATCGACGTCGAGCACATCACCCACGTCATCAACTATCAGTGCCCGGAAGATGAAAAGACGTACGTCCACCGGATCGGGCGGACCGGGCGCGCCGGCAACACCGGCATAGCGATCACCCTCGTCGACTGGGAAGACATGCCCCGGTGGTCGATGATCGACCGACAGCTGGATCTGGGCATCCCCGAGCCGGTCGAGACCTACTCCTCCTCCGAGCACCTGCACGCCGACCTCGACATCCCGTCCGGGCTCAAGGGCTATCTCGGCAAGGAGCAGCAGACCCGAGCCGGTCTGGGCGCCGAAGAGCTGGAGGACCTCGGCGAGACGGGCCGATCCGGGGGACGTCGGGGCACCTCGGGTCCTGGCAGCCGCGACGGCCGCAGCGATCGAGGGGACCGCTCTGGTGGCGCACGCTCGGGTACGAGCAATGGCGACGGCACGAGCCAACCGCCCCGCGAGCGCAACCGGCGACGCACCCGTGGCGGCGGCGACGACGGAAGTGGTTCGGCGGTTACCGGCGCGCCCGTCACCGCCACGAACACCACCCCCTCGCCCGCCCCGACCACTGGCACGGCACCCCGGGACACGCAGACCTTCGACGCCCAGGCCGCCGCTCGCCGCCCGCGGCGTCGTCGTCGCGGCGGCTCGGGCAGCTCGACCCAGGCGCCCGCCACCTCCATGTGACTCCGGCGCAACCCCCGGTCAGCGCCGATCCCGTATGCCGTGATCCACGGCATACGGGATTGTGGTGTGACGGGCCATGAGCGGCGCGGGAGCAGGCTGGTAGCGTCGGACCGACCCCACCAACCGTCGGAAGAGGGAAATCCTGTGAGCACTGCACCCGTCAAGGTGGCCGTCACCGGCGCAGCCGGCCAGATCGGCTACAGCCTGCTGTTCCGCATCGCGAGCGGTGCGCTTCTCGGCCCGGACACCCCGGTGCAACTGCGCCTGCTGGAGATCACCCCCGCCCTCAAGGCTCTTGAGGGTGTCGTCATGGAGCTCGAGGACTGCGCCTTCCCGACGCTCGCCGGCGTCGAGATCGGCGACGACCCCGAGGCGGTTTTCGACGGCGCGAACCTTGCGATGCTCGTGGGCGCCATGCCGCGCAAGGAGGGCATGGACCGAGCCGACCTGCTGGCCGCCAACGGCAAGATCTTCACCGGCCAGGGCGCCGCGCTCAACAAGGCTGCTGCGGATGACATCAAGATTCTCGTCACTGGCAACCCGGCCAACACCAACGCCCTGATCGCCATGGCCAATGCCCCCGACATCCCCAGGGAGCGCTTCAACGCCCTCACCCGGCTGGACCACAACCGCGCCAAGAGCCAACTAGCCCAGAAGCTCGGCGTGCCCGTCGACTCGATCACCAAGCTCGCGATCTGGGGCAACCACGACGACTCGATGTATCCCGACCTGTACAACACCGTCGTCGACGGCAAGATCGCGGCCGACCTCGTCGACGAGGCGTGGATCACCGACACGTTCATCCCGACCGTCGCCACCCGCGGCGGGGCGATCATCAAGGCGCGCGGTCTGTCTTCGGCGGCATCGGCAGCCAACGCGACCATCGATCACATGCGCGACTGGGCGCTCGGAACTAGCGACTGGGTCTCGATGTCGGTGCCGTCCGACGGCTCCTACGGCCTCGCCGAAGGCGTCGTCTCCTCGTTCCCCTGCGTCTGCAGCGACGGGGCGTACACGATCGTCCAGGGCATCGAGCTGTCCGACTTCTCGATGGAGCGGATCAAGGCGTCCGTGGCTCGCCTGGAGTCCGAGCGCGACCAAGTGAAGGCCCTCGGCCTCATCTGAACCACCTTTGAGCTGCACTCTGAGCCCACCTCAGAGTGCAGCTCCATGCTCGGACGTTGCGTCACGCTCGCGGTCGGGTGGACGTCAGAGGCGAACGAGGGCGAACGCGACGGCCACCGCCACCGCGAGACCGAGCAGGCTGACCACGTCGAGCCATGGCCGACGCACGGCGAGCCCACCGGCCCCCTGGCGGGGCAGCACCGCCCGCAACACGGCCCCGAGTCCGAAGGCGCTGGCGAAGAGATAGCCGCCGGAACGCAGTTGCCCAAAAGCGGCGACCGCGACTCCCACGCCGGCGATTCCGGCAACCAACCACCAGACACCCAACCGCCGCAGGCGCCGCCAGTCGCTGGGCTCGGGCTCCGGTTGGGCCGCGCCGGGTTGAGGCTGCGTCACCGCGTCGACGCGCCCGATACGTGGCGCTCGGCCGCCTGCACGACGTTGGCCAGCAGCAGCGCGCGAGTCATCGGCCCGACGCCTCCCGGATTGGGGCTCACCCAGCCGGCCACCCGCGCGACGTCGGCGGCCACGTCGCCGGCAACCCGCGAGCGGCCGGTGGCCTCGTCGATGACCCGGCTCACCCCGACGTCGAGCACCGCCGCCCCCGGCTTGACCATGTCGGCGGTGACGATGTCGGGAACCCCGGCGGCCGCGACGACGATGTCGGCCTGTCGCACCTCGGCGGCAAGGTCGCGAGTCCCGGTGTGACACAACGTCACCGTCGCGTTCTCCGATCGGCGGGTGAGGATGAGACCCAGCGGTCGACCCACCGTCAGCCCCCGTCCGATGATGCAGACCTTGGCTCCGGCGATCGGGACACCGAAGCGCCGGAGCAACTCGATGACGCCCATCGGGGTGCACGGCAGCGGCGCCGGCCGACCAAGCACGAGCCAGCCCAGGTTCGTGGGGTGCAGGCCGTCGACATCCTTGGTCGGGTCGACGCGTGACAGCAGCTTCATCTCGTCGAGGCCGGTGGGCTGCTGGACGAGAAAGCCCGTGCACGACGGATCGGCGTTGAGCTCGTCGATGACCGCCTCGACCTCGGCCTGCGTCGCCGTGGCCGGCAGGTCGCGGCGGATGCTGCGGATGCCCAGTTCGGCGCAATCGCGGTGCTTGGCCCCGACGTACCACTGGCTGCCGGGGTCATCTCCGACGAGCACCGTGCCCAGGCCGGGCACGACCCCCCGGTCGGCCAGCGCTGCGACCCGCACAGCGAGCTCACTCTTGACCTGGTCGAGGGTGGACTTGCCGTCGAGGATGCGAGCGTTCACGCCGGACATCTTCCCACGCGGCGCGGCTGCACCCCTGGCGCGGCTGGCCTCTTAGGGTGGCTGTTGCCCGCATCGCAGATGTCCACGCCCTCGGAGGGAGGCGCTCATGCATCACCGCACCTCCGTTCTGTTGGCCGTGGCCGTGGCATTCACCGCGGCCTGCTCCGGCACGCCCACGCCCCCGTCCGACGCGGGCCAGGCGAACGCGACGACGAACCACCCCACCGGGACTGCTGCGACGATGACCGGCGGTGATGCGCCGGGGCCGACGACCGCCGCCGCATCGTCGCCATCGATCGCCGCTGGCGACCCCACCGCGGCCGTGTCCACCGCCGCGGAGCTTCAACTGCCGCGCGGGGGCACGACGATCTTCCCGGCCCATCGGCTGGTCGGCTATTCCGGCTATCCCGGGTCCCCGGCGCTTGGTCGCCTCGGCGTCGGCGACCTGGACGAGCGGGTCACGGAGATCGAGAAACTCGGCGCCGAGTATGCCGCCGGTCGGACCGTGTTGCCCGTGTTGGAGCTCATCGCCACGGTCGTGCACTCCCGCCCCGGCGCTGACGGCCTCTACCGCACCCGCATCGACGACGATGTCGTCGCTCGTCACCTTGAGGCAGCCCGTCGACACCGGGCGATCCTGCTGCTCAATATCCAGCCTGGACGCGCCAGGTTCCTGGACGAAGTCGAGCATTGGGCGCGGTGGCTGCGCGAGCCCGACGTCGGCCTCGCGCTGGACCCAGAGTGGGCGGTCGGACCCGGCCAGGTCCCCGGCAAGGTCTTCGGCCGCAGCTCGGGAGCGGAACTGGATGAGATCGCCGCCTTCCTGTCGGGGATCGTCGCCACCCACCGGCTGCCAGAGAAGGTGCTGCTCTACCACCAACTGCACGCGTCGATCGTTCGCGAGCCAGCTGCGCTGCAACCCCACCCGGGGGTCGCCCTCGTCGTCTCGGTCGACGGGATCGGCAACCGCGCCGAGAAGACCTCGACCTGGACCAGGATCGTGTCGCTCACCCCGGCGCACGTGCACAAGGGCTTCAAGCTGTTCTACGACGAGGACACCCGTCGGGGCCCGCTCATGACGCCCGCCCAGGTGTTGCAGCTCTCGCCGCAGCCGGAGTACGTCCTCTACGAGTGAGCGTCGGGGCTCGGCCTGCGCCTGGTTCCCGCGACCCAGGTCCGCAGCGTCGGAAGGGCCGCCCCGAAGGCGGTCACCACCAGCCCGGTGACCACGACAACATCGACCGTATGCCGTGTCGCCGGAGAGATGAGGTCGATGGCCATGGCGGCGCCGAGCTGTCCGGTCAGCAACACCAGCATGGTGTGCAACACCCCGAGATGGCGCACCACGACGGCGACGACACCCACGAACACGACACCGATGACCCCACCGAACCACACCCACCACGGTGTCGCCGCTGCCGTCGGCACCACCGGTACCACCGGCGCAGACAGCGACCCGCCGGCCAGCCGCACGACCGCCAGCACCCCGAGCAGCGCGAGCCCCAAGGTGAAGTTGAGCCACGCCGTCGCCCACGGTGTGCCCGTCACCACGTTGACCTGCCCGTTGATCGCCGACTGCACCGCCTGGAGGCCGCCGACGACGACAGCAAGTGCGACGGGAAGGAGCACGGCGCTCGATGCGACGTTGAAGCGACCCGACACGGCGATCGCCACCCCCACCGTCGCGACGACCGCGGCGCCCACGCGGACGGCCGTGACGCGGCTGCGCCCCGATGGCCCGAGCCCGAAACGGTCGACGATGACCCCACTGCCGGTCTGGCCACCGACGACACCGACAGTGAAGAGGGCGACGCCGGCCAGCGGCACCGCGAAGGACTGCACGAGCACATAGGTGGCGCCGAGCAAGCCGCCGATCGCCTGCCACCAGAGCAGGCGCCGGCCCCGCACCGCGGTGATGATGGCCCGCAGCCCGGCGCGCGTCCGTGACGAGCCGACCAGCACGAGGGTGAGCAGCACCCAACCCGAGCCGAAGTTCCACAGCGCGGCATACAGCGGCTCCGCGAACGCGGACGAGAGGGTGCCGTTCATCCGGGACTGCCCGGCCGACAGGGCCCCGATCGTCAGGCCGGCCAGGCCCGCCCACGACCAGATCGACAGGTGACGAGGATCGACGTGCCGGGCAACCGAGTCGGTCGGGGGGTCTGGATCAGTGGAAGAAATGGCGTGCACCGGTGAGATACATCGTGATTCCCGCGGCAGACGCCGCCGCGATCGTCTCGGCATCGCGCATCGAGCCGCCCGGCTGCACGATCGCGCGCACCCCGGCGTCGATGAGGATCTGCGCGCCGTCGGCAAACGGGAAGAAGGCATCGGAGGCCGCGACCGCGCCGCGGGCGCGCTCCTGCCCGGCCCGCGCGACCGCCAGTCGACAAGAATCCACCCGATTGACCTGGCCCATGCCGATGCCGACCGATGCCCCGTCTCGGGCCAGCAGGATCGCATTGGACTTCACGGCCCGTACCGCCCGCCATGCGAAGGTCAGGTCCGCGAGGGTCGCCTCGTCCGCGGGTTCGCCGCAGGCAAGCTGCCAGTAGGCCGCGTCGTCACCACCGGTCGCCGCCGCGTCGTGACGCAGGTCGTCACGCACGACCGCATCGATGCGGTCGGCACCCTGCATGAGGAGGCCACCGCCGATGGACCGGGTCTCGATGCCGGCCCGATGGCTGAACGCCGACGGATCCACCTGCAGGAGGCGGATGTTCTTCTTGCGAGTGAGGATCTCGAGGGCATCGGCGTCGAAGGACGGGGCGACGACGACCTCGGCGAAGATGTCCTTGACCGCCTCGGCGAGTTCGACGGTGACAGCCCTGTTGACCGCGATGACCCCGCCGAAGGCCGAGACCGGGTCGCAGGCGTGCGCCCGCGCATGGGCCTGGGCGATCGTCTCCCCTACCGCGATCCCACACGGATTGGCGTGCTTGATGATCGCGCAGGTCGGCGCGTCGCCGTGGTCGCCCGCGGCGCGCACCGCAGCGTCGGCGTCGACGAAGTTGTTGTAGGACATCTCCTTGCCGTGCAACACCACCCCCTGGGCGAGGCTCGGCTGTGGCTGGAATCCGTTGCGATAGAGAGCAGCCCGCTGGTGCGGGTTCTCGCCGTACCGCAGCACCGAGGCCTTGTCCCAGCTCGCCCCCACCCACGCCGGGAAGCCCGTCCCGTCCGAGGTGTCGGCATAGGCATTGCCCATCCAGGACGCCACGTGGATGTCATAGGTCGCCGTGTGGGCGAACGCCTCAGCGGCCAGCCGCTGGCGCGCGGCGAAGGTGAACCCGCCGTCGCGGACGGCAGCCAGCCCCGCGGCATACTGGCTCGGGTTGGTCAGCACCGCAACGCTGGGGTGATTCTTGGCGGCAGCCCGGACCATGGACGGGCCGCCGATGTCGATCTGCTCGACGCACTCGTCGGCGGTCGCGCCCGAGGCGACCGTCGCGGCGAAGGGATAGAGGTTGACGATCACGAGCTCGAAGGCCTCGACGCCGAGTTCGGCGAGCTGGGCCAGGTGATCGGGCTTGCGGGTGTCGGCGAGCAGTCCGGCGTGCACCCGCGGGTGGAGCGTCTTGACCCGGCCCTCGAGGCACTCGGGGAAGCCGGTGAGCTCCTCGACGCGGGTGACCGGCAGGCCGAGCCCTGCGATGAGCGCCGCCGACCCTCCGGTGGACACGAGCTCGACGCCAGCCTCGTGCAGGCCGCGGACGAACTCATCGAGCCCGGTCTTGTCGAAGACCGAGACGAGCGCTCGGCGCACCGGCCGGACGTCCTCGGTCGGGCCGGGCCTGCTCACGGTGGCGCTCACGGAATGGTGACCTTCCTGCCGGTGATGGTGAAACCCACGCGGGCCAGGCGACCCACGATGTCGACGAGCATCCGTCGCTCGACGATCTTGATGCGTTCATGCAGAGATTGTTCGGTGTCGTCCGCCTCGATCCGCACGGCCTCTTGGCCGATGACGGGCCCGGTGTCGATGCCGGCGTCGACGACGTGGCAGGTCGCGCCGGTCACCTTGACGCCGTAGGCGAGGGCGTCGCGGACTGCGTGGGCGCCCGGGAAGGCCGGCAACAGCGCCGGGTGGGTGTTGATGACCGTATGCCGCGCGAGCATCGCCGGCCCGAGCAGCTTCATGAAGCCGGCCGACACGACACAGACCGGCTCGTATGCCGCCACCGCCGCCGCGAGGGCCTCGTCCCAGTCCTGGCGGCTCGGGTAGTCCTCGACGCTGCAGACGAAGCTCGGGATGTCGGCGGCCTGCGCACGGGCTTGTCCGAGGGTGCCGGGTCGGTCGGCCCCGACGGCCGCCACCCGCACTCCGTAGGTTTCGTCGGCGCACGCGTCGATGAGGGCCTGTAGCAGGGTGCCCGAGCCAGAGACGAGCACGACGACCGGGACCGGTGTCTGGCCGCGGCGTTCGCCGCCGAGGGGTCGCTCGCCGCGGGGGCTGTCCATAGGGGCCCGAGCGTCGCTCACGTGCAGCAAGGGTATCCGGCTACCGCCCCAAGCGTCGGGTCGTCCACGCTCAGGACGCCAGCGCCCGCTCGACGTGACCCGCGATATGGTCGGCGATCTCCAGGGCGGCCGTGGCGGCCGGTGACGGGGCGTTGAGGACGTGCACCTGCCGGCCGTGAGTCTGCACGAGGAAGTCCTCGACCATCGACCCGTCGCGGCGCAGAGCCTGAGCGCGCACGCCCGCCGGAGCCGGGTGCAGATCGGCCGCCTCGATGCCGGGCACCAGCCGCGACAGGCTCGCCGCGAACTGTCGCCGCGACAAGGACCGGACGATCTCACGGGCCCCGGGCACCACATTGCGCCGGGCGAGCCGCCACAGCCCCGGCCAGGCCAGCGACTCGCGCAGCTCGGCAAGGTCGACATCGCGCCAGGTGTAGCCCTCCCGGCGCAGCGCGAGCACCGCGTTGGGCCCCGCGTGCACCCCTCCTGCGATCATCCGGGTCAGGTGCACGCCCAGGAACGGGAAGCGCGGGTCGGGCACGGGATAGATGAGCCCGCGCACGAGATAGTGCTTGTCGCCTCCCAACTCGAAGTACTCGCCGCGGAACGGCACGATCCGCGCCTCGGGGGCGAGTCCGCAGGCCTCGGCCACCCGGTCGGCATACAGCCCGGCACAGACCACGAGCGCGTCGGCGTCGATCTCACCCGCCGAGGTCAGCACCCGAATACCACCTGGTCGCGGCGTGGCACCGGCGACGGTCACTCCGAGTCGCACCACGCCCCCGGCCGCCGCGAGGTCGTCGGCGAGCGAGCGGCATACGGCGGGGTAGTCGATGATCCCGGTCGTCTCGACGTGCAAGGCCGCCACGCACCGCACATAGGGCTCGTGCTCGCGGGCTTGCTCGGGGGTGAGCAACTGCGCCGGGACACCGTTGGCGGCGGCCCGCTCAGCGAGGGTCCGCAAGCCCGGCAGGTCGCGCTCATCAGCCGCGACGACGAGCTTGCCGCAGATGTCGTGGGCGATCCCGTTCGCCGCGGCGTAGGCCGTCATCGACCGCGCCCCGGCCACGGCCATCCTGGCCTTGAGGCTGCCCGGCGGGTAGTAGAGGCCGGCGTGGATCACCCCGGAATTGCGGCCGGTCTGGTGCTGGGCGATCGCGTGCTCCTTGTCGAGCACCTCGACGCGGTGGCCGGCCAACGCCAGCGCACGCGCCGTAGCCAGGCCGACGATCCCGGCACCGACGACGACGATGGTGGTGGTGGCCGGGTCGGTGGCGTCGTTCACGAGAAGCGAGCCTATGCCTCGTCGTGCTCGATCCCCGGATCGCCGTGATACGGGCCGTGGCGACGCTGTTCGATCGTCGCGAGGACCGCGGCGGCGCCTGCCGTGGCCAGATCGGCGACGGTGAGCAGCACCCGAGAGACGGCGGCGATCGCGATGGCCGGCCCAGCGCCGATGACGGGACCGAGACCGGCGACGAGGACCACCTCGCGCACGCCGGCGCCGGAGGGCAGCAGGAAGACAAACAGGCCCGAGATCATCGCCACGGACATCGTGCCGACCGCCAGCGGTAGGACCGAGACACTGATCGGCGTGCTCGAGCGCACCAGCAGCCACAGATGCGCGCCGAAGGCGAGCGAGGAGGCCAGCGCCCATCCGAGCGAGGTGAGGATGGCGCGTTTGCGGACCGGGTGCTCGGGCGCTGGCCGGCCCAGCACCCGAAAGCCCTGCCGGACGGCGAAAGTAAGGATGCGCGGGTGCAGACAGACGACGGCCACCGGCAGCAGCAGATAGAGCCAGGTCAGCCGGGCCAGGTCGGGGTTGGCCGCCACCAGCGACGGGACGGCCAAAGCGCCCGCCAGCAGGGCCGCGACGACGATGACCGCCAGCGAGAAGACGGTGGCCGCGAAGATCCGGGCCCGGGCAACCCCGGCCCGGCGCCCCAACTCCAGTTGCAGGACATAGGCCCACACCGACCCGGGGACGTACTTGCCGAGCTGGCCGACCAGGAAGATCTGGGCCCCCCGCCGAGCGCCGATCGGCTCGCCCAACTCGTCGACGAGGACTTGCCAGCTCATCGTCGAACACCCGATGGCGACGGGCAGGATGAAGAAGGCCGGCAGCCACGCTCGCCACGACAGGTGGGTGACGGTCGCGCTCACCTCCCGCCAGTTGCGCACCACCGCGTATGCCGCCGCAACCACGACGAGCGCCAACAGCAGGATCCGGGCCGCCGCCAACACCTGCGAGCCCCGGCTGCGCGAATGCCGGCTCACCCCGAGAACTCCACCGGCACCGGTCGTCGATCCGGGACCGCCGCCCACCAGGCGAACTCGTCGGAGACGTCAGGGACGTCGCTCGCCGTGAGGTCCAGCCGGCCCGCGGCATACGCTTCGGCGACGACGGCGATGGTCTGCGCGCAGATCCCGGCGCGGCTCATGCCCACATCATTGACGCCGCGCAGGCGCACGGGGACACCGAACGCCTTGGCAAAAGGCGGGATGTCGTGGGTGACCGCTGCACCCATGCCGATCATCGCCAGGGCGCCGACGACGCGGCGTTGGTGGACGGTGACGTTCATGCCGAGGTTGGCGCCTGCCTGAATCGTCGCGTGCCCGGCGATGCTCACGCCTGCCGAGATCGTCACGCCAGCGCCGAGTTGGACGTCGTGGGCGAGATAGCTTCGGTTGAACAGCAACGACCTGGCCCCGACGATCGTCGTCCGCCGGCTGCCCTGATGGATGACGACGAGCTCGCGAATGAGGGCACCCTCCTCGATGACGACGCCGGAATGGTCGAGGTCCCCGTCCCAGGCGAGGTTCTGGCGCAGGGTCGAGATCTCCGGGGGGGCTCCGATCGAGGTCCCCGCACCGATCCAGGCCCCATCACCCACCTGCAGCGGGCCCAGAAGCACGGCATGCGGGCCGACCGACACCCCGACACCAAGCTCGACGCCGGGGCCGACGACGGCGGTGGGGTGCACGATGGTCGGCGGGTGAGCGGTCACGGGTCCTCGTTCGGCAGGTGGTCGGAAGCCATTGTGCCCGCTCGGTTGCCCAGGACGCGAAAACCCGGACGCGCGGCGCGTGACTAGGCTTGACACGTCCGTCGTCCGCCTAGGAGTCCCCCGTGCCCGCCCGCCTGCGCGTCGCCCTCGTCGGCTCCGGCTCGATGGGCCTCAACCACGCCCGGGTCATCGCCACCGGGCCCCGCACGACCCTCACCGTGGTCATCGACCCGTCCGAGACCGCCGGCCGGGGGGCCGCCGACCGGCACGAAGCCCACTGGGCTCCCGACCTGCAGGCCCTTGACGGTGTGGACGCGGCCGTGCTCGCGGCCCCGACCGAGCATCACCTCGCGTTGGCCCTGCCCATCATCGCCGCCGGGCTACCGCTGCTCATCGAGAAGCCCGTCTGTCCCTCGCTCGCCGATACGGTGGCCGTCGTCGACGCCTCGCGCCGAGCCGGTACCCCGCTGCAGTGCGGGCTGTTGGAACGTTTCAACCCTGCCTTCGCCACGGCTTTGCGGATGGTCGACGCTCCCCTGTTCGTGCGGTCGGAACGGCACTCCCCGTATGCCGCCCGCATCAAGACAGGGGTCGGCTGGGACCTACTCGTCCACGATGTCGACCTCGTCGTGCAAACCTTCGGCGGAGGATCTCCGGCCGAGGTCTTCGCACAGGTCGGACGATTCCACCCCGACTCGCTGCCGCACGCCGAGGACCTCGTCGAGACGATGCTGCGCTTTCCCGATGGGGGCATGGCCTCGGTGTCCGCTAGCCGGATCGGCCAGCGCAAGGTCCGGATGATGGTCATCCAGGAGCTCGACCGGATGATCGAGGTCGACCTGCTGCGCCGAGGGGTGACGGCCTACCGGCACACGACCATCGACAGCGAACTCGGCTTCGGCGGCTATCGACAGCGCACCGAGATCGAGGTGCCCGAGATCGTCGGAGTCGAGCCCCTCGTCAGCCAGCTCGAGCACTTCGTCGACGTGATCGAGGGCCGGGTCGACCAGGACGCCGAGCGGGCGTCGATCCTGCCCGTCCACGAGGTCGTCGACCAGGTGCTGCGCTCGGGGCGATCCTGAGATTCAGACGGGAGGGTCAGGCGGGCGGCATACCGAACGTCGGGGATCCGTCGGCCGCGAACTCGACCCGACCGACCTCCCGCGCCGGGACTCCCGCGACAATGGCCCGGGCCGGCACGTCGCGGGTGACCACGGCGCCGGCCCCCACGACCGCCTCATCGCCGATCGTGACGCCCATCGTGACGATGGCACCAGCGCCGATGAAGACCCGGTCCCCGATGACGACGGGTGCCTTCTCGACCTCGGCGAACCTTCGGCCGCTGACACACCGCCGTGCCGAGGAGTGCGTGTAGATCTGAGCGCCGGAGGAGATGTCGCACCCGGCGCCGATGCTCAGCCCCCCCGAGGCGTCGATGACGGTGAAGGCCCCGATCCACGTGCCCGGGCCGACGACCGGCTCCCCGACGACCCAGGCGTGCTCGTTCCAGGGGTTGGCGGGCAGGGTGCCGGGGACCGGGAGGCCGGCCAGGCCGTCGCTCATCGTTCAGCCGCCGCTGCGGATGAGGTCGGTCATCCCGTCTCGCACGAGGATGCTCGCCTCGAAGCCGAGGATCTCCATCGCGCGGCTGACGTCAGCGGCCCGTCGGCTCGCGATCACCTCACGGCCGCTGAACTCAGGCTGCACGTCGACCCCGACGGCATCGATGAGGATCCGGGCCAACTCCGCGACGGTCGTGTCGATGCCGGTCCCGATGTTGACCGGCACGTTGTCGCCCTCACAGTCCAACGCGAGGACCACCGAGCGGGCGATGTCGTGGACGTGGATGAAGTCCATCGACTGCTCACCGCGGCCGTCGATGACCGGCGGATCGCCCGCCTTGAGCCGGTTGACGAAGTGGTTGATGACCGACGTGTAGTACGCGGTCGTCTTCTGTCCCGGGCCGTACACGTTGAAGAAGCGCAGAGCGATCCAGGACAGCCCCGAGCTGCGCTGATAGAAGCCGAGCAGGTCCTCCCCGGTCCGCTTGGAGATGCAGTATGGCGTCTGCGGGGAGAGCCGGTCGTCCTCGTGCATGGGCAGGCGCTCGGGGTCGCCGTAGACGGACGCCGAGGAGCAGAAGACCAGCCGGCGCACGCCGAGGTCGGCGGCAGCCGCGAAGACGTTATGGCTGCCGATCGTGTTGATCGCCATCGACTCGTGTGGGTCCGCCTGGCTCTTGTTGATCGACACGGCAGCCGCGTGAATGACCGAGTCACAGCCCTGCATCGCGGCGCGAACCGCGCCGCCATAGCGGATGTCCTGATCGATGAGCTGGACCCGCCCGGGGTGCTGTGCCTGCAGGGCCTCGACGGCCCCGCGGTCGCCGCGGAACATGTTGTCGAAGATCCGCACATCGCGGCCGGAGTGCAGCAGCATCGGCACGACATGCAGGCCGATGAAGCCGGCACCTCCGGTGACGAAGACAGTCTCGCGGGTGCTCATCGGGCGTCCTTTCGTATGCCGGGTGGCCCGGCTCGGGTGCTTCAGCGCCGCACCGCGTCCGAGCCGACGACGGCCCGGACGGTGGTGATGACGTGCTCGAGGTCATCAGTGGTGAGGTTTGCGTGCATGGGGATCGCCAGGTGCCGGGCGAAAAGATCGGCCGACACGGGGCACGCCGGCAGCGGCCTGCCCGCTGCGGCGGCATACACCGGTTGGACGTGCGAGGCGTAGGTGCCGAAGTTGCAGCCGACCCCCTGCTCGCGCAGCGCGAGCGCCACCGCCCCCCGGTCCAGGGCCGGGTCCAGGGTGAGGACGTAGGACTGCCACGGGTGGGTGCGGTCGGGCAGCGCGACCGGCAGGGTGAGTTGCTCGAGGTCGCCGAACCCGGCGGCATACGCGGCGGCAGAGGCGGTGCGGGCGGCCAACAGGTGTGGCAGCCGGCGCAGTTGGGCCCGCATGATCCCGGCTTGGACATCGGAGAGGCGGTAGTTGTAGCCGACCGTCTCGAAGGTCGGCACCGGCAAGGTCCGCTCCCCCTCGCGGGTGACCGCCGGCGCGATGCCATAGGTGTGCAGGGTGCGGGCCAGGTCCATGAGGTCGCCGCTGTCACCGACCAGGGCGCCGCCTTCGCCGGCCGTGATGCCCTTGCGGCCATGGAAGGAGAAGGTCGCCAGGTCGGCCAAGCTGCCGGCGGGCCGCCCACGATAGGTCGCGCCAGCCGAGCAGGCGGCGTCTTCGACGAGCCAGAGACCGTGCCGGTCGGCGATGGCCCGCAGCTCGTCATAGTCGGCGGGCTGGCCGAAGACGTCGACGGCGAGGATCCCGACGGTGCGCGGGGTGATCTGGGCCTCGACCGCTGCGGGATCGGCCGACCAGATGTCCGGGCGGACGTCGGCGAAGATCGGCCGCGCCCCCGTCCAGAGCGCGGAGTGACCGGTCGCGGGGAAGGTGTAGTCCCCGACGATCACCTCGTCGCCGGGGCCGGCGCCGAGCACCACGAGCGCAAGATGCAGGGCGGCACCGCAGTTGGCGGTGGCCAACGCGTGCTGAGTGCCGACCACCTCAGCGAACTCACCTTCGAAGGCCAGGCAGCTCGGCCCTGCTCCGGACAGCCAGCCGGAGGCGAAAACCTCGGCCACAGCCGCCAGCTCGGGTTCTCCGACCGTCGGCTGGCCCAGGGGCACGGTACGTGTCATGCGGGCTCCTTCGGGTGCCGGCCGATAGCGGACTCGCGGCCCGGCCGGGTCGCGGCGAGGTCCGCGAGCGTCGCCAGGTGGGAGTCGAGCACCCGATCGAGGGTGAAGTAGGACTCGACGAGGGCCCGCCCGCGACCGCCGACGGCCCGAGCGGCCCCGGGGTCAGCGAGCACCCGGATCAGCCGCTCGGCCAATCCCTCGACGTCGCCTCGATGGGTGAGGTGGACGTCGACGCCGTCGCGCAGGGCGACTCCGGGAAAGTTGTCCAGCCGCCCCCACCCGACAACCGGCACCCCCGCGGCCATCGCCTCCAACGTCGCCGTGCCCATCCCGTCGCCTTGCTCGTGGCTCTCCACGGTCGCCGCCGCCAGCAGGTGCGGGATGCTCGATCTCGCAACGGCGCCCAGCGGGCGCACGGCATACCCGATGCCCAAGGCCTCGGCGCGGCGCAGGCAGGCGTCGTAGTAGACCCGGCCGGCGATGACCAGGCGGGCCTGCGGGTGTCGGGCGAGCACCGCGGGCAGCGCCTCGATGAGCCCGACCCGGTCGCGCAACGGGATGACGTGACCGACCGACAGGATGATCGGCGCCTCCGCGACACCGGCGAGCTCCCGGCCCAGCGTCGCGTCACCGCCGCGCACCCACGCGGGGTCGACTCCGACGGGGATCACCACGAGATCGCGGTACCCGCCGCGGTACCGACTGCAGATGTAGTCACGCATGTGCGCGTCCATGACGACGATCCTCGGCCGGTATCGGCGCAGCCGCGGTGCCACTTGCGTGGCGTCCAAGCCCCGAAAGACGTGCCGATAGAGCGCCGCCGGGTTCTCCAAGCGGGTGTGCACGGACAACAACGCCGGTATGCCGCGCCGGCGCGCGTAGGCCCCGCTGGCCCAGGTGAGGTCCATGAACTGCCCGTGCTGGTGGATGACATCTGGCTGGAAGTCGTCGAGTAACACCCCGAGGGCCCGGGGCAGCGAGGGACGGCCGGCGAACGACAGGTCGAAGCTCACCGCGAACCGCGTCTCGGGCAACATGACGGCCGGCAGCCGCACGATCCGGATGCCGTCGCGCGTCTCCCGCTGCGGAGCTTCGCCGAATGCCGCGGTGACGACGAGGACGTCGTGGCCGCGGGCGGCATACCCGATGGCAAGTGCCTCGGACAGGTGCGCCGAGCCGCCGACCCGGGGTGGGAAGAAGTTGTTGACGACGGCGATCCGCAACCTCGGCGAGATCCCTGCGGACGGGTCCGCGGCGTCATCGGGTCTTCTCGGCACAGCGCCGAGACTAACGCGGCGAGCCGTCGAGGCTAGCGTCGAGGGGGTTGCCGTGTCAGGCGCCGGCGGTGACAACGGCCCGGACCGCGGCGACGATCCGCTCCAGTTCCTCATCGGTCAGGGCGGGATGGACCGGCAGCGAGATGACCTCGGCCGCGGCGCGTTCGGTCTCTGGCAGGTGCAGCCCGGGCGCGAAGGGCGCGAGCGAGGCCAGCCGGTGGCTGGGGATCGGGTAATAGACCCCGGTGCCGACACCGTGCTCGTCGCGCAGAGCCGCAGCGAGCCGGTCGCGTTCGGACGCGTCGACCCGGATCGTGTATTGGTGCCAGACGTGCGTCGCGCCGTCGGCCACGGTCGGCAGCGCCACCTCGGCCATCCCGGCAAGCCCAGCGCTCAGGTAGGCGGCGTTGCGCTGACGTGTCTGGGTCCATCCCGCGAGCCGGGCGAGCTGCACCCGGCCGATCGCCGCATGGATGTCGGTCATCCGGGCGTTGAATCCGACGACCTCGTTGGCGTACTGGCGCTCCATCCCCTGGTTGCGCAGCAGTCTGACGCCCCGGGCGAGATCGCCGTCGGCACAGGCGACCATGCCGCCTTCGCCCGAGGTCATGTTCTTCGTCGGATAGAGGCTGAACATCGCGAACTCGCCGAAGGTGCCCACCGGACGGCCCAGCCAACTGGCCCCGTGTGCCTGGGCCGCATCCTCGAAGAACTGCAGCCCATGGGCCGCGGCCAGTGCGCCCAGGCCGTCGACGTCGGCCGGGTGGCCGTAGAGGTGCACCGGCATGATGGCGGCCGTGCGGTCGGTGAGCTGGGCACGGACGCTGTCGAGGTCGAGGCAGAAATGGGTGGGCTCGATGTCTGCGAAGACCGGGGTCGCCCCGGTGAGGGCGACGGCGTTGGCCGTGGCGGCAAACGTGAACGACGGCACGATGACCTCGTCGCCGGGACCGATCCCGGCCGCGAGCAGCCCGAGGTGCAGGCCCGAGGTGCCCGAGTTCACTGCCACGCAGGCACGCCCGGGGGTGAGCTCGGCGGCGAATTCGACTTCGAAGGCCGCGACCTGGGGGCCTTGAGCGATCATGCCCGAGCGCAGTACTTCGTCAACGGCGCGTCGTTCGGCCTCCCCGACGAGAGGTTTGGCGGGGGGGATGAAGGGCAGCACCATCGACGGACATCTTCTTTTCGCAGGGGATTTGACGCCGAAACGCTAGCGCACCCAGCGCTGGCGGACCGCATCGACAAGCAGCCAGGCGCCGACGCCGACCGACAGCTCGGCCAGCACAGCGGCAGCCACGGCAACCGGGTCCGACCCGACGTGGGCAAGGCGTGAACCACCGGCCGAGCCCGAGCCGAGCCAGGTCAGCGCCCCGACCGCCACGCTCACCGCCGTCACCGCGGTGGCTGCGGTGAGGACCTTGTCCTGCCAGCGGGCCAGTCGCGCCCATTGTCGGCCGACCTGCCGACCGACGACGACACCCACCGCGACCGGCAGCAGCACAGCCAGCCACAGCCATGACGAATACTGTCCCTCGGGCGGCACCAACCCGAGGATCGGGACCATCGGAACTAAGCCGGGCGAGGATCCCGTCAGGCTCACCGTCGAACCCACCGCCACCTCGAAGCCGGGGCCGGCCACCACGGCCAGCGCCCACAGCAGCAGATTGGGCACGAACAGCAGCTGGCCTAGCACCAGCACCAGGGCGCCAGCTCCACCGACGCCGACCGCGTCGTGGACCGAGCTCACCGTCGGCCAACGCACGCCGAACGCGCCGATGACGAGCAGGGCCGCCAGACCGAGCAGCAGGCCCAGGCCCCAGCCCGCCGGGCGCCACGCCCGGACGGCCCAGGTGGGCAGCCGATCGGCGATCGCGCCGGTTTCACGGTGCACCGCCACGAGTTGCCCCACCACGGGCGCCGAGAGAGCACAGAGCAATCCAGCCAAGGTAGGCCGGGCGGGGCCGGACAGGCTGATTGCGGCAGCGGCGGCCAGCACCGCGGCATACCCGCCGAGGAAGCGCGGCAACAGCCGTCGCAGGGCGTCGTCGTGGCGAACCAGGACGTGCGAGAGCAGGTATGCCGCCGCCGCAGCGGCCCCCAGCCAAACCCCCAGCGGCACGATCGAGAAGCTGACGGACTCGACGTGCACGGCCGCGCCGTGACCGAGCAGCCAGGCAGCGCTGGACACGCCGATGACCTGCTGCCATCCGACGTCGCTGGCCGGGCTGAGAGCCCAAGCCATCACGCCGAGCACGAGGACCGCCAGCCAGCTCACGCCTGCAGCGAGGGCTCCGCTGGCCCAGACCGTGCGCAGGTCACTGGATCCGGGCGCGTCCAGCTTCCCGCGATCGGCGGTCAGGGCGTCGCGGGTGGTGCGGACGGTGTCACGGACTCGGTAGAGGAGGCTCATCAGGGCTCTATCGTCGCCCGTGGGCTCCTGGGAATGACGCAGGGCGCGCCGGGGTGTCCTCCGACGCCCTGCGGCGCCACGTTGTACTGCCCGATGGACGACTCAGCGCTGGAGACCCTGCATGATCTCGCGCGTGAGCTGGGCCGCCTCGGACGGGGTCTTGCCGACCTTGACCCCGGCTGCTTCGAGGGCTTCCTGTTTGGCCAGGGCCGTCCCGCTCGAGCCGGTGACAATCGCACCGGCGTGCCCCATGGTCTTGCCTTCGGGCGCGGTGAATCCCGCGACATAGCCGACGACCGGCTTGGTCACATGGTCCTTGATGTATGCCGCAGCCCGCTCCTCCGCGTCTCCCCCGATCTCGCCGATCATGACGATCACATCGGTGTCGGGGTCGTCCTGGAACGCCTTCAGGCAGTCGATATGAGTCGTACCGATGATCGGGTCGCCACCAATGCCGACACCGGTCGAAAAGCCGAAGTCCCGTAGCTCGAACATCATCTGGTAGGTGAGCGTGCCCGACTTGGAGACCAGCCCGATGCGGCCAGGGCCGGAGATGTCGGCCGGGATGATGCCGGCATTGGACTGCCCGGGGCTGATGAGGCCGGGGCAGTTGGGGCCGATGAGCCGAGTCGTGCCCGCCGTCTGGGCATATTCGAAGAACTCGGCGGTGTCCTTGACTGCGACGCCCTCGGTGATGACCACCGCGAGCGGGATCGCAGCGTCGACTGCTTCGACGACCGCAGCCTTGGTGAAGGGTGCCGGCACGAAGATGACCGACACGTCAGCGCCGGTCGCCTCGATGGCCTCGGCGACCGAGCCGAAGACGGGCACCCGGACATCGCCGGGGAAGTCGACGACCGTGCCTGCCTTGCGGGGATTGACGCCGCCGACGATCTGCGTGCCGGAGGCCAACATTCGGGTCGTGTGTTTTATCCCCTCTGAGCCGGTCATGCCCTGGACGATGACCTTGGAGTCACGAGTGAGAAAGATCGCCATGTTCGAGTTGTCCTTGTCCCTTGTGCTCGTCGGTGTCAGTCGGCCAGCGCAGCGAGCTCGGCGACGCGCCGGGCGGCGCCGTCCATGGTGTCGACCCGCTCGAGCAGCGGCAGACCGGCACCGTCGAGGATCGAGCGCCCCAGCTCGGCGTTGTTCCCGTCAAGGCGCACGACTAGCGGCTTGGGTGACTTGCCGTGCTTGGCGAGGATGTCATAGGCCGCGACGATGCCGTCGGCCACCGCGTCGCAGGAGGTGATGCCGCCGAAGACGTTGACGAACACAGCCTTGACCTGGGCGTCTTCAAAGATGACGTCGAGCCCGTCGGCCATGACCTCCGCGTTGGCGCCGCCGCCGATGTCCAGGAAGTTGGCCGGGCGTGGATGTGAGCCATCGGCAGCGGTGAACTCCTCGCCGGCATAGGCGACAACGTCGAGCGTCGACATCACCAGACCCGCGCCGTTGCCGATAATGCCGATGTTGCCGTCGAGCTTGACGTAGTTGAGGTCCTTCTCGAGGGCGAGCATCTCGAGCGGATCGGTCGCCGAGTGATCCTGAAGGGCCTCGTGGTCGGGGTGACGGAAGGCCGCGTTGTTGTCCAGCGAGACCTTGCCGTCGAGGGCGACGATCTGTCCGTCCTCGGTCTTGACCAGCGGGTTGACCTCCACGAGGGTGGCGTCCTCGGCGGCATACACCTCGCCGAGTCGCATGAGCACCTGCACGAGAGCGTCCTTGTCGGCCTCGTCGAAACCTGCTGCGTCGATGATCTCGCGCGCCTTGGCGGCGTCAAGACCGGCGATTGGGTCGACGGCGATCCGGGCGAGCTTCTCGGGGTGTTCGACGGCGAGAGTCTCGATGTCCATGCCCCCCTCGCGGCTGCACATCGCGAGGTAAGACCGGTTGGACCGATCGAGCAACAAGGAGAAGTAGTACTCCTCGGCGATCTTGGCGCCCTCGGCGATCATCACCTGCTTGACGGTGAGGCCTTTGATGTCCATGCCGAGGATGGCTTCGGCGTGAGCGGCCGCCTCGTCGGGCGTCCTGGCGAGCTTGACCCCACCGGCCTTGCCGCGGCCGCCGGCCTTCACCTGTGCCTTGACAACGACGACTCCGCCGCTGTTGGCGCCGACCCGCTCGGCGGCGGCACGGGCAAGTTCGGGGGTGTCGGCCACCTCTCCGGCCAGCACGGGCACACCGTGGGCCTCAAACATGTCACGTGCCTGGTATTCGTACAGATCCACGGGCGTCCGTCCTCGTCATCGAAGGGGGTGACCGACTCGATACCCGAAGGTCGAGTGCACCTCGGGCAACGTTTTGGACTCTAGTGCACCCCTGCCGGGCCATCCGCGGGCGGGCCCTCCCCCATGACGAATCTCACGGTGCCGCGTGGTGCAGCATGCGGGAGCTCTGGGCGACTCCCTGCGGACATGGGTGTGGGGCCACGGCCGAAACCATGGCCCCACGCCAAGCGTCGTGAGCGGGGGCGCTGAGCTAGTCAGCGAGCACCGTTGCCGGTACGAGGGCCTCACCCGGGATGCGGGAGTGCCGGGGGCCCATCCCACCCGATCTCGACTCGACGGGTCGGCGCCTGGGGGGAGGGGAGTCGACGACGTCTTGTGACCAATGATGAGCCCCCGTCCGAGCGCCCGGCACCCAAAGCCCCGTTTCCTTACCAAGATTTGAATCTCGTTACCAAGGCTTTAAGTTCGCGTCGGGGCAGCCCCGTCCGCGGTGTGCCGGCACTGCTCAGTGCGGCTGAACGTTGCCCCGGACCCAGGCCACGATCTCGTGGGTGGCCGCACCCGGGGTAAACACCTTCGCGACGCCCAACGCTTCCAACTGCGGGATGTCGCCGTCGGGCACGATCCCCCCGCCGAAGACGACGATGTCAGCGGCATCGCGACCCTTGAGTAGCTCGATGACCCGTGCGAACAACGTCATGTGGGCGCCGGACAGGATCGAGAGGCCGACTGCGTCGGCGTCTTCCTGGATGGCGGCCTCCACGATCTGTTCCGGCGTCTGGTGCAGGCCGGTGTAGACCACTTCCATGCCCGCGTCGCGCAATGCCCTCGCGACCACCTTGGCACCCCGGTCATGGCCGTCTAGGCCGGGTTTGGCGACGACGACCCGCAGCGGCGACTCACTCATGACCGCACTCTATCCAACAGGCCCCTAACCGCCCACAGCCCGTGGCGCACACCACCCGACCGATCCGTCGCAAAATATGACCCCCATCACACCCACGGAGCCCGTCACGCCCGGGAAGCGCCGGTCGGGCACCACCCTGTGGACAGTGGTTTGAGATAACGAATAGATCACGCTAGCGTCACGGCGTTCCACCATCAACGGCGGGAGAGTTCCACAGCGTGTCAGATTCCAGGTACCACGGCCGTCATCGGTCGCGTCGGCGCACTGGCCTCACCCCGCGCATCATCGGGGCGGGCTTGGTGCTTCCGACGACCGCGACATTGGCAGTCGTGTCGGCCACCGCCGGACAGGCACCGGCCACCGACACGGTCTTGGCCAGCGCCACCTTCGCCGACGACACCGCCGCCGCACAGGCCGAGCTCGCCGTCCGCAAGACGGCCGATGCAACCACCCTGGCCCGGGGAATCACCGACCGCGCCGCCCGCGACAGCGAGCGGGTGCGCCGCGACGTCGTCGCCGCCGAGAACGAGAAGCGCGCCGCCGCCGAAGCCGCCCTGGCCCAGGGCACCGATCCCGTCCAGGTCTCGCTCACCGCCAAGGCCGCCACGGCCAACGTCCCGGGTAGGGCCTCTTCAGCGACCGCCCCAGCCATGGCGGTCGGGAGCAAGGCGTGGGTCAACCCGGTTCCCCGCGGCGCCTATTCGCTCACGTCGCCCTTCGGCCCTCGTTGGGGGCGACTGCACGCCGGACAGGACTTCGGCTGTCCCACCGGAACACCGGTCTCGTCGATCTCAAGCGGCACCGTGATCTTCGCCGGTTGGCAGAGCGGTTACGGCAACAAGGTTGAAATCAGGCACTGGGACGGCACGGTCTCCTACTACGCCCACAACAGCCGACTCAAGGTCACCAAGGGCGCATCGGTCGCGCCTGGGCAGCTCATTGCCCTCAGCGGCAACACCGGGCACTCCACCGGCCCGCACCTGCACCTGGAGATCCACCCCGGTGGTGGCGGTCCTGTTGCCCCCGCACGGTGGCTCGCCGCCCGCGGGGTCAGAATCTGACGATCGAACCCATCGGTTCTGACGATCGAGCCCATCGGTCGGGAGCCGGTCGGCTGTGCGCGCGATCCCGGAGACCTTAGAGCTTCTCCACAGGCGCATAACGCAACAGCAGCCGCTTGACCCCGACCGACGCACCGAAGTCGACGTGAGCGAGCGCCCTCTCCCCCTCGCCCTCCAGGCGCAACACCGTGCCGAGCCCGAAGGAGTCGTGGCTGACCCGATCACCGCCGGCCAGCGCGAGCACCGGACGGTTGCCCGGCGAGCGCACCCCAGGGCGGGCTGCCAGGGCTGCGACGGCTGGCTCTGAGACACGCCGACCGAAGCGAGCGCCGTCGGACGACGCGGCCTCCCGCTCCCACGCGACCAACTCGCTCGGGATCTCGTCGAGGAACCGCGACGCGGGGAAGTACTGCGGCTGGCCCCAGGCCGATCGCACCGCCGCGCGCGACAGGTGCAGCCGCTCGCGCGCCCGGGTGATCCCGACATAGGCCAGCCGACGCTCCTCCTCGAGTTCCTTGGGGTCACCGAGTGACCGAAGGTGCGGGAACGTACCGTCCTCGAGCCCGGTGAGGAAGACGACCGGGAACTCCAGGCCCTTGGCCGTGTGCAAGGTCATCAGGGTGACCACCCCCCCTGCATGCTCCGGGTCGCCGTCGGCGTCCGGGATCTCGTCGGCATCGGCGACCAGCGAGACCCGCTCGAGGAAGTCCTCGAGACCGGCCTCCTCACCCGTCTCGGCCCGGACCTCGTCGAACTCCTGAGCGACGGCGACGAGTTCGGCGAGATTCTCGACCCTCGTCTCGTCCTGGGGGTCCGGACTGGCCCGCAGTTCGCGCAGGTAGCCGCTCTGCTCCAGCACCGCCTCGAGCAGCCCGGCAACCCCCGAACCGCCCTCGAAGACCGTGCGAAGGTCCTCCAGCAGGCGGGTGAATGCCTCGACGGCCGCGACCGAGCGGGTCGCGATCCCCGGTGCGTCCGCCGCCCGGCCGAGTGCAGCGACAAAGGGGATCCGCTCGCGGTCGGCGAGCTGAGCCACGCACGCCTCGGCGCGCTCGCCGATGCCCCGGCGGGGAGTGTTGAGGATGCGCCGCAGGTTGACCGCGTCGGTCGGGTTGGAAATGACCCGCAGATAGGCCAAGGCGTCCTTGACCTCCTTGCGCTCATAGAAGCGGGTGCCGCCCACCACCTTGTAGGGGATCCCGACCCGCACGAACACCTCCTCGACCGCGCGACTCTGGGCATTGGTGCGATAGAAGACCGCGACATCCTTGGGCCTGACCCCGTGGTCGTCGCCGAGCCGGTCGATCGAGCGGGCGATGAACGACGCCTCATCGTGCTCGTTGTCGCCGACGTAGCCGGTGATCGGCGCCCCATCGCCCTGGTCGCTCCACAGACTCTTGGGCCGGCGGTCCGGGTTGCGGGCGATGACGGCGTTGGCCGCGCGCAGGATCGTCTGAGTCGATCGGTAGTTCTGCTCGAGCAGGATCGTCCGCGCGTCAGGGTAGTCCCGCTCGAACTCGACGATGTTGCGGATCGAGGCCCCCCGGAAGGCATAGATCGACTGGTCTGCGTCGCCGACGACGACCAACTCGGCCGGCGGCACGGCATACTCGCTCGTGTTTTCGCTCGTGTCCTCGCTCGTTGTCCTCACGCCGACTAATGGGCCTGACGACTGCCTCGCTGCGGGCCTCGCTCGTTCCTCACTCGTGTCCTCGCTCGTTGTCCTCACGCCGACGAGCTCGCGGACGAGTTGATACTGGGCATGGTTCGTGTCCTGGTATTCGTCCACCAGGACGTGTCGGAACCGCCGCCGATAATGCTCCGCGGCGTCGGGGAAGGCCTGCAGCAGGTGGACCGTCGTCATGATGAGGTCGTCGAAATCCAGCGCGTTGGCCTGGCGGAGCCGGCGCTGATAGGCGGCATACGCCTCGGCGATCATCCGCTCATGGTGAGTGCCCTGCTCGCCACCGACCCGCCGGGCATAGGTCTCCTCGTCGATGAGCTCGTTCTTGAGATTGCTCACCTGATGGGAGAACGAACGGGGGGTGTAGCGCTTGGGGTCCAGATCCATGTCGCGCAGCACCATGCCCATGAGTCGCTGGCTGTCGGCTGCGTCATAGATCGAGAAGCTCGACTTGAGCCCGAGCTTGGCCGACTCGCGCCGCAGGATGCGCACGCAGGCGGCATGGAAGGTCATCACCCACATCGCCCGGGCCCGGCCCCCGACGAGGTGTTCGACTCGCTCGCGCATCTCGGCCGCCGCCTTGTTGGTGAAGGTGATCGCGAGCACCTGACCGGGCTGCGCGCCTCGCTCGGCCAGCAGATAGGCGATGCGGTGCGTCAGCACCCGGGTCTTGCCCGAGCCCGCCCCGGCGACGATGAGCAAGGGACTGCCCTCGTGAGTGACGGCGGCCCGCTGCTGCGGATTGAGCCCGGCGAGGAATCGCTCGGGGTCACCGACGCGGCCCTCCCCCCAGCCCGGCGCGCCGACCCCGCCGACCTGCCAACCCGCCCGGGCATCGGGTCCGGCCGGGTCGGGGGTCGCTCTGGGCAGGCCGCTCGAAGGCTCCCCGAACCCGGAGAGGCCCAACTCGTCGAAGAGGGTGCCCATGTCGGCGTCCACCTTATGTCGTCCCCCCGACGGTACCCGTCTCCCGAGCACCCTCGAGCACCCCCGAGCCCCCACCACTGCCTGGCCCATCGCCACGCCGTCGAAAGCCACGCCGTCGTAGGCTCGCGTCATGACCGATGCGCGCGCCCTGAGAGTCACTCGCCCCGGCGGTCCCGAGGTGCTGGCCGTCGAACGGGTCGAGGTTCCTTCACCGGGCCCCGGCCAGGTCCGAGTGCGGGTGCAGGCCTGCGGCATCAACTTCATCGACGTCTACCAGCGCGAGGGCATCTATCCCGTCCCTACCCCGTTCACCCCCGGCGTCGAAGGGGCCGGGATCGTCGAGGCAGTCGGCCCCGACACCGACGCGCCCGCGGTGGGCACGCGCGTCGCCCAGGCGATGACCCTCGGCTTTGCCGCCGAACTCGCGTTGGCCCCCGCCGCCGTGCTCGTGCCGGTGCCCGATGAGATCACCAGCGAGCAGGCGGCCGCCGCGATGCTGCAGGGCATGACCGCGCACTTCCTCACGACCAGCACGTATGCCGTGCAGCCCGGCGACGCCGTGCTGGTCCACGCCGCGGCGGGCGGGGTCGGCCAGTGGCTCGTCCAGTTGTGCGTTGCCGCCGGCGCCACCGTGATCGCCACCGCCGGCTCCCCCGAAAAGCTCGCGATCGCCCGCTCACTGGGGGCATCGCACACGATCGACTACACGGCATACGAGCGGCCTGAGCAGTTGGCGGCGGCCGTGCGAGAAGCCACCGGCGGCACGGGTGTCGCGGTGGCTTACGACGGGGTCGGCAGGTCGACCTTCGACGCGTCCCTGGCCTCGCTGCGTCGGCGGGGGCTGGTGGTGCTTTTCGGTGGGGCGAGCGGGCAGGTGCCGCCCTTGGACCTGCAGCGGCTCAATGCCGCCGGCTCGGTCTTCGTCACCCGACCGACCCTGGCGCACCACATCGCCGACCGCGAGGAACTCCTGTGGCGGGCTGCTGCAGTCTTCGAGGCCATCGCCCTCGGGCGGGTGCGGATGCAGATCGGGGCGACCTATCCGCTGGAGGAAGCAGCCGCCGCCTACCGCGTCTTGCAGGGGCGCCAGAGCACGGGCAAGCTCGTCTTCCAGACCGCTCCGGCGTCGGCCTGACCGGCGTCGACCTGGCCGGCACCGTCCGCTCAGCTGTAGGACCGCCAGAGCACTGCGATTGCGACGTTGAGGATTGCCAGGTATGCCGCGACGTCCACGCGAGTGCCCACCCCGCTCGTGGTGCTGCCCCCGCCGGACACCGCGCGGCGTTGGCGCGCGTTCGCGGTCTCGGTCATCACCAGCACGATGAGGGCGATCAGCAGCTTGACGCCCAGCTTGGCGCGGTTCGGTGGGTCGTCGCGGTCCATCTCGGCGATCGCCATGAGGATCAAGCCGGTAATGATCTGAACCCGGGCTCCCCAGAGCATCGCCGGCACCAACCGCTTGTCCGAGCGCACCGCGAACCATGCGCCGACGATGGCCGCCATCCCGAGCAGGTGCACGACGACGACGATCTCGTTGAGCAGCTTCATGGGCGCAGCCTATCCGCCGTTAGCATCGGCCCATGGAGACGACCGCTCACCTCGAGGTCGTCAGCTCACCCATCGTCAATCACGCGATGGCGCACAACCGCATCCGCAGTGTCCAGCGTGTCGTCGTCTCCAGCCCCGGTGCTCCGGGCACTAGCGCGCTGACCGATCTCGTCATCACCGCCGCGCTCGTCGATGCCCAGGGTGCCGTGCTCACCTACCCGTGGGTGCACCATCTCGACCGGCTTGAGCCTGGCGGGCGGATCACTCTCGACAACCCCGCCATCGACCTCGATCCCGCCGCGGTCGCCATGATCGAGCAGGAGGTCGATGCCCAGCTCATCGTCGAGGTGAGCGCGTCGGGGGTCCTCCTCGTCGGCACGCGCAGCTCGGTGCGGGTTCTCGCGGCCCGGCAGTGGCTTGTCGATCCCGACGCCCCCGCCCTCTCGCTCGAGTTGCTCGCCGCTTTCGTCCAGCCCAACCACCCGGCGTTGGCCGGGCTCGTCGCTCGCGCGGCCACCCTGCTGGAGGCCGAGACGACATCGGGTTCACTCGCCGTCGCCAACGTCGCCCCCGGACGGGTCGACGCGATCGTCGAGGCGGCCTGCCGCGCCATCCACGAACTCGGCATCTTCTATGCCGAGCCGCCCGCCTCGTGGGGTTATGGCCAGCAGGTCCGCTCTCCCGGAGACCTCCTTGAACACCGGGTGGGCACCTGTCTGGACACGACAATTCTGTTTGCCTCGCTGCTGGAGCACATCGGGGTCCACCCGCTTGTCTGGCTGGCCCGGGGGCACGCGTTCCTCGGCTACTGGCGCTCCGAGGACTCCGGGCTGCCCGACGCCGCGAGCCTGCAGGTTTCGCTCGCCGTCAACGCCGTGGGCCTGGGCCTCATGGGAGTCCTCGAGACGACGATGCTCACCCGCGAGCGGCACCCCCCACGCGACCTGTTCCGGCGGATCACCCAAGCCCCGAAGGACGCCTACTTCGTCGGTGACCCCGGCGCACTCGTCGGAGTCGTCGACGTGCACATGGCCCGGCTCATGCGGGTGTTGCCAGTCGCGGCCCGCCGGGTGCGAGACGACGGCGTCGTCGAGGTCGTCGAATACCGTCCACCCGCGGACGCTCCACCCCCAGCCCCGGGTATGCCGCCGCACGGCATACGGGGACCGGAGCACTCCTCGCTCACCACCGCGGCGGCCCCGGCCGCCCCGGACAGGCCGGAAGCCCCGGAACCTCCGCCCCGGGTGCGGGCCTGGAAGAGGGCGCTGCTCGATCTGACCTTGCGCAACCGGCTTCTCAACATCGGCCGAGGCGTCACCCAACTGCCGCTGCTCATGCCCGGCGAACAGCTGGGGCAGCTAGCCGACCATCTGCACGAGCAGCGGCCGGTCACCCTGCGGGCAGCCGACGATCTGGCCGGCGCCCTACTGGGCCGAGAGGTTCGCGACGCCCATGGGCTGCCCGCCGACGTGCAGCGGGCGATGTTGCGGGACAAGGCCACCGTCTACAGCGCGGTCGACACCGAGACGCACCGACTGCTCCTTGCACGGTTACGCTTTCGGGCGCGCACTGGCGTGCAGGAGACCGGGGCCAACCCACTCACCCTCACCCTCGGGCGGCTGGACTGGCGTCTCGGCGAGCGTGAACTGTCTGCGCCGCTGCTGCTCGCGCCGGTGGAAATCAAGGGACTCGTCGCACCGTTCAAGGTCGTCTCCGATGAGACGGGATCGATCACCCTCAACCTCAGCCTCTTTGAGAAGCTGCGTCTGGAGTTCGGGCTGGTCGTGGCCGGGCTCGACGAGCTGCCGCAGCGGCCCGAGGGTGGCGACGGCTCCGGGGGCGTCGACGTCGACGAGGTGATCCGTCGCGTGCGGCAGGCGATCGTCGATGCCGGACTGCCGTTCACCGTCGCGACCGAGGCCCGACTGGCCATCCTCGGCTACACCGGATATCTGCTGTGGCGTGACCTGGACGAGCACTGGGAGCATTTCCTGGAGCGTCCGGTCGCCCGCCACCTGGCCCTGACACCGACCGACCGGTTCACAGATCCCGATGCGCTCCCGGTGGATACGGGCATCGAGTCGCTCGACGGTGTCGTCGCAGCCGCGCCCATCCCGGCCGACGGTTCGCAGGCCCAGGCAATCGCATACGCCCGCGCCGGGCGCACGTTTGTCTTGGAGGGGCCGCCGGGCACCGGCAAGTCGCAGACGATCACCAACATCCTTGCCGACCAGATCTCCAGCGGGCGCAGGGTGCTGTTCGTCGCCGAGAAGGGAGCCGCCCTCGACATCGTGCGCCGCCGCCTCGAGGAGGTCGGGCTCCTGCCGTTCGCCCTCGACCTGCACGACGAGCACGCCCGACCCGCACAGGTCCGCGAGCGGTTGCGCCACGCCCTGGCGCAACTGCCTCGGGCGGACGACGAAGGCCATCGCGCGGCCTCCTCGGATGTCGCCTCATCGGCCCGCGCCCTCGACTCCTACGCCACCCGCCTGCACCAATCCAACGCCGCCGACCTTTCGGCCTATGCCGCGCACACCCAGTTGCTCGCCCAGGGTGACGGCCCGTCCGTCGACGTGGCCCCCGCGACCGTCTCCGGCCACGCGGGCGACGGGCTCGACCCGGCGGCTTGCCGGCGAGCCGTCGTCAACGCCACGTCCCTGCTTGCCGGGCTTGGCCCGAGAGCGTGCAGCGCGTGGGGATTTGCCCGATCCCTGCCGACGGACCTCGTGCGCTTCACCGCGCTCGTCGCGGCCGCCGACGCTGAGACTGCCGAGGTATTGGCTCGACTGGGCGGCTGCCACAAGGTGCACCGTGCGGCGCTCGGCCACGCCCGAACCCCTGTCGATCTCGAACGCGGAGCCTGGCTGCTGTGCGACCGCGCAGCTCCCCCCCTGGTCGTCGACGAGATGGCGACCCGGCGTTGGCGCGAGACCCGCCAAGAGCTGACCGCTCGGCTGCAGCGGCTGCGCGAAGCGCCGGTGCTCGCGGTCTGTGGGCCGCCCGTGCTCGAGGTGCCGATCGAGCCGGTGCGTCAGGCGGTCCGCGAGGCGGCGTCATCGTTCTTCATTGGCCGCAAGGGGCGGCTCCTCGCAGCTGCAGCGCCGGTGTTGGCACACGCCTGGCCCGGCGTCGACGTCCGCCCCGCGACGGTCCCGGTCCTCGTCGAGCAGGTCGCCGCAGTGTCCGGCGAGGCGGCATCCCTGGCCGGTGCCTGGCGGGCGGTGCCGGGCCTCGGCGCTCTTGTTGCCGGCATCAACCTGCTTGCCCCTGAGGGCGAGCAGGCTCTGGAAGGCCTGCTCGCCGGACTTGACCGTGACGCGTCCTTGCACGGCGCGCTGCGTGAGCCGCAGGCATCGGCGGTCCGCGCCGCCCGGACCCAGGCCGGCTCCCTTGTGGACGACGTGTATGCCGCCGCGCAACGTGCCGCGGCAGCGGTCGCGGCGGTGTTTATCGCCACCGGCGGCGACGACGCCGACATCACCCGCTGGGCGCAGACCCCCGGATTGCTCGCCGCCTGGTCGAATGGACAGGCGCTGCGCACCGCCGATTCCGGATCCTTCGCCCTGTTGCGCCGGTGGGTCGAGGCGGTCGAGGTGCTCACCCCGATCGAGGCCGGCGGGTTGCCGACGGCTCGCTGGTCCATCTTGTCCGGCCTGGTGCCGGCCGCCGATGCCGCCGCTGCCCTCGACCGGGGGATCGCCCAGGCGAGCTTGCGCGAGCGGCTCGATACCGGCGGGCTGCTCGCCTTCGACGCCCAGGCCCATGAACGGGTCGTCGCGCGGTTCGTCGACTCCTCGTCGGTCGTCCGAGAAGAGTTGAAGGGTGTCCTGGCCGCGCGGGTGGTGCGCGGACGACCCTTCCAGCCTGGGGCGCTGTTCGGCACGGTGGCTGCCTTCGAGCGCGAGGTGAGCCGCACGCGCGGGGGGCTGTCGGTGCGCCAACTCGTCCAGCGCTATGGGGAGGTCATCGGCGAGCTGACCCCCTGCATGCTCGTCAGCCCCGACTCGCTCGCCCGCTTCGTCCCCCCCGGAGCCATCGACTTCGACCTCGTCGTCTTCGACGAGGCGTCCCAGATCACCGTGCCCGACGCCATCGGAGCGCTCGGGCGGGCCCGGTCCGCAGTCGTCGCCGGCGACTCCAAGCAACTTCCGCCGACGAGCTTCGGCGAGCTCGCGGACACCGAGCCGGACACCGACGAGGACGCCGACTTCCTGCTCGTGCCTGACGAGGAGTCGATCCTGTCCGAGCTCGTCCACGCCGGTGTCGAGCGCCTCTGGCTGTCCTGGCACTACCGCAGCCAAGACGAGTCGCTCATCGCCTTCAGCAACGGCCGCTACTACCAGGATCGGCTCTCGTCGTTCCCAGCCTTCGCCGGACAACTCACCGACACCGGGCTGTCGTTCACTCGCGTCGACGGCGCCTTCCACCGAAGTGCGGCCAGCGCCTCACGGTCGGCGCGGTCCGACGCCGGAGCGCTGCGCACCAACCCCATCGAGGCCGCCGCCGTGGTCGCCGAGGTGTTGCGCCGGTGGGAGGCCGGGCAGCGGTCGATCGGCGTCGTCACCTTCAACCTGCAGCAACGCACCCTCATCGAGAAATTGCTGTGGGACAGCGGGATCCAGTCGATCGCCGAGAGCCTGGCCCAAGGCAAGGACGGGCTCTTCGTCAAGAACCTCGAGAACGTCCAGGGCGACGAGCGTGACGTCATCCTCTTCTCCACCGGTTTCGCCAAGACCGCGACCGGCACCCTTCCGCTCAACTTCGGTCCGCTCAACCGAGCCGGCGGTGAGCGCCGACTCAACGTCGCCATCACCCGCGCCCGTCAGCGCGTCATGGTGTTCAGCTCCTTCGAGCCCGAAGATCTGCGCGTCGAGCAGACCTCGTCGGTCGGCCTTCACCATCTGCGCGACTACCTCGAGGTCGCCAAATACGGCGTCCGTGCCCGGTCGGCCAGCCCCCACGAACTGCCGACCGGTCCGAGCATGGACTTCGGCCCTGACTCCGGCCAGCGCGTCCGGGTGGACTCCCCCGACCGGCACCGCGACCAGATCGCCCAGGCCTTGCGAGCGGCGGGCCTGAGCGTCCAGAGCGCCCTCGGATTGTCGGACTTCAAGATCGACCTCGCGGTCGGTCCCCCCGGGCACCCGCCATGCCTGGCGATCCTGCTGGACAATCCCGTCTGGGCGGGGCGCCGGACCACCCATGATCGAGACGGCCTCCCCGCGCTCGTCCTGCACGACGTCATGGGGTGGCCGATGGTGCGCAGGATCTGGCTGCCGCAGTGGCTCAACGACCCCGACGCGGTCATCGCCGCCGTCCGCGAAGACGCGGCGCTAGCCTCCCGCACCCCGCGGCGTTCAGCCCAGCGGACCGTCGTATCTGCGTATGCCGCCTCGCCGGGCGCGCCTGCGGACGGCGTCCTCGAGGACCGCGCAAACCCCCAGGACAGCGCCAACCCCCAGGACACCTCGAACCCCCAGGAGGGCGATCCGGGTCCCGAGCGAGAGCGGCGCCCAGAGCCGACTGCGGGCCCTGCTGAGCCGCCCGGATCAGAGCCCTACGTGCCCTTCCTTCCCCGCCGGCTCGGCGGCGTCGGCATCCTCGACGGCCTGAATTCCGGCTCGACTCGTTCGGCGCAACTCATCGCCGAGACCATCGGGCGGATCGTCGAGCAGGAGGGGCCGGTGAGCATGACGCGCGCCATGGTGCTCACGGTCCGTAGTTACGGCCTGACCCGCCTGGCGCCGCACCGGGTCGCAGCCATGCGGGCAGTCATCCCCGTCGATCTGCGCCGAGACCCGGAGGAGGGATTCCTGTGGCCGCACCATCGAGACCCGTTGCGGTGGCATGGATTCCGAACCTGGGAGGGCGCCCTCAGCGAGCGACCCCTGGATGAGATCGCGCTGCGTGAGTTGGCCAACGCGCATGCCGTGATCGCCCGCGCGGCGATGGGCATTGAGATCGAAGTGTTGCTGCGCGAGACGCTGCGCCTGTTCAACGGCACCCGGCTGACGGAGGCACCGCACGCGCGGCTGACGGCGGCGTTGCGGCTGGCCGAGCAGCTCGCCCAGGTCCAGCGGATCGGCGTCGTCGTCCATCCGGTGGACGAACGGCCATGACCGACATCCCCCCGGACGCGTCCTACCGGCGCGACCTGCTGATCGTCATCGGGTTGGCCGCGTCCCCGCTCGTGGCCCTCGGCTGCTCGCGGTTTGCCTATGCCCTGCTGCTGCCGGCGATGCGATCAGACCTCGGCTGGACCTTTACCACCGCCGGTCTGATGAACACGCTCAATGCCGTCGGCTATCTCGTCGGAGCACTCGGCACGGCGTGGGTAGCCGCTCGGATCGGCCAGCACAAGGCCTTCGTCTGGTCGCTGGTCGTCACCGTCCTCGCCCTCGCGGCGACGGCGGCCAGCTCCTCGCTGGAGGTCCTGCTCGCTGTCAGGACATTGCTCGGCATCGCCGGCGCAGGCGCCTTCGTCCTCGGGGGGGCCATTACCTCGACGATCAGCAGACGGCATACGGCGCATCGTTCGGCCGTTCTCATCGGCACCTACTTCGCCGGTGGCGGGGTTGGCATCGTGGCGTCCGGGCTCATCGTCCCCGCCATCCTCGACCGGTTCGGCGCACCGGGGTGGCCGGCCGGCTGGCTGGCGCTCGCCGCCCTCGCGGCCCTCGGGACCGCCGCTGCGACCATCGCCGCGTATGCCGCCCCGACGTCCCCACCCGCCGGCGCCGGCGCCCGCCGCGCCTGGGTCAGCGGTCTCGGACGGCTTTCCAGCGGCTACCTGCTCTTCGGCGCGGGCTACATCGGCTACATGACCTTCATCATCGCGCTGCTGACCCAGGTCGGGCTGAGCGCTCGGGCCATCGCCGGCTTCTGGGTGGTGCTCGGCCTCGCCGGGGCCGTGAGCGGCCAGGTGTGGGCGCGTCTGCTGGGTGGAGCACGCGGCGGGTCGGCCGCTGCGGTCTTGTTCGTCCTGCTCGCAGTGGCGACCGGCATCCCGGCGGTCACGTCGGCACCCGTGCCCCTGTATGCCTCAGGGGCTCTGTTCGGTCTGTGCTTCCTATCTCTCGTGGGTGCCGTCACCGCCGCGGGGCGCGACGCCGTGGCCGCCGAGGACACCACTGCGGCGCTGTCGATGCTCACGACGGTCTTCGCGCTCGGTCAGGTCGTCGGCCCGTGGTTCACCGGCGTACTCGCCGATCGCACCGGGGGTCATCAGCTCGGGCTCGGAGTTTCGACAGGCATGTTGCTCGTTGGTGCCGTGCTCTGCCGGCTGCAGCCGCCCCATGAGAGCGCGCCGCGGGCGCTCCGGTAGGGCGGGTCAGATCATCCGGCGGCCGGCTGCCCAGGCGGTCAACTCGTGCCGCGATGACAGCTGCAGTTTGCGCAGCACCGAGGACACGTGAGTCTCGACGGTCTTGACCGAGATGAACAGCTCCTTGGCGACCTCCTTGTATTGATAGCCGCGGGCGATGAGCCGCATCACCTCCCGCTCGCGCGCCGAGAGCCGGTCCAGCTCCTCATCCACCTCGGCGATCTCGCCAGCCGCCGCCCCGAAGGCGTCCAGGACGAAGCCGGCCAGCCGCGGGCTGAACACCGCATCGCCGTCGGCCACCCGCCGGATGGCGCGCATGAGGTCTGAACCGCTGATCGTCTTGGTGACATAGCCACGGGCCCCGGCACGGATCACGGCGATGACGTCCTCGGCTGCGTCGGACACCGACAGCGCCAGGAACCGCACCGGCGCGCCGGCGGCGGTCGTCAATCCGCGGCATCCGTGCAGCACGTCGACCCCGCCGTTTCCCATTCCCCCAGGGAGGTGCACATCGATCAGGACGACATCGGGCGTGTGCTCTCGGATCACCGCGATCGCGGAGTCGACATCGGGGGCCTCGCCGACGATCTCCGGCACCCAGCCGGCACTGCCCGGGGGCATCGCCCGCAACTCGGCCTTGACGCCCGAGCGAAACATCGCATGATCATCGACGAGGACCAGCCGGACGCTCGTGGCTCTCGGATCCGACTCGCTCACGGGGTGGCCTCCTTTGTCGTGATTGCGTGTTGCGCGGGCTCGGGGTGCTCGGACCCGTTCCGGTGGTCGGGGCCTCCCGAGGCCAGCGGCGGCAGTCTGAGGCTGATCTCGGTGCCGGTTTCCAGGCGACGAATGCGGGCCGAGCCCCCGGCCCGAGACATCCGCCCGAGAATCGACTCGCGCACCCCGAGCCGGTCGTCTGCGACCGCGGCGAGGTCGAAACCCTCGCCGTGATCGCGGACATACACCTCGGCGCCGTGGGGGCCGACCTCGACATAGACCGAGACCGGCGGGCGACCATGCCGGACGGCGTTGAGCACGGCTTCCCGGGTCGCCTTGACGAGCGCGCCACCGGCGGTTTCCAGCGGACGATCACCGGTGACGACCATCTCGACCGGCACCCCGTGCTCGTCCTCGACCTCGTGGACCTCTGCCGCGAGAGCCGCTGCCAGCGTATGGGTTTCAGGCAGCTCGCCGCCGTAGAGCCAGGAGCGCAGCTCGCGTTCCTGGCGTCGGGCCAAGCGAGCGACGGTGACCTGGTCATCGGCCTTGCGTTGGATGAGCGCGAGGGTCTGCAGGACCGAATCATGAAGATGGGCGGCGATGTCGGCTCGTGCTGTGGCCCGAACCCGCTCGGCCTGCTCACGTTGGAGCCCGCGATACATCCGCAGCGCGAACGGAGCGGCGATGACCGATGCCCCGACAAGCACGGCGACCGCGGCCAGGGCACCGTTGACCACTGCTCGAGGTCCTTGACCTTGGGTGACGATGACGACGACCCCGATCATCGCGACCGCCAGGCCCACGACGACCTGGGCGACCCCGACCCAGCGGGCCTGGCGCCCACGCCTGCGGCCCGCTCCGTCGTCGAGCTGATACCACGCGACGAAGGCGCCACCGGCGATGGCGAGCAGCGGGACGGCATACCGGGCGTCGGTGAGCCAACCGCCAGCGTCGGTGCCGAGCCAGAGGCCGCCGAGCAGCAACACGAGACCGCTCAACACGACCCAGTGATAGACGCTGAACAGCCCTTCCCTGCGGGTCCCCTGATGCGCCGGCACCTCGATCCGTTCGTGATCGACAGGCAGAATGGCCCAGAGCACGAGGTAGGCGGCGATGCCGACCCCGCCGCCGAAGACCGTGAGCAAGACGAAGGCGCCGCGCACGACCGAACGGGGCAGCGAGAGGTGTCTGCCGATCCCGGCGCTCACCCCGGCGACGACCGCGTCCGCGCCGGCCCGCGCGAACGGCGGGCGGCGGGCCGCGGGGGCGACCGGCTCAGGGACGGGTGTGCTCACGGCACCATCTTGCGGCATCCGGATGCCAGCAGGCCCCCGCGCGGGGCAGGTTCAGGGTCGCGTCAGGGTCCACCCTCATGGCCGGCTCGGCCCTCAGCGGAGACGATGGAGTCATGACAGGCCCCCAACACCCTCCGAGCACCCCACCCCTGGGTGGAATGTCTCCCTCCGGTTCCGGGGGCGGCCCGCCCGCCCCCGCCGGGATCGACGCCTTCTTCCAGCGGCTCCGGCAATCGGGCCTCACCCGCTCCTCCGAGGACAAGTGGTTCGGCGGGGTCTGCTCCGGTCTGGCCCGACGGTGGGGCGTCGATCCGGCCATCGCGCGCATCGCTGCCGTCCTGCTGATGGTCCTCGGCGGCATCGGGATACTCCTCTACCTCATCGCCTTGGCCCTGATGCCCGACAAGAACGGTCAGATCCTGGCCGAACAGGGCCTGCGCCGCGGCGACGGAGGCGGCATCGTGCTGCTGGTCGTCATCGGTCTGATGGTGGCAGGGGAACTCTCTGATCGCTGGTGGTTGTGGGCCGCCATCCCGTTGGCCGTCGGCGCCTGGTGGGTCGTACGCGGCCGGGCCACCGGGAAATCCGCCAAGGAACTCACCGCGGAAGCCAAGGCGAAGGTCACCGAACTTGGCGGCACCGTGCAGAGTTGGTCCGCGCCAGTTCCTCCCACGCCGCCGCTGGGCACCCCGCCGATGACCACCCCGCCGCTGGGCACCCCGCCGCTGGCCACCCAGCCTCAGGATCGGCCCGCCGACGCCGTGCCGCCTCCGATGCCGGCGGGTGTGCCCGTGCACGGGATGGGCCCGGGTCGCACCTGGGCGCCGTCGGTGCCTGCTGCGGCGCAGCCTGTCGTCATCCGTGAGCGTCGCAAGCGTGGCGGGTTCTGGGTCTTTGCGACAGCGCTGGGGGCCGGGCTCGCGGCCTACGGGGTGCTCATCTCCCTCGGTTGGGTGCTTAGCTCGGTCCGTTCCCCGTCGGCGTTCGCGCTGGCCGGCGCCTGCGCGGCTGCCGCCCTCGTGCTGCTCGTCGCCGGGCTGCGTGGCCGGCGCGCCCCCTTCACCAGCGCGGTCGTGCTCTGTGCTCTCATCACCAGCGCGACACTCGCGCTCACCCCCGGCGCCCTCATCTGGGGAGCGGGAGTCGGCGAGCCACGGTGGTCTCCGCGGGCGTCGGCGCCGGCCGCCGACGGCTCCCAGGTCCCGGCCTCCTATTCGTTGACCGTCGGTGAAGCGACGCTTGACCTAGCCGGTATCACCCCCGAAGCCAACTTCTATCCGGTGAACGCATCGCTGGCCGTCGGCGAGCTCATCATCCTCGTCCCGCAGGGCCTCACGGCCCGGATCGACGTGCAGGTTGGCCTCGGTGAGGTCACCAACGAACTGCCGTCGACCCGGGGGTCTGCGGTCACTGTCGCCGCGGGCGCAGGCTCGACCTCGACCATCATGACCGGCGACGGAGACCCCGATGTGGTCGTCACCGCCTCAGTCGGCCTCGGAACGCTCATCGTGCGGAACGCCGGGGGGGCCTCGTGAGCGCCGCCCCGCCCCCGAGCGATCTGCCGACGACCGCGGCCACCCGCCGGGTGATCCCCGCCCCCAGCGGACCGAACTGGTCGCTCGTGCTCGGTTCGCTGACCCTGCTCGCCGGAGCCGGCTGCGTGCTGGGCTGGCTCGCGGGCATCCGGATCTCGCTCGACGTGGCGTTGCCGACCGTGCTCGTCGCAGCTGGCGTCATGCTCGTGCTCGTCGGCCAGATCGGCCTCATCGTCAAGCGTCGGCGCTGCTGAGCCCGTCCCGGCCGGCGCCCTGCAGCCCCCGCAGCCACTGGGGCACCACACCCCGCCAGGGGTCCGCGAGATCGACGGAAGCCAGCGCTCCGGGCGCCACCCAGGCCGCAGCCGCCGTCGTGCCGTCGTGATCGTGCACGACGGGGTCAGTCGGCGAACGGCTCACCGCCGCGAAGACCAGACGCACCGCGTGGAAGTCCTCGAGGCTGCCGTCCGGCGACCGACCCAGCCAATGGCTGTCGGTGACGTCTAACAACGTGGCTGCCTGCACCCGCTGACCGGTCTCTTCGCAGACTTCGCGCACGAGCGCGTCGTGCGGGCCCTCGCCTCCGGCCACCCCTCCCCCGGGCAGACCCCACCGTCCGGGGGCGTTGGTGCGCTCGGACAGCTGGGCGAGCAAGACCCCGCGCTCGCACACCACCAGCCCGTATGCCGCGAGCCGCTGGACCGCGACCGGCCGGTCATTCGGGGCCAGAAGCAGTCCGGGGTCCCGTGCCGGCGCCGACTGGGTCGGGACCCGGCCCGGCGCCACGTTCCGCGCGAGCCGTCGCCCACGGAAGGTGAGGGTCACGGCATAGGGGTTGAGGGCGGTGCGGACGGCGACGAGGCCCTCAGCGTGAAACCCGTTGCCAGACAATGCCTGCCGGGGTGGGCAGCCGTGCGGCAAGCGCAGGCAGCCGAGCACTTCACCGGCGCTGTCCAGGCCCTCGACCCAGATCTGCGGTCGCCCTGGTCGCGATCCGGGGGGAGACGGGGTCATCGCCGCCCGGAGATCGCCCGGGCGTATTCGGCCTCGGCGACCTCGACGACGTGACTCCACCCCTGAGTCGGCTCGGTCGCCAAGTTGTAGGCCGCCATCCGCGAGCGCACGCTCGGGTGGATCGCGAGCGTCGTCAGCCGGGCGACGAGTTCGTCATCGTCGGCTGCGAGGAAACCGTTGACGTCGTCGGTGACGAACTCCGAGATCCCCGAGCCGACCCGCCCGACGACAGGGAGCCCGGCCACCCGAGCCTCCAGCGCGGCGATCCCGAACGACTCGAGCACAGCCGGCGAGACGTAGACGTCGCTGGCGGCATACCGGGTCTTGAGGACGTCACGGGGCACCCGGCCCGGCAGGCTGACCCAGTCACGGGCTCCGAGCCGGTCGATGGCGCGCTCGAGCTTGGCGCGACCGGAGCCCTCGCCCAGAATCTCCAGACGGACCTCTGAGCCCGGGGCAGCGCGGCGCACCCGTGCCATCGCCTCGACAAGCTGCACCGGGCGCTTGCGTGCCTCCAGCCGCATGGCCGACACGAACTGCACCACCCCGTCGCCCAGCAACGGCCGCCCGCCCGTGGGACGCCAGGCCGCGACGTCGATGCCGTTGGGCAACACGGTGACCGGCGCCCCGTCGACGATCCGACGCAGCGGCCTGGCTGCGACGTCAGACACGGCGTTCATCGCCATCCCGGCCTGGGCCCACCTGCGAACGACGCCCGCGGTGCGCACCGCCGGCTCGGCGGCGTCCAGGACGCAGTGCCAGGTCATCGTCGCGGGCATTCCCATCCGCTGGGTGACGAAACCACCGTCGCTGCCGAAGGGGCTCACGACCCCCATGTGGATGTGGGCTACATCGAAGTTCCGCAAGGCTTTTCGCAACCCGATCGAGGCGAGCGGATTGACCAGGAGATTGCGTGGCAGCTGAATCCCGAGCCGGTGCACACGGATGCCGTCGACGACTTCGACGTCGCGATAGCGCGCCGTGCCGGGAGTGAGGGTGAACACCTCGACGTCGTGGCCGCGGGCGGCAAGTCGGGCCGACAGATCCGCTACCTGCACCTCGATCCCTCCCAGGCGGGGAAGGTAGCAGTCGGTGAGCATGGCTATCCGCACGGCCCAACTCTGTCACGGGCCCGCGGTGGGCGAGAATGACCGGGTCATGGCCACCGTGCTTGCCTTCCACGCCCACCCCGACGACGAGGCTCTGCTCACCGGGGGCTCCCTCGCGCGCGCCGCAGCCGACGGCCACCGCGTCGTCGTCGTCACGGCCACCGACGGGGCGCTCGGGCTGACCAGCAGCCGGTATGCCGCCGCCGACCTCCCCCGGGTGCGCGCCGGGGAACTGGCGGCCAGTTGCGCGTTCCTCGGCGCGGCGAGGGTGGAACTGCTCGGGTATGCCGACAGCGGGCTCGGGAGGGTGCTGGCGCCGGACCCCGTCGGGGCCAGACGCTTCGCCGAGGTGTCCGTCGCCGAGGCCGCCGAGCGTCTGGCGGCCCTGCTGCGCGAGGAGTCCGCCGATCTGCTGCTGTCCTATGACGCAAACGGGGGGTACGGCCACCCCGACCATCGCCAGGTGCACCTGGTCGGGGCGGCAGCGGCGCGGCTGGCCGGCACCCCGCGCGTGCTTGAGGTGGCGGTGTCGCCGTGGGTGGCCCGGGTGATGAAGCCACGTGGGAGCGTGCTCGGTCCGGTCGCGCCCGTGACCCACGTCGTCGACGTCCGTCCGGCCCTCGACGCCAAGGTCGCGGCCATCCGAGCCCACCGCTCACAGCTGGCCCACGACGGCCCGCTCCCGCGCAACCTGGCCTTGTTGACCCGGTTGCCGCGCCCGCTGCTGGCCCGAGCGCTGGGGACGGAACGCTTCGCTGATCCGGCTGGGGGCGGGGTTAGGCCTCGGCCGCGGCATACGGCGGGGTTGTTCAGCGAGAGCTGACCCAGCCCCCCTTGGCGGACTTGGCCCCCTTAGCCGACTTGGCCGATTTGGCCGACGTGGAAAGCAGCCGCCGGATCTGACGGATGCGGGCCTCGTCGGCCACCGAGTCATCGAGCTCCGCCGGCTCGAACGGTCGTCCGGTGGCCCGCTCGGCGGCCGCAGCGATGAGGGCGTCAGCGACCCGCGGGTTGGCGGGCAGGATCGGGCCGTGCAGGTATGAGCCGATGACATTGTGGGTACGAGCGCCCTCGGTGCCGTCCACTCCGTTGTTGCCGAAACCAGCCCGAACCTGCCCGAACGGCTGCTGTCCCGAGCCGAGCATCGTTGCGCCGGAATGGTTCTCGAAGCCGACGACCTCGCCGAAGCCGGTGTCCAGAACGATCCCGCCGATCATGCGGGTCGACTGGCCGCGGGTGGTCACGTCGAGAATGCCCAGGCCGGGCAGGTCGACGCCGTCGTGGGTGATGAAGGCGTGCCCGAACATTTGATACATCCCGCAGATCATGACCATCGGCGTGCCATCGGAGGCTAGGCCGTGCAGTCGGTCACCGATGACGGCTAGATCGTCCTCGACCCGGCTCTGACCCGAGTCCTGACCGCCACCGCCCATGAACAGGTGGGTCTGTTCGGGCAGCGGCATACCGGGGTGGTGGTCGTGCACGACGCACTCATAGCCGTGCCGTCGGATCCTGGCGGCTAGGCAGCGGGTGTTGCCGAGATCGCCATAGATCGACATCTCCCGCGGATAGAGGTGGACCAGGACGATCCGGCCCTTGCTCGGCGGCGTGCTCACTGCCCCTCCTGGGCAAATCCGGCGAGGTCGAAGCGTGCGGCGAGCAGGCGCCGCAGCGACATCATCGCCGTATAGGTGCAGAAGATGCGGGTCGGCTGACCCCGGTATGCCGTGAGGAAGGCCTCGAGCGCAGCCTGCAGGTCCGGCTCGATCTGTTCGACGGTGACCTCGTCGTAGTTCAGGCGCAGGGCCATGTCATAGGCGCGTCTGCCGCTGGTCATCGCGACGCCATGGGCGCGCAACGCCTCGAAGGACACGTCATAGAGCCAGGACACGTCCTGGCCGTCGGCGTAGTCGTCGTTGATGGCGATCATCGTGGCTACCGGCTCGTTGCCGTAGGTGCTCAACGCGACGGTGAACCCGGCGGGGTTCTTGACCAGGACAAGTTCCAACGGCTGGCCATCCGCGTCGATGACCTCGCCGCGACCGAACGGAGCGGTCACCTCGCGCAGGACGGCCTCGGTCACGTCGGTGCGGAAGTCTTCCCCCAGCACCGCGCGGGCCATCGTCGCCGCCGCGGTGGCGTTGACCATGGCGGCCAGGCCCCGTTGGCGCAGGGCCAGCGGCCCGACGGTCCTGTCGCCGAAACGGATCGTGAAGTCACGGCCGTCGACCGGCCTCAACAGCCCGTCGTCGGGGGTCGGTGCCGGCGGCGCGGCGCGGTCCTCGAAGCGGACGTCGGCCTCGTGCAGGGACGGGACCTGACCGGCAACCTGGGGGTCGACCCCGAAATAGCGAATGTGCTTGTCGGGGACCGAGGCGGCGATGCGGAAGACGAAGGAGTCGTCCCGGTTGAGGACGACCAGGTGGGCGGTCCGGCCGGCGAGATCGGCCAGCAGCCTGGCCGTCGTGTCGATCTCGGCGAATCGGTCGAGCTGGTCGCGGGCCACGTTGAGCAGCAGGGCGTGCGTCGGGGTGACGACCTCGGCGAACCGAAGCGCATGCCATTCGTCGAGTTCGAGGACCGCGACATCGGCATCGAGGCGACCGGCGAGCCCGATCTGCCCGAGCATGGCCGAGATCACGCCTCGGGTGAAATTGCTGCCGGTCGGGTTGGTGAACACCCGGCGGCCGTGCGCTCGGATGATCGCCGTGAGCATCTTGGTCGTGGTCGTCTTGCCGTTGGTCCCGGTGACAACGACGATCCCCCCGGTCACCGACGCGAGGGTGCGGGTGAGGATCGCCGGGTCGACCCGCTCGGCGACGAGTCCTGGGAAGGCCGACCCCCCACCACGGATCCGGGTCGCGGCTCGGGTGAGTTTGCCGGCGGCGATGGCCACCCGGGTCCTCAGCACGCCACCACCCTAACGGGGCGGGCGCAGGCTACTCCCACTCGATGGTGCCGGGCGGCTTACTCGTCAGGTCGAGAACGACCCGGTTGACCTCACGTACCTCGTTGGTGATCCTGGTCGAGATCCGGGCCAGCACGTCGAACGGCACCCGCGTCCAGTCGGCCGTCATCGCATCTTCCGAGGTCACCGGCCGCAACACGATGGGATGTCCGTAGGTGCGCCCGTCGCCCTGCACCCCGACCGAGCGCACGTCGGCCAGCAGCACGACTGGACACTGCCAGATCTGCCGATCGAGCCCCGCAGCAGTCAACTCGTGGCGGGCGATCGAGTCGGCCCGGCGCAAGATCGCCAGCCGGTCGGCGGTCACCTCGCCGATGATCCGCACCCCCAGCCCCGGACCGGGGAACGGCTGGCGCCAGACGATCGCTTCCGGCACTCCGAGCTCGAGCCCGACGGCCCGCACCTCGTCCTTGAAGAGCGAGCGCAACGGCTCGACCAGGGTGAACTGCAGGTCCGCGGGCAGCCCGCCGACGTTGTGGTGGCTCTTGATGTTGGCGGCGCCCTCACCACCGCCCGATTCGACGACGTCTGGATACAGCGTCCCTTGGACGAGGAACTCGATGGGGTGGCCATCGGCCGGCGCCGACCCGACGACACCACGCGCCGCCTGTTCGAACACCCGGATGAACTGCTCGCCGATCGCCTTGCGCTTGGCCTCGGGGTCGGTGATCCCGGCCAGGGCGTCGAGGAAACGCTCCCGGGCGTCGACCACGACCAGTCGCACGCCGGTCGCCTCGACGAACTCCTGCTGGACCTGCTCGGATTCGCCCTCGCGCAGCAGCCCGTGATCGACGAAGACGCAGGTGAGCTGATCACCCACGGCCCGCTGCACGAGCGCCGCGGCCACCGACGAGTCGACCCCGCCGGACAGCGCGCAGAGCACCCGCCCGTCGCCCACCTGGGTACGCACCGACTCCACGAGCGATTCGACGACATGAGCGGCGGTCCAGTCGCCGGGGATCCCAGCACCGCGCCACAGGAAGTTCTCCAGCACCCGCTGCCCGTATGCCGTGTGCAGCACCTCCGGGTGCCACTGGACGCCGTAGAGTCGCCGCTGGTCGTCCTCGAACGCCGCGATCGGCGCCCCGGCGGTCGAGGCCGTGACCCGCATCCCGGCAGGTGCCACGCTCACCGCGTCGCCGTGCGACATCCACACCGACTGCTGATCCGGCTGCCCTGTGAAGAGCGTCGACCCGGTGTCCACGATCTGCGCCGGGGTGTGGCCGTATTCGCCGGACCCGGTCGCCGCGACCGCCCCGCCCAGTGCCTGAGCCATCGCCTGGAATCCGTAACACATCCCGAAGACCGGCACCCCAGCGGCGAGCAGGGCGGGGTCAAGCGCTGGTGCGCCCGCGGCATACACGCTGGCCGGGCCGCCGGAGAGGATGATCGCGGCCGGGGCTTTGGCAAGCAGTTCGGCAACCGGCATCGTGTGCGGCACGACCTCGCTGTAGACCCGGGCCTCGCGCACCCGCCGGGCGATGAGCTGGGCGTATTGCGCCCCGTTGTCGACGACGAGGACGGGATGGGCCGAGAGGGTGTCACTCACCGTCAGATGCTATCGAGGCCCCGGCGGGGGGCCGCCTGCCGCTCAATAGAGGCGGGCGAGGATCCGCTCGGTCTCGCCGGTCACCTTGCGCTCAGCGAAGAACGGCGCCAGCGGCACGAAGCCGGACAGCAGGTGCAGGACGATCCTCTTGAGCCCCCAGGCGAGCTTGAGGCCGAGGTTGGCGATGGTCGCGGCGTAGGCCATGTAGACGAAGCCGTGAATGTAGGACCAGTTCTTCGTGAACCAGTTCTCCTGCGCCATCCCGTATTTCATGACCATCTCGACGACGAGGATGAACAGCGCGAGGCCCGCGACGATGGCCATGACCCGATAGAGCCCCAGGGCCTTGCGGATCTGGACCGGCGTGGCCAAGGTCGTCGGATACATGCTCACTGCGGTGCTCCTGCCGAGGACGGTGCTGCGGTTGACTGTTGGAGGCCGGGCGAGGCCCCGACGTTCTGACGACGGTAGTCGTCGCGGACCATCTTCACCCACATCCACACCCCGAAGAAGGCGAAGACCCACCACTGCAGGGCGTATGCCGCGTTGCGCAGGGTCAGCCCCGACGGCAGCTCCGGTGGGGGCACCCGCTCGAGCCCGCCGGCCGCCGATGCGCCCGCGGGACCGGCGCCGCTGGCGTCCGGGGTTTCGGAGATGGAGAAGGCGAAGGCGTTGTAGATCTCCCCCTGCCACGTGTTGAGCAGGGCGCCGACGTCGATCGAGCGGGCCTGACCGTCCGGCAGCGGCCGACGCGGGTCCCCGGGTGACTCAGTCGGCGCGAGGCTGCCGACGAGCATCACCGCACCCGCCGACCCCTTCGGCTCCACCGCGGTCGATGCGCGGAAAGCCTCGGCCGCCTCGAGAGAGCGTACAAAGCCCCGCACCACCGGCAACCGGGCACCGGTGGCCTCGACGACGAAAGGCTGAACGACCCAGAAACCGTCGGCACCACCCAACCGGCGCTCCACGACGACGAACTGCCGGTCGGGCTCGAATCGTCCGGCGGCCTGCACCCGCTGGTTGGAGCCGTCAGCCGGGAACCGCGCGTGCGGCGCGAGGACCGCGCCCAGCTCAAGGATCGGCCGGGCCGCCGCCTCGCGCAGGACCTCCTGTTGGGCATCTTCCCGGGCCACCTGCAACTGCCACAGGCCGAGCCAGCCGAACGCGACACAGACGGCGAGCACAGCGAGCAGCCAGCCGATCCAGCGGGGTTGGAGCGCGGTCCGCAACACCGCCCCAGGCTATGCCGCCCGGCACGCGGGGCGGAAAACCGGATGAGCGCTGTCGGCCCGGCGAGGTAGCGTAGATCAACGTGCGACCCCTTCCCTACGAGCATCCAGGCACCCCCGTGCTGACCAGTCCGCTGCGCTTCATCGGCTGGGTCGGGCGGGGCCAATGGCGCACCCTGCTCGGCGGTGTCGCCTTCGGGATCACCTGGATGGTTGCTCAGGCGCTCATCCCGGCGACCATCGCGCGGGCCATCGACGACGGCATCATCGGCGGCGACCGAGGCTCGTTGTGGCTGTGGTCCGGCGCACTGCTCGGCCTGGCCACCCTCACCGCCCTGGCCGGCGCGGGGCGCCACCAACTGGCCGTCACCAACTGGCTGCGGGCGGCGTTCCGTTCGGTGCAGCTCATCGGCTGGCATGGCGCCAACACCGGCGAGGCCCTGCCCCGTGACACCCCGACAGGCGACGTCGTCGCCGCCGTCGCCTCCGACTCGATGCGCCTGGGCGGGCTCTATGACGTGACGGCGAGATTCGCCGGGGCGATCGTCTCCTATGTCGTGGTCGCGGCGATCCTGCTCGATGCCTCGCGTCCTCTCGGGCTCGTCGTGCTCATCGGTGTCCCGGTGCTCGTCTCGCTCCTGTCGTTCATCGTCCGCCCACTGCAGAAGCGCCAGACCCAGCAACGCGAGGAAGCGGGACGGCTCATCGGGCTCGGCGCAGACACCGTGGCCGGGCTGCGCGTGTTACGCGGCATCGGCGGCGAGAGCACCTTCCTGAACCGGTATGCCGCGCAGAGCCAGCAGGTCCGTGTGGTGGGTTTCCGGGTGGCGGGCGTCCAGGCGGCCCTGGACGCCGCACAGGTGCTGTTGCCGGGTGTGTTCGTCGTCATCGTCACGTGGCTGGGTGCCAGGTTCGCCATCGACGGGCGGATCACCCCCGGACAGCTGGTCGCGTTCTATGGCTACTCGGCGTTCCTGGTCATGCCGCTGCGCACCGCGACCGAGTTCGTCGACCGTTTCACTCGCGCCTACATCGGGGCCCGCAAGATCATCCGGGTGCTCAGTGTCGAGCCCGATCACCCCACTGACGCATCGTCAGACGGTGGCGTCGGCGTTTCGTCGAGGCCCGAGCCGCCGGCCGATGCAGTGCTGGCCGACGAGCGCAGCGGCCTGGCTGTCGAGCCGGGGCGCTTCGTCGCGGTCGTCTCGGCCCGACCCGAGGAGTCGGCCGCGCTGGCCGACCGACTCGGGCGCTTCGGCGCCGACGTGGACGGGGTGACCTTGGGCGGCATACCGGTCCTGGATCTGCCGCTGGGAGTCGTCCGGCGGCGCATTCTCGTCAGCGAGACCGACCCGCGGCTGTTCACCGGGACCCTGCGCGACGAACTCGACCCCTGGGGGACCCACAGCGACGCCCAGATCCTCGAGGCCATCTCGGTCGCCAGCGGCGAAGACATGCTCGACGTCCTCGACGACGGCTTGGACAGCGAAGTCGAGGAACGGGGCCGATCATTCTCGGGCGGACAACGTCAACGGCTGGCCCTGACCCGGGCGTTGCTGGCCGACGCGGGAATCCTCGTGCTCGTCGAGCCGACGAGCGCCGTCGACGCGCACACCGAAGCCCGGATCGCCGAACGCCTCGCCGCCCATCGGGCCGGGCGGACGACGGTCGTCATGACGGCCAGCCCGCTCGTGCTCGATCGGGCGGATCGGGTCGTGCTGCTGGCGCACGGCCGAGTCGTCGCCGAGGGGACCCACCACGAGCTGATGCACGGCCCCAAGGCCGAGCACGCGGCATACCGGGCGGTTGTCGTCCGCGGTGAGGACCACCAACAAGAGCAGCCGGCGGGCATCCGATGAGCGCCACGTCGACCGCCGACCCCACCCGGCGCACTCTGCCCGTCGCCACCCTCGCGTCGGTGCGCGCGCAGACTCGTGAGCTGCTGCGCGAGCACCGCCGCGCCCTGCTCGCCGTGATCGGATTGCACGCCGTGGCAGCCGTGGCCGGGCTCGCGGCCCCCTTCGTCGTCGGTCGGCTCGTCGACGAGGTGACCCGCGGCACGGCGTACGCCACCGTCGATCGGCTCGTCCTGTGGCTCGCCGGCGCGATCCTGGCCCAGACGGTGCTCGTGTGGGCTGCCCGGCGGGCGTCGTTCCGGCTCGGCGAGCGCGTCTTCGCGCAACTGCGCGAGCAGTTCATGACCAGGGTCATGGCGTTGCCGCTGTCGACCGTCGAGCGGGCCGGGACGGGCGACCTGGTGTCGCGGACGACCAATGACGTCGAGGCGCTCTCGCACGTCGTGCGCTTCGGCATCCCCTCGATCTTCGTCGCCGTCGTCACCCTGACGATCACCGTCGCGGCCGTCGCCGCGACCGGCTGGCTCGTCGCGCTGCCGGTCGTCGTCGGCGTCCCGATCATGTGGGCCTCGACCCGCCGCTATCTGCGCTTTGCCCCCGACGGCTATCTGCGTGAGCGCGCCACCTACGCCGTGATGAACGGCGTCGTCACCGAGACCGTCGACGGGGCCCGCACCGTCGATGCGCTCGGGCTCGCCGCGCGGCGGCGGCGGCGCATTGACGAGGCCCTACGGGCGAGCTACGACGCGGAGATCTACACCCTGCGCCTGCGCCTCATATGGTTTCCCCAGGTGGAGTTCGCCTACCTGTTGCCGGTCGCGGTGACTCTCGTCTGGGGCGGCTGGCTGGTGTCGCAGGGGCAGACCACCGCGGGTGTCGTCACCGCCGTTGCGCTCTATGTCCATCAGCTCGCCAGCCCGCTCGACGAGTTGCTCATGTGGCTCGACGAGATCCAGGTCGGGGCAACCTCGCTGGCGCGGGTCATCGGCATCGCCGACGTCCCGGCCGACCGCACTGCGACCGGCCAGGAGCCGGCTGACGCCCACCTGGTCGTCGATGACGTCTCCTACGCCTATCGCTCGGGACGTGACGTCCTGCGCGGGGTCTCGCTCGATCTGGCGCCGGGCGAACGGTTGGCGATCGTCGGGCCCTCGGGCGCCGGCAAGTCGACCCTCGGGCGGCTGATGGCCGGCGTCGACGGGCCGCGGCTCGGGCGCATCGATGTCGGCGGCGTGCGGCTGGTCGACCTTGATCTGGACCGGTTGAGAGGCGAAGTGGCCCTGGTGACCCAGGAGCATCACGTCTTCGTCGGGACGCTCGCCGACAACCTCCTGCTGGCCCGGCCCGAGGCGCCACCGGCAGACCTGCTGGCTGCGCTCGCGGCGGTCGACGCCCGCGAGTGGGCGCAGGCCTTGCCCGAGGGCCTGGACACCGCGGTGGGCTCCGGCGGGCACGTCCTGACGACGGCGCAGTCCCAGCAACTGGCCCTCGCCCGGCTGGTGCTGGCCGACCCGCACACCCTGGTGCTCGACGAGGCGACCTCGCTGCTGGACCCCCGCGCGGCCCGCCACCTCGAACGCTCACTCGCGGCCGTCGTGACCGGACGCACCGTCGTGGCCATCGCCCACCGGCTGCACACCGCCCACGACGCCGACCGGGTTTGCGTCGTCGACGCCGGTCGGGTGAGCGAGATCGGATCGCACGATGAGCTCATCGCAGCCAACGGCGCGTATGCCGCGCTCTGGCGCTCCTGGCGCGACGAATAGCCTGCTCCCTGAAGGCGGCCGCACCGCTGGCCGGGTCAGACGCGGATGCCCGCCAACAGCAGATCGAGCTCGGCGTCGACATAGGCCCGAAGGCTCATCCGGGCGCCGACATCCCAGTGTTTGAGGGCCCAGCCGTGAGCCGCGAGCTTGATGTTGTGAGCGACGAGATCGGCCGGGACCCGCCGGAAGCTCCCCGCATCAATGCCGTCCTGAACAGCCGCCCGGAACGGGTCGATAGTCTCGCGCTCCATCCGGATGATCTCGGCCCGACCGGCTCCATCAAGGGTCTGGCTCTCCCGGTAGGCCAACACAGTGGCCTCGCGCTTGCCGTCGATGATCTCGCAGAACCTCCGAAAACCGCTGGCCAGCCTGGCCTGAGGATCGCTGCCGGCCGCGGCCATCGCCGGGGGCACCTCGGTTCGGAACTCATCGAGGATGTCGATGATGACTGCCCGCAGGACGTCCTGCTTGTTGCCGAAGTACTGGTAGATGAGCCCGACGCTCATGCCGGCGTCTTCGGCGACGGCCTGCATCGACATCTCGTGATAGCCGGTGCGGCCCATCAGACGAGTCGCCGAGTTCAGGATCTGAGTGCGTCGGGCCTGCACCCGCGCCTCGCGAGTCTCGACCGTACGGCTGGCAGCCGTCGGTGGGAGTCCAGGGCCAGTGGTCGTCACCCTTGACAGGATAGCGCCCAATGAACCATCATTCATTGAATAGTCGTTCAATCACGACGAGGCCGGGATCACCTTCGGGAGGACGCATGTCGACGCAGTTCGAGGACATCACCTACGTCGTGCAGGACGCGGCAGCGATCCTCACGATCAACCGTCCTGAGCGTTACAACGCCTTCCGGGCACGCACCGTGGAGGAACTCATCAAGGCGTTCCGGCTCGCCTGGGCCGACCGTCAGGTGCAGTCGGTCATCCTCACGGGGGCCGGCGAGAAGGCTTTCTGCACCGGCGGCGACGTCAAACAACGAGCCGAGACGGGTGACTACGGTCCGAGCGAGTCGGGCATGTTCGAGATCGGCGCGCTGCACAAGATCATCCGCGACATCCCCAAGCCCGTCATCGCGGCGGTCAACGGACTGGCCGTCGGCGGCGGGCACGTCCTGCATGTCCTGTGTGACGTGTCCATTGCGAGCGAGACGGCGCGGTTCGGGCAGGCCGGCCCCCGCGTCGGCTCCTTCGACGCCGGCTTCGGCACGGCATACCTGGCTCGGGTCGTCGGAGAGAAGAAGGCTCGCGAGATCTGGTTCTGGTGCCGGATGTATTCCGCCCAGGAGGCGCTGGCGATGAACCTCGTCAACAAGGTCGTCGCCCCCGACGCGTTGCTGGCCGAAGCGAAAGCCTGGGCCGCCGAGGTCGCCGAGAAGAGCCCCACGGCGATCCGGTTTCTCAAGCAGTCGTTCAACGCCGACACCGACCACCACGCCGGCCTGTCCAACCTCGCCATGTCCGCCCTGGACCTCTTCACCGCCTCGCCCGAGGGTCTGGAGGGCGCGGCGGCCTTCGCCGAGAAGCGAGCACCCGACTTCAACCAGCACGTCAACTGGCATTGAGGGGGGTGCCGTGGACTACTCGTTCGACGAGGACCAGGAGGCCTACCGCCTCTTGGTCCGGGCGTTCGCCGCGAAAACCCTTGCGCCGCACTATCAGCGCGACGACAAGACGGCGGAGTTCCGCCGACAACTCGCCCTCGACATGGCCGGCATGGGGCTGACCAGTCTGCGCATCCCCGCGGAGTACGGCGGCCAGGAGGCCACCGCGGTCATCGCCGGAATCGCCACCGAGGAGGTCGGCCGAGCCGACTTCAACGCGACCTACCTCATCATCAACACCGCGCTCATCAGCGACATCATCGTCCGTAACGCGACCCACCGGCAGAAGTCGGCGTGGCTGCCGGGGATTGCCTCCGGCGAGACGATCCCGTGCATCTGCATCACGGAGCCCGGCCATGGCACCGACGCCGCCTCCTTGGAAGTGCGGGCCGTGCGCACGGACACGGGCTGGACGCTGCACGGCGAGAAGACCTCGGTCACCCTCGGCATGGCCTCCGACCGCGCCGTCGTCCTCGCGCGCACCGGTGGCCCCGGGGCGCGGGGGGTGAGCGCCTTCTGGGTCGACCTGCATCAGCCGAGCGTCACCCGATCGGTCTTCGACGACCTCGGTAGCCGGGCCATCGGACGCGCCTCGATCCACTTCGACGCGACCCCGGTCGCCGCCGACGAGCTGATCGGGGCAGAGGGCGACGGCTTCGTCTCGGTGATGCAGGGCTTCGACTACTCACGGGCCATCATCGGCCTGGGCTGCATCGGCGCCGCTGAGATCTCGCTCGAGGAGGCGCTGCAGTGGTCACGAGATCGGGTCGCCTTCGGCCGGCCGATCGGCACCTTCCAGGGTGTGTCGTTCCCCCTCGCCGAATGCGCAACCTATCTCAGGGGAGCCCGCCATATCTGCCTGGAAGCGTTGTGGCGCAAGGACAACGGTCTTGAGCACAGCGCCGAGGCGGCGATGGCGAAGTTCTGGGCGCCTAAGCTCGCGACCGAGGTCATCCACCAGTGCCTGCTGACGCTCGGTCACGTCGCGTATTCCTCCGATGCCGCGATCGGCCAACGGCTGCGCGACGTCATCGGACTGGAGATCGGCGACGGCACAGCCCAGGTGTCCAAGCTCGTCATCTCCCGGCATCTGCTCGGCCGTCAGTTCGCCCCCTAGCCCTCCCCCGATCCCGATCGTGTGCTCACGCTCGCCTCGCCCCCCGCTGACCAGACCGAAAGGACCCTCATGGGCCGCCTGCAGGACAAGATCGCCATCGTAACCGGCGCGGGCGCCGGAATCGGCCGGGCCATCGCCCACAAGTTCGCGGCCGAGGGCGCCGTCGTCGTCGTCACCGATGTCGACGGCTCGGCGGCCGCTGCCGTCGCGGCGCAGTTGGCCGGCAGATCGGTGAGCGCAGCCAGTTCGTATGCCGTGGACGTCACCGACCGCGCGTCCGTGCGGGCCATGGTGGCCGCTGTCACCGAGGAGCACGGGCGCATCGACGTGCTCGTCAACAACGCCGGTTGGGACCGGGCCATGCCGTTTGTCGAGAGCGAGCCTGAGCTCTGGGACAAGGTCATCGGGATCAACTACGTCGGCGCCCTGAACACCTGCCGCGAGGTGTTGCCCGTCATGGCCACCCAGAACGCCGGTCGGGTGGTCAACCTCGGCTCCGACGCGGGCCGGGTCGGATCCTCCGGCGAGGCGGTGTACTCCGGGGCGAAGGGTGCCGTCATCGCCTTCTCCAAGACCATTGCCCGCGAGATGGCCCGCCACCAGATCACCGTCAACGTCGTTTGCCCCGGGCCGACCGACACGGCGTTGTTCGCGTCGATGGGTGGCGACAACCCAGCACTGCGTGACGGCCTCATCCGGGCGATCCCGTTGCGGCGCTTGGCTGCTCCCGAAGACATCGCCAACGCCGTCGCATTCTTTGCCTCCGACGAAGCATCGTTCATCACCGGCCAGACCATCAGCGTCAGCGGCGGCCTGACGATGAGCTGACGCCCCTGCCCGCCAGCCCCCACGACGACGACCGACTGACCGATTAGGACGCAGCCATGGCCGACCCCACGACCCAAACACCGCTCGAGCTCTTCGGCACGGAGGCACTCATCGATGCCGAGGACCGGGCGATCCGCGACTCGGTGCGGGCGATGCTCGCCACCCAGGTGCGCCCGCACCTCGCGGAATGGTTCGACAGCGGCCAGGTCCCGGCCCGTGAGCTATCCCTCGAGCTCGGCCGCCTGGGCCTGCTCGGGATGCACCTTGAGGGCTACGGCTGCGCGGGCACCAGCGCGACGGCATACGGGCTGGCCTGTCTTGAGCTGGAAGCGGCCGACTCCGGGATCCGTTCCCTGGTCTCGGTGCAGGGGTCACTGGCGATGTTCGCGATCCATCGCTGGGGCAGCGAGGAGCACAAGAGGCAGTGGCTGCCGCGGATGGCAACCGGGGAGGCGATCGGCTGCTTCGGCCTCACCGAGCCCGATTTCGGCTCGAATCCGGCAGGCATGCGCACGTATGCCGCGCGCGTCGGCTCCCGCGACGGCGCCGACTGGGTGCTCAGCGGCACCAAGATGTGGATCACGAACGGGTCGATCGCCGACGTCGCCGTCGTGTGGGCGGCGACCGACGACGGCATCCGGGGCTTCCTCGTGCCGACGGACACGCCGGGATTCTCGGCGCCGGCAATCAAGGGCAAACTGTCGCTGCGGGCATCGGTCACCTCGGAGCTCGTCCTCGACGAGGTGCGCCTGCCCGCCTCGGCCATGCTCCCGTTGGCCCGGGGCTTGTCGGGGCCGTTGTCGTGTCTCAACGAGGCCCGGTTCGGCATCATCTTCGGAGCGCTGGGGGCCGCCCGCGACTGCCTGGAGGTCACCCTCGACTACGTCGCGCATCGGCAGATCTTCGACAAGCCGCTCTCGGCCTATCAGCTCACCCAGGCCAAGCTCGCCGACATGACCCTCGAGCTCGGCAAGGGGATGCTGCTCGCCCTCCACCTCGGCCGACTCAAGGACGCCGGCACGCTACGCCCCGAGCAGGTGAGCCTCGGCAAACTCAACAACGTGCGCGAGTCACTAGCGATCGCCCGAGAGTGCCGGACGTTGTTGGGCGCCAACGGGATCACCGTCGACTACCCCGTGCTACGACACGCCAACAACCTCGAATCGGTGCTCACCTACGAGGGCACCTCGGAGGTGCACCAACTCGTCATCGGTCAGGCGCTCACCGGCCAGCCGGCCTTCCGCTGAGGCCTCATCCGCGCAGCCCTGCCTACTCGTCCCGTGCTCTTCGCAGGGTCGGGCGACTGGCGGAGCCACAGGGACTGGCGGAGCCACAGGGACTGGCGGAGCCACAGGGACTGGCGGAGCCACAGGGACTGGCGGCGCCGCGGTCAGGGCTCGACAAGGATGACGTGCAGGGTCCGCGGGCCATGGACGCCCTCGACCCGGTCGAGCTCGATGTCGCTGGTCGCTGACGGCCCGGAGATCCAGGTGAGCGGACGCGGCATACCTGAGCCGTCGGCGGCCTCGACGGTACTGCGCAGCCGCGCGACCGCCTCAGGCACGTCGTGGACGACCTGATCGGCACTCACCACGCACACGTGCAGATCGGGCACGAGTGAGAGCGCGCGGCGCCCCTGGCCGGGGCCGTGGTCGAGCACGATCGTCCCCGTCGTCGCGATGCTCACGGTCGACGAGGTGATCACCGCGTCGACGGCGTCGAGGGCGTCGTTGCTCAGGGCATCGTCTTGCACCACCTGGGTGCTGTCCGGGAGATCCGCGGTCCAGGCCGGGTCGAGCCCGGCCGGGACGAGCACCGAGGTGGCCCCGGCCAACGCCTCGGCGATAGCCGCACTCTGCCCGCCGTGGGCGACCCGCACGACCCTGGCCTTGTAGTCGATGACGTTCTCGACGAACAGCTCGACGGTGGCCTCGGTGCTGGCTGACGTCTGCTCGATCCGTGGCGACTCGCCCCGGGTGCCGAACGGGGCGGCGATGTCGGTGACAGCGCCGCGCACTCTGCTGAGGATCTCTGCACGAGCGGCATCGTTGCGCCGGGACTCGGCGGACGGCGCGCTGGGTGCCGAGGAGGTCGTCATGACCCCGCTCCCTTCTCGGTGCTCGGGTCGGATCGCCGGGCGTCCCACCATTGGCGGAACGACTGGGTCGGCGGATTGGGCACGTCGCGGGCGCTGGTCCACGGGGCGAACGGTCCGGGAATCGAATGGATCGTGCGGCCCTTCAACAACCGGCCTCCGAAGGTTGCGGCCCGTTGGGCCTTCTCGAGGCGTCGATGGTCGCCGAACATCCACGCCATCACCTGCATCGCGCGGCCTTCGGCGGTGTTGCGACCTTTGGCATCGACCACCTTGGCCCTCAAGTGCACGAGCAGCGAGGGGATGTCGATGCGCATCGGGCAAGCTTCGAAGCACGCCCCGCACAGGGACGAGGCAAACGGCAGCGACGCGTCGACTTCGCTGGCCGTGCCCCGCAGTTGCGGGTTGAGCACCGCGCCGATCGGGCCGGGATAGACCGAGCCGTAGGCATGCCCGCCGGCGCGTTCGTAGACCGGGCAGACGTTGAGGCAGGCCGAGCAGCGGATGCACCGCAGCGCCTGACGACCAAGCGGGTCGGCGAGCACGTGCGAGCGGCCGTTGTCGATGAGCACCACGTGCACCTCCTGTGGCCCGTCCCCGGGGTGCACCCCGGTCCACATCGAGGTGTACGGGTTCATTCGCTCGCCGGTGGAGCTGCGCGGCAGCAACTGCATGAAGGTGCCGAGGTCCTGCCAGGTGGGCAGGACCTTCTCGATCCCGACCACCGAGATGAGCGTCTCGGGCAGCGTGAGACACATCCGGCCGTTGCCCTCGGACTCCACGACAACGAGGGTGCCGGTGTCGGCGATGGCGAAGTTGGCGCCCGAGACTGCGACCTTGGCGCGCAAGAACTTCTCGCGCAGGTGCAGCCGGGCCGCCTCGGCCAACCGGCGCGGTTCGTCGGTGAGGTCCTCGGGGGCCGGCCGACCGACGAGGTGCATCTCGCGGCGGAAGATCTCGCGGATCTCCGAACGGTTGCGGTGGATGGCCGGCACGAGGATGTGCGAGGGCCGGTCATGGCCGAGCTGGACGATGAGCTCGGCGAGGTCGGTCTCCCAGGCGTTGATGCCAGCGGCCTCCAACGCCTCATTGAGCTCGATCTCCTGGGTGGCCATCGACTTCACCTTGACGACCTCGTCGGCGCCCTTGGCCTTGACCAGCTCGACGACGATGCGGCACGCCTCCTCGGCGTCGCGGGCCCAATGCACCTGGGCGCCGTTGCGGGTGAGGTTGACCTCCAACTGCTCCAGGTATGCCGCGAGGTGAGTCATCAACTCGTCCTTGGCGGCCGATCCGGCCAGGCGCAGGTCCTCCCACTGTGGGAGTTCGCTGACGACCTTGGCGCGCTTGGCCCGGATCACCCCGGTCGCATGCGCGAGGTTGCGCCGTTGCTGGGTGTTGGCCAGCGCCTCCTTGGCAGCCTTGGGGAACTTCGGCATCCCGACGAACGTGGGGGTCGTCCGCTGCAGCGGACCGGGGGTCGGCGCGGCCACGGGGCGGGGGACGGTCGTCGTCATGCCGGATCCTCCTCGGTCGAGGCGAGCACTTCGGCCAGGTGCATCACGCGCACTCCGGCCCGTTGACGGGCCAGCACGCTGCCCATGTTCATGAGACACATGTTGTCGCCGGCGACCAGAACCTCGGCGCCGGTCTCGCGGACATGCCGGACCTTGTCGGTCGCCATCGCGATCGACACGTCGGGGTTCTTCACCGAGAAGGTGCCGCCGAAGCCGCAGCACTCCTCCTGACGAGGCAGGTCGACGAAAGTCAACCCGCGCACCGCCTTGAGCAGCTGTTGCGGCCGGTCGCCGACCCCGGCCACCCGCACCGAGTGGCACGTCGGGTGGAAGGTCACCCGGTGCGGGAAATAGGCCCCGACATCGGTCACGCCGAGGACGTCGACGAGGTACTCCGACAGGTCATACACCTTCGGGCTGACCGCATCGACCGCCGCAGTGAGCTCGGCGTCACCGGAGGCAGCGGCGAGCTCATGATGCTGATGGCGGATCGCCCCGACGCACGACCCCGTCGGTGCGACGACGGCGTCGTATGCCGCGAACGTCTCGACGAAGCCGCGCACGAGCGGGAGTGCCTCGGCGGCATACCCGGTGTTCGTGAAGATCTGACCGCAGCACGTCTGGCGTCGGGGGAACTCGACCTTAACGCCGAGCCGTTCGAGCAGCTTGACCGTCGCGATCGGGGTGCCCGGCCACATCGTGTCGTTGTAGCACGCCGCGAACAGGGCGACCCGCAGCCCTGTCGAGACTGCGCTCATTGATCCCACCTCACTTGGGGAAGACAGGCAGGAGCCAGGACAGCACCGAGGATTGCAGCCCGACGAGGATGCACATGGCGATGATCAGCCCGATGCTCCACAGAATGACCTTGCGGAAGATGTCGGACTCGCGGCCCACCAGTCCGACCGCGGTCGCCGCAATGGTGAGGTTCTGCGGGCTGATCATCTTGCCCACCACGCCGCCGGAGGTGTTGGCCGCGACGAGCAGGGTCGGGTCGAGACCCGCACCCTTGGCTGCGGTCTGCTGCAGCGTGGCGAAGAGCGCGTTGGCGCTGGTGTCGGAACCGGTGACCGCCGTGCCGATCCATCCGAGGATGGGCGAGAAGTAGGCGAACGCGGCGCCGGTGCCGGCGATCCAGGTGCCGACGGTGATCGTCTGACCCGAGAGGTTCATGACGTAGGCGAGGGCGAGCACCGAGGCGACCGTGAGGAAGGCGAACCGCATCTTGACTGCCGTGTCCCTGATCTCCTTACCCCAGGCCGCGATGCTCACGCCGTACACGAAGGCGGTGATGAGCGAGCAGATGAGCAGGCTCGTTCCGGGGCCGGACAGCCAGGGCAGGGTGTACACGGTCGAACCGTTCTTCGTGCCCGCGGCGGTGAGGACGTTACCGTCGAGGCCGGGCCAGGCGATCTTGACGTCGGTCGTCGCGAGCCAGTTCCGGACCGGGGCGACGAGCTTGGTGATCGAGAACACGGCGATGATGAGCAGGTAGGGGAAGAGCGCCATCACGATCCTCGACGGGGTGAGGCTGCGGGCGCGGGCCTCCAACTCCGTCTCGGACACCGCATATGCGGCGGCCGCGGCGGCCCCGCCGTCCGCGCTTGCCCCGCCGCCGACGAGCGCGAGGTCGCGCTCCCGCTCGACGGCGAGGGCGGCGTGCGCGTCCTCCTTGCCGACAGGCTTCCAGAACTTGAGGAATACCACCGCCACGGCAAGACCGAACAGGGAGGCGATGATGTCGGTGAGCTCGACGCTGATGTAGGTCGCGCTGATCCACTGGGCGATGGCGAAGGCGATGCCGACGACGACGGCAACCGGCCAGGTCTGGCGGACACCCCGCTTGCCGTCGACCATGAGCACGAGCAGCAGCGGCACGAAGAGCGCGATGAAGGGGGTCTGGTGCCCGACATAGGCCCCGATCTCGGTGTAAGGGATCTTCGTTAGCGCGCCGGCAGTGATGATCGGGGTTCCGATCGCGCCGAACGCAACCGGCGCAGTGTTGGCCAGTAGCACGACCGCGGCGGCACGCAACGGCGAGAACCCCAGCGCCATGAGCATGACGCCGGTGATCGCGACCGGGGCGCCGAAGCCGGCGAGGGCCTCAAGCAACCCGCCGAAGCAGAAGGCGATGATGATCGCTTGGATGCGCGGGTCGTCGGAAATGAGGTGGAAGCTGGCGCGCAGGTCCTCGAACCGTCCACTGACCAAGGTGATCTGGTAAAGCACGATCGCCGTGAAAACGATCCACATGATCGGGAAGATGCCGAACACGGCCCCTTCGGTCGCCGAGAGCACCGCGAGCGTCGCCGGCATCCGGTAGGCGATTACGGCGACGAGGATAGCCACGCCCACGGCGGTGAGGCCTGCCCAGTGCGCCTTCCATCGCAACCACCCCAAGGTCACGAAGACGGTGAGTAGGGGTATGAGGGCGATGAGAGCCGACGCGACGAGGCTGCCACCGATCGGGGCAATCTCGGGCTGGTAGGCATCGGCCTGGATGCCGAGGGCGGGGATCATAGGGGGGTCTCCTTCATCCTGGGAGGTGCGGAGTCGAAGGTGGCGCGTCGGGGGCTCTCGCTCAGGCGTCATACGTCCGATGCCCGGCCGTTTGGTCAGACCATTTGCGTCGCTCACGCTAGGGTCTGACCATTGCCGGGTCAAGGGTAGCGAGGCCCGATAAACGGCTCAAGACTCCGGCCTGCGCCCAACGGTAGGCCCCTCACGGCGAACGGTCACGGTCCGCGCCGAGAGGGCAGACGATCACTACCTCTGACTTCGGGAGACATCGGTGACACGAACACAGACCCCCTCAGCGGACGAGGAACGCTCGGGGATGCGGGCTTTCGAGGTGGTCCTCGCGTGGGTCGAGAGCCGGATCCTGGGGGGCGAGCTCACCGTCGGCGACCAGCTGCCGGCCGAGCGCGAGCTAGCCCGTCAGCTCGATGTCAGCCGGGCTGCGGTCCGTGAGGCGGTGCGCACCCTCCAGGCTCAGGGGGTCCTGCGATCGTCGGTCGGGGCGGGCGGCGCCGGTGGCACGACCGTCACGTCGGTGCCCGCCCGAGCGCTCGTGCGCCTGCTCCGTTTGCACGTCGCCTTGGCCAACTTCCCGGTCGATGATGTCATCGAGGCTCGAATTGCCTTGGAACGATTGAGCATTCGACTCGCCTGCACACACGCGCGAGCATCGGACCTGGCTGCGATGCGTCAGGCGATCGCCGTCATGGCGCAGCCCGGAGTCGACAAGGCTCGATTCAACGATGCCGACACTGCCCTGCACGTGGCCATCGCCGAGGCTGCAGGCAACCGGCTCGCCGCCGACCTCACCATCGCCATCCGCGAGTCGATGAAGGTGCCGCTGCTTGTGGCCTTCAGCTACGTCGCCGACTGGGACCAGCTCGTCGCGCGCCTCAGTGCGGACCACGCCGAGCTGTATGCCGCCATCGACGAGGGCGACGCCGATCGTGCCGAGACGCTGGTGGAGACCCACATCCGCTCGGCGTGGGCACGCCTGCAGGCGGCCCTGCCGGCCGGCGGGCGGCATACCGGGTCGTGACCCAACCCGGGTAGTGACCCCACGGCGCCGTGGACCACCCGCACCCCCCCACCGGCCCCACCCGCGGACCACCCGGCCCCACCCACTATTCGGAGGTTACGGCCCTGTTCGGAGGGTCCGTTCCCCCGATCAGGAACGGAACCTCCGATTAGCCGGGGCGTCCGCAGGCCTTCAGGCGTGCCCGTGCGGCGCGACGACCACTTCGACGCGCTGGAACTCCTTGACGTCGGAATAGCCTGTCGTCGCCATCGCACGACGCAGCGCGCCGATGATGTTCGTCGTGCCGTCGGCCGACCGGCCGGGGCCGAAGAGGATCTCCTCGAGACTGGCCCGAACCCCGACGGCGACCCGCTCCCCGCGGGGCAGCGATTGGTGGTGAGCCTCCGGTCCCCAGTGAAAGCCCATGCCGGGAGCCTCGGCCGCCCGCGCGAGCGCCGCGCCGAGCATGACCGCATCAGAGCCGCACGCGACTGCTCTGACGATGTCGCCGGAGGTTCCCACTCCTCCGTCGGCGATGACGTGGACATAGCGCCCGCCCGACTCGTCGAGGTAGTCCCGGCGCGCGGCAGCCACGTCGGCGATGGCGCTGGCCATGGGGGCGTGGATCCCCAGGGTGAGCCGCGTGGTGTGCGCCGCTCCCCCACCGAAACCGACGAGCACCCCCGCCGCGCCCGTGCGCATGAGGTGCAGCGCCGCGGTATAGGTCGACGCGCCGCCGACGATGACCGGCACGTCGAGTTCATAAATGAACCGCTTGAGGTTGAGAGGCTCGACCTGGCCGGACACGTGTTCGGCCGAGACCGTCGTGCCTCGAATGACGAACAGGTCGACGCCGGCGTCGACGACCGTGCGCCAATGGGTATAGGTGTGCTTGGGGCTGAGCGCCCCCGCCACAGTCACCCCGGCGGCGCGCAGTTCTCGCAGCCGCTCGGTGATGAGTTCGGGGCGAATCGGCTCGGAATAGATCTGTTGCATGCGCACTGTCGCTCGCGCAGGGTCGAGCTCGGCGATCTCGTCGAGGAACGGCTCGGGGTCGTCGTAGCGCGTCCACAGGCCCTCGAGATCCAGGACGGGCAGGCCCCCGAGACGGCCAAGGGCGATCGCAGTGCTCGGTGACATGACCGAATCCATCGGGGCGCCCATGACCGGGATATCGAAGTGATAGGCATCGATTTGCCAGGTCACCGAGACATCCTCGGGATCGCGGGTCCGCCTCGAGGGCACGACAGCGATCTCGTCGAAGGAGTAGGCCCGGCGACCGCGTTTCCCGCGGCCGATCTCGATCTCGGTCACCGGGACAGGCTATCGGGCGGCAGCCGGGCGGCCGGCGACGCGGCATACCCCGTGGTATCCGGCGCGGCCGGCCACGCGGCATACCCCGTCGTATGCGGCGCGCCCGGGCTAGGCCCGGGAGGTGTAGTTCGGCGCCTCGACCGTCATCTGGACGTCGTGGGGGTGGCTCTCTTTGAGCCCCGCAGCGGTGATCCGCACGAACCGGCCACGCTGCTGAAGCTCGCCGATGGTGGCAGCCCCGACGTAGAACATCGACTGGTGCAGGCCGCCGACGAGTTGGTGGACGACCGATCCGACCGGGCCGCGATACAACACCTGGCCCTCGATGCCTTCAGGGATGATCTTGTCGTCGCTGGTGACGTCGGCCTGGAAGTAGCGGTCCCTGGAGTAGGACTTCTTGCCGCGGCTGGACATTGCCGCGAGCGAACCCATCCCGCGGTAGGACTTGAACTGCTTGCCGTTGACAAAGATCAACTCGCCGGGGCTCTCCTCGCACCCGGCGAGCAGCGAGCCCAGCATCACCGTGTCGGCGCCGGCGACAATCGCCTTGGCGATGTCGCCGGAATACTGCAGGCCGCCGTCGGCGATGACCGGTATGCCGTTCGGCCGGGCGGCCTTCGCTGCCTCGTGAACGGCAGTGACCTGTGGGACACCGACCCCGGCGACGACGCGCGTCGTGCAGATCGAGCCCGGACCGACGCCGACCTTGACCGCGTCTGCGCCGGCGTCGATGAGTGCCTGCGCTCCCTGGCGGGTCGCCACGTTGCCACCGATGACCTGGACGTGCTCGGTCGCCGGGTCCCTCTTGAGCCGGCGCACCATCTCCAACAGCAGGCGCGCGTGCCCGTGAGCGGTGTCGACGACGAGGACGTCGACACCGGCCTCGACGAGCAGGCCGGCCCGCTCCCAGGCATCGCCGAAGTAGCCGATGGCCGCGCCGACCATGAGCCGACCCTGACCGTCCTTGGAGGCCATCGGGAACTGCTCCGACTTCACGAAGTCCTTGACGGTGATGAGCCCGGCCAGTCGACCCGCATCGTCGACGAGCGGGAGCCGCTCGCGCTTGTGCTGGCGCAGTAGCAACGTCGCGTCCTCGCGTGAGATGCCCTCGGGCGCGGTGATCAGGGGCATCGGTGTCATCACGTCGCGAACCAGGGTGCTGCCCCACTCGGCGACCGGGGTGAACCGGAGGTCGCGGTTGGTGATGATGCCGAGCAGCCGGTTCTCGGCGTCCACCACGGGCAGTCCGGACACCCGATACTGCCCGCAGATCTCGTCGAGCTCTTCCAGGGTGGCGTCCTTGCCGATGGTGATCGGATTGGAGATCATCCCGGTCTGGGTGCGCTTGACGACGTCGACCTGGTAGGCCTGATCGGCAATCGACAGATTGCGGTGCAAGACTCCAATGCCACCCTGGCGGGCCATGGCAATGGCCATCCTCGACTCGGTGACCGTGTCCATCGCCGATGACACCAACGGGATCCGCAGGCTGATGTCGCGGGTGAGGCGACTCGTCGTGTCGGCCTCGCTGGGGCTGACGTCGGTCTCGCCCGGCATCAGCAACACGTCGTCATAGGTGAGCCCCAGGGGGGCGAACGTCGTGTCGTCGGACAACTCGGGATTCATCAGACGAGTCTACCGAGGCAACCGCTGGCCCAACCGCGGCCCGGCTGCTGCGCCGCCGGCACGGCTGCTGCGCCGCCCATACCGAATCCTTAACAACCCTTGACTTAGCCAGGGATGATTGCCGCAGTCGGCCCGAGTACCGTCGAAAGCGTCGGCCCGTTGCGTGCGGGCCGAAGCAACACACGCGCCGTAGGCGCCCGCGAGAACGGTGACGGTTTGTGACCGAGATGCTGCAGTGGTCTGGTCCGGCGGCTCGTGCCTGGGGTTGGCAGGTCAAGGGATCCTGTCGCGCCCTGGGCTTCAAGACGTTCTTCCACCCCGACGGCGAGCGCGGCCAGGCCCGCCGTTCCCGGGCGGAGGCCGCCAAGAGCGTCTGTGACGGATGCCCGGTGCTTCGCGAATGCCGAAATCATGCCTTGAGCGTCCGCGAACCCTATGGCGTATGGGGCGGGCTCACCGAATCGGAGCGCGAAGCTTTCTACACCGAGGATGAGACCAAGTCGGCCTGAGGCGTCTGCCCCGCCCTTCCCACATGACGTGACGGGCCGCACCCGAGGAGGGGGCGGCCCGTCGCTTTGCGCCTGCGGCGCGGTGTGCTGTCGTGCTCAGTGGCCGTGGCCGTGGCCGTGGCCACCGCCGGCCGCCGGCAACTCCTCTTCCTTCTTCTCCACGACGAGGGTGTCGGTCGTGAGGATCATCGAGGCGATCGACGCGGCATTGCGAAGCGCTGACCGGGTCACCTTGACGGGGTCGATGACCCCGGCTTTAAACAGGTCCTCGTAGACCCCGGAGTCAGCGTTGAGCCCCTGCCCGAGAGGCAACTCGGCCACCCTGGTGGTCACGACGTAGCCCTGGTGGCCGGCGTTCTCGGCGATCCAGCGCAGCGGCTCAGCGGCCGCCTTGCGGACGATCGCCGCACCGGTCGCCTCGTCACCGGTCAAGGTGAGCTCGTCGATGGCCGTCGCCGCGTGAATGAGTGCCGTGCCGCCACCGGCGACGATGCCCTCCTCGATCGCGGCCCGGGTCGCCGAGATCGCGTCCTCGATGCGGTGCTTCTTCTCCTTGAGCTCGACCTCCGTGTGCGCACCGACCTTGATGACGCACACACCACCGGCGAGCTTGGCCAGGCGCTCCTGGAGCTTCTCGCGATCCCAGTCGCTATCGGTGCGCTCGATCTCGGCCTTGATCTGGGCGACCCTGGCGTCGACGTCTCCTGCTGCACCCTCGCCGTCGATGACGGTGGTGGTGTCCTTGGTGATGACGACCCGGCGAGCCTGGCCGAGCACATCGAGCCCGGCCTGGTCGAGCTTGAGGCCGACCTCTTCGGCAATGACCTGACCACCGGTCAGGATCGCGAGGTCCTGCAGCATCGCCTTGCGCCGGTCACCAAAGCCCGGAGCCTTGACCGCGGCCACCGTGAAGGTGCCCCGGATCTTGTTGACGACGAGCGTCGAGAGGGCCTCACCGTCGACATCCTCGGCAACGACCACCAGCGGCTTGCCGGTCTGGACGACCTTCTCGAGCACCGGGAGAAGGTCCTGGATCGAGGAGATCTTGCCCTGGTTGATGAGGATGTACGCGTCCTCCAGGACGGCCTCCATCCGCTCGGCGTCGGTGACGAAGTAGGCCGAGATGTAGCCCTTGTCGAACTGCATGCCCTCGGTGAACTCCAGCTCGGTCGCCGTCGTCGAGGACTCCTCGACCGAGATGACGCCGTCCTTGCCGACCTTGTCGAAGGCCTCGGCGATGGTCTCGCCGATCGCGGTGTCCTGAGCGGACAGCGCAGCGACCTGACCGATCTCCTCGGTGCCCGCCAGCTCGCGGGCGTTTGCCAGCAGCCGATCGTTGAGCGCCTCGACGGCCTTGTCCATGCCGCGCTTGAGAGCCGACGGGGCGGCCCCGGCGGCAACGTTGCGTAGGCCTTCCTTGACCATCGCCTGGGCGAGGACCGTTGCGGTCGTCGTCCCGTCACCGGCGATGTCGTTGGTCTTGGTGGCGACCTCCTTGGCAAGCTGGGCGCCGAGGTTCTCGAAGGGATCTTCGAGCTCGATCTCGCGGGCGATGGTCACCCCATCGTTGGTGATCGTGGGAGCGCCCCACTTCTTGTCGATGACGACATTGCGGCCCTTGGGGCCGAGCGTCACCTTGACAGCGTTGGCGAGGGCGTCGACGCCCCGCTCAAGAGCCTTCCGTGCGGAGTCGTCGAACTCCAGCGACTTAGCCATGGAGGGGGACCTCAGCCCACGACGGCGAGGACGTCGCGCGCCGAGAGGATGAGGTATTCCTGCCCGCCGTGCTTGATCTCAGTGCCGCCGTACTTGCTGTAGATGACCCGGTCGCCGACCTTGACGTCGATCGGCACGCGGTTGCCCTTGTCGTCGATGCGCCCGGGGCCGACGGCGAGGACCTCGCCCTCCTGCGGCTTCTCCTTGGCGGTGTCCGGGATGACGAGGCCGGAGGCGGTGGTGGTCTCGGCCTCGAGGGACTTGACCACGATGCGGTCCTCGAGCGGCTTGATGGAAACCGACACGTCGGTGTCCTTTCGAAAGTCGGTATGTCTGTCAGGGGTTGTCGCTCGGCTGGCCTCGCCGTCGCGGGGGTCGACGCCGGCCGTGCAGTCAGCACTCTCACGGGGAGAGTGCTAACGCAAATCTAGGTATCCCGTTAGCACTCGGTCAAGTCGAGTGCCAGCCCGAGGCCTCCGGGGACCCAGCTTTGGGCCTCGTGGACGCCCACGAGGACCGGGCCGTCCAGGGTCTGTCATGGCGGGCAGCCTAGGCTCACCGACATGGATCCCGAGCTGGTAGCCCGCCTTTCCTCGGGCGACGGCCGCCACCTGCTCGACACCCTGCCCCCGTATGCCGCCGCCAGCGCCCTCGCGCTGACCAGCCAATTGCGCGCGGCCGGCCGCGACCCCGACCTGGTGACCGCGGTGCTCGCCCAATCCCGCCTGCGCGCGCTCGCCTCGGACAAATTCGGCGAGCGGGCCGCCACGATGCTCTTCACCGCCGATGGCCTGGAGCAGGCCACCCGCCCGCAGCTCGCCGCCCGCCACGCCGAGCGGTTCGCCGCGGCAGGCATCGGTCAGGTCGCCGACCTCGGCTGCGGAATCGGCTCCGATGCGATGGCCTTCGCAGAGGCCGGGCTGTCGGTCGACGCACTCGACGTCGACCCGGTGACCGCAGCCATCGCCTCGAGCAACCTGAAGCCGTGGCCGGCTGCCGTCGCCCGAGCCGGCCAGGCCACGCAGGTGAGCCTGCCCTCGCGGGTGAGCGGGCGGCATACGGGGGTGTGGGTCGACCCGGCCCGCAGAGTGAGCGGGGTGCGCGACCACGCGGGCCGGGCCAGGCGGGTCTTCGCCCTCGATGCCCTGTCCCCGAGTTGGGCACAGGTGCGGGCGTGGGCTGCGGATATCCCCGCGACGGGGGCGAAGCTCTCCCCCGCCTTCGCGCACGCAGCCCTGCCCGACGGCTGTGAGGCGCAGTGGACCTCGTGGCGGGGCGAGGTCCTCGAATGCGTGGTGTGGTGGGGGCCACTCGTGCACTCACGGGGCCGCACCGCCGCCGTATGCCGCCCCGGCGCACCAGCCGCCGTCGTCACCGAGGCCGACGTGGGCGACCCGGCCGGCCACCGTCCGCTGAGCGCCCTGTCGGAGATCGGCCCGTGGCTGTTGGAAGCCGACAAGTCGGTCGTGCGCGCAGGGCTGAGCGGCGCCTTGCCGGGCCGGGAGCTCTCGGCCGCGGTTGGCTACGCGTCGAGCGACACGATCGGCACCCAACCATGGCTGCGCAGCTATCGAGTCATCGAGGCAATGCCGTTGCGGGTCAAGGCGATCCGCAGTTGGCTCCGGCAGCGCGACATCGGCCGGGTGACTCTGAAGAAGCGGGGTGCGGCCATCGACGCCGATGCCCTGCGGCGCTCGCTGCTTTCATCCGCCGAGGGCTCGGCCATCCTCGTGGTGAGCGCGATCGCGGGCCGGGCCGTGGCCATCGTCGTCGAACGCAGCTGACTCTCGCTCTCCTCGCCCCCCGGCCCTTCCCCCCTCGCGCCTGCCCCTCCTCGCCCCTGCCCCACTCCCTCCCCCCCACTCCCTCCCCCGCTATTCGGAGGTTCCGTTCCTGATCGGGGGCGCGCACCCTCCGAATAGGGCCGTAACCTCCGAATAGCGGATGGGCCGAGGACCCGGCCACCCCTGCGGTCGGCCACCCTTGCGGTCAGCGCGCGGTGGCTGCCGTCAGAGCTGCGGATCGGGTTGCGCGCCCACGCGCCGGACCGCGTCGGCGCCGGCCGTCGCTGCCCAGCGCAACGCCGTCGCCCGGTCGTCACCTCTAGCAAGCGCCGCCGCGAGCGCGCCGCAGAAGGCGTCCCCAGCGCCTGTTGTATCCAGGACCTGCTGCGCCGGGACTGGTACGCCGTCCACCCGCTCACCATCCCAGCTCGCCCCCGCCGCGCCGAACGTCACGAGCAACGACCCCGGCACCGCCCCGGAATCGGCCAATTGCCCGGCCTCGACCTCATTGACGACCAGGGGGTCGGCCAGGGCGAGGACGTCGGCCGGGAGGGCGGCATACGGGGCAGCGTTGATGACGACCCGCGCTCCAGCCCGAGCGGCCAGGCGCGCCGCCGCCGCGACCACCTCGACCGGGACCTCGAGCTGGCAGAGCAACACGTCGCCCTCGAGGAGATCGGCGACCTCGGCCCGGGCCTGGGCGTTGGCCCCGGGGGCGACGACGATCGCGTTGGCGCCGGACGCTGCGACCGTGACAAACGCGGTGCCGGTTGGGACGCCGTGGACGACGGCAAGGCGCGGGAAGATCCCCCGGCCGGCCAGCCGAACCGTATAGGCCCGGCCGGCCTCGTCGTCGCCGACCGCCCCGACCATGACGACGTTCGCGCCGGCGTCCGCGGCGGCGACCGCTTGGTTGCCGCCCTTGCCACCGGCCAGCCGAACGATCGGCCGCACGGCCGCGACAGTCTCGCCGGGGCGGGGCAGGGTCTCGACGTGGGCGACGATGTCGACGTTGAGCGATCCAAGCACGACGACCCGCGCCATCAGCACACCCCTCGCCCGGTCGCTCCCACAACCGCCCAGTATGCCGTCCAGGCGACCGGGGACCGGCGAATCCGGGGGCCGAACCCTTGGCGGGCACAGGCACAGGCACAGCCACAGGCGCGGGCAGGGGCGCTGGCCGGGCAGTCGCGCCGTTCGGCGACTAGAGTCCATGCCCATGCCCCACGGCTGCGTGTCCCGCCGGCTGGCCCGCCCGTATGCCGTCGTGCTGGCTCTGCTGGGCGTGTTCGCCGCGGGGTGCACCGGCACCACGGCCCCCACCGGAGCGGACGCGACTGCGACCAGCTCGACCGGAGCCTGGACAACGCCCGGTCGTTCGATCACCTCAGAGTCGTCGGACCCTGCCGACCCCGGCGGCGCGACAACTGCCCCGGGAGCGACAGCGACGGCGACGGCGACGGGCTACCCGGGTGGTGGGGTGTTGAGCGAGCCGCAGGCCAGGGCCTGCGCCGCCACCGTGTTCACCGGGATGAGCGACGCCGAGCGTCTGGGCCAGCTGCTCATGGTCGGGATCCACCCGAACCAGGCGCCGGGGGGCATGGATGCGACGATCCGATCCCGCCGGGTCGGGTCGGTGATCTATCTCGGCGGATGGTCCGGCGCGGCGACGGTACGAAGCACCTCGGCCCATCTGCAGCAGGTCGCCACCGGGCCCGCCGACCTGCTCATCGCCGCCGACCAGGAGGGTGGCGCGGTCCAACAGCTCAAGGGCGCCGGCTTCACCGTGCTGCCCTCCGCGCTCCGGCAGGGTCGGCTGGGCGATGGCGCAGTGTCGGCCCTCGGCGAGGGCATCGGTCGCGAGTTGTCGGCCGCAGGGGTCAACGTCAACCTCGCCCCGGTCGCCGACACAGTGCCGCTCGACCGTGCCAAGTCGAATGCTCCGATCGGCAAACACGACCGCCAACTCGGCTCAGACCCGACTGTGGTGTCGCACGCAGTGCCGCTGCTCGTCACGGCGATTCAGTCGCGGGGGGTGATCGCGACGGTCAAACACTTCCCGGGCCTGGGCCGGGTCACCGGCAACACCGACGTCACGGCCAGCGGCATCACCGACTCGGTGGCCACCGTGCACGACCCCTTTCTTGCGCCGTTCCGAGCCGGAATCGACGCGGGGGTGGGGCTGGTGATGGTGTCCTCGGCCCGCTACCCGGGCCTCGACCCGGACAACCAGGCCGTCTTCTCCCGGGCGATCGTGACCGATCTGCTACGCGGGCAGCTCGGCTACGACGGGGTGGTCGTGACCGACGACGTCGGCGTGGCCGCGGCGGTCGCCGCGGTCCCGGTCGGGCAGCGGGCGGTCCGCTTCCTCGCCGCCGGCGGGGACCTGGTGCTCACCGCTAGCGCCGCCCAAGCGCCGACGATGCTCGCGGAGATCCGGGCCCGGGCCGACTCCGACGCCGCCTTCCACGCCTCGATCGACGAGTCGATTCGCCGGGTGCTCACCCTCAAGGCCCGCTTTGGGCTGGTCCGCTGCGGGTGACAGGTCCGGCGTCAGGACTGTCAGGCCCGCACCGCCGTGACCGGCATCGAGGAGTCAGCCGGCAGGTCCAGAGCCGACGGCGCACCGCCGCGCGCCACGACCTGAGCTCCCAGGGCCGCGACCATCGCCCCGTTGTCGGTGCACAACCCGGGGCGCGGAACCCGCAGCCGGATACCGGCCGCGTCGCACCGCCGCTGTGCGAGCGCGCGCAGCCGCGAGTTGGCGGCCACTCCACCGCCGATGAGCAGGTCGTCGACCCCCTGGTCGCGGCAGGCAGCGATCGCCTTGCGGGTGAGGACGTCGACTACGGCTTCCTGGAAGCTGGCCGCGACATCGGCCACGTGCACCGTCTCTCCCGCCGCCTGGCGCACCTGGACCCAGCGTGAGACGGCCGTCTTGAGACCCGAGAAGGAAAAGTCGAAGCGATATCGCTCCAGGTCGCGCCCGGTCGTCAGCCCCCGAGGGAAGTCGATGGCCAGCCGGTCGCCCTCGCGGGCCACCCGGTCGATGTGCGGGCCGCCGGGGAACGGCAACCCGAGCACGCGGGCGACCTTGTCGAAGGCCTCCCCGGCCGCGTCGTCTATGGTCGCCCCGAGCGGGCGGATGTCTGCGGTGACGTCGGGAACGAGCAGCAGCGAGGAATGCCCTCCTGAGACGAGCAGGGCCATCGTCGGCTCGGGGAGCGGACCGTGCTCGAGCACGTCGACCGCGACGTGCGCCGCGAGGTGGTTGACGCCGTAGATCGGCCGCCCCAGCCCGAGGGCGAGCGCCTTCGCCGCGGCCACGCCGACGAGCAAGGCGCCGGCGAGCCCTGGTCCGGCGGTGACCGCCACGGCATCGATGTCGGTGAGCCGGACCCCGGCATCGCGGCAGGCTCGCTCGATCGTGGGCACCATGGCCTCGAGATGGGCCCGCGAGGCGACCTCGGGCACGACCCCGCCGAATCGGGCATGTTCCTGTACCGAACTCGCGATGGTGTCGACAAGCAGGGTCTGGCCTCGGACGATCCCTACCCCGGTCTCGTCGCACGAGGTCTCGATGCCGAGCACCAGCGGCTGGTCTGGCGTCGTCATGGCTGCCTTCCTCCGTCCAAGGCGTCGACTGCGTCTATGGCGTCGACTGCGTCTATGGCGTCGACTGCGTCTATGGCGTCGACTGCGTCTATGGCGTCGACTGCGTCGGACGCGCGGGGCGCCGGCAGGAGTCGGCGCATCACAAGGGCGTCGATATCCCCAGGCTGGTAGTACCGCCGCCGCACGGCTACCTGATCGAAGCCGTGCCGCGCATAGAGGGCCAAGGCCGGGCCGTTGTCGGCGCGCACCTCCAGCATCAAAGCCACAGCGCCGCCCCGCGTGGCCCGGTCCGCGAGATGCTCCACCAGTCGGTCGCCAAGTCCCGACCCCCGGTATGCCGCGCGCACGGCGAGCGTCATCACGTCGGCGGTGTCGCCACCATGGTCGAGGCCAGCATATCCAGCGACGGCCTCGCCGTCCGGTGTGACGGCGACGACATAGTCGCGCCGAGGGCGTCCGGCCAGCTCGGACCACCAGGTCGGCTCGGCCCAGGCGTCGTCGGCGAACAGCTCACGATCGATCTCGGCCAGGGCGGCGAGATCGGTCCAGCGCACCTCGCGCAGGGTGGGCGTCGCCGGTCGGCCGGATCCGGTCGTCGTCATCCCAGCGCCGACTTCGCGACGACGTGCGGGGTGGCGTCCGGGCGGCGCAGATAGAGCGGCTCCCGATCGGCAAGGGCGTCGCCGGCACCCAGTCGCGATACGGCCAGCTCGGCCAGCACGCCGGCCCGCACGTCGAGGGGCCCATGGGGCGCGGGAAAGAACTCCGGATAGAGCAGCGGCCCGCGCCCGAGGGCCGGCAGGGCGCGCACGCCCTCGGGCAGGTCGGCCGGTCGGGCCACCGCCGGCGCGCTCAGCGCGACCACAGAGCCGGCAGACACGGCATACCGTGCCCAGTAGACCTCCTTGCGCCGCGCATCGGTGGCGACGAGCACCTCCCCGGCGGTCGCGGCGTCCACGGCTGCGGCCAGCGCGTCGAGGGAGCACAGCCCATGCAGCGACGCGCCGGTCGCCAACGCCAGCACTCGGGCGGTGACGATGCCGACACGCAGACCGGTGAACGGGCCGGGGCCGAGGCCGCAGACGATGTGGGTGAGGTCGCCCGGTGCCGCCGACGCTTCGTCCAAGACCGCCCGGATGCCGGGTGCGAGCCGTTCGCCGTGGGCCCGCGGGTCGATGGTGCTCGCCTCCGCCAGCACAGTGGAGCCGTCGTGCAGGGCGACGGTGATGGCGCTGGTAGAGGTGTCGAGGGCGAGCAGCAGCACCCGCCAAGGCTAGTTGTTGGCCGGCTCCCCACTCGACGCAGCATCCGCGTCAGCACTGTGGGCAGCATACGACGATGAGCTCGACAGAGCCGCCGACCCAGCACCGCCGAGCGCTGCCGCCAGCGCACCGCCAGCCAGCGCTCCAGACCAGCGCTCGCCGATCGCGGTGAGCACGGCGCTCCTGGCCTCCCCCGGCCCGACCGTGCGCAACACCAGCTCCACCCGATCGGCGCTGAGCTGCTCGGCGACTCCGTGCCCCCATTCGACGACGACGACGGATGCGTCCAGGTCGGTGTCAAGGTCAAGGTCGTCCAGCTCGATCGCGCTGCCGAGCCGATAGGCATCCACGTGGACCAGGGCCGGGCCCCCGGTCAGCGTGGGGTGCACCCGGGCGATGACGAAGGTCGGCGAGGTCACCGGGCCGCGCACGCCGAGCCCGGCGCCGAGACCCTGAGTGAGAGTCGTCTTTCCGGCGCCGAGGTCACCGGCGAGCACCAGCAGGTCCCCGGCCTGCAGGACTCCAGCCAATCGCCGGCCGAGCTCCCGGGTAGCTTCCGCGTCGGGCAGCTCGACGCTCAACTCGTGCGTGTCGGTCAGGTCGGCCGGGTCGGTCAGGTCGGTCGGTGCGGTCGGTGAAGGCGCTGCGGTCGGTGTGGCATCAGACATGCTGACGCTTGAGTTGCGCGCGGAGCCCTTCGCGCACCCGGCGGGCCTTGCCCACCGGCGTGACGACGAGGGTGACATGCGGCTTGTCGCCCGGGTCGAGGTGCTTGGCCCGACCGGCCTCGGCCCGCTCGAACAGCCCCAGCAGGTGGTCGTTGAGCAGGTCGGGGTGTTCGAGCATGATGACGTGACCGGCATCTCTGATGAGGACATGCTCGGAGCCGGGGATCCCCTTGACGATGAGTTCGCTGTGCGCAGGCGGGGTGAGGATGTCGGCGACTCCATTGAACACGAGCGTCTCGACGTGGGCGAAGTGAGCGAGCGCCGCGATCTTGTCGTAGGTATCGAAGGTCGGCACGAAGTCGCTCATCACCGCCAGATCGGTCCCCAGCAGCATCTTGGCGGTGAGCCGCACCACGCTGCGCGGGACGGGCGAGGCGAACGAATACCGCTCGACCAGGAACTCCTCGACGTCTCGGTTGGCCTTGAGCAGGCTGCCGAGCAGAGCGGGGCGCTTGGACAACTGGGTGAAGACGCTCGGCCCGAGGCGTTCGAGCAACCGCTTGCCCGCTGAGGCAGCGAACCCGCCGTTGGCCAGGGGCAGACTCCCGGGCGAGGTGGCGATGCAGCCGAAGGCGATGGTCCGCTCGGTGATGACTTCGGGGTGGCTGTCAGCCATCGCCATGACGGTCATGCCGCCCATCGAGTGCCCGACAAGTGCGAGGTCCCCCTCGGGCGCAGTGGCGGCGATGACGGCATACAGGTCGCTGCCTAGCTGTTCGATCTGGTATCCCCCGCCCGGTCCCTTCTCGGAGCGGCCGTGGCCACGCAGGTCCCAGCTGACGACGCGATAACCGGCCCGGCGCAACGCGCGGCGCTGCAACACCCAGCACTCCGAGGTGAGGCAATAGCCGTGCGAGAGCACGACGGTGGCCTTGGGGCGCCCGGCGGCCGTCGTTGTCGGTCCGGTCGGCTCATCGATGGCGACGTGCAACACGACGCCGTCATCGGCGACCACGGCCTGCACGGACGTGGACGGCTCAATGAGGCTGGCGTACTCGGGCAGTGCGGCATCCTCGCGCCGCCGGATCCGGTCGGCGATGAGTCCGGCGGCGCCCAGTGCCCCGGCTGCGCCAGCCGCTCCGAGGCTGACACCGAGCCCGACGAGGTTGGGTCGACCTCTGGCCACTACGCCTCCTTGCGCATCTGCCGTGCCTGATTCGTCTGTTGCGTGCGATAGACCCGTTCCACCCGCGGACCCAACCTGGTCACGATCTCATAAGAGATCGTGCCCGTCGACACCGCCCACTCCTGCGCGGTCGGCCCGAGCGCCGGGTCAGCTCCCCACAGGACGACCTCATCACCGGCCTGGGCGCGCGAGCCGGGCCCCAGATCGACGACCACCTGGTCCATGCACACCCGTCCGGCGATGGTGTGGCGCGTTCCTGCGACCGACAGGGGCCCTACCGCGCTGGCATGACGAGGGATCCCATCGGCATAGCCGATCGGCACGAGGCCCAGCCGGGTCGCCTCCGTGGTGCGGTAGAGGTGCCCGTACGACACCCCCTGGCCTGCGGGCACCTCTTTGACCAAGGCCAGCCGGGCGACGAGCGTCATCGCCGGCACCAGCCCGTATGCCGCGGGCTGGCCGAGCTGGGGAACGGGGGACAGCCCGTAGACGGCCAGGCCGACCCGGACCAAGTCATAGTGGGCGGACGGCCGCGTGAGGGTGGCCGCCGAGTTGGCCAGGTGCCGGACCTCCAGCTCACAGCCGGCGGCCTGCACCTCATCGACGGCGGCGTCGAAGGCGTCCTGCTGGGCCTGGATCGATGGATGGCCCGGCTCGTCGGCACACGCGAAGTGCGACCACACGCCGACCACCCGGACGCTGCCCTGTTCCTGCAGTCGGCGCGCGTCCGCGACGAGCGCGCTGAAGTCCGCGGCATACGCTCCGCCTCGGCCGAGCCCCGAGTCGACCTTGAGATGGACCCGAGCGATGTGTCCGGTGGAGCGCGCTGCGGCGGCCACCTCCTGCAGGTCCCAGGCCGCCGACACCCCGAGATCGATCTCCTCGGCCAGGGCAGGCGCGTAGTCGGTGCCGGGGACGTGTAGCCAAGTCATCACCCGACCGGTGATCCCGTCGGCCCGCAGCTCGAGCGCCTCGCCGAGCAGGGCCGTCCCCAGCCAGTTCGCGCCGCCGCGCTGGGCGGCGCGAGCGACCGGCAGCAGGCCGTGACCATACGCGTCGGCCTTGACGACGGCCATGAACGCCGTCGACGGTGCACGGCTGCGCAGGGTTGCGACATTGGCTGCGATCGCGTCGAGATCGATGTATGCCGTCGCCGGGCTTCCGGGCTGAGGGTGGGTGAGCATCACCGGGCAGTCTGTCAGGCGACTGCCGGCTGGGGTCGCTGGCGCAGCAGCCAGCTCACCGCGGCTGGCAGGGCGTGGGCGACTTCCAGCGCGCGCACCGGGCCGCCCGGGTTGGCCCGATCTCCGGCCACCCCATGCACGAGAGCGCCGAGGGAGGCGGCGTCGACGGGGTCGAGCCCGGCGGCGAGCAGGGTGGCGATGGCGCCCGTCAGGACGTCGCCGGACCCCGCCGTCGCAAGCCACGCCGGGGCGTCGGCCTGGGCCCGGATCGGTCGACCGGCCGTGGACGGCGAGACGACGAGGGTCGTGGACCCCTTGAGCAGCACGACCATCTCGAGGGCATCGGCCGCAGCCTGGGCGTGCGCCACGGGGCGGTCCACGACCTGCTCCCGGGTCACCGCGCCTGCCCCGGCCCGAGCCGCCGGCGCGTCGAACGAGCGGTCCGGGCCGGTCCCGAGCCGGGTGAGCAGGCGCGCCAGTTCGCCGGCATGCGGGGTGAGCACGGTCGGGGCGGCCCGGCGCTTGACGAGAGCCAGCGCGCCCGCGTCGACGACGCAGGGGGCATCGGAGTCCAGCGCCTCACGGATCCAGAGCAGTTGCATCTCGTCATCCTGGTCATCGGCGTCGACTCCGGAGCCCAACGCCCAGGCCTGCACGCGCCCGGCGGCGGTGACCGCTTCGGGAGCGTGGGCATGCACGAGGGCCGCCACCGGGTCGGGGCCGAAGTAGCGGACCATGCCCGGCCCGACTCCGAGAGCGCCCAGCACGCTGAGCACCGCGGCGCCCGGATAGGCGGCCGACCCCGCGACGATCCCGACCACGCCCCGCGAGTACTTGTCCGACGAAGCCCCGGGCCAGGCCCATAGCTGCGCGACGTCGTGGGGCAGGAGCCGTTCGACAACCGGCGAGCGCCCCTGGAAGTCCAGTCCGATGTCGATGACGGTGAGCCGACCGATCGCCGGTTCGGTCGCGGGCAGCAGATGGGCGGGTTTGGGCGCCCCGAAGGTCACCGTCTCGTCGGCGAACACAGCGTCGGAGGTGCCGACGAGTCCGGCCGGGTCGAGCCCGCTCGGCAGGTCGACGGCGATCACGTGTGCGTCGTCCGGGACTGCTGCCACCCAGGCGAGCGCCTCGTCGTGTAGCCCTGGGCGCCCGCCGATTCCGGTGATGCCGTCCAGGACCAGGTCGGCCTCGGCCAGCGCCGCCGCCCAGTCGGGTCCGTCGCCCTCGACGAGGACGACACCCGCCTCCGACGCCGCCTCCCGGGCCCCCTGGTGAATGCTCCCGTATGCCGTGCACACCGCCGCCGCCGCATAGCCGACTTCGGCGAGCAGCGCGACGGCATACAGGGCATCGGCTCCGTTGTTGCCGCCGCCGACGAGGGCGACGACCCGCCGGCCACCGTGGGTCGCCAGACGGTCGCCGGCAACGTCGGCGAGGCCGGCGGCGGCTCGGGACATCAGCTCACCGTCGGGCAGGATTGCCATGGCGGCTTGCTCGACGGCACGGACGTCGGCCACGGAAAAGGCCTGGATCACAGCTCCCCCTCGGCGATGACGACGGCCGACGCGATACCCGCGTCGTGAGACAGCGAGACATGCAGGGTCTGGATGCCCAGGGCCTCGACGCGCGCCAGCACACTGCCGCGCACGTCGAGCTCGGGACGGCCGTGCGGCCCCCGCAGGACGGTCGCATCGGTCCACGAGAGCCCCACCGGTGAGCCGAGGGCTTTGGCGAGCGCCTCCTTGGCGGCGAAGCGGGCTGCGAGGGACTGCACGGACATCTGTTGCTCATGGGCGGTGAAGAGCCGATTGCGCAGGGCTGGGGTCCGTTCGAGCGACTCGTGGAAGCGTGAGATGTCGACCACGTCGATGCCGACCCCGAGGATCATCACAGGCTCCCTCGGGGTCGGACCATCGGGGGCCGGGGCATCGAATCGGCCGTCACTCGACCGTCACGGACTTGGCGAGATTGCGCGGCTGGTCGACATCCAGGCCCTTGGCCACCGCAAGCTCGCACGCGAAGACCTGCAACGGCACGACCGTGAGCAGCGGCTGCAGCAGCGGCGCGGACACCGGAACCCGGATCACCTCGTCGGCAAAGGGCACGACCGCTTCGTCACCGTCCTGGGCGACGACGATCGTCCGGGCCCCCCGGGCGCGTATCTCCTGGATGTTGGAGACGATCTTGGCGTGCAGGTCATGGGGGGTGTCGGGGCCGGGGACGACGACGAAGACCGGCTGGCCGGGTTCGATGAGCGCGATCGGACCGTGTTTGAGCTCGCCGGCCGCGAAGCCCTCGGCGTGGATGTAGGCGATCTCCTTGAGTTTGAGCGCCCCTTCGAGCGCCACCGGATAGCCGACGTGCCGGCCGAGGAAGAGCACCGACCGGGTATCGGCCATGAACCGGGCGATCTCGCGGACACGATCCATCCGGTCCAGGACGGTTTGGATCTTGGCCGGCATCTCCCGAAGATCGCGCATGACGGCCGCCGCCTCGACGGCAGAGGAACCACCGCGCAGTTGGGCGAGATACAGGCCGAGCAGATAGCAGGCGGTGATCTGCGCGAGGAAGGCCTTGGTCGAGGCGACCGCGATCTCCGGGCCGGCATGGGTGTAGATGACGGCGTCGGACTCGCGGGGAATCGTCGAGCCGTGAGTGTTGCAGATCGAGATGGTCAGCGCGCCGAGCTCGCGGGCGTGTTTGACCGCCATGAGGGTGTCCATCGTCTCGCCCGACTGGCTGACCGACACGACAAGGGTGTGGCCGTCGACCACGGGGTCGCGGTATCGGAACTCATGCGCAAGATCGACCTCGCACGGGATGCGTGTCCAGTGCTCGATCGCATACTTGGCCACCATCCCCGCGTATGCCGCCGTGCCGCAGGCGACGATGACGATCTTCGTCACCTGGCTCAGGGCCTCTTCGGAGACGCGCAGCTCGTCGAGGACGAGTTCGCCCTCCTCCTTGGTCCGCCCCAACAGGGTGTCGGCCACGGCATGCGGCTGTTCGTCGATCTCCTTGGCCATGAACGAGGGATAGCCGCCCTTCTCGGCGGCCGCGGCGTCCCAGTCGACGTGGTAGCGGCGGCCGTCGGCGGGGGTGCCGTCGAAGCCGATGACCGAGACCGAGTCGGGCGTGATCGTCACGATCTGGTCTTGGCCGAGCTCCATCGCATCGCGGGTGTGCCCGATGAACGCGGCCACGTCGGAGCCCAGGTAGTTGGCACCCTGCCCGAGCCCGACGACGAGCGGGCTGTTGCGGCGCGCGCCCACGACGACTCCCGGCTGGTCGGCGTGCACCGTCAGCAGGGTGAAGGCTCCGTCGAGCTGGGCGACCGTCGCCAGCATCGCGGCGGTAAGGTCGCCGCTTTGGGTATAGGCCTGGGCCAGCAGGTGGGCGGCGACCTCGGTGTCGGTCTCGGAGGTGAAGCTCACCCCCTGGGCGATCAAACCGGTCTTGAGCGAATGGAAGTTCTCGATAATCCCGTTGTGGATGACGGCAAGCCGCTGTTCAGCACCCCCGAGATGCGGGTGTGCGTTGGCGTCGGTGGGGCCGCCGTGGGTGGCCCAGCGCGTGTGTCCGATCGCCGTCGTGGTGGGCGGCAGCGGGTGCGCGGCGATGTCGTCGCGGAGGTTGACGAGCTTGCCGGAGCGCTTGCGCATCTGCACTCCGTCGGCGTCGATGACGGCCACCCCGGCCGAGTCGTAGCCTCGGTATTCCAGGCGGGCCAGGCCCTCCATGACGACGTCCAGGGCGACCGTATCGGCCGACGGCCCGACGTAACCCACGATTCCACACATGCCGATCAGCCTAGTTCCCGAACCCCTGGCGCGTCGGCACCTGGGAACCGCAGCGCGGCATACGCAAGAATGCCTCCGTGACTGCTCGACGCGAGGTCAACGGGGGGTTCCCGACGCCCTTCGTCGAACTGAGCCGCACCGACTGGTCGCGGCTGGCCGAAAATCATCTGTTCGACCTCACCGCCGATGACTTGGCCCGCCTGCGGGGCCTGGACCACCCACTGGACCTGCGTGAGGTCGTGGAGGTCTACCTACCGCTCTCGCGGCTGCTCACCTTCTATTGGGAAGCGATGGAGCGGCTGCACGCGGAGATCAGCGACTTCCTCATGGAGCGCCCGCAGCGCACGCCCTTCATCATCGGCGTTGCCGGCTCGGTCGCGGTCGGCAAGTCGACGACCTCGCGCATCTTGCGGGAGATGCTCTCACGGTGGCCGTCGACGCCCAACGTCGCACTGATCACGACGGACGGATTCCTGCTGTCCAACGCCGAGCTGCGCCGACGCGGCCTCTTGCACCGCAAGGGCTTTCCGGAGTCGTATGACCGGCGGGCGTTGCTGCGCTTCCTCGCCGAAGTCAAGGGCGGCCGGGCCGAGGTCAGCGCCCCCGTCTATTCGCACCTGTCCTACGACATCGTCCCTGGGGAGCGGATCGTCGTGCGCCATCCCGACGTGCTCATCGTCGAGGGGCTCAACGTCCTGGGCGCTCCGCCGCTACGGCCGATGGGCGGGACGGGTCTGGCCGTCAGCGACTTCTTCGACTTCTCGGTCTACGTCGACGCCCGGGTCTCGCACATCGAACGGTGGTATGTCGACCGTTTCCTCACCCTGCGAGCGACCGCCTTCGCCAACCCCGACTCCTACTTCCACCGCTATGCCTCGTTGTCGGACGACGAAGCGGTCGCGACGGCACTGACGATCTGGGAGACGATCAACGGGCCCAACCTTGTGGAGAACATCCTGCCCACCCGTCAGCGGGCCACCCTCGTCATCGTCAAGGGCGAGGATCACTCGGTGCAGAAGGTGCGGCTGCGCAAAATCTGAGCCGGGAGGGTCAGTACCAGTTCCGCTGGACGGAGTGGTTCCACGCCGCGCAGGGCGTGCCATAGCGGGCGGCGATGTAGCCCAGGCCCCAGGAGATCTGGGTCACCGGGTTGGTACGCCAGTCGGCGCCGGCCGAGGCCATCTTCGAGCCAGGCAGCGCCTGCGGGATGCCGTAGGCGCTGGAGGTCGGGTTGTCGGCGTTCCAGCGCCAGTTGCTTTCCTTGGTCCACAGCTTGACCAGGCACTGGAACTGGCTCTCGCCCCAGCCACGGTCCGCTGCCATCACCCGGGCGGCCGCCTTCGGGTCCTGCCGGGCGTTGGCGGTCACGCTGGCACGCTGCGCGTCGCGAGCGGCGCGGTCGGCAGCGGCTTGGCGCTCCTGCTCCAGACGAGCCGCCTCGGCGGCTACGGCTGCGGCCGCCTGCGCGTTGGCGACCGACACCGCGGTCACCCGCTGGGTCAATGCCCGATTGGCTGCACCGATCTCCTGGTCGGCCAGGACGGCATCGAAAGCCGGTGCGACGTCTGCAACGGTGCCCAGGTGCCGGCCGACAGCCATCGTCTGCCCGTCGGGGTCAAAGGTCGCATCGAGCAGAGCCAGGCGGGCCGACTGGCTCGGCGCCGCGCGACCGGCATCGAGCGCGACGAACGCACCCAGGCCCACCGAAGCAAGGGCGATGCTGGCTGCGGTGCTCACGATCGGGCGGAACGCAGCACCGGCGCGCGCAGGCGTCCTCGCCGCGGCAGCGGCAGCCCGTCGGTGCCGCCCGACGTAGGGATCACTCACAAGAGAACCTTCCCGAACCACGGCCGACGCGTCACGGCCCCACCGCTTACGCCCGTGACCGACCCGCCGCCGATGTCCGTTACCAAATCGAGACTTTTCACGAAGGGTGCCATGAATCGGCGTCAGAGCCAAATCCGCGGTCCCTTCGGCCTCCCTCCCCCTGCCAGGCCTCCCACCCCCGGCCTCCCCTCCCCCTGCTGTTCGGAGGTTCCGTTCCTGATCGGGGGGACGCACCCTCCGATCAGGGCCGCAACCTCCGAACAGGGAGTGGGGCACGGCCTCTCGCTCAGCCGAGCTCAGATTTCGATGCCCTCGAGCAGATCGGTAACCAGTGCGGCGATCGGACTGCGCTCGCTGCGAGTGAGGGTGACGTGGGCGAAGAGCGGGTGGCCCTTGAGCTTCTCGATCACGGCGGCGACACCGTCGTGACGTCCGACGCGCAGATTGTCCCGTTGGGCCACGTCGTGGGTGAGCACGACCCGGGAGTTCTGCCCGATTCGCGACAGCACGGTGAGCAGCACGTTGCGCTCGAGCGACTGGGCCTCGTCGACGATGACAAAGGAGTCGTGCAGGGACCTGCCGCGGATATGGGTGAGCGGCAACACCTCGAGCATCCCCCGATCGAGCACCTCCTCGACGACCTCTGTGGAGACGACCGCGCCCAGGGTGTCGAAGACCGCCTGCCCCCAGGGGCCCATCTTGTCCGCTTCGGTGCCGGGCAGGTAGCCGAGTTCTTGGCCGCCGACGGCATACAGGGGGCGGAAGACGACGACCTTCCGGTGCTGGCGGCGCTCCAGGACGGCTTCCAGCCCGGCGCACAACGCCAGAGCCGACTTGCCGGTGCCCGCGCGGCCGCCGAGCGAGAGGATGCCGACCTCGGGGTCCAGCAGCAGGTCGAGCGCGATCCGCTGCTCCGCCGAACGCCCATGCAGACCGAAGGCGTCGCGGTCCCCCCGGACGAGTCTGACCTGCTTGTCGGGCCCGACTCGACCGAGGCCACTGCCGCGCGGCGAATGCAGAACCAGCCCGGTGTGGCAGGGCAACTCGGCGGCCGCGCGGTGCTCAAGGCGCCCGTGGTCAAAGAGCGAGCTCATCTCCTCGAGGGTGATCTCGAGGTCGGCCATGCCGGTCCAGCCCGAGTCCACCGCGAGCTCAGCGCGGTACTCCTGCGCATCCAAGCCGACCGCCGATGCCTTGACCCGCATCGGGAGGTCCTTGCTCACCACGACAACAGCGCGGCCCTCGGCGGCGAGGTTCTTGGCGACCGCCAGGATCCGGGTGTCGTTGTCCCCCAACCGGAATCCCGCAGGCAGCACTGACGGATCGCAGTGGTTGAGCTCGACTCGCAGACTACCGCCGTCGTCGCCCACGGGCACGGGATGATCCAGTCGACCCTGGGCAACGCGCAGATCGTCGAGCATCCGCAAGGCCGTCCGGGCGAAGTAGCCAAGCTCGGGATGATTGCGCTTGGCCTCCAGCTCCGAGACGACCACGACGGGAAGCACCACCTCGTGCTCGTCGAAGCGCAGCATCGCCCGGGGATCGGACAGCAGCACCGAGGTGTCCAGAACGTAGGTCAACCGGTCGGTCTGGGACTTGCCTGTCGCTGCCACGAACCCCTCCTTCGCGAGCTTCACCTGCTCCGAACGGTATGCCGCGCACGGCCCGTCACAGCGCAGGTGGGGCTGCGGCGCGTCGTCGTGTCGCGTCGGCCCAGGGCGGTCTGTCGCTGTGGAGGTCAGCGGCGCATGGGTCAGCGGCGCAGGGTCAGCGACCGTGGCGGCGCTCGCGGCTGGAGTAGTCGCGCAGCGCCCGAAGGAAGTCGACGTGCCGGAAGTCGGGCCAATAGGCCTCGCAGAAATAGAACTCGCTCTTGGCGCTCTGCCACAGCAGGAAGCCACCGAGACGCTGTTCCCCGGACGTACGAATGACCAGGTCCGGATCGGGCTGGCCTCGGGTGTAGAGGTGCGCGGCGATCTGCTCGACACTCAGTTGCTCAGCGATCTCCTCGATCGGCATACCCTTCTCGGCCTGCTCGCGCAGCAGTCGCCGCACGGCGTCGGCGATCTCTCGCCGCCCGCCGTAGCCGACAGCGACGTTGACCGTCAGCCCGAGGACGTCGGCCGTCGCGACCTCGGCGGCCCGCAGAATGGCCGAGGTCTCGGCGGGCAGCAGATCCAGCGCACCGATCGGGTGCAGCCGCCACCGATGGGCAGCGGCCAGGTCGCTCACCGCGACCTCGATGATTCGCATCAAGGGGGTGAGTTCGTCATCGGGGCGAGCGAGGTTGTCGGTCGACAGCAGCCACAGGGTGACGACGTCGACACCGGCCTGCTCGCACCACGCGAGTAGGTCCTGGATCTTGTCCGCACCTGCCTGGTGGCCGTCGGCGGTGTCGAAGCCGTTGGCCTTGGCCCAGCGGCGGTTTCCGTCGAGCATGACGCCGACGTGACGCGGCGCCGCAGAGCGGTCCAGCCCGCGCGTCAACCGCCGCTCATACACGCCGTAGAGGACGTTGCTCAGGCCCACCACGCCTCCTTCCGGAGTCGCACCGCCCGGACCCCTGCCACGGCAACGCTACTCCCGTATGCCGCCCGACCGCCGGTATGCCGCGCAGCCGCCGGTATGCCGCGCACCCACCCCGCTATTCGGAGGTTCCGTTCCTAATCGGGGGCACGCACCCTCCGAACAGGGCCACATCCTCCGAATAGCGCGTGGGGCCAGCCGCGTCGACACCCGCATCGCGTCGAATCTACGGTGTCGTAACTTACGCTCCCGTAGGTTATTCTTGAAGACGTGAGCCCGACTGACTCGACCAGGACCCCCAGATTCGACGCGGCCACGGCAGACCAGCGACCGCTCTCCTCCCAGCCGGCCACGCCCCTCAAGCCACGCCTGCGCGGCTGGCTCCATGCAGGCACCTTCCCGTTGGTGCTCCTCGGCGGGGTCGTGCTGGTCGGCATTGCTCCCACGACGCCGGCCCGGGTCGGTGCGGCGATCTTCACCGCGACGGCGGCACTGCTTTTCGGCACGTCCGCTGTCTTCCACCTCGGCACGTGGACGGGTCGCGTTCACGGAGTGTTGCGCCGGCTGGACCACTCCAACATCTTCCTCATCATCGCCGGGTCCTACACGCCGTTCGCGCTGCTGCTGCTACCCGCCGACCAGGCGCGGTCGCTGCTGACCATCGTCTGGCTGGGAGCGCTCGGGGGTGTGCTCTTCCGGGTGCTCTGGGTCGGTGCTCCGCGCTGGCTCTACACGCCGATCTACGTGGCGCTCGGGTGGGTGGCAGTGTTCTACTTCGGCCCGATGCTCGCCGGCGGTGGGCCGGTTGTCATGTCGCTATTGGTCGTCGGCGGCGTGCTCTACACCCTGGGTGCGGTGGTCTACGGCACCAAGCGCCCTAACCCGTCGCCGCGCTGGTTCGGCTTCCACGAGGTCTTCCACGCATGCACCGTCGCCGCGTTCGTCGTCCACTTCGTGGCCATCGCGCTCGCCGCCTCCGGGTCGTCGCCTGCTGCCGCCTGAGACCCCGGCGTTGCCGCCTGAGACAACTGCGGTTCAGTTGCCGCCTGAGACCCGGCGCTTCAGTCGGGTCGGTCGCTCGACGGTGGCGCGGGGTCGAGGTCCGGGCGGCCGCTTGCCGGTGGCTTCGCGCCGTCGCCGACGGTGCCTGACTTGCCGTCGCTTACCTCAGCGGCCTGCTGAGCCTGCTGAGCCTCGAGCGCGGCGAGTCGGTCGCGCTCGCGATAGGCCATCCTGCGCATCCGGGCGTTCATGTTGCGCAGGATGAAAAAGAGCGCCACGGCCAGCGCAAAGAACGCCAAGAACGCACCGAGACCCGGCCCGATCACCGTGCTGGGAGCTGGACCACCCATCTAGACCGCCACCCGTCCGTCGAACGTCAGCGCCAGGTCCTGGCGCCGTGCCATCTCGTCGGCCTCGGCAGCAGTGCCGAGCCCGGCGAAGAGGTCATCCTCCACCTCGTCGACCGGTGCGTAGGCCAGGGCCGCTTCGAAGTCCTCGGTCGGCCACACCTCGCGCTCAAGGTCGCGCGGCATCCGAAACCACGAGCCCTGCGGGTCTACTTGGGTCGCGTGCGCAAGCAGCGCGCGGTCGCGCACCTCGAAGAACTCGCCGCACGGCACCCGCGTCGTGATGTGCCGCTTGCCCCGGCGCTCGATGTTCTCGACCCACTCGGTATACGGCGACTCGATGCCCCGGGCCATCATGGCGTCGTGAAAGGCCCTGATCCGGCCTCCGGAGTGGGACTGGTTGTAGTAGAGCTTGAGCGGCTGCCAGGCAGCACCGGCATGCGGGTATGCCGTGGGGTCGCCGGCCGCCGCGAAGGCGGACATCGACACCGTGTGAGTCATGATGTGGTCGGGGTGCGGATATCCGCCGAGCTCGTCATAGGTCGTCATCACGTGCGGACGAAACTCGCGGATCACCCGCACGAGCGCCTCGGTGGTCACCGCGAGCGGCTCGAGGGCGAAACAGCCCTCCGGCAGCGGCGGCAGCGGGTCGCCCTCGGGCAGCCCCGAGTCGACGAACCCCAGCCACACGTGCTCGCAGCCGAGCTCCGCCACGGCGGCCTTCATCTCGTCTCTGCGGACCTGGGCAATGTCACGCATGATGTGCGGATCGTGTTTGAGCGCCTCGTTGAGCACATCCCCGCGCTCGCCACCCGTGCACGAGACGATGCACACCCGCGCCCCGGCCGCGATGTACATCGCGGTGGCGGCGGCTCCCTTGCTCGACTCGTCGTCGGGGTGTGCGTGCACGGCCAGCAGCCGGAACCCCGCGTGCGACCCCTCCGGCAGGGCCGTCGGCGACGGGAACGACGGCGTCGTGGGCGGCATACCTGGCTCGGATCCTTCGCAGTGGTGGGCGCTACGGTGGACCATCATCCCACTTCGACGACGAGAGGCTCGCACGGTGGCTGGCAGCAGGCTGCGTATCACCCCCGGCACCGGGAAGTGGTGGGCGTTGGGCATCGCCTTCACGGTGCTGTTCACGATCTTTGCCTCGTGGCGGGTCCTGTCCGTGGCCGACGAGCAGATCGATGCGACGACGACGGGGTACAAGGTCGTCGACGAACGCACGATGACGGTGACCTTCGACATCCACAAGCCGCCGCAGGTTGCGGTCCTCTGCACGATCCAGGCCCAAGACCTCAAGAAGAACGTCGTCGGCGCGGCGCAGGTCGACATCCCGACAGCCCCGACCCGCACGACGTCCCACCAAGTGACCATCAAGACGACCACGCTGGCCTTCAGCGGCCTCGTCCACGACTGCATCCGCCGCTGAGCGCGTCCGGCTAGAGTCGCCGATCATGACGACGGCGCGCACCCAGGGTTTCTCAACAACGGCCATCCACGCCGGGCAGGAGGCCGACCCGGCGACCGGAGCGGTCGTCCCGCCGATCTACCAGGTGTCGACCTACAAGCAGGACGGCGTCGGCGGACTCCGCGGCGGCTATGAATACTCCCGGTCGGCCAACCCCACCCGCACCGCGCTGCAGGAGTGTCTCGCCGCCCTCGAGGGCGGTGCACAAGGCTTCGCCTTCGCCTCGGGCCTGGCCGGGCAGGACTGCGTCATTCGCTCGCTGACGGTCCCCGGCGACCACATCGTCATGCCCACCGACGCCTATGGCGGCACCTACCGCTATGTCAACAGCGTCGCCCTGCCCGGGGGCATCGAACACACCGTCGCACCGATGGGCGACCTCGACGCCGTCCGCGCGGCGATCCGCCCCGGCCAGACCCGGCTGGTCTGGGTCGAGACGCCGTCCAACCCGCTGCTCGGCATCGCCGACATCGCCGGGCTGGCCGAGATCGCGCACGCCGCCGGAGCCCTGGTCGTCGTCGACAACACCTTCGCCACGAGCTATCTGCAGCAACCGCTGGCCCTCGGCGCGGACGTCGTCACCCACAGCACGACCAAGTATGCCGGTGGGCACAGTGACGTCGTCGGCGGTGCGGTGGTCGTCGCCCGCGAGCTGGGGGTCGCGGCATACGCGGATGTCGGCGAGCGCATCGGCTTTCACCAGAACGCGATCGGCGCGATCGCCGGCCCCTTCGACGCGTGGCTGGTGCTGCGTGGTCTCAAGACGCTCGCGGTGCGCATGGAGCGACACTGCGACAACGCCGAGCGGGTCGTCGACTTCCTCACCGGCCACGATGCGGTGTCGCAGGTGCTCTATCCCGGGCTGCCCGGCCACCCCGGCCACGCGGTGGCCGCGAGCCAGATGCGCCGGTTCGGCGGGATGGTGTCCTTCCGGCTGCGACGCGGCGAGGACGCTGCGGTCAAGGCCTGCGCCGCCGTGCGGCTGTGGACGCTCGGAGAGTCCCTCGGCGGCGTCGAGTCGCTCATCGAGCATCCCGGCCAGATGACCCACGCTTCAGTCGCCGGCACCCCCCTGGAGGTGCCCGGCGATCTCGTGCGGCTCTCGGTCGGCATCGAGGACGCGCAGGACCTCATCGAGGACCTGCGCGAAGCCCTCGACATCCACGGCTGAGCCATGGCGAGGGCTCTCGTCGTCGACATCGGCTCGACGTTCACCAAGGCGACCCTCGTCGAACTGCCGACCGGTCGCATTCTCGGCCGCTGCGATACGCCGACCACCCTGGGCACCGATGTCATGGACGGGGTGCGCGCCGTCGCAGCCCAGCTGGGCGATCCCGCCGCTGTCCACGACGGGCGAGTGCTCGCCTGTTCGTCCGCCGGCGGCGGCTTGCGACTGGCCGTCGTCGGCTATGAGCGCACCGTAACCGCCGAGGCGGGGTTCCGGGTCGGCCTCTCGGCGGGGGCCAGGGTCGTCCACGTCGCCAGCGGACGGCTCGACCAGCGCGATCTCGCCGCCCTGATCGACAGTCGCCCCGACATCGTCCTGCTCGTCGGCGGCACCGACGGCGGCAACGCAGACGTGTTGTCGCACAACGGATCTGTCCTCGCGACCAGCGCCCTCTCGGGCACCGTCCCGCTCGTGGTGGCCGGTAATGTCGATGCCGGCCCGGACGTAGCGGCGGCGCTCGAGAAAGCCGGTCGACCTCACCTGCTCGCGGCCAATGTGCTGCCGGATATCGGCGTCGTCGCCCCCGAACAGGCCCGGACCGCGATTCGCGAGGTGTTCCTGCGCCATGTCATCGGGGGCAAGGGACTGTCCGACGATCCGTTGTTCGCCCGCCTCGTCCGGGCGGCCACTCCCGACGCGGTGTTGGCCGGCGTGGAGATTCTGGCCGAGGTGCTCGGCCAGGACGTGCTCGTCATCGATGTCGGCGGCGCGACGACCGACGTGTATTCGTCGGTCACCTACCGCGGGGGCGACGCGCAGCCGCGGCGCGAGGTCGTCGCCCAGCTGCGCTTCGCCCGCACCGTCGAAGCCGACCTGGGGATGCGCTGGAGCGCCGAGGGGGTGATCGAGTCCGCCAGCCGCGAGCGCCTGGATGTCCCCGCTGCCCTCCCCCGGTATGCCGCGCAGCTGGCCGCCCACCCGGCCCGACTGCCGGTTGACGCTGACGAGCAGGTCCTGGACCTCACCATCGCCCGGCTCGCCGCGACCATCGCCGTCCGCCGACACGCCCGCCCGCCCTTCCCCGGTGAAGCGCCCCGGGGACTCACCGACGTCGGCCTCGTCCTCGGTTCGGGGGGTGTGCTGCGGCATGCACCGTCGTCGGCCGCAGCCGTCGTGCTCGACGCCGTCCTTCACGACCAGGGCGGTGGCTGGCAGTTGCCGCGCGCGCCTCGGGTGGGGGTTGACGCGGCATACCTGCTGGTTGTCATCGGTCTGCTGGCAGCCGAGCACCCCGAGGCGGCCCGGTCGGTCGCCCGCCGCTGTCTGCTCATCTGACCGGCCGACCCCTAGACGCAGGTATGCCGCCCACCTCAGGCGGGCGGCATACCTGCCGGTTGTCGGCGCGCGTCAGCCGGTGTATGGCTTGGTGTGCAGGATGGTGACCTCGACGGTCTTGCCGTTGGGAGCGACATAGCTGACCGTCTCGCCGACGGTGCGGCCGTTGACAGCTGCCCCGAGCGGGCTCGCCTCGCTGAACACGGACAGCTCGGTGTGATCCTGGATCTCACGGTGCCCCAGCAGGAAGGTCTCCTGCTCGTCGAACAGCTCGACGGTGACGACCATTCCGGGCTCGACGACGCCGTCATCCGGCGGCGGGGTCTCACCGACGACAGCCGTCTCCAACAGTTGGGTGAGCTGGCGGATCCGGGCCTCCATCTTGCCCTGCTCCTCCTTGGCGGCGTGATAGCCGCCGTTCTCCTTCAGGTCGCCTTCGAGGCGGGCCGCTTCGATCTTCTTGGACAACTCGACGCGGCCCTCGGTCGACAGTTGTTCGAGCTCGGCCTTGAGCCGGTCGGCGGCCTCAGGGGTGAGGTAGGCGCTCTTCGCGGTCTCGGTCACTGGTCTCTCCTTGCCTGGCCCGCGGCAAACCACCAGTGACCGGTGGGCTGCTCGGGGTGTGTCGTCGGGTCACGTGGCGCCTGCGGTGGCCGTTCCCCCGGGTCGACGTGGGCACCTGCCGAGCATGCTGCCGGGGAGTGTGGAGCCCGGTGTGAAGCTGCCAGTGTACCCGAGTGGGCTCAACTGGCGGCCCGATCCACCCGCCGAGATTGACGTTGGGAGCAGGACACGCCGAGGTGGCGGGGCACAAGGTCAATCTCGGCGGAGGAGGCTCGGTCAGCGGAGGTGGTTCGGTCAGTGGATCGCCGAGCCGCCGGGGACGGTGAGCCGTGGCAGGAAGATGTGCACGACGTGCCCGATCGACAGGGCGAAGAGCACGGTGCCGAGCCCGAGATTCCCGCCGAGCAGCCACCCAATTGCGACAACGACGACCTCCAGGGCCGTGCGCACCAGCCGCACCGACCGACCGGTGCTGCGCACGAGGCCGGTCATCAGTCCGTCTCGCGGGCCTGGACCTAGGCGCGCCCCGATATAGGCCGCGGTCGCGATCCCGTTGACGACAATCCCGACGACCAGGTATGCCGCGCGCCAGCCGAGCGACTCGGGCGCGTCAAGTGCGCGCAGGATCGGGTCGAGGACCAGGCCGATGACGATGGCGTTGCTCACCGTGCCGATGCCCGGACGTTGGCGCAGCGGGATCCACGCCAGCAGCACGAGGATGCCGACGATGATCGACCAGGTGCCCATGGTGAGGCCGAAGAGGTTGACCAGCCCCTGCTGCAGGACATCCCACGGCATGACCCCCAGACCCGCCTCGAGAATCAGTGCCTCGCTGGCAGCGAAGACGATCAGCCCGGCATACAGCTGGGTCAGCCGGCGCCCCATCCGCCGGGGGGCGCCCGGCGTATCGGATGAGGTGAGCTCGGATTGGGTCACCGCCGGAGGGTATCGGCGATACTTCAAGAATGGGTTTTCTTTTCGGCCGTCAAACACAGGCGGTGACCGCGCAGCAGGCGCTGCCGGGGCGGCCTACCCGCCCGTATTCTGTGTCCCCCACCCACGTGGTCCTCGGGACCCCTCTGGATGGCCCGTGGCCACCGGGGTCGGAGGTGCTTCACCTGGCGATGGGGTGCTTCTGGGGGGTCGAGCGGATCTTCTGGCGGCAGCCCGGGGTCATCGTCACCGCGGCGGGATACATGGGCGGTTTCACACCGCACCCGACCTATGAGGAGACGTGCACGGGGATGACGGGGCACGCGGAAACGGTGCGCGTCGTCTATGACCCTGCGCATACCTCGGCGCAGACGCTGCTGAAGGCCTTCTGGGAGAACCATGACCCGACCCAGGGCGCGCGGCAGGGCAATGACGTGGGCACGGCCTACCGGTCGGCGATCTATTGGACGACCACGCAGCAGCAGGCGGCCGCGATGGCGACCCGGGACGCGTTCCAGCGGGTGTTGCACGGCAAGGGATACGGCGAGATCACCACCGAGATCCGGTCTGCGGCCGAGGCCGGTGAGTTCTATCTCGCGGAGGACTACCACCAGGGATATCTGCACAAGAACCCCGCCGGCTACTGCAACCACGGGCCCAACGGGTGCACGCTCCCCGAGCTGCCCTAAGGATCACGTGGGGCGCTGGGCGAGCACATAGAGCCGTTCGGTGTCTGGCTCGACGCCGGCCAGCGGGCCGCGGACATACCACTCAAGGACGGTGAGACCAGCGGACTCGATGGCGGCACGGACAGCCGTCGGGTCGTGCAGGACGAAGTCGAGGTCGACCGATTCGTCGAGCAGGGCCTCGACGTGATGGACCGCGGCGCCGATGTGGGTGGCCAGCGCCAGCCATCCCCCCGGACGCAGCACCCGGGCCAACCCAGCCATCGCAGAAGGCAATTCGCTCTCGGCAAGGTGCACCACGGCATACCAGGCGGTGATGGCCCCCCACGCGGGGGCGAGCCGGGGGCGCATCAGCGCGCGCAGGTCACCCACCTCGAAGGTGACCTCGGGGTGACCCAGACGCGCCTGCGCGATCATCCCCGGCGACAGGTCGACTCCCGTGACCGTCGCGCCGGCGTCGGTGAGGAACCGGGCCACCTGCCCCGGCCCGCACCCGACGTCCACCACCGGATCGATGCCGGCGAGCTCGGCCACCCGGCACAGCAGCCATGCATCGAAGGGCTTGGCCGCCAGTTCCTCGCCGAACTCCAGCGCGTATGCCGTCGCGACGCTGTCGTAGGCGGCCACCACCCGGGCGTCGCGCGCGGCCGCGCCATCGGCGAGCACCGATTCACGGTCGACCACCGGCATCGGTGGGTGCAACGCCGCCGCCGCCGCAGGCACCGGCCCCAGGAGGTGGACCCAGCGTGGATCGTGTTGCCCAGGCTGGCGGGGCAGCTGCACCACCAGTGCTTCGCTGCGATCGGCCAACCGGCCGAGGCACGCCTCAACCTCGCCCCGATCCGCGAAGGAGTGCAAGCGATCGGTCCGGGTCTTCAGCTCGCCGGCCGACTGCGGCCCGCGCAGTAACAACACGGTGAGCAGGGCGCGCTCGTCGTCTGCCAGCTCGAGGCGCACATCGAGGAGCTGGTGGTATTTCAGCGTCCGATCGCCGTGGACCACTCGGACCAGCTCTCGCTGTCGCAGGCCACGCAGGGCCTCGGTGACGGTGTGCTCGTCCCAATCGACGACCGGGTCACGACTGGTGGCCTGGTTGCATGCGGTCCGAAGCGCGTTGAGCGACAGCGGGTAGCTGCCCGGGACGGAGCGCTGCTTCTCCATGAGGCTGCCGAGCACCCGCTGCTCGGTCGAGTCGAGAATGAGCGGGCTGGGATCCGACTCGGGCATGGGGCGAATCTAGCGCGCGCATCATGGCCACGCCGATGGCCGTAACCGCGACGGCCCCGGGCGTGAAAGCGCAGCTGATGACGCCGTGGGTGCTGTTGGGGCGACATCGGACGCGTCACCAGCGGCGTCATCAGCCCCGGACGGGGCTACCGTCCAGACTCACCTCCCGATCGAGGTGTCCGTCCGGTGAACGCCGCTTGTATGCCGCACGCTGCCAGCGCGGGCGGCACGCGGCAAGCGCGCGAACGGCATGCGGTCATGGCGCGCGCGCGGCATACGGTCATAGGGTTGGAGCCGAAGCCGCCCCGGACGGAAAGGTCCCCCATGTCTCGCGAGATCCGTCGAGTCGCACTACTCACCGCAGGCGGCTATGCCCCCTGCCTGTCCGCCGCGGTCGGTGACCTCATCGAGCTCTACACCAAGATGCTGCCCGAGGCCGAGATCATCGGCTACCTGCACGGCTATCACGGGGTGCTGGCCGGAAACTACCTGGTGGTCGACGAGGAGACCCGGACCAAGGCCCACGTGATGCGCGGCTTCGGCGGCAGCCCGATCGGCAACAGTCGGGTCAAGCTGACCAACGCCAAGGACCTGATCAAGCGGGGCCTTGTCAAGGAAGGTGAAAACCCCCTGCACGTTGCCGCGGAACGGCTCAAGGCCGACGGCGTCGACGTCCTGCACACCATCGGCGGTGACGACACGAACACGACGGCCGCCGACCTTGCGGCATACCTGCATTCCGAGGGCTACGAGCTCACGGTTGTCGGGCTGCCCAAGACGATCGACAACGACATCGTGCCGATCCGCCAGTCGCTCGGCGCCCTGACGGCCGCGAAAGAGGCATCGATCTTCGCCCAGAACGTGCTCGCCGAGCACGGCTCCAACCCGCGGATGCTCATCATCCACGAGGTCATGGGCCGCGGCTGCGGCTGGCTCACCGGCAAGGCCGCTAGCGACTACCAGGCCTGGCACGCAGAGCAGGAGTGGGTGCCGAGCTTCGGGCTGTCCCCCGAACGTTGGGCCATCCACGCCGTCTACGTCCCCGAGATGCACATCGATCTCGACGCCGAGGCCGCCCGCCTCGAGCAGATCATGGACGAAGTGGGCTGCGTCAACATCTTCCTCTCCGAGGGAGCGGGCGTCCCCGACATCGTCGCCGCGATGGAGGCGGCCGGCCAAGAGGTGCCGCGTGATCCGTTCGGCCACGTCAAGCTCGACATGATCAACCCCGGGCAGTACTTCGCCAGGCAGTTCGCCGATCGGCTGCGGGCCGAGAAGACGATGGTCCAGAAGTCCGGCTACTTCAGCCGATCCGCCAAGGCCAGCGCCGAGGACCTCACGCTCATCGCCTCGATGTGTGGCAAGGCCTTCGAGGCCGCCGTGGCCAGCACTGCCGGTGTCGTCGGGCACGACGAGGAGCGTGGGGACGAGTTGCGGGCCATTGAGTTCCCACGGATCGCCGGACACAAGGCGTTCGACACGAGCGTCGACTGGTTCCAGGATGTCCTCAGCCGCACCGGCCAGGCCTAAGCCGGACGCCCCGTACTCTCACGGCTCGATGAGACCGGTTCGGATGGCGTAGCGGGTGAGCTCGAGGCGGTCTTTCATGCCGAGCTTCTCCAGCATGTTGGCGCGATGGCGCTCGACGGTCTTCGGCGAGAGCACGAGCAGGTCGGCGATCTCCCGCCCGCTGTGACCTTCGGCGATGAGTTTGAGCACCTCCTCCTCGCGAGGGGTCAGCAACGAAGACTCACGAGACGGGTCTTGGCCCATGGTGAGGTAGTTGCGGATGAGCGTGGCGACGGCCGCCGGATAGAGGAACGGCTCGCCGCGCAGCGCCGAACGGCACGCGGTGATGAGATCGCGGTCGGCAACCGATTTGTGCACATAGCCGGCCGCGCCGAGCTTGAGCGCCTCAAAGAGATAGTGCTCGTTGTCGTGCATCGACAGGATGAGCATCTGCAGCGGCAGCCCCCGGCGGCTGATCTCCCGGGCGGCCTGCAAGCCGGTCATCCGGGGCATCGACACGTCGAGGATGGCCAGGTCGATCCCGCCCTGGACGCATCGTTCGACAGCGGCGGCCCCGTCGGCGACTTCGGCGACGACCTGCAGGTCGGGCTCGGCGTCGATGATGAGCCGCACTCCGTGGCGCACCAGGGCATGGTCGTCGGCGAGGAGCACTCGGGCCGGGCCGGGGGCCGCACCGGCTCCGGTGTGGCCCTGCCCCGTCGGCGTGATCACTGGCGCACTCCCTCCGTGGTCCTCGGGATGGTCAACGTCACGGTGGTGCCGAGGCCCGGCTCGCTCGTGTGGTCGAGACGACCCTTCACCAGGCGCGCCCGCTCACCCATGCCCATCATGCCGGTCCCCGGGACTCCCGCGATCCCCACACCGTTATCGGAGATCGTCACGGTGAGCCCACGCTCGTCCGACACAACGTCGACGTCGGCCTTGGTCCCTTCAGCGTGGCGCACCACATTGGTCAACGCCTCTTGCACGACCCGATAAATCACCAGGTCGAGTTCGTCGGAGCCGACCCAGCCCGACGGCATACGGACGTGGACGTGTATGCCGGCGTGCCGCCGCAGGTCGGCGGCCAGAGCCTTCAGAGCTGTCGGCAGGCCAAGGTCAGCTAGCACTCCTGGCCGCAAACGCGCCGAGATGGCCCGCACCTCCTCGAGGTTGTGGCGGACCACCTCGCTCAAGGCCGCGACGTCGTCGCGTAACTCGGCGGGCACTGCGCGCCCGAGCATTTCCAGGCGCAACAGCAACACGGTGAGGCTCTGGCCGACCGCGTCATGCAACTCCCCAGACACGCGCGCACGCTCTGCCTCCTGTGCGCTCAGCGACGCGCGCACGCTCTCCTCGCGCTCCGCATCGAGGCGCTCAAGCATGAGGTTGTATGCCGCCGCGACCGCCCCGATCTCGTCGGACCGGCGCACCGGCACGGTCCGATCCGGTCGCGGAGAGTCGAGGTCGGTGAGCGCCTGGCGCAGCTCAGCCAGCGGGCCCAGGGCGTTGCGGATGATGAGGGCGTGCACGACGTAGATGACCGCGAGCCCCACGATCAGGACGATGATCTCGTCGGTGCTCGCCCGCGCGGACACGGTGACCGGCGTAAACGCAAGGATGAGCGTGGCCACGAGCAAGGTGAGGACGCTGCCGAGAAACAGCCTCCAGAAGAGCGACATCGGTCCTCCCGTGCTGTGAGGCGAGCGAAATGCGTGTCAGACCCTGCCGAAATGGGTGTCTGCACCCTAGGCCTCTACATGGTCGACCCGGAAAAGTCGGGGCGTGGTCAAAGAGGTGCTCACCGGTCTGGCCACCGATCTGCGTGGAGCGGTCCGAGACCTTTTGCCCATCGTCCTCGTCGTCGGATTCTTCCAGATCCTTGTGCTTCGTGCCCCGTTGCCCAACCTGGACGGCATTCTCGTCGGCTCGATAGGTGTGGTCCTTGGCCTGGCGCTGTTCATCCGCGGCTTGGACATGGGCCTGTTCCCGATCGGCGAAGCGATGGCCCACGGGTTGGCCCGGCGCGGGTCCATCGTGTGGCTCGTGATCTTCGCCTTCACCCTCGGGTTCAGCACCACCGTCGCCGAACCCGCCCTCATTGCCATCGCCGACGAAGCGGCCGCCGTCCGGGCCGCCGACGGCGCCTTGGCGGCCACCGCCGGGTCCCAGGCGAGCTATGCGCTCGGCCTGCGGCTCACCGTCGCCCTCTCTGTGGGCGCAGCGCTCGTCGTCGGGGTGGTCCGCATCATCAAGGGCTGGCCGATCCAGTACTTCATCATCGGCGGCTACATCGGCGTGCTGATCCTCACGCTCTTCGCGCCGCACGACATCATCGGGATCGCGTACGACTCGGGCGGGGTGACGACCTCGACGGTGACCGTCCCCCTGGCCACCGCGCTGGGCGTGGGGCTGGCGACCGCGATCAAGGGCCGCAACCCGATGATCGACGGTTTTGGCCTCATCGCGTTCGCTTCGCTCACCCCAATGATGTTCGTCATGGCATACGGGATCTTCGTATGAGCGACGTCGGGGCGATGCTCCTGGAGATCCTGCGCGACACCGTGCTGGCGATCATGCCGATCGGTCTGTTGCTGGTCTTCTTTCAAACGGTCATCATCCGGCGTCGGCTGCCGGACATCCGCCGGATCCTCGTGGGCTTCGCTCTCATCATCGCCGGGATGGTGCTTTTCCTCGCCGGCCTCGGCGAAGCCCTCTTTCCCCTCGGACGGCTGATGGCCGCCCAGCTCACCGACCCAGCCTTCGTGGGCGGGCTCGGCCCCGACGGGACCGCCCAGTGGCAGAGCTACGGCTGGGTCTACGTCTTCGGGGGACTCATCGGATTCGCGACGACGATCGCCGAGCCCGCCCTCATCGCGGTGTCGATGAAGGCTGCGGTCGTCTCGGGCGGCACGATCAACGCGTGGGGCCTGCGGCTCGTCGTCGCTGTCGGTGTCGCGATCGGCATCTCGTTGGGCTGCTTCCGCATCGTCACCGGGACGTCGCTTCCGGCATACATCATCGTGGGGTATGTGTTTGTGTCGCTCCAAGCCTTTCGGGCGCCGCGGACCATCCTCGCGCTCGCCTTCGACACCGGCGGCGTGACCACATCGACGGTGACCGTGCCGTTGGTGACCGCGCTGGGCCTCGGCCTGGCCGGTTCGATCCCCGGTCGCAGCCCGCTCGTCGACGGCTTCGGGCTCATCGCCTTCGCCAGCCTCTTCCCCATAATGACGGTCATGGGCTATGCCCAACTCGGCGAGTGGCGCACCCGCAACAAGCAAGCCTCGCCCACCCAGGAGGTCTGATGCACTTCAAGCTCATCATCGTCGCCGTCGAGGACGGCTTCAGCGAGAAAGTCGTCCAGGCGGCCCGCGCCGCCGGGGCCACCGGGGCCACGGTGCTCAACCAGGCCCGGGGCGAGGGTCTGGACCGACCCAAGACCTTCTTCGGCCTCGACCTGGTCTCCCAACGCGACGTGATCTTCTTGCTCGTCGAGCAACACCTCGCCCGGCGTATCCTCGAACACATCGCGGACGTGGCCGGGTTCGACAGACACCCCGGCAGGGGGATCGCCTTCCAGCTCGATGTCGAGGACGCCGTCGGCATCATCCACCAAGCCACGACTTTGCGCCCGCTCGTTGAGGAGGAAGTGTGACCAGCCATCCCGGGCAGCCGGCACCCCGTCCGCTGGTGCGGGTTTCCGACGTGATGAAGACCCAGATCGACCTCGTCGACCGCAGCACCAGCGTCGCCGAGGCGCTGCGGACGATGAAGCACATCGACACCAAGGCCCTCATCGTCGACAAGCGTGACGACGACGACGAATACGGGATCGTGCTCATCTCCGACATCGCCCGCGAGGTGCTCGGCAAGGACCGCGCCCCCGAGCGGGTCAACGTCTACGAGATCATGTCGAAGCCGGTCATCTCGGTGCATCCGGACATGGACATCCGGTATGCCGCCCGGCTGTTCGACAAGTTCGGGCTCTCGCGCGCGCCGGTGACCAAGCGGGGCAAGATCGTCGGGATCGTCAGCTATACCGACATGGTGCTCAAGGGTCTGTGCCGCGACCTCTTGGATTGACCTGGTCGCGACCAACTGACGAGCCGCCACGGTTCGTCCCTGGCGCGGTGGCGCTAATGGCTCCGCAAAGCCTGTCAGCCGACCAGGAAGCCGAGCAGATCGGCGCGGGTGAGCACGCCCACCGGTTTGCCGTCCTGCACGACGAGGACCGCGTCGGCGTGCTCGAGCTCGGTGCGTGCCACCCCGACCGGCTCGCCTGCACCGACGAGGGGCAGGCCTGGCTCCATGAAGCGCTCGACCGGGTCGCTGAGGTGGGCGGCGCCGGAGTACATCGCGTCGAGCAGATGCCGTTCGCTCACCGATCCGGCGACCTCGCCGGACATCACCGGCGGCTCGGCCTTGACCACCGGCATCTGCGACACGCCGTATTCCCGCAGAATGTCGATGGCTTCACGGATCGTCTCGCTCGGATGCGTGTGCACGAGGGCGGGCAACTCGCCGGACTTGCCGCGCAGGACCTCGCCGACGGTGCGTTCGCGCGCGTCGCGAAGGAAGCCGTAGGAACTCATCCAGGCGTCGGCGAACACCTTCGACAGATACCCGCGACCGCCGTCGGGCAGCAGGACGACGACGACCGCGTCGGCGGGCAGGTCGCGAGCGGCGCGCAAGGCTGCGACGACCGCCATCCCGCAGGAACCGCCGACAAGAAGCCCCTCCTCGCGGGCGAGTCGTCTGGTCATTGCGAAGGACTCAGCGTCGCTCACCGCGATCACCTCGTCGACCACTGAAGGGTCGTAGGCCGCGGGCCAGAAGTCTTCGCCGACGCCCTCGACGAGATAGGGCCGGCCGGTACCGCCGGAGTAAACCGACCCCTCGGGATCGGCGCCGATGACCTGCACGTGCCAGCCGGCGGCAGCGGCCTGCTCCTTGAGATAGCGGCCGGTACCCGAGATCGTCCCGCCGGTTCCGACGCCGGCCACAAAGTGGGTGACCCGCGCGTCGGTGTCTGCCCAGATCTCCGGGCCGGTGCTCGCGTAATGGCTCGCCGGGCCTTCGGGGTTGGCGTACTGGTTGGGCTTCCAGGCACCGTCGATCTCTCGGACCAGTCGGTCCGACACGCTGTAGTAAGAGTCGGGGTGCTCGGGCGAGACAGCCGTCGGGCAGACGACGACCTCGGCGCCGTATGCCTTCATCACGTTGCGCTTGTCCTCGCTCACCTTGTCAGGGCACACGAAGACGCAGTGATAGCCCTTGCGTTGAGCGACGAGCGCCAGCCCGACCCCGGTGTTGCCGCTCGTCGGCTCGACGATGGTCCCGCCGGGGAGCAGTTCGCCGGAACGTTCGGCGGCCTCGATCATCCGCAAGGCGATCCGGTCCTTCACCGAGCCGCCCGGGTTGAAGTATTCGACCTTGGCCAGCACGGTGGCGCTGATGCCCTCGGTCACTTTCGTCAGCTTGACCAGAGGGGTGTTGCCCACGAGGTCGGCGATGTGTTCGGCGTATCTCACCGCGTCATCATCACAGACACCCGCTCCCCCCGCATCGCCGAGATTGACGTTGCGACCAGCCGTTGCGGCGAGTTCTGCGCCCAAGGTCAATCTCGGCGGGTCAGGGTCGGCGGGTCAGGGTCGGCGGGTCAGGGTCGGCGGGTCAGGGTCGGTCGGTGGGTGAGGGGGAGGCGAAAGTCACCGGGGAGGGCCATAGGCACGTGGTGGGCGCACGGCATACGATCGAGACGGCCACTAAGCGACCGCTCACCTGCGCCCGCGCGCCCATCCCAGGAGGACCCCCGTGACCGACGCCGTCATTGTCTCGACCGCCCGCAGCCCGATCGGTCGGGCCTTCAAAGGCTCGCTCAAGGACATCCGGCCCGACGACCTGTCGGTGCAGATGATCGCTGCCGCCCTCGCGAAGATCCCCGCTCTGGACCCCAAGGACATCGAGGACCTCTACTGGGGCTGCGCCGAGCCGTCGGGCAAGCAAGGAGCCAACCTGGCCCGCGTCATCGCGGTACTCGCCGGCTTCGACCACCTGCCGGGCTCGACCGTCAACCGGTTCTGTGCGTCGTCGGTGCAGACCACCCGGATGGCCTTCCACGCGATCAAGGCCGGTGAAGGCGACGTCTTCCTGTCCGGCGGCGTCGAGTGCGTGTCGCAGTATGGCAAGTTCGCCGGCGCGGGCGGCTCCGACGCCAACGACCAGAACCCGCTCTTCCAGCCGGCCATCGCACGCAGCGAGCAGATGGCCGCGAGCAACGAGACATGGACCGACCCCCGCGACATCGGGATGATCCCCGACGTGTACCTGTCGATGGGCCAGACCGCCGAGAACGTCGCGACGATGCGCGGGATCTCCCGCCAGCGCCAGGACGAGTGGGGCGTCTCCTCGCAGAACCGTGCCGAGGCGGCCATCGCCAGCGGGTTCTTCGCCGACGACATCACCCCCGTCACGCTGCCCGACGGCACGCTTGCCTCGACCGACGACGGCCCGCGGCCGGGGGTGACTCTCGAGTCGATCGGAGGTCTCAAGACCGTGTTCCGTGAGAACGGCACGGTCACGGCCGGCAACTGCTGCCCGCTCAACGACGGTGCGGCCGCGCTCGTCGTCATGAGCGACGTCAAGGCGAAGGAACTCGGCCTGACACCGCTGGCGCGGGTCGTCGCGACCGCGGCCACCGGACTGTCGCCCGAGATCATGGGCCTGGGCCCGGTCGAGGCCACCCGCAAGGCGCTGCGACTGGCCGGGATGTCCATCTCCGACCTGGATCTCTACGAGATCAACGAGGCCTTCGCCGTTCAGGTCCTCGGCTCGGCCGACGACCTGGGCCTGGACCTCGACAAGCTCAACGTCCACGGTGGGGCGATCGCCCTCGGCCACCCCTTCGGCTCGACCGGGGCCCGGCTCACCACCACCCTCTTGCACGGCCTGGCCGAGCGCGACGGCACCTTCGGGTTGGAGACGATGTGCGTCGGCGGTGGCCAGGGCATGGCGATCATCTACGAGCGCCTGAGCTGAGGCACGGTCGCTGCTGAGGGAGCGCTCGCCCTCTCAGCAGCGACGCTCACGGAGCGACCTCACGGAGCGATGCTCACGGCAGTGCCCGGCGCAACTGCGCGAGCCGGTCAGCCAGATCGCCGTCCATGGCGGCCTGCACGGCGTCGTAGGCCTGCACCCGCAGCTGGTCGAGCACGACGGCCGGACCGAGGTCGGGAAGGTGAGCGGGCGGCATACCCGTGCGGGCGGCCACCTCGTCGGCGAGCCGCTGGGCGGTAGCCAACACGACCTCAGACACGCCAAGCGCCTGGTCGAGCGGCAGCTGTCGCCACCGCTCGGCCAGGCGATCGAGCTCGTCCCGGACCGGGTCCGGGACGAGACGGGGTTCGCGAAGGTCAGTCGCCACGCAGGCGGGCCAGCAGGCGCAGGATCTCGATGTAGAGCCAGACCAGGCTGACGATGATGCCGTGGGCGAAGAGCCACGAGTACTTCTCCGGGGCGCCCATCCGCACGCCCTGCTCGACCGAGTCGAAGTCCACAGCGAGGGAGTAGGACGCCAGCCCGACGCCGAGGATGGAGATGCCGATGCCGAGCAACCCGGTGCCGCCGAAGCCCCAGCCGGAGGTCCAGCCGAGGAAGAGGCCAAGGACGTTTACGAGGCTGAAGAGCAGATAGCCCATCACCGCCATGCCGAAGATGCGGCGGCTTCGGGACGTGACCTTGATGAACCCGGCCCGGTAACCGAGGAACATGCCGGCGAACGTGGCCAGCGTGGCAACGACGGCCGTCATGACGATGCCCGGATACCACCCCTCCATGACCCGGCTGAACGCGCCGACGAAGGCACCCTCCAGGATCGCGTAGGCGAGGATGAGCGGGACCGAGACGCTCTTCTTGAAGCCGATCACCAAGCCCACGACGAGGCCACCGAACATGCCCGCCAGCCAGATCGGCATGGTGAGACTCGGCGCAGACGAGGTCAAGACCCACGTCAGGCCGGCCGTGCCGAGCACGAGGGCAAAGAGGGTGAGCGTCTTCACGATGACGTCGTCGAAGGTCACCCGACCGGTGTCCAGCGGGCCGGCGCTCGGCCGCTGATACAGCTCGTCGAGTTGGGCGCTGTCCATCGGCGGCGGCGGGAGATACCCCGGCTGCCCCTGATAACCCTGTGGAGCGCGGGAGTCCTTCGGCGCGCGCTGGTCGCCGAAACCGGCGTAGCGCTCCTCGCGAAGCTGCTTGTCGATCCTGTTGAACACCGGATTGTTGCCGGCCATCTGTCCTCCATGGGGTCGGGCCCGTGTTCGGGTCCGTCTGATCAATACAGCGTATGCCGTGCCGCATCTGTTCCCGGATCGAGCCCGGGTCACCGACCGGTCACGGTCGGGCTCTAAGCAAGTCGCCTTGACAAAGGGGTCTCTTGTCAAATTAACTTGCTTATGTGAACGAGAAGACACCGTCCCACCTCAGCGAGATCGCCGATGGCCTCGCGTCCGTGGTGGCGCTGCGTCAGCGCGCGGACCAACTCGAGGCCGTCGAGGTCGAGCGGGCGATGCGCGCTGGCTGGACTTGGTCGCAGGTGGCCGAAGCGCTTGGAGTGACTCGGCAGGCCGTTCACCAGAAGCACGTGAAGCGCCTGATCGACTCAGGCGTCGACCTGAGGAGGCGACATGTTTGACCGACTGACCGACGATGCCCGATGGGTCGTCCGCCGTGGGCAGGACCACGCCCGCGCGAGCGCGGCGGCCGCGATCGAGTCCGAGCACCTGCTTGTCGCGCTCAGCGAACGGGAGGGCACCCTGGCATGGCGGGTACTCGCTGACGCGGGCCTGACCGCCGAGCGGTTGCGAGCGCTCATCGTCCAGGAGCGTGACCGCAGTCTGCGTTTCGCCGGCATCGAGCCGAGTCCGATCCCTGTTTCCCCTTCCGCGTCATCGCTGGCACTGGCGACCTCAGCGAAGAACGTGCTGCGCCGTGCGGTCGCGCGCTCGGCACATGGAAAGACCAAGGGCATCGACTCCACGAGACTGCTGCGTTCGGTCCTCGACCAAGAGGCCGGCACCGTCCCGCGCCTGCTCGCGCTGGCCGACGTGGACCAGGCCGCGTTGCTGGCTGCTCTCGGAAGCGAAGACGCCTGACGGCCCGGGCGACGGCGGAGCCGTCGAGCCACCGCCACGGCCGTGGCCGCAGACGTCGACGGGGCCCGAACTCAGGCAACCAGTCTTCGGCCAAGGTTCGGGCCTTGTTCGTTGGGTGCCCCCGACGAGACTCGAACTCGCAACGCAGCGATTTTAAGTCGCCTGCCTCTGCCGGTTGGGCTACGGGGGCAGGACCACTCTACGAGGCTGCCCACCGGGCGAGGGAGGCCACCCTCAGAGGTAGGTGCGCCTGGGGTGGACCGCCTGCGGGCCGGGCACCCGGTCGAGGAAGACCAGCCCGTTGGTGTGGTCGATCTCGTGCTGCAGGGCGACCGCCTCGAAGGCATCGGTCTCAAGGGTGATCCACTCTCGGGTCACCGGCAGCTGGCCGCGCACGGTCAACCGCCTGGCTCGAGCAACATCACCGGTGAAGTCGGGCACCGACATGCAGCCCTCACGGCCCCGCTCCCTCCTGGAGGCCTGCACAACCTCGGCATTGCACAGCACGAGCTTGCCGTGGCAGGTACGGGTCTTGGGATGGGCGGAGACATCGACCGAGAAGACCCGCCAGGCCACTGCGACCTGCTGGGCGGCCAGCCCGACGCACCCCGGCGAAACGGCCTGGGTCGCGAGCAGGTCAGCGGCGAGCTGGACGACCTCCGGCGCGCCCGGGTCAACGGTCTCGCCGGGCGTGGCGAGCACTGGAGCCGGCGCCCGGACGACATCGAGCACGCGACCCTCGGGCAACGAGGGCATGACGAACGAGCTCACAGCACCTCGTCATCGACCGGCTCGAAGGCAATCGTGACCTTCAGCGCCTCGGCTGCAGCCCGCAGGTCGCTCACCAGCGCCGCTGTATCGGCGGCGGCCGGCAGCTCTACTTGGGCAATCAAGACATACAGGTCCGCGCCGAGCCTCGTCCCGAGATCGACGATGTTGCCACCGTGGGCCGAGACGACCCTCGTCACGGCAGCGACGATCCCGGGCCGGTCGGCCCCGTGCACCCGCAGCGTCCACGCGGCTCCGGGGTCCGGCCGCCGACCGGAATCGGCGAGGACGCGGACATCGACGGTCAACGATCCACCCGCCGCGACCGACTGGAGCGCGGCCTCGACCTCGGCCTGCGAGGCCCCGGTGCGCACGAGGACGACCATCGCGAAGTGCCCACGCAGCAGGGTCATCGTCGAGTCTTCGAGATTGCCCCCGAGATCGGCGAGGGCTGCGGTCACCTCGGCGACGATCCCGGGTCGGTCGTCCCCGAGGACGGTGACGGCGATGACTGACAGCTCGGTGCTCACCGCGCAACCGTAGCGGTCCTCACAGGCGACCGTCACGAGCGCCAGTACCGGCCGTCACAGGCGGTCGAGCACTGCGTCGAGCATCGGCTCGGTGAGCCGGCCGGTGAAGGTGTTCTGCTGGCTGACGTGATAGCTGCCGACAAGGCGCAGCACGCGGCGGTCCGGGCAGGTCAGGGCCGCCTCGGCGCCATGGCCGAAACGCGGCTTCGCCGCGGGGACCGTCCATCCGATCCGGCGCGCGGCAGCCAGGGTCGCGTCCCACGCGAGGGCGCCGAGGGCCAGGACCGAGCGCAGGGTGGGGGCGGCGAGCTCGAGATCGCGGTCCAACCACGGCGCGCAGGCGGCTCGTTCGGCGCCCGTCGGCTGGTTGCCCGGTGGTGCACACCGCACCGCCGCCACGATCCGGACTCCGTGCAGCGACTGCCCGTCGCCCGCATGCGTGCTCGTTGACAGGGTGGCGTGTCCGGCGCGGTGCAACGCGGCATACAGCCAGTCACCACTGCGATCGCCGGTGAACATCCGCCCGGTGCGGTTGGCTCCGTGGGCGGCGGGCGCCAGCCCGACGACGAGGATCGCCGGTGCCGGATCCCCGAAACCCGGCCCCGGCCTGCCCCAGTACGGCTGGTCGGAGAAGGCGGCCCGCTTCTGGCAGGCGACCACCTCCCGCCAGGCCACCAGGCGCGGGCAGGCGCGGCATACCGAGATGCGGGCGTCGAGAACGGCGACGTTCGACGCCGAACCAGCCAGCCGCGCCACGTCCGCGGCGTCACAAGCCCGGACCGTACGCCGCGTCGCCGGATCCCCCGGCCACCCGGAGCCGGGGGGCACCGGTGAGGGGAAGCGCCCGCCGACGATGGGGTGCGGCAGCCACTGGACCGTCACGCCGGCGTCAGCGGCCAACAAGTGACAGGGCGATGCCGTCAAGGATGTCGTGCTCGGACGTGACGACGGGCAGATCTTCGCCGAGGCCGGTGTCTCGACGAACCCGCTCGATGACCCTCGACCACACCAGCGCCCCCGCGCCGATGACGTCGACGCGGCCAGGGTGCAGATAGCCCTGGGCTGCTCGTTGCTCTCGCGGCATCGCCAGCAACTCGGCGCACGCGCGTTGCACAGCATCGGGAGTGGCCCTGGAGAGATGGACTGCGACGGGATCGTATGCCGCCAAGCCGAGGACGTGGGCCGCGATGGTGGTGATGCTGCCGGCCAGACCGACCAAGGTACGCACCGGTCGGAGGTCGACGGCCTCAACGGCGTGGTCGATGGCGGCGTCGATGTCACGGGTGGCAGCGTCGATCTGGTCGGCGGTCGGCGGATCCGAGCGCAGGTGCCGCTCGGTCATCCGCACGCAGCCGATGTCGACCGATCGGGCCGCCTCGACGGTCCGTGTGCCGCGGACGAGCTCGGTCGAGCCGCCGCCGATGTCGACGACGAGATAGGGGCCGGGGACGCCGGCCGCGACGAGGTCACCGGTCGCGCCGAGGAAGGACAGCCGGGCCTCCTCGTCGCCGCTGACGACCTCCGGGGCGACCTGCAGACCGGGCCCGTGTTCGTCGAAAGCCGCGGCAACGCCCGCGACGAACTCCTCGGCGTTCCGGGCGTCGCGCGAGGCCGAGGTGGCGACGAAACGCACCCGCTGCACGGCATACTCGCGGCACTGGGCGGCATATTCGGCGGTCATCGCCAGGGTGCGAGCCATCGCCTCCGGGGCGATGACCCCCGTCTTGTCGATGCCGTGCCCCAGTCGGACGATCTCCATCCGGCGCAGCAGATCGGTGACCGCCCCACTCTGAGGTTCGATGTCTGCCACGAGCAGGCGCAGCGAGTTGGTGCCACAGTCGATCGCCCCGACTCGCACGCTGCCCGCCGGTGGCCCACTCGCCGCGTCCGGGACTGGAGCGGGCGCTTCGGCGGTGGTTTCGCTGGCGTCAGTGGTCACGATTCCTCACTGGCTGGGGAGTTCGATTGTCGCGAGCGGTCACCCGCCGGTGCACAGCGGGTGGCCGCCCACCATGGCGGCAACAATGCCAGGGCTTGATCGCCGAGAGGATTGACTCCGGGCCCGACCGCCAACGTGTGCGCGACAAGCACGTGCAGGCACTTGACCCGATCCGGCATCCCCCCAGCGGACACACCGTCGATCTCGGGCACCTCACCGAAGGCGGCGCGGTCGGCGAGATATGCCTCGTGCGCACGCCGGTATGCCACCGCAAGCTCTGGCTCGAACGCCAGCCGGTCCTGCATGTCCCGCATGACGCCCTGGGTCTCCAGAGTGCTCACCGCGCCCGTGAGCCGCGGACAGGTGGCGTAATAGGTTGTCGGGAAGGGGGTGCCGTCCGGCAGGCGGGCGGCCGTGCGCACGACATCGGGCGCCCCGCAGGGACAGCGGTGGGCGATCGACACGACCCCGCGAGGCACTCGACCGAGTTGGGCCTCGATAGCAGCCAGGTCGGCGGCCGTCGGTGAGGCGGCCGTTGGTGAGGCAGCCGTCACGGGGCCATTCCGGCCGTCGGGCGGTCCGCGAGCTGGATCGACTGCCACAGCTGGCCATACCAGGGGGCGCTGCCGTTGGCCTTGGGTGCCGCGACACTCGCGCCGGTCACCGCCGGTCGCGCGGCTTCCTCCGGGTCGATCACGGTGTAGGACCGGTCGCCCACCTTGACGAACTTCAAGCGGTCGCGGGCCTGCTGCTCGACATAGGCCGGGTCTTTCCAGCGCTCCTGCTCGGCCCGTAGCGCAGCGTTGTCGACCTCCTGCTCGGCGACCGAGGTCTGCAGCCGGGCGATCTCGCCCCGCTGGCGCACCAGCGAATGGACCGTCGGCCCGAGGGTGAGCAGCAGCACGAGCAGGATCGAGCCCAGGGCAATCCACCGCACCCATACGGTCGCCGGCTTCGGCGGTTCCCCGTCTGAGGCCGATGCGCCGACCTTGTCACGCGCGCGCGGAGCCGCCGCCGGGCGAGCGGAGGCTCGGGCATCGGGCCGGGACGGGGCCCGGGAGGACGATCGCGGCCCGGGTCGGGAGGCAGCCGTGGGGCCGGTGCGACGGGTTTGCCCCGTCGCACCGGCCCCACGATTGCGTCGTGCTGGCGTCGTCATCTGCGCGCAGCCACCATCGCCCAAGTCTGACGCCTGATCAGCTCAGTCCTTGGCAGCGAAACGCGGGAAGGCTCCGGCGCCGGCATACACGGCCGCGTCGTCCAGCTCCTCCTCGATGCGCAGGAGCTGGTTGTACTTCGCGACGCGCTCCGAGCGGGCCGGCGCGCCGGTCTTGATCTGACCGCAGTTGGTGGCGACCGCGAGGTCGGCGATGGTCGTGTCCTCGGTCTCACCCGAGCGGTGGCTCATCATGCAGCGGTAGCCATTGCGGTGAGCCAGGTCGACGGCGTCGAGGGTCTCGGTGAGGGAGCCGATCTGGTTGACCTTGACGAGCAGGGCATTGGCGGTCTGGGTGTCGATGCCGCGTTGCAGCCGCTCGGGGTTGGTGACGAACAGGTCGTCGCCGACGATCTGCACCTGGCTGCCGAGAGCGTCGGTGATGGCCTTCCAGCCCTCCCAGTCCTCTTCGTCCATCGGGTCTTCGATGGACACCAGCGGGTAGTCAGCGACGAGCTCGCCGTAGTAGGCGGTCATCTCGGCCGAGGTCTTCGCGGCCCCCTCGAACTGGTAGGCACCGTCCTTGTAGAACTCGGTCGCGGCGACGTCGAGCGCGAGCGCGATGTCCTTACCGGGGGTGTAACCGGCCTTCTCGATCGCCTCCATGATGACGTCGAGGGCGGCGCGGTTGCTCTCGAGGTTGGGCGCGAACCCGCCCTCGTCGCCGAGGCCGGTCGACAGCCCGCGGTCCTGAAGCACCTTCTTGAGTGTGTGGTAGACCTCGGCGCCCCAACGCAGCGCCTCCTTGAACGACGGCGCGCCGATCGGGGCGATCATGAACTCCTGGATGTCGACGTTGGTGTCCGCGTGCGAGCCGCCGTTGAGAATGTTCATCATGGGCACAGGCAGGATGTGCGCGTTAGGCCCGCCGACATAGCGGAACAGCGGCAGGCCGGCCGAGTCGGCGGCGGCCCGTGCGACGGCGAGCGACACCCCGAGGATCGCGTTGGCGCCGAGGTTCTCTTTGTTCTTCGAACCGTCGAGAGCCATCATCTCGGCGTCGATGAGCCGCTGCTCGGTGGCGTCAAAGCCCATGACCTTGGGGTTGATCTCGTCCAGGACCGCATCGACGGCCGCCTGGACGCCCTTGCCCTGGTAGCGGCCCTTGTCGCCGTCGCGTCGTTCGCTGGCCTCGAACGCGCCGGTCGAGGCGCCGGAGGGGACGGCGGCACGCGCCACCGTGCCGTCGTCGAGGAGGACCTCCACCTCGACGGTGGGGTTGCCGCGCGAGTCGAGGATCTCTCGGGCGCCGACTGCTTCGATGCTGGCCACTGGCTTGCCTCCATGATGTGGGGGGTGTGTGCGGGTTCGGGTCGACCGGGACCTGCGCTGTGCATCCTGGTCACTCATCTGGCACCTTGCGGCACTGCGGCGAACGCGCCCAGGCCGTCGCAACCACCCTATCCCGCGGCGGCGGTCAGGGAACGGACAGCATCCCGCAAGGCGGCGTCGGGATCATCACGTTGACGCACCAGCTCGGCGACCAGGGCGAGCAGTCGAGCCCCCGCGGAGTGACCCGCGGCGACCGCGTCGACCAGGTCTCCGCGGCCGGCCCGGTCGAGTCGCGAGACGGCTTGCGCGGCTCGCGCAAGCGACGGCATACCCGCCGGTATGCCGTCCAGCGGACCCGCAGACGCACCCAAGCTGCGCCGGACACCCTCGTCCGTGGCCTCTCGGTCGAGCTCGGCCCGATCGGCCTTCTCGGCCTTTTCGGCGGCTTTGATGACGGCCCAGTTGGCCGCGACCGCCTCGGGGGTGGCTACGACGACATCACCGAAGACGTGCGGGTGCCGACGGCGCAGCTTGGCGGCGATGCCGGCGGCGACATCGTCGAGGTCGAACGGCGCGTCCGGATCGTCCTGCCCGATGCGGGCGTGGAAGACGACCTGCAACAACACGTCGCCGAGCTCCTCGACGAGATGGGCGCGGTCACCGGACTCGACGGCCTCGACCGCTTCGTAGGTCTCCTCGATGAGATACGGGACGAGACTGGCGTGCGTCTGCTGGGCATCCCACGGGCAACCTCCCGGCGAGCGAAGCCGATCCATCACCGCGATCAGGTCGGCGATCGCCGCCCCGGGCTGAGGCCGTGCGGGCACGTTGCGCGCCTTACTGGGCCGGGGCTGCGGTAGCCGGCGTGACGATCCACTCGGGGGTGGGCTGGCCCAGGAAGCCAGTCCCGTAGTCCAGGACGCCGTAGCGCGGGTCGACCTGGATCGACGCCTTCGCCATGTCAGTGAGCAGGGCGGCGCGGTCCTCGGCCGTCAGCACGACGTAGGCGGAGTTGGCCCTGAGCGCTTCGACCGTCGCGGGCGTCGGGTTGGTGATCTTGGCCAGGAACGAGTTGAACTGGTTGTCGGGCGCCCAGGCACCCGTCTCGGCCGCCTTGGCGAGCACGAAGGGTGCCAGCGCGAGCAGGTTGACGACCTGTCCTTCGGTGGCACGATCGCCGCTGAGGGCGGAGTTGATCTGCTCGGTGGCCACCGCCACTTCGGCGCTGGTCACGGCCCGCCCGTCGATGACGAGGGCGTTGCCGGGACGGCCCGCCGCACCACAGCCGGCGAGTCCGAGGCCCAGGACTGCGGCGGTCGCTCCCGCGACGGCGAGGGTGCTGAGACGACGCGGGCTCCGCGAGCTCATGAGCCAGGGTCCTTTCCGTTCGTGGCGACGCGAACGGCGTCTGGGACATTGTCTACCAGGACGGCGCCACTGAGGTGGGCGACCCTCACCCCGTGGCGGTGATCGCGATGAGATCGTCGACAGCCAGCACCAACGGGGAGTTGGTCGCGCCGCTGGAGTAGTAGGTCGACAGGCCGACAGACCCTGCCCCTTGCAAGCCCGCCGTCGCATCCGTAGCTGTCACCAACCAGGTCGAGGGCTCTGCCTGCGAGGCGTTCCACGCCTTGGCGCGCACGGTCGTGGGCGACGAGCCGTAGACCTGCACCCGGATGCGGATCTGAGTGCCGGGCGCGACGGTGAGGTTGGGTACTTGGATGGTGGCGCCGAACGTCGTCTCCACGCCAGTGGCCGACAGTCGCGTCGGCGTGATGGTGGCCGTGCCGTTGCTCTGCAGGCGCACTTTGGCCGTGTAGTCACCGGCCCCGACGATGGATCGGCCCAGGACACTCACGTAGAGCCCGCTTCCGCCCGGGACCTTGTCGGGCGAGAGCGTGACAGTCAGGTCGGTCGCGGCGCTGGAGACTGACCTGAGATAGGCCTTGACTCCCCTGCCGGCCGCGTGGCTGGCCAGACCTCTGCCGGCCGCCACGGAGAGCGAGGTGGCCGAGGTCGAGGTCCACAAGCCACCGACCGGTGCCTGTCCCCATCCCCCCGAAACAACCCGCGCGAAGGCGTCTTGAGCCAATGCGGGTTGCGCCGCGGTGACAGTGACGGATGTCGTGGTGGATGCCGTGGCGCCGTCGTCGTCGGTCACCGTGAGCGTCACCGGGTAGGTGCCGGCGGCGGCATACGTGTGCGGTGAAGGCGACACCCCCGTGGCACTCGCGCCGTCACCGAACGCCCAGAGATACCCGGTGATCGTGCCATCGGCATCACTCGATCCCGAGCCGTTGACCGTGACGGTCAGGTCTTGGACTGAGCTGGTCATGAGCGCGACCGGAGGATTGTTCGGTGGGTTCTGCCCCACGTCGATGACGAACGCGTCCTGCATCGGACCGCCAGAGGTTGTGACGAACTGGGCAGAGAGGCGGGCGTCAGTTGCGTGGATGTCGATCAAACCGTGGGCGGGATTCGCGTTGAGCCCCGAGAAGGCCGCGAAGTAAGGGGCTTCGGAGTCGGCCGCATTGATGTCGCGCAGTGGCGTGCCACCGGTCCCGACCGTAGCGAACACCGTGCCCTGGCCTTGGGCGAAGGCACTGTCACTGTCGGCGACACAGGCGGCGACGAACGCTCCCACCCCGAGCGTCGGGCAGCCCGCGACGCCGTTGCGAAGTTGGTGGGTGCGCATGTAAGCGTGCTCGTGGCCGTGCAGGACAAGGTCCACCCGCTTGGCCAACAGCAGGTTATAGACGTCCCGCATCGCCGGGCAGGTGTAGGTACCGACCGACAGACACGGGACGTGGGCGGTCACGACGATCCACTTCGCGCCCTTGGCGCGGCCGCCGTCGATTGCGGCCGACAGCCAGGTGTAATGGGGGTCGCCCGCCGCGTAGCTCCAGATGCCGTCCTCGAAGGTCAGTGCCGGCGAGATGTTGATGACGCGGACCAGCGGGGTCCCCTGGGGCAGGTCCATGTAGTACTCGCGCCCATAGGTCCCGACGACGCCGGGGATCTGGTTCGGCAGGCAGGCGCTGAAGTTGTTGATGTCGCCGTCGTGAACGTCCAGGCTCTCGTGGTTGCCGGAGATCAGTTGGAAGGGGAACCCCTCGCCCACCCGGGCTTTGACATAGGCGCACCACGCCGTTTCAGGCACGGCGTCGCGATAGGCGAGGTCCCCCAGCGCCAGCGCGGCGTCGGGGTTGAGGTCCGCGATCCGCGTGAGCACGGTGTCGGTCGCCGCCCTCGCACCGAAATCGCCGGCGGCTACCAGGTGGACCTCGGAAGCGGCCCGGACCTGCTGCGCGGGGACAACCACGGCCGTGAGCGCGATGAGGACGAGTGCGGTGATCAGCGCCGCCCTCGCGCGCCGTGATCGTCCAGGGCCAACGCGTTCTGGTAGTCCGCGCACAGCTGACCTCCCGCTCGCTTCTCGACGAACCGGTCACCCGGTCGGCAGCGCCCCCCGCGGACGTCGTCCCTGCCTGGCTGCGAGTGTAAGTCGTCGCCCGATGGCAGGACCAGGGATTGGGTTTAAGTCGATCGTGGGAGGGCTGTGGCCCCGGGTGCGGCCGGATCTGCCACGAGGACGGCACGGATGAGATCAGCGGCCCAGCGCAGCACGGCGGTGTCCCGGACCGGCTGGCCTCCGACGCGGGCGGTCATCGGCCGGGGCACGAGGATGTGCTCGAGCTGGTCCTTGACGATCGATCCGGGATAGAGCCGGGCCAGGCGCATTCTGCGGCTGTCGGGCATCGTGTCGGGTGGCACCGGGCCGAAGCGCACGAAGGCGCCCTGGGCGGAGATGTCGGACAGCCCGGCCAGGCGGGCCACGGTGCGCAGGCGGGCGACCTCCAGCAGGTTGGTCACCGGCTCGGGCGGCATACCGTAGCGGTCCCGCAACTCCTCGTCGATGGCCGCGACACCCTGTTCGTCCTTGACCGAGGCGAGTTTGCGATAGGCCTCCAGGCGCAGGCGTTCGCCCGGCACGTAGTCGTGCGGCAGGTGCGCGTCGACGGGCAGCTCGATCTTCACCTCGACGGGGGGCGCCTGGTCCTCCCCCTTGTATGCCGCGAGCGCCTCGCCGACGAGCCGGATGTAGAGGTCGAACCCGACCCCTTCGATGTGTCCGGACTGCTCGCCGCCGAGCAGGTTGCCGGCACCACGGATCTCCAGGTCCTTCATGGCCACCTGGATGCCGGAGCCGAGGTCGGTGTGGCTGGCAATGGTCTGGAGGCGATCGTGCGCGGTCTCGGTGAGGGGACGTTCGGGCGGGAAGAGGAAGTAGGCGTAGGCCCGCTCACGGCCACGGCCGACCCGGCCCCGCAGCTGGTGCAGCTGGGAGAGGCCGAGCAGGTCGGCGCGCTCGACGATCAGAGTGTTGGCGTTCGAGATGTCCAAGCCGGTCTCGACGATGGTCGTGCAGACGAGCACGTCGAACCGCTTCTCCCAGAAGTCGACGACGACCTGCTCCAGCCGCCCCTCGCCCATCTTGCCGTGGGCGGTGGCGAGGCGCGCTTCGGGCACGAGCTCGCGCAGCCGAGCGGCCGTCTTCTCGATCGTCTGCACCTTGTTGTGGATGTAGAAGACCTGGCCGTCGCGCAGCAGCTCACGTCGGATCGCTGCCGAGATCTGGCGCTCCTCGTACGCGCCGACGAAGGTGAGCACCGGGTGCCGCTCCTCCGGCGGCGTTGCGAGAGTGGACATCTCTCGTATGCCGGTGACCGCCATCTCCAGAGTCCGCGGGATGGGAGTGGCCGACATCGCCAAGACATCGACGGCGGTGCGCAGCGTCTTGAGCTTCTCCTTGTGCTCGACGCCGAAGCGTTGCTCTTCGTCGACGATGACGAGCCCGAGGTCCTTGAATCGGATCGTGTCGGTGAGTAGTCGGTGGGTGCCGATGACCACGTCGACGTTGCCGTCGGCGAGCCCGGCGATGACGTGCTTGGACTCGGCGTCGGATTGGAATCGGGAGAACGCGGCCACCCGCACGGGGAACTGGGCATAGCGGTCGGTGAAGGTCCGCTGATGCTGCTGCACCAACAGGGTGGTTGGGACCAGGACGGCGACCTGTTTGCCGTCCTGGACTGCCTTGAACGCGGCCCGCACAGCGATCTCGGTCTTGCCGTAGCCGACATCGCCGCAGATGAGCCGGTCCATCGGGATCTCGCGCTCCATGTCGGCCTTGACCTCCTCGATGCTGGAGAGTTGGTCGGGAGTCTCGACATAGTCGAAGGCGTCCTCGAGCTCGCGCTGCCAGGGCGTGTCGGGACCGAAGGCATGCCCCTTCGTCGCCATCCGGGCCGAATAGAGCCGGATGAGGTCTCCGGCGATCTCCTTGACGTGCCGGCGCGCCCGTGACTTGGTCTGGGCCCAGTCCGAGCCGCCGAGCCGGTGCAGGGTCGGCGACTCGCCACCGACGTACTTCGTCACCTGATCGAGTTGGTCGGTCGGCAGATACAAACGATCGGGCTGGCTCTTACCGCGTTGCCTCGCGGCGGCATACTCCAGGACGACGTATTCACGAGTGGCGCCGCCCACCGTGCGCTGGGTCATCTCGACGAACCGGCCGACTCCGTGTTGTTCGTGAACCACGTAGTCGCCGGGGCGCAGTTGCAGGGGATCGATCTGCGCGCGGCGGCGCGACGGCATCCGCCGCATGTCCTTGGTCGAGCCAGGAGTGCCTGCATTGCCGGTCAGGTCGGTCTCCGTGAGGATCGCGAGTTTGCCTGCAGGATCGAGGAATCCGCGACCAAGAGCCCCCGTCGACACCAGCACGAGACCCGGCTCGAGGCTCGCCGCCCCGTCATCGAGACGAGCCGGTATGCCGTGCTCGCCAAGGACTTCGTGGACCCGCCTGGCCAGGCCGTGGCCCTCGGTGACGGTGAGGACCGACCACCCCTCGCGCACCCACCGAGCCAGATCGGCGACCGCGCGCTCGGTGTCGCCGCGGTAGCTGTCGGGTTCGGTGAGCCCGAGGTCGATGCGTCTGCCCGCCACCTCATCGGCCACGAAGTCCGCGAGCTCGGCGTCGGAGGCGAAAGAGGTGAACGACCACCACGGCATACCGGCGGTCAGGGCTCGCTCACGCAGCTCGGCGACCGTGCGGTAGGAGCCCGAGCCGAGGACGGCACGAAGGTCGATCGGGACTGCGTTGCCGGCTGCGGCGTTCGCCCAGCTCGCCTCGAGGAACTCCTCGCTCGTGGCGACGAGGTCGTGGGCGCGCAGGCGGATCCGCTCCGGGTCCTGCAGGACGATCATCGAGCCCTCGGGCAGGGCGTCGGTCAGGGTCTGCATGCCATCGACGAGGACGGGAAGCAGAGACTCCATCCCTTCCACGGCAATGCCCTCGGCGAGCTTTTCGAGCAGGTCGGCGACTCCGGGGAGCTGGCCGGCAAGGGCGCGAGCGCGCGCGCGGACGTCGTCGCTCAGCAGCAGCTCGCGACACGGTGGGGCCCAGAGCCCGCCCTCGGCGACCTCGAGGCTGCGCTGGTCGGCCACCCTGAACCAGCGGATCTCCTCGATGGTGTCGCCCCAGAACTCAACCCTCAGCGGGTGTTCCTCGGTCGGCGGAAACACGTCTAGGATTCCGCCGCGAACGGCGAACTCGCCCCGACGTTCGACCAGGTCGGTGCGGGTGTATGCCGCGGCGACGAGGTCCTCGACGACGTGGTCGAGGGCGCGTTCCTGCCCGGCGCGCAGGGCGACGGGGACGAGATCGCCGAGGCCGCGGGCGATCGGCTGCAAGACCGCGCGCGCCGTCGCCACGACGACCCGCAGCGGACCCCGCGTCGCGTCGTGGGGGTCCGGGTTGGCCAACCGGCGCAGGACGGCCAGCCGACGGCCCACCGTGTCGCTGCGCGGGGAAAGCCGTTCGTGCGGCAGAGTCTCCCAGCTGGGGAAGACGGCTACGGCGTCCTGCCCGGTGCTCTCCCCCAGGGCCGCAGCGAGGTCCTCGGCCTCCCGGGTCGTGGCGGTGACCGCCAGGACGATCCCCGCCGGGAGCAGCAAGGGCAGAACGAACGGCCGCACCCCGGTGGGAGCCGCGATGTCGACAAGCAGCTCACGGTCCCGTGCCGCTTGGACCAGCACGCCCAGACCGGTATGCCGTGTTGCGAACTCACGCGGCAGCCCGGCCAGCACGGAGCCGAGGGCCAGCGACATGCGGTATCCGTTTCGAATCGATCGACGCCATCGGAGCGGGCAGACGAGCCCACCAACTCTACCTGGAACCGGTGCTGACCAGTGCCTCAGGCTGGCCGGGAGCCGGGCCGGTTCCAGCCTGCACGTCCCCAAGGCGCGAAGGCGGCAGGCCCGCGGGCGTTTCGCTCGGGGACGACGTTTATGCTTCCCCCGTGGGTCGACGTTCACTCGGGGCTCCCGACGGGAGGTGGAGCCGCCGTCAGGTGCTGCTCGCCGCCGGCGGCGTCGTTCTGCCCGGGATCGGCGCGTGCACCCAGGCCGACGGGTCCTACACGATCGAACAGTGGCGGGCCGACCGCGGCCAGCAGTTTCTCGTGGCTCACCGCGGGTCGGGCGACGTCTTCCCTGAGCACACCCTCGAGGCCTACGAGGGCGCCCTCGACTGGGGGGCCAAGGCGATCGAGATCTCGGTGGTCATGACCAGTGACGGCGTGCTGGTGTGCCAGCACGACCTCACCTTCGACCGAACCACCAATCTCAAAGGCAGGGTTGCCAGTCAGCCGTCAAACGTGCTTATCAACGGCCGTGTCAACATCGGCAGGCTCGGTCCGCGCTGGAATGGCGAGCGAGCTCCCAAGATCTCCCGACTCGACGACGTGTTGCGCCGGCTGGGCAAACGCTGCGTCATTGTCATCGAGGCCAAGGACGATTCCGCCTTCCCGGGTGTGCTTCGCCTGATCAGCGAGCGCGGCTTGGAGCGGTCGACCATGATCAAGCTTCACTACGCCACCAAGCGGATCCCAGAGGCACGGAAGGCTGGCCTGCCGATGTTCGTCTACATCGGTGCTCCTGACGAGTTCACCGAGCAACGAGTCAAAGGCGTCGCCGCGCTCCTCGACCCGCGCAGCGATGTCCTCGTCGTGCCTGCCGCGGACGACAGCGGCCCTTTACCGGACGACAAGCTCAAGATCGCCACCGATACGGGCGTCCCCGTGTGGGTCTTCCCGGTGCATCGCCGGTGGGAGGTCGACCACTTCTTTCAGCGAGGTGTCCAGGCGGTCATGGCCTCCAGCTATGGCTATCTCTCGCGCGTGGTTCAGCCGCTGCGAGCCACCGACTGGCAATCAGGGGCAATCGCTCCGGGCGAGATGACCCGATTCCCGGACGCCGACGCGTATGGCTTCGGCTGGCCTGAGGACGGTGTCATCCAGCTTTCCGCTCAGCGCAGACAGGCTTTCATCACCCTCGGCCAGCTCGCACCGCTGGAGCGCTCACGAGGCCCCTACCGCGTGACTCTGGACATCCGTGTCGACGTCCAGCCGACGGACCCGAAGTCCAACTTCACGGTGTGCTTCGCACACGCCGACGACCGGTATTACGAGCACCGCCAGGGCACCCTCGACGGCTATCACGCCATGCTCCGGATGGATGGCACATTGGAACTACGCAGCCACACCGCAGGATCCGAAAGTGGGTCCGAGCTCGCGAAGGGGGCCGATGGCCCGGCGCCGGTGGTGGGGACCTGGCTGACGCTGACGCTCGATGTCGACGAACGGACCATCTCCTGGTCTCGCGCGGACACGGGCGCGACGGTGAACACGGTCAACAGCGAGTTCCGCGGCGACTACATGCACATCGGCCGGTCTGCGACGGACGGGAAGATCTCGGTGCGCAACGTCAGCGTCACGTAGGTCCTGGGTCGACCATTATCGGACATCCCGGCTCGGGCGGTATGCTACGGCGTGAACGATGAAGCGCAGGGCGGCTCTCTCATCATTCAGAAGGCCTCCACGCATCTCGTCCGGGGAAAACCATGAGCAATAGCGCACATACTGCCGGTGTCAGCTGGAGTGTTCAGCAAGCACTTGAGGCGCTGCGGTCTTCTCAAAAGCCGCCGCACGGCACACCGGCCTACTCCCGGTTCGTCAATCGACCCCTGGGACGGCAGCTCGCAGCACGGGCCGTGGTCCTAGGACTGTCGCCCAACCAGTTGTCAGGGCTGAGCGCATTGTGCTCGTTCAGTGCCATTGCCCTGGTCGCCCTCGCCGCGCCCACCGTCTTCGTCGCGATGAGCGTCGCGGGTCTGCTCGTTCTCGGTTATGCGCTCGACTCGGCCGACGGCCAGGTCGCGAGGCTGACGGGTCTCGGGTCACCCTTCGGGGAATGGCTCGACCACATGATCGACTGCGCCAAGATCTCTGCGTTGCACCTCGCGGTAGCGATCCACGTCTTCCGCTTCTCGGGGCTGGGCGCGACCTGGGTGCTCGTGCCGCTGGCATTTGTGTTCGTGGCTAATGTGCTCTTCTTCGGCATGATCCTCACCGATCAGCTTCGCCGCGCGGCAGGTGCAGACCCGCTGAAGAAGGCCAGCTCGCTCTCGGTCGTCCGGGCTCTGGCCATCCTGCCGACCGACTTCGGCGCGCTCTGCCTCGTCTTCGTCACGTTGGCGTGGCCGACGCTCTTCGTCGGGCTCTACTCGGTGATGCTCGTCGGATGTGCTGCCTTACTTCTGGCAGCACTCGGACGGTGGGCGAGGCAGTTGCGCGCGATCGCGGTCGCGCCGTGACTCGGCCGAGGGACATGGTCACCGGCTATGTGCCCGGGGTCTTTGACATGTTCCATGTCGGCCACCTCAACATCGTCAAGGCTGCTCGTCAGGAGTGCGACTACCTCATCGTCGGTGCGGTGTCCGATGAGGTAGTCGAGCGGGTCAAGGGGCGGCCGCCGGTCGTTCCGCTTGAGGAGCGGATGCAGATCCTGAGCGAACTGAGGGCAGTGGACGAGGCCGTCGTCGACGACCACGCCGACAAGTTCGACGCGTGGCATGAGCTGCATTACGACGTCATCTTCAAGGGAGACGACTGGCGCGGCACCCCCAAGGGCGACAAGCTCGAAGCCGACCTCGGCTCGGTGGGCGCGCGCATCCACTACTTCCCGTATACCCGGCATACGTCCAGCACTCAACTGCGCAAGGCACTCGACAATGCCGTTCATCCCACGACGTGGCCGCCGGAGTGGGCAGCCGTCGTCGAGCAGGCCGTGGCTCTTGGCATCGTGCCAGGGCAGGGTGGCTCATGACCGTTCGCACGGTACGTATCCTCGGCACTCGCGGAGTGCCGGCGGCACACGGGGGCTTCGAGACGGCCGCAGAGCACGTCGGCCTACACCTGCATCGCCAGGGTTGGCGGGTGCTTGTCTACTGCCAGATCCCCGGACAGGGCCCGATCGAGGTCGACGAATGGCGCGGCCTGGAGCGAGTCAACATCCGCGAACCGCGCGAGGGCAGTTTGGGCACCGCGTTCTTCGACCGCAAGTGTGTGGCGCACGTTTTGCGTGAGGCTGGGCCCAACGACGTATGTCTGACGTTCGGCTACAACACCGGCGTCTTCAACATCGCCCAACGAGTCAAGCGCATCCCCAATGTCATCAACATGGACGGGATGGAGTGGCTTCGACGTCGTTGGGGGCCACTCAGACGGGGCATCCTGCTCGGAAACGAACGAGTGGCCGGACTCGTCGGAGACATCCTCATTGCCGACCACCCCCATATCGCCACCTACCTGCGGCGGCACTTCGGGTCCAGGCGCGTGGTCACCATTGCCTACGGCGCGCATGCCGTCCACGACGCCCCGACGGCGCCGGTCGAGGCTCTCGGTCTGGAGCCCGGCCGCTACGCCACCCTCATCGCACGCCCCATCCTCGAGAACTCGATCCTTGAGATCGTCCAGGCCTGGAGCGCCTGCCCCCGACCGATGTCTCTGGCGGTTCTCGGAGCGCTGCGCGACGACGACCCCTACCACCGAGAGGTCAGAGCGGCCGCTGGCGATCAGGTCCGGTTCCTCGGCGCGATCTACGACCCGGACATCGTGGCAGCGCTGCGCTTTCACAGCGCCCTCTACCTGCACGGTCACACCGTGGGGGGCACCAACCCGTCACTCGTGGAGGCGATGGCGGCAGGCAACGCCGTCATCGCGCACAACAACCCCTACAACCGCTTCGTCGCCGGTGTCGGAAACCGCTATTTCGACGCGGCTGAGGATCTGGCGCAGAGCCTGGACCTGCTCCTGGAAGACCGAGACAGCCTCACGGCGATGGGCCGATTCAGCCGGATGCGCCATGAGACGGAATACACCTGGGAGCAGATCTGCGACCAGTACGAGAAGGCGCTATTGCGGGCAATGCGGGCACGAGGGATTGACGCATGATCCCTATGAGACGGGGCGAGTGACGTAGTGGAGACTCAGAGCAACGACAGGACGGGGTGCCGGACGTGACCATCTACGCCTACGTGGCAATGTTGCGGCGACGGTGGCGCATCGTCCTCTTGGCGACTGTCTTGGGTGCTGCGGCAGCCATCGGACTGACCGCCCTCATGCCGAGGGTTTATGTGGCAACGACCACGATGTTCGTTCGTGGCGTGCCCGGCGCCGGAGTTGCGGCCGACTACCAGGCAGCTCAGTTCGCCGCCTCGCGGGCCAAGTCCTACAGCGTAATGATGGGGAACCCGGACGTGTTGTCCGGCATCATCTCCGACCTCAACCTCCAGATGGGGCCGGGCGAACTGCTCAGCCGGCTGACGGTCGAGAACCCCATAGACACCGTGCTGATCAACGTGACCGCGCGGGGAACCAATCCTGATCAAGCCCAAGCCATCTCCGTCGCCGCTGCCGACAATCTTTCCACCCTCATCGTGCGGCTGGAATCTGCAGGAGTGGCGGGAGGCAAGTCCCCCATCGATGTTCAAGTGGCCGTCCCCGCGCCCAAGCCCACGAGCCCGTCCTCGCCCAACCTCGTGCTCAATGTCGCGGTCGGCCTCATGCTCGGACTCGCTCTCGGATCGATCTCGGCCTTGGTCGTTGAGTCTCGCCCGCGGCCGATCGAGGAGGACGACGGCACCAACGGGTCCGACGACACCGACGGCGCTGGACGCAGTGGCCGAGGTGGCAGGCGCGCGCACCCGCCGTCGCCGTCGCCCCAGGGCAGCTGAGTTTCCATGCCGGCGGGATCCCCGCATCAAGGCGGCTCCATAGGCCTCTACGTCGTGTGGATTCTCTTGCTCGCGGCCACGTTGCCTTGGCGCGCAGGGGTCTTCTTTGACGGGGCGATCGACTCGGTCGTCGTGTCCAAGGCTCTCATCAGCCTGGTGGCCCTCACCACAGCAGTCCTCGTTGCCGGCGCCGGACGTCAGGCCCTGGAGGTGCCGGCCTCGCCGCTGATCGTGCTCGCCAGCTATCTCGCCGTCACGATCATCGGGGGCTACGCTCACGGCACGTTGATGGCCGCAGCCATCGTGGCCGTCCGGGTGGCCATCCTGGTGGCAACCATCGCTCTTCTCACCGCCCGGTGGACGCCCTACCAGGTGATGAGGGCGCTGGTGCACGTCATGGCCGTGCTCGTCGTCGCCGCGACCATCTCGGGGTTGCCGACAATCGCCTCGGGACGCTTGCGTGGCGCCGTCCCTCCGATGAATCCCAACGAGCTCGCCTTGTTGGCTTCGGTATGCTTCCTATGGATCTTCGCGAAGATGTTGCGCGCTCGCGAGACGCCGGTAGAACTGCTGGCGGCCGGGGGGTTCGCCGGAATCACCCTGCTCACCGGGTCCCGGGCCGGACTTGCAGCGTTGTGCGTCGCCATCGTCTTCATGGCTCTTCGGGCGATCGCTCTCACCCCACGAAGCTTCGCCGCAGTGATGATGCTCGGTCCAGTCTTTGCGTATATCGCGTTCGGCACCGATCTCATCGCGTCGGTCTTCCTGCGAGGCGGCGAGCGGAGTGTGACCACGTTGAACAGCCGGACGATTGCCTGGAATGCCGCACTGACTTCGGATCGAGATCCTTGGGAGACCTGGTTCGGCGCGGGTCTGGCTCAGAAGAAGATCGAGGTCCCTGGCCAGTGGTGGACGAGCCAATTGCTGGACAGCAGTTGGATCTCCGCACTCGTCCAGGGCGGCCTCATTGGCCTAGCCCTCGTCGCGGTTCTCGTCGCGACCACCATCATGCAGTCACTCGCTCTGAACAAAGCCAGTGCCGCCCTGTGGTTGGGATTGACGGCGTACCTGGCGACCCGTGGCCTCCTAGAAAGCGCTCTGTTCGACAGCAGCGTATCGTTCATGGTTCTTGTCACAGCCCTCTTGGGGGCACGAATGAATGTCACCACTTCCGAGCACACTACTCGTCACCCACCAGAAGCGGCACGCTTCGATTCAGGCAATGCGCGGGAAAGCACGTCCACAATTTCCTTTCGGTAGCGCGTCAGGCCAAATCGCTCCAGGGCCGACTGCCTCGCATGGACGGCGATGGTCTCGCGCAGCGTCCGATCAGCCAATAGGCGGAGTACCGCGTCCGCGAACTCTGCGGGCCGCTCTACGCCGACAAGCAGTCCGTTCCACCCGTCGGTGATAGATTCGAGATGTCCGCCCGCCGCGGCCGCCACAACTGGCCTCTCTGCTAGTTGAGCCTCGACTACGGCGTTGCCGAATGGCTCCCTCTCGGAGGGGGCTATAACGATGTCAGAGCGATCAAATACCATCGTCGACGGGCTCACGTATCCTGAAAAGGACACGAACTCCTCAAGGCCAAGCTCAGCGACCTGACTCCGAAGTTGGGCTTCATACCATTCATAGCCACTGAACGTTGAACCGGCGATCTCAAGTTGGACATCGTGTCCGTGCTGACGGAGGATGGCTACGGCCGCAATCGCCGTGTGTACTCCCTTCCTCGGAGAAAGTCGACTCACTACCGACAGTCGAGTAGGGACGCCATCGGGAGGTGAGACTGGTGGATTCTCTCGGTCGGGAACGCCGTTCATAACTATTGCGGAGGTCCTGCTAAGCCGCGGGAAGATGTTGAACGTTGCCTCCGCCGATGTCTTGGAGATCAGTATCAGCCGCGTTGCGAATAGCAGGGGCGCATTGAGGGCCCACAGAACGCGACGATTATCGTGCGACTCCGCTTCATGAACGTGACACACGACGGGCGTGCGGGTCATTCGTGCGGCGAGGATCCACCAGGGGATGGCGGTGGTGTTGACATAGATGATGTTCGGCCGCTCCCGTCGTATCAGTCTTATCATCTGCGGTAAGTCGCACACTAGCTGAGCACATAGGCGCACCATGCCACCTGGCGACCAATACGCCCTCCTAATCACAGGGAAACGCAGGTGGAGAACGCGCGCATTCCGCTCACCAATGCGTATTGTGAGTTCCCCGGGCATAGGACATACAACCAAGACTTCCGCGCCAATGCCCCGGAGTGCGCTGACGCTCTCAAGCATCTGAAGATCTGAACCGTAGACATCCGCGCCAGGGTTGGCGATTAGAACTCGTTGGAGCAGGGGAGTAGTTGTGTGTGGTTCTCTGGACACGTTGGAACGCATCATCCAAGTATTGCATGTAGATTCAGGAAGGCGCGGAAGCGATCCCCGTGTGGCAGGGTCCGCGAGCCGGGATTGGCGGCTCTTCACCGGTGAGTGTGGGGTGAGGGTCGAGTCCGCTGCCGATGTGGAGCATGCGAAGGCGGTAGTTGTCTCTGTTTCGGAAGCCGCGGGCGACTCAGGGTGGAGCTCGATGAGGCCGTTGCTGGCCTCGGTGCCGCCGTTGCTGGCGCCGTTGGGTGTCCAAGTAGCCCGGGAACTCGGTGCGGGAGGTGTCGGCGTCAGCCGCCTGCAGGATTGGTCTGATCGCGTCCCACACGGTGCGCCACCCCGTACCGAGCTGGCGGCGGATCCCGTTGACGCTGGCGTGCTCGCGGCGGATCTGCTCGATCGACCAACGGCACGCCCTGGCCGTCAACGCAAGCCAGGCGCGGCGACCCGCTCGTCCTACTCCACGAACGTCCTCACCGGGCAACCCGCGTCGGGGCACAGCCACCGCCGCTTAAGCCACCGGATCCGCACCGAGCGGCCCATCGCCGGGGCGTCGACCAACCCGACCACGACACGCCCGTGGCCGTGCGCGACGACCCCACAGGCCGGGCACCCCATCACCGTCGGCCCTGACTCGACCGTGACGACGAGCCGGTTCCCCGTCACGGTCGACCGCGGTCACGTGCAGCCCGACCAGGCCGACCAGCAGGTCGCAACAGTCGCAGTAGCCGCCCAGGGCAGGGGCAGCACGACGTGCGCTCGCTCATCGTCGAGGTCCTCGCGATCAGCAGAGGTAAGAGTCCTCTGATCCTCGGGGACCTCGACCCTCCCCAGCCTCAGGCCGCCCCTCGGCGCGTCCTGCCCACCCCACACTCATCGGTGAAGAGATTCCCTAACGGTTGTCAAGCCTTCAGGGGCCAGCGAGTAGGGCATGACGAGATGCCCGGACGGTGGTGTCTGATGCCAGGGTCGGGTGACGTGGTGGTCGTTCTACTTGGTGAGCTTGGAGCGTTGCGTGGCCGCGCTACGTGCTCGAGCTCGGGCTCTGACGGTCTTGGGGACGGCCAGGGAGCGTGCCGCGTCTTTGGCTGCTGCCCGGGTCAGGGGTGTCCCGTCGAGGTCGCGGTACTCGAAGGGTTGGCCTCTAGTCAGGACGGTCCAGGTCCGCTCGACGAGCTTGCGGGCGACGGCGATGGTGGCTTGGGTGTGGCAGTGTCCGCGTTCGACCATGAGATGGCGGTAGTAGGCGGCGAGCTGGGGATCGACGCGGCGGGCCCCGCCGGCGGCTTGGTAGCACGCCAACCGCAGGACGGCGGGGCCTTCCTTGGTGATCGCGCGGGAGGGCTGGACCACGGTCCCGGACGACCACGTCGACGGGGTCAGCCCGACGTACGCCGCGGCCGCCTTGGCACTGGGGAACGCGGACGCGTCGGCGAAGAACGCCCGGATCGTGGGCGCGGTCATCGGGCCCATCCCCGGCACCGACAGCAGGAGCGGGTCGTCGCCGTACAGGGCCGCCCAGTAGTGGTGGGCCTGGGTGGTGGCCCGCTCGATCTGCTCCGCGGCGAGTGCGATGTCGCGCAGGTGCTCGCTGGTCTCCCAGGCCAACGCCTGCAGGTCGAGGTGCCCCTGCCAGAAGGCCGCGGTGCGGCCGGCGGCGGTGCGGATCCTCTCGGCTCTCGCGTCGACGTCGGGGACGCCGCGGGTGTGGGCGGCGACGACGTTGGTGACGCTCGAGCGTCGAGCCGAGGCCAACGCGGTCAGGTCGGGCCATCGGGTCAGGACGGCGACCGCGGTTGGCCAGGACCCCGCGAACTCCTCCCACACGTCGGGAAACGCCCACCGGGCCAACGAGATCAGCCGTCGGCGGGAGCGGTTTCCGTCGATGACGAGCTTGCCCCGGCGGACCACCGCTCGACGCAGTGCCAGTTGCGGCGGGGTCGGTGGGCGCAGTGGTGACAGCGTAAAGACGTCACCGGCCATGGCGAGGACGTCGGCGTCGATGACGTCGGACTTGTTCTTGCCGGAGATCGCTCCTCGCAGGCGGGCGGCGTGACGCGTTCCGACCAACGCCAGGTCGCACCCGGCCTCGTGCAGGGCCACGTGAAGGCCCAGCCAGGTCATGGAGGTCGGTTCGGCGACGGCCAGGACGTGTGGGTAAGCCGCCAGCCGTTCACTCAGGCGGGTCAGCCCGGCGATGGTCGGCGGGGCGTGGAATCGCGACAGCTGGACCTGCCCGTCGCGGGTGGTCTCGCGGATCGTGACCTGGTGGTTGGCAACCACGGCGGCGTCGATCCCGACTTGCACGCGCACGACCCGATCAGCGCCGGGGTCGGTAGTGTCGATGGACACGAGGGTTCCTCCATTCGTTGCGAACAGACGACTCCCGGCCCGTACTCTCACCGGCCAGTGACCATGCGGGACGGGGTCGTCATGACAGTGGGAGAACCCTCGTCCTGCCCACCAGCACCTCGTTCGAGATCAGCTCGGCACCCGATCGGCCACCACGTGGAAGCACTCCCGGACTCCGCCACCCAGCCACCGCAGCAGCTGCCACGGCCGGCAAACCCACGCTTGTGCGTGATCCGGTGCCTTCAGGACGACGGACACCGCGCCGCGGGCCACCGCACCTGCCACCAATTCCCTGAACCGGGTTCGACCTCGACCGGGAGAGCCGACCCCGGGCCCACCGATCTCTTTCACGAGCCACAACGCTCACCCGGAAACCGGCACGACCCGAGGCCATCTCCCACGGTCACCGTAGCGACCACCACCTGTCACCAGGGGGCCCTCCAAGTCATACAAGCCGGATTGGCCAGGGCACGGTTGGGACCTCGGGCGAGTGCTCTGCAACGACGCCGCGAAGCAACGACGCCCCGACCTTCACCACTTCCCGAGGTGGACGGTGCCTGCCGGTCGACCGACGATCGCAGCAATGTCCGCCGGCAGCGGCAATGCCACCGCCGAGATGAGTGCGGTTGCGCTGGCGGTGAGCCTGCCCTGGGCGTCGACTAGCGACTCCCCGCCGACAAACTCCCGTCCTCGACTTTCTTGACCCGTCGTGGACGTCCATGAGGCCAGGGTGGTGAAGACGTAGGGGTTCGTGGCGCCTCGCGACCAGATGGTCAGCCAGGCGGGGCTGGTCGAGGAAACCCGTTGGTAGAGGTTGCCGTTCAGCGACAGGCGCATCTGCTCGGCCGTCATCTGGCGGCTGTAGTCCTCGTTGCAGATGACGCACGAGGCTGACGTCGCGGCTTGGGCGACGACGTTGTTGCGCAGGGTCACCGGCCCGAGCGTCCAGGGCATTTCCGGGTCCGGCCACGCAACCCGCCGATCCACGGCCGGGTCGTTGGGGTTGGTATTGCGTCGGCTGTCCTGGGCCAGCCAGACAGCCCGACCCACGTTAGCCACGATCGTGTTGTTCCAGATGTGGACGTTGCTGGTGTTGTTGATCTTGAGCCCGGCAAGACCGTTGCGAGCGACGAAGTTGTTGGCGACCACGGCCTTCGCTGAGAGCTCCAAGAAGATCCCGTCGCCCAGGTTGTCGGTGAACCGCGAGCCAGTTATCGTCGTGTTGTAGGTAGACAAGTCCTGCCAGAACCCCGGCCCGAAGTTGCCTGAGAAGTCGCTGTTGGACAGGGTGACACCGCGCGTCTGGCCGAGCTTCGCACCACCGGATACGGGCGCGACGTTGAATCGTTGGTCGTTGTTGCCTGTGACGGACAGCGACAGCAGCCGTAGACGGTCGGCGTAACGACTATGGATGCCCAACATCCCACTGCGCCGGATCGTCACCCGGTCAAGGGTGCAGTCTTCCCGAAGCACGGAGATTCCAGTCGTCGCGGTGTCCTCGATCTGCACGTTCTCCAGCCGAACACTCGGTGCCTCAACCGTGATACCACCCATGTGAAACACCGATGGCGAATAACGCCTCACCCCGATCCCACGGATCACGGTGGACGCCGCCCGGACCGAGAAGGCCTTGATCAGGGTGCTCGCCGCGACGGCCCTCCCGCTCGGGTTGGTTCCGATGTAAAGCTTGGAGCTGGACTCATCGAGGAAGAACTTGCCCGCTGTGACGAGGCTGAGGGACTTGACCTGGGTGAGGGCTGTCCCGTCGATGAAGACCTGGTCGGGATGCGCAGCCATCGGATAGGTGGCGGTGTTCACGAACTGCCAGTAGGGCACGGTCGAGTCGGGGGCGCCCTGGGTGTAGGTCGGGCTGTGGTCAAAGCGCTGAGTCCAACCGTCGTTGCGCCACCTGGTCCCGTCGGCAACCCAACCTCCGACCGCCGAGGATCCGTCAAGCCACACCGCCTCGTTCGGGTAGCTCTGGACGGTTACGGCGCGAGAGATCGTCACCGATTCGTGGTAGACCCCAGCGCGCAGCACGACGGTCCCGCCGGCAGGAGCGAGGGCCAGTGCCCGGTTGAGGGAGCGCACCGGCGCAGCGAGGGTCCCTGGGCTGGCGTCGTTGCCGTTCGGCGCGGCGATGATCGCTCCCGCGGGCACGGCATACGACGTAGTCCCGACCGCAGCGGAGCCGTACGTCGTTGTTGGGGGGGGTGACGCCGCGACGCCGGGAACGTGGAAGGCCACGCCTTCCAGTGTCCAGCCTTGGCCCAGCAGCGTCGATCCGGCGGCCGACGGAGCAAGGCGGCGCACCGTTCCCTTGACATAGCTGTTCACCGGGACAGTCTGTCCGACGACTTGAGTCGGGCTTGCAAAGAAACTCGCCCCCTGGTCGGTGTAGCCGCGGCTCAGGGCAGCGCTCAGTGCAGTGCTACCCGACAAGGCCCAAGTGAAGTCGAACGTCGTGGGGTGGTAGAGACGGCGCACCGGCATGAGCCCGGTGACGGCCACCAGGGATGCCTTGAACGGGACACCGAGATCGGTGGTGAAGCCGTAGGAGGATGCCGCGATCAGCGCCTCATCCCGCCAGGGGGTGGCCAGACTCGCCCCGGTGGTCGGTTTCGCCACCTGGTAGATGGGGGCGCTCATCGCCGACACGGGGTCTTCCGCAGCCGTGGCCAGCGACGCAGGGCTCGCGACGAGGCAGACGGCTGCCAACACGGCAGCCGCGATGACGGCTAAGGCTGAACGGGCTCGAAACATCAAGAGGACCTCCTGCTGGCGACAGTGGATCTGGAACGACCCGTATCGGCCAACGCCTGTCAGCCGGTCCCGCTCGGGTCGAGCAAGCTGCCCACTGAAGATAACGAATGTATTACGACAGCTCGTGCAGGATAGGTGCAGACCCACAGCCCAGGTCAAGTTCCGGGCCCCACGTCCGCCAGTGCTGCGGACCCGCAGCGAGCGGTCTGCGCACCCCTTTAGAGCCCAACGCGTCCAAACGCGTCCAAACGCTATGACGCATCTCACTCACAGCGGCCCGCGGTCGCATACCACACAACGGTCGCAAAGGGGAACTTCGGCCCGGTCAAGTCTGCCGACGGTTTCTGGCGAAGGACGAAGCCCCCTAGCCTCGCCGCGCGACGGTGAAGCCACCACCCACCACGCTGTCATCGTCGGTGACCACGTGCGCCATCCAGGCGCCTTCGTCGTCGAGTTCAACCTGCTGCACCACCAGGCCCAGCAGCAGCGTCGCTCCGACCTCCTCGGCCGCGTGGCGCTGGGCTGGGCTGCGGCCGCCAGGGCCTCGACCACGTGCTCAAGCGGCTGCTCGTCGCCGGCCTGCGGCGCCACCCGGGGGCAGGTCTCCAGCCCGGTGACGATGGGCTGGAGCACCGCGCGCACCGTGCGACGACGCCGGAGAGCCGGCCGTGGGTCTCGTCACCTTCGTCGGGGTGGGCGAGCCGGCGCAGCACCGACAGGCGCATGCCGCCCGTTTTCGCTGCGCGTGCTGAGCCGCTTGTGCGGCAAGGACTCCCACGAGGGGAAAGAGCCCGACGACGCCGCCTCCGAGCGCCGGCGGGAGGGCGAGTGCCTCCCGGAGGCGCGCGGTGCTGGGGAGTGCCTGGACCTGGGCGCGCAGGACGGCGGACGGCAATTCTCGAAGTCTAGTCGCGCCTTGTGACACGGGCGGCCGCGGACGGAAGACGGCCGGTGGTGGGTGCTCGCGCACCCTCCACCGGCCGTCGTCACCAGGTCACGTCACGGGACGCGGACCCGGAACCCGTCCGTGGAGAAGACGACGGGGCCGTTCGTGGCGCTGCCCGACAGGTAGTAGTACATCCCGACGCCGCCAGCGACCTGGAGCCCGGCCGTGCCGTCCGTCCCCGTGCGGGTCCACGCGCCCGGCTCGGACGTCCCGGACTTCCAGAGCTTGGCGCTCAGGGCCGTCGAGGGGGTCCCCGTCACTTGCACGCGCAATTCGAACCGGTCACCCGCCGCCGCCGTCAGACCGGACACGACACCGCCGCCTGGAAGGAGCGTCTCCGTGCCGGACACGGTGCGGACGAGCCACAGGGAGACGACCCCGTTGGCCTCGATCCGCACCTTGGCACGGTAGTCGGTGGTGGCGTTGATCCTGCGGCCGATGACACTCACATACTGACCGCCACCCGTCGCCACCTTGTCGGCCCCGAAGTTCAGCGCCACGTCGGCGTTGGTCGTCGAGAGTGAACTGAGGGATGCGGTGTACCCGTTCCCCGCGTTGAGGCTCACGAGCCCACGGGCACCGTTCACCGACCAGCGCGTCGGGCTGGTGACAGTCCACGCGCCGCCGGTGTCGGCCGAACCCCACCCGCCGTTCACGGTGCGACCGAAGTCGTCACTGGCGAGGAAGGCAGGGGCCGTCACCATGACCGAGGCGGTCTCGGTGTCAGTCGCCCCATCATCGTCGGTGACGGTGAGTGTCACCGTGTAGGTGCCAGGCGCGGCATACGTGTGGGTGGCCGTGGCGGAGGCACCCGTGGTGTCGGCCGTCTCGTCACCCCAGTTCCACGAGTACGACGCGATGCTCCCATCGGGGTCCATGGACGTCGAGCCATTGACCGACACCGACAGGTTGGTCTCGCTGTGGGTGAACGCGGCGGTCGGCGCCACGTTTGCCGGCGGGGCCGTCACCATGACCGAGGCGGTCTCGGTGTCAGTCGCCCCATCATCGTCGGTGACGGTGAGTGTCACCGTGTAGGTGCCAGGCGCGGCATACGTGTGGGTGACCGTGGCGGAGGCACCCGTGGTGTCGGCCGTCTCGTCACCCCAGTTCCACGAGTAAGACGCGATGCTCCCATCGGGGTCCATGGACGTCGAGCCATTGACCGACACCGACAGGTTGGTCTCGCTGTGGGTGAACGCGGCGGTCGGCGCCACGTTTGCCGGCGGGGCCGTCACCATGACCGAGGCGGTCTCGGTGTCAGTCGCCCCATCATCGTCGGTGACGGTGAGTGTCACCGTGTAGGTGCCAGGCGCGGCATACGTGTGGGTGACCGTGGCGGAGGCACCCGTGGTGTCGGCCGTCTCGTCACCCCAGTTCCACGAGTACGACGCGATGCTCCCATCGGGGTCCATGGACGTCGAGCCATTGACCGACACCGACAGGTTGGTCTCGCTGTGGGTGAACGCGGCGGTCGGAGCCTGGTTGGGCACGCTGCCGCCACCCTTGGCGAAGTGATCAGTGACCGTGGCCGCGCTGAGGACCGAGGAGTAGACCGCGGCCTCGTCGATCGTGCCGGCGAGGAACGGGTCACCAGATCCCCAGTGGGTGTCGCCCCCGACGCGCCAGTAGCCGGCGTAGTCCTGGGCGTCTGTCTGGCCGTTGGTGCCCACGAGCCCACCGTCGACGTAGAGCTTGAGGCCGTCCGTCGTGCTCTGGGTGGCCACCACGTGATGCCACTGGCCGTCATTGACCGCGTTGTTCGTCGTGATCGTGTTGGTGAAGCCGGTCCAGACTCCGAAGGTGAGCTTCCCGTCCGAGCTGAGGTAGACGTGGCGGTCGTAGCAGCCCGACGTGCCGGTCTGCGAGCAGCCGAACCCGATGATCTTCCCGCCGTTGAACGAGGAGGTGGTCTTGAACCACGCCTCCAGCGAGTAGTTCCGCGGGTTGCTGTACATGGTGTTGGAGGAGACGAAGCCATCGCTGCCGTTGAATGCGACGGCCTTGTTGGTCGCCCCGTCGAATGCGCCAGCCTGGCCCTGGATGTAGCCACCCCGGTAGGTGCCGTTGGACTCGTTCGGACCGGAGTCCTTGGCCGTGCCGTTGCTGTCACCCAGGCGCCAGTACAGGTCGGGGTTGGCGTCCCAGACGGCCTGGCCGTAGGCGTCGGTCGGGCGAGTGGGTACGTCGAGGGTGCGACCGCTGGCGCGGTAGTGGTCCTGGACGTCCGTCAGTGGGATGGTGGTCGGGTAGATGGCCACCTCGTCGATGTCGCCCGCGAAGTACGCGTTGCCATCCCACGGGCTGTCACCACCGATGCGCCAGTAGCCCTGGTACGGCTGGGCGACCGAGGTCGAGGCGTTGGTGCCGATCTTCTTCCCGTCGGCGTAGAGCGTCACTCCCCCAGGCCCCATGGTTCCCACGACGTGGTGCCACTCTCCGTCGTTGAGCGTTCCGGGTGTGGTCACCGTGTAGGAACCGTTGTTGTAGACGCCGAAGGTGACTCGGCCGTTGGGCGACATGTAGATATGCCGGTCGTAGTTGTTGCTCGTCCCGGTGGGCCGGTCGCCGAAGCCGACGATCTTGCCGCCCGACCCGGTCGTCGTGCGGAACCACGCCTCGACGCTGAACACGTTCGGGCCCGTGACGGCGGCCGAGTTGACCGCGAAACTGTCGGTGCCATTGAAGGCGGTCGAGCCGTCGGACTCCCCGATGATTGCCCCAAGACGGCCGCGGGTGTATCCGCCGCTCAGCGTGGCGTCGTCGAAGGCCGCGTAGTCGAGGACGGCGGCGCCGGAGCTCTCCCCGAGGCGCCACAGGTGCTCGGCACCGTCGTCACGCACGGAGGTGGCGTAGGCGCTCGGCGACCCGGTGCCAACCGTCACGGTGTTGGACGTCGGGCTCCATAGGATGTTGCCGGAGGCGTCGGTGATGCGGATCTGGTACCGGACGCTGGTGCCGGGGGTCAGCCCCTTGTCGATGAAGCCGAGACGCGGCAGCGTCCAGAAGTTGGACTTCGCGGTCTGCGTGTTGACCCAGGTGTTGTTGTTGCGAAGCACCTCGTAGGTCAGCGTCTCGTCGTCGTAGTCCCACGCCGTGCCGAAGGAGACCCGGACCTCCCCAGCCGACAGCGAGACCGCGGTGGTCGCTGGAATCGGGGTGGCGGGCACGGTCGTGTACGAGGGGCCGACCTTGTTGGGGGCCCCGGCCTTGGTCCGGAAGCGCGTGATCCCCTGCTGGGCCACGTTGTTCACCCGCGGGAACTCGCCGCCGACGACGACCCACTGGCCGTCCGGCGAGGTGTCGATCGCCCACCCTGCCTGCCCAGCGCTGGTGTACGAGCCGAACGCGAAGTTGGGGTACCAGTGCAGGAGAGCGGCGTTGGGAGTCCCCAGGAGGCCATAGGTGCCAGCCCATCCGTACGCGTCGTTCTTCGTCTGGGTGCCGGTGGCGTAGGAGAACGAGGCGCCGGCTTTCTGCCAGCGCACACGCGGGTTGGTGTCCGGCCAGCCGTCCACCGGGGTGCAGTCGTGCTGGTGAGAGACGTTGTAGAGGACCGGGCCGGACGCCGCGACGTCGTAGGAGTCACCGAGACAGTCGTTCTGCCAGTTGATCTCGCCGGTCGTCGGGTTCACGGCGAAGGTGCCCTCGTAGGCGGCTCCCGCGCCGAACGCGTAGCTCGAGCCGTAGACCTGCGTCGCGTCGGCCTTGATCGACGTGATGGCGCCGTTCGAGCCCGCCGCGCGGATCTTCTCCTGCGCCGGCCACGGATTCACCGACCCATCGGAGGCCATGAGCGAGCCCATCCCGTAGGCCGGCTGGCCGGCCAGAGTTGTGAACGAGCCGGCGGGGATGACGCGCGACTGGTCGGGCGACATCGTCATCGCCCAGACATAGCCGCCGGCTGCAGCCGGGGCCCAGGAGGTCATCGCTCCGTTGGACGTTTGGAAGGCCGCTAGTCGCGTCCGAGCGATACCGTTGGCAGACATAAAGTTTCCCCCGACATAGATCGTCGACGGGGTGATCCCCAGGCCTCTGACCTGTCCCGAGACGTTGGGGGTGAAGCCGGCGATCGCTGACCCGGTAGCGGGGTTGATCGCCGCGATGTGTCCGCGGGTGGCCCCGGCGGCCGTCGTGAAGTCACCGCCGACGTACAGGCGGGTGCCGTCGGCGTTGGCCCGGATGACTAGGCCCTGGGCGTTCAGTCCGGGGTTGGTCGCGAACGTCGTGACCCGGGCCCCGGTTGAGAGCCGGTAGGCGAAGATGTTGTTTGCGACGACCTCCCCCGGGCCGCCCACGCCAACCCCCGGTGGCCTGGCACGGGTGAACGATCCGGTGACGTAGACGGTGTCGCCGATGATCGCTTGGCTCCAGACGACCCCGTTGATCTGCCACGTCGGCAGTGAGTCGGCCGTGACGGTCGGCGGCGGCGGCACTGGTACTGCCGCCGGAAGAGCGGCTGCGACAGTCGCAGCCGACGCGTTCGGGCTGGCCAACAAGGCCAGTCCCGGCGCTGCGAGCGCCAAGACCCCCATGCTGGCGATCACACGGGCCAACCACGACCCGGAAGAACGTCTGCTCATATCCCCAAAACCCCTAACGGATAGGCCGCCTTGACACGGCATGGATTCCGCAACTGCTGCTGAACTTCTGGCCCTCCGGGCACGCCGAACGATTCCGTTCATGGACGTAACTGCCCGGCCCAGACGTCATCGACCCCGACGATGACAGGACCATTGGTGGTGCTCCCGCTGAGGTAGCTGTAGAGACCGATCGAGCCAGCCGACTGCAGATTGGGTGAACCATCGGTTCCAGTGAGGGTCCAGTCGACCGGCTCGCTTGTGCCGATCTTCCACACCTTGACCCGCATCGTGGTCGGGCTGGTGCCACTCACCTGCAGGCGAACGGCGAGCCGGTCGCCCGCGACGTAGCTCACTCCCGCGAGATTCGCGCTCGAGAGCAACGTCTCGGCGCCGTTCTCGGTCTTGGCCAGCCACACCGAGGTCACCCCACCGGCGGCCATCCGGATCTTGGCTCGGTAGTCGTTGTTCGGGCTGACCTGTCGGCCGATGACCGAGACGAATTGCCCACCGCCGGTGGGCGCCTTGTCGCTCGTGACCACTGCGGACACCTCGGTCGACGTGCTCGACATGGAGGTCAGCGAGCTCAGCGCCCCCGTGCCGGCAGCGATGCTGACCCGGCCTTGTCCGCCGACGACGGTGTAGCGGGACGTTGTCCCACTGACGGTCCAGGCGCCACCCAGATCGGCGGTGCCCCAGCCACCCGATACGGTCCGCTCGAAGGCGTCCGTCGCGAAGACGGGGTTGGCCGTCACGGTGAGCGTGACCGTCGACGACGCCTCCGCACCGGCGCCGTCCGTGACGGTCAAGGTGACCTGATAGGAGCCAGCAGCCGCGTACGCGTGGGTCGCGGCAACGCCGGTGCTTGTGGCGCCGTCACCCCACGTCCAGTTGTAGGACGCAAGCGGGCCCTCAGGGTCGCTGGATCCGGCGGCGTCAACCGACGCGACGAGGAAGGTCTCGCTGTGCGAGAACACCGCCGTCGGGACTTGGTTGACCGGGGCCTGCACCGTCACCGATTCGGTGTGCGTCGCAGTTGCCCCGCCGTCGTCGGTCACCGTGAGCGTCACCTGGTAGGTGCCATCCGCGGCGTACGCATGAGTGGCGACGGCGCCTGAACCCGTGGACCCGTCTCCGAAGTTCCAGCTGTATGCCGCGAGGGCCCCTTCGGGATCGCTCGACGCCGAGGCATCGACTGAGACCTGAAGGAAGGTCTCCCCGTGGGTGAACGTCGCGGTGGGCGCCCCGTTGGCAACGACCGTGACGTCCTGGGCGACCGTCGAGGTGGCGCCGAAGTCGTCGGTCACGGAGAGCGTCACCGGGTAGGTGCCGGCCGCGGCATACGTGTGCGAAGCCGTCGCTCCGCTGCCAGTGCCACCGTCGCCGAAAGCCCATGAGTAGGTGGCGATAGTCCCGTCCGGGTCGGTCGAAGCCGCGGCGTTGGCCGACACTGTGAGGTAGCTCAGCGCCGGCGTGAACGCCGCCGTCGGGGCCACATTGGCCACGACTGACACCGATTGCGTCGTCGTCGCGACGCCTGCCCTGTTATCCGTCACCGTGAGGGTCACCGGGTAGGTGCCGGCCGCGGCATACGTGTGCGAGGCCAATGGCCCGGCGCCCGTCCCGCCGTCTCCGAAGGCCCAGGCGTAGCTGGCGATGCTGCCATCGAGGTCGCTCGACGTCGCGCCGTCGACCGACACGGTCGTGAAGTGCTCCGTGTGCGTGAAGGCAGCCGTCGGCAGCTTGTTCGGCAAGATGCGTCCGCTGGCGGCATAGTGCTGGTCGACCTCGCTCTGCGTGAGCACGCGCGGGTAGACCGCCGCCTCGTCGAGGCTGCCAGCCAGGTAGGTGCTGGTCGTGCCGCTCCAGCACCGGTCACCGCCGACCCGCCAGTACCCGGCATAGGTCTGGGCGTCGGACGCGGAGTGGGTGGCTTGCAGCACGGAGTCGACGTAGAGCTTCATGCCGTCGGGGCCTTGGCTTGCCACGACGTGGTGCCATTGTCCGTCGTTGAAGGCCCCGGGCGTTTGGGCAATGTTCTGCGTCCCGTTGCTCGTGGTGCCAAAGGCCAGCTTGCCGGTGTTGAGCAAGCAGACCTGGCGGTCGTAGGCGGAGCTGAGCCCGCTGGCCGCGTTGCCGAATCCGATGAGCTTGCCACCCTTGGTCGTCGTCGACTTGAACCAGGTCTCGGCGGTGAAGGTGGTCGGAGCGTTCGACGCCTCCTTGTTGACGATCTGTGCGTTCGTGCCATTGAGTGTGACTGCGGTGTTCGCGACGCCGCTCAGTGCGCCGGCGACGCCGAGGGTGGCGCCCGCGGGGATGGTCGCGCTCTGGCCGGAGCCGGAGGCGTCGGCGGCCGTCGTGCCGTTCGCCTCACCCAAGCGCCAGTAGAAGTCCGGGTTGCCGGCGACTACGGCTGAACCGTAGGCGTCGCTGGGCGCCGTCGTGGTCCACGTCGCCGGGCGTCCCGACGCCAGGTAATGGGCCTTGACCTGGTCCTGCGTCAGCCCGAACCCGTAGACCGCGACCTCGTCGAGGCTGCCGGGCAGCGCCGCATTGGTCGGCTTGTTCGGCAGGCCGCTGGTCTGGTCGGCCAGCACCCGCCAGTAACCCGCGAACGTGGCCATCGTCATCGGAGTCTGGTCGCGCCCGACTCGACGTCCGTCGATGAAGAGGGACTGGCCGCTGGAGTCCGCGGTCGCAACCAGGTGGTGCCACTGGCCGTCGTTCACCGACGTGCCGCTTTGCAGGTTGCGCCAGGCTCCGTTGTTGAGCGAGAAGTTGACCCGCCCGGAGTTGGCCAGGTAGAGCACCATGTCGTTGCCCGTCGTGGTGCTCGTGCCGGACTTGCTGTCACCGAAGCCGATGATTCGCCCGCCCGAGGTGGACGTCGTCTTGACCCACGCCTCGAGGCTCACCGCTGAAGGGTGTGCCTCGGCGCCGTTGGCATAGAGCTTCGGCGACGACCCACCCGCCGATGTGGCCGCGGAACCTGCAAGGGCACCGGCGGATCCGAATGTCACGGCAGTCGAAGTGCCGTCGGCGAACCCTGCCGAGTCGACGAAGGCCGGGCCTGCGTCGTCGAACCGCCACAGGTGGGAAGCGCCGTCGGCCTTGATCAGCTGCGGGTATGCCGCCAGCGCCGCAGCGGACACCGTGACCGGCGCGGACGCGCTGCTCCACTGGACGTTGCCGTCGGCGTCCTTGACGCGGATCTTGTAGGTGTGCGAGGCGCCGGGAGTCCGTCCACTGTCAATGAAGCCCATGGCTGGGAGATTCCAGAACACCGATTCCTGGGTCAGGGTGGCGATCGAGCCTCCATTGTCACGGTAGACGTCGTAGGTGAGGGCGGCGTCGTCACGATCCCAGGTGCTCTGCCAGGTGACGCGAACCGACCCGGACTCGGTGGAAGTCGCGGTCGGCGTCATCGCTGCGGAGAACTCTGGCTTCTGACTGCCCTGCACGCCACGGGTGGCGAAGCGCACCAGCCCTTGCTGAGCAACGCCGTTGACTAGCGGGAACTCACCGGCGAGGGTGACATAGTCGCCGGAGCCGGTGACCGACCAGGCGGCTTGGCCAGCTGAGGTGACCGAGCCGAACTTGAGGTCCGGATACCAGTGAACGCTGCCTGCGTAAGGCAGTCCGCGGTAGTCCCACCCATAGGCGTCTTTGACGGTGATCGTGCCGGTGGCGAAGCTCGGAGAGGCGGTGGCCTTCTGCCAGCGAGCCCGAGGGCTCGTGTCGGGGAAGCCGTTTATCGCCGAGCAGTTGTGCGCATGGCTCACCGCGTAGACGACCTGCCCCATGGTGAACGTGTCGTAGGTGTCGCCGAGGCAGTCATTGACCCAGTTGATGGCCCCGGTGTTGGGGTCGGCGGCGAAGGTCCCCTCGAAGGTGGCACCCGACCCGAACGCGTAGCCCGAACCGTAGACCTGCTCCCCGTCAGCCTTGAGGCTGGTGATCGCACCATATAGGCCCGCGGCCCGGATCCGCTGGTTGGCCGCCCACGGCATGACGTCGCCGGTGGTGGCCAGAAGAGCTCCCATGCCGTATGCCGCCACGCCGCTCAGCGTGTCGAAGGAACCGCCGACGATGACCCGCGACGAGTCCGGTGACATCGTCATGGTCCAGACATATCCCCCGGGGCCTGTCGCCGTCGGTGCCCATGGCTTGAGGTTGCGGTTGGCGACGTTGAATGCCGCGAGCGACCCCCTGACCTGCCCGTTGGCTGATCCGAAGTTGCCTCCCACATAGACGGTGTCACCGGTGATGCCGAGGCCACGGACCTGGCCCTGGATGTTTGGGTCCCACGGAAGCAGGGAGTGATCGGCCGTGCTGAAGGCAGCGACGTGCCCGCGCGCCTGTCCGTCGACGGCGGTGAAGTCCCCACCGACATAGACACGGGAGCCGTCCGGCGCGGCGCGGACGACGAGGCCCTGGGCATTGAGTGAGTGGTTGAACGACGCGACCCGATTACCCGTCGTCAGGTCGTAGGCAAAGACGTTGAGCGCGTCGACTTCGCCGGCGCCCCCCACCGGGACGCCCGGGGGCCGAGCCTTGGTGAACGAGCCGCTGACGTAGACCGTGTTACCGACAATCGCCTGCGACCAGGCGACCCCATTGATCTGCCACGTCGGCAGGGCTTTGGCGCTCACTGGCGTCGGCAATGTCTGCGGGGGCAGCGGATCTGCGTTAGCAGGAGTCGCCGTGAGTCCGACGGCGACCACGGCTAACACGGCGCCGGCGGCAATCGGCCGCCAGGTCTTCCGGAAGATTGAAGTAATCATCGTGCCCTCGCGACGTTCTCGTGGCCGACCCCAACGGGGCGGGCAGCATATGGATTGGAGACAGGCCTGTCGGCGAATGCCGCAGAGGCAGGAAGACCGCGACGGTTGTCGAAGCTTGGGGTGTTCGGAATGGTGGTGAGAACCATTCCGCGAATCACGGCGCCGCCTACCAACAGGCCCGCAGCGAGAGCTAACGGCGCGAGGTCAGCGGGCCAGCCCAAGACGCGGACCACCAGCAGCAGGACCATCACTCCGAGCACGGAGTCAGCAATACGGACCGCGACCACCGCGCGCTGACGGCCACGGGCGGCCGCCAGGCTGGCGAAGGGCTGGACGGTCGCCGCCGCCGCGGCATACACCGACCAGGCGATGACGGCCAGAGGCGCGATTGCGAAGGTGTCACCGCTGACGACCCGCCCCAGGGACGGCACGAGCGCGGCCGCAGCGACCCCCAGGGCCAGCGCTCCAAGGGCGAGGCCGAGCGAAGAGCGCCTCGCTCGCCGACGAAGGACTGCCATCGGCACGTGCCGGTCTCGGGCGTATGACGCCAAGAGATAGGAGCCGAGACCCTGCACGATGAGCGTTGCCGGCGCGACGAAGATACGGGCTGCCTCAAGTGCACCGAGGGTCGCGGCGCCCGCAGCACCGATGATCACGATGCGGAAGACGGTAATGGCTGCCGGCGTCACGCTGACCTGGATGCCTCGCCACACCCCGAAAGACGCGACCTGGCGAAGGCCCGCATGGCGCAGTGAGACGACTCGACGCTCGGCCCGGGGCAGAAGCGCGACGGCCGCCAGACATCCGACAAGCTGACCGGCGGCGATCGCGGCAAGGAAGGCGCCGATCGTCAGTGTCTGGGCGCCGTTCAGGGCGATCAGCAGGCCAACGGTGGCGGCCAGAGCCGCGGTGTCTACGACGACGAGGCGCCAGAAATGCATGTTCGCCATCAACACACGCCGAAGCAACTCCTCCGCGAGGAAGAGCGCGGCAGCCGCGCCGAACCACAGAGCGGCACCCCGATCGAGGATCCCGGCAACATGGAGGGCGACCCCGGAAACCGCAGGCCCGGCAACCAAGAGGATGAGTGCCCAAGCCTGCAGGCCTGCGCGGATCGAGGGGTCGGCGCGGTCGAGCACGGTCAGGGAGTCTCCGACCAAGCCGCTGGCCACCGCCGCGGTGAGGACGATGGCCCCGAGACACAGCGCCATCGTGCCGAGCCCTGAGGCGCCGAGCAGATGCGCGGCAAGGACCTGAAGCGTGAAGCTGCCCGCGGCTTGCCACACCTGGGCGACGACCGCGCCGAGCCCCCCCGAACGCGCGATTCGGGTCAGGTTGCTTCGCAGGGACGCGAGCGGCATCACGGCACCGTCACCGATCCGCTGAAGGTGGCCGATCCGTGGCGGTCGTCGAAGTCCACGACCATCGTGACGGCGGACAGCTCCGAGGTCGGGATCGCGAAGGCGTAGCGGGCCGTTGCGGTGGCACCGGCGGCAACCGTCCCGCTGAAGTCCCGCACCTGCGTCGTCGCCGCGTAGACCGGAGCAGCTAGCTGGCGGCTCTGGCCGTAGAACGCCGTGATCACGACCTGGTCGAGGTTGATCGGCTCGGCGGAACCGTTGCGCAACTCGAGCTCGAGAATGACAAGCTCCCGGCCCGGGAATGCGCCGGCTCCGGCGCCTTCCTCCACCGCCCGCACCGCAGTGAGGATGGCCAGAACCACCCCGTCGGGATAGCTGGCCGGCCTGTTGAAAGCGCCCTCAGCGGCCACGACGGTCGGCGCCCCGGACGAGCCGGGACGCTGCACCTTCGGAATGGTCGACGGCGCCGGATTGGCTGGGGGCGCATCGGGAGTGCCCGTGGGGGATCCAGGCCCGTCCGGTGACTCAAGCGGAGTCGACTCGGTGGCTGTCATCTGGTCGCTGCTGGTCTGCGCCGCGGATCCGGTCGTCGACGTCTGTGCGGTGCACCCTCCGAGGCCCAACCCGAGGGCGAGCACGGCAAGACAAAGTTTAGAACGCACCGGAACCCCCGAGGACTGCCCTGCTCGTGCGCGCGAGAATCTGAAGATCGAGCGCCAGTGTCCAGTTGTCTACGTACCAAAGGTCGAGCTTCAAGGACTGCTCCCAGGTGAGATCGCTCCGCCCGCTGACCTGCCACAGGCCGGTCATGCCGGGGCGAACTCGCAAGCGCTGCAACGCGTCTGGGTCGTACTGAGCGACCTCGGCAGGAAGCGGCGGCCGTGGTCCGACCAGCGACATGTCGCCGCGGATGACGTTGAGCAACTGCGGGAGTTCGTCGATGGACAGGCGACGGAGGGCCTTGCCGACCCGAGTGATCCGGGGATCGGCCTTGTGCTTGAAGAGCACCGCGTTGACCTCGTTGCCGCCGGACACCAGCGCCTTGCGCTCCTCGGCGTCGACGACCATCGAGCGGAACTTCACCATCCGAAACCTTCGCCCGTGCGTACCGACGCGCTCCTGGAGGAAGAAGATGGGCCCTCGGCTTTCGAGGCGGATGGCGAGCGCCACGAGCGCCCCAAGGGGCAAGAGCGCCAGAACAAGCGCGGCGGCAAGGGCGAGGTCGGAAAGCCGTTTGGCCAACAACCGCCACCGGTCGTCCTTCGGCCGTTCGACGTGGAGCAAGGACATGCCCGCGGTTGGGCGCAAGGAGATGCGCGGCCCGGCGACTTCGAAGATTCCGGGGGCGACGACGAGGTCCACCCGACGTTCCGCCAGCGCCCACCCGAGCCGGCGAAGGGTCGGACCAGACCACTCCGGGTCGCTGGCCACGGCAACGACCTCTACCCCGAGGCGATCGACAACCGATGGGATCGACTCCGCCGATCCGAAGATCGGAACGCCCTGCAGACGATCCGATTCGATGAGGGGGGAACCGGATGAGAGGCACGCCCCGACGATGCGGTAGCCCGAGGAGCCGCCCTGGCGGAACTCCCTGATCATCGCCTCGACTGACTCGCCGCCACCGACCACGAGCACGTCCCGAAGCCAATCCCCTCCCGCTCGACGGCTGGCCAGCCAGCGGCGCATCCCCCAGCGGAAGGTCAACGTGCTCACGGCGAGGATCCCCACGAAGGGCAGCACGAAGCCACGAGCGAGTTCTGCGTTCAGCAGGTAGGAGACGATGGCCGCACCCGCGAAGACGCCGAAGCTGGCGCGCCCGACCGCGGCATACTCCTCAACGCCGGTCCCGAACGACGCGGGGCGGTACGCGCCGGACAGGGCCAGGGCAGCCACCCACACCAGCGGGGTGGCGAGCACCACCCAGCCTTCTTGAAACCACATGTTCGAGAAGCGCACCAGGTACGCCACCACCGCTGACAGCACGGCCAACCCGAGGTCCCCCACCTGCAGCAGGCGCCGAAAGCGGCTTTCCCAAGCAACGGGAACAGCGCGAGTTGCACTCTGCGGGAATGGCGCTGGTCCGGACCAACGATCCCAAGCCCTCGCCCGAGCACCGCCTAGCGCCGGCAGCCGAGGCCTCTCCAAGCCATCGACCCTTACTGACTGCGACACCCTGTGCCCCCTATGCGAGCTGAATATGAAACCCCGATGACTGATCACGCACCAGATGCGATGCTGAGCACCGCACCCCAAGCCGCCCACCAGGTCCAGCCCGGTCGTTAGCTTCCCAACGCAGCAGGCCCTCCGCGCATGACGCGCCCTGCCTTCCTAAAGGAATAGTAAAGGATAAGTAAGGGTCCCGTAACCACTTTGCCTGGATTAGTTCTGTGCGGGGCCGCCGCTCGCCCACAATCTGTTGACCCAGGAGGCGCGGACGGGTGCCTGCGACTGGGCTGCGGCGATGGAGCTGATGGCGTGCACGACCTCAATACGCTTGCGGCCCTTCAGGATTCGGGTGAAGCCTGGCGTTTGACACGCGTCGGGGACGGCGGTGGTTGGGCGAGGGTCGTGTCGCTGGCGATCGAGTACGAGGCTCCAGATCGTTACGAAACGGTAGCGGCCCCGACCGTGAAGCCGGGGCGAGAACCCAAGCAACACCGCGGCGGCTGGGATCGCGAGGGGAGAGCCGTTAGGCAGTGGCGCTCGATGTGAGCGAGCTGTGAACCGCAGCGTGTCGACACGAGGCGACCCGCGAGCACCTCTTCGGGGTCTGCCCGGCCGACGTGGAGCGGGAATCTGAGGCTGAGGTTGCTGCGCAACGCCCCTTTACCAGCGGCAACCGGTCGGGCGCACCGGGAGGTGCCTTGACAATGGCTTGCGAGAATGACCCAGCCAGGCGCTCAGGGTCGAAATCATTCGCCGGGAACAGTTCCCAGCTCAGGCCGGGCTGTGGAATCGCTGTTGGGCGGCGGACAAACCGGCGGCCACCACAAGTTCGACTGCGTCAGCGCTCCAGGCGACCGTCAACGGCAACTCAACCCGCTCGGCCGGAGAGAAATCCCGTAGCACGAAGTCCGCAGGATCCATTCGTCCCGGCGGACGTCCGATTCCCACCCGCACCCGCAGATAGTCCCGGGTGCCGAGGGCACCGGATATCGAGCGCAGGCCGTTGTGACCGCCCTCGCCCCCGCCGATCTTGAGCCGAATCGCACCCGGTGATATGTCCAGGTCGTCGTGAACCACGAGCAGCCGCTCGACGGGCACGGAATAGAACTGCATCAATGCCTTGACCGGCCCGCCGGACTCATTCATGTATGCCGTGGGGACGGCGAGCGTCGCGGCAGGCCCCGCCTCACCGCCCTGCACCATCCCCAGCCGCACTCCGGCGATCTGGGCTCGGGCCTTGTGCGCCCTGAGGTGTTCCAGGGTCGTCGTGGTGATCGGGTGCCCCGCGGCGGCGGTGCCGGAGCCCCCGGCATACCGCCGGGCGAGCTCGCCAATAACCATGGCCCCGACGTTATGCCGATTGCCGGCATACCGCGGGCCGGGGTTACCGAGCCCGACGATGAGCCAGCTCGACATCCGGACGACGGGCTATTCGGACTCGGTGGCCGCGGCCTCTGCGCTGTCGGCCTCCGAGACCTCAAGCTCAGCCTCGGGCTCTTCGGCGGACAGGCCAGTGATGTTGACGACCAGGGCGTCCTCGTCGGTGACCAGCACTGCGCCCTCGGGCATGGTGAGCTCGCCCGCCTTGATCTGAGTGCCAGCCGCCAGGTCCTCGACCGAGACGACGATCGCGACCGGGATGTTGGTTGCCTCAACCAACAGCTCAATGGTGTTCTGCTCGATATTGACAATCGTGTCGGGCCCAGCGTCGCCCTCGACATGCACCGGGACGTCGACGGTGACCTTCTCACCCCTGCGGACGATGACGAGATCGATGTGCTCGATGATCGGGCGGATCGGGTCGCGCTGGACATCCTTGGCCAAGGCGAGCTGGCTGGTTCCTTGGATATCGATCGACAACAAGGCGTTGGCGGCCTTGAGCGCCAGGGCGGTTTCGTGGGCCGGCAGGGTGATGTGCACCGGGTCGGTGCCGTGGCCATAGAGCACGGCAGGGATCTTGTTGTCGCGGCGCACCTTGCGGGCGGCGCCCTTGCCGAACGACGTGCGCCGCTCAGCGGCGAGCTTGATTTCGGACATGACGCTCCTTGCGGGACAGTGGGCGGCATACACAGGTGGTATGCCGCAGTGCTCGGGCCTCGACGCGGGGCGCGACACGCGGGCGGAGGCTCTCCACCACGTCGATCACGGACCGGCCCTCATGGCACGTCCCTCGCCGAGGCAACCCCTCGATCGTAGTGGACCGCACCGCGAGCCGAGAAATCGCGCCACTTCTCACGAGCGGCCGTCGAAGAGGCTGGTCACCGACCCGTCCTCGAAGACCTCTCTGATCGCCATCGAGATGAGCGGAGCGATCGGCAGGACGGTGAGCTTCTCGAACCGTCGGTCCAGTGGAATGGGCAGGGTATCGGTGACGATCACCTCGCGGGCGGCCGAGGCGCGCAACCGATCGACGGCAGAGCCGGACAGGATGGCGTGGGTGGCCGCGACGACCACCCCGGCCGCACCCTCAGCGAGGATGGCGTCGGCGGCCTTGGTGATCGTGCCGCCGGTGTCGATCATGTCGTCGACGAGGATGCACATGCGATTCTTGACCTCGCCGACCACCCGGTTGGCGACACTTTCGTTGGGCCGGTTGATGTCGCGGGTCTTGTGCACGAATGCGAGCGGGGCGCCGCCGAGACGGGCCGACCACTGCTCAGCCACCTTGATTCGGCCGGCATCTGGCGAGACGACGGCCAGCGGGTGGTCGCCGTACCTGGACGTGACGTGGGCCGAGAGCAGCGGCAGCGCCATGAGGTGGTCAACCGGGCCGTCGAAGAAGCCCTGGATCTGGGCCGTGTGCAGGTCGACGGCCATCAGGCGGTCAGCGCCGGCGGTGCGGAACAAGTCGGCGATGAGCCGCGCGGAGATGGGCTCACGGCCGCGGTGCTTCTTGTCCTGGCGCGCGTATCCGTAGAACGGCAACACGACGGTGATCCGCTTGGCCGAAGCCCGCTTGAGCGCGTCGACCATGAGCAGTTGCTCCATGATCCACTCGTTGATCGGCACCGTGTGGCTCTGGATGACAAAGGCGTCGCAGCCGCGCACCGACTCCTCGTAGCGGACAAAGATCTCGCCGTTGGCGAACTCATAGGCCTGGGTCGGCACGACGTGGGTGCCCAGTTCGGCGGCAACCTGATCGGCCAGCGTGGGATGCGCTCGGCCGGAAAAGACCATCAGGTGGCGCTTGGTCTTCTTGCGGATGACGGTCACGCCTGCTCCCGAGTGTCGTCGGCGGCTGGTGTTTCGGCGAACGCCGCGCCGACGGTGATGTGGTCGCCGATCCTCGTGTCGCCGACGTAGGACAGGTGCGGGATGCTCGAGCCGACCCCGATCGCAACGTTCTTCGTCTCGACGAAGCTGCCGATCTTGCCCTCGGCACCCAGCTCGGTGCCCGGTCGCAACAGCGCCCACGGTCCCACGCTCGCGCCTGGGCCAACCACCGACAGGGAGCCCTGCGTGCGGCATACGGTGGCGCCCTCGCCGACCTCCATGTCGGTGAGGGTGGTGTCCGGGCCGATCTGGCAAGCGGCTCCGATGGTCGTCGCGCCGAGCAACTGCGTGTTGGGCAGGATGACGGTGTCGCGTCCAATCGACACCGTCGTGTCGATCCACGTCGTGGCCGGGTCCCGCACGATCGCCCCGTCGCGCATTGCTGCCTGGACGGTGCGCCGGTTGAGCTCGGCGCCCAACGCGGCCAGTTGGGCCTTGTCGTTGACCCCCTCGGCCTGCCACACATCCTCCAGCACGTATGCCGCGACTGCGCGGCCGCGCGCGCGAGCGGCGCCGACGACGTCGGTGAGGTACTTCTCGCCTTGGGCGTTGGCGGTGCCGATACTGGCCAGTGCCTCGCGCAGCAGCGCAGCCTCGAAGGCGTAGATCCCCGAGTTGACTTCGGTGATGGCGAGTTCGTCCGCCGTGGCGTCCTTGTGCTCGACGATTCGGGCCACCCCCCCGTCGGGGTGCCGGACGATCCGCCCGTACCCCGTGGGATCGGCCAGCCGCGAGGTGACGACGGTGACCCCGCACTGCTGGGCGTGGTGGGTACCGAGCAATGCGCGCAGTGTCTCGGCGGTCAGCAAGGGCACGTCACCGCAGGTGACGACGACGGTGCCGGTGAGGTCGGCCGGCAAAGCATCCAGGCCGCATTCGACGGCTCTGCCGGTGCCCTTGATCTCGTCCTGATCGGCGATGAGGCAATCCGGGTCGACCTCGGCGACATGGGCGGCCACCCGGTCACGGTCGTGGCGGACGACGACCTGCAGGTGAACCGGGTCGACGCCTCGGGCCGCGACGATGGCGTGATGCAGCAGGCTGCGCCCAGCGATGGTGTGCAGGACCTTGGGCGTCGCCGACTTCATCCGCGTGCCCTCGCCGGCCGCGAGGACGATGACGGCGGCCGGGCGCGAGATCGTCACGAAGAGCGATCCTATCGGTCCCCCGCTCAGGGGTGCTCGGGCCAGTCGCCACGCTCCCCCGCTCCCACTGCAGGGCGGGTTCCACGTCTAGGCTGAGTTACCACAGGGAAGGGCGGCCGTCATGACACCACCACGGCGATCGGCGACACTCGCAACGCTCGGACTGTCCGCTGTGGCAGTGGTGCTCGCCGTCGGGGGGTGCACCGCAGGCGGCTCCGTCACCAACGCGACCGCCCCGGAGACCATGATGTCGTCAGCTCTGAGGTCGGCGCCAGCGGGCCAAACGGCCCCCACCACCCTCCCGACCACGTCACCACCCAGAACGCCGGCCACCCCGGCGACGAACGCGCCGACGACCGGAAAGCCCACCTTCCCGCTCGGCGCGGGCACCTTCGGAGCCGTCAAACTCCCGGCGCTCGCCGACCAGGTCCTCGCGGCCGCTGCCCCCACGCTCGGGCCGCCCACCCGCAATGAGCTGGGATCCGGATGCGAACTCGCCGGCCCGGATCAGAAGTCCATCTTCCTTCGATGGGGAGACGACCTGACCGCCTATGGCGAGGCAGGTCCCGGGGCGACGCTCATGATCGACTCGTGGACTGTGTCCGGCACCGGCACCAAGGTGCCGCTCACCCTGCCCCACGGCACGTCGATCGGGATGAAGCGCGCGAACCTGCTCGCAGCCCTGTCCGGTGAGAAGATCGATGACAGCCAGATGTTCGCCGAGGGCGACATCGTCATCAAGGATGATCTGTGGTGGTCGCTCGACGCGTCCAACACGAAGGTCGTCTCGGTGACCTACAACCCGCACCTCTGCGAGTGACGACACGGGTCGACATCAGGCTCCCCGGGATGGAATCGAACCATCGTCGCTAATCCTGATTCAAAGTCAGGCGGGCCCTGCCAGCAGACCAACCGGGGAATGCCCACCCGGTCGTGAACGACGACCGGCTGCGGTGGACCGACCTAGATTACCCGGGCCCGCGGCATACGGCGGCCGAGGGTGGGCATGAGGCCACCGCGGGCGCGGCACAATGGCCTCGTGACCCCACGCGAGAGCCCCCCGCCGAGCCGCCGAGCGCGGATGACCGGCAAGCAGCGGCGGGAGCAACTCATCGACGTGGGCCGGGCCGTCTTCGCCACCAAGGGCTTCGAGGCGGCGACCGTCGAGGACATCGCGGCGAAGGCCGGCGTGAGCAAACCGGTCGTCTATGAGCACTTCGGCGGCAAAGAGGGCCTGTATGCCGTCGTCGTCGATCGCGAGATGGCGACGCTGCTCGAGGCGGTCACCTCGGCCCTGGAGACGCCCGGGCCGACCCGAGCCGTCGTCGAATCGGCAGCGTTGGCCCTGCTCGACTACGTCGAGGGGTCGACCGACGGTTTCCGGATCCTCGTGCGCGACTCGCCGGCCGGGCAGTCGACTGGATCGTTCGCCAGCCTCATCGGCGACATCGCAACCCAGGTGGAGGCGATCCTCGCCGGCGAGTTCAGCCGCCGAAAGCTCGACCCGAGGGCAGCGCCGATCTATGCCCAGATGCTCGTGGGGATGGTCGCCCTGACAGGTCAGTGGTGGTTGGAGCACCGCCGGTTCAAGAAGGCCGACGTCGCGGCCCACCTGGTCAACCTCGCGTGGAATGGCCTCGTCGCCCTGGACAACAAGCCGACCCTGATCACAGATCTCAAGCACCGCTGACACCGGCTCGAGGGGCGGGTCTGAGGGCTAGGTCAGTCGGTGTCTTTGGGGACAACCCACATGGTGTGCACCGCAGTCAAGCTCACCGAGTTCGTCACCGTGAGCCGCACCTGAGGCTCGCCCTTTGGTTGCTGCCCGTCATAGACCAGATGCAGCACCCTGGTGTCGTCCGGGACCTCACACGACACGCGTGCAGCGCCGTCTTGGCCGCACTCCTTGACGGTGACGACGCCGGTTTCGTCCCCCAAGACTTCGGCCGTTACCGTCACCCGGCCGGGCGCACCGGCGACGAACTCCACGACGGTATCCGCTCCCGCGATCATGCGCTCGGGCGGATGAACGAGCCGGGGGGCGTCCATCGGCACCACCGCGACGGTGGACCTCGCCGACTCGCCCGCGGCGTTGGTCAGCGTGATCGTGAGCACACCGTTGGCAGGGGCAACCCTTGCCGGCGCGGGGGCGAGATCACCTGTCCCGACGAAGGCAATGACGACGACCCGGCTCAGTCGCTCCGGCACAGTACACGTGCCGCCATCGTCGCCCCGTTCGCAACCGAACGCGATGACGAAACCGGGGCCGGACAGGTCGGCAGTAAGCGTCCCACCGGCAGCGGTGCCCATGTCGATGTCCACCGACAGCGGGGTTCCACTGACTACTTCAAGCGGTAAGGCCGTGACGAAACTCGGCATCGGCGCACGCACGGGCATGGTGACGACAGTCGCCGCGCCGCCGTCGGCATTGGTCAGGGTGATGGTGAGCACAGCGGGGTATGCCGCGGCCGTCACCGACACATGCGCCTGGGCTGCTGGTCCGGCGACCGTGCAGGTGGCCGGATCGGTCGTGGAATCGGCCCCGGCGCAGGTGAGAACGACCGACCCGCCCGTGCTGAGCTGCGCCGTCATCGTGCCACCGGCGATGCTCTGAAAGACGGCGGCGAAGGGGAACTCGGTCTCCCCGATCGCCTCGACGGGATTGTCGGGCGCGACGACCGGCGCCGGCGGCAGGATGGGGATGACGACGACCAGTGGTGCACCGCCGGCCGCGCTGACCGTCGTGACGACGGCGGAAGCCGGGTAGCTCTGCGGCGCCGCCGTGATTGTCACCGCACCGCTTGTGCCGGCGATCGGGCACGACGGCGAGGTCGCGCAGCCGACATCGATCGTGCCCGCTCCAGAGAGCGCGACCGTGACGGTGCCGCCCCCTGCGGCCGGGAAGGTGACCCCGAACACGAAGGTTCCCCCCGAGACGACCGACACGGGATTGTCGGCGGCGGGGGTCGGCGGAGCGAGTGGTACCGGCGTGGTCGGTACCGGCGTGGTCGGTACCGGCGTGGTCGGTACCGGCGTGGTCGGGGCCGGCGTGGTCGGGGCCGGGGTCGTCGGTGACGGCGTGTTCGGTGACGGCGTGTTCGGTGACGGCGCCGACGAGGACGTCGGCTGCGGCGTGGCCGACGTCGGTCGAGGCGTCGCCGCGGCGGCGCCCGTCACGGCCTCCGGGATCAGCGCAAGAGGCGGCGCGGCCGTCGTCGTAGTGGAGGACGGCGCGGACGGAACGGCCGTCGGGGAAGCAAGGGGTGCGGCCACGTCGGTGCCTCCACCCGGCCCGACAGCACCACCTGAGCCGCCGGCGATGATCCCACCCCCGCCAACGCCACCACGGCCAACGCCACCGCCGTTGACGCCATCGGCGTTCACGGCATAGCCGGCGGCGAGCACCACGGCGACGACGAGGGCTGCGGCCTTGCTGCCGAGAGTGGCGAATGTCGTCGTCATGGACCCTGTCGGATCCTGCGCGCGGCCGCCGCCGTCGGACCCGGTCGCGGTGCTCCCCAGGACGCCGGCCCACGCGGTGGCTGCCGCCGAGCCGGCCATAAAGATGAGCGGAACCATGACTGCGGGCAGCGCGCGGTTGACGTCGGCCAGCTCGTAAGCCAGGCCCTGGGCGTGCGGGCAGGTGCGCAGGTGCTCCTCGACGCGGGCCTTCTGCCGCACGGGCAGCTTCCCGCGCACGAAGCGTCCCATCTGCGAGAGAACCCAGCGGCACTCTTCGTCGTCGGCCCGGGCGATGGCGCGGTCGGCGTGCGCGTCGAGATACCTGGCACGCAGACTGTCGCGGGCTCGTAAGGCAAGCACGCTCACGCCATTGGCGGTGATCCCCATGGTCGCCGCGACGGCGGCGGGCGAAGTGCCCTCGACCGCGGTGCGCCACAACACGACACGATCGCGCTCCGGCAGCCGTCGGAACGCGGCACGGACCATCTCCTGGTCGACCGAAGGACTCGGATCGTATGCCGCGGTCGCCGGGCTGGCAGCGTCCAGATCAGCGTCGGCGGTCGGGACGGCGCGCAGGTCGGCGCGCGCATGGTCGACCCCCACCGTCTTGACGGTCGAAAGGAAGTAGGACCGGAAGTTCGTCGACGGCCCCTTACCCGCCCGGATGAGGCCATAGACCCGCAGGCTGGCCTCTGCCACGACATCCTCGGCGGAGGTGCGACCGCGGTGGCGGTGGGCGACGCCGTAGGCGGCCGGCAGGTGCCGACGCCACAACTCGGCATACGCATCGGGGTCGCCGACGCGGACCATGGCAAGCAACGCGGAGTCGTCGGTGTCGGCCCAGGCCTGACCCCAGATTCCGGCTGGTGCGGACATGCGACTCCCCCCTCTCCTGGCGCGGCGGCACAGTCGTCGCAGACGCAGACGATTGACCATTGTCCCGCTGTCGCCGTGCAAATGGCAAAAAGGACTCGATGTCTTGAGATCAAGACTCTTGACGGCGCGGATAGATTGCCGGTGTGGGTGAGCACAGGCCCGGATCGGGTGAGGCAGACGGCGGGACAACCCGCGACGAACCCGACGACGTCGACCGCATCGTCGCCGCGTGGGGGCGCGAGCGTCCCGACCTCGACGTCGAGCCTCTGCAAGTCCTATCCCGGATCACCCGACTGGCTCGTCGCCTCGATCTCGGCCGGGGCGCGGCCTTTTCGCGCCACCACCTGGAGGGCTGGGAGTTCGACGTGCTCTCGGCGCTGCGCCGGGCTGGCCGGCCCTACCAGCTCTCTCCCGGCCAGCTCGTGAGCGAGACCCTGGTGACCTCGGGGACGATGACGAACCGGGTCGACCGACTCGAACTGCGCGGACTCGTGCGGCGCAGCCCCGATCCGAGTGACCGGCGCGGAGTCATCGTGCGACTGACGACGGCTGGGCGCGAGACGGTCGACGCGGCGCTGGCCGACCTGCTGGAACACGAGCGGGAACTGCTCGCTCTGCTCTCGAGCACCGAGCGCGTGCAACTCGCGACGATGCTGCGCCGTCTCAACGTTCCCCTGGAGAGCTGACCGTGCCGCTGCCGTTCAGTCGATGATCTCCGCCGCGGCCAGCCAGGTCAGCTCCAGCTCGTCTCGCTCGTCCACGACGGCCCGCAGTTGGGAGTTGAGCGCGAGCACGGCGACGTGGTCGGCCGCCTGTGCCGCCATCTCGCCGTGGATGCGGTCCTCGCGCTCGCTGAGCCGGCCCAAGGCCCGCTCGACGCGAGCCATCTCCTTGCGAGCCTCCCGCTGCTGGGCCGCCGTGGCCCGCGCGCTCACGGCGCCCGACGACGCGCTGGCGCTGGCACTGGCGGCGGCACTGGCGGCGGCACTGCCGGCGGCATACGGACGGGCTGTCGGCGCCGCGGCACGCAGCCGGAGATAGTCCTCGACCCCGCCGGGCAGGTCACGAACCCGACCGTCACCGAACAGAGCGGCCTGCCGGTCGCAGACCCGCTCCAGCAGATAGCGGTCGTGTGAGGCGACGATCAGCGTGCCGGCCCACCCGTCGAGGACGTCTTCGAGCGAGGTGAGCGTCTCGATGTCCAGGTCGTTGGTCGGTTCGTCGAGCAGCAGGACATTTGGCTCGGCCATGAGCAGACGCAAGATCTGCAACCGGCGCCGCTCCCCGCCGGACAGATCCCCCACCCGGGTCTGCTGTCGGGTGCCGGTGAAACCCAGGCGAGTGGCCAGCTGGCTCGCCGTGACCTCGCGATCCCCGAGCATGATCGAGCGGCGGACGATCTCGATCGCCTCGATGACCCGGTATGCCGTGAGCTCGTCGAGCTCTCGCACCTCTTGGCTGAGATGGCCGATGACGACGGTCTTGCCCACCTTGCGCCGGCCACCGTCGACCGGCACCTCGCCCGCGATGACTCGCAGCAGAGTCGACTTGCCTGACCCGTTGACCCCGACGATGCCCACCCGCTCCCCCGGCGCCAGCCGCCAGGTCACCCGTTCCAGCAATGTCCGATCACCCGCACGGACCGTCGCCTCGATCAGGTCGATGACGTCCTTGCCCAACCGCCGGGTCGCGAAGCGCACCAACTCGACGCCATCTCTCGGTGGCGGCTCGTCGGCGATGAGCGCGGTCGCGGCATCGATCCTGAACTTCGGTTTGCTCGTGCGGGCTGGTGGCCCGCGCCGCAGCCAGGCCAGCTCTTTGCGCAGCAGGTTGTCGCGACGTTCCGCGGTGACCGCTGCCATCCGGGCGCGCTCGGCCTTGGCCAGCACGTATGCCGCGTAGCCGCCGTCGTAGGAGCGGACGGCACCCGCGTCGACCTCCCAGGTGAGGGTCGCCATCGCGTCGAGGAACCACCGGTCGTGGGTGACCGCGACCGTGGCCGTGTCGGGGCGGGTGCGTCGGGTCGCCAGGTGGTCGGCGAGCCAGGCGACCGCTTCGACGTCGAGATGGTTGGTGGGCTCGTCGAGCAGCAGCAGGTCGGGGTCGGCGACGAGCAGCCGAGCCAGGGCCAGCCGACGTCGCTCGCCGCCCGACAGCGGGCCGACGAGCGCGTGCAGACCCCCGACGACGGGAGCATCGATCCCGCCGAGCAGGCCGGCCAGCACGTCGCGCACCCGGGCGTCGCCCGCCCATTCGTGCTCGGGCCGATCCCCGACGAGCGCCTCACGCACGCTCGCGGCGGGGTCGAGTTCGTCGTCCTGAGCGAGCAGCCCGCAGGTGAGCCCGCCGATGCGGGTGACTCGCCCGCTGTCGGGCTCCAGCCGCTCGGCGAGCACGCGCAACAGGGTCGATTTGCCGCCACCGTTGCGCCCGACCACGCCGATGCGTTGACCTCCGAGGACGCCGGTGGAGACGGCGTCGAGAATTGATGCCACCCCGTGCACGACCGTGACGCGTTCGAGCGAGACGAGGACTCCCATGAGGGCGCGGCGTTCTGTCGGCTCAGGCGCGTCAGACGCGCGACGGAACGGCGATGAAGTGCGCGCCGTGGACCGGCCCCTTGGCCCGGGTGACCTCATCGGCGACCCCCGACGCGGCGAGCGACACACACAGATCGAGAGCATGCTCGGGCGAGCCGGTGAGGAAGGCGATGGTCGGCCCGCTCCCGCTGACGATCGCCCCCAACGCGCCGAACTCGACGCCGGCGTCGAGAACCGTGCGCAGGGCCGGGCGCAACGACAGCGCCGCAGTCTGCAGATCGTTGGCCAGTGCCTTGCCGAGAGCTTCGGGGTCCCCCGAGCGCAGCGCGGTCATCACCGCTGACGACGGCCCGGGTGCCGGCCGGTCTGCGTCTGCGTCGGCGTCGGCGTCTGCGCGGAGCCGGTCGCACTCAGCGAAGACGCTCGGCGTCGACAGACCTTCGGAGCTCACGACAAACACCCAATGGAAGGTTCCCTTGGCCAGGACCGGGGCAAGCCGTTCACCGCGCCCAGACCCGACGGCGATGCCCCCGGCGAGCGAGAACGGCACATCGCTGCCGACGTCCGCAGCCAGCTCGAGCAACTGCTCGCGATCACAGCGCAGGCCCCACAGCGCGTCGCAGGCGAGCAGTGCCGCGGCGGCGTCCGCCGATCCGCCGGCCATCCCCCCGGCCACCGGGATCTCCTTGTCGATCCGGATCGACACCGGGATCGGCTCGGCCTTCATGGTGCTCGCCAGCACCCGAGCGGCTCGCAGGGCGAGGTTGTCGGCGCCATCGGGGACGAGGGCGGCATACCGGCCGGTGGTGGTGACCTCCCAGGACGGCGAGCGGGTGACCGTCACCTCGTCGTAGAGGCCGACTGCCATGAACACCGTCGACAGCTCGTGGTAACCGTCCCGGCGCAACCCCCCGACCCGCAGCTCGCAGTTGATCTTCGCCGGCGCGCGCACCGTCACGGTGCGCGGCAACGCAGACGACGGGATCACCCCTCCACTGTATGGGCAGCAGCGATAGCCGCGAACGCCTCGATGCGCAGCTGTTCACCGCGCGCCTGGGGGTCGACTCCGGCGGCGAGCAGGATCCGCTCTGCCGCAGCCGCGCCACCGGCCCACCCGGCGAGGGCGGCCCGCAGCGTCTTGCGGCGCTGAGCGAAGGCCGCGTCGATGACGCGGAAGACCTCGACCCGTGAGGCCGTCGTCACCGGGGGCTCGCGCCGGATGAGTTCGACGAGCCCGGAGTCGACGTTGGGGATCGGCCAGAACACACTCCGAGGCACCTGCCCGGCAAGGCGCGTGGCGGCATACCAGGCTGCCTTGACGCTGGGTGCCCCATATGCCTTGGTGCCCGGATCGGCAGCGAGCCGCTCGGCCACCTCACGCTGCACCATGACGAGCACCCGGTGGATGCTCGGGAAGCGTTCGAGCATCGACAGGACGACCGGCACCGAAATGTTGTAGGGCAGGTTGGCGACCAAGGCCGTCGGCTGCGGGTCGGGCAAGGTCTTCAGGGTGAGGGCGTCCGCGGTGAGCACCTGCAGGTATGCCGCACCCCCCGGCGCGAGCGCGGCGACCGTCTCTGGCAGGGCTGCAGCCAATGTCGGGTCGATCTCGACGGCGGTCACGCGGGCCCCAACCTCGAGCAGGGCCAGGGTGAGTGAGCCGAGCCCCGGGCCGACTTCGACGACGCAGTCGCTCGGACCCACCCCTGCGATGCGGACGATCCGGCGCACCGTGTTGGCATCGACGACGAAGTTCTGACCCCAGTGTTTGGTCGGGCGCACGCCGAGCCGAGCGACCAACTCGCGGATCTGACCGGCCCCGAGCACGGTGACCGACGCGTCGGGTCGTGGCTCGGTCACCGTGGCAGCCTAACGGGGCGGCTGGGACCCTCGAACGCCGAGCGCGCGGCATACCTCTGGGGTATGCCGCGCGCTCGGGTTGTGGTGCGTGGCTGCAGGTGCTGTCTGCGCGCCCGCCGGGTCAGGCGGCGTGGCGGCAGCCCCACGGCTGCAGTCCACGCTGGGCGTAGAGCCGGTTGGCGACGGTGATCTGCTCGGCTCGGCTGGCCAGGTCGGCCCGCGGCGCGAAGTCAGCACCGCCGACCGAGAGCCACGTCGGGGAGGAGAACTGCAGGCCGCCGTAATAGCCGTTACCGGTGTTGATGTTCCAGCGCTGGCCCGACTCGCACTGAGCGATCCGGTCCCACATCGCCGCGTTGGCGAGGTTGATCCCGGCGCCGGAGGTGTTGCCAGCCGACACGGTCGGTGCGGCGGCCCTGACCGGAGCGGGTTTGGTGCCCGAGAGCACGACCTTGTCGGTCGGCGCCTTGGTCACGGTCGCTGCGGTCACGGCCTTGCCCTCGAGGGCGCCGTCGACCCAGGTCTCCGTGTAGGTGACCTGGCGTTCTCCGGCGACTCCTGGGGTCACGACCTTGGTCTGACCCTTGGTCAGGTTGGCGTCGTCCTTCTTGACAGTCGTGAAGCCGACCTTCTCGGTCGCGGTCGTGGTGCGCGTCTCCACCCGGGCGACGGCAACGGCCAGGCCTTCGGTCACCGCGGTGTCGGGCGCCGGGCTGACCCGGTCCTGGGTGCCGAGCGTGATGCCCAGCGAGGTGAGCAGGTCGGCCACCGTGGCAGCCGCCGACAGCTCCTGGCGGGTGGCGCCGTCGACACGCACGCTGACGGCTCGCGGGTTGGTCACGCTGAAGGCCAAGCCTTCGCGGCCGAGCCCGAGCGATCGGGAGACGGAGATGGTGGCGTCTGCGAGGGCACGGATGCCGAGTTGGCCGAGGGCCTGGTCGACGGTTGCGGCCGTGGTCCAGTAGTCGGTCGTGACGCCGTCGACGGTCACGGACAGTTTGCGCCCATAACGCACGACGATCTGGTCGCCGTCCTCGATGGGATCCCCGACCGCCGGGCTGACCAGGTCGTGCTCGCCGATTGACACGCCGGCCTTGGCCAGGGCGTCGCCGACCGTGCTGCCGAAGACGTGCATCGACGTGGCGGTGCCGTCGACGGTGAGGTCGACTGCCTTGTCGATGTTGGCGGCGGCGAACCCGCTGAGGGTGAGAGCTGCAACGGCGCCGACGGAGGCCGCGCGACCGATGAGGGTTGTGAACACAATGCTCCGAACGTAGAACGATCCGGGTTGGCACGGCGGTCGCCGCCCTGACAGGGGTGCGGCGGGCGGGTCAACAAACCGCTCGTCGCAACCCGGCTGCCTCCGTCTTCGCAGGCCCGGGAACGGCGCCGGAATGGAGTTGTGCCTCCCGGCGATCACCTCCACGGTGCCTGACGTCATGTCGGAAGGTCAAGTTTTGATAACGACGACGGCACGGCGGGTGAGTTAGATCACATCGCAATCGTCACTTCTGCCTCACTGGCCTCGCCCGTCCCATCCTCGGTGCCAACCCGGTCCGGCTACCGGACCGTCGCCGGCTCCTGCAGCACCCCGCAGCACCGCGCCGGGCCGGGCGGGGAGTGATGACGCGGCTGATGACGCGTCCGGTGTCGTCCCAACAGCACCCACGGCGTCACCAACGGCGCCATCAGCCCCGGCCCCCGAAGCCGAGGTCACTGGGCCGCACTCGAACCCGAGGTCACCAAGGGCCGTAGAGCCGCTCGGAATTCTCGGTGATCGCCTGGCAGAGCGTCGGGACGGCAACCCCGAGCACTGCGGCCATCGTTCGGACGGTCACCGGCACGAGATAGGGGGAGTTGCGGGCCCCTCGCCAGGGGTGCGGGGTCAGATACGGCGCGTCGGTCTCGACGAGCAGCCGGTCCAACGGGACGACCGATAACGCCTCGCGCAGACCCTTGGCGTTGGTGAAGGTCACGGTCCCCGCGAAGGACAGGTGGTACCCGGCGTCGACAGCCCGGTGAGCCATGGCCACGTCACCGGAGAAGCAATGCAACACGGTGCGCTCCGGGGCGCCCTGCTCGTCGAGGATGCGCAGCACGTCGTCGTGGGCGTCCCGGTCGTGGATCTGCAGGGTCTTGCCGAGGCGTTTGGCCAGATCGATGTGCCAGCGAAACGCTTCCTGCTGGGCGGGGCGACCGTCCGGCCCGGTCCGGAAGTAGTCGAGCCCCGTCTCTCCCACAACCCTGACCCGGGGATGAGCGGCCAGTTGCTCGATCTCGGCCAACCCGTCAGCCAACGCCACTGCGTCTGAAAACCGGGCAATCTCGTTGGGGTGCAGCGAGACCCCGCCGAGCAGCGCGGCATACGTGTCGATCAGCTCGATCGTCTCCCGGGCCCCGGGCAGGTCGCACCCGATCTGGACCATCCGCGGCACGCCGACCGCGGTCGCAGCCGCGATGGTGTCGGCGACGTCGGCACGGACCTCACCATGGCGGGCATGGTCCAAGTGAAGGTGGTTGTCGACGACCTCGATCGGTAGGGGTTCAGGGGCTGGTGGGGCCTGCCGCGACGAGCCAGATCCCACGTTCACGCGTCCCCGCGCATCCGAGCCAGCTCTTCCTCGACGACCGACGGATCGAACTTCGTGAAGACCGGCGTCGGCGGTCCGATCGGCGTCCCCGGCACCACCGGGCGCGACGCCCACGTCGGGGTTGCGCTGTAGTCGCCCATGATGACCGGATAGCCCGGCCCGCCGTCCAGATCCTCGACCTCGCGCAACTCGGGCATCGGCACGAAATCGCCGGCGCCGCCCAGGACCCGATGGACGCGGTTGGCACCATGCGGCAGGAACGGGGCCGTGAGCGTGTTGAGATCGCTCACCGCCTGGGCGAGCACGTGCAGCACGGTGCCGAGACGCTCGCGCTCATCGTCGCCCTTGAGCTTGAACGGCTCCGTCGCCGAGACGTAGGCGTTGGCTAGGCCGACCAGCCGCATGACCTCGCCGATCCCGGCCTTGAAGCGCTGCCGTTCGATGTGCCCGCCGACGACCCCGAAGCCGGCGGTGATGGCCTGGAGAAGGTCGGTGTCGATCGGCTCGAACGGCCCGGCCGCCGGGATCTCGCCGAACCGTTTGTGGATCATCGAAGCCGTGCGGTTGACGAGGTTGCCCCAGCCGGCCACGAGCTCAGAGTTGTTGCGCTGCACGAACTCCGCCCAGGTGAAGTCGCTGTCCTGGTTCTCCGGACCGGCCGCGCAGATGAAGTACCGCAGCGGGTCGGGCCCGTAACGCTCCATCACATCGCGCACGAGGATGACGTGGCCACGGCTCGTGGACAGTTGCTTGCCCTCCATCGTCATGAACTCGCTGGCGACCACCTCGGTCGGCAGATTCAACACCCCGTATGCCGCCCCCGGCTCGCCGCCGCGGTCTCCGCGGCCGGCATACCCGAGCAGTTCGGCGGGCCAGATCTGGGCGTGGAAGGTGATGTTGTCCTTGCCCTGGAAGTAGTAGGAGACGGCGTCGGGGTCGGTCCACCAGGCCCGCCACGCCTCGGGGTCACCGGTGCGCCGGGCCCACTCGACGGCGGCCGAGAGATAGCCGATGACCGCGTCGAACCAGACGTAGAGCTTCTTGGTCGGGTTGTCCTCCCACCCGGGAAGCGGGACCGGGATGCCCCAGTCGATGTCGCGGGTCATCGGGCGCGGACGGACATCGTCGAGAAGGTTCTTGGCGAACTTGATGACGTTGGGCCGCCACAGCCCGGTCGCCTCCCGGCCATCGAGCCACACCGCCCAAGGCGCCGGCGAGCGCGGGGAGGTCAAGGAAGAAATGCGACGTCTGCTCGAAGCGGGGCGTCTCCCCATTGATCTTGCTGCGGGGCTCGAGCAGGTCGGCCGGGTCGAGCTGGTTGCCGCAGTTGTCGCACTGGTCGCCGCGCGCCTCGGCGTAGCCACAGATCGGGCAGGTGCCCTCGATGTATCGATCGGGCAGGGTCCGTCCTGTCGACGGGCTGATCGCGACAAGCTGGGACTGCTCGATCATGTAGCCATTGGCGTGGTTGCCGCGGAAGAGTTCTTGGCTGACCGCGTAGTGGTTACCGGTCGTCGTGCGGGTGAACAGGTCATAGGCAAGCCCGAGAGCGACGAGGTCTTCGGCGATGACCCGGTTGAAGCGGTCGGCAAGCTCGCGGGCGGTGACGCCCTCTTTGTCGGCCTGCACGAGGATCGGCGTTCCGTGCTCGTCGGTGCCCGACACCATGAGCACGTCGTGGCCTGCCATCCGCATGTAGCGGCTGAAGACGTCGGAGGGCACGCCGAAACCGGCGACATGGCCGATGTGGCGCGGGCCGTTGGCATACGGCCAGGCGACGGCAGACAGGACCTTGCTCATGGTCTCGATCCTAGGGCCGCCCGGCAGACCGATCAGGCTCGGAACGCGGCCGTCACCTCCGCGGGCAACAGCAGCCCAGCGAGGTCCTCCGCACGGGGGCACGGGACATCGACGATCCGATATCCCTGCCGCCCGGCGGCGGTGGTCACGGTGAGCGTGGCCAGCCCAGCGCAGCGCTGGAAGAACGACTCACGCACGACGACCCCGATGACGCCCTCCCGTGCCAGCACGTCGCGCCGACGGCCCAGGCTCCCTCCGCGCGCGACCACGTGCGCTGGGGTGAGGAGGTGGCCGAGGGCGGCATACCGGTCGGCGGCGAGCCATGGCGCGGCGAGCAGCGGGAGGCAGCCCGCGACGAGCAGCCCGGTCGGCAGATCGACGAGCCGGTCGGCCCACAGGACCCCGCCGGCCGTCACGACCGCCGGCACGATCGCGCGGACGAACCGGCGGCGCCGAGCCGCCGGGCCGTGCGGATGCAGCGCACCGGTCAGCGCCGGGCGATCGCCGACGACGGCCAGCGCGGTTGCCAGGACAACGGCGCGCGGAGCAGGCGGTGTGAGCCAGGCACTGCCCTGATCAGCGGCCCCCCGGCCCAGCCCCGTCGTCATCGCGGTGAGCCGACTGGCCCCGGCGAGCCGCAGCCCCAGTGGCTCGCCGACCTCGACGCCGCGCACCCGCGCTTCGTCCAGGCTTGTGGCCCGCACCGTGAGCAGGCCGCGTCGTACGTGCAGGGTGCCGCCCGGGTGGCGCGTCAGCCGGTAGTCCCAGAACGACAGCACGTATGCCGTCACCGCGAGCAGGGAGACGGCCCCGGCTGCGGCGATGAGCCCGACGAGCACCGCGAGCCCAGCGCCGAGGGCAGCGACCCGGCCGAACGCGTCGTTGATGGTCGAGGTGAGATCGCCGGCGAACTGAGCCGAGAAGCCCCAGATCGCGGCCGCCGACACCAAGCCGCTGCTGGTGAGCGGGGCATAGCGGATCCATGCCCGATCGAGCTGCGCCAGCAGGAGTTCCGGCTCGGCCGTAGACGATGTGGCCGCGCGACCAGCCGGCGACGACGCTCCCGCCGGTTCGACAGAGTCCACAGAGTCGGCAGAGTCGGCAGAGTCGGCAGAGTCAGCAGGGTCGACGGGGCCGACAGAGCCCAAAGGGTCGACGGGCTCGACACGCCCGGCGGTGCTGCGATGCAACAGTTCGCTGCGAAGCCGCTGCGCGACCGGCGCAGCGAGGGCGTCGAGGATAATCCGGTCGGCGAGCATCCCGCCTCCGGCGGTGCCGATCTCCACGCGGGCCAAGCCCACGGCCCGGTGCCAAAGCGGAGCGGTGACGTCAACCGTGCGGATCCGATCTGCGGGAGTGGTCAACAGGCTGCGGTTGAACAGGCCCTTGCGCAGCTCGATCTGCCCACCCCAGATGCGATAGCGGGTGGTGAACCACCGCGACATGCCGAAGGCGACGACGAGACCGAGGATCGCGAGATCCCACAGCGGGCTGCGCTCGCTCGTACGCCCCGTGACGAAGACCGCGGCGATCGCGGGCAGGAAGCGCACCGCCTCCTGCACCGGGTGCACGAGCAGCATCTTCGGGTCGAGCCGGCGCCACTGGGCGTCGTGGCCGATTACGCCCGGCAGCCTGTCCCCCGGCGGCGGGCCGGCGGGGTTTCCCGGCGGCGGGCCGGGATCTTCCTCGGGTGGCAGACCCGCGGTCACGTCGCGTCGCCTCGCTCAGCGGCCGCTACGGCCGTCAGCGATTCGACGAGCGCCACCGCATCGTGCTGGTCGAGCCCTTCGATGACAAGCGGGCCGGCAGCCGACGCGGTCGTCACCCGCACCGTGGCCAACCGCAGCGCCTGCGCGGCCGGCCCGCGGGTCAGGTCCACCGTCTGGATCCGAGAAATCGGCGCGATCCGGCGCTCCCGACTGAGCCATCCGCTCTGCGTATAGACCGCGGTCGCGCTCACCTCCCAGCGATGCACCCGGAAGCGCCAACGCGGCATGACGACGAGGTAGGCCACGATGAGAACCCCGCTGATCAGGGCGACAACAAGGTGCGGGTCGCGGGGGCCGCGGCGGTCAAGGAACCACCACCCGACCTGGCCGGCCACCAGAACCGCTGCCCACAGGCCGCCCTGGATCGCCCATAGCCACCGGGCGCGCGGACACACCTGCCAGGCCGGATCTCGCAGCCGGCTGTGCGGCCCTTGCACGTCGGCGCCGGGCTCCTCGTCCATGACTCCAGCAAATCACGACGTGGCCCGGCTCACGGCAAGCCGGGCCCAGCCCGGCGGGTGGGCGAGGATGGGCCCATGGCCGACGCCCGCGAAACCCTCCATATCGACGCCCCCGCGGAGCTCGTCTATGACTTGGTGTCCGACCTGCCTCGAATGGGCGAGTGGTCCCCTGAATGCGAGCGGGTCGTGTGGCGCGCCGGAGCGACCTTCGCCGAGCCGGGCGCGAGCTTCATCGGACACAACCGGGCCGGCACAATCCGTTGGATCACCTTCGGTACGGTTACCGCCGCCGAGCGGGGCCGGGCCCTCGCCTTCGACATCTACGTTGGGCCGGTCCAGGTGTCCCGCTGGGAATACTTCTTCGTCCCCGACCCCGACGGACAGGGCTGCACGGTTGCCGAGCAATGGACCGATCGCCGCTCAGCGCTGCAACGCAACCTCGCCGACCGGGTGGTCGGCAACAGATTCCAGCGCAACCGCACCGGGATCACGCAGACCCTCGCCGCGCTCAAGCGGGTGGCCGAGGCGCACCACCACCATCACGGGCGGTGACCGCCGCGTCATAGAGGGCCCGCTTGGCCAGGCCGGTGCGCGCCGACACGTCGACGCACACGTCCTTGAGTCGCTCACCAGCGCCGACACGCTCCCGTATGCCGCGCACCGCCTCCTGGAACGCCTCCCCGTCATGCGCGTCGGCCCCGCTCGGCCGGGCCTTACCAGCCACGACGAGGGTGACCTCCCCCAGCACTCCTGCGCCCGCCCACTGCGCAAGCTCACCCAGCCCGCCCCGGCGGACCTCTTCATAGGTCTTGGTGAGCTCGCGGCATACGGCGCCTGGACGGTCGTCCCCAAAGGCGAGAGCCATGGCGGCGAGGGTCTGCGCGGTTCGGTGCGGAGCCTCGAAGAAGACCATCGTGCGTGGCTCGTCGGCGAGCGAGGCCAGGACCCTGGCCCGCTCGCCCGGTTTGCGCGGCGGGAAGCCCTCGAAACAGAACCGATCCACGGGAAGGCCGCTCACCGCGAGAGCCATGAGCACCGCGCTCGGCCCGGGCGCTGCGGTGACCCGCACCCCGGCTGCGACGGCGGCCGCGACGAGCCGATAGCCGGGGTCCGACACCGAGGGCATCCCGGCGTCTGTCACCACCAGGACGGTGTCCCCGGCCTGGAGACGTTCGACGAGCTCGACGGTGCGAACCGCCTCGTTGTGCTCGTGATAGCTGACGATCCGCCCGGGGATGCTCGCCTCGAGCGCGTCGGCGAGCCGGCGCAACCGGCGGGTGTCCTCGGCGGCGACGATGTCGGCGCTGGCCAGCAACTGCGCGAGCCGCGGGGAGGCGTCGCGCGGGTCGCCGATCGGGGTCGCCGCGAGCACGAGCACACCAGCCATGGGGGCAGCCTAGGGCGCGACATGCGCGACAATGCGAGGGCCACCGCCCCGACTCGAAGGAGCCCAGTGTCACCGGCCGATCTGCGTCGATGGACCGCCCTCGTCCCGCTCGCCGGGCTGCTTCTACTGGCTCTGACCTGGACGCCGTGAGCCTCCCCGATCCGGCAACCCCTGCGGGTCTCTCGCCTCGCCGGCGCGGACTGCTACCGGAGGTGGCGGTCGTGCTGGGGCTCTCGCTCGGGGCGTCGGCGATCTGGTCGATCCTGCGCATAGTCGAGCGGCTGACCCGACCGGTGCCCCTCGGCGAGCAGACCTCCGCGCTCAACACCTCGCTCACGCCCGACCGACCGTGGCTCGACCTGACCTATCAGCTCACCGGGATCGCCCTGGCGTTGGTGCCCGTGGCGCTGGTCATCTATCTGATGCCCCGGGTGGCGCCCCCACAACCGGGCGCGACGGCATACCGGATGCTCGGTCTGGACCTGCGTGAGCCGCGCCGGGACCTTCTTGGCGGGGTGGCGCTCGCGGCGCTCATCGGTATCCCTGGGCTGGGGCTCTATCTCGCGGCGACGGCGGCGGGCGTCAACACTCAGGTCTCCCCCGCCAACCTCGTCGGTGCCTGGTGGACCGTGCCCGTGCTCGTGCTGTCCGCCGTGCAGAACGCGGTCCTCGAGGAGGTCGTCATCGTCGGCTATCTGCTCACTCGCTTGGAGCAGGCCGGTTGGCGGGTGCCGGTGGCGATTGGGGTGTCGGCGTTCGTGCGGGGCGCCTATCACCTCTATCAGGGTTTCGGCGGCTTTGTCGGCAACGTCGTCATGGGGGTGGTGTTCGCCCTCGTGTGGCGACGCACCCGCCGGGTCGGGCCGCTCGTCGTCGCCCACGCACTGATCGACATCGTCGCGTTCGTCGGTTATGCCCTGCTCAAGGACCACCTGTCCTGGCTGTGAGCTGCCGATTCAGGCGGTCGCAGGCGGGCGGGTCCGGTGGGGGTCGGGCAGCGGCTCACCGTCGTAGGAACGGGGGTCTTCGAGCGGCTCGAGGTGTGTGTCGACGGTGATGTGGGCGAACTGCTCCCGCAACCGGCCCTCGAGGTCCTCCAGCAGGTCGTGACCGCGCTGCACCGACCACTCGCCGGGCACCAGCACGTGTAGGGCGACGTGTTGTTGGTGACCGACGACCCGGGCGCGCAGCCCGTGGATCCTGACCTCGTCGGTGGTGAACTCGCCGACGATCCGGGTGATGGTGGCCTGGTCTTCGGCGCTCGGGGCGTGGTCCATCAGCCCGTCGACCGATTCGCGCACGAGGTGCCAGCCGGTCCAGATGATGTTGAGCCCGACGAGGAAGGCCACGATCGGATCGAGTCGCAGCCAGCCGGTCGTCACGACAAGGACGACCCCGACGACGACCCCGACGGAGGTCCACACATCGGTCAGCAGGTGTTTGCCGTCGGCGATGAGGGTGACCGACCGGTGCTGACGCCCGGCGCGGACTAAGACGACCGCGACGGCACCGTTGATCGCCGAGGCGACGGCTGAGACGCCCAGGCCGATCCCGATGTTCTCCAGCGGCTCCGGTGCGAGGAAGCGCTGCACGGACGACCAGAGGATGAAAACGGCCGCGACGAAGATCATCCCCCCCTCGACGGCCGCCGAGAAGTACTCGGCCTTGGCGTGTCCGAACTGGTGCTCGTCATCGGCCGGCTGGGCGGCGACGTGCAGGACCAACAGTGCGACGAAGGCAGCGACAAGGTTGACGACCGACTCGGCCGCGTCGGACAGCAGACCCACCGAGCCGGTCAACAGGTATGCCGCGAACTTGAGCCCGATCGTCACGACGGCTGCGGCGATAGACAGCCACGCGAAACGAGTGAGGTTCTCGCGCGGCGGCATACCAGGCAGTTTCCCACTCGCCGAGCGACCGCATCCAATCGAGTCCACCGGCACGACTTACGATGGCCATCGTGACCGCCGCCGCGCCCGCCCTCGCGCCGCGGCAGCCAGCGCGCGAGCCGGCCCCGGCCCGCGCGCCACGGGAGTCGCTCGAGGCGTTGCGGCGAAGGCTCGTCGGTGGGCCCATCAGCGTGTCCCGTGGGGACCGGCTGCTGGGCTGGCTCGGGCCGCTCGTCGCGATGATCATCGGCGGGGTGCTGCGCTTCTGGGACCTGGGTCGCCCGCACCAGCTCGTCTTCGACGAGACCTATTACGTCAAGCAGGCCTGGTCGATGCTGCAGTTCGGCGTCGAGATGCGCAACGGCGGGCCGTTCGGCGAGAAGCCCGACGAGGCGTTCACGCAGGGCACGCTCGATGTCTTCAGTACGACCGACGGCGACCTCGTCGTCCATGGCCCGGTCGGCAAGTGGGTCATCGCGGCCGGCCAGTGGATCTTCGGGGCCGACAGTTCGGTCGGCTGGCGATTCTCGGTCGCGGTCCTCGGGACGGTGTCGATCTTCATGATCGGACGGATCGCCCGGCGGTTGTTGCGCTCGTCCCAGCTCGGCACCATCGCGGCGCTGCTGCTGGCTCTCGAGGGTCACCATTTCGTGCACTCGCGCACCGGGCTGCTGGACCTCATCCTGATGTTCTTCGCGCTCGCGGCGTTCGGGGCGCTGCTGTTGGACCGCGAGTACGCCCGCGCCCGCCTCGCCGCCGGCATGGCTCAGCGGCCCACCGAGGGGTGGGCGGCGCGCGACTGGCTCGGGCCACGCCTCGGGTGCCGGCCCTGGCGCTGGTTTGCCGGGCTCATGCTGGGCCTGGCAATCGGCACCAAGTGGTCGGGCCTCTACTTCCTGGCCGTCTTCGGCCTGCTCACCGTCCTGTGGGACGTCGGCGCCCGTCGCGCGGTTGGCCTACGCAAACCGCGGTATGCCGCGGCGCGGCGCGACGGCATACCGGCGTTCTTCACGATCGTGCCGCTGGCCGCGGTGACCTATCTCGGGTCGTGGTGGGGGTGGTTCGTCAGCGAGCACGGCTACAACAAGGGGTGGGCGGCCGGGCATCCGGTGACCTCGACGTGGGCGTGGGTGCCCGACGATCTGCGCTCGTGGTGGGACTACCAGGGGCAGATCCTGGACTTCCACCGTGGCCTGGCCACCCCGCACAGCTACCAGTCGCACCCGTGGTCGTGGATCGTCATGGGCCGCCCGACGTCGATGTTCGCCGAGTATCCCAAGCTGGGCGAGGACGGCTGCACCGTTGACATGTGCGCCAAGGCCATCACCCCGATCGGCACCCCGACGATCTGGTGGGTGGGGGTCGGTGCGGTGCTCCTGTTGCTCTTCCGCTGGGCGCTCGGGCGCGATTGGCGGGCCGGAGCGATCCTGGCCGGCTATGCGGGTGGCTATCTGCCGTGGTTCGTGGTCGGCGACCGGACGATCTATCAGTTCTATGCCGTGGCGTTCGTCCCGTATGTCGTGCTCGCGGTCACCTATCTGATCGGCGTCGTGCTCGGACCGCCGGGTTGCTCGAGGGAGCGCCGTCAGGTCGGCGCCGCCGCGGTCGGCTGCTTCCTCGTGCTCACCGCGCTCGTGTTCGCGTGGTTCCTGCCGCTCTACACCGCGCAGGTCATCCCCTACCGGCAGTGGTGGTTGCACATGTGGTTCCCGTCCTGGGTCTGACTGCGCTGGCATGATGGCGTCATGACCTCGGCCGCGATCAGGGGGGCGGCCGCTGCGGCCGTGCTCGGGCTGATGGCGGTGCTCGGTGGGTGCGTTGCCGACCCGGTGCCCGGCGACCCGCCCGGGGCGTCGAGTACCGAGACCGGGACGTCACCTGCGACCACGTTAGCCGCGGCCACGTCAGGCGCGACGTCGACGATTGGCCCGTCGACTGCCGGTGGGCCGGCCGACGCGGGCCCCGGAGAGCCACGGCTGGTCATCCTTCCGGTGGGTTCCAGTGAGCAGGCTCTGAATGTCGACGGCCGGATCCGGATGTATCGCGCCCATCGCCCGGCTCGGCTGGTGCGGTTTGCCCCACTCGTCGTCATGTTCCACGGCGGACTGGGCAGTGCCCGGCAGGCCGAGCGGGCCTACGGCTGGAATGCGTTGGCCGACCGCTACGGCTTCGTCGTGCTCTATCCCGATGCTCTGGGAGCGGCGTGGAACGTCGGCGGCGACTGCTGCGGCATCGCACCGGCGACCGGCGTCGATGACGTCGGGTTCGTCAGGCTTGCCATCGCCGATCTGCGGACCCGGGTGTCACTGGACGCCAGCCGCACCTTCGCCGTCGGGATGTCCAACGGCGGAATGATGGCCTATCGGCTCGCGTGCGACACCACCCTGTTCGCAGCCATCGGCGCGGTCGCCGCGACCCAGCTGGGCGACTGCACCAATCCGGCGCCGGCCTCGGTGCTGCACATCCACGGCACCGCCGACACGTCGGTGCCGTATACGGGCGTGCCAGGCGAAGGGATCGCACAGATCAATGGGCCGGCCATTCCTGACCTGCACAGACTGTGGCGAACGATCGGTCGGTGCGGCGGCGATGTGATCCGCTCGGACAGGGAGGTCACGACGATGACGGCCGACTGTCCGGAGTCGCGGACGGTCGAGTTGGTGAGCATCGACGGCGGGGGCCATGAATGGCCCGGAGTCGGCCGACGAGGTCCCCTGGACGCCTTCCCCGACCCCCGCACCCCAGGGCCGTCGGCCTCCGGGCCTGCGACGTCGACCACAACGACTTCGCCGGGATCCAGCGCCGGCCCGGGGGCGACAGCAGGCGCCCAGGCGGCATACGTCGCGACCGATGCGATCTGGGAGTTCCTCAGCACGCACGGGCGCTAAGGCAGCGATCAACCGGTCTGATCGACCGTCATGCCGTGGTGGATGGCGGCCTGAAGCACCTCGGCGTTGATGACTGCGAGGCGCTTGAACTTGATGCAGTAGCCCGTGACGCTGGCCTTGCCGATCGAGGCGCCGTAGGCGCGCGCCAGATAGGTCTTGTCGTCGAGACCAAGCACATACACCGAGATGCCCGTCGTGTTGCCGCTCAGGCCGATGCGATAGAACTCCCGCGACGACCCATCGGCGTAGTTGATGGTGTAGACGCCGTAGCCGATATTGGGGTTGGCCACGACCTTGCCGGCCTCGTTCGTGCCGTCGTTGAACCACAGCCTGCACTCTGGGAAGTCGGCCAGGATGCGCTCGTGCAGCTGCCGGAGGTCGGTCTGCTTGGGCTCAGGTTGGCTGGCAAGGAAAGCCTCGACTCGCTCAAAGATCTCCATCTCGCGACGCTAGCAACCCTGGGACGTTGCTCCAAGGAGCTTGGCCAGGCGGGCTTTGCGTCCGTTCTCGCGCACCACCCACCGCACGTCCGGGTCGGATGACGCCGATAGGGCCAGGAACCTGGGTAGTCCGCGTTCCGGGTCGGCGGCCACCGCGACGCCTAGGCGTTGCACCGCCATCGCCACTGCTTCACGAACCCGCCAACGCTCGTCGCCGGCATGGGCGCGCAAGCGCTCGCGCACCGAACCGAGATCGTTGTGGCCGCCTTCCGCGAGGATCCGGCCAAGGCCGATCACACCGCAGAACACGAGGAACTCGTCGTTGGTGGCGATGAGCGCGTCGATCGTCGACGGGTCCGCTTCTTCGGCGGCGGCCTGTCCGAGCTCGATGTTGCCGCGCGGGCCGGGCAGCCCGGAGCGCTCGGTGAGGAACGCGTGCCAATGGTCGGTGTCGAGCTGGCGTAGCAGGGCTCGGTACTCCTCGACGCGGCTCACGTCGCCAAACTACGGCGTCCGCGGCATCAGGTTGCCGAACTCAGTGATCGCCGGACGGGTTGCGAACGCACCGAGCTTGACATGTGACCGTTTGGTCACCTATGCTGGGATGGTGGAAAGGGACGTGCGTATGGACCTGGTGTTCAAGGCCCTTGCGGACCCAACCCGGCGCGACCTGCTCGATGCCCTGTTCGCCCAGGACGGTCAGACGTTGACCGCCCTTGTGGAGGGGGCACCGATGACGCGCTTCGGGGTGATGAAGCACCTGAAGGTCCTGGAAGAGGCCGGTCTGGTCACCTCCCGCAAGGACGGGCGCGAGAAGCTGCATTTCCTCAACCCCGTCCCGATCCGGCTCATCCACGACCGCTGGGTGAGCAAGTACGCCGAGCCGTGGGCCGCTGCGCTCACCGAGCTCAAGGCCCACCTCGAGGAGAACCCGTGACCGCCAAGCACACCACCGTCTCGTTCGCCGGGGGCACGGCCCCGATCACGGACACAGCCGTGTTCGAGATCTTCATCAAGGCCACCCCCGAGCAGATCTGGGAAGCCATCACCGACCCAGTGCTGCGCGCCAAGTTCAGCTTCGGGGTCCAGACCCAGTCGGACTGGACGCCCGGCTCCGCCTACCGCGCCGGTGTGCCCGGGGGCTTCGACATCGCCGAGGGGACAAACCTCATCGTCGATCGCCCGCACCTTCTGGTGCAGTCGTTCACAGCGCTGTGGAGCGAGGAAGTGCAGGCCCAGGGGATGACCCGGGTCACCTGGCAGATCGAACCGGTGGCAGATTCCTGCCGGCTCACCGTCGTGCACGACCACTTGCCGGCCAGCGCGAACGCCGAGCTGTACGGCGGCTGGCCGATGATCCTCTCCGGGCTCAAGACCTTGATCGAGACGGGCGAACTGCTCACCACCCCGGGCTCGCTCATGTATTCCCAAGGCGCAGCGGTCGACCAACGCCCCTGACGACCAGCCATCCTCAGCCCGTCCGATGGCGGCAGCGGCCGCTCACAACCCACGATCAGTGTGCGTCGTTGCGCATCCACACTGGCGCACTGCCATTGGCTCTGGGACCCTGCATCCACTGTGCAAGGAGACAACGGGAGGTACCAGCATGCGGCAGATCATCACCACCGCTGATGCACCCAGCTCACCGCTCTACAGCCAAGGAGTCCGCGCCGGGGACAACATCTTCGTCTCGGGCCTCGTCGGTATCGACCCGAGCAAGAACTCGCTCGCGGGCTCGACGATTCAGGACCAGACCCGGCAGGCACTGAAGAACTGCCAGGCGGTCCTCGCTGCCGCTGGTGCCACCTTGGACGATGTGGTCGAAGTTGGTGTGCTGCTATCCCATTCGTCTGACTTTGCTGGCCTGAACGAGGAGTACGCGCAGTGGTTCCCCGATGAGCCGCCAACACGGTATGTGGCAAGACTCGGCGTAGACATCCCGGGCGTCTTGGTGTCCATACGGATGACCGCGGTCATCGCTTAGGACCGCAGTTCACAGAGCGCCGCTTGGAGTCCAGTCCGGCAGGTGCGGGCACGCGCCCAAGCGTCCGGTGTGGTGGGCAAGCTCAGTCGACGAGGGGTGTAACCGTTGCGGTAATCGGGCCTGGCATGTCGGGCGCCCGGCCCCCAGGGGGCGAGGGCGGGCGCCGGGCGCAGGCGGGCCAGGTCGCGGCTGCCTGCGCTGTCGTCGAGCGTGGCCCGGAACAGCTGGCCGCTGATGCGGATCAGGACCTTCCTCTCGTCCCCTTGGACGGGGGCTCGCGGGGAAGCTCCGCTCTGCTGAGACGACGGGTTACCAGTCGCGTTCGATGCGGTGGCTACCGGCGTGCTGGAAGGGTTGCTGGGTCCGCACGCAGCGAGCACCACTCCGGCGGTCGCGGCTAGCAGCGCCTGAGACGCGAGGCGAATTGGTGTCAACGGTTTCCTTGGCGATGTGGCCGAGGCCGGTGGCTGGTCGCGGTCCGGACGCCTTGTTGGCGCGGCGCTCGTCCATGGTCGCAGTCACAGGTCGCGGGTCAGTTGGGTGAGGCGTCGAATCCCGTCATGCGGATGACCTTGGCCGGCACGCCGGCCACGACCGCGTTCGCCGGCACGTCCTTGGTCACCACCGCGCCGGCGCCGACGATCGCGCCGTCGCCGATAGTCACACCGGGCACTACCGTCACCGCAGCGCCCAGCCACACCTTGCGACCGAGCACGACCGGCGCAGGGAGCATGTCCGCCCTCAGGTCCGGGTCGACTCCGTGGTTCAACGTGGTCAACGTGCTGCCGTGCCCGATGAGCGTCCCGTCGCCGATGATGATTCCGCCGGTGTCCTGGAAGCGGCAGCCCATGTTGATGAAGACGCCCTTGCCGAGGCGGAGGTTCTTCCCGAACTCGCAGTAGAACGGCGGAAAGACCGTGGTCGACTCCGCCAGCATCGTCCCGGTCAGTTGGGAGAGCAAGGCGCGCACCTCCTCGGGCGTGCGGTAGCCGCTGTTGAGCTCGGCGCCTATTCGCATCGCCTCCTGAGCCACGGCATACATGAACAGGTGCTGCTCCGAACCACTCTCGATGGGGGACCGGCGCTTCACGTGCTCCAGAAAGTCTTGCAACTGCATGCACCGATCCTGTCACCCGGGCGCCTTCGCGGCATCGGAAGACCACGGCGGGCATCTCGTGCGTATGAGGCAGTGTCGGGAACCACTGGCAACGGTGAAACCCCGCCTGGAGTCGCGCGTTTACGCTGGTCAGACGGGGTTTCGGTTGGGTGGAGCTGAGGGGATTCGAACCCCTGGCCTTCTCATTGCGAACGAGACGCGCTACCAACTGCGCCACAGCCCCAAGTGCGTCGCACACTCTAACACCCGGCCCAGACCAGCCACCAACCGTCGGCGTCCCGGGCCTGGGACCCCGACGGCGCACTTAGGACATGGGGATTTGCCGTAATTCGCGGCTTCCGCTAACCTCGCCGCCGAGGGGAGTACTTCCCAGACCCGCACCGGTCATCACGAGCGTCCGACGACGCTCCCGGTCGGGGCCGTCACGGTGACGGTGAAGGAGACCTCAGGCCCGAACCTGAGGATGCCCATGCTCACCCTGATGAACACGCCGCCGTATGCCGCCGCGGCCACGACGACGCTCACCTCGATCGCTACGCCCGCATTGTGGTGGTGGACGATCGGCGCCGTCGTCGCCCTGATCGTCGTCGACTTCCTCATCACCCGTCGCCCCCACGAGGTCGGCATGCGCGAGGCCGTCGGCTGGTCGGCCTTCTATGTTGCCCTCCCCGTCGCCTTCGGCGTGTGGCTCTGGCGCGTGCACGGGTCGCAGACCGGGCTGGAGTACTACACCGGGTACCTCGTGGAGAAGTCGCTGTCCGTCGACAACCTCTTCATCTTCCTGCTGCTGCTCACCGCCTTTGCCGTGCCCAAACCCCTGCAGCAGCGGGTGCTGCTCATCGGCGTGGCCGGCGCCCTCGTGCTGCGCGGCATCTTCATCGCTCTTGGCGCACAGCTGATCGCCACCTTCTCCTGGACGTTCCTCATCTTCGGGATCGTCCTGCTTGCCACCGCGGTCAAGGTCGGCCGCGATGCCCTGGCGCACACCGACCACGCCGTCGAGGTCGGCTCACTGCGCAGCGTGCGCCTCCTGCGGCGCTTCTGGCCGGTGACCGATACGTATGCCGGCTCGAGGCTCACGACTCGGCTCGCCGACGGCCGCCGGGCCCTCACCCCGATGGCCCTGGTCATCGCGGCCATCCTCGCGACCGACATAGTGTTCGCCGTCGACTCCGTCCCGGCCGTCTACGGCATCACCGAAGACCCTTACCTCGTCTTCGCGACCAACGCCTTCGCCCTGCTCGGCCTGCGGGCGCTCTACTTCGTCCTGGCCGGGGCGCTGAGTTCGCTGGCCCACCTCGGGCACGGCCTGGCGCTGATCTTGGCCTTCATCGGTGTCAAACTCGTGCTGCACTGGGCGCACGACGTCTGGGCATGGGTGCCGGAGATCCCCACCCTCGTCTCGCTCGGGGTCGTCGTCGGCATCCTCGTGACTGTCACGGTGACCAGCATCCTCAGCGCCCGCCGATCCAACACCGTTAGCCATCCCGAAGGCGCCGCTCACCGCTAGCCGGCGAGCACACGGCATACCCTGTGGCCATGGCGAGCACCCCCATCCCCGAGCGCCCAACCGCCCCTGCAGAGCGTCCGTCCAGCGTGACCCCGGCCGTGCGCGCGGCGAGCGACTGGGCGTGGCGACTGCTGGCCATCGCCGGAGCGGTCATCGCGCTGGCTTATCTGCTCGGGTTCATCAGCGAGGCGGTCATCCCGATCGTGGTCGCCGTCCTGCTCGCTGCGCTGCTGCACCCGATCAACCGCTGGTTGCGGGCGCGCCTGCGTCGGGCCGGGGCGGCGGCCGGTCTCACGGTGCTCGCCACGGTCATCGCGATCGGGCTGCTGCTGCTGCTCGTCGGTAGCCAGATCACTGGCGGCTTCCCGGAGATGGCAGGGCAAGTCGGTGCTGGGATCGGCAAAATCAAAGCCTGGTTGCAGACGACCTTCCAGATCAGCGACTCGCAGTTCACCGAGTATCTCGACGACGCCAAGTCAGCACTGTCCACCAGCGAGGGCCTGCGTGGGGCCTTGACCCGCGCCGGTCTTGGCGCGTCACACGTCGTCGCCGGGCTGTTCATCAGCCTCTTCGCGCTCTTCTTCTTCCTCTACGAAGGAGACCGGATCTGGGGGTGGGTCGTGCGCCTCTTCCCCCGAGCGGCCCGCGCTCGGGTCGACTCGTCCGGGCATGTGGCGTGGGAGCAGCTCACCGCGTTCACCCGCGCGACCATCCTCGTCGCGCTCGTCGACGCCGCCGGGATCACCCTCGTGGCGCTCGTCCTGCGCGTGCCGTTCCCGCTCGCGATCGGCGCGCTCGTCTTCCTCGGCGCCTTCATCCCCATCGTCGGTGCGCTGTTCTCCGGGATGATCGCCGTGCTCCTCGCCCTGGTCGCCCACGGCCCCGTCGTGGCTCTCCTCATGCTCGCCGGGGTGATCGCAGTGCAGCAGCTGGAGTCGCATGTGCTGCAGCCGTTCCTGCTCGGTCGGGCCGTCAGCGTGCACCCACTGGCAATCATCCTCGCCATCGCGGTGGGTGTGGTTGTGGCCGGTGTGGTGGGCGCGCTCGTGGCCGTTCCGCTCGCGGCGGTACTCAACGCCGTCGTCAAGCATCTCGTCGCAGGTGGCGAGGATCCCCAGCCGACTCCCGCGTCACCGGACAGCACCGGCACCGGCACCGGCGTGATCCCGGAGCCACCCGGCTGAGTTGCGGCGGATGAACTCCTGCGCTCCAGTCTGGACCCGGGGCTGAACGCGCCCCTGATGCCGCCGTGGGTGCTGTTGGGACGACACCGGACGCGTCATCAGCCGCACTTTCACGCCCGCCGTGGACCTCGTCGGCGACGTCCAGCCGAGAAACCCCACCCTGGCTGCGTTACCGGGGAGGGGTCAATGAATCGCCGGGGAAACCCCACCTGGCTGAGTTGCGGGGGGAACGGGTCAGCTGCCGACGGCCCGGCGCTGCTCGCCGACGGGCCTGCGGCGCTCGGCCGCGCTAGGCGTGGCGGTCGCCTCGGCCGCCTCGGGTGCAGGTCGGTCGACCCGACCCTTGAGGGTGTAGGTGGGCGGCGGGACCGGGACGGGCACCCAGGTGCCATCGGAGGCTACTCCACGGTATGCCGCACGCCTCGACGAAGATCCGTCGCCACTCGTCTCGCCACTGCCGGTCTCGCCAATCGCCGTCTCGCCACTGCCCGTCTCGACGCTCGCCGTGTGGGCACTCGTCGGCACCGGAGCCTCGCCGACTCCGTCCGAGGCGGCTGCGGCCAGGTCGGTCGAGATCGGGTCAGCATGGATAGGCCCAGCCTTTGCGGGACCAGCATGGGCAGGACGGGCGTGTGCGGCGACACCGGGTGCGGCGACACCGGGTGCGGCGACACCGTGTGCGGGGCTGGGGCGCGCAGGGCTAGCCGAGGCCCGGTCGGTTGCCACCCGGCCAGGTCGGGTCGAGCGAGACATCGAAGCGTCGAGGGATCGGCGAGCCCGTTCGCGGACCGCGGCATACCGGAGGCTGACTATCCCGCCGGCTGAGGCGGACAGTGAGACGAGCACCGCCCACTCCGGCACGGCGCCAAGCAGCGCCAAGGCGCTCACGACTGGGATCGAGAGCAGGGAGGCGAGCAGACCGAGCCCACGCGCCCACCGCACCAGCAGCCGGCCGCGCGCCCCCTTCGCTGCCGGAGCTGCCGCTGCCGGCCGGCCGAGGCCCACGTGGGGCCGCTTCGTCGTCGGGCGAGCATGGGCAACCGGCGCAGCGCTGGACCTGCCGTCGGTACGGGCTGTCATGTCAATTGCCACCTTCGGAATGGTCGGTGACGCTGTGGCGGGCCGTGTCGCGCGCACGGTCTGCCGCCCGGCTACTGGGGCCGCCACCGGTGGCCCTCCCGCCCGCCGGGCAGCGAACGGTGAGACGAGGGCGGCATACGTCTGGAAGGCAGGACGGCCGGCTGGCGACGGGCGGACCGGTCGACGGTCCAGGACCCGGATCGCCTCGCTGAAGCGGTCGATCGACTGGGCCATGGCCACGTGCTCGCGCCGACGCACCCAGTGCTGGAGCAGGAAGGCAGCCCAGATCGCAATGATGACGACGAAGATCAAGGACGAGGACTGCACGACCCCAAAGGTAGAGACCTGTGACGCGCGACTCGCGGACCCGACCCGGTGTGTCGCGGATGAGGCGGGTGTGGCGGAAGTGAATGCCTCGCCAGGCCCCCCGTCGGGCCACGGTCAGGCCACGGTCAGGCCACGCATCATCACGCCGAGCCGTCCGCCCCGCGGCCGGATGACCGTCCGACCCACCGCTCGATGACCGGCCGCCCTCGGGTTTCCTCCACCGTCAGGGCGAAGCTGCGGTGGTCGCGCCACTCGCCCTCGATGTGCAGGAAACGCTCGCGCCGGCCCTCCTCACGCAGCCGGAGGTGATCGACAACGGCGAGGGATGCGGCGTTCTCGGGCCGGATGTTGACCTCCACCCGATGCAGCCCGACCGGCCCGAGGGCGTGGTCGATGAGCGCCGCCAGCGCCCGCGTCGTGATCCCCCGCCCGGCGAACTCCTGCCCCAGCCAATAGCCGGCCGCTCCGGACTGCAGCGAGCCGCGGGTGATCCCGAAGAGATGGACCTGCCCGGCCAGCACCCCGTCGACCTCGAGCGCGAACGGCAGCAGAGTGCCCGTCCGGGCATCACGATTGAGAGCGCGCACATAGGAAGGGAACCCGATCCGGGGCGCCTGACCGTCGGGCGAGGTCGGCTCCCACCGGCTCAGGTATGCCGCGTTGCCGCGCCGCAGTTGGTCCCACTCGGGCTGGTCCTGCCGACGCAAGGGCCGCAAGACACATCTCGGCCCGCGTCCGTCATCGATCTCGATGATGACCGGACCCGGCCGAACGACCGCTGCTGGCGATCTCACCGCTGCCGCCGTGTCCCAACCTTCGGCCGTTGTGCTCAGCCCAGGAGCCGAACACGCTCATGACGGTGCCTCGTGGTCGGCGCCGGCGAGTTGGCCGACGACGTGCTCCAGCACCGGCCGCAGCACGCTCAACGCGTCGCGCACGCCGCCCCTGGACCCGGGCAGGTTGACGACGAGGGTCCGACCGGTCACCCCGGCCAACCCGCGCGAGATCGCGGCAAGGGGCTGTCCCCCGGCGATCCCAACCGACCGCACAAGCTCCGGTATGCCGGGCAGCTCCCGTTCGAGCAGGGGCTTAGTCTGCTCTGGGGTGGCGTCGGTCGGGGAGACGCCGGTGCCGCCGGTCGTGATCACGAGCACGGGGGCCCCGGCCAGGGCTGCGGCCAGCGCCCGGCCGACGGGCGGTCCGTCCGCAACGACGAGGGCCGGCGCGGCGGCATACCCCCAGGATCTCAACGCGTCGACGATCACCGGGCCCGTGCGGTCCTCGTAGGTGCCGTCGGCCGCGCGCGTCGAGGCGACGATGACCACGGCGGTCCCCAGCGGTGCGGGCCGATCGCTCATGAGCCGGCCTCGCTCCAGTCGCCGGAGCGCCCACCGCTCTTGGCGGTGACGCGCACGTCGGTGATCCGGGCGTGCCGGTCCAGGGACTTGACCATGTCGATGAGGGCGAGCGCCGCCACCGACACTGCGGTGAGCGCTTCCATCTCGATCCCGGTGCGGTCGGCGGTCCGGACGGTCGCCGAGATCTCGACCGCCTCGTCGGTGACGTCGAGGTCGACGCTCGCGGCGTGGACGGCAACCGGGTGGGCCAGTGGCACGAGCTCAGCGGTGCGCTTGACGGCCTGAAGCCCGGCGATCCGCGCCACTGCCAGCGCGTCGCCCTTGTGGACCGTCCCGTCCCGAAGCGCAGCGACGGCCGCCGGAGCGAGCAGCACTCGGCCCCGGGCCGATGCCGTCCGCGCGGTGATCTCCTTGGCGCTCACGTCGACCATGTGGGCGGTGCCGTCGGCCCGCAGATGGGTGAGTCCGTCGGGCCGCACCTGAGTGGGTCTGCCCTCGGCCGGCGGGGGGCTCTCGGTCATCGATGCTCCTGCTCGCCCTCGTCGCCATTGGCTGTCGCCAGCCATTGTCGCCCGTCGAGGTCGCCGTCAAGCAGGATCGTCTCGACCTCGTCGCCCACCTGCAATTGGGTCACCTCGGCGGGCACGAGCAGCAACGCATCAGCGTCGGCGAGGTCTGCGATGAAGTGTGAGCCCTGGCCGGCCACCGGACGGGCCAGCAGCCCACCTCCGGCGTCGAGTTCGATGCGGGCCCGGGCGACCTGCAGTCGACCGGCGGGCGAGCGCAACGGCGTGACGAGCCGCGAGCGAACCGTCGCCCGAGTCGCAGGTTCGCGGCCGGCGAGCCTGCGCAGCAACGGCCGCACGAACATTTCGAAGGACACGAACGCCGACACCGGATTGCCCGGCAACCCGAAGAATGGCACCTGGCGACCGCCGTCGCGATCGCCACCCACCCCGGCGCCACGCCGCCGACCTCGGGCTGGAGCCATCCGAAGCCCTGCGGGCGACCCGGTTGCATGGCGACGGTGACGAACTCGACGCCGGGGCGCTCCCGCAACACCGCCTTGACGACGTCGTGCACACCCATGCTCACCCCGCCGCTGGTCACCACGACGTCCACCTCGCCGGCGAGCCGGTCGATGAGCGCCCGCACCTGTTCGGGGTCGTCGCCGACATGCCCCCGGTATGCCGTGCGCGCACCGGCCGCCTCGACAGCGGCAGCGAGCAGATGGCTGTTGGAGTCATAGATCTGACCTGGACGCAACGCTGCTCCGGGTTCGACAAGCTCGGCTCCGGTGGACAGCACCGCCACCCGGGGTCGGGGGTGCACCACCACCGAGGCGTGTCCGGCGGCCGCGAGCAGCCCGATCCGGCGGGCGTCGATGACCGAGCCGGGCCGCAGGACGACGGCGCCTGCGGCGAGGTCTTCACCGCGTCGGCGGATCGATGCCCCGACCACCGCCGGGGCGTGGATCGCGACGATCGGCATACCGGCGTCGGTGTCTTCGACCCTGACGATCGCCTCCGCGCCGTCGGGCACCATCGCGCCGGTCATGATCCGGATCGACTGGCCCGGACCCAGCGTCGGCCCCGCCGCCGAGCCCGCACCGAGGTCGGCCACGACCGGCAGCATCACCGGATGTGCGGCGCCGGCGTCGGCGATGTCCGCGACGCGCACGGCATACCCGTCCATTGCCGAGTTGTCGAAACCGGGCAGGTCCACGAGAGAGTGCACCAGCTCCGCAGCCACCAGCCCGCGGGCCTGCTCAAGAGGGAGCAGCACCCCGGGAAGGGCTCGGCTGCCCGCCATGACGGCGTCAAGGTGTTCGGCGACCGAACGATCAGCGCGACCGTGGTGCTCAGCCATCTGTGCCGGCCGTCGGTGCCCCCAGCACGGTGCCCTCGGCTACGACGAGGGCCGACCCGGTGCCTGCGGGCGCGCCGCCGGGTCCCGACTGCCCGTCGGGGCCTTGCACGAGGACGTCGCCGCGGGCGATGACCCCGCCGCCGAAGACGACGTCGCCGCTTACCCGCAGCGAGGTGCACTCGCGCAGCGAGGGCACCCCGGCGGGGAAGCGGCGCTCGTAGTCGGGGACGAGGGAGAACTGCGGTCCGAGGTCCACGAGCGGCTCGGGGCGATCGGTCGTCGCGAGGATCTGCCAGTCGGAGTCGAAACGGAAGAGGTCCGAGCGCACTAACGTGAGTTCGTTGGTCGTCTTGACCGGCCGGAACCGGCTGCGCGGCACAAGCATTGCCCGGGAGCCGTCGATCGCTTCGATCGCGGTTCCCATGGCGCACTCCACCTGGATGACCTGGGTCGAGGCACGGTCGGTCGGGTCGACGGTCTTGTGGTTGACGATGATCGGCAGCCCCAGCAGCCCGTCGCGATCGGCGAGAAGCCCGGCCACGACGTCGAGGTCGACCCAGAGATTGTTCGCGTGGAACGTCGGGTGTCGCGTCTCGTCGGCGAAGAAGTGCTCCTCCCCCGGCACGACCATCGCGTTGTCGCGCAGGACCGTCCGACCATCCGACCGTCGCCGGGCCAGGTGCCCACCCTTGCGGTCATTGACGGTGCGCTCACACACCTCGGCGAGATAGGGCGCCTGTTCGCGCAGCAGCCACGCAGCGATGTCGGGGTCGCAGGTCGCGCCGAGATTGTCGGCGTTGGACAGGAACGCATAGCGGATCCCGCGCGCCCGCAAGGCATCCAAGCAGCCCGGTGCGCTGCAGCGAGAGATAGACCTCGCCATGACCCGGCGGGCACCACTGCAACTCGGGGTCGGCCGGCCAGTCGACCGGGCTGAGATCGTCGGCTCGCAGTTTGGGCTCGGCACTCTGCACGAAACCCAACGGCAAACCCTCCACCGCCAACTGCGGGTATGCCGCGAGGATCGCGTCGGTCTCCGCCTGGGTGTGGAAGGAGTTCATGAACAGGATCGGCAGCGGCGCGGCATACCGTTCGCGCAGGGCGAGCACCTGCCGGGCGATGACGTCGAGGAAGGTGAGCCCGTCGCGCACCGCGAGAGCCGATTTCGCCCCGTCCAGGCCCATGCTCGTGCCGAGACCGCCGTTGAGTTTGACGATCACGACGCGGCGTAGGGCCTCGGCACGTTCGGCGTCGTTCACCGCGATGCCAGCCAGGGCGGGCAACCCGGCCAGGGGCTCGATGGTGCTCTCGGGGATCGTCCCCGACGCGCCCGCCTCGAGCTGCCGGTAGTAGTTGGCGAACACCCGCACGGCGCCCTCATCGATCCCCCGGGCTCGCATGCGTCGAACCGCCTCGCGCAGTCCGACCTCGCTCATCCCGTCAGCCTAACGACGTCGCCCTACCCTGAGTGCTATGACCGAGGTGACCGGCGTGCCAGAGGCCAAGCGGGCCTTGCGCAGCCAGATCCGGGCCGCCCGTCGCGAGCGCGTCCAGCGCGTCGACCTGGGCGCCGCGGCCGGCGCCCTCGCGGACGCCGCGCTGGCGGTGGTTGGCGCGCTGCCGGGCGAAGGCCAGCGCGTATGCCGCGTCGCGGCATACCAGGCGTTGGCGACCGAGCCGCCCACGGACGTCCTCATCGCGGCGCTTCGCACGGCGCGTCATGAGGTGATCCTGCCCGTGTTGCAGCCCGATCGCAGTCTCACGTGGGACCTGGACGGTCGCGCCCTGCCGGCGGACGCGCTTGGCGCGTGTGACCTCGTCCTGGCGCCGGCGTTGGCCGTGGACCAGGGGGGGCGACGGCTCGGGCAGGGCGGCGGCAGCTACGACCGGGCCTTGGCCTCGGCTCGGACGGGCACGCCCGTGCTCGCCCTGGTCTGGGACGAGGAGGTGCTCGAAGCCGGATCGGTCCCGACCGAGCCGCACGACCGGCCGGTCGACGGGGTGCTCACGCCCGCGGGCGGGGTCGTGTTGTTCAGGACCTCGGTGTTCGGGACTTCGGGGTTCAGGGCTTCGGCACGAGGGTGAGTTCGTCGGCCCGGGCGGCCGCGACCGCGCTCGGGGTGAAGGGCCAGGGGAAGGTCTCCCCCGCCGCCCACGCATCGAACTGGTCGACGTAGTGCGGGTGATAGGGGTGCCCGCTCTGGCCGCTCTGATTGACCCAGCGGGAGGCGTCGAGGTCGCCGAGGTCGACGACCATCCGCATCGACGGGGCCCAGTTGACGGCATACCCCTCGGTGGCGTTCCAGCCGTTGGCGTTGACGACTGCTGAGCTGCCTGGCAACGGGACGGGCCCGCGGTTGACCAGTGCCTGGATCGGTCCGGGCAGCGACGCTCCGCCCAACACTGGATGGAGCAGGGTCAGCGTGTGCAGTCGTCCCCACGACCAGCTCGACACGTCAGCCCCCAGCGACTTGGTCAACGCCAGCCGCGCTTCGACCAGGGCGTGGCGCAGGATCTCGTCCCGCCCCTCGACGATCGAGGCGGTGCGCTTGTCGTCCCACCAGTTGCTCGTCGGCTGGTCCAGCAGCCGGCTGACAACCAGGCGCCAACGGCTTCCGCCGTCGGCACGCAACTCAGCGGGCACTTGGTCGTTGAATGCGCCGTCGAGCAGGGTGACCCACACCGTGTAGAAGTAGGCGGCGGCGGATGACGCCGATCGCTCCTGCTGGTCCAGCGACGAGCCGGTCGGCGTGGTGTGGTCCCAGGCGCGCAGCAGGTCCTGGGCGCTCTGGGTGAACGGGTCGCCGGACAGATCGATTGCCAGCAAGGCCGGCACGAGGGTGGCCGCGAACCCGTCGGTGTCGTCGGACTGGATCGCCGACATCATCTCCACGGTGAGGGTCCCCGGGGCAGCCGCGGTGATCTGCTCCCGGATCCGTTGGCTGCGCCACCCGGCATCCCACTCGGTCGTGAGGAAGGGCGGGGTCGTGGCGCTGACCTGCTGGTTGGCCGCGACGATGAAACCGTCGCGCGGGTTGAGCGCCCACGGCAGGTCCTCGAAGGCCACCCACCCCTGCCAGTCCAACTGCGAGTCCCATCCCGGCACCGGCAGATAGCCGGCCGGTTGGCTCGGCGATGGTGCCCGACGAACCGGGATGAGGCCGGGTGCCTGATAGCCGATGTTGCCCACGGTGTCAGCGAAGACGATGTTCTGCGACGGCACGGCGAAGCCCTTCGCCGCGCTGCGCAGCGCCGCCGGATCGCGAGCAAGGTTGATCGCGAAGAGCGCGTCGGCGCTCGTCGAGGGCACCAGCCCCGTCCAGGCGAGCGACACGGCATAGCTGTCGGGCTGCACGATGCCGTCCAGGACCGCCCGCTGCCCGACGGCCGCCGGGCCGGACATGACATCACTGACGATCGGCCCGTGGACGGTGCGGCGTGCCGTGAGCGAGACATCCTCGCCGCCGCGCACCTTGAGGGTCTCCACGCGTACCTCGAGTGGGACCATCGCGCCGTCGCGCAGGTATGCCGCGTCGGTCACCTTTTCGAGGTAGAAGTCGGTGACGTCCGGGCCGAGGTTGGTGAAGCCCCAGGCCAGGCTGTCGTTGTGTCCGATGACGACCCCGGGCACGCCGGCGAGCGAGAAGCCGGCCACCGCGAAGGGGCATTCGGGGCCGACGGTGCGGCATTGCAGCCCGACCTGGCTCCAGATCGACGGGATGGCCACCCCGAGGTGCGGGTCGTTGGCCAGCAGCGGCTTGCCCGTGGCGGACTTCTGCGGCCCGATGACCCAGGAGTTGGAGCCGCCGCCTTCGCCATGCCCGAGCAGAGCGGTCAGCGCTCCCAACGCTCCTGCGGCAGCCGTCATCGCTGCGTCGACTCCCGGATCGGCGAGATCCACGACCGGGACGTTCGGGGTCACCGGAGCGAGAAGGGGCTCGGCGGTGAGTGCGGGCGGCATACCTGAGTTGGCTCTGGAGGTTGTCGGCCAGTCTCCCGCGGACAGGATCGCGCGGTGCTGGTCGGCGGGGTAGGGCGGATAGAGGTCGGCGACGAGCTCGGGGCCGAGGCTGGCGGTGAGCCGGGCCCGGGCGAGCTCGTCGGCGAAGTTCCCCCGCAGGTCATAGGCCATCGCCTTGAGCCACACGAGCGAGTCGACCGGCGACCACTTCTGGATCTGATACTCCGGCAGTTGGGCGCCGAGCACGGTGTATTCGACGGCGAGGTTGGCGGGGTCGCCGGCACGGGCCAGGTAGTCGTTCACCCCGTCGGCATAGGCCCCGAGATAGAGCCGGGTCGAGGGTGACAGGGTGGGCAGTTCGGCCTCGGCGACCGCACGCCACCCCATCGTCCGCACCGTTCTGTCGACGGTGAGCCCGGACGCACCGACGAGCTCGGCCAGCGTCCCCGAGGCGATGTGGCGGCGCAGGTCCATGATGAAGAAGCGGTCCTGGGCGTCGACGAAGCCCTGGGCCCGGAAGAGGTCGCCGGGGGTCTCGGCGGTGATGGTGGGGACCCCGGTGGCGTCACGACTGACCGAAACCCGCGCGTTGATCCCCTCGAGAGCGATCTCGCCGCCGACTTGTGGCCACGCTCGGCGCACGGTCGCCGTGCCCAGCACGATCGCACCGACAACCAGCGCCACGAGCACCGTTGCCGAGATGAGGACCACCCGTCGTGCCGTTCCCGCTCGCCTCACCCTGCGAGACTAAGCCACAACCCCGCCCACACCGTGTAGCCGCGAAAGGACGCCCGTATGCCGTTCGAGCGCGCCGTCCTCGCGCCCGAGGGCGTGCCCGGTCTCGTCGCGGCATACGGGTTGACCGATCTGTCTCGGTCGCTGCTGGTCGGGGCGTTCGTGCTGCTGCTGTCCCTGCTCGCGGTGCGGGTCTCGGCACGCTCGGGTCTGCCGACGATGCTGCTCTATCTCGGGATCGGGCTTGCCCTCGGCGAGAGTGGCGCGGGCATCACCTTCAACGACGCCGGGCTCACCCAAGTGCTCGGGTATGCCGCGCTCGTGCTCATCCTCGCCGAGGGTGGCCTGACCACCTCGTGGAGTTCGATCCGCCCCTCGGTGGCACCCGCCGCCGTCCTGTCCACGATCGGCGTCGCCGTGTCGGTGGCCGTGGTGGCCGGCGCCGGACGCCTGCTGCTGGACCTGTCCTGGCCGATCGCCCTGCTCGTCGGGGCGATCGTGTCCTCGACCGACGCGGCCGCCGTCTTCTCGGTCCTGCGGACCGTGCCGCTGCCGCAGCGGATCACCGGCATCCTCGAGGCCGAGTCGGGCTTCAACGACGCGCCGGTCGTCATCCTCGTCACGGCGCTGGCCTTGCAACTCGCCGACATCGAATCGGTGCCGTGGTGGGTGCTGCTGCTCAAGGCGGTGGCCGAGTTGGCCGGCGGTGTCGCCGTCGGGGTGGGCGTCGGCTGGCTCGGGGGGCGGCTCGTGCGAAGGTTGGCCGGCGGCTCTTCGGCTCTGTTCGCGATCGGGGTCATCTCGATCGCCGTCCTGGCGTATGCCGCCGCCGCCACCCTGCACGCCTCGGGCTTCATGGCCGTGTATGTCGCGGCCCTCGTCCTGGGCAACATGGGGCTGCCCAACCGGCCCGCCGTGCACGGTTTCGCCGAGGCAATCGGCACCCTCTCTCAGATCGGGCTCTTCGTCCTGCTTGGCCTGCTCGCCAGCCCGAGCCGGCTCGACGAGCAAGTCGTGCCCGCCCTCGTCATCGGGCTGGTCCTGCTCGTGGTGGCGCGCCCGCTGTCGGTCTTCGTGTCCCTGACGGGCTTCAGCGTGCCCTGGCGCGACCAGGTCTTCCTGTCCTGGGCGGGGCTGCGGGGGGCGGTGCCGGTCGTGCTCGCCACAGTGCCGTTGACCGTCGGGGCGCCTGGCACGCAGTGGATCTTCGACCTCGTCTTCGTGCTCGTCGTCATCTTCACCCTCGTCCAAGCCCCCACCCTGCCCTGGGTGGCCAAGGCCCTCGGGGTGGGCGAGTCGGCCCGGCCGCGCAGCGTGGAGGTCGAGACGACGCCCCTGGAAGAGCTCAACGCCGACCTCATGACGGTGCGTGTCGGCGAGGATTCCAAGCTGCACGGGGTCGAGATCCACGAGCTTCGTCTGCCGGAGGGCGCGGCGGTCACGCTCGTCGTGCGCGGCGGCGCGTCGATCGTGCCGACCCAGATGACGCGGCTGCGTCGCGGCGACCAGTTGCTCGTGGTCACCACGGCCGGGGTGCGCTCGATCGTCGAGGCACGACTCGTGCTCGTGAGCCGGCAGGGGCGGCTCGCCGGGTGGCTCCCGCCGCCCGAGCGCCCATGAGGTGTCGACGCGGGTAGTTGTCGACGCGGGTAGTTGTCGACGCGGGTAGACTGGCCCTTGCGACTCTGGCTGGTCCATGCGCGGGAGCACCTGCCCCGGGCTCGGATATTCAGGTGTCGACGACCCCGTCTCGGCTGTGTGCTCTGACCTGTCTGCGAGGATTTCGTGCCCACCTATGCGTATGCCTGCACCACGTGCGAGCACTCCTTCGACTTCGTCCAGTCCTTCAGCGACGACCCGCTGACGGTATGTCCCGAATGTGACGGCCGGCTGCGCAAGGTCTACGGCTCGATCGGCGTGAGTTTCAAGGGTCCGGGCTTCTATCGCACCGACTCCCGGAGCGACAAGAAATCCTCGACCGTGAACAACGGTTCGTCGGAGAGCTCAGGGAAGTCGGCGTCGCCCGCCGTCAAGTCGGGGTCATCTGGGTCATCTGGAACGGGCGGATCGTCGGACAGCGGTTCCGGTTCCGGATCTGGGGCCCCCTCGGTGGGGTCTGGCGCGGGCAAGGCGAGCAGCGCCGCCAAGGTCGGCTGAGTCGGCTCGCGCTCGGGGGGCAGGACCCCAGGCCGCCCGCCGGTCGGGTTGTCCACAGGCCCTGCGCGGATGTCCCACGGTCCACACCCTCGGGCCGCGGCGCGCACGTCACCCGACAAGGCCCTAGCGTTCTGCCATGACCGCGCCTGCCACCCCCTCCGGCCCCGCCCCCGCCGCCGCTCCCGGCCCCGGACCCGGCCCCGACGCAGCTGAAGCCACCCCGGGGCTGCCGCGCGCGGAGATAGGCGTGATCGGCGGGTCGGGGTTCTACAGCTTCCTCACCGGTGCGCAGCGCGTGTCGGTCGACACCCCGTTCGGGGCGCCGAGCGACGACCTCGTCGTCGGACGGCTGGGTGATCGGGACGTGGCCTTCATCGCCCGGCACGGTCACGATCACCGGTTCCCTCCGCACCGGGTCAACTACCGGGCCAATCTGTGGGCGTTGCGGTCGCTCGGGGTGCGCCAGGTCGTGTCACCGTGCGCCGTCGGTGGTCTGCGGCCCCACCTTGGCCCCGGCACCGTCGTCATCCCCGACCAGGTCGTCGACCGGACCTGGGGGCGTGAGCACACCGTCTATGGCGAGGTCGGCGCCGTCGTGCACGTGGGCTTCGCCGACCCCTACTGTCCGGCCGGGAGGGCGGCCGCCGCGGCGGCGGCCACTGCGATGGGGGCAAACCACCAGGGCTCCGGCACGCTCGTCGTCGTCAACGGTCCGCGGTTCTCCTCACGCGCCGAATCGCTCTGGCACCAGGGCCAGGGGTGGGACATCGTCGGGATGACGGCGATGCCCGAGGCTGCGATCGCTCGAGAGCTGGCGATGTGCTTCACAACGGTGGCGTTGGTCACCGATCTCGACGCCGGCGTCGAGCACGGCGATGGTGTCACGCACAGCGACGTGTTGGCCGTCTTTGCCGACAACGTGCCGCGTTTCAAGGCTCTCATCGCCGACATCGTCGGCCGGCTCCCGGCGACCGAGCCCGACGGCACGGCCACCTGCGGCTGCCGACGATCACTCGACGGGCGCACCCTGCCCTTCCCGCTTCCCTGAGCCGGGTGAGTGATGTCCGGTCAGCCCGAGCTGACGGGTGACCGGCCCGGCCAGGCAAACTCCGCCCCGCAACCACCCCTGCGCTCGCGAAGATCACTGTTTATGCGGGCTCGACTGCGGCGCTGGGCGTCGGCTGCGCTGCTCGCTCTGGCCGGGTGGCTGGCGGTCTCGGCACTTACCCCGCGGCCGATGGATCCCGGGGTGGAGGTCTTCGTCGCGGCGCGCGAGCTCGCTGTCGGGGCGCGACTTACCGCCGCCGACGTCGGCCTGGCCCGGATGCCGTCGGGGTCGGTTCCCGGATCGGCGCTGCGCCCCCCGCTGTCGCCCGAGGGCCGGGTGCTCGCCGCACCGATCGGTGCCGGCGAGCCGTTCACCACCCACCGGCTCCAGGGACCGGGGCTGCTCACCGGTTACCCGACCGGGTCGCTGGCGGTGTCCGTACCGCTAGCCGACCCCGGGCTGTTGGCCGCGCTTCGCCCAGGAGACCGCATCCACGTCTTCGCGGTCGGCACCGGCGCCGCCGTCGCCCAAGGCATCGTCCTGGTCTGCCAGTCGCCCGAGCCCGGAGGCGATCTGATGGGGACTGGCGGCGGTGCCGGTCGGCTGGTCGCTGCGGTCGACCCGGCTCAGGCTGCCGCGATCGCCGCCGCCAGCGGTCCGTCAGGCTTGGGCGCAGGCTTCGTTGTCGCCCTGGCAGCCCAGCCCTGAAAGTCCGCCGCGCGCTCCACCCCGGCTCCCCCCCCCCCCCCCCCCACCCGCTGCCCCGGCCCCCCGGCTCCCCACCCCCCCCACCCCCCACCCGGCTCCCCCACCCTCCCCACCCCCACCCGGCTCCCCCACCCGCTATTCGGAGGTTACGGCCCTGTTCGGAGGCTCCGCGCCCCCGATCAGGAACGGAACCTCCGAATAGCGCGGGGGGAGCGGCGGCGAGATTCCGTGTAGCGTTGACGCGGCGTACTCGGGGGCTCGCCTCCAACTTACGTTCGACACCACATCCATGGCTCGCTGGCGGACTCCCGCCGATCCCCACCACGCGACTCGCGAGTCGGACTCCCAGCGCCGGGAGCACCACACCCTACAAAAGGACAACACCCCCATGCTCAAGGGATTCAAAGACTTCATCATGCGCGGCAACGTCGTCGACCTCGCGGTCGCCGTCATCATCGCCGGCGCGTTCGGCAAGGTCATCGAAGCGTTCGTCACCGTCATCATGGACCTCATCGGGAAGGTCGGCGGTCAGCCGAACTTCTCCTCATGGGCCCCGGGCGGCGTCCACCTCGGGACGTTGTTGACCGTGACCATTTCCTTCCTCATCGTCGCGGCCGCGGTCTACTTCGTCGTCGTCGTTCCGATGAACCACATCGCCGCTCGACGCAAGGCCGGCGAGGAGCCTGCGGTCGGCGAAGAGCCGGCGGCCAGCTCGGACGCGGTCATCCTGCTCGCCGAGATCCGCGACGCCCTGCGCGCACGCTGACTCATCCGGACGACCACTCGTCCTTCACCCTGACGGGGTGGGAGCCATCGGATCCCACCCCGTCGGCGTGTCTGGCCAGCGGCCGCTTCACTCCCAGTGCGGGGGGCGCTGATCCTTCAGCCACTGCTCGTGCGTGGACTCGTCGTCCGAGCGAGGTGTGTCGCCCCACCCGGTGTCGGTGTCGTCGCTGCTTCGCTCGGAGCTAGCACGGCGGAAGAACCGCCGAGCCCGCTTCTTCGTTGCCACCGGAGACTGCTCGTCCGGACTTGCCACCAAAGGCTGCTCGTCAGCCGATTGCTCGGCGACGGCGATCTGCTCGTCAGGCGATTGCTCGGCGAGGGCGACCTGCTCGGACGCGCCGGTCTCGACAGTCCCCCGGACCTCCGCCGCCAAGCGTCGACGCTCCGCAGCGGCCAGTTCGTCGCCCTCGCGCACCAGCGCCTTGACGACGGCGACGACGCGCACCACCTCCGGCGCCGGGTCACGGAACAGGTCGGTGCTCCACACCCGCAACGGACGCCACCCCATCGCTCGAAGTTGTCTGGGGCGCAACACGTCCCGCGCCCGGACGCCCGGCAGGGCGGCATACTCGGGGCCGTCGCTCTCGACCGCAGCAAGCCAGCGGTCGGGCACTGCGGGATGGCCGACCGCGAGTTCGACGCGATGGGCGCCGATCCCGACACTGAGGGCCACCGTCAGCCCTTCCTGGCGAAGACGCGCCGCAAGGTAGGCAAACAGGGGTCGCCCGCGCCGGCCGCGGACGATTCCGACTCCCGTATGCCGCCCCGCTCGGCGTGGACGAGCAGGTCGACCAGGCTGCGAGCCGGAGTGCCCTTGAGGCGAGTCAGGTCCAGATCATCGGAGCGCAATGTCGAGACGACGATGAGTTCCTGGCGCGCAGACGAGGTCGCGGCGACGAGTGCCCGTTCGCCGGCGCTGCTGGACAGTGTCGGGAAGCGGTGCAGCACCCGTCCGTGCGGGGTGCGTCCATAGCCGACGGCCAGGACGACTACGTCGCGCAGCACGCTGCGGGTCTCGCCCATCGACGCGACGACAAAAGGTTCTCCCCTCCCACCGTCGCCACGCGGGCCCTGCGCGGCCTTGCCGTCGCCTGCCGAGTCCTCAGCGGCGAAGAAGCCCTGAGCCGGATCGCCGTCCAAGCGCCCCACCGCGTCGCGAACCCCGTCACGCACCCGTTCGGCGGCGGCATCGGTGAGGGTGAGGACGGCAAGTGACCGGCTCGGGGTGCGCTGGGCGTGCTCCAGGACGAGGTCGACGACTCGCGACACCTCTGCTTCGGTCCATTCGATGGCGGCGTCGTCGGCCGGAGCCATCTTGGCGGTGCCGTCGACGTGCTCGAACCGCACCGCCGGCTGACGCCGCGGCGAGGGCACCCCATGGCTGAGCCCCGACGGCGGAGCGAGCGGGATCCGCGCGTCGATGGTCGCGTGCCACCAGGTGAGGCTCCGATTGGGCAGCACGGCGGCGGCCGCGGCATACACCGAATGCCCGAGGCTGCTCTCCGTCGGGTCGCCCTCGTTCCCCGGGGCCGCGGCAACAACACCGGCTGCGACCGGGTCGACGCGGAAGGGCGTCGGCCCAGGGCCGTCCGGGCGGGCGACGATGACTGCACGGCGGGCCCGGGAGATCGCCGACACCGACTCGGCGACGGTGATACACCCGGCGTCGTCGAGGATGACGACGTCGACGGTGGTGCCCGGGGCGAGGACCTGGGCGACGGCATACGGGCTGACCGCGAGGCACGGACGCAGCGCGCCGACGACCTGATCGGCCTCCCGGTAGAGGTCGCGGAACGGCAACTGGCCCTGGCGCGCACCGGCCTGGGCGTGGACGAGGTCGGTCTGGCGGGGGTGCTCGCGCGCGCGGGCCCGCGCTCGTCGATCGACGACGGCACGCACCCGCGCGGCGTCGACCGTCCGGCCTGTCGCGTCGAGCTCGTCGACCCGCTCGGCGGCCTCTCTCAGCGCCGCACCGTCGTGGCCGGCATAACGGGGGTCGCGATCGCGGACATACTGCCCGAGCGAAGCCCACCAGATGTGGTCGAGCTCGCCGGGCACCGCCTCGGCCGCTACGCCACGCTCGGCGAAGTCATCGAGCACCTCACCCATCCCCACCGCCCGCAGCTCGTCGACCACGGCCGTGACCTGCGGCAGCACGTCGAGGCGGTCCAGCCGGGCGGCGAGCACTCTCAGCCGGTTGCGCAGCAGCGGAAACGACGCCGCAAGCAGTGTGGGGGTGTCGTCCTCGACCCGCAGCCGCGCATCGAGCCACTCGAGGTCGGCACTCAAGGCCGCGTATGCCGCCTCGCCCTCCTCCAGCCGCGGGGAGATCTCGGGTCGGCCGCCGGCCCCGACGAGGTCGTGCCACGCCTGACGCTGGCTGCGCGCCCGGACGAGTTCGGCGTGCAGGTCGGCCGGCGGGCGGCCGGGTCGCAGCATCCGGCGGGCCTGGCGACGGACCCGCGAGCGCGACAACCGGCCCAGTTCGACCGCCGAGGAGGCTCGGTAGGCCGCGTTGCCGGTGGCGACGACGTGCTCGTCGAGGGGGATGTCGAAGACCTCGGGCCGGAAGACCTCGAGCGTCACGCGGACGCCGCGCATCGTCGTCAGGGCGTGACCCCAGTCGCGGGCCGCCCGCGCCGGCGGCAGCGTCGACTCCCGCAGGATGCCGTCGAGGTCAGCGGTTGTGGCGGCCAGCCCGCCGCCGGTCAGCCCCTCGACGATGCCGCGGGCGCGGTCGACGTCTGCGGCGGAGCGGATTTCGGCGCCGAACCAGGGGTCGCCGCCTTCGGCAGACCAGGCTCCGGCCGCGGCGGCCGACTGCAAGTTGTCGGCAAGCTCGCGGACCCGGGCCCGGTCCAGTTCGGCCAGCGCCCCCGGTGCGATGCGCACTCGCGATGCCGGGGCCGGGCGTCGGGCGGCGAGCTCTGCCATCGCGTGCTGGATCTCGTATGCCGTCACTCCCCACGGGTGGCGCACCTCGTGCAGCGCGGCGACGTGGTCGGCCAGCGCCTGCTCGTCGGCGGCGATCCGCGCGGCCCGGTCCAGACGCCCGCGTGGGTCGGCGGCGTCGGCGAGGGCGATGTCGTCGAGCGCGGCGACCCGGGTGAGAGCCGCGCCGAGGACGGCGGGGACGTGACGGCGATCCTCCGCGGCACCGGTGAGGTCCAGCACGAGGTCGCCCAGCCCGACGTCGGCCAGCCGGCGAGTCAGCTCGTGCAGCGACTCCCGACGCGCGGTGACATACAGGACGCGCTTGCCGTCGTGGGCCAGGGCCGCGACGATGGCGGCGACGGTCTGGGTGCTGCCGGTGCCGGCCGGGGCGGTGAGCACGAGTTGGCGGCCGGCCCGGACCGCCTCGACCACCGACTCCTGGGTGGCGTCGAGGTCGAACGGCCGCACCTCGCGCTGTGGGTCGGGGTTTTCGGTCGGTTCGGGCAGTTCCTGGCGCAGGCGGGTCGTTGCGTCGCCGTCGCCGGCAAGGGCCGCGACGAGGTCGACCTGGGCCAACCAGGCCCCCTGGCCGCTGACGTCGGCCACCATGTCAGGTTTGCCGTAGGGGTAGGTCCCCAGGATGAGTCGCGGCGACACAGCGAAGCCCGGCAGGTCGGCGCAGAGGCGGCCGAGGGCGGCATACGCGGGGTAGGGGTCGAAGCCGCCCGCGGACGCCCTGACGTCGGTGAGGGCGGCGAGTGCGACCGGGTCGACGGCGAGACCGGCGACCGATTGCAGATAGTTGATGAGCGCCGGGTTGACCTCCACCGCGGCGCCGAGGTCGAGGTCGAAGTCGTGCAGGGCGGGGCTGGTGGGGCGCAGGGTGCAGGCGCGCAGCAGGACCGGGGCCTCGACGACGGCGTGGGCTCGCGGCGGGTCCCAGGTCGCGATGCCGATGGCGACGAAGCCGGCGACGATGCCCCGCTCCTCGAGCAGTTCGTGGGCCTTGGCATGGATCCGTCGGGCGGTCTCGCGGGCCTTCTCGAAGGTGCCCGCTTCACGCAGCAGGTCGGACAGGCTGGTCGGCCGGCCGGCGAGCAGCATCGACACGCCGCTGGGGTGGGACGTGGTGAGGTCGAGATAGCCCTGGCGTTCGGCGCCCTCGGTCGCCCAGAGCAGGGTGTTAGGCCCGCCCACCTCGGACAGTTCGCGCGCCCACCCGGCGATCGCTTCGGCCACCTTCGCACTCACCCGGTCAGGCTAACGAGTCGTTGGCCCGCGCTCGGCCTCCCGCGCCGTAGGGGGGCGGTTTCCTCTGAGTTGGGGGCCGACAGGCGAGCCCGTATGCCGCGTCGCGGCACGCCGCCCACCGCCTCCGCAACAGCCGCGGCGCCCGTCCAGCGGGCCTGTTGCGCGCCCGCCGGACTGCCGCCGACTCGGCCGCTGCCGACCTGAATCTCCTTGGTATGAAAGGACTTTCAGTCTCCCAGAGGCTTGATGTCGAACGTATGTTCGACTATACTTGCCGCAAGGAGGGCGACATGACGCAGGCAACGAGCAGTGCGGAGCTGGCCGGGTGGTTCGACCGGCTGGCGCGCCTCGATGCCCATGTCGACGACGCCGAGCGGGTGCGTCAGCTGGGGGTGCTCGAAGCTCTCAAGGGAGCGATCGCGGCCACTCAGGCCAGGATCGCCATCGATCTGGAGACCTCCCAGACGACCGCGCTCGCCGCGGCCGGCGTCCCTGCGCGACGGCGAAGCGAGGGGATCGCTGCCCAGATCGGATTGGCCCGGCGTGAGTCACCCGTCCACGGCGCCCGCCATCTCGGTCTGGCTCGACTGCTCACCTCACACCTGCCGCACACCCTGGCCGCGCTGACCGAGGGCCGGATCAGCGAGTGGCGCGCCACGGTCGTCGCCCGGGCCTCGGTGACCCTCGACGACGAGGGCCGGCACACGCTCGACGAGCGGCTGGCTGGTCACCTCGACACGATGTCCGACCGCCAGGCCGAGGCGGCCGCTCGGGCCCTGGCCTACGAGCTCGACCCGCGCGCCTATGTCGACCGCCTCTCGCACGCCGCCAGTGAGCGTCGGGTGACGATGCGCCCGGCACCCGACACGATGGCCTACCTCACGGCTCTGTTGCCGGCGAAAGAGGCCGTCGCGGTGTTCGCGGCGCTACACAGCGCGGCGGCGTCTGCGCGGTCGGCCGGCGATGAGCGCAGCAGCGACCAGGTCAAGGCCGACACCCTCGTCGAGCGGGTGACCGGCCAGGCGACCGCCGCGGCCGTCCCGATCGAGATCGGGCTCATCATGACCGACACGACGCTGTTGGGCTCGACCGTCGCCGCCGGCGCAGGCGTCGCCGCGAAGGACGCCGCGGCGCCGAGCGAGCACACGGCGGCCCACCTCGTCGGCTACGGTCCCGTCCCGGCCTCGCAGGCCCGCCGGTGGCTCGCCGACCCGGCGGGCCGACAGGCGCAGCTGTGGGTGAGGCGCCTGCTGACCGACCCGGTCACCGACATCGTCGCCACCCTCGACCCGACCCGCCGACGCTTCCCGGCCGCGATCCGCGACCTCGTCGTCGCCCGCGACCAGTGGTGCCGCAGCCCCTGGTGCGGGGCGCCGATCCGGCATACCGATCATGTGAGCCGTTGGGCGGGCGGCGGTGAGACGACCCCCGACAACGCCCAGGGGCTGTGCGAACGCTGCAACCAGGCCAAGGAGGCACCCGGCTGGTCGACCGCCGTCTTCACCGACCCGGTCGGGCAATCGGTCGTCGTCACCCGCACTCCCACCGGCGCGGTCTATCGCTCCACCGCGCCTCCGGCCCTGCCCGGCTGGGTGGGACGCCCAACGGCCCGGGCAGATTCGCCCGAGGATCGGGCCGGCTGACAGAATGGCGCTCGCGGCTGCGCCCCGCCGGGCCAGTATGCCGCGTCCCCGCCCTCGTAGCTCAGGGGATAGAGCACCGCTCTCCTAAAGCGGGTGTCGCGCGTTCGATTCGCGCCGGGGGCACGCTCACTTAGGTGCTCTGAACTGAGATCCGTTGCGAGATGACCTGGGTCTTGCCCGAGCCCGTGCAGGCGATGATCTGTAGCGACCGATCGACGCACCGGATGGCATCGCGTTGCACGTCAGTGTGTTCGGGCAATGCCCCGACCCCCTTCAGGTTTCGGACGGGTAGGCGACCTGCCCAGAGACCTCGAACGTCCCCGTGCCCGGGGATCTCGCCCTTGCCCTCCCAAGGATCTCTGCGACCTCGGAAGGAATGGTGAATTCTTGAGCGAGGACGCCCTTGTAGTAGTGCGGCGTTAGCATGGCCATTACGTCCTCGGCGATGTAGCCCTCCTCCACAAGGTCCGCAGTTATGCGGGCCGTCGGTCGGGTGAAGCCTCGAAGCATTCGGTCCGGCTCAAATCCGCATACTTTATAGAGTTCATCTCGACTGATCGACCCGCCATTTTGGGCGGCTGTGAGTATCACCGCATGTTGAACGGCATCCTCGGACCAGAGCCTCGAGAGCAGTTCTTCAACCGCCTCCACGCTCCAATTGGCGTCCTTGGCAGTGGTTAGTTCGACGTCCGTCTTTGCCTCAACATCGACTGCGATCCCCAGGAGATCACTGTTCTCGATGAGTTGAATCGGCCGCAGCATGAAGAGTTGGACAGATGCTTCCTTCAGGCATTCATTTACCAACTCCTCCCTGGGTCCAAAGAAGGTCGTTCTGTGCCGTCGCCACCAGTCGTCCTTCTCGTCGTCTGTGACGATGACCAGCGGGATTCCCCGGCGCGATGCCTCCCTGAGCGACTGGCGCCAGACCAGATAATCACCGGCTGCGCCGTCGGCAGAACCCAGGTCGGCCTTTTCCGCGTCCCTGTAGCCGGGTGGCAAACCAGCCTTTGCTCGACGGTTGCCTTCAGCCACGGCCTCTATGTGTTCGCTAGGTGGCAGCGGATCCCCGACCCGACCCGATAGGAGTTGCTCGAGTGACTTGGCTACGTCGTCCGTGGCCACGTCGTACGAAGCAGTCTCATCGGCCTCTCCCTGAGACTCCACGGCCGACTTCAGGCCGGCCACTGTGGCGCTCAGTTGACTGCGAACGGCGGCCAGCGTTCCAGCAGAAACGCCACTACGTTTCGCCCACGCGTTCAGGGACTGGTCCATCGACGATCGGGCCTTCTCGATAGAGCTGAGGACGTCCTCCTGGGCTGCGTTACGGTCATCGATCGCCTGGTGCCGATTCCGCCAGAACTCCCGGGCCGCCTGGTTCGAAATCCACACCCGCTCGCCTGCCGCCTTGGCCACCAGGGCAAGGGCACGACGGGCGGCCGGGGTGTATCGGTAGAAGTTGAGGAGCACGTTGGCGTCAAGGCTCAGCAGACCCGTCTTGAGCGCAGTCTCAACGTCAAGCTGTGTCTGGGGAACCAAGCCCTGGAACCCATCACGGAGATCTGCCACTTTGCCCCCTACACCTCGAAGACCTTCATGACCTCATCGCCGTAGTCGTTGATGACCTTGACGGCGATCCTGCCAGTGGCGGGCACCTCGAACGGCCGAGACACCGTGGAGTTGAGTGACGCCCAGGCGTCGGCGTCGATCTCAGCCTTGAGCGCGGTCTTGAGCCGCTTGTACGGGTCCCCGCCGCCGGTGAAGTAGCAGTGGCGGACGAAGAACGAGTCGCCGTTGTAGTTCGTGTCGATCATCCATAGCGCGATCTGCTTCGTGTCGTTCGACCGCACCTCCCCCGTCGTCGGGTCGTACACGTCGACGCCGTGCAGCTCGACGACGACCTCGTCGGACTCGGTCCGCAACAGGGTGATATCCGGCTCGCCGAAGACCGTGAAGAGGTTGCCGGAGCCAGTCTTCTTGAGCGCCTCGCCCATCAGAAGGTCGACGTTCATCCGCACCAGGAGCAGCTTGATCCGCCCGAAGGACCGCTCGTCCTCGACCTGCGCGAAGCCCTCGCTCGAGATGTCGACGGTGATCCCGTCCGCCTCGGTCACCTCACCGGTCGTCGCGTCGAACGCGAACCCGAGCACGGAGAGCAGCTGGATGTCACCGGCGCGGATCGCCTCCTGCACGGCGTCCCGGGCGAACCGCTGGCTCACCGTGCCGTACTGCGGCCCGATCGCGATCCCGACCCGTATGCCGTCCGCCCCGCCCTCCCCGGAACCGCGCTGGACGCCGACCGCCTGGATGTAGTGCCCGGCGTAGGGCTCGACGCTCTCGAACTCGATCCGCTCGTGACGTCGCCCGTTCTGGATGCCCGCCTTCGCGAGGTTCTCGAGGATGGACTGCTCGAAGTTCGGCGCGTCCGGCTGCTCGGCACCGAGCCTTTTGCTCATCGACTCGCGCCCCGAGTCGTCGGGGGTGCCGGCGAAGGCGAGCGAACGGTGCGGGCTGAGGCTCTCGACGGTGAACGGCCCGCTCACCCGGACAACGCCCTTGTCCTCGTAAGGCCGGTCGTAGAGCGTCTCGAAATCCGCGTGTCGTTTGATCGCCGCGTCGATCTCGGCGCCAGACATCCCCTCGACGATGTCTGGGTTGTTCGCGATGGACTTGAGCGTGATGTGCTGGACCCGCTCGTAGACGAACCCGTGTCGGATGTCGTTCGTCACCGCCCCTAATGACCGTATACCGGACAGCTCGGTCTCCTTCGCCTTCCCCTTCTCGGAGTCGGCCAAGAGGAAGAAGGGGTACTTCGCCCCCATGAGCCGCTGCCGAGCCAGCGCAAGGGCGACGCGTGAGGTGTCGATCGTGATCCATCGACGTCCCCACTGCTCGGCGACGTATGCCGTCGTGCCCGACCCACACGTCGGGTCCAGAACAAGGTCGCCTGGATCTGAACACATCAAGAGGCACCGCTCAATGATTCGCGTGTTCGTCTGCACCACATACACCTTGTCCATTCCGCTTCCGGACTGGGTATCGTCCCAAAGGTTGTTAATGGGAATGGCAGGGAAGTCGTCGTGGAAGCGGACGTAGCTCAGCGAGCTCCTGCCGCCGACCACACGATTTGCCGCCAGGAGACGGCGCATGCCCTGCTCGTTAGTCTTCCACCTTGCCTGCATGGATGGTCGGTACGTAGTTCCATCGAGGTCTACAGGGAACCACGATGCGGCGCCCTCGCCCTTGGTTCTTCCGGCGGCCTGCGAGGTCAGGATCTGTAAGCGGTATAGCCTCCCCATTTCCGGCGTGTAGGCAGCCAACTGCGCCTTCGAGAGGCTCTTCCTGACACGGCCCGCAGCCTCGACGTTCGAGTAGGTAGCATCGCCATCGCTCCCGATTGCCCGAGAGCGGTACAGGGGACGAAAACGCGTCAGGGTCCGTTCCTTTCCGAACCAAAGAACGAAATCCGTGGTCCCTCCAAGGAATTCACTCGTAGCACCACTCGTCGTCTTGAAGGTGATCTGGTTCAAGAAATTCTCGGCACCGAAGACCTCGTCCAGGAGGGAGCGCACGAGGTGGACGTTCTCGTCGCCGATCTGGACGAAGCAGCTGCCGCTCTCCGTGAGGAGTTCGCGCGCGACGAGGAGGCGGTCACGGAGGTAGGACAGGTAGGAGTGGATGCCGAGCTGCCACGTGTCGCGGAAGGCCTTGATCTGCTCGGCCTCGCGCGCTGCATCTTCCAGTCTCCCGTCGGAGACGTTTCGGGATCGAGCCGATGCTTGCCAGTTGGAGTTGAACTTGATGCCGTAGGGGGGGTCGATGTAGATCATCTGGACCTTGCCGCGCAGGTCCTCCCGCTCGGCGAGCGAGGCCATGACTTGGAGTGAGTCGCCGAGGATCATCCGGTTCGACCAGTTCGCGTCGTGCGCGTAGAAGTCGACGAGATCGAGGTCGTCGAGTCCGTCGAAAGTGCCGAACAGCGTGAGCTCCGGCTCGGCACGGCCTGCCTTCGCCGTCTGCCGGAGGTTCTCGACGAGCACGCGGGGGTCGATCTTCTCCTGGATGTAGATGGGCGGGGCATCCGCCGTCAGGGTGCTCGCTCCCTCGATCGCGGCGGCCGACTCGTCGCCGTACTTGCCCTTCCAGACCAGCTGCGGGTCGAGCGAAATGTCTCGGTCGACGAGGATCCGCTTGACCTGCTCGACCTCGGGGGTGACGAACTCCTGGGCGTCCGCGGTCGGCAGGTTCGTGCGCTTGTCCTCGTGCCGGATCGACTGGATAGGGGTGTTGTCGCGGGGCCGTCGGGGGCGAGGGGGCACATCTCTCCTTGGCGTTGCACCTGTGGTTGTGATCGCGGCTGGGGATGGCGGCTTCGGAGGCTCTGCGTCGGTCAGGCTCGTGTCGAGGGCTCGGACGACCTCGCCCTTGGTCCGACCGCTCAACAGGACCGTGTTGCTGGAGTCGACTGCGACCCACTTGCCGCCCGCATAGCCCACGTAGAAGCGTTGGCTGCCGTGGTCGTATCGACTGAAGCCGCTGAGGTCGCTCGCCGATTTGGTCAGGTTGGTCAGGACGGGGTTCGGGGTTCTAGACACGCCCCACCTCAAGGAAGTCCGAGACGTCCGGGTCGCCGGTAACCGGGCCGTCGGCCTGCAGGTCGGCGATCGCAGCGTCCACCTGGTTGTGGATCTGGGTCGGGTCGGTGACCTCGGTGTAGCCCCAACGGCCAAAGCCGCCGTGGTTGTTGACCGCAGGGCACCACGAGTCGCGGGCAGTGGTGGCCTTCGTCTCGACCGAGCCGGGCGAGTGAGCGGACTTCTGCCCGCCGGAGACCTCGACGATGAGGGTCCGCTCGACATCGGCGTCGTCTCGCCGGCGAAGCCGCAGGAGGAAGTCGGGCACGTAGTCGTGGCTGCGACCCTCGTGCAGGTAGGGGATGGAGAAGCCGAGGTGATCGTTCTTGGCGTACGAAGCGACGTGAGGAGAGTGCTCGCAGTACTCCATCAGGAGCTGCTCCCACGTGTTCCCGCCGACTCCGTCGAGGACGACGTGGCTCACCTCGGAGCGGTCGCGTCCGGTCGGGAGGGCGACCTTCCGCGTCGGGAAGGAGACCTTCCCCGTCGAGCCCACGGGCTCGTACCGGCGCAGGATCGGCCGCAGCCTCGGTCGCCGGTCGCCCTCCTGCCGGGTCACCGCGGCATACACCGCGTCGGCGGCCGCGGCCTCCCACAAGGCGTACTTCGCGAGATAGCCGAGGCTGAAACCCTCATCCACCCGGACCGAACGCTCGATCCAGTCGATACAGAGGCGGGTGAGCGTTGGGAAGAGCCAGGGCCGGGGCTCAGATCGAGCCATCCCGTCCTCGATCGCGTCGCCGTGGGCGAAGTGGTAGCGGACCAGCCGACGCGCGATGCGGAACGCGACGGCCCGGGTGCGGAGGGACTGGGGCTCGTCCTCGACGAGCTCGGAGGTGCCCACGGTCGGAGCCACCTGGGTCCAGGTCGGGACGGCGGTCCCCTTCCCGATGACGAACTCTTCGAGGTCGTCCGGCAGCCACAGCTGCTCGTCGGGGACCTCGAACCGGTACCCCTCCAGATGGGGGAAGGTGATCCGCAGGTGCTCGCGGCCCTCGACGGACCTCACGACAGTCACCGGCGGGGCGGGCTTGGGGTCCGTCGCCGGCCGGTCGGTCGGGATGAAGGCGAACGGGACCCCGTAGACGTTTGCGTACTCGGCGTCGAAGCGGCCCTCGTCGTTGACGGCATACGAGCGGCGCCGCAGGCCGCGACCGACGACCTGCTCGCAGAGAAGCTGGGAGCGGAAGGCGCGGATGCCGAGGATGTGGGTGACGGTGTTGGCGTCCCACCCCTCCGTGAGCATGGCGACTGACACGACGCAGCGGACGTCCGCGCCGAGCTGGCCCTTCTTGCCGACCGTGTTCATGACCTCGCGCAGGAGGTCCTCGTCGGTGAGGCCATCGACATCAGCACCCGGGTTGCGTTTGCGGTACTCGTTCTTGAACTGCTCGATCTCCACGGCGGCCGCGGCCTTGAAGTCGGCCTTCATAGCCTCACCCGACTCGAGCTGCGCGGAGTCGACGAGGATCGTGCGCGGCCGTGGGACCAGGTGGTCTCCGTCGATGTTGGAGAACTTGAGAAGTTGGCCGTCCAGCATCCGAACGTTCCCGTGCTCGTCGGTGAGCTCGGCCCCGGCGATCCAGTCGTAGACGAGCTTGGAGACGGCCGTGTTGGGGCAGACGACGATGAAGACCGGTGGCGGCTCGTCCAGTGGCTCGAGGGCCTGCTGCCAGTGCAGGAAGGCGCGTTCGTAGGAGCGGTAGAGGCTGTGTAGGGCTGCCTCGAGCTCGGCCGGGAGCAGAGGCACCTCGTCGAAGGTCGTGGCAGCACGGGAGCGCTTAGGGAGCTTCTTGTCGATGAGTGACCACAGGTTGCGGAAGGTCACGGTGTCGGTGTCGGCGTTGTCGTCGACCGGGATGCGGGGCACCTTGACGATGCCGCACTCGATGGCGTCCATGAGCGAGAAGTCGCTGACCGCCCACGGGAAGATGAACCCGTCCTTGTAGCCGGAGCCGGCCAGGTAAAACGGCGTGGCGGACATGTCATAGACCGTCTTGACGCCCACCTTCGCGGCGACGGCCTGCAGGCCCTTGAACCACACCCGGGCGTCGGCGTTGCGCTCCTGGTCCTCCCGCTCGCCCCTTTCGATGCCTTCCTCTTCGGCCTCGACGGACAGCGGCTTGTCCATGTAGCAGTGGTGAGCCTCGTCGTTGAGCACGACGATCTCGCTCTGCCGCTGCCCACTTCCGACGCCCCAGCCGCGCAGGACGCGGGAGACCATGTCGGCAGGCGTCTCCTTGAAGGGGTCCTCGTTCTTGCCGGCGAGGAGGATCTGCTTGGTCAGGGAAGCGACGCCCTTGATCTCCTTACGGTCCCTGAGCAGGAAGGCGTGGTAGTTGGTGATGAGAATCTGCGCCCTGCCCAGCAGACCCCGCAGGTCCGGTGGGACGAGGCCCCGCTGATCGTAGTAATTCTCGGGGTCGTTGGGCTGGAGCACTCGGAGCCGGTCGCGGATCGTGATGCCCGGAGTGACCACAAGGAACCGCTTCGCGTAGCGGGGGTTGGTCGGGGTGGCAATCTTGTTGAGGGTCTGCCACGCGATGAGCATCGCCATGACAACTGTCTTGCCGGAGCCGGTGGCCATCTTGAGTGCGACCCGCGGGAGTCCGTCGCTGTGCTCGGCGTTCTGGTCGTCCAGGTCGGGCCGCCAATCCTTGAACCCGTGGCGGCCGCTCACCTCGGCGACGAAGATCGCCGTCTCGGCGGCCTCACGCTGGGCGAAGAGGATCCGGTTGTCGCGGTCCGGGGCCGCCCAGTACTGCAGCAGCTTGAGGCTTGTCGACGTGGCGCCCTTGTACGCACTCAGACGCCACAGCTCGACGTCGCGCCGGATGCCGTTGATGAGCGTGTTCCGCTGGACCAGCTCGTCGTAGAGGGCAAGGGCCAGCTGGTCGCCGTCGTACGCCGTGGCAGCCGGACCACCCTTGGCCCCCTTTCGGCCCCGCTTGCGCACCGGAGCGACCGGGATGAACGACTCACTCGCCCGTCGTCCCTCGACGATTTCTCCGGTTGGGCCCGTCGCGCCGATCTCGAAGTGTCGCGAGGGCGGATCATAGGGGCCGTTGAGCACAGGATCGTCGAGCGCGACCCGCGACGCCACCACGCTCTCGGCCACAGAACCCCCTACTCGGCATTGGCTCTGAGCATAGACGGGGTCGCGGCGGCAACTTGGGAGCCCCCCAGTGGCGGGACGCTGGGCGCTGCCGTGACCTGGTCGGTTGCCCGGTTCATGGACTCGACCACGGATGCCAGGTGCTCGTCCGCAGGGCCGGGTCCTGGCCAGCCGCTCGTGGTTTGGCTCCGCTGCAGGGCCAAGGTCAGGGCCTCAAGCCTGGCCATGGTGGGGTCGGGTGTCGGGTATGGCGTTCCACAGCCGGCACGCGCTCTGCGCGACCCCCGGTCGATATACGAGCGCTGCGGCTTCGACTTCGTGCGGCCCAAGGGAGATGAAGAACACCGTGATGCGGCGCACGCTCGCCCCCCATGCCTTCGTCTCGGCAACGTAGACGAGCCGATCCTCGTCCTCTCACAGCGCGGCTCCGCAGCGCCGGCGTCGCTGGACAGTCGAAGGCCCTGCCCCGGTCACCCCGGGCAGGGCCTTCGCGCGTGCTGGAGCTACCGGATCAGTAGCGGCCGTAGGTGACGTTGGCCGAGTAGATCTTGCGATAGCTGGTGCTCATCCCGGTGTGCGGCGAGTCGTACATCATGCCGTTGCCGGCGTAGATGCCCACGTGAGTCGCCGGGATGCCGAAGAAGACGAGGTCACCGGGGGCCGGGTCGCTGATCTTCACGGCGCCGCGACGCTGATTCTCCGCGGTGCGCGGCAGGATGATCCCGCGGGCCAGCTTGTAGACGTAGCCAGTGAAGCCCGAGCAGTCGAAGCCGCTGGGCGTGGTGCCGCCGTAGCGATAGGGAATGCCCAGCAGACCAGCTGCGACCTGCAGCACCGACCCACTGGGAGCCGGCACAGCGCGAGCGGGCGCGGGCGCGGCCGGAGCGGACGTTGACGCGACCGGAGCGGTGCGCGGCGCAGACGTCGAGCGGGACGCCCGAACGGGGGCCACCGTGACCTTCTTGGGCTTGAAGCCCAGCGTGCCGAAGGACGGCAACGCGGTCGCCGGAGCCGTGACGACCGGCCCAAGGGCCGGCGCAGCAACGGCCGGGGCGGCAAACGCCTCCGGGACAACAGCGACAGCGACAGGCACGACGGCAGTCGTGCCCGAGCCGGCCTGGCCGAGCGCTGCGGCGATGTCGATGATGGGACGGTCGGCCGCAGGCTCACCGACGGCGAGGCCGTCCGAGCCCGCGTTGACGGTGTCGGCGTGCGCGGGGATGACCATGCCGGCGATGAGTCCGCCGGACACCGCGACGAGCGCGGTCGCCCGCATCGCGGTGTTGCTGGTGTCTCCGACGATCTTGCTGAGTTCAGCCAAGGAGGAATATCCCGCGGCGCGATGGCGCCCGACGTGCTTGATCACGTAATGCCTCTCCGAAACGCCTACGAGGTGAGCTGTCGGGTTCGGGTGGGAGTGTGTCACCCGGCTCTCGGCGCGGCCTCGGTCAGGAGGCTGTGCCGCGAGCTTGACCCCAAGGACGTCTCACGACGCCCGGAAGTGGGTCCCCCGCTCCTGCCTGGCGGTCTCGCAGAGCCCGCTGCGGTGGCAGGACTCGGCGGTCCGCCTCGGGCACCACCCAGAAGCGGGCGGCAGCCACGACTGTAGCCCAGCCCGTCTGCAATTGTCACGCCAAGGTCACGGCCCGGGCTCGGAACGGTCACCGAGGGAGCTCTGCTCGACGAAGACCGAGGCAGCGATCTCTGCCGTGATCGTCACCGGCACGCCCCCCTGGTCACCGTCGGCCACGGCGCGAATCAGACCGCCCTGCAACGACACCCGGGTCCGGCCACCTGGCACGAGCCCTGCGACGGTGAGCAGCGACAAGGCAGCGTGGTCGGCTTGCACCGGCTCGCCGATCCGCCGGGTGAGCACGACAAGCTCCGGCGAGCCGTCGGCAGCCTGGCGCCAGGCCCCCAGTGCGTCGACGAGCGGCACGACGCCGTCGCGGAAGGCCGGCGCGTCGGCGTCGGCCCCGAGCTCGGCAAGGCCCGGGATCGGGTTGCCGTAGGGCGATTCGGAGCCGGCGCCGAGGACGGCGAGGATCCGCCGCTCGACATGGTCGGTGATGACGTGTTCCCAACGGCAAGCCTCGGAGTGCGCGAGCTCCCACTCCAACCCGAGCACCTCGACAAGCAGCCGTTCGGCGAGGCGGTGCTTGCGCATGACCCGGGTCGCGGCCAGCCGCCCGCCTTCGGACAACGCCAGGTGCCGGTCGTCCGACACCGCCACCAGGCCGTCCCGCTCCATCCGTGCGACGGTCTGCGAGACCGTCGGCCCCGAGTGCCCGAGCCGCTCGGCGAGCCGCGCCCGCAGCGGGACGATCCCCTCCTCCTCCAGCTCGAGGATGGTGCGGAGATACATCTCCGTCGTGTCGATCATGTCGGTCACGAGAGCTACCCTCTCATTTCGATGAGCTCCCATGCCCCGAGTCTTTGGTGGATCCGCCGCGATCTGCGGCTCGCCGACAACCCAGCGCTGCTCGCCGCGGCCGCCTGCGGGGGCCCGGTCGTGCCGCTCTTCGTCGTCGACCCGCTCCTGTGGGACGGCGCCGGCGTGCGGTCCCGCCGCTTGACCGCCTCCCTGCACGCTCTCGACGCCGACCTCCAGACCCGGTATGCCGTGCGCCTGGTGATCCGCCGGGGCGCGCCGGCCGACGTGGTCCCGGCCGTCGCGGCCGAGGTCGGCGCCGAGACGGTGCACGCGAGTGCCGAAACGACCCCTACGGCCGACGGCGCGACGCCGCGGTCACCGACGCCCTCGCCGTTGCCGCCCGGTCGCTTCAGGCCACCGGCACCCCGTATGCCGTCGGCCCCGGCTCCGTTGTGTCCGGCGCGGGCACGGCATACCGGGTCTTCACGCCGTTCTCCCGGGCCTGGCGAGCGCATGGCGCCCCCGGGCCGGCACCCGCACCCGCCTCACTCACCGCGCTCAGCGACGTGCCGTCCGATCCCCTGCCCGACGGGCCCGCGCTGCCCGCCGAGGCCGAGGACCCAGACGAACTCGGAGCGGGCGAGCGGACCGCCCTCACCCGCTGGCGCGACTTCCTCAACGGCGGGCTTGCCGACTATGCCGAGCACCGCGACCGGCCCGACCTCGACGGGACGTCCCGGTTGTCCGCGGCCCTGAAATACGGCGAGGTGCACCCGCGCACCCTGCTCGCCGAGCTCGCCGCCGCACCCGCCGGCCGCTCCCCGGGCGCCGCAGCATTCGTCACCGAACTGGCCTGGCGGGAGTTCTATGCCGATGTGCTCTGGCACCACCCGGGCTCGGCCTGGTCCGACCTGCGAGCACTGCCGGGGATGAGCTACGACGAGCCCGGCGAAGGGTTCGACGCCTGGCGGCAGGGCCACACCGGGTTCCCGTTCGTCGACGCCGGGATGCGTCAGCTCGCCGCCACCGGATGGATGCACAACCGGGTGCGGATGGTCGTCGCGAGCTTCCTCGTCAAGGACCTGCACGTGTGGTGGCCGCACGGCGCCCGGCATTTCCTGACCCACCTACGCGATGGCGACCTCGCCTCCAACTCGCACGGCTGGCAGTGGGTCGCCGGCACCGGCACCGACGCCGCCCCCTACTTCCGGATCTTCAATCCGGTCGCGCAGGGCAGCGTTTCGACCCCGACGGCAGCTATGTCCGCCGCTGGGTGCCCGAGCTGGCCCACCTGCCCGGCAAGGCCGCCCACGAGCCCTGGCGCCACCCGCAGGGGTATGCCGCCGGCTACCCCGTCCCGATCCTCGACCATGCCGCCGAACGCGCCGAAGCCCTGCGCCGGTATGCCGCCGGACGGCATACGCTCGGCCGATGACCTCTGTGCGCGTGCGGGAAGCCGTCCCCGCGGACTGCCCGACGATCCACGAGCTGATCGTCGACCTCGCCGTCTATGAGCGAGAGCCCGACGCGGTCGAGGGGACCGTCGATGAGCTGGCGGCGCACCTGTTCGGCGACCGGCCGCAGGTGTTCTGCCACGTCGCCGAGGTGCGTGACGACGGCGAGTGGACGGTCGCCGGCATCGCCGTCTGGTACGTCACGTTCTCGACGTGGAAGATCCGGCACGGGCTCTGGCTGGAGGACCTCTTCGTCCGTCCCGAGGCCCGGGGGCGGGGCCTGGGACGGATGCTCCTGGCCGAGCTTGCCCGGATCGCCGTCGAGCGAGGCTATCCCCGCCTCGAGTGGTGGGTGCTGGACTGGAACACCCCGGCGCAGCGGTTCTATCAGTCCCTGGGTGCGGCGGCGCAGGACGAGTGGACGGTCTGGCGGACCGACGGCCCGGCGCTCACGGCCCTGGGAGCCCCTGTCGATCCGCCGGCTCCCGCCTGATCGGGTCATAGCGCGGCACCCACACCCGCAGCCAGCCGGCTCCCGCCCAGGCGAGCAGGCCCATGACGACCGACGCCGCACCGAGGGACGCCACGGCGACGACGGCCGACACCACGGCCGGGCCGAGCGCCCAGCCGACGTCGCCCATCAGCCGCCACCCGCCCAGGAACTGCGCGCGACCCGCCGCCGGCGAGGCGTCCGCGCCGAGGGTCATGAGGATTCCTGAGCCGATCCCGTTGCCCACCCCCAGCAGGGTCGCGACGGCCACGAGCGACCACATCGACCCGGCCAGCGGCACGAGCATCATCCCGCAGCCGAGGACGAGCATCGAGGGCACGGCGACGAAGACCCGCCCGAAACGGTCCATCGCCCACCCCGCGGGATAGAACAGCAGCATGTCGGCGGCACCCGAGATCCCGAAGACGAGGCTCGTGGCCGCCGCGTCGAGCCCGATCGCCTCGGCCCACAGCGGCACGATGGCGTTACGAGCGGACCGAGTCGCGGCCACCGCCAGGACCCCGATTCCGAGGGTTGTGAGCACTCTGCGGTGCGTGCGCAGGACCTCCCCCACCCGCAAGGTGCGCTCCGGCGGCCGGGCATCGCGGGCAGCCTGACGGGCGGCTTGGCGGGCAGCCAGGTCACCGGTCATCGCGACGAGCACCGCGGCCATCATCGCGCCGACGACCCCGACGGCATACGCGCCGGGTTTTCCCCACCGGGTGAGCACGACGGCCCCGATGAACGGCCCGATGAACAGCCCGACCCGATGCACCCCCCCAGCGTCGACAGCGCCCGGGCCCGCAGGTGTGGCACCACGGCCTCGGTGAGATAGGCGTGCCGGGCCAGGCCGAAGACCGAGCCCGCCAGGCCGACGGCCAGCACCGCCGACGCCAGGACCGCGACCGAGGTGGCGAGCGCGCAGCCGGCCATACCGACGGCCTCGGCCAGCGCGGCGGCGAGCAGGGCCCGGCGTTCGCCGATCCGGGCTGCGAGCGCGCCGGCAGGCAGGTCGCCCACCAGGGTGCCCACCCCGAGCAGCGCGACGACGAGAGCCGACGTGCCGACGCTGGCGCCGAAATCGCGGGCAGTCAGCGCAAGGATCGGCAGGACCGCGCCCGTGCCGATCGAGGCGAGGATGGTCGGCCCGTATGCCGCGAGCGCGATCGGCCGCAGGCTAGTGACCTGGGGTGCCTCGACCGATCCGCTGCCCTCGTCCACGGTCGCCCACTGTAGGCCGGGTGCGTCAGGCCGGCGATCAACCCGCGCCGAAAAAGTCTTGAACCAGGCGCCCGCGCGGCATACCGTCTGCGGTACACGAGAAGGGAGGTGGTCAGGTAGTGAGTTCCTATCGGACACGTGAGGTGGTTGCGCGGTAGCGCCTCCGTCCCCTGATCGGCGTCAGCCCTCCGCCAGCCGATCAGATCGGACGCGCGGCCGCAATCCCAGCAGTCGCCGCGGCCCGTGGGCAGGCACGTCTCGTCCAGCGTGCATGGCCTCGTCAGAAACCCCCGACCTTTCGTCGGTGGTCCCCGACGAAGCCTCCCCACGGGCCGTTCCCATGTCCTCCCATGGGCGCCCGGCCCGCCCGGCTCTCACGGTTGGCGGCGGCGGACCGTCCACCCGTCCGGGTCGTTGAGCGGCGGCAACGCCGCCGCAGACAACGCTGAGCCGGCCGTAATGGCCGCGGTGAAGACAATCCGGTCATGCAGCCGGCCGGAACGCCCGGCCCAGAACTCGACCTCCCACGGCCGCAGCCGGAAAACCTGCCCAGCTCGGCGGGACCGGCACGTCGTCGGCGCCGCCGCGGTCGGGGAACTGCGCGGCATACCGATCAGATTCCGCGAGCAACTCCTCGCGTGAGCCCACCGGTTCGGACTGGTGCGAGGCCCAGGCGGCGATCCGCGACCCCCACGGCCGCTGCCCGAAGTAGTCGACGAGCAGCGCCCCTCGATCGGCACGGCAAGCCCCCGGAAACGCACGACCCGGAAGAGCTCGGGCCACCCGAGCGACGCGGCGACCCGCGGGTTGTCGGCGATCTCGTGGGACTTCACCGACCCGCCGTCGGTGACGAATCCCGGGCCGGACGCGTCGAAGAACCGTATGAGAACGGTACGCACGTTGGGCACCCCGGCGGCATCGACGGTCGCCAACTGCAGCGCCAGGCCCTCGGGCGATTCGGCGGCCCGCACCCCCTCGGCCTGAGCCTGGGCGATCCACAGCAGCAACTGTTCGTAGGGAGTCGGGGCGAGGTCACGCTCGTTGAGTCCCTCGCCGGTGTAGTCGACGCGCGCCTGCTCGATATGGTCGCTCACACCTGCGAGCGTAGGCTTCCCCCGACGTGAACACCACGACGGGACACGGTGAGAGGGCAGGTACATGGCGGCAGGCAAGATCGTCGGGTATGCCGTGAAGTACGGCGTGAAGTACGGCCCGCACCTCGTCGTCGCGGCCAAGACGCTCAGAGAACCGGCGACGGCATACGCGAAGAAGAAGTTGGCCGCACAGCAGGCCCGGCGGGCGGCCCACGCGGAGGCTCTCACACTGCAGGGCGGCACGGTGCTGCGGGTCGTCCACGCGGGCGAGCCGGTCTGGGTCGTCTACAGCGGCGAGACAGCGCTCGCGGCATACCCGGCGGTCGCGCCTGTCGCCCAACTCGTCGAGCGAGCCGACCTCAGCCTGCGGGTCGTCCCCGAACCACCCGCCTCCCCCCGAGACCGGATCAGCGCCGCGGGTGGGCAGGTCGCCACGACCGCCCGGTCCGCGCTGCGTCGGAGCCGCCGATGACCACGCAGCCGCTCGCCACTCCCGAGGAGCGTTTCGTGCCCGGGCTGGAGGGCATCGTCGCCTGCGAGACCGAGATCTCCGAGCCCGACGCCGAAGGCAGCGCGCTGCGCTATCGGGGCATCGACATCGAAGACCTCGTCGACAAGGTGTCCTTCGGTCAAGTGTGGGGGCTGCTGGTCGACGGAGCGTTCGAGCCCGGCCTGCCGCCGGCCGAGCCGTTCCCGCTGCCCGTACACTCCGGCGACGTGCGCGTCGACGTGCAGTCGGCGCTGGCGCAACTCGCCCCGATCTGGGGCTTCCGGCCGCTGTTCGACATCGACGCCGACGAAGCGCGCGAAAACCTGGCTCGGGCCGCGGTCATGGCACTGTCGTTCGTCGGGCAGTCGGCCCGCGGCGTGCACAAGCCGATGGTGCCCCAGCGCGAGGTCGACAAGGCCCGCACGATCGTCGAGCGGTTCATGATCCGCTGGCGCGGCGAGCCCGATCCGCGGCACGTCGAGGCGGTTGACGCCTATTGGGTCGCCGCCGCCGAGCACGGGCTGAACGCCTCGACGTTCACCGCGCGGGTCATCGCCTCGACCGGGGCCGACGTGGCCGCCTGCCTGTCCGGCGCCGTCGGCGCCATGAGCGGTCCCTTGCACGGCGGGGCCCCGGCGCGGGTGCTACACATGCTCGAGGCCGTCGAAAAGGTCGGCGACGCACCGGCATACGTGCGCAGTGTCCTGGACCGTGGCGAGCGGCTCATGGGTTTCGGACACCGGGTCTACCGAGCCGAAGACCCTCGAGTGCGGGTGCTGCGGGCCACCTGCGAACGATTGGGGGCCCCTCGGTTCGAGGTGGCGCATGCCTTGGAGGAGGCTGCCCTCGCGGAGTTGCGCGAGCGGCGGCCCGACCGCGCTCTCGAGACCAACTCGGAGTTCTGGGCCGCCGTGGTGCTGGACTACGCGCAGGTGCCGCCGTCGATGTTCACACCGATGTTCACGTGTGCGCGGACCGCCGGCTGGTCCGCGCACATTCTTGAGCAGAAGCGCACCGGGCGGCTGATCCGGCCCTCGGCTCGCTATGTCGGGGCCTCTCACCGCGGCCCCGAGGCGGTGCCGGGGTGGCCCCGGCACATCGACCCGCACGAGGTGCGCTGATCAGAGCTGCGGGCCCTCGGTCCTGAGCTTGTCGACCTCGGCCATCTTGGCCCGCAGGTCGGCGAGCCAGGACTCGCTGTGTTGACCGACGAGGGCGACCGCCCAGCCGAGCGCCTCGGAGCGCGAGCGAGCCACGCCGGCGTCGACGAGCGTGTCGAGGACCTGCCGCTGCGGCTGACGCAGCCTGGTCATGACCGGAACGGCCAGGTGGGTGAACAGGACACGGCGCTCGCCGATGCTGGCGCCCCAGCCCACCTTGCGGCCGTAGCGGGCCTGCGCCTCCAACGCGATGGCGATCCGCTGTTCGCGGGTCTGCTCGCGAAACCGGCTGATCCGGCCCTCGGCCGCCGCGGGGCTGTCGCTCTGGCCGTCAACTGGAGGGAGTTCGCCGACGACGAGGATCTCCTCGCGATCGACGCTCACCTGGGGGGAGCCGGTGAACCAGTCAGCAGGCAGCCGTCCGGCGAACCAGTCTGCGGCGTCGTCGGCGGCGGGGAGGTCGGCTTGCTGCCAGCCACCGGGCCGGCCGAAGGGGCCCGGGCCACGACCACCAGGGCCGAATGCGCCACGGCCGCCAGGACCGCCGGGACCGCCAGGGCTGCGCCCGCCGAATCCGCGCGGGCCTCTTCCACGGCGCCGGCCCTCGCCGGTGTCGGGAGCGTCGGCGTCCTGAGGGTTGGCTTGCGAGTCATGGGAGTGATGTTGGGGATGCATGTTGTGATTCCTCTCTTGCAGTGATTACAACATTACATCCATCGTAACGGCGCGGCGGCGAGGAATGTTCCCGGCGCGGCGAGCGAGCTCCGACGTCCACGCACTGGACCCGCCGACGCACGCCACGAGGCCGGTTGGGAGACTGAACCACGTGCGCCACCCCGGCCCAGGCGTGTCAACCCCGGCACCGACGAAGGTGAAGATCGTGACCGACCAGTCCACCCCCCTCGCCATCCCCGACGACCTGCGACCCGTCGACGGGCGGTTCGGCAGCGGCCCGAGCAAGGTCCGCCCCGAACAGATCACCCGGCTGCAGCAACTCGGCACCTCAGTGCTGGGCACCTCGCACCGCCAGTCGCCTGTCAAGTCCTTGGTCGGCGACGTCCGCGAGGGCCTCCGCTCCCTCTTCACCCTTCCGGACGGCTACGAGATCATCCTCGGCAACGGCGGCTCGACGGCGTTCTGGGACATCGCGGCCTTCGGGCTGATCCGAGAGAAGGCCCAGCACCTGGCATTCGGCGAGTTCTCCAGCAAGTTCGCTTCGGTGACCGACGGCGCGCCCTTCCTCGGCAGCTCGACGATCATCAAGTCCGCACCCGGCACCCTCGCGAGCCCCGTGGCCGAAGCGGGCGCCGACGTCTACGCCTGGCCGCACAACGAGACCTCGACCGGCGTCATGGCTCCGGTCCGGCGGGTCGACGGCGCCGATGAGGACGCTCTCGTGCTCATCGACGCCACCTCGGGCGCCGGCGGTCTACCGGTCGACATGAGCCAGGCCGACGTCTACTACTTCGCTCCCCAGAAGTGCTTCGCCTCCGATGGCGGGCTGTGGCTGGCTGCCTTCTCCCCCGCCGCTCTGGCCCGGGTCCAGCAGATCGCCGCCACCGGCCGGTGGGTGCCGGACTTCTTGTCGCTGCCCACGGCCATCGACAACTCCCGCAAGAACCAGACCTACAACACCCCAGCCGTCGCCACCCTCGCCATGCTCGCCGCCCAGCTCGACTGGATGAACAGCAACGGCGGGCTCGCCTTCACGACCGGGCGCACCGCCGACTCCTGCTCGCGGCTCTACGACTGGGCGGAGCGCACGGCATACACGACGCCGTTCGTCACCGACCCAGCCGCGCGCTCACAGGTCGTCGGCACGATCGACTTCGATGACACCGTCGACGCTGCGGCAGTTGCAAAGGTGCTGCGCGCCAACGGAGTCGTCGATGTCGAGCCGTACCGCAAGCTCGGTCGCAACCAGCTGCGGGTCGCGATGTTCCCCGCCGTCGACCCCGAGGACGTGTCGGCGCTCACCGCGTGTATCGACTGGGTGGTGGGTCGCCTTTCCGACTGATCGGGTATGCCGCCCGCTCAGCGCGTGAGGGCGGCGAACACCCCGACAACGATGAGTACAGCCAGCACGACCAGGGTCAATCGATGCCGGAAGCGCACGTTCATTTGGTGACCTCCGGGTCTGAGCCACTGGTCGTCCCGACGGGGTCGCGCATCACGACCCACCTCGGATGCCGGTCCCGTCGATAGCTCACTCGGACATTCTCCCTGCCGGCCAGCCATGCCCCGACGATGACGAGGGTGAGCCCCACGGCGATCGACCCGACGGCGATGGTCCAGCGGGGACCGGCCCAGTCCCCGAGACGACCGATGAGCGGGGCGCCGAGCGGGGTGCCGCCCATGAAGATCGCCATGTAGAGGGCCACGACCCGTCCACGCATGACCGGGTCGACGGCCAGCTGGACGAAGGCGTTCGCCGTCGTCAGGGCCGTCAGCGCGGTCATCCCGCAGGGCACCAAGGCGACGGCGAACACGGCATACGTGGGGGCCAGGGCCGCGCACGCGCTGGCCACGGTGAAGCCCCCGAGCGCCACCAGCAGCACCCGCAGCCGCGGCCGGGCCCGGCGCGCCGACAGCAGTGCCGCCGCCAACGAGCCGATCGCCATGACCGAGCCGAGCACCCCGAACTCCGTCGGCCCCTTCTCGAAGACCCGGGTGGCCATCAGGGCGGTGGTCATCTGGAAGTTCATCCCGAACGTGCCGAGCACGAAGACGAGCACCATGACCAGCTTGATGTCCGGCCGCCCCCGGACGTAGGCGATGCCCTCACGGATCTTGCCCTTGCCCCGCGCCAACGGCGCCGGCTGCAGCTCGCCACGGCGCATCGCCGCCAACGCCAGCAGCATCATGACGAAGGACCCCGCGTTGGCCAGCATCGCCACCCCCGTCCCGTATGCCGCGATGAGCAGTCCCGCGACGCCCGGCCCGAGCAGGCGCCCGGCGTTGAACGAGGCGCTGTTGAGCGCGACGGCATTGGTGAGGTGATCCGGGCCAACCATCTCCCCGACGAAGGTCTGCCGGGCCGGATTGTCGAGGGCCTGAGCCACGCCCTGCACGGCCGCGAGGACGAAGACCTGCCAGAGCTGCACCCGACCGGTCAGGGTGAGCCAGGCGAGCAGTGCGGCGGTCGCCATGAGGGTCGACTGGGTGACGAGCAGGATCCGGCGTTTGGGGAAGCGGTCAGCGAGGGCGCCCGCCCAGGGAGCCAGGACGAGGAAGGGCAGGAACTGCAGGCCGGTGGCCAGGCCCAGCGCGGTGGACGAGTAGTCCGTCAGCTCAGTCAGGACCAGCCAGTCCTGGGCGACCCTGCCCATCCAGGTGCCGGTGTTGGAGATGAGGCCGCCGACGGCATACAGGCGGTAGTTGTGCAGGTGCAGCGAACTGAACATCGCTGCGGCAGCCATCCCGCCATCTTGCCCCACGACGTGCGCCGACGCCCTTCACCAACGCCCGGACCCAGCAGTGCGCCGGAGCCCGGAGGCTCCGGCGCACCGGGTGGACGCGCTCTGACGCTCAGGCGCCGAGCAGTTGCTTGAGCGGGTCGATGACGAAGTACAGGACGAACAGGGCTGAGATGAGCCACATGAGCGGGTGGACGGTCGCCGCCTTGCCGCGGACGATCTTGATGAAGACGTAGGCGATGAAGCCCGCGCCGATGCCCACGGTGATCGAGTAGGTGAACGGCATGAGCACGATGGTGAGGAACGCCGGGATGGCGATCTCCAGGTCGTCCCAGTCGATGCCCGTGACCTGCTGCATCATGAGGAAGCCCACGAGCACCAGGGCCGGCACTGCCGCCTCGTTGGGGATGATCTTGACCAGCGGCGAGAACACCATCGACAGCAGGAACAGCAGGCCGGTGACCACTGACGCCAGCCCGGTGCGGGCTCCTTCCCCGACACCGGAGGCCGACTCGATGTAGGACGTGTTCGAGGAGACACCCGCCGCGCCACCGGCGGCGGCGGCGATCGAGTCGACGATGAGGATGCGCTCCGTGCCGGGCGGGGTGCCTTCGGCGTCGTTCAGCCCGGCCTCGGCACCGATGGCCGTCATCGTGCCCATCGTGTCGAAGAAGTCGGCGAGCATGAGCGTGAAGACGAGCAGTGCCGCCGCGACGATCCCGGCCTTGCCGAACGAGCCGAACAGGTTGAACTGACCGACCGTCGCCAGGTCGGGGGTGTCGATGATCTTGTTGGGTAGGGCCGGCACGTTGAGGTTCCAGCCAACCGGGTTGACCTTGTTGCTGCCGTCGGCGTTCTGGCCGACAACGTTCGGGCCGACCTTGGCGATGGCCTCGACGATGATCGCCAGGACGGTCGTGATGATGATCGACAGCAGGATTGCGCCGCGGACCTTGGCAACCCACAGGCCGATGACGAGCAGCAGGCCGATGGCGAAGACCAGGACCGGCCAGCCACTGAGGGTCCCGCCGATGCCGAGCTCGACCGGCACCGGGCCGACACCGGTGCGCCGGACGAACCCGGCGTCGACGAGGCCGATCATCGCGATGAACAACCCGATGCCGACCGAGATGGCGATCTTCAGCTGCGCGGGCACCGCGTGGAAGACCGCTGTCCGGAAGCCGGTGAGGACGAGCACGAGGATGATGAGGCCCTCGAGGACGACCAAGCCCATGGCGTCGGCCCAGGTCATCTTCGTGGCGATCGAGAAGGCGACGAAGGCGTTGAGCCCGAGCCCCGTGGCCAGGGCCAGCGGGAAGTTGGCGAAGACCCCCATAAGGATCGTCATGACGCCGGCCACCAACGCAGTCCCGGCGGCGATGGCCGGGAGGTTGGGCGCTGCGCCGCCGCCGAGGAACTGCCCGTCGGCGTCTTGGACGAATCCGAGGATGAGCGGGTTCAGCACGATGATGTACGCCATCGTGAAGAACGTCACGACCCCGCCGCGGATCTCGCGCTCGATGCTCGAGCCTCGTTCGGTGATCTTGAAGAAGCGGTCCAGGCCACCCGATGCGGCAGCCGTGCGCGCTTCCTGTGTAGTAGTTGGCATGGCGCCAAGGCTAGCGGCGGCGTGTTACGCCCGCGTGACGCACCCCTACCAGTCGGCGCGTGACGCACCCCCGACCAGTCGCGCCGGCCGAAGGGACTCCGCACGGCGGGCACCGGCTGGCACCGGCTCGGCGGGCTACGCTGCTGAGGTGACCGACGCGACCCGCCCCGTCCAGGTGCCGAGCCTGCGCATCGCCGACGCGGGCCTGGCGCTGTGGGCGGTTGCCCTCCTCGTCGTGCTCGCGGTCCCGGACCTGCGGACGGGCGATCGGGCGTGGTGGCCGTGGACCTGCGTCGCCGGGCTGCTGCTCGGTGTCCTGGCCCGGCTGTATCTGCGCCGTGGTCGCGGCAATGCCGCCGCTGCGGTCCTCAGCAGCGGGGCTCAGTCGGGCGAGACGAGCTCGACCCGGTAGTCATCGAGAATCGGCTCACCGATCCCCGGCGAGACGACAACCTCGACGTCGACCTCCGAGTGGGCACCACAGCCGTGATCGAGGCTGACAACAGTGCCGTCGGACGGAGACCACTCGTTGGCGCACACCCCGAAGCTGCGACGCAACGCTCCCGCCAACGCCACGAAGTAGCCGCAGGTCAGGCAGTGCTCGGAGGCTTTCTCGGCGACTTCCGCGCGCGGGCCATGTGCGCCGGCATACCAGCGCTCGGCAGCGGCCAGCCGTCCGTCGGGCGAGAGGACGCGTTTGCGACCCAAACCGAGCTCCGTGATAGCCACTTGGTCGACCTCGTCGTCGCCGGTGGACTCGAAGCCGGGCTGCAGGTTGGGGTCGAGCTCGCGATAAGGCAGCACATCGCCGGCACCGACATCTCCGGGAGCGATGCGCGCGGCATACGGGAGCCACTCCGGCGCGAGGATCGCATCGGCGCCGGGCACGAGGGAGGTCTCGCAGACCGTCGCGTGCTTCTGCCGCGGCGCGCGCGCGAGGCTCACCGACCACTGCCACCCCCGGTATGCCGTGCTCGTGCACTCGAAGAAGTGCGTCGCCAGGCGCTTGGCCCCCATGTCCACATGCGTGAACTCGCCGACGGCCCCAGGCTCGGCCACAGCTACAGCGGCCTCACGGGCCAGCTCGACGGCGGCCGGACCGGTGAGCGTGGCGTCCGTTGTGAACTCCGACATCAGGCCTCCAGGTCGCCGGCGACCGCGCGCAGCACCGCAGCCACCTTGCCGGCGTGGGACTTGTCCGGGTATTTGCCACGACGCAGCGACTCCGAGGTGTCGTCGAGCAGCCTGATGACGTCCTCGATGATGACGACCATGTCTTCGGTCGGTTTGCGGTGGGCCGCACGCTGCGCTGCGGCCACCGATGGCGCGGGGTCCAGGACCTTGACCGACAGCGCCTGCGAGCCGCGCCGGCCTTCGACGATGCCGAACTCGACGCGGGTCCCGCCCTTGAGCGTCGTCACCCCCTCGGGGAGTGCGTTGGCGTGCAGGAAGACATCGCCCCCGGCGTCATCGGAGAGGAACCCGAATCCCTTCTCCGAGTCGTACCACTTCACCTTGCCTGTGGGCACCGTCTCACCTCGTGGTCTGTGCCGGTGGATCCGGCCCTCAGCGCGCTCCGCGCAAACCCAGCCTATCTGCGCTGACCCGTCCGTTCGGCTCGCTCGTGCGCAGTTCCGCCGGAATGACGCACCCCCACGAGTGCGAGGATGGGCCCATGACACCGGGAGCGAGCGTTCCCGAGACCCCGGAACTGTTCCGCAGCCTTGCCGAGGACCTGCGCAGCCGCACCGACGAGCAGCTCGCCGCGTTGCTCGTCGCTCGACCCGACCTCGCTCGCCCGGCCCCTGCCGATCTCGTGGCGCTCGCAGCCCGGGCCTCGAGCCGTCCCAGCGTGCAGCGGGCCATCGAACGAGCCGACCGGGCGATGGTCCATGCGCTGCAGGCGGTCGTCATCGCGGGGGAAACCCACCCGGTCGGCGCGGCCGCGCCGCACGAGGTGGCTCAGTTGCTCGGCGCCGACGACCCAGCGCTGCAGGACGTGCTCACCCGACTGCGCGACGTCGCCCTGATCTGGTCGTCGGCCGAGGGAATCCACCCCGTCCGCTCCGTCGCCGAGGTCCTGGGCCCGAATCCGGGCGGTCTCGGCGTCCGCGCAGCCGAGATCCCCGACCGGTATGCCGCGAGCTCCCCTCCCAGCGCGGCTGAGCTGGCCGATCTGCTCTCCACGGCCCCCGCGGCCGCCCGGGCGATCGTCGAGCGCCTCACCTGGGGACCTCCCGTCGGCGCCGTGCCGCCGTCGGGCACCTCTCGCGATGGCGCCATCTGGCTCGTCGAGCATGGGTTCGTGGCTCCCACGGGCCTCGGACACGTCACCCTCGTGCGGGAGGTCGCCTTGGAGTTGCGCGGCGGGCGGCTGTACCCGAGGACCGCCCTGGCGCCGCCGGTGCTGCAACTGCGCGCCGTCGAACAGGTGACCGCCGAACGCGTCGCCGGCACCCACGCCCGGGAGTTGCTCGACCAGATCGAGCAGCTCGGGACGCTGTGGAGTCAGTCACCCGCGCGAGTGTTGCGTTCCGGAGGCATCGGCGTCCGCGAGCTCGCCGCCTTGGCCCGCACCCTCGACACCGATGCCCCACAGGCCGCCTTCGTCGCCGAGGCCGCCCTCGGAGCAGGGCTGATCGCCGACGACGGCGAGATCGCGCCGGCCTGGGTTCCGACGTCGGAGTTCGATGCGTGGCAAGCCCGGCCGGCCAGCCACCGATGGGTCGACGTGCTGACCTCCTGGATGGCCAGCCCACGGGCGGTGCATCTGTCTGCCAACGGGGATCGCGCGGCAACCACGCCCTCGCCGCTCGGGCCGGAGCTTCACTGGCCACCGATCCGTTCGCTGCGCGCGGACGTCCTCGCCGAGCTCGCCGGGCTGCCCGCCGGGTCCGCGCCGACCCCCGAGTCGGTCGGCGAGGCGATCGCCTGGCGCCGGCCCCTCGGGGATGACCAGAGCATCGCGGTCGGCGTCGCCGCCGTGATGCAGCAGGCCGAGTGGCTCGGCCTCACCGGCCTCGGCGCGCTCACCTCGGTCGGGGGCGCTCTTGCCGAGGGTGCCGACCCGGACACCCTGAGGTCCGCGGCCGACGCTCTGCTTCCTGCCGCGGTCGATCATGTGCTGCTGCAGGCCGACCTCACCGCCATCGCCCCCGGGCCGCTCGACGGGCCGCTCGGACGCCTCATGCGACTGGTCTCCGACGTCGAATCACGGGGCGGGGCAACGGTCCTGAGGTTCTCGGCCCCGACGGTGCGGCGCGCGCTCGACGCGGGGATGACCGCCGACGACATCCTCGGCCAGCTCGCCGCCGCCAGCCGCACCCCAATCCCGCAACCGCTGGACTACCTCGTTCGTGACATCGCCCGCCGTCATGGGCAGACGCGCGTGGGCGGGGCGACGGCATACGTCCGTTCGGACGACGAGGCGGTGCTGGCCGCGCTGGTCGCCGACCGCAGCCTTTCCTCGGAACTGCTGCGCCGGATCGCCCCGACCGTCGTCGTCTCCCAGGCCGATCCGGTGACCCTGCTGGAGAAGCTTCGGGCCGCCGGCTATGCACCGGCCCGGGAGGCGCTCGACGGCAGCCTCGTGGTGTCGGCGCCGCAGGGCCGCCGGGCCCGAGACAGCCGCCGCCGACCGGCGGCACGCGGCATACCGGACCCGACACTCAGGCTCGTCGACCTCGAGTTCGCCCGGAGCGTCGTCGCGGCGCTGAGGTGCGCTCCCCCTCGGCCAGCCGCCTCATCCACACCGTCCGGGCCGCTGTCCAACCCGCCCGGCGAGAGCGCCAACCTCCTGCGCCACGCGATTGCGGACGCCTTCCCGGTGTGGGTCGGCTATGCCGACGGCAACGGCCGCACCGCCCGCCACCTGGTGCGCCCCGTGCGGATCGAGGGTGGCCGGGTGTATGCCGTGTCCGGTGAGTCGGACGCCGAGCAGGTCTTCCTGCTGCACCGCATCACCGGCGCGCAGCCGGGCTGACGTCAGGCGCCCGTGAGCGCCGTGACCACCCGCGAGGCCGACGGCCGGCCAAGTTGAGCCGCGAGCCACGCGCTCGTCTCCACGAGGGCCGACAAGTCGACTCCGGTCTCGACACCCGCGCCGTGCAACGCCCAGACAAGGTCCTCGGTCGCGAGATTCCCGGTGGCGCTCGCGGCATACGGGCAGCCGCCCAGACCCCCGGCGGAGGAGTCGACGACGGTGATTCCGTCCCGCAGCGCGGCCATCGTGTTCGCGAGCGCCTGACCGTAGGTGTCGTGGAAGTGCACGGCGATGAGCTCGCGGCCGATCCCGGCGGTGTCAAGGCCGTCGAGCAGCGCGTGCACCTGACCGGTGGTCGCCACCCCGATCGTGTCGCCGAGGCTGAGCTGGTCGCAGCCGAGATCCATGAGCCGGCGCGACGCGTCGACGACCTGAGAGACCGGCACGTCGCCCTCCCACGGGTCGCCGAAACACATCGAGACATACGCCCGCACCCACAGACCGGCGTCCCTGGCGCGGGCCACGACCGGGGCGAACATCTCGACCGACTCGGCGATGCTGCGGCCCAGATTGCGTTGCGCGAAGGTCTCAGTCGCAGAGCCGAAGATGGCGATGGCCTGACACCCGGCGGCGAGGGCACGGTCAAGGCCCCGGATGTTGGGGACGAGTACGGGCCGGTCCCGGCCGACCCCCTCGGGCCCGAGCAACTCCAACACCTCGGCGGCGTCAGCAAGCTGGGGCACCCAGGCGGGATTGACGAAGGAGGTCGTCTCGATGGCCGGCAGCCCTGCCGCCGCGAGCCGGCGGATGAGCTGCGCCTTGACCTGAGCCGGCACGACGGACTTCTCGTTCTGCAGCCCGTCCCGCGCGCCGACCTCGTAGATCGTCACCCGCGGCGGCAACCCCGCAGCCGGGTGCACCTGTGGACCTCGCATCCTGCCTCCTCGCCGTTCGTCGCCCGGCCCTGCACGCGCACCGGCACGCGGACCTGCACCTGCTCGGCATTCTCTCAGCCTTCTCCGCTGAAGGGCGGGCCGAGTGTGAGCGGGTAGTCTCGCGGCGAGGCATCGAACCGTCTAGGAACGCCGAGGATGCCGAGGACTCTGAGGAACGCCGAGGTAAGGAGCGCGGATGACTGAGCACGAGCACCCCGCCGACCCCACGGCATACCCGGCCTACCCTGCACCGGGGGCGGAGGCCTTCCCGGCCTACCCTGCACCGGGAGCGGCGGCATACCCGGTCTACCCGGCGCCGGGGCCGGCGGCATACCCAGCACCGGGGCCGGCGGCATACCAGGGGTATCCGGGGTATCCGGCCCACCCGGGGTATCCGGGCGCGAGCGGACCGGGCCAGAGCGTCGTCGCGCCGACCAACGTCTCGGCGATCATCCTGCTCGTCATCTCGATCCTGGCGATCATCGCGACCGGCATCATCGGCCCGCCGAGCGCGGTGCTGGCCGCCCTCGCCCTCAAGCGCAACGTCGCCGACCCCGCCCGCTCGGCACGGCAGGCAACCATCGGCTGGATCGTCCTGGCCGTCAACACCGTCGTCGGTCTCTTCGCCATCGCCGGGCTCTTCTGGTGGCTCGCCAACCGGTGAGGCCGAGATGACCGACGGGCCGCTCATCGTCCAGAGCGACAAGACCCTCCTCCTTGAGGTCGACCACCCCGGCGCGGAGGCCGCGCGCCGGGACATCGCGCCGTTTGCCGAACTCGAACGGGCTCCCGAACACGTCCATACCTATCGGATCACCCCGCTCGGGCTGTGGAACGCGCAAGCCGCCGGACACGACGGCGAGCAGGTCGTGCACGCGCTGCTGCGCCACAGCCGGTATGCCGTGCCGCAGGCGTTGCTCGTCGACATCGTCGAGACGATGGGACGCTACGGCCGACTGACCATCGAGAAGGACCCGGCACAGGGCCTGGTGTTGCGCACCACCGATCGCCCCGTGCTCGAAGAAGTGTTGCGGCACAGGAAGATCGAGCCGTTGCTCGGCGCGAGGATCGACCCCGACACGGTGGCCGTCCATCCTTCCGAGCGTGGTCACCTCAAGCAGCAGCTGCTCAAGATCGGCTGGCCCGCCGAGGACCTCGCCGGCTACGTCGACGGCGAGGCTCACCCCATCGCCCTGCGCGAAGAGGGCTGGGAGATGCGGCCCTATCAGCGCCAGGCCGTCGAGGGCTTCTGGCACGGTGGGTCGGGGGTCGTCGTCCTGCCGTGCGGTGCCGGCAAGACGATCGTCGGCGCCGCGGCCATGGCGGCGGCGCAGGCGACGACGCTCATCCTGGTGACCAACACCGTCGCCGCCCGACAGTGGAAGGACGAGTTGCTGCGGCGGACGTCGTTGACCGAGCAGGAGATCGGCGAATACTCCGGCACGCGCAAGGAGATCCGCCCGGTGACCATCGCGACCTACCAGGTGCTCGCCGTGCGCCGTCAGGGCGTCTACTCGCACCTGGAACTGCTCGACGCACGCGACTGGGGGCTGGTCGTCTATGACGAGGTCCACCTGCTGCCCGCCCCGATCTTCCGGATGACCGCCGATCTGCAGGCCCGCCGACGCCTGGGCCTGACCGCCACCCTCGTGCGCGAGGACGGTCGCGAGGGCGACGTCTTCTCGCTTATCGGCCCCAAGCGCTTCGACGCGCCGTGGAAGGACATCGAGGCGCAGGGCTGGATCGCGCCGGCAGACTGCGTCGAGGTCCGGGTCACCCTCACCGAAAGCGAACGGATGGCGTATGCCGTCGCGGAGCCCGACGAACGCTACCGACTCGCCTCGTGCACACCCGCCAAGGATCGGGTCGTCGAGCAACTCGTCGAGCGGCATACGGGTGAACCAACCCTGGTGATCGGGCAATACCTCGACCAACTGGCTACTCTCGCAGAGCGACTCGATGCCCCGATCATCACCGGCGCGACGCCGGTCGCCGAACGGCAGAGGCTCTACGGAGCGTTCCGAGCCGGCGAGCTCGGACTGCTGGTGGTGAGCAAAGTCGCCAACTTCTCGATCGACCTGCCCGAGGCCTCGGTGGCGATCCAGGTCTCGGGCACCTTCGGCTCACGCCAGGAGGAGGCTCAGCGGTTGGGGCGGGTGCTGCGCCCCAAGGTCGACGGCCGGACTGCGCATTTCTACACCGTCGTCTCGCGGGACACGGTCGACGCCGATTTCGCCGCCCACCGCCAGCGCTTCCTCGCCGAGCAGGGTTACGCCTACCGGATCATCGACGCCTCTGATCTCTGACCCGGCTGGGACGGACCGGTTGGGTCGTCTACCGGCCTGGGCTCAGCCCGCCAGCAGCGCCAGAACCGCGCGCGCGTAGGCATCCTCGGCGTCGATATCGGCGTGTCGCGAGCCGTCGGCGAGCTCGACGGCGAACCCCATCGGCACCACCTCGAGTCCCACGAACGATTCCCCGAGGGCCTGTCGCAGTTGGGTCTCGCGCGGAAGCCACAGCACCTGATCGATGGCCACCGAATCCAGCGCCCACTCGACCGTCCCGTTGAAGCCGACGACCACACCGTCGACGAACTCGTGGACCTCGGCGACAACATCGGACAGCACGAAGACGTCCGACTCCATGCCGGGCACTCGCACGACGAAGCGGTCACCGGCAGCGGGTTCCCACGGCAACCCGGCGCGGCGCAGCCGCTCGGCGAGCTCGACACTGATCACCCGGCCAGTCTGCGGCAGATCCGGCCTCGACAGAAGCAGCGTCAGCGGCCCGCTTGACCTTGACGTTGCGTCAACGTCCAGACTGGGTGTCATGTCCGCAGAAACCCAGGCGACCGTTCCCGAGGGTCGGCGCTTCGCAATCCAGGTCCACGGGGTGCAGAAGTCCTTCGGGGACCTTGCGGTGCTCCGCAACATCGACCTGCAGGTCGAGCGCGGCCAGATCTTCGCCTTGCTCGGCTCCAATGGCGCGGGCAAGACGACGCTGGTCAGGATCCTCGCCACCCTGCTGCACGCGGACGCCGGCACGGTCACGGTCAACGGCTTTGACATCGCGGGTGCTGCCGCAGATGTGCGGCGCTCGATCAGCCTGACCGGGCAGGCGGCGGCGGTCGACGGGATCCTCACCGGCCGAGAGAACCTCGTCCTCGTTGCGCGCCTGCGCCATCAGAAAGCCCCCGCGGAGATCGCTGCGCGGTTGCTCGAGCAGTTCGGTCTGACTGATGCCGCCGACAGGAGGGTGTCGGAGTACTCCGGCGGCATGCGTCGCCGTCTCGATATCGCCATGAGCCTCATCGGCGATCCGCCCATCATCTTCTTTGACGAGCCCACGACGGGGCTTGACCCCCAGGCGCGTCTGGATGTGTGGCATGCCCTCAAAGAGGCCTCCGGCCATGGCACGACGATCCTGCTGACGACCCAGCATCTGGAGGAGGCGGAACATCTCGCCGACAACATCGCGATTCTGCACGACGGCCGGATCCACGCCTGCGGCACTCTGGCCGAGCTCAAGGCGCTACTCCCACCCGCCGAGATCCAATACGTCGAGAAGCAACCGACCCTCGAGGATGTCTTCTTTGCTGTTGTCGGCGGCGGCGGTCGAGACGGCAACCAAGCCAGCCCCGGGCCCGTGGCCCGAGACGTGAAGGACACCCGAGACACGAAAGACACGCGATGACCACGCACGCCCTCGCCGACGCCGCCACCCTGCTCGGGCGGTCACTGCGGCACATCGCCCGTAGTCCCGACACCATCATCACCACCGCACTCACACCGATCGCCATGCTGCTGATGTTCGTCTACGTGATCGGCGGCGCGATCAACACCGGGTCCTCGGAGCCCTACGTGACCTACCTGCTTCCCGGCATTCTGCTCGTCACGATTGCCTCGGGAATCGCCTACACGGCATACCGGCTGTTCATGGACAGGCAGGGGGGCATCTTCGAGCGGTTCCTGTCGATGCCGGTCGCCCGCTCCTCGGTCCTGTGGGCGCATGTGCTGACCTCGATGGTCGCCAACCTGCTCTCGGTGGCGCTCGTCGTGCTCGTGGCCATCCTCATCGGCTTCCGCTCGGGCGCCGGGGTGCTCGCCTGGCTCGCCGTCGCCGGCATCCTGACTCTGTTTACGCTGGCGCTGACCTGGCTCGCCGTGATCCCAGGGCTCATCGCCACGACCGTGGACGGTGCCAGCGGGTTCGCGTATCCCTTGATCTTCCTGCCATTCATCAGTTCGGCATTCGTGCCCACTGCCACGATGCCCGGGCCCGTGCGCGCCTTTGCCGAGCACCAGCCCGTGACCGCAATCGTCGACACCATTCGCAACCTGCTCACGCAGCAACCCGTCGGCGGCGACATCTGGATCGCCCTCGCGTGGTGTGTCGGCCTCCTCGTGGTCGCGTACATCGCCGCCACGAGCATCTTCCGGCGGAAACTCGGCTGAGCGGCTCGGCGGGGCTGAGAGGCTGACGTCGTGCTGACCATCGGGCAGCTTGCCGCCTACGCCGGAGTCACCACGCGCACCGTGCGGCACTACCACTCGCTGGGGTTGTTGCCTGAGCCGGAGCGCGACACCTCGGGCTACCGGGTCTATGACGCGGCAGCCGTCGTCCGGCTCATCCGGGTCCGCACCCTGGCCGAGGCAGGGATCCCATTGGCCCGGGTCCGCGCCATGCTCGATGCCGACCCGGACGACTTCGCCGCCGCATCCAAGGAGATCGACCGTCACCTGCGGGCTCAGATCCGAGCGCTCCAGGAACACCGGCGACGGATCGCACGGCTCGGATCGGGTGACTCTTTGGCGCTGCCTGCCGAGGTCACCGACTACCTCGACCGCCTGCGTGCCATCGGCGCTTCAGAGACCATCGTCATCGCCCCGGAGCGTGATGCCTGGATCCTCATGTCGGCACGCTGGCCCGAAGCGATCCCGGAGATGATGGCCCTCAAGGTTGCCCAGTTGGCAGATCCCAGGATCGCGCAGCTCTACGAGTTCAGCGGTCGGCTGGAGCACCATTGGCAGGACGAGAATCTCCTGAACGACATCGCGGATCTGATCAACGACCTTCTGGAGCAGGCGGAGGCCGACGGGACGCTGGACCGGCAAGACCCCCCCGACCCGGCTTTCGTCCAGCTCATGGACTCGTTCGCCGACGCGGCGCATCCCGCCGTCGGACGGTTGAGGGCACTGGTCGCCGCGCGTGGCTGGAGCGGATGGACCCAGGTCGAGGTCCGTCGGGTCTGACCACCGAGCCGCCGGCCGGTGGCCGGTGGCCGGTGGCCGGTGGCCGGTGGCCGGCAGCATCCATAGCGGACTCACAGGTGCCGCCTAGCGCGCGCCCATCCCGGCGATGTGTTCTGACAGCAGCCACCCAGCCGCTCTCCGACAGGACACCCCATGAGCCAGCTCGACACTCGCGGCCAATCCAGTGCCCCCTGGCCTCGGGAACCCGACCCCACCCAGACGCTGCCGCCCGCGGCATACCCGCCTGCGGCAAACCCTCCCGGGGCGAACCCGCCCGCGGCATACCCGCCCGTCGCGCCACCGGTGCGCACGACCCCAGGCAAGGGGGGCGCCCGCCGGATCGGCGAGCTCGCCGTCGTCGCGCTGCTGTCCGCAGGGCTGGCCTCCGGCGGAACGTATGCCGTGGTGCGCACCATCGCGACCGCACCGGGCTCGGCGACGACCACCACCGCGCCGGCCGCCGCGGTGGCCGCTCCGGTCGTTCAGGCCGACGCCGACACTCCCGATTGGACCGCCACCGCCGCCGCGGTGGCGCCGAGTGTCGTGGCCATCAAGGTGGTCAGCGGCCAGGGCGAGGGCGAGGGTTCCGGCGTCATCATCGACAGCGCCGGTCGCATCATCACGAACAATCACGTGGTCACCGGAGCGGGAACCGGCGCGCAGATCTCGGTCACCCTCGATGACGGCCGCACGTATGCCGCGACGATCGCCGGCACCGACCCGTCGACCGACCTCGCCGTGCTCACCCTCACGAACCCGCCGAGCGACCTGCGGCCAATCTCGTTCGGTGACAGCGACGCTCTGGCGGTCGGACAGCCGGTCATGGCCGTCGGTAACCCCCTGGGGCTGGCCGGCACCGTGACGACCGGCATCGTGTCGGCGCTCAACCGGCCCGTGTCAACCGGCTCGTCCGACACCGGAGTCCGAGGCCAGGCAGCCAGTGACCCCGTCGTCACCAACGCCATCCAGACCTCGGCGGCCATCAACCCGGGCAACTCCGGAGGCGCCCTCGTCACGGCCGACGGGCGTCTCGTCGGGATCAACTCAGCGATCGCCTCGCTCGGCACGAGCGCCGGCGGTCAGAGCGGCAACATCGGCATCGGTTTCGCCATCCCGTCCAGTGAGGCCAAGGCGATCGCCGCCCAGCTCATCGCGACCGGCAGCGCCCAACACGCCTATCTCGGGGTCTCCTCGGCAGACGCGCTCGTCGCCGACGGGGGGGCCCAGCGGGCTGCCGCGGTGCTGCGTGCCGTGAGCGCGGGAACGCCTGCAGCACAAGCGGGTCTGCGCGTCGGCGATGCCGTCGTCGCGATCGGCGGTGAGCGCGTCGATTCCTCGCTCGCGCTCGTTGCCGCGATCCGCGAGCAGTCGGTCGGCTCACACGTGACCCTGACGATCGTCCGCGACGGCTCACGTCAGGACATCGCGGTGACGCTCGTGGCCAGGCCCGCAAACTAACCCGATCACCGGGCTTGGTCGCCGCCTCGCTTGACCCGGCGGGAGAGCAGGAGTAGGAAGAACACTCCCTTTGCTCGGAGGTGAGCCAACCATGCCCGCCGACCATCCACCCGACCCGGAGTTGCGCCGCGAGCAGAGCTATCTGGACCGAGCCCGAGCCGAGTTGGCTCGGATGCGCGCAAAGACAGAATCGTTGCGAGATAACGCAACCGGAGGCGACCGGGTCTCCAGCGAATTCCTGGCGTTGTCCCTGCACCGCCGCGTGTCGGCCCTTGCCGATGATCCAACCTCGACGCTCTTCTTCGGTCGACTCGACCTGGACCACCCCATCGAGGGTGCCGAACGCTGGTATGTCGGGCGACGACACATCAACGACGAGTTGGGCGACCCGCTCGTCATCGACTGGCGGGCCGAGCTCTCCACGGCCTTCTACCGGGCCTCGCGGACTGCGCCGATGGACGTCCGGCGCCGGCGCCGATTCGGAGTGGATCGGGGTCGGCTCACGGCATACGAGGACGAGCATCTCGACGACGCCCGGGAGATCGACGCGCGCAGCCGGATCCTGCAGGACGAGATCGAGCGGCCCCGGGTCGGCCCGATGCGCGACATCGTCGCCACCATCCAGCCTGAGCAGGACGTCATCGTCCGCTCCGATCTCGCCACGACGGTGTGCGTGCAGGGTGCTCCTGGCACGGGCAAGACCGCCGTCGGACTGCACCGCGCGGCGTGGCTGCTCTATGCCCACCGTGACAGGCTCTCCCGGGCGGGCGTGCTCGTTGTCGGCCCCAATGCCGCGTTCCTGGACCACATCGGCGCCGTGCTGCCCGCCCTCGGGGAGGTCGAGGTGCGGCATACGACCGCTGCGGCTCTCGTCGGCTCGGTGCCGGTCCGGGGCACCGACTCGGCGGCGACGGCAGTGCTCAAGGGCGACCCGCGGATGGCCGAGATGCTGCGCCGCGCCGTCTGGTCACACGTCGGCGTCCCGACCGAATCACTCGTGGTGCCCCGCGGCGCGCGCACCTGGCGGGTCGCGGCAACCGTCGTCGAGGACATCCTTGGCTCCCTGCGAGCGCGCGGAGTGCGCTACGGCGCGGCCCGGGCCATGCTTCCCCAGCGCCTGGCCCACGAGGTATTGCTGGCCATGGAGCGAGCCGGCGACTCCCCGGACGACCGGGTCCAGGAAGCCGTCGCGCGCAGCACCCCGGTGCGCACGTATGCCGCCGGGCTATGGCCCGCGCTCGACCCGAAGCGCATCCTTCATGACGTATTGGCCGACCCGACAACGTTGGCCACACACTGCGAGGGGCTCTTCGACCCAGCCGAACAGGCGATCCTGCTGTGGCGCAACCCTCCTGGCAGTCGGGGGGCAGCCCGCTGGTCAGCCGCCGACGCCGTCCTGCTCGACGAACTCGCCGACCTGATCGACCGCACGCCGAGCCTCGGGCACGTCATTCTCGATGAGGCGCAGGATCTCTCGCCGATGCACCTGCGGGCCGTGGGCCGGCGATGTTCGACCGGCTCGGCAACCGTGCTCGGGGACATCGCCCAGGGCACGACACCGTGGGCGACCGCCTCGTGGGACGAGAGCCTCACGCATCTGGGCAAGCCCGGGGCGCACGTCGAGGTGCTCGACCGGGGTTTCCGCGTCCCCGCAGCGGTCATCGAGTACGCCTCCCGTCTGCTGCCGCACATCGCCCCGGGCCTGGGGCTACCCCGGTCGGTGCGAGACAACCCCGGCCGGCTCGTCGTCCAGCAGGTCGCGGCCACCGCGCTGTCCGAAGCCGTCGTCGCCGCCGCGCGTGCCGCCCTGGCCGAGCCAGGGTCAGTCGGGATCATCGCCCCCGACGCCCAGATCCGGGCGCTCTCGACGGCGTTGTCGCGCAACCGGATCGAGCATGGAGTGCTTGGCGCGGACCACGGTGACATCGAACACCAGGTCGATCTCGTCCCGGCGACCGTCGCCAAGGGCCTGGAGTTCGACCGAGTGGTCGTCGTGGAGCCGACGGCGATCGCTGCCGCCGAGCCCGACGAACGGACCGGACTGCGCCGGGTCTACGTCGTGCTCACCCGCGCCGTCTCCGAGCTGCACGTCGTGCACTGCGCGCCGTTGCCTGCCGCCTTGAGCTGACGCACGCTGATCGGCCGGGCGGGTCTGGGAGACTGACTCGCATGCCTGCGCTCATCACCTGGTGGACCCAGGACGTCGTCCACCTCGCACCCCATTCGTTCGAGGATGCCGTCGTGGCCGCCGGCAGTGACCTGCTCGCCCGGTGGAACGAACCCCAGCGCCGCTATCACCGCACGACGCACCTCGTCGAGATGTTCTGGGCGTTGGAGGAGTTGGAGGACGCCGGCGAGATCGACGTCGACTCGGCAGCGCTGGCGCGGGTTGCCGCCTGGTTCCACGACGCCGTGTATGACCCGGGCGCCGGGGCGGGAGCCAACGAGGCCGACAGCGCCCTTCTCGCCGGCACCGTGCTGCGCGAACTCGAGCTCGATGACGACCAGATCGCTACGGTGGTCCGGCTCGTGCTCATGACGGTCGACCACGCGGACGGCGAGTGCGACGACGGCCCCATCGATCGGGCCTTCCACGACGCCGACCTGTGGATCCTGTCGGCCGACGACGAGCGATTCGACGACTACTGCTCCGACGTGCGAGCCGAGTACGCCGCCGTTCCCGGCGCGGCATACCGCGCTGCCCGGGCGCAGATCCTGCGCGGCTTCGCCGCCCGGGAGCAGCTCTACCGCACCGACTACGCCCGGTCGCAGTGGGAACCGCGCGCCCGCGCCAACCTCGACCGTGAGCTCGATCGCCTCGCGGCGCCCGACATCGACGGAGCCTGAGGGCGGCGCCGGTCCTTGCCGCGCCAGGGCTTACCGGGCCAGGCCTTACCGCGCCAGGTCGAACACATAGGCCGCCAGTGGCCACCAGAACATGCCCCGGCACAGGGTGCGGAACTCGTCGTGGGAAACCCACCGGGCCTCGTCCACGTCGTCCCCCGGTAACACCGGCGGGCGGGCGAGGGCGACGTCTGCGCGGAAGACCTGGACGAGCGGCCGAGTGCTCGCCCAATGCGCCGGGTCTGCGACGGTGAGCCGTTCGTAGCCGCACGGCTGGAACGCCGCGTCGGCCAGCGCGAGCCCGGTTTCCTCGGCGAGTTCACGCCGGGCACAGTCCAGGACACTCTCACCGGGCTCGCGCCGACCGCCGGGGCAGTCCCACGACCCGCGGCGAATCGAGCGGACGACGAGGAACGACTGGTTGCGGTCTCGCACGATCGTCGCCGCCGCCCCCGTCCCGGCGTCCTGGGTCGGGCGATCCGAAGCCACCAGGTCGATGTGGGCCGAAAGACCGCCGCCCACGGAGGCATCGATCCATCGGATAATGCCCTTCTCCCCCTTGCGTTTTCGCAGACGCAAGCCGCTCGCGTTCATCCGCCTGACCAGCTCGACGCCCGTCACCACGCTGGCCCCGGCGGCGACGCACACGGCATACCGCTGCTGTGGCACGTCGTAGTGATCGCCGTCGAACGCACCGGGCGGCACGCCCGCCCGGACCGCGAAGTCGTGCAACTCGTCGAACGATGTGTCGCTCACGAGATGGGCGAAGACCGTCCCGTGCGCGGCCCAGATCGGGATGTCGATGAGGATCATCCTGGCCCACGCTAGCGCACCTGTGGATAACTTCTGCGGGCCGAGAGGACCGGCATTTAGCGTCGGGGCGAAGCCGGACCAGCTGTCCGGTCGACCACGGCGTCGCATCGACAGGAGCGGCGCGAGCCAACCAAGGAGCACCCATGGCCTTCACCGTCGACACCGAACGCATCCACGCCGCGTCCGGCGACATCACCCGCATCGCCGGCGACATCGAGCAGTCGGTCGCCGCGATGTCCGCCCGTCTGCAGGCGATGTCGGGCAGTTGGACCGGCACGGCCGCCAATGAGTTTCAGGCCGTCATGACCGAGTGGCGTGCCATCCAAGCCCGGGTCCGCGAAGACCTTGTCACGATCGGTCAGCTCACCGCCCGGGCGGGCACGAGTTATCAGCAGACGGAGGACGCCGTCCGCGGGCTGTTCGCGCACTGACCCTCCGCAGGCGTAGGTATGCCGCGCCAGGGGGCGGCATACCGACTGGCTCTGGACCGCCACGGGGCCCCTCGCATGTGGAAACCTAACGCGCTACGGGACGGTCCCGGCCGAGCCGGAACCGCCCCGTGGGGTGTCGTGCAGGCGGGTTCAGCGTGAGGTCACCCACGCCGATTCGCGTGGGTCAGAAGTCCATCCCGCCCATGCCGCCGTCGCCGCCCGGCATGGCCGGGGCTGCCTTCTCGGGCTTGTCGGCGATGACTGCCTCGGTCGTGAGGAACAGCGCGGCGATCGACGCGGCGTTCTGCAGCGCCGAGCGGGTGACCTTGACCGGGTCGATGATGCCCGCCTTGACGAGGTCCTGGTACTCGCCGGAGGCGGCGTTGAGCCCCTCGCGGGCGTCCTTGAGGTTGCGGACCTTCTCCGCGACGACGCCGCCCTCGAGGCCGGCGTTGATCGCGATCTGCTTGAGCGGAGCCTCGGACGCGACGCGCACGATGTTGGCACCGGTCGCCTCGTCACCCTCGAGCTCCAGGCTCTCGAACGCCTTCTTGGCGGCCTGAATGAGCGCCACGCCACCTCCGGCGACGATGCCCTCCTCGACGGCGGCCTTGGCGTTACGCACGGCGTCCTCGATGCGGTGCTTGCGCTCCTTGAGCTCGACCTCGGTCGCCGCGCCCGCCTTGATGACAGCCACGCCGCCGGCCAGCTTGGCCAGGCGCTCCTGCAACTTCTCGCGGTCGTAGTCCGAGTCGGACTTCTCGATCTCGCCCTTGATCTGGGCGATCCGACCCTCGATGGCCGTGCGGTCCTCGGACGCCTCGACGATCGTCGTCTCGTCCTTGGTCACGACGACCTTGCGGGCGCGCCCGAGCAGGGTGAGATCGGCCGAGTCGAGCTTGAGGCCGACCTCTTCGGAGATGACCTGGCCACCGGTGAGGATGGCGATGTCGCCGAGCATGGCCTTGCGGCGGTCACCGAACCCAGGCGCCTTGACGGCGACCGACTTGAAGGTGCCGCGGATCTTGTTGACCACGAGAGTCGCCAGGGCCTCACCGTCGATGTCCTCGGCGATGATCAGCAGGGGCTTGCCCGACTGCATGACCTTCTCGAGCACCGGCAGTAGGTCCTTGACCGACGAGATCTTGGAGTTGACGACCAGGACGTAGGCGTCCTCGAGGACGGCCTCCATCCGCTCGGTGTCGGTGACGAAGTAGTGCGAGATGTAGCCCTTGTCGAACCGCATCCCCTCGGTTAGCTCCAGCTCGAGGCCCATGGTGTTGGAGTCCTCGACGGTGATGACGCCTTCCTTGCCGACCTTGTCCATCGCCTCGGCGATGAGGTCGCCGATCTGCTGGTCAGCGGCGGAGATGGCAGCGGTCGATGCAATCTGCTCCTTCGTCTCGACGTCGATCGCCGAGGCGAGCAACTCCTTGACGACGGCGTCGACGGCCTTCTCGATGCCCCGCTTGAGGGCCATCGGGTTGGCGCCGGCCGCGACGTTCCGCAGCCCTTCGCGGACCATCGCCTGAGCGATCACGGTCGCCGTCGTCGTGCCGTCACCGGCGACGTCGTCGGTCTTCTTGGCGACCTCCTTGACCAGCTCGGCGCCGATCTTCTCGAAGGGGTCCTCCAGCTCGATCTCTTTGGCGATCGAGACACCGTCGTTGGTGATCGTGGGGGCACCCCACTTCTTCTCCAGGACGACGTTGCGGCCCTTAGGGCCGAGGGTGACCTTGACGGCATCGGCGAGGATGTTCATTCCTCGCTCGAGACCGCGACGGGCCTCCTCGTCGAACGCAATGATCTTGGCCATTCGGGTGGTTCCTCCCACGCTCGAAGGGGGTGGCGGCCAGCGGTGCCCGCGACGGACGGAGCGGCATACGGGCGCTCCTTGTCGCGCCTGCGTGCCGCACCTCACCGGGTGGCCGTGAGTTATCACTCTCAGAGGGAGAGTGCTAACGCCATTATTGGCACTCTCACCCGGAGAGTGCAAACGCTGCCGGTATGCCGCCCGCTTGCGGGCCCTCCTGTTTCCCTCCCTTCCTGGGTCCCTCCCCTTGAGGTTTCCCTCGCTCCTGGGTCCCTCCCCTCAAGGTTCCCTCCCTCCTCCCGGGGTCCCCTTTGAGGTTCCATCCTCCTGGATCCCCCCCGGGGTCCCCCCTTGAGGTTCCCTCCCTTCCTGGATCCCCCGCCAGGGCCCCCTCTACTCCTGTCCTCTTGCCGCTGTCCGCGTGTCAGCCGCTCGCGCGTCGCCGAGATCCGGGGCTGGTGACTCCCCTGATAGCGCGCGAGGTGCTGTTGCAGCAGCAGCCCGCGCGTCATCACGAGCACCATCAGCCCCGGTTCACCGACCACGCCCCGATCGGCGTCCCCTCCGCGCTCGGTGTCCGTCCAGGTCGCTTCGCCGCAGCCGCCGAGGAGTTCGTCCACAGGCCCTCGGATACCGTCCCACTGTCCACAGGCTCGCGACAACGGCACCCATCCGCTCGATCGTTCGGCGAGCGTGGATCCGTGGACTTCGACGATGCGACCTCATGGCTTGTCCGAGAACAGCTCGGAGTCGTCGCGCGGTCTCAACTGGTCGAGGCCGGGCTCAGTGACGCCGCGCTGCGGTGGCAGCTCGAGCACCGCTGGCGGATCCTGCTGCCCGGCGTGTATGCGCTGGATCGCCGAAGACCCACGCGCGCTCAGCGAGAGGTTGCCGGGCTACTCGCCGCAGGTCCCCAGGCAGCGCTGCGCGGGCTGACCGCCGCGCGATGGTGGGGCCTGACGTGTGCCGATCCCGGCGATCGAGTGCATGTCATGGTGCCCTCTCCGCGGCGGACGCGGCAGGTGGCCTGGCTCGATGTCGCTCGCTCGGCAATCCCCGACTCCGGGACAGTGAACCGAGGACCCTTTCAGGTCTGCAGTCCCGCCCGAGCAGTCCTCGACGCGGCGCAGCAGAGCGGGTCCACCGAGGTCGCGGCGGCTCTGGGCATCGAAGCGTTGCAACGAAACCTGGTCACGCTCGACAGGCTCGAGGACGAGCTTTGTCGACGCAACCAGCGTGGCTCGGCCCTGGCGCGGCACGCCGTCAATGCGGCTGGCACTGGTGCGTGGTCACGACCTGAGGCTGTGCTTCTCGCCGCGATTGCCCGCTCCAGCGTCCTGCCAGTGGCGTGGCCGAACCCAGAACTCTCCTGCGGCGGTCGGCCACTGATCACTCCAGATGTGTGGTTCGACGACGTGGGCCTGGCCGTCATGGTCCACTCGCGCCGCCACCATGCCGCAGGTCCCGACTGGGATCAGACCGTGGAGCGCGACGGCGAACTCACCGAACTCGGGGTCATCGTCGTGGGCGTCACCCCCAACCGGATCTTCCGCGACCTGCCTTCGTCGTGGCCCGCGTCGAACGAACCCATCTGGCGGCACGCCTTCGGCCACGGCCCCCCGTCAACGCGCGACGCCGATCGCTGACTGAGAGTGCCTCAACGAGCCGGGGCTGATGACGCCGCTGATGACGCACCCGGTGTCGCTGGGGCAGCACCCACCGCGTCATCTGGTGCGCTTTCAGCCCCGGCCCTGGGCAAGCAGCGGTGAATCGCTGGGAACGGTCCACGTGGGGACGCTGGGAAGTGGACCGGCGCGGGGCGTTTGGAACGGTTGACGCGGGGGCGTGTGGACGTGGGGGCGACGGGGGCAGACGGCGGATCAGCGCGCGGCATACCGGGAGACGAAGCGGCGCAACACGACTGCCGGCGCCTGCACGTCGCGCTCGCGGGCTACCGCCTTGAGCGCGTCGGCGTCCTGCGGTGGGAAGTACCCGTAGCCGCGGTAGGCATCGATCCGGGTTTGCAGGCTCGCCGAGTCGAGCTCGGGGTGGAACTGTGTCGCGTAGCAGTTCGCGCCGATCCGGAATGCCTGCACCGGGCAGGCGGCCGAAGTCGCCAACACGGTCGCGTGCCGGGGAGTCACCGACAGCGCCTCCTTGTGACCGCCGAAGGCCTCAAACGTCTCAGGCAGCCCTGCGAACAGCGGATCCGCGGCCCCGGCTGCGGTGAGCGTCACCAGAAGCCGACCAACACCCTCCGGAAACGCGCGGTCGACAATCCCGCCCTGGTGGGCGCCTAGGACGCCGATGCCGTAACACAATCCGAGAAACGGCAGATCACGCAGGACGACGACATCGAGTAGAGCATCGAGCTCGGCCTCGACGCGCTGTTGGACGGCCGACTTGCCCGCCTCGGGATCGCCGCGCTGGAACGGCCCACCCCCGAGGATCACCCCGCTGTATGCCGTGGGGTCCAGGCTCCCGTCGGCGAGGCCGCTCGGGCCCTGCTCCATCCGAACCCGGCGCAGCTCGCCCTCGGCCAAGCCGCCGAGGCGCAGGATCGACGCGTATTCGTCGTCGGCGGCGGCGTCCTCGGCGCGGATGGCCAGCAGCAGGAAGGGTTTCACGAGGACCCAGGCTAGGGGCCTGACGTTTCCGGCAGCAGGTCCCGCCCGCGGGCTGGAACCCCCGCGAGCCGGCTGCAGGGGCACCTGCGCAGCAAGGCGGCGCGATGACGCTCGAACGGCTTGATGACGGCTCGAACGGCATACGGTGTCGTCGTGGCTCGGGTGACGCGAAGGCGACAGGTGATCCGGTATGCCGCCGGCGCGCCACCGCGCGCCCGAGAGGACGTTGTCGCGGTCGAGGAACCGCTGCAGATCCGGCTGCGCTCCTGGGCGGGCGAGCAACGCGACCTCACCGTGACGATGCGCACGCCGGGCCACGACTTTGACCTCGTTGCGGGTTTTCTCGTCGGCGAGGGCCTGATCCGCTCGGCGGAGGATCTCGCGACGATGCGCTATTGCGCGGGCACCGACGAACACGGCGTGCAGACCTTCAATGTCATCGACGCGACGCTCGCCGCCTGGATGGAACTGCCCCCCACCCGCGCTGAGCGGCAGGTGACGACGTCGAGCGCGTGCGGCATCTGCGGCACGACCTCGATCGAGGATGTCGTCAAGGCCTCCCCTGGCTGGCCGGCCGACCCGGCGCGGGTGTCGGCGGCGACGCTGTTGGGCATGCCCGAGCGGCTGCGCGCCGAGCAGCCTCTGTTCGCGCGAACCGGCGGTGTGCACGCCGCCGGATTGTTCGGGGTCGATGGCGGCCTGCGGTGCGTCCGCGAGGACGTCGGGCGACACAACGCCGTCGACAAGGTGATCGGCGCGCAGGTGCGCGACGGCGCCCTCCCGTTGGTCGGCACGGTGTTGCAGGTCAGCGGGCGGGCCTCGTTCGAGTTGGTACAGAAGGCGCGGCTGGGCGGCATACCGGTGCTGTCCGCAGTGGGAGCACCGTCGTCGTTAGCGGTCGAGCTCGCCGACGAAACCGGGCTCACGCTGGTGGGATTCAGCCGCGGAGCCAGCCTGAACGTCTATACCCACCCGGAGCGGGTCGTCGGCTGAGCGGCACTCAAGCACCCGGACGTCAGACGACGGCGCGCAGGCGGGCGGCATACTCCGTCATCTCCTGTGGCGACTCGTAGCGGACCCGCGGCCACAGGAAGCCGCGCAGCCCATCGCCCTTGGTGCGGGGGATGACGTGCAGGTGCAGGTGCGCCACTGACTGGCTGACGACGTTGTTGACGCAGACGAAACTGCCTTGGGCGCCGAGGCCCTCGACCATCGCGGCGGACAAGCGGCGAGCGGCCCCGAGGAAGGGCATGGCAAGCTGGTCGGACAGCTCCGGCAGGGTGGCGACGTGGGCCCGGGGCACGAGCAGGACGTGTCCCTTGAAGACCGGCCGGGTGTCGAGAAAGGCGACGACGTCGTCGTCGTCGAGGACCACGTCCGCGGCAATGGCACCCGCCGCGATGGCGCAGAAGAGACAGCTCATGGGGTCAACCTGACGGGCACGAGGACGTTTCGACGCGAGTGTGCCACGCGCCGATCCAGAGGCGCGATTCTCGCTGCCTACCCACCGAGATGAACTCCGTCTGAACGGGCGGCGAACATCTGCGATAATTGCCGATTCACCGGCTGTTGTGGGGAGTTCCTGGGACCTTCGTCTGTAGGACACCTATTGGTCACCCACATCCTATTTCGGTGACCACCGCAACCATCATCCTCATCTTGGTCGTCGTCGTCGCCTTGGCGTTCGACTTCACCAACGGCTTCCATGACACCGGGAACGCCATGGCGGCGTCCATCGCCACTGGCGCACTTAAGCCCAAAGCGGCTGTGAGCTTGTCAGCAATCCTCAACTTCGTCGGTGCCATGCTCTCGGTCGAGGTTGCCCTCACCGTGAGCAACGCCGTCGTCAAGATTCAGAACTCCGACGGCACCCCCAAGGCCGAGCTGGTCGCCAACGGCGGCACGATGTTGCTCTTCCTTGTCCTTGGCGGGCTTGTCGGCGGCATCGTCTGGAACCTCTTCACCTGGCTGCTCGGCCTGCCCTCCTCCTCCTCGCACGCTCTGCTCGGCGGCCTCGTCGGCGGCACCATCGGCGCGCTCGGTTTCGCGGGCGTCAAGTGGTCCGGTGACGGCACCAAGCTCGATGGCGTCATCGGCAAGGTGCTGCTGCCCTCGCTGCTCTCCCCGGTCATCGCCTTGATCGTCGCGGCGACCGCGACCCGCATCATCTACGTGATCGCTCACAAGATCGAAGACAAGTTCGCTGAGCGCCGCTTCCAATGGGGTCAGGTCGGGGCCGCATCGCTGGTCTCACTGGCCCACGGCACAAACGACGGCCAGAAGACGATGGGCGTCATCACTCTCGCTCTCGTGGCGAGCGGCACGATCAGCTCCACCGCCGTCTACGTCCCGTTGTGGGTCAAGTTGACGGCCGCGGGCGCGATCGCGGCGGGCACCTACCTCGGCGGGTGGCGCATCATCCACACGATGGGCAAAGGACTCGTCGACATTTCGGCCCGGCAGGGGATCGCTGCCGACGCGTCCTCCGCGTCGGTCATCCTCGCCTCCAGCCAGCTTGGGTTTGCGCTGTCGACGACGCACGTCGCCAACGGCTCGATCATCGGTGCCGGCGTCGGCCGCAAGGGCGCTTCGGTTCGCTGGTCGGTCGCCGCCCGCATGCTCGCGGCGTGGGCGATCACCTTCCCCTCCGCGGCGGTGATGGGCGCGCTCATGTATTGGGTCGGCGCAGGCATCGGCGGGGTTCTCGGCGCATCCGTCGTCGTGGCCATCCTGATCGGGCTGTCGTTCTACATCTGGAAGCGCTCTCGGCGCGTCGTCCGCGACCACACTAACGTCACCGACGAATGGCACGACGGCAGTAAGCCCGAGGTCCTCGTCGTCCTGCACGACGTCATCGAAACCCACGACGAGCTGGACGACGTCCAGCCGACCAACCGCTGAGCCCGGGAAGAAGGCAACCGCATCATGGACATGGTTTCTCTCGCCCTGCAAGGCGCTTGGAAGGTTCTCGCCGCCGGTCTCATCCTCGGCGCCGGCCTGCCGATCCTCTACGCCTTCGGCGTCCGGGGCCTGGCAATGGCCCAAGGCGTCGGCGCGATCGTCGGCGACGTCAAGGCCAAGCCGATCGGCAAGGTCATCTGGTATGCCGCCCTGCTGGTCATCCTGCTCGCCGTCGCCTATGGCATCAGCTTCATCGTTGCCACCGGCTTGGGTAAGCAGGTCACCTTCGACCACGTCATCCCCTGGTTCGTGGACAAGCCGAAGAAGTAGCACCCGACTCACCCGCGGGGCGGGCCGGTCGCGCAAGCGACCGGCCCGTTCGGCGTCTCACGTCACAGCCGGAGCGCCCGTATGCCGCCCACCCGGCAACCTCGCGTTCGGCAACCGCTCATCCGATGCCGCGACGAGTTCATCCGTTGGCGGTGGATCGGAACGATCCCTCGCCCGACGATGACGATGTGCGAAGACTAGTCAACAGGGTTCTCGAGTGGTTTCACGCGCCCTACCCCCCAGGCGTCAACCCCCGCGAGGCCTCCTCGCTGGTCGTCCTCGCTCCCGGGCAGGTCACCGATACACACCTGAGGAAGGTGCTCGCAGCGTTGGAGGGCGGCTCACCGTACGGGTCGCGTCGCCGGATCACTCGCGTCGACATCGCCGAGGCGTTTCTGCTGGTGACGGACCGGCTGCCGTTGCTGGCGGACCTCGAGTCTATTGAGCTCTATCTCAGACGTTCAGGCCGAGACGTCGAGCGCTGCGCTGGCGCTGGCGGCTGGCCCGCAGGCGACGAAGCCGCTTGATGAGCATCGGGTCGGCCTCGAGGGCCGCCGGGTTGTCGATGAGAGCGTTGAGCACCTGGTAGTACCTGGTGGCGCTCATGTCGAACAGCTCCTTGACGGCCTGCTCCTTGGCGCCGGCATACTTCCACCACTGGCGCTCGAACGCGAGCACCTCGCGGTCACGGTCACTCAGCGCCGCCCGCGCCGCGGTGACCACCTCTGCCGTGTCTGCCATCCCAACCCTCCAACGAGTGCCTCTTCGCCACTATACGGGCGAAATCACATCAGTGTCATTCGGCACGGCGAGTCGCTACAGCAGCAGGGCTCGTAGTTCGTTGACGGTGCGCGCCAACGCCTGCGGGTGCTGGGCGGCGAGATCGGCCTCCAACCCAGCCCCCCACAGCACCCCGACACCTGCCATCCCGGCCGCTCGGGCGGCCTGCAGGTCCACGACGGCGTCCCCGACATATGCCGCCGAGCCGAGCCGGCCCCCGCACCGTTCCAGCGCCAGCCACAAAGGCGTCGGGTCGGGCTTGTGGACGGGGGTGTCCTCCATCGCAACGACCACCGGCACGAGTTCGCTCAGGCCGACGAGCCGCAATGCCCACGCGGCGGGCTCCCGCCGCTTCGACGTCGCGACCCCAACCCCAACCCCCGCCTCCGCGAGGTCGCGCAGCAGCGCGTCCACCCCGGCATACGGGCGGAGAAGCCTTTCGGTGTTGGCTTCGTTCCATAACGTGTATGCCGCGAAGAGCTCCTGCGCGTGCTTGGGCGAGGCCTCCTGGAAGCACCGAATCAACGGCTGGCCGATCCACGCGCGGATCCGCTCCTGCGCCTGCTCCTGGCCCAAGACGGTGCGGAAGGCGTGCTGATAGGACTCGACGATGAGTCCGATCGTGTCGACCAACGTCCCGTCGAGGTCGAACACGACGGTCCCCCACGGTGGCTCGCGTCCGGTCACGACGACTCGAGGACGGCGGACGGCTCGATCGGCAGTGGCGTGCCGATCCGGAAGACCCGCGCGAGAGCCGTCGCCAACAGCTTGCCGTCGGGGTGGCTCGGGCGACCGACCGCATGGACGTCGATGCGATAGACGGCCGTGCGCTGGGTCCGGCTGATCTCCTCCCCCGCGCACATGAGGACATCGCCCACGGTGCCTGCGGACAGGAACTCGGTGTGCACATCCTGGGCGACCGCGAGGGTGCCGTGGCTGTTGCTCACCGCCGCATGGACGACGTCGATCAGCGCCATCATCGCCCCGCCGTGGGCTGTCCCCGGCGCGTTGAGCAGGCGGTGGGTGACCGGCATGCGGGCTCGGGCATACCCCGGATGGATCTCCTCGAAGACAATGCCGAGCAACTCGGCGACAGGATCGGTCGCCAGATAGGCGAAGAGCTGCGGGCTCACCGGCGCCACGGGTTGGCTCGGTGCTTCGGGCTCGGGCATGTGACCGACCCTAGCGACCGCACCTCGGGATCAGCCGTCGTGGGGAGTGCCGGGCGTGCCGGGGCTATCTGATGGGGTGTTCAGGTCGGTGAGGTGGCGTTCGGTGTCCAGGGCTGCTGCGCAGCCGGAGCCGGCGGCGGTGATGGCTTGTCGGTAGGTGTGGTCGACGAGGTCGCCGCAGGCGAAGACGCCGGGGATGTTGGTCAGGGTGCTGCGGCCTTGGACAGTGACGTAGCCGTCGGGGTCCAGGTCCACGACGCCATGCAGGAGTTCGTTGCGGGGGTCGTGTCCGATCGCGACGAACAGGCCGGTGACTGGTAGGTCGCGGGTGGCGCCGGTGGTGGTGTCGGTCAGGGTGATGCCGGTGAGTTTGCTCTCGCCGTGCAAGGCGGTGACTTCTGAGTTCCACGCGAAGGTGATCTTCGGGTCGGCCGCCGCCCGGGCAGCCATGATCGTGGAGGCCCGCAGACTGTCGCGGCGGTGCACCATGGTGACCGACCGGGCGAACCGGGTCAGGAACGTCGCTTCCTCGACGGCGGAGTCCCCGCCGCCGACCACGGCGATGTCCTGATCACGGAAGAAGAACCCATCACAGGTCGCACACCAGGACACCCCACGCCCGGACAGACGCTTCTCGTCTGGCAACCCCAACTCACGGTAGGCCGAACCCATCGCCAGGATCACCGTGCGAGCCGACCACGTGCGGCCCTCACCGTCGGTGACCGTCTTGACCTCACCGGTCAGGTCCATCGCGGTGACATCGTCGGTGACTATTTCAGTGCCGAACTTCTCAGCCTGCGCCCGCATCGCCAACATCAGATCCGGACCCAGCACCCCATCAGGAAACCCCGGGAAGTTCTCCACATCAGTCGTGGTCATCAACGCCCCACCCGCAGTGACCGCACCCTCGAACAACACCGGCCGCAACCCCGCCCGAGCGGCATACACCGCCGCCGTATACCCCGCCGGACCCGACCCGACAATCACCACCTCCCGCACCTCAGAAGCAGTGAGCTCGGTGTGCAGCGCAGCGACGCGCGCGGCGATGTCGTCGCGGACCAGCCGCATCCGCTCCATCCCCACGATGCCCCGCTTGGAAGGCTCGTCGGTCTCCCATGTTTCGATCGTCCCGCGCATCCCATCGACCGGCTCGACCTGAGCCTCGCTCCCGAGGACGACCACCCGGTCGACGCGGGCCAGCAGTTGCGGATCGATGGGCTTCGGGTGCTCGCCGGCCATCGACGCGCCGATTTCGGCGACAGCCTGCTCCGACTCGCCGTTGAGCGCGCCCCCGGGGGCGGTCCCCGCGGAGTGAACCTCGACCTCGTCCCCCGCGAGGTGACGCAGGAGCGCCGCAGCGAGCTGCGACTTGCCGCCGTTCTTCACACACACGAACAGCACCGACGGACGCGACGCCCCCATGAGACCTCCTACATATCGACGTATCTCGATAGATCATCTCATCCCGCAGCCCAGCAGGTTGTCAACACGAAGCCGCGCCAAGGGTGAGCCGCCTCACTCACGCGTGCATCTACGAACATCGATGCGGCGGCTAGGCTGGTCATATCGACAACAGTCGATAAAAGCGGTCGACTCAGCCCGACGTATGAGCATCACCAGAGGAAGGCGCACCCATGGCCATCCAGGCGCCCGAGCCGCGTGTTCGGACTTCGCGCCACACCGTGCTTGCGCTTTTCGCGGCCGCGGCGGCGTGGACCAGCCTGTATGCCGCGAACGAGCGCGTGTGGACGTGGCTGTTCGAGGCTCTCGGGCAGGACGTGCAGGACCGGCTGCCCGGCGCCGTGCACTTCTTCCTCTACGACACCGCCAAGGTCCTGCTGCTGCTCGTCGGGATGATCTTCGTCATTGGAGTGCTGCGCACCGCCGTCCGGCCGGAGACCGTCCGCAGCTATCTGCACGGCAAACCCCTGCCGTTGGCCCTGGGCCTGGCCGCGCTGTTGGGTGCGGTCACGCCATTCTGCTCGTGCTCGTCCATCCCTCTGTTCATCGGATTCGTCGCAGCCGGCATCCCGATCGCGGTCACCCTCACCTTCCTGATCGCCTCCCCGCTGGTCAACGAGGTGGCCGTCGTCATGCTCGGCCAGTCCTTCGGCTGGGGCATTACCGCGACCTACGCAGGGTCCGGCTTGGGCCTGGCGATGATCCTCGGGGCGCTCTTCTCACGACTCGATCTGGACGACCAGGTCGCCGACTTCGTCCGAGCGACCCCCACCTCACGGCTGCAGCAGCAGACCGGCCGACCGACGCTCACCGAGCGGGTCCGGGCCGCGCGGGAGGAGACGGCCGACATCGCGGGCCGAGTCTGGAAGTGGGTCATCCTCGGGGTCGCGATCGGCGCCGGGATCCACGGCTGGGTGCCGGCCGACCTGCTGGCGACCTATGCCGGGCCGGACAACCCGCTGGCCGTCCTCGTCGTCACGGTGCTCGGAATCCCGCTCTACTCCAATGCTGCCGGCGTCATCCCCATCGCCGAGGCACTGTGGGCCAAAGGTATGGCGACCGGCACCGTCCTGTCTTTCATGATGGCCACCGTCGCCCTGTCGTTGCCTGAGTTCATCCTGCTCAAGCAGGTCCTCAAACCCCGCCTGCTGGCGATCTTCTTCGGCTCGGTTGCCCTCGGGATCATCGCCATCGGCTTCACCGTCAACGCCTTCGCCTGACCGCTACCCGCTCACCGCACCGCCACCGGCCACCCGCCGGCGAATCAAGGAGATTCCATGCACGTCAAGATCCTCGGACCCGGTTGCCGCAACTGCGTCGCCCTGGAGAAGGAAACTCGCGCGGCCATCGACCAACTCGGCCTGGACGCCACCGTCGAGAAGGTGACGGCCTATCCCGACATCGCCGCCTACGGGATCATGTCCACCCCGGGCCTGGTCATCGACGAAAAGGTCGTCGTCAGCGGACGCGTCCCCAAGCGCGACGAAATCGCCCGTCTGCTCGCCCAGTGACAGCCGACACCGAGGCCCACGCCGGGCTCTCGACGATGGACCGCTTCCTGCCGGTCTGGATCGGCCTGGCGATGATCGCCGGTCTGCTGCTGGGGCGGCTCGTGCCCGGACTGGATGACCTGCTGTCAGCCGTCGAACTCGGCGACGTCTCCCTGCCGATCGCTGTCGGCCTGCTCGTCATGATGTATCCAGTCCTAGCCAAGGTGCGCTACGACCGACTCGACACCGTCACCCGCGACGCCCGGATGCTCACCGCCAGCCTGCTGCTCAACTGGGTCCTCGGGCCAGCCCTCATGTTCGCCCTCGCCTGGCTCTTCCTCCCCGACCTGCCGGCCTACCGGACCGGCCTCATCATCGTCGGGCTGGCCCGGTGCATCGCCATGGTCATCATCTGGAACGACCTTGCCTGCGGCGACCGTGAAGCCGCAGCCGTCCTCGTCGCCCTCAACTCGGTCTTCCAGGTCATCGCCTTTGCGGGGCTGGGCTGGTTCTATCTCACCGTGCTGCCCGGCTGGCTGGGCCTGCAACAGTCCGCCCTCGACGTCTCGGCCGCCGACATCGCCCGATCGGTGCTCATCTTCCTGGGCATCCCCTTGGTCGCCGGCTACCTGTCCCGACGCCTCGGCGAACGGCGCTGGGGGCGCGCGGCATACGAGGGGTCGTTCCTGCCGAGGATCGGGCCCTGGGCGCTCTACGGCCTGCTGTTCACCATCGTCGTCCTGTTCGCGCTGCAGGGAGAGCAGATCATCAACCGCCCTATCGACGTGGTCCGGATCGCGTTGCCGCTGCTGGTCTACTTCGCCGTCATGTGGGGCGGTGGGTTCGCGCTCGGCAAGGCCCTGGGAATGGGCTATGCGCGCACGACGACGCTCGCCTTCACCGCCGCCGGCAACAACTTCGAGCTGGCGATTGCGGTCGCCATCGCGACCTTCGGAGTCACCAGTGGCCAAGCCCTCGCCGGTGTCGTCGGGCCCCTCATCGAGGTCCCCGTCCTCGTCGGATTGGTCTATGTCTCGCTCGCGCTCCGACCACGGTTCCGAGGCGAGACAGGCTAGGCCTCGACGGCCTCGACGGCCTCGACGGCCTCGACCGCTGCGGGCCCATGCACCGGGCCCGGCAGGTCGAGCGGCTCGGGCGTGCCGACCCGCGGATAGAACAACTCGGTCAGCAGGGCACCGCCCGCCGCTCCCACGATCTGGGCCACGACGAAACCGGGGACGCTGGCCGGGGCGATCCCGGAGAAGGAGTCGGTCGCCGCCCGCGCGATCGTCACCGCCGGGTTGGCGAAAGAGGTCGACGAGGTGAAGAAGTATGCCGCCCCGATCCACGCCGGCACGAGAGCGGGGCCCAGGCGCCCATGGCCCGAGCGGGTCAGCGCCCCGATCAGCGAGAGCAGCCCCGCGGTGGCGACGATCTCACCCAGCCACAGGCTCGGAGAGGTGCGCACCTTGGCCGAGGAGTGCCAGGCCGGCAGCTCGAACATGAGGTTGCCCACCGCCGTGCCGACGAGCCCACCGGCGACCTGCGCGAGCGCATACCGGCCGGCCTCGGCCCAGGGGATCTCGCCGCGAAGGACGGCGACGAGGGTGACGACCGGGTTGAAATGCGCGCCGGAGATCGGCCCGAGTGACCAGATGAGCACGGCGAGCGCCGCCACCGTTGCGAGCGCGTTGACCAGCAACTGGACGGCGACGTCGTCGGTCAGCCGCGTGGCCATGATCCCCGAGCCGACCACCGCGGCCACGAGCGCGGCGGTGCCGATCCCTTCGGCGCTCGCGCGCCGGGCGGCCTCGTTTACGGTCATCGGGAGAACTCGCATCCGCTGGGCGGCCAACCACCCAGGCGTCTCGGCGCCCTCAACAGCACGTCGAGCCCGGTTGTGCGGGCAGGTCCAGGAACTCGCTCACGCGAGCCAGCCCGGCCGAGCTCACCGTGTAGTGCACCCACCGCCCGCGCTTCTCGCGCACGACCAGCCCCGCGTCGTGCAGGCGCTTCATGTGGAAGGAGAGGGTGGGCTGGCTGATGCCGAGTTCCCCGGGCAGATGGCAGGCGCAGGCCGTGCCGCTGTCGGAGAACGCGAGATAGTGCAGCAGGCGCACCCGGGTAGGGTCGGCCAGCGCCTTGAAGACCCGCGCCAACGCGCCGGCTTGCTCGGCCGGCAACAGTTCGCAGGATGAGCCGGGACAGCAGACGTCCGAGGCAGCGCCGACAGCGCCGGCAGTGCCGGGAGTGGTGGTCAGGGTCACCCCGCGATCGTACCCGTGACATTGACAAACGTCCATGTATGCCGTTGGCTGGCCATCGAGGGACATCGATATGTCCGCTCCCCCGCTGCCCGTGACCGCGAAGGACCGCCCGTGACCGACACCGCCAAACCCTCCGTCCTGTTCGTGTGCGTCCACAACGCCGGGCGCTCGCAGATGGGCGCGGCATACACCCATCACCTGTCCGGAGGTGCCGTCGAGGTGCTCTCGGCCGGATCGGCCCCCGCCGAGTCGATCAACCCCGCGGTCCGCGAGGCCTTGCTCGAAGAGGGCATCGACATCTCCGCCGAGAAGCCCAAGATCCTCACGACCGAAGCCGTCCAGGCCTCCGACGTCGTGATCACGATGGGCTGCGGCGACACCTGCCCCTATTTCCCGGGCAAGCGCTACCTCGACTGGGTGCTCGAAGACCCGGCCGGCCACGGTGTCGAGTCGGTGCGTCCGATCCGCGACGAGATCAAACGCCGCGTCCTCGTGCTGCTCGGCGAGCTCGGAGTCGAGCCGGTCGAGCTCGCAGCACCCTGACCCTCGGCTTCGGGCCCCGCACCGACCCCAGCCGGGTATGCCGCGCGCCACTTGGGCGGCCACGCGGCATACCCGGCGGGTAGGTTGGCGGCCGTGACCGCACGGCCGCTGGCGCAGCTCGTGGATCCGTCGTGGGTCCCCGCGCTCGGGCCGCTGGAGCCGACGATCACGCGGGTCGGGGACTTCCTGCGTGCCGAGGTCGCCGCGGGCCGGGGCTATCTGCCGGCTGGCGAGCAGGTCTTGCGCGCCTTCGCCCAGCCGCTACACGCGGTGCGAGTCCTCGTCGTCGGACAAGACCCCTATCCCACCCCCGGACATCCCGTGGGCCTGTCCTTCTCGGTGGCACCCGATGTGCGCCCGTTGCCGCCGAGCCTGGTCAACATCTTCGCCGAGCTGCAGAGCGACCTCGGGGTGGCTGCGCCCACCTCCGGGGACCTCACCCCGTGGGCCGAGCGGGGGGTGCTGCTGCTCAACCGGGTGCTCACCGTCGGTCCGGGGCGTCCGGGCAGCCACCGCGGCCAGGGGTGGGAGCAGGTCACCGCGGCCGCCATCGACGCCCTCGTGTCGCGCGGCGGGCCGCTCGTGGCGATCCTCTGGGGTCGTGACGCCCGATCGCTCGGCGCCGCGCTCGGGCCCGTCGCCCGGGTCGAGAGCGCGCATCCCTCACCGCTGTCAGCCCGATCGGGCTTCTTCGGCTCCCGGCCGTTCAGCCGCGCCAACGACCTGCTCGCCGCCCAAGGCGCCGAGCCGGTCGATTGGCGCCTCCCGTGACCAGTACCGCACCAACCCCTTCCCCTGGAGGTCCCCGCCATGGCTGACGCATTCGTCTACGACGCCGTCCGCACCCCTTTCGGCCGGTATGCCGGTGCGCTGGCGGGGGCGCGCCCCGACGACCTCGGGGCGCTCGTCGTCCGCGAGACCCTGCGCCGGGCTCCGGAGCTGGACCCCGGGCGAATCGACGAGATCATCTTCGGCTGCGCCAACCAGGCCGGCGAGGACAACCGCAACGTCGGGCGGATGGTCGGCCTGCTCGCCGGCGTGCCGACGACGGTGCCGGCGACCACGCTCAACCGGTTGTGCGGCTCGAGCCTGGACGCGGCGATCGTCGGGTCGCGTCAGATCGAGGTCGGCGAGGCCGACGTCCTGATCATCGGTGGCGTCGAATCGATGAGCCGCGCGCCGTGGGTCCTGCCGAAGACCGAGCGGGCGTATCCGGCAGGGGGGTTGGAACTGGCCTCGACGACGTTGGGGTGGCGCCTGGTCAACAAACTCATGCCGCCGGAGTGGACCGTGTCGCTCGGTGAGGCGACCGAGCAACTGCGCGAACGTTCCGGCATCACCCGCGAGCGCCAGGACAAGTTCGCGGCCCGCTCCCACCGGCTGGCCGAGGCCGCGTGGTCGAGCGGCTTCTATGCCGATCAGGTCGTCGCGGTGCCGGGTGTCGCTCTGGAGCGCGACGAGTGCATCCGGCCCGAGACGACGGCGGAGCGCCTGGCCGGCCTGAAGCCCTCGTTCCGCCCGGCGGACACCGGCACCGTGACAGCCGGCAACTCCTCGCCGCTCAACGACGGGGCATCCGCCGCGCTGATCGGCTCTGAGCGCGCCGCCGAGCTGACCGGGCTCGCGCCGATTGCCCGTATCGCCGGGCGTGGAGCCGCCGGGATCGATCCGCAGTTCTTCGGTTTCGCACCCGTCGAGGCGGCCAACCAGGCGCTGGCCCGGGCCGGTATCGCCTGGCCCGACATCGACGCCGTCGAGCTCAACGAGGCGTTCGCCGCACAGTCTCTGGCCTGCACCGACGCCTGGGGCGTCGACCCCGAGATCGTCAACCCGCACGGCGGCGCCCTCGCCATCGGGCACCCGCTCGGAGCGTCCGGCGGGCGGATCCTGGGCACGCTCGCCCGGTCGCTGCAGGCCAGCGGCGGGCGCTGGGGGGTGGCTGCCGTCTGCATCGGTGTCGGCCAGGGCCTGGCCGTCGTGCTGGAAAACGTCGGCTGAGGCGCTGGCCACCAGCCCGCCACCGGTGCTTGGACGTCCTAGTAGTCTGCAACGCATGGCAGCAACGAGGCTGATGCCGTCGGACGAGTCGCGGGCGCTCATCGACATGACCCGCGAGGTCTGCCGCAAGGAGCTGGCCCCGCAGGTCGACGCGTTCGAACGCGTGGGCGGCTTTCCGGAGCAGGCGTTCCGCACCCTTGGCGAGCTCGGCCTGCTGTCGTTGCCCTACCCCGAGGAGTTCGGCGGCGGAGGTCAGCCGTATGAGGTCTATCTGCAGGTCGTCGAGGAGATCGCCACCGTTTGGATGTCGGTGGCCGTCGGGGTGAGCGTGCATTCCCTCACGTGCTATCCGCTCGCCGAATACGGCACCGACGAGCAGCGTCGCGCCTTCCTGCCCGACATGCTCAGCGGCAGCCAACTCGGCGGCTACTGCCTGTCCGAGCCCGACTCCGGCTCTGACGTCGGCTCGATGACCACCGCCGCCACCCTCGACGCCGACGGCGGCGGGTGGACGCTGGAGGGCACCAAGGCGTGGATCTCGCACGCCGGCCATGCCGACTACTACACGACCTTCGCCCGCACCGCCGACACCGGCCCCAAGGGCATCTCCTGCTTCCTCGTGCCTGCCGGGACGCCGGGTCTGTCCTTCGGCCGGCCCGAGGACAAGATGGGCCTGCACGGCGATCCGGTCGCCCAGGTGATCTTCGAGAACGCTCGGATCGACGCCGACCGACTCCTCGGCGCGCAAGGGCAGGGCATGGCCATCGCCTTGCACGCCCTCGACAACGGCCGGCTCGGGATCGCAGCGGCCGCAACCGGGCTCGCGCAGTCGGCACTTGACGCCGCGACGACCTACGCCATGGAGCGTCGCCAGTTCGGCCGGCCGATCATCGACTTCCAGGGGTTGGCCTTCCTGCTGGCCGACATGGAGGCAGCGGTCACGTCGGCGAGGGCGGCCTACCTGTATGCCGCGCGGCTCAAGGATGCGGGGCGGCCCTATACGAAGGAAGCGTCCGTCGCCAAGCTCGTCTCCACCGATGCCGCGATGAAGGTGACGACCGACGCGGTGCAAGTCTTCGGCGGCTACGGCTACACCCGTGATTTCCCCGTCGAGCGCTACATGCGCGAGGCGAAGGTGACCCAGATCTTCGAGGGCACCAACCAGATCCAGCGGCTGGTCATCTCCCGCCAGCTGATCCGCGAGAGAGGCTGAGCGGCATGCGCATCACCGACCACACCGTTGCCATCGTCACCGGCGGCGCCTCCGGCCTCGGCGGAGCCACGCTGCGCAGGCTCGTCGCCGACGGCGCGCGAGCGGTGATCGTCGACCTCCCCTCATCGCCCGGGGCGGCCGTCGCGGCTGAGCTCGGGGACCGGGTGCGCTTCGTGGCCGCCGACGTGCGCGACGAACTCCAGGTGCAGGCAGCCGTCGACGCAGCCCGCGAGCTCGGCGAACTGCGGGTCGTCGTCACCTGCGCCGGCGTGGCCACCCCAGGACGGCTGATCGGTCGCCGCGGTCCGCTGGACCTTGACACGTTCCGCACGGTCGTCGAGATCAACCTCGTCGGCACGTTCAACGTGCTGCGTCTGGCCGCCGCCGCGATGCTCGACAACGACCCCCATGACGGCGACCGCGGAGTCTGCGTCATGACGGCGAGCATCGCGGCATACGACGGGCAGGTCGGGCAGGCCGCGTATGCCGCGAGCAAGGGCGGCATTGTCGGGCTCACCCTCTCCGCCGCCCGAGACCTGGCCGACAAGGCGATCCGGGTCGTGACCGTGGCACCGGGCACCTTCGAGACGCCGATGATGGCCGGCCTGCCGGGCGAGACGAAGGCCCTGTTGGAGAAGCAGGTCCCACACCCCTCGCGGCTGGGCAACCCGACGGAGTTCGCCGCCTTGGTGCGTCACATCATCGACAACCCGATGCTCAACGGCGAGGTCATCCGCCTCGACGGCGCCCTTCGTATGCCGCCACGCTGACCTGCCTCGCTGACCTGCCCCGCTGTCTGCCAGTGGCCTGCCGCGGTGCCCTGCCGCGGACCTGGAGGGTAACCGAACATCCGCATGCACGGGATATCCGCGCGTGTCGAGGCGACACGCCGAGGGGCCGCGAATTAGTTGGATGAAGTGCGTCGGAACTCTTGCGCGCCGTCGCCCGGAGGCGTACAAATGCTCTTACGCAGACCCGCAAGGATCGGCGGTCGGACGGCAAACGAGATCTCTAGCCGCGGGAGCAATCCCAGCGGGCCGGTAGGACGAAACCGGAAGGTCGGGCGCGCTGGACGAGTTCGAGTCGGCGTCACGGCACGGACGCACGAGGCCCCACCAACTCATACTTGGTGGGGCCTCACCTTTTGTACCGCGCCCATGCCACCGATATGCCGACACTCGCTCGGCGTGTCGTGGACTTTTCGGTGAACGGTCGGGTCACGTGCCGGCGGGTGCCGCACCGATCCCGGCGGACTCGAAGGTCGCGACCTCGCGCAGCAACCGGGCGGCGGCCTGCACCAACGGCACCGCCAGCACGGCACCGGACCCCTCGCCGAGTCTCAGTCCGAGATCGAGCAACGGCTCCAGCCCAAGCCGGGCCAGGGCCGCACTCGCGCCCGGTTCGCTCGAACGGTGCCCGGCAATGAGGTACGCCGTCACCCCTGGGTCGATCGCGTGCGCCGCGAGCGCGCTCGAACAGGCGATGACCCCGTCGAGCACGACGGGGATCCTCCGGGCCGCGGCCCCGATGAGAAACCCTGCGAGAGCAGCGTGTTCGGCACCGCCGACGGCGGCCAGGACGCCGATCGGGTCGGCCGGGTCGGGCCGGTGCACCTGGAGGGCGGCGCGGATGACGGCGATCTTGCGGGCCACCATGGCCGCGTCGCTGCCGGCTCCGGGGCCGGTCACCGCGCCGGGGTCGGCGCCCGTGAAGACGGCGACCAGGGCCGCCGACGACGTGGTGTTGCCGATGCCGAGGTCGCCGGTGACAAGCAGCCGCGCGCCGTCGTCGATCAGCTGGTTGGCCACGTCGAGGCCCACGTGCACCGCCGCAAGGGACTGATCGCGGGTCATCGCGGCCCCGGTGGTGAAGTCGGCCGTCCCGTCGATCACCCGGCGCCGGTCCACGTCGAGCCCAGGAGCCAGTTCGGTGGCCACCCCGACGTCGACGACCCGCACGCGGGCACCGACCTGCCGAGCGAGGGCGTTGATCACCGCTGTCCCGGAGGCCACGCCGGCGACCATCTGAGCGGTCACCTCCTGCGGCCACGGTGACACCCCCTGCGCGAGCACGCCGTGATCTCCGGCGAAGACGGCGACGGCGACCGGCTCGGGGATGGGCGGTGGGCACGCGGCATACAGGCCAGCGAGGCGGGCTCCGAGGCCTTCCAGGCGCCCCATCGACCCGGCCGGTTTGGTCAGCTGCGCCTGCAGGGCGTCTGCGGCGGCGGCGGCGTCGGCCTCGGGGGCAAGGATGGTGGGCAGAGTAGCCACGGCGTAGGTCACCGAGCCATCCTTGCGCAGGCCGGGGCATAGCCTTGACCGCATGCCTGTGACGCTGGTGACCGGTGGGGTGCGTAGCGGCAAGAGCCGCCACGCGGAGTCCCTGCTCGCGGGCCACCCGGACGTCACGTATGTCGCCACCCATTCTCGTGCGGCAGCGCAGGCCGACGATGCGCAGTGGCTGGCCCGCGTCGAAGCCCACCAGGCCGCCCGTCCCCGCACCTGGGTCACGCTCGAGACTGTGGACGTCGCCCCACTGCTCGGTATGCCCGGTGGCCCCTTGATCGTGGAATGCCTCGGCACCTGGCTGACCGGGCTCGTCGATCACGCGGGCCTGTGGACCGACCTCGATGCCGCAGCCGTGCTCGTGACCGGGGAACGCGCGAGGCTGGTCGGCGCGTTGCGCACGACCGCGCGCGAGGTCGTCGTCGTGAGCAACGAAGTCGGCTTGTCGCTCGTGCCTCTCACTGCCGCCGGGCGCTTCTTCCAGGACGAGCTTGGCCGGCTCACCGCGGCGGTGGCCGACGTCGCCGACCGGGTCCACCTCGTCGTGGCCGGTCGCGTGATCGACCTCTCCGCGGCGCCCCACGTGGGTGGGCCGCTCCCGTGAGCACGCTGGGCGACGGCTGGCGGTTGTCGGTCGGCACCCTCACCGCCATACCGGTACGCCCGCCACGCCGAGTCGACCGGGCCGTCGCGCAGTGGGCGATGCTCCTGGCCCCGATCGCGACCTTGCCCTTCGCGCTGCTGCCGCTGCTCGCGCATGCCCTCGTCGCCCGAGCCGGTATGCCGCCCTCGCTCGCCGCCGCCCTCGTCGTGGCCGCCCTCGCGGTGGGCTCCCGTGGCCTGCACCTGGACGGGTTGGCCGACACCGCAGATGGCTTCGCTGCGTCCTATGACCGGGAGCGGGCCTTGACGGTCATGCGCGTCGGCAACGTCGGGCCGACCGGGGTTGCTGCCGTCGTGCTCGTCCTGCTCGTTCAGACCGCAGCCCTGTCGGCGCTTGTGACGAGTTGGGGTGGCGCGGTCGTGGCAGCGGTCGCGGTGGTTGGCTCGCGGCACACGCTCGCGTGGCTGTGCGCGCGATGGTTCCGAGCGGCCCGCAGCCAGGGCCTGGGCGCGACGGTGGCGGGCAGTGTCGCTACGGGCTGGCTCATCGCCGGTGCCGCGCTTCTGCTCGCCGTGACGTGGTGGATCGGGGCTCTGGCTGGCGGGTTGGGCGTGGCGGCCGCGGCAGCCCTGCTCGCCGGGGTCGCGGCTGCGCTCGTTGTGGCGCGCCGCGCGCAGCTCAGAATCGGGGGGATCACCGGCGACATCCTCGGCGCGGGGGTCGAAGTGGGGCTGGCTGCGGCGTTGACCGTTGCGGCCTGTTTCTGACCGAGGTGGTCCGAGCGGTCCAAGGTGGCCTCAGGTGGCCCTCGGTGGACCTCGGTGGCCGGCGGCGGCCCTCGGCGGCCGTCTCGTGGCAGAGTGGCCAGCGTGTACGTGCCCGCCCACTTCGCGATGACCGACGAGCAGATCCATCACATCCTCACGACGATGGGGGTCGCGCAGTTGATCACCCATCACCCGGCTGAGGGTCTGACCGCCACACCGGTGCCGTTCCTCTTCGAGCCACCTAGCGGCCCGCAGGGCGAGCCGGGCGAGCCGGGCCCGTCGGGCGAGCCGGGCGTGCCCGGGGGACACGGAGAGCACGGCTCGTTGCTCGGGCACCTGGCCCGCAACAACACCCAGTGGAGCTTGCCGACGACCAGCGAAGCCTTGGTGATCATCGATGCGGGCGATCATTACGTCAGCCCGAGCTGGCTGCCGTCGTCGGCCGACCACGGCAAGACCGTGCCGACCTGGGACTACGTCACGGTCCACGTCCACGGCGAGCTGATCGCTCATGACGACCCCGGCTGGACCCGTGAGCTCGTCACCCGACTCACCGAGCGGCACGAACGGGCACTGTCTCCGGGGTGGTCAGTGCAGGACGCGGCGCCCGGATACATCGAGGCGATGGTGCGTGCCATCGTCGGAATCGAAGTGCGCATCACCCGGGTCGTCGGTAAGGCGAAAATGGCCCAGAACAAGACTCCAGCCGACGTCGCCGCTCTCGCCGATATCGTTGCCGCCCAAGGTGATACGCCCGGGGAACGTTGGTTGCGCGAGGTGTCGCTGCCGGCCGCGCAGGGCCGCGCCGCCCTGCTCACCGAGGTCGCGGCCCGCCGCCGGCGCTGAGCGGCTGCCGGACCTGAGTCGGCGTCGGAACTGAGCCGGCGTCGGCCTGACGGCTGTTCGAGGGTCAGCGAAGCATGCCCCGCAGGGTGTCGATCGTGTCGGCCTCGGCGATCGGCTTGTCTTCCCGATAGCCCTTGACCCGAGCGAACCGCAGCGCGACCCCGCCCGGATAGCGCGTCGAACGCTGCACCCCGTCGAGGGCGATCTCCACTACGAGCACTGGCGGCACGTGGACGGCATACCTGGTCCGTCGGCTCTCCAGCTCGAGCAGCCGCGCGCTCTGCCACCGCAAGGTCTCGTCGGTGAGCCCCTTGAACGTCTTGCCGACCATGACGAACGCTCCGGGCTCCCCGAGCGGCACCGCCGGGTCGCGCGCGCCGAGATGGAGGTTGGACAACCAGCCGGTTCGCCGCCCGGACCCCCATTCGGCGGCGAGGACGACGAGATCGACGGTGTGCACCGGCTTGACCTTGAGCCACTGGCGACCGCGGCGGCCGGCGGCATACCGGGAATCGAGTGCCTTGACGAGCACCCCCTCGTGACCGCGGGCCAGTGCGTCGGCCGCGAACGAGCTCGCCTGCTGCGGGTCGGCCGTCTCGACGGCCGGTATGCCGTGCTCGCCCACCACCGCGCGCAGCCGCTCGCGCCTGACCGACAGGGGGGCGTCGAGCAGGTCAGCGCCGTCGGCGTGCAGGATGTCGAAGAACCAGGGCCGGAGCAGGTCGGTGCGGCCGAGCGACCCGAACCGGCTCATCGTGTCCTGGAACGGCCGGGGCGCGCCGTCCTCATCAAGCATGAGGGTCTCGCCGTCCAGGATGAGCGGGCCGCCGGGGAATCCGGCGACGATCTGTGCGAGCTCGGGCATCCGGTCGGTGATGTCGGCGAGGGTGCGGCTGAAGACCCGCACCTCGCTGCCCGGCCCTCCGAAGCGGTGCACCTGGATTCGAGCCCCGTCGAGCTTGACCTCGACCGACACCGGCGCCGGCCCGAGCGCGATCACCGCCTCGGCTGCGCCGGAAGCGGTGGCAGCGAGCATCGGCTGCACCGGCACCCCGACCGTCAGACCGACCGCGTCGAGGTCGGCGCCGCTCACCGCGAGGTATGCCGTGCGGCCGAGGCTCCCGGAGAGCATCGCGGCCCGGCGCACCTGCTCGGTGGGCCGGCCCGCAGCGGCGGCGACCGCGTCGGCGAGCACCCCCTCCAGCGCTCCGATGCGTACCTCGCCCAACAGCGCGCCACCCAGGTGGCGCTGCTCGTCGGCGGTGGCCCGAGCGAGCAGGTCGTGCAGGGTGGCCGTCCGGCGGCTGGCCGAACCCTCCCCGGAATGCTGTGCCAGTTCTGTGATGGCGGCGTCGACGTCGGTGATCGACAACCTCGGCCGGGCGGCGGGCGCGACCTCGCGGGCCGCAGCGTCGGCGACACTGCGCCAGCCGACCCCCGTTCGACCCTGGCGCAGGCGCCCGGTAAGCAAGCCGACAGCCGCCTCGACCTCTCCTGGGTCCAGCCCCTTGAGCAGTTCGGCCAGCGCAGCGATCTTCGCGGTTCTCGACGAGGTCCCGGCAACCGCGGCGGCGGTCGCCACGAGCCGGGCCAAGGTCGGTGCTGGCTCGGGCGTCCCGTCGGCTGGCGCCGAGACTGTTACCGGAACAGGCTCCGCGGGTGGCTCGGGCGGCATACCGGCAGGGTAGTGGCGCCGACCGACAGCCACGTCCGGCCCTCGGTCGGCTCAGCTGCGCACGAGCCGGGCGATCGCCGCGGACGCCTCCTTGAGTTTGTCGTCCTGCTCCTGCCCGCCGGCGCGGGCCGCCGCTACGAGGCAGTGCGCCATGTGGTCATCGAGCAGCCCGAGCGCAACGGATTGCAGGGCCCGGGTCGCCGCGGAGAGCTGAGTGAGCACATCGATGCAGTAGGTGTCCTCCTCGACCATCCGCGAGATTCCTCGCACCTGCCCCTCGATTCGGCGTAGCCGCCTGAGATGGTCGTCCTTGCGCTCGCCGTAGCCGTGCATCCCGCCTCCGTAGCTCGCCCCGTCGGGGTCTGACTCTGATACCCCCATAGGGTATGCCGCTTCGCGGGCCGGGCGCTCAGCCGCCGCGCCGGACGAGGGCGGGCACATCGGTGAGCGAACGCATCAGATCGTTGAGATGGGTGCACGTCGACGGCCCGAACAGGTTGGCCGACACCCGGTCTCGAAGGTCGCTGCACGGCATACCGACCAGTCGTTGAGCCGAGGCGCCGGCAACGGGACACTCCAGGTGCGGCAGCACCCGAGGGGCCGGCGCTACCGACCGGACCGTGCCGTCGAGCTCGAGAGCCGCGACGACGCCGTATTCGTGCAACACCCGCTCGTGGCCTGCGCCGTCGACGTAGGAGTCGCGGAACATCGCGTCGACGCCGATCGTGTCGCCGTCGACGTGGGCGTCGATCCGCCGGCGCCGGGACATCCCCCACACCGGTAGGGCACCGAGGGTGTGCCAGGCATAGGGGTCGTCGTCGGGGACCAACTCGGGGGCCGGTGGGGTGACCGGCGGCGGCGGCACGCCGGTGTCGGCGAGCACCCGTGCGGCCCGGGAGTCGGCGGCCCACCCCGCGCAGACGTCCAGGCGCCGACCCGGTTGCGGCACCATGGCGCCGGAAGCGGCGAGCGCCCGGCGCCGGGTGAAGCCTCCGACGACCATGCCCCCGGGCAGGTCGTCGAGCAGCAGGTGCAAGGCCGAGCCCGTTTCGACATCGTCGTTCAACTCACGCCACAGCGCCGAGCGCCAGCCGACGAGCGCCTGGCGACCGATGAGGCGCGCTGCTGCGGGCCGCTGCGGGAAACACCGCAACGCCGTGACCACACCGTCCGTGACCGTGAGGGCGAGCAACGCCCGGTCGATGACCTCAGACTCGCCGCCGGCACCGGTCTGCACGTCCCGAGCCCGGCCGTGCACCTCGATCGGCCCGTCCGGCCCGTCCGGGCGGGTGAGGTCCAGGCTCGTGGTCCGGCGCACTCCCGTGGGGGCACGCGGCGGCGACCCGGGCAGTGGCCCGGGAAGGCCGTTGTGCGCATGCGTCTCGCTCACCACCCAGACACCGTATGCCGTGCCGACGGCCAGCGCGCACACCCCATCCCACCCCCCGTCACAAGATCCTGGACCTTGTGTTGGGTCAAGGACGTGTCACGGATCCAAGACAAGGTCCAGGATCTTGTGGGGGGGGGGGGCGGGAGCGGGGGCACCCCAGGGGCGTCCCCCATGCCAGCGCGGCAAGGTGACCTGGCGCGGCTGCGGCAGCCGTCATGACGCGGCGGCCCCGCAGCGATGCGTATGCCGGCGGCCCCAGCAACGGGGCGCCGGTGCGCCACAGACCCGGGGGGGGGGTCGGGGCGGGCCCGCGAAGCGGGTCCGGGGCGGGGTCACACCCTGCACGCTCGCACAACACTCAGGGGACATGCAGCGCTCGCTCCTGGCATACTTGACGGATTCTTCATGTCGTCATCTCGTAAGGGTGCACCCGAAGGGGGTCTGCAGTGCCCGTGCCGCTCGCCGAAGCCAAGGCCGAGCTCTTCCGCACCCTCGGCCACCCCGTGCGAATCCGGGTCCTCGAACTGCTCTCCGAGCGCGACCATGCCGTCCACGAGCTGCTCGCCGAGATCGCTCTCGAGCCCAGTCGGCTGTCCCAACAGCTTGCCGTGCTGCGGCGCACCGGGCTGGTCCGCCAGCACCGGGCCGGCGGTGAGGTGCTCTATTCGATCGTCGTCCCCGCCACGATCGACCTGTTGCGCGCCGGCCGGACTGTCTTGCGTCAGGTCCTCGCCGATCAGGACCAGCTCGCCCACGAGCTGGACCCACCACCCCCGTCCAGCGCACCGAGCGGGCCGACCCGATGAACCCTGTCGAGCTGTGGGGGCTTATTCGCCGGACGGGGCGAATCGCGCAGCCGGCTCCCGCGCGGACGACCTCGCCGGACACCGCCGGTGACTCAGCCGGCGACAAGGCCGGCAACACAACCAAAGACCCAGCCGCTGATTCAGCAGGCCAAGACCTCTCCGTGCTCGCCGGCAGCGTTCAGGTCCGTCACGTCGATTGCGGCTCCTGCAACGGCTGTGAGATCGAGATCGGCGCAGCCTTCGGCCCCGTCTACGACGCCGAGCGCTACGGCGCGCGCCTGGTTGCCTCGCCCCGGCACGCGGACGTGCTCGTCGTGACGGGAGTGGTCACCCGCAACATGGCCAGACCGCTCGTGCGCACTGTCGAGGCCACCCCACGCCCCCGGGTCGTTGTCGCGGTCGGCGACTGCGCCGCCGGACACAGCGTGTATGCCGCCGGCTATGCCGTGGACGGCTCGGTCGCCGACCATGTCGAGGTCGACCTCGTCGTGCCCGGCTGCCCACCCTCCCCCGACCAGATCATCGAGGCCCTGCGCCGGGTGACTCGCCGATGACGGTCGTGGACATCGGGCTTGGACTGGTGTTGGCCCTCGCCGGCGTCACCGTGATCGCCGCCCTGGTCGTCGGCGATCAGCGTCGCTCCGCCGTCGCCGGCACCCTCAGCGCCACCCTCGGGCTCACCGCGGCGGTCACCGGTCTCGCGGCCCTCGCAGGCACGACCGGAACGCTCGCCCTCGGGATCGGCCTGCCCGGACAACCAGCACTGCTACTGGCCCCAGACCGCCTGGGCGGGCTCTTCCTCGCGATCGTCGGGTGCGTGAGCGCGCTCGCGGCGTGGTTCGGCGTCGGCTACGCCCGCGGCGCGTCGGCGACGCGCGTCTCGTGGACGGCATACCCGGTCTTCGTCCTCGGGATGGTCCTGGTGCCTGCCTCCGCGGACGCCCTCGGCTTCCTGCTCGGCTGGGAGCTCATGGCGATCAGCTCGACGGTCCTGCTGGCGGCCGACCACGCCACCGGCCCCCGGGTGCGCTCGGCGGTCCTCTGGTATGCCGCGATGACGCACCTGAGCTTCGTCCTGTTGCTGGCCGGATTCGCGGTTCTGGCAACGCATTCCGGATCGTTGAGCTTCATCGCCATGGCAGCCGCACCACCGACCGGGGCGACGGCCGCGGTGGCCTTCGTCCTGCTCGTCGGCGGTTTCGCGACCAAGGCGGGCTTGGTCCCCGTGCACGTCTGGCTGCCGCGAGCCCACCCCGAGGCACCAAGCCATGTGTCGGCCGTGATGAGCGCCGCGATGGTCAAGATGGGCGTGTACGGCCTGCTGCTGCTCGTCACCCGGCTGCTGCCCGAGGGGCCGGCCTGGTGGGGTATCGGACTACTTGCACTCGGTGCGCCGTCGGCGCTCTACGGCATCCTGCAGGCGTCGGTCACCTCCGACCTCAAGCGACTGCTCGCGTATTCGACGACCGAGAATGTCGGGCTCATCGTCACGGCCATCGCCGTGGCGATGCTGCTGGGCGGCGACGAACAACGCGCTGTGGCCGATGTCGCGCTCGTTGCCGCGCTCCTGCTCACCGTGAGCCACTCGGCCTTCAAGACCGTCCTGTTCCTCAGCGCCGGAGCCATCGTGCACGGCACCGGCGAGCGCGACCTCGACCGGCTCGGCGGGCTGAGCCGCACGATGCCCGTGACCAGCGCCGCCCTCGGCGTCGGCGGTCTCGCCGCGGCCGCACTGCCGATCTCGTCGGGTTTCGTCGCCGAGTGGGTGCTGCTGCAGTCACTCGTGCACGGCAATACCCGAGGTCCTGACGCGGACCGCCTCGTCGCCGTCGCGCTGCCCGTTACCGTCTCGATCGTCGCCCTCACGGCCGGCCTGGCCCTGCTCACCTTCGTCAAGGTCGTCGGTATCGCCGCGCTGGCCCGGCCCCGCTCGATCGGGGCAGCGCAGGCCCACGAGGGCAGCCGCGCGATGACCTTGGCACTCGGCGCCGCCGCACTCGCCGTGCTCTCCCCTCGGCCTGCTGCCTGGAGTTGTCGCGGCCGCCGCGGCGTCGGCCGTGGGGGCCGAAGGCGTCGCCTCGGTCGGCCTGGGCGGGGTCGCCCTACCGGCGGTGAACGCCCTGCTCGACCCGACGTCGCTCGCGGTGCTCGGCGGCGTGTGCACCCTGTCGGTCCTGCTTGTGACCGCCCGCTTCCGGTCTCGTCATCCCCGGCGTACCGTGCCGTTGCCGTGGGGATGCGGCGGCAGTCGGGTCGACCCGCGGATGCAATACACCGCCACCTCCTTCGCCGAGCCTCTCGTTCGCGTCTTCGACAATGCGCTGCGCCCGGCCACGGACGTGCACGTCACCCCGGCCGAGGAGTCGCGCTATCTCGTGCAGGCCATCGCCTATCGCCAACAGGTCGTCGATCGCATCGAAACCCGCGGTTACCAGCCCCTGCTCGCGGCCCTCGACGCCTTCGCCGACAAGGCCCGCGCCCTGCAGAACGGCAGCATGGTGCGGTATCTCGGCTACTCCTTCGCCGCCCTCGTCGTCGTCCTGCTGGTGGTGACCTGGTGACTATCCTCGCCCTCATCTGGCAGGTCGCCGTCGCGACCGCCCTCACCCCGCTGCTCATCGGCGTGATGCGCCAAGTGCGAGCAAGGCTGGAGGGCCGAGTCGGCGCGGGGGCAGGCCAGCCGTGGCGCGACCTGCGCAAGCTCTTCGCCAAGGAGCCGCTCGTCGCCAAAGGTGCGGGACCGGTGATGTCGCGCGGTCCGCTCGTCCTCGCCGCCAGCAGCCTGCTCGTGTGCACGCTCATGCCGCTCATCAGCACCGACAGCCTGCCGTGGGTTCCCGACGATCTCTTCGTCGTGGTCGGTGTTCTGCTCGTCGGCACAGTCGCGCTGGCCCTGCTCGGACTCGAATCGGGCACCGCCTTCGGGGGCATGGGGTCCAGCCGGCACATGATGATCGCCGCGCTCGTCGAGCCCACTGTCCTGGTCGCCGTCTATGCCGTCTCGGTGCCCGTCGAGACGACGGCCCTGTCGGCCATCGTGGAGGCCAGGATCGCCGACCCGGCGACGGTCATCTCCCCCGTGAGCCTGTTGGCGCTGGTCGCCCTGGGCATCGTCGTCGTCGCGGAGACCGGCCGGTTGCCCGTCGACAACCCGTCGACCCACCTGGAGTTGACGATGATCCACGAGGCGATGGTGCTCGAGAGCAGCGGCCGCGACCTCGCCTGGCTGGAGTTGGGATCGTGGCTGCGGCTCACGGCTCTGCTCGGGCTCGTCGTCAACCTGGCCGTCCCGTGGGGCATCGCCACCGACTCGACCGTGCCCGCGTTGCTCGGCGGAGCCGTTGCCGTTGCCGTCAAGCTGCTCGCGGCCGGGGCGGTCATCGCCGCCTTCGAGGTGTTCCTTGCCAAGGTGCGTCTCTTCCGGGTCCCCGAGCTGCTCGCCGGCTCGTTCGTGCTCGCCTTCCTGTCCGTCACGGCCTCCTATCTCGTGGCATGAGCAGCCGATGACCGAAACCCTGTTCGCACAGACCGTCGCTGCCGCCACGGGACTGTTGCTGCTCACCGCGATCCTGCAGGTCTGGCGGCGCTCGACCGAGGCCTCGGCCCGGCTGCTCGCTCTCCAAGGACTGGCCCTCGCCGTGCTCGTCGGGGCGATCGGGCTCGCCGACGGGGCCTTCGAACTTGTCGCGGTAGCCGGGCTGGTCCTAGCCCTCAAGGCCGTCGCGCTGCCGTGGGCACTGACCCGCACGATCGCGCGCTCGGGCAACCGCGGCGAGGACTCCCCCCGCGTCAACCCGGTCAGTGGACTGCTCGCCGCCGCAGCGCTGGCCACCCTCGCGTATGCCGTGAGCCGACCTCTGCTCGCACTCGACAGCGGGCCGGCCACGCACGCCGTGCCGGCCGGGCTCACCCTCGTGCTCGTCGGTTTCCTCGTGCTGCTCACCCGGCACCAGGCCGTGTCACAGGTCATCGGCTTCCTCGTCCTGGACAACGGGATCGCCACCGTCGCCTTCCTCACCGCCGGCGGGGTCCCCTTGGTCGTCGAGCTCGGCGTTCTGCTGGATGTCGTGCTCGTCGTCTTCATCCTGCGGATCCTGTCCGCACGCCTGGAGCTGGCCCACGGTGAGGTCGATCTGCACGAGCTTCGCGAGTTGAGGGACTGATGGGCGCGATGCTCTGGCTGCCGGTGCTCGTCCCGGTCGCGCTCGGGGCGCTCGCCGCCGCGGGCAGAGGCGCTCCCTGGACCCGTCTGCTCGACCTCGTGGCCGCCCTGACCATCCTCGCCACCGGTCTCGTCCTGCTCACCGGCACCCTCAGCGCACCGTACGCCGCATCCGCGGCCGGTGGGCTGCTGCGGGCCGACGCGCTCACGGCATACCTGGTGGTGACCATCGGCGCGGTTGCCACCGTCGCGCTGTGGGGCGCACTCTCAACACCCGGCACCGCCGACGGTTGGTTCACGGCCCTCGTCTGCCTCTTCCTCGCGGCGATGAGCCTGGCCGTGCTCGCCGACAACCTCGGCGTGCTCTGGGTCGCCATCGAGGCGACGACGATCACGACGGCTTTCCTCGTCGGCTATCACCCGGGTCGCGCCCCGCTGGAAGCTGCGTGGAAATACGTCGTGCTCGGCTCGGTCGGCGTCGCCATCGCATTCCTGGGCATCGTCGTGCTCTATGCGACGAGCCGTGCCGCGGGGGCGCCCACCCTGTCGTGGGTGGAGCTCGTCGCTCTCGCTCCGCGGCTCGACCCGGAGGCGGCCAAGCTCGGCGTCGCCCTGACCATCCTCGGGCTGGCGACCAAGGCTGGGCTCGCACCGATGCACAGCTGGCTGCCCGACGCCCACAGTCAGGCCCCCGCACCGGTCTCGGGGCTGATGTCCGGGGTCTTGTTGTCGGTCGCCCTGTATGCCGTGATGCGCGTCGGCGTCATCGGTGACCTGGCCCTCGGGACCGGCTTCGTCCGCGGCCTGCTGCTCGCCCTCGGACTACTGTCCCTCGCGGTCGCGGCCGCATTGATGTTCACCCAGCGCGACTACAAACGCCTGCTGGCATATTCGAGCATCGAGCACATGGGCCTGATGGCCATCGGCGTGGCCATCGGCGGGCCGCTGGCCACGACCGCGGTGCTCGTCCACATGCTCGGCCACGGGCTGATCAAGGCAGCCCTGTTCGTCCAGGCCGGGCGCATCCTGGCCTCCGAGGGCAGCACCCGGATCGGGGACGTCACCGGGCTGCTGGCGCGCCGGCCCGATTTGGCCGGGCCCTTCCTTGCCGGCGGTGCGGCACTGCTCGGGCTGCCGCCGTTCGCGCTCTTCTTCACTGAGGTTGCCCTCGTCGTCGCCGGGTGGCAGGCCGGCCTCTGGGCACCGATGGCGCTCGTGCTCGCCCTGCTGCTGCTGGCGTTCGCCGGGATGTCACGCCAGCTCGTCCGGATGACACTCGGTGCCGGGGGGAGAAGCTTGGACGAGCCCGCGTCCGCGCGTCTCAGTCGCGGCGCGCTGGCACCCGTGCTGGCGGCCCTCGTCGTGGCCGCCGGGCTCGCGGCCCTCGCCGTTCCACTGTCCGGTGCGCTTGGCTCGGCCGTCGAATCCCTGGCGGTGCTCCGATGACCCGCCTGCACCCCACCCCTTCGCACGAGATCGCTGCGGCCGATCTGCATGGCGCCGTCGCCGAACTGCTGGGAGAGGGCTGGCGGCTCGCCCTCGTCGCAGGCCATGACGACCCCGATGCCCTGCGGGTCGTGCAGCTGTGGTTGCGACCGGTCGGCGAGCGCCGAGAGATCGTGGTTCGGGTGTCGCACGAGGACCCCCGGTTGCCCACGCTCGCGGACGTGTCTTTCCCGGCGGGGCGCTTCGAACGCGAGCTGCTCGACCTCTTCGGCATCCATCCCGAGGGCCACCCGATGCCGCAGCGACTGGTCCGGCACGCCCACTGGCCCAATGGCTGGCATCCGATGCGCCGCGACGCCGCCGCCGACCCTGTCTTCGACGACGACCTGGGATCGTTCCCCTTTCTGCAGGTCGCCGGCGACGGGGTCTACGAGATCCCCGTCGGGCCGATTCACGCCGGGCTCATCGAGCCGGGCCACTTCCGGTTCTCGGTCGTCGGGGAGACCATCCTGCGGATGAAGGCCAGGCTGTGGTTCGTGCACCGGGGCATGGAGCGGCTCTTCCAGGGCCGCACCCCCGAGGCTGCGATCGAGCTCGCCGAGCGGGTCAGTGGAGACACCGCGGTCGGCCACACCCTGGCCTTCGTCCAGGCCGTCGAGGACGCACTGGCCGTCAAGGTCGACCCGGAGACAGCCGCGCGGCGAGCCCTGCTGCTCGAGCTGGAACGGCTCTACAATCACGTGTCCGACCTGGGGGCGATGGCTAACGACGTGGGCTTCGGGATCCCCCACATCCATGCACAGCGGCTGCGCGAATCGCTGCTGCGCCACAACGCCGCGCTGACCGGCCACCGGCTGCTGCGCGGGGCAATCGGGGTCGGCACAGCCCGTCTGCAGTGCGAGCCGGACCTGTCACTCATCGCCTCGGTGGCCGCCGAAGTCGTCGAGCTCGCCGCGCTCACCCTCGGGCACTCCGTGGTCCTGGACCGATTCACCAGGACCGGAGCGTTGCCTGCCGAGCAGGCTCGCGCGATCGGGGTCCTCGGCTATGTCGCCCGCGCGAGCGGGGTGAGCATCGATGCGCGCGCCGACCATCCGAGCGCCGACCTCGGTCCCGACTTCGTCCCGATCACCGAAACCTCTGCAGACGTCAGAGCCCGGTATGCCGTGCGCGCCAGGGAGTTTGCCTCCAGCGCTCTGCTCGTTCCCCGGCTCACCAGGCTTGCCGCGGCGGGAGGGCTCGGCCGCTCCGAGACCCAACCGGGCCCGGGCCGCAGCCTGCCGGAGGTGGACCCCCGAGGGGGCGAGGCGCGACCGACTGCTGCCGAGCCGAGGCGTCCGGTGGGTGGGCCGTGTGCCGGGGTGGGAGTCGTCGAGGCGTGGCGAGGCACCCTCTGCCACCGGGTCGAGTTGGCCGAGGACGGCACCCTGTCGCGGGTCAAGATCGTCGACCCGAGCTTCTTCAGCTGGCCGGCGATGCCGGTCGCTCTCGCCGACACGATCGTCCCGGACTTCCCGCTGGTCAACAAGAGCTTCAACCAGTCCTACGCCGGCAACGATCTCTAGGAAGTCCGGCCCGATCTCCAGGGAGTCCGGCAGGCCGCCTGTTGGGTCCGCTGACGCGGACGACCCCCCCCCGGCTATTCGGAGGTTCCGTTCCTGATCGGGGGGACGAACCCTCCGAACAGGGCCGTAACCTCCGAATAGAGGGGGGTGGGGCCGGCGGCGCGGCGGCATACCTGAGGGTTTGCTGACACGGCTGTCGGGGCCGCGCGACCGGGCCTTTAGGCTGTGCCGGTGACCCGCCTGACGGCCCTGAGCCTGCGTAACCGCACAGTCGTGCTCCTCGTCTGTTTCATCCTGGTCGGGCTGGGAGTCTTCGCCAGCGGCAGTCTCAAGCAGGAGCTCATTCCGTCCATCGAGACCCCGGCGGCGACCATCGTGTCCGTGCTCCCGGGCGCCGCTCCCGAGGTCGTCGAGCGCGAGGTGAGCCGGCCGGTCGAGGACGCAGCCAAGGCCGTCTCCGGCGTCACGAGGGTCACCTCACGCAGCGCCAGTGCGATCTCGACGGTGCGCGTCGAGTGGGAGTTCGGCACCGGGTCGGACAAGGTGCTCGCCGATCTGCGCTCGGCCATCGACGGCATCCAGGGCCGTCTCCCGACCGACACCGACCCGCAAGTCGTCGCCGGTCGCTTTGACGACGTGCCGATCATCGTCCTGGCCGTGGCCTCCGACGAGGATAACGCCGAGGTGGCTCGCAAGCTCAAGGAGATCGTCGCAGCCAAGCTCAAGACCTTGCCCGGGGTGCGCGAGGTCGCGATCCGCGGCGAGGTCAGTCGGCGGGTCGTCATCACCCTGCGCCCCGACGACGTCACAGCGCTCGGGGTGGAGACCTCGACGCTCGGGCAGGTGTTTGCCGCGAGCGGCATCGCCGTGCCGGCTGGGTCGCTCCCCGCGGGCGGCACAACGCTGGACATCGAGGTCGGACGCACCTTGGGCAGCGTCGAAGACATCGCCGCGATCCAGGTCCAGGGCACCGATGGTCCGACCGCGCTGGGGTCCATCGCGACGGTGCGGATGGAGCCCGTCGAGACGACGTCGATCAGCCGCTCCAACGGGCAGCCCTCGCTGACCATCGCGGTGACCAAGGAGCAAACCGGCAACACGGTGGCCGTCTCACAGGCCGTCCGCGCCGAGTTGCCGGCTCTCATGGCGCGGGTCGGCGGGGGCGCGAGCTATTCCACCGTCTTCGACCAGGCGCCCTACATCGAGGACTCGGTGCACGATCTCACCGTCGAGGGCCTGCTCGGGCTCTTCTTCGCCGTGGTCGTCATCCTCGTCTTCCTCGCCTCCGTGCGTTCGACGGTCATCACGGCGATCTCGATTCCGCTGTCGCTGCTCATCGCGATGATCGGTCTCTGGACCGGGTCGTACACCCTCAACATCCTCACCCTCGGCGCTCTCACCGTCGCCATCGGCCGGGTCGTCGACGACTCGATCGTCGTCATCGAGAACATCAAACGCCATCAAGGCATCGGCGAGGTCGGGACGGTCTCGATCATCCGGGCCGTGCGCGAGGTCGCCGGCGCGGTGACCTCATCGACGCTGACAACGGTCGCGGTCTTCCTGCCGATCGGGCTGGTGTCGGGGCAGACCGGCGAGCTCTTCCGGCCCTTTGCGATGACCGTGACGATCGCCCTGCTCGCCTCGTTGTTCGTCTCGCTCACGGTGGTGCCCGTGCTCGCGTCGTGGTTCATGCGCGAGCGCCCCGGCAACGCCGAGCCGGCGGCATCCGAGCACGCCGGTATGCCGCACGAGGTCGAGACCACCGCGCTGCAGCGGGCCTATCTGCCGACGCTGCGCTTCGCGCTCAGCCATCGGGCGGTCACCCTCGTGCTTGCCTTCCTCCTCTTCGCCGCCACGATCGCCCTCGCACCGCGGCTCAAGACCGACTTCCTCGGCAGCATGGGGGCCAGCACCCTGCGGGTCGTGCAGGAGATGCCTTCCGGCACCTCGCTGGCCCAGACCGATGCCGCGAGCAAGCGGATCGAGCAGGTCATCGCGGCCGAGCCGACCGTGCTGTCCTATACGACGACGGTGGGCGGCGACCCGTCGAGAGTGTTCTTCGGCACGGTGGCCGGACCGAACCAGTCCTCGATCTCGGTCACCCTGCAGTCGGGGTCGGACGGCGCCGTCGTCGGCGACCGGCTCCGCGCGGCCCTGGGCGCCCTGCCCGATGTCGGCACCGTCGAGGTGGTCGGGACGCAAGCCGAAAGCGACGTCGCCCTCGTCGTCGAAGGCGCGGAATCCGAGGGCTTGCGCACGGCCAGCGATCAGGTGGCCGAGGCGCTGGCCACAGTGCCGGGGATCCGCAACGTCCGCACGGACCTCACCGACGCGAAGTCGATGCTCAAGGTCACCGTCGACGCGACGGCTGCCGCCCAAGCTGGCATGTTGCAGGCCCAGATCGGTCAGACCGTCACCCAGGCGGTCCAAGGCATACGGATCGGCAGCGTGACCATCCAGGACACGACCACCGATGTCGTGCTGCGCTCTGGCGAGCCGGTGACCACGATCGAGGCCCTGCGAGCCCTGCCCCTCCCGGTGACCCAGAAGCAGACGATCGACGCCCGCAAGGCCGCCGGCACCGCAGTCGAGGACGACCAGAAGGAGATCCAGCGCAAAGCCCAGGCCGATCAGGACAAGGCACTCGCCGACCAGATCGCCGCGCTGCGCGACGGCCGGCGCAAGTCCGCCGAGGGAGTGAACACCCTCGTCACCCAGCTCGCGGCGCTCAACCGCCAGCTCGCCACCATCTCCGCGTTGCCCCCCGATGCCGTACCCGTCACCCCGCCGGACCCGGTGGCCAGCCTCCGGGCCCAGATCGCCCAGCTGCAGAAATCGCTGGACACCGCCCGAACTCAGCTGGCGGCCACCGACGAGAGTCTGCGGAAGGCGACCGACTCACGGGACAAGACCCTCGCAGCCCGGGCGGACAGCGAGGCACTGAGCCAGGCCGCCAAGGACGCCCAGACGGCCAAGGCGACACCGATCGTCCTCGACGCGGTGGCCGACGTCACCGAGGTGTCCTCGCCGGCCTCGATCGGCCGAGTCGATGGGGTGCGGGCCGCGACGGTGACGGGCACGCCTCCGGCAGGAGATGTCGGCGGGGTGACGTCGGCGATTCAGACCAAGCTGGCCGAACTGTCGCTGCCCGACGGCGTGACAGTGCGGCTGGCGGGGGTGTCTCAGGCCCAGCGCGAATCGTTCTCCCAGCTCGGGGTGACCATGCTGGTGGCGATCGCGCTCGTCTACCTCATCATGGTGGCGACCTTCCGCTCGCTGCTGCAGCCGCTCATCCTGCTCGTCTCGGTGCCCTTCGCGGCCACCGGAGCGCTCGCCCTGCTGCTGATCACCGGCACCGCACTGGGCATCCCCGCGATGATCGGTCTGCTCATGCTCATAGGCATCGTCGTGACGAACGCCATCGTGCTCATCGACCTCGTCAATCAGTTCCGCGAGAGCGGCTCAGGGATCAACGACTCGATCATCAATGGCGCCAGGTTGCGGCTACGCCCGATCGTCATGACGGCGCTCGCGACGATCATGGCGCTGCTGCCGATGGGGTTGGGGGTGACCGGCGGCGGGATCTTCATCTCCAAACCGCTGGCCATCGTGGTCATCGGCGGGCTCGTCTCCTCGACGGTGCTCACGCTGGTGTTGGTCCCAGTGCTGTATGACATCGTCGAGACGCTGCGTGAGCGGCGACGCTCCCGCCGGTCCGCGCCCGGTGCGTCCGCGCCCGGTGAGTCCGCGCCCGGTGAGTCAAGGGCTTAGTCCGCGACCAAGGAGGCGCCCGCGCTCGGCTGATTCGCCCGGCAGCCTCGCCGGAGGCAACTACAGCCGTATGCCGGTCTCCGCCGCCACCCAGCGCCACAGGGCATGGCGATCGGCATCGGTGGTGCGGGTGCGGGCCAGATAGTTCGTCGGGCGTTCCTGCCGGTCGTGCCACAGCGTGCCGCCGGCCGGCCGAGGGTCGGTGGCGACCAGCCACGTGGTCGTGTCGACGCCCGCATCGCCGCGCCTCAGCAGCGGCTTCATCACGGTGTCGAAGCCGGGCAGCGACGAACTCACCCCGGGAGTGGCAGCCCAACCGGGGTGCGTCGCATAGACGGCGGCGCCCGCTGATCCCCAACGCTCCTGCAGGATCGCCAGCAACTCGACCTGGGCACGCTTGCTGCGAGCGTAGGCGACCGCCCCGCGATAGGGCTGCTCGTGGTAGCCCACGTCGTCGGCCCTCAGACGCTGGGTATACATGCCCCCCGAGGTCACCAAGACGATCCGTGCGTCGCCCGCGAGCGCGGGCCGCAGACCCTCGGTCATGAGGACCGGGCCGAGGACGTGGACGGCCATGGTCAGTTCGTGGCCTCGGCCGTCCTCCTGTCGGGTCGCGGGCAGCAGGCCGGCGTTGTGGATCAGCCCAGACAACTTGACTCCGCTGTCCCGGAAGGCCTCGGTGAAACTCCGCACGCTGTCGGTATCGGCGACATCGCAGAGCCACACGGTGCACGAGTCGGGGCGACCGATCTCCGCGCTCACCGACCGGGCGACCGCATCGCCCTTCTCGGCGTTGCGGACGATGAGATGCACCTGCGCACCGAGGGCGGCGAGCTCGCGTGCCGTCTGCGTGCCCAGGCCCGATGTTGCCCCGGTCACGGCGACATCCTTGCCTCGCAGGGCGGCCGGCGGCGGGTCGGCGGGCCAGCCCGGCAACCGCCGGCGCACCGCGTGACCGATCGCGCTGTAGCCGAGCACGACGCTGCGGTCCAGCGCGGTGTCGAGGGCCGCCCCGACGGTGGCACCCAGCGAGCGGCCGCCCCCGCGGCCTGGCTTCACAGGCGGTCCAGCGACTCGGCGAGCTGGACCGCGGTCTTGTCGCCGAGCCGATCGAGCAGCGGGCGCATGATCGGCCCGAGGAAGCGTGCGATGCCGCTGAAGGTGAACTCCGCGGTGTAGTCGACGCGCGAGCCCGGCCCGTCAGGATGCACGAGGATCGTGTCGCGGCTCTGGGTGGTCGCGTTACGACCGACGACGACGAAGACCTGCCCGTCGCTGGACTCGACGGTGTAGAGCAACTCGACCTGGCGTCCGGCGAAGCTCGAGACATTGCGATACACCGTGCCGGGCTGGCCGTCGCCGCTCACCCGCTCGCACGACACGGTCCCGGAATCCCATTCGGCCGCATTGGCGAAGTCTGCAAGGTAGGGGTAGACCCGCGATGGCGGGGTGGCCGTGTGGACGGTCCGGCGCAAGGTGATCATTGAACTCTCCTGAGGGTCAGGTGGGCGACGTCGAGGTAGCCCGCGGCGAAACCGGCCTCGCAGTAGGCCAGATAGAACTCCCATGCCCGGCGGAAGGTCTCGTCGAAACCGAGCTCGCGGACCTGGGGCCACGCCTGCACGAAAGCCGCCCGCCACAGTCGCAGGGTGTGTGCATAGTGCAGGCCGAAGCGCTCTACCTGAGTCACCCGCAGTCCGGTGTGGCATGCCACCTCCGTCAGCGCCTCGACCGAGGGGATCAGCCCACCGGGGAAGATGTGCTTCTGGATCCAGCCGTGCGAGCGTCGAGTTGCGAGCAGCCGGGCGTGGCTCATCAGGATGGCCTGGATGACCGCCCGCCCGCCCGGTGCCAGCACCCGGTCGATCGTCTGCAGATAGTCGGGCCAGAACTCTTCCCCGACCGCCTCGATCATCTCGACGCTGACCACGGCGTCGAACCTTGCGGCGCCTTCGGGCCCGTCGAGCAGGGATCGGTAGTCGGAAAGCCGGATCTCGACGAGCCCGCTCAGTCCGGCGGCGTCGATCTTGGCCTGCGCCAAGGCCCGCTGCTCTGCCGAGAGGGTGAGCGTCGTGACCGTCGACCCTCTTTGGGCGGCGCGCAGCGCGAGTTCTCCCCACCCGGTGCCGATCTCGAGCAGACGCGTCCCGGCGGTCACGCCGGCGGCGTCGAGAACGGCGTCGATCTTGCGCCGTTGGGCGTCGGCGAGGTCCTGCTCTTCGACGGGGCGATCGGGCTCGAAGAGTGCCGAGCTGTAGGTCATCGTCTCGTCGAGGAACGCTGCGAAGAGGTCGTTGCTCAGGTCGTAGTGCGCCTGAATGTTGGCCTTGGCGCCCTCAGGGGTGTTGCGCTGGTGCACCGGGTGGGCTCGTTCGACGACACCTCGCAGGGCCAGCACGGGCCGCGGCAGCAGCCGGTCGAGCCGCCGCGCGAAGGGGGTCAACAGCTCGGCCAGGTCGGTGCCGTCGGCGGCCCGCCATTCCCCGGCCATGAAGGCCTCGCCGAGCCCGATCTTGGGGTGGGTTTCCAGACGCCGATAGAGCAGCCCCGGCCGGGTGATCTCCAAGGTCGGCGCATCGGGGCGACCGCCGCCGAAGACCGTGCCGTCGGGGTGGCGCACCCGCACCGGCAGGGGCGCGACCGCCACCCGCACCAACGCCCGCGCGACCGCCCCGCGGGTGAGGGCCGTATGCCGCCCTGGCGGCTCGAGCCGCTGGGTGGCGGCTGCGTGGCCGGCGTTGCCGACCGACCGATCGCGCGAGGTCATCGGCAGCCGCTTGAGCCACAGCCAGATCCCGTGAGCCTTGATCAGAGCCGAGACTCGCTGCGGCATCAGCGGATAGCGCAGGGCCACCCGAGCGACCTCCGCCGGTGACGCGCGCCGGACCGAACCGGCGACCGCAGCGGTGAGCACGGGCGATCCGTCGGTGCTGAGCCCGACCGACACCGACACCCGCGTCGGCGACAGGTGCAGGCCGACGGCATACCGGCCGTCGACTTTGGTGAATGGCGAGACGTAGAAGTCCTTGACGATGTCGGCGCGGCCGCGCTCGTCCGGCCGAACCACATAGGCGTGCCGACCGGCATACGTGTTGTGCACCTCGACGAGCGCGGCCAGCACCGTGCCGTCGGGGCCCAGACACCAGAAGGCGCTCATCGGGTCGAAGACGTGGCCGAAGACGCGGGCGTGCGCCAGGACGACGACGCGCGCGTCGGAGGGCACGGCGACGCCCTCGGCGCGGACGCGCTCGAGCACCTCCGCCTTGAGGGCCGCGAGGTCGGCTGGACCGCTCAGGTGGTCGACCGCGCGCAGGTCGGCGAACTGGCGCAACAGTTTCGGCAGGCGGGGCGGGTCATCGAGATCGACGAGCCACTGGTAGTGCTGGTGGCTGAACGCCCGCCGCCGTGGCCGGTATCGCAGGTGGTGGACGTGTCCAACGACCAATGCCGGCAACACGGGCAGCCCGACGACCAGCGCCGACCCGCTCACCAGTTCACCCCGAGGGCGGCCGCGGCCGCGACGCCGGAGCGGACCGCGTCCTCGTGGAAGCCCCAGCCGAGATAAGCACCCGCGTATGCCGTGCGCCCGCCGGACACGCTCGGCACCAGGCGTTGAGCCCGGATCGCCGCCAGGTCATAGAGCGGGTGGTCATAGTTCATGCTCGCGATGACGAGCGTGGGATCGACGCGGTCGGCTCCGTTGAGGGTGACCAGCAGCGGCTCGCTCTCCGGGAATCCCTGCAGGCGGTTCATCCAATAGGTGACCAAGGGCGGTCCGTCCCCGTCACCGCGCACGAGGTAATTCCATGCCGCGCGCGCCCTCGGTGCGCGGGGCAGCAGCGACGAATCACGATGCAGGAGAGTCTCGTTGCGCGTGTATCGGAACGCCCCGAGGATCTCCTTCTCCGCGGGCGTCGCGTCGGCGAGCAGCATCAGCGCCTCGTCGGGGTGGGTGGCAACGACGACTCGGTCGAAGCGCTCGGTGACCCCGGCGTCGTCCACGACATCGACCCCGTCGGGGTCGCGACGCACCGCCCGCACCGCCCGACCGGCATGCACCTGGCCGAGTCGCTCCGCCACCGCATTGACATACGTTCGAGAGCCACCCTCCACGGTGAACCACTGCGGTGAGTCGCCCACGGACAGCATCCCGTGGTGCTCCAGGAAGCGCAGCAGGTAGCGCGCCGGGTAGTCCAGGGCGTCCGCGCCCCCGGTCGACCAGACGCACGCGACGAGCGGCACGGCATACAGGCGGGTGAATGCCGTGGGCATCCCCGCCGCGCGGATGAACTCGCCGAAGGTGGTCTGGTCCTCGTCGTCGGTGCGCTCGAGGAAGTCACGGGCGGCGGCATAGAAGCGGCGCACCCCGAGCAACGTCGTCACATAATCGCGGTCGAGCCACTGTCGCGGCCTGGCGACGAAGCCCGACAGCCCTCTGCCGCCCGCGTATTCGATGCCCGAGCGTTCGTCGCGGATGCTCATCGACATCTCGGTCGGCCGCGTCGCCACCCCGAGTTCGGCGAAGAGCCGGCGAAGCAGCGGATAGGTGCGGTCGTTGTGGACGATGAAGCCGGAGTCGACGGCTCGCAGGCCGAGCGAGGTCGGCACGTCGTGGGTGTGTGCATGGCCGCCAAGGCGATCTTGCGCCTCGAAGAGCGTCACCGAGTGGGACCGATTGAGGACGTATGCCGCGCTGAGACCCGCGGCGCCGCCGCCGACGACGGCGATTCGCTCGGCCGTCGGCCGGTGGCTGATCATGGCGTGACTGTAGAGTCCGCTGGGCTTTGTCGTCAAACCCTTGTCTAAGGTTTGATCAACAGTTACGGTGTCGCCATGGAGGGTGGGGTCACGATCGGAGAGCTCGCCAGGCGCCTCGGTGTGAGCACCCACGTCCTGCGCGCCTGGGAGAGCCGCTATGGCCTGCTGCAGCCGGCCCGCACGGCCTCCGCCTATCGGCTCTACACGGCCGACGACGAGCGGCGAGTGCGGGCGATGCTCGTGCTGCGCGACACGGGCGTGCCCGCGGGGCAGGCCGCCGCTCGGGTGCTGGCGTCCGAACAGGTCGCGGCCAGGCTCGGGCTCCCGCTTGACCCCACCGCGACTCACGCACCGGCAGCCGGACCATCCGGCGAGCACATCGACCACATCGACCGGCTCTGGGAGGCCGTGAGCCGCTTCGACCAGTCCGCGGGTGCGGCCGCCCTCGACGCCGCCCGGGCCGACCTCACCCCGGAAGCCTGGATCGGCCAGGTGTTGATGCCCTTCTTGCGATCGCTCGGACAGCATTGGGCCGACGGCTCGAGAACGGTCGCCCACGAGCACTTCGCCACCCAGCTCATCCGCAGCCGACTGGCCCCCCTGACGGCCGGCTGGGGGATGGGCTCCGGGCCCGTCGCCGTGCTGGCCTGCCCTCCGGACGAGCGCCACGATCTGGCGCTGTTCGCCTTCGGGGTGTTGCTCGGGCTGCGTGGCTGGCGGGTGCGCTTCTTCGGTGCGGACACTCCCTTGACCGGATTGGCCGCCGCCTGCCGGGTGATCGAACCGGACCTCGTCGTCATCGCCGCCACCCGCCCCAGGACGCTGACCGATCATCAAAGCGCCCTGCAACGCCTGTGCCGACGTCACCGGGTCGCGCTCGCCGGACCGGGCGCGACGGAGTTGATCGCTCTGCAGTCTGGTGCGGTGCTGATGTCGGCGGATGTCGTCACGGCCGCGAATGCTGCGGTGCGGCTGCTTGACCCACCCGGCGAGGCCACCAGAACCGATCCCCAAGGATGAGCGCGATGGCCGGCACGAGAACCGTCCGAACGATCAGCGTGTCCAACAGCACTCCCAGACAGATGATGACGCCGATCTGCGCGAGGACGACCAGCGGCAGCACCCCGAGCACCGCGAAGACAGCGGCCAGCAGGATGCCCGCGCTGGTGATGACGCCTCCGGTCGCGGCCAGTGCCCTGAGCATCCCCTCCCGGGGCCCGTGGACGGCTGCCTCCTCACGAGCTCGGGTGACCAGGAAGATGTTGTAGTCGACACCGAGCGCCACGAGGAACAGGAACGTGTAGAGCGGCGTGGTGACATCGAGCGCCGAGAACCCGAAAATCTTCGTGAAGATCCACCAGGAGGCCCCGACCGCGGCAAGGAAGGTGAAGACGACCGTCGTCACCAGCACGATCGGCGCCACGATCGAGCGCAGCAGCACGAGCAGCGAGAGCAACACCAGCCCGAGGATGAGCGGCAGGATGACGCCGCGGTCGCGGGCGGCCGCGTCGGCCGCGTCGACGCCCTTGGCTTCGGTGCCGCCGACGAACGTCTGCGGTATGCCGCCCACCGCCGAGCGCACATCGCGCACTCCCTGACGCGCCTCGTCGCTGCCGGGGGTGGGCCGCAACACGACGCTCACCTGGGTCAGTCCCCCGGCCGTCGGGCCCGGGGTGGCGGCGGCCACGGCCGGGATGTTCCCGACCGCGGCGACGACGTCGGCGGCTTGGCCGGCAGTGACGACGACGAAGGGGTCGGAGTTGCCGGCGGGGAAGCTGCGCGCGAGCCGCTCCGAGGCGGCGATCGCCTCCGGCTTGGCCAGGAACTGGTCGCTCTGCGACAGCCCGCTGCGCACCTGGGTCAACCCGCCGGCCATGATCGCCAGCAGCACGAGCGTGCCGACGACGAACGCGCGCGGCCGGGCCGCCACGGCGTCGCCGACCCTGCGCCAGAAGGACCGCTGGTCGACGAGAGCCGCCTGCCCGACCCGCGGCACGAGCGGCCAGAAGATCCATCGCCCGAACAGCACGAGCACCGCGGGCAGCACGAGCAGGGCATATCCGGCGGCAACGACGATCCCGACGGCACTGGCCAGGCCCAGGCCGCGGGTCGTGGGGAATACCGACAGCAGCAGGGTCAGCACGCCGAGCACGACGGTGGTCGCCGAGACCAGCACGGCTTCTCCGGTATGCCGCAGCGCCACCCGCATCGCGGCATACCGGTCCGGCTGCCTGCGCAGTTCGTCGCGATAGCGGGAGATGAGCAACAGCGCGTAGTTGGTGCCGGCGCCGAAGACGAGCACGGAGAGGATGCCGATGGTCGACTCGTCCCAGGGCACCCCGGCCGCCTTGAGGACATGGGTCGCGAGCACTGCGGCGAGTCGGTCGGCGATGCCGACGACGGTGAGCGGGACGAGCCAGAGCACCGGCGAGCGATACGTGATGATGAGCAGAAGACCGACCACCGAAGCGGTGGCCAGCAGCAGCCGGGTATTGGCTCCCTGGAAGACCGCGCCGAGGTCGGCCTGGATCGCTGCCGGCCCCGTCACCTGGACGGTCGCGAAGGCCGGAGCGGCGCCCTTGACCGTTTCGCGCAGGGACGTGACGGCCGCAGCGATACCCGCGTTGCCGGTCGCCGTGACTGGCACGACACCGAATGCGGCCGTCAGGTCCTCGCTGACAATGAGGGGGCCCGGGACGGCGCCTTTAGCGGCCTGGCGCAGCGCGGCGATGTCCTGCTCGTCGAGGGTCCTGCCCTCGACCGAGTAGACGACAACGGCGCTGGATCCTTCCTTCTGGGGGAAGGTCGCCACGAGCTCGACGACCCGGGTGCTGTCGGCGCCGACCGGCAGTCCGTCGAGCGAACTCGAGGTCCTGGTCGCCTCCTTGAGGGCGCCGATTGCACCGCCGGCGACGAGCACGAGCAGAATGGCCACGATCCACGAGCGGCGGCGGTGCACGACGAACTCGACGATGGCTTCACCTATGCGGGTCATCTCGGCCCCTACTCGCTCACTGTTGCTTCACGAACTAACATAGTAGATTATTAACCTAATGAGCGATCACTCGTCAACTTCGGGCAGCGCGGACCCGCTGTTGCCGCACGCTGCCTTCGTCCGGGAATGGCGCCAGACGCCGACTCTGGTCGCGCTGAGAGAGTTGATCGATCTCTCCGGCCAGGTGGCACCGACGATCGCTCGACGTGCCGACCTCGGCCACTCGGAGCTGCGCGCCTTGGAGTTGCTCGTGCGGGTCCCCCACGGTCCGTCCGAACTGGCTCGCGAGCTCGGGGTGACGTCAGCGGCGGCGTCGGGGATCGTCGATCGGCTGGAGAACCGCGGCCACGTCCGACGAACTCCGCACGCGATGGATGGACGGCGCACGCACGTCGTGCTTACCGATAGCGGCCGCGAGGACGTGCTCGGCTATCTCATCCCGATGTTCGCGGCGTTGCAGCGGATGGACGACTCCTTCAGCGAGGCCGAGCGGGCCGTCGTCGAACGTTATCTGCGCGCGGCGATGGAGGCGATCCGCACGGTCCTCTAGATGATTGATTCGGAGGGGAGTCAGTGGTCGTAGGGCTGGTGACCGACAGCGTGCGAGTGCACCGGGGCTGATGACGCCGCTGATGACGCGCCGGGTGTCGCTGTGGCAACAGCTATTGCGTCATCAGCCGCGCTTTCAGCCCCGGGCGTTGGTAGGTGGACCGGCAAGGATCCCACAAGGGCCTCCAGGCTCGAGTTGGTTCGCAACACCGAGTCCGGGCACTCTCGCCCCTCAAGGCACACGCGCCACACCAGTCACCTGGGAATCAATCGTCTAGCTGGCGTCAGCCGCTTTCGCGGCCAGAGCCGCCTCGAGGTGGGCGTCGAGCCATTCGACGACATCCGCCATGACCTCGTCCCGATTGATCTCGTTGAGAATCTCGTGGCGGGCATCGGCATAGAAGTGCACCGCGACGTCGTGCACGCCGAGACGGCGCAGCTGCTCGGCGACACTCTGGACACCCTTGGTCTGCCCGCCGACGGGGTCTTCGGCGCCGGACATCAGCAGGATGGGCAGCGTCCGCGGGATCTTGGCAACCTGGCTGTCGGCGTTGATGAAGGAAACCCCGCCCAGCAGGTCCTGGAAGAACCCCGCGCTGCAGACGAACCCGCAGAACGGGTCCTCGATGTAGAAGTCGACCTCGGCCGGGTCGCGGGACAGCCAATCGAACTTCGTCCGGCCCGGCTCGAAGGGCTTATTGAAACCGCCGAACGTCAGCTTGTCCAGCAGCGGGCTGGGCGTCTTGCGGCCGCGCACCCTGGCCTCGACCGCTGCGATAGCCCGGCCCGCGACGCCGAGCACGCCGGGGTCACCGCTGGTCCCGGAGAGCACCAACCCGGCCAGCTCCTCGCCGTGCCGGATGGCGTAGCTGCGCCCGAGCATCGACCCCATGCTGTGTCCGAAGAAGTAGAGCGGCAGGCCCGGCTGCTCCTCGCCGATGGCGTGGGACACGGCATACAGGTCGTCGACAACGATCTGCCAGCCGTTGCCGTCTGCGAGATAGCCGGCCCGCTCCAGCGAGCCGGCGGTCCGCCCGTGCCCGCGGTGATCATCGGCATACACCGCATAGCCGGCGTCGGTGAGCACTTCGGCGAACCGGGCATAGCGCGCCGCGTGCTCGGCCATCCCGTGAGCAAGTTGGACGACCGCCTTGGGCCTTGCGGGGGCATCCGGAAGCCACCGGAAGACGTGCAGCGGGGTCCCGTCGTCTGCGAGGACCGTCAGCGTGCTGCTTTCCATGCGTGTGCCTCCTCAGGCATCGAACCTTCTCCGGTCCCATCCTTGTCCCAATGGGCGCCAAGGTCGAGAACCGAGCGCTCGGCGCGGCCGACTGTCGCCGCCGCCCGAGGTCAGGCCGGGGTGAGGTGAGGCAGAGGGGCGGCGAGGGCAGCCGCCGTCATCTGAGGTCAGGTCCGGGGTGGCCAGTCGGCGAGGGTCGCGATGAAACGGTCCCGAACCGCCACGACCTGCTCGTCAAGACGATCACGGGTCAGGTCGCGCACGGGCTCCAGGACCGCCACGTCGACCCGCCCGGGCCGCACGAGCCGCGCGTTGCGGGGCATGATGTCCGACGCGTTGCGCAGCACCACCGGGACAACCGGCACCCCCGCCTGCAGCGCCACATGGAAGCCGCCCTTGCGGAAGGACCCCAGCTCGCCGGTGCGGGTGCGGGTGCCCTCGACGAAGACGACGAGCGACAGCCCGGCCCGCACCCGCGACACGAGCGCGTTGAGGGTTTCGACCGCTTGCGCGGTGTCGCTGCGGTCGATGTATGCCGGTTCGATGAGCACCCGTCCCACGATGCTCGTCGGGTCGAAGCGCATCTCCTTCTTCGCGACGTACGTGAACTCCCCGGGGACCAGGGTCGCGACGATCACGGGGTCGAGGGCACATTGATGGTTGACGACATAGACCGCCGGGCCATCGGGCAGGTGGCCCAGACCCACTGCGTCGACCTTGACGCCGGCCAACGCCAGCGAGCTGCGGGCCGCAAGCCCCGCCCCGACCGTGCGGCCACGCCGACGGTCACGAGTCAACAGCCCCCACGCGACCCCGGTGGCGGCACCGGCGTTCAGCCCTCCAAGCGCGGCCAGGGTGCGTGCCGTGCGCAGCGGCGTGTCCAGGGCGGGCAGTCGCAGCCCAGTCATCGGACATCCCCGTCGGCGGCAGCCTCTTCATCCCCGGCACCGATGGTGCCGACAAGTCTGGCGGCGGCGTCCACGAGGTGGGGAGTTGCGGGGGCATCTGCGGGCTGCCGTCGACGCGACTCGGCCAGGTGTGCCAGCGTGTCGAGATGGGCCGCGAGGTGTTGCAGCTCGGTTCGGAATGCTTCGCGACGCTCGCTGAGGGTCGGCAGGGCGGCATACGGCTCGCTGTCGGTGGTGGCGGGGACGGGCGCCTCACCGGCGGCGGGCGGGGCGGCCAGAAGGCCGCGGTGGCGGGCCAGGCGCAATGCGGTGCGGAAGAGCTCAAGGGACACCGATTCCGCACTGGCGATCCGGCGCTCGAGCTCCCACTGCTCGCCGACCCGCAGGGCGTCATCGAGCAGGGCGACTTCGTCGGCCTCGGCGATGGGCTCGCTGCCCGCGGCGGCCAGCCGGTCGGCCAGCACGAGATAGGCGTCGATGAACGGCCTCAACACCAGGTGCGCGATCACCAAATCGACGCGCCCGAGGATGTCCGAGGCCACCCTTGCCGTCAGCGTCGTCACCCCGCCAGCCGTGATGAGCCCAAGCTCGCCACGAAGCTCCCGCTCGAAGTCGTCCCGACCCGGAAAGAAGAACTCGAACTTCAGCAGGTCACGCAACGCCTTGGCCTGCTCCCAGGCCGCATGCTCGGCGGCCGCTTCGTCCCCAGCCGCATCCTCGGCGGCGGCTCCGTCCTCGGCAGCGTGCTCGGCGGCGGCGCCCTCCCCTGCAGCCGCCCGCTGCTGGCCAGCCGCCTGAGCCGCAAGCAGACTGACCTCGCCGATCGCGCGATCGACCAAGACGTGGATGACGGTGTTGCGGTAGAAGGCCGCGACGAGGTGCTGGTCGGGTGCGATCCGCCACACCGGCTCGGTGCCGGCGTCGTAGGCGGTGAGCACCCCCGAGGCGACGAGTTCCTGCAGGGCGCGCCGGATCGTCGCACGGTCGGTGAGCGACGCGGCCCCGGCCACCGGCCAGTTGCGCGCCCGGATGTAGCTGGCCAATGGCTCGACCGTGTCGAGGACCCGGTCGAAGGTGAGGGCCCGGTCGGCGCCGAGCATCGCCAGGCAGACCACGGCCGTGACAGTCACCGGGGTGGCTCTGTTGATCCGGTGGCTCGCGTCGATGGCCACCCGCTCGACGGACTGCATCGTGTCGTTGCCCTCGGCGCGAAGCTGGGCCATCCGCTCGCGCAGGGGCATCGGCTCGCCGACCGAGACATAGGCCCGGCCGAGGCGACCGCGTTGTGAGCGGGCGAACCGCACCAACCAGGCGAGGTTTTCTGGGCGCTTCCCGCTGCCGCGCGCCTCAGCCGTCATCCCGGCGACCTCGTGGAGTTGGTCATAGACGATGGCGACGGGCACGAGCATGACGTCAGGGCCGTCGCTGGCCTCGGCCGCATCGCAGAGATAGCGCAGGATGCCGTGCACCGGCGGACGGAGTTTGCCGGTGCGGGTGCGCCCGCCCTCGATCGACCACGCGAGGTTGGAGCGCCCGCGCACGAGATGGGAGATGTAACCCCGCAGCGAAAGCCGATAGACCGGCAACTCCTTGGTGGCCCGTTTGATGAAGATGACTCCGGTGTGGCTCACGAGGTGGCCAATGACGGGCAGGTCGAGATTGGCGCCGCCGAACGTGAACGTCGGCGAGAAGCGGCGCGACGCGAGGACATGCGGCAGGACCCAGCCGTCGAGATACGAGCGGTGGGAGAAGACGATCGCGAGGCTGTGGCTGCGGTCGAGTTGCCGCAACTGCACCATCTGTTCCTCGTCGACGAGCACGTCGTGGGCCCGCATGAACCAGCCGCCGAGCCATTCCCACGACTTGGTGGCCCGCTGGGCATGCGAGGCCATCATGTCGAGCAGATGCCCGGCGGCCTCGGCTCGCACCTGCTTAAGCGGTGTGCCGTGCTCCGCGGCGTGGCGGGTGAGGGCGGCCTCGAGCGTCGGCTCGGCAAGGACGGCTTCGACCTCTGGCGAGTCCGGGGTCGACCCCCTAGCCGCTCCCAGAGCGCGTCGGCCCACCGACGCGGCGAGGTCCATGGCGTCGTCGGCCCAATCCGTCATGCGCATGCGCTAGGTCTAGCGGCCAGGACGGCACGGGTCAACAACGTCAGCAGCGCTCGATGACCGTCGCGTTGGACATTCCGATGCCTTCACACATCGTCTGCAGCCCGAATCGGCCGCCGCCGCGGCGCAACGCGTGCACCATCGTCACCATGAGCCGGGCCCCGGTGGCTCCCAACGGGTGACCCAGGGCGATCGCTCCGCCGAGCGGATTCGTGCGCTCCGGGTCGGCGCCCGTCGCGGCGAGCCAGCCGAGCACGACCGGCGCGAATGCCTCGTTGACCTCGAAATGGTCGATCTCGTCAATGCCCAGGCCCGCGCGAGCCAGCACCTTGGCGGTGGCCGGGATCGGACCGTCGAGCATGACGATCGGGTCGCTGCCCACGACCGTCAACGCATGGATCCTGGCCAGCGGGGTCAGCCCGTGCTCGCGCACCGCTGACTGCGATGCGATCAGCAGCGCGGCCGCGCCGTCGGACACCTGACTGGACACCGCTGCCGTGACCCGCCCGCCCTCGCGGACCGTCTTGAGCGTCGCCATCTTCTCCAGGGTCGTGTCGGGTCGCGGCCCTTCGTCGACGCTGACGAGCCCGCCGGCGGCGGCATACGGGGCGATCTCGGCCTGGAACGCGCCCTGCGCTGTGGCGGCGATGGCGCGCTGGTGGCTGGCGAGCGCGAGCCGCTCCATGTCTTCCCGGGTGATGCCGAAACGATCGGCGATGAGCTCCGCGCCGTAGAACTGGCTGACTTCCTCGGCGCCGTAACGCGCCTGCCAGCCCTCGCCGGCGAAGGGGTCGCCCAAGCCCTGGGCGCTTCCGACTGCGGCCGGGCTCCAGATCGGCACCAGGCTCATCACCTCGACGCCGCCGGCCAGGACGAGGTCCTGTTGCCCCGACAGCACCCCGTATGCCGCGAAGCTCACCGCCTGCTGGGAGGAGCCGCACTGCCGGTCGATCGTCGTACCGGGGACCGAATCCGGCAGGCCCGCGCTGAGCCATCCGGTGCGCCCGATGTTGGTCGCCTGGGCACCGATCTGATCGACACACCCCCAGATGACGTCCTCGACAGCCTGCGGGTCGATCTGGGTCCGCCCGACGGCCGCCCGCATGACGTGGGCGGAGAGGTCGGCGGGGTGGACTCCCGACAGGCCGCCCCCACGACGTCCGACGGGGCTGCGGACTGCGCTGACGATGTATGCCTCGGCCATGAAGCCATCGTGCTCTCCCGCAAGCCCGCCGCGCAGGGCCAAAGCTCGTTGCGTTCGCCACTCCGTGCCATCGCGTGCGCGGCCATGGGTCGGCCGTTTGTCGAACATTCCCTGCGATCCGGTGGGAACCTGATGTCGAGGAGGGCACATGGGGTCTGCGTATGCGCAGGAGGATGAAGCCGCACTCGAGCGGATCTCTGGGCTGCTGCGCGCCTACCGCGCGGGGGGGCCGCTGCAATCCCTGGCCGACGCCGCGCAGGTCGTCGTCGGTCACCGGTGGACGTACCTGATCGACGGGAACCGTTCGCGGGCTGCGTTCGAGGTCGCCGATGTCCTGCTCGACGTCGGCGCACAACGGTCGCGGTTGGACGTCCTCGATGCCGGACTCGCCGTGGCCGACGCCGAGCTGAGCAGGATTCCTGAGCACCTGGATCCGGCCTCGGAGATACTCCTTCGTTCCATCAGAGGATCGCTGCTCGCCGAGCGGTCATACCAGCGCGAACAACTCGACGACCTCGTGGAGGCCAAGCGGGAGCTGGGCACGGCGACCGCGATGATGCCCGACAACGAGCACCTACTCGGCCAGCACCACCGGGCGTGGATCTGGATGTCCTATGCGTCTGTGCTCACCCGCTATGCCGATGTCGAGTCGACACCCTCACTGACGATCCGCCAGGCGGCCGTCGACGCCCTACGGCGCGCCGTTGCGCTCCCGGCAGCCCGCCCCCACCTCCGCGCTGCCGCCAGGCACCAGCTCGCCATGGCCCGGGTCGCTCGCGCGGAGCTCGCCGCGGGGCTCGATCGCCGTCGACTTCCCGAGCTGGCCGGCGAGCTTGACCGGGCGATCGGCGAGCTCACTGGGCTCATCAACGGCGAGTTCGGCCACCGGACTGAGCGGACCACCTGGCTCGACAACCGAGCAGCGCTGCGCCGAAAGCGAGGTGACCTGGGTGGCTGAGCCCGACCACGCCGAGCTCCAGGACCTCGAGCTGGCCCTGGCCAGCGTCCAGCCCTGGGACGCGCAACGCGTCCGCCTCACCATACGCAAGGCTCAAGTCCTCACCGTGATGGGCCGCGTCAGGGAGGCGGACGCCTTGCTCAGCCGAGCGCGGGACGACGCCCTCGAACATGGCGGCGGGACTCTGTTCGACGCGGCGCAGGCGTGGGCCACACGGTGCGCCGAGCTGCGGGACTGGAGCGAGGCCGCGGTCGCTGCGGAGCAAGCGGTCTGCGCCAACGCCGATCTCATGCGGCGTCAGGTTCATCTGGACTACAAGCGGCTGACCCAGCGGAACGCCTCTGCCATGGCTGCGCTCGCCGCGGACGCCTACCGCCGCATGGGACGCCTGGACGCGGCGGTGGCCGCGCTCGAGCGCGGCCAGTCCATGATCCTGGTCGAGGACTACCTGACGCGGCCAGCCATCGCGTCCGTGCTGCGGGAACGTGACCCCGAGCTGGCCGCCGAGTACGGTCGCCAGCTGGAGATCGCGCGCGACCTGAATGCACCCGATGCCCGGCTGCGAGCGGCCCACACCCGGCTCGACGAGTTGCTGGCGCGGGCGGGGCTCGACCGCGCGGATATGGCGACCGCCCGCCCCGTGTCTGCTCCCCAACGTGGCGCCGCCGTATACCTCTGCACCGGATTTGCACTGATCGTCGATGGCACCCGCGGGGTGAGAGACCTGGACCTGCCCGGTCTGACCTCGGAAGATCTGCGCGAGGTCGCCGTGCGATTCACGAAGGACGTCGTGGCGGGTGACCCCTCGGCCGATGTCGATCGGACTGTCGAGGACACCTGCCGGTGGATCGATGACATCATCATGACGCCGTTGGGCAGCGCGCTCGGGGACCTGGACCAGATCACCCTCATCCCGACCGGGCTGCTGGCCGGACTGCCGATCCACGCCGCGGGCAACGCGATTCACGAGCGCGTGCACACCTATCTGCCGGCCGCAGCCATCGGCCGACCGGAAGTGCAGTCGCTGCCGGATACCCTCAGGCTGCTCGCCGTCATCGATCCGCCGCACGCCGGCCATCCGCGGCTCAGAGGCACGCGGCGCGAGGCTCAGGCGGCGGCGAAAGCGTATCCGCGCACGATCGCCCTCATCGACGCCGCCGCAACCGCAGACCGAGTGGCCGCCGCCCTCCCGGACGCCGACATCGTCCACTTCGGTTGCCACGGCGTCAGCAAACGAGACCCCCTGGACAGTGCGCTGCTGCTCGCCGGGTCGGACTCCCTCACGCTGCGGAGTCTGCTCGCGGATCCGGATTCGATGCGCCACACCCGACTCGTCGTGCTCGGTGCCTGCCAGACGAGCGTGGCCGACTGGGACCTGCCGAGCGAGTCCTTCAACCTGACCACCGGAATGCTCGTCGCCGGGGCTCAGGCCGTCATCGGCACCCTGTGGCCGGTCGGCGACCAGGAGACGGCCACGCTGATGGAGGGTTTCTACACGCGGCTGGCGGATGGGCTGTCGCCCAAGCAGGCGCTCGCCCAGGCGCAACAGTCACTCGCCGACGAGCCAAGATACGATTGGGCCGGGTTCGTCTACGTCGGGCTGTGAGTCGTCCGGTTCTGCCGCGGCGGCTGCCCAACACTGGCAGGCATCGAACGTTCTCGCAGCGGGCGGCCTCCAACAACCTGCGGAAAGTTTTTCTCGATATCCGGTATCTGCAGCCCGGCCCGATGCTCCTTCAGGAACCTGCTGCCATTTGAGCAGCCCACCGAAGGGGTTCACCATGAGCGACATGTCCGAGCGCCTTGACGAGTTGCAGGCCTCCGGCGAGACCATCGCCGAGCTGGCGCGGCAGCCCGAGCTGTTCATCGCCGCCGCCGAGGCCTTCCGCGCCGACAGCCCCGAGCGTTTCCAGGCGGCCCTGTCCAAGGCCGGCCTGCTGGGCCGATGTCATTACGTATGCCGCTGGTTCTGCAGCAAGCACTGCGTCCTGGTCTGTGCTCGGCTCGCCGGGGATATCGCCCCCGAACGCGAGTTCGACGTCAAGGAGTGGCTGGCCTTCGCCGAGTTCACCGGCAAACTCGCTGCAGACCCCGACACCCTGACCCGGTTGTTGGAGATCGTCGAGAAGGAAGACGTCGACGCGTTCAGGACCTTCGTCAAGCAATACAACATTCCCCACTTCGCCCACCAGCTGTGCCACTGGCTGTGTGCGGTCCGCTGCCGCGTCGCCTGCCGGCGGTTCTGTCCCCCGCTGCCTGAGCTCACCCGCGTCGGCTACATCTCGGTGGGCCACCTGGACGGCCAGGGGTATGCCGCCGGGCCCAGCAGCCCACCCACGTTCACCGGCAGCGACAACCCAGCGGCCGGAATGGGCGACCACCCTTTCGGGGGTAGCGTCCACCTCAACGGCATGTTCAACGTCGTCGGGGCCACCGAGTACAAGGTCGAGGTCGGCCCGTCGGCGTCCGGACCGTGGACCGCGGTGACCCCAGGCGTCGGCGACGCCCGCATCGTCTACACCCCCCTGCCGGTGTGGCAGGACTACACCCGTAGCCCCGTCGGCGACTGGTATGCCGTGTCCGACATGGGGCTGCTGTCGGAGGGACAGACCTACCTCACGGACTGGGCCACGGACCCGGCGGACCGGGATGTCACCCGCTTCGCCCGGCTCGTCGTGCGGAACGCGGCACTGGTGGAGTTCCCTGGCAACGCCGTGCCGGTCAGGGTCGACAACGGAGTGCCCTACGGGCCTGGCGGCCCGCCGCAGCGACCGCTCATCGAGTTCAGTCAGGGTGACAAGCCACTGGACTGCTGCGCGGAGGTCCTCAAGGACAACGGCCCGGTCCAGATTCACATCGAAGGCGTGGACGAGAACTTCTCGTCGCTGTCCGTGGTCGCCTACGGCGGTTGCAGCGGTTCTGTGTCGATCTACTCGAAGACCTACAACGGCAACCGGGCCGACACCGGGGCGCCCGCTCCAGGCGTCACAGTGACCTGGGACCCGTGGGCCGACGGGGTTGAGCCGTGCTGCTACGTCGTCTTCGTGCGGATGTACGACCGGGCGGTTGTCGACAACATGGCCTCCGGGGCCCACCACGTCGAGAACTGGCGGTCGATCACGGTGACGTGAGCTCCGGCGGCCGCCTCGCGGACGCGGTCGAGCCGCCCGAAGGATGCTCACCTGCTGGCAGGCTTGTCACGTGCCTGGCGCGATCCGCATCCGAGGAAACCTCAGCATCTCTGCCGCCGAGCTGACGTGGCGCTTCTCCCGCTCCAGCGGGCCGGGTGGCCAGAGCGTCAACACCGCAGACTCCCGGGTCGAGCTGCTGTTCGACCTCGCGTCCTCTGCGTCGATTCCACCCGTACTGAAGGCCCGCGCCATCGAGCGACTGGGACCACGGTTGCGTGATGGCGTGCTGGTGGTCGTCGCCAGCGAGGAACGTTCGCAACTGCGCAACCGCGTGGCTGCGCGCCGGCGTCTGACCGAGATCCTCTTTGCCGCGACCGCGCCGCCACCGCGTGAGCGGCGGCCCACCCGTCCCACCCGGGCCTCCGGCGAACGGCGAATCGAGGACAAGAAGCGGCGTGGCTCTGTGAAGCGACTGCGCGGGAGGCGTGAGCACCGCGAGGAGTAGATCCGCGTCGGCGCCGCCTTTCGGGGGGATTCGACAGGTCGGCGGCCGACCTTGCCGACGCTAGGCGAGCGCCGCGCCGAGGAGGCTGAGGGTCTGCTCGCGGGCCGGGGAACAGTCGGTTGGCGTGCCACGAAGTGCGCCCGCTACCGGGTGCACCATCACCTCGTCGACCCCGAAGGTGGTCGCGAGCGCGCGCAGTTCCGCAGCCGCCGACTCGGGTGTCCCGATCACCCAGCGCTCCAGCATCTGACGCGCCAGGTCGCCGCGCTCCAAGGTGAGGTCGCTCTCTTCGACCTCCTCCACAAGCTGTTGTGCGTGCAGCGGCTGACCGGAGCGCAGCGCGAGCATCGCCCGCAGGTTCGGCAGCGCTAGCCGGTCGGCCTCCTGCTGGGTGGGTGCCACGACGGCGTTGACGGTGAGGAAGGTACGCGGCTCGGGGTGGTCGGCCGAGGGCTGGTACTCGTCGCGATACAGCGCGAGCGCCTCGGCCGTGCCCCGGCCGGAGAAGTGGTGGGCGAACACGTAGGGCAGCCCCTTTTCAGCGGCGAGCCTGGCCGAGTAGTCGGACGATCCCAGCAACCAGACGGCCGGCACCGATGTCGCGTTCGGCGTCGCCCGGAGCACGTGGGTCCTACCCGTCAGTCGAAGCCCGACGCCGTTGGGCGAAAGCATCGCCATGATGTTGTCGACATGCTCGGGGAAGCGCGCGACCGCGTCATCCTCCACGCCGCCGCCGCCGTGTCGCAGCGCCCACGCGGTGACCTGGTCGGTGCCGGGCGCCCGTCCGATCCCGAGGTCGATCCGCCCGGGGTGGGCCGCCTCGAGGAGGGCGAACTGCTCGGCGACGACGAGCGGCGCGTGATTGGGAAGCATCACGCCGCCGGACCCGACGCGGATGCGCTCGGTGACCGCCGCCACCATCGCGACGAGCACCGGTGGGTTGGTCGCCGCCACTGCGGGCATGTTGTGGTGCTCAGCGAGCCAGTACCGCCGGAAGCCAAGCTGGTCGGCAACCTGGGCCAGTCGGCGGGTCGCGGCAAGGGCATCCGCGGTGCTCTGGTCGGTACGGACCGGCACGAGGTCAAGGACGGAGATGGCGGGGGAGGCGACGTTCACCCCCGATGCAGCGGTGCCGCTGGCGGCGCTATTCCCCGGTATGCCGCAGCGGCTTCCCTAACCTGGGTATCTCGGATTTAGGAGGCAGCCGGGGTGTAGGTAACTCCGAGTTCATCGCGCAGCCGGGCCAAGATGCTCGACAGTAGCCGGGAGACCTGCATCTGGCTCACGCCGAACTGATGGCCGATCTGCTTCTGGGAGAGACCGTCAACGAAGCGGCGCCGAATGATCAGCCGCTCGCGGTCGGTCAGCTTGGTCAGCGCGGGGTGGAGCCACGCAGCAGTCTCTACAGCCGTGTAGGGATCGCTTTCGTCAGGCAGAGCGTCGCCTAGCGAGTCGCCGGAGTCGGCATGGGTGGGTACATCCAGTGAAAGGGGGGTGTAGCCACCACCCGCGACCACTGCCTCCGACAGCTCTCGCGTCTCGATCCCCAGCTCGCGAGCCACTTCCACAGGCGACGGCGCCCTGCGAAGCCTCTGCTGCAAGTCTGGTTCGACCAACCGCAGTCGGCCGTTCAGCTCTTGGACGCGGCGGGGCGGCCGGATGACCCAACCTTGATCGCGAAAGTAGCGCTTGATCTCCCCAGCGATTGTCGGCTTGGCAAAGGCTTCAAAATCCGGGCCCGCACCCGTGCGATACCCGATGACCGCCTTGAGCAGGCCAAGCCGACCCACCTGGACCAGGTCGTCCCAATCAACGCCGCGGCCCGCATACCTCGCCGCAATGCCGTCTGCCAGGCGCAGATTCAGGAGCACTAGTTGTTCTTGTAGTTCGCGTCTTTCACGGTCGTTGTGACTACCGGCGAGGCGGATCAGGGCGGACTCAGTGAGAGCATGACGCTCGTGGCGAGAGCCTCCAGGCTGCACAGCAACCGAGACGGAAGGGTTGGGAGGGGTGGTCAGCGACATCATCCGGGGTCCGTTCCAATGAGAACCGGGAGATGGCGCCGCTTCTGGACCACCGGTGAGTGCAATCAGTGAAGCATGTATCGGGCCCGGCGACAACTACCTCCCCGGTTGTCGAGTTCCTTCCCGGGTGCCCTCCGGAGCCGCGTGCCGATCCCGGTGCCGGTGCCGGTGGCTCACTGAAGAACCTCGTAGTCGATGGGCTTGCAGCTCCCTCCGTTCGACTTCTCCGCCGAGCAAGCGGTGATCCCCAAGACCAAATCCATCTGGGCCTCGACGGCGAATCGAGCGCCGGCCACCGAGGTCGGGGGGTCGATATGCAGCTCACCGTCTGGGTCCCACCACGTGTTCATGAAGACGTTGAACGTGGTGCCGATCTGGTCGGCTTCGACGTTGAAGGGCCCGAGGGCCTCGATCAGGTTTGCCAAGCAGCTGCGGTGGGGCGCGCCGCCGAAGTCTGGGTAGAGGATGTCGAACGTCTCCTGGCTACATGGGGTGAGCAGGAAGTCGTGCCGACCGCACGTGTCCTCCACGATGCGGAGCATGGGTCGACTGCGGTTGCTCCAGAGCAGGTCCCCCAGGCCGAAGGTCAGCCGGTTCGCGTAGTCGATACTGCGACCGCTCGACAGGACCTCTCTCGGATCCTCTGCGCTGGCGCAGAAGAGGTCGCTGACCTGCCCCCCTAGAGGGTCGATGATCGCGACCCGCGCCCCCTTGGCAAGCTCAACGCCGACCCCCGTCTGGGGCGCGAGCCGAAGAATCGTCACGAGTCCCCCTCGACACCATTGACTGGGCCGCGGTGGCGCTGGCGGAAGTCGGGTGCCCACCCCGGGCCGACGTCCCGCCCCGAGTACTGCCGCGCCTCCGATGACCGGCCGTGGTCATCGACCATCGGGTTGAGGTTCCCCTGGAGACGCTGGTCGCGACGGCGGATCGCGTCCCGCATCGGCTCGAACTGCCCCGAACGGCGAAGCATCTCGAACTGCTCATGAAGGTTGAACACCAGCATGGGGAACGGGGTTCGACGAGCCAGCCGCGACGCACGCGGGTGCATCCCGATCACGAAGTACGCGCGGCCCCCGACCGAGAATCCGAAGTGACCACTGCTCGGATCCGGCGAGACCCCGCTACTCCACGGCTGATCGTCCTGGTCGTGGACACCCTGCAGTTGACGCCACAGCAACCGCTCAAACTGCCGCTCGTCACAAATAACCGGCCCTCGGAATGCCGCTGCGAACGAGGCAAACCCCGCGTCCAGGTCAACGTCCTCCGCGAACTGAGTCAAGTGCGTCACTAGGTCGCGGGCCGCCGCGGCAGAGCCCAGCTCGCCGAAGGCCCCCACCGTGACACGGCCCCTTCGGACGGCGGACCGAGCGCCGAGACAGGGGTATTGGGGCAACAAGACCTTGTCCCCGATGACCGCGAGGACCCCCTCCGGGGTCCAGCGGCTAGGGATGTCCTCGAGCACCAGCGGCTGCGCTGCCATGACCTGGATGTACCCAACCGGGCGTCGACGAAACCGGCGAGCCCCTCGCAGGCAGGCATACCCCCGGTTGCTCCTTCGCTCGAGTCGCACGTTTCAGCGGCGAGGCGGTGGGTATCGTCCACCTGGCTTAGGTGCCCAGTTCCGGCCCGAACAGACCAGGAGTAGGGATGTCTAGAGACTCCGTCGTCATGTTGAAGGAAGACCACAAGGAGGTCCCCCAAACCTCCCCGCGTCATCGCGTCGTCGTCATTGGATCCGGCTTCGGCGGCCTGTTCTTCGCCCGTGCGATGCGCCGGACCGACGCGGATATCACGCTCATCGCCCGGACGTCCCACCACCTCTTCCAGCCGCTGCTGTACCAGGTGGCCACCGGGATCCTGTCGCAGGGGGAGATCGCTCCGGCGACGCGCGAAATCCTCGCGCGCCAGAAGAACGCCCGGGTCATCCTCGGCGATGTCACCGGGATCGATGTAGGCGCAAGAACCGTGACGAGTGAGCTGCTGGGACAGCAGGTTGTCACGGCATACGACTCGCTCTTGGTCGCCGCCGGCGCGGGCCAGTCCTACTTCGGCAACGCCCACTTCGCGCGCCACGCACCGGGCATGAAGAGCATCGACGATGCTCTTGAGCTCCGCGGGCGGATCTTCGGCGCCTTCGAAGCGGCCGAGATCGCCGAGAGCGAGGCGGAGCGGGGCCGCCTCCTCACGTTCGTGATCGTGGGCGCAGGCCCGACAGGTGTCGAGATGGCCGGTCAGATCGCCGAACTCGCCAGTCGCACCCTAAAACGCGACTTCCGCTCCATCGATCCGGGGGCAGCTCGGGTCATCCTCCTCGACGCCGCGCCGGCCGTGCTGACGAGTTTCGGCGAAAAGCTGGGGGACCACGCGCGATCGCGCCTCGAGAAGATGGGCGTTGAAGTGATGCTCGCGACGATGGTCACCGACCTCGATGCGGCGAGCGTCACCGTGCGTGATCCCGATGGTGGGTCCCGCCGCATCGCGGCCGTCACCAAGGTCTGGGCAGCGGGCGTCGCGGCATCACCTCTCGCCGGGCAGCTCGCAGAGCAGACCGGCGCCGGTCTCGATCGCGCTGGTCGCATCGAGGTTCAGGGCGACCTCACCCTGCCGGGGCACCCCGAGGTGTTCGTCGTCGGTGACATGGCTGCCCTCAAGGACTGTCCGGGCGTCGCGCAGGTCGCCATCCAGGGTGCCCGATATGCCGCTGACCAGATCAGCCGTCGCTTGGACGGCCAGCCGGCGCGCGGTCCGTTCAAGTACTCGGACAAGGGCTCGATGGCGACGATCTCTCGCTTCTCCGCCGTCGCGAGCATCGGTCGGTTCCAGTTCGGCGGCTTCATCGCGTGGCTGCTGTGGCTGGCGATCCACATCGCCTACATCGTGGGCTTCAAACACAGAGTGACCACTCTGCTGCACTGGGCGGTGAGCTTCCTGGGACGCGGTCGAGCGGAGCGCGCGACCACCGAACAACAGGTCTTTGCGCGCAATGCGATCGACGATCTTGGGGAAGGCTATTCACCCACGTTGCCTCGTTAGGGCCTGTATGCCGCTCGACGACCCCGCCCTCAAGAGCCGGCGAGTGTCTGAGCGCGGCCGTGGCCTGGCCGTGGTTGTCGTTGGAGCCCGGGCTGGCACCCCCCCGGTACTGGACGGAGTGAGATATCAGCGGGTGGGTAGATACAAGTAGGCCGTCCCCGAGTCCAACAGCGCGGCTCGGGGACGGTCGCGGCCACGCCGCCAGTTCGCATGGGCATGTCGATCAACTGGCAGCCGGCGTTGGAGGCCATGCTCGCGGCGACCCTGGAGTCGTCGGCCAACAGACTCCGCGCCGACGAGGTTTAGTTCCGTCCTCACGGGGAATGACTCTGATGTCAAAGATCCACCAAGGAATCAGACCCACCAGGAAGGCGCAGCTCATGAGCACCACCGACGACGCCAAGAACATGGCCCAAGAGGCCAAAGGCAAGATCAAGGAAGGCGCTGGCAAGGTCAGCGACAACGAGCGTCTCGAGGCTGAAGGCAAGGCCGATCAGGTCGGCGCGAACCTCAAGCAAGCCGGCGAGAAGGTCAAGGACGCCTTCAAGAACCGCTGATGTCCTCAACTCTTCAAAGGAGAATCACATGATCTCATCCATTATCAGCGCCATCGTCGTGGGTGCCGTGATCGGAGCCCTGGGACGCCTGGTGGTGCGCGGCCGGCAGCACATCTCGATCTTGGTGACCATCGTCATCGGCATCGTCGCTGCCTTGATCGGCACCTTCATCGCTAACGCTCTTGGCGTCGGCAACACCAGCGGGATCGACTGGATCAAACTGGTCATCCAGGTTGTTCTCGCCGCGATCGGCGTGTCCCTTTATGCCGGGCGCAGCACTCGGACGGTCTGACTGTCGACCCGGGCGGAGAGCTCGCGGCGTGCGCCATGCCTCAAGGTGTGAGCACTATGCGAGCGCTCGTCAGGAACCTGACGGGCTCACAGGCGTTGGCCTGCGGACCCGTCTGATCAACGCGAAGGCGTCCGTGAGGGTCGGCTCGGGAGGGTCCGGGTCGTCAGCCAGACAGACCCGGCCCACCGCGCTGGCAGCAGGCCGGTCTCGGCGCCATCAAAGATGACGCGCCGCCAAAGGGACGATCCCGTGAGCACGACCACGCGCTCGTAGAGCTCCGCCACGTCCACGGTCACCGAGACCCAGTCCCCGGGGTGAACACGGCTTAGAGAGTCGCCGCAGTCTTGGGAAGTGCGGTCACACTCGGCCCAACTCATCCGTCAGGGGGGTGACCGGCAGATGGTGGAAGGGTGGAGGTCGTGGACCAGACGGATATGTTCGAGGCTGAGCGGCCGCGCTTGGTAGGGATCGCGAGCCGGGTGCTCAGCGACCACGCCGAGGCACAGGACGTCGTGCAGCAGGCGTGGTTGCGCCTGCACACGACGGACGTTGTGATCGATAGCCTGCCGGCCTGGCTGACGACCGTGACCACCCGGCTGTGCCTGGATCGGCTGCGATCACGGACCCCGGTACCCGTGGATTACGTCGAGCCAAAGGAGCACGCCACCGATCCGGCCGATGACGTCGCCCTCGCCGAGACCGTCGGTCTTGCCCTGCACGTCGTGCTCGACCGGCTCTCCCCGCGCGAACGGGTCGCCTTCGTGCTCCACGACAGTTTCGGGTTCGAGTTCCCGACGATCGCGGCGCTGCTGGACACCACGCCGGCGGCCGCACGCAAGCTGGCATCGCGGGCACGAGCCAAGGTCACCCAGCCTCAGCTCGAGGACCGCCTAGCCGATTGGGAAGTGGTCGACGCCTTCATGGCGGCAGCCAAGAACGGCGACTTCGATCGGTTGCTGCGACTGCTGGCACCCGACGCCCACGTGACCGCTGACGACGCCGCGGTCCTCATGGGCACACCTGCGCAGATCCAGGGCCGCGATGAGGTGGCGGCGTTCTTCAACGGCAGTGCCAAGGCCACACTCCCGGTCTTCGTCGGTGACCGACCCGGCACCGCCTGGTTCCACCTCGGCGCGGCCAAGGTTGTCTTCGACTTCACCATTGGCGACGGCCTCGTGCGCGCCATCACTTTCCGTGCCGCGCCCGACGTCCTCTCGCGAGTCGTTCGCCGAGACCGCGGGCGACCGCGCGGCTGACACGTCACGACCTGCCCACTTCGAACGTCAGCACATCAGGACACACCCCGATAAGGAGACGACCATGAAGACCATGACCTGCCGAGCGCTCGGAGGGCCTTGCGACCTCGAGCACCACGGGGAGAACGCCGACGAAGTGATCAAGGCGCAGGACGAACACCTCAAGACAGCGGAGAAGTCCGGCGACGCGACCCACAAGCAGGCTCTGCGCGCGATGAAGGGCCGCTGGCTCCACCCCAAGACGTCGATGGGTTGGTATCTCGACACCAAGCGGGCCTTCGCAGCCCTCCCGGACGACTGAGACCACTCTCGCGGGCGCATAGCTTGGTGACCGCGGAACACCTCGACCAAACAGGGGTTGCGGGGAGTTGGTAGCAGTGCATTCATACCAAGGTAGGATCGGGTGATGAAGCTCAGCATCAGCCTCCCCGACGAGGATGTCGCCGCCTTGGACCGCTATATCCGAGCTGCCGGTATCGGCAGCCGGTCTGCGGCCATCCAGCTCGCCATCCGACGGCTGGGCCAGCCCGAGCTCGACGACGCCTATGCCGCCGCCTGGGTCGAATGGGAGTCCTCGGGCGACGCCGACGCCTGGGAGCAGACCACGGCCGACGGGCTCATCGATGCTGCGCGGTGAGATCCGACTTGTCGACCTTGAGCCCGCCCGTCACGCCGAGGCGAGCAAGCGCCGGCCCGCGGTAGTCGTCAGCAACGATCGCGCCAACGCCACCGCCGCCCGGCTCGGCCGCGGAGTAGTCACCATCGTCCCGATCACCAGCAACGTGGCGAGTGTCTACCCCTTCCAGGTCGCCCTGCCCGCCGAAGAGACCGGCCTGCGGGTGAACTCCAAAGCCCAGGCCGAGCAGATCCGGTCGGTATCCGTCGAGAGGATCGTCGGCCCACCCCTCGGGCTCGTCCCGGCGCAGCTGATGGCGCGACTGGACGACGCACTACGACTGCACCTTCAGCTCTAGGTTCAAGGAGAGCCGGCGGGGGGACTCGAACCCCCAACCACCTGTTTACAAGACTTCGAACGGTCACCCATGACGGGCCTTTGACCTGGGCAAACGTCCTCCGAATGCCGCGCAGATCCTAGTCGTGCGATCCACGTGCGATGGGAATGGCGCGTCATGTCCGCTCTTGTCGCAGGTGGTTCCCCGCGGTGAAGTCACCCGCTCATCAGGCCCGTAGCGAGGCAACCTCGAACGCCGACTGGGCCTAGCCAAGCGCGAAGGAAAAAGGGGAACCCGTGGATGATCTGAAGCCCGATGAAAGTCTGATCAAGAGCCGCCGTTGGCGCGATGGTTCGGGGAAGGGGCGGCCGTGCTCACAGGGGTCCTGCAGGAGCACGAGCCCAGGAAGCACGCCCCGCTTGCGGTGGGTGGATCGTTGCTGGATGAGATGGTCCGCGCCGGTGCGAGGGCGATGCTAGCGGCGGCGCTTGCTGGCCGAGGTCGCCGCGTACGTCGAGGCGTTCGCTCACAAATTGGACGAGGCTGGTCATCCGGTGGCGCTCCGCAACGGCTACCGCCACGAGCGGGAAGTTGCCACGGCCGCCGGCGGTGCCGGCGCGCGTCGCGGGTCAACGACAAAGCGATCGAGGCAACTGACTAAATCAATCGGGGCTGATTCGATTTGCGTCCGCTTCTCGTCGTGCCAGCCATTCCTCCCAGAGCAGCTCCTTGGCATCCAATATAATCGACAGATGACCCTGTAGCGTAAACTCATCGTGAAGGATGCTATTCGGGAAGGTCTCTGCATAACTGCGCGCTGCACGCGTAGACCTAATCCGGGTGGTTGTGTCGTCCTTGTCGAACTCGTCAACAAACCATCTGCCTGAATCGTCTTTCCAAGAGAACGTGTGCGCCGGCCATCCCTCACGAGAGAAACCAGGCATGGTCCCCAACAACTGCCAAGCCCCGCACACGATCCCCGCGTCGCTCACACGGGCGACAAGAGACACCAGTTCGGGTTCAAAATCCAGCAGCCGCTCAGGCATCGCCCTAAGAACACGGCCGTAGCAGCCTGCCACCAGGATTCTGCTGCGCACACTGTATTTGACAACGACGACCCCAGCGTGTCCTCGTGGGCGAAGCGGAAGAACGAACTGCATTCCTTCTCTGATGTCTCGTCTGCGCAAAGTCTGTTCATCCGCCCTTCTTCAGGAACCGGTCGGCTGCCCTGATGTAGCAGCCGCGATGCGGTGGAGGGGGTTCAAGACTATTTGGAGCGTACCAATAGATCCACGGCCTCAAGCAGGAGGTCGTACCGAGGGCCAAGTACTTGGCGCCACTCCGCATGAGCGACCAAGCTCCGGCGGACGGCCGCGACCTCTGACTTATCCACCCGAGCGCCTTCCCCGCTCGTGAGCCATCCCTGAATCCAGTCATCGACTTCCATCGAGTTCATCCATTGGCTCCACACAGACTCCGACGCGTCATCCGCGGGTGCGGGAACGTGGCCCGCCAGGCGCTCCGCCATGCGACGCATTTCCCTCGAGAAGTCACCACGTCGTACAGGTTCTCCCATAAGAACTGACGGTGCCTCCTCCCCGGCCACTGATTCGAATCTTCTTGCCGGGGTGCCAACTTGATTGGCAACCGAACCCCTTGACGTGCATAGTCTTTCGTGGACCGCCCCGGAGCGGCGTGTTGGCTTCGTGATGTCTCCGGCTCGAGGGGGAGGCTGAACGGCAGCCCAGCCGCGGAAAATACAGGAGGCTTGGCTAGTCGCGCTCCTCAGTAACTTCCGCCTCTCGCCATTCACCCTCAGGGTTGCGGCGGCTTACAGCCGAATCCACGGGCATCCTTGCCGTGAACTCCAAGCCGGGATCGTAGGCCAACAGTGTGCCCATCGATACGACCACGGTGTCGTCCTGCGTCAACGCGAACGAGTCTTCCGCCCACATCCGCCAGGTCGTCTCGTCCGACCGGCTGCACTGTGTCACGGGCTCCCCACGAGCCACTGAAAGATCGACGATTGCCATGGACTCGAATGGAATCGGCAGTTCCCAATCTCGTTCTTCGATACTCCACATAGGTGCGGAATCCATCGATATGGACATATCGGGTGTGTCATAGGATTGCAAGGCCGGCGTGGCGGGAACCAGTTGTCGGCATGAGTAAGTCGGGCGCTCCTGATAGTAATGCCGCAAACCGAGGAGTAGAGACGTGATCCAGGAATCATGGACGGGTCCAAGCAGGAAGTTGCCTATGCCTGGCACCTCTACCACAGATGGTGCAGAAGGGCCCGCGAGCTGAGCGACTGCCGATTTCATTACGGTCGCCACCTCGTCGAGATGGAGGGTGACGCAGCCTGCCAAGACAAGCTCTGGGAGGTTCCGATCCGTCAAGCCGATCGTGTAGGCGTAATTGGGATCCTGCGTTCCGATGATCACGTAGAGGTGATAGCCCGAACGTTTGATGTTCCGGCGAATCCGTCGAAGCGCCCGCCTGGCCCGCCAGGAAGTCATGAACGACCCCGCCTTCTTCGGCGCCGTGGAGAGCGCCGACTATGCCTTTCTGTATGGGATGCACACGCCCATCAGCACATGATGGCAGATCCGCAACACGGCGCCGTCATCGAGGCGCGCCATGGCCTTCTGATTCGGGTCGTCGGGGCGTTCGACCAGGACGCCTTTCTCGAACGTCGCGCCAGCTCGGACGAGGGCGACGAGGTGGGGTGCATTGACGGCGCGCCGCCTGGGCCCCTTGGTGACCCAATGCCCAAGCCGCGCCGTGGCGAACGACGACTCGATCGGGTTGGTGGTGCGCAAGGTCGACCCAGAAACTCGGCGGGTTAGTCGTAGAACACCAAGAGCACGTCGAGGTGCTCGGTGATGTACGCCGTCGCCTTGGGCCACTTGGCACCACCACCACCCCCACCAGCCGCCCGAGACCCGGCCCGCGAGCCCCGACTGAATCGCCTTTGAGCGTTGGTGATGGCTGGCTGGGGCTGGCCGGGCAGAGTCAGTCGTTTGCGTCGTGGTCGCCTCACTCGTGAATCACCCGGCCCTCTCGCGAGGTGCTCTTTCCGGGATCTGTCCGCTGGTTGCTCCGCCCAGCGCTGACGGGCCGATGTTCCCTGGCTCGCTGGATGCCTTCCTCGATCCCACCAAACACGCCGGTGTCCGCGTCGGGCCTTCGACCGGGTCGGTTTCGAGTGGGTGACCTCGCACAGCCCGCGCAAGACGACAGCCACGTTGCTCGACGATGCCGGGCTCAGCGCCCGGCTGATCGCCGATCATTTTGGGGCATGCCAACCGGGTGCATTCGTCGTGAACACGTCCATGAGCACATAATGACAGTTCAAGACGGGGTCACTTCACCTCTCTTCAAGTCAGCCAGAGGATCCGTAGTAGTATATTTCCACACCCGCTTCGGATAGGCGAATCCAGAGCGCCTCGCCTTCGCCTACCTCTAGACAGCAACCGATCTCAGCGTCAGTGACGAAGTCGCCACCCGACTCTCTGAAGACTTCAATCAAGCCTTTCGCTCGGAGGTCTGTGACGCACGCTTGCGCCGCATCCGAAGTCAGTCCCTCAAAAACTACCCGAGTACCCCATTTCTCGGAGAACGTGAAAGACTCGAGGACCTCCACTAGCGGGCTCTCCTCGTCCGCCGCCGCTAGAACTCGTTGCTCAGCGGGAGAAAAGAAACTCCAAGGGTCACCGTCCCGCCCGGAAGCGGCTCCTGCCTTGGTTTCCATTTGAGACCTTCCCATAGATATCGCCAGCATAGTGGCAGGCGTTCCCGGATGATATTGAACGCCGCGACCAGTCGTGTCTGTTCGGGCAGAGTTTCACGGAGCACCCACCCACCTGGAGCGCGTCTACTACGTCAACGTGGACAACATCCTGAAGTGACCCGTTCATCCCGCACTGCCCCCTGACTTCACTGGGGCGGCATTTGAGTGCGCTCAGGTCGAGGCAGCCGACGCGGCACCCGCGACGGCATCGCGGTACTGGGTCTCCTCGAAGATGAAAGGTCCGAACGCGGCGTAGTCCCAGGCGGGCCGGTGCGGTTGCCGGAAGCCCGTCCAGGTGACTTGACCACCCGCAATCGTGATCGTGACCTCAAGAGGCCAGCAACCAATCTCACCGCAATCACAGCCCAACACCCACATGCGGCCCTTTCCGGGCCGCTGGCGCTTGTTCTGTGCGAGGTAGTACGTCCTCAGGTCACCCAAGTTGAAGCGCGCGGGAATCAGCCCGGCGTAGCCGCCTGACGGCGTCATTCCGTGGTCCGACTCATAGTCTTCGACGAGCTGCGTGAGCGAGGTGCCGTCAACCACGGGGACAAGTTCAACACTGCCTTCATTGTCGGCGGCGACAAAGCTCAACTCGTTCACGGGTGAATGCTCGCACGCCCGGACGACGCGTGTCGCGGCAGGACGGGGAGCTGCGCCCGCCTGTCTTCCGGAGGCGGTACGAGAGATAGCTAGTGGCTCATCCAAGACCCAGCGACCGACCACCGGCCATCCCTCGCGAAACGCCGTCTTTCCCGTCATCACAGCTTCTTACTGCTTCTCACAACTCGGCCGTCACGCTGGCAGCAGGACGCCGCCCGCGCCAGGTGTGGCGATGCCAGGACACCTCCAGTCCAACGGGCACCATTGGAGCCATGGCGACCGAAGCCCCGCTCTACGACGTGAGCCCTGTCGCGCTCAAGGCGCTGACTGACACGTTCTGGGGTCCCGAGGGCTGGAAGAACTCCAGTGGCAAGGTGCCTCACCCCGTGCCTCAAGTCGCATTGGTCGCCGGGCTGATGTTCCCCGAGCCCCGACGGTTGGACCACGACGGCTGGGTCGCCGCCGCGCGCGCCGCTGTCGCCGCGACGGACCTCGACGACGTAGCCCAGGCCTTCCTCTCCAGCCTCACCTCGAGACGGTTGGACCTGCGCTCCGCACTCGGCTCGTTCGCCGTTGCCAGGCACCTGCCCGACCACCCCTACACGCCTGGTGCGGACTCCAAGCGCTGCCACGTGTGCGACCTCTACCCAGACGTGGAAGCTGTGGACCCCAACGTCCTCAACTTCGAGCGGTTCAAGTGGGGCGGCGTCGCCCACGACGAACTCACGTACCTCACCCTCGATCTGGAGCTGTTCGCCCGCGCACCCCGGCTCTCGCCGTCACCGGCAGACATCAGCGCCGGTCGGGAGCTGCTCGACGCGCTGCGTACCGCTTCCCCCGCAGCCACCGTCGCCCAGCTCGCCAGGACCCTGACCGCGCTTCGCGGCAACAAGGACGATCGGCGGAGCCTTCTCGAGATCCTGGCCCTCAGTGGCATCCTCACCGCACCCGGCCACCCAGGCTTCCGAGAGGGCTTCATCGACGCGGCCGACCGGGAGCCGGCCCCCGGCGACACCGCGTACCCGGCCTGCTGGTGGCGCGGCGCTGACGGCGTCGACGAACAGGCCGTTGCCGAGTTCCTGCCCGCCCTCACCTGACAGCGTCACTTTCACGCCGAAGTTGGTGCCGACACTGGCGTAGCCGGGTGCACAGGTGACATCGAGCGCGAGCGGCATAGTGCTCAGTTGAGCGGAATACGGCTCACGTCCGCGATGCTAGTGGGCCGGACTGCCCACAGGCGTCCCTCCAGTTCATGGGGAGCCGGCGGGGGGACTCGAACCCCCAACCCCCTGTTTACAAGACAGGTGCGCTGCCAATTGCGCCACGCCGGCGGGCTCACGGCATACCGGGTCGTGGGGTGCACCCGAGGCGCCGAGAGGTCCGGCAAAGCCTACGACACCATCCCGCTCACCCCTGCGGCACCGCCGACTTGCCGGACAACAACATACCCCCTAGGGTATAGGCAACGAGCCCCGCGGAGGAGGACCACGTGATCTTCACCCAGTACTACCTCGACTGCCTCTCCCAGGCTTCCTACCTCGTCGGCGACGAGACCACCGGCCAGGCAGTTGTCATCGACCCCCGACGCGACATCTCCGACTACCTGGACGACGCCCAGGTCCACGGCCTGAAGATCGTCGGAATGATCAACACCCACTTCCACGCCGACTTCCTCTCCGGCCATCTCGAGCTGGCTCGTGAGACGGGGGCCTGGATCGGCTACGGCGAGGCCGGCCAGACAGGCTTCGCATCACGCGCACTAGCCGACCGCGAGCGGATCAGCCTTGGCGACGTCACCCTCGAGATCATGGCCACCCCCGGCCACACGCCCGAATCGATCAGCGTCCTGGTCTTCGAGCACGCCGACGACGAGGTCGCCTTCGGCGTGCTCACCGGAGATGCCCTCTTCACCGGCGACGTGGGTCGGCCCGATCTGCTCGCCTCGGTCGGGGTCTCCGCCGACGAGCTCGGGCGCATGCTCTATGACTCGGTGCAACACAAGCTGATGGGCCTGCCCGACGCCGTCCGCGTCTTCCCGGCCCATGGCGCCGGCTCGGCGTGCGGCAAGAACCTCTCGACCGAGCGGCAGTCGACAATCGGCCAGCAGCGGGCGGTCAACTACGCCTGCCAACCGATGACCGAAGAGCAGTTCCTGGCCGTCGTCACCGAGGGGCAGCCAGCAGCTCCGGCCTACTTCATCTACAACGCGACGCTGAACAAGCAGGATCGCGAGATCCGTGACACCGACGCTCGCATCGAGCCTCTCGACGACGAGCGGATTGCCGCGGCCCGGGCCGAGGGCGCAATCGTCCTCGACGTGCGCGACGCCCAGGAGTTCGCAGCCGGGCATCTCAACAACGCGATCAGCGTTCCGGCAGACGGTCGGATGGCCGAGACCGTCGGCATGGTGCTCTCCCCCGACGACCGGATCATCATCATGGCTCCCGAGGGCGCCGAGCAAGAGACCGCTGTCAGGCTCGCACGGATCGGCTACGACCGGGTCCTCGGCTTCATCGAGCACCCTGAGGTCCATCTCGTCGCCCACCAGGAATCGGTTTCCCACGCCAGCCGTCTCACCGTGGCCCAGGCCGAGGCCGCCCTCACGGAGACCGGTGTGCAAGTCGTCGACATCCGCAACGCGGGCGAGCTCGCCCAGGGTCAGCTGCCGGGCGCCCGCCAACTGCCGCTCGCGGAACTCGGTCGGCGGATCGACGAGCTCGACCCGACCCTGCCGGTCCTTCTCTACTGCGCCGGAGGATGGCGCAGCAGCGTTGCCGCCAGCACCCTGCGACGAGCGGGGTTTCGCGACGTGTCGGACCTACTCGGCGGGTATGCCGCGTGGGTCCAGGCCCACGCCCACGCCGGCTGAGTCCGGAGCCGGCGGCCCGATCAGACCTGCGGTCGCCCGGCAGCGGCCATGGTGATGCCCAGGCCTGCCATGAGTGCGCCGCCGGTCCCGCCCAACACCCGTAGCCGCCGGGGGCTGCGCCCGAACCAGGCCCGAGCCTGGCTGGCCGCCAGCGCCCACACCGAATCGCCGACCAGCGCCATCAGGGCGAACACCGCCCCGAGGGCGAGGATCTGCGGCTGCGGCGCAGCGGTCGGGTCGATGAACTGAGGCAGCAGCGACGACAGGAACACGAGGGTCTTGGGGTTGCCGACCCCGACCGCCAACCCCTGCACGAGGCTGCGTCCGGTCGACACCCCCGGGCTCGATCCGACGGCCCCCGAACCGTCGTTCGCCGAGCCGCCGGCCGCCGAGCCCTCGTTCGCCTGGGACATGCCGGCCCCAAGGTCACCGCGGTGCCGGAAGGCCTGCACCCCGAGGAACACCAGGCAGGCGGCCCCCGCCAGTTTGACCACCGTGTATGCCGTCGCCGACGTCGCGAGCAGTGCGCCGACGCCCGCAGCGACCAGGACCGTCTGCACCAGCAGGCCGAGAGCGTTACCCAGGACGGTGAGCAGCGCGTCCCGCCGCCCGACGGTCAACGCCCGGCCGATAGTGAACAGCAGGCTCGGTCCGGGGATCGCGACGATGACGACCGCGGTCGCCAGGAATCCGACGAGCGTCGCTCCAGTGGGCATGCGGGTCAGTATGCCCCGGGCTCATCGCCAGGCGCTAAGCAAGCCCGGCGGCCCCGACAACGGCCCCCACCACGGCTGCCCGCCTCGCATGACCACCCACACCAGCGCGGCGAGAGCAGCAGCCGCCGACACCCCGACGATGAGGTCGGTCGCCAGGCCCGGGCGCACCAGTCCACGGACCAACGACTTTGACCCGCGCCGCAACGACGTGCCGCCGGGCCCCCACCAGGCCATGAGCAGCGCCACGGCCAGGCCAAGGCCCAGCCCGAGGGGATGCGTCGGGTCGGGACTGGAGCCGGTCAGCGCAGACAGCCCGAGCGCGACACAGAAGTCGACGGCGACTCCCACGAGCACCGGCAACAGCATCCCGACGAGGGTCGCCAGGGCCGCCACGAGCAGGTGCCATGGGCCTAGTGCGACGCTCACCGGCAGATCGCGCCGCCGCCAGCCACTCTCGAATCGGCGCAGCACGAGCGAGGTCACCGAGCGGTCGAGGGTGCGGGCCACCCACGACCAGCCGAGCACGATGATGAGGGCGACGACCGGCGCCAGCGCTGCGAGCGCGCTGACGAGCATTCCGAGAGCGAGCAGGGTGCCGGTGCGATCCGGACGCCCGATCCGTGGGTCGCCGCCGCTCGGTGCGCCCTCGAAGGCCCCGAACTCCTGATCCCACGCCGATGGCGGCTCCCCCGCGGCCGACTGGCCGACCGGGGAGGGGATCGCGGAGGGGACCCGGGAGGGGACGTTGACCGCGCGGAACGGCGCCACGGGCGGGGGCGGGGGCGGGGGCGGTGCGGCATACGGCCCGGAGGCACGAGCGGGGTTGGCCTGGGGCGGGGCGTAAGCCACGGGTGCGCCGGTCGGGGGCGGCAACTGCGGCAACACGGCCGTATGCCGCGAGCTCACCGGTGCCGTCGGGGGCAACTGGTGACCGGACACGGTCAACGCATCGGTCGCGAATCCACCTGCGGCATACCGCTCGAGTGCCTCGAGGACTGTGTGCGCCGGCGGGCGCTGATCGGGATAGGGCGACAACGCGGCCGCAAGCAGCGGTTCGAGGCGAGGATCGACCCCGTCGAGATTGCAGCTGCCGGCTCGGACCCGGGTCAGCACGATGTCCATCGAGCCCCGACCGAACGGGGGACGGCCAGTGGCCGCGAACGCGATCGTCGCAGCCCACCCCCACCAGTCGGTCGCCTCGGTGACGGCGGCCCCTTCGATGACCTCGGGCGAGAGATAGCCCGGCGTGCCCATGACCAGTCCGGTGGCCGTCAAGCGTGCGTCGTCGGCGATGTGGGCGATGCCGAAGTCGATCACCACGGGGTCGCCGCCCTCATCGAGCAGGACGTTGCCGGGCTTGAGGTCGCGATGGACGACCCCGACGGCGTGGATCGCCTCCAATGCCCCATGCAGCCCCCGGGCAAGGCGCACCAAGGCATCACCGGCCAGCGGGCCGCAGGTGTCGACGGCTTCGTCGAGGGGGTCTCCGGCGATGTAACGAGTGACGACATAGGGTCGGGCCCCGGACAGGTCACTGTCGATGACCGGCGCGACGCGCGGATGGCGGATCCGGGCCAGGGTGGCGACCTCGCGCTCGAGCCGAGCCCGAGCTTCGGAGTCGTGGGCGATGTGGGAGCGCAGGACCTTGATGGCGACGGCACGCCCATGCGGGTCAAGCGCGAGGTGGACGACCCCCATCCCCCCCTCGCCGATCCGCTGGATCAGTCGATAAGGGCCTAACCGCTCAGAGAGCGCCTCGGTCTCGGCCGTCATAGGTCAACGGTAAGCGAGCAGGAGCCCCCCGAGTGACGCGGCAGGCTACTGCTGGATATAGCCGGCGAGGTGGTCGCGTTCGGCCTGCAGGTCCGAGATCCGGTGCTTGACGATGTCGCCGATGCTGACAATGGCGCTGAGCCGACCGTCGTCCAACACGGGCACGTGCCGAATCCGTTGCATCGTCATCGTCCCGGCGAGAGACTCGACATCGTCGTCGGGCGAGCAGGTCGTCACCTCGCGTGTCATGATCTCGCTCACCGGGCCGGCGAGGACCTCGGACCCCCGACGCCGCAGCTGGCGGACGACGTCACGCTCGCTGACGATCCCGCCGACGGTGTTGCCGTCCTCGCTCACGACGAGCGCGCCGATGCCGCGATCGTCGAGCATCTCGAGCAGCCGCTCCACCGTCTCGTCCGGTCGAATCGTGACGACCATTGTTCCCTTGGAGCGAAGCACGTCGGAGATCTTCATACCCCGAAGGTAACCGCCCGGCGCGCCCGGCGCCACTGAACGGCGCTGAGACATCGCTCAGGAGCGCTCGCGTTGGCCGCTGGCCGGGTCCGCTCGCGCCGACGCAGCCGGAGGCCACGGGCGCATCTGCACGACGCACGGCCCCGTCGACCCGCGCACGACGAGCTCGGGCCGGAAGACATACTCCCGGGCCGTCGAGGGCGAACCTGCGATGAGGTCGACGAGGGCGGTCACGGCGGCTTCGCCCATGGCCGGCACGTTCTGGCGAAGGGTCGTCAACGGGGGATCGGTGAAGACGAGCAGTGGGCCGTCGTCATAGCCGACTACCGAGACGTCCTCGGGCACCCGCAGGCCTCGGGCCCGCACGGCCCGGGTAGCGCCGAGGGCCATCAGGTCCGACGCAGCGACGATGGCGGTCACCCCCCGGTCGAGCAGCTGCTCGGCTGCCGCGCAGCCGCCCTCGACCGTGAAGAGGTCATGGGCGATGAGTGAATCCACCTCGGCTGCGGTGAGCACGCCCCGACGGCTCATCGCCGAGCGGAAACTCCGGACCTTCCGCACGACCGGCACGAAGCGGCTCGGCCCAGCCGCCAACCCGATCCGCTCGTGCCCGAGCGCGACGAGGTGACCGACGGCCATCGAAACGGCCGCGTCGTCGTCATCGCCGATCGTCGGGACGTCCAGTCCCTCGACGGCCCCATTGACGAGCACGAGCGGGAGCCCGATCTCACGCAGCCGGAAGTAGCGATCCGGCTTGGCTTCAGTGTCGGCGTGCAGGCCGGAGATGTTGATGATGCCGGCGACTCCGTGGTCGAGCAGCGACTGGACATAGTCGTCCTCGTGGACACCACCCGGAGTCTGAGTGCACAGGATCGGGGTGTAGCCGCGCCTGGCGAGCGCGGTCTCGATGATCTGGGCAAAGGCCGGGAAGATCGGGTTGGTGAGCTCGGGCAGGATGAGCCCGACGAGCCCGACGCTCTTGCGCCGCAAGTAGGTGGGCCGTTCGAAACCCAGGACGTCTAGAGTCGTGAGCACCGTCTGGCGGGTCGCCTCGGAGACGCCGGAGTGGCCGTTGAGCACCCTGCTGACGGTCGCCTCGCTCAGCCCGGCATGTCGGGCTATGTCTTTCTGCCGTGCACGCGCCACGTCGCCCCCTCAGTCTTCCTGGATCGCCGCTGGTAGCGGAGTGTTCCAGGATCGAAGGCTGACCTGCGGTCCCACCGCGTCGAAGGTCAACTTCGGCCCGTGCAGCTCACCGCCGTGGCCGAGCACGACCCGACTGTCCTCGAGCCCGGGCAGGTCGGCCAGCTCGATGTCGAGAGGCCCGTGAGCGGCGCGGGCCGCGTGCACGAGCACCGACTCCCCCGGCGCCTCGCGGACGAAGACGAGGGCGTCGTCGGCGGCATACACCCACCGCATCCCGCCCCGGCGCAGGGCCACCGACTCCCGCCGCACCGAGGCCAACTCCCGGTATGCCGCGAGCAGACTCTCGTCCCACGGCTCGCTGCCGCGCGGATGGCCGCTGGGCCAGGGCATCGGGCGGCGACCGTCTTCACCGAACCGGCCCCGCATCCCGATCTCGTCCCCGTAGCAGACCATCGGGATGCCGGGCATGGTGAACAGCAGCCCCGCGGCAACCCGCACGAGCTCTGGCTCGCCGCCCACGAGGGTGTGGATCCGCGAGGTGTCGTGGGAGCCGAGCAGGATGAAGGAACGCACGAACAACGACCACGGGATGCGGCTCGAGAAGTCCACCATCGCCTCGGCCACGAGCGAGCCCGGCAGGCGGGGGACCCGCACCGGCTGGCCGAGGAAGTCTCGGGGACCGTCGGGGGTCGTTGGATCGGTGAGCCACGTCCACACCGGGCGGGTGAACCCCGCGTAGTTCATCACGCCGTGCCAGCCGTCTCCGGTGAGGTCGGTGGACACGTCGTGGCAGTGCTCGGCGATGACGAGCGCGTCGGGCTTGGCGGCCACGCTGGCGCGGCGCATCTCGCGCGCCACCTCGTGATACAGATCGTCCGAGCCGTGTCGGCCGGTCATGTTGGCGACGTCGACGCGCCACCCATCCAGCCCGCCGGCTGGGCCGAGCCACCTGCGGACGACGCCGTCGGGATCCTCGAAGAGCCGCTGACGCAGCAGGGGGCTGGAGTGGTCGAGCTTCGGCAGTGATGGCACGCCGAGCCACGCGGCATACCCGCCGTCGTCGTCGAAGAAGTAGAAGTGGCGTTCCGGGGCCTGCGGGTCGGCCTGGGCGGCGACGAACCACTCGTGGGTGACCCCGGTGTGGTTGCTGGTGAAATCGCCGAGCACCCGGATGCCGCGAGCGTGGGCGGCTGCGGTGAGCCGACGGAGCGCCTCGTCGCCGCCGAGGACCGGATCGACCGTCGAGAAGGTGTGCGCGTCGTAGCGGTGGTTGGATCGGCCGGGGAACACCGGGGTGAGATAGACGACGTCGGCGCCGAGGGCGGCGATGTAGTCGAGATGCTCGGTGATGCCGTCGAGGTCGCCGCCGAAGAACTGTCGGCCGCCCTCTCGAGGGGGGTCCACGACGACCGGCTCATTCCAGCGAGCTGCCGTCGCCCAGTCCGGCACCGGGCGGGCATCGGCGTCCGCCGACCGGGCGAAACGGTCCGGGAAGATCTGGTAGACGACCGCGTCCAACGGCCACGGCGCGAGCGGCTCGTCGGCGGCGACGATGCGGAAGTTGGCGGCGTCTGGCACGTCGCGCAGATGGGCCCCGCTCCCGTCCACCCACAGCCAGCCGACCGGGCCGCCAGCCAACAGCCACCGATAGGACGTCACCGGATTGCGGCAGGTGAGCGTGGCGCGCCACCACGTCTCGGCCTGCGTGCTGCGTGCCGCGTCGATCACGGCGGGCTCGAATCGCGGCTCCCCGTCAGCGAGCACCCGCACGTATGCCGCGGTATAGGGGGGCTCTGCGTCGTCCGTGACGGTCGCGCCGGTCGGAACGCGCAGCCAGACGGTGACCGTCTCGCCGAGCCGGGGCGTCTCGGTCGAGACATACAGCGCCGACCCGTCGTGGTGCGGCCGGCGCAGGCCGGTGGGGGCGACGGCAGTCGTCGCCCCCACCGGCCCTAGCAGGATCGAGGTCACTTCACCGAGCCAGCGGTGAGGCCGCCGATGAGCTGACGCTGGAAGGACAGGTAGACCAGGACGATCGGAGCCGAGGCCAGGACCGCACCCATGCAGAACGCGCCGAAATACTTGTTGCGGTCGGCGGTGAGCAGGGCGTTGAGGCCGACGCCGAGGGTCTGCGCCTCGACGTCCTTGAGGAAGACGCTGGCGAGCAGGAACTCGTTGAACAGCCCGATGAACTGGATCATCCCGACGGTGACGAGGATCGGCGTGATGAGCGGCAGGGTCATCGAGAAGAAGATCCGGGCGTGGCTGGCGCCGTCGACCTTGGCCGCCTCGTCGAGCTCTTTGGGGACCGTGTCGAAGTAGCCCTTGAGCAGCCAGACGTTGCCGCCCATCGCCCCGCCGAGATAGGCGAGGATCAGGCCGATCGAGGTGTTGAGCCCGAACTGGGGGATGACGTCGCCGAGGTCGGTGAAGATCCGGAAGAGGGCGACGAAGGTGAGCAGCGACGGGAACATCTGGATGAGCAGCAGCGTCATCAGGCCCGGGCGGCGGCCGGCAAATCGCAAGCGGGAGAAGGCGTATGCCGCGCACACCCCGATGAAGACCGCGAAGATCGAGCCGAAGCCCGCGATGATGAGGGTGTTCTTGTACCAACTCCAGAACGGGCGGGCGCTGGTCAACTCAGCGTAGTTGCCCGTGCCGAAGCCGTCCGGCAGCAGTTGGGTGGTGTTGAGGTTGCCGGCCGGGTTGACGGCGGCCGCGACGATGAACCAGATCGGGAAGAGCGCGAAGACGAGCGCGGCGGCGAGCGCGAGGTAGCGCACGATCGACCACGGGTCGCGCTTCTTGGCGCTCGGTGGTGCATCGAAGGCATGGGTGGTGACGGCGGTGCCGTTGTCCGCAGGGGCGGTCATCAGTTGACGTCCTCCAGGGAAGCGGTGCGGCGGAAGCCCTGCAACGAGATGAGAGCGACGATGACGAAGATGAACATCGAGATCGCGGCGGCGAAGCCGAAGTTCGGCGTCGTGCCGCCGATCGCCAGGCGGAAGGCGTAGGTGATGAGCAGGTCGGTGGAGCCGACCTGGGTCTGGTTGCCCTCGAACGGCCCGCCGTTGGTCATCAGGAAGATGAGCGCGAAGTTGTTGAAGTTGAAGGCATAGGAGGCGACGAGCAGCGGCCCCACCGCCACGAGCACGAGCGGCATGATGATCGACTGGACGGTCCGAAGGCCAGACGCCCCGTCGATCTTTGCGGCTTCCTTGACGTCGCCGGGCACCGACTGCAGGGCACCCGTGCAGATGAGGAACATGTAGGGGAAGCCCAACCAGAGGTTGGTGATGAGCAGCGCGACCTTCGCGGCCGTCGGGTCACCGAGCCAGTCGACCGACCACCCGAGGGTCTTGTTGATGAGCCCGAAGTTCGGGTCCTGGTTGAACATCTGCCGCCACACGAGGGCGGTCACGAAGCCGGGCAGGGCATACGGGAGGATGAGTAGCGAGCGCCACAGACCCTTGAATTTGATGCGGTCGTCGTTGAACAGCAGCGCGAAGGCCATCCCGAGCAGGAAGGTCGAGGCCACGCTGATGAGCGGGAAGATGAGGTTCCAGATGAGGATCTTCAGGAAGCCGGTGCGCAGGGTGTCGTTGGTTAGCGCGTCGGTGTAGTTGCGGAAGCCGACGTTCTCCATCCACCCGGTCGTCAGCGCCTGTCCCTGGCCGCCTTCGGGCACCCACTGGGCATTCTGCGGTTGGTAGCGAATGCCGGTAGCCGTGTCGATGAGCCGATCGGCGGCCGCGTCGTATCGAATCGACGCCTTGCCGACGAACGCTTCGGACAGCCCTGAGGTCTTGATGCCGCCGCCGTCATCGGTGGGCACCGCGATGGCATTGAGGTCGGCCGACCGGGCGTTGACCTCGCGGGCGCCGAGGATCTGATAGCCGGCGGCCGCCGTGATCTTGCCGGTCTCGCTCTTCACGACGCCATCGGAGATCGGGCTGAGCCCGTCGGCGTCGCCGACGAAGGTGGTGCCCTGGGTCGGGTCGGTGAGCAACAGGACGAGATCGCTGGTCGTGACGTCACCGCCGGAGGTGACGGCGACACTCATCGTGTATCGCGGCGCGTCGGGCACCTCGGTGACGCTCTGTGCGACGAGGTACTTGACCGAATCCTCCTTGGCGCCCATGTGCCCGTCCCCGTAGTTGGTGAGGGACGTCATGACCGTGAAGATGATCGGCCAGACCTGAAGGGCCAGCAGGAAGAACAGGCCGGGGAAGAGATACTTCATGGGCACGGACCGCGACGTGCCGTAGACGAGCAGCACGCACATGGCGACGAAGCCCACCCCGATGACGAACGGCAGCTGACCGGCGGCTGCATACTTGCCGGCGATCCACAACAACAGGGCCAGGGTGGTGCCGATTGCCACCCACTTGACGATGAGCCACGGGCTTCGGGTCATAAGTGCGCTCCAAGGCAGGACGGACGGGCACGGCGGAAAGGGCTGCGCTGAGCACTCGGGCCGGCCGGAGGACCGACCGGCCCGAGTGCGTCAGTCACGGGGGTTCGCTCAGCTGAGCGGCGACTCAGCCTGCCTTCTTGATGTTCGCCTCGATCTCGGTCTGCGCGGCCTTGAGCCGGTTAGCGGCCGTGTCCTTCTGAGCGATGATGTCGGCCGTCGCCTGGCCCATCGGGCCCCAGACGGAGTTCATCGCGGGGATGTTCGGCATCGGCAGGGCGCCCTTGCCGGCCTCGAACCACGACTTGATGTCGGGGTCGCTGGCGGCGACCTGCGAGTATGCCTCGGTGAGGGCCGGCGGACGCTTGCCGATGGTGTACATGTCGATCTGCAGGTCCTTCTTCGTCACGTACTTGGTGACGAACTCCTGCGCGAAGGCGTCGTTCTTGGCCTTTGCCGAGACGTAGAACATCTGGACACCGAGGAACGGGGTCATCTGCTTGCCGGCGATCGTCGGCAGCGGCGAGATGGCGTACTGGATGCCGGCCTTCTTGGCCTTCTCGATGGCCCACGGGCCGGTCATGGCATAGGGCGCCTTGCCGGCGTCGAAGACCTGGTCGACGATGCCGCCGTCGATGTTGGTGGAGAGAATGCCGTCCTTGCCGAGCTTGGCGAACTGCTCGCCGCCGAGGATCGACTCGGCCGAACCGACGATGACCTTGGTCGGGTCGTAGTCGCCGCTGGCCTTCTGGGCGAAGACGCCGCCGCCGAAGGCGCGCAGGAACGGGTAGGAGTGGTAGGCGTCACCGGTCTTGCTGACGGTGAGTAGGACGGCGTTGGTCGCCTTGCCCTCTTTGACCAGCGCGGAGCCCTTGGTGACCATCTCCTCAAAGGTGGCGGGGGCGTTGGGCGCGAGCGCCGTGTTGCGCACGATGCCGATGTTCTCGACGGCATACGGGACGCCGTAGACCTGGCCGTTGAACTTCGCTGCGGCCATCGCCTCGGCCGGGAACTTGCCCTGGTCGGCGGCGGAGAGGTTGATGGGCTTGACGGCCTGGTTCTGGACGAGCTCACCGAGCCAGTCGTGGGCGCCGACGATGACGTCCGGACCCTTGCCGGCGTTGGTGGCGTCCTTGAAGTCCTTGCGCACATCGGTCGACACCTGGACGGCGACCTTGATGCCCTGATCGGTGCCGAACTGGGCCGCGTACTTGTCGATGATCGGCTTGCGGTCGTTGTCGCACCAGATGACCAGGTCGACGGCGGCGTCACGCACGGGCGCAGCGGTCGTCGCTGCGGGAGCCGGGGCCGCACTGGTGGCGGCGGTCTGTGCGGCCGAGGCCGCGGTGGTGGCCGTTGGGGTCGACGACCCACCACAGGCACTGATGGCCAACGCGGACACACCCGCGAGAGCCACCGCGCCGTAAACGCGCTTTTGCATGGATTCTCCTTCGAAGCCGGACGACCTGGCGGCCCTCACGTGACCGACCCTAGCGCGGCTCTGCAAGAACTTCCACAGTTGGCTGAAAGATGTTTCACACAACTGCTGGACGCGACGGCCGGCATGCGCGAAGATGACCGAAGCTGGAGTCGTCCGACCCGGCCTCTCACCTTTACTACGGATCGTCCGGCACGTTCCTGCCGGTGAAGGAGACACCTGAACATGGCAACCGTGCGCTTCAAGGACGCGACCCGGCACTACCCGGGTAACGCGAAGCCGACCATCGACAAGCTCAACATCGACATCGCCGATGGCGAGTTCCTCGTCTTCGTCGGCCCCTCCGGGTGTGGCAAGTCCACCTCGCTGCGAATGCTCGCCGGCCTCGAAGAGGTCAACGGCGGGCAGATCTTCATCGGTGACCGCGACGTCACCCACCTGTCCCCCAAGGACCGCGACGTCGCCATGGTCTTCCAGAACTACGCCCTCTACCCGCACATGTCGGTCGCCGACAACATGGGCTTCGCGCTCAAGATCGCCGGCGTGTCCAAGGACGAGATCGCCAAGCGAGTGCTCGAGGCGGCCAAGATCCTCGACCTCGAGCCTTACCTGGAGCGCAAGCCCAAGGCCCTCTCCGGTGGCCAGCGCCAGCGTGTCGCGATGGGCCGCGCGATCGTGCGATCCCCGCAGGTGTTCCTCATGGACGAGCCGCTGTCCAACCTCGACGCCAAGCTGCGCGTGCAGACCCGGACGCAGATCGCCTCGCTGCAGCGTCGGCTCGGGGTGACCACGGTCTATGTCACCCACGACCAGACCGAGGCGATGACGATGGGTGACCGGGTCGCCGTCCTCAAGGACGGCTTCCTGCAGCAATGCGACCCCCCGCGCAAGATGTACGACCACCCGACGAACGTCTTCGTTGCCGGCTTCATCGGCTCTCCGGCGATGAACCTGCTCGACGTGCCGGTCGTCGAGGGTGGCGTCACGCTGGGCGACAGCACGGTGCCCGTCGAGCGCAGCGTGCTGGCCAAGGCCGGCGCCCGCGTCACCCTCGGTGTGCGGCCCGAAGACCTCGAGGTCAGCAGCGGCGCAGAGGGTCTGGAGGTCACCGTCGAAGTGGTCGAGGAGCTCGGCGCCGACGCCTACATCTACGGCACCCCGGCCGGCGTCCAGCAGATCGACGTGGAAGGCGACCACGAGGCTGCGAAGAACAAGCCGTTCCTGGCCCGGGTCGACGGTCGCCGTCCGCCGGCTCGCGGCGAGAAGATCCGCCTTGTCCCCAAGCCCGGGCACATCCACCTCTTCAGCGCCGAGACGGGTCTACGCCTCAACGACTGAGCTCACCTCAACGACTGAGCTCACCTCAACGACTGAGCCCCGTCACACAGCAGGAGCGCCCACCGTGGCTCTGGAGATCACCTCGGCCCGCCCTGACCCGGCTCTGTTCGACCTGCCGTGGTCGAGCCCGCTGGAAGAGTGGCCGGCCCACCACCTCGCCGCCCTCCCCCGCGGTATCTCTCGGCACGTCGTGCGATTCGTCAAGCTCTCCGGCGGAGTCATCGCCGTCAAGGAGATCAAGGCCGAGCTTGCCTCCCGCGAATACGGCGTGCTGCGTCGCCTCGGCAAAGTCGACCTGCCGTGCGTCACCCCCGTGGGGGTGGTCACCGGGCGAGTCGACGCCCTCGGTGACCCGCTCGACGCCTGCCTGATCACCCGGCACCTCAAGTTCTCACTGCCCTACCGTGCGCTCTATTCCCAAGCGCTGCGGCCAGACACGGCCGCCCGGCTCATCGACGCGCTCGCCGTCCTGCTCGTCAAGCTGCACCTCGAAGGCTTCTGGTGGGGCGATGTCTCGCTGTCCAACACCCTCTTCCGCCGCGACGCTGGCGCGTTCGCGGCATACCTTGTGGACGCCGAGACCGGTGAGCTGCACCCCCAGCTCTCGGATGGCCAGCGCGCTCACGACCTGGAGATTGCCCGGATCAACATCGCCGGCGAGCTCATGGACCTGCAGGCTGGTGGCTTCCTGGAGGAGCACACCGACCCCGTCGAAACGGCGACCGAGATCGTCCGGCGCTACCACTCGCTGTGGGCCGAGCTCACCGGCGTCGAGCGTTTCGAGACCGGAGACCGATGGCGGGTCGACGAGCGCATCCGTCGGCTCAACGCGCTCGGCTTCGACGTCGACGAGTTGGCCATGTCGACCGACATCGACGGCACGACGATCCAGATCCAGCCGAAGGTCGTCGACTCCGGCCACCACAGCCGACGCCTGCTGCGCCTGACCGGTCTGGACGTCGAGGAGAATCAAGCTCGTCGGCTGCTCAACGACCTCGACTCCTTCAGAGCCGCCAGCGACCGGCTCGCCGACAACGAAGCGGTCGTCGCCCACCACTGGCTGGTCACGGTCTATGAGCCGACAGTGCGGGCCGTGCCGCGGGAGTTGCGCGGCAAACTCGAGGGGGCCGAGGTGTTCCACGAGGTGCTCGAGCACCGCTGGTATCTCTCCGAACGGGCCGGGCGGGACACCCCGCTGAGCGAGACCATCGCCGACTATGTCCGCACCGTGCTGCCGGCGAAGCCCGACGAGCGGGCCGTCCTCGGCATCGACACGGCGTCCATGCCGGTGACCGTCCTGGACGACACTCCCCACGAGTGGACCCGCTCAAGTCCCTGAAGGCGGCAGCACGGTCGGCCGGACCGCCTCACAGCGTGGCGGTCCGGCCGATCGTGACCGATTCAGCTTTGGCTGATTCTGTCGGGACTTGAGGGCTTGTGACGTCGGCGTCGGCTAGCGATGAGCGCTAGCGAACCGATCGCCAGTAGGGCCAGTGCCCAGGCGATGAATGAACCGAGTGGGAAGCCGGTGTGGGGTAGTGGTGGTGCTGTAGGTGTCTGGTGGGTGGTGGAACATGACGCTGCTGTGACTTGTCGGACCATGGTCCGGCCCGGCCCGCCTCCCATCACCGTTGGGTCGCAGTTCTCGCTGCTGAGGCTGCTGACGCGGTTGGTCAAGGTGGCGTCGAAGGCGTCGTCGTCGACGATTACCTGGTAGGTCAAGGTGCGTTGTTCACCGTTGGGTACAGCGCCGACGGTCCAGACCAGTTCTGCGGCGGTTGCATCCATCGTGGCCGTGGTGCCACTGGGTGCGTGGACCGATCCAGGGACCGGGGATGCGTGCGCTAGCACCGCGGAGAGGTCGTCGCGCAGGACCACGTCGTGGATCGGAACGGTGCCGGTGGAGTCGACCGTCAGGGTGTAGGTGATGGTCGAGCCCGGCTGAACCTGCGTGCCGGAAGCAGGGTCGCTGGACTTGGTGACCGTGAACGCCCCAGGTGTCTGGGTCACCGAGTTCGTCACGGCGACTGCGACGTGTGGCTGGGGGGCATCTTCCTGCGGCTCGGGAATCATAAACGCGATGGAGCGTTCCGCGGCCGGGACGGGTAGGCCCTCGACCGTGAACGTCGGGTCGTTCCACTTCCAGCCGGCGTCGATGAGGGCGGGCAGGCCGTCGGCGAGCTCGGTGAGTGCACATGCGCTGGCGATCGGGATCTGCTGCTCGGCCCCTACCGTCCGGGACTGGCCGGCTGGCACGTCGAGGGTGCCCTCGATCGGTTCGCCGGTCCCGGGCACGCAGATGTAGGTCATCGGGAACGGCTGGGACGGGTCGACGATGCCGCCGGTCGCGCCGGTGACGGCCTTGGCGACCGTGAACGTGCCGAATAGTCGGCTGGTCGGGTTGGTGACGACCAGTGCGGGGGTCGCGACGTCGGCCGGGGTGACGATCACTGGTTCACTGATCTGTGGTGTGTCCCAGATATAGGACCGGTCGCCTGGCACGGGCCCCTCGGTCTGTCCTGGGGGGTCTTCGGTGATTGAGCACACCGATTCGACGAGCACTCCGGGGTGTAGGGATGGTGTGGTGGTGGTGGCCGACCAGGTTGCGGCGATCGGTTCCTCGTCGCTGTATTGGCAGGAGATCACGCCGGTGAACGGGCGATCTGGGTCGCCCAGGCCGGCTGCTGGGCCGGTGATGACCTTGTAGATGGTGACGTCCGAGTAGACGCGGACCACGGTGTTGGCGATGCCCGCGTCAGCGGTTTCTCCGGCCACGAGCGTGATCTCTGACGGGCTCACCACTGGCTGGTCCCAGGCGAACGAGCCGTCCCGCAGCTGTGCGGGGTCGGGGGTGTCTTCGGTGACCGAGCAGACCGCTGTGGCCGGCACACGCTGGTCGGCCGCGGTGAAGAGCGTGGCCGTGGTGTTGGGGCCGACGGCGAACCGGTCGGAGTAGTCGGTCCCGCCCTGACGACATTCCCACACGCCGGTGAACTGGGCACCGGGCTGGACTCCGCCGTCGGGGTCGGTGAGCGTCTTGGTGACCTGGAGCCCGGCATACAGCCGCTGGATTGTGTTGCTGACCGTGACGTGGGCGGTCTCGCCGGCGACCACGGTGGCGGGTTCCCCGACCACCGGGGTGCTCCACGCCCACGAGCCGTCGGGTAGGCCGGTGGTGCCCGGGTCGTCCTCGGTGACGGTGCACACCGAGGTGAGCAGCAGGTCGGGGACGGTGAAGGTGGTGTTCACGCCGGGGGTGATGCTCCACTGTCCCGTGACCGGGTCGTCGGTGCCGTACTGGCAGGAGTAGTCGCCGGTGAAGGTAGCCGCTGGGTCCAGGACCCCGGCCGGGTCGACGACGTCCTTGACGATGGTGAACGAGCTGCTGACCCGAACGATCGGGTTCTGCGCCAGGAAGATCTGCGTCGGTGCCTGACGTGTCAGCGTAAAGGGCTCTGCGGGTTCAAGGAGGGCTGGGCCCCACGCGTAGGACGTGTCGGTGAGCAGCGACTGGCTGGGGGTGTCCTCGTAGCCCGAGCAGGTCCAGCCGATGCTCGCGGTGATCGGGACCTCGCCCCCGTCGGCGATCACCCCGTCGGCGTACCGGGTGGGGATCTCCGGGTGCCCGGGAACGAAACAGGACCCGTGCAGGGTGAAGTCCTCACCGGTGCCGAGGTAGCCGCCGGTTTCGCCGATGACCTGCTTGCGCACCAGGACGGTGCCGCTGTCGCGGGTGAGGGTGTTGGCCACGGTGATGGTGTTGTGTGGTGAGTCGATGACTGTCGTGCCGGTGATGACGGGGTCGAGCCAGCGGAACGCTGGGTCCACCGACGGCGCGCCGAGGTCGCCCTCGGTGGCGGTGCACGTTGAGGTCACGGGCACGTCAGCGGCCACGATGACCCCGGCAGGGTCCGCGACGATGTCCACCAGCCCGCCGCCCACCTGCGTCGCGCCGTAGGTGCACGTCCACGTGACGGGGTAGGTGCGGGCCGGGTCGATGACACCCTGAGCACCGGTGAAGGTCTTGACCAGCGTGACCGGTGCCGTCACCCGCACGATCGGGTTCTCAACTCCGACGTTCACTGTCGAGTCGGCCTCGACCGTGACGGTGCCATCGGACGGGGTGTAAGCCGACACGCCCCACGCGTAAGACTCGTCGACAAGACCCCCGGACGGCGCCGCCTCGCTCACCGTGCAGATGCGACCGGCAGGAATATCGTCCTGCGTCACGGACCCACCAGCCGGCACGAGCAGGGGGTAGGTGTACCCAGGCCCGCAGATCAGGGTGACCTCGAAATCGGGGGCTCCGGGTGCCAGGCCAGCTGTCAGGCCGGTCACCGTCTTGGTGACCCGCACCGAACCCAGCCGTTCCGAGATGGTGTTGCCGGCGACGACCGTCAACCGGGCGGGGTCATTGAGGATTTCGAACGTCACCGAAGCGCCGACGCCGGACGGTTCGCCGTTCACACTGAACTGCACAGGCTCCCAGAGATAGTTAGGCGAGGTCGGCGGCAGTACGGTTTCGGTCACCGTGCAGCTGGCGAACGCCGGCAGGTCTGGTGCTTCCCAGCTGGCCGCATCGGCGATGACGACCGTGTCGCTGAAACCGTTGCTGCAGGTCACCTGGAACGTGAAGGTCGCGCCCGGGGTGTACCCACCCTCTTTCCCACGCCCGGCGACCGCCTTGCTCAACAGGAACGAGCCGGTGACCTGTTGGATGGCGTTGGTCACCGTGACCGTCGCCGGGTCGGCCACCGACGACACAATGACGTCCTGCCCCGGCGAGTAGGTCGGCGGCAGCCAGACCCAGGACGGGTCGCCCGCGCTGGGCGGTGCGCTGAGAGTGTCGGACTGCTCGGTCACCGTGCACAGCGAACCCAGGAACAAGTCGGGAATCGTGCTCGAGGTGTCCGCGCTCAGGGTGACGGTCCCGGTCACCGGGGCATCGCCGTTGTACTGGCAGCTGTAATCAACGACGAAAGCCCGCGCCGGGTCAACGACGGTGCCGCCTTGGATCGGCGCCTTGCCGATCTGCAACGAGCCCCGAACCCGGACGATCGTGTTGGTGACCGTGACCGGAAGAACCTCATCGGCCTGCGTGATCGTCACCACTTGCGGTGACGGGCTCGGGCCCCAGGCGTACGAGGAGTCCAGCAGCTCGGCCGCCGACGGCGGCGTCTCGGTGATGGTGCAACTCGTACCGACCGGCAAGTTCGGGGTGAACTGGCGGGCGCCGCCCGCCAGGCTGAACGTCTGATCGAACACCGCCCCGCAGTCGACTCGCACATCGAATCTCGCCAGAGCCTCGACCCCGTGAGTATCACCGCTGATCACCTTCGTCACGCTGATATGACCGAAGACCGCAACGGTCGGGTTAGTGACGGTCAACGTGGCCGAGCCGTCGGCCGGGACCATCGCGGTCGGCCCAGGAGACCAGGAAGGAGCGCCCCACACGTATGCCGGGGAGAGCAGACCCGGGTCAGCGGGCACCTCCTGTGCCGAACACGCGTGCCGGGCCGGCACGTTCGGGATTGTCGTGCTTGATCCGGCAGCCACCGCAACTTGACCGCTGGTGCCGCTTCCACAGTCGTACCTGACCATAAAGTTCGCGTCGCTGCCGCCCAGATAGCCATCACCCTCGACCACCTTGGCGAACACCAGAGAACCGAACTCCCGCAGATACGTGTTCGTGACAGTCACCTCGACCGTGCTCCGCTCACCAATGGTGACGCTCGACGGTGAAAAGGTCACGCCCCCCCACACGTAGCTGGGATCAGCGAAATCCCCAACCGCAGCGGTCAGGGTCTCTGAGAACGAGCACACCGAGCCGGTCGGGATGTCCGTCCTCGTCGCCGCCTGCGCCGAGGTGAGATCGAAAGTCCCGGACGTCGTCGGGCCATCGGCAAGCGTGCACGTATAGGACACCGGGAAAACACGGTCCGACCCGCCGGTATACCCCCCGGGACCGGAGATCTCCTTCGTCAAAGACAGTGCGCCAAAGTTCTGGACCACCGGGTTAGAGATCGTCACGTCAGCTGTCGTGCCGTCGTTGATCGTGACCGGCTGGCTGGTGAACGTCGGCGTCGTCCACGCATACGACGCGTTAGCCAGCCCACCGGACGGCAGGCTCTCCGTCACGAGGCACGTACGCCCGGCCGGGATCCCGGTGATCGTCACCGGGACCGAGGTGGTCAACGTGGTAAATGTCCCGGTGAACCCGTCCCCGCAGTCATAAGAGCCGGAGAAGGTCTTGCCGGCGCCGCCGGTGAACCCGCCGCTCGGAGCGTCCACCACCTTGCTGATCCGCAGTGACCCGACAGCAAGACGGTTGGTGACCGTGCACGTGACGTTCGCCGTTGTCGCCGGGGCCGCGGAATCCGCCAGAGTCACTGAGCCGGCGGTTACCGGGACGGTCCCACCAGCAGCGGTCCGGCACACCCAATCACCAACCTGCACATATCCAGTCGCCGCAGCCCCGGTCCCCACCTCACTGAGAGCGTAAGTACCCGCCGGCACCCGCTGCGTCGTCACAGCCGCCGACCCGGACGGGCCCGAAATACTCGTACCCGACGGCGGCGCAGCCACCGACCCGGTCGCCCCCAACGTCCACAACGACGGGGCAGCCGTACCGCTCTGGACCTGCTTCACCAACGTCAACGTGGCCTTCGGGGTGTACGTGTTGGTATACGTGCAGGTGATGCCGGGGTTGCTCGCCGACAGCGGCGGCGGGACATCGTTCAAGACCACCTGGCGAGCCGCCAGATTCAGCGACGCCCCCGGTACGTCCACCAGCGTGACGCCGTTTGCGGCGTACTGCTTACAGGTCAGACCGGTCAGTTGCCACCGGTCGTCGTTGGGGTCGTTCTCGGTCACCGTGACCGTGTTCCCACTGGTCAGCTCGCGCGTTTGACTGCCGCCGGAACTCAGGTTCCATGTGCTGTTGGACCACGGCGAGCCGTCGAGCGCCGACGTCCCGGTGAAGCCGAACGTCGTAGCCGGGGCAGTGCCGGCGACCACCTTAGAGACAGTCAGAGTCCGAGCCTGCTCCACCGCGGCATACAGACACGCGTGCGTCTGCGTCCCCTCGACAGTGGAGAGCACGTTGCCCGGGGTGCCCGTCGGGGTAGCCGGGCAGGTGGTCGCGTTCGCCACCGGGACGAACCCCAAAACGACCAACCGGAAGGACAACCCGCCCTGAGTCAAGGTTGTAGAAATCTGACTGTCGAAGTCGATGATGTCATTGCCGTTGCCGACGTCGTTGGGTGTTTCCTCCAAGCTCCACGGGAAGGTCAACGTGTTGGGCGCGGTGAAGCCGCTCAGCTGAGTCTTGAGGTTGCCGGCGTAGAATTGGTCGTCCGAAATTATCGGGTTGTTGTAGTGGACCATCCGGCCGATCAAGAACGTCGCGCCATCCTGCGCGGATGTCACGGTCGACGGCTTGAACCCTACGACGCTCGCTTCGCTCGTGCGCAGCCCGGGCGGGCATGTCCCGGCTTTGGTCCCGTGACTCGTCTGTGCCTCGTTCGTCGAGGTGACCTGCTGAGACGATGTCGTGCTGCCACTGAGAACAGGGTTGTACTTGATGCAGTTGCCCACGCTGGTGCCGAAGTCGACACCTCGGTGGTCAGTCATTTGGGCCTTGATCGTCCCGATGGTGACTGTCGCCGCCTGGGCCGACTGCGCGGGCAGCAGGATAGCCATCGCGGTGAGCAAGGTGCCCAACAAGGCAAGCACAACCGTGAACGCCGTCGACCTGGCAGCGCGCGTGGGCGCGTAAGTTTCTCGAGCCGATCGCATTGGGGGGCCCTCCGTCGTTCTTCGTAAACGCCGGGTGCGCGAGCCGCCGGGGCGCTTTTCTGAAGCTGTGGTGCAGAACGGCACTGGCCAGCCAAGCCAGACGTCGCTGTCCGTTGTGCGCAAGCGTCCCAAGAGCCTGTCAGGCCTCGACATCAGGGCCTGATTGAATATCTCAGCAGAGTTCTGGGGTGTCAACTCGAAGTGGGGCCCTGCGTGTGGTCCCACTTCCGTCGGGAGGTGTGGCGTCTGAGGATTGGGCACTACCACGTGTCGCCACCACGTCTGTCTGACCCCCCGCAGCACGACCGATCGACAAAACAGGCGAAAAAGGCGGGCCGCCCCCTCAGAGCCGTTTGTGCTGTGGATCACAGCGCGCTGCCGGCATACCGGGAAGGTATGCCGCGCAGCGGGGGTGTGCGGCGCAGCGGGGGTGTGCGGCGTTCAGCGGGTGCGGTCCTTGTAACGCACCCGCTCAGGTGCCGGTTCGATCATGATTTGGCCGAAGACAAGGGCGATGAAGAGCAGGAACGTCAACACATGCACGACCGTGCACCACAGACAGATCGCGTGGATCTTGAAGAGCTCCGCCCAGACGAGGTAGAGGACCATCGCCAGCCCGATGCTGACAGCAGCCAGCCGCAGCCGGTCCCACCGAAGGCCCGGTCGGCGGAACAGCACCGGCCGGCACAGCCACCCCATCCCCACGAAGAACAGCAGCCCGAGGGGGGCTACCGGGATGCCGAAGAGCTTCGACCACTGGCTGTCGGTCACCTTGGCGCAGTTGAGGGTCTCGCCTTCGGGGCATGCCAGCGTCGTGGACGCCGAGAACGCGTCGTAAGTGAGGTAGGCCGAGACGAGCACGCCGAGCACACAGATCGCGAGGGCGACCTTCGGCAGCCAGGCGGGCACGCTCCGCTCCCGAGCGGCCCCGCGGCGGGCCGCGGGAGCCGGACGAGAGGTCATCGGCGGATCACTTGATCGTGGCCGCGGCGGCCGTGACGCCGGGAGCCGTGCACACCGCCGTCGGCTGCTGGTTGGTCGCCTTGCAGATGGCCGCGGTGAGGGTGTTGGCGGTCCCGTTGATGCCTTGGGCGATCGCGCTCGGCGGATCGGACAGCGCGGTCGCGATGTCGGCGTGCGACTTTCCCAGGATCGGCTCACTGTCGTAGGAGGCCCCCCCCTGGATCATCGTGCCGCCGATGGTCATCCACGGGATGGCTCCGGCGCTGGTGGTGTAGGGCGGGGCGTTGTACTTCCGGAACAGCTCGAGGTCTTCCCCTTCGAGGGCGTCGAGCTTGCCCCACTGGCCGTTGGTCATCTTGTTCGTCGAGGTCTCGATACCCGTGAACGAGACGTACTGGCTCGTGAAGGTGGCACCGTGGAACGTCACTGTCGGGGTGTCGGGGTTCGTCTCCGGAGCGGGAGCGGAATAGCTGGCACTCAGGTTGTTCCACGTGCCGAACCGCGACAGGGCCACGACCAGCCCCCAGCGCTGGCTCGCGCAGAACGGACAGTATTCAGCGCCGACGTAGAGCACTCGAGGCTTGCCGTCCTTGGCGATGGCCGGCGCGTCGATGACCTTGGGCGGGTTGCCCGAGGACCCGACACCGACGGTGTCCAGGACCGTCGCCGGAACCGTCGTCAACTTGGCGAAGGTCGCCTGGTCGAGGGCGGACGCGCTCTGCCCGGACACCTCACGGGTGCCGCCGGTCAGCGCCGCGACAACCAGCGCGACGACGATCAGGGCCACGACGCCCACCGTGCCACCGGCGATCAGCAGCCTCTTGCGGCGCTCGGCCTTGGCTTGCTCCGCGCGCAACTCGGCGAGGCGGGCGTTCTGCACCCTGGCGCTCTTCCCCACGGCATACTCCTTGCGTCTGCGGCCCCCACGATGGCGGCCTGCACATGGTAACCAGCCAACCTAGGTCAGCGCGCGGAGCCGGCGGCGCGCTGACAGGCGATCTCGTAGAGAGCCACACTCGTTGCGACACCGGCGTTGAGCGACTCGACGGTGCTCGCCATCGGGATCGAGACGATCCGGTCGCAGGTCTCGCGGACGAGTCGCGACAGGCCCTTGCCCTCAGATCCGACGACGACGACGATCGGCTCGCGGGCCAGGTCAAGCTCGGGCAGCTCGACGTCCCCATCCATGTCGAGACCGACGACGAAGAAGCCGGCCTTCTGGAATCCCTGCAGCGCCCGGGTGAGATTCGGCGCCTTGGCCACCGGCACCCGAGCCGCAGCGCCCGCGGACGTCTTCCAGGCGCTCGCGGTCATGCCGACCGAGCGCCGCTCGGGCACGAGCACTCCGTGGCCACCGAAGGCCGCCACCGAGCGGACGATCGCCCCGAGGTTGCGCGGGTCGGTGATGCCGTCGAGCGCCACGACCAGCGGCACGCCGGGGGTCGGCGGGTCATAGAGATCGGTGGGGTCGGCATAGTCGTAGGGCGGCACGTGCAGCGCCAGCCCCTGGTGGACCGCCCCGTCGGTGATCCGGTCGAGCTCGGCCCGGGGGCATTCGAGCACCGGTATGCCGCGCTGCCCGGCCTGGGTGAGCGCCTCGCGTACGCGGTCATCGGAATCGATCCGGCTGGCCACGAACATCGTCGTCACCGGCACGTCGGCGCGCAGCGCCTCGACCACGGAGTTGCGCCCGGCCACGACCTCGGTGCTCGCCTTGGCCTTGCGCCGATCGCCGCCCTGCGGACGCGACGAGCGCGACCCGGCCGCCCGCGAGGTGGCCCCCCGGAAGCCAGCCCCGCGTGTGTCGGCCCCCCGTGGGCCGCCTGAGGCTGGCTGAGACCGGGTGTGCGCCTTGTGGTTCTCCCGATCGGCCGCCTTGGGCGTCGGCCCGCGCCCTTCGAGGCCCTTGCGACGCTGGCCTCCCGAGCCCACGGAGGGCCCCTTTCCGCTCTTGCGCACCGCACCGCGGCGCTGCGAGTTACCAGCCATGTCAGACTCCCGGGTCGGGACGGCGGGCCAGCGACCAGCGCGGCCCGGACGGAGTGTCCTCGATTGCCACTCCAGCGGCGAGGAGTTGGTCACGGATGGCGTCGGCTGCCGCGAAATCGCGGACAGCGCGGGCGTTCTGGCGCGCTGCCAGTTGCGCTCGCACGAGAGCGTCAAGTGCCTGCGTCGAGTCGCCGTGCCCGGGCGTCGACGCCGCGTGCCAATGTGCCGCGAGCGGATTGACGCCGAGCACGTCGGTCATCGCGACGATAGCTGCCGCGAGGTCGGCCGCCGTGTCGAGGTCACCGTCGTCGAGTGCCGTGTTGGCTGCCCGCACCGTGTCGTGGACGACGGCGAGGGCGCCGGAGACGTTGAGGTCGTCGTCCATCGCGCTGCGGAAATCCGCCGGGATCTGCCCGGCTCGAGACGCCAGCGGGCGGACTCGCTCCACCCTGGTGAGCAGGCCTTCGATGCGGTCAACGGTTGCCTCCGCCTCAGCGAGGGAGCCCTCGTGGTACTCGATCATCGAGCGATAGTGGGCAGCGGTGAGGTAATACCGCACCGCCAGTGGCCGGGCCACCCGGGTGACCGCCTGAACCTCCAGGGAGTTGCCCAGGGACTTGCCCATCTTCTGGTTGCGGACGGTCACCCAGGCGTTGTGCAACCAGAAGTTGGCGAACGGCAGGCCGGCGGCCCGCGATTGAGCCTGCTCGTTCTCGTGGTGGGGGAAGCGCAGGTCGATGCCTCCGCCGTGGATGTCGAACGCGTCACCCAGATAGCGCCGGGCCATCGCCGAGCACTCCAGGTGCCAGCCCGGACGACCCGAGCCGAAGCGCGAGGGCCATTGGGCAGTGTCAGGCTCGGCGGCCTTGTGGCCCTTCCACAGCGCGAAGTCGCGCGGGTCGCGCTTGCCCCGTGGGTCGGCGTCCTCAGCAGCAGCCATGTCCTCGATCGCTTGACCGGTCAGCGATCCGTAGTCCGGCCAGGACCGAACGTCGAAGTACACGTCGCCGCTGCCGTCGGGGGCGGCATACGCGTGACCCTTCTCGACGAGCGTGTCCATCAGCTCGACCATCTCGACGATGTGCCCGGTGGCGCGCGGCTCGTAGGTCGCCGGCAACACACCGAGCAGCTCAAGTGCCTCGGTCGTGGCCCGCTCGTTGCGGTAGGACCAGGCCCACCACTGCTGCTGGGCCTCGGTCGCCTTGGCGAGGATCTTGTCGTCGATGTCCGTGACGTTTCGCACGAGAGTCACCTCGAGCCCGTGCCCGACGGTCAGCCAGCGCCGCAGCACGTCGAAGGCCACGGCAAACCGCACGTGCCCGATATGGGGGGCGCCTTGGGTGGTGAGGCCGCAGATGTAGATGCCGACCTTGCCGTCCAGCAGCGGACGGAAGTCCCGCATGGTGCGGGTTGCGGTGTCGAACAGACGCAGGCTCACCTTGGCAGTTTAGAGGGGTATGCCGCCAGCCCCCTGCCGGCGCCGGCGCCGACGAACCCCCCGTCGAGTCAGTGGCCGCGCGCCAGCCACTCCTGCAGATGCGGCCGTTCTGCCCCGATGGTCGTCGCATCGCCATGCCCCGGGAGCACGACCGTATCGTCCGGCAGATGGAACAGGCGCTCGGTGATCGAGGCGATGATCGTCGGGAAATCGCTGAAGGATCGGCCGGTCGCGCCGGGACCGCCCTTGAACAGGGTGTCGCCGGACAGCAACACTCCGAGCTCGGGCAGGTGGAAGCAGCACGCCCCCGGGGCGTGGCCAGGGGTATGCAGCACCCGGATCTCGACGTCCCTGACCCGCAGGCAATCGCTGTCGGCCAGCTCACGATGGGGCGAGACGTCGGGATACACCCGGTCCCAGAGGACGCGATCGGCCGGATGCAGGTATGCCGCGGCGTTGGTCGCGCGGCACACCTGCCCGACCGCGGTGATGTGGTCATCGTGCGCATGGGTACACAGCACCGCCCGCAGCCGCCGCTGCCCGACCGCGGCAAGGATCGGGTCCGCCGAGTGGGGGGCATCGACGACGAGCACCTCGTGGTCATCGCCGATGATCCAGACGTTGTTGTCGACCTCCCACGTGCCCCCGTCCAGACTGAAGGTCCCGGAGGTCACCAGGTGCTCGACGCGGACGCCTGCGGGCGAGCGCGGCAGGGTGGCGACGACGTCGGCGAGCGCGGGCGGCATACCGGGCGGGTGTGTCATGCCTGCGGCCGCTGCGACGGCGAGATCTCGACGACCGAGCGGAGCACCAGGCCATCATGCATCTTCGCGAATGCCGCCTCGACGTCGCCGAGTCCGATTCGTTCGGACACGAAATCCTCGAGCGGGAAGCGGCCCTGGCGAGCGAGCTCGACGAGCATCGGGAAGTCGCGTGACGGCAGGCAGTCGCCGTACCAGCTCGACTTCAACGCCCCGCCCCGGCCGAAGATGTCGATCATCGGCAAAGTGACCTGCTGGTCGGGGGTCGGCACGCCGACGAGAACGACAGTCCCGGCGAGATCGCGCGCATAGAAGGCCTGCTCGTAGGTCTCGGGGCGTCCGACCGCCTCGATGACGACATCGGCGCCGTGCCCGCCGGTCGCCTCGCGGATCGCCTCGACGGGCTCACTGTGGCGTGAGTTGATCGTGTGCGTGGCCCCGAACCGTCGGGCCGCCTCGAGCTTGCGGTCATCGACATCGACCGCCACGATCGTCGTCGCGCCGACGAGCCTGGCACCGGCTATCGCGGCGTTGCCCACACCGCCACAGCCGATGACCGCGACGGAGTCCCCCCGCTGGACTCCCCCGGTGTTGACGGCCGCGCCGAAGCCGGCCATCACCCCGCAGCCGAGCAGCCCGACTGCTGCCGCATCGGCCTCGGTGACCTTGGTGCACTGACCCGCGGCAACGAGAGTCTTTTCAGCGAATGCTCCGATGCCTAGGGCCGGGCTCAGCGCAGTGCCCGCGCCTTCGCCCGAAGCGATGGTCATCTTCTGGGTCGCGTTGTGGGTCGCGAAGCAATACCAGGGCTTGCCCTTGAGGCAGGCTCGGCACTGACCGCACACTGCCCGCCAGTTGAGGATGACGAAGTCGCCGGGGGCGACCTTGGTGACACCCGGGCCGACAGCCTCGACCACCCCGGCCGCCTCGTGACCCAACAGGAAGGGGTAGTCGTCGCTGATGCCGCCCTCGCGGTAGTGAAGATCGGTGTGACACACCCCGCACGCCTGCACGGCGACGACCGCCTCACCCGGGCCGGGATCGGGCACGACGATGTCCACGAGCTCGGCCTTGGCGCCCTTGTAGCGGGCGATGACTGCCTTGACGGTGTGCGGCATACGTCCAGCTCACCGGACCGGGGCCGTGAGGGCAAGCGCCAGCCCTCTTTGCCGGTGTTTGTGCAGGTCACGCGGGAGTTTGCGCTTTCCTCACAGGAAACTGGGGCTAGCATTTGGGGATGCTTTCACCTCGTTTCGACCAGGTGATTCACGAGCGGACCCGGCTGCGGCTGTCGGGCCTGCTAGCTGCCGTCGTAGAGGCGGAGTTCCGTGACCTCCGCGACAGCCTGTCGATCACGGACTCGGCCCTGTCCAAGCATCTCAAGGTCCTCGAGGGGGCCGGGTATGTCACGATGCGTCGGCTGCGCGAGGGCAGCCGGACCTTCACGCTGGTCGCCATCACGGGGCCGGGAGCGCATGCCTTCTGGGGACATGTCGCCGCCATCCAGCGGCTGGCCGGGGTGGCGGCGATGCGCCGAACGCCCGCGGTGTCACGCGTGCCACGCGCGGCGATCACGATGACCGGCCGCCCGGCGAATGTTTGACTCGCCCGCCGGAGAACCGGTCGTCCTCGTGATCGAGCACCAGCTCACGTGCCCGCCGGGCTGGGTCGGCGACTGGCTCACCGCGGCAGGGTGTCGCCTCGACGTCCGCCGCCCCTACCACAGCAGCTCCGAGGCTCCGGACGCACTGCCTGCTCCAGACGCACTGCCTGGCGACCTCGCGGCATACGCGGGGCTCGTCGTGCTCGGTGGCTCGATGAGCGCCTGGGACGACGCGAGGGTGCCGTGGCTGGCGCAGGTCAAGGCGCTGGTGCGCGAGGCAGCCGGTTCGGGGGTGCCGACCCTGGGCATCTGCCTGGGCCATCAACTCGCCGCCGCCGCGCTGGGCGGAACGGTCGCCCCCAACCCCAGAGGCAAGACGGCCGGGATCCAGACGGTGGGTTGGCTGCCCGCAGCTCGGGAAGATCCGTTCGTCGGTCCACTCACGTCCGCGGTGACCCGCGCGCTGCAATGGAACAACGACGTGGTCGTCGCGCCGCCCCCGGCCACCGTGGCCTTGGCGCAGTCCCCGCATGGCGAGCTGTTGGCTGCACGGTTCGCGCCGACGGTGTGGGGCGTCCAGTGGCACCCCGAGGCTGGAGTCGAGATCGTCCGGTGTTGGGCAGCCAAGGACGAGCAGTGGGCTCGCGAGCAGGGGGTCGACCTCGAGGCCCTGCTCGCCGGGCTCGGCGAGGCCGAGCCAACCCTGCGGCATACGTGGGAGCCGTTCACCGCGCGCTTCGCCCAACTCTGCCGCGCCGCGCTACCGCGTGTGACCGCCCTGGGTGAGTAGAGCGGTGGCGATCGCCGCGATGCCCTCGCCGCGGCCGGTGAGGCCCAGCCCGTCCGTCGAGGTCCCCGACACCGCGACGGGGGCACCGCACGCGGCCGACATGGCCGCTTGCGCCGCCTCGCGCTGCCGGCCGATCGCGGGCCGGTTGCCGATGACCTGAACAGCGATGTTGCCGATCTCGAACCCCGCCGCGCGCACCAGCCGCGCCGCCTCGGCGAGCAGTGCCCTACCGGAGGCACCGGCATACTCCGGCCGATCGGTGCCGAAATGGGCGCCGAGGTCGCCGATCCCCGCGGCCGAGAAGAGCGCGTCACACGCGGCATGGCAGGCGACGTCGGCGTCGGAATGTCCGTCCAGTCCGCGCTCACCCGGCCAGACCACTCCGGCGACCCACAGTTCTCGGTCAGAGCCTGCGGGGGCAAAGGCGTGCACGTCGGCCCCGATCCCCACCCGGACCACCGCCTCAGTCACGGTGCGACTGGCCCAAGCCCGGAACGGTCCCAATCGATGGGCCCCCGGTGCAGGTGACTCGGGGTGACCTGGGCGACGGGTTTAACGACGAGCCGGTCGACGTTGACGTGCTGGGGCAGCCGGACGCAGAAGGCGATGCACTCCGCGACGTCCTCGGCGACCAGCGGTCGGTCGACGGCGGCGTACACGGCGTCGGCGCGGGCGTGGTCGCCGCGGAACCGGGTGAGCGAGAATCCCTCGGTGTGCACCAGGCCCGGGTCGATCTCGATGACTCGGATCGGCTCGCCGTTGAGTTCGATGCGCAGGGTCTCGGTCACTGCGGTGGCCCCATGCTTGGCGGCGGTGTAACCGGCCCCACCGGCATACACGAGCAGGCCCGCGACCGACGACACGACGACGATCGTGCCGCCCGTGGGCGAGCGTCGCAGCGCCGGCAACAGCGCCTTGGTGACGTGCAGGATGCCGATGACGTTGGATTCGTACATCGCCCGCCAGTCCTGCGGTTTGCCGTCCTCGACGCGTTCGGAGCCGATCGCGCCTCCCGCGTTGTTGACGAGCACGTCGCAGGCGCCGATCTCCTGGGCCGCCGCAGTCACCGATTCGTCGTCGCTCACGTCCATCACGACCGCCCGGGCATCCACCCCGTATGCCGCCGTGACCGCCTGCGCGGTCTGCTCCAGGGGTTCGCGACGGCGGCCGCAGACGACGATGTCGAAGCCGTCCTGGGCAAGGCGATGGGCCGTGGCCGCGCCGATGCCCGTGCCGCCACCGGTGATCACTGCGACAGGGGACATGGCGACTCCTCGGGTGGGCAGGCGGCCAGTTTACCGGGGCTGAGGACCGCGACCGCGCGAGTGGACCGGGGCTGATGACGCCGCTGATGACGCGCCAGGTGTCGCTGTGGCAACACCCACTGCGTCACCACCCGCGCTTTCACGCCCGGGCACCCCACGCCGGCACGAGCGCCTGTCAGGGCTCGGACAGCACCAGCCGCTCAAGGCGCACCACGTCGGCTGGGGTCGTGATCTTGTCTGCCGCTGGGTGACCATCGACGACCAGGACCCGCAGGCCCAGGCGCTCGACGAGGGTGGCGTCGTCGGTGGCCGAACTGCCGTGGGTGGCATGTGCCGCGAGCAGGACGTCTCGACGGAAGCCCTGGGGAGTCTGGACCGCCCGAAGGCTGGCCCGGTCCGGCGTGTCGCGAACGAAACCGTCGTCGTCAACGACCTTGATCGTGTCGACGACGGGCAGCCCGGGCACGATGGCGGGGGTCTGCTCGGTGACGGCCGCAGCGACCCGTTCGAAGAGCTCCGGCGGTGCGAACGCCCGCGCCGCGTCATGGACGAGAACGATGTCGCATTCCTGCGGCAACCAGCGCAACCCTGCCAGCACGCTGTCACCACGCTCCGCGCCGCCCGGCACAACCTGCACGGGTATGCCGCTCGACCGGCTCACCGGCTCGACGAGAGCGGCGGCATCGTCGAGATGGGTGGTCGGCGCGACGACGACCACGGCGCTGACGCCGGCGGCCGCGGTGGCGGCGCGAACGGCATGCGTGAGCAGTGGGGCACCGGCAACCGGGACGAACGCCTTCGGCTGGGCAGCACCCAATCGGGTGCCCGATCCGGCGGCGACGATGACGACTCCGACGCTCATGTCAGTCGACCGTCTCCGCGAGGCCAGAGCCCGGTGAGGGCTCAGGAAGCGAGGACCTCGTCGAGGATCGACTCGGCGTTCTCCTCGTTAGTCTTCTCGGCGAGCGCGAGCTCGGAGACGAGGATCTGGCGGGCCTTGGCAAGCATTCGCTTCTCGCCGGCGGACAGGCCACGGTCCTTGTCGCGGCGCCACAGGTCGCGGACGACCTCGGCGACCTTGATGACGTCGCCGGAGGCGAGCTTCTCGAGGTTGGCCTTGTAGCGGCGCGACCAGTTGGTCGGCTCCTCGGTATAGGCCGCGCGCAGCACCTGGAAGACGCGGTCGAGGCCCTCTTGGCCCACGACGTCACGCACCCCGATGTCTTCGCAGTTGTCAGCCGGGACCTCGATCGTGAGGTCACCCTGAGCCACCTTGAGTTTGAGATAGAGCTTTTCGACACCCTTGACCGTGCGGGTGTTGATTTCTTCGATCAGAGCCGCGCCGTGGTGCGGATACACGACCGTCTCGCCGACCTTGAAGACCATGTGCTGTTATCCCCTTTCGCGGATCTTAGGATAGCACGCCGCGACCGACACCCGCACCTCGCAAGAGACGTTTGCGCAGGTCAGAGGCCATGCGGCCGACCCGGACGAGACGAGACGGGCCTTGACACAACACCCCCCGGCATGCATCGAGCCCCGCACGTGTCCCGCCCCCAGGTAGACATCGAGCCCTGCGCGTGTCGCGCGCCACCGGCCCCCGGCCCTGGTATCCAGGTGCCCAACCGCTACGCTGTGCCCCGTGAAGCGACTCCACCGCGCCCTTGCCGTGACCGCCGCAGCAGCGAGCACGATCGCGCTGTCGGCATGCTCGTTCTTCTCGCCGATCCAGACGGACAACAAATACATCCCTGGTGACGGAGTTCCCGCTCAGCTCGGCCTGGTCGCCGCCCGCAACCTGGCGATTGTCTCCGAGCGGGCCGGCGGGCCTGGCGCCCTCACCGGCGCGGTGCTCAACCAGGGCGACGGTCAGGCCCAGGTCTCCTTCCTCACCCGGGAGGACGCCGAAGCCGGCGTCGCCCCCGCAAGCCCCATCAGCCTCGGCGGGCGGGAACACAAGGTCGTCACCGGAGTCGTCTTCGAGAAGGTGGCGAAGGCGCCTGGCTCGATGGCCGACATCTACCTCGTGACCTCAGAGGGCAGGCAACTCGTCTCGGTGCCCGTCCTGGCACCGCAGGGCGTGTACGCCGACCTCAAACCCTGACCGAGTATGCCGCGCCGGCGCTGCCGTCAGCCACGCACCAAGCGGGACAGCGGTGGGCGCGCCGAACTCACGACTCGAACTTGTAGCCCAACCCGCGCACCGTGAGGATGAAGCGGGGATTGCCGGGGTTGGGCTCGACCTTGGCTCGCAGCCGTTTGACGTGCACGTCGAGGGTCTTGGTGTCCCCGACATAGTCGCTGCCCCACACCCGGTCGATGAGCTGGCCGCGGGTGAGCACCCGACCGGAGTTGCGCAACAGCAACTCCAGCAACTCGAACTCCTTGAGCGGCATCGCGGTCGGGCGACCGTCGACGGTCACCACATGTCGTTCGACATCCATCCGCACCGGCCCGGCCTCGATCGTGGAGGGCAGCGGGTCGTCCGGATCGGTCAGCCGACGAAGCACGGCCCGCACCCGCGCGAGCAACTCCCGAGAGGAGTAGGGCTTGGTGACGTAGTCATCGGCTCCCATCTCCAGGCCGACGACCTTGTCGATCTCGGAGTCCTTGGCGGTGAGCATGATGATCGGGACGCTGGAGCGCGACCGCAGCGCGCGGCATACCTCGATGCCCGACAACCCCGGAAGCATGAGATCCAGCAGGACGAGATCGGCGCCGTTGGCGTCGAACTCGGCCAGCCCGTCCGGACCGGTGGCCGCGACAGCCGTCTCGTAGCCCTCCTTCTCCAACAGATAGGACAGCGGGTCAGAGAACGATTCCTCGTCCTCGACGATGAGAATGCGGCTCATCAGTTTCGGGCCTCCCTCAAGGCTTCGGTGCCGATAGGTTCCAGACGCGACGAGACGGCGCCGTGGTTCGCCGGGCCGATCACGGCATACGGAGCCTCGATCTCCCCGGCTGACGCGACACGATGAGTGCCGGTGGTCGAGGGGTCGTCGGGGCCGTAGCCAGGGGCCGGCAGGCGCATCGTGAAGGTCGAGCCTCGCCCGACCTCGCTCCACACAGTCACATCGCCGCCGTGATTGGCGCAGACGTGCTTGACGATCGACAGCCCGAGACCGGTGCCTCCGGTCGCGCGGGAACGCGCCGCGTCGACGCGATAGAACCGCTCGAAGATGCGCCCCAGTTCGCTTTCCGGGATGCCGTGCCCTTGGTCGGTGACGATGACCTCGCGGGCGCCGTCGGTGGCGACGAGCGCCCGGACAGCGACACGCGTGCCCGAGCCGGAGTAGGCCACCGCGTTGACGACCAAGTTGCGCACCGCGGTGACGAGCAGCCCGAAGTCACCCCAGACCCAGCAGTTGCGGTCACACTTGACGACGAGGTCGATCTCGCGCTCTTCGGCGGTGACCCTCACGTCGTCGACGGCCTGCCTGACGACCGAGGCCAGGTCGACCGCATCGGGATCGGACAGTCGGTCTTCCGATTGCAGCCGGGACAACTGCACGATGTCGCTGACCAGCTGGTCCAGGCGGCGGGTCTCCTTGCGCATCCGTTTGGCGAATCGGGCCACCGCTTCGGGGTCGTCGCGGGCGTCGCGGACCGCTTCGGCGAGCAACATGAGACCGCCGACCGGAGTCTTGAGCTCGTGGCTGACGTTGGCGAGGAAGTCACGGCGCACCTCCTCGACGAGATAGGCGTGCGAGCGGTCCTCGACGAGCAGCAACGCGTGCTCAGGCCCCAGGTTCGCCGCGCGCGCCTTGACCACCCGACGGGCGTCCGCGTGGGGGCCGCGCGGCAGGGCCAGCTGTTCCTCGACGATGCCGCCCTCGCTGAGCGCCCGGCGCGCCAACGCGAGCAACGGCGGATGGGTGAGCGTCGCCCCGCGGACCAGGCCGTGCGAGATCGCCGTCGGCGAACACGCGACGACCGCTTGCCTGGAGTCCAGGACGATGCCGCTGGAGGTGAGGGCGGCCAACAGGTCGGTGACTTCGATCGGCACCTGGCTGACGCCCGCGCTCGGATCGGGAGCGACCTCGGCGGAGGCGAGGCGAAGTCGCCGACGGGACCATTGCCAGACACCAATCGCGCCCAGCACGAAGCCGAGCACGGCGGCAAGCAGCACGTCCACACCCCTAGGCTAGAGGGCGACGCAACACCAGACGACCTGCCGCCCTCGGGGCACTCGAAGTTCACCCACCTGCGGCAGCCTGTTCATCGGGCGCTGCGACGCTTCCGAAGCCACCTGGCGCCATCCGCTCGCCCGAAGGACCCCCATGCGCGAAGTCTTCCACGAGGAACTCGAGAGCATCTCCGACCAGCTTGTCGACATGACCCGACTAGCCGGTTCGGCGATGGCTCGAGCGACCACCGCACTGCTCGACGCCGATCTGCACCTGGCCGAAGACGTCATCGCCGGTGACCGCACGCTTGACAAGGCCCGCGACCGGCTCGACGCGCTCGCCGTCGACGTCCTCGCTCGCCAACAGCCCGTTGCCACGGATCTTCGGGTCGTCGTCACCGGCCTGCGGATGAGCTCCGACCTGGAGCGGATGGGCGATCTGGCCCGGCACGTCGCCAAGGTGGCCCGGCTGCGCTTCCCCGCCTCGGCCGTGCCGCCGGAGCTGCGGGGCCACATCCTCGACATGGGTCACGTCGCCCAGCGGATCGTCACCAAGTCCGGATCGGTGATCGCCGCCCGCGACGTCGAGATGGCTGTCACCCTGGAGCAGGACGACGACGCCATGGATGAGCTGCACCGACGCCTGTTCACCGTGCTCGCGACGAGCAACCTGCCGACCGAGACCGTCGTGGACCTCACCCTGCTGGGCCGGTACTACGAGCGCTTCGCCGACCATGCCGTGTCGGTGGCCCGTCGAGTCGTCTATCTCGTCACCGGGGAGTACCAGGGCGTCGGGGACGCCGAGCAGGACGCCGCCGAAGAGGACGCCCAGCTCGAACTGCTCCGGCGTTCGCGAGGTCGACCGCTAGGCGCTTGATTCCAGGGGGGGGGGGGGGGGGGGGGGGGGGGGGGGGGGGGGGGTCGACTCGGCGCTGGAGCCGAGCCTGGGGCCCTGGAATCCAGGCCGGTCCACCAACGCCCGGGGCTGAAAGCGCGGCTGATGACGCAATAGCTGTTGCCACAGCGACACCCGGCGCGTCATCAGCGGCGTCATCAGCCCCGGTGCAGCCGGACCGGCCGGTGTCATCGCGGCAAACGAGCCCCGTTTGCCGTATGCCGTTAGCGCGGGTAGGTCAGCGGCCCTGGTTGGCGACCGCAGCCGCTGCCGCGGCTGCCGCCTCGGGGTCGAGATACAGGCCGGGCCCGGTGGGCATGAAGTCCGTGCCGATCTCATACACGAGCGGCTGGCCGGTGGGGATGTTGAGCTCAGCGATCGCCGAGTCGCTGATGCCGTCGAGGTGCTTGACCAAGGCCCGCAGGCTGTTGCCGTGCGCCGTGACGAGGACCGTTTTGCCGGCGGCCAGGTCGGGGCAGATGGAGCCCTCCCAATAGGGCATCATCCGGGCGATGACGTCCTTGAGGCACTCGGTGCGTGGGACCTCGATGTCCGCATAGCGAGGGTCGGTGGTCTGCGCCCACTCGTTGTCGAGGTCGATGGGCGGCGGCGGAGTGTCGAACGAGCGCCGCCAGAGCATGAACTGCTCGTCGCCGTACTTATCCCGGGTCGCCGCCTTGTCCAAGCCTTGCAACGCACCGTAGTGGCGCTCGTTGAGCCGCCAGTCGCGCCGGACCGGGATCCAGTGCCGGTCGGCGGCGTCGAGCGCCAGGTTGGCGGTCGTGATCGCCCGACGCAGCACGGACGTGTGCACGAGGTCGGGCAACACGCCCTTGTCCTTGAGCAGCCGCCCGCCGGAGACGGCCTCTTCGCGGCCCTGGTCGTTGAGGTCGACGTCGACCCAGCCGGTGAAGAGACCCTTGGCGTTCCATTCGGAGTGACCGTGACGCAGCAGGATGAGGGTGTATGCCATGACGGTCAGCCTATGACCGACCGGTATGCCGCCGCCGGGCCGGGCGACGTCCGCTTCGTCACGCTCGTGCCGAGAAACGGTGGCGGTCAGTCGGGCGGCAGCGGCGCGACGGCATACGCGGGGTCGTCTTCGCTGCCCGCGAGGATCGCGCGGAAGGCCTCAAGGTTGGCCAGCGACTCGCCCCGAGCGACCCGCCAGGCCCATTCGCGTTTCATCGAGGTGAGGAAACCGAGCACGAGCAAGTCGTTGAACGGTCCGTCGGCGGCGTTGAGGACCACCCCCATGAGGTGATCGAGCAGGGCGGCGTCCAGGGCGGTCGTCGGCAACTGGCCGCGCACCCAGACATCGCCGTCGTCGTCAATCGCATAGGAAAGCAACGGCATCCGCAGGTTGCGACGCAGAAGATATCGATAGACGCCCACGTGGTTCTCGTCGGGGTTGCGCACGACGAACGCGGTCACCGAGGTCGTCTGCTCCCCCACGATCAGCGAGGTGACCGTCTTGAGTTTGCGTTCGCCGGGCAGGGTCGCCACAATTTCGCCCGGGTGCGCCCCCGCCTCCCATGGGATTTCCGCGTCGTCGAGAAAGGCCGTGACTGCGGCATACCCGACTGTCGCTTCCCCCCCGGCATCACCCGTTGGCAGTGCCCCAGCGGCATCGCTGCCCTCCGGGTCGGTCACGGGATGACCGCCGAGGGCACCCCCACCAGCAGGTTCGCCCCGGTGATCGGCATCGCGGTCTGGTTGCGGCATGCCTCACCGTAGGCCTGCAGCAGCCGCTCTGTCGTGCTTCCCCACCCGAATCCGCTCGCATGGCGGACGGCGCGCCGGCCCAGCTCGTCACGGTGGGCCTCGTCGGCCAGCAACCCGCCGATCGTGTCGGCCCACAGGCCCACGTCGTGACCAGGCACGAGCACGCCGCCGTCGCCGACCGCCGTCGGCAGCCCGCCGACCTTGGCCGCGACCACCGGGGTGCCGCACGCCAGGGCCTCGATCGCAACCAGCCCGAACGACTCGTTGTAGGACGGCACGGTCACGAGGTCGGCCGCGCGATACCAGCGAGCCAGGGTCACCCGATCGACCGGCGGCACGAACCGCACGTATGCCGCGAGCCCCAAGTCCGCGACGAGCTCGCCGAGCTGCTCGGGATGCTCCAGACCAGAGCCGCTCGGGCCGCCGATGATGGCGACAACGAGGTCGTCCGGGGTCCAGTGCGGGTTGGCGTCAAGAAGCCGACGGGCAGCCTTGACGAGCAGGTCGGGTGCCTTGAGAGGCTGGATCCGCCCGACGAAGAGCAGGATGTTGGCCCGCAGCGGCAGCCCGAGGCGGCCGCGGGCGGCATACCGGTCTCCGGGGGCAAAAAGGTCCAGGTCGACACCCGGCGGGACGACGGAGACACGGGTGGGGTCGGCTCCGTAGAGCTCGACGAGCTGGCAGGCCTCATCGACGGTGTTGGCAACAAGGCGGTCGGCTGCCTCGACGACCTGCGCCTCGCCGATTTCGCGGCCCTGCGGCTCCGGGCTGTCACCCACGGCAAGCGCCGCGTTCTTGACCCGGGCCATCGTGTGCATGGTGTGCACCAGCGGGGTACGCCATCGGTCGGCAGCGAGCCAGCCGACCTGTCCGGAGAGCCAGTAGTGCGAGTGGACGAGGTCGAACCAACCCTCTGGGCGAGCCGCCCCGGCCCGCATGACACCGGCCGCGAAGGCGCACAGCTGACCGGGGAGGTCGTGCTTGGACAGGCCCTCATACGGTCCTGCCGTGACATGACGGACGGTGACCCCCGGCGCCAGCTCCAGTGTCGGGGGCAGGGTTCCGGTCGTGGCGCGGGTGAAGATCTCGACCTCGCGGCCCCGGCGCGCCAGTTGCTTGGCCACCTCGGCGACATAGACGTTGAGCCCGCCCGCGTCGCCCGTGCCGGGTTGATCCACCGGAGAGGTGTGGACGCTGATCATCGCAATGCGGCGGATCTGCTCCGGTGTCACGGCGGCGCCCCTTCCTCGGTCGACAGTGGCTCGGTGCGCGCGCCGGTGCAGGCGCCCGGTGCACGCATCGGGTGACAACACGGAGGCCGCTGTCGAGATTCCCAGCCGAGATTCCCAGTCGGGATCAGTTCCGGGTCGGGATCCGCGCCGGGGCGGGCGGCATACAGTGCCGATGTGCGGCAGCCGAGACCTCAGGGACGGATCACTCGGGGCACGACCAACCCCAACCGCCTGCGGCGCTGCGACCGGTGGCTGGCCGGCCCGCAGGCGTGGCGACTGCGACGGCCGCACGAGGCGCCGATCGTGGTCGACCTCGGGTATGGCGCGTCCCCGGTCACCACGGTCGAACTGCACGAGCGGCTACGCCGGGTGCGCTCCGACGTGCACGTGATCGGCCTGGAGATCGACCCCGCACGGGTGGCGGCGGCGACCGGGCTAGCGCGGCTGGGCCTGGACTTCGGCCTCGGTGGCTTCGAGTTGCCGACGCCCGGGGGCGCACCCATCACGATCGTGCGGGCCTTCAACGTGCTACGGCAATATGACGAGGCCGAGGTGGAGCAGATCTGGCAGCGCCTGCGCGGGCGGCTGACACCGGACGGCATCGTCGTCGATGGCACCTGCGACGAACTCGGGCGTCTCGCAAGCTGGGTGACCCTCGATCGACGCGGCCCTGTGAGCCTGACGATCTCGCTGCGGCTGCGCGGCCTGGCGACCCCCGCCACGGTCGCCGAACGCCTGCCCAAGGCGCTGATTCACCACAACGTGCCCGGCCAACGCGTGCACGACGCCCTCGGCGCGCTGGATCAAGCGTGGCGGTATGCCGCGCCGCTGGCGGGATACGGCGTGCGCGACCGGTTCGTCGCGACCTCGATCCGGCTTCGAGAACAGGGCTGGCCGGTGCTCGACGGCCCGGCCAGGTGGCGCCTCGGCGAGCTCTCGCTGGCGTGGTCGGCGCTCGAGCCGACGGGGCCCGGTCTCCGGTCGAGCGGGCGCGGGTGACTCGGCGTCAGGCGCTCGTTGCGCCGTCTGCCTCCGAGGTCGTCGCATCGGCCGTGCTGTCGCTGTCCGGCTGGGAGTCGACCGGGGGATCGGGGCGTGCGTAATCGTCCTCGAGCCGCACGATGTCGCTCTCGTCGAAGAAGCCGAAGCCCACCTCCAGGATGCGCCCTGCGGTGTCGCCGACGTTGGCGATGCGATGGACGGACCCGCGCGGGACCCACACCGTGTCACCGACTTCCGCGCTCCACGAGACGCCGTCGACGGTCACCTGGATCGGAACGTCAAGGACGTGCCACATCTCGCCGCGGTGCTCGTGTTGCTGCAGGCTGAGCCGGTGACCGGGCTGCACGGTGATCGTCTTGACCGTCACCGTCTCGTTGGAGACGAATTGCTTGAACGACCCCCAGGGCCGCTCCGCAACGAAGATGTCAACCGTCGGGTTGCGGGTGCCGAACGTGTACTCGTCACGGTGGTGCTTGACGGGTGGTGGGATCACCGGTTTGAGATCGTTCACGATGCTCCTTGGTGCCGTTCGCGAATGCTCCGGCTAGCCCACCAGTATGCCGCACCCACTGCGCGGCCCTGCGCGGCGCGAGCGTTTGCGCGGCGCCAGCGTTCGGGCGCCGCTCAGCCGAAGGCTCACCACGGTCCGTACGGCCCCGATCGGCCACCCCGGCCGGTCACCTGCGCCAGGGCGGGGCGCACGTCAGCGAGATAGACCGCTGCAGCCACGAAGGCGATGACGCCGAACATCGACAGCACGGAGGTGACGAAGCCGACCGCCACCGCGACCCCGAGGATGGCCACCCAGAAGGTCTTGGTGCGTTTGCCGGCGGCCACGAAGGCGTCCGGACGGTGTCTGACGGCGTCAACGAGGGCGAGTACTTCGGCGCCGAGCGCGACTACCCACAGCACCAGGACGATGAGCGACTGGGCGGAGCCGATCGCAGAGGACATGGGCGAACCTTTCCGGTCTGATCAGACCTCGAGCACGAGGGTCACCGGACCGTCGTTCACCAGATGAACCATCATGTGGGCACCGAAGGTTCCCGTCGCCACCGCCACGCCACGCGAGCGCAGCGCGTCGGCCACCGCCTCGACCAGCGGCTCGGCGATCGGGCCGGACGCCGCCGCCGACCATGAGGGCCGCCTGCCCTTACGGACGTCCCCATAGAGCGTGAACTGGCTGATGAGCAGCACGGGCAGGTCGGCCTCTAGCAGGGATATCTCGCGACCCGGGCTCCGCTCGCCGTCGTCGTCGCCGCCGCCATCCCCACCGGAGGCACCGGGGAAGATCCGCAGCTCAGCGATCTTGCGAGCCAACCAGGAGACCTCGGTCGGTCCGTCGCCGTGGGTCACCCCGACGAACGCCACCAGACCGGGTCCAGCGAGTTGCCCGACGACGGCCCCGTCGACCTCGACCCGAGCCTGGGCGACCCGCTGCACCACGGCACGCATCGGGAGCCTCCGGCCTCAGATCCCGACCGCGACGATCGCCCCGACCGGACGCCCATGGCCGAGCACCGGGGCGTCTTCGAGGGCGGCATACGCGGATGGTGACCCGACGCCGAGGCGACGCAGGATGGCCGCGAGGATGACCGCCTTGGCCCGAGGGTGCCCGTCGGCCACCTTGAGGGCGATCCCTCGGCCGTCGGCCAGGCCCACGGCATACACGGATTCGGCTCCGTCCTTGGCAACCAGCCCCGGGGTCTCGCGGATCAGGGTGGTGACCTGCCGCCGGGAGCCGCCGAGCAGCTCGGGGTGAGCACGGATCGCCTCGGCGACCCCCGCCTCGGGGCTTCCTGGCGCCGTGGCCGGAGCCGCGGCGATCCGACCGAAGGCGGCGGCAAGCCCCTGCAGCGGTATGCCGTGCAGCGGCGCCCCGCACCCGTCGACGGCGAGCGCGCCGATCGGACCGGCGGTGAGGCGTTCGACGGCAGCGGTGATCGCCTGCTGCACGGGGTGTTCGGGGTCGAGATAGGTGGCTCGATCCCAGCCGTGGCGGGCCGCCGTGGCAAGCATCCCGGCGTGTTTGCCCGAGCAGTTCTGGGCCAGCGACGTCTTGCCGTAGCCGGCGCGGATCCACGCCTCGCGCTCGATCTCGTCGACCGGGTAATCGGGGGTGTTACGCAGGTCGGCCTCGCCGAGAGCGGCGCCGTGCAGGATCTCCAGCGCTGTGCGCAGATGGAACGACTCGCCGGAGTGACTCGCGCACACCAGCGCGAGCTGCTCGGATGGCAGGTCGAGGCCGGCTTCGAGCATCCCCACGGCTTGGATCGGTTTGTTGGCCGAACGGGGGAAGATCAGCCCCGTCGGGACACCCCAGGCCTGCTCGATGGACCCGTCCGGGCGGGTAAGCACGGCGGTGGCGCGGTGGACGCTCTCGACGACCCCGCTCCGCACGACCTGGGCGAGGACGGGCGCCTCCGTGAGGGCCGCAGAGACGGCCAATGGGGCGGGCGGGGCGAGAGGGCGCGGCACCCGGCAAGTGTGTCAGAGCACGGCATACGGGCGGGTATGCCAGTGGGCCGGCCCCCGCAGGGACCGGCCCACCGTGTTGGATCGGGCGGACTCAGTCGCCGACCTTTTCAGCAGCCGTCTGGGTGGCCGTGGTGGCCTTGGCGGCGGTCTTGCGCACACCGGTGCGGGTGGCGCGGGTGCGGGCCGTCGTCTTCCTGGCGCCGGCCTGGGCCGTCGTCGACGTCCTGCGGGCGGCGGCGCGGGTGCGTGCGGCGGAGGCCTTGACGGTGTCTGCGACGACCTCGGCGTCCTTCTCGACCGTTGCCGCGACCTTGTTCGCCACGACCCTGGCCTCGCGGCCGGCGGTCTTGAGGGTCGCCACGGCGGCCTTCTCGGTCTCAGCGGCGGCCTTGCGGGCGGTGGTCACTGCGCCCTTGCCTGCGGCGACAGTGGTCCGGACCTGAGCCTTGAGGTCCTTGGTGGACTGCTGGTTGCGGATCCGCCTGACGAGGTCCTCGCCCCGGTCGGCGAGCTCCTCGACGGTGGCCTGGGCCTTGGTGGCGAGCTCGATGCTGTGGCCGACGGCGTTGGCCGGAGCGGTCTGCACGTCGTGCGCGGTGACGGACAGGCGCTTGGCCAAGCCGTCCTGGATCTTGCCGAGGTTCTTCTGGATCTTGGCGATGTCCTTCTGGAAGCGCTCGGCCTCCTTGCGCAGGCTCTTGGAGTCCAATTCGCGAGCGATCTGGACGAAGTGCACCTGGGTCTCGCGGATCTTCTCCACAGCCAGGTCGGTGGCACCGACAACGGCCATGAGCTGAACTCGGGCGTCGCCGGCCGTCTTGTGGAGGTCCTTCTTCATATCGTGAATGCTGGTCTTGCGTGCCATTGCTGGGTCCTCCTCAGGATTCGGGTGACACGTCGGGGGTTTGAGCAGCCGACCGTGAGGCCGGCCCGGCCGCAGAGGCGGCCAGTGTGTCGTGCGTGTTGTGCGGGGTTCGCGCGGTCGGCATGATCTGCACGGTCGGCGCGGCCGTGGTCCGCGCCGTCGGCGCGGGACCATCGACGAAGGAGCGGTAGACGTCCACGAGCACCTGACGCTGCCGATCGGTGAGGCCCGGATCAGCGGCGATGGCCGAGAGCACCGTGTGGTGGCTCGTCGGCACGGCTGCCTCGTCGAGGATGCCGGCTTGGATGTACAGCGACTCGGCCGAGACCTGCAGCCCCCGCGCGATCTGCTGGAGTATCTCGGCGCTGGGCTTCTTCAGCCCCCGTTCGATCTGGGAAAGATAGGGGTTGGAGATGCCCGCGAGTTGGGACAGCTGACGGACCGAGAGCTTGGCGGCCTGGCGCTGTTCGCGCAGGTAGCCGCCTAGGTCGAGCATCAGTGTCGGTGTCACAGCTCCATTATGTTTGCTGTAGTTAGCACAACGCAAACTCAAGGCAGCGTGAGGCTGAGCACGCCCGGTGAGCGGGGGCACACCGGTGCTCAGCGGGTGCGGCGGTCCTCGATCCCGAGCAGCTCGCGCGCTTGGCCCGTCGTCAGCGGCGGCCGCTGCATGAGCACGGCCAGGGACGCCGCCCGCTCGACGAGTTCGGCGTTGTGCTCGACTGGGCGGCCCCGCGCGAAGACCGTGTTGTCCTCCATGCCGACCCGCAGATGGCCCCCGGCAGCCAAGGCTGCCGCGAGGATCGGCAGGTGCGCACGGCCGATCCCCGTCGCCGACCAGCTCGTCACCTCGGGCGGGAGCATGGCCACCCCAGCACACAGAGCTTGGATCGTGCCTGGCATCGCTCCGGGCACGCCGGTGACGAAGTCGACGTGCACCTTGCCGCCGAAGGGCAGGCCGCACGTGTCGATCAGGCGCCGCAGGGCATGGACGTGACCGAGGTCGAACAGCTCGAACTCCGGCACGATCCGGCGCTCCTGGGCGAGCCGATAGAGATCGACCATGAAGCCCCAGGGGTTGAGGAAGACGTCGTCCCCGAAGTTCGTCGAGCCGCAGGTGAGCGAGCAGGAGTCGGGATCGGCGTCCAGAACCTTCAGCCGCGCGGCGAGCGGGTCGTGCACCGAGCCGCCTGTCGACAACTGGACGACGAGGTCGCTCGCCTCGCGGACGGCGACCACCGCCTCACGCAGCAGGGCGGCGTCGAGCGTTGGGCGGTGATCGCGGTCGCGGACGTGGATGTGGATCACGCTGGCACCGGCCGCCTCGCACCGAGAGGCCGTCTCGACGAGCTCCTCGAGAGTCGTCGGCAGGGCGGGCAGGTCGGCCTTGGCGGTCTCGGCGCCGGTCGGCGCCACGGTGATGAGCGTGCCGTGCACGGAAGTCATGCGGCCATTCTTTCAGATCGCCGAAGATCTTGCGGTGTTCGAACGTTCACGCAACCAGACCTCCCGCGTGGCCGCGTTTCGGGCGGCAGGTCGGGCATCCTGTCGCGCCGCTTACGGGGCGACGATGACGTCCTGGACCGCAGCGATCGGCGGATCACCGGTGACGACGAGCGTCGCGTCCACGGGCACGGACCGCTTCACCAGCGCGAGGGCGATCGGGCCGGCCTCGTAGTGCAGCGCGACCGATGTCACCAAACCCACCGTCCGCTCCGCCAGGCGCACTTCAGCACCTCGGTGCGGCAACACGTGTCCAGACCCGTCGAGGTGCAGGAACACCAACCGGCGCGGCGGCCGCCCGAGGTTGTGCACCCGCGCGACCGCCTCCTGACCGCGGTAACACCCCTTGTGCAGGTGGACTGCGCTGCGCAGCCAGTCGACTTCGTGAACGAGCGTCCGATGGTCGGTCTCGAATCCGAGCCGTGGACGCCACGCGGCGATCCGCAGTGCCTCGGCCGCCCACATGCCGGCCAGGGGGCGGTCACCGACCGCAGCCGCCAAGCCGGCCCGGGGCACCAGCACCTCCCGCCAGCGCCGCCCGGCGCCTGGATGCCCGAGCACCGGCCCGTATGCCGCGATCCGCCCGGCCCGCCCGGAGGGCACCTCGTCCACGACGCCGGGCCAGGGGTCGACCCAGGTCGGAGGCTCGCCCGCTGCTCCCTGAGCTGAGAACGGCTCGCCGAGGGCGGCATACGCGGCAGTGACGTCCTCGACGTCGACGCGCAGCATGAACCGCATCTTGGCCAGCCACGCCACCAGGGCATCGGCGGTGCCGGGCTCGATCGACAGCCAGGTGCGCTCGCCGTCATCGACCAGGTGCAGGGCGTGTTCGACGTGTCCGTGTGGAGACAGTACGAGGCTCTCGGCCGACTGCCGAGGACCGAGGCCGAGCAACTCTTGGGTGGTCATCGAGTTCAGCCAGGACAACCGATCCGGCCCGCTGACGGTGAGCACAGCGCGATGGGACAGGTCGACGACCGCCAGGCCCTCGGCGAGCAGCCGTTGTTCGCGCATCGGGTCGCCGTAGTGCGCGGCAACCCCCGCGTCGACGCCCGCTCCGGCCACCGCGCCGGGCGCCGACAACAGCGCCGAGAGCATCGGCTCGGTGGACGGGTGCGCGCTCACGAGTGCCCCTCGCAGCCCGCGCACCGACCATGGACCGCCAGATGGCTGATGTCGGCGCGGAAGCCTCGGCTGGCCGCGATCGCGCCGACGAAGCTGCTCGCCGAGGCCACCGGCACCTCGTCGACGACTCCGCAGCCGACACACACGAGGTGGATGTGATCGGCGTGCCCGGCCAGGTGATACGTGGGGGCTCGGCGATCGAGGTGGGTGTGCGCGACAATCCCGAGTTCCTCGAGCGCTTCCAGACCCCGATAGATCGTCGAGGCAGCGACCGCCGCCTCGCCGTCGCGAGCCACCTCTGCGGCCACCCCGTCTGGCGTCGCATGGCCGAGCCGCCCCAGGGCGGCGACGATCCGCCGCCGTTGGGCGGTCAGGCGCATCCCCCGCGCGCGAAGGGCCGTGACCAGGTCGCTCATCAAGCCACTGTATGCCGCGCGCTCAACAATGCCGCGCGCTCACCCGACGCGCTTGAGCTGCGCGGACAGGTGCGGCTGCAGCGGCTGTCCGACGGCGGCCATGTCCATCGTGTACATGAGGTCGCCGTCGACGAGGCCATAGAGCCTGGTGGCTGCGTTGTACTCCTTCGCGTGCGGGCTGCGCATGACGGAGTCCGTGCGCAGCGTGATCTTGGCCGGCTCCAGCGGCCCGTAGTAGAGCTCGAGGATCCCGGTCGGGTGCGTGAGCAGCAGTTCGACGTCGCGGCCGTCCTCGCCCGGCCGCCAGAACCCGGTCTCGACTGCTGCCGGGCGCACCCGCTGCCCGTTGACGGCGTCGAGGATCCACGCCCGCGCCTCCCATTGCAGGAAGTGGCGACCGTCGTGCCAGCAGTGGATCTCCTGCCCGAAGTGCTTGCTCTCAATCGTCGGATAGCCGAGCACTCCCGCTCCCTCCCACCGGCCGATGAGCCACGCGACCGGGCGCAGCCGTTCGGGCAGGTCGATGTCCAGGTGGAACACCATGGTCACTCCTTCGGGCCTGGTTCTGAGCTGGCTGGTTCTGTGCTGGCACGGGTCTCGCGGGTGCGCCGATCGTAGTCTGGCCCCATGCCCGACCCCAGCCCTGCTGCACCCCCGTCCAGCCCGCCACCTCGGTCCCTGGTCGTCAAGATCACCTGCGGCCCAGAGAGCACCTCCGAGCTGGAGCGACTGGCCCAGGGGCTCACCGTTGCGACGACAGCATTAGCGGGCGGCATACGAGTGAGTGTGTGGCTGACCGGGGAGGCGACCCGGATGGCCACCCCGGGGTATGCCGAGCGGCTCACCCTTGCGCACGCCGCGTCGTTCGCCGACCTGCGCGATGTGCTGCTGGCCGCGGAGGCGTTGACCGTGTGCTCGCAGTGCGCGGCCCGACGAGAGTTGACTGCGGAATCGCTCCTGACCGGCGCCCGGATCAGGGGCGCGATGAGTTTCGTCGAGGAGGTCATGGACGACGGCGCCCAAGCTCTGGTCTATTGAGCTCACCGATCGCCTCGTCTCGGAGGGGTGACGCGGCTGATGCGCGGGTGACCGGCCGACCGGGGCTGATGACGCGCATGATGCGCGGCACCCGGCCGACCGGGGCTGATGACGCTCCTGATTCCCTGGGTGACCGGCCGACCGGGGCTGATGACGCGGCTGATGACGCACCAGGTGCTGCCCCAACAACACCCCACGCGTCCTCAGCGGAGGGTTCAGGCCCGGCAGGCGCCACGGGACCCGGCGGGCGCCACGGGACCAGGCTCCACGGGACCCGGCAGGCTCCACGGGACCCGGCATGCGCCACGGGACCCGGCCGGCCGGGCCGGCCCACCCGCGTCGCGCAGCTCGACTAGAGCCGGACGCTGGCCCCGAGGGCGAACATGAGAACTCCGGGCAGGAGGACGGTCGCGACACCGAGAGCGACCTGGCCCGCAGGCTCTCGGACACCGGGAACCGCCCCGAAGATGCGACGCGCCGAGTGGGAGAACGACGCGAGAACCATCCCCAGGCCCAGGCCGGTCGACCAGCCGAACCCGAACGCATCGGCCAGGAGCACGCCCGTCAGGCCACCAGCCACCAGGACGAGCAACGATGCCCTTCCCCCGACCTTCGGGCGGCGACCGGCGAGCTCCGCGAGCGCCCCCACGGCCAGGCAGATCAGGCCGAGCACGACGAACCGTGCTCCCCGCTCGCTACTGGCCAGTGGCACGAGGGTGGCGCCGGACGAGATGGTGGCCAGCCCAGTGATGGTGACGGACATGGCCTCGGTCAGGCCGGAGCGACCATCGGTGCGCAGCAGTTGGAGGAAGAACGCAGAGATCAGTCCCCCGGCGATCACGACGGGTAGCCAGACCAGGCGCGTAGTGCCTTCGTTGAGTCCGACGGTCGCCGCGATGAGCACCCCGGTCACGGCGATCACGAGTTGCACGCGAGTTTCGCTCGGCGAGCGCCACAACGACGGGAACCCGAGCGCGACGACGAACGAGAGCAGGCCGATCAGGCCGGCGGTGGTCTGCGCGTCGGCAAGGACCGTGGCCGCGAGCGCCGCCACCGTGCCCAACACGGAGGCGGTGACGAGCAACGGCAGGCGGGTCGAGTCGACCTCGCCGAATGGACTGTCGGGGCTCCGCCCACGGGTTGCCCGCGCTGGCTGGGTGCTCACAACCGCCATCGTCGCATCACCCGCCCGCAAAGGGTGGAAGGACTTCGAGCGTCGACCCCGGCGACACGCGGTCGGACTCGTGGGCCGCCCGTCCGTCGAGCAACAGCGTCGCGACGCGCAGCACGGGTGCCAGGCCCGGATGACGACCGAGCACCGCGGCACGGATCTCGCCGACCGTGGATCCGGCGACCGATTCGCTGTCGACGCCGGCCAGTGCCCTGGCTGCAGCCCAGTAGCGCACGACGACGACCGGTCCGTCGCCCCCCTGCACGACCGGGTCGGCTGCGACCTCGGCGTCCGGGGGGACAGCGGCCCCGGGACGGTGGGCGGGCGGCATACAGGCTCCTTCCGGTGACCACACGGTATGCGAGGGACGATCTCAGGTGCCAATACGCGCCTGGGGACGCCCCGGAAAAGCGCCTATCCTCGACCTGTGGCCATGCTCCTGCTGCTGACCAACACCATGGCGTCCAGCGTCGAGGTGCTGCCGGCGCTCGGGCTGCTCAGCCATCAGGTGCGCATCCTGCCGGCCGAGCCGTCCGCGCTCGTCCACGCCCCCACCGGCGACGCGGTGCTCGTGGACGCTCGGCGTGATCTTGCGCACGCCAAGTCCCTGTGCCGGGTCCTGCGCGCAACCGGCGTGTCCGTGCCGCTCATGGGCGTCCTCACCGAGGGTGGGTTGGCGGCGCTCAACGCCGAGTGGGGTCTTGACGACGTGCTGCTCGACTCGGCCGGGCCCGCTGAGGTCGACGCGCGTTTGCGGCTGGCCCTCACCCGCGCCGAGCCCGAGGCGCTGCAGGAGGCCGGACCGATCCGCGCCGGCGACCTCACCATCGACGAGTCCAGCTATTCCGCACGATTCCGGGGGCGCACGCTCGATCTCACCTACAAGGAGTTCGAGCTGCTCAAGTTCATCGCCCAGCACCCCGGCCGGGTCTTCTCGCGGGCCCAGCTGTTGCAAGAGGTGTGGGGCTACGACTACTTCGGCGGCACGCGCACCGTCGACGTCCACGTGCGCCGGTTGCGGGCCAAACTCGGCCCCGAACACGAGACCCTCATCGGCACGGTGCGCAATGTCGGCTACCGATTCGTCTCGGAACGTCCTGTCGACACGGTCGCCGAGGTCGAGGCTTCGTTCTGAGGCCTGCCCGGCGTTGTGGTGGAATCTCCTATGCCGTTGCAGACCCTGCCGTCCACTCCGCTTGCCTCCGCGCCCCTCGCCGTGCGTTCGTTGCGACCCGAGCGCATCGAGGGAGTCCGCGCGCTCGTCGCGGCGGCCGAAGCAGCGGACGGCTCGCCACCGCTGTCGGAGGCGTTCCTGCTCGCGCTGCAGGCCAGCTCCGGGGCCGCGCACTTGCTTCTGTATGCCGGGTCGCAGCTCATCGGCTACGCCCAGCTGAGTCACCCCGACGAACTCGACACCGCCGCCGAGATGGTCGTCCACCCCCAGCATCGGCGAGAGGGCGTGGGCACCGCCCTGCTGGCCGCCATGCCCAAGGAGGCCCGGATCTGGGCGCACGGCGACGGGACGGCGGCCGGTGCCTTCGCGGCCGCTCGGGGTCTGGCGCCGGTGCGTGAACTGCTGGAGCTGCGCCGGTCGCTCGGCGACGATCTCCCCGACGTCCAGCTGCCCGACGGGCTGACGATGCGCCCGTTCCGCCCCGGCCAGGACGAGCAAGCCTGGGTGGCGGCCAACGCGGCGGCTTTCGCGGAGCACCCCGAGCAGGGGCGGCTCACCGCGATCGATCTCCGCGAGCGGATGAGCCAGCCCTGGTTTGACCCCGAGGGGCTGTTGCTCGTCGTCCCCGAGCGCAACGCGGACGGCCCCACCCTCGCCGCGTTCCATTGGACGAAGGTGCTCCCGGGTGCAGGCGGCGGCGCCGACGGTCATGAGGGGCCCCTAGGTGAGGTGTATGCCGTCGGCGTCCACCCGGCATACCAGGGCCAAGGCCTCGGCCGGCAGGTCACCCTGCTGGGACTGCACCACCTGCGTGGCCAGGGCGTGAGCGACGTGCATCTCTTCGTCGACGCCAACAACGAGCCGGCACTGCGGACCTACCAGTCGTTAGGCTTCTGGACACACCGGAAGGAGACGATGTTCACGCTGTCGTCAGCTCCCGTTAGTGTCACGATGGTCGACATGACTGCCCCCGCCGACGCCAGAGTCGACTCCGCTCGCGAGCCACAGCCCCTGACCGCCGTTCCCGGCGAGTCGCGCGCCCCACGTCCGCCGGCGATCGCAGCCCAGATTGACGCCCCGACGTCCGAGTCGACGTCCGACCTGCCCGAAGGCCGGTATCTCGAGCGCGAGATGTCGTGGCTGCAGTTCAACGAGCGGGTCCTGCAACTGGCCATGGACGAGCGGGTGCCCCTGCTTGAACGGGCCAAGTTCCTCGCGATCTTCTCGGGCAACCTCGACGAGTTCTTCATGGTCCGGGTGGCCGGGCTCAAGCGGCGCATCGCCACCGGCCTGGCCGTCCGCTCGGCCGCCGGTCTGGAGCCACGCGAGCTGCACGATCGCATCCAGCACGCGGCCCAAGAGCTCATGCGGATGCACTCGTGGGTGTTCTGGGACCAGGTGCGCCCGGCCTTGGAGGAGCAGGGCATCACCATCGTCCGGTGGGCTGACCTCAGCGAGCCCGAGCGGGCACCGCTGCACGGGCTCTTCCGGGAGCAGATCTTCCCCGTGCTCACCCCGCTCGCCGTCGACCCGGCGCACCCGTTCCCCTACATCTCCGGCCTGTCGCTCAACCTCGCAGTCGTGCTCGTCAACCCTCAGACCGGCGCCGAGCACTTCGCGCGGGTCAAGGTCCCGCCCGTGCTGCCGCGGTTCCTGCGCGTCGACGACCCAGCGGACGAGCACGGCCTGCACAGTGCCCGATTCGTGCCGCTCGAGGAGCTCATCGCAGCCCACCTCGACCAGCTCTTCACCGGCATGGAAGTTCGTGAGCACTACACCTTCCGGGTCACCCGCAACGAAGACCTCGAGGTCGAGGAAGACGACGCCGAAAACCTGCTGACAGCCTTGGAGAAGGAGCTCACCCGGCGCCGGTTCGGCCCGCCGGTGCGCCTGGAGGTCGACAACACGATGGCCGACAAGGTCCTGGACCTGCTCAGACGCGAGCTGGGCGTGACCGTCGCCGAGACCTATCACCTGCCGACTCCGCTTGATCTGCGGGGCCTGTTCCTGTTGGGTGACCTGGACCGTTCCGAGCTCAAGGACCCCCCCTTCGTCCCCAACACCCACCCCGATCTGGCGCCGACCGAACGCTCCCAGCAGGGCGACATCTTCGCCGCGATCCGGGCCAAGGACATCCTGCTGCACCACCCTTACGACTCGTTCTCGACCTCGGTGCAGGCCTTCATCGAGCAGGCCGCCGGCGACCCGAGGGTCATGGCTATCAAGCAGACCCTCTATCGCACCTCGGGCGACTCGCCGATCATCGACGCCCTCATCGACGCGGCGACGGCCGGCAAGCAGGTCCTCGCCGTCGTCGAGATCAAGGCCCGGTTCGACGAGGTCAACAACATCAGCTGGGCTCGAAAGCTCGAACACGCCGGCGTCCACGTCGTCTATGGGATCGTCGGGCTCAAGACCCACGCCAAGATCTGCCTGGTCGTGCGTCAGGAGAGCGAGGGCCTGGTCCGCTATTGCCACGTCGGCACCGGGAATTACAACCCCAAGACGGCGCGGCTCTACGAGGACCTCGGAGTCCTCACCTGCGACCCGCAGGTCGGCGAGGACCTGTCGCGGCTGTTCAACCAGCTCTCCGGGATCGCCCCCCGCAGCCGCTTCCGGCGGCTACTGGTGGCACCTCGGACGGTCCGCTCCGGTCTCATCGAGCTCATCGACGCGGAGATCGACCGCCACCATGCCGACGGCAACGGCTCGATCCGGCTCAAGATGAACTCCATCGTCGACGAGCAACTCATCGACGCCCTCTATCGGGCCTCGCAGGCCGGGGTGTCAGTCGACGTCTGGGTGCGCGGCATCTGCGCCATCCGGCCCGGGGTGCCCGGACTGAGCCACAACCTGCGGGTGCGGTCGACCCTCGGGAGGTTCCTCGAGCACTCGCGGATCTACTGGTTCGGTGGCGGTGGCTCGCCGCAGATCTATATCGGCAGCGCCGACATGATGCACCGAAACCTCGACCGTCGGGTCGAGGCCTTGGTGCAGGTCGTCGACCCGGGCCACATCGCGGAGATGACCGACATCTTCAACATGGGGCTGGCCGCCACGACCTCCCGCTTCGAGCTCGGTGCCGACGGTACCTGGACCCGGGTGCATCTCGACGCGGCAGGCCGGCCCCTTGATGACCTGCAGACCCTCATGTGGGGTTATCACTCCAAGGCCCGCCGCAAGGCGAGGCGCCGTTAGGCTGCGGCCGATGGCCACGAACGCGGCGGGGACGCTCCCCTGGCGCCACACCGGCAACACCCTTGAGGTGGCGCTCGTTCATCGACCGCGCTACGACGACTGGGCGTGGTCCAAGGGCAAGCTCGAGGTCGACGAGCCTTGGCCCTCAGCGGCGGTGCGCGAGACCCTCGAGGAGACCGGCCTGCAGGTCCGCCTGGGCATCCCGCTGCCGCCCACGTCCTATCGGGTCCTCGATCGTGACGGCCTGCCCGATACCAAACACGTCCGCTACTGGGCTGCCGAGGTCACCGGTGGCGAGGGCGTGTTGGAGAACGAGATCGACCAGGTCGTATGGCTCGACACGCTCGCCGCGAACGAACGCCTCGACTATGCCCATGACCGGGAGCAGTTGCGCGCGCTGCTGCGGGCGGAACACAACGGCACCCTCAGGACCTGGCCGCTGCTCATCGTCCGGCACGCGTTGGCGCTGCCGCGGGGCGCGTGGCGGCGCGACGACGACGTCCGTCCGCTCTCTGAGCTTGGGCAGGCTCAGTCCCTAACTGCCGCAACCGTGCTGGCGGCATACGGGATTCGCACCTTGGTCACCTCTCCGTCGACACGCTGCGTCGACACCCTCTCCCCGTATGCCGTGCAGCAGGGTCTCGAGCTCGTCCTGCGCCCTGGTCTGTCCGAGGAAGGTTTCATGGCCCGCGGACCCAAGCGGGTGAGCCGCGCCGTCCGCCGGCTGATGAGCGCCGGCGAACCAGCAGCGATGTGCAGTCACGGACCGGTATTGCCCAGCATGCTCGAGGCGTTGCTCTATCGACTCGCGCCGAGCGACGAGCAGGCGCCTGGCACCGAGGCCACCCTCATCGAGGCCGCCGACTTGGGCCTGGACAAGGGTGAGATCCTCGTCGCCCACGTCGCCGGAATCGCCGAACACGCCAAAATCGTTGCGGTCGAACGGGTTGCGCCCATCCCCGAGTAGCCGGCGGGATCGGAGAAGGGCCTGCCAGGGGCGCCGGCGCTGCGCCGGCGAACGGCGCTGGCGGGGCGCGAAGGGCGTTTGTGGGTTCACCAGGTGTTCACACCCCTGGACCTTGGGCGCCACCGAGCGCGTGCCAACGGGTCACGAGGCGCTCCTACGGTGACGGCGTGGCACCGACGGAGTGCCACCGACTGAGAGGGACAAGTCATCGTGAAGAGCACAGTGTTCCGGTGGGCTGCCGCCCCCGCTGCCATCACACTCGCGGCGGGACTCGCGGCGTGTGGCGGGCAAAGCGAGCAGGCGACCCCTGGAGGGAGCGGAACCGCTGCAGCCCTGTCCGGAGAGATCCTCATTGACGGCTCGAGCACGGTTGCGCCGCTCAGCTCCGCCGCCGGCGAGTTGTTCAAGGAAAAGAACGGCCAGGTCAACGTCTCAGTGCAGACCTCGGGCACCGGCGGCGGGTTCAAGAAGTTCTGCGCCGGGCAGACCGACATCTCCAACGCATCCCGGCCGATCAAGGCAGAAGAGAAGGCGCAGTGCACGGCCGCCGGGGTCGAGTACCAGGAGATCATTGTCGCCAACGACGCCCTGAGCGTCGTCGCCCACAAGGACAACACCTTCCTGCAGTGCCTGACCACCGCCGAGCTGAAGACCCTGTGGGCCAAGGGCGCGACCGGCACGGTGACCTCGTGGAAGCAGGTCAACGCCAGCTTCCCCGATGCGCCGATCAAGCTCTACGGACCGGGCACCGACTCAGGCACCTTCGACTACTTCACCGAGGCGATCAACGGCAAGGCGGGCGACTCGCGCACCGACTTCAGCCCGTCGGAGGATGACAACACGATCGTCAAGGGCGTGGCCGGCGATGTCAACGCACTCGGCTACTTCGGCCTGTCCTACCTGGAGGAGAACGCCAGCACCATCAAGGCCGTGAAGGTCGACGGTGGCAAGGGGTGCGTCGAACCGACCATCGAGACCGCCCAGACCGGGAGTTACTCCCCGCTGGGGCGGCCGCTGTTCATCTACGTCGCGAAGAAGGCCGCCGCTAAGCCCGCGGTCAAGGCATTCGTGTCGTTCTACGTGGACAACGACGACGCCATCACGAAGGCGGCGAAGTTCGTCCCGCTCAACCCCGAGCAGAAGACCAAGGCCATCGCCGAGGTCAAGGCGCTGGGCTGACGGCTTACGAGATCAGGAGCCTCTCCATGAGCACCGTGGCTGGGGTCGACGCCGTCGAGCGTCGTCCCCAGCCCACCGACGTCTCGCTTCGACCCTCCAGTGCCCGCGTCGGCGAGCGCATCGTCAAGGCGAGCATGATCGCCTGCGCGGCGGTCTCCATCGCCACGACGATCGGGATCGTCGTGGCACTGCTCGGGCCAGCCCTGCAGTTCTTCCGCGAGGTCAGCGTCGTCCGGTTCCTCACCGAAACCGAATGGACCCCGCGCTTCGAGAACCCGCACTACGGCATCTGGCCGCTCGTCAGCGGCACGCTGTGGACGACGGCTATCGCGCTGCTCGTCGCCGTGCCGCTCGGACTTGGCTCTGCGGTCTTCCTTGCCGAATACGCCTCTCCGCGAGTGCGATCCACTATCAAACCGGTCATCGAACTGCTCGCTGGGATCCCGTCGGTCGTCTACGGCTACTTCGCGCTCACCTTCGTGGCACCGACGGTGCTGCAGGGTTTGTTCAACGTCGAGGTGGGCACCTTCTCGGTCCTGTCGGCTGGGCTTGTGCTAGGAGTGATGATCATCCCGACGGTGGCGTCGTTGTCTGAAGACGCGCTCTCGGCCGTTCCTTCGTCGCTTCGGGAAGCGTCCTATGGCCTCGGCGCGAACCGGATGCGCACCGTCACCCGAGTCGTCTTCCCCGCCGCCATCTCCGGCATCGCCGCGGCTCTGGTCCTCGCCCTCTCCCGGGCGGTCGGCGAGACGATGATCGTCGCCCTGGCCGCCGGCAGCCAGGCGCGCATGGTCGGCTCGGCCACCCAGGAGGGCCAGACGATGACCGGATTCATCGCCCAGGCAGCCTCGGGCGAAAGCGTCGTCGGCTCGCTGCAGTACAACACCCTCTTCGCGGTGGGGCTGACCCTCTTCGTCGTCACCCTCATCATCAACATCATCAGCATCCGGCTGGTCCAGCGGTTCCGGGAGGCCTACTGATGTCCGTCGACACTCGCGCCACGATCGATCCACCTGACGCTCTCGAGGGCGGGACCGAGGCCACCCCTGCAGTCACCCTCCGGGCGGCGTCGCATGGGGACCGCAACTTCACCTCGATGGGATTCCTCGTCCTGCTGTGGCTCTCGCTCGCCTTCGGCATCGTGGTGCTCGCCGTCCTGCTCGTGGACACCTTCATCGACGGGCTGCCCCGGCTGGACTCCCGGATGTTGACGAGTTACACCTCCCAAGTCTTCCCCGACCGGGCCGGGGCCCGTGCGCCCATCCTCGGGTCGGCCTTCGTCATCACCGTGACTGCGGCAATGGCCGTGCCCATCGGGGTTGGCGCGGCCGTCTACCTGGAGGAATTCGCCTCCAAGACCAGCGCTTTCGCCCGGATGGTCGAGCTCAACGTCCAGAACCTCGCGGCGGTCCCGGCGATCATCTACGGGATGCTCACCGCGGGACTGGTCGTCACTGTCGGCATCAGGCGAAACAGCATCCTTTCGGGGGCCATCGCCTTGGCGTTGCTCATCCTCCCAGTGGTCATCGTGACGACCCGGGAGGCGTTGCGGGCGGTCCCGACCGAGATCCGGCAGGGGTCGCTGGCGCTGGGGGCGACCCAGATGCAGACGGTCGCTCGCCAGACCCTGCCCGCGGCGATCCCGGGCATCGCGACCGGGGTCATCCTGTCCCTGTCGCGAGCGATTGGCGAGGCGGCGCCGTTGCTGCTGTTGGGTGGGCTCGTCTTCGTCCAATACGACCCGAACGGGCTGCTCAGCGGCTTCTCCACCTTGCCCATCCAGATCTACGACTGGTCCAGCCGGCCGCAGGTCGCGTTCCAGACGGCAGCCTCCGCGGCCATCATCATCCTGCTCGTCCTGCTCATGGCGATGAACGCCGTGGCGATCGTCATCCGCAACCGCAGCCAGCGGCGGTGGTGACCGTGCCTGACCGACCGGCATACCCCGCCTCCCTCACCAGCGCCGAGGAGCCCACCATGGCCACCCCCGTCACCGAGTCCACCCTGCAAGCCGACGCCCCTGCTGTCGACGAGGCACCACCGCAGCAACGGGCAGTGCCAGCGTCCGAACCCGAGGCCGACTCGCCGCCGAACGTGTCGATCGGCTCGGTCGCCGAGGGGCGCGAGCTCGACGAAAGCTCCCGGGCCGTGCTGACCTGCCACGACGTCAGCATCTACTACGGGGCGTTCCGCGCGGTAAACCAGGTGACGATGGACGTCCGCACCCACGAGATCACTGCGCTCATCGGGCCGTCGGGCTGCGGCAAGTCGACCGTCCTGCGATCCCTCAACCGGATGAACGACCTCATTGTCGGCAGCCGCGTCACCGGCACCATCGCCTACCACGGCACCGACATCTACAGCCGCGGTGTCGACCCCATCGAGGTGCGTCGACGGATCGGGATGGTCTTTCAGAAGCCCAATCCCTTCCCCAAGTCGATCTACGACAACGTCGCCTACGGACCCCGGGTCACCGGGATGAAGGTCGACAGCATGGACGACGCCGTCGAGCAGGCGCTGCGCTCCGCCGCGCTCTGGGACGAGGTCAAGGACAAGCTCAAGCAGTCGGGCATGGGTCTGTCCGGCGGCCAGCAGCAGCGGCTGTGCATCGCCCGGACCATCGCGGTCAAGCCCGAGGTCATCCTCATGGACGAGCCCTGCTCCGCACTCGACCCGATCGCCACGGCCCGGATCGAAGACCTCATGATCGAGTTGCGCGCCGACTACACGATTGTCATCGTCACGCACAACATGCAGCAGGCTGCCCGGGTCGCGGACCGGACGGCATTCTTCACGGCGGAAGCTGCGGAGGGGACCGGGGACCGGACCGGGCACCTCGTCGAGTTCGACCTCACCAGCAAGATCTTCAGCAACCCGAGCGACAAGCGCACAGAGGACTACATCTCGGGCCGCTTCGGCTGATGTGCGCCGGACCGGGAGCGCCTCACGGCGCGTGGCCGCTCGAAGCGGCTAACTGTGGGACCCGGGGCTGCCGCGGCCCGGCGCACTGGCACACCATACCTTGCGTTCCGGCGTCGGAAGGCGCTCAGCTGAGCCTTCCTGCGCGCCACAGCGCCGCGGCACCGGTCAACTGCTCCGCCGTCCCGAACAACTCGGCCGCCTGGCGGGCGGCGTCTTCGCCTTCCGAGGATGCCGCCCGCCCGGCGCTGACAACCCGACAGAAGGCGGCGGCCCGCTCCAGCGCGACCGCGAAGTCCCCCTCGAAGACCCCGTGCAGCACGGCGTCGACGAGGGCGAGCAACTCGTCAGGGCCAGGCGGCTCCGCGGCCCCGGCGACGACATGGTTGACGTCGGCGAAGCGCATGCCCGCGGCATACTCGATGCTGGCCTCTCGGGGCATCCGGCGCACCCATTCGCGCAACGCGTAGAGGCGCCAGAGGGCCCCCGGAAGGCTCCCCGCCGGTCGCGCCGCCCACAGGTCGGCGAGGGTGTCGAGTCCGACCTCGTCGACGATGGCGACGAGACGCTGGGTGAGCTCGGGCCGCCCCGACGAGCGGCCGGTCCGCAACAGGACTGCCGCGGACTCGTGCGCTGCGTCGATCTGCTGGACCGGGTCGACGGAGCCGCCGAGCGCCGTCAGGGCTGCGGCGTCCAAGAGCAGCGGGCGGCGTGGACGCGCGGGCCCGTTGGTCGAGGTCACCGTCTCTCCCTTCGTGGAGTGCGGTCGGTCAGTGTCCCCGCCGCCTCGACCGCTGGGTTGCGGACTGCACGTCGACTAGGCTGCGGTGGCCGGGTGTGGCGCCAACACTCTCGCACGGGTCTCTAGCTCAATGGCAGAGCTGCGGACTTTTAATCCGTAGGTTGAGGGTTCGAGCCCCTCGGGACCCACCAAACCCGCAGGTCAATGAGCGAAGGCTGCCGTTGTTGCCCATAGCCGCGCCGCACACCGGTCGGCCTTGGCCGACATCAACGTGTTCTACAACGTGGTCACGCTCACCGAATCTGTACACCACTCTGGCGGGCAGCACTCGGGGCAATGTGTCGACTTGGATGACAAGACCCTACTTTCCCCCTACCCTTGCCCACATTCGTTCCTAGGGGAGGGGCTCGACATGAGGTACGCACGGTTTTTGATGGTGGTGACGGTCGGCGTAGGGCTGGCAGTCGGCGGGTGCGGCTCGGGGGGCGGGGGGACAGTCGCCGGGACGCCGGCCCAGACCACCTCGGCAGCCGCCGTGTCCAGCAGCGTTGCCCAGTCGGCATCGGTCGCCACCGCCGCAGCCCCGACGGGTCAGCTGTCGACCACGATGGTTGAGTGCGCCACCGTGAAGCTTCCGCTTCCGGCAGGCCTCAAGCGGGCGAACGTCAGCCCGGTCGACGGGCCGATGTGTGCCTACGACTCGGACACCGACTACGTGTCGTTCACGGTGGGCCCTCGCCTGGCCACCTCCTTCAAGGCAGCCAAGCTCGTCGAGCAGGAGAACTCGAAGGGCAAGGTCGTCATCGAACCGGTGTCGGCGGACGGATGGACGTTCGGTGCCCGGTGGCCCGACAACGGGCCGACTGCCCGAGTGCAGTACTGGCTGGTGGACGGCAAGAACCGGGTACTGATGTGCAAGATGGGCAGCGACCGGGGCGCGGCCGGTATCAAAGAGCTCGCCGCTGTCTGCGAGATGGCCAAGGCCGCGCTCTACACCCCGTAGGCGAGACCCTCGTAGCCAGGACCGGGCAGCGTGTCGGGACGTGGGTGCGGGCGGTGGTGCTCGTCGTCATGGGTGGCGCGGTAACGGCCCAGCTCAGGGAAGGAAGCACAGCGCCACCCGGCGTTGTTGGAGTTGACTGACTCGTCGGTTCTTGGGCGAAGTCAGGTTGATCACAGTCAATGCCTGTCAGTCACGGGAGGAACAAACGCGGTGGGTGAAAAGGGAAACATCACGTCCGACGAATTAGCCGCCGCTGCGTCTGCGAGCGCCGAGTCCGGCGGCGTCGGCGCCGTCATTGCTGGCGCTGGCACCACGGTGACGGCTGTCTTTGAGGACACCGGGTCCACGGTCCGGGACAAGCTGATCGACAAGGCCTCCGATGCGGGAATTGCCACGGCGCAGGAGTCGTGGCGATCTCGCCACCCAGAGGGAGAGACAAACCCTGAGTCGACAGAACAGCCGAAGTAGGGTGCCGTGCTGGGCGCCACGCTAGCGCGACGCCTGGACGTCCGCCCTGTGCACGGTGCCTGCCGGGTCGGCGTAGAGCATGAGCTGCAGGTGTGGGCTCCAGACGGGCAGCAGGACTTCCGTCTCCTCATCGCCAAAGTCGCGGGACCGGTCGGCGTCCAGCACCCTGGTGACCCTCGAACTCGGTGGCTGGCAAGTGGCTTGGCGTTGACCGCCGACGGGTGGGAGGCCGAGCTGATCACCCCGCCGGTGCCGCTACGCCGCAGCTCTCCCGATGCGATCGCCGCGATGCTCGACATGGAGCGGCACCGGCTCATGAGCTCGCTGCGTGAGGCTGACCGGCATGCGCGCCTGGTCGGTTTCTCCACGCATGTCAACGTGTCGGTCGATGACGGGGCGGTGGTAGACGTTGCACGTGAGTTCGCTTCCCGCTGTGCTGTCGCGGCGGGCCTGCTGCTAGACGGTGCCGATTCTCCGGGTGTGCTGATTCGGCCACGGCGGGGGCGGCTGGAGATCTGTGGAGAATACGCCACGGGTGAGGACCTGGCCGCCAGCATTGTGTTCGTCGCCGCGGCTGCGGCGATGCTAGGTAATCCGGACGCGACGCTGCCTGAAGTGGGAAACTGGCGCGTGGACCCCGCCAGAGAGCGGTTCGGATTCTTTGTCGGACGGGGCGCGACGGGTTCTGACCTGTACCTGGCTGGCCGCCGTGCGCCAGTGTCATTGGGCGACCGGACCGTCCTGGCGCAGCATCACTTGGAGGGCGTCTGGTCGCTCGTCCGACCGTATGCCGACTCGCTCGGTCTGGATCCCACCCTGGTCGACGACCGCGTACTGGGGGTCGTGCCGCTGCCAATGGAGCGTGCCCCTACCGGGGGCGAGGACGCCTGGATGCAGGATCGGAGAGGGTCGACGCAGGGTGCAAACGCACAGGGGTTGACTCTGCTGGATCCAGCAGAACGGACGCGTCGACGCGGCGCGGTGACGCTGACCCCGGCATGGCTGACGTGGTCCACCGTTGCCTGGCGTTGCGAGGACGCCAGGCAAGGCGTGGCGGTCTATGCGGTGATGCCCGTCGAGTGCGAGCCGGTTTTCCTGCAACAGCTCGACGACGGTGCCCTTGATGGGCTGCTAGCTCGGTCCCTTCGCCGACGCGCGCGCGACCGGGTCCTTTGCAGTGCCGACAAGACCCGGCGCCCCGAGTTCTGGCGAGCCGTGCGGCCAGAGGCGCTAGTCCCGGCAGAGCGCGACCATTCGGGCGCGATTGCTCAGTTTGGGGCCGGCTCGGGTTCTGGTGACCAGGCGCGGACCAAGGACCGCTACGACGAGTCCACCCCGTCAACGCCTTCGGCCTCGGGCCGAGCAGCGTCCCCCGTTGGGGCGGCCGCCGCGAACACAAAGACGCGCCCCATCCCTCATCGCGGCCTGCTCATCGCGGCCGCAGGCGTCGCAGCCCTGTTAGCCGGTGGCGCGATCTGGGCGATCACCGGCGGCAACGATCCGACCACAGCCCGAACCACATCGACCGTTGGTCCGACACCGATCTCCGGCCCGGGGGCCTCCGCGCGGGCTATAGCCTCGCCCGGAGGCCCTGCGCCGACCGTCCAGCCGCCGACAGCTCGGCGCTGGAGTGTCAGTTACGTTGGGACTCTGGACCGTGGCCCCGGTCCCGGCGGTGGACCGGAGGAGGGCTTCCAGATGGGCATCTTCTGCCCGGACGACACCGGCCGTGACTGCAACTTCACAGGATTCAGCGTCTTCGGGTGGGACGAGCTGTCGGGCATCCAGTTGTCTGGGCCCGGAACGTACAAGGCAGCCTACGTGGACCCCGCGTACAACCCCTGCAATGCCCCCAGGGACGGCTCAGGGCCACCGACCAACGTGACAATCACTCTCGACGAAGCATCCATGAGGTGGAATATCAATTCGGCCGACACCGGGCTCTTCGACTGTGGCGATGGTAGTCAAAGTCAGAAGGAGGCCAGTTCGTACAGCTTCGAAGGGGCGTTTGTCGAGGGGTCACTTCCGGGATTCGCTCCCCGACCTTAAGGGCTGGGCGCCGGAGGTTGCTTTGGCCTCTCCGCCGCGCAGACCACCCTGGTTACCGCGCAGAACCCATGCCATGATCACCAGACCGAGACCGAGGCTGGCGGCCGGGCCTTAGGGACCATCCGTCGGCCGCCGCGACAAGGAGCGCAGATGACCGAGCCCTCCCCCATGACCCTCGGCGTGATCGGTTTGGGCCGGATGGGGGCCAACATCGTCCGGCGCCTGATGGCCGATGGGCACACCGCCGTCGTGTACGACATCAACCCCGACGCCGTGGCTGCGATGGCCGACGAGGGCGCGGTCGGGGCCGACTCGTTGGCCGACCTGGCTCCGAGGCTGACGGCCCCGCGCGCCGTCTGGATCATGGTCCCGGCCGGGCGGATCACCGAGGCGACGATCGCCGCCGTTGCCGACGTCCTGGAGCCCGGCGACGTCATTATCGACGGCGGCAACACGCATTACACCGATGACCTGCGCCACGCGGCCGCCTTGCGGTCTCGGGGCATCCATCATGTCGACGTCGGCACCAGCGGTGGGGTGTGGGGCGCCGAGCGCGGGTATTGCCTGATGATCGGAGGCGAGCAGGAACCGGTCGACCGGCTCACCCCGATCTTCGCCTCGCTCGCACCCGGCGTGGGCGCGGCGCAGCGGTCCCCCGGGCGTTCAGGGCCGCCCGATTCCGCGGAGCAGGGCTATTTGCACTGCGGGCCGAACGGGGCCGGGCACTTCGTGAAGATGGTGCACAACGGGATCGAGTACGGCCTCATGGCAGCCTATGCCGAGGGCCTGAACATCCTGGCCAACGCCGACGCGGGCCTGCGCACCAGGGACGCCGACGCCGAGACCGCGCCTCTGGAGCACCCTGAGTACTACCAGTACGACCTTGACCTCCCCTCGATCACCGAGGTGTGGCGGCGCGGTTCCGTCGTCGGATCGTGGCTGCTGGACCTGACCGCCGCCGCGTTGCACGAATCCCCGGAGCTGGCGGAGTTCTCCGGGCGGGTCTCGGACTCCGGCGAAGGGCGCTGGACCGCGGTGGCCGCAGTCGATGAAGGAGTCCCCGCTCCCGTTCTGACCGCGGCGCTCATGGCTCGATTCGACTCCCAGGGATCGGCCGCCTACGCCAACAGGGTCCTGTCCGCCATGCGCAAGCAATTCGGCGGGCACCACGAGAAGACCGGATGAACCGGCGCGAAGCCGGGTACTGAGCGCTCCAACTGACCGATCGAGAGGGTCAGGTGAAGCCCCGGGCCATGGAACGTGGCACGGGACGACGAACGGAGCCCCGATGACGAGCACCATGACCATCACCGATCCCGATGAGCTCGCGGTTGCAACCATCCGCACCCTGGCTATGGACGCGGTCCAGGCCGCCAACTCCGGCCACCCGGGAACTCCGATGGCCCTGGCCCCGGTGGCTTACACCCTGTGGCAGGAGTTCCTGCGCTTCGACCCGGCGCAGCCGATCTGGGCCAACCGGGACCGCTTCGTGCTGTCGGTCGGCCACGCCTCAATGCTGCTCTACTCGTTACTGCACCTCACCGGGGTGCGCTCGGTGGACCCGAAGTACGAGACCCTCGGCGAGCCGTCAGTGAGCGTGGAGGACCTCAAGCGGTTCCGCCAGCTCGACTCCAAGTGCCCCGGGCACCCGGAGTATCGGTGGACCGCTGGGGTCGAGTGCACGACCGGCCCACTGGGCACCGGATACGCCACCAGCGTCGGCATGGCCATGGCGTCCAAGTGGCAGGCCGCGACGTTCAACCGTCCAGGCTTTCCCCTGTTCGACTACGACGTGTATGCCGTCGGCGGAGACGGCTGCATGATGGAGGGCGTGGCCCAGGAGGCCGCCTCGCTGGCCGGGCATCTCCAACTGGACAACCTGTGCTGGATCTATGACAACAACCAGATCACCATCGAGGGCAGCACCTCCCTGGCGTTCAGCGACGACATCGCGACGAAGTTCATCGGCCTGGGCTGGAACGTGATTCGGGTCGGCGACGCGAACGACCGCCGGAGGCTGGCCCGCGCCTTCGCCACCTTCAAGGCGGAGGCGCATCGTCCGACGCTGCGCGAGACCTGGGACGCCTTGTACGCGGCATACCGGTTGCACCACCCGGACCTGGCCGACCACCTGGACCGGATGCAACTGCGCACCCTGCCCGACGGATGGGACACCGACATACCCTCCTTCCCGGCCGATCCCAAGGGAATTGCCGGCCGTGAGGCAAACGGAATGGTGCTCAACGCCATCGGCGCAAAGGTGCCATGGCTGGTCGGCGGCTCGGCCGACCTCGCCCCCTCGACCAAGACCCTCATGACCTTCGATGGCGCCGGGGACTTCTCCGCGTCCGACCGGGCCGGGCGCAACCTGCACTTCGGCGTTCGCGAGCACGCTGCTGGGTGCATCGCCAATGGCTTGGCCCTGTCCAAGGTGCGGCCCTACCAGGCCGGCTTCCTGATCTTCTCGGACTTCCAACGCGGGGCCATCCGGCTCTCGGCGCTGATGGAGGTCCCCGTGCTCCACCTGTACACCCATGACTCGATCGGCGTCGGAGAAGATGGGCCAACCCACCAGCCCGTGGAGCAGATCGTGTCCCTGCGCGCCATCCCGGGCCTGGTCGACATCCGCCCGGCTGACGCCAATGAGGTGGCTGAGGCGTGGCGCGTGGTGATGCCGATGCGCCACGACCCGGTGGCCTTGTTCCTGTCGCGCCAGCCCCTGCCGACCCTGGACCGCACCCGTTACGCCCCCGCATCGGGCCTGGCCCGTGGGGCGTACGTCCTGGCCGATCCGCAGGAGGGACGCGATCCGAAAGTCATCCTCATCGGGTCCGGGTCCGAGGTGGCCCTGGTCGTCGGGGCGTACGAGAGCCTCACCGCCGAGGGCGTGGCTGCCCGGGTCGTGAGCATGCCGTCCTGGGAGCTGTTCGACCGGCAGGACGACGACTACCGGGAATCCGTGCTCCCCTCGGCCGTCCAGGCCCGGGTGGCCGTCGAGCAGGGCTCGACGCTGGGCTGGCAGCGATACGCGCCCCAGGGAGCCGTCATCGGGATGTCGACCTTCGGCGCCTCCGCGCCACTGAAGGACCTCGTCACCAAGTTCGGCTTCACTCCGGAGGCCGTCCTCGCCACCGCGAAGGAACAGATCGCCCGCCACTCGAGTGGGTGAGGTGAGGGCGAGTTGGGCCACTTCGCGGGCAACAAGCACCCAGCTGGGGTGCAACAGCACAAATTCACCACCCTGCTATTGTCCAAGAGTGCCGAGGATCGCCCACGGTGACTAGTGTCTACGCCGATGCCTTGGCCGTGGCGCTGCCCCTGGGAGGAGTACGGTGACGCGCGACGACCGGATCCGGGTCTGGGCACCGGCCGCCACCCGCGTTGATCTTGACCTCGCCCCTGTCGGCGGCGTCGTCACGACAACCCCAATGGATCCGGCCTCGGGCGGCTGGTGGGTGGAGCGGCCCGGGCAGCGTCCGGCATACGGCGACGACGGGGCCGTTTCCGCGAGTTATGACTATGCCTTCCGTGTTGACGGCGGCGAGCCGCGGCCCGACCCTCGCAGCCCGTGGCAGCCGCAGGGCGTCCACGAGGCGAGCCGGACCTTCGACGCGGGGGCGTACCGCTGGCGCGACACGCGGTGGCGAGGTCCACGCGGCGGAGCTGGTGCGATCGGCGGGGTCATCTACGAGCTGCACATCGGCACATTCACCGGGCCGGGCACGTTCGAGGCGGCGATCGGGCGCCTCGACCACCTCGTTGCGCTCGGCGTGGATGTGGTCGAGGTGATGCCGGTTGCGGCGTTCGAGGGCCGGTGGGGGTGGGGCTACGACGGTGTTGCGCTCTATGCGGTGCACCACCCCTACGGCGGACCCGTGGCCCTGCAGCACTTCGTCAACGCATGCCACGAGCGTGGGCTCGGGGTCTGCCTTGACGTCGTCTACAACCACGTCGGCGCGAGTGGCAGCTACCTGCAGCAGTTCGGCCCCTACTTCACTGCGGCGCACGAGACCCCCTGGGGAGAGGCGGTGAATCTAGACACGGCCGGCTCCGAGACGGTGCGGGAGTTCCTCGTCGAGAACGCGTTGAGATGGTTCCGCGACTTCCACGTCGACGCCCTGCGCATCGACGCCGTCCACGAGCTGCACGACGACTCGCCACGGCACCTGCTCGCACAGCTCTCCGACGCGGTGGCCGAACTGTCCACCGAACTTGGCCGGCCGCTCGCGCTCATCGCCGAGTCCGACCTCAACGACCCAGTGATGATCACCCCCACCTCGGAAGGCGGCCGGGGGATGGGCGCCCAGTGGGCCGACGACGTGCACCACGCGCTACACGCCGCCCTCACCCATGAGTCCGAGGGCTACTACGCCGACTTCCTCGAACCCGGAGCCCTCTCCACGACCCTGACCCAGGCCTTCCTGCACGACGGCCGGTGGTCCAGCTTCCGCGGCCAGAGCTGGGGGGTGCCCGTCGACACCTCGGTTCACCGCAGGAACGCCTTCCTGGCGTACCTGCAGAGCCACGACCAGATCGGCAACGGCGCCGTCGGCGAGCGGATCAGCTCCAAGGTCACGCCGGGCCAGCAGGCCCTCGCCGCCGCTGTCTACCTGCTGTCCGGCTTCACGCCGATGATCTTCATGGGCGAAGAGTGGGCAGCTTCTACGCCGTGGCAATTCTTCACCGACTTCGAGGATGCTGAGCTCGGCGACGCCATCACCGAGGGCAGGCTCGAGGAGTTTGCTGGCGACGGCCGGGACGACGACGACGACGTGCCCGACCCCCAACGGTCATCCACCCGGCGGCGCAGTGTCCTGGACTGGGGGGAGCGGGCCGACCCCAGCCACCAGCGCATGTTCGGCTGGTACAGCAAGCTCATCGCCGTGCGCCGGGCGCAGCCGCACCTCACCGAAGTCGTCCTCGACGAGGCAACCGTCAACGAGAACGTCCGCGGCGGGCAGCTCCAGTGGCTCGTGCTCAGCCACGGGCGGCTGCGGGTAGTCTGCAACTTCGGGACACAGACGGCGCTCGTGCCGCTTCTGGAGGGGCCCGACGGCGCGCAGCTGCTGCTGGCGTGGGACCCGGGGTCGACCCGGCATACGCCCGGGGTCGTCGAGCTCGGCGGCCCCGGCGTCGCAGTGCTCGAGGTGCGCTAACTCGTGCCGTGGCTCTACGGCGACGCCCGCGCGAGCGCCAGCCGTGGGCCATCGACCCGCCTCGCCGAACCACCCATTACAGTCATGAGCCCACCATCGGAGAAACCGTGAACCTCCCGCAGCTTGACCACCCGGCATACGCACCCTTGCCGCTCTCTACGGCAGGCGCGCGATGAGTCGCCGGTCGCCGCGCCGGCCGAGCAGCGGTGCCCTGCCCCCGCTGCCGGCAAACGGGCTGCGGATCGTACCGCTGGGGGGCTTGGGCGAGATCGGGCGCAACATGACGGTGTTCGAGCACGCTGGGCGCCTGCTCATCGTCGACTGTGGCGTGCTCTTTCCCGAGGGAGCACCAGCCCGGCGTCGACGTCATCTTGCCGGACTTCACCTGGCTCCGGGGACCGCCTGGACACGGTGGACGCGGTCGTCCTCACCCACGGTCACGAGGACCACATCGGTGGGGTCCCGTACCTGCTGCGCGAGCGCCCCGATATTCCCCTCGTGGGGTCCCGCCTGACCCTGGCCTTCATCGAGGCCAAGCTTGTCGAGCACCGGCATTACGCCCAAGACCATCGAGGTCGCCGAGGGTGATCGCAGCTCCTTCGGCCCGTTCGACTGCGAGTTCGTCGCCGTCAACCACTCCATCCCCGACGGGCTGGCCGTCGCCATTCGCACCGCGGCGGGCCTGGTGCTGCACACCGGCGACTTCAAGATGGACCAGTTCCCACTCGACGGGCGCGTGACCGACCTGCGCGCCTTCTCCCGACTCGGACAGGAGGGCGTCGACCTCTTCCTCGTCGACTCCACCAATGCCGAGGTGCCTGGGTTCACCATGTCCGAGGAGGAACTCGCCCCGGCGATCGACACCGTCTTTCGCACCACCAAGGGCCGCATCATCGTCTCGAGCTTCGCCAGCCACGTGCACCGCATCCAACAGGTGCTCGACACCGCGCACCGGCACGGCCGACAGGTCGCGTTCGTGGGGCGCTCCATGGTCCGCAACATGGGGATCGCACGCGAGCTCGGCTATTTGACCATCCCCGACGGCCTGGTCGTCAAGGACCTCAAGGCCCTCGAACGGCTGCGGCCCGACCAAATGACGATCATCGCCACCGGCTCCCAGGGCGAACCGATGGCTGCCCTGGCCCGCATGGCCAACCGCGACCACCCCGTGAGCGTCACCGCGGGTGACACGGTGCTCATGGCCAGCTCGCTGATCCCCGGCAACGAGAACGCCATCTACCGGGTCATCAACGAGCTCACCCGGTGGGGGGCAAAGTCGTGCACAAGGGCAACGCGAAAGTCCACGTCTCCGGTCACGCCAGCGCCGGCGAGCTCGCCTACTGCTACAACATCGTGCGACCCACCAACGTGCTGCCCGTGCACGGCGAGTGGCGCCACCTGCGAGCCAACGCCGACATCGCGATCCGCACCGGCGTGGCCGCCGACCGGGTGCTCATCGCTCAGGACGGCAGCGTCATCGACTTGGTCGACGGCCGCGCGAAGATCATTGGCACCGTGCCGGCTGGGCTCGTGTACGTCGACGGTGCCGACGTCGGTGGGGCCACCGAGGAGACCTTGCACGTGCGACGCACGCTGGCCGAGGAGGGCGTGCTGACCATTGTGTGCATCATCGACACCGAGACCGGCAAGCTCACCGAGCAACCCGACTACCTCGCCCACGGCTTCCCCCCGGAGATGATGGACTTCTCGGACGCTACCCCGGCCATCCAAGGTGCCCTGACCAAGGCGTTCAGGGACGGCATCGAGGACCTCGACCAGATCGAGGATCTCGTCCGACGCGCAGCGTCACAGTGGGCCCACCGCAAGCACCGGCGCAGCCCCTTGGTCATCCCGATCATCGTCGACGCCTGACCGCCAGCGCGCGGCGACCCCCGGCCTCCACCGCTATTCGGAGGTTAACGCCCTGTTCGGAGGCTGCGACCCCCCGATCAGGGACGGAACCTCCGAACAGCGGAGGCGGCATACGGGAGCTTGCCACGGCGGGGCATAAGGGAGCTTGCCACGGCGGGGCATACGGGAGCTTGCCCAGGCAAGCCCCGCTGCCCGAACCAACCGTCCTTGATGTCCATCGGGTAGCCTCTTCCACGAGCGGGCCCGGCTCCACCCTTGTGTGAGCCGCGCCGCGATCCATCCCGGCGTGCTCAGCGGTGAGTGAACATCACGCCGGACCGAGTCTTGGGCTCAGGACAGTGCGGAGCACGAATGGGCGCATATCGTGCCGGCCGAGCAGGTGGGCTGGCTGATCAGGGTCGTCGCACCGCTGCCATCATCGCCGGGATTGGGGTCTTGGCCATCTCTGCCGTGTTCGGCGCGTGGTGGCTGCTGTCCAGCGAGACGACCCTGAGGCCTGGAGCTGAGGCTCTCTCGGCGGTCCAGCGACCGCGCGTCGGTCAGACGATCGACCAGGGCGGGTTCGTCGCTGCCGCTCCATCCGAGACTTTCGCCGTCCCGACTCCGAGCTTTGTCACCCCGACGCTTAGCGTGGCACTCGGGGCGTTGGAGGCCGAGATCCCCGGCGAGTCACCCGACGGAACGCCGTCGGCTGCCGTCCCGGCCCCGGCGCCGCCCCCACCGGCCTCGACACCTGCCCAGCCACCCACGAAGCCGCCGACAGCTACCCCGGTCACGGTGCGCGATCTCGCTCTGCAGTGCCAGTTGCAGGGCCGGAAGGTGCGCGCAACCTTGAGTTTCGTATCAACCGGACCCGTCTCCGTCTCGATCACGGCCGGCGACGAGAAGAAGACCGGAACGGCCTCAGGCACCGTCCGGGTCGACGTGGTCGGCAACGCCGAGAGAGGCCGAGCGACGTGTCTGGCCGTGGTGAACGGCCAGCGGATCGGACCCCTCCCCGCCGTCTAACGACAGCCCGCAGAGCGGCGGGCTCACCGAGTAGGGTGGCGCGATGCTCGGTGTAGCACCGCTCGCGGCTGGTTGCACGCCCGTCGACGCCTTGCGCCGGATCGCCTTCCTCCTGGAGCGCTCGCGCGCGGGCACCTATCGTGTGCAAGCCTTCCGCAAGGCCGCAGACGTCGTCGCCCGGATGCCGTCGCACGAGCTGGCGGAGCGCGTCGAGTCCGCGACGGTGCTCGAGGTCGCGGGGCTCGGTCCGGCAACGGCCGCAGTGGTGAGCGAGGCCGCCCGAGGTGAGCTGCCGGCATACCTGGCGTCCGTCCAAGAGCAGGCGCAGACCCCGCTTGCCCCCGGAGGCGAGGCCCTGTATGCCGCCCTCGTGGGCGACCTGCACAGCCACTCCGACTGGAGCGACGGGGGCTCGCCGATCGAGGAGATGGTGCTCACCGCCGTTGAACTCGGCCATGAATGGCTCGCGCTGACCGATCATTCGCCGCGGCTGAAGGTCGCCAACGGGCTGAGCCCGGAGCGGTTGCGTCGGCAACTGGGCGTCGTCGACGCGATCAACGCCACGCTGGGCGAGCGATTCCGGCTGCTGCGCGCGATCGAAGTCGACATCCTCGACGACGGGTCACTTGACCAGGAGACGGGCCTGCTGGCGCAACTCGACGTTGTCACGGCATCCGTTCACTCGAAACTGCGCATGCCGAGAGACGCGATGACGCGCCGGATGCTTGCTGCGGTTGCCAACCCCCGGGTCAACGTGCTCGGTCACGCGACCGGTCGGCTTGTCGAGGGTCCCGGGGCACCCGCCCACAGTCGGAGTTCGATGCTCGGGTCGTCTTCGCAGCCTGCGCGGACACCGGTGTAGCGGTCGAGATCAACTCCCGGCCCGAGCGCTGCGACCCGCCCGACGAGCTGATCGAGATCGCGCTCGCCCTGGACTGCCTCTTCGCGATCGATTCGGACGCGCACGCCCCCGGGCAGCTGGACATGAAGGCCTACGGCTGCGCCCGGGCAGCTCGGCTGGGCATCCCGGCCGAGCGGATCGTCACGACCTGGCCGCTGCCGCGGGTGCTGGAGTGGGCGGGTCGGCGCTGAGCCCGACGTGGCGCGGGGCGAGGTCTGTCACCGACGCTGCACCGAGCAAAGCCATCGTGCGACGGGTTTCAGCCGCGAGCAGGGTGACGGCACGCTCGACGCCCGCTTCTCCGCCAGCCATCAAACCGAAGAGGTACGCCCGGCCCACGAGTGTGCTGGAGGCACCAAGGGCGAGCGCGGCCACCACGTCGCCTCCGGAGAGGATCCCGGTGTCGACGATGATCTCTGCGTCCGGACCGAGCGCCTCGCGCACCGCTGGCAGGACGCGCAGCGGGACGGGGGCGCGGTCGAGCTGACGGCCCCCGTGGCTGGAGAGCACGATGGCGTCGGCGCCCGCGTCGGTGACTGCCCGTGCGTCCTCGACCGTCTGGATTCCCTTGACCACCAACGGTCCTCGCCAGTTCTCCCGCACCCAGGTCAGGTCGGCCAGGGTCATCGTCGGGTCGAAGAGGGCGTCGAGCTTCTCCCCGATCGTGCCGTCCCAGCCTGCGAGGGCAGCGAAGTCGACCGGCTCGTGGGTGAGCACGTCGACCCACCACCGCGGGTGGCGCGCGATGTCGGCGACCGTGCGCAAGGTGAGGGCCGGCGGCACCGAGAGGCCGTTGCGCACATCGCGCAACCGCGCACCCGCCACCGGCACGTCGACGGTGAGCACGAGTGCCTCATAACCGCTTTCGTTTGCGCGAGCCATCAACGCTTCGGCAGCACCTCGATCCCGCCAGACGTAGAGCTGGAACCAGAGCCGCGCGTCCGGGGCGGCAACGCGGACCGCTTCGGGCGTCGACGTGCCGAGCGTGGAGACGGCATACGGTATGCCGTGTCGCTGCGCCACCCGCGCGACCGCCGCCTCCCCCTCGTGATGCATGAGTCGCGTGAACCCCGTCGGCGCGAACGCGAACGGGACCGCGGACGTCCGCCCGAGGATCGTCGTCTGTGTGGAGACGGCGCCCACATCGCGCAGCACCTGCGGGCGGAACTCTAACTGCGCGAAGGCATCCCGGGCCCGACGATAACTGCTCTCGGTCTCGGCAGCGCCGTCGACATAGTCGAAGACCGCCCGTGGGACCCGTCTGCGGGCGAGTGCGCGGAGGTCCGCGACGGTCAGCGCCGCGGCCAGGCGACGACGAGTGGAGTCGAGATCCGGGCGCTGGAAACCGACCAGGCCCCGCAGGTGGGCCGGGCGCGGCATCCGGCGGCTAGTCGTCATACCCTTCACTCTCCCATCCAGCGCCCTCACCCCGCAGCATGGCCGTGGCCGGGTGATCCGATTGGGCGGCGGTGGGCCCGGTCGGCTATTCTCTGTCCTTGCTGCCGCAACGCCCGCGAGGGTCTGCGGGCCACGGGGTGTGGCGCAGCTTGGTAGCGCGCTTCGTTCGGGACGAAGAGGCCGCAGGTTCAAATCCTGTCACCCCGACCACTAGTTCTAGGGCTCTGATCTGCGGAAACGCGATCAGATCCCTTCGCCTTGACGGGTCCGGGCACAACTGGAGCATAAGAACATCCGCGCGAGCAGGTGAGACCCCGGCGAGGCGGCAACCTGGCGGCCCGAGGACAGCAGCCCGAGGCGCCGGCGTGAGTCTCAGGAGGCCCCCCCCCCCCCCCCCCCCCCCCCCCCCCCCCCCCCCCGGCGAGGCGGCAAACCTGGTGCCCGAGGATAGCACGTGCCTGAGGCCACGCGGTCCCAGGACGTTCCCGCGCTGGGCGCGAACGTTTCTGGCCTCAGCGCACCAGTGCGGTCCCCGTCCCTCTCGCCGTCACCTACCGCGACAACACCGCCATGTTGGTGCTTTGTCGCTGCGCACATGCGCCCGAAATGCCCGCCGTCTACTTGCCGATCCAGCCGCCCGCGCCAGGTCCCCTAGCGCCCTCGTCGGGTACTCCGGACGCAGGTGCTCGCTTCGTGAGATCGCGGCGGACCGTCGCAGGTTGTCGCCGGCGTTGGCGTCAGTGCGAGCAGTACGTCGGCTGGACCCAGCCACGAAGGGTTCTTCCCGGGATCTGCCAGGGCATCACCTGTTCTCCATGACGTCCAGCACGCACGCCGCGTCGGGGCGCCGTCGGCGGAAGGCCACTCCAGCGATGCATCGGCCGTCTGGGGAGACGTAGCCCGCAGTTTCACCCGCCACAGTTGGCCACGGTCACTTCCTTGCCGTCCTCGCCGAGCCGCCGCAGGCACCCCGCTTGGTCGACGCAGGCCCGCCCACCTGCGGTAGAGTCCTCCCGAGTACCTCCGCATGACGTTGGGGACCCGTGCGTGGGTCGTTCCCAGAACGCGGCAGGGCCCGGCGAGCGCAGCCGACCTCAACGCGGCAGAGTTGGATCTTGCCCAGTTCTCAGTGTGGCTACACTTGTGGCTGGAGTGTGGAAGTTGAGATGTCCCTGGGATGGGAAGAACCGCACCGTCCGAGGTGGTGGACCAGGTCGAGCGGGAGCATGGTCGCGTCAACATCACTTCCGTCACGGCAAGCCGGCTGCGGTGGTTATCATAACCGAGGACCGAGTCGCTTCGAGGAAACGCTGGAGGGGTGAGCCGACCCAAGCTCATCGCCCAGGTCCGAGACAGGTTTTGCTGAGCTGCCGCCTGTGAGATCGAGGTCCTCTGTAGGAAGACGTCCTGTGATGCTGTGCACCTGATGGCGGAGGAGTACCAGGTCGCGTGGACCGCTACGGCTGCTTACGCGCCTGCAGCGACTGCCCGAGAAGGTGCCCGCAGCGGCCATCGAGTTCATCTACGGCCCGCTGGCGGAAGAATCCGCAGCGCGTTTGCGAAGGCCTTTGCGCTTCGATCTCGAAGCGCCGTACAGGCACGCCGTGGCGACTACCTGGTCATCTACCGGATCGGTGACAGCGTGATTCATCATCGCGATCGAGCATCGCGCAGACATCTACCGCTGACGATCCGAAAGCGGCAGGAGCGAGCATTGGCGGTGGGTTCTTGCCGGGCCGAACTACGGTTGTCGCCCGGCGGCCTCTGAGGCATCCCACGAGTGGTCGATCGAGGCACATCCAAGCGACGTCGGCGTCCGTGAGCTCTCCGCCGCGCACGTGCCCGAGGAAGTTCGTCTGGGCATCGTTACGACTTCGCAGAACCCGTTCTCATCCAAGCGTTGCTCTAGAACGGGACGGCATCCAGCTGGCAGTACCGCGTGCGTTCAGGTCGTCCACAACGCCGCCCGGTGCTCGTGCAGCACTTTGCCCGGTCCCGGGCGGAACTGCCGCGTCAGCACGATGTCGCCCTTCGTCGTGATGGCAACGACGGCCACGGTCCGGCTCCCGGCGAGCACGTCCCGAGTCAGCCTCCTGATCGTCGGGGATGGCGGCACGTACGGGTGTTCACGGTGAGGTAGCCCGCCGGCCCGGGTCGCTCGCCCACCAGCTTCCCACATCAGCATCCGCGGACCACAGCCCAGACGGTCGGGCTCCGATCCCAGACCGAGCGACGTGCAGTCACTGCGAGGATCCCATCGGCGACGGCTCTCACGAATGTCCTTGGCGCGGCGTGACCGGTAGATGCCCATGCTGATGGCCGGGCGCCTCAACGTGCGTCGGATGAGAAAGCCGGGCCACCAACGCAGCGGCGGCGGCAGGGTAAAGGGGTTGGGGCTCCGCCATGTCCTCGAAAGGTCGCCACACGACAGGAAGAACTGACCCGTCGGCCTCACAAGCTCGGCGCCTCACGAGCAGGTTCCGGATCTATACGTCCGCTGTACACGAACACGATCTCGTGACCCACACGGCCATTCATCGAGGAGATGCTCTCCACGACGCCGAGGTAGACCAGATCCCGAATGGACGCGCCGAGTTCCTCACGCACTTCCCGGATAAGGGCTTCACTATGGGTTTCGCCAGTTCGACACCACCACCGATCAGGCGGTGGAAGCCCTGGCGGGTTCTCGACGGTGGGGGGCACACGCTGACGGCATGGGCTCCCTTCGCACCGTCGGGCGCGATCAGCATGGCTTTGACCCCGATGCCGGGCTCGCTGTCGGACATGAGGCGAACGTGTCGCTGCTCCTACTCGACACCGGCTGCGCAGCAAGATCGAGCGTTCAGTCGTCGGTGTCGGCGGCGAGAACTCGGGCGGCGGCTGCCACGCTCGGGCGAAGGCACGGTCCGGTTCGAGCCACGGCGACAGTCTGGCACCCCCGTCCGCCCGGCACGGCAGGTCCGAACGTTACGCCCGCCCGTCCACCTGCAGTTAGGGGATGGTCGGGCGATCGTCGCCCTCAGCGCGGCATGGTCGGACATCGTCCGACGAGCGGCAAGAGCGGATGTTCTGCAGCCTTAGGCAACGCAGTGAGGCAGATTCCGGCTGCATTCCTCTTAGCCAGCCGTGTCTACCGTTTGGGTTCCGATTTGCTCAGGTTCGGCGCTGGCGGCTGCTGGGCGTGAGGGGAGGGCGAGGCGGACTGTGATGGCGACCGCTGTGAAGCCGACAGCCCACCAGAATGCGACATCGAAGGCGTGGGCCAACGTCAGTCGGCGTCGTCCCACCGCTGGCCGAGGCCCCGAGGATGATGGCGAGGGTCGCGGAGCCGAAGGCGCCGCCGAGTTGTTGGCCAGGCGAGTGATCGTGCTCGCATGAGGCACCTCGTCGCGCTGGAGGCCGAGTGGAAGGCGACCGACATTACCGGGATCATCACCGCACCCATAGCCGAAGCCCCGGATCAGCAGCACAGCCATCAGCCACCACTGGTTCGTCGTGGCGTCGGTCAGGGCGAAGGGGATGGTCGCCGCTCCGAGAACCACGAATCCCGCGAGAGCGACGAGCCGGGCGCCGAGCGGAGTCGGTGAGGTGTCCCGCGAGTGTCCGGCTGCCCAGCGCACCAATCTTCGGACCAGGAACAGTGCGGCGGTGAGAGGGTCGGTCCCCGCACGACTCTGGAAGTACAGCGGCAACAGCAGCATGGAGCCGTACAGGGACGCCCCGGAGAGGAACAAGACGACAGAGGACGAGGCGACGGGCGGCGGCGGGTGGGCCGCAGATCGATCAGCGCGGTATCGGGACGGTGCAACTGGGTGACCGCGAAGGCGATCATGAGCACCATTCCGGCCAGCGCGGGAATCCAGACGTCGCTGCGGGAGAGCCCGCCGTCCTGGATGACATTCGACAACCCATAAAGGATCCCGACCAGGGCGGGGGAAACCAGCAAGAAGCCGATCCAGTCCAGGCGCGAACGGACTCTCGGCGGGTCAGCGGCAAGAAATCGCCACGCCAGAACGAGTCCGATAAGGCAGAACGGCACGTTGACCCAGAACAGCCAACGCCAATCGAGCCAGGTGAGGATGAGCCCCCGATCGTCGGGCCGAGTATGGGACCCAGGGCGGCCGGGAGGCTAACGATGGCCATCAATCGTCCGAGGCCGACCCGCCGGGTAACGCCTGGATGGCGAGTGTGGCCATCAACGGCATCATCAATCCACTGCCGAGACCCTGCAGGACGCGAAAGGCGATCAGGCTCGGCGCGTCCCTAAGCCAGGCTGCACGCGACCGAGGCGAGCATGAAGATCGAGCGCGATCATCCACAGGCGTTTGCCGCCGATGCGAGCCTGCGCCCAACCGACCAGAGGGATCGCCACCCCGAGCGCGAGCAGGTAGCCGGTACTGACCCACTGGATGGTGCCCACGGATACACGCAGTGCTCGCTCGGGGTGCGCAGCGCAATGCTGATGATCGTGCTGTCAAAGATGACCGCGAGCCCGCCGGTGACGAGCACTCCCGCGGTGACGACTGCGCCCCGATCGATGGGCGAAGTGATGGGCGCGAGCCATATCCGTCCTTCTGTTAAGAAACAGTCATGTATCTAACTGATACGTTACGTCCATGCGTTAAGATACGCAAGTGGATCTTCAGGAGAGCGGGCGTCGTCGTCGTGGCGAAGACCTCGAACGAGCCATCCTCACGGCGGCCTGGGACCAACTCGTGCAGCGCGGCTACGGAAACTTCACCATCGACGCCGTCGCGGAGGCCGCCAGCACCAGCCGTTCGGTCCTCTACCGTCGCTGGCCCGACCGCGACGCACCGATCGCTGCGACCTTGGCCTTTCGGCTCCAGCGTGACCGGCCCGCCGCCCCGACACCGGCACACTGCGCGGCGACATGCTCGAGCTCCTGAGAATCGCTAACACCTCGCGATCGCAACTGGTCCCGCTGGTAAGCGTCCTGATGGGGTCGTACTTTGCGGAGACGGGCATGACCTTCGAGGACCTCCGCCGGCAAATGATCGGCGAGGGCGGCATGACACGCCTGGATGACATCCTCGAACGCGCCGTCGCACGCGGCGAGATCGACAACGCACGGCTCACCCCGCGTGAGAACGGTCGCCTTCGACCTATTCCGCCACGACCTGCTGATGACTCCTCAAACCCCTGTCGCACGAAGACACCGAAGCGATCGTGGATGAAATCTTCCTGCCGCTCGTCGGCCTGGCGCCTGGCAGATAGTCCGCCTCGGGAACACCCTCGTTCGGCTCGGGTCTGTCCGATTTCCGGCGTAACTGGCCAGTCCGATAGCGGTAGCCGAACGCGCGGCCCATCGGCATCGATCGTGGTGAGAATCCGGCAATCGAGCGGAACACTGTCGGCGGGCCGCTCCACGCGCTCTACGATCGAAGGCACAGAACCGACCAGGGAGGCCTGCCGTGATTACTCCTTATATCTGCGTCGCGGACGCCCGCGCGGCCATCGACTGGTACTGCAGGATCTTTGCTGGCCGAGTGACAGTCGAACCAATCGTGATGGACAACGGCCACGTTGGACACGCGGAGGTGACCCTCGGCAGGCAGCCGCATCATGTTGTCAGAGTCCTTCCCCGACTACGACGTCGAGCCCCGATTCGGGTCGCGGCACCCCGGTGTCGCTACACCTGCGGGTCGACGACGTGGCGGCAGTCGCGAATGCGGCTAATGCCGGGGGCCACGATCGACCGCGGACCAAAGACCGACGAGAACGGCACCGGGTCACACTGCACGACCCGTTCGGCCACCGCTGGATGCTGAACGATCACGATTGACCGGGCCGTTCACGAGAGGCGTCGCGGTGACCGCTCCGGATCGGACATGAGCTGCTGAAGTCGTCGGATGCGATCGTTGAGGTAGCGCGCATGCGGGAGGCTCGTGGTTCTCGCTGCAGCGCGCGAGTATGCGTCCACAGCGTCCTGATCTCGCCCCAGTCGTTCGAGCAGTTGCCCTCGCACACTGTGGAGTCGGTGGTCGGCGGGCAGTTGGTCATCCAGCGTGGACTCCTCGATCGCGGCGAGCCCCACCTGCGGTCCGTACCGCATGGCGACCGACACAATGCGGTTCAGACGCACCACCGGGTTGTCATCGAGTTTGAGTAGCAGGTCGTAGAGGGCAATGATCTGTGACCAGTCCGTCGTGTCCAGATCGGAAGCCTCGGCGTGACAGGCTGCGATCGCCGCCTGGAGCTGATAGGGCCCCACCGGCCCCGCAGCAGTGCAGCCTCGACGAGCGCGATCCCCTCCGCTACCAACGCATCGTCCCAGCGGCGCCGGTCCTGCTCCTGCATCGGGATCAGTGCACCATCCGGGCCGGTGCGTGCCGGACGCCGGGCCTCGGTCAGCAGCATGAGGGCAAGCAGGCCCGCAGCCTCCGCCTCATCGGGCAGAAGCCGATGCACGATCCTGGCGAGTCGGATCGCTTCCGCGGTGAGCTCAGGTCGACCCAAGTTGGTGCCGGAGGTCGCGGCGTAGCCTTCGGTGAAGATCAGGTAGAGCACCCGAAGGACGGCGGTCAGTCGGGTGGTCCAGTGCTCGTCCGGGCCAAGCGCGAAGCGTGCCCCGGCGCTCACGATCTGTGCCTTCGCACGGGTGATGCGCCGAGTCATCGTCCCTTCTGAGACGAGGAACGCGCGCGCGATCTCGGACGTGGACAAGCCCCCCACCGCCCGGAGAGTAAGCGCGATCTGCGACGAGGTCGTCAGCGTCGGGTGGCAGCACAGCAGGAGCACGTAGATGCTGTCGTCGTATGCCGCGCTTTCCTCAAAGCTGGTACCAAGCCACTCACCCGGTAGTCGTAACGCCGCCTCGCGATCCTCCCTCCGCCGTCGCGCCTGCTCCGCCCGCAGCAGGTCGGTGAGTCGACGAGAGGCGACGGTGATGAGCCACGCGTGCGGATTGTCCGGCAGGCCGCGGGTTGGCCATTCCCTGGCCGCGGCCATGACGGCCTCCTGCACGGCATCTTCAGCAAGGTCGAAGTGACCGTAACGCCGCACCACAGCCCCGAGGACCTGCGGTGTCAGTTCACGCAGCAGGCCCTCGGTGCCCGAGGTCGGTGCAGCTGTCATGCCTCCGACTGATATTCGTCGATCGGGCGCACGTCAGCCACGGCACTGTTTCGGACATGCTCCGGCGCGGGGCACGCAGACAGCTTCCGCGGCAATCTCCGTCGCTCGATCGAAGCTGTCGCACTCGAGTACCCAGTAGCCAGCCAGAACCTCCTCCGCTTCGGCGTACGGACCGTCCGTGACGACCGGCACGCCCTCGGACAGCCGCACACGGCGCGTGTGGACCGGAGCCGACAGTCCCCGCGTCTCGACGAGTTCGCCGGATGCCGCGAGCTCGGCAGCGAACTGCTGCATGAACGCGCCCATCGCCTCGAAGTCCTCCGGACGCCAAGCCGGACCGCCGCCCGGGTCGCGAGCCATCGCGTTGTAGTCCTGCTGCGAGGCGTAGCTGAGGATGATGTACTTCATCGTTCGCTCCTTTCGATCGACACCGGTCGGCGCCGTTCACAAGAGACGTCGATACCGATCACCCGAAACAGACACGTCGATCATCGGATCCTTCACGAAGTCTCACAATGCCGTCTCGCCTGCCCGGTGAGTGCCGATGCCTTCGATCAGTGCATCGACGCCCCATTCGAAGGCTTCCCGGGGTGGCTCGACGACCTCAGCGCTGACCGCGTAGCTGAGCGGTTGGGCCCGCGGGTCGAGACGGGCTCGTCGTGCTTGGGCGGTGTAGCGAGCCTCGCCGGCGGCGAGCCGCTGTTGTTCCTCGATCACGAAGCCGGTGACGAAGGCGTTCATGGTCGACAGTGCCCTCTGGGCGTCGAGGGGGGAGAATCCTCCCTTCACAAGGGCCGCAAGCGGTATCTCCATGGCCCGCAGGGTTTCGTCGTCGGTGAGGAAGGTGCCCGAGACCATCCGTGCTCCGTCGCGGTACTCCAGCAGCATCGAGCGTTCGCGGTCGGCCATGGACTTCAGTAGGGTCCGCCAGCCCATTCCCGCGGCGTCGCCGGCCTCCGTCATCAGGCGGCGGATGATCCGTGTGGCCATCTCGTCGCGGAGCGTACGCATGTCCGGCAGATGGTAGTAGAGGGCGCCCGCCTGTACTCCCAGGCGGTCGGCGAGGGCGCGGGCCGTGATTCCGTCCAAGCCCACGTCGGCCAGAAGCTCGAAAGCGGCGTCGACGATAGCCGATCGGTTCAGCGCCCCTCGTGGCATTGGGACCTACCCGCTTGACATTTGAATGATGTTCAAACAGCTTAAGGGTCGCGATGGTTTGAACACTGTTCAAAGGAGCAGACAGTGAAGGCAGGACTCGTCACAGACTTCACCAAGCCGCCCGCCTACGCGGACTTCCCGGATCCGGGGAGCGCGCCGGGCTTCGTCGAGGTCCAGATGCTCGCGGCCGGGGTGCACCCGCTCGTCCGGTCCGTCGCCAGCGGCGCACACTACTCGTCGGCGGATGTGCTGCCGTTCGTCGCCGGTGTGGACGGCGTCGCGCTCCTCGACGGTGTCCGGGTCTATACCGGCGGGTGCCCCGACCCACTCGGCACCATGGCCGAACGGACCCTGGTGCCGAACGGCTGGGCGGTCCTCCCCGACAACCTATCCACCGAGCTCGCTGCAGCCATCGTCAACCCAGCCATGTCCTCCTGGATGCCCTGGTCTCCCGCGGGCTCCAACCGGGCCAGACCGTTCTGGTGCTCGGCGCTACCGGGGTCGCCGGTGCTCTCGCCGTCCAGATCGCGCTCCACCCAGGCGCGGGCCACGTGATCGCGGCCGGGCGCAACCCTGCCGCCCTCGAGCGCCTTGCCGTCGATCCCCGGGTGTTCACCGTGTCACTGGCGAGCGGCCCGGAGAACATCACGCGGGCCCTCGCCGCCGCCCCCACCCGCCTCGACATCGTGCTCGACTACCTGTGGGGCCCGGTCGCCGAGGCCACCCTCGATGCGCTCCGCAATCACAGCCTGTCCACGATGCAACCTGCCGTTCAATACGTGCAGGTCGGCGCTGTCGCCGGACGGACCGTCGCACTCGACGCGGCGATCCTCCGCGCCCGACCGATCACGATCTCCGGCTCCGGCGGGGGAAGCATCGAGCCCCGGCTGCTCTTCGAGGAACTACCGAAGCTCCTGGACGCCGCAGCCAACGGCACCCTTACCACCCGGGTGCGCACTGCCCCGCTCGCAGACGTGACCCGCGCCTGGGAAACTGACGCCCCCGGCCGGCTCGTGCTCACCACGGAATGACAGGCGTTAAGCAACCGGGACCAATCACTGCCAGTTGGCGGTTGCCCATTGCGGATGGGCGAGCTCGTTGCGCATGCTGTAGGCCATGTAGGATCCCGTGCCGGGCATACCACGCTCCGTCGGCCGTCCAGCCATTCGCGGTTTCGAGTCTGCTGGCTACCGCACCCTCGCAGACCTCGATGGCGCCAGCGAGAAACAGCTTCTCGCCCTCCACGGCGTAGGACCACGAGCGATCAAGATCCTGCGTGAACACGGGACCCGCCTGACCCCCTCAGAGTCATAGCCACCGCCCCGACAGCGGCAGAAGTGGGTCCCGTGGTGGGTCCGACCATCCAGGGGGTGGGTCCGACCATCCAGGTTTCGACCATCCAGGTTTCGACCATGGGACACGTCCGAGGACCAGGGTCCCCCCGCGGGGGGACTGCCTGTCACCCCGCAGGAGGCCACGATGTCGAGCGGCTAGGGGGACGACGCGGGGTCGCCCATCGGCGAGCGTGGAAGCACACGCTAGCGAGGCAGAAGGAGCACCACCATGAGCACCTACGTCCAAGGCGACCGGGCGATGACCGGGAGCGATGAGCAGCAGGCGCCCGCCGGTCCCACGGGGAGACCCGCGCCCGGCGCGGAGCGCAGCGATCGTCGATTCGGTGCCCTGGTGCCGATCTCCCTGGCAGTGGCGTGGGGACTGGCTGCGGGCTGGTGGACGCCCCGCGGGCCTCTGACTTCCAGCGCGGCGATCTGGTCGATCGCAATCAGCCTGGCCGTCGGTGTCGCAGCCGGGTTCGCGGTGCGTCGCCGATCGGCGATGCTCCTGGCCCCGGCCGCCTTCGCCGCAGCCTTTGAGCTTGTCCGTCTGCGCGTCGACGGCCCCATGGTCGACGGCCTCCACGCGAGTTTCTACGGAACCATCGCCCTGGTCACCGGACGCGGTTTCCATGCCCTGCTGACGCTGCTTCCCCTCGTCCTCGGCGCAGCAGTGGGCGCCGGGGTGGCCCGGAGCCGAGCATGCGAGCCGGCGCTCGCGTCACGTCGCCCGGCACGAGTGCTGCGACGCACCGGAACCGTCATCGCCGGTGTCGCACTGGTGGCACTGACCGCAGGGCTGGCGCGGCCGGCGACGACCGCCGCTATAACCGCCGCCGACGGAGGACCACTGCCGGGTTCCGTCGCCGAGCTGACCACGGTCGACGTCGGCGGTCACGAACTGGGTCTGATGATCCGCGGCACCAGCACCGACAACCCGGTCCTGCTCTTCCTCGCCGGCGGCCCCGGCGGCTCCGAGATCGGCGCAATGCGACGCCATCTACCCGAGCTCGAGAAACACTTCACGGTCGTCACCTGGGACCAGCGCGGAGCCGGCACCTCCTACCCCGCACTGGACCCGGCGGACACCGTCACCCTGGACAGCTACGTCTCGGACACCATCGCCCTGAGCAACTACCTTCGGGGCCGATTCGACACCGATGCCATCTACCTGCTCGGACAGTCCTGGGGAACCACTCTCGGCGTACTCGCCGTGCAGGCACAACCGCAGCTCTACCGGGCATTCATCGGCACCGGCCAGATGGTGAGCCAACGAGCCACCGACCGGATCTTCTACGAAGACACCCTGGCGTGGGCGGCCCGGACCGGCAACGACGGCTTGGCCGAGCAACTCGATGCGGCCGGCCCGCCGCCCTACGCGGCGATGTTCCCCTCCGAGACGGCACTTTCGCACGAGAGCGACGTCTACCCCTACGACCACAGCGGCAACTCCGAAGGTGCCGGCCAGATGGCCGAGAACCTCCTCGTGCAGGAGTACGGCCTGATCGACCAAGTCCACGTGCTCGGCTCGTTCATGGACACTTTCGCAGCGCTCTACCCTCAGCTGCAGGACATCGACTTCCGCACGACAGCCACCGACTTCGAGGTGCCGATGTACTTCGTGCAGGGGGCCCACGAGGCGCGTGGCCGAGCGCAGCTCTTCGAGCAGTGGTACCCCATGGTCGACGCTCCCATCAAGGACGTCACCGTCCTCGAGACATCGGGACACCGGCCCTTGTGGGAGCAGCCCGACCAGTTCGTGGACTACATGGTGGGCAAGGTCCTACGCGAGACGAACCCGCGATGAATCATCGATGACTCATCGTCGGACGCCGCCGCGGGCCCCCGCGGCGCGTCGATCAGGGCAGACCGATCGTCTCGTGCAGACCTGCCAGCACGCTGTCGCGATCAATGTGCTGCGACGAGGCGATCCGTCCGTCAGCCACTGCTGCCTGGAAGGTCGCGGCGTCGGCGCGCACCTGCGCGGCATAGGTGTGGGCGAAGGTCGCAACGGCCGAGTCCGCGACGTCCTTGCGGCCGAGGTAGGCGGCGAGTGCGACCGCGTCACCGGTGCGAGCGTGCGATCGCGCCAGGTCGTGGCCACAGAACTTGGCGTACTCGATGAGCCCCGACGTGGTGAACCGGCTCGGGTCGGGCGCCCACTTCCTGTCGCGGATCTGGCGGACGCAGAAGCTCAGACCGTTGGCCGCTGTCGTCGCGCCGAGGAACACGTCGGTGTCGGCCTGGATGAGCCGGGCCGTGGCCACGATCCGCTCGCCGTGGGTGGGGAAGTGGCTCGCCGGGGCATACCCGTCGAGCACCGAAGGCTGCGCGCTCTTGACCTGCAGGACGACCAGGTCCCGAGCCGTTCTGCCTTGCAGCAGCACGGCGAAGTCCATGACGCCGACGCTGCCGACCCCGACGACCTTGTGGGCGATGTCGACGACCCGATACCGGTCCAACAGCTCTTGACGGTCGACCGACTCGTGGCCGCGGTAGTCGGCGTACAGGCCGAGGACAAAATCGGCGAGCGGTCCTGAGGTTCCGATGCGGATGAGCAGGGGAGGTCGATCGACGAAGCGGCGCCCAGATTCGGTCTTGGCGGTCAGCGAGCTGACGGCGGTCCACATCGACTCCCTGCGAGCCGACTGTCGGTCCAGCGACAGGTCACTGAGGGCGCGCCGACCGACTCGGTCCCGAGTGATCCACCGGCGCAGTGCCGCAGCGTCTTCGCGGCCATACCAGACGTCCAGCTCGCTTCGCGCCGCTCGCTCCCGAATCGACTGACGGTATGCCGCCGCGGCCGATCGGGCCGCCAGTGTTCCTGCCGATCTGGGCTTCTTGGCGTCGGCTGCGGCGAGGACGAACGAGGTCGCCAGGCGCAGCAGATCCCACTCGAACGGTCCCGGTGCGGCCTCCTCGAAGTCGTTGAGGTCGAACACGATCCGTCGATCGGGCGCGGCGAAGAGCCCGAAGTTCGACAGATGCGCATCCCCGGAGAGCCGGACCTCGAGACCGGATCTCGGGCAGGTCGACAGGTCAGCGGCCATCACCAGCGCGGAGCCCCGATAGAACGTAAACGCGCTCGCCGCCATCCGCGCGTGCCGCAGCGGAAGCAGTGCCTGGACCCGGGCCGGCTCCTGGGACAGCAGCAGTGTCACCGGGTCGGGCCGGTCGGGGGCCGCCTCCCACCGGCTGAGACCGCGTCGCGGCCGAGCGACTCGGGCAGCCGTGCCACGGCTTCGGCGTTCCGCGGACGTCGCCGGCACCGTCTCGGCTACTGCTTGGCTCATGTCGTCAAGGTAGTTCCCTACCGGCGCGATGGCTATGGCCGGCGGCCGGGAGTTGCGTCAGCCGGCGCGTGCGAGCACCGTCAGCCGAGGGTGCCGATCTTGAAGCCCGCCAGTGTGTTGGTGGGCAGGGCCGCCCCGCTGTGCTGGGTGGTGAAGGCGGCCGTTCCATCGGTCCCGCACAGGCCCCTGATCGCATCCTCCCCGCCAGGGTGCCGGTCAACCCATGAGGTGAGGTCGTACACGCCCCCACTGACCACCGCCCAGCACGACTCCTTCGTGTTGTGGGTCGCCACCTGCGCCATCGTGTATGCCGTCGCACCGCCGCCACTCGTCGCCGGCGGCGCGGCGATTCGGTCGGCCCAGGCTGCGGTGGCGCCACTGTGGCCGACGAGCACCGTCATCGCGATGGTCGCCAGCGCCAAGACCCCAGCGAGGACACCGCCCACCGTGACCACCGCAGACCCGCCCCGACGAGCCATGAGGAACCACAACAACGACACGACGAAGAAGGTCACCGCCAACCACGGCAGCCGCTCGCCCCACTCGGCGTGTTGACGCGGCATACCGACGCGCGCGGCCAGTGCCTCGCCCGACTTCTCGGCAACCACCGCGGCGCCGGCCCCAGCAGCCAGCCCGGCCATCGTGAGCCACCCGAAGCCGCCTCGCCAGCGCTTGACCAGCACGAGGGCGATCACGCCCAGGGCGGCCAGCGGGAGCAAGACGACAGCACCATGCACGACGAGGGGGTGCACGGGAAGGCCGATGATGGTGTCGAACGGTCCAGTCTGGGCGGGCAGAGCGGCCGGGAGCGCGAAGATCATGACGGCAACGCTAACCCGCCGACCTGGCCGACGCCCCCGACCATCGGGCAGTGCCGGTGCCCACTCGTCCAATCGCCATGACCCTTGCGATGGCCGTCAGTATGAGTGCGAAAAACCACCCCGGCAGGTATGCCGCGCGCGCCCGTCCCATGGCAGGCTCGACACCATGCGCAGCACCATGCAGACGACGCCATTGCTCATCTCCTCGATCTTGCGGTATGGCTCGACGATCCATGCACGATCGAAGATCGTCACCTGGACCGGGGAGACGTCCCGGACCACGACCTATGCGGAGATCGGCACCAAGGCCGCCCAACTGGCGCACGCCCTGCGCGGACTCGGGATCACCGGCGACCAACGCGTCGCGACGTTCATGTGGAACAACGCCGAGCACGTCATCGCTTATCTCGCCGTCCCGTCGATGGGGGCGGTGCTTCACGCCCTCAACATCCGGCTCTTCCCGCCGCAGATCATCTATATCGCGACGCATGCCGACAACAAGGTGGCGATCGTCGACAACACCCTGGCCCAACCGTTCAGCGGGCTCCTGCCGCATCTGAAGACGCTTCGCCACGTCATCGTCAACGGGCCGATCACCGACGAGGTTCGCGCCGCGCTTCAAGCCCCCGAGCACATCGAGGGCGTCCACGATTTCGACACTCTCATCGCCGCCCAGCCGACGACCTTCGACTGGCCCGAGGATATGGATGAGAACAGCGCCTCGTCGATGTGCTACACGTCGGGCACGACAGGCAACCCCAAGGGGGTCGCCTATTCGCACCGCTCCAACTATCTGCACGCGACCGCCGTCCAGAACGGCCTGACGATCCGTCAGGGCGACCGCATGCTGATCGTCGTCCCGCTCTTCCACGCCAACGCGTGGGGCTTCCCATATGTCGGCATGATGTCCGGCGCCACCCTGATCATGCCCGACCGTTTCCTTCAGGCTGAGCCGCTGGCCGCGATGATCGCCGCCGAAAAGGTGACCGGAGGCGCGGGCGTCCCCACGATCTGGAACGATCTGCTGCAATACCTCGACAAGAACCCGACCGACGTCTCGTCGTGCTCGATGCTCATGGTCGGCGGGTCGGCGGCACCGCCGTCGCTCATGCACGCCTTCCAGGAGAAGCACGACATCGAGATGGTTCACGGCTGGGGGATGACCGAGATGTCGCCCGTGGGCACCCTCGCGGTGCCGCCGGTCGAGGTCGAAGTGGGCTCGGAGGCCTACTGGCGCTATCGCACGGCTCAGGGTCGGCTGCTGCCCGGAGTAGAAGGCCGGCTGGCCGGCCCGGACGACTCCCTGCAACCGTGGGACGGCGAGAGTGTCGGCGAGCTCGAGGTACGCGGCCCGTGGATCACCGCGTCCTACTACGCCAACGGCTCCGAGTCCGGCGTCGAGCAGATGGAGATGGAGTCGAAATTCCACGACGGCTGGCTGCGCACCGGCGATGTCGGCACCCTGACCGTCGACGGTTTCCTCGTGCTCACCGACCGCGCCAAGGACGTCATCAAGTCCGGTGGCGAATGGATCTCCTCGGTGGAGCTTGAGAACGTCATCATGGCCCACCCGGATGTCCGCGAGGCCTCGGTCGTCGGGGTTGCCGACGAGAAGTGGGGTGAGCGCCCGCTGGCGAGTGTCGTCCTCGCGGAGGGCTCGGCGACGACCGTCGAAGACTTGCGGACATGGATGGGCGACAAGGTCCCACGGTGGCAGGTGCCCGAGCGCTGGGCGGTCATCGACGAGGTGCCCAAGACGAGCGTCGGCAAGTTCGACAAGAAGGTCCTGCGCGCACGCTATGCCGAGGGCGGGCTCGAGGTCCAGACCCTCGCATAGCCCAACGCGCTGCTGCGGCGGCGGCATACGGGTCAGCTCGTGATGTCCTTGCTGGCCAGGCGGGCCCACGCCGCGGACACGAAGACGAGGGCATAAGCAAGCGCGATCCCCAGACCCCCGCCGGCGCCATCAAGGCTGATCGGGTCGCGCAGCAGGTCGCCGAAGGACATCCACTCGTGGACGATGAGCCACGGATGCAGCCAGGACAGCTGCTCGATGCCCTGGAGCACCCACGAGAGGATGACGAAGATCATCACCGTGATCGTCGCCGCCATCGGCTGCTCGGTGAGGGTCGATACGAACAGTCCGACCGCAGCGAGCGCCGCGAGACAGGCGGTGATGTAGAGCATGACGAGCCCGAGTCTGCCCAGGGCCGCCCAGAAACCCAGCTGCGTCCCTGACAGGGTCGTCATCGGCCCGGTCCCGAAGACCGCCACGCCGACAATGGCACCGGTGACCGCGACGATGGCCACTCCCAGGAAGGCTCCGAAGACCAACGAGGCATACTTCACCAGCAACAGCCGGGTCCGGGTGACCGGCACGGTGAGCAAATAGCGAAGCGTTCCCTGATTGGCCTCACCGGCGATCGAGTCGCCGCAGAGCATCGCGACGGCCAACGGCAGGAACATTGTGATCTCCACCCCAAGGGCGGCAAGAGCGACAAACAGGCCGTTGGAGGTGATGCTCGACAGGAAGTCCGGCCCGCGTCCCGGGCTCGGTGCGGACATCTTCACGGCGATCGCGATGACCACCGGCACGAGAGCCAGGACCGCGAGCCCGGCCTGATTCCGCCGGCGGCCCGCGATGAGCCGAACCTCCGACCAGAAGAACCGAAACGCCCACCCGCGCACCGGTAGGGACGTGCCGAGCGCCGAGTCCCCGGACGACCGGGCCGACTTCGATCTGGCCGACTCAACAATCTCAGCCGCTGACATCGAAGCCCTCCCCCGTCAGGGCGACGAACCAATCCTCCAGGTCTTGGGCTCCACACTGGAAGCCGCGGACCCCGACCCCAGCATGGACCAGCGCCGCCACGGCCTTCTCCGGCTCGAGCGTGCCCAGATCGGCTCGCACCGTGCTCACAGCCGCATCGACTATTGCTGGGTTCGTCGCCGGCTCCACCGTCACCGCGGTGGCCCCCAACTCCGCCAGGACCCGGGCCGCAGCCTGGCTGTCGGTCGTGTGCAGCACCGCCAGCGACGCGCCGCCGCGCAGCTCGGCGAGCGGGCCTTGGGCGACGAGTCGTCCCTCACGCATCACCCCGAGGTGGGTGCAGATCTGCTCGACCTCCGAAAGCAGGTGACTCGACACCAGGACCGTCGCGCCGTCGGCGCCGAGCGACGCGATGAGCGAGCGCACCTCCCGGGTGCCCTGCGGGTCGAGCCCGTTCGTCGGCTCGTCGAGGACGAGCAGCTCGCGAGGCATGAGCAGGGCGGCCGCGATGGCCAGCCGCTGACGCATCCCGGGCGAATAGGCCCGATATCGCTTGCCGGCGGCGGCCAGCAGCCCGACGCGATCCAGCGCCGCGTCCACCCGGACGCGGCTGGTGCGAGGGTCGGCGCGCCGGTCGGCGACATCGAGCCGGGCGAGGTTTGCCCGCCCGGACAGATAGGGATGAAAGGCCGGCCCCTCGACGAGCGCCCCGACCCGGTGCAAGGCCGCGTCACCCCAGCGGGAGACGTCGGTCGCCAGAATGTGCGAGCGTCCCGCGGTGGGTTGGATGAGCCCGAGGACCATCCGAATCGTCGTGGTCTTGCCCGACCCGTTGGGTCCGAGGAAGCCGAACACCGCCCCTTCGGGCACCGCCAGGTCGATCCCGTCGACGACGGTCTGCGAGCCGAACCGTTTGGTCAGGCCCCAGGTTTGGATGGCGTACGCCGCGTGCTCACCCACAACCGTCATCCGGCGGAGGGGGCCGACGGTGCCGGGGACGGTTGCGAGGCGGCCGGGGCAGCGGCGGCGCTGAGAGCGGCATACAGGGCTTCCGGTGCGACGGCACCCGCGACGACCCTGCCGTCGTCGGTCAGCAGCACCGAGAAGAGGGTGCCTTCAAACAGTCGTCCGCTGCCCCACGCGCCGGTCACCTGTGGCAGCAGGGCAAGCATGGGCTCCATCGACGGTGTCGGCATCGTCGCGACGATCACCGTCGACCAGCCGCGACCCACGACCCGCGGTGCACTGGCCGTCTTTGCGACGGCAGCCTTCGACGGGTCGATCCCCGGCGTCGACGGGGCTTGGCGGTCGCCCAAGGCAGACGACATCCCCTCGGTCACCGTCGTCCCGGGCGGCGGCGTGAACTCGAACTGCCTGGCCTCGGGAGCCGCGAAGTCGATCGCCGTGAAGCCGACTTCGATGGCCGGCGCGGTCGCCGTCGTGGAGTAGACCTGCACGCGCAAGGGCAGGTGCCGCTCGCCGTCCACGGCGACCCGCACCTGAGCGACCAGCGTCGTCGCGTCCTTCGGCGTCAACACCAGCTCGTATGCCGTGCGCCCCGCCACGACTACCGCGGGACCGACCTCTGCCCGGGTGGTGGGATCGATGGCAGCCAACGCCAGCGCCGCAGCCTCCTCCGGAGTCGTCGGCACCTGCGTCGGCAGACCCGACGGCAACCCGTTAGGCAGGGTGCTGGGCAGCGCAGTCGGGCGCGACGGCATACCGCCGGCAGCGTGGTCAGGCAGGACGAAGTGGTTGGCCGTCTGGTCCTTGCTGGACCACAGCCAGATGTCGGAGCCGTTGCGGATGATGTCCGACTCGCCGAGGGTCCCGATGAGGGCCAGTCGCTGTCGCTGCTCGCCGCCGAACCAGACCTTCCAGGTGTGGCTGCCGGACGCAATCGACGACAACGAGGCCGCCCCGCTTGGCCCTCCGGCGCCGCCCGCGCCGGTGAGCCCGGCGATGCTCGGCAGCCCGAGCTCAGCCGTCTGCACGACGGTTCCGGAGAGTTGGTCCAGGCGTGAGCGTTGCAGGTCGGCAAGCAGCTCGGCTGCGGTGCGGGGCGCTAGGTCGTTGTCGGCGATCGCCAGGCGCCCGCCGACGAGCGACACAGCGGCGACCATGCCGACTGCAGCTGCTGGCACGAGCCACTTGCGGCGGGTGGCCATGGAGGTGACGTCTGGGTGCTCGCTCATGGGGCCAGCATCCCTCACCGGCGCTGAGAGTCCCCTGAGAGCGCCTGAGAGCTCCCGGGAGCACTGGGGAACCCGGGGCCCACCCGCCGAACGGAGAGCGTGACAAGGTGTGCATGTGCGGGTCTTGGTGGTCGAGGACGAGCGCGGCATGGCCGAGGCGCTGCGGCGAGGCCTGGCGGCCGAGGGTTTCGTCGTCGAGGTCGCGCGGGACGGTCCATCGGGCCTGGACGCGGCCCGTTTTGGCGGCTTCGACGCGGTGCTGCTCGACGTCATGCTGCCGGGGATGTCCGGTTACACCGTCGTGCGCACCCTGCGGGCTGAAGGTGTCTGGGTGCCGGTGCTCATGGTGTCGGCGAAGGACGGCGAATACGACGAGGCGGACGGCCTGGACTACGGCGCCGACGACTACCTCACCAAACCTTTCTCCTTCGTCGTGCTCCTCGCGCGGCTGCGGGCCCTGCTGCGTCGCGACCCGGCGCCACGGCCCGCGGTGTTGCAGGCAGGCGGCATACGGCTCGATCCGGCGACCCGAGAAGTGACCGTCGACGGGGGCCGGGCAGACCTGGCCCCTCGGGAATTCCTTGTGCTGCAACACTTGCTGGCCGCTGCGCCCGCCGTGGTCGCAAAGGAGACGCTGCTCAGCCAAGTGTGGGGGGATGCGTCCGACGACCCGAACGTCGTCGAGGTGTACGTCGGCTATCTGCGGCGCAAACTCGGGCGGGAGCGGATCGAGACCGTCCGCGGCGCGGGCTATCGGATCGGCCCATGATCGGGCCGATCTCCCGCGCGCTGGCGCGGCTGAGCATCCGGTGGCGGCTCATGACGATCGGAGTAGTCGGTCTCACGGTGGCCCTCACGGCCGCAGGCGTGCTCATGTATGCCGTCCTGTCGGCGACTCTGTCGCGCAGTCTGGCCGCGGAGGCCCGGGCGGCCGCCGTCGAGGTCGCGACACTCGTCGATCAGAATCGGCTTCCTGACCCGGTCCCGGTGTCGGGGGCTCTGCTCATCCAGGTCTTCGATTCCGGCGGTCGAGTACTGAGCGGATCGTTGCTCTCCGACCGGATCACCTCGCTGCTCACTGCCGACGAGGTGGCTCGCGCAGTGACCGGCGAGACGGTGACGGTCCCAGGCTCACGTGCCGGGCTCTCCGGCCGACTCGAGGTGGCGGCGGTGGCCGCCGGGCCGGCGACGGCGCGCGTGACCGTCGTGGCGGGCGTGCCGACGGCCGACCGCGACGCCAGCCTCTCGCTCGTGAGCACGCTGCTTCTCGTCGGGCTGCCGCTGCTGCTGCTCGTGCTCGGCGTTATCGCCTGGCGAGTCATCGGCTCGGCCTTCGCGCCGGTCGAAGCCCTGCGCCTGGGTGCCGAGCGGATCGGCGCTCAGCGAGGAGGCGGACAGCGCGGCGGCGAACAGCGCGGCGGCGGCGCTCGGCTCGAGTTGCCTGCGGCCCGCGACGAGGTGCATGCCCTGGGTTCGACGCTCAACGCCATGCTGGCGCGGCTCGAGGAGTCCAGTGCCCACCAACGGGCCTTCCTGGCCGACGCGGCCCACGAGCTGCGCAGCCCGCTCGCGACGATGCGCACCCAACTGGAGGTCGCGGGGCACCTCGGTGACGGTGGCTCGCTGCCGAGCGAGTTGCTGCCCGAGGTCGAGCGGCTCACCCGGCTCGTCGACGACCTCCTCGTGCTCGCTCGCACCGGCGCCGAAGCAGGCCCACCCCGCACCGAGACGGTTAGCCTCCCCTCGCTGCTGGCCGAGATCGCCACCCGGTATGCCGCCGCGCGAGTCCCCGTCGACCTCGCCCCCGGACTCGCCCTCGACCGGACCCTCGACGACGATCTCGACGGCACTCGGGTCGAGGTCCTCGTATCGGGTGACCGAGGCGAACTTCGCCGCGCGATCGCCAACCTCGTCGACAATTCCGTCCGGCACGCCGCCACCCGAGTCGTTCTCGACTGCGGGAACGTGGGGACCGGCGGCACCGGCGGCGGCAGCGGTCCCTGGGTCAGCGTTCGCGACGACGGGCACGGCATACCAGCGGCTGACCGTGACCGGGTCTTCGAGCGCTTCACCAGGCTCGACGACGCCCGTGACCGGGACAGTGGCGGCAGCGGCCTCGGGCTGGCCATCGCGCGGGAACTCCTGCGCCGCAATGGCGCCGATGTCGCGCTGTCCGATGCGCCGCACCACCCAGAACCCGTCCGGCCGTCCCACCCAGAGTCCGGCGCGACACCGGTTGCTCGGCCTGGCCTCCAGGCGATCGTGACCTGGACGCAGCCCTAGCTACCGCATTCGTGGTCAGCCCTTGAGGTCGGGGAACATGTCGTCGCGCCACTCCACGCCGTGGGGCACGATCTCGCCCCGGGCCAGTTGCTCCTCGCGCGAGCGCAACTCAACCCGGCGGATCTTGCCCGAGATCGTCTTGGGCAACTCGGCGAACTCGATCCGGCGCACCCGCTGCCAGGGCTGCAGGTGTTCGCGCGCATACGCAAGGATCGAGCGCGCGGTTGCCTCGTCAGCGGCATACCCGGGGGCGAGCATGAGATAAGCCTTCGGGACGGCCAGACGCACCTCGTCAGGCGCAGGGACGACGGCCGCCTCGAGGACCGCCGGGTGCTCGATGAGCACCGACTCCAGCTCGAACGGACTGATCTTGAAGTCGCTCGCCTTGAATACGTCGTCGGTGCGACCGACATACGTGATGTAGCCCTCGGCGTCGACGGTGGCCACGTCACCGGTGTGATACCAGCCGCCCTCCATCGCCTCGGCATTGCGCTCGGGGTCGCCCAGATAGCCGGTCATCAGTGAGAGCGGCTGGGTCGACAGGTCGAAACAGATCTCCCCCTCGCCCTGCACCCGTTGCCCGCTGATCGGGTCGACGAGCACCACCGGCTGCCCCGGCAGGGGCCGGCCCATCGAGCCCGGCTTGAGCGGTGAGCCAGGCGTGTTCCCCACCGCCGCAGTCATTTCGGTCTGCCCATAGCCGTCGCGCAGGGTGAGCCCCCAGGCCTTGTCGACTTGCTCGATCACCTCGGGATTGAGCGGCTCGCCCGCCCCGATGACCTCCCGCAGCGCGCCGGGGCCACCGGTCAGGTCGGCGTTGATGAGCATCCGCCACACCGTCGGCGGCGCGCAGAAACTCGTCACCTCGTGCGTGCGCAGCTGACCGAGCAAGGCCGCCGCGTCGAATCGGGCGTAGTTGTACACGAACACGGTCGCCTCGGCGATCCACGGCGCGAAGAAGCATGACCAGGCGTGCTTGGCCCACCCCGGTGAGGAGATGTTGAGATGCACGTCGCCGGGTTGCAGGCCGAGCCAGTACATCGTCGACAGGTGCCCCACCGGATAGGAGACCTGGGTGTGCTCGACGAGTTTGGGCCGGCTCGTCGTGCCGGACGTGAAATAGAGCAGCAGTGGGTCTCCGGGGGCCGTCCCGGGGTGGGGCGTCGGCGGCGCGACCACCTCGTATGCCGCGTGCAGGTCGGCCCAGCCGGGCGCTTCGCCGACGCTCAGCCGACCGTAGTCGCCGGGGACCTCGTCGAACTTCGCCGTCTGGTCGGGGTTGGTGACGACGAACCGAGCCCCGCCTCGGGCGATCCGGTCGATGAGGTCACTCGGCCCGGCGGCGGTCGTCGTCGGCATGATGATCGCTCCGAGCTTCATCACCGCGAGCATGCAGTCCCAGAGCTCGATTTGGTTGCCCAGCATGAGCAACACCGGGTCACCCTTGCGAACCCCTTGCGCCGCAAGCCATTGCGCGAGCTGGTCGGAGCGGCGGGCCAACTCGTCGAAGCTCCGGATCTGGGTGGATCCGTCCTCCTCGACAAGGATCAGCGCCGGGCGGTCGCTGCCGCGGGCGATGACGTCGAACCAGTCGCAGGCCCAGTTGAAGGTGTCACCCATCTCGGGCCACCGGAAGGCAGCCACGGCGCCCGCATGGTCGCCCCGCATCCGCAATAGCAGGTCGCGCGCCGCACGGTAGCGCTCAGTCGAGGTAGCCGTCGAGGACACGGTCGACTCAGTCGAGGTCGCAGTCGAAGCGGACGAGGACGCGGGGGAGGTCTCGGTCATGCCCTCACTGTGCCGCCGAACCCGCCCGCGCGCCACCGAAACCGGCGTGCGGTTGGCAACAGGGCGGCATACGGGCAGTGCCCCCGCAGGCTCAGCGCAGGGTATAGCTGGCCCGGTTGATGTCGAAGCCGGCCTTGGTCTTGCCGTTGGTGCAATGCATGCCGTCCTCGCGGGACGTGCAGGTGATCGGCCCGAGGATCATCGAGGAGCCGTAGCCCAACGCCACCGACTGCCGGCCACTCACGGTGACGACCTGTGAGCCCGGGCGACCGTTCCACCAGGTCCCGTCCGCGCCGACCACGTCCGACCCGGCGATGGCGTCGCTGACGCATGACAGCACCGCCGTGGTGTCGAGGAAGGTGCCGTGACTCCAATCGAACTCGCAGGCGGCGGGCTTAGGTGGCAGCGTCCAGGTGTGCTCCATGACGTCGCAGCGCACCTCAGCGGATGTGCCGGCGTCGCCGACCGATCCGGCACAGACGATGTTGCCACTCGGGCTGGCGAAGACGGTGATCTCGTGGCCCGTGGCGTCGATGGCCGCGCCGACGGCCACGGTCTGGGTCTGCGCCGGGGAGCGCGTTCCGCTGACTGCGGCGTCAGGTGTCTGGGGGGCTTGGACGAATATCGTCGTCGTGGCCGGAGCGCTGGGCCCTCCCGTTCCACACGCGGCGACGCCAAGCGCTGCCAGGACAGTCAAGAACACTGGGGCGGCAGCTGGGATTCTCATCGGACCATTCTCACCCCACCTCATGTCGAGACGAGCAACTCGGCGATCTGGACGGTGTTGAGAGCGGCGCCCTTGCGCAGGTTGTCGTTGCTCACGAAGAGCACGAGGCCGCGGTTGTCGTCCACGGAGAGATCCTGACGGATCCGCCCGACGAACGACGGGTCGGCTCCGGCGGCCTGTAGCGGAGTCGGGACGTCGGCGAGCTCGACTCCGGGGGCCGCGGCTAGCAACTCGCGAGCCCGCTGCGCGGTGATCGGGCGCTGGAACTCGGCGTTGATCGACAACGAGTGTCCGGTGAAGACCGGTACCCGCACGCACGTCCCGGACACCCGCAGGTTGGGCAGGTCGAGGATCTTGCGCGACTCGTTGAGCAGCTTTCGCTCCTCGTCGGTCTCATTGCTACCGTCGTCCAACAGCGACCCGGCCAGGGCGATGACGTCGAAGGCGATCGGCGCGACATACTTCGACGGCTCGCCGAGGTCGACAGCACCACCGTCATGGGCGAGCCCTTCGAGGTCGCCGCTGTCGACCCCCCGGCGCACCTGACCAGCCAACTCCTGGACGCCCGCGAGTCCCGAGCCCGAGACGGCCTGATAGGTCGAGACGACCAGCCGGATGAGGCCGGCCTCGTCGGCCAGCGGTTTGAGCACCGGCATCGCCGCCATCGTCGTGCAGTTGGGGTTGGCGATGATCCCCTTGGGGGTGTCCTTGGCGGCGGCGGGGTTGACCTCGGAGACGACCAGCGGCACCTCGGGATCCATCCGCCACGCCGACGAGTTGTCGATGACCGTCACGCCGACCGCGGCGAACCGCGGCGCCTGCGCGCGGGAGGTCGTCGCGCCGGCGGAGAAGATGGCGATCTCCAGGCCGGTCGGGTCGGCTGTGGCCGCGTCCTCGACTGTGATGACTCGTCCCTGCCAGGTGATCGTCGACCCGGCCGAGCGCGAGGAGGCAAAAAGGCGCAGCTCCCCGACCGGGAAGTCTCGCTCGGCGAGGATCCGCAGCACGACACTGCCCACCTGCCCCGTTGCGCCGACGACACCAACGCTGACCAGGCGCCGACCCTCGCCCTGTTGGGCGCGCGGATCTGGCTGCGCGGCATACGTGTTCATCGGCCCGTCCCTCCATACACGATGGCTTCGCCCTCCGTGGAGTCGAGCTCGAAGGCGGTGTGGGCGGCACGGACAGCAGCGTCGAGCTGATCGGCGTGAGTCACGACTGAGATGCGGATCTCGGAGGTCGAGATCATCTCGATGTTGATGCCGACATCCGCGAGCGCCCGGAAGAGCTTGGCTGAGATCCCGGGGTTGGTGCGCATCCCGGCGCCGACCAGCGACAGCTTGCCGATCTGGTCGTTGAACCGCAGTTCCTCGAAGCCGATCCGGGAGCGCTCAGCCTGCAGCCGCTGCACCGCCTTCGGACCGTCGGACGAGGGCAGGGTGAAGGAGATGTCGGTGCGCCCCGTGTCGGTCGCCGACACATTCTGCACGATCATGTCGATGTTGATTCCGGCCTCGGCGACCGCCGTGAAGATGTCGGCTGCCTTGCCCGCCGTGTCGGGCACCCCGACGACGGTGATCTTGGCCTCGCCGCGGTCGTGGGCGACACCGGCGATGATCGGAGCTTCCATGGTGCTTCCTTCGCCGTAGGGGTCTTCCTTGATCCAGGTGCCCTCGTGGCCCGACCACGACGAGCGGACGTGGATCGCAATCGCGTGTCTGCGGGCATATTCGACACAGCGCAGGTGCAGGATCTTGGAACCGTTCGCGGCCAGGTCGAGCATCTCCTCGCTGGAAATGACCGAGAGCTTGCGTGCCGTCGGCAGGATGCGCGGGTCTGCGGTGAAGACCCCGTCGACATCGGTGTAGATCTCGCAGACGTCGGCCTTGAGCGCCGCGGCAAGCGCGACGGCCGTCGTGTCCGAGCCGCCGCGGCCGAGGGTGGTGACGTCCTTGCTCGTCTGACTGACCCCCTGGAAACCCGCGACGATCGCGACGTGGCCGGCGACGAGCGCTTCGGTGATCCGCCCCGGCGTGACGTCGATGATCCGGGCTTTGCCGTGCTCCGCGTCGGTGATCACCCCCGCCTGCGAGCCGGTGAACGAGCGCGCGTCGCTGCCGAGGTCGGCAATGGCCATGGCCAGCAACGCCATCGAGATCCGCTCCCCAGCGGTCAGCAGCATGTCCAACTCGCGGCCGGGTGGGTGGGGGGTGACCTTGTTCGCCAGGTCCATGAGCTCGTCGGTCGAGTCGCCCATCGCGGAGACGACTACGCACACACTGTGGCCGGCGTTCTTGGTCTCGACGATTCGCCTCGCGACGCGTTTGATCCCCTCGGCGTCGGCCACGGAGGACCCGCCGTACTTCTGGACGATAACGCTCACGACATGCTCCCAGGGACGCTACGACAGACCCGGCCGAGTTTAACCACCCCTCGGTATGCCGCCCTCCCCCTCCGCATCGCGAGACAGCCGTCCCGCATGTCGGACTCAGCCTGGCCGTCAGGGGTGCAGCGCGTCGAACTCCGCGTCTGCGACGGTCTCTTCGTCGGCGTCCAGGCGCAGGTGGGCAAGGATCGACTGCAACACCCGCAACGACGCCGCGGCCCGCTCGCCCCACGTGGACAAGTAGGAGAACTGCCACCACCACAACGCCTCGACCCGGCGGCCGGCGTCGAAGTGGCTCAGCCCGTGGTTGAGCGCGAGGCAGATTTCGGTGATGTCGTTGGAGAGAGTGCCCTTGGTCAGCTCGGCATGGGTCACCGGGTCGACGACGTCGGCATAGTCGTCCAGGCCCTCGAAGAGATTCGCGAGGTTGTGACGCAGCGGTTCGACGTCGACGTCGGGGCCCGGGTCGGCCTCAAACCGTTCATCGAGCACGACGTCCTGGATGGCGCCGAGACGCGAGCCGGCGAGCAGCAGTTGGGCGCTGGTCAGCAGCAGCATCGGGATGGCGATGTCGGGCGAGGACCCGGACGCCACTTCGGTGACGGTTGTCAGATAGGCCCGGGCCTGGACCGCCGACTCTTCAGCGAGAGACTCGAACTCTGCAACCCACCCTTCGGCGGTTGGCGAGGCTGACGTCATCCGGGCATCAGGCATGAACGGTGCGCCGTCCCTCGAATGCGCGGCCCAGGGTCACCTCATCAGCGTATTCCAGGTCACCCCCACCGGCAGGCCCGAAGCGAGGCGCGTCACTCGCAGGCCGAGCGGCGCGAGCGTACGGGTGAGATAGGTCGCCGTAGCCTCGCCGGAGATGTTGGGGTCGGTGGCGATGATGACCTCGGTGACCCCGCCGTCAGCGAGGCGGCTCAGGAGCTCGCGAATGCGCAGGTCTTCGGGACCGATGCCGTCCATCGGGCTGATCGCGCCGCCCAACACGTGATACAGCCCGCGGAACTCACGGGTGCGTTCGACCGCCGCGACGTCCTTGGGTTCCTCGACGACACAGATCGCGCTCGAGTCGCGCCTGCTGTCGCCACAGATCCGACACCGCGGGGCTTCGGCCACGTTGCCGCACAGGTCGCAGAACCGGATCTTGTCCTTGACGTCGGCGAGGATCTGGCTCAGTCTCGCCACATCGGCGGGATCAGTCTGGACCAGGTGGAAGGCGATGCGCTGGGCGCTCTTCGGCCCGATACCCGGCAGTCTGCCGAGTTCGTCGATGAGGTCCTGAACGATGCCTTCGTACACGCGGCCAGCCTACGGGCCGTTGGGACCGATCCCGTGTTCCCACACCCGCCCCCCCCCCCCCCCCCGGCCCCCCCCCCCCCCCCCCCCCGCTATTCGGAGGTTCCGTTGCTAATCGGGGGCTCGCACCCTCCGAACAGGGCCGTAACCTCCGAACAGCGAGTGAGGCCGGGTCAGTCGACTGCGGCACAGGCCGCGTGCACCCGCGCGAGCAACCGTACTGGACTGGCAAGGTCGGCCCACGTGATTCGAACGACGACATATCCCAGCGCCCGGATCGCATCCTCGCGCCGCTTCTCGGCGAACAGGGCAGCTCCAGAGGGATCGTGGGCATACTTCAGCGCCCCGTCGAACTCGATGACCACCTTCTCCCCGACCAGCAGATCAGCCCGTGCGACGAATTCGCCATCGGGGGTCGTGATCACCACCTGGCTGCGCACCGGCAGCCCTGCCCCGGCGAGGATGAGCCGCGTTCTGGATTCACCGACGGACTCACAGTCGGGATCCAGCGACGCAAGGAAGCGAGAGAGTCGTCGAGTTGCGCGAACCGGTCGACGCCGCTCGGCCGCCGCAGCGAGGTCGTCGAGGCTGACCAACGCTCGATTCAACGCGTAATCGGCGCTGATGACGCCCGCGCTCGGGCCGCTAGCGAGGGCCACCTGGACGAGCGCGTCGGCAACGATCGTGCATCGCGCGTCGCCGACAAGCACGACCTCAAGCTCGCCCAACGGGCGAACGCGGGCGATCCCCGCCAGCATCGTCCGGCTCACGCGGCCGACGAGGTCGACGCACCGCAGGTCGACACCGAACACCGGTATGCCGCGCACCGCAAGGGACGCATGATGGCTCAGCGCCTCCCCTGTCGGACGGCTCGCCAGGACCGCTCTGGCTCGCAGCGCATAAGCGGCCCTCAGGCGACGACCCACGTAGCTGCCGTTCGCTGATGTAGCCACCGCGACGCACGAGGACGATCTGCCCACTGCGGACCGCACGGCGGATCGCCCCTCGGTCGAGGTCCAGCGCTGCCGCCGTCGAAGAACCGAGCACGCCCCCGAGCTGAGCGGCGATCCTGTCGATGTCTGGGTCAACGGCTGGGTCACTGTCTGGGCCGACATGTGGGTCAACGCCAACGCCGACGTCGCTCACGGCCCTGTGCGGCTGGGTCTTCATCTGCAGAGCGTGGGCGGACACCGAACTCCGCGCAGGGCCAGCCGGCGTGCCTGTGGACGATGAGACCCGTGCGACAGGCATGTGGACATCCCCACCCCATGCCCACCACCCCACCCCATGCCCATTCACCCCGCCCCACCCGCGATGCACCCCATCCCCCCGCGCAATTCGGAGGTTCCGTCACTATTCGGAGGCCAAGCGACTCCGGACAGTCACGCAAGCTCCGAATAGGGCAGAGGTGGCGAGTTCGGCCCAGCAACTCCGGACAGTCACGCAAGCTCCGGACAGGGCAGGGGTAGGCGAGAGAAGCCGGCTTACGCCTGGGTCGGCACACGGCACCTCAGGACGGATCGAGCCCCGGGACCTCGTTGTAGCCCTCGGCACGTTCTTGACCAGTCAGCAGCGCGATGGCGTCCATGACGTCGTCGGTGAGCTCTCGGCGGGCCCGGCCCTGCGGCATACCGGCATAGCTGTCCGGGTAAATCGGGGGGCCGAAGGCGACCGAGACCGTGGCGTGCCGCGGGAACGAGGCCCCGACTGGCTGGATCTGGTCGGTGCCGCGTAGCCCGACCGGCACGACAGGCACCCCGGCGGTGAGGGCGAGCCAGCCGACACCGGTGCGTCCGCGATAGAGGCGACCGTCGCGGGAGCGGGTGCCTTCGGGATAGATGCCGAAGGCCTTGCCCTGGCGAAGGACCGCGAGGGCAAGATCGAGCGATTCCTGGGCAGCCCGCGAGGAGTTGCGGTCGACCGGGATGGCTCCGACGCCGGCGAAGAAGCCGCGGCGGACCATGCCGAGCGGCCCTCGACCCGTGAAGTAGTCAGCCTTGGCCAGGAAGCTCACCTGCCGCGGGGCAACCAGCGGGATGGCGATGGAGTCCACGAAGGACAGGTGATTGCTCGCCAGGATGACGCCCCCTTCGCGCGGCACGTTGTCCACCCCGGTGATCGTCGGACGATAGACGAGGTGGCTCAGCGGTTTGAGCAGCAGCGCTCCGGCGCGGTAGAGCATGCCCCAACGCTAGTCCCGAGGGGCTGACCCGCGCAGAAGCACCAACAATCAGGGGGCCGGCCGGACGGACATCTCGCGGGCCGGTGCCGACGCCCAGTTCAGAGCTCGGTCTCGCCCAGCACCCGGCCGCCAAGCAGTCGTTCGATGACGGACTGCCCCGCGTCACCGCCGCCGTCGACGTCTTCGTCGTCGAGACTCACCTGTTCGTCGGGTGCCTGCCCAACCCCCGTATGCCGTGTTCCCGTGTCTGTCGCGGCGTCGGGGCTCAGCGGGTGGGGCTTTCGGTGGTGGAGTTCATCGAGTGAGCGCCGAGTCACCTCCTTGGCGCGGGCCAACTCCGCGCGCACGGTGAGCGCCTGGGATGCCGGGTCGCTCGAACGTCCTTCACGGAGCGAAACGGCGGCCGGCGGTGGCGCGGCGGAGTTGTCGTCCGGAGGCGGCGCGACGGATTCGTCGTCCGGCGGCGGCGGGACGGATTCGTCGTCCGGCGGTGAGGCGACCGAGTCGGTCGGGCTGGGCGTCGGTATCGTCGGTGTGGTCGCACTCAGCACAGGCTCAAGCATCGGGACACCCTCGACGCGGACGTCCAGGCCGATCTCGTCGATCAGCGCCTGCCGGATGAGCTCGGCGTGGCTGCCGGATCGGAACGTGTTGGCCAGCCCGACCGTGCTGATGCCGAGGACCAACCGCTGCCCGTCGTAGTCGATCACCTGGGCGTGCGAGGACACGAAGGTCCAGGTAGCCCGGCGCATCGTGAAGATCCGCCCAAGCACCTCGGGCCACACCCGCCGGATGGCGACGATGTCAAGACCGCCACCACCTGTTGCCGCGGATGCTGTCGGCAGGTCGGACCCGTGCGACGGAACGACGCCAGACGCGTCAGCCGGGCTCGGGTCAGCCGGGCCCGCGTCAACCGAAGTCCCGTCCACCAAAGCGGGTCGGCCGGCGTCGCGTCGACCGGTGTCGGGTCAACCGAAAGCGGAGCGACCTGTTGCGGGGAGTCGGAGGTGCGCTGGGAGTCGGAGGCGCGCTGGGGTCGGAGCCACGCGCGGGGCGGGCGGCATACCGGCGCTGGCGGGGACCGGTCCCGCGAGCTCGAGGCGACGCTCGAGACGATCGAGGCGGGCGGCATACCCCTGCTCTCCGGAGGCTCCGGGAAGCAGGATCCGCGCGCAGATGAGCTCAAGCTGCAGGCGGGGCGCCGTGGCACCGGTCATCTCGGTGATGCCCGCGTTGACAATGTCGGCAGTCCGCGACAGAGAGCCCGGACCGAAACGGGACTGCTGGCCGCGCATCCGGTCGAGCTGGTCCTCGGGCACTCCGCGCAGCACCGCGGCCGCACTATCGGGGATGGCGGCGACGATGATGAGGTCGCGCAGCCGTTCGAGCAGGTCCATGGCGAATCGACGTGGGTCGTGCCCCGACTCGATGACCTTGTCGACCTGGGTGAAAACCCCGGCGGCGTCGCGCGCGGCCACGGCATCGATCGTGGCGTCGAGCAGTTCCGCGCCGGTGAAACCGAGCAGCGAGGCCGCACCCTCGTAGGTGAGCCCCTCGGCGCCCGAGCCGGCGATGAGCTGGTCGAGCACAGACAAGGAGTCGCGCACCGAGCCTCCCCCGGCGCGGGTCACGAAGCCGAGCACGCCCGGCGCGACAGCCACACCCTCCTGGATGCAGAGGCTCTCGAGATAGCCGGTGAGCTTGGCGGGGGGCACCAGCCGGAAGGGGTAGTGGTGGGTTCGCGAGCGGATCGTGCCGATGACCTTGTCGGGCTCGGTCGTGGCGAAGATGAACTTCACGTGCTCGGGCGGCTCCTCGACGATCTTGAGCAGGGCGTTGAAGCCCTGCGGCGTGACCATGTGGGCCTCGTCGATGATGTAGACCTTGAACCGGCTCTGCGCAGGGCCGTAGGACGCGCGCTCGCGCAAGTCGCGCGCGTCATCTACGCCGCCGTGGCTCGCGGCGTCGATCTCGATGACATCGACGGAGCCGCTGCCCCCCCGAGCCAGGGCCACGCACGAGTCGCAGGTGCCGCACGGGGTGGCGGTGGGGCCGGACTCGCAGTTGAGGCAGCGCGCCAGGATGCGCGCGCTGGTCGTCTTGCCGCACCCGCGAGGGCCACTGAAGAGATAGGCATGGCCCACCCGGCCAGTACGCAGAGCTTGCATGAGCGGCACGGTCACGTGCTCCTGACCGATGACGTCGCCGAACGTCTCAGGCCGGTAGCGCCGGTAGAGGGCTGTGCTCACCGGCCAAACCTAGCGGGCCGCTCAGACAGCCGGACCCCCGCGCCGGTCAGCAGGTCAGAACCGCCAACGGGTAGCTCGTGCGGCGAACTCGTTCTCCCGCTCGATGATCGCGAAGGCCAGATCGGGGGCCACCTCGAAGAACGGCTGCGACCGCACGAAGTCCGCCGAAAGGTCGGGCGAGAAGGTCCGGTACTTGGCCAGGTATCTCTCGACCCAGGTTTCCTTGCGATCGAGGTCGTCGACTCGGTGCGCCGTGCCCTGAACCGAGACGCACTCGACGGTGTCCTCCGGAGCGAAGGTGACGTGCGGGTTGGCCGCCAGGTTGGCGACCTTTCGTGCGTTCGGCGAGCACGAGAAGGCGAACCGGTGATCGGCGTTATCCCATACTCCCCACACCGGCAGGGCGTGCGGACGCCCGGCGGCCGAGCACGTCACCAGCCAGAAGTTGCGAGCAGCGCCCAGACGCTCGTTCGCCCACGACCACGGCAGCGCATGCCAACCCGGACGGCCGACGCCGTAATCCTCCATCGCCGGCATCTCTCCCACGGGATCGTTCATGCTGTTCACGGTATCCGTCACCGGTCCAGCGGCGCCGTACATCTACAGAACGATCGGTCGAGGTATCTGGGCCGGCACTAGAGCGCTCTCCATCAGTCAGGCCGCCGGTAGCCGTGACCGAGCGGCGAGTCCCGCGATATGGAAGGAGGCCGTCATGACTTACGCTCGCACATACTTCCGCGACACGATCGTGCTCAACAACGCCCTCAAGACCCGGCTCCGCCTGGACGGACTCCCTCCAGGCGATGTGCTGATCGCCGGGAGGGAGGTGACCGTCGACGGCGCTTTCCACCTCCAGGGGCGCAACCTCGTGGTCCTCGCGGACCGATTCGACGGTTCGCGCGGCTCGATCTCAGTGGACGGCCTGGAATCGGCGCCCCACCTCACGGTGGCGTGCCGGGACTTCCGAGGGCTCAGCGCGTCGGCTCCGGGTATCCCGGGCGACACCGGGGACCAGGGCCAACCCGGACGCGAGGGACGGCCGGGCAGGGATGCCTCGCTGCCCTTCAAGCCCGGTGGCCCGGGCGGCCCCGGGGGGCCAGGCGGCACCGGCCGCCCCGGCAGGAAGGGCGGTCGCGGGGGCACGATCTCGGTGGTCATGGTCACCGACGAGACCCCAGCTGGCATCGACCGAAGCCTGCTCGCGGTGCCCGGCGGTCCGGGGGGACCGGGAGGTCCGGGGGGTCCGGGTGGGTCAGGAGGCGCCGGTGGCGTTGGTGAACCCGACGGCCGGGATGGCGCCGACGGCCCGACGGGCGCCGACGGACCGCCCGGGGGGGCCGGAGACCCCGGCACGATCGAGGTCAGCGTCGTGCAGGAGGCCGACTACTGGCCGAGCATCGCTCCGCTCGCGGCCGGCTGGCCGGCATACCGGCTCCTGCTCGGCTCGTACTACTTCAGGGCAGCCAACCCGGCCGCGCCGCCGCGCTCGGGCTTCCTCGATCTCGCGATGGCCGAGCTCACCGCTGTCACCCTGCTGGAGCCCACGAACGGGGAGGCGTTGACCCTGCGCAGTCGGCTGGTCAACAACCAGAACGTCCTCGGACTCGCGCGGGACGTCGACATCATCCCGAACTTCCGCCATTACGAGCAGGTCGTTGTCGACTACGGGCCACTGGTGTTGGGGCTGTTCCAGACGGCGACCTCCCTGCTGCAGGGCAACCTCACGCTCGAGCAGATGGCGGCCAACATTGCCCGCGAGATCGCTCACCTGGATGGGCTCGAAGTCGTGCTCGAGACCGAGCGTGCGGCGGCCGAACGCGGCGTCGCGGCCGCCCAGACGGAGCAGCAGAAGGCGACCCAGCTCTTCACCTCCCTGCAAGCGCGGATCACGGCCAAGCGGGCCGAGTTGGAGAGCAAGACCTTCGGTTGGCTCGACCTCTTCGGCATCGGCGGCTACATCGCGGTCGTGGCGATCATCAGCCTGGCCACCGGTGGCGGTGCGGCCGCTGTCGCCGGCGCCTACCTCCCGCAGATCATCAGCACCCTCACCGACGGCGGCGGTATGCCGTTCAAGGAGGCCGACCGTGCGGCCGCCCTCAACGCGGCGTTGGGCCTCAAGGGCCTGCTGGGCAAGGACGGCAAACCCGACCCGCTCGGCCCGATGCTGCTGAGCCTCAGCAAGTTGCTCTCGGACATCAACCAGTCGGACGGCGACAGCGACCTCAAGGCCATGCTGCGCGAATCGGTCGAGCTGACCTTCGACAAGCTCATCTCGGCCCGGCGCGTCGAGCAGGCGGTGTTGTCCCTGGCCGCAGCGGACGCGCGCCTGCAGGTGGCGCGTTTCGACCGCGAACTCGCTCAGGCCCAGCTCGAGAGCCTCACCACGGACGTCGACTACCTGGAGCAGGTGTCGTTGACGCTCATCCGCAGCGCTCAGGGCTACATGGACGTCCTGATGCGCTACGCGTTCCTCGCAGCGCGCTCGGTCGAGATCTACACCGTCGAGGACCTCACGAATGAGGTGTTCTACGACTACGGCTACGTGCACCCCGACCTCGAGCAGGACTACGCCGACGGCCTCTTGCCGCTGGCCCAACTCATCGGCGCGTACGTCACCTCGTGGAGCCGGTTCGTGGGAGTCATCGGCTATCGCAGCCGGTACGACGCCTACTTCGCCGGCGCCGATCGGGTGAGCGACAAGGTCTTCGTCTCGGTCACCGACCCGGCCAGTCTCGCCGAGTTCCGCACGACCCAGACCTTGGCCGTCCCCGTGGGTCTGGACGAGCTGCCCTCGACGCGTTTCGAGGCCAAGGCGGCATACGTGCTGCTGGCCATCACCGGCGCCACGGCCGACATCCCGGCGATCAGCGCCCTCGTCGAGCACGGTGGGCAGGCCGAGTCGACGATGCGGGACGGATCCGAGCGGATGCAACTGCTGCGCCCCCGCACCACCGTCGTGCAGACCGCCAAGGCCGGCGACGTCTTCGCCGGCGCGCACGTCGGCGACGATCCGGACGACCTCAGCTTCTGGGGGCGCGGCATGGCCACGACGTGGCGGGTGACGATCGAGGCCGAGGAGATGACTCGCCGCCACATCGACCTGTCCGGCCTGACCGCGATCACCGTCGAGATCGGCTACGACGCCTTCTTGTAGGAACCGACGGTGCGGTGCCAGGTCGTTGGGACACCGCACCCGAGCCTGGGATGCCAAGACACCCCACGTACCTGGAAGAGCTCACCTGCCCTTGCTGCATTCCTGCCCTGGGGGAGTTCAGTGAGGTACCACCACGCGGGGTGCCGGGTCATATTGTATGCCGTGCCTGGCCGGTATGCCGTGCGGCTCAGCTGGCGACGTCGACCTTGGCGACGATCCGGTCGAGGCGGACTCGGACGACCATCTCTGGCGGGACGGCGTTGCGGCGGCCGTAGGCCTGCGCCTGGTCAGCACCCATGTACCGGCCGGCGATCTGGGTGGCCCACCGCAGAAGCTCGTCGGGGTCCGTGCTCGTGGTCGCCCTACCCGTCACGGAGACGAACGAGAACGGAGGTCGCTCATCGTCCCAGCACAGCGCGACGCGCCCGTCCCGCAGGATCGACTTGCCCTTGATCGTGTCGGCGCTCGTCATGAAGACCACATCGTCGCCGTCCAGGTCGACCCAGACGGGCGCGACGTGCGGGCTGCCGTCCTTGCGGGTCACGGCGAGCTTGGCCGTGCGCGCCGGCTGAGCCGTGACGAAGTCCTGCCACCAGCCTGGCGGCGCGGTGATGTATCCCATGGGGCTCAAGGTACCCATCGCCCACTTGACTTGCGCCACTTCGGGAGGTCTGGGGCCGATGATCAGCCTGGGCTCGCTCGATCGTGAACACGCGGCCAGGGCGTCGCGGAGCGACCGATTTCGAGCGCAGCAGGCGCCTCCGGTACCCTCCCCTCGGAGGATTCGCATAGTGGCCTAGTGCGCACGCTTGGAAAGCGTGTTGAGTGAAAGCTCTCAGGGGTTCAAATCCCCTATCCTCCGCCAGCGTGCGACGGCGTGACATCTTCCGTCCCAGCCGATCGGGCAGGTGTCAGCGGCCGGGGGCAGGTCTCGGCGGGCGGGGGCTCCCTGCGGGCATCGTCGACGCGGCCCGGTTGATCCGGACTCCGTCAGCCTCCGGGGGCCTTCCTGCTCTGGTGTGCCGCGTAGGCCCGCATCTGGCGCTCCCACACCGCCGTCAGCTCAGCCGCCGCCACCCCGGACAGGTCCAGCCCGAACACCTCGGCAAGCACGCACGTGAGGTCCTCGACGCTCCTGAGGACCCGCTCGTGGGAGCCGGCTGCATCGATCCGGGTCAACGACACCGACCGCAGCAGGTCGACCCCGTCCGCGTCGCGCCGCTGCACCGCCAGCACCTTGACGAACATGGACGCCGGAGACGTGGACAACTCCGTATGCCGCGCCGTCGCCTCCGCGACGGACACGTCGGCCGAGTCCCAGTCCATTCCACGGAAAGAGCCGGCGAGCGGGTCATGGTCGAACCGCCAGCCACCGGGCACGACGTCCGACGGCCGCAGCCCGTAGGTGAACGGGCCCTGGGTGTGTCGTCCCTGCTCAAGGGCAAGGGGCTCATGCAGGGCGCTGCCCAGGCCCACGTCGACAAGCCAGTCGCCGTCGTCGACGGACACTGTCAGCGCCAGATGATTGCCGTCGGCGCCGACGGCAGTGGCGTCGCGCGGACTCTGCACCCCCGCGCGGTGATGGCGCACGGCATACCCGAGCCGTCGGAGCAGCCAGCCGAAGGCACCGTTGAGGTTGAAGCAATATCCCCCGAGCCCGCCGAGGATGGCGGCGACGCTGGCTGCGGGGTCGGCGCCGGGCGCCCGCCCGAGGGCGATCTGCAATGTCTCGTAGGGGACCCGCTCCACGTGTGCGCGATGCAGCGCGACAAGTGTGGGCAGGTCCGCCGGGGCATCGGCGAGGTCGGCACACCCCAACCGATCCAGGTATGCCGCGATGCGCGGGTCGATGCGCTCCACGATGCGCGGGTCGACGTCCTGCTCGATGTGCTGGCTCGCCACAGTTGTCATTAGACCAGGGTGCTGAGTGCCCTGCCAGCACGGGCGGCGCTGGCAGGATGGACCCCATGACGACCCGCGAGCCAGAAGCCGTCGACGAGGGCGTCGTCGAACTCATCGACAGCCTGGAGCCGAATCCGGCGTACGTCGCGGGCGCCAGGTGGGACGTCCTGCACGCCAACCGGGCTGCCGACCTGCTCTTCGGCGGGGTGAGGAATCGGCGTGGCCACGAGCGCAACATGCTGTGGTTCTATCTCGCCGACCCGACGGCGCGCTCGCTCTACGTCGACTGGGAGGGTGAGGCGATCGCCCAGTTGGGGCACTTCCGTGCGGATTACGACAAATGGCGTGGTGACCCCAGCTTCGATGAGTTGCTTGAGCAGATCTTCACGGTGACCCCCCAAGCGCGCGATTGGTGGGAGCAGGGACTTGGGGTCGGAGTGCCCCGCAACGGCATCAAGCGGATCCGACTCGGCGACGGCCGGCTCGTCAGTCTGCGCCAACTCGTCATGTCGATGATCGATGACCCCGACATCCAGGTGTTGTGCTATTTCGCCGACATCGACGACGACGGTGCCTTCGGCGACGACATCGAGTCGCTGCTCGGCGAATGACTCGGTCAGTCCCGGAACGTCCGGCATGAGCGCGCTCGCCCGTCGGCTCGGGCTGGCCGACGCCGTCGTCATCGGGCTCGGGTCGATGATCGGCGCGGGTATCTTCGCCGCCTTCACCCCGGCAGCAGCGGCCGCGGGCAGTGGGCTGCTCGTCGGTCTCGCCCTCGCAGCGGCCGTCGCCTGGGCCAACGCGACGTCCTCGGCCCAACTCGCCGCCCAGTTCCCCGAATCGGGCGGCACCTACGTCTATGGCCGCGAGTGTCTCGGCGAGACCTGGGGATTCGCCGCCGGCTGGGCATTCGTCGTCGGCAAGACCGCGTCCTGCGCGGCGATGGCGCTCACCGCCGCCACCTATGCTCTCGGCGGCACCGCGCGGGCTGCCCCGGTCGTCGGACTGGTCGTGCTCGCCGGACTGTCCTGGGTGCTCATCCGCGGGATCGCCAAGACCGCCCGACTGGCTCGGGTGTTACTCGTCGTCACCCTGGCCAGCCTGCTGGTCACCATGGTCGTTGTCGTCGTCGCCACCGCCGAGTGGTCCTCGCCGGTCACCGAACTGGGCGAGTCGACGGCATACGGGGTGGTTCAGTCGGCAGGGCTGCTCTTCTTTGCCTTCGCCGGTTATGCGCGGATCGCGACCCTCGGCGAGGAGGTGCGCGATCCGGAGGTCACGATCCCGCGCGCCATCACCCGCGCCTTGGGAATCGTCATCGTTTTGTATGCCGCCGTCGCCCTGTTGCTGCTGGCCACTATCGGCGCGCACGGAATCGCGGCGTCGTCGCTGCCGTTGCTAGCCTCCGCGACCGCCGCGGACGTGTCCTGGATCGGCGCGGTGCTGCGTGTCGGCGCGACGTTCGCCGCGATCGGGGCGCTGCTTGGGCTGCTGTCCGGAGTGAGCCGCACGGTCCTGGCGATGGCCCGCCGCGGTGATCTGCCTCGGCGGCTGGCACTGGTCGACCCGGTCGTCCGGGTTCCGGTCGTCGCCCAGTTGACCGTCGCCGTCGCTGTCGGGGCGCTCATGATGCTCACCGACCTGCGCCATGCGATCGGTGTCTCGTCGTTCGGGGTGCTGCTCTACTACGCGATAGCCAATGCCTCTGCATGGACCCAGGCGCCCGCCTACCGGCGTTGGCCCCGATGGGTGCAAGCAGCGGGGGTGATCGGGTGCCTGCTTCTGGCGCTGGCCCTACCCCCCGCATCGGTTCTGACCGGCGCTCTCGTGGTGGCGTGCGGCCTCGCCGGGCGGTTCTTGGTGCTGCGCCAGAGTCGGCCCTGACCCCGGCCCTTGGCCCGATCCTGAACCAGGTCATGAACCCGGGGCTGAAAGCGCGGCTGATGACGCGCGGGGTGTCGCTACAGCAGCACCGGGCGCGTCATCACGCGCAGCATCAGCCCCGGTTGCTCGCGCAGCATCAGCCCCGGTCCACACGCGGAGTCAAGGGTGCAGCAACGCGTTCTCGGCGCCGCCCGGCATACCGATCGAGACCCCTTCGACATCGATCGGAAGTTGTTCGAAGAGGTGCTTGCCGATCCGGCCGGCCTCCGGCAACTCGATCGGATAGACGCCGGTGAAGCAGGCCGCGCACAACCGTGGACCCGGCTGACCGGTCGCCTCGATCATCCCCTCCAGGGAGATGTAGCCGAGAGAATCAGCGCCGATCGAGGCGCGGATCTCCTCCACGCCGAGGCCAGACGCGATGAGCTCGGCGCGGGTCGCGAAGTCGATCCCGTAGAAGCACGGCCAGTGCACCGGCGGAGAGGAGATGCGGACGTGGACTTCCGCTGCACCCGCCTCACGGAGGATCCGAACCTGAGCGCGTTGGGTGTTGCCGCGGACGATCGAGTCGTCGACGACGACGAGCCGCTTTCCGCGGATGGTGTGCGTGAGCGGGTTGAGCTTGAGCCGGATGCCGAGCTGGCGCAGCGTGTGCGAGGGCTGGATGAAGGTGCGCCCCACATAGGCGTTCTTGACGAAGCCCTGACCGAACGGGATCCCGGACTGCTGGGCATATCCGACCGCCGCCGGCACCCCCGAATCGGGCACCCCGATCACCAGGTCGGCCTCGACGGGGTGCTCGAGGGCCAGTCGGGCCCCCATCGCCACGCGGGCTTCGTGGATGACGCGGTTACTGATGACGGCGTCCGGGCGTGCCAGATAGACGTATTCGAAGACACATCCCTTGGGATCGGCCTCGGCAAAGCGGTGCGAACGCAAGCCTTGCTCGTCGATGACGATGAGCTCGCCGGGCTCGATCTCGCGAATGACGGCCGCACCGACGGTCTGTAGGGCAGCGGTCTCCGACGCGACGACCCAGCCGCGGTCGAGTCTGCCCAGCGCCAGGGGCCGGATCCCGTGGGGGTCGCGGGCGGCATACAGGGTGTTCTCGTCCATGAAGACGAAACAGAAGGCGCCCCGCAGCCGAGGCAACACATCGAGGGCGACGGCCTCGAGCGAGCGGTCGGGATCCACGAGCAGGGCCGTGACCAGGGCGGTGTCGGTGGTGTTCCCGCGGCCGAGCTCGCCGGGGTGGCGGTCGAGACCGCCGTGGCGCTCGGAGACCAGATCGCGCAACTCGGCCGAGTTGGTGAGATTGCCGTTGTGAGCAAGGGCTACCGTCGTCGAGTGGGTGCCGCCCAGGGTGGGCTGGGCGTTCTCCCACGTGGAGCCGCCCGTCGTCGAATAGCGGCAATGCCCGATCGCGACATGCCCGGTGAGCGACAACAGCGCCGACTCGTTGAAGACCTGGCTGACCAGACCCATGTCCTTGTAGACGAGCACCTTGTGGCCGTCGCCTGTCGCGATACCCGCTGATTCTTGGCCGCGGTGTTGCAGCGCATAGAGCCCGAAATAGGTGAGCTTGGCGACATCTTCCCCGGGCGCCCAGACCCCGAAGACGCCGCAGGCGTCCTGTGGGCCCTTCTCCCCCGGCAGGAGATCGTGCGTCAGCAGACCGTCGCCGCGTGTCACGGCCACAGTCTTCCACAGGTATGCCGCGGGCCACCCTGCATCCCGCAGTCGTTCAGGTATGCCGCGAGCCCTCCTGCTCGGGGTGGTCAGGACCGCCGGTCGAGCAGGACGTAGACGACCCCGGCGAGCAAGCCGCCGATGAGTGCCCCGAACGCCCCGAGGTAGCTGACCTGGGTGCTCTGGGCATACATCGAGGCCCGCTGGGCGAGCGCGTCGATGCCGTCGGTCTGCCGCAGCGCAAGCAGCGCGCCCGCGATGAACCCGAGGACCGCCCCGGTGATGAGGAACGGGACCAGGCGGGGCGCGCGACGGCGAGCCTTGGCGGGCGGGAGCTTGTCGGCGACCATTCTCATCGTCCTAGATTAGCTAGCGGAAGCAAACTGTCGAGCGCAGCACGCTCGCCGGAGGCCTGAACGCGGCCCGCTTCGAGCGCATCCGCCCAGGTCAGGGCCCCATCGGCGACCGCGAGCCAGGTGTGCGGATCGGTCTCGACGACGGACGACGGTGTGCCGCGCCGATGGACGGGGCCGGCGACACACTGCACCGCGCCGAAGGGCGGCACCCGGACCTCGACCGAGCGCCCCGCAGCGACGGTCGCCAACTCCTCCAGGGTGAACCGCACCGCGGTCGCCAAGGTATCCCGAGACACCGCGCCCGGCGCCGACACCCCTGACCCATGCCCGGACGCAGACCCGGCCGCGCGCCCGGCCGCAGGCTCGGACGCGAACCCGGCCGCCCGGCATACGGCGAGGGCAGCCAGCCCGTCCGCAATGGCGACACGGCGACGAGGAGGCACCCCCTCATGGTGTCATTCCCGCGGGACGGGCGAGGATGGGGCCATGCGCGCGACGACCCTGAACGGCCCCTTCGACATCCAGCTCTCGGACCTGCCCGACCCACACCTGCACCGCCCGACCGACGCCCTCGTCCGGGTCACGGCCTCCTGCGTGTGTGGGTCGGACCTGTGGCCCTACCGCGGGATCAATGACATCAAACCCGGCCAACGGATGGGCCACGAGTTCGTGGGCATCGTCGAAGAGGTCGGCGACGAGGTGACGACGGTGCGGCCCGGCGACTTCGTCATCGCGCCATTCGTGTGGTCGGACAACACCTGCCGGGTCTGCCGCGCCGGCATCCACACCTCGTGCGAGAACGGGGGTTGGTGGGGAGCGCGGGACCGCGAGGGCCTGCCGGTCGACGCCGGGCAGGGCGAATTTGTGCGGGTGCCCCTGGCCGACGGCACACTCGTGGCCACCGGGTCGGTGCCCGCCGATGAGCTCGTGCCCGATCTGTTGACCCTCTCGGACGTCATGGGCACGGGGTGGCACTGCGCGGTCTCGGCAGGCGTGCGGGTCGGCGACACGGTCGCCGTGGTCGGCGACGGCGCGGTCGGACTGTGCGCCGTGCTCGCCGCCACAATGCTCGGCGCGGCGAGGGTCGTGGCGATGTCGCGACACGAGGCACGCTCGACGATCGCCGTGGAGTTCGGTGCGACCGACGTCGTCCCGCAGCGGGGCGAGGCTGGGGTCGCGCGTGTCCGCGCGCTCACCGAGGGCCTCGGGGTGGACGTCGCGTTGGAGTGCGTCGGCACCCCCGAGTCAATGCGGACCGCCCTCGATCTGGTCCGTGACGGCGGCCGAATCGGGTTTGTCGGGGTGCCGCACGACATCGAACTGCCGATCGAGGACCTCTTCAGGCGCAACGTGAGCATCGGCGGCGGCGTCGCCCCGGTGCGGGCCTATCTGCCGGACCTGCGTGACCGGGTGCTCGCGGGCGAGATCCACCCCGGTCGCGTGTTCGACCTCACCCTGCCTCTCGCGGAGGTCCCCGAGGCGTATGCCGCGATGCACGAGCGCCGCGCGACGAAGGCGATGCTGCTGCCATGAACGACGCCGGTGAAGTGGCCGGGACCATCATCGGCTTGGTATGGCTGGCCATCGGCTGGTGGATGATCGCGGTGGGCCGTCGCCGGGGGTGTGCCGACGGGGACTGGGTACACGTGGTCGGGCAGATCGTCGACAAGGACGGCGCGTCCGAGGGCCTGTTCCTGCGCAACCCGCACATCCGGTATGCCGCCCCCGACGGCTCGACCCACCTCGTGGCGAGCCGCTCCCGCGGCGACCTGTGGGAGCCGGGTCAGGACGTGGCGATCCTCGTCGACCCGACCGACGCCGACCGGGCGATGCTGCTGACCCACGCGCAGCGGGCCACGCCCTATGTCGTCATCGGCTGGTTCATCATCGTCATCGCCATCCTCACCCTCGTCGCGACGGCGATGCTCGCCTTCTGGGTTCCTGCGACCACGTGACCGTCGATCGGGTGCGCTTCGATGCCGACGCCGACGGCCGCGGCGGCGTGACGATCGTCGTCGACGGGCACCCGCAGTCGCACGTCGCATCGGCCGATCCGGGGCTGCTGGTGTTCGAATACGTCCAGCTGCTCGCGTTGGTCGTCTCGGTCCTGCGACCTGCGGCCCCGACGCCGACGCGGGCCACGCATGTCGGCGGGGCCGGGCTCACCCTGGCCCGGTGGATCCAGCACACCCGGCCCGGGTCATCGCAGATCGTCTTCGAGCCCGACGGCACCCTGACCGCCCTCGTGCGCGAGCGGCTGCCGCTGCCCCGCGGTCATCGGATCCGAGTGCGTCCGCTGGGCGGCCGAGAAGGGGTCGCCGGGTTGGGTGCCGGGAGCGCCGACGTGCTCGTCCTCGACGCGTATGCCGCCGGCCGAGTCCCAGCCGAACTTGTCACCCCGGCCTTCTTGGCGGACGTGGCGCGGGCGCTGGCCCCTGGTGGGGTGTTGCTGGCCAACCTCGCCGACGAGCCGGGATTGCGATATGTCGCGCGCGTGCTCGCCTCGATCGAGGCGGCAGGCTTCGGCGCGCCGGTGATCCTCGCCCCCCACGAGGTGCTCAAGGGTCGCCGCTTCGGCAACGTCGTCGTCGTCGCGAACCGCTCGGCCGAGGCCGGCCAACCGACCCGAAGCGCGTTGAACTCTCAGTCGCTGAGGCGTGCGGTGGCGAGCGCACCGGTGCCGACCGGCATACGGGAGGGGGGTGAGGTGAGCAGGCTGGTAGCCGGCGCGCGAGCCTTCACGGAGGCGGACGCCCAGCCCTCCCCCGAGCCGCCCACGCCAGGAACCTGGCGGCGTCGCTGATTCCCGCCCTCACCGTCCCTCCGAGATTCACCCCGGCCCTCAGCGCCGAGATTGACCTTTCGACCACAAGAGCCGGCGTGTCCTGCACCCAATGTCAATCTCGGCGCTGAGGGCTGAGGGGGTTGATGGGTGAGGGGGTCGTTAGCCCACCCAGACGCGGGCGTTACGGAACATCCGGGCCCACGGACTCAGCTGCGACACATCACCATCGGTCCAGGACAGCTGTGCATTGCGCAGCACCCGCTCGGGGTGCGGCATGAGCACGGTGAAGCGCCCGTCCGGGGTGGTCACCGCGGTGAGGCCGTCGGGGCTGCCGTTGGGGTTGGCCGGGTATGCCGTCGTCGGCAGACCACTGCCGTCGACGAAACGCAACGCCCGCTGGACGGCCACCGGGTCACCACGCTGGGTGAAATCGGCGAGTCCTTCGCCGTGAGCCACCGCGATCGGGATCCGGCTGCCGGCCATGCCGGTGAAGAAGATCGACGGGCTGTCGAGCACCTCGACGAGCGACAGTCGCGCCTCGAACTGCTCACTGCGGTTACGGGTGAATCGTGGCCAGGCTTGCGCGCCGGGGATGTGGTCGGCGAGCGCCGCCATCATCTGACACCCGTTGCAGATCCCCAGGGCGAAGGTGTCGGGCCGGTGGAAGAAGTCGTGGAAGGCGCCGGCCAACCGCTCGTTGAACAGCACCGAACGCGCCCAGCCCTCCCCCGCCCCAAGGGTGTCGCCGTAGGAGAACCCCCCGCACGCCACAAACCCCTGGTAAGCCGCGAGCTCGGTCCGCCCGCTCTGCAGGTCGGTCATGTGCACGTCGAAGGTGTCGAACCCGGCCGTGTGCAGGGCAAACGAGGTCTCGACGTGGGAGTTGACACCCTGTTCGCGCAGGATGGCGACCCGTGGCCGCACCCCGCGGGAGAGGTAGGGCAGCGAAATGTCGTCCGCCGGGTCGAAGGTGAGCGCGACGTGCAGCCCGGGCACCTCGCTGGCATCCCCGTGCTCCTCGTCGGCGCACTCGGGGTTGTCGCGCAGTCGCGCGATCCGCCATGACGCCTCGTCCCACACCTGCTGCAGCTCGCGCAGTGACCGGTCCACCAGCGGCTCGCCGGACACGGTCACCTGCACGCGGCGCCCTGGCACGACCCGGCCGATCACCGCCGACAGCTCGCCGAGCGAGTGTTCGGCGAGCAGCGCCTCGACCTCCTGCACCCGGTCGGCCGGCACCCCGAGCACGACGCCGAGCTCCTCGGTGAAGAGCGCAGCCACCGACGACACGTCGGCCTGCACCCCCACGCCGCCGGCAAAGGCCATCTCGCACAACGTTGCCCACAACCCGCCGTCCGAGCGGTCGTGGTAGGCGCTGACCAGCCGGCGGGCCCGTAGCGCGGCGAGGGCGGCATACAGGTGGCGCAGTCGAGCGGGGTCATCGAGGTCGGGGACGACCGCGCCGAAGCCGCCGCGCACCTGCGCGAACATCGACCCGCCGAGCCGATCCCGCCCGGCGCCGAGGTCGACGAGCACCAGCACCGACCCCTGGCACAACACTGGGGTAAGGGTGCCCCGCACATCGTCGAGCGTTGCGAAGGCCGTCACGACCAGGCTCACCGGTGAGGTGACCGTGCGCGCCAGGCCACCGGAGTCGGTCCACGCCGTGCGCATCGACAGCGAGTCCTTGCCGACCGGAACTCCGATGCCGAGCGCTGGGCACAGCGCCATCGCGACCGCCTGCACCGTGTCGAAGAGGGCCGCATCCTCGCCCGGGGCACCGCTGGCAGCCATCCAGTTGCAGGACAGCTTGATTCGCTCCAGGGTCACCGGCGCTGCGAGCAGGTTGGTCAACGCCTCGCCGACGGCCATTCGCCCCGAAGCGGGGGCGTCGAGCGCGGCCAACGGCATCCGCTCGCCGCTGGCCATCGCCTCACCCGCGAAGCCCTCGTATGCCGCGAGCGTCACCGCCACATCGGCAACCGGGACCTGCCACGGCCCGACCATCTGGTCTCGGTGGCTCAGGCCGCCGACGGTGCGGTCACCGATCGTCACGAGAAAGCGTTTGCTGCCGACGCTCGGATGGCGCAACACGTCGAGCGCGGCCTGCTCGATCTCGGCGGGGGTCAGCACGGCCCAGTCGAGCTCGGGCTCCGAGCGCGGCACCCGTGTCACGTCTCGGGTGAGCTGCGGCGGCTTGCCGAGAAGCACCTCCATCGGCATATCGATGGCCCGCTGTGAAGTGTTCGGGCCGGGGCCCGCGCTGCCGCCGACGATCCCGTCGGCTCCCGAATCCAGGTCCAGCTCGCCGTCGCCGAGCACGAGCATCCCGTCGTCGGACGCGACTCCGACGACGGCATACGGGCAGCGTTCGCGCTCACACAGGCGGGCGAAAAGCTCCAGGGACTCTGGTGCCAGCGCGACAACGTAACGCTCCTGGCTTTCGTTGCACCAGATCTCCTTGGGCGCTAGGCCGCTCTCCTCCACCGGCACCGCGCCGAGGTCGAAGCGCGCTCCCAACCCGGCGCCGTCCACCAGCTCGGGGAAGGCATTGGACAAACCCCCCGCGCCCACATCGTGAATGGCGAGGATCGGGTTGTCATCGGGGTTGCCCTGCCCGAGCGCCCAGCAGTGGTTGATGACCTCCTGGGCGCGTCTCTCGATCTCAGGGTTGCCACGCTGCACGGAGTCGAAGTCGAGCTCGGCAGCATTGACCCCGGCGGCCATCGACGAGGCCGCCCCGCCACCCATCCCGATCCGCATGCCGGGTCCGCCGAGCTGCACGAGCAGCGTCCCGGCCGGGAAGCGAACCTTGTGGGTGTCGCTCGCAGAGATGGTGCCCAGGCCGCCGGCGCTCATGATCGGCTTGTGATACCCGCGCCGGACGCCCGCGACAGTCTGTTCGAAAACCCGGAAGAAGCCGCCCAAGCCCGGCCGACCGAACTCGTTGTTGAACGCCGCCCCGCCGAGCGGTCCGTCGATCATGATCGCCAGCGGCGAGGCGATGTGTCCGGGCCGCCCGATCGGGTCGCGCTCCCACGGCTCGTCGGTGCCGGGCAGATGCAGGTTCGACACGGCGAAACCGGTCAGCCCCGCCTTGGGCCGCGATCCCCGGCCGGTGGCGCCCTCGTCACGGATCTCCCCACCCGCGCCGGTCGCGGCGCCGGGGAAGGGCGAGATCGCGGTCGGATGGTTGTGCGTCTCGACCTTCATGAGCACGTGGACGGTGTCCTCGCGCGCGGCATACCGGCTCGGCCCGGTCTGCTCCTGCGGCAACCACCGCGGCACGACCGTGCCGGCGATCACGGACGCGTTGTCGGAGTAGGCGACGACCGTATGCCGCGGGTTGACCGCCTCGGTGTGCCGGATCATCGAGAAGAGCGACCGATCCTGGACCTCGCCGTCGACGATGAACTGGGCGTTGAAGATCTTGTGTCGGCAATGCTCGCTGTTGGCCTGAGCGAACATCATCAGCTCGACGTCGCTCGGGTCGCGCCCGAGACCGCGGAAGGCGTCGACGAGGTAGTCGATCTCGTCGTCGGACAAGGCCAGCCCGTATGCCGCGTCGGCCTCCACGAGCGCTTGGCGCCCGCGAGCGAGCACCTCGACGTGGGCCAACGGCTCTGGGTCGCGCTCGTCGAACAGGGCGGCAGCGGCGTCGGGGTGCAGCAGGATGCTCTCGGTCATCCGGTCATGCAGCAGGTCGACGACAGCCGCGAGTTCCCCGCCGTCCAACTGCGCGCCCAGCAGGACGAGCTCGGTGACCCGTTCGACCCGACGGATGTCCAGCCCGCAGTTGTGGGCGATGTCGGTGGCCTTCGACGCCCAAGGTGAGACGGTGCCCAGGCGGGGGGCCACAACGAGGGTGGTCTGCGGGGGGTCGGCGCGGTGGCCCGGGGCGCCGGACGCGCCGTCCTGGGCCGGGAACGGGGCGGCCGTGCGCTCGCCATAGGTGAGCAGTTGCTCCAGCCGGGCCTGCAGGGAGGGTTCGAGCGGGCCATCGGTCGCGACCCAGTGGACGAAGCGCGCGTTCAGTGCGGTGATGGCCGGCAGACGCTCCTGCAGGCGTGCTAACAACCCGGCAGCGCGGAAGTCGGACAGGGCGCGACCGCCCGCGAACGTCGTGAGCACGCCCCCAACCTACTGGCTCACGCGGACCCGACGACCTCGCTCGCCTCTGCCCTCAGGCGTAGAACGCCGGCCGGGGGATCATGGTGACCGGCAGGACCCCGTCGTCGGTCAGGGCCTTGACGCCGGCATCGCAGACGCACGCAGCGGCATAGCCGTCCCAGGCGCTGGAGCCGGTGTGCTCCCCGCGGGACACACCGCTGATCCACTCCTGGACCTCGGTGACGAAGGCGCCCCAGAATCGCTCGTTGTGGTTCATGGTGATCCGATTGCTGCGTCCCACCGCATCTCGCCGGGTGAGCACGTTCTGGTCGGCCAGGGACACGGTGCCCTTCTCGGCGACGAGCTCGCACCGGATGTCATAGCCGTACTGGCAGTTGACGAAGACCTCGACGTCCACGCGCACCCCCGACTCCGTCTCCAGAATCAGCACGAGGGGGTCCTGCAGGTGTTCGAAGCGCAGCGAGGTCTTCTTCGGCGTGTCGACCCGCGCCCGGACGAACTCCTCGCCGAGCAGCCAGCGCATGGTGTCGATCTCATGGATCGCGGTGTCATTGATCGCCATGTCCCAGGTATAGAAATCCGGCACCGTCGGATTGCGGTGCGCACAGTGGACCATCAGCGCCTCCCCCAGCTCACCGCTGTCGAGGATCGACTTCATCTGCCGATAGGAGGCGTCAAAACGTCGCATGAAGCCGACCGTGACGAGCTGGCGTCCCCCGGACTGCTCGGCCGACATGATCCGCAGCGAGGCGTCGGCGGTGGGGGTGAGCGGTTTCTCGCAGAAGACCGGTTTGCCGGCGTCGATGCAGGTCAAGACGTCGGGCTCGTGGACCGGCCCGTGGCTGCAGATCATCACCGCATCGACCCTTGGGTCCGCGATGAGTTCGGCCGCCGACCCGTATGCCGTCGAGCCGATCCGCTGCGCGACCCTCTGGGCGTTGGCCTGGTTGACGTCGCTGACGGCAACCACACGCCCGCCGGCGATGACGCTGTGAATGCGTTCGATGTGGGCCTGACCCATCGCCCCGGGGCCGATCATGCCGATCCGAACAGTCATGGGTGTCACGGGCAGCCGAGGCCGATGGAGGCGAGGTATTCGCGCGTCTGGATGGCGTTGGGCAGCGGGTGGGCCTTGTCGCACCCATACATGTCCTGCTCGCAGATGACGTACAGCTCCTTGTCGAGGTCTGCCAGCGCCTCGATCAGCAGGCGCATGTCGGGCTCGCCGGCGGGTGGTGCAACGGAACACCCAGCGTGGACGGCCTTGACGAACGGCCAGTCCCGCTCGTGGGCCTGCTTCACGAGCGGGGGATCCATGGCCTTGATATGGACGTAGGAGATCCGCTCGGGATAGGTGCGACACAACTCCATCGGGTCGCCGTTGCCGTAGACGATGTGCCCGGTGTCAAGGCAGAACCCGACGTATTCGGGATCGGTGGCCTGGAAGATCCGGTCGATGTCCTCGGGGGTTTCGATGTGCGAGTCACCGTGCGGGTGCAAGACCATCGTCAGGCCGTAGTCCTGCTTCATGATCCGCCCGAGCCGGTCGGCGTTGTGGATATAGAGGTTCCACGCCTCGGTATTGAGGGTGCGCTCGCCGGTGTATTCCCCGGTCTTCTCGTCGCGGAACATCGGTGGCAGGTGCACGACGAACTTCGCGCCGACGGCCGCGTGCGTCTGTCCGATGGCCCGGAAGAGGGCCTCGGTATCGGCCCACGCCTCGGCCTTGTGCAGGATGCCCCAGCCGGTGCCGGCGACCACGGTGAAGCCGTGCTCGTCCATGACGTCCTTCAGCCGCACTGGGTCCTTCGGGAAGTAGCCGAAAGGCCCGGTCTCCATGACGGAGAACCCGGCGCTCTGCATCTGCCTGAGCGCGGTCCGCCAGTCGATCTGCGTCTCGTCCTCGGGAAACCACACCCCCATTGGTCCGGGCAGACTCCGATGGTGAGCTTGCCGTAGCGGGAGTCGGTGGTGTTGCGTGCCTTCGGATCGGCCATGACCCTCCCTCGCTCACGTGTTCTGCGGGAAGCCGAGGTTGAGACCCCCATGGCTGGGGTCGAGCCAGCGCTGGGTAACCGCCTTGGTCCGGGTGAAGAAGTGCACACCCTCGATGCCGTGGGCGTGGCTGTCCCCGAACAGCGAGGCCTTCCACCCGCCGAAGGAGTAGTAGGCCATCGGCACCGGAATCGGCACATTGATGCCGATCATGCCGACCTGCACCTCGTTCTGGAAGCGCCGCGCGGCCCCACCGTCGTTGGTGAAGATCGCCGTGCCATTGCCGTAGGGGCTCGAGTTGATCAGCGCCAGCCCCTCGTCATAGGAACCCACTCGCACGACCGACAACACCGGGCCGAAGATCTCGTCGGTGTAGATCGACATGTCCGGCGAGACCCTGTCGAAGAGGGTAGGGCCGACGAAGAAGCCACCCGGCTCCCCGTGGAACTCGCCGTCACGGCCATCGACGACGAGCTCGGCGCCGGCCGCGGCACCTTGTTCGATGTAGCCGACGATCCGGTCCCGGGCCTGGCCGGTGACGATCGGACCCATGTCACAGCCCGTCGTGCCGTCGCCGGTGGTGAGGGTCGCCATCCGCTCGGTGATCTTGACAACGAGCTCGTCGGCGATCGACTCAACCGCCAGCAGCACCGAGATCGCCATGCAGCGCTCCCCCGCCGAACCGAAGCCCGCGTTGACTGCAGCATCGGCCGCCAGGTCAAGGTCGGCATCGGGGAGCACGAGCATGTGGTTCTTCGCGCCGCCGAGCGCCTGGACCCGTTTGCCGTTGGCGGTGCCCCTCTCGTAGACGTACTTCGCGATCGGGGTCGAGCCGACGAAGGAGATCGCCTTGACCGTGCCGTTGTCCAGGAGCGCATCGACGGCTTCCTTGTCGCCATGCACGACGTTCATGACCCCGTCGGGCAGACCGGCCTCACGCCAGAGCTCAGCGACTGCGTTGACCACGGATGGGTCCTTCTCCGACGGCTTGATGACGACGGCGTTACCGCATGCGACAGCGATCGGCACGAACCACATCGGCACCATGGCCGGGAAGTTGAAGGGCGAGATGACGCCGACAACGCCGAGCGGCTGCAGGATCGAATAGGCGTCAACGCCGGTGGAGACATTCTCGGAATAGCCGCCTTTGAGCAAATGGGGTATGCCGCAGGCAAACTCGGCAACCTCAAGCCCTCGGGTCACCTCGCCGATCGCATCGGAGGTCACCTTGCCGTGCTCCGCGGTGATGAGGGCGGCGATGCGCTCCTTGTTGTCGTTGAGCAATTGCCGAAAGGCGAACAGCACCTGAGTGCGCTTGGCCAGCGACTCTCGGCCCCACCGCTCAGCCGCGACAGCGGCCGCGGCGACGATTTCATCGACGAGCTCCGAGCTCGCGAAGTCGACGCGGCCGGTCACCTGTCCGGTCGCCGGGTTGTAGACGTCGCCGGTGCGTTCCGCAGTCCCCTCCCACGCGGAATGCCCGATGAGATGGGTGATGCGACGCACGCTGCTCATGGGGCTGCTCCTGTGGCTGTCATGTGTTCTTCCATATCAACGCATGCCGTCCATCACGTCAACGCATGACGTCAATCACGCTCCGAGCCCGAAAGCGGCAGCCGCGGATCTTGTTCTTGTCCGGCCCAGGTGTCCCTCACCCAGGCATGCCCGGGGTCGTCACAGATAAGCCACGCGCGCTGATCGCCCGGTCCGGCCATGATGTTGAGGTAGTACATGTCGTAGCCGGGCGGGGCCATTGCGGGGCCGTGCCAACCATAGGGAACGAGGACGACGTCGCCGGAATGCACCTCTTCGAGCGTGTCGATGGTCCGCTCATCGGTGCCGTAGTTGCGAAGGTACCCCAGGGGTTGGCCCCGCAGGAAGCCGCCCGACGGGCCAGCAGGCTCGCGCCCTCTGGATGCCTCCGGGGCCACCCGAAACTCGAAGTAGTAGATCTCCTCCAGCGCGGTCTCGACCCCGTCGCGGTCCTCGTCGTGCTTGTGCGGCGGATACGACGACCAGTTCCCTGCCGGCGTGATGACCTCGCAGGCGATGAGCGAATCGGCCGCCAGGACGGCGGGAGTGCCGAAGTTGTGCACCTGCCGGGTGCTGGCTCCCGCCCCCCGCAGCTCGACGGGCACCTCGGCTGCGGCCACCCGCCGCACCGGGTATGCCGCCCGCGCCCGCGCGAAAGGGATCGCCAGCCGGCCACCTTCCGGTGCAGTGATCGTCATGCGGGTGTCCCTCGGGACATAGACCAGGTCGGTGGGCCCGGCGAAGACGTGGGCTCGGCCGGCCAGTTCGAGGTGCTGCCCCGCCACCTCGACGACCGCGGGCCCGCTCAGCGGCAGCACGATGAATTCGCAGTCGCCCGTGTCGATGGCGCGCGACTCACCCGCGGCGAGCGTGACGGCATACAGGCCGGTGTGTGACCAGCCTGGGTCTCCCGGACGAATCCGCACGTCCCACCGGTCATCACCGCTGGAGCGGGCGGGGCGAAACCAGTCGTTCATGGGTGACCTCCGGACACGAGGGTGCCCCACGCCTGCGCGTCGTGTCAATGTTTGTTAGGACATATGATCTTACTCGCAGATGGAGTTGCTGACATATGCTCACCTCGTGAGGCAGCTCCCCGTTCTGATCGACCGTTCCAGCCCGGTCCCGCTCTATCACCAACTCGCCGAGCAACTCACCGCAGCCATCGAAGACAGCGCTCTGCAGCCCGGGGATCCTTTCGAGAACGAGCTGGCGCTTGCCGACCGGCTCGATCTGTCCCGCCCGACGGTGCGGCGGGCGATCGCCGAACTCGTCGCGCGTGGTCTGCTGGTGCGCCGACGCGGCGTGGGCACGGTGGTGGCGAGTGAGGTCATTCATCGCCGCGACGAGCTGACCAGCCTCTACGAGGAACTCGAGCGCAAGGGCCGGAAGCCGTCAACGCGGGTGTTGACCATTGACCGGCAAGCCGTCGACCCACACGCCGCCGCGGCCCTGGGCGTTCCCCCGGACACGCCGTTGTTCTTCGTCCAACGCTTGCGTCTGGCGGGCTCCACCCCGATCGCGCTTCATGCACAACTGGTTGCCACCGCAGTTCAACGACATCTCCACCGAGCAGCTGACCAAGGGCAGCCTGTATGCCGTCTTGCGAGCGCGGGGGATCCGCCCGGTCGTGGCCCACCAGTCCATCGGAGCTCGGCGCCCACGCGGCGCCGAACGTAAGCGGCTCGGCCTTTCCCCCCGCGATCCGCTGCTGACGATGACCCGGCGGACGTACGGCGCCTCCGGCGTGGCCCTCGAGTTCGGTGACCACTGCTATCGGTTTGACCACTACGCCTTCGATGTAACCGTTCACGAGCGGTGACCATCGAGGGTCCGCCCCTTACGGAGGAACCATGACAGGCACCTCGTCGCCCCTGTGGACGATGACCCAATCGACGCCGACGGCCTTGTGGAACGACTCGGCCAACCCGACGGAGCTGGCCCAGTCGATCGCTTGGGGCGCCGTCGGAGCGACCTGCAACCCGGTCATCGCGGTGGCCTGTATCAAAGCGGATCTGCCTCGCTGGACCGAGCGGATCCGTGCGATCGCCGCCGAACGTCCGAGGGCCACCGAGGCGCAGATCGGCTGGCAGGTCGTCCAGGAGATCTCGATCGAAGCCGCCCACCTGCTCAGACCGGCGTTCGAGCGCTTCGGGGGACGCAACGGACGCGTGTCGATGCAGACCGACCCCCGGCTGCACCGAGATCCGGTGGCCCTCGTCGACCAGGCGGTCCACTTTTCCGGGCTGGCCCCCAATGTCATCGTCAAGATCCCCGCCACGGCCGTCGGCATTCGCGCCATCGAGGATGCGGTGGCCTGGGGGGTGTCCATCAATGTCACGGTCTCGTTCACTGTCTCCCAGGCCATCGCCGCGGCCGAGGCGATCGAGCGCGGGATGGCGGCCCGAGCCGCCGCCGGACACGATGTCACCCACATGGGTCACGTCGTGACCCTCATGGTCGGCCGGCTCGACGACTGGCTCAAGGACGCCGTGGCTCGGGACGGGATCGACATCGACCCGGCCGCCCTCGAGTGGGGTGGTGTTGCGGCATTCAAGAGGGCGTATGCCGTCTTCCAGGAGCGCGGGTTCCGCTCACGGCTGCTCTCTGCCGCCTTTCGGAACTCGTTGCAGTGGAGCGAGTTCATCGGTGGCGACGTGGTCATCTCGCCTCCCTTCGGCTGGCAGCAGCGGTTCCAGGCCAGCGGGCACGACCCGCAGCCGCGGATGGACATCCCCGTCGATCCGGCGATCCTGGCGGCCCTGCTCAGGATTGCCGACTTCCGCGCGGCGTATGACCCAGAGGGCCTGACGCCGGCTCAGTTCGACGACTTCGGCGCGACCCGCAAGACCCTTCGGCAGTTCTTGGGCGCCGATGAAGAGCTCGATCAGCTCGTGCGCGACGTCCTCATCCCGGCACCCTGACGAGAGGCGCAACGATGACCGAGACCATCCGACTGACCGTCGCCCAGGCCCTCGTGCGGTTCCTCACCGCCCAATTCTCCGAACGCGACGGCGTGCGGCAGCGCCTCGTCACGGGGATCTTCGGCATCTTCGGCCACGGCAACGTGGCCGGCGTCGGCCAAGCCCTGCTGCAAGCCACCATCGACCGGGAGCGCGACCCCGCTGCGGCTGACCTGCCCTACTTCCTGGCCCGTAACGAACAGGGCGCCGTGCACGCGGCGGCCGCCTTTGCCCGCACGCGACACCGCCTCCAGACGATGGCCGTCACCACTTCGATCGGCCCCGGAGCAACGAACATGATCACGGGCGCCGCGCTGGCCACCACCAACCGGATCCCAGTGCTGCTCCTGCCCTCAGATCAGTTCGCTACCCGCCGTCCCGACCCGGTGTTGCAGCAACTGGAGGACCCGGGCACGCTGGACGTGTCGGTCAACGACGCCTTCCGCCCCGTGTCACGCTTCTTCGACCGGATCAACCGCCCGGAGCAGCTCATCCCGTCGCTGCTGGGCGCGATGCGGGTGCTGACCGACCCTGCTGACACCGGTGCCGTCACGATCTGCCTCCCCCAAGATGTCCAGGCCGAGGCGTTCGATTGGCCGGTGGCGCTCTTCCGTGAGCGGGTGTGGCACGTCGGTCGGCCCGTCCCCGAGCCCGCCGCTCTGGCGCGTGCGGTGGAGATCATCCGTTCGGCGAGCCGCCCGCTCATCGTGGCCGGAGGGGGCGTCGTCTACGCCGAGGCGTCCCTGCAGCTGCGGGCGTTTGCCACCGCCACGGGCATTCCGGTCGCCGATACCCACGCCGGCAAGGGGGCGATCAACTGGGACCACCCCAGCGCCGTCGGCGGGGTCGGCTCGACCGGGACCACGGCAGCCAATGCCCTGGCCCGGCGGGCCGACGTCGTCATCGGCATCGGCACCCGCTATTCGGACTTCACGACGGCAAGCCACACGATCTTCGCCGGCCCGGACGTGCGCTTCGTCAACATCAACACGCTGCGGTTCGACGCGGCGAAGCACTCGGCGACCATGGTTGTGGCCGACGCCCGGGAAGCGCTCACGGCACTCACCGGCGCCCTCGACGGCTGGAATGTCGAGGCGGCACACCGGCGGGAGGCCATCGAGCTGACCGCGGCCTGGCAGCAGGTGGTGCACGAGTGCTATCACCGGGGCCAGACCCCGCTGCCGGCCCAGACCGAGGTCTTCGGGGCGCTCAACGGGCTCATGGGCCCGGAGGACGTCATCATCAGCGCGGCGGGCTCGATGCCGGGTGACCTCCAATGTCTTTGGCGCGCAACGTCTCCCGTGCAGTACCACGTGGAGTATGCCTACTCGTGCATGGGCTATGAGATCCCAGCCGCACTGGGAGCCAGACTCGCCCTGGGCGACGACCACGAGGTGGTGGCGATCGTCGGCGACGGCAGCTATCAGATGATGCCCATGGAGATCGCGACGATCGTCTCCGAGGGGCTCAAGGTGATCATTGTCCTGCTGCAGAACCACGGTTTCGCCTCGATCGGCGGCCTGTCCGAGTCGCGGGGGTCGCAACGGTTCGGCACCCAGTACCGCATGCGCAACCGGACCTCGGGGAGGTTGGACGGCGAGCATGTGCCTTTCGACCTGGCCGCCAACGCGGCGAGCTGGGGGGCCGACGTGCTGCGCTGCGCGACCATCGCCGACTTCCGGGCCAACTACGCCAAGGCCGTCGCGTCCGAGCACACCACGGTCCTCTACATCGAGACCGATCTCCACGGGCCGAATCCGCCCGGTTCGGCGTGGTGGGACGTGCCAGTCTCCGAAGTGTCCACCCTGCCGAGCACCCAAACGGCCTACGACGAGTACGTCCGCGAGCGCCGGGCCCAGCGGCACTATCTCTGAACGCAGGACGGCTCAGGTGAGCGCCGTGCCGGTGATCCTTTGGTAGGCCTCGAGGTAACGCTCCCTGGTCTGTTCGACGACCTCGTCGGGCAGCGCTGGGGGCGCCTGCCCCGAGTCCTTGTCCCAGCCGCTGGCCGGTGAGGTCAGCCAGTCCCGGACGAACTGTTTGTCAAACGACGGCTGTGGCTGGCCGGGTTTCCACTGATCAGCCGGCCAGAAGCGCGAGGAGTCGGGGGTCAGCACCTCGTCGGCAAGCACGATGAGCGGACCACCGGTGTGGTCTTGTCGGGTGCGGTCGATGCCGAACTCGACCTTCGTGTCGGCGATGAGGATTCCCTTGCCGGCCGCGATCTCGTTACCCCGGGCCAGGATGCGTCGGGTGAGGACATCGAGGCGGGACGCGACCTGGATGCCGACGACACCCTGGACCTGCGTGATCGTCATCGGTTCGTCGTGCCCGCCGATCGGCGCCTTCGTCGTCGGGGTGAAGATCGTGACGGGGAGCTTCGAGCCGTCGCTGAGCCCCGTGGGCAGCGGCACGCCGGACACCGTGCCGGCGTCGCGGTATTCCGCCAGCGCACTGCCGGTGAGATAGGCCCGGGCGATGCACTCGACGGGGAGCATCTCCAACCGACGCACCAACACCGCCCGCCCGGCCACCGCGGCGGGGACGTCGGTCGACAGGAGGTGGTTCTCGAGCCCGTCGAGGCGGTCGAACCACCACAGGGACAGCTGGGTGAGGACCTTGCCCTTGTCGGGGATCGGTGTGTCGATGACGTAGTCGTAGGCGGAGACCCGATCCGAGGCGACCAGGAGCACCTCGTCGTCACGCCGCGCTCCGGTCACCGGGTCGATCGGCACATAGAGGTCACGCACCTTGCCGGTGTACAGGTGCTCATAGCCGGGCAAGGTCGCCGGCTGCTCGTTGGTCATGAGCCACTCCCTGGGATCCTGATCTCACCGCGGGCGGCGGCGAGCGCGATATCGGACCGATAGTGCCCGCCGTCGAGGCTCACGAACGACAAAGCCCCGTATGCCGCGTCCCTGGCCTCGGTGAGGTCGGCACCGAGCGCCACGACGCCCAGCACCCGACCCCCGGCTGACACCAGCTGCCCGTCGTCGGCGCGCCGGGTGCCGGCGTGCAGCAGCCAGGCCCCCTGCGCCGTTGCCGCGACAGCCGCGTCGCCCAGCCCGTCGAGCTGATCTCCGGTCCGCGGCGCGCTCGGATAGCCCGCCGCCGCCAAGACGACGGTCACCGCCGCCTCCGGACGGTGGTGCAGGTCATCCAGATCGTCGAGGCGGCCCGTGGCGGCGGCATACAGCAAACCCCCGAGCGGGGTCAGCAGGCGAGCGAGGGACACCTGACCATCGGGGTCGCCGAAACGCGCGTTGAACTCCACGACCCGCGGCCCGCGCGAGGTCATGGCGAGCCCGACGTAGAGGGTGCCGACGAACGGGGTGCCGCGCCGGTACATTTCGTCGACGGTCGGTTGGGCGATGTGCTCGATGACCCAGTCAGTCAGGTGAGCGGGCGCCCAGGGCAGCGGCGAATAGGCACCCATCCCGCCGGTGTTGGGGCCGGTGTCGCCGTCGCCCACGCGTTTGAAGTCCTGAGCGGGGGCGAGCGCCCGGACCGCGGTGCCGTCACAGATGCAGAAGACCGAGACCTCCGGCCCATCGAGGAACTCCTCGACGATGAGGCGCCCGCCGGGTTTGTCCAGACAGTCCCGGGCGTGCTCCAGAGCGGCCGACCGGTCATCAGTGACGACGACACCTTTGCCGGCGGCGAGCCCGTCGTCCTTGACCACATGCGGCGCGCCGAGGGCGTCGAGGGCCGCCGCGACCTCCGCGATGGTCGTGCAGACGTGGGCGAGCGCCGTCGGCACCCCGGCAGCCGCCATGACCTCCTTGGCGAAGGACTTGCTTCCCTCCAGCCGCGCGGCGCCGGCATCGGGGCCATAGACGGCGAACCCCGCGGCGCGAAGCGCGTCGCCCACTCCCGCGACGAGCGGCGCTTCGGGCCCGACGACGACGAGATCGACCACGTGCCGCCGCGCCAAATCCAGCACGGCCCCGGCGTCGCAGACGTCGGCGATCGGCTCGCAGGGGGCGATTTCGGCGATGCCCGGATTGCCGGGAGCGGCGAGCACGGCGCGCACGTCCGGATCGGCGAGCAGGCCGCGGACGAGAGCATGCTCACGGGCACCCGAACCCAGCACGATGACCTTCACGCGGCCAGCCTAGTTTCCGTTCATGTCCTTCGCAGGCACCCCGGCTGCGGCGCCGGCGCATACGGCTGCATTAGACTAATGCGCTCCGAAGGGGCCCGATCTCGGCCCCGACCCGACCGGACGGACCGCAACAGCGGATGGACGATGACCAAGGCGCCTGACCTGCAGCGCTCGAGCACGCCCGTGGAGGAGGTGCTGGCGCGCGAGCTCGCTGCGGAGCAAAGGCATGTCGATCGGGTCTATTCCGAGCTCGACAAGGCCTCCGCGCGCGCCCGCTCGGTGGCGGCCGAGGGGATGGCGCGCGGCCGCACCGAGCGCACCGGCGAGGCACGCGACGAGGAGATGACCGGGCTCTTCGAGCGCGACGCCCTCGTCTTTCATGCCGCCCGTCGCCAACACGCCCTCGACACCCAACATGAGGGGCTGGTGTTCGGCCGCCTCGACCTCGATAACCCGGTCGCCGACGTGGACCGGCTCCCCGAGCGGGAGGTGCGCTACATCGGTCGGCTCGGCATCCGAGACGACGAGTACGAGCCCCTGGTCATCGACTGGCGCGCGCCCGCCGCCGCACCGTTCTACCGAGCGACCCCCGTGGAGCCGATGGGGGTCCTGCGCCGGCGCGTCCTGCGTTGCCGCGGGCCCGTGGTCATCGGGGCTGAAGACGACCTGATGGTGCCCGAGGCACCCGAGGATCTCGTCGTGCTCGGCGACGGGGCACTCATGGCGGCGCTCACCCGCAGCCGGGGCCCACAAATGCGCGACATCGTCGCAACCATCCAGCGTCACCAGGACGAAGCGATCCGGGCGCCGGCCCGCGGCGTCACCGAGATCACCGGTGGACCGGGCACCGGCAAGACTGTGGTCGCTTTGCATCGCGCGGCCTACCTGCTCTATGCCGACCGCCGCCGCTACGAGTCCGGCGGGATCCTCGTCGTCGGGCCCTCGGCGGCATACACGGCATACATCGAGCGGGTGTTGCCCTCGCTCGGCGAGGACAGCGTCGCCATGCGGGCGCTCGGTGACGTTGTCGACGCCGTCTCGACCGACCGCTACGACACCCCGGCCGCCGCCGCCGTGAAGGGCTCCCTGCGGATGCGTGAGGTGCTCGCCCGCGCGGCCCGCGACCTGCCCCCCGGCGCGCCAGAGGAGTTCCGAGCCTTCGTGGCCGGGTATGCCGTGCGGCTGGACGCAGCCGTCTTGCAGCGAGTCCGCACACACGTCCTGCGCCAGCATCCTCACAACCTCGGAATGGACGCTGCCCGCCGTACGCTCGCCGAGGTGGCCCAACGGTCGGTGGGACACCCCGATCGCGAGGACTTCCTGCACCGCTTTGCCGATCACCTCGACGTCGAGCGGTTCCTTGCAGCGTGGTGGCCTCAGCTCGACCCGCGCGAGGTGTTGTTGTGGCTGGCTGACAGCGAACGACTGAAGGCCGCTTCCGCAGGTCTGTTGGACGCCGGTGAGGTACAGGCGCTCCGGCGGTCGCTGGAGGTGGCGGTGGAGACTGGGTCTTGGTCGATCGCCGATGTGGCCCTCATCGACGAGCTGGCCGCCCGGCTCGGCCCGGTGCAAGAGCCGCCCGAGCAGGACCGTGGCTTCCTCGAGATCGAGGAGCTCGACACGTTCATGGAATGGCGGGGCAGCAGCCAGGGTGTCGAGGCCGTCGAGCCGGCCTACGAGACGATCCCCCAGGACACTCGGGAGCGGCTGCTCGTGGGACGCGTCGGCATGGCGTCCGACTATGCCCACGTGCTCGTTGACGAGGCGCAGGATCTGTCTCCGATGCAGTGGCGGATGCTGGGGCGACGCGGGCGTCGCGCGTCGTGGACCGTCGTCGGCGACGCAGCCCAGAGCTCCTGGCCGTTGGCGAGCGAGGCTGCCCCAGCTCGCGCCGCGGCCTTCGGCAGCCAGGAGTATCGGCTCTTCCACATGAGCACGAACTACCGCAACGCGCGCGAGATCTTCGACTACGCGGCCGAGGTGATCCGCCGCGACGTCCCCGACGCCGACATCCCCGACGCGGTTCGCGAGACGGGTGTCCACCCCCGGGTGGAGCCCCTCGGGGACGATGCCTCGCGGTCCGTCGGTTCCGCCTTGGGGTGGCTGTTGGAGCAGGTCGACGGCACGGTCGCGGTCATCACCCCCCACCGGTATGCCGCGCAGCTGGCCGGGTGGGACGGGGCCGCAGACGGGCGCGTCCGGCTGGTCGCGCCGATGTCGGCGAAAGGGTTGGAGTGGGACGCCACGGTTGTCGTGGACCCGGCCGAGATCGCGCGGGAGTCTCCTGGCGGCATACGCACGGTGTATGTCGCTCTCACTCGCGCCGCCCACCGGATGACCGTGCTGACCTGACCTGACCTGAGCTGGGTTTGGCGGCGCCGCCCGCGCCGGTCAGTCTTCCGGGTGAGGCCGCGGTCAGTCCTCGCCGAGCAGATCGTGCCTGACGATGATCGCGTCGCGCCCAGGCCCGACGCCGATCGCCGACACCCGGGCGCCGATGAGTTCCTCGACCCGCAGCACGTAGGCCTGCGCAGCCGCTGGCAGGTCCTCGAAGGTGCGGCAGCCGGAGATGTCCTCCCACCAGCCGGGCATCGTCTCGTAGACCGGCTTCGCGTGGTGGAAGGCGCTCTGGTTGACCGGCATCTGGTCGTGGCGGACCCCGTCGACGTCATAGGCCACGCAGATGGGCAGCTCGTCGAGCCCGGTCAGCACGTCGAGCTTGGTGATGACGAAGTCTGTGACGCCGTTGATCCGGGTCGCATAACGCCCGATGACGACATCCAGCCAGCCGCAGCGCCGTGGCCGCCCGGTCGTCGTGCCGTACTCCGCGCCCACCTTGCGCAGGAACTCACCGTCGGCGTCGAACAGCTCCGTGGGGAAGGGGCCCTCCCCCACGCGCGTCGTGTAGGCCTTGAGGATGGCGATGACCCGGTCGATGCGGTTGGGCGGAATGCCCGAGCCGGTGCACGCCCCGCCAGCTGTGGCATTCGACGACGTGACGAACGGGTAGGTGCCGAAGTCGACGTCGAGCAGCGTGGCCTGGCCGGCCTCCAGCAAGACGGTCTCCCCTCGGTCCAGCGCCTCACTGAGCACCAGCGAGGTGTCGCGCACCATGGGAGCCAGCCGCTCGGCATACGTGAGCAGTTCCTCGACCACGGCGGCGGTCTCGATGCTGCGGCGGTTGTAGATCTTGGCGAGGATCTGGTTCTTGAAGCGCAGCGCCGCCTCGACCTTCTGCTCGAGGATGTGCCGGTCGAAGAGGTCCTGGACCCGGATGCCGGTCCTGGACATCTTGTCGGCATAGGTCGGGCCGATGCCACGCCCGGTCGTGCCGATCTTGCGGGCCCCGAGGAAGCGCTCGGTGACCCTGTCCAGGACCCGGTTGTAGGGGGTGATGACATGCGCGTCGGCACTCACGAGCAGCTTGGACGGGTCGACCCCGCGCGCCAGCAGGCCATCGATCTCGCTGAAGAGAACGTCGAGGTCGACGACCACGCCGTTGCCGATGACCGGCGTGCACGAAGGGGTGAGGATGCCCGAGGGCAACAGGTGCAGCGCATACTTCTCCGTCCCGCCGCCGGGTTGCTCGATGACCACCGTGTGCCCGGCGTTGTTGCCGCCGTTGAACTTCACCACGTAATCGACGCGGCTGCCGAGGAGGTCGGTGGCCTTCCCCTTGCCTTCATCGCCCCATTGGGCGCCGACGAGCACGACAGCGGGCATGGGCGGACCTTCTTTCTCGCGACGTGGTCGCCAGAGCGACATCCCAGGCTACCCGCGTGGTCGCCGATGCGAGCCACCGCGTCCGGATTCGGTGCGGGAACGCCTCGGCGGTTCACGCGCGTTGTTCGGGCACCCTGGATCGAAGGGATACGTCATGCCGGATGCCGCGCGCCTTCGGGTGGTCGTCGTGGCCACCGCAGCGGTGAGCCTCCTCGGCGCGTGTGCTGGGGAGGCCGGCGCCCCGGCCTTCTCCACCCTCCCGCCGAGCCCCTCATCCGGCGTGACCCCGGCCCCGTCGCGGGGAGAGAGCGTGCCCCCGGCCGTTGTCCCGCCGCGGCCAGCGAAACCGCAGTCCACGACGGCTGCGATCGACGTCCAAGGCGTGGTGAGGGCAGGGGTCGAAAGTGGGTGTCTCGTCCTGGAAGCTCACGGCGCAGAAACGACGTTCACCCTCGTCGGCGAGACCTCAGGACTCGTGGTGGGCGAACTAGTGACCGTACGCGGCACGCTGCGACCCGACATCATGACGACGTGCCAGCAAGGCCAAGTGCTCGACGTCCGCTCGTCCGGGGCCTCGACCGCGAGGTGACCAGCGCTGTGTCGCGGTCGGCCAGAGGAGTGTCGCACGTGGACCCGCGACCCCTCAACCATACACTGACGCCATGGACATCACGGTCACCGGGCGAGCCAGCATGGCCCTCGCCCCCGAAAGGGCCACGGTGAAGATGACCCTCGCTTCCGAAGCCCGTGACGCCGAGAGCGCGCTCGCCCGGACCACCGAGCTGGTAGGCCACCTCACCACCCATCTCGAGAGGCTTGCGGCAGTTCGGCCCTCCCCGATCACGTGGTCGGAAATCGAGCCGATCCTCACTCGCAGCTGGCGTCCGTGGTCGGTCAAGGGCAACCTCACGGCCATGCGCTACACCGCGACCTGCGAGGCGCAGGTGAAGTTCAGCGACCCCGCTGCCCTGGGGCACTTCGTTGACGGATGGGGGGATGTCGATGGCGTGACTGTGCACAGCGTCGTCTGGACGCTGACCGACCCCACCCGCACCGAGCAGGAGGCGGCCGTGTTGCGCTGCGCCGTCGGGAGCGCCCGAGACCGCGCCCAAGCGATCTCCGACGCCGCCGGCAGCGGTGAGCTGCAACTGGTCGAGATTGCCGACCCCGGATTGCTCGGCGGGGTGGGCATCTCTCACACGCCCACCCCGTATGCCGCCGCGACCACCGCCGCCCCAGCGCCCCCTGGCACCTTGGCCGGTCCGATACAGATCACCCCAGAGGACATCGAGCTCTTCGCCGAGGTGCAGGCGCGGTTCGGCACCGAATAGCCCGACTGGCCCAAGGCCCAAGGCCGGGTGCCTGACCGGCACGCAACACAAGGGTCAGAAGCCGAGCGCCTCAGCTGCCTCGCCAGAGGCGTCACGCAGGAATGTGCCGCAGCGCTGCTCCTCGTCGGCCTCACCCACCACCCGGGCAGCCCGGCCGAGCGCAGCAAGCGCCCGCAGGAAGCCGCGGTTGGGCTCGTGCTCCCACGGGATGGGGCCCTGGCCACGCCACCCTGCCTTGCGCAGCGAATCGAGCCCACGGTGATAACCGGTGCGGGCATAGGCGTATGCCGCGACCGGTCGGTCCGCGTCGAGGGACGCCTCCGCGAGCAAGGCCCACGCAAGCGACGAGGCAGGGTATGCCGCGGCCACGGATTCGATGGCGGCGAGCGGCATACCGTCGGCGGTGTTTCCGGCGTCGGACGCCGACCCGTGGCCGGGCCCCTCACGGAGCCCGGCCAGGAGGGCAGCCGCAGGATCGACGGGAAGTCGAGTCGGCGGCATACCGAGCAAGTTGTCTGACACCAGAGACGACCGTCAGGCCGAGTGGGTGCCGGCCGAGCGCAGGTCCTCGCAAGCCCGCACGACGCGGGCGGCCATGGCGACCTCGGCCTCCTTGCCCCAGGCGCGCGGGTCGTACTTCTTCTTGTTGCCGACCTCGCCGTCGACCTTGAGGACGCCGTCGTAGTTCTTGAGCATCCACGAAGCGACCGGGCGGGTGAACGCGTATTGGGTGTCGGTGTCGACGTTCATCTTGATGACGCCGAAGTCGACCGCGTCGGAGATCTCCTGGGGCAGCGAACCCGAGCCGCCGTGGAAGACGAGGTCGAGCGGCTTGCTGCCTGCGGTCAGGCCACGGGCCGCGACAACGGCGTCCTGGCACTGCTTGAGGATCTCGGGGCGCAGCTTGACGTTGCCCGGCTTGTAGACGCCGTGGACGTTGCCGAAGGTGAGCGCGGCCATGTAGCGGCCCTGCTCGCCGAGGCCGAGGGCCTCGACCGTCGCGAGGGCGTCCTCGGGCGTTGTGTAGAGCTGGTCGTTGATCTCGGCGGCGACGCCGTCTTCCTCGCCACCGACGACGCCGATCTCGACCTCGAGGATGATGTGGGCGGCCTTGGCCAAGGCCAGCAACTCCTGCGCGATGATGAGGTTCTCGGCCAGCGGCACGGCCGAGCCGTCCCACATGTGCGACTGGAAGAGCGGCAGCTGGCCGTTCTTCACCCGCTCGGCCGAGATGGCCAGCAGCGGGCGCACGAAGCCGTCGAGCTTGTCCTTGGGGCAGTGGTCGGTGTGCAGGGCGATGTTCACCGGGTAGTTCTTGGCGACCTCGTAAGCGAACGCGGCGAGGGCGCTCGCGCCGGTGACCATGTTCTTGATGTTGGACCCGGAGGCGAAGTCGGCGCCACCGGTCGAGACCTGGATGATGCCGTCGGATCCGGCCTCGGCGAAGCCGCGAATCGCCGAGTTGATGGTCTGGCTCGAGGTGATGTTGATCGCCGGATAGGCGAAGGACCCAGCCTTCGCTCGGTCCAGCATGTCGGCATAGACCTCGGGTGTTGCGATGGGCATGGGCGTCTCTCCTTTGTTGACGGGCGCTCGGCTCGATCCGCCCCCCATCCTGTCACTCTGCGGTTCCCTCTGCGCCGGGACGTTCGGCACAGACCGTCCGGTCACCGGAGCGTCACCCGACGTTAACCCGAGGGCAGACGGCTGAGCAATCGCGCCGACCTCAGCGGTCATCTCTGGCCGGGGCACCCGGATAGCGCGAGGGTTCGATGCCGAGCTCACGCATCCGGGCCGTGTAGTGCCGATAATGACGCAGCGCCTCGCCATGGCGGCGCGCCTGGGCCAAGACTTCGACCAGGCTCAGGTGCGCGTCCTCGTCGTAGGGGTCGACGCGCAACAGGCGAAGCCCGTAGCGCAGCGCGTTGTCGGTCGCGTGCATCGCTGCGAAGCCGGCGACCAATCGACGCAGCACCGCCAGGTAGGCGGCTCGGCATTCTTCCCGCAACAGCGCCAGCCCGCCTGCAACCGTCTCACCCTCGAGCAGGTCCCCGGCATACCGCCCCTCGAGGTGCGCGAGTCGCTCGAGGTGGGCGAGTCGCTCGAGGTGGGCAAACCCCTCCGGTCGATGCCGCTGCAGGTGCGGACGCTGCGGGTGCGGACGCTGCGGCTGCGGACGCTGCGGATCGGCAGACTGGTCGTCGCCGTCTGCGGCGAGCAGCGCGGCTGACTTGTCCAGGAACGTCTCCGCGTCGACCTCGACGTGGTCCCGGTTGAGCTGCACCGTGTCATGTCGCAGCCGCACGAAGTGATGCGACGGCAGCACCCGACCGGGGTCCAGAAGCGCGTGGACTTCGGCGATCAGCGCCGACAGATCCGCCTCGGCCTCCGTCGGCATGCGCCCCGGAAGGAGTTCGCGGGCCAGTCGGCTTCGAGTCACCGGCTGCCTGCTCGCGCCGAGTAGGCGCAACAGCGCGCAGACGGGCATCGAGGGTGCGCAGCCGATCTCCCGCTCGCCGACGATCACCCGGAACGAGCCGAGCAGGCAGAGGCGGGCATGCGTGGACGGCATACCGGCCTTGACCAGTGCAGCGGCCGACGCGACGGGGCCGGCAGCGGCGGTGATGCCGTCGCGCATTCCCAGCCGGCGCAATTGGATCCAGCTGGACTCCGCCGCCTCACGGTCCGCGCTCACCGCGCCGAGCACGAACCGAGCCCGCTCAGCACTGAAACCGTCTCCGATGCGCTCCCACTCGGCGACTGCCGCGCGCGCCGACCGCTGGCGATCGCCCACGTCGTCGGCCGCCAGCGCGGCTAGCTCCCGGGACTCGGCATAGCCGGCGCCGTCACGCCTGGACTGCGCCAAGTCGGCGGCCTGCTCGGCGAGTTCCAGCGCCCGGCTCCGATCGCCCAGGTAGAGCAGCACCCACCCCGCGCCGAGCCTGCCCGGCACGGCGACGATGCCAGTCGCCGTCGCCAACGCACTCTCAGCGAGTGCCCGCGCCCGCGCTGGGTCCGTGTCGACGAGAACCCGGGCCAGCCCCGCTTCCGCCCGGACCTGAGTGTGCACCGTGCCGGCGGTCGCGCTGATCTGGCACACCCGCTCGAAGCCCGACCGAGCTTGGCTGAGCTCACCGCGGGACAACTGCAGCTCAGCGAGCCCACCGAGCGGGAACATCACCAGCCTGCTGCCGAGCCGGTCATACAACTCCGCGGCGGCGAGGAACTCCGCTCCCGCCTCCTCGTGGCGACCCAAGGCGGCCAAGGCTTCAGCTCGATTGCTCCGGGCAAGCGCGGAGAACGTCGCGAATCCGGTCAGCTCGGCACGCTCGATTGCTACGTCCAGCTCCTCCAGGGCGAGCCCGAACTGCGCAGTCTCGACGAGGTGGCTACCGCGGTTCGACCGGATCCGAACCGCTTGGAGCGCGTTGCCGGCGGCCTCCGCGAACTCCAACGCCAGCCGGTCGTGGACGTCGTTAGCCCGGCGATCCCCGTCGCCGGTAGCGATCATGGCCAGGGCCGTATGCGCTCCCGCGAGCGCGGCGGGGTCCCCGCTGGCCCGAGCGAGCCGCAGGGCCGACGCCGCGTCGGCCCGGCTCTCGTCGGAGCGCCCGAGCAGCCACAGTGTCGAGGCCCGCATCGACACCACCAAAGACGCCGCCGCCGGGTCGTCGTCGTCCGCCGGCTGCCACCTCCCGTATGCCGCAAGGGCACCATGGAGGTCCCCGCGAAGGTGATGGATGAGGCCCGTCCAGTAGGCGACGGCAGGCCCAGCCCCGCCACGGCCGGTCAGTAGCCGCAGGCTTGCCAGGCCTTCCTCCCAACGACCGACGATGACCAACGCCTGGCCGAGCGCACCGGCGACTCGCGGCGTTCGGGTCGCCTCGGGGATCAGGTCGGCGACGGCGGCGACGGGCACGGCGTGACCCTCCGCCACGATGTCGTCGGCGAACTCCTCGAGGAGCTCGGCACAGCCGTGTGCATCTCCCCCGGCGCGCAGCAGCTCCAGCCCGGCTCCGGCCTGGCCCCGCTCGGCCAGCCACTCGGCATACCGGCGCCGTGCGTCGGTTCGACGGTGAGGCGGCAGCGGGTTGGAGTGCTCCACGCACGCGCGCACCACGTCGCCGAGCAGCCACGTCGACTCGCCGACGCGCGCTCTCAGCGCCCCACGGCGAACCAGCAACTGAATCGACTCCTCGGCGTCGATGATGCCGAGCCGAAGGCAGAACTCGGCGTCGAGCTCGGGCACGGCCGCCGCCAGACGCAGGAGCTCCTGGACCGGCGCCGGCAGGGACCCGAGGAGGTCTGCGGCGAGGGAGCCGAAAAGGTCGGGCGACTGCTGAGCGAGGCGGGACACGACGGCGCGGCGATCTGCGCTCGGCGTGTCGACCAGTGCTTCAGAGGCGAGCCGCACGGCCGCCGGCCAGCCGTCGGTCGCCGCATGGACAGCCCTCGCCAGCTCCACGTCGGGGTCTGCGAGCCTGGCGGCCAGCAGCGCGCCGGTGTCTTCGACGCTGAACCGCAGCGCCTCCGGCCCGATCTCCACGACGTGCCCCCGAGCCCTGAGCCGCTCGATGCCGAAGCCGACCGGCTGCTTCGACACCAGCACGAGGTGCACCTGCGGGTGGGCGAGCCGCACGAGTGCCTCCACCAGCGCCAGCCCGGACGACCCGCGAGGCAAGGCGTCCACGTCGTCCAACACCAGGGCGATCGGTCGTGGGGTCGCCTGCTCCAGGCCCTGCACGAGCCTCGCCGCCACTGCCTCTGCACGTGCGGTCAGATCGCCGTCCGGGCCGACGAGGTGCTCGTACGGTCCGGTCTGGCCCTGCTCCAGCGCCGGCACGGTGAGACGCACCGCGTCACGGACCGCCTGGGCCAGGGAGCCGAGGTCGGAGTCGACGCTCTGGACCGACAGCCAGGCTGCCCCGCTACGGTCGGCCCATCCCGCCGTTGCCACGGTCTTTCCGAATCCGGTCGCCGCCATCACGGTTGTCAACGGCACCGACCAGGCCTCGGTCAGCCGATCCGTCACCCGCTGCCGGTGCACCAGGTACGTGGGTCCGGGGGGAGGCTGAAGCTGGGAAGCCGCGGTGGCGCGATGCGCGGGGGGCGTGGGGGGCCCGGCGCCGACCAGTGTGCGTCCCAGAGTTCGGAAGGCGTCGAGTTCCGAATCGACGACAGCCAAATGCCTGGCCAACGACTCGATGAGGTCCTTCGACGGCCGGCGCTCGCCGGCTTCCACCCGGCGCACGGTGATGGTCGAGTAGCCGATCCGATCGGCCAACTCCGCCTGAGTGAGGTCCAGCGAACGACGCCGTTGCCGCACCCAGGCCCCGAAGGTGGTTGCCATCGCGCCTCCTGGGCCGGGCGTCGGGACTCTGCTGTGTCGCTTCCTGTGTCGGTGATCGCTCCCCGATGCTCACCGCAGAGGGCTGCACTGGGAACTCAACCATCTCTCAGGAGGGCCGCCATGGCTACCAAGTACACAATTCGGATCCACGCGATCCCGCTGAGCGACGCGGACGGCGGGCGCGCCAACACCGTCACCGCCGATCAGTTCGCCATCGCCGTCGACGGCATGAACACGATCTTCGAGCCGGCCGACATCCGTTTCGCATTCGACCCCGACAGGGACTGGCGTCCTCGCCGCGACACTTCCCTCAACAGCCTGAACAACGGCGGATCCGATTGGTGGGTCGAAGCCAACGGGGTCGCGGCGGGGCTCCGCGGACAGCTCGTGGTGTTCCTGCGGTGGGGCAAGGATCCGGACAAGCGCGCCAGCAACTGGTTCGCCTACCCGCCGGACACGGGGCAGAACCAGCCGCCGAGCGCCCAACTGCCGACTCCCAACGTCGACTTCGTCGCCGTCACCAACAGCGGCAACGGCTTCGAAGATCGCGCCGGGGTGCTGGCTCACGAGTTCGGCCACTACCTGGGGCTCTTCCACACCCATCCGGGCTGGGGCAACACGGCCGTCGAGACCATCGAGTCGCTCGTCTCCGTCGGGGGGACAGCCGCACTGGATGGGGACCTGCTCTCTGACACGCCGCCGGATCCCGGGAGGTTCTACTACACCGAGCAGGTGGATGCCTCGTCATGCGGGGGCCCGGCAAGCTTCAAGATCGGCGGCAAGACCTTCACTCCCCAGCGCTCGAATCTCATGAGCTATTTCCGCTGCCCTCCAGTGACCATCACGGAGCAGCAGATCACCGTGATCCGCACGACGCTACGGCACCCCACCAGGGAGCATCTCGTCGAGGCCAGCGCCGGGGTCCGCTATGCCGGGGTGTTCCTGCCAGGCTCCGACGCGCACGCGCTCTGGGTCGGTGACGACTGGGAGGGGTTCACCGACAAGTGGAAGGCCCTGTCCGCCGACGGACTGCGGCTCATCGATCTCGAGTCCTACGTCATCGGTGGTCGACGGCGGTTCACCGGCGTCTTCCGGTCCGGATCGGGCGGACACGCCCTGTGGGTCGACGACGACTGGAAGGGGTTCACCGACAAGTGGAAGGCCCTGTCCGCCGACGGACTGCGCCTGCACAGCTTCGAAACCTGGGGCGAGGGCAACGGCCGCAGGTATGCCGGGGTCTTCCTCGCCGGATCCGGCGGACACGCCCTGTGGGTCGACGACGACTGGAAGGGGTTCACCGACAAGTGGACCGCCCTGTCCGCCGACGGACTGCGCCTGCACGACTTCGAAACCTGGGGCGAGGGCAACGGCCGCAGGTATGCCGGCGTCTTCCTCGCCGGATCCGGTGGACACGCTCTCTGGGTCGACGACGACTGGAAGGGGTTCACCGACAAGTGGACCGCCCTGTCCGCCGACGGACTGCGCCTGCACGACTTCGAGACCTGGGTCGAGGGCAGGACGCGCAAGTATGCCGGCGTCTTCCTTCCCGGTTCGGGCGGCCACGCTCTGTGGTTCAACGACGACTGGTTCGGCTTCCACCGCAAGTGGCAGGAGCTGTCCGGTCAGGGTCTGCGGCTGGTAGACATCGAGGTTTTCGGCAGCCTGGTCGACTGATCGCCCGGTCGACTGATCGTCTACGGTTAGCGCCCGTCGTCACGGGCGTTGACCGTAGACGTGCCGACGCACCCAGGCGTGCATGGCGATCGCCGCGGCCGCGCCGGCGTTGATTGATCGGGTCGAGCCGAACTGGGCGATGTGCACCACGACATCGCACGCCTGCTGCATCTCGGCCGTGAGCCCCGGGCCTTCTTGGCCGAAGACCAGGATGCATGCCTGCGGCAACTCGTAGGTCTCCAGGGGCACCGAGCCGGGCAGGTTGTCGACTCCGACGAGCGTCATGCCGCCCGCCCAGGACACCAGGTCGGCGACGCTCGGATGGTGCAGCTCGTGCTGATAGCGATCGGTGACCATCGCCCCGCGCCGATTCCAGCGGCGGCGCCCGACGATATGGAAAGCCGCCGCGTTGAAGGCGTTGGCGGTGCGGATCACCGAGCCGATGTTGAAGTCGTGTCCCCAGTTCTCCACCGCGACATGGAAGGGATGCCGCCGGGTGTCGAGGTCGGCGACGATCGCCTCGAGTCGCCAATATCGATAACGGTCGCCGACATTGCGTCGATCGCCCTCGGCGAGCAACACCGGGTCCCAATGGTCGCCGGCGGGGGGCGGGCCGGCATACGGGCCGACGCCGACTTCACGCCCGTCGGGCGAGGACCCCGATGGCCTGGTCACGGGCACCGCGAGCGCTCCATGCACGGGTCCCCTCGTCACGAGCGGACACCGGGGGCCTTCGTGACCCCGGCTGAACCCGGCTGACCCCGGCCATCGTAGTGGCGCCACGGCGCGCGGCACGGCGACGATTGCGAGGTGGCCGGGCACACGGCATACCCTCGTATGCCGTGACGCCTCCCACCCTCGGTCCCGACTGGATGGACCCCGCCTGGCTGCTCGAGCGATTCGGCGAGCAGATGTTCTGGGCCTCCTGTGCAATCGTCTTCATCGAATGCGGGCTGCTCTTCCCGATCCTTCCCGGTGACTCGCTGCTGTTCTCGGTGGGGTTGTTCATCAACCGGGCCGAGGCAGGCGAGCCCGGAATCCACATGAACATCTGGCTCGCGTGCCTGCTGCTGTCGACGTTCGCCTTCGCAGGCAATGTCGTCGGCTACGAGATCGGCCGCGCCGTGGGGCCCGCGATCTTCCGACGCAACGGGCGGTTCACCAGGCAGGAGTACTTCGACAAGACGCACGCGTTCTTTGAGCGCTACGGCAACAAGGCCCTGGTCATCGGGCGATTCGTGCCGATCGTGCGAACTTTCATCACGGTCGTTGCCGGCGCGGGGCAGATGGACCGGCGACGCTTCTTCACGTGGTCCCTTGTCGGCGCCGTGCTGTGGGCGACCGGGGTGACCCTGCTCGGCTATTTCCTGGGCGGGATCCCGTTCCTGCAGAAGAACATCGAAGCTGCGCTCGTCGTCATCGTGCTCATCTCGGTGCTGCCGATGATTGTCGAATGGCTCCGACACCGGCGTCAGCGCACCGACGCCTGACGGCGGCGGCGTGATCTCTCAGGCCGGCGGCGCAGTGGGCGGCGCGTCCTGGATCGAGCTCGGCGCAGGCGGCGCGGGCGGCAACTGGCCGGCGGACGGGCCGGGGGCGGGGTCGAAGGACACCTTGGGCGCCTCGCGCTCGGTCGGGCTCTCCAGCTCGAAGTACTCCGCCTTGCGCACGGACGCGATCCCTGCGACGAAGTTCGTCGGGATCGACTCCACCTTGGTGTTCAACTCGCGGACGTTGGCGTTGTAGTAACGCCGGGCGCTGGCGATGCGGTCCTCGGTCGCCCCGAGTTCGGCCTGCAGGGCCGTGAAGTTCGTGTTGGCCTTGAGGTCGGGATACGCCTCGGCAACGGCGTTGAGCCGCACCAGGGCCTGGCTGAGCGCTGCCTCCGACGCGGCGGTCTGGGTGGGGCTCTGCCCGGGCGACATGGCGGCCGCGCGAGCTTGGGTGACCGCCTCGAACGTGCCGCGCTCGTGGGCGGCATACCCCTTGACCGTCTCGACGAGGTTGCCGATGAGGTCGTGGCGCCGTTTGAGCTCGACGTCGATCTGGGCCCACGCCTCCTCGACGAGGTTGCGCACCTTGATCAGGCCGTTGTAGGCCCCGAAGAACCACAGGGCCAGCAGAAGAAGAATGACGCCGAGGACGATGAGCGCGACGGTCATGACGGTCTCCCTTGTCGAGCGTTGCGTACCGATCCTAGATGATTGCTTCCAAGGGGACTGGTGTGGCGCGTGTGCCTTGAGGGGCGCGGGTGCCCGGGCCCGGTGTTGCGAACCAACTCAAGCTGGAGGCCCTGGTGGAATCCTGCCGGTCCACCAACGGGTGCCTTCCGGGGTGCACCGACTCCCCTTGACCTACGCCCGGGGCTGAAAGCGCGGCTGATGGCGCAATAGCTGTTGCCACAGCGACACCCGGCGCATCATCAGCGGCGTCATCAGCCCCGGCGCAGTCTGGAATCAATCAACTAGGCGAGACCGAGCTCCGGCAGGCCGAACACGAAGCGATAAGGCAGACCGGCGTCGCGCAGGACCTCGGCGGCGCCCGTGGACCGGTCGGCGATCGTTGCCACCGCGACAACGGTGGCGCCGGCCTGCCGGGCGGCCTCGGCTGCCTCCAGCGGCGAAGCCCCGGTCGTTGAGGTGTCCTCGACGATCAGCACCGTGCGGCCGGCGATCGACGGCCCCTCGATCCGCTGTTGCAATCCGTGGGCCTTGCCTGACTTGCGCACGACGAAGGCATCGAGCCGCCGCCCGGATGCTGCGGCGGCATGGAGCATGGCCGTCGCGACCGGGTCGGCGCCCATGGTCAGCCCGCCGACCGCGTCGAAGTGCAGGTCGTGGGTGAGCTCAAGCAGGACCCGTCCGACCAATGGGGCCCCGACTCCGTCGAGGGTGACTCGGCGCAGGTCGACGTAGTAGTCGGCTTCGCGACCCGAGGACAACACCACCCGGCCGGGCACGATGGCCTGGGCCTTGATGATCGCGAGCAGGGCGGCCCGGTCGGCGGCAGCGGTCGTCACGACCATTCAGTATGCCGCCTCGCCAGGTTCGTCGCCCGGTTCGTCGCCGAGATCGGCGTCGCCGAGGTCGGCGAGGTCTGCATCGACGATCTTGCGGTCTTCGGGATCGGAGATCTCGACCGACCGTGCGTCGCGCCAGGCCTGCGCTGCCTCGACACGCCTGCCGAGCCCGACGAGCCCGCGAGCCCGCAACTCGTGCGCGAAGGCGAGATCGAAGCCGCCCAGCCCATGCTCGACGCAGTGGGCCAAGGTCCGCTCGCCGTAGTCGAGGGCCTGGTCGGGTCGGCCCGAGGCGAGCCAGGCCTTGCCGATGAGGTAACGCGCCCGCGCCTCGTTGGCCGGCGTTGCTCCTGTCGCACGCTCCCAGTGGTATGCCGCGGCGTATGCGCCGCGGACGAGCCCCACCAGGCCTGCCGCCCCGGCCCGAACCGCGTCGAGCTGGTCCCAGACGGCGTTGTTGATCTGGACCGCCTGCGCGCGGTGCCAGGCGGCGGTCGCCTCGGCAGCGAGCGAATCGGCCTCCCGCGTCGGCACCTCGAGGGCCGGGTCGGGCAGCGGCATACCGGTCTCGAGCAAGGTCTTGAGCGCGTCGAGGATCCACACCCAACCGTCCACGGCGTTAGCCCAGGTGAGCGGGCTGCGGGCCAGGTCGCTGTGGATGAGGCGCAGATGGGTCAGCTCGGGACCGGCATCGGTGAGCAGCCAGTGCACCCGGCTCGGCGGCTCGGCCGCGAGTTCCTCCGAATAGCGCACCCGCCAGGTGTGGACGAACCGGTGCGGCGGCTCGAGGACCTCGACCGTCCCGTCGATCGCGGGCCGCCCGTCGGCCAACGTCGTGCGAAACGGCTCGCCGGCGATCGGGGGCGTCTGGAAGGCCGTGCCGTGGAAGTACAGGCGGGTGAGCTCCGGATCGGTGAGCGCGCCGAAGACCAGCGCGACCGGCGCCCGAAGGTAGCGCTGATAGGCGAGGACGGTGCTCACCGGTGGGGCCGGCGCGCTCGGGTTCATCGGGGGCGGCGGCGGGTCGAGATGCCGCCGCTCACCGCACGGATCCACGGCCGGGGGATGACGTGCATAGCCCCCACCAACACCTTGTAGGCCGCCCCCGGCACCGACACGACTCGCCCGCGGTCGATGTCGTTGAGGCAATCCCGGACCAGCTGATCGGCGTTGAGCCACAGCGCGTCGGGCAGCTTGGTCATGTTCATGGCGGCCCGCTCGTGAAATTCGGTGTGCGTGAAGCCCGGGCACAGCACCGTTACCCGGACCCCCGTCCCCGCCAACTCGCTAGCGAGGGCTTCGGAGAATGTCGTCGCCCACGCCTTCGCCGCCGAATAGGACCCCATCGCCACGAAGCCGGCCACCGAGGACACGGTGACGATCGTGCCGCGCCCCCGGGCCTTCATGGCCCGGCCGGCGGCGTGCGACAAGACGAGGACGGCCCGGCAGAGCACGTCGAACATCTCCTCCTCGGCTGCCACGTCGTTCTGCAGGAAACTCTTGGCCATCCCGAACCCGGCGTTGTTGACCAGCCAGTCGACGGGCCGTTCGGGGTCCGCGACCCGCGCCGCGACCGCCTCGAGCTGGGTGCGGTCGGCAAGATCGGCGACGAGGACCTCGGCGCTCACGCCATGCCGCGTCGAGAGCTCGGCCGCCACAGCTTCGAGCCGCTCACGGTTGCGAGCGACGAGCACGAGATCGTGGCCGCGTTCGGCGAGTTGGCGGGCGAACTGCAGGCCGATTCCGGCCGTGGCTCCGGTGACGAGGGCTGAACTGTTCATGCCGGGCAGCCTACGGTCCTCGCGAGCCGGGCACGCCGCGACCGGACCAACCGCGAACGGACCAACGGTGTCGGACAAGGGTGTCGGCCGCCCTCGTTAGGGTGAGCGGGTGCGCATCGCCACCTGGAACGTCAACTCCATCCGCTCCCGGATCGACCGCCTCGAAGCCTGGCTCGCCCGGTCCGATGTGGACGTCCTGGCGATTCAGGAGACCAAGTGCAAGCCTGAGCAGTTCCCGCTGGAGCGGCTGCAAGCCTGCGGGTACGACGTGGCCCACCACGGCTTCAACCAGTGGAACGGGGTCGCGATCCTCTCCCGGGTCGGTCTCGACGACGTCCGCGAGGGCTTCGACGGTATGCCGTCCTGGGGCACCCCGCCGGTCGCCGAGGCGCGGGCGCTGGGCGCGCTATGCGGCGGTATCCGGGTGTGGTCGCTGTACATCCCCAACGGGCGCCACCTCGAGGATCCGCACATGGACTACAAGGTCCAGTGGCTCGAAGCCCTGCACGACAACGCTGTCGGCTGGCTCGCCGCCGAGCCGGACGCGGCGATCGCGCTCATGGGCGACTGGAACATCGCCCCACGCGACGAGGACGTGTGGAGCATGGACTTCTATGTCGACAAGTCGCACGTCTCCCCCCGCGAGCGATCGGCGTTCCAGCGGGTGCTCGAGGCCGGCTTCACGGATGTCGTGCGCCCACACCACCCGGGGCCGGGCGTCTACACGTACTGGGACTACCAGCAGCTGCGCTTCCCCAAGAAGCAGGGCATGCGCATCGACTTCGTGCTCGGCTCACCGGCCTTCGCGGCGCGGGTCCAGGGCGCCGTCATCGACCGCGAGGAACGAAAGGGCACCGGGGCGTCGGATCACGCCCCCGTGGTCGTCCAGCTGGCCGACTGACCGCAGGTTCACGCGCACCGGACCGGCTGCCCACGGCCGATCCCGTGCAACGCCCCGCGGCATGCGGCCGCCGCGGGCGGCATACGCTGCGGGGGAAGGCATGGTGGCCCGCCGGCTGTGGTGGGCCGAGAGTCCCCGCGTGGGATGCCCCGTCCAGGTGAAAGGTGAGCCGTGAGCAAAGCACCCGCCAACAGAGATCAAACGTCCGCACCGGTCCCAGCGAGTCCCGAGCACATCCGCAACGTCGTGCTCGTCGGACCCGGCGGTGCGGGCAAATCCACACTTTTCGAGCACCTGATCGCGGCGCGTGTCCCCGGCCGGCGGCCACAGGACAGCGGCCACGAGCGCTCGGTGAGCGTTGACGTCGCCTCCATCGACAGTGGCGGACTGACCGTCAACCTCATCGACACCCCCGGCTACCCGGATTTCGTCGGCGAGCTGCGAGCGGGCCTGCGCGCCGCCGACGCCGCCATCTTCGTCATCTCCGGTGCTGACGGCATCGACGGCGCCACCGCCTTGCTCTGGCAGGAGTGCGCCTCGATCGGTATGCCGCGCATCATCGCCGTCAGCAAGCTCGACATGCCCCGCTCGGACTACGCCGAGACGATCGCAACCTGTCGGCGGGTCTTCGGCGATGCCCAGCCGGTCTATCTGCCGGTGCACGCCGACGACAAAACCGTCGTCGGGTCGATGGCGCTGATCAGCCAGTATGTGGCCGACGGGTCGGGCACGCGGCGCGCGCCCGACCCTGCCGAGGCCGCGACGATCGAGGATCAGCGCGGCCCTCTCATCGAGGCGATCATCGAGGAGTCCGAGGACGACTCGCTGCTGGACCGCTATCTCTCCGGTGAGGAGGTCGACGTCGCCCAGCTCATCGCGGACACGAAGACCGCCATCGGCAAGGGCACGTTCTTCCCGGTGCTGCCGATCTCGCCGGCTACCGGCGTCGGTATGGAGGAGATCTTCGAGCTCATCGAGTCGGCCTTCCCGTCGCCGGACTCGCGGCCCGCGCCGCTGATCACCACGCCCTCCGGCGCCGAGTTGCCCGGGCTGACGTGCGACCCACATGGCCCACTCGTCGCCGAAGTGATCCGCACGAGCAGCGACCCCTATGTCGGGCGGCTGTCGCTGGTCCGGGTCTTCTCCGGCACGCTGCGACCTGAGGATGTCGTGCACGTCTCCGGTCACCTGGAGACCTTCCTCGGTCACCCACTGGAAGGTCACCCCGAGCACGACGACGACGAGCGGGTCGGGCCGCTGTCCTCGCCGCTCATCGACTCGTTGCGGCCCAAGGAGTTCGCGATCGCCGGAGACATCGCGCTCGTGTCCAAGCTCGCGAAGGCCGAGACCTCCGACACTCTCTCGGGCAAGGACAAGCCCGCCCTCATCGAGCCGTGGGTGCTGCCCGCGCCGTTGCTGCCGGTGGCGATTCGCGCCAAGAGCAAGGCCGACGAGGACAAGCTGGCCTCTGCCCTGCAACGGCTGGTCGCCGAAGACGTGACGATGCGCATGGAGCACAACGCCGAGACCCATCAGGTGGTCCTGTGGGTGATGGGCCAGGCTCACATCGAGGAGTTGCTCGGGCGGCTACAGGAGCGATACGGCGTCCAAGTGGAGGCCGAGCCGTTCCGCACGGCGCTGCGCGAGACCTTCGTCAAGAAGGTCATCGTCAGGGGCCGGCATGTCAAGCAGTCCGGTGGGCACGGGCAGTATGCCGTGTGCGAACTCGAGATCGAGCCGTTGCCCCGCGGTGGCGGTTTCGAGTTCGTCGACAAGGTGGTCGGCGGTTCGGTGCCCCGCAACTTCATCCCCTCGGTGGAGAAAGGCGCCCGCGCTCAGCTCGACAAGGGAGTGCTCGCCGGCTACCCGCTCGTCGATGTGCGGGTCACCCTCTTCGACGGCAAGGCGCACTCGGTCGACTCCTCGGACATGGCCTTCCAGACGGCCGCGTCGATGGCGCTCAAGGAGGCCGCGAATGAGTCGACGGTCGCCCTGCTCGAGCCGATCGACGCGGTCGACGTCACGGTGAGCGACGACTATGTCGGCTCGGTCATGCAGGATCTGCGCAGCCGCCGCGGCCAGGTCCTTGGCACCGAGCCAGCTGGCCAGTCCGGCTGGACGATCGTGCACGCCGAGGTGCCGCAGACGGAGCTGTCCCGCTATCCGATCGACCTGCGCTCGGTGTCGCACGGCACCGGCTCGTTCAGCAGGCGCCAGTTGCGCTACGACTACATGCCCCCCGAGAAGGCCAAGGAGTACGCCAAGCCCAAGCACGACTGACCACCGACAGGACCCGGCCGCCCTGCGAGCGCCGCAGCCCGGTATGCCGCGCGGGGGCCGGGTCCTGCCGTCGTCCCCGGCGAGGCCTCACCCTCGCAGGCGGAGGGTGAGCGCGTCGGCGCTTTCGTCGCGGTCGGCGACGACCGTCGAGCCGTCATGGATCTCGCCGGCAAGCAACTCCCGAGCGAGCCGATCGCCGATCTCGCGCTGCACGAGCCGTCGCAGCGGCCGGGCGCCGTAGGCCGGGTCATAGCCCGTCACCGCCAGCCATTCCTTGGCGGCGGGGGTCACCTCGAGCGTGATCCGGCGGTCGGCCAGTCGGGCCGACAGGGCCCGCACCTGCAACTCGACGATCCGCGACAGCTCCTCGGTCGACAACGGGTCGAAGATGACGACCTCGTCCAGGCGGTTGAGGAACTCGGGCTTGAACGACGCCCGCACCAGGCCCATGACCGCCTCGCGTTTGGCGGCGTCGACCATCGTCGGGTCGACGAGCACGTGCGAGCCGAGGTTGGAAGTCATCACGAGGATCACGTTGCGGAAGTCGACCGTGCGGCCCTGCCCGTCGGTGAGACGCCCGTCGTCGAGCACTTGCAGGAGGATGTCGAAGGTCTCCGGGTGAGCCTTCTCCACCTCATCGAGCAGCACGACCGAGTAGGGCCGCCGCCGGACGGCCTCGGTGAGCTGACCGCCCTCCTCGTAGCCGACATAGCCAGGAGGCGCGCCGATGAGGCGGGCGACGGCGTGCCGTTCGGAATACTCCGACATGTCGAGGCGCACCATCGCGCGCTCGTCGTCGAAGAGGAAGTCGGCCAGCGACTTGGCCAACTCGGTCTTGCCGACGCCGGTCGGCCCGAGGAAGAGGAATGAGCCGGTCGGCCGGTCCGGGTCGGACAGACCGGCCCGAGAACGCCGCACGGCATCGGACACGGCCCGGACCGCGTCGCCCTGGCCGATGAGCCGGGCTCCGATGAGCTGCTCCATGTTCAGCAACTTCTCGGTCTCGCCCTGCAGCAGCCGACCGGCCGGGATCCCGGTCCACGCCGAGATCACCTCGGCGATGTCGTCGGCACCGACCCGGTCCTTGACCATCACCTCAGACCCCCCGTATGCCGCGCCGCCGCGCGCCGCCACCTCCGCCTGCTGCGCCGAGGCCAACTCCTTCTCCAAGGCGGGGATCTCGCCGTAGAGCAACCGCGCGGCCTCTTCGTAGCGCGCCTCGCGCTGTAGCCGCTCGGCCTGGGTGCGCAGGTCGTCGAGGCTCGCCTTGAGCTCCCCGACCCGGTTGAGTCCGGACTTCTCGGCCTCCCAGCGGCCGTTGAGCGCGGCGAGCTCCTCCTGCCGGTCGGCGAGGTCCTTGCGCAGCCGCTCGAGCCGCTCGACGGAGGCGGCGTCAGTCTCCTTGGCCAGGTGCAGCTCCTCCATCCGCATCCGGTCGACGGTGCGTTGGAGTTGGTCGATCTCGACCGGCGAGGAGTCGATCTCCATGCGCAGCCGCGAGGCGGCTTCGTCGACGAGGTCGATCGCCTTGTCGGGCAACTGCCGACCGGTGATGTAGCGGTCGGACAAGCTGGCGGCCGCTACGAGCGCCGAGTCCTCGATCTCCACCTTGTGGTGGGCTTCGTAACGCTCCTTGAGCCCGCGCAGGATCGCGATCGTGTCCTCCACCGACGGTTCGCCGACGAAGACCTGCTGGAAGCGTCGCTCCAGGGCCGCGTCCTTCTCGATGTGTCGGCGGTATTCGTCGAGGGTCGTGGCACCAACCATCCGCAGCTCACCGCGGGCCAGCAGCGGCTTGAGCATGTTGCTGGCGTCCATTGCGCCCTCGCCGGTCGCCCCGGCGCCGACGACGGTGTGCAGTTCGTCGATGAACGTGATGACCTGGCCCTCGGCATTGCGGATCTCCTCGAGGACGGCCTTGAGACGCTCCTCGAACTCGCCGCGATACTTCGCTCCGGCCACCATCGCCCCGAGGTCCAGAGAGATGAGCTTCTTGCCGCGCAGGCTCTCGGGCACGTCGCCGTCGACGATGCGCTGGGCAAGCCCCTCGACAACGGCGGTCTTGCCGACACCGGGCTCGCCGATGAGCACGGGGTTGTTCTTGGTACGCCGCGAGAGGACTTGGACCACCCGGCGGATCTCCGCGTCACGGCCGATCACCGGGTCGAGCTTGCCCTCACGAGCCCGCGCGGTGAGATCGGTGCCGTACTTGGTGAGTGCGTCGAAGGTCCCCTCGGGACTCTCGGAGTCGACCGTCCGCCCGCCACGCAGACCCGGGATCGCGGCCTCGATCTTCGCCGCGTCGAGCCCGAACCGACCCACCCTGGCCAGCGCGAGCACCAGGTGGTCGGTGGACACGTAGCTGTCACCCATCGCGGCCATCGCCGCTCGGGCCGCCTCCAGCACGCTCATCGCGGATCGCGACAGGCCCGGCGCTGAGACACTCGACCCCGACGCGGACGGCATACCGCTCAGCATCTTCTGAGCTGCTTGAGCGGCAGCGGCCAGGGACGAGTCGGCCGCCTGAAGCAGCGCGGGCGTCGTGGTGTCGCTCTGTTCGGTGAGGGCCTTGAGCAGGTGGGCGGGCTCAGTGTGTGGGTGGCCGGCGGCTGCAGAGGCGCGGACCGCCGCGGACAATGCCTCTTGGGCCTTGGTCGTCAGCTTCAGATCCATGTATGCCGCGCTCCTGGCTCCGTGGGGACTCTCTCGGGGTCAACCCCGACAAACTTGAGTGTATTCCACTCAACTTACGGGTCTGCCGCTGGTCTTACCGGCAGGCCGCCGCGAGCGGGCCCACCGGCGCTAGCGTCAGGGGCATGAGCCACATCGAGGCGGTGCGCGGCGACATCACTGAGCAGCGGGTCGACGCGATCGTCAACGCGGCCAACTCTGCATTGCTCGGCGGCGGAGGCGTCGACGGCGCCATCCACCGGGCGGCCGGGCCTGAGCTGCTGCGGGAGTGCCGGGAGGTGCGGCGCACGGCATACCCCGCAGGTTTGCCGGTGGGTGAGGCGGTCGTCACCGGCGCGGGCGAGCTGCCCTGCCGATGGGTCATTCACACCGTGGGCCCCAACTGGCATCGGGGCGAGCGCAGCGAGGCCGATCTCGCCCGATGTTTCACCCGCTCGCTCGAGGAGGCGTTGCGGGTGGGGGCACGGTCGGTCGCGTTCCCCGCGGTGAGCGCCGGTGTCTATGGCTGGGCCGAGCCGACCGTGGCGAGGGTGGCGGTGAGCGCGGTGCGAGGGCACGATCAGGCGAGCCGGCTCGAGCTGGTGCGCTTCGTCCTGTTCAACGACCGGATGTTCGACGAGGTCGAGGCCGCGCTCAAGCGAGGGTGATGAAGAGCTTCTCCATCAGTGCGGTGTCGACCTCGTCGTCGCCGCGATCGCGGGCCTCGGCGACGCACTGTTTGAGACCGGTCGCGATGATCGAGAACCCAGCCCGGTCCACCGCGCGTCGCACCGCGGCGAGCTGGGTGACGATGTCCTGACAGTCCCGGCCTTCTTCGATCATCCGCAGCACTCCGCCGATCTGACCCTGGGCGCGGCGCAGTCGATTGGCGAGTTTGGTCATCTCGTCGGGTGTCAGCTCGACCTTGGTCATCCGGCCATCCTTCCAGGCGCTTGTGCTGCACAGCACACCCGAGCGGGGACCTTGGACCCCACGCGCGGCATACCCACAGGGGTATTCTGTCAGATACGGAACCACTACGCGAGATCAAGGACAGATTCGCCATGCGCACCCTCGTGATCCTCGGCGGGGGAACCGCTGGGACGATGACCGCCAACAAGCTCCGCAGCCGCCTCGCCGACGATGAGTGGCAGATCGTCGTCGTCGACAAGGACGACGTCCACGACTATCAGCCTGGATATCTGTTCATCCCGTTCGGAATCAACACCCCGCAGCAGATCCGTCGGAGCACGCACGTCTTCCTCAAGGACGGCATCGAGCTGCTCATGTGCGAGATCCGGCGGGTGGACCCGCAGGCACGCGTGGTCCACCTGGCCAACGGGCGTGAGCTCAGCTACGACTACCTCGTGATCGCTACCGGCACCACCCCGCGCCCCGATCAGACGCCGGGGATGCTCGGGGACGAATGGCACAAGACCGTCGGCGAGTTCTACACGTTCGAGGGAGCGATCGCGCTCAAGGCTCAGCTCGACCGGTTCACCGGCGGGCGGCTGGTCATGCACATCACCGAGATGCCCATCAAGTGCCCGGTGGCGCCGATGGAGTTCGTGTTCCTCGCCGAGGACTGGCTGCGCCGGCGTGGGCTGCGCGAGAAGACCGAGCTGGTCTACGTCACTCCGCTGGACGGCGCGTTCACCAAGCCCGTGGCCAGCCGTGAGCTGGGCGACATGCTCGCCCGTCGCGGGATCACCCTGGAGACCGACTTCATGATCGAGTCGGTCGACCAGGACGCCAAGATCATCCGCTCCTACGACGAGCGGGAGATCGCCTACGACCAGCTCGTAACCGTGCCGCTCAACATGGGCGCCGACTTCGTCGCCGAGTCGGGACTGGGCGACGAGCTCAACTACGTGCCGATCGACAAGCACACGATGCAGAGCACGACCTACGACACGATCTTCGCCCTGGGCGACGCCGGCAACCTGCCGACCTCCAAGGCGGGCTCGGTGGCGCACTTCTCCGTCCACGTCTTCGTCGAGAACTTCGTCGAGCTCGTCGCCGGGCGAGCCATGCTGCACTCCTTCGACGGGCACGCCAACTGCTTCGTGGAGACGGGAAGCAGGAGGGCGCTGCTGCTCGACTTCAACTACGACACCCAACCGCTCACCGGCACCTTCCCGATGCCCAAGGTCGGACCGATGAGCCTGCTCAAGGAGTCCTACGCCAACCACCTCGGCAAGCTGGCCTTCCGGCACATCTATTGGAACGTCCTGCTCCCGGGCCGACCGATGCCGTTGCCCTCGGCCATGTCGATGGCCGGAAAGCGCCCCGAAGGCTGAGCCCTCGCCATCCGCACCACAACCCAAGGAGAGTCACACCCCATGCCCACCACCACGATCGCCGGCCGATCGGTCGACCTGGACGCCGAGGGCTTCCTCACCAACCCCGACCAGTGGGACGAGGAGCTGGCGCAGACCCTCGCCGGCAACATCGGCATCACCCTGACCGATGCCCACTGGGTGCCGATCCGATTCTTGCGCAAAGACTTCGAGACTCAGAAGGAGACCGCGACCTTGCGCCGGATCTCCACCGTCGGTGGGATCCCGGTCAAGGAGCTCTTCGCCCTCTTCCCGGGCAAGCCGGCCAAGAAGATGTCCTACATCGCGGGCTTGCAGAAGCCCAAGGGCTGCGTCTGAGCCCAGCCGCACCCCGACATCCCCAACGCGAGAGCTGAGTTCACCATGACCGACATGATCGTCCCGTCATTCGACGACGAGACCCCAACCGGGCGCAAGCTCGCCATCATCTGTTCCAAGGGCAACCTCGACATGGCCTATCCGGGCCTCATCCTCGCCAACGCCGCCGTCGGCGAAGGCATCGAGACCCACCTGTTCTTCACCTTCTGGGGCTTCGACATCATCAACAAGGCCACGATGTCCCACTTGAAGTTCAGCTTCGTCGGCAACACCGCGATGCACCCTCCGGGCCACGCCGGCATCGGCATCCACCACATGCTCGGCGCCCTGCCCGGGGCGACGGCAGCGGCCACCAAGATGATGAAGAAGCAGATTGCCGACCTCGACGTCCCCGACGTCCCGGAATTCCTGGACCTGCTGCACGACTCAGGGGCTCACCTGTGGGCCTGCCGGATGTCGGCCGACATGAACCAACTCACCGAGGACGACCTCTACGACGGCGTCGAGGCGATCATCTCCGCCACGGACTTCATCGAGCTCACCGACGGTGCGCAGCTGCTGTTCATCTGAGGCCTACCCCGCGATAGCGTGCGCCACCGGACCCTCTGGCTCCCGCTCACCCGAGCCAGCGGGAGGGGGCCTCGACGCGGTGACGGCGCCGGGGATGCGGCCGATGACCCGGAAGCCGTGACCTGGCGATGACTCCCAGCGCAACGACCCGCCGAGAGCGGTGACGCGCTCGCGCATGCCGGACAGCCCGTTGCCCGGTGCCACGTCGCCCGCACCGACACCGTCGTCGGTGATCTCGAAGAACAGGGCCCTTCGGTCCTCGGCGGCTTCAGCTCGGTCCTCGGCGGCGGCAGTGCGGTCCTCTACGGCGGCAGTACGGTCCTCGGCGGCGGCAGCGCGGTCAGCAGCGCGGTCAGCAGCGCGGTCAGCAGCGCGGTCAGCAGCGCGGTCGGCGGCGGCGCCGGCGGCGGCGGTGTCGGCGGCGGCCCTCTCCGCGGCGGCCCTGTCAGCGGCAGCCCTCTCCGCGGCGGCCCTGTCAGCGGCAGCCCTCTCGGCAGCGGCCCTCTCAGCGGCAGCCCTCTCGGCAGCGGCCCTCTCGGCAGCTGCCCTCTCAGCGGCGGCCCTCTCAGCGGCGGCCCTCTCGGCAGCAGCCCTCTCGGCAGCGGCCCTATTGGCGGCGGCCCCGTCGTTGGCGCCCCTCTCAGCGGCAGCCCTCTCAGCGGCAGCCCTCTCAGCAGCGGCCCTCTCGGCAGCAGCCCTGTCGGCAGCAGCCCTGTCGGCGGCAGCCCTGTCGGCGGCGGCACTCTCGGCAGCAGCCCTGTCGGCAGCGGCCCTCTCGGCAGCGGCCCTCTCGGCAGCAGCCCTCTCGGCGGCAGCCCTCTCGGCAGCGGCCCTCTCGGCAGCGGCCCTCTCGGCGGGGTCTTCGGGGTCTTCGCGAACGACGACTTTGACATGTGTCGCGCCGCCGTGGCGCGCTGCGTTGGTGAGCGCCTCCTGAACCACACGCATGATTGCCTCGGCGACCGGCGCTGGCGCCTCGTCAAGCGCCTCGGTGATATCGAGCGACGTGCTGGGACGGGGTAGCGATCGGGCGAACCTGGCGATCTGGTCGCGCGGCGACACCTGGGAGCCCCGAAGTTGGCTCACCACACTTCTGATGTCCCCGATGACGAGGGCAGCTAACGCCTTGGCCTGCGCGACATACTCGGCGGCCGGACCGTCGACGCTGCGCGCGATGAGATCGAGGTGCAAGGTCAGCGCCGTGAGCTGGCTGCCCAACCCGTCGTGCAGGTCACGGGAGATCCGCAGGCGTTCTTCGACGCGGCTGGCCTCGCTGAGCCGCGATTGCGCCTGCAGCAGCGCCGCATTGGTCGCCACGAGTCGGCTGTTGGCTGACTCCAACTCGGCGGCCACGGCGGCAGCGGCCTCAACGGCCCCCTTCTCCCGCATGACCACATGCACCATCAGCGCCGCGAAGAACATCAAGGCGCCATACAGCAGGGCCCAGACGACCGTCGTATTTTGCAGCGTGAGGATAAGAAAGAGGTATGCGGTCTGGCCGGCCACCAGGAACATGGACCCCCGGGTCGAGATGACGAACCCGGCAACACCCGAATTCAGCACGAGAAAGACCGGCGTCGCCACATCACCGCCCCACACGGCGCAGGCGCCGAGACCCGCTGCGATCATCACGGCAAGCACGATCCGATCGCTCACCCTCGGGCGCCGGCGCGTCCCGGGCAAGACAATGAAGCACACGAGGATGACCACGGCCAGCGCCCACCACACGGCCGGAACGGCGTTCCGTCGATAGTTCAGCGCGGTGGGGACCACGACGCCGGCCCAGGCGACGATGCCGCCTAACGTGGACCCCAGTTCGACGAGGTCACGATCCTTGGTGAACGCGCCAGCGGGAGCGCTGCTCACACTGCTCACACTGCTCACGAGGCGCAGCCTACGGGACCTTGGCGCCCACGTCGCGGGCAACCGGGAGCCCCACCCTCAGCCTCCGGTCGGTCGCCAGACGACTAGAGCACGGGAAGGGCCGAACGGGCGGGCCGGCCGCTGGCCAGGGCGCATCGTCACGATGTCACCACGCGGCCCGGCGGCGAATACCCGCTGCCCGGCGGCATACCGCATCTGGTCCAGTTCCGCGCTCAAGGCGCTCACGCGAGCGCGCAACGCGGCGGCTTCATGTTCAAGCGCCAGGATGCGCTGGATACCGGCAAGGCTGACGCCCTCTTCCTGGGAGAGCCGCTGCACTTCGCGCAACAGCGCGACATCGCGCGCGGAGTAGCGCCGCCCGCCGCCCTGGGTGCGTGACGGCGTCACCAGCCCGAGCCGGTCATATTGCCGGAGGGTCTGAGAGTGCATCCCCGCCAGTTCTGCGGCCACCGAGATCACAAAGACGGGCGTGTCGTCACTGGGTTGGTATGCCGTTCGCCCCCGAGATCGGATGTCACCGGGCCTGGTCACGACCGAGTCGCCTTCGCGGCGAGCTCGGCACGGGGGTCGAAGCCCTGATCCAGGGTTTGAAGGGTCTCGACGGCGGCTCGGGCCTCGTCGGTGAGGCGTTGGGGCACGACGACCTGCACCTTGGCCAGCAGATCGCCGACCACCTTCCCTCGGGTGACGCCGCGGCCCTTGATCCGCAGGACCCGACCACTCGGGGTGCCGGGAGCCACCCTGACCCGCACCGGCTCGCCGGTGAGGGTGGGCACGCTGACGGTCGCGCCGAGGACGGCCTCGGCGAAGGTGACTGGGAGCTCGACGGTCAAGTTGTCGCCGTCCCTGCCGAAGACCGGGTGGGGGGTCACCGAGATAGTGAGCATGAGGTCACCAGGCGTTCCTCCAGGGCCGGCCGCGTGGCCCTTGCCCCGCAGGCGGATCTTCTGCCCGTCCTTGACACCGGGCGGGATCCGCGTCGTGACCTGAGCGCCGTCGGCGGTCGCGAGCGTGACCGTGTCACCCTCGACCGCCTGGCGGAAGGCCAGCGTCGCTCGCGCCTCGATGTCGCTTCCGCGCCGAGGGGCCGGGTACCGCCGAAGCCGCCGTACGGATCGTTGCCGAAGCCCTGTCGGCCATACGGGTCGGCTCCGCCGGTGAAGAGCCCACCCAGCAGATCCTGCAGGTCCGGGTTGCCGGCAGTCCCGCCGCGTCCACCCGACGTGCTGAAGCGCACGTTGCCGCCATTGCCGCCGCCGCCGAACATTCCGCTGAAGATGTCTTCGAAGCCACCGGCACCGCCCGGTCCCGCGGTGAAGCGCGCCCCGCCGGAGGCCATCGCCCGGAGCTGGTCGTATTGATGACGCTGCTCGGAGTCGGACAACACGGCATGGGCCTCGCCGATGTCCTTGAAGCGCTGCTCGGCCGCGGTGTTCCCGGCGTTCTGGTCGGGGTGGTGCTTGCGGGCGAGCTTGCGGTAGGCCTTCTTGATAGCCGCCGCGTCGGCGTCCTTGGGCACACCGAGGACCGCGTAGAAGTCCTTCGACAGCCAATCCTGACTCGCCATCTCGGCGTACCCTCCCTTCGTTAAGAGTTGTCGCTAGCTCGGATCGGCAACGGCGACGCGCGCGGCCCGAACCACTCGATCACCGAGCCGATAGCCCGGCTGGAGCACCTGAACGACCGTAGTCGTCGTCGCGCCCTCGGGCAGATCGGACTCCAGCCGCATCAGCGCCTCGTGATGGTTGGGGTCGAACTCGTCACCGAAGGCACCGAAGCGCTCTATCCCGAGGCGAGCAAGGACGGCCTCGAGCTTGTCGACGATCGTCCCGGACGGGCCGTCGGACAGGTCACCGTGCTCACGCGCGAAATGGATCTCGTCGAGGACCGGCATCATCGACTCGAGCACATGGCTGATGCCCTGCTCGCGTGCGACGTCACGGTCTCGATCGACCCGCTTCTTGTAGTTGACGTATTCGGCCTGCAACCGACGCAGGTCCTCAAGACGCTCGGAAGCCAAGGCCGCGTATGCCGCCGGCTCACCCAGCACATCGGCAATCGTCAGCGGCTCGGTGGAGTCGCCCTCGGCCGCGGTCCCATCGGAGACGACGGGACTGCCGGGTGCCGAGCCGCTAGGTGCCGAGCCGCCAGGCATCGGGCCTGGGTCGTCGTTGACTGCCTCGGTGTTGACCGCGTCAGGTTCGCCGAGCGGAGCGAACTCGGGATGGTCGAACTCGTCGAAACCGCCGGGTTCTGCAGACGTGCGGTCGCCCGGGTGGGCGGGGCCGTGTGAGGGCCCCGCCTGCCCGTGCGAGGGACCGTGCGTCACCGCTTGTCCTCGTCGTCGACCACCTCGGCGTCGACCACCTCGTCCTGCGGGCCTTCGCCTGCACCGGACTGGCCGGCTTGGCCGGCGTCCGTCCAGCCGCCCGCGTCGCCCGAGCCGCCCTCGGCCCCTGCCGCCTCACCGGCAGCCGCGGCCGCGGCATACATGGCTTCGCCCATCTTGGAGCGCACGGTGTCGAGCGTCGCGACCTTGGCCTTGATGTCCTCGACGGTGGCCGTCGAGTCCTTGGCGACCGCGGTCTTGACATCCGCGAGAGCCGTCTCGACCTCGGCCTTGATGTCTGCGGGGATCTTGTCCGCGTTGTCGGCCAGGAACTTCTCGGTCGAATAGACGACCTGCTCGGCCTGGTTGCGGGTCTCGATCTCCTCGACGCGCTGGCGGTCCTCCTCGGCGTGCTGCTCGGCCTCGCGGACCATCCGTTCGATCTCCTCCTTGGGCAGCGCGCTGCCGCCGGAGATCGTCATCGACTGCTCCTTGCCGGTGCCGCGGTCCTTGGCCGAGACGTGGACGATGCCGTTGGCGTCGATATCGAAGGTGACCTCGATCTTGGGGACACCGCGCGGAGCCGGAGCAATTCCGGTCAGCTCGAAGGTGCCCAGCGGCTTGTTGTGCTGCGCGATCTCGCGCTCGCCCTGGAAGACCTGGATGAGCACCGAGGGCTGGTTGTCAGCCGCCGTCGTGAAGATCTCCGACCGCTTGGTCGGGATGGCCGTGTTGCGCTCGATGAGTTTGGTGAACCGCCCGCCCTCGGTCTCGATGCCGAGGCTGAGCGGGGTGACGTCGATGAGAAGGACGTCCTTGCGCTCGCCCTTGAGGACGCCGGCCTGCAGGCTCGCGCCGATGGCGACGACCTCGTCCGGGTTGACGCCCTTGTTCGGGTCCTTGCCCCCGGTGAGCTCCTTGACGAGAGCTGTCACGGCCGGCATACGGGTCGAACCGCCCACGAGCACAACGTGATCGATGGCCGACAGCGCAATGCCGGCGTCCTTGATGACCTTGGCGAAGGGGGCCTTGCAGCGGTCGAGCAAATCCTTGGTCAGCTGCTCGAACTGGGCCCGGCTGATCGTCTCGTCGAGGTGGATCGGCCCGTTCTCGCTCATCGACAGGTATTGCAGGTTGAGCGTGGCGCTCGTCGAGGACGAGAGCTCCTTCTTGGCCTGCTCGGCCGCGTCGCGCAGGCGCTGCATGGCGATCTTGTCCTTGGACAGGTCGACGCCCGTGCTGTTCTTCACCGTGCCGAGCAGATGGGTGACGATGCGGTCGTCCCAGTCGTCGCCGCCGAGGCGGTTGTCGCCGCTGGTGGCCTTGACCTGGATCGTCGAGAAGCCGTCCTCAGGGTCTTTGCCGACCTCGAGCAGAGAGACATCGAAGGTGCCGCCACCGAGGTCGAAGACGAGGATGAGCTCGTCCTCCCTGCCCTTGTCCAGGCCATAGGCCAGTGCGGCGGCGGTCGGCTCGTTGATGATCCGCAGGACGTTGAGCCCCGCGATCTCGCCGGCCTCCTTGGTGGCCTGACGCTCGTGGTCGTCGAAGTACGCCGGGACCGTGATGACCGCGTCGGTCACGGTCTCACCGAGGTAGGCCTCGGCGTCGCGCTTGAGCTTCTGAAGGATGCGCGCGCTGATCTCCTGGGCGGTGTAGCGCTTGCCGTCGATGTCGTCGGCCGTCCAGTCGGTGCCGATGTGACGCTTGACCGAGCGGATGGTGCGGTCGACGTTGGTGACAGCTTGGCGCTTGGCGATCTCGCCGACGAGGACGTCGCCGCTCTTGCTGAACGCGACGACCGACGGGGTGGTGCGGCCCCCCTCGGCGTTCGCGATGATGGTCGGCTCGCCGCCCTCGAGGACGGCGACAGCCGAGTTGGTGGTGCCGAGGTCAATGCCGACCGCACGTGCCATGAGTGTTCTCCTGCTTGTCGTATCTAGGTGCGCGGCATACCTGCGTTGGGTATGCCGTGTGATGGAGTCTTCGACGCTCAGGTTGCTCCGCTAGGGCCGGGTTGTCAAACCCACGCTCGGCAAAGTTGCGCCTATCAGGCTCAACTCTCCGTGGTTCGCCCTTGTTCCCGCCCCGATCACCGGCGTCAGAAGGCGGCATGAGCGTGCGGATCGGTTGTCAGCAGCTCTCTTCGACGACAAGCATCACTGCTCGACCCTCGTCCCTGAACTCGGCCAGGTCGAAGGCGCTCATCGGCGGCGCATGACCCTCCAAGAACTGCTCAACCCGGGCTAACAACGCCTGGCGCTCTGCCCCGGAGACTTCCGTCGGATGCATGCCGTAGCGGTGGAGGACGCGGACATCGGGCTGGACCATGACGCGCCGAGCGCGCTTGGAGTCGAGTGGGTCGCCACGCACATGCCAGCACTTACCATCATCGTCAAACCACTCACCGTCCCTGATCGGCGATGGCCAGTCCCCGGCATCCGCGTTGGGTTCACCGACGACTGGGTCGAGGGCCCCGACCAAGTCAGCGAACGTCTGGGATCGCTGCCTCTTAGCCACAGCGCAATGATCGCACCACGCACCGACCAGCCCGTTTCGAGTCAGCCGGTCAAGGGTCGCACCTGTGACCAGGCAGGATCAGCTCGCGCCTCAACGCAGACGTGCCACCTGCTTCCCCACTCCGTGACGGCTGCGTCGATGTTCTGATCCTCACCATCGGTGTACGCGTGCAGTTTGCGCACCCCGCCATGGGTCTCGTGGGCCACCAGGATGCCCCGGTCCCCGAGAAGCGACTCGAGCTCGGACTCGAGCTGCTCAAGCCCCTCCAGGGCAGCCGAGTCGGCCGGCAACCCGTTGTCCTGCGCGTCGTACGACACCGACACGATCTGGTGCCGATCCAAGGTCGGGTGATCGATCCAGCGCAGACCGCGACGGTACATCGCCCAGCCCGGAGTGCCGTCCTGGTCCTGCCATTCGGCGATAGCCCACTCCTGCGGATCTCGTTGCGCCGCGATCTCAGCAACGGCCGCCAACACCCCACTCCCGGCCACAGCCTCCTGTGGAGGCTCGGTCAGAGTCTCAACCTCCCCCAGCCAACGCTCGACGTCGTCCTCCCCGACCAGCCAGTCGAGCACCAAGTAGGCGACCTGCTGCCGAACAGGCTCGGGAAGGTCACCAAACGCCGGGTGGTAAACGCCAACGTGGACGCGCAGCTCCTCCGGCACCGGCTCGACCCGAAACCGGGTGGACGCCAGGTCGACCTTGCTTCCCTCGATCTCAAGGACGTTGTTCAGCGCTTCGGGGTCGGATTCCTGACTGCACCGGAACTCCCACGTCGCGTCTGCCGGCGGAGCAGCCCGCAACCACCTCTCCGCCACGGGGCGCAGCTCGGCGACCCCTCCCGCCGACACGGTCAGACAATGTTCGGAGGTCGCGCCTGGACCGAAGTGCCACGCGAGATCCGAGTGGATCGCCGCGACCCGGCTGCTGAGCTTATCGGTGGACTTTGACGGCCCCCTTCGTGGGTCGATGTGATGGCCCTCAGCGGCCCACCACTCCCAGAACGCCGCGATGGGATGCCGCCCCGGACCCGACTCGCGCTTGCGGAAGAGTGCCACGGCGTGAGTCTTTCAGCAGCGCAGCACCTCGGTCCTCATCCTTGGCCAACACGTCCGACGTTGTGTCGCTCACATGGCCGCCGGGTGGCGGCTCATCATCGAGATGCCAGCTCCGACGCGGTCATAACAAACCGCTGAGCAATCGGCTCCCTCTTCACCAGCGCCGTCTCGACCCCTCGGTAGGGATCGAGGCGGTGCTTCGTTGGCAGAGCTAGCCAGATCCACCCCTCGGGCTCCAACAGCCAATGAGCCCCCTGAATGACACCGATCAGGTAGTCGCAAAGGTAGATCGAGATGGCGCGAGCGACATCCGCCTCGGGTGGGAAATGATCCGCCAACAGGCAGTCGTCGATCCGGCGCAGCGCGGTCTCGCTATACCCACCCAGGTCGGCAGCAGCTCCCTCATGAGCCACGCTCATACGCTCCAACGGCACGACGCCCAGGCGTTCCCAGACATGCACGGTCGGTGGGGGATCCCCCGGCTCGTACACCGCAAAGGACGCGTGCCGGTGATCTCGCTCGCCAAGCGCAGAAGGCTGATATCCACGATTCGAGAGTAGCGATTCGTCAGCGAGTTCCCACGGCGGGCCGACTCGCCAACACCGCTCGACCCGCAAGCAGAGGGGTGCGCGAATCAGCGAACAGCAGAGGAGATCACGCGGGCCCAATCCGCCGACGCCGCAACGTCCGCGCCTGCGCTCCACGACGCCTGAGGCGTCGCCAGGACTCGGACGGGAAGCCTCAGCACCGGGCAGACCGTCGAGCGCACGAGCGCCACGCACTCGCACTGCGCTGCAGCCGCGTGGTGACGACCGGCGCAGGCCGTGACGACGAGCGCGGAATCCCACGAGGCTCGTACGAGCTCTGCGGTCGCGTCTGCGACCACATGGACGTCATCCAAGAGCGTGGAGAACCAGTCTGGCCACCACGTCTCCAGACACCTAGATGCGATGGTGATCGCACCGTCGCCGGACTCGACATGCAGACCGGGCACGACAGCGACCGGGCCGGTGGACACCCGCAAGACTTCCGCCACGACCGGGCCGACCACCCGGTTCGCGACGCGTGCGGGGCCGCGGGCCCCGAGGACGACAAGCTCGGCCCACTGGGTTGCCGCGGCGAGGATCGTGGCCGGGTCACCATCGCATCGGACGAAACGCACGTCGAGATCGGGGTGGCTCGCGATGAGCTCCGCCCGGAGGCGTTCGGCGCCAGCATCGCCCAGGAGGAAACCTGCCCCGGTGCCCGAGACCAGCCCCCACGAGCTTCTCTGCGTGGCGGGTGTCGGCGGATCGACGCGGACCACAACCAAGGCGTAGCCGTGGCGGACCGCCTGACGAGCTGCCCAGCGCACCGCAGCGGTCGAGTGCCCCGAGCCGCTCCAACCGGCCAGCACTGCGGGCAGGGACCTCGTCCCGGACAGCGCCGCCGTTGTCATGGTCTCGTCCTCACTTCTTGTCTGGCTCGCGAATCCAGAGGAAACTCCGAGTGAAGAACCATGCTCCCCCGCCCACCAGCGCAGGGACATCCGCTGCTCTGCAGTTGCGGGTCTCTCGGGCCGAGGATGGGTGCCGACCCCCACCCCCACCCCCACCCGCGACAAGACCTCGGAGCACCCCGCGGCTAGGCTGGCGCCATGGCGACCGACCGGCTCACCGTGGTGCGCGTCCCCGGCTCGGGAGCCGAAGACGTCCTGGTCACCCCGAACGGCCGTATCTGGACGGGAACCGACGACGGGTCGGTCTTCCGGGTCAGCCCCGACGGACGTCTTGTGGAGCGGGTCGGGCAAACCGGGGGCCGGCCGCTGGGCCTCGAGCTGCTTCCCGACGGACGAGTCCTCATCTGCGACGCCAGGCGTGGGTTGCTGGCGCTGGACGTCACCTCAGGCGAGCTGACGACGCTCACGGACACGGTGGGCGGGCAACCGATGGCCTTCTGCAACAACGCGGCGGTCGCCCGTGACGGCCGAATCTTCTTCTCCGACACCTCCCGGCGCTATTCCGTGAACCAATGGAGGGCCGACCTCATCGAGGTGACCCGCACGGGCAGGCTGTTGTTGCGTCATCAGGATGGGTCTGTGGACACCCTGCTCGACGGACTGGAGTTCGCCAACGGCGTCGCCCTGGCCGCCGACGAGGCCTTCGTCGCGGTCGCCGAGACCGGGGGCCGCAGCATCGTGCGGCGATGGCTGACCGGGCGCCGGGCGGGCACCCATGACTATCTCGCCGAGGACCTGCCCGGCTATCCGGACAACATGTCGCTCGGCACCGACGGGCTCATCTGGGTTGCCATCGCCTCGCGCCGCGACGAGCTCCTCGAGCGGATCAAACGCTCGCCGCTGCCGGTGCGACGCGCAGCGGCGAAGCTCCCGGAGGTGTTGCAGCCGAAACCGAAACGCACGGCTCGGGTGATGGCCTTCGACGACGACGGCGAGGTTGTCCACGACCGGACGCTCGACGCGACGCACTTCCACATGGCCACCGGGGTACGCGAACACCATGGCCGGGTGTGGCTGGGCAGCTTGCACGAGCCGGCCGTCGCCTGGTTCGACGTCTGACCGGGCGTCCGCTCGCGGGCCCGAGGAGGGTCAGCTGAGCGAGCCCTCCGGCAACTTCACCGAGTCGAGCGGGATCACCGCATACAACGGCGGCTCCTGCTCGGGGGTGAGCGCCGTCGGCCCATAGATCCACTCGGTGAACGAGTAGTCGTAGGTGTCGCGGCTTCGCAGGATGTGGTTGCGCTGCTCGCGCTTGATCCCGTCGACGTGCCACAGCTGGCCCCACTTGCGCCCGGTCGACAGAACCCGGCGGCAGTGCTCGGGACGCACCGCGTTGTATGCCGCGAGAGCGCCGTCCCAGTCGACGCCGGCACTCTCGTCGGTCCGCTGCGCGTGCTGGGCGATCACGTGCTGGGACAGAACCCACCCGTCCTCGATGGCCATGATCGCGCCCTGGGCCATGTATTGCAGCGGCGGGTGCGCGGCGTCGCCGAGCAGGGCAATCCTGCCGTCCACCCAGTTCATCGCCGGGTCGCGGTCGAACATCCGCCACCAACGGTCGCGCCACATCAGCGGCAGACCCTTCTGGATTTGCGTGCACATGCCCTCGAAGGCCGTGTCCAGCTCGTCGGGCGTGCCCCAATCCTCAAGCCCGGCAACGGCCTTCGGCGATTCGAAGACGGCCACCTGGTTGAACATTTCGCCGCCGCGCAGTGGGTATTGGACGAAGTGGCACTTGGGGCCGATGTAGACGACGACGTCGGTCTCCGACACGTCGTTCTCACGGACCTTGTCGATCATGACGGCGCCGCGATACGCGACATACGCCGAGTTGACCGGCTGGTCGCCGACGATCTGCTCGCGGGCGATCGAGTGCAACCCGTCCGCAGCGATGACGATCTCGGCCTCCTCGACGTGCCCGTCGGCGAAGGTCGCCCGCGCCCCGCCCGGGACGTTCTCGTAGGCGACGACCTTCTGGTTGTTGATGAGTTCCACGCCGAGTCGCTGACAGGCCCGCAAGAACGTGCCGTGCAGGTCGCTGCGGTGGATGACCATGTAGGGGTAGCCGTACTTCTTCTCCAGGTCGCCCAGGTCGAGTCGGGTCAGCTCAGAGCCGTCGGCGGCGTCCTTCATCACCATGTTCTTCACGAGCACGCCGAGGGCCTTGACCTCGTCAAGCAGCCCGAGGTCATCGAGGATGCGCGTGCAGTTCGGGCCGATCTGCAAGCCGGCGCCGACCTCGCCGAACTCCGGGGCGACCTCCAGGACGCGGACCTTGAGGCCGGCTTTGGTGAGGGACACCGCAGCGGACAACCCGCCGATGCCCCCGCCGACGATGACGACGTCTGGCTTGGTGACGTTGGTACTCATGGTTTCTCCTTACATCTCGGGCGTGTGGGGGCTGGCTTCAGAGCCAGCGAGGCAGGTCAGGGGCGCGGGCACCGTCGGGGCCGCGCGCGTCGTGGTCGGCTCGCCCGGCGAGGTATGCCGTGAGGCCGGCCAGTGAGCCAGTCACCTCGGTGGCGTCCCCGGCGCCGGCGACCGTCCAGCTCAGGTCCAGGTCGCTCGGACTCACGAGCAGCGCCGGGCCGTCGACTGCAGCGGACCGTTTCCCGACGATGTCGGTGACGAGCGCTGTGAGGAAGTCGGCGGGCAGGTCGGCGAAGCCGACTCCCGTGCCCAGATCGACCGCATGGATCATCACCTCGCGGGCCCGCATCCACGGGGTCTCCGACGCCGGCACCGTGCGCCCCTGCGCTGTGAGGACCTCTGCGGCCCACTGCGCCGGGGTCAACCCGTCCATCGCCGAGCCGAGTGCAGTCGCCGACTGGTCGAACCAGTTGGTCAGCTCGCTCGCCGACTTTCGTGCCCCGTCCTCGATGTCGTCGGCTCGTTGCTCCAGCGAGGAGTACATCGGGGTGGGCTCGCCCGTCCTGGCCCAGCGGATGAGGTTGCCGACGGCGTCGGCGTTGGCCGCCAGGTGTGCGGCGAGGTGTTTGCGAGTCCACCCCTTGAGCAGACTCGGCTGCCCGAAGTCGGCCTCGTCGAGAGAGACGAGGGCGTCACGGCACAGGTGGGTGCCGTGGGCCACCCAACGACGGGCATCGGCGAGCGTTCGATCGGTCATCGAGGCGCCTCAGGAGCTCACGTCGTTGACTACGCGGTTGACCAGCCGCCCGATGCCTTCGATCTCGGTGACGACGACTTCGCCGCCGCGGAGATAGCGCGGGGGTTTGCGGGCGTGGCCGACGCCGCCGGGCGTCCCGGTCGCGATGAGGTCGCCCGGGTTGAGCCGGACCATCGTCGAGACGTATTCGACGAGGGCGACCGGGTCGAAGAGCAGGTCGCCGGTGTTGTCGGACTGCACCGTGTCGCCGTCGATCTCGCAGCGCACCGCGAGCGTGGGGCGGACGCCGCCGGGCAGTTCGTCGGGGGTCACGAGGTAGGGGCCGACCGGGGTCGAGGAGTCCCAGCACTTGCCTTGCAGCCATTCTCGGGTGCGGAACTGCCAGTCGCGGCAGGTGATGTCGTTGAGCACCGTGAAGCCCGCGATGGCGGCTTCGGCGTCGGCGCCCTTGGCGCGACGCACGGTGGCGCCGATGACGACGGCGAGTTCGACCTCCCAGTCGAACTCGGTCGTCTCCTCCGGGCGGGCGATATCGTCGGTCGCACCGATCAGGCAGTCGGCGAACTTCGCGAAGAGGGTGGGGAACTCGGGCAGGTCCCGGCCCATCTCGGTGATGTGGGTCCGGTAGTTGAGGCCCACACAGACGATCTTGCTGGGCGTCGGGATGAGCGTCGCGAAGTCGGCGCCGGCGGCGGCATACGACGTGGTGCCGGTGACGGCAGCGGCGCGTGCTCGCCATTCGGGCTGGGCCAACAGGGCGCCCACGTCGGGCGCGCCGAGGTGGATCAACTGGTCGCCGTCGACACGCACGGCGGCCGTGCGGCCGTCCTGCAGACGGATGGTGGCGAGCTTCATCGGTTGTCCTCCACTTGGGTGCGGGCGAGGTTGAGCTTCTCGAAGATCGGCTGGTCGCCGAACTGGAAGAGGTCGAGCGCTCCGGAGTCGCTGTCGGACGGCGAGGCCTCGGAGCGGATGGTCAGCTGGTGCCATGAGGGCACGACGAACAGGTCGCCGCGACTGACCGTCCAGGAGAAGTCACCGACCGTGACCAGGCCGGTGCCGTCGAAGACCTGATAGACCGACGAGCCGGTCTCGCGCCGTGGGGCGGTCTCCACGCCGGAGACGATCCGGTGGAACTGGGTGCGGATCGTCTGGGTGACGTCGGCCGCGTTGCTCGGGTTGAGGAAGCGGATCGCGGCGTGGCCGGGCTCCAGGGTGCCGCCGAAGCCCTCCCGCTCCAGCTCGAGCTGGTCGGTGAGCGCGGCATCGGTGTCGACCCAGCGGTAGCACAGCAGCGGCGAGCCGGGCAGCGGACCAAGTTGGGACAGCGGCGCGATGCCCGGGTGACCCCAGAGGCGCTGCGATCGTGACCGGTCGGGGGTGGAGTGCTCGGCGTCGCTGATCTCGTCGCGGCCGAAGTCGAAGAAAGTGCTCTCGACGTAGTGCTGGAAGGGGATGTCCAGCCCGTCGATCCACGCCATCGGCTTGTCGGCCGCGTTGTGGTGGGCATGCCAGTTCCACGCGAACTGCGGCAGAAAGTCGCCACGGTTCATCGGGATCGGGTCGCGCTCGACGACGGTCCACACTCCGGTGCCTTCGACGACGAAGCGGAAGGCGTTCTGCGTGTGCCGGTGCTCCGGAGCGTCCTCGCCCGGCATGAGGTATTGGATCGCCGCCCACAGCGTCGGGGTGGCATAGGGACGCCCGCCGAGGCTGGGGTTGGCCAAGGCGATGGCGCGCCGCTCGCCGCCGCGCCCGACCGGGACGAGGTCACCGGCCAGTCCTGCGAGCTCGAGCAGTTTCGTCCACTCCCACAAGTGCGGCTGAGCCTTGGACCGCGGAGTGGGCGGCATCAGGTCGCCGATCTCGGTCCACAGCGGGACGAGCAGTTCCTTCTCGAAACCACGGTAGAGGTCGGCCAGCTCCGGGGAGGGCTCCGGCTCGTTGGAACTCGACCCCATTGTCAGTTGGACGGGCGAGTGAACTGGGGGCTCGACGAGAGAGATGTCCGGGTCGGTCGCCATGGTTTCCTCCTTGGATTCCGGGTGGCATTCCGGGTGGCATTCCGGGTTGTCTGCCGCGTGGGGTGCCGCGTTGTCTGCCCCGGCGGTGCCGCGTCGTCTGCGGTCGCCATAGCCAGCGCTGGCCCACCCCCACTGTCCTGCTATTGCGTCCTATGGAATAGTAGATTCTGTTAGACAGAACCTTGCCCACCAAACGGGCGCGCCTGCCGAAGGATGTGACCGTGGCCCTCTCCAACCGTCCGGCGCAGGCCCGGACCGCGAAAACGCGGCCCGCCTATGCCATCGAGAGCGTGGATCACGCGCTGCGCCTGGCCGCCATGCTCCAAGTCGAGGACACCATGACGGTGAGCGAGGCGGCCGCGCGGCTCGGCGTTGCCCGATCGACCGCCCACCGCGTGCTCGCCATGCTCGTGTATCGCGATTTCGCCGTGCAGACCCCCGATCGGCACTACCGCTCGGGGCCGATCCTCGAGTTGGCTGCGCACACCAACTCCCTCGCCGCGCGGCTGCGGGCGGTCGGGATCCCGCACCTTGACGGCCTCGTGGCGATCCTCGACGAGTCGGCCAACCTCATGCTCCGCACCGGCAACCGAGTGCGCTTCATCGCGTCCGCCGAGTCCGGCCGCGCGCTGCGGGTGGACCGCCGCGAGGGGATGGTCTTCCCCGCCCACCTCGTCTCGGGCGGGCTTGTGCTGCTCGCCGAGTTCGACGACGCAGCGCTCATCGAGCTCTATGCTCACGATCCGGGATCTGGCGTCGACCTGGGCTGGTTACGCAGCGAACTGCGCAAGGTGCGCACCCGCGGCTACGCCCTCAACCGGGAGACCTCCGAGAAGGGCGTCACCGCGGTCGGACGAGTGGTCCGCAACGATCGCGGCGAAGCCGTCGCCGCGGTCTCCGTGTCGATGCCCAGCGCCCGGTACACCGCCACCGACCTCCCCCGGATCACCGGAGCCCTTGCCTTCGCCGCCCGCGCGATCGAGGCCGACCTGGCCGCGTCGTCCGACCCCGCCAGCCCAGTCGTCTGACGCGTCGTCTCCCCGAGACCCTCAGGGTGCGCCGTGGACCTTCAGCGCCGTGAGCTGCCGGCCGGCTTCGTCGAAATTGTCCTCCTCCAGCCAGGCCTGGATGGCTGCGCTCACGACGGGCCACTCCCGGTCGGTCATCGCGAACCAGGATGTGTCCCGGTTCCGACCCTTGGTGATCGTCGCCTGGCGCCACACCCCTTCGAATTGGAAACCGAGCCGTTCGGCGGCATACCGGCTGGGTGCGTTGAGGGCGTCGCACTTCCACTCGTACCGCCGGAAGCCCAGCTCCTGCACCGCGTGCCGAGCCAGCAGCCACATTGACTCCGTGGCGGCGGCGGTGCGCCGCAGCCCCTGGCCGAGCAGGATGCCGCCCACCTCGATCGTGCCGACCGCCGGGTCTATCCGCAGGTAGGCCGCGATCCCGCGAGCTACTCCGCAGCGTCGAGGATCGCGAAGGACACGAAGCCCGGATCGGCGAGATAGCGTGCGACGAGGTCGGCGAGCTCGGCCTCGGTGTGACACGCCTCGAAGGGGAGATAGGTCCACTGGCCGGGCGGCCCGGCGTCGAAGGCGGCATACAGCTCGGGCACGTGTGCCATCGACAGCGGCACGACCTGGCACTGACGCCCTACGAGGGTGACCGGCGTGGGCCGGTGAGCGGGCACCCAGTCGACGGGCTCGCCGACCGGCTGGCCGAACTCGTTGACGTGCACCGATCCGTCGCCGCTCATGCCGAGCCAGTATGCCAACTCAGTATGCCGAGTCAGTGGGCCGCCGGCCTGGCAGACTCCCGGGGTGACCTTCGGCAACCGCCTGCGGGCCCTGCGGATCGATGTCGGCCCGCTGCGATCGTCCCCCGACTTCCGACGGCTGTTCTTGGCGGGCACGGTCTTCTATCTCGGCGCCATGGTGTCCTACGTCGCCCTGCCCTGGCAGCTTTATCACCTCACCGGCAGCAACCTCGCAGTCGGGCTGCTGGGCGCCGTAGAGCTTGTGCCGCTCGTCGTCTTCGGCCTGTGGGGCGGTGCGTTAGCTGATCACGTGGACCGCCGCCTGATGCTCGTCGGCACCGGCATCGCCCAGGCCGTGCTGACCGCGGCGCTCATGGCCAACGCGATGCTCGCCGCGCCGCAGGCGTGGGTGATCTACGTCGTCGGCGCGCTGCTGTCCGCAGCGGGTGCCCTGCAACGGCCCTCCCGCGAAGCGCTCATCCCGCGGACGGTCCGTCATGACGAGCTGCCCGCCGCCGTGTCCCTCACCTCCCTGGGGATGCAGATCGGAATGCTCGCCGGTCCGGCGCTCGGCGGCATCCTCGTCGAGACGGTCGGCGCGGCGACGGCATACGGGATCGACGTGGTGGGGCTGGTCGTCGCGACCGCCCTTTTCGCCCGGCTCAAGCCCTATCCGCCTGCGGGAGTAGGCACCGCGCCGAGTCTGGCCTCGATCGTCGAGGGAGCCCGGTATGCCGTCTCCCGACGCGACCTGCTCGGGACCTACGTCGTGGACATCGTCGCCATGTTCATGGCCATGCCCACTGTGCTCTTCCCCGCGCTGGCCGCCGACGTCTTGGGCTCGCCCCAGACCCTGGGCCTGCTCTACACGGCCGGCACCCTCGGCAGTCTGCTGGTCACCGCGACCTCCGGTTGGACCTCCCGCGTGTCCCGGCATGGGCGTGCCGTGGTCGTCTCCGCGGTGGTGTGGGGCGCCGCCGTCGCCTGCGCGGGCCCGAGTGACAATGTCGCGGTGGTCGTCGCGTGCCTCGCCGTCGCCGGCGGTGCCGACACGGTGAGCGCCATCTTCCGCGGGATCATCTGGCACCAGACCATTCCCGACGAGATGCGCGGGCGCCTGGCCGGCATCGAGATGCTCTCCTACTCGGTGGGGCCACTGGGCGGGCAGGTGCGCGCCGGCCTCGTTGCCGACCGGTGGTCGGTGCGCGCCTCGATCACCTCCGGCGGAATCCTGTGCGTCGTCGGCGTCGTCGTCACGGCCGCCTGGCTGCGCGACTTCTGGGGCTACGACGCCAGCACCGACCCGTATGCCGTCGCCGAGCGTGAGCGTCGAGCCGCGGCTGGCGGCCCCTGATACCGCGAGAGTCGGGAGCCCGCCTTCGACACAGCGGCCTACTCGACACGTGCGGCAGGATGAGACCGCGCCCCGGTCGGGAGATGCGCCCGCACGCGAGTGGAAAGGCGGACACGAGGTCTCATGTCGAACCGCAATCAGCAGGGCGGCCAGCACGAGCGGATCACGACCTACACACGGGTTGGGTTGACCTTTGATGTCGACGACGAAGGCCCGATCGACGGCGAGGTCGTCGTGCTTCTGCACGGTTTCCCGACCGACCGCTCGAGCTGGCGGCGGATCGCGCCGTTGCTGCATGGTGCCGGTCTGCGCACGCTGTCCCCCGATCAGCGCGGCTACTCCCCCGGCGCGCGCCCGCGGGGGCGGGCGGCATACAAGCTGGGCGATCTTGCCGCCGACGTGGTCGCGCTGGCCGATGCAGTGGGGGCCGCGCGCTTCCATCTCGTCGGGCACGACTGGGGTGGCGGCGTTGCGTGGCTGGTCGCCGGCCTGCATCCCGAGCGGGTCGCGTCGGTGACCGTGCTCTCGACACCGCATCCGATCGCCATGAACCAGGCGCTGCGCAACCGCGACCTCGACCAGGCTCGGCGCTCCTGGTACATGGCGGCTTTCCAGATCCCCTTCCTGCCCGAGCGGGCCTTGGGACGCGGCGGCCGCCTCGGGGCGATGCTGCGCCGCGGCGGATTGCCGGCCGAGGACGCCGACCGGTACGCCGCGCGGCTGGCCGAACCCGGCGCTCTGCGTGCGGCCATCGACTGGTATCGCGCCGTGCCCCTGTCGGCTGGTGTCGCACACCGGTGCCGGGTGCCTGCGACTCTGATCTGGGGTCGACGCGACCCCTTCCTCGGCCCATTGGCGGCCCGCCTCACCGCGGAAGCCTGCCTGGACCACTTCCAACTCGTCGAGCTCGACGAGGGCCACTGGTTGCCCGAGCGCGCCGCCGGAGCCTGCGCCGAGGCGATCATCGGCCGCGTCGGATCGGCGCGGTGAGCGCGCAGGACCGACGCTTCTCGGGGCGGATCACCGGGATCGGCTCCACCTCGGGGGTGCGGTTAGTCGTCGGCCATTGGGACGTCTCGCCGTTCGGGGCGTTCGCCGACGTCATGGTCGAGGATGCCTCGGGCCGCCGGACGCTGCTCGCCCCCACCGACGAGATCGCCCGGTTCGTCTCCGGCACGTACGAGTTCGACGATGTGGCGGTTGCGCCCATCGATGCGGCGTGGTCACCCCCGCACGAACGCGCGGGACAACCACACACGGGCGGCGTATGCCGGGTCCGCACCGACCGCCTCGAGCTCACCGTTGAGGTGGGTGGGCGCAGCGGCGTCGGCCGGCTGCTGCGCCTCATGCCGACGGCTCTGGCTACTGCACCCTGGTGGTGCCGAGCCATCGACCCGGTGGCCCGACGGGTCATGCCAGGGGTGCGCACGGCCGGGTCGACCGGCCGCGGGCGCTCGGAGTTCTATGGCGCGACGGACCTCCGCAAGATCAGGGCCGTGCACGGCTCCTGGGACGGGGCCGACCTGGGCAGCATCGCCGACGTGTGGCCGCCCGCCCGTTTCGGCTTCTCCTCCGTGCCGCGTCGGCCGGCGATGACGACGATCGTCACCACTGTCCGTGATCGAGCCGCGGGCGAGCCCTAGATTGGCCGCGTGGACTTCGACTCGCTGCCCGACCTGATGCCCGACCCGGTCTCCTACTACCGCAGGATCGACGCACGCACCTTCGCCCCGACGCTCAACGTCCAAGGGGCGTGGAATGCCCACGAACAGCACATGGCACCGGTCAGTGGTCTGCTCACCCATTGCCTCATCCGGCACGACCCGCGCCGCGACCTTGCGCTCGCCCGGATCACCTTCGAGGTGCTCGGCCTCATTCCCGCCCTCCCGACGACGGTCGAGGTCCAAACGGTCCGGCCGGGGCGCACGATCGAGCTCGTGGAGGCGACCGCGAGTGCCGGTGGCCGGCCCGTCGTGCGGGCGACCGCGTGGCGGCTGTCACGGCAGGACACGCGGGCCGCTGCGGGCGGCCTACCGGATGCTCTCCCTGACCCGCAGGTCTGCCTGCCCGGGGCCCCGTCGACGATCTGGCCTGGGGGGTACATCGAGAGCATCGAGCTGCGACACACTCCCGACAAGAGCCCCGGCACGGGCCGAGCCTGGATCCGCACTGACAAGACCATCGTCGCCGACGAGCCCGTCGACCCGGTCGCCGGCTATGTCTGCCTCGTCGACACCGCGAACGGCATGAATGTCCGCGTCGACCCCCGCCAGTGGCTCTTCCCCAACATCGATCTGTCGATCCACCTCTACCGCGACCCGATCGGCGGCCCCGGGCGCTGGGTCGGTTTCGACACCCTCGTGTCGATAGGCACCGACGGCGTCGGCCTCACCTCGACGACCCTGCACGACGAGTGCGGCCCGGTCGGCCGGGCCGAGCAGATCCTCACGGTCCGCCCCGCGAGCTGACCCGCCACCGCCCAAGATCCCCACGCATGGTTACCCAACTCGCCGGAGACTACCGGCAGCAGGCCGCGCTGAGTGGCTGGAAGTAGTGTGGTAGTCATGAGCCAGGACCCGACCGCTGACCCGCCGAGCAGCACCGACCCAACCGCGCCGTTGTCGGGTTCCGAGCCACCGGCAGGGATGCAGCCGCCACCGCCACCTCCGGCAGCGACGCCGGGCTCCTCGTCGAGTCCGTGGGGTGCTCCGGCCGAGTCGGACCCATTCGCGACCCGCCCCGTCGAGGCCCCGGCACCGCCGCCGGCCAGGCCGGGCGACGCTCCGACGTATGGCGGAGCTGCAGCCCCGTCCTACGGTGCCACGCCGCCTCCACCGCCCCAGATGCCTGGCGCCTACGGCCAGCCGGGTGGCGGATATGTACCGCCTCCCAGCGGCTATGCGCAGCCGGGCGGCGGGGCCTACGGAGCACCCGGTCCGTATGCCGCGCCCGGCGTGCCCGCGGCATACGGGGCGTATTCCGGTGTGGAGCATCCGCAGGGGACGCTCATTCTCATCCTCGGCATCCTCTCGATCGTCATCTGCGGCCTCACCGGCCCGTTTGCGTGGAGCATGGGCCGTAAGGCGTTGCGTGAGATCGACACGAGCGGGATGGCCTACAGCAACCGCGGCCAGGTGCAGGCGGGCATGATCACCGGCATCATCGGCTCGGTGTTCCTGCTGCTGGCCATCCTGTACCTCATCTTCGTGGTCTTCATCATCGGCATGGCAGCGACCCAGTCCAGCGTGCGCTAGGCGGTTCCCGGGTCCGGCTCCCCTATTGGCTGTAGTGCGACAGGAAGTTGCCGATCCGCTCGATCGCCTCTTCGAGGTCTTCGAGATGCGGCAGGGTCACGATCCGGAAGTGGTCGGGATGCGGCCAGTTGAAGCCCGTGCCTTGCACGACAAGGATCTTTTCTTGGCGCACCAGATCGAGGGCGAACCGCTCGTCGTCGTGGATCTCGTGCACTTCGGGATCCAGCCGCGGGAAGAGATAGAGCGCCCCGCCCGGCTTGGTGCACGACACCCCCGGGATCGAGTTGATGAGCTCCCAGGCTCGATTGCGCTGAATCAGCAGTCGGCCCCCAGGCAGGATGAGCTCGTTGATCGACTGATACCCGCCGAGGGCGGTGGCGATTGCGTGCTGCGCCGGAACGTTGGCGCACAGGCGCATGTTGGCCAGAATGTTCAGACCCTCGATGAAGGACCGCGCGTGATGCTTGGGTCCTGACAGGGTGAGCCAGCCGGAGCGGAAGCCGGCGACTCGATAGGCCTTGGACAGTCCGTTGAAGCTCAGGCAGAACAGGTCGGGAGCCAGGCTGGCCAGGGCGGTGTGCGTCGCACCGTCGTAGAGGATCTTGTCGTAGATCTCGTCGGCCATGAGTACCAGCCCGTGCTCGCGGGCCAGCGCGATCATGCCGTGCAAGATGCTGTCCGGATAGACAGAGCCCGTGGGGTTGTTCGGATTGATGACGACGATTGCCTTCGTCCGTGGGGTGATCTTTGCCGCGAGGTCGGCCAGATCCGGCACCCAACCGGCGAGTTCGTCGCACAGGTAGTGCACGGGCGTGCCGCCGGCCAGCGCCGTCGCGGCAGTCCACAACGGATAGTCCGGCGCCGGGATGAGCACCTCGTCACCGTTGTCGACGAGCGCCTGCATCGCCATGACGATGAGCTCGCTCACCCCATTGCCGAGGTAGACGTCCTCGATCCCGACCCCTTCGATCCCCTTGAGCCTGCAGTACTGCGTCACAGCGCGCCGGGCCGAGACGATGCCCTTGGAGTCGCTGTAGCCCTGAGCTTGGGGCAGCTGGGCGATCATGTCGACGAGGATCTCGTCGGGCGCCTCGAAGCCGAACGGCGCCGGGTTGCCGATGTTGAGCTTAAGGATCCGATGGCCTTCGTCCTCCAGCCGCTTGGCCTCCTCGAGAACCGGCCCCCGGATGTCATAACAGACGTCGGCCAGTTTGTGGCTCTGAGTCACTTCGCGCATGGCCTAAGCCTGCCATGGTCGGTCATCCTCGACCTCAGCCGATCATTTTCGGGGTTCCGACGGTGTGCGTGCCGGGTGCCATGCTGGCGATATGAGAGTCACCATGATCTTGGCGGACCACGCCGTCGTCGCTGAGGGCAAGCTCTACATCAATGGCGGCGGGTGGTCGGTGCGCCCGGCCGGACCGACACCGATGTTCATCGCGATGAAGTTCGACGTGCCTTGGGATCGGGCCGCCCGCCCCATCGAGCTGCTGCTGCGCCTCATCGACGAGGACGGGCACGTCGTCGCCCACCCCACCCCCGTGGGGGAGCAGCCGACGCAGATCGGAGCCCGGCTGGAGGTGTCCCGTCCACCCGGACTGACTCCTGGAGCGTCGATCGACGCCGCCCTGGCCATCGGGGTGCCGGCCTTCGCCTTGCCAGCCGGGCGGCGCTTCTCCTGGCGGCTCTCGGTCGACGGCCAGGAGCGAGAGGACTGGGTCCTCTGTTTCGCCACGGCTCGTCAAGCCTGAGGCCCGCGGCCCCGCTCAGTGCCCCGTCATCGGGCGGGCGGCCGGTCACTGCTCGGTGGGATGAGCGCGACCCGCCGGTGATCCACCCGCAGCGCGACCATCTCACCCACTCCGACAGACGCCTCGGGGTCGCCGATCGCGACGAGCAAGCCCACTCCCTCGACGTCGACGCCGACCCGAAGGCCGTCTTGACCACGATGCGTCGATTGGACGGCGCCACGCAGTGGCCCCTGGCCCACCAGCCGCACCGCGTCCCGGCGCAGCGCTACCCAGTCCCCAGTCCCATCGCCCGCCGCCGCGAGGACCCGGGCGGCCGCCGCGCCCGTCAATACCGTGTCGTAGCCGAGGAACCGAGCGACCTCGGCGTCGGCCGGCTGCGCCCACACCTGGGCGACCGGACCCTGCTGCACCAGCCGCCCGGCCCGCATGATGGCGGCCCGGTCGGCGACGGCATACGCCTCGTCGTGGTCGTGAGTGACGAGCATCGCCGTGGTGGCGGTCTCGGCCAGCACCCGGCGCAGATCCTCGGCGAGGCGTTCACGCAGCGAGCGGTCCAGGGCCGACAGCGGTTCGTCGAGCAACAACAGCCGGGGGCGAGCGGCCAGCGCCCGCGCGAGCGCCACCCGCTGGGCCTCGCCGCCGCTGAGCGTTGCGGGGCGGCGCGCCGCATAGCCGTCCAGCCCCACGAGGGCGAGCAGTCGGCTCACTTCGGCACGCGCGACCCCCGAGCGGATGCCTCGCCGCGCGAGGGGATAGGCAACATTGGCCCCGACGTCGAGATGGGCGAAAAGCTGACCATCCTGGAACATCATGGCGAACGCCCGACGGTGCGTCGGCACCCCAGCGAGATCGACCCCGTCAAAGCAGACCGAGCCGTCCGTCAGCGGCTCAAGCCCGGCGATGGCCCGAAGCAGCGTCGATTTACCGCAGCCAGAGGGGCCCAGGACGGCCAGGACGGAGCCGGCAGGCACCTCGAGGGACACCCCGTCGACGGCTCGCAATTGACCGAACTCGACGCTCAGGTTCTCAATGCGCAGCATCAGAAGGCTCCGACCGAGGGCACCCGCAGCCGTTCGACGAGCACCATGACGGTCACCGTGACCGCCGCGAGCACGACCGACGCGGCCAGGGCCAGCCCGAGGTTGTCCGCTCCCGGACGGCCGATGAGCTGGTAGATGACGACCGGCAGGGTGGGCCGCTCAGGCCGGACGAGGAAGCTCGTCGCCCCGAACTCGCCCAGGGACACAGCCAGGGCGAAGCCGACGGCGGCCAACAGCGGACGCCAGACGGCCTGGAGATCGACGGTGACCCAGACCCTCGACGGTGACGCGCCCAGCGCGGCCGCGGCCTGGCGCTGCCGGTCGTCGATGGCTCGCAGCACCGGGGCGAGGGTGCGTACGACGAGCGGTAGCGCCACCATGGCTTGGGCCAGTGGGATCAGCAGCGGGGAGGTGCGCAGGTTGAACGGGAGCCACTCGAGGGTGATGAGCAGGCCAAAACCGACGGTCACCGCGGAGATCCCCAGCGGGAACATGACGACCGAGTCGAGCATCCGTCGCCGTCGGGCCTGCCCCGTGGTGTGCGCCGGGCGCGTGACCAGCACGGCGACGAGCAGACCCAGCCCGACCGCCACAACGGTGGCGTCGATCGCGATCCGCCACGAGGTGGCCAGCGCCTCCCACCCGGTCGTCGGCAGGCCGCGTCGGGTGTCGAGTGCGCCGAGCGCTCGATAGTTGGCCAACGTCCACTCCCCGCCACGTTGCAGCGAGCGGGCCACCAGAGCGATGACAGGCAGGGCGATGAAGGCGACGACCGCCGACGTCACGGCCAGCGAGGGCAGCGCCGCCGTCGTGATCCGCCCGGGCGCACTGGGGGCCGAGAGCGTCCGGGTTCCGCCGCCGGTCCCCGAGCCGACAACCCCACCGCCGGAGCGGGCCCGGTCGACGATGACGAGCATCAGGACGACGGCTACGAACTGAAGGATCGAGAGCACGGCGGCCCCCCGCAGGTCCAACAGAGCCGTCGTGAGCAGATAGATCTCGGTCTCGATCGTGCCGTAGCGCAACCCGCCGAGCGTGAGGACGACCCCGAAGGCCGTCGCACAGAAGAGGAAGACAACGCTTGCCGCCGAGACGATCGCCGGACGCAACGCGGGCAGCGTGACGGTGGTGAAGACGACGCGGGGCGCGGCCCCCAGCGCGGCCGCAGCCTGTTCGGGGCGTCGGTCCAGGCCTTCCCACGCGGCGCCGACCGTCCGCACGACGACCGCGAGATTGAAGAACACGTATGCCGCGAGGATCGCCTGCCAGCTGCCGTCCAGCCCGAGCCAGCCCAACCACCCACCCGGGGCGAGCAAGGAACGGAACATCACGCCAACGACAACCGTAGGCAGGACGAACGGCATGACGACGAGGGCCCGCAAGAATCGTCGGCCCGGCAAGTCGAGGCGGTAGAGAGCGTGGGCGACCGGCACCCCCACCACCACGCACACGAACGTCGCCGCCGCCGCCATGGCCACCGTGAACCCGACGATCCTCCCGGTGCGAGGGTGAGCGAGGACCTCGCCGACCCCGGACAGGTCAAGACCCCCCTCGGACCAGAAGCCCTTGGCGACCATCCCAGCGACGGGCAGGAGGAAGAACACGGCGAGAAAGGCCAACGGCACGGCAGCCGCGAACGCCGTCACAGCAGCGGCACCGATCCGTCGCCGTCTCACCGCGGTCGCCTCATCGCGGCCACCTCGTCGGTTGGCGGATCACCGGCTGGTGACCTCGGACCACTGCCGAAGCCAGGTGTCGCGCTGCGCGGCGATCTGCTCGGGCGCGACGGTGAAGGGCCTGGGCGAGACGGCCGCCCACCGCGCCCAGTCCGCAGGCAGCTGCACTGCGGGGTCGACGGGGAACATGTACATCGCGTCGGGGATCGACGCCTGCACCTGGGCGCTGAGCATGAACTGGACGAAGGCACGGGCCCCCTCGGGATTGCGGGCCCCGACGAGCACACCGGCATACTCGACCTGCCGGAAACAGGTGTCGAGCAAAGCCTTCGTGGTCGGGGCGGCCGCGCCCTGGGGGATGGTGAAGGGCGGCGACGACGCATAGGACAGGACGATCGGGCGGGAGCCCTTGCCTTCACCGCCGGAGAAGTCGACCGCATACGCGTCCGACCACCCCGAGGTCAGCTTCGTGTCGTTGGCCATGAGCGCGCGCCAATAGTCTTGCCATCCTTCGCCTTTGGCGCCGATCGTGGCAAGCAGGAAGGCCAGGCCCGGGCTCGATGTCGTCGCTCCGGGCGTGACGAAGAGTCCCCGGTATGCCGGCTGGATCAGGTCGTCGAGGGTCGTCGGCAGCGGGAGTGACTTGGCGGCAAACCACGCGAGGTCGACGTTGACGCACACGTCGCCGTAGTCGATCGGTGCGAGCTTGGCTGCGGCCGGGCCGCTGAGCGCATGTATGGCGGCCCCGCTGGGCAGGGCCGGTGAGATGTCCGCGAGGACGCCTTCGGACGCGGCACGACTGGCGAACGTGTTGTCGATGCCGAAGACAGCGTCGCCGATCGGGGAGGACTTCGTGAGCACCAGCTTGTTGGTCAGCGCCCCGGCGTCGCCACTGGCGAGGACCGTGAGGGTGCAGCCGGTCAACGCGGTGAACCGGGCCCGCTCCTGCTCTGACAGGGCGAACGAGTCATGGGTGACCAGCAGCACCTCGGTGACCGCGCCGCAACGAACCGGTGGGTTGGTCGCGGTGCTCGGTGCGGCGGCTCCGCCGAGCGAACACCCCGTCAGGGCCAGGGTGGCCAACACCGTGACACCCGCCAGTACGCGAGTCGGCCGCGACCGACGATCGGATGAGTGCCGGCGAGACGGCATACCGGGCTGGTGGTGGGACGGCATACCCGGCGGTTGGTGGTGGGAATGCATGGAAAGGCTCCTCCTGGTCAGGAGGGGCCGTCGACCGTGAGGTCGGCGGGCGAGACTCGACTCCCTTCGCCGGTGCTAGCCGGAGCAGGTTCGAGGGTCTGCGGCGGACCGCACTCTCAGCGCTGGCGCGCTCCCCTGTCGTGGTGATGGTGACTTTACCCGCTCGCCGTGCCAGAGTCGGTCTCGACGCACGGCCGCCGGCCCGAACGACGGCCGGCATGAAGTCAGGAGGAGCGGAATGGGTCCGCTGGTGTGGAAGGTGCTCAGCACCGCGTCAGCCGTGCTCGCCGCGGCCGTCGCCCAGAAGATCGTGTCCAAGGGCTGGGCCTTTGCCACCGGCAAGCCCGCTCCCGAGGACCCCAGCCACCCCGAGGACTCGAGCTGGCAGGAGGCCGTGCTCTTCGCGGCGCTGACCGGGCTCGCCGTCAACGCGGCCCGGGTCGCCGCGACCCGCAAGGCGGCGCTGTACTACGCCAAGTCGGCCGGACACCTGCCGGCATCACTGGCGAAGCCCACCGACTGAGCGCCGCGCGGAGTTGTCAGCGGCTGTGCTCGCCGCTGTAAGTCCGCGAGCAGCCGCTGTCGCGCAACATAAAGAGCGCTTCGCTCATGAGCGGCGCGATCGGACCGAATGAATGTTGGCCGTCCTCCACGATCATGCGCCCACCCACCACCACGGTGAGCACGTCGGCTGCGTTGGCCGTGTAGAGCACCTCGGCGGCCTTGCTGCCGGCGGTGCGAAGCGACTCGAGGTCGACGGTGACGAAATCGGCCAGCAGCCCGGGCGCGATGGCACCGGTGTCATACCACCCGAGGCTCCGCGCACCGTGCAGAGAGCCACATTTCACAAGCTCAGCGGTCGAGATGCGACCCCGCTCGCCGCTGTGCGACCGCTCGTGCATCTCCAACTCGCGCAGTTCAAGCCACGGGTCGATGAACGCCTGATGGTCGGAGCCGATCCCGACCGGCAGCCCGGCGTCGAGAAGACGGAGGGCGTGCGGAACGCCGCCAGCCATGTCCCGCTCTGAGGTCGGGCAGGCGACGACTTGGCACTCGGTGTCGGCAAGCAGATCGAGGTCGCTCTCGGACAACGCCGTCGCATGGACCGCCGTGAACTCCGGGCCGAGGACACCGGCCTCGGCGAACAACTCGGTCGGGCTCTGCCCATAGAACATCTCGCAGGCAAGGTTCTCGGCGGGATGTTCGGAGACATAGGCGTGCAGCGGCCGCTCGCCCGCCACCTGCGCCGCGTATGCCGCCTGCTCCTTCGGGACGGCTCGGATCGAGTGGATGGCGGCTCCATGGCGGAGCAGCTCGGTCTGCTCGACCCGCGACATCCGCTCGGCCCAGGTGTCTACGCTGCCGTCGCTGAAGCGCTCCTGCACCCCCTCGAGCGGCAGATGCCCTTCGGAGGTGAGCCCCCCACGCAGGTACAGGGTGTCGAGCAACGTGAGCCGGATCCCCACCTCGGAGGCGGCCTTGACCAGAGCCGAGCTCATCGCATTGGGGTCGGCGTACGGGGACCCGCCCGGCCCGTGATGCAGGTAGTGGAACTCACCCACCGTCGTGAACCCGGCCAGCGCCATCTCGGCGAAAGTGGCCCGGGCTAAGGCGAGATAGAGGTCGGGGTTGAGCCGCTGCGCGATGTCGTGGACCTTGGCCCGCCAAGCCACCCCGTTGTCGCCGTCAGATTGGGTGCGCCCGCGCAATGCCCGCTGGAAGACATGACTGTGCGCGTTGACCATCCCCGGGAACACGACGCCGCGCAGCCGGACGTCGTCAGGGCTGCGGTTGGCCTTGGTCTCAACGGCGAGGAAACGGCCGTCGGCGACGACCAACCGGACACCGCGCGCGAGCCCCGTTGGCAGCCACACGTGCTCGGCCCAGAACGACGTCACGACATTCCCTGTGGACGGTTTCGCCGAGCACCCATTGAGCGCCCCCCACAGAACCGGTTTCCCTCAATTTGCACCCCCCCATCCTGACACCGCGCAGGGGAAATCGGTGAAGAACACAATCCTGAAACGTGTCAATAGGCCGTGACGCCGGGGTCCTCGGCGCTGGCATCCGGGAGTCTGGGGATCCGGGTGAGTGCCCATGCCAACCCGAGGGCGACAACCACGAGGGCAGCGGCCAGAGCCACCACGGCGGGCCAACGTCCGCCCGACCAAGCCACCCCGGCCAACCCACCGAAGACCGACGAACCCGTGTAGTAGGCCACGAGATAGAACGCGGTGGCCTGCCCCGTGCCGCCACCGCCCACCTGGGCACGTGCGGCGACCCACCCAGCGGCGATCCCGTGCATCGCGAAGAAGGCCGAGGTGAAGGCAGTGAGGCCGACCAACACCACCCACAGCGGGTCGGCCAGGGTGACGAGAAGACCGGCCAACATAACCGCGACGGCGGCGGGCAGCACGGCCCGGCGGCCGCGACGGTCGGCAACCCTGCCGGCATACGCCGAGGAGAGCGAGCCCGAGGCATAGGTGAGATAAACGAGGGACGAGGCGGCGACCCCGAGCTGATAAGGGCCCTCGCGGAGCCGGAACGCGAGCCCGTTGAAGGTGCCGATGAGGGCTCCCATCCCCACCGCTGCGATGCCGTAGAGCGCCAGCAAGGCCGGGTCGGTCAGCAGGCGGTGCAGGGTCGCGCGGGCGGTGTCCCCCCGCATCGGCACCGGGTGGAAGTTGCGCGACGGAGGCAGCAGCAGGCGCACGACGACTGCGCACGTCAGCCCGAGCGCTCCGAGGGCCGCCAGCGCCCAGCGCCACCCCGCGAACTGGCCGACGCCGCCGACGACGAAGCGGCCGAGCATTCCGCCGATCGCCGTGCCGCCGACGTAGAGCCCGGTCGCTCGGGCGTGAGCGTCGGGTGCGACCTCCTCACGCAGATAGGCCATCGCGACAGCGGCCGTGCCGGCCAGCGACACACCCTGCAGCGCGCGCAACCCCAACAGCACAGGCCACGTCGGGGCCAGCGGCAGAGCCAGCCCGACCACTGCGGTGAGGACCACCGAGGCGATGATCACGGGGGTGCGCCCGAAGCGTTCGGTCACCGGGCCGACGGCCAGCAACGCCAAGGCCATCGCCGCCGTGGTCACCGAGATGGCCAGCACGCTCTGGCCCGCCGGCAGCGCGAAGGCCGCGTCGATCTCGGGCAGCACCGCCTGCGGGGCATAGAGCAGCGCGAAGGTCGTGACCGCTGCCGCGAAGAGCGCGATCGTCGCCCGCCGGTAGGCTGCGTCGCCGGGCCGATAGCCACTCACAGCGGTCAGTATCCAGGCTCGGACTCGCTGGCGTCAGACCTAAGCTCGACTCGCAGGTAGCCGCGACGAAGGAGCGACACATGTTTGCGATCACCGTGCCCGCCCCCGGAGGTGCTGAGGCTCTCGAGCTGACCGCGGTACCCGACCCGGTGCATGGACCCGATGAGGTGCTCATCGACATCGTCGCCGCGGGCGTCAACCGGGCCGACGTGGTGCAGCGCCAGGGGCATTACCCGCCGCCGCCGGGCGCACCGGCATACCTCGGTCTGGAGGTGAGCGGCCGGATCGCGGCCATCGGGTCGCAGGTGAGCGGGTGGGCGGTCGGCGACGAGGTGTGCGCGCTGCTATCCGGCGGCGGGTACGCGCAGCGGGTCGCGGTCCCGGCCGGGCAACTGCTGCCGGTGCCGGCCGGGGTGTCGCTCGTGGAGGCGGCCGCGCTGCCGGAGGTCGCCTGCACTGTCTGGTCCAACGTCTTCATGAGCGCGGCCCTGCAGCCAGGGCAGTGGCTGCTCGTCCACGGTGGCTCGTCCGGGATCGGCACGATGGCCATCCAGCTCGCCCGGGCGATCGGCGCACACGTCGCGGTCACTGCCGGGTCGCCGGAAAAGCTCGCCGTATGCCACGAGCTCGGCGCCGAGGTCCTCGTGAACTACCGGTCGGAGGACTTCGTTGCGGCGGTGCGGGCGGCCACCGCCCAGCGTGGCGGTCGCAGTGGTCCAGGAGCCGACGTCATCCTGGACAACATGGGCGCGGTGTACCTCGCGCGCAATGTCGAGGCGCTCGCGGCATACGGACGGTTGGTGGTTATCGGTTTGCAGGGCGGGACGCGTGGCGAACTGGATCTCGGCCTGTTGCTGCGCAAGCGGGCGGCGATCATTGCCACGTCGCTGCGAGCGCGGCCGGCCGCCGAAAAGGCGGCGATCGTCGCGGCGGTTCGCGAGCATGTATGGCCACTGGTGGCTGCTGGCGATGTCCGGCCGGTGGTGCACGCCCGGTTCCCGCTGGCGGAGGCCGGGCAAGCGCACCGGCTGCTGGAGTCGTCGGCTCATATCGGCAAGATCCTGCTCACCGTCTGAGCCGTCAACGTTCCGCTGCGCTGTCAGCGGCTGGGACACGGTCGATGAGTGCCTCACGCCGAGGTGCTAAGGCAAGATGGGCGCATGAGCGACACACCCGCTGAGCCTACGGATTCGGGCAGCCCGGCTCGCGAGGCCGTCCCGGACAGCCGCGTCGTCGTGATCACCCCCGACGGGATGGGGATCGCCAACAGCCGGACAGGGGACGACGACCAAGGCTCCGACGGGGATCACGAGGAGGGCAATCCGGCCGACCTCGTCGAGCAGCCTGCCAAAGTGATGCGAATCGGATCGATGATCAAGAGCCTCCTCGACGAAGTGCGCAACGCTCCGCTCGACGAGGCCGGCCGCAAGCGGCTCGCCGAGATCCACCGACGGTCGATCCACGAACTCAAGGGCGGCCTCGCCCCAGAACTCGTCGACGAACTCGAGCGGATCGCCTTGCCATTCGGTGAAGGAGCTCCGAGCGATGCCGAATTGCGGATCGCCCAGGCCCAGCTCGTCGGTTGGCTCGAGGGGCTCTTCCATGGCATCCAGACGGCGCTCGTCGCCCAACAGATGGCCGCTCAGCAGCAACTTGCCGGGATGCGCCGAGCCCTGCCGCCCGGCCACCAGGAGTCCGGCTCACACCCATCCGGTATGCCGGGTGGACTGTTACCCGGCCAGGCTCACGCCGACGGCAGCCAAGGGGCGAGCGGCCCGACCGGTCAATATCTGTGAGTGGCTGAGGCCGCGACACTGGCGTTGCGCTGACTCGACTCCTCCGCGCAGGGGTCCCTCCCCGAAGGTGCAGAAGATGCGGATTCGCGGCCCGTGAAGGAACACCTACTGCACCTTCGCGGCGAGCCGGTGGGTCGGGGCGGGGCAGGGTGGTTCAGGGGCGGGCGGGGCAGGGTGGTTCAGGGGCGGGTGGGGGGGTGGGTCAGGCCACGGCGGCGAGAACCTAGCCGTCAGCCGAGGGTGGTGGCGGCGGACCGGCCGGCGGTTCGCCCGGAATACAGGCACCCACCGAGGAACGTCCCCTCCAACGCCCGGTAGCCGTGCACCCCGCCGCCACCGAAGCCGGCGACCTCGCCGGCGGCATACAGGCCAGGCAGAGGTGAACCATCAGCGCGGAGCACCCGCGACGACAAGTCGGTCTGTAGCCCGCCGAGCGTCTTGCGGGTAAGCACCGAGAGCCGGATCGCCAACAGCGGGCCGGCGGCCGGGTCAAGGATGGCGTGCGGGGCGGCGGTGCGGACGAGTTTGTCGCCGCGGAAGGCCCGGGCCCCGCGGATCGCCATGACCTGGAAGTCCTTGCCGAAGTCGTTGGTCACCTGCCGATCACGATCGACGATGATTCGCTCGATCTGCGCGGCGTCCAGCGGCGCCTGGGGCGTGAGCGCCGACATCCCCTCGACGAGTTCGCGAATCGTCTGCGCCTGGACGAAGTCGATCCCGTGCTCGACGAACGCCGCCACCGACGGATGCAGCGCCCCGCGGGCTCGGTTGATGACGTCGCGCAGTGATTTGTTCGTCAGGTCGAGGTTCTGCTCTGACCCCGACAGGGCAATCTCCTTCTCCGCGATCCGCTGATTGAGCACCAGCCACGAGTGCTCGAAGCCGCTGGCCCGCACATGCGCGAGCGTCCCCAGCGAGTCGAAGCCCGGAAACAGGGGAGCGGGCAACCGATGCCCCGCCCCGTCGAGCCATACCGCCGACGGCCCTGCAAGCACCCGGATGCCGTGCCCCGGCCACACCGGATCCCAGTTGTGCACGCCCTCGACGTAGTGCCAGCACCGGTCCCGGTTGACGATCCGCCCACCAGCCCGCGTCGTGATTCCGAGCATCCGCCCGTCGACATGCGCCGGCACCCCGGTGAGCAGGTGCTGCGGCGGGCGACCGAGCCGAGCAGGCCAGGCGCTGCGCACGAGGTCGTGGTTGCCTCCGATTCCGCCGCTGGCGACGATGACCGCCGGCGCTTCAAGATCGAACTCCCCGACCGAATCGCGGTTGGTCGCGACCCCTCGCGGCAGATGGGTCGGGGCCAACCGAGTGCCTCGGATGCCGGTGACGGCCCCGCCGGTGAGGACGAGGTCGTCCACCCGATGCCGGAAGGCATAGCGCAGCCGTCCTGCGATCTCGGCCTCCTTGGCCCTGCGGACGAAGGGCTCGCACAGTCCAGGCCCTGTGCCCCAGGTGAGGTGGAAGCGCGGGACGGTGTTGCCGTGGCCCCCGGCGGTGCCGTCGCCTCGCTCGGCCCAGCCGACGACCGGGAAGAACCGCACCCCCTGCTCGGCCAGCCACCCCCGGCACTCCCGCGCGGCGAAATCGACGTATGCCGCCGCCCACTGCCGCCCCCAGTGGTCCTCTGAGGGTGCGCCACGAGTCCCACTCGAGTCACCGAGCCGGTCCCACCCGGCGCTGCCCTGCCAGTCGGCCCAGGCCAACTCGTGCGAGTCGCGGATCCCCATCCGTCGTTGTTCAGGGGTGTCGACAAGGAACAGCCCCCCAAAGGACCAGTAGGCCTGGCCGCCGAGGTTCTCCCTCGACTCCTGGTCGACCACGACCACCCGCTTGCCCGCGTCGACCGCTTCGGTCGCGGCGACCAGACCGGCCAGCCCGGCTCCGATAACGATGACGTCCGTGTCTGGCATGGGCCGATCGTAACGACGAGCGAACGGCGTCTACGGTAGATCCGTGAGTAGCACTCCCTCCAGCGCGCCCGCCGGAACACCCGGCATACCGACCGACCCCACCCAGCCACCGGCGGAGGTGCCCCTGCCGCCGGTGCCGTGGTGGGGTGTGCTCAGCGCGGTCGGCGGACCGGTCGTGCTCGCCGCCGGCTACCTGTATGCCGCGTCGCTCACCCCCGGCTATCAGCACGTGCGCCAATCGTTGTCGGATCTCGGGGCGCACTCGGCCGACACCCGGTGGCTCATGGCTGCGGCTCTGGGCCTGCTCGGGGTGTCCTACATCGTCACGGCCATCGGCCTGCGCCCAGCAGACACGGCCGGTCGGTGGCTGCTCGGTGCCGCCGGGGTCGGGATGATCTCGATCGCGCTCATCCCCAACAACGTGGTCGGCAAGTTCACCCTGCGGCATACCCTGGGATCGATCCTCACCTTCGGGTTGCTGGCGATGTGGACGGCGGCCAGCGGGCATCTAGGCCCGCGGGTGCCCTGGCCGCTGCGCAGGCGGGTGGGCGTGGTCATCGCAGTCGTCGCGCTCGTGCTCATCGAGCTCACCCTGTGGGGGCTCATCCTGAGCTCGGACAACAACGGCGTGCGCGAAGTTCTGCTGTATGCCGTCACGGCGCTGTGGCCGCTCGTCGTCGTGCTGTGGACCAAGGTCCGCGGCCCTGGCTGGGCGATACCGCCGGTGCGGCGGGTCAGTCCGGCACGCGGGCGTGAACCCGCTCGATGACCCCGGCATGCCGGCGGGCGCTCGCCTCGACGGTGAGCCCCAGCTCCGCCAGCAGCCGGCTCGGGCGCCGGGTGTAGTGCTCGCCCTGTAGCGGCACGCTCACCACCTCGAGGGCTCGCTGCACCAGCTGCAGCGGCCACGACGACGCGAGGACGTGGTCGGCGAGCAGGATCGAGCCACCCGGGCGCACCACCCGGATGGCCTCCTGAAGGGCTGCGCGCACGTCTGGGATGGAGCACAGCGCATAGGTGCAGACCACGGCGTCGAACGAGTCGTCGCCGAAGGGCAGCGCTGTTGCATCGCCGACGTGGAGGTCCACCGCACGGCCGAGTGACATGGCCCGCTGCCGGGCGACGTCGAGCATCGCCGGGCTCCACTCGATCGCGGTCAGCTCGATGTCTGCGGCATAGTGCGGCAGGCTCGCGCCGGTGCCGATGGCGACCTCGAGGGTACGTCCGTGTGCGCGGGCGCAGACCCACCGCCGGCTCGAGGCGAGGAACCGCCGCTCCAGCCCGGCCACCTGCGCGTCAAAGGTCGCGGCTCGCTTGTCCCATTGGGCGATCCGACGCTGACTCACCGCACTACCCCCTCGCCTGCCAGGTCGGGACCCGGCTCGCCCGAACCCGAACCCGAACCCGAACCCCGAACCAACGTATGCCGCGAGCCGGGTCATCGCCTCGTCCATGTCGTGCGTCGTCCCGGCGAAACACCACCGGACGAACCGCCGCCCGTCCAGAGCCGGATCTGCATGCGCGTCCTGCGTGGCCGGCGCGAAGTCGACTCCGGGAGTCAGCGCCACCCCGGTCGCCGCCAACACCCGCTGGCACCAACGCGTCGAGTCGTCGGTGAGGTGGCCGACGTCGATGTACAGATAGAAGGCCCCGTCCGGCGGCGCCAGCCGTTGCACTCCGATCTCGGGCAGCCGACGCAACAGCAGGTCTCGGTTGGCGGCATACCGGCGCACGTGTCCGTCGAGCTCGACCCGTGCCTCGGGCGTGAACGCCGCCACCCCCGCGACCTGGGACACCGCGGGCGGGCAGATGTTGAGGTTGCCGACGAGCAACTCCACCGGCCGGACCAGCTCAGCCGGAAGCAGCAGCCAGCCGACCCGCCAACCGGTCATCGAGAAGTACTTGCTCAGCGAGCCGACGACGACCGCGTTCCGTGAGGTCTCCCAGGCGCTGGCGCAGCGCGGTCCGAAGGAGATGCCGTGATAGATCTCGTCGCTGACCAACAGCGTGCCGTGCTCGTCGCACCATCGTGCGATCGCGGCGAGCTCCGACGCGTCGAGGATCGTGCCGGTCGGGTTGGCCGGGCTCGCGACGATCAGGCCTGCGGGCGGCCCGGAGCGCTCGGCGAGCGCGTCGAGCATCGGCACCGTCGGCTGATAGCGGCTCGCCGGACCGCAGTCGAGCTCGACCACCGAGCAGCCGAGGGCGGCCAGCGTGTTGCGGTAGGCGGGATACCCCGGCCGACTCATCGCAACGGTGTCCCCGACGTCGAAGGCCGCCAGGAACAAGGCCGTGAACCCAGCCGAGGATCCCGTCGTCACGACGATCTGCTCCGGGTCGACCGCCAGGGCGTAGTCCCGGGCATAGTGCGCAGCGATCGCCTCGCGAAGTTCCGGTATGCCGGTCGCCTCGGTATAGCCGAGCACCTCGCCCTCCAGCGCGGCGACTGCTGCCGCACGGACCGGCGCCGGAGCCGGGGTGCTGGGCTGGCCGGCGCACAACGAGATGACGTCGCCGTGACTCACCGATCTCGCGGAGGCGGCCTTGATGACCTCCATCACGTGGAACGGCTCCACGGCACCTCGGTGGCTGCGCGGCATACTGGCGAATCTAGCCATTCGCCCCGGCAGCCCGGCGCGTGGAGTCCACGTCGATGAGCCGGTTGATGAGCTGCTGGACCTCGTCGCTGCGGGGGACGTTGCGCAGCAACTCGTCGGCGGAGTCACCGGCCGATTCGATCGTCAGCGTGCCCGAGCGGATGATCCGGTCGAGCAGGCTTTGGCGGAACGACACGTCGGTGATCTTCGACAGGGTGATGTCCTTGCCTGACTTGCTGAGGATGCCCTTGCGCACCATGACCCGGTGGCTGGTGAGCACATAGTGGGTCGTCCGCCAGCGTAGGAAGGGCACGAGGACCAGCGGCAGCGCGAGGAGCACGGCACCAATCACCGCGATCCACTGCAGCCGATTGCCTCCCGCGTCGTCGGGGGTCACCCAGGCGACCACGCCGGCGATGGCCGTGAGCACCGCCGCGAGGATCGTCGGGCCGAGCATGGTGAGTGCGTGCGGATGCAGGCTGCGCACGACCTTCTCGCCGTCGGCGAGCACGTTCCCTGGGAATCCCATCACCCTCACCATCGCTGATTTCGTCTCGTCGATCGCCCTGGCTGGGCGCAGGCGGCGTTCCAGTCATACGGCATACCACCCAGACGGCATAAACCCGGTATGCCCCACTCAGGCTAGTCCGATGGCACCCTGGAGGCATGGGTCAGCGAATGTTCGTCGCCATCGTGCCACCGGAGGCGGTGATCGATGATCTGTCGGACTTCCTCGATGCCCGGCCTGGGGTGAGGTGGGTCAGCCCGCAGCAGTGGCATCTCACGCTCGCCTTCTTCGCGAACGTGCCGGAGCACCGCATCGACGAGTTGGCCGAACGGCTCACGACGAAGGCGGCCAAACGCTCGGTCTTTCGCCTCGCACTCGCCGGTGCCGGCGCCTTTCCCGATCCTGCCCGCGCCTCGGTGCTGTGGCTGGGGGTGGGCGACAGCGACAGCGACAGCGACGAGGAGCTGCAATCGCTGGCCCGGGCTGCTCGCGCGGCCGGGGCGGCGATCGGAGCTCCCCCCGACGGCAGGCGCTTCACCCCGCACCTCACCATGGCCCGGCTGCGGCCGCCGATAGAGGCGACCCGGTGGCTTCGCGTCCTGGATACCTACCGCTCACCCTCCTGGGAGGTCGCCGACGTCGAGCTCGTCGCATCTCATCTCGGCGAGGGCCCGGGGGGGCGCCCCCGCTATGAGACGGTGGCTGCCCTGCCGCTGCGTCAGCAGGTGTCCTCATGACCGCGACTCTCCCGACCGAACCGCTGCTGGCAGGATTGCTGGACCCCGAACGGGCAGCTACGCGGGTGCGGGTCGCCGACACCACCATCACGTATGCCGCCCTGCTCGCCTCCGCTCGCGCTGTCGCCGAGCTGCTGGACCAGGAGCTCAGCGGCGAGCAATCCGACCCGTCGCCAGCGCCCGAGCCATCGGCAAGCACCCCAGTCAAGCCCGTGCCGGCCCGCCGAGTCGCGATCGACGCGACCCCGACGATGACAACGGTCGTCGCGGTCGTCGGTGCCCTGCTCGCCGGGGTGACGGTCGTGCCCGTTCCGGCCGACGCCGGGGCCGGCGAGCGAGAGCACATCCTCAACGACTGCGGGGCATCGGCGTGGCTCGGCCCGCCGCCCGCCGACGCCGACCAAGGACTGCGCTCCTTTCCCGCGCGGTTGGTGACCGACGACGAGGCGGTGAGCGAGGCGGCATACGAGGGGGTCGTCGGCGACGATATCGACTGCGAGACTGCGGCTTTCGTCCTCTACACCTCAGGGACCACCGGCCCCCCCAAGGGCGTCGTCGTGTCGCGCCGAGCGGTCGCTGCGGGCTTGGACGCCCTTGCGGATGCGTGGGACTGGACCGCCGGGGATGTGCTCGCCCATGGGCTGCCGCTCTTCCACGTCCACGGTCTCGTCCTCGGTGTGCTCGGGCCGCTGCGGGTCGGCGGCGGACTCGTGCACGTCGGGCGTCCCGCCCCGGAGGCGTATGGCGCGGCGGCGGACCCCGAGTCGGGCGACGGAGCGACGATGTTCTTTGCTGTCCCGACGGTGTGGTCGCGGATCGCCGCTGACCCAGTGTCGGCGCAGGCTCTGCGCACGGCGAGGCTGCTCGTCTCGGGATCGGCGGCTCTGCCCGTCCCGATCTTCGAGCGGCTGCGCGAGCTGACAGGCCACGAGGTGTGCGAGCGCTATGGCATGACCGAGACCCTCATCACCCTGGCCACGCGGGCCGACGGTGCGCGGCGCGCCGGGTGGGTCGGCGTGCCGGTCGCCGGGGTGCAGACGCGAGTGCTCGGCGAGGACGGCGAGCCGGTCCCGTGCGATGGCGAGGCGATCGGAGAGCTGCAGGTCCGCGGGGCGACCCTCTTCGACGGCTATCTGGGCCTGCCCGAGCAAACAGCTGCCGCGTTCACGGCCGACGGCTGGTTCCGCACCGGCGACGTGGTGGTGGTCGGCGAGGACGGCACGTACCGGCTCGTCGGCCGGTCGTCGGTCGACCTCATCACGTCAGGGGGCTATCGGATCGGCGCCGGCGAGATCGAGAGCGTCTTGCTCGGGCATTTGAGCGTCTCCGAGTGTGCGGTGGTCGGGGTGCCCGACGACGATCTCGGCCAGCGGGTCGTCGCGTACGTCGTCCCTAGTGCACCGGCCGGTCCGGGCGGCCCGACCGGAGCGGTGGGCGGCGCGGCCGACCTCGCCGACGAGCTCATCGAACTCGTCGCCACCCAGTTGTCAGCCCACAAGCGGCCCCGCGAGGTGCGCTTTGTCGCGGAGCTGCCCCGCAACGAGATGGGCAAGGTCCAGAAGACCCGGCTCGCCTGAGACCGCCAACCGGCGGGAGTCAGGGCCGGTTGGGCTGGCGGCATACCCTGGAGTCATGCCGAGCCTCGCCCACGAAGCCCTGGCGACCCTCATGCACCTCACCGTGCACCGACGGATGCCGCACGACGATGAGGGCATGCTCGCCGAGCTGACAGCCGCCCAACTGCGTCCGCGCAGCTTCTCCCCGCCTCGCTCGCTCGACCGGCACGTCTCGCTGAGGGTCGGCGTGCGACACGGGTGGCGCACCTACGAGATGGCGCCGTGGGGGCCGCGGCTGCCGGCCCACCGCGTGGTCTACTTCCACGGCGGCGGTTACGTCGGTGAGATCGACCCGAACCACTGGTCGGTATGCCGTCGCATCGCCACCCTTACGCCGGCCCGGGTGGTCGTGCCGATCTATCCGGTGGCACCGGGGACGACCGCCGAGGTGACCGTGCCGACGGCCGCTGCCATCGCGGCCGACGTGATCGCCGACGCCATCCTCGGCGGCGGCGACGCCTCGTTGGTCACCCTGATGGGCGACTCGGCGGGCGGCGGGCTGGCGCTCGCGGTGGCGCAGGCGTTGCGTGATGAGCAGATCGCCGCCCCGCGACTGGTGCTCATCGCGCCATGGGTCGACGCGACGATGACGCATTCCGACATCGACGTGGTAGGCGCCCGCGACCCGATGTTGTCGATCCCGCGCCTCACCCGGGCCGGGGAGCTGTATGCCGGGCACCTGGCGGTCTCCGATCCGCGGGTGTCGCCGATCAACGGGTCGATGACCGGGCTTGGTCCGATGACGATCTTCGCCGGGACCCGCGACCTGCTGCTGCCAGATGCCCGCCGGCTGCGCGACGCGGCCCGCGAGGCCGGCGTCGCCGTGGAGTATCACGAGGGCGAGGGGCTGATCCACGTCTTCCCGATCCTGCCGCTGCCCGAGGCCCGGCAGGCCAGACGGGCGATCGTCGGCGCGATCCGCTGGCCGGGATAGGGCCCTTCGGACCTGAGCCGCCGGACGTCCGACCCCGGGCAGGGTTCTTCCGAATTGGCGGACTTATTTCCGTGGCATACGAGAACAACCGTGGCCTGGCCACGCGCGGTGAGGTTGGCCCGCGGAGGTGGACCGTCGACAACCCTTGACGCGGTCAGCGCGCCGGCGGAACGCCACCCGGAGGCGCGCCGCCGCCGACTCCGCCGACACCGGCGCCAGGCACTCGGACTCCCGTATTCCCGGTCAGCCCGCCAGTGCCGCCGAAGCCGCCCGCCCCACCCTGGGTCGGCAAGGGCTGCGAGGCGTCGCCGATGACGACTGTGTCGCCGGCCGTCAGGCCGCTGATCACCTGGACCCTGCCGGCGCCGACAGCGCCCGTCGCCACGCTCGCGACCGCCACCGTGCCCGACCGCACGACACCAACCGACCCCACACCGGTCGCCACGTTTGTCACCGCTGACGCGGGCACAGTGAGCACGCCGTCCACCTTGTTCGTGACGATGGCCACCAATGCCCTCCCCCCTGAGCCGACGCTTTCGGGGACGTCCGCGACGAGGATCTCGACGGCATACGTCGTCGTCGTGGCGGCGCCTGCCGCGCCGGTGCTGGACGACGTGGGTAGCAACGCGACCTGGGTCACCGATCCCTTCATGGGCGCAAGCCCGGTGACGGTGACATGGGCCGACTGGGCCGGCGCAATGGACCCGAGGTTGGCTGCAGGCACCTGGACGGTCACCTTCGCCGCGCCGGGGCCGATGATCTCCATGCCGGAGGCCGAGGTGGCCGAGTCGCCAACGGCCCAGGCGATCGTGCCGACCCTGCCGGCCATCGGTGCGACGAGGATGGCCCCGTCGAGGTTGCGCTGGGCCTTGGCGAGCGCAGCTTGTGCGCTGTTCACCGACGCCTGGTCGGTGATCAGTCTGGCTTCGGTCACGGCACCACCACCGGTCGCACCGCGGCTGGCATTCTGGCTGGCGGCCTTCTGCGCGGCCACCTGCGCGGCCTGGGCTGCGGCGGTTGCGGCCTGGGCTGCGGCCTGCGCCGCGGCTGCGGCTGCAGCCGAGGCGGTGACGGACGCGGCATACGTGTCGATGGCCGTTCCAGCAACGCTCTGGGCCTGCGTCAACGCAGTGAGGGCGCTCAGACACGCCGCCAACTCCTCGGGCGTCGATCCGGCCGGCACCGCTGTCGTAGGCGCCGCCGTCGTAGTGGGCACCGCCGTCGTAGTGGGCACCGCTGTCGCGGTCGGCACCGCCGTCGCGGTCGGTGTAGGCGAGGGGACTGCGAGCACCGGTGCGCAGGCCTGATCCACCGCCGACTGCGAGGCGGCGACGGTCGCCAACGGCCCGGTCAAAGGGTTCGCTCCGGCCGGAAGGCCAGAGCCGGCCCCAGACCCGCCCGACCCGCCCGTGGTCCGGGACGTCCCGGCTTCGCCACTGGTCCCGGACGTCCCAGAGGCAGCCGAACTTTCCGCGCTGCTCTCCAGCGCTGCGGTGTCCGCGGCCAGGGTGGCCTTCGCCGCATCGAGGGTCGATTGTGCGTCAAGAACAGCCTGCCGCAACGGCACCGGATCCATCGTGGCTAGCTTCTGACCTTCGGTCACCAGGTCACCGACACCGACGTCGACGCTCGTGATGGTGCCCCCGACCGGGAAGGTCGCGGTGATCGACGCGAGCCTCGTCACCGTCCCGGTGAGAGTGAGTGTCTGTTCGATCGAGCCGAGAGAAACCTGCGCGGTGCGCAAGGACGCCGTGGCCGAGCCGGCGTTGACGCCGGACACGACGTAGGCGCCGACGGCAACCACCACCAGTGCGGCGACCCCGACGAGCGCCCGGGGCGCCCAACGCCGACTGACGTGGCGGGCCCGATCAGCCATTGGTCGGTGCCGCCGTCCGACCGTCTGGCCCGAAGCCACCGGCCCCCAGGCAAGAGCCGCCGACTGAGTCCCGCACCATGATCGACGAGGCGGCGACCGCCCCGGTCTGGTCTGCCGTACCGATCGCCGTCGCGCACCGACCCACCGTGGCCGCGGAAGCGTCGACGACCCGCGTCGCCGAGACCGTTGTCTCGCCGGTGGTGATCACCGTCGAGCTCCCCCCGCGGCCCCCGGGGCCCCCGCGGCCCCGGTGGTCTCGACGGTGAACTGGCCCGCTCCGAGGGCGGTCAGCGTGCCGACGACCCCGAATCCTCCGCTTCCGCGCGCCCCTGCGCCGGCTCCCAGGCTGGCTCGAGGGTCCCCGGGCGGCATGGTCGGCATTCCGTCGGGTGGCGCGGTCGCTCCCGCCCGAGAACCGGCCCGTATGCCGCCGGCGCCCGCGAGCGCATCGGCGCACGACCCGTCGATCGCCGGACTCACCTGCACGGACGCCGCCGTGATGCTTGACGCGGTCGCGTCCGCCGCGCCGGGCTGACCCGCCGTCGCCGCCCGCGCCAGCACACAGGAGCCGACGGTGATGTCGGCCACGCTGCCCGACACGCTCTGGGTGAAACGGGTCGCAGCCGACCAGGTCACCGCGGTCTGTTTCGTCGCCGACTGGACCTGCATCGTGGAGCCGCTGACGTCGGCGATGAGACCGCTCACCCCAGGCTGACCCGGGGCACCCGGGCGTCCGGACGCGCCCGACCCGCCGGACCCAGAACCCGCCGCACTCGACGGGGCGCCCGCCGAACGGGCGTCGGTGGGGGTGGCCGAGGTCGGCGCCGTGCCACTGCACGCCGACAGGGTGATGACAGTCAACACGGCGAGCCCGGTCAGCACACCGGAGAGGGATACGGGGGGCAGGACACGCGGCATACGGATCACTCGCTTCGCAATGCGTCGATGGGGGCAAGACGGGCAGCTCGGCTGGCGGGATAGACCCCGGCGGCGATGCCGATGGCGAGGGAGACGAGCAGGCCGGCCGCGGCGGCAACCGGTGAGATGGCCACCGGGAAGCTGACGATGGACGGCAACACGACAGCGCCGAGCAACCCCAGGCTGATGCCCGCGAGCCCGCCGACGAGACCGAGCAGACTCGCCTCGACGAGGAACTGGCGCAGGATGACGGTGGGCGTGGCCCCGAGGGCCTTGCGCAGCCCGATCTCGCGGATCCGTTCGGTGACGGACACGAGCATGATGTTCATGACCCCGATGCCGCCGACCAACAGCGAGATGGCCGCGATGCTCGACAGCAGCACGGTGAGCACACGGCTCGTGGAGGTTGCCGTATCGACGATGGACTGCTGGGCGCTCACCGTGAAGTCCTGGGTCGCGACGGTCACGCCGTGTGAGGAGAGCAGCGCCTTGGTGGTCTCCTGGTATGCCGCCGAGAGACTCTCCGCGTCGCGCGCTTCGACATAGATGGTCGACACGCTGCGCGGGTTGGCACTCGTGGACAGCCGGGCCGCGAAGGTGCTCTGCGGCACGAGGACGACATCGTCTTGATCTCCGCCGACGGTCGACCCCTCGGCCGTGAGCACCCCGATGACGGTGACGTTCTGGCCACCGATGGTGATCGTCTGCCCGACGACCGACGTCGTGCCCAACAGTTGCGTCGCCGTCGTCGACCCGATCACGGCCACCGGGCTCTCCGCGATCACCTCGTCGGCGGTGAAGAACCGCCCCTCGCTCAGGGTGCGCGCCCGGACAGCCGGCCAGTCAGGTGTGGTGCCGACAATGCTGCTCGTCCAGGTCGACGTGCCGGCGATAAGCGCGAGCGACGCCGAGGACACCGGGGCGACCCTGGCGATGTCCGGCGCGACCGCCGGATCGGCGAGGATCGCAGCGTCGTCCATGGTGAGTGTCCCCACCGTCCCCCGCCCTCCACGCACTCCGCCTGCTCCGGCGCTCGGCGAGCTGCCGGGACTGACGATGAGGAGGTTGGAGCCCAACTTGTTGATCTGATCGGTCACCTGCTTTTGGGCACCCTGCCCGAGCCCGACGGTCAGCATGACGGCCGCAATGCCGATGAGGATGCCGAGCATGGTCAGGGCCGAGCGCAGCCGCCTGGTCCGCAACGCGTCGACCGCAGTCCGCAGCGTCTCCAGCCAACTCATCGGCCGACCACCGCCTGGCTCGGTGTCAGCGGCTCAGCCAGGCCGCCGTCACGCATGACAACAATCCGTTGTGCGGCCGCGGCCACCTCGTGTTCATGGGTGATGAGCACGATCGTGCGGCCCTGTTCGTGCAACTCGCACAGGAGCGCGAGGATGTCGGCCGTCGAGGCCGAGTCGAGGTTGCCGGTCGGCTCGTCGGCGAGGATGAGATCCGGCTCAGTCACCAGGGCGCGGGCAACGGAGACGCGCTGCTGCTGCCCGCCGGAGAGCTCCCCCGGCCGGTGTTCGACCCGGTCAGCCAGCCCGACCCGCCCGAGCGCCGTCAACGCCCGCTGCCGCCGCTCGGAACGCGACACGCCGGCATACAGCAGGGGCAGCTCGACGTTGCGCCAGGCGCTCAGTGTCGGCAGAAGGTTGAACTGTTGGAAGACGAAGCCGATCCGCCGGTTGCGTACGACGGCGAGCTGGGCCTCGGTCATCCCGCTCACGTCCTCACCGGCCAGGCTGTAGTGGCCCGCGCTCGGGACGTCGAGGCAGCCGATGATGTGCATGAGCGTTGATTTGCCCGACCCCGACGGGCCCATGATCGCGAGGTAGTCCCCCGCCTGGACCTGCAGGTCGACGTCGCGCACCGCGGCCACCTCGAGAGCACCCGAGGAGTAGGTCTTGCTCACCCCCCGCAGGTCGAGCAGGGCGGTCACGGAGCCCCTCCAGGCACAGGTGCCCCGCCGCCGCCACTCCCTATTCCGCCCGAAAACCCGCCGCCGGCGGCTCCACGAGTGCGAGTGCCGGTGCTCAGACCGCCCCCGGCCGGGAACCCCGAGCGGCCCGTGACCACGATCTGATCACCTTCGGCGAGGCCGCTGACGATCTGGGTGAGCTGGCCTTGGACCATGCCTACCTGCACAGGCGTGACGACCGGCGAACCCGCCACGATCCGGCTCACGACGGTGCGACCGGCTTCGGTGCGGATCGCCGAGGTCGGCACGGTCAGTGCGTCGGCGACCTCCTTGACGATGATCGACACGGTGGCCGAGGCACCGGCATACAGGCCGGCGGGCGAACCGGTGACCGCGATGGTGACCGGGAAGGCGGCGACCCCGCTGCTCGAGGAGGCAATGACCCCGATCGTCGACACCGTCCCGAAGACCCGCGTGCTGGTGCCGGCCGGGGTGATCTGCGCCTGCAAACCCTTCTGAAGCGCCGGCAGGTCGGCTGAGGTCACCGAGGTGGAGACGATCCACGCATCGGTGGTGATGACGACGATCTGAGCAGTGCTGGTCGTGCCAGCCCCCGCCCCGCCGGATCCTGCGGCCGACCCCGACCCCCCAGAGGAGGTGCCGCCACCGGAGACCTGATCGCCGACAACGATGTTCACGGTCGCGACCGTCCCGGTCACCGGACTGAGCAGAGTCGCCCCGGCGAGCGCTGTGCGAGCCGTGGCAAGTTTCGCTTCCGCGGCGGCCAACTGCGAGCGGGCGGCCGTGATTTGGCTGGTCGTGGAGGTGCTGCTCTCCTTCACCTGCGTGAGGTTCGACGAGGCGGCCGACACATTGGCGGCGGCGAGATCGACAGCGTTCTGCAGGTCGGTCGGGTCGATGGCCGCGACCTCCTGCCCGGCGCTGACCCGATCGCCGACCGAGACACCGACCCGAGTCACCGTGCCCGTTGAGCCGAAGCGCAGATTGGACTGTACCTTGGGGCTGATCGTGCCGGTCGCGCTGATCGATTGGCTGAGGGTCTGGACCGAAGCGGTCACGACCGTGTCCTGGGCAGTGGCCCCGGCAGACTCACCCGAGCGGCTTCCGAGCCACCAGGCACCGAGGGCGGCAGCCACCAGGGCGACGGCGACGACACCTGCGATGACTCGCCGGCGGCGGTGGGCGAGCACGGTGCCGCGAGGCGCGGCCGTCGTTTCGCCAGGGGGGTTCCGCATTCCGCCAGGGGCGTTCGCTGTTGCGAGCGGCTCGGTCGCGTTTGCTATCGCGCGCGGCTCGGTCCCGGTGTCGCCCATCTGAGCCATCCTGTCTCGCCGAGGCCTGCGCGACCCTACGTGGCCTGCGCGTCTGCGCCGGACACGCTGCAGCCTGTCGACCCAAGCTAGGACGGAGCCCGGCGGAAGCTGTGTACGACCTGTGCGACAGGGTCGGCCGGGCCACGGCCTGGTGACGGAGATCGCCGGCCGTCCGACACCCGGGCATGGTTCTTCCGGATCGGCGGACTTATTTCCGTGGCAGACGAGAACAACCGTGGCGGCCACCGGCGGGTCCCCGGACTGCGTCCCGCGGGGCTGGCGGTCGGGACCGCCCTCGCTCTGGGCGCCGACGTAGTCGCGAAAGAAGTGTCAAAACACCTGTCATGGATTCGGGCCGACCCCGTCCTATATCCGACTCGACCACCGGAAACCTGGGGGGGGATCGGGTCAGGGCGATTCGCCCTTCCGGAGGGTTCGGAGGGGACCAGCCGGACGGGCGAATCGCTCCATACCCGTGGATGGTGGGTCGGTGGAAGAACCGGTTCACCATCCATGTTCTCCCGCGACGCCCGCGACGCCCGCGACGTCGCCGCGGAGGTCGTGGGGGGCAGTGGCAGTGGCGGTCGTGGGGGTCGTGGGTCGCAGTGGAGGCCGTGGGTGGCCGACAGCAGGAGATTGACCGACGCCGCCGGCGCATCAGTGTCGGCGGCGTCGTCGCGGCTCAACGCGTTCGGCGCTCCGACGCCGCAAGCCGACGACCAGGCACCGTCATGGCCAGCCGGTAGAGCGGCGTGTTGAGTCGCTTTCCCCAGAACGCCACCCGACCTATCGCATCGGTGAACACCAACAGGCGCCCCGCGTCCACCCCCGCCAGCGCCCGCGCGGCCACGACAGTTGGGGTGAGCCGGGCCTGGGCCAGGTGGCGGTCCTTGGCCGCCTCGGCCTCCGCGTCGGCTCCGCGCAACGAGGCCGCCAAGTTGGTCCTCAGGAACGCCGGGCACACCACCGACACCTGGACCCCGTGCGGCGCCAACTCGTGCCGCAGGGTCTCCGAGAGAGCGACGACCCCGGCCTTGGCGCTGTTATAGGACGCCATCGCCGGTGCGTGCACGACCCCCGCCAGGGAGGCGACGTTGACGATCGTCCCGGCGCCCTGACGCTTGAACACCGGCGTGAACGTCCGGCAGCCGCGGACGACCCCGAGCAGGTTGACCGCGAGGATCGCCTCCCACTCGGACATCTCGGCGATGTCGATGCGCCCGCCGACGGCGATGCCCGCGTTGTTGACCAGCACATCCAGCCCGCCCCAGTCCGTCTCGACCGCCACCCGCGCAGCACTCCAGTCCGCGTCCGCCCGGACATCCAACCGCCGGTATGCCGCGCCTCTGGGCAGCGACCCGGCGGGTGCTTCGTCGGCGAGGTCGGTCGCCAGAACGCGGTCGCCGCGGGCCACGAACAGCTCGACGAACGCCAATCCGAGCCCGGACAGGCCACCGGTAACGAGGACCCTGCGGGGTGGCGGTGACACACGGTGGCGGTTGAACGGCATACGGGGTCCTCCAGGTCAGCACGCCGACCGGGACGGCGCGACGGATGCAACCTACCGAGCGATAGCGTGCCGGTGTGACTGAGCACGAGGCTGCAGCCCGGGAGTTCGACATCGTCCTGTTCGGTGCGAGTGGGTTCGTCGGGAGATTGACCGCCGCCTACCTGGCCGGGCACGCGCCGGCGCACGTGCGGATCGCGCTCGCCGGGCGCAGCCTCGGCCGGCTCGAGGCCGTCCGCCGCGACCTGCCACCGGCCGCCGCCGAATGGCCGATCCTGCTCGCCGACGCTACCGAGCCGAGCACCCTGGCAGACCTTGCCCGACGCACTCGGGTCGTCGCGACGACCGTCGGCCCATACTCCCGAGTCGGTATGCCGCTCGTCGAGGCCGCGGCGATGGCCGGCACCCACTATTGCGACCTCACCGGCGAAGTGCTCTTCGTGCGCGAGAGCCTCGACGGCTGGCACGAGACCGCGAAGGAGACCGGAGCACGGATCGTGCACGCCTGTGGCTTCGATTCGATCCCCTCCGATCTCGGGGTCCTGGTCACCGCCGACCGGGTCGCCACGGACGGCGAAGGCGACCTCACCGAGACCGTGCTCGCGGTCCGCTCGGCGAGTGGCGGGGTGAGCGGGGGAACCATCGACTCACTGCGTCAGCAGACAATCTTCGCCCGGGCTGACCCGGCTGCCCGGCGAGTGCTCGCAGACCCCTATTCGCTTAGTCCCGACCGCGCCGCCGAGCCTGCGGCGCCGGCCCACGAGGGCTCCCCGTCGGGACCGCTGGCCCGGGCGACGGCGCTGGCCGTGAAGCTGGGGCGCCGTCTGCCGGTGCAGCGGGATCCGCGGACCGGCCGGTGGACCGCCCCCTTCGCCATGGCGTCCTTCAACACTCGGATCGTGCGGCGCAGCAACGCCCTCCTCGGCTGGCGCTATGGACGCTCCTTCCGCTATCGAGAGGTCGTCGACTTCGGTGCGGGGGCCACTGCGCCGGTGCTCGCAGCAGGCATGAGCGCGGCTTTGCTCGGGCTCGTCGGCGGGCTTTCCTTCAGCCCCACGCGAGCGGCACTGGACCGGGTCTTGCCCAAGCCGGGCGACGGTCCGGGTCAAGCCCAACGCGAAGCCGGGCGGTTTCGTCTCGTGCTGCACACGACGACATCGACGGGCGCGGCATACCGCACGCGGATCGGCGCCGACCTCGACCCCGGCTATGACGGGACTGCGGTGATGCTCGGCGAGACGGCGCTGAGCCTGGCCCTCGACGGCGAGCGGCTGCCGGCGGTCGCCGGCGTGCTCACCCCCGCCACGGCCCTCGGGCAGGTGCTCGTCGAGCGGCTCGTCGCGCAGGGTTTCACCTTCGATTGCGACCGCGGCACGGCCTGACCCTGTCCCGGGCCGCGCCGACGAATCGGCACGGCCCGGGACCACAACGCGGCGGGCCGATCAGAGGAACTCGGCCGGGTCGAACTCGTCGATCGGGATGACCCGAACCCGGGGCAGCTTGACCGTGAACGCCTTGACGTCGTATTCGAGGTCGAACATCTCGACCCCCCGATTGGACAGCTGACCTAGTCCATGGTTTCGGAACTCGCTGAATCCGATCACGCCGACCCGGCGGGTTCCGCACAACTGCTCGATCTGGGGCAGGAAGTCGCCGTCATGCGAGACGAGCATGACGTCGCCGTCGCGCCGCCCGATCTCCGCCAGGGTGCGTTGGATGGCGATATCGACGACCTTCTCGCCCGGTGCTCCACGCAGGGGAATCGGTCGATAGCCGATCGCGACCAAGGCCTGGACGAAAGGCATCGGCAGGTCGCCGTTGGCAACCAAGAAGAACAGACCCCGTGCTGGCTGGCCCCAGGCTCTCTCGACGAACTGAAGCAACCTGTCCCAACGCGGCCGTTCCTCGCTCGCCGGGCGGTGGCCGAGGATCGACATCCCCAGGGTCGCGTCGATGTTCTCGCCGTCGACCAACACATAGGTGCGGGGGGCCCCTGTCAACTCGGTCATGCCACATCATGCCTGTCGACGGTGGATGCGCGCCTCCCACGGTGCCAGCCGCCCCCACGCCGACGATGACGAGCCCGCCTCGCCGGCAGCGGCGACGTCCTCGGCCGCGGCAGAGTCGCAGTCGCGCGGCGGCATCCCTGAGCCGAGCACGAGGCCAGACTGCTGCCAGCCCGCCGGTAGGTCGACGTCGACCGGCTCGGAGCTGAGGTTGGCCACGACCAGTAACGCATCATCGCCGAGCGTGCGGGTGAAGGCATAGACGCTGGGCTGGTCGGCCTGCACCAACTCGAAACGCCCGTCGACGACGACCGGCAGCTCGTGCCGCAGCCAGATGAGCCGTTGGTAGTGGGTGAAAACCGAGGTGGGGTCGCCCACCTGCGCCGCGGCATTGATCTGCTCGAATGCCGGGTTGACGGCGAGCCACGGGGTTCCGGTGGTGAACCCGGCGTGCGGCGAGACGTCCCACTGCATCGGGGTGCGGGCGTGATCGCGGCTCTGGACGTTGACCGCAGCCAGCACCGCCGCCGGGTCCTGGCCCCCCGCGATCGCCGCCCCCGACCAGTTGCGGGACTCGACATCGTCAAGTTGCTCGAGCGAGGTGAAGGGGTAGTTGATCATCCCGAGCTCCTCGCCTTGATAGATGTAGGGGGTGCCGCGGTGCAGGTGCAGCACCGTCGCGAGCGCCTTCGCCGACTCCACCCGGTATGCCGTGTCGTCGCCGAAGCGCGAGACGGGGCGGGGCTGGTCGTGGTTGCACCAATAGAGCGAGTTCCAGCCGACGTCGGCCAATCCTCGCTGCCACCGGTCCATGACCTCCTTCAGCCGCACCCAGTCGACGGGTCGCACGTCATAGCGCCCGCCAGGGCCATGGTCGACGCCCATGTGCTCGAACTGGAACACCATGTCGAACTCGCCCCGGGCCGGGTCGGTGAAGGCACGGGCGTCTTCGACAGTGGCCCTCGGGCACTCCCCGACCGAGATGAGTTGCCTATCGCCCCAAGCCTGTTCATGCAGCTCGTGGCAGAACTCATGGATCCGGGGGCCGTTGACGAACCGGCCGGTGCCGTCGGCATTGAACTGTTTGGAGACAAGGTTGATGACGTCGAACCGGAAGCCGTCGACGCCGCGATCAAGCCACCAGCGCAGCATCGCGGCCACGGCCCGGCGGACGTCGGGCTTCTCCCAGTTGAGGTCTGGCTGACGTCGGTCGAAGAGGTGCAGATAGTAGTCGCCGCTCACGTCCGGCTCCCAGGTCGACCCGCTGAAGAACGAGGTCCAGTCGTTCGGCTCAGCCCCGACCTCGCCCACGGCGCGCCCGTCCCGGGGCGCACGCCACCAGTACCAATCCCGCTTCGGGTTGTCCTTCGACGCGCGCGACTCGACGAACCACGGGTGCTCGTCACTCGTGTGATTGACGACGATGTCGATGACGAGTTTCATGCCACGAGCGTGTAACTCGGCGATGAGCCGGTCGACGTCGGCGAGCGTGCCGAAGAGCGGGTCGACGCCCTGGTAATCGCTCACGTCATAACCGTTGTCGGCCTGCGGCGAGGGATAGAACGGCGACACCCACAGGACGTCGGCGCCAAGCGTGTGGATGTGGTCGAGCCTGTCGATCAGTCCGGGCAGATCACCGACGCCGTCGCCGTTGCTGTCGGCAAAGCTGCGCGGATAGACCTGGTAGACGACGCTGGTGCGCCACCACGGCTGGGTCACGGTGCATCCTCCGGCTCACGAGTGCCGCGCGGGGCGACAGGGCGCGATCCGGGCCCGTATGCCGCGTCGCGTCGCACACGCTACTCGTGCCGCCGAACGCTGGCGCAACGACCACGGGGACTGGCAGCCTGGGCGAATGGGAGACAGCGACCGGGCACTCATCGTCGGGTGTGACGCCTATCCCAACGCACCCGGGGCCGAACTGAGCGGCGCGGTCGCCGACGCCCTGGCGATCCGTCGGTGGCTTGTCGATCCCTACGGGCCTGGCCTGGAGCCGGGCCAGATCACCTTCCTCGCCAGCCCCTCGGGGTCGGGACAGCAGCCAGACCCTGAGCTCGTCACGGGTCCGGCCACCCGGCTGCGCCTTGCGCAAGCCGTCGCCGCGCTGCGTGAGGTCCGCGGCGGCGAGCGCCTTTACGTCTACTTCGCCGGGCATGGTTGCCGCACCGATCCACAGAATCAGCTGACCGCTCAGGATGCACTGGCCCTGACCGACTTCTCCGCCGCAGACCCGGCGGCCAGCTGCACCGGGGTCGAAGACTTGCGAATCCGCTTGTCACTGTGCGATTTCCGCGATGTTGTGATGATCATCGACGCCTGCCGGAACCTTCCGTTCCAGGCACCCTTCCGGCTCAGCTCCCTGGGCCTGGACCCGACCGGTCCCCCCTCGAAACAGGCCCGGGTGTTCCTGCTGCAGTCCACCGCCGCCGGGGAGAGCGCTGTCGAGCTGGAGTCGGACGCAGGGGCCCGAGGGGTGTTCAGCGCGGCGTTGTCCGACAGCCTCGCCGGCGCAGGCGCAGCAAAGGTCTTCGACGACACCGACGAAACAAGCCCATATCTGGTCCGGTGGTCGTCTGTGTGCGCTCACCTCGCCGCCACCGTGCAGGGTCAGACGCCGTCCTACCTCGGCCAGGGTGACCTGGTTCTCGGCAGATTCCCCGACGGGTCCTTCGAAGACGTCCGGCTCGACATCGACGTCGCCCCGACGGCTGCCCCCGGCGAGCTCACCGCGCGGGTGCGCTACCCCCTGTCGGTGGCCGGGGACGAGAAGGAGGTGCTCCTGTCGGGAGGGGCTCCGTGGTCTGTGCTCGTGCCTCCCCGCCGGGTCCGGGTCCGGCTGACCGCGGCGGGGCTCGCCGGCGGCCGACCCGTCGACGTCTACACGCCCACAGCCGTCACCATCGAGCTCGCCCCACAGGTTCCCAACACCCCTGAGCGAGGTCCCCGACGTGGCCGCGTCACCCGAGGACTGGCCCGCAACATCACCGCGCAGATCGACATCGCCGATCCGGCAGCCGTCATCGAGATCCGGCGCCTGGACGGCCGCCTCGTTGAGCGCGGCGTCAGCGGGTGGTCCGGCGAGCTGATGCCAGCGGCATACGAGGTGGTGGTTGTCGGCTGCTCCGATCGCAAGACGACATTGGACGCATCCGAAGACGTCACACTCCTGCTGGAGTCGGCGATCCCGAGCCGCGCACGGCTGCCCTGGGCCACGGACGCGGCACTGGCCGCCCTGAACGCCTCCGAGCACCTCGGGGTGCTGCGTTCCGGCCGCTGCGTGCTCGTCGTGGTGGGGCCTGACGGGCAGGTCGGCGTTGAGGTCATCGAGGCCGGTCGGGCCACCGTGGCGGTGGGCACCGCCACGCTCGAGGTGCCGGCGCTGGCCGGTGTCGTCACCGCGGTGACATCGACCGCAGGCGCAGTCAGTGTTGCGCTCTTCGACGTCGCCGTGCTCCCCGACGAGGTCGCCCTCACGCTGCTCGACCGGGCGCAGACCCTCCGAGGGTGCGGTCGCAACGATGCGAGCATGGCGTTGCTGGAGGCCCTGGACCGTCGTCTGCCTGGTTCCGTGGTGGCCGAGGTGCTGCGCGGGTCGCACGCCGACGCCCCGGCACTGCTGGCCGACCTTGTGCCCTTCCAAGATGCCCCCCGCCTGTTGCGCACGGGGCCCTGGGCGAGCCTGCACACCACCTAGACGCATCCCAGCCGAGACTGAGACGAGATCTAGCCGAGAGATGGACGAGGGGACACATGGGTCTGCTACCTGGGACTGTCGCCCGCGGTCGAGCCGCGTGGGAGCGCCTTCGCGCGCGGCAGACCAGCGACGACCGGATGCGCGAGGTGCTCGAGACACCCATGCTGCTGCGACCGGAGGTGCTCGACATCGTCGTCGATCGCCACGAACCAGACCAGGTCACGTTGGCCGGCGAGGTGAACTCGCTCGCGCAGGACCTGCGCTCCCAGCCCTTCCCGCTGGGTTTGGGACCCGTGGAGGCCCTCTGGCGCAGCCTGCACGACGGGACCCTGTCGGAACCGGAAGCGTGTGTCCAGGCGCGATCGCTGCCGGTCACCGAGAACCTCGTCGGCCCGTATGTCGCCGAGCTCTTCGCCGTCCTCATCGCCCCCGCCACTCGGCCGCAGACGTGGCGGCTGGCCCGCGCTCAGGGGCGGGCGCTCGTCGCGGCGCTCGACGCGTGCCCAGATCGGCCTGAGCTGGCCCTCCCCGGGCGCCTCGGCCAGCTGGAATGGACGGCCGCGTTGCTCACCACCGTGCCGGACGGCGCGCTGCTGGCCGGCGCCGACCGACTCGGACGAGCCATGCTCGAGAACCTGCCACCGGAGGACCTGCGCACCCGTGGCACGATCCACCGCGCGCTCGCGGTGCTCTGGGGAGACCCCTACGTTGCCGGGCGCAGCAGTGCCCACGCCGAGCAACAAGACCAGACGTGGCGGCAGCGTGGGGCGGCCGAACACGCCGTGGACGACAGACCCTGGGACGACTGGCGGATGCCGGAGGCCGTCGATGCGCTGACGAGTTCGGTCGAGCACTGGCGGGTCGCCTGTTCTGCTCGCCCGCAGGACCCCCGCACGCTCATCGGATTGGTCGAGGCCGGCCTGGCCCTTGCCCAGCGGGTCGACGGCGACCCGCCCGCAGATGTCATCGAGGCCGCTCGCACCGGTCTGGGACTCGCGGCCGAGGAGACGACGCGGGCCCGGTTCTCCCAAGCCGCGCGGATCCTGGGACTGGCCGCCACCGCAGATGTCGCCACCTTCGAGATGGATCGGTGCGACACGGACACGCTCATCGCGCGATCCGGAGCCGACGTCGCCCTTTCCGTCCTGCAACGCATCAGCGGTCTGGAGATCGATGACCCGGGGCAGGCCCTGCGCCTGGCACTCGAGCACAGCGAGCTGTTGGCCGAACCCGGGGCGCTTCCACCCGAATCCTTCGTCATCTTCGTGCAACTGCTCGTGCGGCTGCTCAACGCTGCGCACGGGGTGCCCGAAGCAACCTCCGGGCCGGAGGGCTCGACGGCATTCCTCGACCACGCCCACGCCGTGCTCGGACGGGTGGATTCGCAATCCGACCGGTACGCCGAATCGCTTGTCGCCACGGCCTTGCAGCTCGCCGTCCGGTCCTCGTTCGTCAATGCCGAGACCGACGGACTGGCCCTGCTCGAATCGGCCGTGAAGATCGCCCCGCTCTTCGCCCGACGGTACGCATGGGTCATCGACGCGCTCCGGGCCGTGCTCATGACGGGCGAGGCGGTCAACCAGCACGTCGCCGGGAACGACAGCTCCGCCGTGCGCTGGTATCTGCTGAGCATGGAATCGTGGGGCCGCCAGCGCAGGGTGGACGCCGTCGCGGACCTGCTGTCCAAGATCGCCAATCTCGCCGGGAAGGCCTCCAGCGAAGCGCTGCCTGACATCCTCTATACGGCGGCGACCATGTCGGCCACGGTCGATGGCGCCACCTGGAGTCCGCAGGTGTCGGCCCTCGAGTCGCTACTGCATGGTGCTCTGGGCGGCATGCTCGACCAAGGGCAGCTGAACTCCGAGATGATCTGGGCAACTCTCGAGCTCGCGAAGGGCCGGCGGATGGCTCACCGCCTGGTCCGACGGCGCGAGGGTGCTCGTGAGGACCCCGAGCTCGGCGCCCTGTTGGCCCGCCTCGACGAGGACGATCTGGCGACCAGCGGGCAGCGCGAAGCCCGGGCGCGATTTCAAGAGCGATGGCAGGCGTGGGCTCTCGAGGGATCGACGACCCTGCCCTTCGACAGCCTCGAGGCCGTGCGCCACGCCCTGGACTCCCGAACAGTCGTGGCGGCCACCGGAACGGCACAGCACGCCGACGGCCGTCTGTCGAGGTTGGCCTACCTCGTCTGGGCGGAGGATGCCGTGCTCGCCGCGACCGCCCCAGCGGCTCCTGGCGATCTGCAGCCCATCCCCTCCGGCTTTTTCGACACCCTCGATGAGCTCGCCGGATCGGGGAAGGACCACCTGTGCCTGTTGCTCGACGGTGAGCTGCACGCGGCGAGCTGGCACACCCTCGAGCTGGCCGGCGGCTTGCTCGCCGACACCTGGGTGACCACCTTGCTTCCGCACCCACACCTGCTCGTGTCGGACCGTGGTGGCGGCACGATCCGTTCACGCTTCCCCATTCCCGTCCTTTCGGTCGGGCTCGACCGGGCCGGGCCCGACTGGCCCACGCTGCCCAACGCCGAGGCCGAGGCTCAGGCCGTGGCCGACCACTACCCACCGACGCGGACCTCGACCCCCGCGTTGCTCGGGCCGGCGGCGACGACAGCGGCGCTGCGCGAACTCGCGCCCAAGGCGACCAACATCCACATCGCCACTCACGGCCAAGCCGACTCCCAGGCCCCCGCCTTCCACTCCATCATCCTGGCCGACGGCACCTTGCATGCCTGGCAGGTCGCGGAGCTCGACCTGCGCCAGTGTGACGTCGTCACTCTGTCTGCGTGCGACACCGCGAGGATCACCGCGCAGGCGGCCGACAACTTCGACGGCCTGCCGATCGCGTTCCTCGTAGCGGGCGCCCGCACAGTGGTCGGGACCTCCGTCGAGATCGACACACTGGCCGCCCAGGTCTTCTTCGAGAGCTTTCACCGGCAACTCGCCGCCGGCGTCACGGACCTTCGAGATGTCTTCCGTGAGGCACAACGCACGACTCGAGCCGCCTATCCCGACCCGCAGACCTGGGGGGCGTTCTACCTGCTGGGCGACTGGTGGTGACCTGAGGCCACGAAGCACCCCCAGCTGCCTGACGCGTCAGTCCAGCAGGAGCTCCGGCAAGGCGGTGATGTTGTGGGAGATCAGGGTGCGCACCTTCGCCTCGACGCTGGGCGCGAGCTGAGCCACAGTTGCTTCGGAAATCTGCAACACCCGAAACCGCCGATTCAGGGTGGCGCTTGATCCCTTGAACTTGAAGAACAACACCTGGGTGACCACGTCCGTCGCATGGACCACGAAATCGACGCCCCGCATCGACACCAGGCCCGGCTCGGAGACATCGACGTTGTTCACCGAGAAGCCCGCCGTGCGAGCACGATGTGAGCGGCGGTCGAAGACGGTGATCCATGGGCTGTCTTCGTCCAGGGTGCGCAGTTGTTTGAGCATCAGAACGACGAGAGCGGCAGCGGCTGGGGCGACGGGGGCCAGCACGGCGCCGACGACCTCGATGATCGCCTCGTGCACGGTCGAGGCAGCGACGTTCTCCTCCGAGAAGGTCGAGTCGTGCTCAGCCAGAAACCAGCCGGTCGAGGTCAGGGTGTCGACGAACGCGTCCATCCACGGTCCGCTCTGCTCACGGTCGGGGACCTGGACGTTCGCGACCGCTTGCGCCATGAGCAGCCAGTTGGCGACCGCAGCCCGGGTGCTCGACGACACCTCGGGTGAGTAGCTCGCCAGCGATGCTTGCGCGATCGCTCCTTGGGGACGGTCGCTGACGAAGTCGGCCAGGGGAGCGGGCGCGGGCGCCAACGACCTGTCACGACCGACCTGCAGGGAATCGATCACCGCAGCGAATCGTGCGATGGAGTCGTGCTGACCGCTCATGGCGCCGTCCACCTCCCAGTGATGCACCCATCGTGACGCATCCAGTCTGCCGCTGAGAGACACATCGGGACCACTGCGTGCGCCGAGCGGATCGGCATGCACGCCGAGGTGCGCTGTGTCACAGTGAGCGGTGTCGGGTCACTGTGTGCGGGTCGGCACGGGACCTGCGGCACCTCGTCATCGTCGATGGGAGTCCCTCATGGCCACAACCCGAGCACACCCCACCCGCCTGCGGTATGCCGCCGCGCTCACCGCGAGCGCCGCCCTCGCCGTCGCGGGCCTGGCCACGGCGTCGTCGGCCGCCGCGGACGGCCCCGGAGTCGGGGCTCCCTTTGTCGTGACCCTCGGGGACAGCTACATCTCCGGTGAGGCCGGCCGGTGGGCCGGAAACTCCAACGTCAGCCCCTCGAGGGTCGATGCTCTCGGCTCACCGGCGTACTACGACAACCCGACGCGAACCGCCGAGCAGATCGCCGGTTGCCACCGGTCGGCATCCGCGGAGGTCTACATCGGCGGCGGGGTCGGTGGGGTGAACTTCGCCTGTTCGGGGGCCAAGACGAGTTCGTTCACGGCCTCGAACGGCAACGTCAAACCTGGCCTTGACTTCGCCGATCTCGGCGCCGGCAAGGTCGGCCAGGCCCGGATGTTGCAGGACTTCGCGGCAACCCGCAACGTCCGGATGGTCGTGGTGAGCATCGGCGGCAACGATTTCGGCTTCGCCGATATCGTCCAGCGCTGCGTGACCAACTTCCTCACCTCGCCGTCGTGGTGGCCGAACTACTGCTACGACGACTCGATGGTGAAGAACTACTTCACCTCGACCCATGTCGCGACCGTCAAGGCCCGCGTCACGACCGCGCTCGGCAACGTCCGTACGGCCATGCGCAACGCCGGCTATGCCGACTCTCAGTGGAGTCTGGTCGTGCAGACCTACCCCTCGCCGATTCCCAGCGCATCCGGTTTTCGCTACGGCCAGTCGGGCTATACCCGCCAGAGCGTCGGCGGCTGTGGCTTCTGGAATCGTGACGCCGACTGGGCGAACGCCACCGCACTGACGACGATCAACTCGACCGTCCGGGCCGCGGCGAACGCTCACGGAGCGAAGGTGCTCGAGCTCTAGTCGGCCTTCAACGGGCGTCGGTTGTGCGAGAACACCGTCGGGCTGCTCGAGGACCAAGGCCTGACGTCATGGACCCAAACCACCGCCGTCGACAAGAGCGACTGGATCAACCAGATCCGCACCGTGTCGACGCTCATCGGTCCCTACCAGCTGCAAGAGGCGATCCACCCCAACTACTGGGGCCAGCTTGCGACCCGCAGCTGCGTGCGGCAGGTCTGGAACGGCGGCGCGCCGCGCGGCGGCATCTGCTCGATCGCCGGCACTGGGTTGGCGGGCGGCGAGCCGAAGATGACGCTGAGCTGACCGACGCCGCTGATGGCCCGCCGTGCAGCCGCCCGGCGGGTCAGCCCTGGCACAGCTGCAGCAGTTCGTCCCACGACTCGATCTTCGCCCGGGCGCGACCGAGCGATTCTCCCCGGGCGATCTCGGCGGCGTCGATGGCGCGCCAGTCGGCCAGCGTGCTCGCTCGCACGCCCCGGGAGGCCAGCGCGGCCACGAGCCCGGTGCCATGCGCTCGCGGGCGCTCGGCGAGCAGGTCGGCGACGAGGTGGCGCACCGTCTGCGCCGCGTCGGACTTGTTCGTGCCGATCACCCCGCTTGGTCCGCGTTTGATCCAGCCGACGACGTATTCGCCGGGCTGCACCACCCCGTCGGCATCGACAACGCGACCTTCGACGTTGCTCACGACCCCTGCTCGCTCATCGAACGGCACGCCGGGTAGGGCGATCGACCGATAGCCGATCGAGCGCAGCACGAGCTGCATCGGCAGTCGTTCCAGCTCGCCGGTGCCGACGACCTTGCCCGCGTCGTCGAGCCGGGTCCGTTCCAGCACGAGCGTCTCGACCGCGTCGATGCCCTCCAGCGCGGCCGGGCGCCGCCAGAACGAGAAATGCAGCCGGCGTCGCGGGTTGTCGACCACCCTCGCCGCCGCGTCGCGCAGGATTTCGACGTTGGCCCTCGGTCGGCGCTCCAGATCCGCCGGAATGCCGTCGAACGCGTCCGGGGTGACTGTCACCGCGAGGCCGGGAGTGTGCATGAGCTCGCGCAATTCGACGGTCGTGAAAGCGGCATGGTGCGGGCCCCGCCGGGCGATGACGTGGATGTCGTCCACCTCGTGCCGGCGCAACTCGGCGAGCACGGCCTCGGGCATGTCGGTGACCTCGAGCGATTCGGCCGTCTTGGCGAGGATCCGGGCCACGTCGACGGCGACGTTGCCGACCCCGATCACCGCCGCTGCCCGCACACCCGTGAGGTCCTGCGCCTTGGCATCTGGGTGTCCCGAGTACCAGGACACGAACTCGCGCGCCGAACGGCTGCCGGCCAGGTGCTCCCCCGCAATGCCAAGGTGCATATCCTCGCTGGCCCCCACGGCATACACGACCGTGTCGTATGCCGCGAGCAGTTCCTCGCGAGTGGTGTCCCGTCCGAACTCGACATTTCCGACAAAGGCGACCCGGTCGTTGTCGAAGGTGCGGGCGAGCGCGGTGGCCACCGACTTGATGCTCGTGTGGTCGGGGGCAACCCCATAACGCAGCAGGCCGTAGGGGGTGGGGAGCCGGTCGAGGATGTCGACCTCGACGGGCACGTCGGACTGGGCGACGAGAGCCTGGGCCGCGAACAGCCCCGACGGCCCGGCGCCGACGATGGCGATTCGCCGAGCGAGCTGACCTGCAGAGTCCATCGCGCACCTCCGGTGCCCCGAGCGTCGACGTTGACGGCACCGAGCCTATCGACCCTCCGGCCGCGCTCCGACGGCGCTGCGCTCGGGGCTGCGGCCCGGCGGGGCAACCCGGCTAGCGCGCGGCGCGCTCGCCCAGCACTCGCTCAGCGATGGCGTCGCTGAACTTCGCCAAGACCGGCCCGAGCACTGCCAAGACCAGCACGTATGCCGTCGCGACGACTCGGACCTGCTCGTGCCCGGCTGCGGCGGCGAGCCCGGCGATGACGATGGAGAACTCACCGCGCGGTGCGAGAGTGAAACCGGCACGCAACCGACCGCGACTACGGACGCCGTCGCGGCCCGCGGCATACCAACCGGTGGCGAGTTTGGTGAGCAACCCCGCGATCGCCAGACCAATCGCCCAGGGCAACGCGGGAAGCAGGTCCCGCGGGTCGGTGGACAGGCCGAACGCGACGAAGAAGATCGCGGCGAAGAGGTCGCGTTGGGGTCCGAGGATCGCGCGGGCGCGCTCGGCCAGGGCTCCGGGGATGGCGATGCCGACGAGGAAGGCACCGACGGCAGCGCTGGCCCCGAGCATGTGGGTTGCCGCGGCGACGAGCATTGTCACACCGAGAACCCGCAACATGACCTGCTCGTCCTGCTCGTGGCTGAGCAGGACTCCGATCCGCCGACTGGCCCGGGTCGCCGCCAGCAACGCCAAGGCGACGGCCACAACGGCCAAGGCGACCCCACCGATGGCCTGGACCGGGCCGCCGCCGGCGAGCACGACCAGCAGGATCGGGAGATAGACCGCCATCGCCAGGTCCTCGAGCACGAGCACCGACAGGATCGCCGGGGTCTCGCGGTTGCCAAGCCGGTCAAGGTCGGCCAACAGCTGGGCGACGATCCCCGACGACGAGATCCAGGTGAGTCCGCCCATCGCCAGGACTGCCGGCCAGGACATCCCGAGGATCAGGGCAAGCCCTGCACCCGGTGCGGCGTTGAGGACGAGGTCGACCACTCCGGACGCGCGGTGACGCGCCAGGCTGACCGACAGTTCCTCGGCGGAGAACTCCAAGCCCAGGGTGAGCAGCAGCAGCAGCACGCCGACCTCGGCCGCGACGACGACGAAGTCACCCGAGGCCGCCACCGGTGCGAGCCCGCCGTCACCGAATGCCAGTCCGGCGAGCAGATAGAAGGGAATCGGCGAGAGGCCGAATCTGCGCGCCAGGACACCGAGAACCGAAACGCCGACGAAGATCAACCCGAGCTCTACGAGCACCAGCCCCAGATGGTCCATGCCCGACGTCAGTGGGGGAGTTCGGGCACAGGAAAGGGCTCGTCTTCCGGCGACATGGCAAGGATCACGCCGAGATCGGCCAGGCCGCGCTCGCTGCCGATGGCGACGACCGTGTCGCCGGCCCGCAGGTCGGCCTGCGGCCCGGGGGCAGCCCGCACGTCCTCGCCGCGGACGACGGCGACGACTGAGCAGCCGGTCCTGGTGCGAGCCTTGCTGTCACCGAGCCGGCGGCCGTCATAGCGGCTGCCCGGCTCGATGACGAACCGTGCGGAGGACAGCCCGGGTACTTCCTTGCTGAGGTCGGCCAACCGGGCTGAGACACGCGGCGAACCGAGCAATTCGGCCAGCGAGGCAGCCTCGGTCGGCGTCAGTCGCAATCGTTGGGCCACGGCATCCGGGTCTGTGCGCTTGTACGTGACCAGTTCGGCCTCGCCGTCCCGGCCCAGGACCAGCGACAGCGGCGCCCCGGACGTGGTCGTCGCGTCGTAGCGCACGCCTACTCCAGGCAGTAAGGTCTCCACGAACTCCATGATTTGATCCAACCAGAGGTTCGGTGCGTTGCGTGCCGTGGTGGGCGTTTCGGGGCAGCGGCGGCCCCGACCGACCCCATCATGACGGATGACACCACTGAGAGTGCGCCGCTGGCGGGCGTCGGCGGGGTTCAATAGCGGCGTGACTACCATGCGCCGCACTCAGCTGGCCATCGGTGGCCTGCTCGTCGTCACGGCGTATGGCGTCGTCGGCTACATGATTCTCGGGTACACCTTCCTGGACGCGCTCTATCAGACCGTCATGACGATGACCACGGTCGGCTTCGGCGAGGTCCACGAGCCGACCACGGCGATCAAGGCCTTCTCGACGAGCCTCATGATCCTCGGCGTCGGGGTCGCCCTCTACAACCTCACTGTCCTCGTCGGCACGATCTCCGAAGGGGACTTCAGGAGGCACTTCGAAAGGCGTCGGATGGACAAGCGGATCTCCTCGATGAGCGGGCATGTCATCATCTGCGGTCATGGTCGAGTGGGCATGTCGGCACGTGAGCATCTCAAGAACCTCGGCGCCCACGTCGTCGTCGTCGACCTGGCCGCCGACCGGGTGGACCATCTGGAAGACCCACACCTGATCGGCGACTGCACCCGCGACGAGGTGCTCAAGGCGGCAGGGATCGAGCGTGCCCGCGCCCTCATCGCGACCCTTGAGAGCGACGCGGACACCGTCTATCTCACGTTGTCTGCCCGCGCCCTGCGTCCCGATCTCGTCATCATCGCCCGAGCCCGCACCGTCGACTCCAAGGAGAAGCTCGTCCTGGCCGGAGCGACCCGAGCAGTCAACCCGCAGCTCATCGGCGGGCGACGAATTGCGGCCTTCGCGCTGAACGCTCACGTGGCCGAGTTCCTCGACGTGGTGATGCACGACGAGGAGTTCGATTTCCGGATCGAGCAGATCCGCATCCCCGCAACCTCGCCCCTGGCCGGACGGAGCCTGGGCGACGCCGACCTGGAGGGGGAGTCGGGGGCACGCCTGCTGGCCTACCGCCCAGGGCCGCGCCTGCCGTTCGCCCCGCACCCCTCCTCCGACATCATCCTGCAGGCAGGCTCGGTCCTCATCGCGTTCGGGACGATGGCCCAGATCGACCACCTCACCGCGCTGGCCGCCGCGGTCGGAGAGGCCTCTGCGTTCCTCGACCCGCAGGCCGCCACAGGCCCGACGTCACCCACCGTCGCTTGGCTTCGCCCGAAGCTCTGAACCCTGCGGACAGCGCACGGGCGTTCCCACTGCGGATTCCCGCCGCGGCACCGGAGTCCATCGGGTTCGTCGGGTTCGTCCGCGGCGGTGTCAGTCGTCGAGAGGGCGTAGGACGAGTCCAGTGCGAAGCTTGGGGGTGAAGAAGGTCGACTTCGGGGGCATGAGTATGCCGTCCCTGGCGGTGCGCTCGATCTCGGCCAGGCTCGTCGGCCTGATGAGGATGGCGGCCGTGTCTCGGTCCTGCTCCACGACCTGGAGCACCTCGGCCAGGCCGTGCTGGTAGTCCATGACCGCCCCCGACCCGGCCAGCGTGTGCTCGAGCCAGGCCCCGTCTAGAGCGCGCACCCCCGCGAACGCGCCCGGCCTGGGCACCAGCCAGCAGGCCTCCCGGCCGTCCTCGACGAGCAGCAGCCGCTCGTCCCGGACCAGGTCCGCCACCACCCCCGGCCCCCCAGCCATTGTGGGCCCCGGTGCCGGCACGAGCTCGAAGTCGCGAGCCAACGCTGCCCGCAGCCGATGCGACGGTATGCCGCGCACCATCCGGTGGATCGGGTCAATCGCGAGTTGGTCGGCGACGAGCTCGCCCACGAAAGCGAGGGTCCTCGTCGCGCCGTTGTGACCGGCCGGGTCGCCGGCCGCCACGAGCTCGTCGCGATAGTGCCGGGCGACACCGTAGCGATGATGTCCGTCGGCGATGAGCACCACATCGGAGCCGACGATGCCCGAGATCCGGGCGAGGCGCTCCGGGTCGGTCACGCGCTCGACGACATGCTCGACCCCGTCGACACGCAACCGGCCGACCGGCTCGCCCGGCTCGGTCAGGGCAGCGGACAGACCCCCGGCCAGCGACAGTCCCCAGACGGGCGACAGATTGGTTCGCGTCGCCCGCGTGAGCTCAAGCCGATCGGTGGACGCCTTCGGTGTGGTCCGCTCGTGCGGTAGGACCCGTCCGGCACCCTCATCGACGACCTCCAGGGATCCGAGCACGCCGACGAGCTCGCGCGGCCGCCCTGTGCCGTCCACGAAGGACAACCGGTAGATCGTGAGCGAGGGCCGCTCGTCCCGCACGAGCACGCCCTGGGCACACCATGCGGAGAGTCGGGCCGCGGCGGCGGCATACCGGTCCGTGCCAGCCATGCCAGCGGGCGCCTGGGGGACGTCAACGTGCACGATGTTGTGTGGGCTACGTTCCCCGAGCGCCGACACATCTGCCGTGGAGAGCACGTCATAGGGCGGGGCGGTGACCTCGCCGAGGTCGGTGTCGGGCGCGAACCGGAGCGCGCGAAACGGCTCGAATCTGGGGCCACGCCCCGGGTGCACGGCGGCCGGCTCTGATTCCATCCAACGATTCTAGGGATTGCAAAGGCACGTCCCTTCCCCGCGATGCGCCGCCCAGGACCGTGCGTGGGACACTCGCTGCGGGAGCTGCCCACCGGCGGCGCCGACCGACGGACTCCGAAAGGCGCGCGGCATACGGCATGGACTTCCACTCCGTCTACGACCATGGCTTCGCGCGGGTCGCCGCGTGCACCGTTCCGGTCCGGCTCGTCGACCCCGCCGCCAATGCGGCGGCGACGCTGGCCGTTGCCCGACAGTGCCACGACGACGGGGTGGCCGTCGCGGTCTTCCCTGAGCTCGGGCTCACCGGCTACTCGCTCGATGACCTAGTCCTGCAGGATGCCCTACTCGATGCGGTTGAAGCCGCAATCGCGGAGATCGTCACCGCCAGCCGGGAGCTGCTGCCGGTGCTCATCGTCGGGGCGCCGCTGCGCGCTCGCGGGAGGGTCTTCAACTGCGCCGTCGTGGTGCACCGAGGCAGGGTCCTCGGAGTGGCCCCGAAGTCCTACCTGCCGACCTATCGCGAGTTCTACGAGGCCCGCACGATCGCCGCGGGTGACCAGGTGAGAGGCACGATCCGGCTCGGCGGCGCGCTTGCCGACTCGTTTGCCGACTCGTTTGCCGACTCGCTCGCCGGGACGAGGCCGGCGGCCGGGGCCCCCGAGGTTCCCTTCGGGCCGGAGGTGCCCTTCGGGCCGGAGGTGCCCTTCGGGCCCGACCTGCTCTTCCGGGCGGTTGACCTTCCCGACCTCGTGCTGCACGTCGAGGTGTGCGAGGACATGTGGGTGCCGGTGCCCCCCTCGGCAGAGGCCGCCCTGGCCGGCGCGACGGTTCTGGTCAACCTCTCCGGTTCACCGATCACCGTCGCCAAGGCCCGCGACCGGGCCATGCTGTGCGAGTCGGCCTCCTCGCGGTGCCTCGCGGCATACGTGTATGCCGCTGCCGGAGAAGGCGAGTCGACGACCGACCTGGCCTGGGACGGTCAGACGATGGTGTGGGAGAACGGCGCCCTGCTTGCCGAGAGCGAGCGGTTCCCCGCTGGCCCGCGCCGGTCCGTGGCCGACGTCGATCTGGCCCGCCTGCGCCAGGAACGGATGCGTCAAGGCACCTTCGACGACAACGCCCGCACCCATGCCGCGCGGGTCGGCGCGTTCCGAGAGGTGGCCTTCCGGCTCGACCCGCCGCGGCGGGACCTCGGGCTGCGTCGCCCCGTCGACCGCTTCCCGTTCGTCCCCGACGACGCGCAGCGACTGGCCCAGGACTGCTTCGAGGCGTATTCGATCCAGGTGGCCGGGCTCGAGCAACGGCTCAGGGCCATCGGCACACCCAAGGTCGTGATCGGCGTCTCCGGCGGCCTCGACTCCACCCATGCGCTCATCGTCGCCTGCCGGGCGTTGGATCGACTCGGGCGCCCGCGCAGCGATGTGCTGGCCTTCACCCTGCCCGGTTTCGCCACGTCAGAACACACCAAGGGCAACGCGATCCGGCTCATGCAAGCGCTCGGAGTGACATGGGAGGAGCTCGACATCCGCCCGGCGGCGGCCCAACTGCTGCGCGATCTGGGTCACCCGGCCGGGGCGGGCGAGGCGGTCTATGACGTGACCTTTGAGAACGTGCAGGCCGGGCTGCGCACCGACTATCTCTTCCGGATCGCCAACCAGCGAGGCGGGATTGTCCTGGGCACGGGTGACCTGTCCGAACTTGCGCTCGGTTGGTGCACCTATGGCGTCGGCGACCACATGTCGCACTACGGCGTCAACACCGGGGTTCCCAAGACCCTTATTCAGCACCTCATCCGGTGGGTCATCGCGTCGGGCCAGTTCAACGCCGACGTGGGTCTGACCCTGCAGTCGATCCTCGCGACGACGATCACCCCCGAACTCGTGCCGCACGCGCCCGGCGAGGAAGCGCAATCGACCGAGGCGATGATCGGGCCCTACGCGTTGCAGGACTTCACGCTTTACTACGTCCTTCGACACGGAATGCCTCCCTCGAAGATCGCGTTCCTGGCCTGGCACGCGTGGCGGGACTCGGCGAGCGGGCAATGGCCGGAAGGTTTCCCGGAGGGTGCGCGGGCGGCATACGGGCTGGGTGAGATCCGGCACTGGCTCGAGGTCTTCCTGCGGCGCTTCTTCGCCAACCAGTTCAAGCGCTCGGCGCTGCCCAACGGGCCGAAGGTCGTGCGCGGCGGCTCGCTCTCCCCGCGCGGAGACTGGCGTATGCCGTCCGACGCCTCCGCGGGCGTCTGGCTCGCCGAACTGGATCGCAACGTCCCGACGGAATAGACCCCCCTCCCCCCCCCCGTCGCCCCTCCCCCGTCGCCCCTCCCCCTCGCTGTTCGGAGGTTACGCACCAATTCGGGGGCTGGGAACCCACGAATAGCCGCCCAACCTCCGAATAGCGAGAAGGGCGAGTGTCAGCCGCCGGAGTTCCACCTGATCGACAGCCCCACGGCCACCACCAGCAACAGCGCGGCCGCCAGAGCCAGCAGTGCCGTCAACTCCACCGGTTCGCGCTGGGTGACGACCTCGCGGGGGATGTCCTGTAGGATCTCGGTGAGTTGGGCGGCATCGCCGGCTGCGTGATAGGCCCCGCCCGTGGTCGCCGCGACGGCCCTCAGGGTCGGCTCGTCGACTCGCAGGAAGTTGCGGCCGCCTCCTGCCCCGCCGCCTGCCCCGGCGCCGGGGTCGAACTGCCGCCCGGTGGCGCCGGGCCCGAACTCCCCGAACGCGTCGCCACCCAGCTGCTCAGCCGTGCACGTCATCCGTGACGGTGCCGTCGTGCCGAACCCGATCGGATAGACCCGAATGCGCCGCTCTGCCGCGATCGACGCAGCATCCAGCGGAGCCACGCCGCGGGTGTTGGCGCCGTCGGTGAGCAGCACGATGATGTCGGAGACATATCCACCGGTCTCCCCCGGCGGCGGGGTCGTCGGCATCGGCGCCGGAGCCTGATCCGGTTGCGGTCTGCCTCCGTTCGGCGGCAGGGGCACCTCACCCACCGGCTCGACCTTGGCATTGATCGCCGCGATCGCGTCGACTGAGGTGAGAATGGCAGACCCGATGGCCGTGCCGCGCCCGGTCGTCAGCCCGTCGATCGACTCGGTGAGCCGCTCACGGTCAGTCGTCGGCGGCACGATGAGCGCCGCAGACCCCGAGAAGACGACGAGCCCGAGTCGGGCGTCGACGTTCTGCGTCTCGACGAACGAGCGCAGGGCCGCTTGTGCGGCGGAGAGCCGGTTGGGTGGCACGTCGGTCGCACACATCGATCGGGAGATGTCCAGAGCAAGGATGACCGCGCTGCGTTGAATCGGCACGTCCACGAAGGCCTGCGGCCGCGCCACCGCGAGCGACAACAACCCGACCCCAGCGATGAGTAACGCCACGGGCAGATGCGGACGCCATCTCGAGCGTGGCGGCATCGCTGCGCGCACGAGGGCCAGATCGGGGTGCGGCACGGCATACCGGCGTTTGCGGCGCAGACTCCACAGGTATGCCGCCACGAGCAGCGGCACGAGCGCGAGGGAGGCCAGGGCAAGCGGCCAGGCGAAGCTCATCAGATCACCCGCCCGGTCCGCACGATTCCAGTGCCAGCCCCGGCCACCAGCAGCACCAAACCGAGGACGGCGACCAGCGCGGTCAACTCGGTGCGGGCCGGCTCTGCGGTCCACTGCAGGTCGATCCCGCCATAGACCGCCGCGAGCGCAGCCTCGTCGGGAGCGGCGAAGTAGCTGCCCCCGGTCGTCTCGGAGACATCACGCAACAACTGCTCATCCAGGCGGGTGGCGACCGTGAAGCCGTCCACCGTCACGGTCGTGCCCTGGGGGTCGCCTAGACCGACGGTGTGGATGCGCACCCCGGCGGTGCCGGCGAGCTCGGCCAGCCGCAGCGGGTCGAGCCGGGACGTGTCCTCGCCGTCGGTGAACATGACGAGGACTGACGAGCCGTAGTAGCCGATGTCGACCTCGTCCAGGTCGCCGCCGAGCTGCTCCTCGGTGAGCCGCAGGGTGCCGCCGGTGATCGATTGCAGGGCCGCGAAGATACCCTGCCCGATCGAGGTGCCGCCTTGTGGCACAAGGCGATCCACCGCTGCCACGACGTCTTCCCGCACGGTCGTCGGCGCCTGGAGCACGACCGCACCGCCACCGAACGACACCACCCCGATCCGGATCGATCCAGGCGCCTGGGCTACGAAGGCCTTTGCCGCCGCGCGAGCCGCCTCGATGCGGGTCGGCGCGAGGTCGGCCGCAGTCATGCTCGTCGAGGTGTCGACCGCGAGCACGACGGTGCCTTCGCGCCGCAGCTCGGCCACCGTGGCATGCGGCCGGGCCGCGGCGAGGGTCAGCACGGCCAGCGCGGCGAGCAGCAGTGCGGGGCCGAGCCGCGGCAGGCCGCCGCCGGGGCGCGAGCGGCTGCGCCGAGGGCCCCCGCCGCTCGAGGCGGTCAGTGCGGTCGCGACGGGGAGAAAGCCGAGGGCGGCGAGCTCGGCCCGATGGCCCGCGCGCCTGCGGAGCATCCGCCGGTATGCCGCCGCGAGCGCCGGCAATGCGATCAACCCGAGCAGGGCCCACGGCCATCCGAGAGTCATCGCCGCCACCGGGCCCGCTGCTGAGCTATCTTCACGAGGGCGCTGACCAGGTCGTCGTCGGTCCACACGGTGTGCAGCGGGATGCCTGCCTCGCCGACGCTGGCTCGCAGTCGAGCGTCGCGGTCTGCGGTCAACTCCCGGAGCCGGGCCCTGAAGGCCGGGTCGCCGGTGTCGACGAGCACGTGGTCGCCGGTCTCCGGGTCTTCGAGGGCGATGACCCCGGCATCGGGGATGTCATGTTCGCGTCGGTCGGCAAGGTGGATGGCGACGACGTCGTGGCGCCTGGCGAGCAACGCGAGCGGCCGTTCCCAGCCCGGTCGGCTGACGAAGTCGGAGATGACGACCACGACCGAGCGCTGGACCGCCAGGCCGGCGGCGGGCCCGAGCAGTCTGGCGAGATCGGTCGGCTCGCGCGCCGCGACGCCCGCAGGTCCGAGGACCCCGAGCACCTCGCGAGCTATCCGCAGCACCTGAACTCGGCCCTGCCGCGGGGGGATGGTGCGCTCGACCCCTGCCGTCGACAGCACGGCGCCGACCCGGTTGCCGCCGCGGACGAGCACGTGCGCGAGCGTCGTCGCCAGCTCTGCGAGCACGTCGTGCTTGGTGCGTCCGCGCGGTCCGAAGCCCATCGACGCCGACCGGTCCAGCAGCAGCCAGGCGGTCACCTCACGGTCCTCGGCGAAGACCCGCACGAAGGGCACGTCGGTGCGCGCGGTGACGTTCCAGTCGATGTGCCGCGGGTCGTCGCCCGGCTCATATTCACGCAGGTCGTGCAGGTCCATGCCGACACCCCGGAAGAGCGTGCGGTAGTCCCCCTGCAGCCGGCCGTCGAGGGGTCGCACCACGGTCCACTCCAGCCGGCGGAGCAGCCGTTCGGGAGTGTCGGGGATCGGCGGCGTCTCGAAGACGCTGGGGCTCACTCCGGTCGCCGATACCATGCCGGATCCGCATCGGGGGGGATAGCACTCTCGGTATGCCGCGCGCCGACGTGCGCTTCCGGCATGGGCACCGCCGCGACGATCGGACCGAGCAGGTCATCGGCACTGACGTCGTCGGCCATCGCTTCATAACCGAGGACCATCCGGTGGCGAAAGACGTCCGGGACGAGGTCTCGTGCATCCTGCGGCAGCACATAGTCACGGCCACGGAGATACGCCAGGGCCCGTGCGGCGAGGACGAGATTGATCGACGCCCGCGGGCTCGCCCCGAACGACACATACCGCGCCAGCTCCGGCAGACCCACATTGCCCGGCGCTCGGGTCGCGGTGGCGACGGACACGGCATACGAGATGACTCCGGGGTCGACGTAGACGGAGTCGACGGCGTGTTGGAGAGCCCGCAGTCCGGCGGCGTCCAGGACCGCGTTGGGCTGTTCCAGCGCGCCGATCATCCGCTCGACGACGACGAACTCCTCTGTCGGAGAGGGATATCCGACGAGCACCTTGAGCATGAACCGGTCGACCTGAGCCTCCGGGAGGGGATAGGTGCCTTCGGACTCGATCGGGTTCTGGGTCGCCATGACGAGGAACGGGTCGGGGGCCGTGAAGGTCTCGCGCCCGATGGTCACCTGGCGCTCCTGCATGACTTCGAGCAGGGCACTCTGGACCTTGGCCGGGGCGCGGTTGATCTCGTCGGCTAGGACGAGGTTGGCGAAGACCGGCCCCTGCCAGACCTGGAAGTCGCCGGTCTGCTGGTTGTAGACCCGGGTGCCGATGAGGTCGGCCGGCACGAGGTCAGGGGTGAACTGGATGCGTTTGAAGTCCACGCCCAGCGCCTGAGCGAGGGTCTTGATCGCCATCGTCTTGGCCAACCCTGGCACACCCTCGACGAGCAGGTGGCCACGAGCGAGCAGGGCCACGAGCATCCGTTCCAGCAGGGCGTCTTGGCCGACGATCGTCTTCTTCACCTGATAGAGCAACTGCTCCAGGGGGTGGGCATCGGGTCGGATCGCGGCCTGGTCCATGGGTCTCCTAGACGGACGGTCCGCCGGCAGCGCCGCCGGCTGTAGCGATCGGCACGGCGAATCCGATGCCGACGAAGAAGGCTTGCTTCGAGGGGTTGGCCAGCGCGGTGACGACGCCGACCACCTGGCCGGCGGCGTTGAGCAGCGGCCCTCCGGAGTTGCCGGGGTTGACCGCGGCGTCGAACTGGATGAGGTCGGCGAGCTTCGTCCCCTCGGCCTCGATGGTGCGCCCGGTTGCGGACACCACACCCGAGGAAAGCGACGCGGTCAGACCGAGAGGGTGCCCGACGGCATACACGGGGTCACCGACGCGCACGCCGCCGCCCAGGATGGCCGGGACGAGCACCTCGGGGAGGGTTTCGGCCACGAGGACGGCGATGTCGTTCTCCGGCTGCGCGGTCTCGATCCGGGCGCGCGAGCGGGTGCCGTCGGCGAACACGACCTCGATCGCGCCCGCGCCCTTGACGACGTGGTGGGAGGTCAGGATGGCGCCCGCGTCGGAGACGATAACCCCGGTGCCTAGCCCGGTCTGCTCGGCCTGAGCCTCTCCCGGCCCCGACGTCGCCGCTGCGCCCGCCGCGGCGGACGTGGTGATGACCACGAGGCTCGGCACGATCGCTTGGTATGCCGCCGACGCGGCCGAAGGTGCCCGGGCGGCCTCCTCGACGGCCCGGCTAGCAACCGCTGCCGCGGTCTTCTCCACCTGGGCGGCAGTCAGCGGCACCGGCGCGTTGCGGGCGGTGAGCAGCGCCGAACTCGCCAGGGCGAGGGCCGCGAGAACAGCGATAGAGACGACCCCCCATCGCTTCAGCCAGGCTCCGATCGACGACGGGCGCACGGCTTGTCGCCACCCGGACGGGGGCGTCGGTGCGCCGACCGACTCCGCAGCCGGAGTCGGCGCCGCTGAGCGAGGCGGCAAGGGTGCCATGCCTGAGCGTAAGCCGCCCGACGGCCGATGTCTGCGGACGGTTGCGGATTCATCGACTTTTCACAGCTTGGTCATCCGACCCGGCAGGCCAGCACCTCCCGTCGGCTCGCTCGGAGCGCCTCGCGCCTCACTCGTCCGCGTCGTCAGGCTCGGGCGGCGTCGCCGCGCCGTGGCGTTCGTCGCGGGCCGCCCACTCAAGCAATACATCCAGCCGGTATGCCGTGTCGTCGATCCCCGCGTGCAGGTCACCCAGGGCGGCATACCTGGCCGGGACCGTTGCGAGCGTGAAGGTTCGGGGATCGACGGACGCGACCTCGTCCCAGCGGATCGGCGTCGACACAGTGCCGTCGGGCACCCCACGGACCGAATAGGCCGAGGCAATGGTGTGGTCGCGGGCGTTCTGGTTGTAGTCGACGAAGACAGCGTCGGTGGGACGATCACGCCGCCACCAGGTCGTGGTGACGTGCGAAGGCATCCGGCGCTCGACTTCGCGCGCGAACGCCAGGGCCGCGCGGCGGACGTCGCGGAACTCCCACTCGGGCACGATCCGGACATAGACGTGCAGGCCGTTTCCACCGGAGGTCTTCGGGAAGCCGACCATGCCCAGCTCGGCAAGCACTTCGCGCGCAACCTCGGCCACCGCGCGCACCCGGGAGAAGTCGCAGTCGGGCATCGGATCGAGGTCGATGCGCCACTCATCAGGGCGATCGACGTCGGCGGCGCGGACATTCCACGGGTGGAACTCGACCGTCGACATCTGGACCGCCCAGATAACCGACGCCAGCTCGGTGACGCGCAGTTCGTCGGCGGTGCGATTCCAGCGCGGGAAGTGCAGGCGAACCGTCTGCAGCCAGGGTGGCGCCCCGTAGGGCACTCGTTTCTGGTGGACCTTCTCGCCGGACAGGCCCTCGGGGAATCGGTGCATCATGCAGGGACGATCTCGAAGGGCCCTGACGATCCCGTCGCCGACCGCCAGGTAGTAGGTCGCGAGGTCGAGCTTGGTCCAGCCGTGGGCGGGAAAGTACACCCGGTCGGGGTTGCTCAGCCGGACCGTGCGCCCACCGACGTCCAGCTCGATCGCAGGAGAGGTTGCCTTCGCGGCCATGCCGCACGCTATCGGATGCCGCAGACTTCCCACAGATCAGAAGAACACAGCACGAGCGGCCGCCAGCAGGGGGTCAGGCAGCCGCTCGTGGGTCTATGGGTGGTTCTTTTCCCATGTTAACGCAACTCGCTCATTCAAGCGAGGCGACCGCGTCCACGATCGAGGTGGCGGCATCGCCACCGATCATCCCGCCGGCCATCGCGACCGCCTGGGCGGCCGGCATACCGCTCGCCATGCCAAGCATCGGGTTGCTCGTGATGCCGGGGGCGTGTTGCTCCATGATGGCGACGACCTCGGGGTCTTCCAAGAGGGTCGCGAGCGTCGTGGTCGTGAGGTCGTAGCGAGCCATCGTCCAGCCTTCCGTCGGAGTATTCCGCGCGTGATCTTGCCCCACGAGAAGGGGTCGCGCAAACGTGGGGGTCGCGCAAACCGACCCTAGCTGAGACGGCGTCGCCGAACCGTCTCGGCCACTATGACAAGCGCCGCGAGGATCGCCGCGATACCGGTGACCGTCGAGTTCGGGGCATCCGTGAGGCGACCGATGGCGATCCAGCCGAGCCCCCACACCATGGCCGCGGTGACGGCATATCGGGCTCCGAGCCGCCGGGCGAGGACGACTCCGATCGCAGCGGCCACGGCAAGGACCACCACGGCCAGCGCCTGGGCGATCTCCGGCCCGGGCTGCACGCCGGAGTCGATGAGCGTGGCGGTGATGTTGGCGGCGGTCGCGACGGAGACCCAGCCGAGATAGAGACCGAAGGTGCCATCGATGAGGACGGCCTCCACGCGGCTCGTCGTCGGCAGTGCGGTGAGCCGGCGAACGAGCACCCCCAATACGACGGCGAGAGCGACGATGACGCCCACGCTCGCCCAGAGCCAGCCAGCCTGGGTGACAAGCAGCCAGCCCGCGTTGAGAATCATCGAGGCTGCCGCGAGCCAGCCGGTGGCCCTGGCCCGCGGGTGCGCGGCGTTCCGGGGAAGGACGTGCCACAGCGTGTATGCCGCGAGCCCGAGGTAGATGACAGACCAGATGGAGAAGGCCGGACCTGCCGGGGCGATGAGGGTCGCGTCGGCGGCGAGACGGCCCCCGGATGCCTCCTCGACGCGAGTGCCCAGCACACCGACGCCGACGAGCGTGCCGAAGACGCAGGCGATCTCGGCGATGACCACGCCGACTTGCCGGATCCGGTCGGCTGACGTGGCGGCCGACGCTCGGGCTGGCTCGTTAACGGTCGTCGATGCAGTCATCGGGGCTCCCGGTTTGGCGAATCGGATCGAGTGCCGGTCGCTGTCCGGCAAGGCGACGATCCCACGCGCGCCAGGCTATGTCTAATGCTTGTCTAAGCTTCTGTTTGTGTTCAGGGCGCTAGGCGGACGAGCTGCCAGGCCGCCGGGCGGACCTGGTTGGCTGCGGTGCGCCCACGATTCGTCGAGTACATCGCGACGAACTCCTTGCCGCTGGCGCCGGCGTCGCTGACATTGAGGTTGATCCCGAGGATCCGGTCGGCTCCCACCCCGGAAGCGGGGAGCCCCGTGATCGCCCACGGGATACTCGCCTCGACCCGGTAACCGCCCGGGATGAGCGCGACGACGGCGTCACTGTCGGCGTGCCGAGCCCCGGAGAGGAAGGAGTTCCTCGGGACGTTCGCCCGATTGATGACAACCTTCGTCCGCGCCGGAGTGGTCGGCGTGAGGCCCACGATGTAGTGGCCGTCGCTGCCCCGCACCCCGGCGTCGGGCGCGAGCCCGCGCGGGTCGGCCCCCAACTCGAAGCTCACCGAATCACCGCGCCACTGCTGGTCGGGTGACGCCTGATCGGAGGGCATCAAGGCCGGGTCCGCCACGTCGGCAACGACGTAGAGCGCCCGGTCGTCCCACATAAGGCTCCAGGTCGCCTTGATCCTCGTCGCTCGTCCGGCGACGAGGACGTCGGAGATATAGGGGGCGGTCGCCGCCCATTCGTTGGCCTGCCCGTCGATCGTCGGCGTGCCGCGGGTGGCGACGAAACCGGCGAACTGCCGATCGATCGGGTCTTCCTCACCGCCGAAGAAGATCACGAGGCCGACAAAGAGCACTAGGCCGAGCGCGAGCACTCCTGCGGTGACCAACGCCGGCACGAACGCCGGATGTCTGGGGGTAGGGGTCGGCTGGGGCGCTGGAGTCGGCCGGGGCGCCCAGGGCGCCGGAGTCGGCTGGGGCGCCGGGGTCGGCCGGGGCGCCCAGGGCGCCGGGGTCGGCTGGGGCAGCGGCGGCGGTGTCGGCATCGGCTGCGGGTCAGGCTGTGGAGCTGGGGTAGGCGGCGGTTCGGGCAACGGTTTGGGCAGCGGTTCGGGCTGTGGGGCAGCCTGCGGCGGGGTCGGTGCGGGAACCGGATCCGCCCGGATGACGGCCGGCTCGAGATCACCCACGACCACGGCCGGTATGCCGTCCGGCTCGGTCGGTGGTCCCACTGCCACCGGCGATCCGGCGACGTCGAAGATCCGCCCGTCCCGGGCCCGCAGATAGAGCACCGGCGTGCCCCATTCGACGTCATTGTCTGTGGCGAAGACCGCCAGCCGAGCCTGGCCGAGGGCGGCGTCGATCGGATAGCCGTCGGCGAGCGCCGCGTAGAACTCGCTGGAGAAGGACGTCGCGGCCTCGTCGGTGATCTCGAACTGCATCGCGACGACGGCCGGCAGACCCTGACGCATCAGGCTCTGCGCGACGCCCGAGAAGGGGTCCGTCGAGGACTGCCGGGCGCCCTCGCAGGCATTGAGGACGGCCAACCGAAGCGTTCGGAAGTCGTGCAGCAGTGTCCCGAGATCCTCTCCTGAGACAAGGTGTCCGAGGTGCGCGTCATCCTCGAAGGCCAGCACGCCCGCCCCGGCGGCGGTGTCGTATCCCCCATGGCCGATGAAGTGCAGCACGTGATAGTCGTTCTTGCGCAAGGCTTTACGCAGCGCCGCCAACGTCGCCCCGGGCAGCGGATCGACGACCACCAGTCCGCGGGCGATCAGGTCCTCCAGCGCCGCAGTCACCTTGGCGACCTCGGCGTCGGCATCGAGGGTCGCCAAGTTGGTCGGGCTGCACACCGCCAACAGGATGCGCAACGGTGGCGCAACCGTCAGCGGCGGCACCTCCCGTGGCAGGTCGAGGTAGCGCACGAGCGGGGTGTTCCCCGAGAGCACGAGGAAGCGGCCGAGCCCGGCGGCATACAGGAACTCCCACGGCATGTCGGCGAGCGCGGGGACGTTGGTGAGCCGCAGCCTGAGGCGAAGGCCTTTGCCCTGTTCTTCGGCCTCGTCGAGCGAGCGGCGGAAGCAGGTGCCGACTTCTCCGGCGAACACCGCGTCGTAGAGCTGCCCACCGAAGGTCCGAGCCAGCTCTTGTTGGGGCGAGCCGAGCGCGCGAACCCCCGATCGGGTGCGGCCGAGTTTGAGGATGACGTTCTCCAGGTCCGCGCCGCTGACCGGGATGCGGACGGTTGCGCTGGCCTCCCCGCGCGGCGAGGACAACACCCGCGCGGTGTATGTCCCCTCACTGGCATTGCCGAGCTCGAGGTCGAAATCGAGGTACTCCGGGGTGGTCGCCATCAGGTCACCGCGCCGTTGCGGCGAACTGGCGGACCAACAATGTGACCGGTGCGAGCATGGGAGGGCGCTCCTGACGGGTGAATTACCTCAAGGAGGCAGGCGGCATACCGCCTGATACGCAAGTATGCCGCCCGCGCCCCTTAGCGCGACGGTTTCCGGTCACCCGCGCCCCTTAGCGCGGCGCGTTTCCGGTCAGCGTTGCCGTGCGGCGACGCGAGCGCGGGCCTTGGCCCGGCCGGCCACCACGGCATCCTTGGCCGCGTCGGCGATGATCCGAGCCCGCGAGCGACCTGGCTCCTTGTCGGGCAGGGCGAAGTAGAAGACCTTCGCCCACGACGACGCGAGCTGGCGGGGGTAGGACCCGGTGACGTAGTGCAGACCGTACCGGGCACAGATCTCGCGAACCTGCGGGGCGATCTTGGCGTAGTGGTTGCTCGGCAGGTCGGGGAACAGGTGGTGTTCGATCTGGTGGCTGAGGTTGCCGGACATGAAGTGCAGCAGCCAGCTGCCCGAGATGTTGGCCGAGCCGAGCATCTGGCGGACATACCACTCGCCGCGAGTCTCGTCCTCGATCGAATCGTAGGCGAACGTGTCGACGCCGAAGGGGAAGTGACCGCAGAGGATGACGCCGTTGGACCACAGGTTGCGCACGATGGTGGCGACGAAGTTGGCGCCCATCGTCGGCAGGAACGACGGCCCGGACAGCAGCGGATGGACGACATAGTCCTTGAGGACCTGCCGACGCATCTTCGTCAGCAACAGCCGCATCCGCTCGCGGCCTTCCTCCTTGGGAATCTTGCCGGTCAGGACGTCATGCAGCCGGACGTCGTAAGACGCGATGCCCCACTCGAAGAACAGCGCATTGATGAAGCTGTAGATCGGCTGACCGAGGAAGAACAACCGCCACGGCTGGTCGGTGTCGACGCGGATGATGCCGTAGCCGAGGTCATTGTCACGGCCGAGCACGTTGGTGAAGGTGTGGTGCGTCTCGTTGTGCGACTCCTTCCACTGCTTGGCCGGGGAGACGTGGTCCCACTCCCAGGTCGTCGAGTGGATCTTCGGATCGCGCATCCAGTCCCATTGCCCGTGCAGAACGTTGTGGCCGATCTCCATGTTGTCGATGATCTTGGCGGCCGACAGTCCGACCGTCCCGACGATCCAGGCCGGTGGGAAGAGCGAGAAGAGCAGGACGGCGCGGCTGCCGAGCTCCAGGTAGCGGTTGAAGGCGATGACCCTGCGGATGTATGCCGCGTCGCTCGCCCCCCGCGAGTCGATGACCTGCTGGCGCAGCGCGTCGAGCTCGCGCCCGAGCGTCTCGACCTGCTCGGCGGTGAGGTGAGCGGTGGGGTCAGGCTTGCCTGACGGCTTGGGGTGCAATACCCGCTCGTGGCCGCTGACCAGGCGCAGGTGCGGGTTCACCCGGTTGTCGACGAGCACGTCGGCGCCGAAAGCGTGTTCGACGCTCGCCCCGAAGGTGTCAGTCGTGCGCCCGGCCCCGTTGAGGGTCGGGGGATCGCAGTGGTCGGTCGGGGTGTGCGGTTCGGCGACGAGGGTCATTCTCGGGCTCCTCAGTGGTCGATCTCGCACGCGCCGGCGGCAGCCGACACGCAAGTTTGGATGGCGACACCATCGCCTGGGGCGGCATACGTGAGATCGCCGGTTCGCAGGTCGCGGACCGCGCCCTCACGCAGCGGGAGCACACACTGGAAGCAAATGCCCATCCGGCAGCCGTGCGGCATGATCATTCCGGCCTCTTCGGCGACGTCGAGGATCGGGCGGGAGCCGTCGGACTCGACGACCGTGCCGGTCTTCACGAAGGTGACCGTACCGCCCTCTCCGGTGACGACCAGGTGCGGGCGGAACCGCTCTACGTGCAGCCGCTCGGCGAGCGCCGCTGCGTCCCAATGAAGCTCGCAGGCGTCGAGCATCCCCGTCGGACCGCAGGCCCAGACCTCACGCTCGCGCCAGTCAGGCACGAGACGATCCAGGTCGACGGCGAGGTCGAGCATGCCGTCGCTGTCGGTGTGCAGCTCGACGAGGCGGATCAGCCCGGTTGAGCCGAGCTCACGCAACTCCTCGGCGAAGATGACGTCGCGGGCGCTCGGCGCGGAGTGGACCATGACGACGTCGGGAAGCTCGGCGACGTGGTTGCGCAGCATGCCCATGACGGGGGTGATGCCACTGCCGCCGGTGAGGAAGAGGACCTTGGCCGGGCGGGGGCTCGGCAACACGAACTCGCCCTCGGCTTGGCCGAGGTGCACGAGCGTGCCGGGGCGCAAAGCGTGAACGATGTGGTTGCTCACCCGGCCACCGGGGATCGCCTTGGTCGTGATGGTCAGCAGGCCGTCGGTGCGGCCCGCGTCACGCGTGAGCGAGGTCAGCGAGTAGGTGCGCCAGTTGCGCACCCCGTCGATGTCGACCCCAAGGCGCAGGTACTGACCGGGCACGTGCCCAGCCCAGTCGGCGCCCGGCTTGATGGTGACAGTGGCAGCGTCTGGGGTCTCCAGGTGAACCTGCTCCACCCGGCCGGCAAGCTGATCGGCTCCGGGGCGCAGCGGGTGCAGGACGTCGAGGGTGTCGGCCGGCATGAGAGCACCGGTGAGCAGCTCGGCGGCCCGCCACGCGCGCTCACGCAGCCCTCGGCCTCGCGCCGGGATCAGTGAGGTGGTCATACCTCATTCTTGCGGGTTTTCGGGCTAGAATGCTGACGACCCGACGTGAACCGCGCCGCCGTTATTGTTCGCGCAGGACAAGATCGAGGTATGCCGTGCCCAAGCCAGCCCCCGGGCCCACCCCGCTCGCACCGGCCGTCGCGACCGCGCCGGTGCGGCTGGCCGACACCGCGGCCCTCAAGCTGGACCGGTCGACTGTCGAGCGGCTCAGGTCCGTCGTGCCCAGGGTGGCCACAGACACGGTGGCAACCATCATCCGCGAGGTGCCGAGCTATGCCCGGCCGTTCTCCGAGGCGATGGGCGAGCGGATCCGGGCCGCCGTCGAGTTGGCCTTGGTCAACTTCCTGGAGCTCGCCCGAGCGGGCAGCGGCACCGACCCGGCCGAGCCGATCGCACCGAGCACAGCCGCGGCATACGAGCTGGGTCGGGGCGAAGCCCGCAGCGGCCGATCGATGGACGCCTTGCAGGCGGCCTATCGGGTCGGGGCCAGGGTCTCGTGGCGCGGGCTGTCCCGCGAGGCGGTCGCCGCCGGGGTGCCCGCTGCCACACTCGGCGGCTTCGCGGAACTGGTCTTCGCCTATATCGACGCGCTGTCTGCGTCGAGCATCGCCGGGCACGCCGACGAGTTGGTCTCGGCCGGCCGGGCTCGCGAGCGTTATCGCGAGCGGCTGGCCGCCCAACTCGTCGGGGGGGCCGAGGAGGGCGAGCTGATCGCCGCCGCTCGCCGCGCCGAATGGCACCCGCCGCGGACGTTGACCGCCGTCCTGCTGCCCGAGGGCCAGTTGCGGGCCGTCCTCGGGGGTCTCGATCAACGCACCCTGGCGATGTCGACGGACGCGTCCGGCGACGACGAGGGCGTCGGCGTGCTGCTCGTGCCCGATGCGGCCGGTCGAGACCGCGAACGCCTGCTGCGTCAGCTCGACGGGCGCTCCGCGATCGTCGGCCCGGAGCGGCCGTGGACCCAGGTCGCCCGCTCGTTCGAGCGGGCGATCCGCGCCGGGCAGACCCTGCCGGTGCCGGCGTCGCGTACTCCGCTGGACACCGAGGACCACCTGCCGGAGTTGTTGCTCGGCGCCGACGCGGAGGCGTTGGCCGACCTGCGGGCGCGAGCGCTCATGCCGCTGGCCTCCGTGCGCCCCAGCATGCGCGGTCGCCTCGAAGAGACCCTGCGGTCCTGGCTGCTGCATCACGGGCGCCGCGAGATGATCGCCGCCGAGTTGTTCGTGCACCCGCAGACGGTGCGTTACCGGATGAGTCAGCTGCGTGACCTATTCGGCGAGCGGCTCGATGATCCTGAGGAAATCCTGAGATTGACCCTCGCCCTTGCGGTCCGTCCACACGCGCACCCGACGTCCCTCGACTCCACTACCGGGATCCCACGACTGCTGCCCCGCTCAGGCACTGCCCGGCCTCACTGACACTCTGAAGCACGAGGCACGCTGAAAATCCGAGGGTCAGGCGCGAGACCCGAGGCCCGCCACGGCGTCGAGCATCTCGTCAACGGTCGCCGGCGTCACCGGGTCGTGCAACAGCCAGTCAACCCAGGTGGCCACCAGGTCGCGGTCTTCGGGGGTGGTCGCCGACAACCAGCGCCGACAACCTTCCTCGGCGAGGTGCTCGCTCGTCGCGGCCAGCATGGTGAGGTCACCCGGCCGCGAGATCCGGCCCGGTCCGTCCGCGATGAGGTAGGCGGCATACAGGTCGAGCATTCGCGCCGGGTCGCCGAGTCCGTACTCGAAGATGACCATCCCGAGCTCCTGCGACGGACTCTCCGGCCCGCAGCTCTCCCAGTCCAGCAGCATGAGGCCACCGTCGGGGGTGGCGCGGACGTTGTCGGCCCACAGGTCGCAGTGGCAGGTCACGACCTCCTCAGGGACCTCGAAGACCTGCTCGAGGGTGACCAGTTGCGGCACGATGGCCGCGAGATCGCGGACGAACGGCGCATCGGCGGCGGTCAGCCGTTCGACGAGCTCGGCCCACGTGTCCACCCCGACCGGCTCCCGGAACCAGGCGTCGACCGGGCCGATCGTCGGTGTCTGGACGCCGTGCACGCGCGCGAGCAGGGCGCCGATCTTGCGCGGGTCGAGGTCCCGACTCGGCGGGAGCACGTCGACCCACTCATAGACCCGCACCAGCGTGGGGTGGTGGGGTCCGCCGACCTCGGCGAGGACGGCACCATCGGTCGCGCGCAGCACCGCGGGCATCGGCACGCCTGCGGCGCGGACATGCTCCTGGTATGCCGCGTCGGCCTCGGCCCGCTCGCGGGAGGGAGCTCCGAAGAGGGCTTTGACCGCAAACGTGCCTCGCTCGGTGACCAGCCGCCAGACCTGGCCGCGGCGCCCGCGGGCAACCGGGCCCTCAAGGCGCGCGCGCATCCCCAACCCGAAGACTCGAGCGACTTCCCCCGCCGCTGCCGGATCAAGCATGGGAACCCACTCCTCACGATCGTGCGCGATCATTACCCGTCGGTAACATTGAAGCACTCGGGGTAGCCGCAGTGGGCCTTCGCTAGCCACCGGCGACGAGAGTTCCCTCACGTTCGTCCCGGCAGCGCTGGTTCTCACGTTCGTCCCGGTCGCGCTGGTCCCGCACGCACGACTCGCCGTCAGCTCAGGACGTCCTTGCGGCGGAAGAGCCGGAAGGCCAACCCGACGAACATGACGAAGTAGAGCACCGACCACAGGACACCGTGACGCATCGCCGTCCAGTCGACCTCGGGGCTGAGCAGGTCGAGCCAGGCCCGCTGATAGTGCAGCGGCAGCCCATTGCGCAGGTCGCCGAGGCTCTCGATCTGGCCGAGAATCGAGGAGACGATCGCGACCAGCACCGCGACTCCAACCGCGCCGAGGGGGGCGTCGGTGCGTACCCCCAGCAGGAAGGCCAGCCCCGCCACCTGCAGCAGCGACACCAACAAGTAGACCGCTGCCACCCCGAGCCGGGGCAGCAGCTGCCCCCAATCCAACACTCCCCCTGCGGGATTGGTGAATGGCGCCCAGCCATAGGCGACACCGCCGACGAGCAGCGACCAGCCGACCAGTGCCGCGATCGCCACCGCCGTGGAGGCCACCGCGACCGTCAGCTTGCTGGCCAGCAGGCGCGCGCGGCGGACCGGGGCCACGAGCAGATAGCGCAGTGTCGACCACGATGCTTCCGAGGGCACCGCGTCACCGGCGAAGAGTGCCGCGATGACGACCAAGAGAAACTCCGAAGCCGCCGACACCGCGAACAAGGTGAAGTTCGCGCTGCCGAGCTGGGCCAGATCGGACAACCGTGTCCCGGTCGCCGGCGAGCTCGTGCGTCCGATCGCGAACGCTCCGATCAGCACGAGCGGCAGCGCAAGGGCGATGAAGAGCGACCAGAAGGTCCGTCGGCGGCCCAGTTGCCGGCGCACCTCGGTGCCGATGGACAAGGCCGGCGCGGCCGTATGCCGTGGCGTCATCGCGCGCGCACCTGCCTGAGCTGTTCGGTGATCGACTCGCTGGTGCCGTCCGGCCGGTCCGGCCAGTCCGATGAGCCCGATTGGCCCGATTGGCCCGAGCCCGGCTCACCGGCCTGCCCCGCCCGTTCCGTCTGGGCGGCGGCGATCACTCCGAGGAAGACCTCCTCGAGGTGCTTGCGGCTGCTCACTCCGACGACGTCGGCGCCCGCGCCGATGACGGCGCGCACGACGTCGGCGCGGGGGGAGGCTGCGGTGATGACAAGCCTGCAGTCGCCCTCGTCCTCGACCACGGCGACCGAGGTCACCGCGGCGTCCGCCCTGACCCGGTCGGCGACCTCAGTCACCAGGTGCGGGGAGGCGGCCGGGTCGAGGTGGATGACCGTCGTATCGCTGGCATCGACGAGGTCGGCGACCCGCCCGGTGAGCACGACGCGGCCGGCGTGCATGACGACGACATGTGAGCAGGTCTGTTCGACCTCGGCGAGCAGATGGCTGGAGATGACGACGGTGCGACCGGAGGCGGCATACCGCTGCAGGATGGGGCGCATCGCCGCGATCTGCGGGGGGTCGAGGCCATTGGTCGGCTCGTCGAGCACCAGCAGGTCCGGCAGCCCGAGCATGGCCTGGGCGATGCCCAGTCGCTGCCTCATGCCGTGGCTGTAGGCGCGGACCGGCCGATCGATCGCGCCGCCGAGAGCCGCGACGTCGAGCGCTTGCTCAAACGCGGCCTCCGCGTCGGGGCGCCCGGTCGCGGCCCAATAGGCGTGCAAATTGTCGCGGCCGGTCAGGTGCGGCAGCAACCCTGGCCCCTCGACGAGAGCGCCGACCCCCGCGAGCGCCGGGGAGCCGGGGTGGACCGGCTGGCCACCGAGATAGACCGAACCCGAGTCGGGCGTGATGAGGCCCAGGGCCATCCGCAACGTGGTGGTCTTGCCCGCGCCGTTCGGCCCGAGCAGGCCCACGACCTGCCCGCGCTCGGCTCGCCACGAGACGTCGTCGACGGCCCGGTGCCCGTCGGCGTATGTCTTGACGAGCCGGTCGACGACCAAGGGCACGTCGGCCAGGTCAGGGCGGTCGGGCACGTGCTGGCGTTTGCGCCGGTCCCACCAGGCCGAGGCCCCGATCGCGGCCAGTAGTAACGCAATTGCCACCGCGACGCCGATCGCTTCGGTGTCCGATCCGCCGTCGGCGACGTCCGCCGCCCCCTCGATCCGCGGAAGCAGCAGGCCGCTGGCGACCCGCACCTCGTCGACCCTGGCCTCGCGGGGGACGGCATACGTCGTGTCGGTCGTGGTGACCAGCAGGCGCAGGGAGCTGCCGGCCTCGACCGTCCAGGTCGCCGGCGGCAGGGCGACGGTGAACGCTGTCGGCTGACCGGGGGTGACCGTCAACCGGACCGGGGCCACCAGTCGCCTTGTCAAGGTGGGCTGGGCACCGGTGACCTGCCAGAGGGACACGAACAGGACGACGTCGGCGCGCGATGAGGTGACCGTGAGCCCGACCCGCGGCGACCCGACGACAATCGATCGCTCGGTGAAGGCCGTCGTGTCGAAGGCGGCCGACTGCCCGGCAAGAGCCGCCAGCTGGTATGCCGCGGCGCCGCCGATCAGCGCGCCGACCCCGGGCACCGTGGCCACCGACGCCGGCTGGCCTCCGGGGGGCGAGGCCAGGCGCGCCGGTTGCGGGTCGGCGAACGGCGCCGTCGTCCACGTGGCCAGGCCGGGGTAGTCGCCGAGCTCGACCAGCGGTGCGACGCTCTGGCGGCGCGGGATCGGCGCCGCGTAGACGAAGTCCGGCGTGCTCGGCGCCGCGGACGGGTCAGGCGACGAGCGGGGATCCGGGGAGAGGGTCTGCGCGAGCCAGTCCCGAAGCGCCTGCTCGTCAGCGTCGGCGGTGCTGGACACCCCGTCGTGGCCACCGTCGATCCAGCGCACGGCGAGGGCGGGCACCTGGCCGTCAATAGCTCGCGCGGTGGCATCGGCGTGCTCGATCCCGAAGAGCGAGTCGCGCATCCCCTGAACGAGGTAGGTCGGGGCCCGCAGGCCGGCAAGCAGAGGCCGCGGGCTGTGCGCACGAAGCATGGCCAGCAGTGCCGGGCTCGGGTTACCCGTCTCGGCGGCGGCGAGGAAATGGGTGCAGACCTCCGGGTCGAACCGCCCGCAGACGACGTCGGCGCTCGCTGACGGCGAGGAGCCGGCGCTCGCTGACGGCGAGGAGCCGGCGGCGAAGAACCGCGAGGCCCAGAGTTGCTTGAACGGGCCTGGCTCGGGCAGCCGCTCGATCGAGGCAGCGCCCGGCCCCGGGGAAGCGGCTGAGTTCGCGGAAGCGGCCGAGTTCGGGGCCCCTGCGGCGACCGCGTGTTGGGGGAAGAACGCGTCGGCAAGGTCATGCCAGGTCACCACGGCAACGACACTGTCGATGCGTGGGTCGGTCGAGCCGAGCATCAGCGCCAACGCCCCGCCGTAGGAGGCGCCGACGACACCGACGTGGGGGTCTGCGGGGCCGTCGGTCCGGACGTCCGGGCGGTCTGCGATCAGGTCGACAAGCACTCGGGCGTCAGCGATCTCGTAGGCCGGGTCGTTGAGATGGATGCGTCCCCCCGAGTCGCCGAAACCACGGGCGGAATAGCCGACCGCCAGATAGCCGCGAGCGGCCAACGCGCGCCCCCGCTCGACCAGGTCGGCCTTGCTGCCGCCGAAGCCGTGGGCGAGTAACACCGCCGGGAAGGGTCCACCGGTGGCGGGGCGCCACACGGAGACGTCGAGGGTGACGGCTTCCCCGGCTGGCTCGGGGCCCACGCTCACCCGCTGCGACTCGCCGACCACGTCGGTCTGTCCGGCCAGGCCGGCTAGGCCCAGAGGCGCGCAGACGAGCAGCCCGGCGATCGCCAGGATCAGGCCCCCGAGGGCGCGGCGCACGGCATACACAAAGCGGAGCGTAATTCACTCCCGCAGTCGGGCGCTCTCGTCGATGACCCACAGGTCGACCAGACCGTGGAAGTGATCGAGGAAGGCGTGCTGCTCGGTCAGTTGATAGTTCGCCTTGACCGTCTCCTTGAGCAGCCGGTCGAAGTCGGTTGAGGTCACCCACTCGAGGACCTGCTGGTCGAGGTGCGGCAGGTGGGTGTCGCACCACTGCCAATAGCGCTCGGTCTCGAATTGCTCGTCGGCCAAGCGCAGGTATGCCGCGAGCTTGGCGTCCATGTCGAGTGACGGGTCGTCTGCGATCGCGAAGTAGCGCTCGGTCTGGAGGTCGGCCTTCACCTTGCGCTCGGTGACCAGGGCATAGACCGACCAGCGCACGAGGGCTCGAATCGCCCAGGGGAAGTAGTAGTGCAGGGACGTCACCGCGACATCGGGGCAGGCGTTGGCGTAGTCGATGGGGTACACCTCGTCGCCCTGCACGAGCATCTCGGCGGAGTTGAACTCCCAACCGAAGAAGGCGTTGACGATCCGGCTGATCGCAGCGGTGCGGCTGCCGGCGACGGGTGAAAGGAAGTCGTGCGACACGGCATACCGGCTGTGCATCGGCTTGTCCGGGCGGAAATCCATGACCATCGTCTCGGGGCCGATCGACAGCGCCCGGGCGAAGGACTCGTAGGGCACCGTCGCCTGCAGGTGCATGAGCATCCCGCCGGACTCGTCGTAGGCCCGCTGCAGTTCGGCCTCATTCTCGATCCGGGAGACCCCGCGCCAGCCACCGCCGTCGAAGGGCTTCATGTAGAGCGGGTAGCCAAGGTCGGCGGCGATCGACGGCAGGTCGAAGGGGAGGTTGTATTTGCCTGCCGTGTAGGCCCAGCGGACGTTGTCGACGGGGTGCTTGTAGGGAACGAGCACCGTCCGGGGGACGTTGAGGCCCAGGCGCAGCATCGCGCAATACGCGCTGTGCTTCTCCATCGACTGGAAGGTGAAAGGGCTGTTGAGCAGGTAGGTGCCGTTCACGAGAGCGGCCTTCTTGAGCCATTCGCGTGGGTGGTAGTACCAGTGCGCCAGTCGGTCGATGACGAGGTCCGATCGGACCGGGGCCATGAGGTCGAAGGGTTCGATGCTCAATCGCTCGCTGGTGAAGGTGTGAGTGACACCGTCGCTCGTCACCACCGGCCCGACCCGCCGCAAGACCGCCTCGAAAGCTTGCGGCCAGTCCTCTTCGGCACCGAGCAAGAGCCCGATCCGGTGCTCGCGCGATTCGCTCACGGGACACCTTTCTTCGGAGCGGCTCTTTCTGTGCTCCGGATGTTAGTGCCCGGCGGCACCTGCTTGGCAAGAAATCACTTCCGCGAGGGCTGTGGACCGTACGCAGTTCACCCGCCGTTCCCCGGGTTCCGCTATGCGGTCCCCAGGCGGTTCGGTCCCTCCGGTCAGCGGGACCACGTGCGGCCGAGCAGGTCCAGCAGCAGCGGATCGAGCAGATCACGCCAGCAGGTGAAGTTGTGCCCGTCGCGGGCCGTTGCCCGCTCGACCTGCAGACCGAGGTCATGCAGGTGACCGGCCATGAGCGCGTTGTTGTGCCGGTTCTCCTCGGCAGTCCCCCAGCCGATCGCTACCTGCGGACGACTCGGCGGCTCGGTGGCGGCATGCACGGAGGCGACGAAGTCGACGAGCCGACCCCAGTAGGGAAAGTCGCTCTCCTGCCCGTCGAGCGCGGGGATGAAGAACGATCCGGAGAGCAGCGCCAGCCCGCCGAAGGTGCCCGGGTGGGTCCACTCAGCATGCAGGGCCGCGAGCCCGCCGAGACTCGGGCCGACCATCACCGGCGGACAATTGCTCGGATGCTGACGCAGGGTCTCAGGGACGATGTGCTCGGCAACGGCCTGCGCGTATGCCGCGGACGCGGCATACCGGGCGTTGCGGTCCCCCGGCAGCAGAACGGTGACCCGCATCCGCGACACCCGGCCGGACCCGATCGCGGCGCCGATGCACTGGGTGAGTCCGGCGAACCGGTCGAGCTCGGCCCCGTCGTGGGCGAACAGCATCGGCAGCGGCTCATCGACGTCGGCGTCAGCGGGTGACCACGTGAGTGTGTCGACCTCCCCGACGGGCGTCGCGCGGATCGTCGCGGCCACCCGGTGGGCCTCGATGCCCGGCGCAGCGAGCCAACCGGGCTCGCGGTAGTTCCCCAATGGCAGCCATGAGTGGGCGCCGAAAGCTCCCTCGACGCGCAGCGGGTTGGCGGGGTCTACGAGATAGACCCGGTCATCAGCGAGAGTCGGGTGGGACGCGGTGAACTGGTATTCGATACGGCCGACGTCGGGGCGGGGCCAGTGCAACTCCCAACCGCCGGGCACCGGGTCGAGTCGACGGGGAAGTTCGGGCAGGTCGAGGTCGTGGCAGAGGTGGAGGTCACGCAGGTCGTGTCCGGGGTCGGCCAGGCGAAAGACGACCCCTGCGGCCGTGACCTCGGTGCGCAGGTCGGGGGGCACGGCCGAAGATTATCCGGGCGGGGCGATGATGATCGGGTCGTTGGTCCGCAGGGGGAGGCCGTCGCGCCGTTCGAGGTGGCGCACGGCCGGAACACACAGCACCAGCAGCAGAGTGGTGACGATGACTGCCGTGACCACCCACAGCCAGGTCGCATAGCCGGTCGCTTCGGCGACCGGGCCAGTGAGCGCCAGCCCGATCGGGCGAGCCAAGAAGGAACCGAGGACATCGAACCCGTAGACCCGGGCCAGCTTGTCCGGGGCGACGTTCTGCTGGATCGCCAGATCCCAGTTCACCGAGAAGATCTCCAACCCCAGCCCGTGCAAGAAGGCCCCGGCCAGGACGAGCCCGAGGCTGACGTTGGCCGCCAGCGCCGCGGGAAAGCAGGCGGTGAGCAGCAGCAGCACCGTGCCGGCATACAGGGAGCGCCGCGGCCGCCAGCGCAAGGTGATCGCCGCGCCGACCATGAAGCCGACCATGAGCACGGCCAGCGCCCACCCCCAGGCCGCCGCGCCGTAATGGTCTTGGACGACGATCGGCCCGAGCACCCCCTGTGCGCTGGCGTAGAAGAGGTGATAGACGAGAGCCTGGCTGATCAGAACCCACAGCCAGGTATGCCGGAAGACCTCGGCGGCGCCCTCGCGGGCCTGGACGAGCACGGACTGCTGGGTTTCGCGGGCCACCGGCGCGGGCAAGCGCATGCTCGCGAAATAGGCAGCGGCGACCAAGAAGGTCACTGCGTCGGCCGCGATCGCCCAGCCCGCGCCGACGCCCGCGACGATGATGCCAGCCGCAGCGAAGCCCGCAACGCTGGCCGCGTTCGTCCCGAGGCGGCGCCAGCTGATCGCGCGCTGCAGCATCGCCTCGGGCACGGTCTCGCGAGTCACGGCCTGGGATGCCGGGCTGGCGAGAGCGCCCAGACAACCGGTGACCGCGCCTGCCGCCGCGAGCATGGGGATGGACGCCCAGCCCTGCAACACGCCCATCGCGAGGACGCCCTGAGTCACAGCCGAAGCCAGCGACGAACCCTGCAGCAAGGCGGCCCGCGGCACCCGGTCGCCAAGGACACCACCGAGCAAGACGGTGAGTACTTGGGCCACGGCGTATGCCGCCACCACGAGCCCCAACTGCGTGGCAGTGCCGCCGAGATGGAGGACGGCGAAGGCGGTGGCGACGGGGCTGAGGGCGTTGCCGAACGCGCTCACCGTCGTCGCGGTGACGAGCCGACGAAAGTGCACGGACTGCCAGGGCCCCGCCGCGAGGGAGGGTCCGTGCTCGCGTGCCATGGTAGCCACCGTAGACGTTTCAGCAGCCGCTCGTTGCTAAAGGAAAGTTCACGGTTTCACCCGGCGCCACCCAAGAGGATCTTTGGGGGCGGGTGGTTGGCGCCTCAGGACGTGAAGCGCTGCTCGATCCGCTCCAGCGTGCGCGCCATATTGACCCGAGCCTGAGAGCCCATGAAGCGACGGACCAGCGGGCGCGACAGCGGGGCCTCGCGGGAGATGTCCCATGATTCGCGCACGAGCGTGCCGCCCTCGGCCGGCTCAAGCTCATAGCGCCAGATCCGCCCGGTGAACACCTTGTCCAGCGGGGCGGCCGCCAGCGTGCGCCAAGCGATCCGCCGGCCGTCGATGAACTCGACGACCTCGTTGCGGGTCGCATATCCGAGACCCATCTTCATGTTCATCCCGAAGACGTCGCCGATAGCGAGCCGGCGCGCCCTCCCGCTGCTCGGACCCAGGACCGTGCCCGACCCGTCGATCTCGGGGTGACGCGACGGGTCGGCCAGCAGGTCGAAGATTGCGTCGGCGGGTGCTGGGATGAGTCGCTGGACGGTGATGAGGTCACGCGGGTTGGTCATGGTCAGCGACGCTAACAGGCAGGGCGCTCCGGGTCGTGCGTCAAACCTCGTCGGTATGCCGAGCCCACGAGGTGGGGGCATCCTGCGGGGTGTCGGCGGGTGCGTCGCTGAAGTCGTTGCCCGAGGCGGGCCGCTTCGTCGCGAGCTTGTCGACCCCGGCGACGACCTGGGTGCGGACCTTGTCGACCTGCGTGGCGTACTTGCCGTCGGTGCGCTCGTCAATGGCCGAGCCGGCCTTGTCGAGCAGGCCGGCGACCCGCTCGCGGTTGTCATGCGCCAGCTCGCCGACATGGCCGACGGCCCGCTTGACCGCCTTTTCGGCGACGACAGTGAGTTCATCGACGCGCCGGTCGAGATCGAGATCGTCGAGTTTGGACTTGAGAGTCTCGGTGATGGAGGACATCTGTGGCGTTCCCCTGCCGTGTGGGTGGGTGTGCAGCCCCAGCTGATCCGGGGAGCCATCCTCATCAACGAGGTCTGCGCGCCCGCTGTTCCCGCCCTCGCCCGTCGAAGCGGATGTCCCCACCTCGCTCCTTGTTGTGCCGCCCTCGCCCGTCGAAGGTGCAGTTGACGTGGTTTCCCGGCCCCTGAAGCACCGTTTTCTGCACTCTCGGGGTCGGTATCTCGTCGATCAGCCCTGCTGGGGAGCCTCCGAGGGCTCGCTCGCCCCGCCCGGACCGGCGATGTTGATCATCCACGGTGTGCCAAATCGGTCGATGCACATGCCGTATGCGTCGCCCCACACCTGCGCTTCGAGCGGGGTGACGACGGTGGCGCCCTCGCTGAGCCTGTCCCAGTAGCCGTGCAGCAGCTCGCTGTCGTCGCCGGTGAGCGCGACGGTCACCGACCCGCCCACGCTGTGCTCCATCTGCGGGGGCGTGTCGGCGGCCATGATGATGTACCCGTCCGGAGTCTCCAGCTGGGAGTGCATGATCTGCTCGCCGATGCCGCCCTCGGTCATCCCGAACTCGGCGAAGGTCATGCGGCTGACCTCGCCGCCGAAGACCTCCTGGTAGAAGTCCATCGCCTCGCGAGCAGTGTCGCGGAAGGACAGGTAGGGGTTAAGGCGGGAAGCCATCGCGGTCACCTTCCTGAATCGTCGGATGACGCCCAACCGTATGCCGTCCGAGCGTCTTGAGCGGGTGATCGCGGAAACTACCCGCCGTCCGTGACGTCTCAGGACTGGACCCGGGCACTCGTGGGGTCATAGAGCGGGCGCAGCGAGACGCGCGCGGCATACCGGTGTCCGGCGATGTCGACCTCCCACGCGCCGGCGGCCAGCCAATCAGCGGTGACCCGCAACCCTCCCCCGCTCACCATGGCCAGCCCGACGGCACCCCCGAGCGTCCAGCCGTAGGAACCAGATCGCACGTCGCCGACCGGCACCCCGTCACGCAACAGGATCTCGGCGTGGTGCAGCTGCGGCTCGGGGTCCAGCAGGAGCACCTGGACCAGGCGCTGGCTTGGCGGGCGGGCCGCAAGGGCAGCCAGGGCAGCGAGGGTCGGCCCGCGCCCGATCCAGTCGACCGGCTTGTCCTTGGCCACCGCGAACCCGAGCCCGACGCTGGCCAGGTCGTCGGTGTTGTCGATGTCGTGGCCATAGTCGCGGTAGGCCTTCTCAAGACGCAAGCTGCCCAACGCCTTGAGCCCGACGTGGCGCAGACCCATGGGTCCGCCCGCCTCGACGAGGGTGTCGTAGACGTGCCCGGCGTGCTCGACCGGCACATAGAGCTCCCACCCGAGCTCGCCGACATAGGTGATTCGCACAGCGAGGACGGGCGCGCAGCCGATGTCGACCCACCGCGCGTCGCGGAAGGCGAAGGCCTCAGGCGAGAAGTCGCTCTCGCTCGTGGCCTGCAACACCTCGCGCGAGCGCGGGCCTTGGACGTTGACCTGGGCGTACGCCGCCGTCACGTCGCTGACGCGGACATCCGCCCCGACCGTATGCCGCCCCAGCCAGGCGAGCGTGTGGCCATGGGCGGTGTCCGAGGCGACGACCAGGAACCTCTCCTCGGCCAGCCGGGTGACGGTGAGGTCGGCTTCGATACCCCCGAGCTCGTTGAGCCACTGTGTGTAGGTGATCCGCCCGACCTCGCCGGCGACCGCTGCGGCGCTGATCCGATCCAGGACCGCTGCGGCGTCGGGGCCTTCGACGAGGAACTTCGCCATGAACGACATGTCGATGAGGCCGACGCCGGTGCGGACCGCCTCATGTTCAGCCCGCCAGTGCTCGAACCACGCCTGCCGATCCCATGACGGCTCAGCCGTCGGGGTCTGGCCGGGGCCGGCATACCAGTCGGGTGACTCCCAACCGCTGACGTCCTTGAACCAGGCCCCTTGAGCAATCATCTTGTCGTGCAACGGGCTTCGCTTCACGCCCCGCCCGGTGCGCAACTGGGTGCCCGGGGCGTGGGCGGCATAGACGGTGCCAAGGATCTCGCCGGTGCGGGCCGCCCGGAAGCGCGGAGTGAGCTGCCAGGGCTGGAAACGGTCGACATTGAAACCGGTGACGTCGACGTCCGGATGGCCGGTGGTGATCCATTGCGCCATCACTCGCCCGAGCCCACCGCTGGACAGAATGCCCACCGAGTTGAGGCCCGCCGCCACGAAATAGCCGCGGATCCCGGGGGCCTCGCCGACGGCGGGCTGCAGGTCTGGGGTGAACGACTCGGGCCCGCAGAAGAAAGCGCGGATACCGGTCTCGAGGGTGATCGGGACCCGCTCCATCGCGGTGCGCAGGTAGGGCTCCATCCGCTCCCAGTCGGGCTCGAGCGTGCCGAACGAAAAGTCGCGCGGTATGCCGCCCACCCGCCAGGCCGCGGCCCGCGGTTCGAAGAGGCCGACCATCATCCCGCCACCCTCCTCGCGGTAATAGCCGTAGGCCGCAGGGTCCTCGAAGACAGGGGCCTGTGGGCTCATTCCGACGATCGGCTCGGTGAGGAGGTAGTAGTGCTCGGCGGCTTGGTTCGGAATCACGACGCCATTGCGGCCGCCGAGCTCCCGCGCCCACATGCCTGCCGCGTTGACGGCGAACTCGCACTCGATGTCCACGGTGTCATCGCCGTGGGCGACGCGCACCCCGACGACTCGCCCCTTGTGCGTCAGCACGGATTCCGCAGTGGCGCCCTCGACGATCCGGACGCCGAGCAGCTTGGCGCCGCGAGCGAGTGACATGGTGAGGTCGACGGGGTTGACCCGCCCGTCGCCGGGCACATAGAAGCCCGCCAGCAAGTCGTCGGTCTTCGCCAGCGGGAAGAGCTCGGCGATCTCCCGCGGGGTGATCTCGTGGACCTCCAGGCCTTGGGTGCGCTGGAAGGCGGCGATCCGGCGGTATTCGTGCAACCGCCCGGGGTCGGCCGCCGCCTCGATGAGCCCGACCGGCTTGAACCCGGTCGCGAGGCCGGTCTCGGCCTCCAGCCGGGCATACAGCTCGCGCCCATAGAGACGGATCGCGGTCGAGGTGTGCGAGGTCGATCCGAAACAGGTCATCAGGCCCGCGGCGTGCCACGTCGTGCCGGAGGTGAGCCGGTCACGCTCCAGGACGAGGACGTCGGTCCAGCCGAGATGGGCCAGATGGTAGGCGATCGAGGCGCCGATCACCCCGCCGCCGATGACAACGACCCGGGCGGCGGCGGGCAAGCTGGACGACGACGATGATGACGGCACGGCGGTGCTCACCGCACGAACCTAGCGGTCCCGCCGGCAGGTGAGCTCGGCGGACCGGCCGGGCGTCCGGTGGGCGACCGGGCGATCGAGCAGGGCCTGCGAGCGGCATACAGTGCCGTGGTCTGTCTTATCTACGGGAGTTGCGATGTCCGCCGACCTGGTCGCCCTCGGGGCTCGGCTGCGCCTGCTCGGCGACCCTGCCCTGCGTGCGGCCGCCGGTTCGACGACCTTCATCCGCGGGCAGGGGTATGCCGCCCAAGGCCGGGTCACGGGGCTCACCGCGACGGGTCCGTGGGAGGTGAGCGCGCAGGTCCGCGGGTCGGGGCGCAGCTATCGCACCCGGGTCGAGCTCTATCTCAGCCAGGGCGAGCCGATGTGGACGGGTGAGTGCACCTGCCCGATGCAGGTGGACTGCAAGCACGCGGTGGCCCTGGCCATCGTGGCTCGACAGACCTTCGGCTTGGCCGGGTCGCTCTCGGCGGTCCCGATGGCCGGCCACACTCCCGGGCGCCCAACCGGCCCGGGGCCGGGGCCGGGGCAGGGGCCGGGGAGAGCCACTTTGGCCGCGGTGCCCCTGGTCCCGCCCGTCCCGTCCTGGGAGCGGGCACTGCGCGATGTCGTCGGCGACGCCGGGACCGATGCGCAATTCTCCCCCGTCGGCCTGCTGTTCGAGGTGCAGCGGGCCACCCTCAATCGCTACTCGGCGCCCGACGCACCTGAGGCCTTGGTGACCATTCGGCCGGTCGTGCCGGGCAAGACGGGGTGGGTCCGCAACGGGTTGACGTGGAGCAACCTCGACTATGCGACCCCCTACGGCCAGCTCCGGATCAACCCCGCGCACCAGAGTGCGCTGAAGGCGCTCGTCGCCGTCGCCCGCCAGCCCTACGGCTACCGACCCATCGCCGACCGGGTCGAGGTTGGTGCTCTCGGGCGCGGCTGGTTCGGCTCCTTGAGCGACTGCCGCCGGGTCGGCATCCGGCTGCTGACCGACCCCAAGCGCAGCGGTGAGGTCGTGTTGGCCACCGAGTATGCCCGGGTCGCCCTGCACCTCACCCTGGCCGACGACGGAGCGGTGGACGTCGAGCCGCACGTCCAGGCTCCGGCGGAGATCGTTGCGACGCAATCGCGTTGGCACCCGATCGGGGTTCCGCCGAGCGGCCTGTGGGCCGCCTCGGGGGCGGATCTCGTTGTCGCCGCCTTCGATCCGCCGGTCGACGCGCCGACGCATCGGTGGCTCTCCCAGGGGGCCCTTCGGGTGCCGGCGGTCGACGTGCCGCGGTTCTTCGTCAGCCACCTCTCGGCCTTGTCGAAGCGCTTCGAGGTCCTGTCTCCCGACGACAGCGTCGAGATCCCGGCCGTCGGGGCCCCTCGACTGCGGCTGCGGCTCACCCACGAGCCGGGCTTGCGTATCTCGCTCGCCTGGTCATTCACGTATGCCGTCGGCTCCGATGTCCTCGACATCCCCGTCGGGTCGACCGTCGACCGGGGGGTCCGCACCCTCGAGGCCGAGGAGGCGATCATCGAGAGCCTCGACGCCCTGGACAAGGCGCCCGGCCTACGGACAGCGCGGCCCACCGGGCGCTGGGTGCTGCAACCGACCTCGGGCCTGAGCGGCTCCCCGATGTTGCGCTTCCTCAACCTCGTCCTGCCCCGGCTCGAGGAGCACCACGAGGTCGACGTGGAGGTCCTCGGCCGGCCGGTGCCCTACGCCGAGGCCGAAGAGGCTCCGACGGTTCGCCTGGCGATCACCGAGTCGGGCGAGTCCACCGACTGGTTCGACCTCGACGTGCAGGTCCGGGTCGGCGAACAGGACGTGCCCATCCGCACCCTCGTCACCGCCCTCACCCTCGGTGAGGAGCACGTCATCCTCCCCACCGGTACGTGGTTCCGGGTCGAGCGTCCCGAGCTGCAGGAGCTGCGACGCCTCGTCGAAGAGGCCCGGGCGATGTCCGACGACCCCAAGGGCCCGTTGCGCTTGTCGGCCTATCAGGCCGATCTCTGGGCCGAGTTGGAAGAGCTCGGCGTCGTTCAGGAGCAGAGCGAGCGCTGGCGCGCCCTCGTCGCCGGGCTCGCGGGCGCCGCCGAGGGTGCCGCCGTGGAGCCGGTCGAGGTGCCCGCCGGACTAGCCGCCGAGCTACGGCACTACCAGCACAGCGGCTATGAGTGGCTGACCTTCCTGCTCCGGGCCGGCCTGGGCGGGATCCTGGCCGACGACATGGGGCTGGGCAAGACCATGCAGACCCTCGCCATGATCCTGCGGGCCGTGCAGGACCGCGAGAACACTCCGGCGACCGAGGCGGCAGGTGAGCGGGCGGCATACCCTCCGTTTCTCGTCGTCGCCCCCACCTCGGTGCTGCCGACGTGGCTCGCCGAGGCTGCCCGGTTCGCCCCCTCGCTTCGCGTCGTCGCGCTCGGCGAGACCACCAAGCGGCGGCGCGGCTCGATCACTGCTGCGGTCGCGGGGGCCGACCTGGTGGTCACGACGTATGCCGTGTTCCGCATCGACGCGGAGGCGTTCCGGGAGTGCGCGTGGTCGGCGCTCATCCTCGACGAGGCGCAGTTCGTCAAGAACCACCAGTCGCAGGTCTATCAATGCGCCCGGCTGCTGCCCGCGCCGACGAAGCTGGCGATCACCGGCACGCCCATGGAGAACAACCTCATGGAGCTCTGGGCGCTGCTGTCGATCGTCGCACCGGGGCTGTTCCCCCGGCCGACGGCCTTTCAGGAGCACTTCCGACGACCCATCGAAAGCGGCGCTTCGCCCGACCGTCTCGACACGTTGCGCCGGCGCATCCGGCCGGTCATGCTCCGGCGCACCAAGGAGGCGGTGGCCAGCGAGCTGCCGCCCAAGCAGGAACAGGTCATCGAGATCGCCCTGTCGCCGCGTCATCGTCGGATCTACGACCGGGTCCTCGCCCATGAGCGACAGCGGATCCTCGGTCTGCTCGACGACGCCCAACGCAACCGGATCGCCATCCTGCGCTCGCTGACCCGAATGCGCCGGCTCTGCCTCGACCCTGTGCTTGACGACCCGGCCCACGCCGGGGTCGGCTCGGCCAAGGTCGACGCCCTGTTGGAGCTGCTCGGACCCGTCCTCGCCGAGGGGCACCAGGCGCTCATCTTCAGCCAGTTCACCGGCTTCCTTGCGACGGTGCGGGCCCGGCTGGACGCCGAGGGCGTCACCTACGCCTATCTCGACGGGCGCACCCGCAAGCGCGCGGAGGCCATCGCGTCGTTCAGGGACGGCGAGCGGCAGGTGTTCGTCGTGTCGCTGAAGGCTGGCGGCTTCGGACTCACCCTGACGGAGGCCGACTACGTCTTCCTGCTCGACCCGTGGTGGAACCCGGCGACCGAGGCCCAGGCCATCGACCGGACCCACCGGATCGGCCAGGACAAACACGTCTTCGTCTATCGGCTCGTTGCCACCGACACCATCGAGGACAAGGTTCTGGCCCTACAGGCCCGCAAGCGCGAACTCTTCACCCGAGTCATCGACGAGGGTGCCCTCGCCAGCGGCGTGCTCTCCGCCGAGGACATCCGCGGTCTGCTCTGAGCGGCACAGCCCCGTCAGACGGTGGCGCGACGGCAGGCGGCATACGAGGCCACCGCCTCGACCCCCCTCGCTATTCGGAGGTTCCGTTCCTGATCGGGGGCGCGCACCCTCCGAACAGGGCCGTAACCTCCGAATAGCCGGGTGGGGACACCCCGCCGGAACGCTCAGGGCCTGCGTACGAGGGCGCCGGCAGCGACCAAGACTCTGCGCGAGGTGGGCACCCGGGCGCGCAAACTGAACACGTCGTAATCGTTGGCCTCGATGTACCGCAGGATCCGCGAGTAGAGCACCCGGGCGGTGGTAACGCACCGCGCGGAGGCGCCCGACAGCATGGCGAGCCCGGCGTCGGCCTCGTCGTAGAGCTTCTCGTTGCGGGCAATCTCGAAAGTCATGAGCTCGCGCCACTGCGGGGTAACCATTCGGGTCCACGGATCGGCGCCGAACCGGTCGAGGTCCTCCTGGGGGAGATAGACCCGGCCGCGATCGAGGTCCTCCCCCACGTCACGCAGGAAGTTGGTCAGTTGGAACGCGAACCCGAGTGCCCTTGCTGGGCCGACGGCCGACGATGACGAGGGTTGCAGCACCGGCAGCATCATCTCGCCGATGACGGCGGCGCTGCCGTCCATGTAGGCCAACAGATCGGCATACGTGGGATACGTCCGGCACGTGAGGTCTTGGCGCATCGCCGCGAAGAATCGCGCGAAGCGCTCCGGCTCGATCCCGCACTCGCGCACCGAGCAGACGATCGCCGCGAGGACCGCGTCTTCGGAGTCGCCAAGCTGCACGGCGGTCCAGAAGTTGCTCTCGAAGCGATCGAGGGCGGCGGTCGTCACGTCGATGGGTTGCCCCTCGGTGTGGTCGACGATGTCGTCGGCCAGACGCGCGAGGGCGTAGACGGCGAAGACATGCCGGCGGCGTTCCTTGGGCAGGAGCCGAGCCCCCCAGTAGTAGGTCGTTCCGTGGGTGCGGGTGATCGACCGGCACTGTGCGTAGCCCTGGGCGAGCTTGTCGCCGATCGGCGCGCTGCTCACGGCGTCGGCTTCGCCCGGTCGTGGGGGCCGATGTCACTTGTGTCGGCGCCATCACCGACGGCCCCGGAATGGGCATCGACGGCGGCATACAGGGAGAACTCGGTGCGCAGCGCGGCGCCGATCCGGCGTCCGAGGTCCTGTTCCACGAGGGCGCCGACGAACGGAAGGTAGACGGCCAGTTCGAGGATGTGGGTCACCCGACAACCCGCCGGGCGCGGGTCGAGACTCATGGTCGCCGCCGCCCGTGCGGGCACCCCCGTGAAATCGAACTCCGTGCGGCCGGTGCCGGAGCGCCGGTCCCAGCTCTCGCGACGGGTCACCATCGGCAGAGAGTCGACGGCCGCGCGGACTCGACTGGGCAGCCATTCAGCCGGGACCCGGGCCGTCGTCACGATCTCGATCGCAGACGACGTCACGAGATGCTGCAGTAGCTGCCCGCTGAGCGACCCCTCGGCCGTGCAACGACGCAGCACGAACGCCTCATCACCCAAGGCGGCGAGCACCTGCGCGGGAGTGCGGTCGAGGTCGGCCGCCTCGGTGATGGTCGTCGGCACTCCTCGAGTATGCCGCCCCCGATCGCCCGGTACTGCCCGCTTCTGGGGGCGTTCGCCGTGCGCCCCCGCGCGCCCCCCGCCAGCCAGAGCCCTGGCCACACATCCGAGGGTCCGGGGTGCATCCGCATGGCCGCCATCTGCCGAATCACATATGTTGAGAAAAGCAGGCAGGCGATGGGCCTGCCCGCGCGGACGGGACAGATGACTTCGGGATGGATGCAGCCAGCGGCGGCCACAGTCGTGGCCCAGCCTCATGACACGGCTGGGCTGTTGACCGCTGCTTCGGCTCCTTCGGCGCCAGCTGACGAGCCCCGGCGCACACTCGCGCTCGTGGACGACGTGCTTGATCAGGTCTGCCACAGCCTGGCCGCGTGGGACGTCGACTCGCTGGCCACCTCGCCCCCGCCGCCGGAGGAGCTCACCGTCGAGCTCGTCGCCGAGCTCCGCCGGCGGGTGCGTGAGGGCGGCAAGCGACTGCGACCCATCTACAGCATCTGGGGGTGGCTCGCGGCCGGCGGACAGTCCCGCCCACAGACCCACGCCCTCCTCGTCGAAATCGGGGCGGCCCTCGAGTTGCTGCACCTCTTCGCCCTTGTCCAAGACGACGTCATGGACCGCTCCGACCATCGGCGCGGGCTGCCGACACTTCACCTCACCGCGGCCGAGGCGCATCGCCGGCTCGGCTCGCTCGGCGATCCGGTGCTTTTCGGCGACAGTGCGGCCACTCTGCTCGGAGACCTCGCGCTGTCCGAGGCGTGCCTGCTCGTGGCGGCCAACCCGGCCCCGGTGCGTGCCCTCTGGCGGCTGATGACCGTCGAACTCGTCCACGGCCAGCTGTACGACCTCACCCACGCCGCCTCCCGGGACCGGCGGATCGAGATGACCCGGGCCATCGCCCGCCTCAAGACCGGCCGCTATACCGTGACTCGGCCGCTGCAGCTCGGCGCCCTCGTCGCCGGAGCCGACGACGATCTCGCCCGCCGCCTCGGCGCCTACGGGGACCTCGTCGGCGACGCCTTCGCGATCCGCGACGACATCCTCGGCGTGTGGGGTGACCCGGCGACGACCGGCAAACCGGTGGGCGACGACCTACGCTCAGCCAAGCCGACCGTGCTCTTGGCGATGGCCGCCGAGCGGGTCCCCGAGAGCGGCCGGGCGCTCATGGCCGCGTGCAACGCCGGCACCCTCGACGACGACGGCGTGCACGCGCTGCGAGACGGCCTCGCCGCCTGGGGTGTCCTCGACCGCGCCGAAGCGATGATCGCCGAGCTGGTGACCGAGGCGAGCGGGCTGCTCGCCTCCACGCCCGTCGACCCGCAGGCGCGCGCCGCTCTCGACGGACTCGCCAATCGCGTCGCCTGGAGGTGCTCATGAAGGTCGTCGTCGTCGGAGCCGGGCTGTCCGGACTGTCGGCGGCCTGTCATCTCGTCGGCGCCGGCCATGACGTCATCGTCGTCGAGCGCGAGAGCGGCCCGGGGGGTCGCGCCGGGACAATCGCCGACGGTCCCTATCTCTTCGATACCGGGCCGGTAGTCATGACCATGCCTGGCCTGTTCGACGACGCCTTTGCCGCGGCGGGGACGACCGCGGCGGGCGTCGGCCTGCACCTGCGCCGGCTCGACCCGGCATACCGGGCCGTCTATGCCGACGGCTCCCAGCTGCGCGTGCGTGACTCCACCGAGGCGACCCGCGCCGAGATCCTCGCAGGCTGCGGCCCGGAGCAGGCCGAGGCGTTCGACCGCTTCGTGCCGTGGCTGGAGCGGCTCTACGACATCGAGATGGGGCCGTTCATCGAACGCAACTACGACTCGGTGCTCGGCCTGCTGGCCCGGCCGGGGGCTGCGTTGCGGCTGCTGCGCGAAGGTGGGCTCGGGCGCCTCGGTCCGGCCGTCCGCCGCTACTTTTCGGATGAACGCCTGGTTCGCCTCTTCAGCTTCCAGGCCCTGTATGCCGGCGTGTCGCCGGCCCAGGCGCGGGCGATGTTCGCGGTCATCACCTACATGGACAGCATCGCCGGCGTCTATTACGCAGACGGCGGCATCAGACAGATCCCCCGGGCGATGGCGCGGGCCCTCGAGCAGGCCGGCGTCCCGATCCACTACGGCGCCGAGGTCACTGCATTGCTGCGCCGCTCGGACGGGCCGGTGGCCGGCGTCGCCTTGGCCAGCGGCGACCGGATCGCCGCAGACGCGGTCGTCTGCACGCTCGACCTGCCGATCGCCTATCAGCGGCTGCTGCCCGACCTGCCGATGCCACGCACTCTCGCCCGCGGCACCTACTCCCCCTCGGCGGTCGTCTGGCACGTCGGCGCCGGCGGGCTGCCAGCCGAGGGCACGGCCCACCACAACATCCATTTCGGCCATGACTGGGACGGGGCCTTTGAGGCGCTCATCGGCCGCGGCGAGCTCATGCCCGATCCGTCGCGGCTGGTCAGCGTGCCGTCGCTGCACGACTCGTCGTTGGCGCCCGACGGGCACAGCACCCTGTATGTGCTCGAGCCGGTCCCCAACCTCACCGGGCGCATCGACTGGGCCCGCGAGGCTGGGCCGCTGCGGGAGCGGCTGCTCGGCTTCCTCGACGAGCAGGGCTATCCGACCGACATCCGCGCTGAGCACTTCGTCTCCCCGCTGGACTGGCAGGCTCACGGAATGCACCAAGGCACCCCCTTTGCCCTGGCTCACCTCTTCCGCCAGAGCGGACCGTTCCGCCCGGCTAACGTCGAGCCCCGTGTCCCGGGTCTGGTCTTCGCCGGGTCGGGCACGACGCCGGGGGTGGGCGTGCCCATGGTTCTCGTGAGCGGCCGGCTAGCCGCTAAGCGAGTGGACCGTTACGCCGGTGGACCGGGGTGAGGCCGATGGCGCTGCGGCTGACGCCCCCAGATGGTTGGCGCTCCCCGGTCCGGTACTCGCCACAGACCCCACCGGAGCGGCTGAGCGGCACGTGGCATCAGGCGCGACCGGCTCGCATCCACGCAGCCCTCGCCGCCGCGCTGGCGCGTGACCCCGGGGGGTGGCTGGTCTGCGGCACGTCGGCCGAGGTACGCGCCGACCGCTCGATGATGCGAGTCGTCGCGGGACAGGAGATCGTCCTATGGCGGGATACCGACGGCAATCTGCGCGCCGGCGGCGGTGCTTGTCCGCATCTCGGCGCCTCGCTCGGCGGGTGCGACGTCGTCGCCGGCCGCCTGCTCTGCCCCTGGCACGGGTTGGCTCTCGGAGACCGGCCCAGACGGGACTGGCCCACGTATGCCGCACACGACGACGGTGTGCTCGTGTGGGCGCGTCTCCCGCTGCCCGGCGAGAAGACGACCGACGCGCCGACACTGCCCGCCCGCCCGCCACGCCATCAGTCGATCGCGGGCATCGTCACGCACCCTGTCACGTGCGAGCCGCGCGACATCATCGCCAACCGGCTCGACCCGTGGCACGGCGCGTGGCTGCACCCGTACGCCTTCAGCGACCTGAGCGTCGACGAGAGCGAGAGCACCGTCGACCGCCTCGTGCTCGACGTGTCGTTCCGGCTGGGGCGGCACTTCGCCGTGCCGGTCCGGGCCGAATTCGCGTGCCCCGACGCCCGGACCATCTGCATGACGATCCTCGACGGCGAGGGTCTCGGCAGCATTGTCGAGACACATGCGACCCCGATCACCGCACCTGGCCGGCACCCCGCTCGCACCGTGATGACCGAGGTGACCGTTGCCACCTCAGCTCGCCCCGGTTTCCAGGCAGCCCGAGCCTTTTCGCGCCTCGTCGCCGCGGGCATCCGCCGTACGGCGAGTCAGTTGTGGGTCGATGACCTCACGTATGCCGCCCGCACCTACGAGCTGCGCCGGCGAGCAGCCGCCTCGGCGAACGACGCGAGCCGCTGACGAAGCCAACCCGGGACGGCGCCGAAGCGCGGCGTCATCGGCACCGTCCACAGGTCATGGCCGGGCAGGCCCCAGCCAGACAGCAGCGTGTTGGCGGCGAGAAAACCGGTCGTCGCGGCCCGCTCCATGAGGGCGACCGGAAGATCGCAGCGGATGGCGTCGCCGGCCAGGACCAGCCCCTGGGTGGGTGTGGCGACGGTCGGGCGAAGCACCCAGGGCCTCGTCGACGGCAACGGGCAGTCCTCGCGCCACAGCCATTCGTCGTGACGGATCGCGGCGCCCGCAAGTTCGGGATAGACCCGCTCCAGCTCGAGGATCATGCGTGCTTTGAGCGTGTCGGGTGACCACTCGGGCCCGACGGCATACGCGTGGATCTCGACGACCGAACCGCCGTGGCGGGCGCTCCAACGGGCCGCCTGTTCCTCCATTCGCTCGACGAGCGAGATGTTGTCGACCGGGCCGAAGCCGCTCGTGCCCAGGAAAGGCAGTCGATCGGGGCGAGCCTGCCGAGCGAGCCAGAGCCGCCACACGACGAACGGCGGCGAGGTGGTGAGCGCGGCGATGCGCTCGCGCCACTGCGGCTCCCCGAGCATCGGCGAGCGCTCGAGCAGCCGTTGCAGGGCCGGCAGCTCGGCGGCCACGACGACCGCGTCGCACTCGATGTCTCCGCCCGCCGCTTCGCCGCCCGCCCCGCTGGCTGGCCCGTTGTCCCCGTCGGCCGGGGACCAGCTGATCCGGTGGCCCTTGTCGGTCGGGGTGATCGCGTCGGCCTGCGCCGAGACCCGCAGCTCCACACCGAGACGGCCCAGGTATGCCGCGAGCGGCCGCCAGAGCACCGCGTCGTAGTCGTCGCGGGGCACGTCGAAGAGCAGGCCTTCGGACGATCCGACGAAGTAGATGTGGAACATCGCGACGAGTTCGGCGCCGGAGAAGTCACGCGGGTCGGCGAAGAAGCTGCGGGCGAACACCTCCAGGGCAAGGTGTCGAGCCTCGTCCGGGAAGCGGAGCCGGTCGAGGACCTCGGCCGCGCTCACTCCGTCGAGGGCCGAATAGGCGTCCGGGAAGCGCACGTCGAGCAGCCCAAGAGCCTCGCCGACGTCGACGTGCCGCAGGCTCGCCAGGGGGAAACTCGGGCTGCGCGCGACGAAGGCGGCAAGGTTCCACGGCGGCGTGCGGGGGATGCTCGCGAACGAGTCGGTGTAGCGGTCGGCGAGCATGAGCGGATAGTCGGCGACGGCTGTGAGAGCAGTCAGCTCGGGATCGGCCCGGCGAAGCAGCGCGCGAAGGGTGTAGTACTGGCGGAAGAAGGCGTGGAACCCGCGGCTCATCGCCTGTGCGGACCCATCGGGGGTCGTGATCGGCCAGGACCGAACCCGGCCCCCCAGAGTCGCCTCGCGTTCGAGCACGGTGACCTGCACCCCTCGCTCGGCCAGTCCGCACGCCGCGGCCAGCCCGGCGATCCCCCCGCCGACGACGACGACCCGGCGGGCCGAAGCGGGCAGGGTCGGCACTGCTGACGCAGCGGGCGCCGGGTGCCGGACCGCCTTGCGGTCCTGTCCGGGCCGGAACTGCCGCGGGCCACGCACCGAGTTCACCGGTCGCGTCACGAGCCTTGAGCCCTTCGCACTCAGCAAGCCCAGCGCCCGCGTGGCCGTCATGCCCGTCATGCCCGGACGCCCGCCAGCGTGTGGACGATGCCGCGCTGCCACCCGCGAACGGTCCGATGGGTGAGGCCCCGCAGCCCTGCCCGGGCCATCCGCTCCCGCAGATGTTCGACCGAGTCGAAGTCCAGCACGCTGCGTAAGAGATAGCGATAGAGCCGCACGTCGCGGTCGGTGGCAAAGGCCGCAGGGATGATGATCGCGCGGCATACGGTGCGCCAGGTGAGCTGAGCCGCCCGATTGCCGGCGACGGAGTACTCGTGGATGACGAGCGGCCCGCCCGGGACGAGCACGCGAGCGATCTCGGCGAGCAACTCATCGAGGTCGGCCACATTGCGGACCAGGTATGCCGCGAAGACCGCCGAGACACTGCCCGACTCGCGCTCCCGCAGGTTGTCGAGAGCGTCGGCGCATTCGAAGTGGACCGACTCGGGCCATCGCTTGCTGCGGGCCTGTTCGATCATGCCGGCCGAGCTGTCGACCCCGTACACCTCTAGGTCGCCGTCCCCGCGGCTGCGCAGCGACTCGAGCAGCGCACGCGTCGATGCCCCCGTACCGCACCCGAGATCCAGCACGACCGAGGCGCCGCTGAGGCTCTGCGGAAGCCGGGCGGCAAGCTCGGCCGCCGAGGCACGCAGTTGTGCGTGGTAGCCCGGGCTGATCGACACCAGCAGGTCGTAGTGCTCCGCAGTGCGCGAGAAGGCGTCGGCCAGAGAGTGTCCCGGCTGCAGTTCGGAGGTCATCGAGGCCTTTCAGGAGCGGGCGATTCGTGCCGGCGACCGAGGCGCACCCAGGCGACGAGGGTCAGGCTGACCATGCTGAAGCCGAAGGCGTAGTCCTCCACGGGGATGTCGAAGGGCACCCGGATCCCGGTCAGATGCGCAGGGTTGTAGATGACGATCGGGGCGCGCAGCTTGGTCAGCCAACCGTCGACAAGCGTCTGGAAGAAGAACACGATCCCCATCGCCACCCAGAACTGCGCGGTGCGCAACAGGCCGGTGCGCCACCAGAAGCGCTCGGCCAGCAGCACCCCGAGAACCGACGCGACCGCGAGGACGGTGTACTCAGGGACCTCAACCATCGACGACCTCCCCGCCGAACCCCGAGGACGCTGCGCTCCCCAGCCCCGGCTCACTCCCTGCGCGGCCGGCAGGCCGCACCCGGCCGAGCACGGTGCCCACCGCTTCATAGGTGAGCACCCCGCAGATCGGTACGACGACGAAGAAGACGAACTCCTCCACCGGGATGCCGAAGGGCAGCAGGATGCCGGTGGTGTATCGGTCGCTGTACTGCCAGTGACCTCGGACGATGCCCACCCAGTCCCAGACGAGGAAGATCCCGAGCACCGGCAGCAGCGCGCGCACCAACTGCCGCCACCGCCGATAGACCCTGGCCCGCAACACGAACTCCAACGGGAGGGTGATGACCAGGCATGACGCCATGAGCAGCAGGTACTGGTAGCGGTCCTGCACTCCGCGCCCTCCCATGTTCGTCGCGTGGTTTACCCTAACGAACACCCCGGGACCGAGGAGGACGGTGCCAGCACCGAGTGAAACCGAGAGTCCTGAGCTTGTCGTTCTTCTCGACGGCGTCGGGCGGGCGATCGGCGTCGCCGACAAGCTCACCGTCCATCACGACGATACCCCGCTGCATCTCGCCCTCTCCTGCTATGTCGTCGACGCCGATGACCGGCTGCTCGTCACGCGGCGCGCGCTGGACAAGGCGACCTTTCCGGGGCTGCTCACCAACAGCGTCTGCGGTCACCCTGCGCCCGGGGAACGCCTCACCGACGCCGTATGCCGTCGCGCCGCAGCCGAACTCGGTCTGCACCTGCACCTCTCCCAGCTCCGGGTCGTGCTGCCCGGCTACGGCTACCGCGCGTCGATGGACGGCATCGTCGAGCATGAGCGCTGCCCGGTCTTCGTCGCCGTCGTCGAGCGCGACCCCCCGCTCGCGGCGGACCCACGCGAGGTGGCCGAGGCCCGGTGGGTGCCGTGGGCCGACTTCTCCGCACAAGTCCGAGCCGGCGAGCTAGCCGTGTCGCCGTGGTGCCGCGAGCAGGTCGGTCTGCTCGACGCTCTCGGGGCGTCGCCGCAGCTGTGGCCGACGGGCGATACGAGTCTCCTTCCGCCGGCCGCACGGCTGTGACCGGCAGTGACTGCGCCTGCGGGCCAGGGCGTGAAAAGCTGTCGGTATGCCTGACCAGCACGTCGACGACGCCGTCCGCTGGTATGCCGCGAGCCTGCGTGAGCTCGAAGCGGCGACCGCGCGGTGGATCGGCCTGGTCGCCGCGATCCTCGACGAGGCCGGTGTCAACTACCTCTCGGTGACCGGCCGCACCAAGAGCGTGGCCTCGTTCGCCGCCAAAGCCTCCCGCGAGAGCGACGGACGCCAACTCAACCCCGACCCGCTGCGCGACATCACCGACCAGGTCGGCGTGCGCGTCATCACCTATGTCCTCAGCGATGTCGAGGCGGTCGCCGAGCTGCTCGCCGACCAGTTGCACGTGCTCGACGACCGCGACATGGGCCAGTTGACGGCCCGCGAGGGTCGCTTCGGTTACGCCAGCCGGCACCTGCTCGTGTCGGAAGACCTGCCCGCAGACCCTTCCGCCGATGCGGCATACGAGCATCCGGGGTATGTCCCGATGAGGTGCGCCTCGATCCAACTGCGCACCGTGCTGCAGCACGCCTGGGCCGAGTTCGAGCACGAGATCCGTTACAAGGGAACTGTGCCGGCGGAGTATGCACGCGACCTGGACCGACGATTCACGCTGGCTGCAGGCCTGTTGGAGCTCGTCGACCGGGAGTTCTCGACGATCCGCGACACCACCCAGGCCTCGCTCGGCGGTGGACCAGCGCCCGAGGCCTTCGCCAACGACCCCAGGATCAGCGCTCAGGAGCTGACCAGCTTCCTCGCCGGCCGCTATGCCAGCGCCGGGTGGTCGCGGACCGAGCACTATGGCTGGATGAGCGAGCTGCTGCTGGAGTTGGGCATCGTCTCGCTCGACGAGCTCAGCGACACCCTCCGCGACATCGACTCGACCGCGATCACCGAGCGAATGGGCTATCGCTACCCCGCAGGGGCCGTCCGCCGCCTCGACGACGACCTGCTCGCGCGTTTCGGCCGACGCTATATCGGGCTGCACGCCAACGCCCACCGCGTCGATGGGTTGCAGACCCGTCTGGACAAACTCGCCGATTGACCCTGGGCACGCCGACCTGCCGCCGCGCCACCGCGACCCGTCCCCCTTTCGCCGCGCCCCTCCCGTCCCGCCCCCCCTTCGCCGCCCCCCCTCCCGTCCCCCTTTCGCCGCCCCCCCTCCCGTCCCCCTTTCGCCGAAGGTGCAGTTGTCGTGGTTACAGGAGGCCTGAAGTGACAACTACTGCACCCTCGCGGGACTCGCGACGGTCCCGGCGCCGGTTGGTGTCGTCACGGCATACTCGGGGTATGTCGATGCTCGGTGACCGGCCACTCGTGGTGACCCGTGAGGCCGGGGTGGCCACCCTCTGGCTCAACCGTCCCGACAAGCGCAACGCGGTCGATTACCACATGTGGCTCGAACTCGGCTCCCTCGCAGAGGACCTCGCGAGCGACCCGGAGGTGCGCGTTCTCGTCGTAAGGGGGGCGGGCGATCACTTCTGCGCCGGCGGTGACATCGGCGGGCTCGGCGCGTTGCCGTTCGAGGACTATCGGCGGGCCAACGAGGCAGCCGACCGGGCGCTGGCTGCTTTTCCCAAACCGAGCATCGCCTTCATCCGGGGGGCCTGCGTCGGCGGCGGCGCCGAGATCGCCATCGCCTGCGACCTGCGACTGGCCGACATGACGGCTCGGGTGGGGATCACCCCGGCCCGGCTCGGGATCGTCTATCCGGGGTTCGCCGTCGCGCGGGCCGTGCAACTCATCGGCGAATCGGCCACCAAGCATCTGCTCTTCACGGCGGAGATCATCGACGCCGAGAGGGCGCTGCGGATCGGACTGGTCGATGAACTGCTCCCTCCCGAGACGGCCGAGGCGCGGCTCGCGGAGTTGGTCGGTCTGATGGCCGGTCGACGTTCGCTGCTCACTCAAATGGCGAGCAAGGACATGGTCGACTCGGTGCTCGCCCACGGTGTCGTGACCCCCGCCATCGAGGCGCGTTGGGACGCCGAGTTGGCCAGGAGCCCCGATGCGGCGGAGGGGATCTCAGCTTTCCTGGAGCGTCGCGAGCCGACTTTCGCCTGGGTGCCCGAGCCTGCCCGCGGGCGCTAGTCGCGGGGCAGGGCTCGAGCGCGGTTGTTGCGCGGGTTGTGTTCGAGTTCGACCAGTCCGAGGGCTTCGAGCAGCGGCGGAAGATACATGCCGAAGCGACCGCGGTAGCCCTTGCGCAAGCCGTACCACCCGCCGACCGGGTTGTCCTGAGCCCGTCCCCACGCCTCGATGGTGTCCGACGCCGCGGGCTTCAGCTCATCGGCCGCTCCGAGCGGAACCCATTCCCCGTGCGCCAGCAACATGGCGTGCAGGTCCTCGATCGCGCTCAGGTGATAGCGCAAGGTCGTCGAACCGACCTGACAGACCAACGCGGGCGGGTCCGCGCTCTCGTCGCGGAACATCGTGTAGGCCGACGTCCCCGGCGCCGTCGTGAGCTGCCAGGGGTCCTCGCGGGTGCCGCTTCCAACAGCCGGCGTCGTGGGCTGGTTCATCGCCGGATCATCGCACGCGGACACATCGGGCCGGGAGGATTTCGCCGGACGCCGTGAGCGCGACGGGGGCCAACCCCGGCCGGACCCCTGGCGTCAGGCGTCAGCGCAGTCCCGGACGAGGCTACCCAGTCGCGGAGCCGCGACGGATCATGATTGTCGCGGCGAGCACACCGACCAGCAGCGCCGTGACCGTGGCGAAGCCCGCGGTCGGCACGAGCGGCATGAGGATGCCAAGCCCTCCGCCGCCGACCCAGGCCGCCTGCAACCGGGTCTCGGACCACGAGAAGATCCGAGACCGGTGACGATCGGGCGTTCGATCCTGGATGAGCGCGTCGAGACAGAGCTTTGCCAACTGCCCGAAGGCACCGCTCACCAAACCGAGCACAACCAACGTGACCAGCCCATAGCGCCACGTCACCAACGCGGCCGTCGCAATGGCCGCCAGCAACATCGAGGCCGCCACCATGGTCGGTGACCGCGGGCCGATCCGCGTGCCGACGACGCTGCCCAACGCATTGCCGGTGCCTGCGGCCGCGACGACGAGCCCGAGTGCCACGACGCTGGACACCCCTGGCAGCGGCTGGTCCCACAGCAGGAAGGCGAGGAAAAGGGTGACGAAGCCAGACAATGCCTTCGCCCCCGCGGCCGTCACCATGGCCGCGGTGACCACCGCCGGCAGGTCCAGACCCAGGCGCAGGCGGCGCCACCCGCGCGCGGGCGTTCGCTGCTGCGCTTCGTGTGCCACCCCCGGGCCGACGGCGGCTGCCGCCCCGGTCAATAGTCCGTCCCGCGTCGGCTGGCGCGAGTCGACGGCCGCAGGCAGCCGGATCGCCAAAACGGTCGCGACGATATAGAGCAGGAAGGCGACCCGCAGTGACCACGCAGGCCCGATCCGGCCGACCGGTGCCGCCACGAGCGTGCCCAACAGCATTCCGATAAGCGTCGCGACCGACTGGCGGGCATTGGCCGTGACGAGGGTGATCGCTTCCGGACGGACCAGGGGAATGCCAGCCGTGAGGGCGACGGCATACGTGCGGGCTGCGATGAGACTGAGTAGGGCGACCGGCAGCAGCCACGGCGACGCATCGGCGACGAGCCCGGCGATGACCCAACTCAGGAAGGCGCGCAGCGCCAGGGTCGAGCCGATGGCCCAGCGGCGCCCGTGCCGCCACCTGTCGAGCAGCGGCCCAATGACCGGGGCGAGCACGACAAAGGGCACCATCGTCGTGAGAAGGAAGATCGCGACCTGGCCTCGCGCCTGCCCGACGGGCAAGGCCAGCACGGTGGTGGCGAGCGCGACGGTGAATGCCGCGTCACCCGCCGAGGCCGCGACCTGCAGTTCGGTGACGCGGGACAGTCCGGATTCGTCGGCGCCATCGGCCCGAGAGAAGGTGCGGAACCGCTCGGCACCCGCCCGGCCGCCGTGGCCGACCGATCGTGCGGCGGTTCCGGCGCCTCGGGCCGTGGCTCGAGTCGCCTTCGTCGCGGCCTGCGCGGTGACCCGAGCGGTGGCCCGGCCGGCCTGAGCCGTCCATCGGCCGGTGGCAGCGGCGGCCCGTCTAGCCGCGGCCGCGGCCCGGTCGGCGATCACCTCCTCGGCTGCGGTCTGCCCAGCCGGGTCGCTCGCTCGAGGCGGCATACCCTCGGGCGGCGAGCCTGCCCCGGTATGCCGCCCGCTCGCCTCCCGCTCCCGCTCGCCGTCCACGCATCCATCCTGCCTCGGCGATAGCCGGTCCGCGTCGTGCAACGCACACAGGGATGGGTTATCTGGTCGCACGACGCCGGCGGGTTGCCACAGACCGGCACGAGCGAGCGCCACACGGGTTAGGTTGGCCTGGTGAGCAGCGACGAGCGCAATGTGCTCGGTGAGCCTTTGAAGCCGTGCGGCACCGACCCGATGACCGGCTTCTATCGCGACGGGTGCTGCACGACCGGGCCGGAAGACCTCGGCAGCCACACGATCTGCGTCGTCGTCACAGCCGACTTCCTCGACCACCAGCGCTCGGTCGGCAACGACCTGACGACCCCGCGGCCGGAGTTGCGCTTCCCGGGCCTGGTGCCGGGAGATCGGTGGTGCGTCGTCGCGCCGCGCTGGCGGCAGGCCCACGAGGCAGGGCGGGGCGCCCCGGTCGTGCTCGCCTCGACCCACGAGCGGGCCTTACGGACCGTGCCGCTCGGCGTGTTGCGCCGGTATGCCGTCGACGTCCCGGACGACGCCAGCTCACTGGGCTGACAGCACCAGTGGATCGGGCCGGTCGAGAAGGGTGATCGCGGCCGCAATTTGTCATAAACCCCGCGCCCGCGGACGAGACTTTAGGCCCCTAGGGAGCCCGGCGGTGCACGACTAGCGTTTGGTGTCGTTCAGTGCTCACCGAGACGACCCGAGGGCGACCATGAGCGTGCCAGCCGACCAACAGGTCCCCCCGTCCGGTGCAGCCGTGGCCGGCGAGCCCACAGCTCCGTCGGTGGACTATCGCGACATCGGACCGAGCTTCACCCCGACCCATCCGCGCGCGCTGGAGCCTGCCATCGCCCCGGATCGGACCGTCGACGGGTTCCTGACCGAGTTCCTCCACGAGCTCAACTTCGGTGGCGGCGCCAGCCTCGGGCGTTCGACCACCAACCATCAATATCTCGCGCTGGCCCGGACGGTGCGCAACTACCTCATGTCCGACTGGCTGAAGACGGCCGCCCGCAAGCGATCGCAGCCCTCGAAGATGGTCGGCTACTTGTCCGCAGAGTTCCTGCTCGGACGGCAGCTGGGCAATGCCCTGCAGGCCACCGGGCTCACCGAGATCGCGGAGGAGGCGATGTTGGCGTGCGGGCTCGACATCGTCAAGCTGCGCGCCCAGGAGGTCGAGCCTGGCCTAGGCAACGGCGGCCTGGGCAGGCTGGCGGCCTGCTTCATCGACTCGCTGGCGACCATGGACGTGAGCTGCATCGGTTATGGCATCCGTTACGAGTACGGCATCTTCCGCCAGGTGATCGTCGAGGACCGCCAGGTCGAGCAGCCCGACACGTGGCTCTCGCTCGGAGCCCCGTGGGAGTTCCCCAACCCGGAGCGGGCCGTCAGGGTCAACTTCGGAGGACACGTCATAGAGGTCGTCGACGAGTCAGGCCGCTCCCGCAGACGGTGGGTTCCCTCATGGAACGTGCTCGGCGTCCCCTACAACTACATGGTGCCCGGCTATGCCAACGGGGTGGTCAACACTCTGCGGCTCTGGAGCGCTCAGGCGAGCCACGCCTTCGACCTGGGAATCTTCAACTCCGGCAACTATGTCGATGCCGTCCGCGCCCAGACCTTCGCCGAGAACATCTCCAAGGTCCTCTATCCCGAGGACCGCACCCCTCAAGGCCGCGAGCTGCGCCTGCAGCAGCAGTACTTCTTCGTCGCCTGTTCGTTGCGTGACTATCTCGAGCGCACCTTGCCGGTCGAGTTCGACCTAAGCAAGCTGCCCGACCAGATCATCTTCCAGCTCAACGACACCCACCCGGTCATCGCCATCCCTGAGCTCATGCGGCTGCTGCTCGACGAGCACGACCTCGAGTGGGATGCGGCGTGGGACATCACCCGCAAGTGCTTCGCCTATACCTGCCACACCTTGCTCCCGGAGGCGCTGGAGGAGTGGCCGGTGGACCTGCTCAATAGCCTGCTCCCCAGGCACATGGAGATCATCCAGCAGATCAATGCCGAGTTCCTCGCGACGGTGCGCGCGACATACCCCGGCGACGAGCTGCGCGCCCGGCGGATGTCCATCATCTCCGACTATCCGTTCCCGGCGGTGCGGATGGCGCATCTGGCGACCGTCGCCGCAACGACAGTCAACGGTGTCGCCGAGTTGCACTCGCAGCTGCTGCGAGACAAGGTGCTGCCCGACTTCTCCGCCCTGTGGCCAGAGAAGTTCATCAATGTCACCAACGGGATCACCCCGCGCCGCTTCATCAAACTCGCAAACGCCGAGCTTTCCCAGGTGATCACCGAGGCCATCGGGGATGGCTGGGTCACCGACCTCGAGCGCCTTCGCGGGCTTGAGGCGTATGCCGCTGACCCCGCGTTCCAGGAGAGCTTCCGCCGGGCGAAGCAGCACAACAAGGAGCGGTTCTACACCCTCGCCCTCGCCGTCGCGGGGGTCAGCCTGCCCGACGGTCACCTCATCGATGTCATGGTCAAGCGCCTGCACGAATACAAGCGACAGTTGCTCAAGGTGCTGCACGTCGTGACGACGTATGAGGGGATCATGTCGGGGCGGATCGCTCCCGAGTCGGTCACCCCCCGGATCGTCGCATTCGGGGCCAAGGCTGCGCCGGGCTACCACATGGCCAAGGAGATCATCTTCCTCATCAACCGGGTCTCCAAGGTCATCAACGCGGAGCCGCGAATGAAGGGCCTGCTCTACATGGGCTTTGCGCCCAACTACAACGTCACTCTCGCCGAGAAGCTCATCCCCGCCGCCGACCTGTCCGAACAGATCTCGCTGGCCGGCATGGAGGCCTCCGGGACCGGCAACATGAAGTTCGCGCTCAACGGGGCCTTGACGATCGGCACCGACGACGGTGCCAACGTCGAGATCCGCCGGCTGGTCGGCGACGACAACTTCTTCCTCTTCGGGATGAGCGAGCCGGAGGTGGCCGAGTTGCAGCAGCGCGGCTACGTCCCGAGCGACTACTACCAGTCCAACCCCACCCTGCGCAGCGCCATCGACCTCATTGCCAGCGGCCACTTCACCGGGGGCAATCGAGAGGCCGTCGGCCCGATCGTCGGTGACCTGCTCCACAATGACCGGTTCCTCGTGCTTGCCGACTACCAGTCTTACCTCGACGCGCAAGCCCGGGTCGACGCGGCCTACCTGGACGAGGCGGCCTGGACGCAGTCGGCGATCCTCAACGTCGCGCGCTGTGGCTACTTCTCCTCCGACCGGTCCATGCGCGACTACATCGACCGTGTCTGGGGAGTGGCCCCCGGCCCGGGGCGCTGACCTCGCGGCTCACCTCATCGGAGAAATCTTCGACTCAGCGCATCCAGAGTCGGGGTCCAGGCGGAATACAGGGGCATCTGTTCCCCCCGAAAGGATCCTGACAATGCGACGCTCGACTCTCTATACGGCGGCCATCGTCGCTGCTCTCGGCCTCGGCGCCTGCAGCAGCTCGGCCACGACGACCCCGGCAGCGGCGCCGACGACTGCCGCTCCCGCACCGACCACCTCTGCGGCGACGCCTTCCATGACGACCGACTCGATGGCCACGACTGACCCGATGGCCAAGGACATCATTGACACCGCGGTGGGCGCAGGCGGCTTCACGACGCTCGCCACCGCCGTGACCGCGGCCGGCTTGGTCGACACCCTCAAGGGTCCGGGCCCGTTCACTGTCTTCGCGCCCCAGGACAGCGCCTTTGCCAAGCTGCCCGCCGGGACGCTGCAGACCCTGCTGGCCGACCCCAAGGGCAAGCTCACCCAGATCCTGACCTACCACGTCGTGGCCGGGAAGGTCATGGCCGCCGACGTGGTGGGCATGGCTGGCCAGAAGGTCAAGACGGTCAACGGCGCCGAGGTGACCATCAAGGTCTCCGGCGGCATGGTGAGCCTCGTCGACGCGACCGGTGCATCGGTCAACGTCATCAAGACCGATGTGACGGCCAGCAACGGCGTCATCCACGTCCTCGACGGGGTGCTCATGCCCCCGGCGTGACCACCGCACACGAGGTGAGACGGCATACGGGGGCCCGTATGCCGTCTCGCCGTTTGTTGACCTCCTGAGGGTTAGGGGGTCACGGTGCCTGATGGGCGTGCGATCGGGCGAGACGGGCGGCTTCGAGCCCGTCGAGTACGAGGCCGAGCGTGAACTCGAACTCGGCTTGGGTATCGCAGACGCTGAGCGCGCCGTCGGCGTCGTGGACGTCCATCGCAGCGAGCCGGGCGAGGTGCGGCATCCGCTGCGACATCGCCGCGAGTTCTTCGGCGGTGGGCTCCTGGGGGGCCGAGCCGGCGGGCTCGAACAATTCGTTGCTGAAACCCAGCACCATGGAACCCAGAGCGTGGATCGCGCGATGGGCCAGGTCATAGCTGAACTCCGCGGAGACCAAGGTACCCACGAACTGCTCATAGAGCTCCATGGACTCCGGAGGCACAGTGTTGCTGGTGGCCGTGAGGGCGGGCGCCCACGGATGGCGGAGCATAACCTGGCGGGCGGCCAGACAGCGCCCGCGCACCGCCTCGCGCCAGTCATCGCTGTCCGGGATGGCTGCCGCGACGGAGACGACTTCGCCGATGACCGTGCCCACAAGTCCGTCCAGCAGCGAGCGCTTGTCGGCGACGTAGTGATAGAGCGACATCGCCTCGCATTCCAGCCGTTCTGACACCCGGCGCATGGTCACCGCCGAGATTCCCTCAGCATCGGCAAGGGCGGTCGCGGCCGCGAGGATCCGCTCGTGGCTCAGGAGAGCCTTCGTGCGCCGCGCCGTCACCATCGCGCCTCCTCATGGTTGTCTCTGCAATCTTATCGTGTAAGGTTGCCTTACAACGTAAGGCAACCTTAAGGAGCGACCGTGTCCGCCTCGACGAGCACCCCACCATCTACGGGCCACGCCATCTCGGCCTATGGCACCTCGAGCCGACCGAGCGTGCGGACCGTCGTCGCCTCGCTGTGGCTCTTCGCCACCCTCAACTACATCTACTGCGACGTGCTGGGGACTCATGATCCGGAGTACCTCCGCGCCCTCCTCACCGGCACGATCGGCGGCGTCGAGATGTCACAGGGCTTCCTGCTCGGCGCCTCCGTGCTCGTGAGCATCCCCATGGCCTCGGTGCTGATCTCGCGCATCGCCGGCCATCGGTTCGCGCGGATCTCCTCGATCGTCGCCGGCGCCATCATGACGACGGTCCAGTTCGCCACGCTCTTCTTCGGGACGACGACGATCTACTACGTCTACTTCTCCGTCATCGAGATCGCGACGACCTCTCTCATCGTGTGGATCGCCGCGACGCGGTGGCGCGAAGAGCACTGACCTTCACCCGGGTTTCGGCCCCGGGGTGACGGCGTCGCCGTGCTCCTCAAGAGTCCCTGACGTTGTTATCGTGAGGAGATGTCGGCCCACAGCAGACTCGTCGCGGCAGCATTGACGGCGCTTCTTGCAGCGGCCACGTCCGGCTGCAGCGACGCTCGGCCTTCCTGGACCGGACAGTCGGACTCTCGAACGAGCGCCGGTATGCCGCCCGCCACAGCGGTGGGCGGCCTCCCCTTCGTCGTCACGCCCGTCACCGCCTTCGACGAACCATGGGCGATGACCTTCCTGCCGGACGGGTCGGCCTTGGTGACCGAGCGGGGCGGGGCCCTGCTGCTGGTCGACCCGGCGAGCGGCACGAAGACAAGCGTCCAGGGCACTCCCGACGTCGTCGTCGCGGGCCAGGGCGGACTCGGCGATGTTGTGCTAGCCCCGACCTTCGCCGCCGACCGCGGGGTCTATCTCAGTTGGGTGGAGGCGGGTGACGGTGGCACCTCCGGGGCAGTCATCGGGCGCGGGACATTGTCGACCGGGACGTCCCCACGGCTGGAACGGCTGAGCATCCTGTGGCGCCAGGAGCCGAAGGTGACCGGTCAGGGGCATTTCGCTCATCGGATGTCGGTGAGCCCGGACGGTCGCCATCTCTTCGTCAGCTCGGGTGATCGGCAGAAGTTCGATCCCGCCCAAGATCTCCGCAGCACCCTCGGCAAGGTCCTGCGCTTGGATCTCGACGGTGCCGCGGCCGAGGGAAACCCGTTCGCCGAAGCTCTCGCCGAACGAGCCGGCGTCGCGGCGCAGATCTGGTCCGCCGGGCATCGCAACCCTCTGGGCATCGCCTTCGACGGGGCCGGCAACCTGTGGGTTTCCGAGATGGGTCCGCGCGGAGGAGACGAGGTCAATCTCGTGCTGCCGGGACGCAACTACGGCTGGCCGGTCGTCTCCAATGGCTCGCACTACAGCGGGCAGGACATCCCCGACCACCGGCCCGGCGACGGCTTCGAGCCGCCGAAGGTCTCGTGGAACCCTTCGATCTCGCCCGGCAGCCTGATGGTCTATTCCGGCGAGCTCTTCCCCGCCTGGCGCGGCGACGCCTTCGTCGGGGCGCTGTCAGGGACGGCCCTGATCCGCATCGACCTTGCGGGGACTGATGCCACGCTGGCCGAGACGTGGGATCTGGGCGCTCGCATCCGCGAGGTCGAACAGGGCCCGGATGGGTCGATCTGGCTGCTCGAAGACGGCGACGGCGGCAGGCTCCTTCGCCTGACCGCCCCACGGTGAGGCCCCGAGCGGTCGACAGCACGCCCCCCTCCAGAAGCTGAGGCATTGCCCCCTCCAGCGGGGCAATGCCTCAGGCATTCGCATACCCCCTGACTCAGGGCTACCCCCTCGGCCGTCGCACCCGTCAGTGCTGCGCAAGAAGTGCGGGGAAGGCGGTGGAGGGAAGGCGGTGGAGGGAAGCCGAGGCGATGTCGCCGAAACACCGACCCAGCCGGAGGCGCCGGTGCACCATGGATAGAACGTGTGCCCGCCGAGAGAGGACCTCTCATGCCATATCCCGTCACGCACGTGTTGACAGAGCTCAGGTCCAAGACCACGGTCCACACGGAGGGATCCCCCGACGACGAACTGACCTGGGCACGTTTCGCGGCTAGCGGGACGATCGACATCGGGTTCCCGGGCCACCTGGAGAAGTGGGCCTCGGCGGCATACTTTGTGCATGTCGACGACGGCGGCCCACCCGGTCTGAGCGAGCGCAAGACGTTGCCGCTCACTGTGACCATCCGCACCCCTGACGGCGAGCCATTCACCGCAGATGACGTCACCATCGAGGACCTGCGTCGGTTCCGAGACCTCCGGGGAGTGCCGCGAGGATCATGGACTTTCAGCGTCGTCGGCGAGAGCACGCCGATTCCCACCGAGGGCGGGTTCCGACTCGTCCCGAGCGCCGCTCATGTGCGGCTGCGGCTCCACGAGATCGTTGGTTCAGCAAGCGCACCTCCACTTCTGGAGACGGTGGTGCCGGCCGACCAAGGCGCGGCACTCCCGCTGGACGTCTTCCACCTTGGTCGGCTGGAGATCGTGGCCAGCCCAGGCTCCCCAGTCGCGGCGGCCGCCGACGGAGACGATCGCGTCGACCTCTTCGCCGTCGGCCCGGGCGGCGCCATCTATACCGCGGCCGGGAGCCCCGTCCAGGGCTGGGGCGGCTGGTCGCTCGTGTCGGAGGGATCGACGGCCCCGGGCGGAACCATCACCCCGTGCCCCATCGGCAGTGGGCGCCTCGCGCTCTTCGTCGCCGACGCAAACGGCGGCGTCTACTGCAACGTGCGTTCGGCACAGCACTCCTACAGCGGTTGGTACACCGTCGCCGAGGGATCCACCCTGCCCGGCGCTCCGCTCTGCGCGGTTCACCTCGGATCCGGCAGGGTGCGCGTCTTTCTGTCCGACCCCGGCGGCGGCGTCTATTCCATCGTGGGCAAACCCCCGACCGTCGCCAATGCCTTTGGCGAATGGGGAGGCTGGTCGCCGGTCTCCGAGGGCGCGTCCACACCCGGCGGGGCGATCAGCGCGGTACGCAAGGACAACGGGCGCGTGCACGCCTTCATCGCCGACCCGGGCGGCGGTGTCTACACGATCGTGGAACTGCCCGACGGTTCGTGGTCGGGATGGGAGTCGGTGGCCCACGGAAGCACCGTCCCCGGCGGTGTCGTGTCGGCCGTGCTCAGCCCGACCGGCCGGATCCGCCTCTTCGTCGCCGACCCGCTCGGCGGCATCTTCACAGCGTCTCGGCGGGACGAGCCCAACTGGGGCCAGTGGTCTCCGGTGCCGGGCGTCACCACGCTGCCGGGAGCCCCGATCGGCGTCGTCCCCGATGAAGGCGACACGGTCCGGTTGGTCGTGGCCGACCACACGGGAGCAGTTCGCACCACGGCCGGCTCGGCGAGCCAAGGCTGGCGGCCATGGGAGGCGGTGTCGGAGGGCTCGACCATGCCCGGCGCACCCGTCACCACTGTGCGGCATCCGTCCGGCCGGGTCAGTGTGGTTCTCGCCGATCGGGGCTTCGGGGTGTATGCCGCGACCACGCCCCGGTCGGCGGCGCCGTGGACCCGTTGGACAAACGTGTCGGACGGCCGCGTCGGTGGCCGGCCACGAAGTATTGTGCTGCGCGATCCCGACGGCGCCGCGCAGGCCAGCAGTGACACGGGCTCGCTGACCCTCGACCTGGGGCTCCCACTGCTGGACCGGTCCCGCACCGCCGATGGAACGCCCCGGTTGTGGTCGCTCGAGGTCGCCCCATCCCAGGTGCGCGGAGGCGGGCCACCGGCCCCCGTGAGCGCGCTCGTCGTAGCGACGACCCGGCTGGATCTCGGGCCGATCAACGACCGAATCGACGCGCTGCTCGGTCCCGACGGCGAGAAGGTGTCCTTCACGGCCGAGACGACGGCCGGGCGCGCCCGCCTGCGCATGACGATCCTGGATCGGGTCACGGCGGCGACTCTCGATTTCCATGGTCAACTCGACTCCCTGCTCGAAAGCGTCGAGCAGGACCCTGGCGTGGGCACCGACATCCAGGAGCACACGGCATACACCGTCGTCGACGCCTCAGCGTCACTGGGCTATGGGCTGGAACTTGACCTGGACGGCCTGCGGGTCACCCGACTGCGATTCGAGATCGGCGCTGCCGAACACCTTGCCGGGCCGCTGCCCGCTGCGAAACTCAGCGTCGGGGTCGAAGGCGAGGTTCTGGCGCGGATCTCGGGCTTCCCGCTCGCGACCGCCCGGCTGCGCGAGGAGTCGGTCGCGCTCGAAATCGGCCTGTCGCTCGGCCCGAACGGGGAGTTCGCCAGCCATTCGTGGGTGAGTGGCGACGGCTCGCTGGTGGACGTGGACATCCATTGGCAAGCGGCGATCGCGGCAGGCGTCGTGAGCCCCCTGGGCTCGCTCAGCGCCGCGATCGCAGCCGAACTCGTCGAGTCGGCCCTCAACGGCCTCGTCGAGCAATTCGTGGCACGCCTGGCGCTGGGTGGTCCGACGCAGGTTCGGCATGCGTTCGCTCGCTTCCTCGGGGCCGACTTCACGTATCTGTCGCTGGGGATGGAGGGCAACGAACTCGTCCTGGCCTACCTCGCGCCGATGGAACCCCAGCCCACGCCGTCGCCGATCTTCCGCCCGGTCATCGGCCGCGACGTCGAGCAGGACGTCGACGGGCGCTGGCAGGTGGCGCCCGATGAACGCGGGGACACCTGGGCCAACTCCAACCTGACGGGGAAGATCGACCACATCGTCATGGTGATGATGGAGAACCGGTCCTACGACCATGTGCTTGGCTACCTGGCCGGTGAGCCAGTCCCCGCCGGCGACGGCCTCAACGCCGAGATCTTGGGCTACCTCACCGGGCTCGGCACTCCGTCGGGGCGGCTTGCCGACTCCGCGATCACCCCCAACGGCGTGGGCTTGCGGACCCGCTTCCCGGCGCCAGTCGGGCACAGTCTCGCCGCAGTGACCGAACAGCTCTCGCTGCGCGGGACCTTGCCGTCGGGTCGCGAGGTCAACTCCCCCGCTGGATTCCTCACCAACTTCGCCGGACGCCTGTCTCACGAGAGCGCCGAGGTCCGAGACCAGGTCGTCGTGGGCGATGTCCTCGGTCACTACGCCGGGGGTGATCTGCCGTTCTTCAGGCACCTGACCACCAACTATGCCTGGAGCGACCGTTTCTACTGTTCGCATGCGGGGCCGACGCTGCCCAACCGGATGCTGTCGCTCGTCGGCGACCTCCAATACACCCGCTCCGGGGAGGCGATCCTCGACAACAACCACGGCGAGGAGTTCTACCTGTCCCGGGCGTTGACGATCTTCGACCTACTCACCCGCAAGGGTGTCGGGTGGCGGGTCTATGAGTCGTTCCCATCGGTGACCATGCTGCGGATGTTCGGTCGGTATGCCGCCGACAACTCCTCGATCGTGCGGGTCGACCGCCTCGCGAGTGACGTCCTGGCCGGTGATCTGCCGTCGTTCATCGTCGTCGACCCGGCAATGCATCACAAACCGCAGACCGACGACCATCCCGTGGCCGATATGTACCGCGGGCAACGATTCCTCGACTCGGTCTACCGAGCCCTGCGGGCGAACCCCAGGGTGTGGAAACGGACCCTGGTGCTGATCACCTATGACGAGCACGGCGGGTTCTACGACCACGTCGTCCCGCCCGTCGCCGAGATCCTCGACGACGGCAGCGCCGCAGCCGTCGTCACGGCATACGGGGTCCGGGTGCCGACCTTCGCGGTGTCGCCCTGGGTGCCCCCCGGGCTCGGACCGGGGCTCGTACTCGACCACTGCTCGATCCTCAAGACCGTGCTGGCACGATTCTGCCCCGACACCCGGCCCTTCCTCAGCGACCGAGTGCACGCCGCCTCGACATTCGAGAGCTTCCTCACCGCCGGGGCGCCTCGGGTGGACGTGCCGATGCCCCCCGTCCTGCCGGACCTGCCCGACGAGGAGTCGATCCGACGGATTGTCACCGAGCCGGTGTTTCGTCGCGAGATGCGGGCCGGCAACGTGGACTACCACGACCTCACGGGGATGCTTGCCCGCGCCCTGGGTCGGGATGTGGGCTAGGCGTCGAGCACGACACCCTTGCGTGGGGTCGCCTGCAGCAGGCCCGTGGACGGACCGGCCGTCAGCGCAGGTAGGCCTCGATGCGCGCAGCCTCCTGCTCCACCACCGTGCTGGAGACCAGCGAGGACGCCTGCTCGGTCAATCGGGCGCTCCAGGTCTGCAACGAGCCGGCCGCTGAGCCGGCGGTGACCAACGCCTGGGTGAGCCGCGTCTTCTCGGCCGCGACCGATGCCGCCCAGTCGGCCACCGCGGAGAACCGGGTGACGAGAGGATTGCTCTTTCCGCCCGGGCCGCGACCGGCACCAGCGGCCGGCGCACCGCCGTCGCGCGGCATACCGGCGGCCGGCTCCTGGCCCCGGGGAGGTAGGCCACCGGCCGGCATACCGGCTGCTGGCGGCTGTCCACCGGCCAGCCCACCGACGGTACCGGGTCGCAGGCCGAAGGCGAGGTTGTGGTCCCAGGCGACCACCGTCATCCGCTGCCGGGCGCGGTCCCACCACAGGTACGAGTTGTTGCCCGGACCGTCGATGTCGTCGAAGTTGTCGATGAGCTCCTGGAAAGCCAGATAGGTCGCCAGGGCCGCGGTGTCCAGTCGCGTTGGCAATTCGGCGGCGAAGACCGCGTCGGTGGATTCGTTGACGAAGCGCAGGAAGTCGATGAGCGGCCCGAGATCACTGTCGCCCGTCTCCTGATCAAAGACCTCGTCGTATGCCGCGGGGTCCGCACCGCGATAGGTGTAGTCGCCGTCCGCCTCAGCCTTGTAGAGCAGCCCGCTCGTTCCGAACACCCGGTCCACCCAGACCTCACCGGGGTGCTCGACGGCCAGGCGCAGCACCGGGGAGGCGTCGCCGACGGACAGCGCGAGGTATGCCGCTCGCTGAGCCGCCAGTCCCGAGGCGGCCAAGAGGTCAAGGGCGACCGCCTCGTTGAGCGCGGTCGTGGAGCTGTTGGAGCGGATGACCAGTTCGCGCATCCCGTCATGGGCCTGCCCGTCGACGAACTGGTTGAGCCGTAGCAGCCACGGCAGCGTCTCGGGCGCCGCGGTCGCGGAGATCCCCCGCAACGAGGAGTTTCCCTTCAGGCGCATGCCCGCTCGCTCGTAAGTGGACCCGTCGATCGACACGGTCACCTCGGCCCACTGCTTGTCGCCGGTGCTCGTGTATGCCGCGATCGCGGCGGCCAGGCTGTCGCCGCCCGAGCTCACCGCAACGGTGTGGACACGGTCGGCGGCGAGGAACCCGGCTCCCGTGTCGGCGTCCGTCACGCTGGTGTGGGCGCCGGTCACGTCGGCTGACGAACCGGTGCTGGATGCGCCGGAGCTCGACGTCCCACCGGTACCCGCGGCGGCGGTGCAGCCGACGAGGGTGAGGCCGCCCAAGGCCGCGAGGGACAAGAGCCGCCGGCGGCTGACGGTGCGAAGGTCCTGATCCATGGCCCAAGGCAAACCTGCCCGGCTGCGCGACCGCTGTCTTCTCCCTGTGCGACACCTGAGTGTCCGGCCGCGGGCGTCCTTGCTTCTGATGGGCGGAGTGCCGCCCCGAGGTCACGCGATCCAGGTCACGCGGTCGAGGTCACGCGATCGAGGTCACGCGGTCGGCCACAGAACCCGCCGCTCCGGGAGCCAACCGCGGAGCAACGGATAGACCTGGGGGTGGTTGAGCAGGTCGAGGTGATGCAGACCGTGGACGACGGCCGTTTCGCAGTGGTGAACCTCGGGGATGGGGACAAGGCCGTCGCCGATCCGAGGCACCCCGGAGTGCCAGGACCCGGGGGTGAGGGTGGCCAGCACGGCATACTCGTCGATCCGGTCGGGCATCGGCGGGTGCGTGACCGGGTCGTGCATGTCGCGGATGCCGCCGCTGCGCACGCCGATGAGTCCGCCGAACCACCGGGCCCAGCCGGTGCGTTCGGTGAGTTCTTCGATGACGGCGGCGGTGCGCTCCAGGGGAGCGCCGTCGCGGGGGCTGCCGAGGGTGACGACGGCGCGCACCAGGCGCATCCACGGCCGATCGTCGTGCGAGAGCGCCGTCATAGCGACCAACCCGCCCATGGAGTGCCCGACGATCGCCAGTTCGTCGATCGGCTCGGGCCAGGCAACCACGAGTGTGTCCATCAGGTCGTTGAACCGCTCGGCACTGGTCGTGATCGCCGCGCCTGAGTTGTAGCGCAGGTAGAGCGGCAGCCAGCCCTCGTCACGTTCCAGCAGGCTGCCATAGCTCACCTGTGGATCGGCCCAGCGTTGCCGCGCCCGGAACCGCCACGACAGCTCGGTTTCGACCAGCCCGTGCAAGAAGACCACGAGACGCCGATGACCCGGCCCGTATGCCGCGAGCAGCGCTTCCGTGGTCAAGGGCACGTCGCGGCCATGTTGACGCAGCGTGGTGGGAAGCGCGATCGAGGAGTGGTCACGCTCGAGCCGATCGCCTGCGACACCGTTGATCACGCCGAGCGCGAAGCCTCTATCGCGTTGCTGCAGAATGCTCTCGGGATCGGTGCTCGCGTCGCAGGTTTCCGAGGGGCCTGCCGACACCACGAGTTCGCCGATCAGCCCCGCGGCATACAGCCCGGCGCGCACGCCGCCGAAGCTGGTCGTGGCGATGACGCGATGCACGTCGTAGACGGGCGTGACGGCCGGCCCGATGAACCGCCGCAGCCGACCGTAGACGACGTCCAGCGTGCCGATGTGCGTCGCTTCGACGACGCCCGCGAGTCCCCGAGCAGCGCTTGCTGTCGCTCGGGTGAGGTCACGCGCCTCGGCCCGTCTCATCTGCTGTCCGTGCCGTCTGAGCTGTCCGTGCCATCGGTCCTGCCCGGATCCATGGGTCAACTCTACTCGCGGGCCCGGCGGTTCGCCCCCGTCAAAAGGTCCTGGATCTTGTCGTTGGTCCGCGACAGATCACGGAGCGTTGAATTGGTCCTGGACCTATCCGAGGGGCGGCGCCCGAAGGCGAGGGGCGGCCGGTAAACCGGGTCCAGGCCCCGGTTTTCGGTGGCTTCGATCCGCTGTGGGTCACCCGCAGTGGCTCACCTGCAACAACCTCCCCTTTCAGCCCTCGAACAGCGCTTGCCCGACGTACTCGTTCGGGCGCACCCCAGGGGGGACCAGGAACACTGACGAGGACGTGGTCTTGAGGTATTCGACAAACATGTCGTCGCGCGCCATGTTCGTGTGGACCCTCGCAAAGCGCTCGGGAGACTTGACGAATGCGATGAAGAACAGCCCGGCGTCCAGGCGACCGAGGTCGTCGTTGCCATCGACATAGTTGTAACCCCGCCTGAGCATGGCCACGCCACCGTTGCTGTCGGGATGAACCCGGAAGACGTGGGACCGCTCGTCGATGAGACGTTTGCCGTCGTCGCCTGCCTTGGTGAAGTCGGGGGGAGTGAACTCGTCACCTCCCGACAATGGAGCGCCGCTGCGTTTGTCCCGGCCCAGGACCCTGTCCTGCTCCTGTAGTTGGAGCCCATCCCAGACCTCGATCGTCATCGCGATCCGGCGGGCCACGAGATAGGAGCCACCGTGAGTCCACGTGGGCCCGTCGGCGATCCAGACGTGCTCGGCGAGCTTCTCCGAGTGTTCGGCTTTCAGATTGTTCGTGCCGTCCTTCTGGCCGAAGAGGTTTCGGGGGGTAACTTGCGTCGTCGACGTCGAGGAGGTCCGCCCGAAGCCCGATTGCGACCATCGCAACTGCGCCCGCCCGACGGCCAACCGAGTGAGATTGCGGATGGCGTGGACCGCCACTTGAGGATCGTCGGCACACGCTTGGATGCACAGGTCACCCCCGGATCGGCGCGCATCGAGGAAGTCATTCGCCTGCTTCGGCAACGGGGTGAACTCCCGCGGCATCCTGTCAGCGACACCGAACCGGTCTTCCCCGGCTGCGGTTCGGAAGAGGGTCCGGCCGAAACCGAACGTGAGCGTCAGCCCCGAGGGTCCCAGATCCGCAGCTTCGCCGGTGTCGTCCGCCGGCAGCGAGGGCCTGCCGTCGAAGGCACCGGACGCGCTCACGCCAAGCCCCATGACCAAGCGACTGGCGGCATACGTCCAGTCCCTGAGCAGTCCGACGAGATCATTCCGGGACGTTGCGGCGCGAACGTCGAACGCGGCGAAGTGCAGGCGATCCTGGGCCGGCGTCAGAATTCCGCCCTGGCGCTCGCCGTGGAACGGGTATTCGAGCGCACCGGAGCTGACCCCTTGCCGCGATCCGGCGCTCGAGGCAACGACGCCTGCGGCCACCGCTCCGACCCCAAGTCCCCCTCCGAGGCCTAGGGCGAGCATTCCTCGGCGAGAGAGTCCCGGAGACCGAGCCTTTCGATCCTCGTCCTCGGGTAGACCGGTCACACTCGTCACCTAGCCCGCCGCACCGAGCACCGTGTTGGTGATCTTCGACAGCGGCTCTCGAACGGCGTCGATCTGGGCGGCGAGGGCGCGCTGTTGGTCTCGGCTCACGGTGTTGTAGAGGACGAACCCGTCGGTGAGATTTCCGTAAGTGCTCAAGAGCGCCTGCAGGGCGTCGAACTCACGGCTGATCGACGCGGCCAGCGCGGTGGCGTCCGGTCCCTTGCGGGTCGCGATCGGCGCGACGAGGTCGAACGCGATGCGGGAACCCTGCAGATTGGCCTGGAAATCCCAGAGGTCCGTGTGGGACCACCAGTCCTCCTCGCCGGTGACCTTGCCAACGGCGATCTCCTCGAGAAGCGCCGACGCGCCATTGGCGACGGCGGCGATGTCGAGTTCCTGTGCGGTGACGAAGTCGGCGGCGTGCACCTTGTCATAGAGAGCGCCCACGTCGGCCTTGAGTGCCGAGCCGATTCGGGCGCGCACCTCCGGCGTCGACGGCGTCCAGCCCTCCCAGGCGTTCGCGCCGTCAGGTTGGACCGCGTCCTTGGCCGGCACCCAGAGGTCCTTCTCCATCCGGTGGAAGCCGAGCCACTCGGTGAAGGTCGGATCGTCCTTGGCCAACGCCTCGGCCTCGGCCAGGTAGTCGATCTCGCGATAGTCGATCCGCGGATCGAGCAGCCCCAGCGCTTCGGCGATTGGCTCGATCCGCTCATAGTGCACGCGGGCGGCCGCGTAGCTGCGCCGAGCCTGCTCGTCATCGCCGGCGACGTATGCCGCGACAAAGCCTTCGACCTTGGGCTGCAACTCGGCCACCTCGTTCTTGACGAAGTTGACGTAGTCGCGTACCGCTTGGTCGAACAACTGCTTGTCTTCGGCTGGTACCTCGACTCGTTCACCAGTGACAGAGAACGCCGCTTCACCCACATTGGCCCCGCGCATCCCCGGCTTGCACGCGGTGAAGTAGCTACCCGGCTGGAGTGTCACGGTGAGATCGGCGGACCCGCCCGGCGCGATGTTCTCCTTCTCCGCAACGATGCGAAGGCCGTCCGGCCCGAGCAGATAGAACTCGGTGATCTGCGGTCCCGAGTTGCGCACGGAGAACGTCGCGGTGCCGCTGCGTGTTGTACGCGTGGATACGGCGCACTCGGTCGCCGTCGATGATACGGCGATCACCTCGAATGCCCCCTCTGAGCCCACGGCTGAGGCTCCTGTCGTCGCTGACGTCCCTGTGCTGGACTGGGTGGTGGCGCATCCGGCCACCAGCAACGCAAGAGCGCTCCCGACTGCGAGCGAGCGGGTGTTTCTGGCCTTCATTGGTCGTCCCTATCTGTGGTGTTCGAGTGATCTCGCGGGTGGTTCTCTGGGTCAGCTCACTGCGGTACTTCGGCGGTCTGCCGCCGTCGGTTGTGGGTTTGTGGCGGGCTGTTGTGGCGGGATGAGCAGCCTGGACGGCGCGGCCGAACGGCTCGAGCGGACCCGCCGCAGGAACCGCGGGAAGACGATGACGAGGTAGAAGCACCAGGCGGTGACCTGAAGCCAGCTCATCTGCGGAGTGAAGCCGACCGTTCCCTTCAGGAAGGCGGCCACGGCTCCGCTCGGGTCGACGACCGAGCTGAGGTCAAACGCCCACCCGAACGGATAGGCGGCCATCCAGAAGGGGCCGTCCGTCACGCCCGTCAAGACGTCCCCGGTGCGCATGTCGGTCGGCGTGACGGGGTGGCCCGAGAAGGGCCCGGGCAGCACCCTCGCCTCCTGCAGGTCGTGGATCCCGTACGCGAGGATGCCGGCGGCCACGATGATGAGGAGGGCGCCAGTCCAGGCGAAGAAGGTCGCGAAGTTCACCCTCAGCAAGCCCCGATAGATGAGGTATCCGAGCACGATGGCGATCGCGATTCCCGTCAACGCTCCGGCGAGCGCCGCCGGCTCCATGGCCCAACCCCAGAGCATCAGCATGGTCTCGATTCCTTCGCGGCCGACCGAGACCAGGGCGATCCAGAACAGGGCCCAGCCCGCTCCCGACGCCAGTGCCACCTCGGCCTCGGATTCGAGCTCGGCCTTCATCCGGCGCCCCATGGTGAGCATCCAGAAGACCATCCACGTCACTAAGGCGACCGCCAGCAGCGACATCGAGCCGCCGATCACTTCCTGGGTGGTGAAGTCGAGGCGCGCGCGAGTGAAGGTGAAGGTCGCCCCGATCGCCATCGACGCCACGACCGCCAGGCCGACGCCTGCACCGATCTTCCGGCGCAGATCGACTCGACCCCGTCGGGTGACATAGGCAAGCAGGATCCCCACGATCAACGACGCTTCCAGGCCTTCGCGAAGCCCGATGAGCAGTGCAGCAGCGAACACCCGAGCCACCCCGTCTTGTTAGGTAAGCCTTACCTAACAAGAACCGTAGCAGACGCGGAGATCGTGCCAGCAAGGGGGGTCGGCGAAGGGGCCAGCGATGCACCGGCGAGGGTCGCGTCCGAACGGGGAACCTGCCGCCCGCGCCGCGTGAGCCCCCCACGTATGCCGCGCGCGCACGGCATACGTGCGGGTTGGGTGGCCGTCCTCCCGCCGATGACCGGGCGGGGCTGAAGGCGCGGCTGATCACGCAGGCAGTGCGGGGGGCACGGCGCGCGGGGGGGGGGGGGGGGGGTGTGGGCGGGGGGCGGGGGGGGGGGGCCACCCAGGTGGGCAGGCCGGGTAGGACGGGGCGGTGCGCGACGTGGCAGGCAGCGGGGCAGGAGCGGGGGCGGGAGGGGCAGGGGGCAGGAGGGATGAGGCTCTGGGGTCAGCCGACCGCCACGAGTGAATAGCCCCCGTCCTCGTGGCGTTCGGCGTCGTGGTGGGCGAAGCGCAGCAAGTGCGCCGCCGGCTCGCCCTCCGCCAGTGCCCTCGCGAGATCCGCGCCACCCAATTCGCCCAGATCCCAGAGTTGGACCAGCCCCTGCACGAGGGCCTCTCCCGCGTCGGCGTCGACGAGCACCCCGACGAGTTCAGCGTGATCGACGCCGAGCTCGTCGATGACTCGACGGGTGGCCAGGGGCTTAGCAAACGGATGGACACGCCCACGCCCGATCGCCCGTTTGTCGATGAAGCCCAGCTCCAGACCGATCCTCAGGACCTTGTCGGAGTCGGCGACCAGCCATCCCCGCTCGGTCAGCAGCATCGTCAGCAGGTGCCGTTGGCCATGACCGATCGGCACGCCCCGGCGCAGCATCTTGTCGTTCGGGGCGCCGAGGGCACCGAGCACCCCGAACTCGGTCTTGGTGCGGCCGGCGAGCGCTTGCAGCACCGGCGTCACCGCGACGCCACCGTGCGTGAGCTCCAGAGTGCCGGCCTTGGTGGTGAGGCCGCCGAGCGTGAAGAGCAGGTCCTTCGCGCTGGACGGGCCGGCGAGGATCGTCAGGTTGCGCTGTCCGACGTGCCGGTCGTGGTTGGAGTCGAGCGTGCCGCTCCACTGGTCGGCCGGGCAGCTGGCGGTCGCCATCAGGCATTCGTGTCCGGTGAGGGTGGGTGGGATGTCCCACGCCCGGTCCAGCTCGACGAGGGCGACGGCGCCCGGGCGGGTGCGGTCCTCCAGCTGCACCATCGCGCCGCCGATGAGTTGCGGCTGATATGCCGGGTTGCTCGGGTCCCCTCCGAAGAATCCGGCGTTGACGAACCAGGCCCGCACGTGGACGCCGACAGCGGGAAGCAGGCCGAGGTTCCACACCCGCACGAAGACCCGATAGCTGCGGCCACTGGTGGGGTTCGCCACCAGCCGGGCTGGGCTGAACGGCCCGGTGTATGCCGCGTCGATGAGCAGAATGTCCGGGGACTCCCAGCACGGTCGGTGCGGCCAGGTCGGCCGGGCACCCCGGTCACCCGGGCTGAAGGCGCGGATCATGAGATACGGCAGGACGTCTTCGCGGCGTGGCCGATGCTCACGGCCGATCTCCTTGATGAGCCCCTCGGCGGCGGCGCGGACCCGGTCTGACGGCCGCCAGCCTGGGTCGAGGTCTCCGCCCGGCGGCGGGGTGTCCCCAAACGCGCCGGGAGGGCGCTCGCCCCGCTGGGCCTTGTCGTCGTCTTCGGTGAGGACAGGGTGCTCGTCATGGCCGTTGGCGTCAGGCATGGTGATCAGCCCTTCCCGTGGCGCGCGCGTTCGCGCCAGTTGGGATCGGTGTTGGGTTTGTGGGGATTGCGTGGTGGGCAGGTGCCCGGGTTCCCGCCTGGCAGGTAGTGCACTGCGAGATCCTCGGCCTCGTCGTACCATCGCCCGGGCGCGGACGGGCAGTCGTGGTCGGCGTGGAACAGTTGCGGGGAAGTGCACGGCAGGGGGTAGCCGTAGTCCTCGCCGAAGGCCGGGGTGATGTCGGGAACACAGGGGATGTCGCTGCGGTCCCAGTCCCAGCAGTGCCAGGCATAGCCGCGGTCGGAGTCGAGGTTGAAGTCGGGTACCCCGAAGTCCGCTTGGCCTACCTCGTGGGCCATCCGCCCGACGAGATAGAGCCCGTAGTCGACCGGGGCGCCAAGGTGCTGGTCCAGTGGCAGCCGCACATCGAGCACTGCCGCCGTGTCTTGCGGACTGCCGGCCTTTTCGAGCTCGGCACGAGCTCCGGCATCGCCGGCCATCCCCGACAGCAGGACCGTCGAGTTCGATCCGGTGAGATATGGCCCCACGTGGGTCGCCGCACCCTCCTGGGCCACGCCCACGCCGGCCTGATTCTCCAGCGGGTAGCGCCATGGGGCGATCCACTCGGAGGCCTTGAAGGTCTGCGACGGTGCGTCCGCGGCATACCGAAGCGGCAAGGTGAGGCCCAAGGCGCCGGCGAGGTCGGGGCGGGTGATCGCGGCGGGCAGGTCACGGACGATGCCCCGCGGGTAGGCCAGGTCGAGACCGTGGGCATCGGTGTCGGCCAGCCGGCCGGACGGCTCGGTGATCGGCCGTGGCCCGCCACCGATCCCGAGCGGCGAGTCGAGCGCAGAGCCGATGTCGAAGCTGCCCTCGTTGCCGAGCGTGGTGAGTCCGGAACTGATCTCGGCAGGCTTCGGCATGGCGAACCCGGACATGACCAGGGCCCGGCGCGCCAGCAGGTAGAGGTTCCAGGCCGGCACGATGACGGCCCAATAGATGACCTCGCGGGCCGGAAAGGTGGTGATGTCGATGATGAGCCCGGGCAGCACCGTCAGCAGCCAGACGACCACCTGGGCGAGGTAGACGATCCACGCGAAGAGGGCCAGTAACAGGTCCAGGAGATTGAACGAGTCATCGTCGTCGACGTCGGCCCCGCGGCTGGGGTCGTCGTCGATCCCGGACCCGCCGCCGCCGGGCGGGGTCGGGAAGGAGTGGTCGGTGAAGACCGAGGGGGGCGGCGGCAGCCGGAGGCTGATCGCATCGCTGCTGGTCATCTTCAGGTAGCGGTAGGTGATCTCCCACATCTGAGCCATTGCGGCGTTGTTGGGCCGGCCGTCGGGGTCACCGGTCACCGGGTCGGTCGCCGAGAACGGCGGGTCCTGCATCAGGATGTGCGGACCTTCGACGCCGTAGACGTCGGCCATCGCCGCCAGCAGTCCCTCGACCAGATGACCCGGCAGGGGTCCGGTGTCCAGGTCGAAGAAGGCGCGCCGGTTGGCTGTCGGTGTGGGTCCGTCACCGTTGTCGTATGCCGGGAACCCGGTCCAGTAGTCGTACGCGGGCGCATCATTCCGACCGTTGTAGGGGCTGTCTGTGCGGTGACGGAACGCCACCCGGAAGTGCAGCGCGGAGGTGCCGTACTCGGCATACAGGGATCCGGGGTGGCGTGCGACGTAGTTCTCCGAGTCCATGTGGTTCTCGACGAGGTGGTGACGCTGCCAGTGGTTGCGATAGGGCCCGCCGGATTTAGCGTTGGTGAATGGGTGGCCCGTGACGTCGGTCGCGCAATGCGACATCCACCCGACGGCGAAGGCGATCCGGGCCTGGGCGTCGGCGCGCTCGTCGTCGGTGCCCGCGGCGTTCAGCGCCTTCTGGGCCTGCCGGAAGAGGACGAACGGGAACTGGTAGGTCTTGCGGTAGTGGAACATGTCCGACCAGTAGAACGCGTCGTCCCCGAAGCCCTGCGGCACCCCCGAGGTCAGCACGCCGAACCAGTCACCCATCTGGGCGAGCAACCCCGTGAACGCGGACATGATCGCCGACGTCAACTCGTCAAGGACCTGGGCGAGTTGGGTCGACAGGCCACCCGTCAACTGCGACGCCAACTGAGAGTTGTTGGTCGAGATCGGGTCTATCCACTTCTCCCACTTCCCGACGAACTCACTGTCGACCACCTCCCAGACATCCAGGCACCACTGGACGACCTGTCGGATGACCTGACCGGTCGTGTTCTTGAAGTCCGGTAGCAGATAGAAGAGGTCCGGCCCGAGCGACCCGAGCGCGAGGTAGTTGCGCCAGGTGTGGCAGATTTCGCCGATCTGCTGGGCTTCGGCCGCAGTGATCGCGAAACCCGGTGGGACAGTGCCGTCCCGCAACGCCCGGGCCGTGTCGTGGGCCGCCTCCATGTGGACATACCAACCGGGCATGGTTGCTCCTTCGTCGTCGGACGGCCAGGCTCATGGGAGGGAGCCTGCATGGCAAAGAGTGCACGCTGGCTCCGCCTGATACCTCCGCCGTGAAGTATGCGCCGAGCGGGCGGCGAGCGCGCGGCGAGAAGGCGGCGAGAGGGCGGCGAGAGGGCGGCGAGCCGGCGGGGCGGTTTGGCGGCGAGCGGATACCGCACCGGCGTGCGCGCCGCCGGGCCTGATCCCTCCGCTGATGACCCGAGTCGTGCCGCTTTAGTGTGTCGGCTTGGTGTCGGTCGCGGTGAGGATTTCGCGGGCGGGGTCGGTGAGGGGGTCGGCTGCGGTGTGCTCGTGGCCGGCGATGGTGAGCGTGATCTGCTGCAGCGGTCGTAGCGTCCGGACGATCTTCTTGATGCTCATCCCGGTCTGGTTCTGTAGGTGGTGTGCCACGGCCAGGGCGGTGAAGACGATGGTCAGGTGGGCTTCGATCGACTCGCGGGTGTGGTGGAAGATCGGCCTCGCTTTCAGGTCTCTCTTGCTCATCCGGAAGGACGCCTCGACCTGCCACAGGTCGTGGTAGCTGGCGATGACCTCGCTGGCGGGCATCACGGTCGCGGGGATGTTCGTCACGTAGCCCTTCAGCCCGACCAGGCGCCGGGCCCTGGCCAGGGACGCCTCGTCGAGTGACTGGCTCCCGTTCTTGGTCGTGACGAAGCGTGGGGTGCGGGCGGCCTTCTCGCCGGCGACCACCGACTTCGCCCGGTTCTCCTGCAGGGTCAGGGTCTTGCCGTCCCGGACCGCCCGTTTGCGTGAGTAGGCCCACACCGCTCGCCACGACCGGTCGTGCACGCCCGGGTCCCACACCGGCTCGGCCCGCTTGGCAGGGTCGTTCGTCGCGTTCGCGGCCTTGGTGGCCACCCGTGGGGTGATCGTGTCGATGACCTGCCCGTCGGTGAACGCGTCCCCGTGCCACCGGAAGTGCGACGCCAGGTCCGCCGGTGCCTTCGTGACGCGGGAGCCGACGATGAACCGCAGCCCGGCCTCGTGCAGCTCCTTGAGGTTCCCAGCCGACAGCATCCCGGCGTCGGCAACCACGACCATGTCCGACAGCGAGTGGCGGGCCTGGAACGCCTTAACGATCGGCACGATCGTGGCGGAACATGTCCGACCAGTAGAACGCGTCGTCCCCGAAGCCCTGCGGCACCCCCGAGGTCAGCACGCCGAACCAGTCACCCATCTGGGCGAGCAACCCCGTGAACGCGGACATGATCGCCGACGTCAACTCGTCAAGGACCTGGGCGAGTTGGGTCGACAGGCCACCCGTCAACTGCGACGCCAACTGAGAGTTGTTGGTCGAGATCGGGTCTATCCACTTCTCCCACTTCCCGACGAACTCACTGTCGACCACCTCCCAGACATCCAGGCACCACTGGACGACCTGTCGGATGACCTGACCGGTCGTGTTCTTGAAGTCCGGTAGCAGATAGAAGAGGTCCGGCCCGAGCGACCCGAGCGCGAGGTAGTTGCGCCAGGTGTGGCAGATTTCGCCGATCTGCTGGGCTTCGGCCGGAGTGATCGCGAAACCCGGTGGGACAGTGCCGTCCCGCAACGCCCGGGCCGTGTCGTGGGCCGCCTCCATGTGGACATACCAACCGGGCATGGTTGCTCCTTCGTCGTCGGACGGCCAGGCTCATGGGAGGGAGCCTGCATGGCAAAGAGTGCACGCTGGCTCCGCCTGATACCTCCGCCGTGAAGTATGCGCCGAGCGGGCGGCGAGCGCGCGGCGAGAAGGCGGCGAGAGGGCGGCGAGAGGGCGGCGAGCCGGCGGGGCGGTTTGGCGGCGAGCGGATACCGCACCGGCGTGCGCGCCGCCGGGCCTGATCCCTCCGCTGATGACCCGAGTCGTGCCGCTTTTAGTGTGTCGGCTTGGTGTCGGTCGCGGTGAGGATTTCGCGGGCGGGGTCGGTGAGGGGGTCGGCTGCGGTGTGCTCGTGGCCGGCGATGGTGAGCGTGATCTGCTGCAGCGGTCGTAGCGTCCGGACGATCTTCTTGATGCTCATCCCGGTCTGGTTCTGTAGGTGGTGTGCCACGGCCAGGGCGGTGAAGACGATGGTCAGGTGGGCTTCGATCGACTCGCGGGTGTGGTGGAAGATCGGCCTCGCTTTCAGGTCTCTCTTGCTCATCCGGAAGGACGCCTCGACCTGCCACAGGTCGTGGTAGCTGGCGATGACCTCGCTGGCGGGCATCACGGTCGCGGGGATGTTCGTCACGTAGCCCTTCAGCCCGACCAGGCGCCGGGCCCTGGCCAGGGACGCCTCGTCGAGTGACTGGCTCCCGTTCTTGGTCGTGACGAAGCGTGGGGTGCGGGCGGCCTTCTCGCCGGCGACCACCGACTTCGCCCGGTTCTCCTGCAGGGTCAGGGTCTTGCCGTCCCGGACCGCCCGTTTGCGTGAGTAGGCCCACACCGCTCGCCACGACCGGTCGTGCACGCCCGGGTCCCACACCGGCTCGGCCCGCTTGGCAGGGTCGTTCGTCGCGTTCGCGGCCTTGGTGGCCACCCGTGGGGTGATCGTGTCGATGACCTGCCCGTCGGTGAACGCGTCCCCGTGCCACCGGAAGTGCGACGCCAGGTCCGCCGGTGCCTTCGTGACGCGGGAGCCGACGATGAACCGCAGCCCGGCCTCGTGCAGCTCCTTGAGGTTCCCAGCCGACAGCATCCCGGCGTCGGCAACCACGACCATGTCCGACAGCGAGTGGCGGGCCTGGAACGCCTTAACGATCGGCACGATCGTGGCCGTCTCTGCCTTGTTGCCCTCGAAGCAGCCGATCTCCAGCGGGAACCCTTGGCGGTCGACCAGCAGCCCGACCACGATCTGCGGGTCCACACGGCGTTCCTTGGAGTAGCCGACCTTGCGCAGCTCGTCCTCGTTCTCGGCCTCGAAGTACAACGTGGTCACGTCGTACAGGCACAGCGAGACATCCCCGCTGGCGGCGGCGTGGGTGAAGCACGCGGCCGCGACCACGTCGCGGTAGCCGCGCTCTTGAGCGCGGGCCAGCGACCGGAACATGGTGCGCAGCGAAGCGTGCTCGACGCCGATCTCGTCGAGGACCCGTAGCGAGTCGGCCTTGGACGTCGGCTCCACGATCCGGGCCAGCACCAGCTGCCGAAACGACTCGTCACCGACCGCGCCGAACCCCAGCCGCGTGTACGCGCTCGACAGGACCTGCCACAGCACCGCGCTGGCCTTCGAGGTGATCACCGCGTGCCCGGCCGGGACGGCTCCCGCGCTCAGGTCCAGCTCACCCTGTCCCGGGTACACCTTCCGGCGGGCCGCCTCGACCAACGCCGCCAGCTCGGACTCTGTGCGCGCCGATCCCAGATGCTCGAGCACCTTGTCTCGTCCGCCCTGACGCTCGGCGATCTGTACCGCGGTGGCCCCAGAGGCCGTCGGGACCTTCCGCACGAACACCACGAAGGCGACCCTACCGGCGCGATTAGTGTGTCACCCCAGCCTGCACCACGGCCCTGAGCAGCACAAACGCGGCGCGGATCACCGAGAACGACAAAAGTGGCACGAGTCAGGCGGATACCGCACCGGCGTGCGCGTTGCCGGGGCTGATCCTTCCGCTGATGACGCACGGGGTGCTGTTGTGGCGACAGTTCAGGCTCTTTCAGCCGCGCCATCAGGCCCGGCGCGCCCGCGCTCGGGGCTGCGTCCACTCCCGGTGAGCCTGGACCGGCCGGGCCGCGCACGCCACGGCACGGGTAGCGGCAACCCGCCGGTATGCCGCGCGGCCTGACCGCGGGATGGCTCGGCAACCGCCCGGCATACGTCCGCAGTTGCGACCCGCGACGACACGCTGCCCGCTGCCTCTCGGTCGGGGTCCTGAAGGGTGCCGAACACGGCGGACTGATCTGCTCAAGGTCTCCGACTTAAGCATCCGAACGCCGGAACGCCCGCCCAGTCAATATGTCCTGGACCTTGTTCATAGTCCGCGACATCTCGTGGACCGTGAACAAGGTCCAGGACCTTTTTCGTTGGGTTGCGGTTGGCGGCGGGGACGCCGGACACGTCGTGCAGGTTGGGTCGCCGACTGACTAGTGATGGAGCCAGGGGATGCCCACCCGTGCCGGAGTGGGCACCCCCATGGCGAGGTCACCACATCGGCGAAATCACCACATCCCGAGGTGGACGGTGCCTGCCGCTCGACCAACGATCGCAGCAATGTCCGCCGGCAGCGGCAAGGCCACAGCCGAGATAAGCGCGGTCGCGCTGGCGGTGAGCCTGCCCTGGGCGTCGACCAGCGACTCCCCACCGACAAACTCGCGTCCACGACTTTCCTGACCCGTCGTGGACGTCCAGGAGTACAAGGTCGTGAAGACGTAGGGGTTGGTCGCACCCCGTGACCAGATGGTCAGCCATGCGGGGCTGCTCGAGGAGACCCGTTGGTAGAGATCGCCGTTGAGGGAAAGGCCCATCTGCTCCGCCGTCGCCTGCCTGCTGTAGTCCTCGTTGCAGATCAGGCAGGTGGCGGAAGTGGCGAGCTGGACGACGACATTGTTGCGGAACGTGACCGGTCCCAAAGTCCAGGGCATGGCCGGGTCTGGGAATGGGATTCGGGGATCGACGGCCTGGTCGTAGGGGTTGGTGTTGCGACGGCTGTCTTGAGCGAGCCAGATCGCCCGACCTGTATTGGCCCACAGGGTGTTGTTCCAGACGCGGACGTCGCTCGTGTTGTTGATCTTGAGCCCGGACTGACCGTTTCTGGTGAAGAAGTTGTTGGCAACGACGGCCTTGGCAGAAATCTCAAGGAAGAGGCCGTCACCGAGATTTCCGGCAAACTGCGAACCCGTGATCACGGAGTCGTAGACTGACAGATCTTCCCAGAAGCCTGGGCCGAAGTTGTTCGAGAAATCGCTCGCCGATACCGTGACGCCGCGGCTCGCGCCGATCTTCACTCCTCCTGAAACCGGGGCTATATTGAATCTCTGGTCGTTATTGTCGGTGGCCGACACAGAGATCATCCTGACCCGGTCCGCGAATCGTCCATGGACTCCCAACATCCCGCTTCGCCGGACGGTGAGGCGGTCGAGGCGGCAGTCTTCCCGGATGACCGCGATGCCCGTCGTCGCTGTGTCCTCGATGGTGACGTTCTCCACCGCGACCCGAGGCGCCTCCAGGGTGACTCCGCCAATGTGGAACACCGATGGTGAATAGCGCCTCACTCCGATGCCCCTGATGACCGTGTCGGCGGCACGGATTGCCAGGGCCCTGATGATCGTGCTGGCAGCGACAGTCTTCCCCGTCGGGTTCGATCCGATGTAGAGCTTCGAAGTGGCTTCGTCCAGATAGAACGTCCCGCTGGTCACGAGGCTGCGGGATTTGACCTGAGTAAGAGCCAGACCATCAATGAAGACCTGATCGGGGTGCGCCGCCATCGGATAGTTCGTCGGATCAACGAACTGCCAGTCGGGAACGGTCGAGTCCGGGGCGCCCTGCGTGTAGGTCGGGCTGTGGTCAAAGCGTTGTGTCCACCCGTCCTTGCGCCACGCGGTGCCGTCGACGACCCAGCCTGACACCGCGGTCGATCCGTCAAGCCACACCGCTTCGTTCGGGTAACTCTGAATGGTCACGGCGCGATAGATCTCCACGGATTCGTGGTAGACGCCTGCGCGGGCCACGACGGTCCCACCGGACGGAGCGATGCTCACCCCTCGGGCGAGGGAGCGGACCGGCGCAGCGAGAGTCCCAGGGTTGGCGTCGTTGCCGGTCGTCGCGACAATGATCGCGCCTGCCGGGACGGCATACGCTGTCGTGCCCACCGGAGCACTGCCATAGTTCGTCGCCGGCGGCGGCGGGGGTGGCGGCGGTGGGGGTGGTGGCGGTGGTGGCGGTGGTGAGACGTTCGACACGTGAAAGCGCACGCCCTCCAACGTCCAGCCCTGACTCAAGAGAGCGGAGCCAGAGGCCGCCAGGGCGAGGCGGTGCACCACTCCCTTGACGTAGCTATTGACGGGGAGTGTCTGTCCGCTCACCTCGCGCGTCGCTGCATGGAAGGTCGTCCCTTGATCCGTGTAGCCGCGGCTAGTGGCCACCCGCATTGGTATCGACCCCAGCACGGCCCACGTGAAATCGAACGTCGTGGGATTGTATAGACGACGCACCGCCGCGAGTCCAGACACCGGTCCGATGGACGCTTGGAACGGCGTGCCGAGATCCGTGGTGAAGCCGTATGTCGACGCTGCAGTTAGCGCCTCCGATTGCCACGGGGTGAGGAGACTGGCCCCAGTGGTGGGCCTGGCAACGTGAAAGATGGGCGAGCTCATTGCCGCGATAGGGCTCTCCGCAGCAGCAGCCGAAGCCGCCGTCCCGGCGATGGGTGCAGCAGCTGTCAAGAATAGAGCGGTGAGGGCAGCGGTAAGGGATAGTGGGCGCACTAGACTGGCTCCTTAAGCCAAGAATCTGTTGCCGCATCGACGAGCCCGGATCAGTCCCCCTGACCGGGCCTCGAATGGTCGAGCGACGTCACACCGCCGAATTGCTTTTGTGAGCATCGACCGTGAGGAAGGGGTGGCGAAACCCGTTCGACCCCTGTCGATTTCCCCCGGATACTCGCCGAGCACGGCGGGTGACTCACAGCCGCCATGCGTAGGGCGATCAAAATGTGACCGCTCGCCACGCACTGCGACTTCGTTCGCCGTTAGACGTTTAGACAATTGCAGAGTATGACAGGTATATGCTTCCGTCAAATCCAAAACATGGCCCCGCGACCAAAATCCGCCCCTTTTGGACAATTACGTGATAATCGTCACCAAATCTCGCGCCGGCGACGTTGCGGCGGCCAGTAGGCCGTCGCGTCAACCCTGTTGCGACTGTACGTGTTTCGAGTATGCGGATGATCGAGTTCGCTCGGAGGCGCCAACTACGAGGGGCGCCCTCGCTGGGCACCGCACACACATCGACGATCAAACGACGAGCGCAGTGCGGGCTGGGCGGGATCCAGCGATGCTGGGCATTCAACCGTGGGTTCCACGATGCCCTAGAGGCGCCCATCGGTCACCAACATCGTCAGGCCTGCCGGTGCGAGGTGTGTCTCTCAAACGCCGCCGCAGGCCCTTGACAACACTTCTTGTCAATGGCACCGTGGCGTCATGCAAGACGTCGAAGTCATCGAGAGCGCGGAGGCCGCCGCCGCCGCGCTGGATCCGGTCCGGGCCCGGCTGCTCGGCGAACTAGCCGTTCCGGCCTCCGCCGCCGGGCTCGCCGCCCGGGTTGGTATCGCGCGCCAGAAGGTCAACTATCACCTCAAAGCACTCGAGGCGCACGGCCTGGTGGAGCTGTCCGAGGAGCGCCGGCACGGGGGCATCACGGAGCGAGTGATGCAGGCGTCAGCGCTTTCGTACGTCGTGTCGCCAGGGGCCATCAGCGCGGCCGCGGCCGACCCGGCCGCCACCGCCGACCACCTCTCGGCGGGCTACCTCGTCGCCCTGGCCGGTCGGCTGGTGCGCGAAGTCGGCGTCCTAGCACGCCGGGCTGGCGCGTCGGGCAGGCGTCTGCCGACGCTGACCATCGACACGGAGATCGGATTCCGGTCGGCCGCCGACCGGGCCGCCTTCGCCAACGATTTGACCGTCGCGGTGCTCAGCCTGGCGGCTCGCTATCACCACGACGACGGGCGCCGGCACCGGCTCCTCGTCGCGGCCCACCCCCTTCCTGAGGAGAGCGCATGAGTACTACCCCGAACGTCCCGTATCGCCTGGAGTTCAGCGTTGAGGTCCCCGGCACTCCCCAACAGGTCTGGCAGGCTATCGCCACAGCCAAGGGCATGAGCGCCTGGTTCCTTCCGACTGAGATGGAGGAGCGAGAGGGCGGCTCCCTCCACTTCACGATGGGCCCCGAGATGGGCTCGGACGGCCACGTCACCGGCTGGGACCCGCCGCGTCGCCTCGTCTACGAGGAGGACTGGGCCGCCCTCATGGGCAAGGACCCGGACGCCCTCAGCCCGCTGACCTCGGAGTTCCTCGTCGAGGCGCAGGCCGGCGGCACCTGCATCGTGCGCGTCACCAGCAGCGGTTTTGGGACCGGCGCTGCATGGGAGTCGGAGTTCTGGGACGACATGGGCCTCAACTGGATGCCGTTCTTCGACAACCTGCGCCTGTACCTGTCGCACTTCCCCAGCCAGGAGGCCACGCAGCTCGAGGTCACCGCCTCCCACGTGGGCGATGCGGAGGCGCTCTGGTCGAGCCTGCAGGAGGCCCTCGGGCTGGGCGAAGAGGGGGCAACGCTCGAGGCGCGCGGCATCACCGGCACAGTCGAGCGGGTCGGCCGACGGCAGGCGCTGGTCCGGCTCACCGCGCCGGTGCCCGGAATGCTCAGCGTCTACGCGTTCGGCGAGGGAAACGGCAAGGTGGCGGCGGGCGTACGGGCCTACCTCTTCTCCGCAGACGCAGCGGACTATGTTCGGCGCGAGAAGCCGATCTGGCAGGCCTGGTTGCAGGGGCTCCCTGTCGCTGGTGAGGCAGCGCAACGCCTGTAGCTTGCGCTCCGTGAGGTCACCGATCTCGGCTCAGTCGTTTCGGCTCAGTCGTTTCGGGTCCGGCGGGCTAGCAGTCCAGTTTCGTAGGCGTAGACGACAGCGTGGACTCGGTCTCTCAGTTCGAGCTTCATGAGGATTCGTTTGACGTGAGTCTTGACCGTGCTTTCGCCGAGGTTCAGTTCCTGGGCGATCTCACGGTTGGCCAGGCCGTGACCGATATGAATGAGCACTTCTCGCTCCCTGCTGGTGAGCCGGCTCAGATCGCGGTTGGTGACGTCTGTGGGTTGCCCTCCGACTGTCGTTGCTCGGGCGAACTCGCGCATGAGGCGGTGGGTGACCGAGGGGGAGAGCAGAGCATCCCCTTGGGCGATGATGCGGATGCTGGCCAGGAGGTCCTCCGGGGGGGTGCGTTTGAGCAAGAAGCCGCTGGCCCCTGCGCGCACCGCTTCATACACGTATTGGTCGATTTCGAACGTGGTGAGGATGACGACTCGGGGAGGCTCGGGTCCATCATCAAACAGTTGTGCGCTCGTGATCTGCCGGGTGGCCTCGATGCCGTCCATTCCGGGCATTCGGATGTCCATGAGGACGACGTCCGGTTCGAGGTCACGCGCCAGGGCGACAGCCTCGTCGCCGTTGGAGGCCTCACCGGCCACGGCGAGGTCGTCCTGGGTTTCGATCATCATTCGCAGGCCGGCTCGTACGAGGGTGTCGTCGTCCACGACGAGCACTTTGATGGTCATCGCGCCACTACCCCTGAGCCGGTCGGGAACGGCGGCGGGCTGACTTCGTCCCGAGGCGTCAGCGGCAGCACCGCCTTCACGCTGAAGCCTCCTCCTTCGACTGGGCCGGCGGTCAGCCGGCCACCGAGGACCTTGGCACGCTCGGCCATCCCGACGATGCCGCGTCCCCCGCCGACCGCCCGGGGAGCCGGAGGGACACCGCCGTCGTCGATGACGAGCAGGTGCAGGTGATGCCGAGTGCATGACAGCGTGACCTGAACGTGAGCAACGCCTGCGTGCTTGAGCGCGTTGGTCAGTGCCTCCTGAACGATGCGGTATGCCGCCGCCCCCACATGTCGGCCCACCGGACACTGGCAATCATCGCGAAGGGTGATATTGGCGCCGGCCGATCGCATCTCGTCGACCATCGTGACGATGTCGGCTCTCGTCTTCGCGGGCCCACGTATGGGTGCATCGCTGTCGTCGAGGAGTCCGAGCATGTGGTCCAGGTCGGTAAGTGCGCTCCGGCCCAGGTTCTCGATCTCCTGGAGCGCACCGAAGGCCTTGTCGGGCTGGTGAGACAGCCGGGCCGCGCCGGCTTGCAAGACCATGACGTTGACGGCGTGACCGACAGCGTCATGGAGCTCGCGTGCGATCCGAGCCCGTTCGTCGGCGACGGCTTCTGCGGCGACCCGGCCTTGGTGAGCCTCGAGCTCGTCGACGGCCTGGCTGAGCCGCTCATTGAGACCCTTGGTGCGCCGGACACCGACGGCGAGCGCCCATCCGCTGCCGCACAGCAGGAACCAGACGACGATAACCAACGCATCGGGACCACCGGGTCCGTAGAACGTCGCGGTGGACATTGCCAGCGCCGCCGCGCCCACGAGGGGTGCGGAGACTCGCGGTGGCCGGGTCAGACCCACGGAGTAGGTGAACAAGGGGATGGCCAGCGGGGCGTTGCTGTCGCCGTGGGTTGCGCTGGCCAGGAGGTACAGGACGGTGGCGGCGCCCAAGGCGACCGCAGGCGCATGTCGCCGAACGAGTAGCAGAACGTTGGGGCTGAGAGCCAAGAGCCACCCGGCGCCGTTGATCGGACCGTACAGGTCGACATAGGCGTCGCTGCGCAGTGAAACCACCGTGATCCACGTGAACAGGGCCGCGACCGCCAGGTCCGCGAAGACCCACCAAACCCCTTGCGGGTGGCGCCGGTCGGGAGAGGTCCAGCCGTTCACGTTCCGACCGTACCGCCTGTCTCCGTGGCCCAAATCCCCCCATGGGGGGACAGCCAATCCCCCCACAGAGGACCTTGAAGTGGAGCGGCCAGGGGGACGACAGGGCCAGCTCGACCCGCGAGTGTGGAAGTGCAACTCCATCACCCACCGGGAGCCCCATTATGAGCACACCCACCACCAACACCGGCACATCAACGCCTGCGCCCAGAACGGCACTCTCGACCAGGCCCGACAAGAAGCGGCCGAGCACGGCGGGCTACTGGGTAGGGACGTTGGTTGCCGTGCTGACAACTCTCAGCGCACTCGGCTGGGGGGCGTTCGCGTTCCTCGGCTGGCAAGCCCACGTCGAGGACTTCTGCCGCCTCACTGACCCCGGCACCGCCGCCGTCTCGGTGACCAGGACCGGAGCGCGCTTCGTCTATCTCGAGCACGACCGGACCACCGCCCCACCTTCCGTGCTCCCCGTCACCGTCACAGGGCCATCGGGGGTCGAGGTGCCCTTGACCGCATACCGAGCCGAGCTGCGCTACGACGTCCCGAACAACCCAAACCGGGTCGGCGACGCGGTGCTGACGTTCCCGGCCGACGAGCCGGGCACCTACGCGATCTTCGTGGCCGACATCGACGAAGGCACTGCCGTCGCGGTCGGGGACGACCTGCTGCGGACGTGGGCCCCCCAGGTCGTGGGCAGCGTCGCACTGCTTCTGGGCGGCCTGCTCCTCGGGCTGATACTGGTGATCGTCACCGCGGTCCGGCGCGCCGGGCCGACGTCGTGAACCCGGCCATCCCGATCTACCCGATCCCGCATGACATCTCCCGCCATCGTCGCTGCGCGGTGCTGGACGCTCCCGTCACTGAGGCGGTGATCACCCTGGGTAGTCAGCGCCTCAGTGAGGGGGCCCCGTGGTTCCCCGGTTGCGCAGCGGGCACCCATCACGCAAGCGCCTCCTGGCTACGATTGCTTCATGTCGCAGTCCCACGGCGAAGAGCTCACGGCCGATAGCTCTCGTGCTGGGGTCCTCGCCAGTCAGTCAGGCGTTGGTTCAACTCCGGCCAGGGCTATCGGGGAGCTGGCGGCGCTGGACCGCGCCGTGTATGAGGCGGTGGCCGCCACGCCCACACCGGTGCTGGACAAGTACTTTCGCCAGCTCTCACGGGTCGCTGACCACTCGGTCCTCTGGCTGGGCATCGCCGGAGCAGTCGCGTTGGTCGGCGGCAAGAAGGGGCGCGAGGCGGCCACCGAGTCGTTGGTCGCCATCGGTGCCGCCTCCGCGACCATCAATCTCGGAATCAAGCCGTTGGCCCGTCGACGGCGACCCGATCGGGTTGAACCTGCTCGGTTCGAGGCTCGCGTCGTGCCTATCCCGGCGTCGGCCTCCTTCCCGTCCGGCCATGCGGCGTCGGCGTTTGCCTTCGCGTACGCCATGGGTCGGAATCTCCCAGAGCTGGCGGTCCCTCTTCGCTTACTTGCCGGCGGTGTCGCGCAGTCGCGAGTACACACCGGTGTGCACTACCCGGGAGACGTCGTCATAGGCGCCATTCTTGGCGCCGGGATTGCGGCCATGGTCGGCGCGGAGCGTGACCGGCGCCTTCGCCCGAGCAGAGCGGCCGGCGATGCGCCCGGATGACGCGGGGAGATCCTGACCCGCAGTGCCTCTGGGCGGATGGCGAAGTGAAGTGGGCCCTCGAGATCGACTGCCTCACCATCAATGCCGGCATGCGCGACAACTCGGGTTCGGGCTGTCAGGTGGCCAGCTGTCCAGGCTCTCCCCGGAGGGTGGTGTCGCTCCTCCGGGGAGTCGAGGAGCAGGATCCCCAGGTGGCCCGAGGCCAGCGTGGGGCGAGTACCCAGTCCTGGGCCGTTGAGCGCGTACGGATTGTTAGAGACGAGCAGGACAGCGAGCCGGTCATGCTGGCGACCGGCGTCATCGATCACGCTGAGCGCTGGGGTGCCGCCACTCGGGCCGATCACCCGATGCACAGTCTCCGCCAGGGTCCGGACCTTCGCATCGCGGTAGCCGGCCTGCTGGACCGCCTCCCCGTAGATGCCGAGGGACACGTTGTTCAGGAAGAGCCGACCGTTCACCTCACCCACGTCGATCACGCGTTCCACGCCCTCAGTGAACGCGTCCAGTGCCCCGACCACGTCCTGCCGGTCCACACCAAGGTCCAGGGCGAAGTGGTTGCGTGTACCGGCCGGAATGCAGACGAAAGGCAGCCCATGCGCCGCGGCGACTGCCGCTACGTCTGTGAGCGACCCGTCTCCACCAGCGACACCGATGGCGTCCGCACCGTCGGCGACGACCTCCAGCGCGCGCGCCCGCAGGTCGTCGCCGGGGCACAGCGTGACCGCCTCGACTCCGCGCCCGCGGGCTTGCTCGAGCACCCCGCTGCGGGTCGCCGCACCGTCACCGGACCGAGGGTTGACGAATAGCACGGGCCGTCGAGGCGGCTCGACGGGGTGCCACCCACGCCCGATCAGCGTGGAGAGGTGCGGTGCCGAACGCTGTGGAAGGCCCATGTCAGCCATCGTCCCGTGTCTCATCCGTGCGCCGTCGGTCCGCCGCCGGTGTCCGTGACTCGGGGGCGCTCGCGCAGGCACCTGCCGCGTGGATCTGCCTGGTCAGGCCGAGGATCTCGTTGGACATGGTGAGCAAACGTTCGTTCTGACGCCCTTCCTCCTGGACCGTCCGCCACGCTTCGTCCGCGATCACCTGGCGCTTTGCATCGGCGCGGTTCTGGCTGATCATCACGAATGTCGACAGGAATATGGCCTCCAGCGACACGATCATCGTCAGTAGCCCGAAGGGGTAGTCCTCGACGCCGAGGCCGATCCAGAGGGTGAACCACCCGACGTGGATGTAGACGAACTTCATCGAACCGGCGAACCGAGTTATCTGGTCGGCAACCCGGTCTTCCCATCGTCTACTGCGCTCTCGAAGCAGCCGCAGCAGTGCTGGGTTGACCGGGTTGACCGGTTCAGGGTGAACGGTTCTCATCTGTTCTCCTTGGCACACGACAACTGGACCGTCCCTGGTGAAGGGCAGCCTCCCCCGCGCCGCGTGGCGCTGCCGGGGAGGCTGCTCGTCGGGTTGTCTCGTGGGGTTGTCAGGCGGTGGCTAGCTGGTCGGCCTGCTTGCCAGCCTCGCGCAGGGTGAAGCCGGCGAAGATCTCTGAGACTCCGCGGGTGATCGCCCAGACTCCAACCAGGGTGACCAGGGTGAAGAGTGAGGTCTCCCAGGAGCGCGCGGCCCACGCCCCGATGGCCAGCTCGGAGATGCCGAGCAACAGCCCGGTCCACCACCAGGACAGCTTGGGGCCGGCTAGGGCGCTGATGATGTGGATGGTGCCGTAGGCGATGAGGTAGGCGGCGACCATGATCGAGGCCACGTCGAGGGTGATGCCGGGCCACATGAGGCTGGCACAGCCTGCCACCACGCCGAGGATTCCGGCCAGGATGGACAGCCAGCGCAACGCGGGAACGCGACCGGCAACGGCGAGCTGGGTGATGCCGCCGAACAGGAAGGCGATGCCCACGAATGAGGCCACCGCTGCGAGGCTGCCGGCCTGGTATGACAGCACGAACATGCCGTACCAGATCCAGACGGCCCCGAGGGCCACGAACCACCCCCAGGCCGCTGACGCCTCGGCGGCGCCAGCCCGGAGCGTCTCGCGGAGCAGGTCCGGGGTTTTGACATCAGTTGTCATTTTGCTTTCAACTTCTTTCGATCTTGCCGGGCGGGCAGGGACGTGCGTTCCTGCCCGCAGCGGCGCGACTGCTGTTGGGAGGACTGGGTCTCGGACCCAGCCCGATCGGACTCTTACGCGTGGGCCGTCTGGAGCTTGGCGTCGGCGGCCCGGAGCGTGTCCGCGTGGGCGCGGGCGTGGATGGCGTCGAGGATGGCAAGCTGCGCATTCCCCACCGCCCAGTCAGCGAAGTCCAGAGCGTCGGCGGCGTCGGTCTCGGCCCAGTCCGCGTCGGTCTCGGCCACCTTGGCGTCCATGTGAAGGGCCCGCTTCTCCATCTTCGCCTTGGCTTCGACCCTCTTGGATGCAGCCTCGCCCTTGAACTGCGACCACTTGCTCCGAAGGCTGTCCTTGGCCTCCGAGATCTCCTGCCGAGCCGCCTCCACGGACGCATCGAGGTTGGACTGAGCCGAGTTGATCCGCTGCGTGAGCTGGGCCTCGGTCTCGTACGCGGCCGCCTGGACCGCCTCCTCGGCCGTCGCGACCCGCCGCTGCAGGTCAATCAGCCTCGAGGTGAAGTTGTCGTGCTGTGTCATGGGATACCGCCTTCTGTCTGGGCCCCAAAGGGGGCCTCTTGTATGTTCTGTGCACTACTGACGATATCGTCAGTCAACAGAAAGGCATAGTCGTGGCAGGCAGATGTGACGAAAGCCTCAGTTCTGAGGGAGTGCATCCGGCTTCAGCTTTGGGCCACAGGGTGAGCGGTGGCTCGAGCGGCGCCGAAGCCGCCGATCCGTCGAAAGCGACCACTACTGTCGGACGCATGAGCGCCGCGAAGGAGCCCGTTCCGTTCGAGGTCTACGAGACCGGTGTCTACTTGCACGGTACGAAGGCTGATCTGGCTGTGGGCGAGAAGCTGGTTCCCGGCCGTGAGTCGAACTTCGAGGCGGGTCGGGTGATGAATTTCGTCTACTTCACCGCGACCCTGGACGCCGCGACCTGGGGTGCCGAGCTCGCCGCCGGTCAGGGCCGAGGGCGGATCTACGTGGTCGAGCCGATGGGGGAGTTCGAGGACGACCCCAACGTCACGAACAAGAAGTTTCCTGGGAATCCGACCCGCTCTTTCCGCACCCGCGAGCCGCTGCGCGTGGTGGGCGAGCTCGTCGATTGGGTCGGTCACTCGCCGGAGAAGCAACAGGCGATGCGAGAGGGACTCGATGCGTTGAGGCGGCAAGGTGCAGCGCACATCGAGGACTGAGACCGCCGAGTCACGACCACGGTCACGACCGCCGTCACATGCGCGCCCCAGCTACGACGACCGGCTCAGCGTCCCCGTCGCGGTGACCCGGCCCCACCTGTCGCGCACCGAGGTGGCAATGCCATCCGGTCCCGGAACCGCCGCGACGACCAGGCCTTCGTGGTCGAACAGGGGCGACTGCATACGGTAGCCGAACTGCACCGGCTGTCCGGGCTCGATCAGCCCACGGCGCCGGGCCGCCTCAGCCATGAGGGTGGCCTGCAGCGGCCCGTGAACGACCAGCCCCGGGTAGCCCTCGACGTCGCGGGCGAAGTCCCGGTCGTAGTGGATTCGGTGCCCGTTGTAGGTCAGCGCGGAGTAACGGAACAACAGCGTCGGGTCGACGGCCACCTCCCACTCGGCGGGAGCGACCGGCACCGGCGCGGGCTGCGGCATACCGGCAGCGCCGCCGACAGGCCCGTCCGCAGCCCCACCGGCCGCCGGAGCCACGTCCCGATAGACGATGTGCTGCTGCTCCCGAAGGGCGACCGCGCCATCCTGGATGATCTCGTGCCCGACCGTCACGAACGTCATCCGCCCGGAGCGGCCCTCCTTGTCCTGCGACCCGAGCACCTGAGTACGCCGGGTGGCGGGGCGCCCACAGCGCAGCGGGCCAAGCACGATCACCGTGCCGCTGGCCCACATCCGCCGACGCCCGGGACCCGGCGGCACGGGAATCCCGCCACGGGCCGGGTGGCCGTCGGGACCGAGGTCGGCCTGAGCCGGCCGCTCAAGCAGGTAGACCCAGTGCCAGGGGATCGGCAGTGGCTCGCCCGCCGCGAGGTCCGGCGCCTGGACGCCCAGCAGGCCGGCGAGCGCCAGGCCCGGCGCCGGCGCCAGGACTTCGGTCCGTTCCAGGATGTCCGTCATGGCGTCTCCTCAAGCACGACCCGGTATGCCGTGGGCCCCGGTCACCGGGCCCGCCGCGTGATCGCCCGGGCCCGGTCGAGGACGGGTTTGTCGACCATCTGGCCGGCTACTGCGACGGCTCCCAGGCTTCCGTCGCCAACGGCGCCGAGAACGCGCTCTGCCCAGGCCAGTTCGGCGTCAGTGGGCCGGAACGCCGCGGCCGCCGGGGCCAGCTGAGCGGGGTGGATGCACAGCTTTCCGGTGAAGCCCAGCCGCCGGGACAGATCGGCCTCCGAGCGGACCAGCTCGGGGTCGTCCCAGCGGCCCGTGATCCCGTCGACCGGTCCTGGCTTTCCGGCGGCCCGGGAAGCCAGGACGAGCATCGAGCGAGCCAGGAGCAGGGACCGGTCCTCCTCGACCGCGTCGAGGTCGACGGCGAGGTCCACCGAGCCGAACGCCAGCCGGTCCACCGCGTCCGAGGCAGCCAGCGCCAGCGCCCCGGCCACCCCGTGGGCCGACTCGACGAGGGCCATGACCCCTCGGTCCGGGCCCACCCGGGAACGCACCAAGGCGAGCACGTCGGCGTCGTCCGCCTTAGGCACGAGCACTCCCCGCAGCCCGGTGCGACCAGCCGGAGCCGATCGGGACGGCACCGCCGCGAGGTCGCTCAGCGACGCCAGGTCGGCCTCGAACCACGGCGTGTCGGCCCCGTTGACCCTGACCCAGCCCGTCCCGGCGGAGGCGAGCCAGCGGCATACCTGCTCGCGGGCCGCGTCCTTGCCTGCGGGGGGCACCGCATCCTCAAGGTCCAAGACGACCTCGTCGGCACCGGCGCCGGCAGCCTTGTCGAACCGCTCGGGCCGCTCGCCGGGCACGAACAACCAGGTCACCGCGCTGGCTGCGGCCGACCTCGGGTGCTCACGTTCGTGGGCCGCGCTCGCGGCAGCCATCGCAGTCATCGGGCCTCTCGTCGGTGGTGGTGGCCGTCGTCAATCGACCGGGTGGCTGAAGGCGGACTCATCGGGGCCGGCGACTAGGCCGCGGTCGTGCAGGCGCCCGACCTGCGCGCTGTCCATACCGAGCACGTCCATGAGGATCTCGTCGGTGTGCTCGCCGAGCTTGGGGGCCCGCTCGACCGGTGCGCGGTCGTGGGCGCCGAAGTCCACGGGCAGCCCGGGCATGAGGAAGGTCCCGACCTCGGGTTGCTCGACCATGGCGAACATCGGGTTGTCGACGGAGCAGTCGGGGTCGTGCTCGACGGTCTCCCGAACGGTCCGGTAGGGCGCCCAGGTGACCCCCGCGCTGTCGAACTGGTAGCGGATCTCGGCGAGCAGCTTGGTCGCGAACCACGGCTCGAAGACCCGGGCGATCTCGCGCCGGGCCCGGAACCGGTCGCCCTCCTTGGCGAAGTCAAGGCGCAGCCGTTTCGCCAGCGCCACCAGCTCCTCGTCGAGTTGGGTGACGCGGACGAGGTTGACCCACTGGCTGCGGGTCAACGCGACGACCATCAGGCGCTTGCCGTCCAGGGTGCCGAAGTCGCGGCCGAACGCCCCGTAGAGGTAGTTGCCGTCCTTGGGTCGGTCGGCGTCGTTGATCGTCACCTCGGCGATCTTGCCGAGGTGGCCGAGCATCGAGAGCGCGACGTCCTTGAGCGAGAGCCGGACCAGCTGACCCTCACCGGTCAGACGGCGGTGGCGCTCGGCGGCGAGCAGGCCGACGACAGCCATCTGACCCGCGATGCAATCCCAGGCCGGCAAGAGGTGGTTGACGGGCCGGTGGAAATCGGTCGGTCCGGTGACGAACGGCAGGCCGGTCTGCGGGTTGACCGTGTAGTCCACCTCGGAGCCGCCGTCCCGCCGCCCGACCAGGTGGACCATGATGAGGTCCTCTCGATGCCCGCGCAAAGTCTCGTATGCCGTCCAGCCGCGTGCCGGGAAGTTCGTCAGGAAGATCCCCGCGTCCGGCCCGGGGGCGGTGATCAGCTGGGTGAGGATCTCCTGTCCCTCGGGAGCGCGGATGTCGACGGCGATCGACCGCTTGCCCTTGTTGAACCCGGCCCAGAACAGGCTGTGCCGCCCGTCGAGGGTGACCGGCCATCGGGTGTAGTCCAGACCCCCGCCGATGGGGTCGAACCGGATGACGTCGGCGCCGAGCTGGGCCAAGGTCATACCGCCCAGAGGCATGGCCACAAAGGCTGAACCCTCGACAACGCGAAGACCAGAGAGGGCTCCTGCCATGGCGACCCCTTCTTCTCGATCAGGTCTCTACATTGGCGCAATCGTCGGCGGTCGGCAACAGGTGGCCACCGTGATTCCCGCGGCATCGCCCGAGGGGTCGAATTGACGGGAGGTTAGTGGGTTTCGGGCTCGTGGTCGGCGTGGCTGGCGGGTTCGAGCTGAAAGGTGGAGTGCTGGACGTCGAAGTGCCCCCCCAGGCATGCCTGCAGGGTGTCGAGCAGTTGTGGGGCGTGGCCGTCGCTGAAGCAGGAGTCGTCGATGACGACGTGAGCCGACAGGGTGGGCAGGCTGGAGGTGACGGTCCACACGTGCAGGTCGTGGACGTCGTGGACGTGTTCGTTCTCAAGGAGATGACTGCGGATCTGGTCGAGGTCGACACCCCTGGGGGCGGCTTCGAGCAGGACCCGGCCGCTGTCGCGCAGCAGCCCCCAGGCGGCCTTGAGCATCAGGGCTACCACGACGAGGGAGGCGATCGCGTCGGCCCTCAGGTAGCCGGTGGTGAGGATGACAATTGCGGCGATGACGGTGCCGATGAACGCGTAAAGGTCGGTCAGGATGTGCTGGTAAGCGCCCTCGACGTTCAGGCTGGACCGGTTGGCCTTGGCCAGGACCCAGGCTGCGGCGATGTTCACGGCGACCCCGACGAGGGCCACCACCAGGACAGGGCCGCCCTCGACGGGGGGCGGGTCGAAGAGCCTGCGTATCGCCTCGTAACCGACAATTCCCGCCACCACCAGGAGGGTGATCCCGTTGCCGGCGGCGGAGAGGATCTCAGCACGTTTCCAGCCGAAGGTCCACGCCCCGCTCGCCGGGCGCGCGGCCAGTCGGATGGCCCACAGTGAGGCACCGATGGCGCCGACGTCAGAGAGCATGTGCCCGGCGTCGGAGAGCAGGGCTAGCGATCCGGAGATGACGGCAACCACGACCTCCCCGAGCATGAACGTGAGCAGCAGCAGCAACGCGACCCACAGGTAGCGCCGGTCCGTATCGCCGGCGACGCCACTCGCGTGCCCGCCGTGGCCTGCCTCACCCTGGGCGGTGACCTTGCTCGTCGGGACGCCCTCGACGTCGGGGACACGGCCGTCGCACAGCGCTGCGGCAGCAGGGGTGTCGGTGTGGGGCTTCTGGTCGATCATGCGAATCTCCGGGGGCGGTCAGTTGTCGGGGTTACGGGGTGCAACCGGCATCGGCGCAGCCGGTGCCGAATGCCCAGCGGGGGTTCTCGGGCGTGTCAGCGCTGGTTAGTGGTGCGCAGCAGGTGTCGCCGCGCCAGGCTGCCCGGCCTTCCGCGACGGCGACGGCGGCTATGACCAGGGCTGCCATCGGGTCGGCCCAACTCCAGCCGAGGGTGGCATTCAGGACGAGACCACTGAGCAGCACCGCGGATAGATAGGTGCACAGCAGCGTCTGCTTGGAGTCGGCCACGACGCTTCCCGAGCCGCGTTCTCGGCCGGTGCGTCGCTGCGCCCAGGACAGGGCCGGCATAACCGCTGGAGACCTCGACGAGTGAGTCAAGGCCGAACCCGATCAGGGCCACGGATCCGGCGCCGATGCCGGCGCCCACCGCGACGACGGCCTCGACCGTGTTGTACATGACGCTGGCCCCGGCCAGCAGCTGTGCGCGCCGGCCCAGCAGGCGTCGCCGACCGGGGGACGCAGTGAGCGACAGGTTCTGGACGGTCATGTCGAGCCCTCGCGGCCGTAGACCGGACACAGCACGACGGCGTCACCGGTGGCCGCCAGCAGCCTCTCCGCGGAAGCGAGCAGGTTCATCAGCTCGGGCTGGGACAGGGAGAACATCGAAGCTCTGCCGTGGGGTCGGGAGGTGACCAGTCCGCAGTCCTTCAGGCAGGCCAGGTGAGCCGAGACGGTGGACTGGGCCAGGCCCAGGTGCGCAGTCAGGTCGACCACCCGGTGCTCGCCCACCGCAAGGTGCTGGATGATCGCGAGTCGAGTGGGGTCACCCAGGCTGCGGAACATGGACGCCGCCGCGTTCAGGGCCGCGGCCTCGACCAGAACGGTTCCAACGGCAGGTGGCGTCATCATCGTCACAGGGCGATGCTAGCGGGTCCGTCAACGGCTGGGGCTGAAAGCGCCCGGGATGACGCAATCACTGTTGTCACAGCGACATCCGGCGCGTCACCAGCCGCGTCATCAGCCCCGGCGCGTGCGCTGAACCAGATTACGGGTGGCGGCTTCGACCCAGTTGGTGAGTGCTGCGTCGTCGCGTAGCGCCGTCGCCTCGACTCGAATCCACCCTTTGCCCATTGAGCGACCTGCCCCCATCTCCGCGCGGGATGCCGCCCGGTTTTCGAGTAGCCGAGCGTCTTCACCCGGGTCGACGCGGACGAGAAGGCTGCCGTCATTGTGCACGGCTACCGCCATGGCGCCGTCAACCATGAGGGCGAGCACACCGAACATGCGTACTTCCCGCAACTGCCGCTCTGGCAGCATGGACCTGATCCGGTCGAGCAGAGCGCGCGACGAGTCGCCTGCCGGTGGTGTCATGATGGCTGCTGTTGCTGAGGGAGGTAGCCGAGGCGGTCAAAGGCGAGACGGATCTCGACGATCTGCCCGCCTCGCACTGTGAACAGCTCACTGGCCAACGTCGTGCTCGTGACCGCCGTCTGCGGGAAGTACCAAAGCGCAACCCGATCGCCCTCCGTCATTCGGCTGTGCTGAGGCGCCCCCGTCAGCATCGGCACGAAACGGGCGAGATAGTCGTGCCAGTCGTTCTTCGTGGTGACGTTCTCGTCGGGGGCGAAACAGCGAACGTCGTCCGAGACGAAGGTCAATGCTCGCTCGACGTCACCGCTGGTCCAGGCGCGGTGATAGGCCTCCACGGTCGATAGCGCGTCATGATCAATCGGCAACGCGACTCCTTCGGTAGTTGATGCTCGGGGCGCGGGTCTCCAGGTATCGGGCGGGAGTTGCTCGCCGGCGACTGCTCGGGTGAGGCGGGGCAGGAAGTGGGCCCATCCCGCTGCGTGACCGGGAACATCACCCTCAGGCAGGTCCGTGTGGACGACCTCGACCCGAGTGCCGCCGCTGATCGGCGTCAGCTCGAACGAGACCGTCGACGAACCAGGCGGCAAGGTCTCATTGCCGGCGAAGCCCCAGGAGACGGTGACCCGTCGGGGTGGATCAACCTCGAGAAACATGCCCCGCGCGCAATAGCCGGCGATGTCCACCGCGAACCGGCCGCCGGGCACCGGGTCCAGCGATGCCCACTGCCCCATCCACGAGGTGATCCCGGTGTCAGTCACCAAGAAGTCGAACACTCGATGCGGGGGCGCCTCGATGTCGATCGACGTCCGGTGCTCAGCCATCACTGCTCCCGGCCGACGACTCGGCCGCACGCTTGAGCGCGCTCAGCCGCTCGGGCCAAAAGTCGTCGAAGAATCCTTTCCCAACGGCAAGGCCTTCCACTCGCACGGCGAACAGATGCCTAGTGCCAGACCGCGATCCGGTCACCAGCCCAGCCGCATGCAGCACCTTGAGGTGGTGAGACACGATCTGCTGCGACAGCCCGAGCGCGGCCGCGATCTCGCCGACCGCGCAACGTTGATTGCGGACGGACGACAGAATCGCGCGACGATGTGGGTCAGCCAACGCTTGGAAAGTTCGGTCCAGGGCCGCTGCGGCCTCGTTCACTTCAGGCACCTCACGACCCCAACCTAGCACCAACGACTGTTTGTACAAATGAAAACAATGAACGTCGGCGGCGGCCGGCTCCATCAAGCCGATCGCCCATAGGTGGTGTGCGCAACTCGTCGTGCGGATACCGCCCGCCCTTGCATCGCCGACTACAGTCCGCCTCCTCGGGGGAGCTCCATCTCGTTGAACCCGAAGTCGATCATGGGGTCCAGAGGGCCTAAGTGCTCGCCACTTAGTGGTAGAGCGGCCACGCGCCCGGGCCGAAAGCGACAGCCAGCCGGCACGTGGTCAGTCCGTCGACGCCATCGCGGTCGGCGAGCCGGACCGCTCGGCCAGCACGTCTCGTCTCAACTTGTCTCGAGGTACGCCTTCAGCCGTTGCAGGTGGTCGCCGTCCTCCTTCTTCATGATGGCCGCGACGATGGGCAGCATCATTCTCCGCAGCCCGCTGGCTTCGAGCTCGCATGTCCAGTCCAACCGTGTGCCATCTCCTTCCGGGCTGAGTCGGTACTGATAGGTCACAGTGATTCCCTCGGCTGCGGTGCTGACGCCGACGCGCGTGTCCGGCTCGTAGGCGATGATGCGCAGGTCTGCGCTGGACTCCTTGCCGCTGACGAGCCGGGTCTCGCGGAATGTCGAACCGACTCCGATCGGGCCTTCCGTCAGCTTCGTGCTGGCGCTGATGTTGTCCAGGAAGCCAATAGCTGTCCGTGGGTCGGAGATGACTTCGAACACCTCATGCGGGACTCGGGCAATGTGCTCACCGAACTGGAAGCCCTTCATGTCTCTCCTTGCGTCGTGTCGAGGGGGACGTACGCTTCCGAACACTGAATACGCAACGCGCCTTCGGCGGTTCGGTCGCAGTGGTAGATCTCAAAGGGCGGTGCGGTTGCCAGGGCATAGCCGCTCGAGGGCACCCAGTCCACTCCCACTTGCGCGAAGGTCTTGGCTATCTCTTCAAGTCCGCCGTGGTGGCGGCGCATGACGCAGAGCCGCGGCGGCAAGTAGCGATAGCCGAATGGGGAACTCGTCGACACGCGTTCCCCGACCTGAAGACAGGCGTCGAAGCGGATACGCGGCTCATCTGTCACGTAGGGGTCGTCGTGTGTGATGCCGATGAGTACGTCGGGCGAGAAGGCGATGCCGCGCCTCTCGGCATACGCCAGGAGCTCATCCCAGAGGCTGAGGAACAACTGGTCCGGCGCGAGCAAGTTCTCGTAGCCATGGTGCCGGACGAACAACAGGTGCCGACCAGGCGTGCGCTCGACTGTGACCGGGTCCTGCTGCAGGTCGAAGCGCAGCGTGAGCGGGGTCTCGTCGGTGAAGCCAGCGAAGGTGCGGCTGCCGAGTAGGGCGTCCGCGCACGCGCGGTACTCCTTGAGCGCCGCACGGAACTCAGAAGGGCTGATGTCGAAGCGGCGCATGAACGCGCGGGTAAAGGTTTCGTGGGTCCTGAACCCTGAGTCCAGTGCGATCCGCAGCACGTTGTCTGGGCTGATCTTCATCCTGTACACGGCTCGCTCAAGGCGCAGCCTCCGAAGGTACTCCTTCGGAGCCTCCCCCGTGACGTGATGGAAGATGCGGTGGAAGTGATGAGGGGAGAAGCCCGCGAGGGTCGCGAGTTCCGTGAGCGTCAGCGGCTCCTCGAGATGTTCCTCGCAGAACAGCAGCACCTGCAGCACGACATCGTCGTACCTGCTTCTCGTCTCGCTGCGGACTGGACTAAACACGCCACGAACCTATTGGCGAGCGCTCTGGCCCGCTCGACTTTTCTTGCGTCGTAGGTCGTTCTCGCGACCTTGGCGTCACCTGCGGCATGAGGACGCAAGACGACGTGTCGTCGGCCAAGGGGCGGAGCATGCGAACCCGTCCGTGTCTCTCGTGGCGCAGAGAGGCAGCTTTCGGGCGGCCGCTCTGGTTGCTGAAACGAGGAACAGGCGAGTTCGGCGCTCGCCGTCCACTAGGGCCGGGTGCCGGAGACGACGAGCATTTCGCAGGGTCCGACGAACCCGTCGGGACCGTCGAACTGGGTCAGGGCCTCCTCGATCTCGCTCCATGCGGCGCCCCTTCCGGGGACGTCCACACCGGAGAGCATCTGGTGCAGAGCGCCAAAGGACTCCTGCTCGAACCGCACGCACTCGGCCGCACTGGACAGCCGTACCGGTGAGGGGACGGCAGTCACCGTGACGTCGACGAGCCCAGCCGCCTCGAAGGCACGCTCCGCGACGCCCGGGGCGCCAAGGCTGAACGGGCCCGGCAGGCCCGGGGCGGGCGCAGGCAGGCCGGCGATTCGCCGGATGATGCCCACCGGGATGGCGAAGAACCCGTTGCGTTCCGGCGTGGAGTACACCACCGCAGACAACCGCCCTCTCGGTCGCAGCTTGCGACTGATCTCAGAGAGGGCTCGGTGCTGGTCGGGAAAGTAGATCAGGCCCACACGCGAGATCGCGGCGTCGTAGGAGCCGTCCCGGACCGCTGACAGGTCCTCAACGTCGGCCTCCAGGGTCTCAACCGTCGCCACCCCTGCCCGCTCCGCTGCTTGTGTGGTGAACGCCAGGATCGCTGGAGAGATGTCGGTGGCGAGCACGTGCCCCGAGGGGCCCACCCGGGCGGCGGCCGCCATACTCTGCCCGCCGGCACCGGCGGCGACGTCGAGCACCCGCATGCCGGTGGTCAGGCTCGCGTGGTCGAGCATCATCGCGGTGGCCGCGCCGAGCCAGTCCTCGATGGCGGGACCCCAGTCGTTCCAGGAAGCGGCGGCCGCCTCCCACTGGGCTCGGGTCGTGGTCTTGAAGGCGGCGGGGTCGAAGGTGGTGGACATGGTCCCTCCCGGTTGTCGGTGTGGAGTGCTGGATTCCTCGAGAGTCCTCGCCCTTGCCGCCGCTCGGCCAGTCCCGGTTCTGGACCTGGACGGGACAACTTCTGGACCCGGAGCCAGCGGGAGTGGAATATGAACGCATGAGGGACTACGTGCAGTACTGTCCGGTCGCGCTCGCGAGCTCGGTGATCGCCGAGCGATGGACGCCCTTGATCGTGCGTGAGTTGGTCCTGGGAGGGCGCCGGTTCAACGACATCGACCGGGGGTTGCCCGGGATCTCCAGGTCGCTGCTCAAGCAACGCCTGGACCACCTCGAGCGCAAAGGAGTCGTGACGCGCGTGGAGTTGACTCACGGGCGCGGCCACGAGTACCTGCTGACTCCTGCCGGACGCGACCTAGAGGCGGTGCTCATGGCCGTCGGGGAGTGGGCCGTGAAGTGGATGTTCAGCGAGCCCGAACCCGCACAGGTGGACCCGGTGACCCTCACGTGGTGGATGTCGCGTCGGATCGTCACTGACGCTGTGCCCGAGGACCGAACGGTGATCGAGTTCGACTACGGCGGCGCGGATCCCACGCGAATCTGGATGGTTCTGGAGCGACGAGAGACCTCGGTCTGCACCGACCCCCCTGGCTTCGACGTCGACGTCGTCGTCACCACCGAACCCGTCAAGCTCATGCAGGTGTTCTCCGGAATCACCACGTACCGCGACGCCTTGGCCAAGGCCGACATCTCCGTCGCAGGCCCTCCCCGCTTGACCCGAGCTCTTCCTCACTGGTTCGCGTGGAGCCCATTCGCCCCGGCCGTTCGTACCCACTTGGCCCGAACCACCCCGTGACGACCGCCGCGAAGACAGTTCACGCGCCCAACCCGGACACGGGACGCCGACAACGCGCACGCGCTCAGGCAGGAAGAGCCTCGGCGCGGCATGCGCCCTACGCGGCGCTGTGGCGCACCCTCGCGTTCCGGACACACCAACTCAAACCGCGGCTTCACGACCCTAGCCGCGATGGAGGCCGGGGCGAGCCGGAGTTGGGTGCAACGGGCCACGTAGTGCGCCAGGTGGGGATCCCGCGGAGAACAGCCCGGCTTCTGGTGAGTAACGGGGTGTCCAGCTCAGCAAGTGCATGTTCGTTCCGCGACCCCTGGAGTCGAGTGCCACACTGAACCATGGGTGAGCCGAAGACGGGGCCGACAGTTGCGAGTGTCGAAGACTTCTTGCAGGCCGCGACCCCCTCTCGAAGACAAGAGGACGGTCTGCACCTCGCTCGGATCTTCCATGAGGTGACGGGCGCTGATCCGATCCTGTGGGGTCCGTCGCTGGTTGGCTACGGCACCTATCGTTACGTCTCGCCCGCCGATCCGCGCAGGCACGGTGAATGGCCGAAGACCGGATTCTCGCCGCGCAAGGCGCAGTTGTCCCTGTACGGCCTTAAGGACCTGCCCGAGGGCGCCGCGTTGCTGCCGTCGTTGGGGACGTACACGGAAGGCGCGGGCTGCGTCTATGTCAAGAAGCTCGGTGACATCGATCTTGATGTGCTGCGCCAGTTGATCGCGATCGCTTGGTCTCGAACAGACGACCCGGTGGGTGCGTTCTGACAGCTTCGCTGCATCTCGACAGAGGCCACTAAAACCCTTGGGCCATGTTGGTGAACCTGGAGTAGTGGCCCTGGAAGGCCACCACGATCGTGTCGGTGGGGCCGTTACGGTGCTTGGCCACGATCAGGTCGGCCTCCCCCGCCCGCTGGGTTTCCTTCTCGTAGGCCTCTTCGCGGTGCAGCAGGATCACCATGTCGGCGTCCTGCTCGATCGAGTTGTGCACGGCGATCCCGTTGGCGATGAAGTTGTGCCCGCCCAACACGGTTGCGTCGAAGACCTGCTCCACCCCGTCGGCGTCGACCGAGGCGACCGGGTCCCAGACGACGTCGTTCACGGCATACAGGTCGAGGTTTGCGGCGTCGAGGACTGCAGCCATCGCCCCGAGCGGCGCCCCGGCGTCGGCCATCCCGTGCCGCGGGCGCAGCGCCGCGTCGGGGCGGGCGACGGCCGGGCCGACCGAGCTCATCACCGCGCGCATCGCCTCCCACACTCGGGTGGGCACCGCCGCTGTCCCGGCTCCGGTCGCCTCGAGGTCCCGCACCCGCTCCAGCAGCCGTCGGGCCGGAGCAGCATGCTCACCGTGGACCCCGATCTCCTGCAGGAAGCGCCGCTGCGAGTCTTCGCCGGCCACCTCCAGCCGGTATGCCACCTTCGCCGCCCCGCGCGTCGGCGCCAGCACCGTCAGCCGGGTCGAGATGCCGAACCGCAGCACCAGCCGGGACACGTCCTCGGCCAAGCGTCGGGATAGGACCTCGAGCCGGATCCGGCCGCCGACACCGGAGCGCCGCACGGTCACCGACCCCGACAACGACCACAGATGCGACACGAACAGCCCGATCTGGGCCTTGCTGGCGTGGAACAACCCCCTCGGCACCCGACGCTTGTGGGCCTTGACCGAGAGCACTCCGAGCTCGTCGAGCCAGTCACCGACCTGGTTGGCCTTGGACCGATCGACCGAGAACGCCGGGTCGCCGAGCACCTGCGCCAGCAGCAGGACCCGTGGGTCCTCCCACGGCTCGAAGAACGCCGGCGCGGGAACGTGCCGGGGCACCGCCACCGGGGTGCCGGTGCGCAGTTCACCGAGCGGTGTCCACCCGGCATACGTCAGGAAGGGGTGGTTGGCGGTCGCCCGCAGCGTCTTGCCGCTGGCCAGGGTGAGCCGGAAGACCGGCCGTATGCCGGTCGGGAAGACATGCGTCATCGGTCGGCGGACATAGCGCAGCGAGTCGTCCAACGCCCACACCGGCACGTCTCGGGAGCCCGCGGCATACAGGCGGCCGAGGGTGGTCTCGGCTCCGGTGTCGGCCCGAAGAACCCGCGTGTCGGCGGCCAGGCATCCGGACTCACGCAGGTCGGACATCTGGGGGCGCTTGTCGGTGCGCTGCTCGGGGCCACGGTTGAGCTGGCTGATCGCGATCACCGGGACCTCCAACTCCTTGGCGAGCAACTTCAAGGCCCGGGAGAACTCGGAGACTTCCTGCTGGCGGCTCTCGACACGTTTGCCCGAGCTCATCAGCTGCAGATAGTCGATGACGACGAGTTTGAGGTTGTTGCGTTGCTTGAGCCGCCGGCACTTGGCCCGGATCTCCATGAGCGACATGTTGGGGCTGTCGTCGATGAACAGCGGCGCTTCGCTGACCCGCCCCATCGTCGCGGCGAGCCGCTGCCAGTCGTCGTCGCGCATTGTGCCCTTGCGCATGTGCTGCAACTGGATCTGCGCCTCGGCCGACAGCAGGCGCATGGTGATCTCGGTCTTGGACATTTCCAGGCTGAAGACCACCGAGGCCAGCTTGTGCTTGATCGCTGCCGTCCGCGCGATATCCAAACCCAGGGTGCTCTTGCCCATGGCGGGGCGCGCAGCCAGGACGATCATCTGGCCGGGGTGCAGACCGTTGGTCAGCGCGTCGAGGTCGGTGAAACCGGTCGGCACGCCGGTCATCTCGCCGGACTTGCCCGAGGCCACCTCGATCTCGTCGACGGTCATCTCCAGGATGTCGCCAAGCCGGTGATAGTCCTCACCGCCGCGCTTGTCCGAGACGCTGTAGACCTCGGCCTGCGCTGCGTTGACGATGTCTTCGACATCGCCGCCGCCCTGCGCATAACCGAGTTGGACGATCCGGGTGCCGGCCTCCACGAGCCGGCGCAACACAGCCCGCTCGGCGACGATGTGCGCGTAATAACCGGCATTGGCCGCGGTCGGCACCGAGGAGATGAGCTGGTGCAGGAACGCCCCGCCGCCGACGCGCGTCAACAGCCCGCGCTTGGTCAGCTCATCGGCGACCGTGATCGCGTCAGCCGGCTCGCCCCGGCCGTACAGGTCGAGGATCGCCTCGAAGATCGACTCGTGGGCCGGGCGATAAAAGTCGACTCCGCGCAACACTTCGACGGCGTCTGCGATGGCGTCCTTGGACAGCAGCATCGAGCCGAGCACCGACTGCTCTGCGTGGACATCCTGTGGAGGAAGCCGGTCGTCCGGGGGGCCCTCGACGGCGCCCGGAAACAGTTCTTGAACCGACATCGAGCCTTCGCCTCCCTTGCCGTCCGTGCCCTCGCGCCCCCTCGACCGTGTTCCTTTAGCACACCATCGAGCACTGACAGCCCTGCTGACCTGCACTGATGCCATTTCCGGCGATGATTCGCCGGACCGGTGACCAGTGCGTGCCCCACGCTAGACCCGCACTCCTCACCCCTCAACCGATCCCTGTGTATGCCGTGTGGACAGCGTGTGGGAATCGCCCGCCCTCATTGTGGACAACGGTGTGGAGAACCCGGGCGCCCTGTGGATGGGAGGCGAGGGACATCCCCTGGGTGGCCGATGCTACGCACGAAGCCTGGGTTAACTCCGTCCACGGCTGTGGAGAACAGAAACTTCCGGGCGTGTCCACCTGTCGGGCGTGTCTGCACCCAGCGGGGGTGCCACTGGCGTCGTCGGGCGCCTACCCTCTTCCCATGTGCCGGAATATCCGTCAATTGCACAACTTCGCGCCGCCGGCCACGACCGACGAGGTGCACGCTGCCGCGCTGCAGTACGTCCGCAAGGTCGCTGGCAGCACCGCGCCCAGCCAGGCCAACCGGGCGGCCTTCGACGAAGCGGTCGAGGCGGTCGAGGCGGCCACCGCCCACCTACTCGAGCACCTGGTGACCACCGCCCCGCCCAAGGACCGTGAGGTCGAGGCGGCCCGGGCCCGGGCCCGCAACGCGGCCAGGTTCGGCACACCGGCCTGATGCCACCAGCCTGATGCCACCGGCCCAGCGAGCCGATTCCGCCGACCTCGCCCACCGCGGGCTCATCGAAGCGCTTCGGGCGAAGCTCGCCGCCGGCGCCGACCCCCACCGAGCCGCCGGCCAACAGGCCTACATGAAGTCGGCGCTGCCCTATCTCGGCCTCACCAGTCCCACCCTACGTGCCGCTCTCAGACCCGTCCTGGGCGACCCGGCATACCGGATCGCGACCCGCCCCGAATGGGAGGCGACGGTCCGGGCGCTTTGGGACGAGGCCACCTACCGCGAACACTGGTATGCCGCTCTGGAGGTGCTGCGACACCGGCAGTACCAGCCGTGGCGCGACCTCGAGCTGTTGCCGCTCGTGCGTCACCTTGTCGAGACCGGCGCCTGGTGGGACGTCGTCGATGACCTCGCCACCCACGTCCTGCGTGATCTGCGCCTGGATGATCCCGACGGCATGGCGCCGTTGCTGCGCGACTGGGCCCACGACGAGCACTTATGGATCCGCCGCAGCGCGATGCTCGCCCAGGTCGGCGCCGGGGTGCGGACTGACGTCGCGCTGCTGCGTGATGTGCTCGTGCCCAACATCCCGTATGCCGGCGAGCAGGCGTTCTTCTCCCGCAAGGCGATCGGCTGGGCGCTGCGGGACTACGCCCGCAGCGCGCCCGATTGGGTGCGGGGTTTCGTCACCGCCCATCCGGAGTTGTCCGGCCTGTCCCGGCGAGAAGCCCTCAAGCACCTGTGACGATCGGTGGGCGCGTCGCTAGGGTGGCGCGCGTGTCCCAACCGATCCTGCCGGCCGCCACGGTGCTGCTCGCCGCGGTGCTGAGCGTGAGCGGCCTCGTCAAGATCGGCCGGCCCATCGAATCGATCCGCGCCATGCGGGCGCTGCGGGTGCCCGACGTGCTCGTGCGCGACTGGGTCGCACGGCTGCACCCCGTAGCCGAGATCGCGCTCGCGGTGGGGTTGCTCGCCCTCGCCACCCCTTGGCGCTGGGCCGCCGCCGTGGGCGCCCTCGGATTGCTCGCGGCATACACCTGGTGGGTGGTTGCGACGGTGCGTCGTGGCGACGCGGTGAGCTGCAATTGCTTCGGCCGCCGGGCCAGCCCGGTCGGGCCGCGGACGGTCGTGCGAAACGGTGTGCTGCTGACCCTCGCCGGACTGGCCGTGCTCGATTGCGTCGACGGGATATCGGCTCCGGTCGTCAGACTCCTTGAGCTCGGGCTCTGACGACCCGCCTGCCGCCGGCCCGATCGGGCCCTGACGGCCCGCCGAACCGCTCAGGCCTTGACGACCTCGAAGGCAACCCTCGCCTGGACCTCGGGGTGCAGGCGCACGAGCGCCTCGTAGGCCCCGATGGACTTGATGTGCCCAGGCACCTCGATCTTGCGCTTGTCGAGGTCCGGCCCGCCGGCGGCCTTGACCGCCGCGGCGACGTCGGCGCCGCTCACGGCACCGAACAGGCGACCGGACGCGCCGGCCTTGGCCGACAGGGTGACCGAGCGACCCTCGAGCTTGGCCTTGATGGACTTGGCCTCGTCGAGCGACTTGATCTCCCGGGCGGCGCGGCCCTTGATGATCGCGTCGACCTGCTTCTGACCACCCGCGGTCCATGCCGTGGCCAGCCGCCGGGGGTAGAGGTAGTTGCGGGCGTAACCGTCTTTGACGTCGACGACGTCGCCGGGGTTGCCGAGGCTGCTCACCTCAGTTGTGAGGATGACCTTCATCTCGTGGCTCCTTGGATTCTCGTATGCCGGGTGGCTGGCTGGGGCGGTGAGCCGGGCTCAGCGCGCCGACGACGAGTAGGGCAACAAGGCCATCTCGCGAGCGTTCTTCACCGCGTTGGCGATTTGGCGCTGCTCCTGCACCGTGACACCGGTGACGCGGCGCGCGCGGATCTTGCCGCGATCGGAGATGAACTTGCGCAGCAGCGGAACGTCCTTGTAGTCGATGCTCACGACCTTGGCGGCCTTGAGCGGGTTGGCCTTCTTCTTGCCGGGCTTGATCCGCGGCGGGGGCTTAGCCATTCGTGGTTCTCCTTGTGCGAAATCTGGGAACGATCACCGCATCGACCGATGCGTGATCACTGGATCAGAAGGGCGGCTCGTCGTAGTTGGGCGCCGAACCCCAGCCACCGGCGTTGCCGCCCTGCGGACCGGGCTGTTGGCCGGAGCCGCCCTGGCCGCCGAAACCGCCCTGACCGCCGTGGCCCTGCCCAGCCTGGCCGGCCTGACCCGACTGGCCGCCCTGGCCGCCCGAGGGACCGGTCGCCCACGGGTCGGTCTCTGGTGCGGCATACCCGCCTTGAGCGCCTTGACCGGCACCGCCGCCGAAACCGCCGCCGGAGCCTGAGCCACGCTGGGTCTTGACGACCTTGGCGGTGGCGTAGCGCAACGACGGGCCGACCTCGTCGACCTCCAGCTCGATGACGGTGCGCTTCTCGCCTTCCTTGGTCTCGTAGGAACGGCTCTTGAGCCGGCCCGTGACGATGACCCGGGAGCCCCGGGAGAGGGACTCGGCGACGTTCTCGGCGGCGTCGCGCCAGACCGAGCAGCGCATGAACAGCGTCTCGCCGTCTTTCCACTCGTTGCTCTGCCGGTCAAAGGCCCGCGGAGTCGAGGCGACGGTGAAGTTGGCGACGGCAGCACCCGACGGAGTGAACCGGAGCTCCGGGTCACCCGTGACGTTGCCGACGATGGTGATGACGGTGTCGCCAGCCATGGTCTCTCCTACTCGTGGTGGACAGTCGTGCGGACGGGTGCGGACGGGTGCGGGACCGCTCAGGCGCCGGGGCGCAGGAGCTTGGTCCGCAGGACGCTCTCGTTGAGGTTGAGCTGACGGTCCAGCTCCGTTGCCGTGGCTGGCTGCGCGGTCATCTGGATGACGGCGTAGATGCCCTCGGACTTCTTCCTGATCTCGTAGGCCAGACGCCGACGACCCCAGATCTCGACTGTGTCCACGCTGCCGCCGTCTTTGGTGACGACGGCGAGCATCTTGTCCAGTGACGGGGCGACGGTGCGGTCGTCGAGCTCGGGGTCGAGGATGACCATGAGTTCGTAATGACGCATGCGCTAACCCACCTCCTCTGGTCTTGGCGGTCACGGGCTCTCCGTGACAGGAGGGTTGCATGTGTCCGCGCCTCGGCACCGATCCTGCCTCATCACACCTCAGGGGGTCCGATGTTTTCCACAGGGGTATGCCGCAGGCGAACCGTCCAAGGCTAGCGGCATCCGGGGCCCGGCGGAAATCCGCGCTGGAGGCGGGGGCGTGGGCGGGCCACGCGGGGGCGTGGGCGGGGCACGGGCGCGGGCGGCGGGGCACGGCATACCCGTCGCTGTTCGGAGGTTGTGTGCCTGATCGGAGCTCAGCAGCCTCCGATCAGGCACATAACCTCCGAACAGCCGAGGGGGGGGGGCGGGGGGGGGCGGGGGGGGGGGGGGGGGGGGGGGGGGGGGGGGGGGGGGGGGGGGGGGGGGGGTGCGGTCAGCCGACTCTGACGATCAGCGCGTCGGGCGCGTTGGCCAGCGGCCCGGCCAGCGGGTCCGACTCGGCCGGAGAGGCCAACTGCGGCAGCCGGTCGCGAGCCATCCGCCAGGTCTGCACGACCAACCACCCCACCCCGGCCAGTCGCACCACCAGGGTCAGCGCGTACCAGCCCGAGGGCAGCCCTCGATCGGGCGTCGACGTGCCGGCCAGATAGAGCCACACCCCGCCGAAGTGCAGTGCCTCAGCCGAGGCCCAGATCAGGTGGTCACGCCAGCGCAGCCCGACCAGAGCGACGAGCGGCACGAGCCAGAGCGAGGCCTGCACGGGGAATGATTTCCCGGTAACAAGCACGATGGCGATCATGACCAGCGACACCTCGGCTACCCCCGGACGACGCTCGCCGCCTCCGGCGAGCCACGCCCCGACGAGCACAGCGACGATCCACCCCGTCACCGCGAGCAGGGTGAGCACCGGCGGGGAGATCGGGTCGGGCAACCTCAGACCGATCGCACCATCGGTCGACGGAGTGAGTTGGCCGAACACCCACGGCGAGCCGAAGCCGGCGTCGGCGCCGGCCCACTCGGCATACCCGCGCAGTGCCCCGTCGGGGTTGCCCATCCACACGACGGCCAAGATCGCGGCGGCGGTCGCCACCGCGGCGCCCGCGACCACCCCGGCCGCGCGCAACCGACCCGCACGGGCGGCCACCAGGACGATCGCGACGAGGATGAGTACGGGGTAGGACCTCGCCGAGATGGCCAGACCGAGCAGCACCCCCGCGCTCAGCAGCCGAGCTCGACCCCACGCCGCCAGCGCCGCCGCCGCGAGCGCCACCGCGACGATGTCGGCGGACACGACGGCGGTGAGCGCGACGACCGGCGACAGGGCGACGTGGGCGGATCGCAGGGGTTTGCCGCGCACCGACGATGCGGTCCACCACACGGTGAGCGCGAGCAGCAGCGCGATGAGGATTGCCCAGATGCCGAAGAACAGCCGGGCCCGGGTAACCGCCGACCCGTCGGACACCCACCCGCCGGTGAGGGCCAGCAGCAGCGCAGTCAGCGGCGGTTGCGCCGGGGTCGGCGCCTCGATCCCCCCGGCGAGGAACGCCGAGATCCCAGCGCCGAGGTTCTGACCCTCGAAGGCCGTCGGCAGATCCGAGTAGCACATGTGGAAGAACTGGTCCGGGCTGCTCCAGCCGGACTCGATGCAATGCCCGCGCAGCGCGACCCCCAGCGCCATCGGAACCGCCGACGCTGCGACCAGCCCGACGGCCAGCCGCCGCCACCCGCGAACCAGCGGCACGGCATACCGACCCAACGGGCCGCCGGCGACCTCACTGGCCGCGCGGGCGATCGGGTCGTCGCGCGACGGCACGACAACCCGGTCGGGCGGGATGGCGGGACTCACGGCCACAGGGTATGCCGTGCGCCTGGCAGGACAGCGGGCGCGGTCTGTCGCGTCGGCTGTGTCTGTCGCGTCGGCTGTGTCTGTCGCGTCAACCGGCCGGTGGAGGAACCGTCGGCCTCGTGCCAGTGGTCCTGGTCGGCTGGCCGGGCGGGGCCGTGGGCCGGCCGGTCGGCTCGATCGTGGCCGGCGGATCAGAGGGCACGACCGGTACGTCCGGCGTGGGGACCGGGGCTGTCGGGGCAGTCGTCGCCGTCCGCGACGGGGTGGTCGTGGAGGTGCTGGTCGGCGCGCTGGTGGCTACCTTGTCGTCGCCGATGCCGGCCCGCTGCGGGAAGTCGACCTCCGGATCGCCCTGAAGAGCGGCCCTCATGAACTCGATCCAGATCGTCAACGGGAAGGACCCACCGGACAATTCGTCGACCCCGCCGATTCCGGTGAGCGGCTGCGGCACCCCGCCGACGTCCTTGAACATAGCGACCGACGCCGACAGTTGCGGCGTGAACCCGGTGAACCACACCGACTTGCTCTCGTCAGTGGTTCCGGTCTTGCCGGCCACCGGGCGCCCGACCTGGGAGGCCCGGGCCGCGGTGCCGCCGGTCGTGGTGACACCGCGCATCGCGTCGATGACGTCGGCGGCGACCTCCTTGGCGAAGCCGTCGACGACGTTGGGCTGGGCGGCATACGAGATGTCGACGGCGTTGGAGGTGACCGACTTGATGAGGTAGGGCGTGGCCCGCCGACCGTTGGCGGCGATGGTCGCAAAGGCGTTGGCCACATCGATCACGTGCGGAGAGGCGGTGCCGAGGGCGTTCGTCGGGTCAACTCCCAGCCCAGGCGTCCCCTCCGGTATGCCGGCCGCGATTGCCCCTGCGCGGGTCGCCGCCGGGCCGATCTGAAGGTTGAGCCGGACGAAAGCGGTGTTGACCGACGACGCGGTGGCCCGGCGCAGGTCGATCGTGCCGTAGGACCGGCCGCCGGCGTTGCGGATCGAGGTCGTCGTCCCCAGCGCGGGGTCCTTGAGCGGACTGCTGCCGTCGATCTGGGTCTTGGTGGAGATCTGCTGCTGCAGCGCCCCGATCAGGGCGAAGGGTTTGAACGTCGACCCGCCCTGCACGAGGGCGTCGGTCGCCGAGGAGAACTGGCGAGCCTGGTAATCGGCGCCGCCCCACAATGCGACGACGGCGCCGTCGCCGGGCCGGATGGCGACGAGCCCGGCATACACGTCCTTGATGTTTCCGGTCTTCGGGAAGCCCTTGAGGACGGCGGCCTCGGCGGCCTTCTGAGCCTTGGCGCTGATCGTCGTCGTGATCCGCAGCCCGCCGCGGTCGATGTCGTCGTCGGTGACCTTGAGTTTGGTCTGCAACTCCTTGCGCACGTCCGCGACGATGTAGCCGCTCGGGCCGGACAGCGCCCGGGAGGGAGCCTTGGCCGCGATTGTCGGCAGGCCGGTGAGGGCAGCACGGTCGGCCTGGGTGATCGCTCCGGTCGTCGCCATTCCGTCCAGGACATAGCTCACGCGGTTGGTCAGGTTCGCCTTCTGCTTCTCGCCGAGGGCCGGGTCAAACAGGCTGGGGGCGTTCATGACGCTGGCGAGCACGGCCGACTCATGGACGGTGAGCTGCCCGACCTCCTTGCCGAAGTAGGCCTTCGCGGCGGTCTTGACGCCATAGGCGCCGCGGCCGAAATAGATCGTATTGAGATAGCCCTCGAGGATCTGCTGCTTGGACAGATCGCGGTCGATCTTGACGGCGATGACCCATTCGCGCAGCTTGCGGTCCAGGGTGCGATCCTGGGTGAGGAAGTAGTTCTTGACGTATTGCTGGGTGATCGTCGAGCCGCCGCCCTGCGTGTCCGAACCGCGCACGGCCTGCCACACAGAGCGGGCGATGCCCGTCGGCGAGATGCCCTGGTTGGTGTAGAAGTCGCGGTCCTCGGCCGCGATGACCGCCTGTTGCAGATGGGTCGGGATGCTCGCCAGCGCGATGGACTCCCGGTCGAGCTCGGCGATCCGGGCCATCTCGGTCGTGCCGTCGTCGTAGTAGACGATCGAGGTCTGGGCGTCGGCGAGCCCGTTGGCGACGTCTGGGACCGGAATGACCGCAAAGGCGATGCCGACCGCAGCCAGGCCGAGACCGAGGGCGGCGAGGCCGGCCAGCAGGACGCGCTTGATCCAGACCCGGGGCGAGACGTGCAGCCAGGCCGGGCCGCGGCGGCGAGCGGTCATCGTCGGGACCCGGTGGCCGAAGCGGGCTCATTGCCGGTCGTGCGGGACGTGCCGGCTGCGCGGCGAGCTGCCTTCGCTTCCCGCTGAGACGCGGGCGAGCCCGCGGTGTCGTTCTGAGAACTCACGACGAGGGCCTCCATGCCGATCGATCCGGCGGAGGGCTTGGGGTCGCCTCCTGGTTCCGGATCGCTCCCTCCAGTATGAACACGTATGCCGCGCGCCACCGAATCGCTCCCGCTCCCAGGCTGCGCGTTGACCAGTCCCCCCGGCCCCGCGACCAGTCCCCGGGCGCTTGAGGATCCGCCGGGCGTGATGGTGTGATGACGCGCCCGGTGCTGTTACAGCAGCAGTTACCGCGTCATCACGAGCGTCATCAGCCCCGGGCGAGTGAAGACCGCAACACGCGAACCGCAACACGCGAACCGCAACACGCGAAACCGCGACACGCGAAACCGCGACACGCCGGGACCGCGACACATCGCCAGGATGTATCGGCTCGATATATCTCATGTTAGTGTTCGTCTCGTCGACAGCCGCTGGCCATCCGCATGGGAGGACCTGCCGCCACCGACACGAGAGACACCCAGCAACAGCGGTACGCCTGCGCTGCACGCGCGAACGGTCGAACGAAGGTGACGGACACGTCACGCGCGGGGACCGACGAAGGTGCGGCGCACGGCATACCGGCCGCGTTGGGGGTTTGACCGAAGGACGACCACAAGTGGAGGTGACGGGCGGTGTCACGCAGGCGCGAACTGCTCGAGTTTGCCGTGTTGGGGCTGCTGCATGAGAGCCCGATGCACGGCTATGAGCTGCGCAAGCGGCTCAACACCGCTCTTGGGGCCTTCCGAGCGCTGTCCTACGGCTCGCTCTACCCGTGCCTGCGCGAGTTGGTCGGCAAGGGCTGGATCTTCGAGGCCAGCGGCGAGCAGACCGGGTTGGGCTCAGGCATCGCCGAGCTGGCCGTCGGCAGCCGCCGCGCCCGGATCGTCTATGAGTTGACCGCCGACGGCAAGGAACACTTCCAGGACCTGGCCGAGTCGGCGGGGCCGGCATCGTGGGACGACGAGGAATTCGACGTCCACTTCGCCTTCTTCGCCCGCACCCAGGCGGAGGTCCGCTTGCGGATCCTGGAGGGGCGGCGCTCGCGGCTGGAGGAGCGGTTGGCCAACATCCGCACCGCATCGGTGCGCAACCGCGAACGGCTCGACCTGTACACCACGGCCCTGCAACGGCACGGCGAAGAGTCGGCCGAGCGCGAGGTCCGCTGGCTCGAAGAGCTCATCTCGGCCGAGCGCCGCGGCATTACTGGCACAACCGGCACAACTGGCACGACCGGCACGACTGGCATCACTCACAACGAACCCCTGGCCTGACCCAGAAGTCCTGGCCGGATATCACACAAGGAGCATCCTCATGGGATCTGTGCGCGTCGCCATCGTCGGCGTCGGCAACTGCGCGAGCTCGCTCGTGCAGGGTGTTGAGTACTACCGCAATGCAGACGCGACGGGCACCGTCCCGGGCCTCATGCACGTGAAGTTCGGGCCCTACCACGTCGGCGACGTGCAGTTCGTGGCCGCGTTCGATGTCGATGACATGAAGGTCGGCAAGGACCTGTCCGAGGCGATCAATGCCTCGCAGAACAACACCATGAAGATCGCTGAGGTGCCCACCCTCGGCATCGAGGTGCAGCGCGGGCACACCCTCGACGGACTCGGCAAGTATTACCGGCTGACCATCGATGAGTCGGCGGCCGAGCCGGTCGACATCGTCGCCGTGCTCAAGGAGACCAAGGCCGACGTGCTCGTGTCCTACCTGCCGGTGGGCTCGGAGGAGGCCGACAAGTTCTACGCCCAGTGCGCGATCGACGCCGGCGTGGCCTTCGTCAACGCCCTGCCGGTCTTCATCGCCAGCGACCCGGAGTGGGCCGCGAAGTTCGAGGCGGCCGGCGTGCCGATCATCGGCGACGACATCAAGAGCCAGGTCGGCGCGACGATCACCCACCGCGTCATGGCCAAGCTGTTCGAGGACCGCGGCGTCGTGCTCGACCGGACCTACCAGCTCAACGTCGGCGGCAACATGGACTTCAAGAACATGCTCGAGCGTGATCGCCTGGAGTCCAAGAAGATCTCCAAGACTCAGGCCGTCACCTCCAACCTGCAGGGTCAGCTGGCTGCCCGCGACGTGCACATCGGCCCGAGCGACTACGTCCAGTGGCTCGACGACCGCAAGTGGGCCTACGTCCGCCTCGAAGGGCGCGCGTTCGGCGACGCCCCGCTCAACCTCGAATACAAGCTCGAGGTCTGGGACTCCCCCAACTCGGCCGGCATCATCATCGACGCCATCCGCGCGGCCAAGATCGCCAAGGACCGCGGCATCGGCGGCGCGCTGATCTCTGCGTCGTCCTACCTCATGAAGTCCCCGCCCGTGCAGCGCCCCGATGACCTGGGCCGCGCCAAGCTCGAGGCCTTCATCGCCGGCACCGAAGAGCGCTGACCGGCGCGCACCGCACCACCGCGAGCGGGCGGCATACCACCTGGTATGCCGCCCGCTTGACGTTGATCTCCGACGTCCTCATGGGCGCCCATCGCCCTGGACGGGGGTTGACGGCGCAAGAGTCAGCGTTGCTCAGCGGTCAGCCGACCAACCGGTAGCCCAGGCCGGGCTCGGTGACCAGGTGCCTAGGCCGTGACGGGTCAGGCTCGAGCTTGCGGCGGATCTGATTGGCGTAGACCCGGAGGTAGTTGGACTCTCGGCCATAGCCGGGGCCCCAGACGGCCTTGAGCAGGGCCTCGTGGGGGACGAGTCGGTCGGGGTGCCGGGCGAGTTCGGCCAGCAATCGCCACTCCGTGGGAGTGAGATGCACCTCCACGTCAGAGTCGACGCGGCGAGCGGTCATCGTCGCGAAATCCAGCCGGAAGGCGACGCAGTCGAACGTCGGAGTGTCGGCCGAGAAGTCCTGCGGGCCACGGCGCAACGCCGCCCGGACCCGCGCCATGAGCTCATCGGGACCGAACGGCTTGGTCACGAAGTCGTCGGCACCCTCATCGAGCGCCTCGACTTTGTCGTCGGACTGATGGCGAGCGGACAACACGATCACCGGGACCGTGGACTGAGCCCTGATCCGACGCAGCACGTCGACTCCGTCGAGGTCGGGCAGCCCGAGATCGAGGATGACAAGATCGGGGGGCTGATCGGCCAGAGCTGACAGAGCATCCCGGCCGGTGCCGACCGTTTCGACGGTATAGCCCCTGGCCACGAGGTTGATCCGCAGGGTGCGTTGGATGGCTGGCTCGTCATCGACGACGAGAATGCGCCCGCTCACGATGCCTCCTGGGTCCTGGGGACGGCACGTGCAGCCGACGCCGGATCGGGCGACAGCGGATCGGGCGGCAGGGGTTCGGGAGCGCGCGCCGCCGGCAGGGTGACAATCATCGTCAGACCGCCACCGGGGGTGTCCTCGGCCTCGATCGTGCCGCCCATCGCCTCGGTCAGTCCACGGGCCACGGCCAGACCCAGTCCGACGCCCTCCCCGGCGGGCGCGTCGCCGGATCGCTGGAAGGGCAGGAACATCCGTTCGCGCAGCGCCTCATCGACTCCGGGCCCGGTGTCTACCACCCACACCTGGATGGCGGGGCCGATCCGGCTGGATGTGACCCGGATCTGCGTCGCGGCCGGAGCGTGGCGCAGCGAGTTCTCCAGGACGTTGCCCAAGACCCGGTCCAGCAGTCCGGCGTCCGCCCACACGTCCCGGGCATCGGGGGTGAGCTCCCAGCGCACCCGCTGCGGCTGCGCCAACGTGCTGACCACCTGCGGCACTACCTCGCCGAGATCCACCACCTGCGAGCGGGCGACCAGCGCCCCGACCTGCAGCCGCGACATGTCGAGCAGGTTGCCGATGAGCGCCTCGAGACGGTCGGCAGATTCCTCGATGATCGCCATCAGCTCGGCCTCGTCCTCGTGCGAGAAGGTCACCTCGTCGCTGCGCAGGCTGCCGATGGCGGCCTTGATCGCCGAGAGCGGGGTCCGCAGGTCGTGGGACACCGCGGACAGCAGGGCAGTCCGGGCGCGGTTGTCCCGGGCCAAGGACTCGGCGTCACCAGCGGAGTGCTGCAGGGAGCGCCGGTGCAGGATCGCGCCGGCATGCACGGCGTATGCCGCGAGCAGCCGCTGCCGGTCCGCCGGCAGCGGAGCTCCGACCAGCACGAGGTCGTGTTCGTCGTCGACCGCCTCCCGGGTCGACAACTCGGGATTGGCAGGCAGGGCGAACCCGTCGGTGGCGTCGATGACGTCCGGTTGCTGGTGTTCTTTGGTCGGCCGAGCGACGACGGCCGCCGACTCAGCGCCGAACATGTCGACCGCTCGACGCAGCAACAACGCCATCTGATCGGTCGAGCCGAGCAGGGTATGGGTGAGTTCGGCGAGCGCCGCAGACTCCTGCTGCGCCCCCAGGGCTGCCGCCGTCTGCCGGGCACTGCGGTTGACGACGGAGGACACGGCCGTGGCGATGCCCACGAAGACCAGCAGGGCGACCGAGTGCTCCGGGTCGGCGATGGTCAGGGTGCGGACCGGGGGGGTGAAGAACCAGTTGATGAGCAACGAGGAGAACACCGCCGCCGCGAGCGCGGGCCACAGCCCGCCGACCAGCGCGACGACGACGGTGGCGAACAAGTAGACGAGCATGATGAGCGGGAGGCCGACAGCGGCCGGCGCGCTGGACAGCAGGACGGTCAGCAGGAGCGGGACCAGCAGAGCCAGGAGCGCACCGATGCGGACCCGCTGGACCGACAGCGCCTTGGTGGTGCGCCGGGTCCGGGCCCGCCCGGTGTCCGGGTGCCTGACCACGAGTACGTCGATGTCCCGCGACTCGGCGATGACCGACTCGGCGGTGCCGGCACGCATCAGTCGGCGCCAGGCGGGGCGACGACTAGCGCCGACGACGACCTGGGTGGCGTTGAGGGCCCGGGCGAAGTCGAGGACCGCGGCCGCAGCATCCTCTCCGGTGACGGTGTGGAACGTGCCGCCGAGTTCTTCGGTCAAGGTACGCAGCTCGGCAACGTCCGGCACCGACGGCCCGGCAAGTCCGTCGGTTCGCGCCATGTAGACGGCATGCAGCTCGCCGCCGGCGCCGCGCCCGGCGATGCGGGCACCTCGGCGCAGCAGCATCGACTCCCCGGAGCTGCCGCAGACGGCGACGACGACCCGCTCGCGAGTCGGCCAGCTCCCGGTGATGCCGTGGTCGCCGCGGTAACGCTCAACGGCCTCGTCCACGCGGTCTGCAAGCCACAGCAGGGCCAGCTCCCGCAGGGCCCCGAGGTTGCCGACCCGGAAGTAGTTGGACAGCGCGGCGTCGATCTTCTCGGCCCGGTAGATGTTGCCGTGGGCCATCCGTCGACGCAACGCCTCCGGTGACATGTCGACGAGCTCGATCTGATCGGCGGCTCGCACGACGTGGTCCGGAACCGTCTCTTGCTGGGTGACCCCGGTGATCGCGGTCACGACATCGTTGAGGGACTCCAGGTGCTGGATGTTGACCGTCGAGATCACGTCGATCCCGGCGTCGAGCAGTTCCTCGATGTCTTCCCACCGCTTCTCGTGACGGGAGCCGGGGGCGTTGGTGTGCGCCAGTTCGTCGACCAACGCGACCTTGGGGCGACGGTCCAGGACCGCGTCGAGGTCCATCTCCTGCAAGATCGCACCCCGATAGGCCACCGAACGCCGGGGCACCACCTCGAGCCCGTCGCTCATCCGGACTGTGTGCTCGCGGCCGTGCGTCTCGCACAGGGCGACGACGACGTCGGTCCCGCGAGCCGCCCGGCGGGCACCCTCGGAGAGCATGGCGACGGTCTTGCCGACGCCGGGTGCCGCTCCGAGATAGATCCTCAGCCGTCCGCGGGACATGGTGTCATTCTCATCGATCGAGCCGCTGGGCCAGGGCCGCGTTCAGCTCGGTCACGTTGACCCTTTCGCTGCCGATGAAGCCAAGCGCCGGGTATGCCGTGTGCTCGCCGACCAGCGACTGCACCTCGGTGAGAGCCAGCCCGGTGGCGGCGGCCACTCGCGGAGCCTGCCAGGCGGCATACGCGGGGCTGATGTCCGAGTCGAGACCGGAGGCTGATGCTGTCAGTGCGTCGGCGGGCACCGCAACGCTCGCACTGGAGGCCGCGGAGGCCCCGGATGCCCGGAGGCCCCGGGCCCTTCGGGGTTGGCGGCCCGCACCGCGGCTTCGCGGTCGGCAACGGCCTGGGTCAGGTCCGGGTCGTTGGGTCCGAGGTTGGAGCCGCCGCTGGTCAAGCCGGAGGCGTCCGAGGCCGAGGGGCGGCCCTGGAAGAAACGCGGGTCGGTGACCGCCTGCCCGAGCAGGGCCGAGCCGACGACGCGCCCGTCGATCAGCAGCAACGAGCCGTCGGCGCGCCCAGGCATCAGCCGCGCGAGACCGGTGACGAGGGCCGGATAGGCCATCCCGAGCAGGACGGTGAAGACGAGCAGGATCTTGACGGCGGCGAGCGCGGGGCGAAGGGCAGTCATGGTCAGGCCAATCCGGGAAGGAGGGAGACGAGCAGGTCGATGAGCTTGATCCCGATGAAGGGGGCGATGAGGCCTCCGAGCCCGTACACGAGCAGGTTTCGGCGCAGCATCGCGGTCGCACTCAGCGGCCGATAGCCAACGCCCTTGAGCGACAACGGAATCAACGCCACGATGATGAGGGCGTTGAAGATCACCGCGGACAGCATCGCCGACTTGGGACTGCTCAAACCCATGACGTTGAGGGTGGCCAGACCCGGGAAGATCCCCACGAACATCGCCGGGATGATCGCGAAGTACTTGGCGACATCGTTGGCGATCGAGAAGGTCGTCAACGCCCCGCGGGTGATGAGCAACTGCTTGCCGATGCCGACGATGTCGATGAGCTTCGTCGGGTCCGAGTCGAGGTCGACCATGTTGCCGGCCTCCTTGGCAGCGGAGGTCCCGGTGTTCATCGCCACGCCGACATCGGCTTGGGCAAGGGCCGGGGCGTCGTTGGTGCCGTCGCCGGCCATCGCCACGAGTCGACCGCCGGTCTGCTCGGCCTTGATGAGGCGCATCTTGTCTTCCGGGGTCGCCTCGGCGAGGAAGTCGTCGACGCCGGCTTCGGCAGCGATGGCGGCCGCGGTGAGTGGGTTGTCGCCGGTGATCATGACAGTCCGGATCCCCATCGCCCTGAGTTGCTCGAAACGCTCGCGCATGCCCGGCTTGACGATGTCCTTGAGGAAGATGACGCCGAGTTGGCGCGGCGGCATACCGGGGGCTTGGGCGGCCACCACCAGCGGAGTGCCACCGGCGCGACTGATCGTGTCGACGGCCCCGTCGACGTCGTGCGCCATGTGCCCCGCCTCGTCGTGCACCCAGGCTGCGACCGCCGAGCCGGCGCCCTTGCGGATCCTCGTCCCGTCGGGAAGGTCGACGCCGGACATCCGCGTCTGCGCGGTGAAGGGCACGAACTGGGCGCCGGCGCGCAGCAGGTCAGTCGCGGAGTTCACCTCGGCTGGGGTTCCCTCGGGCGCGGAGGGGACCTCCGCACCGGCGCCGACAACGGCGGAGGTCCCCTCGGCGAGCGCGAAGTCGACGATCGAGCGGCCCTCGGGGGTCTCGTCGGCAAGGGATGACAGGTATGCCGCCCGCAGCAGCTCCCCGCGGTCGGTCCCCGTCACGGGCATCACATCGGCAGCGCGACGATTGCCGAAGGTGATCGTTCCGGTCTTGTCGAGCAGCAAGGTGGAGACGTCGCCGGCGGCCTCGACGGCGCGACCGGACATTGCCAGGACATTGCGCTGGACCAGCCGGTCCATGCCGGCGATCCCGATCGCCGACAGCAGCGCACCGATAGTCGTCGGGATGAGGCAGACCAGCAACGCGACCAGCACGACGAGGCTCAGGCGTTGACCGGAGTAGGCGGCCATCGGCTGCAGGGCCATCACGGCCAGCAGGAAGACGATCGTCAGGACGGTGAGCAGGATCGACAGGGCGATCTCATTCGGGGTCTTCTGCCGCGAGGCCCCCTCGACGAGGGCGATCATCCGGTCGACGAACGTCTCACCGGGTTTGCTGGTGATCTGTACGACGATCCGGTCGGACAGCACGGTCGTGCCACCGGTCACCGCGCTGCGGTCGCCGCCGGATTCGCGGATGACGGGGGCGGACTCGCCGGTGATCGCCGACTCGTCGACCGTCGCAACTCCCTCGACGACGTCACCGTCGCCGGGGATCACCTCGCCGGCTTCGACGACAACGCGGTCCCCCAACTGCAACGCCTGCCCGGACACCTGCTCGGTGTCACCGTCCGGTCGCAACCGTCTGGCCACCGTGTCCACCCGAGTCTGGCGCAGGCTCGCGGCCTGCGCCTTGCCGCGCCCCTCAGCGATGGCTTCGGCGAGGTTGGCGAAGATCAGCGTCGCCCAGAGCCACACTGCGACCGCGATCGGGAACAGGCTGGGATCCACGACCGACAGCCCGGTCGTGAGGATCGATCCCACCCACACCACGAAGATGACTGGCTGGCGCACCAGGTGGCGGGGGTCGAGCTTGACGAGGGCCTGCGGCAGGTTGTCCCACGCCGTGCGGACCAGCGACGAGCGCTTCGGTGCGGGGTGGGCGTATTTGTCAGGGATGTGGTCCGCGACGCCGGTGACGGTGGTCATGGGGGTGTTCCGGGCGGTGTTCACGACAGTGCCTCCGCGAGAGGGCCGAGAGCCAAGGACGGGAAGAAGGTCAAACCGGCCAGCAGCAACACGATCCCCACCAACAGGAACCCGAAGGTCAGCGTGTGGGTCGGCATCGTGCCCGCCGTGACCGGTCGGCGCCGCTGGGTCACCAAGGAACCCGCCAGGGCCAGGGTGAGCACGATGATCCCGAACCGGGCGACGAACATGACCACCCCCATGCTGAGGTTGAGCCACGGCTGATCCGCCGACAGCCCGGCGAACGCGGACCCGTTGTTGTTGCCGGCCGAGCTGAAGGCATAGAGCATCTCGCTCAGACCGTGCGGCCCGTCGGCGAGTAGGGCCGCCCTAGCCTGCGGCAGGACGAGCGAGATCGCTGTGCCGGTCAGGACCAGGGCCGGCATGAGGATGGAGGCCAGTGCGGCATACGTGATCTCGCGGCGACCAATCGTCTTGCCGAGCAGCTCAGGGGTGCGGCCCACCATGAGTCCGGCAATGAAGACAGCGATGACCGCCATGACGAGGATCCCGTAGAGCCCCGTGCCGATGCCGCCGGGGGACACCTCCCCCATCATCATGTTGAACAGCAGCAGTCCGCCGCCGAGTGGGCTGTAGCTCTCGTGGAGCGAGTTGACGGCGCCCGTGGATGTCGCGGTCGTCGACGTGCTGAACAGGACCGACCAGGCGATGCCGAAGCGTTGTTCCTTGCCTTCCATCGATCCCGTCGGCGCGGTCGCCGCCGACGCCTCGGCCCAGGCGGTCAGCAGGGCCGCCGCGCCGAAGAGGGTCGCCATCACCGCAGCAACCAGGCGTCCCTGCCGGCGGTCGCCGACCATCAGCCCGTAGGTGCGGGTCAGGGCGAAGGGGATGAGCAGCACGAGGACGATCTCGAGAAGGTTGGTCCACGGCGTGGGGTTCTCGTACGGGTGGGCGGAGTTGGCGTTGAAGAAGCCGCCGCCGTTCGTTCCCAGCAGCTTGATGGCCTCTTGAGATGCGACCGGCCCTCCCTGGATCGTCTGCGCCTCGCCGGAGAGGGTCACGATCTCTGTCGGTGAGGCGAGATTCTGCACGACCCCGCCGAGGATCAGCAGAACAGCCGCAACCACCGAGATCGGCAGCAGAACGCGGATGCTCGAGCGGGTGAGGTCGACCCAGAAGTTGCCGATCCGGTCGACGCCGGCGCGGGCGAAGGCCCGCACCACGGCAATGGCCACAGCCAACCCCGTCGCCGCCGAGAGGAAGTTCTGGACGGTCAGCCCGAGCAACTGGAGGCTGTGGCCCGCGCCGGCCTCACCGGCATACGACTGCCAGTTGGTGTTGGTGGTGAAGCTGATCGCCGTGTTCACGGCGCCATGCCAGGTCTGCGACCGGTCGAAGGACCAGGGCAACCAACCCTGGACGACGATGAGCAGCCACAACCCGACCACGGACACCGCGCCGAAAGCCACGACCGATACGGCATACGTGGTCCACCGCTGCTCGGTGTCGGGGTCGACCCCGGCCGCACGATAGACGGCCCGCTCGACGCGCCAGTGTCGTTCGTCGAGGAAGACCCTGGCGAGCCAGGTGCCCAGTGGCCAGGCCAAAACGGCGACGATGATGCCGACAAGGCCGGCGGCGAGAACGGTCTGCAGGACGGGGTTGAGTCCGGGGCTCACAGCGAAGGTGGGCACGGCGTCAGAACCGTTCCGGGCGGATCAGGGCATAGAGGAGGTAGGCCAACAAGGCGAGGCCGATGACGGCCGCGACGACATCTTCATGCATACCTCGATGCAATCGCTGCGAGGTGGCTGGCAGGTCCGGACTGATGCCGGGCTGACGGGATCTTGACGGGATCCTGACGGGCCGGTCAGGGCACCATCCGGACCGCGCTCAACCGGGCTCAGCGGTTCCAGTCGCCCGAGGTGGGCTCCTCGGCGACCCCGGAGGCCCGGGGATTCCGCCAACGTGACCACGACCACGGTGACGTTGTCGCGCCCGCCGGCTGTGACCGCCCCGCGGACCAAGGCCTCGGCCGCCTCCTGCACGTCGGCGGAGCCCGCAAGGACGGCCTCGATGTCGGCGTCGTCGAGCTCGTTGGTCAGCCCGTCGGAGCAGATGACCAACCGCTCGCCGGGATTCGGCGGGAAGACCCAGGTGTCGACCGGCGGCAACGGCTCACGCCCGAGCGACCGGGTCACCGTATGCCGCAGCGGGTGCACCTTGGCCTGCGCGGGCGTCAGACGGCCCGCGTCGAGCAGCTCTTGGACCTCGGAATGATCGACGGTGATCTGCGCGAGCCGCCCCTCGGCGAAGCGATAGACCCGCGAGTCACCGAGATTGAAGACCGCCCATTGCGGCGAACCATCGACCACGACAACGGCCACGCCGGCGAGCGTCGTCGCCATCCCCCACTGACGCGGGTTGCGCACCGCGGCCTGCACGATCCGCCGGTTGGCTTCGGCGACCTGAGCGACGATGCCGTCGACCTGCAGGTCGGTGCGCTGGGCCAACTCGCCGATCGTCGTCGCCGTGATGCTGCTGGCGACGTCACCGGCGGCATGCCCGCCCATCCCGTCGGCGACGAGGAAGATCGAGCCGCTGGCGAAGGACGCATCCTCGTTGCGCTCCCGGACCTGTCCGACGTCGGTCGCGGTGCCGACTGACAGCGCCAGCGCCGACTCGCTCATCCCTGCACCCTTCCGTGTTCGCCCCTCCCCTACCCGGGGGCCTTCGCTACTGAGGGTATGCCGTGTCGCCGTGTGTGCTCGACCACCATTGCCGCAGCCGGTCCTCGGCAGCCTCGCGGCCGATCGGACCCTCGTCCAGCCGCACCGCCAACAAGAATGCATAGGCCTGCCCGAGCGCCGGCCCGGGCGCGATCCCGAGCACCGCGGCGATCTCGTGACCATTGAGCTCCGGACGTACCGCAGCCAGTTCTTCCTGCGCGCTCAGCCGCGCGATCCGCTCTTCCAGCTCGTCATAGGTTCGGGCCAGCCGGGTCGCCTTGCGGACATTACGGGTGGTGCAGTCCGACCGGGTGAGCGCATGCAGCCGACCGAGCAGCGGCCCAGCGTCGGTGACGTACCGCCGCACCGCCGAGTCGGTCCACTGCCCCTCGCCGTAACCATGGAAGCGCAGATGCAGCTCGACCAGCCGCGCGACGGCCTTGATGGTGTCCTTGTCGAACCGCATCGCCGTCAGCCGTTTGCTCACCAGGCGCGCTCCGACGAGCTCGTGGTGGTGGAAGGACACCCCGCCGCCGTCCTCGAAGCGCCGAGTCGCCGGTTTGCCGACGTCGTGCAACAGCGCGGCCAGGCGCAGCACCAAGTCGGGCCCCTTGACCACCGGGTATGCCGCGTCGTCGGCTCGGGTGCGCCCCTCATGAGCGATGGCCTGCTGCAGGACGATGAGGGAGTGTTCGTAGACATCCTTGTGCCGGTGGTGTTCGTCGATCTCCAGCCGCAGCGCCGGCAACTCGGGCAGGAAGACGTCGGCCAGCCCCGCGTCGACGACCAGGGCGAGCCCGGCCCGGGGATCGTCGGCCAGCAGCAGCTTGGTGAACTCCTCACGCACCCGCTCGGCCGACACCATCGCGAGCGTGCCCGCTTGAGCCGCCATCGCGGCATACACCTCGGGGGTGACGGTGAAGCCGAGTTGCGCGGTGAAGCGGGCCGCCCGCATCATCCGCAGCGGGTCGTCGGCGAAGGACTCCTGCGGCGTGGCGGGGGTGCGCAATCGACGCGCGGCGAGGTCGGCAAGCCCGTCATGCTCGTCGACGAACTCCAGCGACGGAAGCCGCATCGCCATCGCGTTGACGGTGAAATCGCGCCGGACGAGGTCCTCGGACAGCGAGCGCCCGAACGCCACCTCGGGTCTGCGCGAGGTCCGGTCATAGACGTCACTGCGATACGTGGTGATCTCGATGACCAGGCGGCCCTTGCGCATTCCGATGGTGCCGAACTCACGCCCGATCTCCCAATACGCGTCCGCCCAGTCTCGGATCACGGTGAGCGTCTCGTCGGGCATCGCGTCGGTCGTGAAGTCAAGATCCCCAGAGGTGCGCCCGAGGAAGGCGTCGCGGACCGGACCGCCCACCAGCGCCAACTCGTGCCCGGCCGCCACGAACCGCTTGCCCAGCTGGGTGAGCACCGGCAGCTGCGGCGCAAGTGCGGCGACCGCCGCGCGCAACAGGGTGGCTCTCGCTGAGGGTGGGTTGGGCACGACCGATAAGCCTAGCCCGGATGCCGCCGGCCGGTGCGGCTCGGCATCCCGGAAGGAACCGCTGGTTAGAGTGGGCAGATGAGCACCGCGGCCCCCCTCCCCACCAACCCGGGCCGGCGGCTGCCCTGGGTGGAGGAGCGATCGGCCGGCGGCGTCGTCGTCGACGTGCACGAGGGTGCCGCTCGGATCGCGGTCATCGCCCGCCGCAACCGGGCCGGGCGGATCGAATGGTGTCTGCCCAAGGGCCACATCGAGCCAGGCGAGTCACTACCTGAGACTGCGGCACGCGAAGTCGCCGAAGAGACCGGCATCACCGGGCGAGTGCTCGCCGAGCTGGGCACGATCGACTATTGGTTCGCGGCGGGCGACAAACGGGTGCACAAGTTCGTCCATCATTACCTGCTCGAGGCCACCGGTGGTGAGCTCACCATCGAGAACGACCCCGACCAGGAGGCGATCGACGTCGCCTGGTTCCCACTCGACGAGGTCCACCAACATCTGACGTTCCCCAACGAGAGGCGCATCGCCAAGGTCGCCTGGGAGCGTTTGGCAGGCACCGCGTGAAGCTGACGGCGCTCGCGGCCCGGGGGGCCGCGCTCGTCGCAGCCGTGATCGTGTCGGTCGCGGGAGTGCCCGGTGCGGCTGTCGCCGCCGATATGCCGCCCGCCGGTATGCCGCCCGCCGGTATGCCGCCCGCCCGCCTCGCCGGTCAGACGGATACCGCACCCTCCCGGCTGACGCTGACCCAGATCACACCGTCGGTCCTCGCGCCGGGCGGAACGCTCACCATCAGCGGCACGGTCGACGCGGCAGGATCGCCCACCGGGTCGGGCGCGGCCTCCGGAGCCGCGGCGGCTGTCCGGCTGGTGCGCGGCCGCGCCAGCATCGACAACCGCACCGACGTCCAGACCTGGTCCACGGGAGTCGGGACCGCCACGGGCACCGAAGTCGATCGCACCCCGATCGACTCGCGCCGCACAGGCGGGGCGCCCTTCACCCTCACTGTCGGCGCCGAGCAGTTGCGACTGGCCCGACCCTTCGGCGTCGTCCCGATCGCCGTCGAGCTGATCGGCGAGCGGGGGACGAGTCTGGCCGTGCTACGCACCTTTGTCGGCTGGCAGCGGGCCGCCGACTACACGCCGATCTCCATCGCCTGGGTGTTGCCGGTCACCCTAGAGGCCGATCCCGGCCTGCGGGCGGCGGCCCCAGCCGACCGCGCCGCTGCCTGGGACGCTCAGGTCGGCCCGGGATCCCCGCTGGTGCAGATGCTCGCCGCGACCGCTGGTCGCTCGGTGACCTATGCCGTCGACCCCGCAGTTCTGGGCCCAAGCTCGAGCCTCGACCAGGGGCCGCTTGCGCAGGCCCTGGTCGCCGCCTCCACGACCAACCCGGTCCTTGCGCTGCCGCAGGACGACCCCGACCTCGCAGCCCTCACCACGGCTGACGCGCTGGCCGCAGCACAGGGGCAGCTTCCCGAGCTGCTCGGCGGCGCCGATCGGCTCAAGGCCCGAGGGATCGGCACGCGGGTCGGCTTTGCCTGGCCAGCAGACGGGACGCTGCCGGCCGGACGGGAAGCCGCGCTGCGGGCGGCATACGGGTCGGGGTTGTCGGCGATCTTGGTGTCGGGGCACGCGACCGACCCGACAGCGCGGCTCACCCCGTCCACGGCCGGGACCGCCCCCCTGGGCACGCCGGTGCTGCGATGGGACGATCGGCTGAGCGAGCTGTTCACCGAGCTGTCCACGCCCGCCGAGGCGACCATCGCCCGGCAGTTGCTCGTCGCGCAGACCGCGGCGTTGCACGGCGAACGGCCGTCCATCGCCCGGACCTTCCTCGTCGTGGCCCCGCGCGGGGCCACCGCCGACGCCGATCCCGGCGAGCTCGGGGAGTTGCTGCGGTCGGCCGACCGCATCCCGTGGGTGCGGACTGTCGGCCTGGATGTGGCGCTGCGTCCGGGCATCGGCCCCGACGCGGCCCGAGCGCTGCCCACCGCCACAACCCCCGGCAACACCCCCGCCACAGCGACCGACATCGGCGGCGCCAAGAGCCCGCTGACCCCCGGCACGCTGTCGCGGATCGCCACCCAGCAGACCCTGCTCAGCACCCTCAGCACTGTGCTCGACCCGACAAGCCCGACCATGGGCCGCTGGCACGACATCGGCAGCGACCTCGTCAGCGTCCGCTGGCGCGATCGGCCGTCGGAGCACGCCACGGTGCTCGACCAGCTCGCCCGATCCACCGCCACCGTGGCCGACGGCCTGTCGGTCAGCCCCCAGTCGGCGAATTTCCTGGCCGACGAGGGCGTGCTACAGGTGACCATCGTCAACGATCTCGACGAACCTGTGCACGGCATCCGGGCAGTGCTGACACCGGGCAATGCACGGATGTATGTCGTCGAGGCCGGTCAGCCCGTTGACGTCGCCGCACGTGCCAAGGCGACCGTGCAGATCCGACTCGCTGCGGTCGCCCAAGGGCTTGTCCCGATCAGCGCCTGGATCGAGACCCTTGACGGCACCCGGATCGGCCGGACCGAGCAGATATCCGTGCAGGCTGCGCCACCCGGTGCGTGGCTCTACGTGTCGATGTGGACGGCGTTCGGGCTGATTCTGCTGGTCGGGATCATCCGGACGCTGCGCCGGCCACCCCGGACCACGGCCGAGCTCGGCGTCATCGCTCTCGATCCGGTCGACCCGATGCCCGAAGTCCCGCTCGTCGCGCCAGTCGTGCGACACCCCGCGCCGTAGGATGACCAGACAGCCAAGCCTCGTGCGGGGCAGGCTCGTGTGAGAGGCCTGGAGGCAGGATTCGTGGAACACCTCGGCCCAGGGACAACCCTCGGTGAGCGCTATATCGCCGGCCGGCGACTGCACCAGCACCCGCGCTGGGAGCGGTGGGCCGCAGAGGACACGGTCCTGGGCCGAGACGTCGTCCTGTTGTGCTTCTCCCCTGAAGACGCCCAGGCCTCGGCCACCGTCGATGCCGGGCGACGTGCCGCCGTCGTCGAGGACCCCCGCTTGGTAAGGGTGCTCGACGTCGTGACCAGCGGCCCGGCATACGCGGTCGTCGAGGAAGCGATCCCCGACGCGCACGCGCTCACCCAGATCCTCGCCGGCGGTGGGCTGCCCGGCGACGAGGCCCTGCGCATCACCGGGGAATGCGCCGTCGCCCTGGCCACGGCTGCCACCCGCGGTCTGCATCACCTCGTCCTGACGCCGAGCAACGTCCTCATCCGGCCCGACGGCGCCATCATGGTCCGCGGAGTCGCCACCGAGGGGGCACTGTTCGGCCAGGACGACCTCCCTGCCGGGGAGGCCTCGCGCCGGGACGCCCGGGCGCTCGTGGCCATCGGGTATGCCGCGCTCACCGGCCGGTGGCCGCTGCCCGGCCCCAACTCCGGACTCCAGGCGGCCCCGACCCTCAGCGGCCGGGTCGTGAGCCCGGGCGATTTAGGCGCCGGGTCCAGCCCAGAGCTCGACCGCCTGTCGCGGGTGATGCTCGTCGAGAACGCGGGGCCGCAGACGCCCGAGGAACTGGTGGCCGTGCTACGGCCCTGGTCCCCCGTCGCCACCGTCGATCTGACCGTTGAGGGCATGAATCGCTTTGTGGCACAAGGGAATCGCGACAGCGATGGTGGCGACGGCTTGCCGGCGACCCGGCCGGTTGGGATGGCGCCCGCCCCGAGTGGTCCTCCGAGTGGTCCTCCGAGTGGTCCTTCGAGTGGTCCTCCGAGTGGTCCTTCGGCTGGTCGTCCGAGCGGGGCCCGGCGGTGCCCCCTCCGGCGGAGCAGCGCCGCGGCGGAGCGGTGGCGTGCGGCGGAACGGTGGCGGCAGGCGGAACGGTCGCCGCAGGCGGAGCAGTCGCGGCGGTCGCCCGGCGGTTTGGTACCCGACTCAGCGCTGCCGGCTCGACCGCCGCTGAGGTGGCCGGGCAGATCGGTGAGCGGGTAGGTGAGCGGACCAGGAAGGTGAGCGAGCGGGTCGGCGAACGGGCCCGGCACACAGGTGAGCGGGTGACCGAGCGACTTGACCAGGCCGGGCGGGGTCTCGGGGCCGCGAGCGGTTCCGAGACCGAGTCCGGAGTCAGCGCGATCACCGGACCCGACGGCATCGGCAGCGACCCCTCCCTGTCCAGCCCCGTGGGCGACGGCAGCGACCGACTCGAGGCATCGGACCCGCTCGGCGACGGGGCGGCACCCAGGTCGCAGGAGACGGGCCTCGCGCTGGCCATCGTTGCTGCGCTCGTCGTGCTGCTGGCGGTCCTGGGCATCTGGGGCCTGCCAAGGATCGGAACCTCCACGCCGGACACGGGTGAGACGACGGTTGCAACCGGAACGGCGAACTCAACCGCACCGGCCGGCGGTGACGCGGGCGGACCCGCGGCCACGGTTGCGGCTCCCGCCGGAACCCCAGTGCCAATCGTCGGCAGCGCCGGATTCGAGGTGACCCTCGGCCAGGTCTCCTCGACGACCTCGGGGCGTGCCTTCGACGGCAAGGCCGACACCATGTGGCGATCGGGCTGGTTCAAGACTGCCAACTTCGGCGGTATCAACAAGCAGGGAATCGGTATCATCGCCGACCTCGGTCAGCAAACCCCGGTGCGCCGGGTCCTCGTCACTGTCCCCGCCGCCCAGGACATCACGGTCTATCTCGCCAACCGTGCCTCTCTCGACGGAGCCACCAAGATCGGATCGAGCTCGGGCAAGTCCGGTGAGCTGGTCTTCGAGCTCCCCACCGGTCCAGCGCCCGCCGGTCAGCTCGTCATCATCGTCGTCACCGCACTCGGGCCCGACGGCGAAGGTCGATTCCGTGCTCAGGTGCAAGAGGTGAAGGTGACGACGTGAGCTCCGCTCTGTCGACCCTGGCCGATCACAGTGACGCCCAGCTGATCGCGGCCCATTGCGCCGGGCACCCCGACGCCTTTGGGGAGATCTTCCGCCGCCACAAGGACCGGATGTGGGCGGTCGCGGTGCGCACGTGCGGCGACCCCGAGATGGCGGCGGACGCCGTGCAGGACGCCTTCCTCGCGGCATACCGTCGCGCCGGGTCCTTCCGCGGCGAGGCCGCGGTGACGACCTGGCTGCACCGCATCGTCGTCAACGCGTGTCTGGATCGGCTGCGCCGCCGCCGACCCACGTCCGCGTTGCCGGAGGTCGAGCTCCCCGACCGCCACGATGACCACGCCGCGACGGTGACCCGGCTTGACGTGCGGGCAGCGTTGGCGAAACTGCCGGAGGGTCAGCGGCTGGCCCTCGTCCTGGTCGACATGCAGCAACTGTCAGTGGCCGAGACCGCCGAAATCCTCGGCGTCGCCGAGGGAACGGTCAAATCGCGGTGCTCTCGCGCCCGCGCGGCCATGGCCGAGTCGCTCGGGCTGCACCGGGGTGCTTCATGACGCGCCTCGAGGCCCTGGGGCAGAACCAGCCCGCCGAGCGTCGGAACCATCGCGCGGCCCGTTCCGTCTCACGGGTGGAGGACATCCGGACACACCGGCGTCGCCCGGCTCGTCGGGGGGCGGGTTGCCCGCTGAGCCTCCGGAGGGACAGAGCATGACCGAGCCGAGGTGGTTCGAGCAGGACGCCAATCCGGATCCGACGATGGATGACACCGGGGTGCGCAGCCTGCTCGCTGCCCTGCCCGACCCCGGGCCGATGCCCGAGGCGGTTGCAGCCAGCATCCTCTCGGCCCTGGCGGCGGCGCAGGACCGAGGGGCGCTGGAGCCACACGAGGGCTCGGCGCAGTTGGGCGCGGAGCTCGGGCTCGTCTCCGACTCCGTCGATCAGGCGGAGATCGGCGACGACGCGGCAGGCGACCACACGGCATACGTGGCGGGTATGCCGGTCCGTGGCGACGGCGCAGTCGCGGGTGAGGCGGCTCTGCGAGCGTTGCCCGACGGGTCCGGCCGACCCGGCCGTCCCCCTGAAGCCCCCCGCGGACTCTGGCGCGGGCGGCAGCAGCGGGCGCTTGATCAGGGTGAGATCCGCCGCCGTCGGCAGGTCGTGCTCGGGTCCGCCGCTGCGTCGCTCGCCGTGATCGCGCTCGCCGCCGGAGGCTTGTCGCGGTTGAGCAGCCAGGGCGGAACCACCACGGCGGGGGTGCTCACGGCGAACGAACCCGCACGGGCTGGCGGCTCGCCGGGCGCCAGTGACGCCTCGGAGCTATCCCGGCAACCAGACGGCGCGAAAGCGCCGACGGGAGCGTTGCCGAACGGTGCGTCGGCGCACATCGAGCAAAGCGCCCGCTCCTACACGGCGGCCACCCTGCCCCGCCTCGCCCAGGCCATGCTCGACACGCCGGGTGCCCCGCCCCCCAGCGACGCGGTGTCCCTGGCGGAGGTTTCCACGCTGCCTGGGCTGAGCGAATGCCTGACGACTCTCGGCGAAGGATCCCCGCAAGCTGTGTTCGTCGACCTCGCGGACTTCGACGGGCAGCCGGCCGCCGTCATCGTCGTCGTGGACGCCACAGGCCTCACCCAGGCGTATGCCGTGCAGCGTTCGTGCGCCAAGGGCGAGCCGGGCCTGCTGGCGGGCCCGGTGGTCATGCCCTGAGGTCGACCGACCTGACAGCGATCGTGCCGTCGCCTCGGGTGGGTCGCCTCGGGTGGGTCGACCGGGAATGCTGAGGGATCGCCGCAGGTTGGTCCGATTGAGGGAAACACCGGCGCGGCCTGATCCCCCCTCGGGGCCGAGCCGGTATGTTGGGCTCCCGGCGCTCAGCTAACACAACATCTGCCGTTTGGTACTGCGTCTCGGTGCCTGCCCGCCTCAGGCGGGCACCGGCGCGGCCCGCGTCGGTCTGTCCGGCCGGTCCGAGACCATCGATCGAGGAGTGATTCCCGAAAGTGACCGATCCTGTGACGGACCCGCTGACCGAACCGGTCGATCCCACCGGAGCGGCCGATCCCACCGACCTCACTGCTTCTGAGGTGCGGGAGGTGGTGATTGTCGGGTCGGGTCCGGCGGGGTATACGGCGGCGGTGTATGCCGCGCGGGCGGGGTTGCGGCCGGTGCTGTTCGAGGGTGCGGTCACTGCCGGTGGGGCGTTGATGACCACGACCGATGTGGAGAACTTCCCGGGGTTTCCTGATGGGGTGCTGGGTCCGGATCTGATGTTGGCGATGCGGGCGCAGGCTGAGAAGTTCGGCACTGAAATAGTGACCGACGATGTCACCGCGATGGAGTTGACTGGTGCGGTCAAGACGGTCACCGACGGTGAGGGCCGCACGTGGTCGGCTCGCACGGTGATCCTGGCGATGGGTTCGGCCTACCGTGAGTTGGGGTTGCCCGACGAGAAGCGTCTGTCCGGGCGTGGGGTGTCCTGGTGTGCGACCTGCGATGGGTTCTTCTTCCGTGATCAGGACATCGCCGTGGTCGGCGGCGGGGACTCCGCCGTCGAGGAAGCGACGTTCCTGACCCGGTTCGCCCGGTCGGTCACCATGGTGCACCGCCGCGACAGTCTGCGGGCCTCCACGATCATGGCTGCCCGGGCGGCGGCCGACCCGAAGATCACCTTCGCGTGGAACTGCACAGTCACCGCCTTGCACGGCGAGAGCAAACTGACCGGCATCACCCTGACCGACACCACCACCGGCGCCACCCGCGACCTACCAGTCACCGGCCTGTTCGTGGCGATCGGCCACGACCCCCGCAACGAACTTCTGCAGGGTGTCGTGGACTTGGACCCCGACGGATACGTCACCGTCCAAGGCCGCAGCACCCTGACCAACATCCCCGGCGTCTTCGCCTGCGGCGACCTCGTCGACCACACCTACCGACAAGCCATCACCGCCGCCGGCTCCGGCTGCGCAGCGGCCCTGGACACCGAACGCCACCTCACCGACCTGAACACCCAATCGGTGAGCCCCTGACCAGACCCGCCGGGACCAACTCGAGGCGTCCCGGCGCACCAACGACCGCACAGCGAGATCCCAACCTCTGCCGCCACTGAAAGGGCACCATGGGCGCCATCCCCGCCACCACAGATGCAACCTTCGCCACCGACGTCCTTGCCAGCAGTAAGCCCGTCCTCGTCGACTTCTGGGCGGCTTGGTGCGGCCCGTGCAAGCAGATCGCTCCCATCCTCGAGGAGATTTACGCTGAGTACGGCGACCGGGTCGAGATCCGCAAGCTCGACACCGACGCCAACCCGGCCACGACCGCGCGATACGGCGTCACCGGCATTCCGACCCTGAACCTCTACGTCGGCGGCGAGGTCGTCAAGACCATCGTCGGAGCCAAGCCCAAGCGGCTGCTCCTTCGCGAGCTGGAGGACTTCATCGGCTGAGCGGCTCCGAGCGCGACTAGTTGCGTCACGCTGTCACACCGAGTTGTCACACGGACACACGGACACACCCACACACGGAAGCGACAATCAAGGCTGGTCGCCACGTGTCGCCGTACCCGTCGGCACCTCGCCGAGCCGACGAACGGGCGCAAGCAGCCGCTCCAGCGCATGCTCGATGTCCTCCCGCCACGCCAGTGCGGTGCGCAGATCAAGCCTCATCCGGGGGAAACTCGCGTGCTCCCGGACCGCATGGAAGCCCACCGCCTCGAGGTATTCCGCGGGCAGCAGACAGGGATCGCCCGCTCGTGACGCGATTGCTTCGATGGCTCGATAGCCCCGACTGAGCGTCTGCCGGGCGGCGGTTTGCAGCAGCACCCGCCCGAGGCCTTGGCCGGCATACGGGGGGGCGATTCGGGCGGCCACGAGCACGAGAGCGTCCTCGAAGACCGGAGCGGTGGGGAAGGCGAGCGCTCGCGGCACGAGATGCGCCGGCCCGAGGATGAGGTGCCCGGCGACGTGGTCATCGACGTGAACGCTCCAGCCGGGGGACCCCCACTCCTGCTCCACGCTGGCCAGCCAGGTCCGCTTGGCTGCCCGACCGCCAGATCCTTGGGTGGGCTGCGGTCGGGCAGGCGAGCTGTCCCAGAAGCCACACGAGGCGCAGGGCTCAACGATCTCAGCGACGGTTCTCATGGTGAGCGGCACCACGGATCGACCTGCCCGCCGGTGACCGTGGCCCCTCACTGCTCCATCGCTCATGGGTCAATCGCCTCGCTCCACACCCATCACGGCGAGGATCCGTTGCAGGTCGCCAACAGACGCGAACTCCACGACGACCTTGCCTTTGCGCTGCCCGAGGGTGACCTGCACGCGCGTGTCGAACCGATCGGAGAGGCGCGCGGCATAGTCGTCGAGTTGCGCCGTCCGCTGTCCTGGGCGCGGCGCACGCGATGCCTTCGGCTGCTGGGCGCCCATCGCGACGATCTCCTCGACCGAGCGCACCGACAGGCCCTCCGCGACAACCCGATGAGCAAGCCGCTCGATCGACGCGCCGTCCGCGAGGCCGAGCAACGCACGGGCGTGTCCGGCGCTCAGCACCCCTGCCGCCACCCGGCGTTGCACCAGCGGCGGCAGCCGCAACAGGCGCAGCGTGTTGGTCACCTGAGGTCGGCTGCGGCCGATGCGACTGGCCAACTCGTCCTGGGTGCAGCCGAAGTCGTCGAGCAGCTGCCGGTATGCCGCGGCCTCCTCCAGAGCGTTGAGTTGGCTGCGGTGCAAGTTCTCCAGAAGGGCGTCGCGCAGGAGGTCGTCATCGTGGGTCGACTTGATGATGGCCGGCACGGAGTCGAGCCCCGCGGCCTGAGCGGCCCGCCAGCGGCGCTCGCCCATGACAAGCTCGTACCGGACCTGCCCGTTCGACACATCGTCCGGTTTCTCTGAGTCGTCGATGTCCTCGACCGGCTCGGTGGGCTCGACCGGACGCACGACGATCGGTTGGAGGAGGCCGATCTCGGCGACTGAGCGAATGAGCTCGGCCATTTCGTCGTCATCGAAGACAGTCCGAGGCTGGCGAGGGTTGGGACGAATCGCAGCGACCGGGATCTCGGCGAAGGTGGCTCCTGGCACTGGACGCAGCAGGCCACCCCCGTCGACGGAGAGTGCCTCGGGTGACTGGTCATTGCGCTCGGCAAGGCCGACCTCGGAATCGGGCCGGTCAACGCCACCCCCGAAGAACACGTCGACCGGACTGTCTCGGTCGACGCCGCCCGACGGACCGGTCGGGATGAGCGCCCCGAGCCCACGGCCGAGAGCACGCCGCTTCTCCTTCTCCTTCATGGCCAGGCTCCTTAGTTTTCAGGGTGCTCGGGGGATGCACCCCGGTGCGCGAGCTGACTGGCAGCTTCGAGATAGGCCAGAGCGCCGCTGCACATGGGGTCGTAGGTCATGACGGTCTCTCCGAAACTGGGGGCCTCCGACACCCGCACCGATCGGGGGATGTTCGTTCGCAAGGTCTGATCCGGGAAATGCGAACGCACCTCGTCCGCGACTTGAGCCGACAAGCGGGTCCGGCCGTCGAACATCGTCATCAGGATTGTCGAAACGACAAGGCCCGGGTTGAGGTGGGTCCGGATGAGCTCCACGTTGCGCAGCAGTTGGGTGAGTCCTTCAAGGGCGTAGTACTCGCACTGAATCGGGATCAACACCTCGGTGGCTGCGACGAACGCATTGACGGTCAGCAGCCCGAGACTCGGCGGGCAGTCGATGAAGACATAGTCGTATGCCGCACGGCTCAACTCGGGATTGAGGCTCTGAGCCAGTCGGCCCTCTCGAGCGACGAGCGACACCAACTCGATCTCCGCCCCCGCGAGATCGATCGTCGACGGTGCGCAGAACAATCCCGGCACCTGCGGCGACTGCACCACGACGTCCGCCAGGGGCATGTCGTCGACGAGCACCTCATACATCGAGTCGATCCCGGACCGATGCTCGACCCCGAGTGCAGTGCTCGCGTTGCCTTGCGGGTCGAGGTCGATCACGAGGACGCGCAGCCCGCGCAGGGCCAGCGCTGCGGCGACATTGACCGCTGTTGTCGTCTTGCCGACGCCGCCCTTCTGGTTGGCGACGGTGATGACGCGGGTGGCCGGCGGTGCTGGGAGTGTTTCGCCGGACAGGGTGATCCGACGGCGCGCGTCCCGGGCTATCGCGGTTGCCAGCGGACTCTGCTCGTCTCCAGCCGGGATGGCGGCGATGAGGGCTGCCTTCTGCGCCTCGGACAGCGCCCTGCCGTCGAGTGTTCCACGTGAAACATCCTTCACCTCTGGGCCCATGTCTCCCTGGGCGTGCCCCGAAGTTTCACGTGAAACCCCGGGCGCGTGGCCGAAGGGGTGGGCGGGCGGCCACACCGGTCGTTCGAGCCGCGGTGGGTCTGCCGAGGTTTCCGGGAACCCGGCGGCGGGGGGCGGCCGACTCCTCCTCGTGTTCGTGCCCGCGGTGGCCAGCGAGCCGCTGATTGCTTTCCGCGCCCCCGGTCCCCTGGTCGCCACCTGGCCAGCCCAGCCCAGCCAGCATCCCCCGGGTTTCGGGTGTCGGCCAGCCAAGCCCGCTCATGGTGCCGGTGACCCGCTGCATCCCTGAATCCAACCACAGCCGCTCGGGAGGACCGGGGCGCTATCCCCCCGCGTCGGCATTCCGACCAAACCAGGCATCCCGACGACGAAACCTCGCGGTGCGATCGGGCGTGAGGTCGTCGAACGGGCGTGAGCTCGTCACGAGCGACGTGATGCACCCCTGCGCGGTCCTTTCCGTCCCGGACGAGGCTGCCGCTTCGGTCCCCCTCGACCTCCCCGAGGTGAGGTGCTCGCTGCCAACGGGATCGCGGCGGCGTCGACCCGCACCTCGACGACCTGGGTCGGCTGCTCAAGCAGACCTTCGCCGCAGGCCACCACCCGCCAAGCGCTCGCGCCCAGCGCCCGCAACCGATCCGCAGCGGCGTCGAGCTCGGCCTGAGCCTGGCTCCCCTTGAGGGCCAGCAGTCGACCGTCACCGTCGATCAGAGGGAAACACCATTGAGCGAGGGTCGGCAGGTCGGCGACCGCCCGTGCAGTGACGACGTCAGCGTGTAGTTCGCCAGCGAGAGACTCGGCGCGAGCGTTGCGAATCTTCACACCAACGACCCCGAGCCGCTCGACGACGCCCTCAAGCCACGACGCGCGCCGGCTCAGGGGCTCGACGAGGGTGACCTGCAGATCCGGGCGCGCGATCGCCAAGGCGAGACCGGGCAATCCGGCACCAGAGCCCACGTCGATGCAGGTTGCTCCCTGCGGGATGAGCTCAGCGATGACTGCACAATTGAGCACATGGCGTTCCCATAACCGTGGCGCCTCACGCGGGCCGATCAATCCGTGGCTGACTCCCGTGTCGGCCAGTTCGGCGACGTACTTCTCAGCGATCGCCAGTGAATCTCCGAACACCTGCCGCGCCGCATCCGGGGTCGGGGGCACTATCGGTCCAGACAGCTGACCGGTGTCGGGCCCCGTTTCCACGTCAGGCGGCCGCCGGTCGTCGTGCCTTGGCACTCGTCAGACGACGGCGGCGGCGGGACTGATGACGATGTGGCGGTGCGGCTCGACGCCGTCGGACTCCGACACCAAGCCGGACGCGGTGACTTCGTCGTGGACAACCTTGCGCTCGAAAGCCGACATGTTGGCCAGAGCCTTGGCCTGGCCACTCGAGCGCACCTCGTCGATCGCCGATCGAGCCAACGTCACGAGGGTTGCTCGGCGGTCAGCGCGATATCCGGCGACATCCAGCATGAGCCGGCTACGCTCCCCGGTCGCGGTCTGAACGGCCAGGCGCGTGAGTTCCTGCAAGGCCTCGAGCACACGGCCGTCGGGCCCTACCAGGCGGCGGGGTACCCGGCCCTCCTCAGAGTCGACGATGGCGACTGCAGCCCGGTCTCCATCGATGTCGACGTCGATGTCGCCGTCGAGGTCGGCAATGTCGAGCAGCCGTTCCAGGAAGTCGGCAGCGACCTCACCCTCGCGTTCCAGGACCTTGACCCGCCCGGTACCGCGGCGAGATCCTCTCGCCCGTCCAGAGGCGGGCTCAGCCTCATCGTCTTCGTCAGATTCGTCTTCGTCAGACTCGTCGTCGTCCTCGGGTTCGTCGCCAGACTCGTCTTCGTCGCCAGACTCGTCTTCGTCGCCAGACTCGTCTTCGTCGTCAGGCTCGTCTTCGTCAGGCTCGTCATCGCTGAAAGGGTCGCCGTCGCTCGCGTCGTCGCCGTCCTGGGCCGTGGGCGGCGTCTGGCAGCGCCTCATCCGCCGGACCGTGCGTACCTTCATCCAAGCCCGCGTCGGCCAGCTCGCCCGACAGGTCCGCCTCGCCATCCGACACGTCGGGCACTGGGGGCATGGCGTCGAGATCCGACCGTCCTGGGTCACTCATGACTCTCTCCTTCACGAACCGCCGCCGCGCGTATGCCGCGCTGGCGCGGCATACCTATTGGTCAGTTGGGGTGGCGTCCGGGGACCCCGGTTTTGCCGGACCACCGGCGGCCCCTGGTGCGGATCCGCCGGTGCGCTTCGCGCGCTTCTTGCTCTTCGGTTGCTGGCGCTGCCGGCTGCCCGTGCCGGTGTCGGGGTTTGGGGCGTCCTGCACGTCCGTGTCGCCGGGGCGATCCAGGCCAGGCAGGGAGAACGGCGTGACTGACTTGCCTTTGCGTGCCTGCCGATCGTGCAGCGCCCGCTCGGCGGCCGAGCCGGGCGCCGGCATCTTGCGGATGACATAGAACTGCTGGCCCATCGACCAGACGTTCGTCGTCAGCCAGTAGAGCAGCACGCCGATCGGGAAGTTGATGCCGGAGATCGCGAAGAATATCGGCATCAGATAGAGCAGGACCTTCTGCTGCTTCATGAACGGGTTGTCCAGCGCCGAGTCCGGGAGGTTCTTACGCATCAGTTGGCGCTGCGTCGTGAAGGTCGAGACCGACATCAGGATGATGAGCACGACCGTGAGGAGCTTGGTCGGTGTGTCACTGGCTCCGAGGAAGGTCGAGGAGAACGGCGCGCCGAAGATGTTCGAGGACTCGATGGCGGTAGCCACCTCGGGGGTGATCGGCCCGATCGGCGGATGCGTGCCGACCGAGATGCCCTTGAGGTTGTTGAGCACCGTGAACAGCGCGAAGAAGAAGGGTGATTGCAGCAGGATCGGCAGGCAGGACGAGAAGGGGTTGGTGCCCGTCTTCTTGTACAGACCCATCGTCTCCTGGGTCATCGCCTGGCGCGACTCAGGGTCGGTCTTGCCCTTGTACTTCGCCTGGATCTTCTGCATCTCGGGCTGGATCAGCTGCATCCGCCGGGACGCGTGGATCTGCTTGACGAACAGCGGGATGAGCACGATACGCACGACCACGGTGAGCCCGACGATCGACAAGGCCCACGCCCAGCCGCCGCCGATGCCCAGCGTCAGCCAGAGCCGGTGCCAGCCCAGCATCACCCAGGCTTCGCCGATAGTCAGCGGCGAGAGGATGGTGTTGAAGAAATCTCCCACGCTCGTCCTTGCTCGAAAGGCGAGACTCGCGTCTCACCGAGGAGGCCGCACACCCACGGTGTGCCGGGTGCGGCCGGGTGGTCAGGTGGTGGTCCGGCCGTCGATCGAATGCCGGTGCTCGGACTCCGGCACGTGGTCGACGCCCCCCGGGTTCCAGGGGTGGCAGCGTCCGAGTCGGCGCGCGGCAAGCCAGCCGCCCCGGAGGGGGCCGAATCGAAGGAGCGCGGTCACGGCATATCCCGAGCACGACGGGTAGAAGCGGCAGGTCTGTAGCTCCATCGGCGAGAAGAGCAGCTGGTAGGCGCGCACGAGCAGCAGCAGCGGCGCCACCCACACGGTGCGCCATGTCCACGGACCGCGGAGCGGTCCCAGCAGCACGGCCATGGTGCTCGGTTCGGCAGCGGCGTCGTGAGCCGGCGTCCGCGAGCGACGGCGTTCTCGGTCGCAACGGTGGTCATCGCAGCCTCGCCACGGCTCGCGTCAGGCAGCGCTCGAGCTCGTGCCCGAGTTCGTCGAAGGAAGCCGCCGCGGCAGCCGGGGCCGCTCGCACGACAAGGTCACACCCAGCCGGTATGCCGTCGAGCCGGGCCGCCACCAGAGAACGAAGCCGGCGCGTGGTGCGGTTGCGCACGACTGCGCCGCCGACCGCTTTGGACACCACGAAACCGACTCGGGGCGCTCGAACGCCCACCGAGTCGGTCATTGCTGCATGGACCACGAGCAGGCGCCCTCCGGATCGAGATCCCCTGGGACCGCGAAGCACGGCGCGGAACTGCTGCGCGGAGCGCAGCCGATTACCGGCCGGCAGCACACGCGGACCTCAAGCAGCCAGTTCGGTGCGGCCCTTACGGCGCCGGGCGGCGAGGATCGCACGGCCGGCGCGGGTGCTCATTCGCAGGCGAAAGCCGTGCGTCTTGGCCCGACGGCGATTGTTGGGCTGGAAGGTGCGCTTGCTCACGGTGTCAGTCTCCGTCGATCGGCAGGCCCAGGGCGGGAGCCTGCGGCGGACTGCGGTGGTCTGTCGGTGGTGTCGAGGTCTGTCGGTGGTCTGTCGGCTGCTGCCTCATCTGCCGGCCGCTATCGGAAGCCCGCGCAAGACTCACGGGCACGCGAAAGCGGCCGGATCCCGCGCACGAGGCGCGGCGACACAGGGCCAAGAGTCAGGGTACGGTCCCGGCGGCAGGGTGGTCAAACCCGTGGCGCTCGCCCGCCCGAGACCGAGCCGACCAGTTTCCCGCATTGCCCAAATCTCGACAGGACGACACGCCGTTCTCGGTGTAATCTCGGGTCCCAGCGCCTCGCCCGGGTCCCCGGCTCAATCGGGAATCCGGCGTCGTCGCTCATGCACACCCTGTGGACAGGGTTGTGGACAACTGCGATAGAGTGACGCGGGGGAAATGCCCCGAGCCGCCGTCCACCCTGTGTGGCAGGGGAGGGGTACCACCGTGACCGATGGCGACGTTGACCTGGGCGACGTGTGGCGTCGGACGTTGGTCAGACTCAACCAGGCCGGGGTCTCGCCCAGTGAGCGTGCCTTTCTCGGGTTTGCCCGGTTGATGGCCATCGTCGAGCACACTGCACTGGTTGCGGTCCCCAACGACTACACGAAGAAGGTCGTCGAGACCGATCTGCGGGGCGAAGTCAGCCAGGCGTTGAGTGAGCAGCTCGGCCGGGACATCGGCTTGGCCGTGACCGTCGACACCGCCCTGGAGCTCGATGGCCCCGTGGCCGACGACGAGGCGGCACGCACCGAGGTGCTCGATGCCGCCCGCTCCGAACGCTTCCATGACGAGGTTCCCCACACCAACGCCGAGCACTTCGGCGGTTCGCGCGCTCCCGGGCGCCATTCCGGCGCGATCGTGCCCTTCCCCCGGCGCGACAACGAACCCGACCGCAGTCGGCTCAACACGAAGTACGTCTTCGACACTTTCGTCGCCGGGGCGAGCAACCGCTTCGCCCACGCGGCGGCCAACGCGGTCGCCGAAGCCCCGGCCAAGGCCTACAACCCGCTGTTCATCTATGGCTCGTCAGGACTTGGCAAGACTCACCTGCTGCACGCGATCGGTCACTACATCCGCCAGATCTACCCGAGCTTTCGGGTGCGGTACGTCAACTCCGAGGAGTTCACCAACGAGTTCATCAACTCGATCCGTGACGACCGGGCCAGCACCTTCCAGAGCCTCTATCGAGACGTCGACGTCCTGCTCATCGACGACATCCAGTTCTTGGCCGGCAAGGTTCAGACGCAGGAGGAGTTCTTCCACACCTTCAACGTGCTGCACAACAACTCCAAGCAGGTCGTCATCACCTCCGACCTGGCGCCCAAACAACTCAGCGGGTTCGAGGAGCGACTGCGCAGCCGTTTCGAATGGGGTCTCATCACCGACGTCCAGGCCCCCGACCTTGAGACGCGGATCGCCATCCTGCGCAAGAAGACACTCCAGGAGCGGATGAGCGCCCCGGACGAGGTCCTGGAATACATCGCCACCAAGATCGTGTCGAACATCCGCGAGTTGGAAGGCGCGCTCATCCGGGTCACCGCCTTCGCGAGCCTCAACCATCAGTCGGTCGACCTCGCGCTGGCCGAGGTGGTGCTCAAGGACCTCGTGTCGTCCGACCAGCCGGTACGGATCACCCTGGCGACGATCCAGCGCGAAACAGCCAACTACTTCGGGCTCACGGTGGAGGATCTCGGCAGTTCCTCCCGGTCCCGACAATTGGTCAACGCCCGGCAGATCGCCATGTATCTCTGCCGCGAACTCACCGAATTGTCGCTGCCCAAGATCGGCCAGGCCTTCGGCGGGCGCGACCACACGACCGTCATGCACGCCGACCGCAAGATCCGCGAGCTCATGGGCGAGCGCCGGGCCATCTACAACCAGGTCACCGAGCTCACGGGGCGCATTCGCACCAGTTCATGAAGGACACCGATCGGCCGTGCTGATCGGGCTCATCCCCTGAACGGCTGTATCGGTTGCTGCCCTTCTCCACATGTTGTCCACACACTCGGACGGCCGCAGATCGCCGCTGTCCACACCTGCCTGTGTATAACTGTGGACAAATCCTCAACGACCGTGGACAACGCCCTCTGCGCTGGTGGAACCGCTGTGTACAGCGCCGCGCCCCCCACAGACCCTGCCAGTACTCCCCCCGGCCATCCACACGGCATACCCAGCCTGAGATGGCTCGTGACCTGCGAGGACTTGGGTTTTCCACGGTGTGCACAACACCTATGACGACGATGACCTATCCCATTCTCCCCATCTCCCCGACAACATGACCCGATTCGCGCCCCAGCGACGGCCTCCCCTTGCGTTCACGGCGGAAGGGACTAGGGTCAGAGTTCCCCAGACGCGGTCGGACCCGCGCCCGTATGCCGTGGTGGGTCACCATCGCGCCCGGCACGGTCGGCGCACCGACGACGCACCGCTGCGGGACACGATTGTTCGCACAATAGGTGGAGAAGACCCGTGAAGTTCCGCGTTGAGCGTGAGGTGCTCGCCGATGCCGTGACCTGGGTGGCTCGAGGGCTGCCCAACCGGCCGCCGGTCCCGGTCCTGTCGGGTGTGCTGGTCGAGGCTGACCGCGCCGGCACCGTGACGTTGTCGGCGTTCGACTATGAGGTGTCCGCCAAGGTCACGTTCGCGGCCGACGTCGACGAGGGCGGCACGGTTCTGGTCACCGGCCGACTGCTGGCCGACATCGCCCGCAACCTGCCGTCCCATCCCGTCGAGGTGTCCACGGAGGGCACCAAGGTGCAGGTCACGTGCGGCACAAGCCGGTTCAGCCTGCTCATGATGGCTGCCGACGACTATCCGACCCTGCCGGCCTCCCCGAATTCCTCCGGGTCGATTGCCGGCGATGTCTTCACCCAGGCCGTCCACCAGGTCGCGATCGCCGCCGACCGTGGCGACACGCTGCCGATCCTGACGGGCGTGCGCATGCAAGTGGACGGCGAGCGGATCACCCTGCTGGCGACCGACCGTTATCGCCTGGCCATGCGTGAACTCACCTGGACCCCGGCCGCGAGCAGCGCGGCATACACGGCCCTCATCCCCGCCCGCACCCTGAGCGATACAGCCAAGGCTCTCGGGGCGGCCGGCTCGGTCGAGCTCGCGTTCGGCAGCCACGCCGGCGGCGAGGGGCTCATCGGCTTCGAGGCTGGGCAGCGGCGGGCGACGACCCGACTGCTCGACGGCGAATATCCCAAGGTGACCTCGATCTTCCCGACATCGGTCGACACCGAAGCCGTCCTGTCCACAAGTGCGCTCGTCGAGGCGGTCAAGCGGGTCTCGCTCGTCGCCGAACGCAACACCCCGGTGCGGCTGCGGTTCGCCGAGGGCCAGGTGGCGATCGAGGCCGGCGCGGGCGACGATGCTCAGGCGTCCGAGGCGGTCGAGTGTTCGATCAACGGGCCCGACATCGAAATCGCGTTCAACCCGCACTTCCTGCTCGACGGCCTGGCAGTGGTCGGCACACCGTTCTCGCGGCTGTCCTTCACCCAGCCGAGCCGGCCCGCGGTGTTGACAGGTCAGGCCGAGGCCGAGGGCGATGCCGACTCGTCCTATCGCTACGTCCTCATGCCGGTCCGCTTCGCCAGCTGAAGGGTGACGGCGGCAGGATGCACGTCCGTCACCTCTCGCTCGTCGACTTCCGCTCGTATGCCGTCGCGGAGCTCCCGCTCGCACCCGGTGTCACCACGATCATGGGCCTCAACGGCCAGGGAAAGACCAATCTCGTCGAGGCGCTCGGGTATGTCGCAACGCTGGGCAGTCACCGGGTGGCCACCGACCAGCCGCTCGTGCGGTTCGGCGCGAGCCAGGCGGTGATCCGGGCGGTCGTGGTCCGCCACGACCGCGAGACCCTCATCGAGCTGGAGATCACCCCCGGCAAGGCCAACCGCGCCAAGATCGCCAGATCGACGGTGTCGCGGACTCGAGATGTGCTCGGCACGCTACGCACCGTGCTGTTCGCTCCCGAAGACCTCGCCCTCGTCAAAGGCGACCCGGCCGGACGCCGGGCATTCCTGGACGACCTGCTCGTGGCCCGCCAGCCGCGGTGGGCCGGGGTCCGTCAGGATTATGACCGCATCCTCAAGCAGCGCAACGCTCTGCTCAAACAGTCGGCGGCCGCGTTGCGCGGCGCTGGTGGTGGAGCTGGTGGTGGACCCCGTGGCCGGTCCAGCGGCCAGCGGCACCAGGCTGAGCCCGATTCCTCGCAGGCCTCAGCCCTGCACACCCTCGATGTCTGGAACACCCATCTTGCAGACGTCGGCTCACAGTTGCTCTATGCCCGGCTACGGCTGTTGCGTGACCTCACGCCGCTGCTCGCGGCGGCATACGAGGAGGTCAGCGCGAGCCAGGCGACGACGACGGCCACCTATCGCGCCTCCCTCTCCGAGCCATTGTCGGCGGCGATCGCGGCCGGAGCCGTGCCGGAGGTCGAGCAGGTGCGGGCCGGTCTGCTCGACGCGTTCGAGGAGCACCGCAGGGCCGAGGTCGAGCGCGGGGTCTCGCTCGTCGGCCCGCACCGCGACGACGTGCAGTTGGCCCTCGGCCCGTTGCCCGCCAAGGGCTATGCCAGCCATGGCGAAGCGTGGTCGCTTGCGTTGGGACTCAAGCTCGCGGCATACCAGTTGTTGCGTCGAGACCTGGGCGATGACCCGGTCCTCGTCCTCGACGACGTCTTCGCCGAGCTCGACACCGAGCGACGTGAGCGCCTGGCCGCACTGGTCTCCGACTGTGAACAGGTGCTTGTCACGGCCGCCGTTGGGGCCGATGTGCCCGACCGACTGCGCGCCCGCGGTGTCACCTACATGGTGACCCTCGGGGAGGTGACCCGTGTCGACTGACCCACCCGACCGGTCCGCCTGGGGCGAGGCTGATGTTGACTCCGCCCGTTCGCCTGACACGACCCACTCCGAGGCGTCGCCCGCGGCCGACGTCGAGCCGGTCGAGCCCGGCGATCTCGAGGCCCCCGATCCAGCCGCCGCATCACGGGCCGCCCTCGGCCGTGCTCGGAAAGCGGCGCGGGACAAGGGATTTCGACCAGGCATGAAACCGTCACCTCGTTCACGGCGGATTGCCGGCCTGCACAGCTCGTCGTCCCGAGCCGATGACCGTGACCCGGCCCTGGTCGGCGAGCAGTTGCAGCGGCTGCTGTCAGAGCGCGGTTGGACGGCCGACGTCACCGTCGGCTCGGTTCTGGGCCGCTGGGCAGAGATCGTCGGCGACGACATCGCCGGACATGTGCGGCCGGTGACCTTCGAGGGCAGCATCCTCACGGTCCAGGCCGAGTCGACGGCCTGGGCGACCCAGATGCGGTTGCTCGCCTCAAGAGTTCTCGGGCGGATCGAGGCGGTCGTCGGGGCCGGCGTGGTCACCGAGCTGGTGGTCCTCGGCCCGGCCGCCCCATCATGGGTCAAGGGCAAACGCCGCGTCATAGGACCCGGCCCCCGCGACACCTACGGCTGACCCCCCAGCCCCCTGTGACCCGCCGAGATTGACGTTGCGTGTACGACACGCCGGGTCACAACGTCAATCTCGGCGCGGAGCTGGTCACAAGGTCAATCTCGGCGGGTGACTCCGGGGTGAGCATGAGGGGTCGGACACTTAGGCTGACCGGCATGACTTCTGCGACGGCATCGACGGCATCGACCGATCGGTCGGCAGTCCTCGTGAGCGCCGCCGAGCTTGCCCAGGCTCTCGCCGACGCTCAGCCGCCGACCGTTCTCGACGTCCGCTGGCGCCTCGGTGAGCCCGCCGGCAGCGGACAGGCCCGGTATGCCGCAGCCCACCTTCCCGGCGCCCGCTGGATCGACCTCGAGACGGTGCTCACGCGGCATACCGGCGATCCGCGCGACGGACGCCACCCGCTGCCCGACGTGGCCACCCTGTATGCCGGGCTGCTGGCGGCAGGAGTCCGGGACGGCAGGCCGGTCGTCGTGTATGACGAGGGCGGATCTTTCGCCGCGAGCCGGGCCTGGTGGGTGCTCACCTGGGCCGGCATCCCGACGCGAGTGCTCGACGGCGGCATCGACGCCTGGACCGACTCGGGGCAGTCGCTCACGCTCGAGCAGCCTGGGCCCGGGGGCGCCGAGCCGGGTCGGCTGCACCTCACCCTCGGCTGCCTGCCGACCATCACCGCCGACGAGGCCGCGGCACTTGCCGAGAGCGGGGTGCTGGTCGACGTGCGAGCGCCCGAGCGCTATCGCGGTGAGCTCGAGCCACTCGATCCGGTGGCCGGGCACATCCCGGGGTCGGTCAACGTCCCCGTGACCAACCTGTTCACCGTCGCGGGCGCACTGCCCGAGGAGAGCACCCTGCGCGAACGGCTGGCAGGCGTGCTGCACCGTGCCGACGCCGGCGGACCGGTGGGGACCTACTGCGGGTCCGGGGTGTCGGCGGCTCAGGCGGTGCTGGCTTTGCGCACGCTCGGAGTGGATGCTGCGCTCTTCCCGGGGTCCTGGTCGGCATGGTCCAACGACCCGACCCGCCCGAGCGCCACCGGCCATTCGAGCTGAGTTCGGGCGGTCCAACGGCGTGTCACCGACCGCGATAGTCGCGTGGAGCGGATCTGGCCGCTGACGCGTCGAGGCCCCGGGTCGAATATGGGGAGTCGGCCCTGAGGGTCTGCTGGCCCCACAGTGGCTTTCTTGGGCCGTGGTGGCAGGGTGGGGGGTGTGGGGCTATAGAATGACAGACGATCCACGGCTGTCGCGGCACCCCCCAGCGGCAGCCGTCGGCATGACGCCAGCGCATCCGGCAAGACATCCGGTCCCACTACATGGGACCGACGACAGGAGCATCGTGGTCGACCCCACTCCACCCGCCGGTATGCCGCTAGCCCCAGCTCCAGATGCCGCACGGGATGAGCTGCCGGCATACGATGCCGCCGCCATCACCGTCCTGGAAGGGCTCGACGCGGTCCGTAAGCGACCCGGCATGTATATCGGTTCGACCGGTGAGCGCGGCCTGCACCACCTCGTGTCCGAGATCGTCGACAACGCGGTCGACGAGGCGCTGGCCGGATTCGCCGACGCCATCGACGTGGCGCTGCTGGCCGACGGCGGGGTCCGGGTGCGCGACAACGGCCGAGGCATCCCCACCGACATCCATCCCACCGAGGGGGTCAGCGCCGTCGAGCTCGTCCTCACTCAGTTGCACGCCGGCGGCAAGTTCGGTGGCGGCGGCTACAAGGTGTCCGGTGGGCTGCACGGCGTCGGCTCCTCGGTCGTCAACGCCCTGTCCACTCGCCTCGACGCCGAGGTGCGCCAGAAGGGCCAGATCTTCCGGATGTCCTTCGAGCGGGGTGTTCCGGTCAAACCACTCGCGCCGGTCGGCCCGACCGATGAGACCGGCACGACGATCACTTTCTGGGCCTCGGCGGACATCTTCGAGAGCACCCACTATGACTTCGAGACGCTGCGGGCCCGTTTCCAGCAGATGGCCTTCCTCAACAAGGGCCTGCGGATCACCCTCGTGGACGAGCGGCCCGACCCGGACGCCGAGGACGACGACCTCGACCTCGACAATGCAACTCCCGACGTCGAGAAGCTCTCCGAGGCCGACGGTGCTCCCAAGGGGGCTCGTAAGGTCTCCTACCGTTACGACGGCGGGCTGATCGACTACGTCAAACACCTCGTCGGCTCCAAGAAGTCAGAGCCCATCCACCCGGAGATCATCGCCATCGAAAGCGAAGACGCCGGGCGGGCGCTCAGCCTCGAGCTGGCGATGCAGTGGACGACGGCCTACAGCGAGGCGGTGCACACCTACGCCAACACGATCAACACTCACGAGGGCGGCACCCACGAAGAGGGCTTCCGCGCGGCGATGACCAAGCTGATCAACGAGTTCGCTCGCAAGCAGGGGCAGCTGAAGGACAAGGACGAGAACCTCACCGGCGACGACATCCGCGAGGGCCTCACCGCGGTCGTCAGCGTCAAGCTGGGCGAGCCGCAGTTCGAGGGCCAGACCAAGACCAAGCTGGGCAACTCCGAGGTCAAGGGTTTCGTGCAGAGCGCGATGACCAAAGAGTTCGGGCACTGGCTGGAGGCGCACCCCCGCGAGGGCAAGGACATCGTGGGCAAGGCCATCCAAGCCTCGCTGGCCAGGATCGCGGCCCGCAAGGCCCGCGAGGCCACTCGGCGCAAGAGCCCGCTGGAGTCCGGCGGGTTGCCGGGCAAGTTGCGCGATTGCCAGGCCAAGGATCCGGCGGTCTCGGAGGTCTTCATCGTCGAGGGCGATTCGGCCGGCGGTTCGGCGGTGCAGGGTCGCGACCCGCACACCCAGGCGATCCTGCCGATCCGCGGCAAGATCCTCAACGTCGAGAAGGCCCGCATCGACAAGATCCTGGCGAACAACGAAGTCCAGGCGCTCATCTCGGCGTTCGGCACGGGCATCGGCGAGGAGTTCGACCTGGCCAAGGCCCGCTATCACAAGATCGTCCTGATGGCCGACGCCGACGTCGACGGCATGCACATCCGCACGCTGCTGCTGACCCTGCTGTTCCGTTTCATGCGTCCGCTCATCGACGCCGGCTATGTCTATCTCGCCCAGCCGCCGCTCTATCGGATCAAGTGGTCCAACGTCCCGCACGAGTTCGCCTACTCCGACCGCGAGCGTGACGGGCTGGTCGCCCAGGGCGAGTCCAAGGGCCGGCGGCTGCCGCGGGAGAACGCCATCCAGCGCTACAAGGGCCTCGGCGAGATGAACCCGCCCGAGCTGCGTGACACGACGATGGACCCGCAGACCCGCACCCTGCTGCAGGTCACCCTTGCCGACGCCGCGGCCGCCGACGAGATCTTCTCGATCCTCATGGGCGAAGACGTCGAGTCACGCCGCAGCTTCATCCAACGCAATGCCCGCGACGTCCGCTTCCTTGACATCTGAGGATCTGATGGAGGAACGAACGACGACGGGGGGGCCCCCCCCCCCCCCGCCCCCCGGGGGGCGGGGGGGGGAGAGGGGGGGGGGCCCCCCCCCCCGGGGCTAGTGAGGAACCCCAAGACCCCCGTATGCCGCAGCCGGCTCAGCGGCATACGGTATCCGTTTGCAGCAGTGAGGAACCCGCATGAGTGAGCAGCCGCCGATCGAGCCTCCCGACGAGGCACCGGTGGACGATTTCGGTGGTCCGCCGCCGCCGAACGGTGGCGACAAGATCGAACCGATCGATCTCAACACCGAGATGCAGCGCTCGTACATCGACTATGCGATGGCGGTCATCGTCAGTCGCGCGCTGCCCGACGTGCGGGACGGGCTCAAGCCGGTGCATCGGCGCGTGCTCTATGCGATGTATGACGGCGGCTATCGCCCCGACCGGGCCTACAACAAGTGCAGTCGGGTCGTCGGCGATGTCATGGGGCAATATCACCCGCACGGAGACTCGGCGATCTATGACGCCCTGGTGCGGCTCGTGCAGCCGTGGTCGCTGCGCTATCCGCTTGTCGACGGGCAGGGCAACTTCGGCAGCCCGGGCAACGACGGCGCGGCGGCGCCGCGATACACCGAGTGCCGGATGGCGCAGCTGGCCATGGACATGGTCCGCGACATCACCGAAGACACCGTCGACTTCAAGGACAACTACGACGGCAAGACGAAGGAACCGGTCGTCCTGCCCAGCCGCTTCCCCAACCTGCTCGTCAACGGCAGCTCGGGCATCGCGGTCGGCATGGCTACGAACATCCCCCCGCACAACCTGCGCGAGGTGGCCGCGGGCGCCCAGTGGTATCTCGAGCACCACCAGGCCACCCGTGAGGAGTTGCTCGAGAAGCTGCTGACGATCGTCAAGGGCCCGGACTTCCCGACCGGCGCGCTCATCATGGGCCGCCGCGGCATCGAGGACGCCTATCGCACCGGGCGTGGGTCGGTCATCATGCGGGCGGTCGTCGCCGTCGAGGAGATCCATGGCCGGGTCTGCCTCGTCGTCACGGAGCTGCCCTATCAGGTCAACCCCGACATGCTCGCGCAGAAGATCGCCGAGCTGGTCCGCGAGGGCCGGGTCGGCGGCATCGCCGACATCCGCGACGAGACCTCCGGGCGCACCGGGCAGCGGCTGGTCATCGTCCTCAAGCGTGACGCCGTCGCCAAGGTCGTGCTCAACAACCTCTACAAGCACACCCAGTTGCAGACGACCTTCGGCGCGAACATGCTCGCGCTCGTCGATGAGGTGCCCCGCACCCTGCCGCTGGACTCGTTCATCAGGCATTGGGTGGACCACCAGATTGAAGTCATCCAGCGGCGGACGGCATACCGGCTGGCGAAGGCCGAGGCCGAGATCCACATCTTGCGCGGCTATCTCAAGGCCCTCGACCAGCTCGACGCGGTCATCGCCCTAATCCGGGCGTCGGCGACCGTCGAGGTCGCGCGCGTTGGCCTCATCGAGCTGCTCGACATCGACGAGACCCAGGCCAGTGCCATCCTCAGCCTGCAGCTGCGCCGGCTGGCCGCCCTGGAGCGTCAGAAGATCATCGACGACCATGACGAGCTGTTGACTCGGATCATCGACTTCCAGGACATCCTGGCCCGGCCCGACAGGCAGCGCACGATCGTGTCGACCGAGCTGGCCGAGATCGTCGACAAGTTCGGCGACGAGCGGCGCACCCGGATCGAGTTCTTCGAGGGCGACATGTCCGTCGAAGACCTCATCCCCGAGGAAGACGTCGTCGTCACCATCACCCGCGGCGGCTATGCCAAGCGCACCAAGACCGACCTGTATCGCTCGCAACGCCGCGGCGGCAAGGGAGTTCGCGGGGCACAGTTGCGCGGTGAGGACGTCGTCGATCACTTCTTCACCACCTCGACACACCATTGGCTGCTGTTCTTCACCACCCTGGGCCGGGTCTATCGGGCCAGGGCGCATGAGCTGCCTGAAGGTGGACGCGACGCCAAGGGACAACACGTCGCCAACCTGCTGGCCTTCCAGCCGGGCGAGGACATCGCCCAGGTGTTGGCGATCACCGACTATCAGCAGGCGCCGTATCTCGTCCTCGCCACCCGCGCCGGCCTGATCAAGAAGACCCGGTTGTCCGAGTACGACTCGCCGCGCACCGGCGGACTCATCGCCGTCAACCTGCGCGAGGACGATGTGCTCGTGGGCGTGGGCCTGGCCGCTCCCGAGGACGATCTGCTACTGGTCTCCCGCAAGGGGCAGTCGGTGCGTTTTCAGGCCGACGACGAACGGCTGCGCCCGATGGGCAGGGCCACCTCGGGTGTCACCGGGATGCGTTTCAAGGTGGGCGACCGGCTGCTGGCGATGTCGGTCGTGACGGCCGGGACCGAGCCCGACGTCTTCGTCGTCTTCGAGAACGGCCTGGCCAAACGCACGCCCATTGCCGAATATCGGCGCCAAGGTCGGGGCGGCACCGGTATCCAGGTCGCCAAGCTCTCCGACAAGGGCGGTGACCTCGTCGGCGCGCTCACCGTGACCGCCGAGGACGAGGTCATGGTTGTCATGGAGAAGGGCAAGATCGTCCGCTCGCGCGTCGATGAGGTGCGGCATACCGGGCGGTCCACCATGGGTGTGAAGTTCGCGACGCCCGATCGGGGAGACTCGATTGTCGCGGTGGCGCGCAACCACGAAAGCGGTCCGGAGGACGACAATGGCGTAGCGTCTGATGAGGGCAGTTCAGCCCCGACTGATGACAGCGACTCCGTCCTGCCCGACGACGTGCATGCACGCGCGGACACCGCCACGCCGGAGTCCCGGTCCGAGTCCGACGAGCAGCCTGGAGGTAGCGAGTGAGCACACCTGGGGGCGCCACCTCCTCCGGCCCGCCCACCACCAAGTTGAGCACGCCCGGTGCGCCACCTGCAGCAGCGGGTGACCCGCCGACGGCCGGGGGCGCCGCCGCGAAGACGGCTGCCGCCATCAAGACCGCCGCCATCAAGACCGCTGCGGCTGCCACCGCCCCGTCGGCCAAGTCGCGGTCCGGCACCCGACGGGTACGGCTGGCCGTCTCACGGGTCGACCCGTGGTCGGCGATGAAGATCTCGTTCCTGCTGTCCTTCGCTGCCGGGATCGGCCTCGTCGTCACGACGATGGTGTTGTGGATGATCCTGTCGGGGATGAGCGTCTTCAACGACATCGACGGTCTCGTCAAGAGCATGCAGCCCAACTCAGCCGACCCGTTCACGATCATGGACTACATCAGCTTCCCGCGGGTGACCTCGCTCGCGATGGTCGTCGCCGTCGTCGACGTCATCCTGCTCACCGCACTGGGCACCCTGTCGGCGTATCTCTATAACCTCAGTGCCGCGCTCGTCGGCGGCGTGCAACTCACCCTCACCGACGACTGACGTGCTGCGCCCTGACGCGCCGCACCCGGGCGCGGGCGGTGCGCGGGCGGCATACGGCACCGTTTTGATCGGGGTCGAGGCCGTGGGGTAGTCTGACGGGTCGCGGCGGTCATCCGTCGCGCGATGGTGACGCGGGCCTATAGCTCAGACGGTTAGAGCGCTTCCCTGATAAGGAAGAGGCCGGAGGTTCAAGTCCTCCTAGGCCCACCACCGTCGCCCAACAGCGGGAGGTATGCCGTGCCGAAGAGGTTGTGGATCACCCTCGCGGCCGCTGTCGCAGCGGTTCTCGCGGTGCGCAAGTCCGTCGCCGAGCAGCGGGCCGAGCGAGAGCTGTGGGCCGAGGCGACCGACGATGTGCGCCGGCCCGAGCAGTCCTGAGGCTGGCGTCTCCCGTTTACGGGGCCATGGCGCAATTGGTAGCGCACCTGCTTTGCAAGCAGGGGGTTAGGGGTTCGAGTCCCCTTGGCTCCACTGACACACCGACGACCCGACACGCCCTTTCGTCGAGTCGTCTGTGTGTCATCGGTGTTGAGGCGTCTCGAACCCCGGTGGGGTTCTGGGCCCACATGGGTGAGCGGAGCGAGCCCATGGGGCGTCCCCTTGGCTCCACTGCAGGTCAGAGGCCATTCCAGCAGGGAAGCGCCTCGGATTGTCGCTTGCCGCAGTGTCTTGCAGCAGCGCGGGGTCATCGTCGGTGGTGCTAGTTGGTACGAACGCCTCGCCAAGCTAGGCGAGGGCTGCTCGGGTGCTCTTGAGGACTGGAAGCACCCCATCCACCACAATCGCTCGAGTGACGATTAGGGGCTCTTCCCAATCGAGAGTGTGGTCGCGGGTGGGCCGGGTCGGCGCGTCGGTGGCTGGGGAGGGTCGAGGTCTTCCGATGATTGAGGTTCCTACGCCTTCGATCAGGAAGACCTCGACGTGTCTGACGGTACCTTCGCGAGCCCTGACTTGAGCACGTTCTGTCGTCTGGATGAGCTGGGCTTGGCGGTTGTCGGCCAACGCGTCGGCGCCGATCGTGCGGTGCTTGCCTGTCGGGTGGTCGAGCCGGATGACTGGTGCCGCCAGTGTGGCTGCCAGGGCATCGCGCGGGACACCGTGGTCCGTCGGCTGGCGCACGAGCCGTTCGGGTGGCGACCGACGACGCTGGAGGTGACGATCCGCCGCTATCGGTGCACCGGGTGTGGGCGTGTGTGGCGGCAGGACACGTCCAAGGCCGCGCAGCCCCGGGCGAAGATCTCCCGCCGTGGGCTGCGGTGGGCGCTGGAGGGGGTTGTCTGCGCGCACCTGACGATCGCTCGGGTTGCTGCGGGACTGGCCGTGGCGTGGGATACCGCCAACACCGCGGTGCTGGCCGAGGGCAAACGGGTGTTGATCACCGGCGAGGACCGTTTCGAGGGCGTGCACGTCGTTGGCGTCGACGAACATGTCTGGCGCCATACTCGCCGCGGCGACAAGGGCGGATTCAACTGGTCGTCGCAACACCTTGATCACGGAGGTGTTGGATGGGACGTCCAAGGACACAGCTGCCGCAGGCGCCGGCCGGGGCGCGACGGCAGTGGGCGGCGGATCGGGCGATGCGGGCGCCGATGCGCTCACCCGGACGGCCGGAGCCGTCGCGTGCCGTGCAGCGGGAGTTCTGGCGCCTGATCGCGACGGGGGTCACCACGGTCGAGGCGTCGGCTGGGGTGGGCGTGTCATGGCCGGTCGGGTCACGGTGGTTTCGCCACGCTGGCGGGATGACGCCGCTGAACCTGGACGAGCCCACGGGCCGCTATCTGTCGTTCGCCGAGCGTGAGGAGATCGCGCTGCTCAAAGCCCAGGACAAGGGCGTGCGCGAGATCGCGCGCACGGCCGGGCGCGACCCCGGGACCATCTCTCGTGAGCTACGCCGCAACGCCGCGACCAGGGGCGGCAAGCCGGTGTACCGCGCCGTGGTCGCCCAGTGGAAGGCGCAGCAGGCGGCGAAGCGCCCGAAGACGGCGAAGCTGGTGGGCAACGAGCGGTTACGTGAGTACGTGCAGGACCGGCTCGCGGGGATCGTCCGCAGGCCTGACGGCACGATCGTCCCCGGCCCCCGGACGCCCCAGTGGAAGGGGCTGAACAAGCCTCATCGCCAGGACCGGCGGTGGTCCACGGCGTGGAGCCCGGAGCAGATCGCGCACCGGTTGAAGGTCGACTTCCCCGATGATGAGTGCATGCGGATCAGCCACGAGGCGATCTACCAGTCGCTGTTCATCCAGGGACGCGGCGCGCTCAAGCGTGAATTGGTCACCTGCCTACGTACCGGCCGGGCGTTGCGCCAGCCGAGGGCCCGATCACGGAACAAGCCCCAGGGGCACGTCACCGCCGATGTCGTCCTGAGCAAGCGACCCGCCGAGGCCGAGGACCGCGCCGTTCCCGGCCATTGGGAGGGCGACCTGATCATCGGGACAGGCAGGTCGGCGATCGGCACGCTCGTCGAGCGCAGCAGCCGCGCCACGCTGCTGGTCCACCTGCCACGCATGGAGGGCTGGGGTGAACAACCGTCTGTCAAGAACGGACCGGCTCTCGGGGGGCTACGGGGCCGTCGCGATGAACGCCGCGCTCACCGCGTCGGTCACCACGTTGCCCGAGCAGCTGCGCAAGACCCTGACGTGGGACCGCGGCAAGGAACTGTCGGGCCACGCGCAGTTCACGTTGGAGACCGGGACACGGGTGTTCTTCGCCGACCCCCACTCACCGTGGCAGCGTCCGACGAACGAGAACACCAACGGCCTGCTGCGCCAGTACTTCCCCAAGGGCACCGACCTGTCGCGATGGTCCGCCGAAGACCTCGAGGCCGTCGCTCATGCGCTCAACAACCGGCCCCGAAAGATCCTCGACTGGAAGACACCCGCCGAGGTATTCGAGGAGCAACTACGCTCCCTAAAACAACCCGGTGTTGCAACGACCCCTTGAACTGGCCAAGTACGTCACCGTGATCATCGACCTCACCCCGGTCCGAGACCGCACCGGCCCAGCCCGCCTGTTGGACATGGTCGAAGGCCGGTCCAAGACCGCGTTCAAGACCTGGCTGGCCGCACGACCCCAGGCCTGGCGCGACGCGGTACAGGTGGTCGCGATGGACGGGTTCACCGGCTTCAAGACCGCCGCCGCCGAAGAACTACCTGCCGCGACTGCGGTGATGGATCCCTTCCACGTGGCCCGGCTCGCCGGTGACGCCTTGGAGAAGTGCCGCCAACGCGTACAGCAAGACACCCTCGGGCACCGTGGACGCTCCGGCGACCCGCTGTTCCGGGCCAGGCGCACCCTGCACACGGGTGAGGACCTGCTCACCGACCGGCAACGCGAACGACTCATGGTCCTGTTCACCAGCACCGAGCATGTCGAGGTCGAAGCCACCTGGGGCACCCTAGGCCAGTTCAAGGGGTCGTTGCAACACCGGGTTGTTTTAGGGAGCGTAGTTGCTCCTCGAATACCTCGGCGGGTGTCTTCCAGTCGAGGATCTTTCGGGGCCGGTTGTTGAGCGCATGAGCGACGGCCTCGAGGTCTTCGGCGGACCATCGCGACAGGTCGGTGCCCTTGGGGAAGTACTGGCGCAGCAGGCCGTTGGTGTTCTCGTTCGTCCGCGCTGCCACGGCGAGTGGGGTCGGCGAAGAACACCCGTGTCCCGGTCTCCAACGTGAACTGCGCGTGGCCCGACAGTTCCTTGCCGCGGTCCCACGTCAGGGTCTTGCGCAGCTGCTCGGGCAACGTGGTGACCGACGCGGTGAGCGCGGCGTTCATCGCGACGGCCCCGTAGCCCCCGAGAGCCGGTCCGTTCTTGACAGACGGTTGTTCACCCCAGCCCTCCATGCGTGGCAGGTGGACCAGCAGCGTGGCGCGGCTGCTGCGCTCGACGAGCGTGCCGATCGCCGACCTGCCTGTCCCGATGATCAGGTCGCCCTCCCAATGGCCGGGAACGGCGCGGTCCTCGGCCTCGGCGGGTCGCTTGCTCAGGACGACATCGGCGGTGACGTGCCCCTGGGGCTTGTTCCGTGATCGGGCCCTCGGCTGGCGCAACGCCCGGCCGGTACGTAGGCAGGTGACCAATTCACGCTTGAGCGCGCCGCGTCCCTGGATGAACAGCGACTGGTAGATCGCCTCGTGGCTGATCCGCATGCACTCATCATCGGGGAAGTCGACCTTCAACCGGTGCGCGATCTGCTCCGGGCTCCACGCCGTGGACCACCGCCGGTCCTGGCGATGAGGCTTGTTCAGCCCCTTCCACTGGGGCGTCCGGGGGCCGGGGACGATCGTGCCGTCAGGCCTGCGGACGATCCCCGCGAGCCGGTCCTGCACGTACTCACGTAACCGCTCGTTGCCCACCAGCTTCGCCGTCTTCGGGCGCTTCGCCGCCTGCTGCGCCTTCCACTGGGCGACCACGGCGCGGTACACCGGCTTGCCGCCCCTGGTCGCGGCGTTGCGGCGTAGCTCACGAGAGATGGTCCCGGGGTCGCGCCCGGCCGTGCGCGCGATCTCGCGCACGCCCTTGTCCTGGGCTTTGAGCAGCGCGATCTCCTCACGCTCGGCGAACGACAGATAGCGGCCCGTGGGCTCGTCCAGGTTCAGCGGCGTCATCCCGCCAGCGTGGCGAAACCACCGTGACCCGACCGGCCATGACACGCCCACCCCAGCCGACGCCTCGACCGTGGTGACCCCCGTCGCGATCAGGCGCCAGAACTCCCGCTGCACGGCACGCGACGGCTCCGGCCGTCCGGGTGAGCGCATCGGCGCCCGCATCGCCCGATCCGCCGCCCACTGCCGTCGCGCCCCGGCCGGCGCCTGCGGCAGCTGTGTCCTTGGACGTCCCATCCAACACCTCCGTGATCAAGGTGTTGCGACGACCAGTTGAATCCGCCCTATCAGCGGATCATCACCGCCTACCGCGAACCCGACCGTGCCCGAGCCCGCACGATGATGAGCGCCGTCATCGATACCCTCGCCGACGGCGTCCCCACCGTCTTGGTCGAACTACGCAAGCTCGGAAGGACTCTCAACCAGCGCGCGGCAGACGTCCTGGCCTACTTCGACCGGCCCGGCACCAGCAACGGCCCGACCGAGGCGATCAACGGCCGCCTCGAGCACCTGCGCGGATCCGCCCTAGGCTTCCGCAACCTCACCAACTACATCGCCCGATGCCTACTCGAGGCCGGCGGGTTCAGACCCCGCCTACACCCTGGATTGGGATGAGCCCGATTAGGGGCCTCATGCGCGCCGGAAGCACGAAAGCAAAAGGCGTTCCCACCTCCGGCCCTACGAGCACACTCACCGTTCGGATCCGCAAAGCCTGCGTCATAAGGCCGCGAGCCGACGGCTTCGCCCTTTCGGCCGAAGGCGGTGTGGAGTATTGCAGCGTGATCCCGGTCCCTTACGAGTCGTTGTACTCGCTGAGGTGGGTAGAGACGGAGATCAGTAGGTCCAGGACGTCGCCGGGCCCCATGAAGTCGAACAGCACCTCGGTGCCGTCAAGGTCGGGTGTGACCTCGAACGGCTCGGAGGACTGGCATGCGGCGCCTCTGGTGTTGGCCGGCCATTTCTTTAGCTCGTCGGGGTTGCGCAGGGTGAACCGGTTCCCATGCGCGATCCCGTTCCGCAGGTGCCGCACCATCTCCAGCACAGGTGCCCGATCGAAGTAGCCCTCCGCCAACAAGCGGTCGCCCAAGAGGACCAAGGAACTGACGCACCAGGCGCGGTCCATCTCGTCGCGCAAGGCCGGCTCGGTACCAATGAGGTCTAGCGCGTACTTCAGATCAAACGGTCTACTCGATCCGTCCTTGCAAGTGACTGTTCCGATTGGCCTCCCGCCTTCTGTGAGACGAGCCAAACGAGAGCACGCGGGGATCTCGTGCGAATTCAGTGGCGGCTGCATGTGCGTACAGCCCGAACCTCAGGAGCGAGGCGAGTTGGGCCGTCTCTTCAACACTCACGTCACACATGCTCCGGACGCCGGGAGTGTCGGGTGTGATTCGCCAACAAGGCATGAACGATCCGGCAAGGGAAGGCCCTTCCGGCTGACAGCGAGGGCCTCTTTGGGGACCAATACCCCGGGAAAGTACCGCTACGGCCCTCCAGCCGGTCTTCGGCGGCGTTCGGCCGCCCGGCTCGAGAGCAGGTTTGGCCGCTCAGCGTCGACACGACCGGTCCTCACCTCCTTCGAAGCGCCTGGTCCGCGAATGCCGGGGGTGGACCCCCGTTGGCAGCGGGCGTCAAGAGCCCACCGGCACCTAGAGTATGACGCTGGCCATGGCGAAGTCGGCTGTCGGCATCCGAGTCCGAAGGTGCCAAGTGATCTCTATTGGCCGCTCTCCCCGGTGCGCGGCATGGTCGGCCTCCCCGAGGAACAAGTAGGGCGCGCCAGTGCCCAGGGCGGAAACCCTCTGCGGGCGGGTGAAGAGGAGGACATGGCTGCCCGTTGAGCGGTGGTTGAGGTATCGCTGGCCAGTCTTGGAGGCAACCGTGGTCACCGATTGCGATTCCCAGTGGAACAGGTCGGGACTGATCGCGTAGTCCCGGTACATCGTCGTCGGTGAGTAGTCGGCTTCGGACTTGTGCAAGGTGACCAGGAGAGCGTCGGCATTCGCGGCAGCCGAAAACAGAACCCCTTCACGGAAGGTGTTGGGCTTGCGTCCGTGAATGGACACGTAGTCCAGCGCCGAGACAATCTCTTCCCGGGTGTACCGGGCGTGGACCCTCAGTGGTCGCATGCCCAGCTCACCGGGCAGTCGAGCGGTGACACGCTCGGCCCCCTGCAGGCCAAGCCCGACCACGGCGCGCAGATCCTCACGCACGGCGGATTCGTGCCGAAGGGCATCGAGCCCCGCCCCATACGACTCGAACCCTCCCCCGTCCGGCCAGAGCGAGAAGAAGAGCATCCGCCCATAGGCCCGGAGGATTGGGTCGGCGCTGTCGTAGGCGGGTGCGGCGTCGGTCAGCCACCACAGGTACGCCTCCGCGCGCTCGGTGTCGTCGACATGGCACAGGGCGCGGACCCGCTTCGACAGGCGCGACTCGAGGGGACCCTCGTCGGCCACGCTGAGGCCGGCCTCACGGCGAAGTCGAGCCCACGAGCGATCGCCGCGGATCACGTCGGGCAACTCCACCCCCGATTCATCGAGGAACGTCCCAAGGTCGTCGGTGGGGTGGGCCCGCAGCTCCGACGTGATGTTGGGCCAGCGCTTAGTGACCTGACTCTTGATGTTGTCGAGAACGAGCTTCTGGCTCTGGCGGTCGAGGACGATCTGCGTTCCAGCGGGGAGGAACGGGAAGCCCTGCTCGATGTCGCGCTCAAGCGCAACGCGAGTGCTGCCCGTCATGGCCCGGAACCGTTGGTCGAAGCGGAACTCCTTTCGGTGATGGCCAACGAAGTCGAGTGCCGTGAGCACCGCCTTGTCCTTCGCCATGCGCAGCCCTCGCCCTAGCTGCTGCAGAAACACTGTCGAGCTCTCTGTGGGGCGGAGGAACAGCACTGTGTTGATGGCCGGTACGTCGACACCTTCGTTGAACACATCGACGGTGAACACCACCTGGACGGCGCCCTCGCGCAGATCCTTCACCGCTGCGTCGCGATCACCGGACGCCGTGTCGCCGAGCACTGTCGCGGCCTGGATCCCCGCGTCGTTGAAGACCTGGGTCATATAGCGCGCGTGGTCCCGGGAAACACAGAACGCAAGCGCCTTCATGGCGGTCAGGTCGTCGACCTTGTCACGGACGGCCTTAAGGACGATCCGGGCTCGAGCCTCATTGCCCGTGAACAGGCTTGATAGCTCGCCCGGGTCGTAGGCCCCCGCCTTCCAGTCCACCTGGGTCAAGTCCATGCCATCGGCGACCGCGAAGTAGTGGAAGGGCGTCAATAGATCTGCCTTGAGCGCGTCCCACAGGCGTAGCTCGGCAGCGGTGCGCCCACCGAAGAAGGACCGCACGTCCTGGCCGTCGCCACGTTCCGGAGTGGCCGTCAGGCCGAGCAACTCTCTCGGGTTGAGGTGGTCAAGGATCCGGCGGTACGTCTTCGCCTCCGCGTGATGAAATTCGTCAATGACGACGATTCGGTAGGCCTCCGCGGGGACGTGGGTGATGCGGTACGCAGATAGTGACTGCACCGAAGCGAAGACATGCTCCCAGCGTTCTGGCCGACGGCCGTCCACGTACAGCTCACCGAAGTTTGCGTCGCCAAGGACCTCGCGATACGTGCGCAGGGACTGCTGGAGGATTTCGCGGCGGTGCGCGATGAAGAGCAGCCCGGGGAGCGTCGGGGCGTCGGCGGCGAGGCGCCGGTAGTCGAGGGCAGCCACGACGGTCTTGCCCGTGCCGGTTGCCGCTACCAAGAGGTTCCGATGACGGTCGTGAACGACCCGTTCGACTTCGAGTTGGTCCAGCATCTCCTGTTGGTAAGGGTACGGACGGACCTCGAGACCCGACAGGGTCATGGTCACCCTGTCGTGGATGCGTTTGCCGGCAGCTTCCGCCAGCGCATCGTCGAGCTTGTCGCGGTCGGCGTCCGGGTCGTAGCTCTCGAATGTGACGTCGTTCCAGTAGCTTTCGAAAGTCGCGAGGAACTTCTTTAACAAGGGCGGGGTGGACACGGAGGACAGGCGAACGTTCCACTCGACGCCATCGAGCATCGCTGCGCGCGAGAGGTTGCTGGAGCCGACGTAGGCGGTGTCGAAGCCAGTGTTTCGCCGGAAGAGCCACGCCTTGGCGTGAAGCCGAGTTCTTTGCGCGTCGTATTGGACCTTCACCTCGGCCCCGAAGTCCCGCACCAGCCGATCAAGGGCGGCGCGCTCGGTGGCCCCCATGTAGGTTGTGGTGATCACTCGGAAGGGCACGCCGCTCTCCCGCATCGCCCGGAGCTGGTCCTCGAACAGGCGGAGGCCGTACCACTTGACGAACGCCATAATGACGTCGACGCGATCGGCGCTCGCCAGCTCAGCGCGAAGCTCATGCCCGATTCCTGGCTCACCCGAGGCGTTGGTGAGTAGAGCGGCGTCCGAGAGGGGCGTAGATGGACGCACTCTCAGCGAACGGACAACGGCGCCGGGAACAGACGGCATCGCAAGCGCGAGGAGTTGGCCTGCGGTTGAGAGCGAATCCTCGGAGGCCCCGAGAGCCTCGACCAGTCGGTTGACCAGAGCCAGCCGACGCCCCCCATCCTTCTCTTGGCGCAGCGCTCGCAAGGTGACATCACGGACGTGCCTCGCAAGAACGTCCGGCTCGTCGGCTTCATCGATGAGCCCCCGGCGAATCTCGTAGTCTGCGACTCCCGCCAGGCGCTTCTCAACGGCGCGCGTGATCAGACTCTCGTACAGCCCCTCGAGCAGGCTTTCCTCCCCGTTGCTCACCTGACGCAGTTTGCCAGGATGCAGGGAGGGAATCCGCTGAGGGGGCGACCCTTCCCAATTCGCATGAGGTCTGGCGGCCTCGACACAGGGGCACCGCGGAGCGTTCAGCCGTCCCGACAAGCCCTCGAGGATCACAGGGTCCGTCCGGCTTATCCCTTCTAGCACCGCAGCCTCGGGGGCAAGTTGCGCAACCTCCCGCGGTCGGCCTCGACCCCGTACGGTGGCGGGATGGACGGGGGACTTGAAAGGGGGCGCATGCGGTTGCGGTACGCCGGCACCTGCCGGGTCTGCGGAGTCGAGTTGCCCGCGAGGGCCGAGGCCATTTACGAACGCAGTACCAAGACCGTTCGATGCGTGACTCACACCCTGATGACCGAGGTAGTTCCTCCGCAGGTTGATGTGGGCGACCTTGCTGCTGCGCAGGTCCCAGAGTCTGGTACGGCGGGAGTGTCCGCGCGTCGGGAGTTCGAGCGCCGCAAGGGCCGACGTGAGGAACGCATCCGGGCCGCGCACCCCAAGCTCGGAGGACTGATCTTGGCCGTCTCTGACGAGCCACAGTCCACGACGGCATGGGACGTCGGGGCTCTGGGAGAGGAGAAACTTGGCAAGGAGTTGGACAACCTCGCCTCAGACACCGTCCGGCTCCTCCATGATCGGCGGATACCAAGAACCAAAGCCAACATCGACCACATCGCCGTGACCGCGAGCGGCATCTACGTCGTGGATGCGAAGAGGTACTACGGCCGTCCTCACCTCAAGGTGGACGGTGGCCTTTTTCGACCCCGAGTCGAGCGTCTGTTTGTCGGGTCCCGCGACTGCACCAACCTCGTCGACGGGGTTCTCAAGCAGGTCGACGTCGTCCTCGGGATCCTCGGCAGTGACGTGCCAACGCGTGGTGTGCTCTGCTTCATCGACGCAGACTGGCCCCTGCTCGGTGGGAACTTCACCATCCAAGGCGTGCAGGTGCTCTGGGCCAAGAAGCTGTATCCCCAGCTCCAGGCCGAGGGCCCGCTCACCACCGAAGCCATCGTGGAAGTCCATCAGACGTTGGCGCACAAACTGCCGGCGAACTGAAGTCGAGCGGGCCTTGAAGCGGCGTAAGGCGCGCCTACGTGCCCTCGGTGTGCCGCAGGATTCCGCGCTGACTCAGTCAGATCGTGATGGGCGCTGCAGAGGTTCTGGCATACCCGGTGTGTTGCCGAGAGCGAGCGTGGGCTACACGGCGGCCGGGTGGACGTCGTTGGGCACTGCCCCATCGTCAAGTGACGGATATCCGTTTGGCCAGCTCATCCGGTAGTCGTCTGCGGCTGGGTGGGTAGTGAACTCCAGGAGAGACACCTTGTGCTGGGTCAGCGCATCGAGAACCTCTTGCGGGCGGGCGCGGAAGAACTCCCGGCGAGGGTTGACCTTGTTGAGCCGTTGTGCGGCGAACTCACGGTGCAGCATCGCTTCTATGGAGACGGCGTCGTCGCTGAAGAACAGTGCGTGCACGTCGAAGTTGAAAGGGACTGAGGCGTCGCTGAGCTCTCGGATCCGGTCCTCGGGCTCCAGGCGCCGGGTCATGCCGATCTTCACGACCCCTTCACCGAAGGCGCCGATGTTGGAGATAACGTACACGTAGCCGGCGCGGATGTTCGCGGCACGGTAGTCCGCCTGAGCGATCTCGGCGTCGATCCGGTCGAGCTCGCCTTGAAGTGCCTCGGCACCCGCGGTGTCTCCGGAGTCGAGCAGCCGCTGGATCGAGTTCAGGTAGTGGGCGCGTTCCTTCTCCAGCCGTTCCTTTTCGCGCATGATCTCGGCTTCCAGGGCCTTCTGCTCACGCAGCTCGGCGCGTCGCTCCCGCTCCTTCTCCCGGTCTGCGGCTTTGGCTTGCTCGTGGCGGGCGGCCAGTTCCAGTTCCTTGAGGCGGAGCCAGTGATAGCGGTCGGTGACGGACAGCTCGATCATGCGACCTTGCTTGGCGATCTGTTCCCGCGCGCTCGACAGGCGCTTCTGTGCCGACGCCAGGTTTCCGGCCTTGACGGTCTTCACGGCGTTCTCGGCCTCCGCGTTGTACGCCCGGAGCATGATCCTGCTCATCTGGTTCACGAACGCTTGGCCCTTGGCCGCTGAGTTGTTGAACGTGAAGTTCGAGGTGGCGGTGATCGCCGAGCCGAGCTTGTTCGCCTGACGTATCTCCGACCGCAGTCCCTCAAGTTCAGTCGCGAGCGTCGCCGAGGACTCGGCCGGGTGCTCGAAGTCGAACAGGCCGACCTCCTCTAGCACGAGGCGGTCCCGGTTCACGATGACCTGCCGGTCCAGCTCGCTCAGCTGCCGCTGCAGATCAGCGACCCGCTGACGCAGACCCTCCTCGGCCTGACGCTGAGACTCCATCCGCTGCTCTCGGGCCGCCAGGTCCAGCACGCCCATCTCGGACAGCAGACGTTGGGAGCGGGAGGCCTCCGCGTGTAGGCGCTGGTTCTCCGCTTGGAGCTCGGTTGCGACGCGCTTGGCGTTGAAGGTCGTAATCTTCTCGGCGGGGGCGTTCCCGAGGTGCACGACGGCCGACTGGGACGGGGCCACTTGCGGTTCGGTCGGCGATGGCCGGCTGACCGCGCTGACGACCGCGGGCTGTGCCGGGGCCGGGCTCTCACGCGGCTCGTGGGCCACGACAGGGGCGGACCCCGCAATTGGGTCGATGGACCGCAAGCCACCTCTGCTGACGTGCTCAGTCCATCTGGCGCCATCCCAGTAGCGATGCTCGAAGCGACGCATCGGGTCTGGATGCCAGCCCGCGACTGGAGTGCTGATCATACTTCCCCCGTTCGACCTGCTCAGGCTACTCACTGCCTGATCGGACCTCAGCGATTTTGGCGAATCGAAGACCGGTTCGCGAGGCGACGCAGTCCTCGGACGCAGCCTTCTCGAAGGGATTTTACGTCAGGGCCGATATCGCCCCATTCAACACGCGGTCGGCTGGCGGCGGCGTGGGGCGATCGGCAGGGGTAAGACGCTCTTTCACGGGTCCGAAACGCGGCTAGAACCGGATGAGCTCAACGGGCCCGACAGCGGCATATTTGGGCGGGCAGCTGAAAGTCCGCTGAGGAGGCCGGAGTGCCTGACAACGGACATGCCAACCTCCTTGTAGGCGGACAATCCCGTTCCCTTGTGGCGGACAGCTGATCTCCCTGTCCGCGGGCACGTTGGGCCGGTCGTGTCGGTCCCTAGCTGAAGATCCCTCCGGCGGTATGGCTCGTGGTCTCTGACCACGCACGAGCTGACCATCCGGAGGGACTGTGAAGAAGTCTGACAGGGAGATCATGGAGATTTTGGAAGCGTTCGATGCCACCGGGTGCGCGCATTCGGCGGCTGGTTTGGCGGGAGTGGACCCCAAGACGGTTCGCCGGTATGTCGCCGCCCGGGAGGCGGGGCTGCCGCCGACGGCGCCGTTGGTCCGGGCCAAGATGCTGGACCCGTACCTGCCCAAGATTGCCGAGTGGGTGGAGCGGTCCGAGGGCAAGGTTCGCGCTGACAAGGTGCACCAGCGGCTGGTCGGCATGGGCTTCGCCGGTGATGAGCGCACCACCCGCCGCGCGGTCGCCGCGGCCCGGTCAGCGTGGTGGGCCGGGCATCGACGCACGTACCGGCCGTGGATCACCGAGCCGGGACTGTGGCTGCAATTCGACTGGGGCACCGGGCCGCTGGTCCCTGGCCCTGATGGGCGGCCGCGGTCGACGTGGCTGTTCTGTGCGTGGCTGGCCTGGTCGCGGTTTCGAGTCGTGATCCCGACCTGGGATCGGAAGCTGGAGACGTTGCTGTCCTGCCTGGATTCCACCGTGCGTCAGGTGGGTGGGGTGCCGTCGTACGCGTTGACCGACAACGAGAAGACGGTCACTGTCGAACACATCGCCGGGGTGCCGGTGCGCCATCCGACGATCGTGGCTGCCTCTCGCCATTACGGCACCCAGGTGATCACCTGTGTTCCGTTCGACCCCGAGTCCAAGGGCGGGTCGGAGGCCACGGTGCGGATTGCCAAGGCCGACCTGCTGCCGACCGAGGTGAACCTGGGCCAGCAGTGCGTCTCCTTCGCGGCGTTGCAGGCGGCCTGCGTGGCCTGGGGTGAGCAGGTCAATGCCCGCACGCATCGGGAGACCGCCGCCGTCCCGGCCCAGGCCCTGCTGGTCGAACGGGCCCGGTTGCATCCGCTGCCGGCGACGCCGTTCACTGCGGCGCTGGGCGTGACCCGCACGGTCAACACCGATCAGACGATCCGGTTCGGCTCGGTGCGCTACTCCACCCCACCGGGCCACGTCGGGGCCGAGGTGTGGGTCCGGGTCGACGGCGAGGAGCTCGTCGTGGTCGCCAACACCACGGCCGGGCTGATCGAGATCGCCCGGCATACCTTGTCGACCCCGGGCCGTCCACGGATCGACCTGGGGCACTACCCGGGCCATCCGCAGCACCCCGACGGCGCGCCCCGACCGCCGACACCCAAGGCCCGCACCGGCGCCGAAGAGGCATTCCTGGGGTTGGGGCTGGGCGCGCATTCCTGGCTGATCGAAGCCGCGGCCGCCGGAGCCCAACGAGTTCGGTCCAAGATGGCCGCCGCGCTGGAGCTGGCCGCCCTGGTCGGGATCGACACCGTCGACGCCGCGCTCGGGGTGGCCGCGGCCGCCGGCCGGTTCGGCGATGGCGACACCCTGGCGATCGTGACCCACCAGGCCGCCGGCGCGCCCGCATCGGCCCTGGTGATCCCCGACGACAGCCACTCGGCCCAACCCGGCACCAGCGCCTGGGCCGCCTTGGGCGCCACCGGGCAGGTGAACCCATGACCGTCGCCAAGACACCAGCGGCCACCGCACCGGCCTTGCCCGAGGAGTTGACCGCGGCCCTGACCCGGATGCGGCTGCCCTACCTCAAAGCCATCGCCCCCGACGTGCTGGCCACCGCCCGAGCCCAACGCTGGGACCCCGCCGAAGTCGTCCGGGTCCTGATCACCGAGGAGATCCGCGGCCGTGACGACGCCACCCGGCGGATGCGCCGTAAAGCCGCCGGCCTACCCGCGGGCAAGACGTTCGACTCCTGGCGCCAGGCCGACTCCTCCATCGCGCCCGGCACGCAAACCGGGCTGGCCACCCTGGAGTGGATCAGCCGTGCGGAAAACCTGGCCATCGCCGGACCCTCCGGCACCGGCAAACCCACTACGTCGAAGCGTTGGCCCACAAAGCCATCGACACCGGGCTGCGGGTCTCCTGGTTCACCCTGGAATCCCTGACCGCAACCCTCGGCAAGGCCACCGTCGACGGATCGGTGGCCCGCACCATCGCCAGGATCACCCGCGCCGACCTGATCGTCATCGACGACATCGGCATGCTCCCCGCCGGACAAGCCGCCGCCGAAGCGTTCTATCGCGTCGTGGACTCCGCCTACGAACGCCGCTCGGTGGCGGTCACGTCCAACCTGCACCCTTCAGGGTTCGACACGATCATGCCCAAAACCCTAGCCACCGCCACAGTCGACCGGCTCCTGCACCACGCCCACATCATCCTCACCGAAGGCACCAGCCTGCGACTGGCCGACGCCACGGGACTGTCCGGCAAACGGTGTTTCTGGCCTGACACGCCAGCAGCTGCTGGTGGGAAGGTTGGTCACCGATGACCGAGACAATCACGGGCGTGAGCTCGATGCCCAAGGAAGCCAAGAAGGTGCGGTCGTCCTCGTCGCGGGCGTCCGCGGCGGAGAAGGCCGCGATCGCGCAGCTGGTCAAGGCCGCGCGGGATCGGGGTGAGGACATCACCGGCCCGGAGGGCCTGTTGAAGTCCATCACCGCGACGGTGCTCGAGGCTGCGCTGGAGGAGGAGATCACCGACCATCTCGGGCACGCCAAGCACCAGGCGCCCGAGGGTGGCGCGGCCAACATCCGCAACGGGACCAGACCCAAGACGGTCCTGACCGACGCGGCCGGGCAGGTGACCATCGAGGTCCCTCGCGACCGGGCGGGCACGTTCGAGCCGGTCATCGTCAAGAAGCGGCAGCGCCGGCTCAACGACGTCGACGCGGTCGCGATCTCGTTGTTCGCGAAGGGTTGACCACCGGGGAGATCAGCGCCCACTTCGCTGAGGTGTACGGCGCGTCGATCAGCAAGGACACGGTCTCGCGGATCACCGACAAGGTCGTGGAGGAGATGCAGGCGTGGTCCTCACGGCCGTTGCACGCGGTGTACGCGGCGATCTTCATCGACGCGATCTACGTCAAGGTCCGTGACGGGCAGGTCGGCAACCAGCCGTACTACGCCGCGATCGGGGTCGACCTCAACGGGCGACGTGACGTGCTCGGGCTGTGGGCCGGACAAGGCGGTGGCGAGAGCGCGAAGTTCTGGATGAACGTGCTGACCGATCTGAAGAACCGTGGCGTGGCCGACGTGTTCTTCGTCGTGTGCGACGGCCTCAAAGGACTGCCCGACAGCGTGAACGCGGTCTTCCCTCAAGCGATCGTGCAGGCCTGCGTGATCCACCTGATCCGGGCCACGCTGCGGTACGCCTCGCGCAAGTACTGGGACCACCTCGCTGGCGACCTGCGACGGATCTACACGGCACCGTCGGTGGACGCCGCCTGGGCCGCGTTCGAGGAGCTCGAGGAGAAATGGGGCAAGCCCTACCCGGCGATCCCCAAGATGTGGCGCGCCGCCTGGGAAGAGTTCACCCCGTTCCTGGCCTACGACGTCGAGATCCGACGGGTCCTGTTCTCCACGAACGCGATCGAGTCGTTGAACTCGCGCTACCGGCGCGCGGTGACCGTGCGGGGGCACTTCCCCACCGAGCAGGCCGCGCTCAAGTGCCTGTACCTGGTCACCCGCGGACTGGACCCCAAGGGCACCGGGCAGGCACGCTGGACCATGCGGTGGAAGCCCGCACTCAACGCGTTCGCCGTCACCTTCGCCGACCGCATGCCAGCCGCCGAGAACCTCTAACAAGATGAACGCCAGAAACACCGTTCATCGGACATACATGCTCGTATGGCTGTGCGAGGGTCGTGACCCCTTATCTGACTGGCACCCTGCTGGGTTGCCGATGGAGTGATCAGTCCGGCCCTCGCACAACGTTCACGGCACCGGCCGGTCGGGCATGACCTAATACGAGCCTGGCCTATCCAGGGGCCTGGTGTATGTCCTGTCTGACCGACGCGGCCGGTGCCGACCCATCGGATCGGAAGGGCAGCACCATCATGACAAACGATCAGCACAGTGTCGGCGGGGTCGACTCGCACAAGGACACCATCCACGTCGCGGTCATCACCGCACTCGGGCGGCCGGTCGATGACCGGGAGTTCCCCACCACCAAGGCCGGGTACCGACGCGCGGTCGCCTGGCTGATCGAGCACGGCCCGGTGCGGTCGGTCGGGATCGAGGGCACCAGCAGTTACGGGGTTGGGATCGCAGCCGCTGTCACCGGCGCGGGGATCCGAGTCGTCGAGGTCAACCGGACCCGGCCTGCCGAGCGGCGTAAGCAGGGCAAGAGCGACCGCCTGGACGCCTACCGGGCGGCCCGCTCGGTGCTCTCTGGGGAAGCCACCACCGACCCCAAGTCCGCGAGTATCGAACCCTTGCGGGCGCTGACCGTGGCCCGCCGCTCCGCGGTCAAGTCCCAACAGGCGGCGTGGCGTCAGATCGGGGCCTTGCTGGTCAACGCACCCAGCGGTTTTCGCGACCGGTACCGCGACCTGCCCGACGCCAAACTCGTTGCAGTCCTTGCCGGTACACGCCCCGACCAGGTCCGCGACCACGCAGGGGCCGACACCCTTCACGCGCTGCGGTCCCTGGCCCGTCGCCACCGCGCCCTCGGGCACGAGATCGCCGACCTCGAACAGCGGATGCTCACCCGCGCTACCACCGCCAACCCGGCCCTGCTCGCCATCAAAGGCGTCGGCGCCGTCGTCGGCTCCCAACTGCTGATCACCGCCGGCGACAACCCCGCCCGGCTGCGCTCCTCGGCCTCCTTCGCTGCCCTGTGCGGCACCGCCCCGATCCCCGTCAGCTCCGGACGCACCGACCGGCATCGGCTCTCCCGCGGCGGGGACCGGCACGCCAACTCCGCGCTGCACCACATCGTCAAGAACCGGATGACAAACGACGAGCGCACCCGCGCCTACCGCGACACCCACCTCGAGAAGGGCTGGACCCAGAAGGCCGTCTACCGCGCCCTCAAACGCGCCATCGCCCGCGAGGTCTTCGCCGCCCTGACAGGCCACTGCGAAGTGCCCCAATACGGCGACCTGCGCCCCGCCCGACGCGCAAAGAACATCACCCTGACCACCGTCGCCACCGCACTCGGAGTGTGGCCCGCCCGCGTCGGCGAACTCGAACTCGGCCGACGCCGCGACGACGACTTCGCCAACCGCTACCGACAATGGCTCAACGCCGCTTGACAACGCATAGGAGCATCAGTCCCGACGCCACCAACGGCCGAGGAGTGATGCCCCTGGCCTGAACCACAGGGAGATGAACCGACCGCCGACAGGGACAACACCGAGGCTTCGTCCGGCCAGGGGAGAGGCTGCGGGGATCCTGTCCGCCAGCAAAGAGATCAGCCTGTCCGTTGACAGTGCCTCGCTGTCGTGGCGCCGAAGTCGTGTTTGTCTTCCTCTCCCTCGCGCGGAAGTCTATGTGGGGTGAAAGTCTTTGAAAGCGGCCGCGGACCGACCGGTGACATGTCGTGCGAATGAGCCATGTTCGCCTTCCTCGATCGCACAGGGCCCGCTGTCGTCGACACCCGCGTTCTTCGCGCCTGTCCGTTGACAACGGTCCCAAGGGTCATCTGGCTCGAGGAGCCAGATGGTGCGAGCGGCAGCCTCCATGGCGGCACGCGCGGATGTCCATGCGGAGGGGGCAAGCACAAGGTCCGTTCGAGCCAGCGTGAGCACGGCCTCTTCGTGCCGGAGCGCGAGGTTGCTCAGCAACCAGGCATGTCGTGGGGCTTCCCACTCCGTCTGCAGCGCGGCGTGCCGGGGCTTCACGAGCCGGCCGGTGAGCGAATCCACACGGCTGACAAATCTCAGCATCTCTCGACTCGGCGACGACACAACGTTCATCGATGACCCTTCAGTGGCAGGCTCGGCATCGCCCGTGACCCCGTGCCGCGTCGGCTTCTTGTCGGAGCAGTGGCGAGAGCAGGCCGTCGACGAAATTCACGACCGCGTCGAAGGCCCAATCGGGATAGACGACAGCGACGACATCAGCCCCTGCGCGCTCAGCGATAGTCGCAATCTTCGCAACTCCAAGATTCTTGTTCGGATATGCGTCAACCCGTGTGGAGACGACCTCGCTTGCAGCGTGCGTCCTCATCCGAGCGCGGGCAGCGGGGTCCCTGTTGTGGCGCGCATCGAAGACCACCTGGAAGACGTCTACCCCGAGCGTGTCCAATGCGGATCGGATGGCCTCCAGGGAACCCGAATCGCCTCCGGCTCCTCATCGAACCAGCACGTTCCCCAGACGACCTTGGGGCGCGGGCGACTCATGAGCCAATCCTGCGGCATGCCGACGCCTTTCGTAGCAGGCCCTAGGGGTTGGCAACGGCTGCGCCAGTGGCCTTCGGCCGACGCTTGTGGGCGTGGTCGTTCGTTGCGATGAGGAGGTGTTGCGCGCGTCCCCTGGTGGTTTGGGCTGCGCCGGACGAGGGCGCGCCGGACCAAAGGGACCTCATCGCGACCTCGAGCTGCCTCGGCTGGACCCAAGATTCGTACTCCAGAAAAGTACTGCAGTGCGTCACGAAACCAGCATGATCGCGTACCCCACAACGCCCCACCGCGTGCTCAATCACCCTCTCGCGGAGCGCGTTCGGGGATTTTGCAAGCAGGGGTTAGGGGTTCGAGTCCCCGTGGCTCCACTGACACACAGACGACCCGACACGCCCTTTCGTCGGGTCGTCCGTGTGCCATCGGCGTTGAGGCCGCCTCGAACCCCGGTGGGGTTCTGGGCCAACATGGCTGAGCGGAGCGAGCCCATGGGCGTCCCTTGGCTCCACTGGAGAAGGCTCGAACCCCGGTGGGGTTCTGGGCCAACATGGCTGAGCGGAGCGAGCCCATGGGCGTCCCTTGGCTCCACTGGAGAAGGCTGACACGTTGGCCAGGTCCGCACAGGGACCCTGCCGTTGCACCGCTCACGTCGAGGCTCACGTTTGGCCGGAGGCCGTCAGGGTAAGGACCAGATGTCCTACTCGGGCTTAACCAAAACTTCTGAGGAGTCGTTTATGAGAATTGGTGGCAGTTTGGTGTTGATCGCGATAGGGGCGATCCTGAAGTTCGCGGTCACGACGTCAGTCACCGGGGTAAGCCTGGCCACGGTGGGCGTTGTGCTCATGGTTGTGGGGCTCGCAGGGCTGGTCATCTCACTTGTGCTTGCATTCACCTCTCGGCGCGTGGACGTGGTGCCTCAGACCGTGCGGGCGGAAAATGTGGAGCCGCTCCGCAGTGAAGAGAGGCGCAGCTGACGAGGCCCAAGGCATCCTGACATAGACACCCTGATCTCCTCAGTGGACGTGACCCGGCCGGGATCCCCCGGTGCGCGGGCCATATTTGGTCACGGCTGTGTCTCACCAATGTCTGCACCTTCCTCCTCGCTACGGTCGGCCAGCAGCGACGTGGCAGTTGCCCGAACGGCTGGACAGCAAACCGCGCGGCGTCGAGGCCGGGTCGGTCAGAGACTCTGCGCTTGGAAGTTGCGGACCTGGAGCGTGATCGGCGCATTCGTCGCCGAACCGGACAGGTAGCTGTAGAAACCGACCGCGCCCGGGTTCTGCAGAGCCGTGGAGGTGTCCGTGGCGGTGAGCGCCCAGTCTGGCTCGGTCACGCCGGTACGCCAGATCTTGGTGCGCAGCGTCGTGGTGCCCGTGCCCACCGCCTGCAGCCGCAGGTTGATCTCGTCAGCGGGGGTCATGACGAACCCCGGTACGACCTGCGACGCAAGCACCGTTTCGGTGCCGTTGATGGTGCGCACTAGATCCAGGCTCGTGAAGGTCGCCGAGCAGCGGATCTTCACCCGGTAGTCCGAGGTGCCGATCCGGCGGGCCACCATCGAGGTGTAGATGGTGGCGGTTGCTGCCTTGTCGTAGCGAGTCGCGGAGACAAGGTCGACGTCTCTCGCCGCGACCCCGTTGAGGTATGCCGACGGACCGGAGCCCGCTGCCATGGACAGGTTGCCGGCGCCACCGGAGACCGAGAAGCTGCCCGCGACCGTGTGCGTCCACGCGCCTCCGACGTCCGCCGAGCCCCAGCCGCCGGTCGCCACGGTCCGGTTGAAGGCGTCGGAGGCGAGCACGCCGGCGGGGGGTGGCTGCGACACCGTGATTTCGCGGGTCGTCGAAGCCGTCGCCCCGCCGTTATCGGTGACGGTGAGCGTCACCGTGTAGATGCCGGCGGCCGCGTAGGTGCGCGAGGCCGTCACGCCCGAGCCGGTCGCGCCGTCGCCGAAGTTCCAGGCGTAGTCGCTGATCGTGCCGTCGGGGTCGCTGGACTCGGAGGCGTTCACCGACGCCGTGAGCCCCGAGGTCGACGAGGTGAACGACGCGGTCGGCGGCTGGTTGCCCCCACCACCTGCGCCGGTCGTGCCGAGGAGGTACTGCGCCTGGACCTGGCTGGCACTGAGCGCCGTCGGGTAGATGGCAATCTCGTCGACCGACCCGATGAAGTTGTTGGTCGGCGGCCTAGATGGCCAACCGTCCAATTTGTCCCCGCCGAGCCGCCAATAGCCCAGGTACGACTCGCCGGCGGTGGTGTCAGCGCGCTGCCCGACGAGCACACCGTCGACGTAGAGCCGCATGCCGGCCGAGCTCATCGTCGCCGTCACCATGTGCCATTGGTTGTTGTTGTAGGCACCGGCGCTCGAGACGGTCCTCGTATCGTTGTTCTCGGCCTTGACGCCGAAGACGACCCGTCCGGAGCCGTCCATGTAGATGTGCCGGTCGCGGTGCCCGGAGTTGCCGTTCTGGAGGTCGCTGAAGCCGAGGAGCCGGCCTCCGCGCTTGTTCGAGGCGAGCGACCCGGACGTCCGGAACCACAGCTGGGCGCTGAAGGTGTCGGGGGCCGTCTCCGTGCCCCAGTTGCAGCCCGCCGTCACGGCGCAGTTGCCCGCGAACACCCGGCTCCAGTCGTTGTCACCAAGGGCGGCGGCGCTGTCCCCGTTGAGGATGGCGCCTGACTGGCCCCAGGTCACCCCAGTGTCGCCCCTGCCGTCGATCACCCCGATGTTGGGCAAGCTGGATGACGACGCGGCACGGTCGGTGATCGTCGTCCCGGACGACTCGTTCATCGGCCAGTAGAGGCGCGCGCCGTTCGAGCGCACCGACTGCGCGTACGCGTTGGTCCCGGGCGCAGCGGCGGGGATCGAGACCGACGCGCTTGCTCCGAAGACCTGGTTCCCATCAGCGTCGCTGACGACGACCTGGTAGCTGTGCGTCCCATTCGTCAGCCCCGAGTCGACGAACCCCATAAGGGGCAGCGTCCACCAGTTGGAGGCGGCGGTCGTCGTGTGGACAGGGCTGCCGAAGGCGCCGTCACGAATGACCCGGTAGGTGAGCACGCGGCTGTCGCGGTCGTAGCCGGCCGGCCAGCTGACCCGCACGGCGGTGGGCGACACGGGCACAACTCGCGGCACGATCGAGCCGCCGACGAAGCGCGGTCCCTCCTTGGCCGGCGCGATCGGTCGCACGGCGAACCGGACCAGACCCTGCTGCCCCACGCCGTTCACCGACGGGAACTCGCCGCCGAACACGATGTAGTCATCGTTGCCGGTCACGTTCCATCCGGCCTGGTATTGGCCGGTGAAGCTGCCGATCGCCATGTCCGGCAGCCAGTTGACCAGCGACGGGCCTGGTTCCTTCCCGTGCCAGTTCGGATAGTTGTGGACATCGTTGAGGATCTCGCTGCCCGCCGGGTTCAGTGCGTCGGTCCAGGCCTGGGCGTGCTGGAACCGCCACTGCGCGTACTGCGGGAAGCCGCCGCCCATGTTGCCGCAGTAGTGCGCGTGCCCGGCGACGTACACGATCCCGTTGGCCATGAAGCTCGAGTAGGTGTCGCCGTGACAGTCGGTGACCCACTCGACGTCGGAGTTGCCGACCGGGACCTTGAATGTGCCTTCCAGGTTGCCGCCCGGGCCGAAGTGCCAGGTGGTTCCGTAGACGAAGGAGCCCTGCACCCGCAGGCTGCTGATGCCCGCATCATTACCGGCGTTGCGGACGGACGGTTTCCAGCTGGTGTCAAGGGCGCCAGAGGCCCCGTTGATCTTGGCCAGCCCGTACGCCGCCTGACCGCCGACGTTCTGGAACGAGCCGCCAGCGAAGACCGACGCCCCGTCGGCGGAGGTGGCCAGCGCCCACACGGTGTAGTCGGCGTTCGGGTTCCACGGCAGGACTGCCCCGTCGGAAGCTCGGTAGGCCACCAGGTTGTTGCGTAGGGTGCCATTGCCCAGACCGAGAAAGCCGCCACCGACGTAGACGCTGTCGTTAGTGGCGATAACGGCTCGGGCCTGCGAGTTGGGACCGGACGGGTTAAACGCGGTGATCAGGGCGCCGGTGGCGACGCTGTATGCCGCCACCCGCGCGCGCGCCTGGCCGTTGGCGACGGTGAAGTCACCGGCGACGTAGATGCGCGACCCGTCCGGCGACGCAGCCACCGACAGCACCTGGCCGTTCAGGGTCGGGGCGAACGACGTCACCAGGTTGCCCGTGGTGATGTCGTAGGCGAGCAGGTTTCCTCGCGGCGCAAGGTTGGTTCCGGGCGCCGCGCCCGCGGGCCGCGCGTTGTTGAAGCGCCCGCCGGCGTAGACGGTGTTCCCGACCACCGCCTGCGACCACACAACGCCGTCGACCTGCACCGTCGGCAACCGGTCTGCCGTGACCGCAGCGGCCGGCTGCACGACCGGTGCTGGCGCCGCATTAGCGGTCGGCGCTGCAACGGTGATGAACGTGGCCGCGGTCAGCGCCAGTATGGCGCCCACGGACAGCAGTGGCCTAAAGACCTTCAAAGTATTCGGCATGAGGCCCTCTTCCCCCTGGGCGTCTTCAACGTTTTCCCACTGTCCGCTTCTCGGCGGCTCGTGTCAATCACGATGCCGCGGATCCTCGACTGAGCGAATGAGGCGGCGGGCGCCGGCTGCCGCGTCAGGATTGCGTCAAGATGCTTGACTCGGGCGATGGCGGGTGGCGTGATGGAGGTGTGAGGGTACGACGACTGATGACCGAGCACCGCCTGGCAACCGTAGCGGTGGCGGCAGCAGCACCACTGGTGGTCGCCGCGGTCCTGTCTACCCTGCGGGCAGAGCTCACGCCGGCCACCGATGTGCTCGTCTTGGTCGCCGTGGTGGTGGCCTTCAGCGCCACCGGTTTGCGCGAAGCGGGACTGGCAGCGGCGCTGTCCGCCGCCCTCTGGTTCGACTTCTTCCTGACCGAGCCCTACGGCTCCTTCGCCATCACCGACCCCGACGACATCGAGGCCGCTGTGCTGCTCATGCTGATCGGCGGAATCGTTTCCGAGACCGCTCTGTGGGGTCAACGCAACGAGGCCGGGCTGAGCAGGGAAGTGGGATACGTCGACGGTGTTCTGGCCACGGCAGAGAGTGTGGCTGGCGAACCCCGGACGGCTGAGGAACATGCCCGTCAGATCTCCCTGCGGATGAGGGAGGTGCTCGATCTCGACACTTGCCGGTTCGAACCCGGCGGAACGGTCGCGGCGTCCGCCTTCTCGCTCAATCATGACGGTTCGGTCACTAGGGGCCGGCGGACCGTCGACGTGGACCGTGACGGCCTGCCTGTCGACGCCGTGGTGATCCTGCCCGTGCGAACCGGTGGCGAGCTCCGGGGACGGTTCCTGCTCACCGCCGCGTCGCACGTCGCCCGCCCGAGCCAGCGGCAGAGGCGGGTTGCGGTCCTCCTGGCCGACCAGATCGCCGGGACTCTCAGCGCGACTCAGCGCTGAGGACAACGATCCCCGTATGCCGCCGCCGCGACGGGAATGCCGCCCGGATAGGTCACCTGAGGGCCCTCAACCGAAGGTCTTGCGGGCGCGGGCGAGCCGGAGCTCCTCGAGGCGCGACTGCTGCAGGACGGCACGGTCCAAGAGAGCCTGAATCTGCCCCACGTCCAGACGCCGTTCGCTCACGGCGAGGGTCAGCATGGTCTTCCAGCCGAGAGCCTTGCCTTCGACTGCCAAGGACAGGGCCTCAAGTTCGACGACATCCGTCAAGGGCGATCTCCTGAAGATTGCACCGTTGGTCACGAGACGGCCCAGCTTCTCAGCGCCCCAGGCGAGGTTCTCCTTGACCTTGTTGTGTGGGATCGACAGGACCTTCATGATCTCTTCGAGATCGCGTCGGTCCCCGTCGACTTCCGCGGCGAGATCGGCGACCGCTCGTCGCACCGTCGGGTCACTGTGTGAGCCAGCGACGCGATGGAAGAGTGCCGCTCCGGCCACGGCGCTGGCGTAGTGATCCTGCAGGTAGATGGCGAGCCATCTGTGGCCGTCACTCATGGATGCGCTCCTTCGTTGCAGGCGGGACAAGACCAGCTGGGCACTCCCGCCCTGCGCTCTACCCATACCCCTTCTGGCGCATTCAAACGCGAGTAGCGTGCGAGAGGTGAGCACAGTGCGGGGACGGCGCCAGCCGCGGCGACTAGCCATTGCGGTCGCGCCCGTCGGCGCGATCATCCTCTTGGCAGCCTGTACCGGACCTGGCGCCCCTGAGGCCGCACATGTTGCTGAGATGTTCTCCCAGCTCGCTGCGACCAACCCAGAGCAGGCGTGCGGCCTGCTGTCGGAGCACGCTCGGTCCAGCATGGAGAAGGAAGCGGACGCCCCGTGCACGACAGCCTTGACCGACGCGGGCCTGCCCAAACCCTCGGCCGTGCGCTCGGTCGAGGTGTACGCCACGGATGGCATCGTCGTCCTCGAGGGGGACGTCATCTTCGTTGCCCGTTTCGGCGAGGGCTGGCGGGTGACGGCTGCGGGGTGCCGCCCCGAGCCGGAGGACCAGCCCTATGACTGCGGCATCTCGGGAGGGTGAGCAGAGGTGAAGACACTGTTTGCGGCATACCTGGTCTTCGTGCTCGCCGGGCTCGCCTACGTCTTCGTGCTCGGGTTTCTGCAGCGATGAGCGCGCACGCCCCGCGTCGCGCCGAGCGCCGCAGTTTCCTTCGAGACAACGGGCTCGGACTTTTCTTCGGCGCGATCCTGCTGCTCAGCCTGGCCGGGCAGGCCCTCGTGGGGACCGCGGACTACAACGAGGGCGCGCGTATCGCCGGCCTGCCGACGTTGACCGTCGGCCAGTACGTCACCTCGAGCTACTTCGGCGTGGACGTCGCCGAGAACTGGCAATCGGAGTATCTCCAGTTCCTGCTCTTCATCCTGGCTACGGTGTGGCTCATCCAGCGCGGCTCACCAGAGTCCAAGAAGGCCGAGGACGTGGGGCGGGAAAGCGACGAGGAGCAGCAGGTCGGCCCTTACGCGCAGCAGCGGTCGCCCGCGTGGGCCAAGGCGTCTGGCTGGCGCCGGAGCCTGTATTCCAGCTCGCTCGGGCTTGTCATGGGAGCGATCTTCCTGCTGTCCTGGGGAGCCCAGCTCGTGGCGGGGACCAGCGCCATGAACAGCCGGCGGCTGCAGAACCTGCAGAACCCATCTTCGGTGCTCGACTATGCCCACTCGCCCGAGTTCTGGAACCGGACCCTGCAGAACTGGCAGTCCGAGTTCCTCGCCGTGGGAAGCATGGTGGTGTTCAGCATCTATCTGCGCGAGCGCGGGTCGCCCGAGTCCAAGCCGGTTGGCGCACCACACGACACGACCGCCCTCGAGGGCTGACCAAGGGGACAGCGACGGCGCCCCACGTCGCCACCACCCGGCGCAGGTCACAGGAGGCGCCGGGTGGAAGGATCGGAGCAGGACCGATCGAAGGGCGGACGATGGCCACTGACGAACACGTAGAGTTCGAGCGCAAGTTCGACGTGGACGCCGGAGTCGAGGTGCCCGACTTGAGCGTCCTTCCGGGGGTTGTTCGCGTCGACACCCCCGTTGAGGTGGTGCTGTCGGCGACCTACTTCGACACTCCTGAACTGCGGCTCTTGTCGAGGCAGATGACCCTGCGTCGCCGCAGCGGTGGTCTCGACGACGGCTGGCACCTCAAGATCCCGATGGGAGCAGATCAGCGGGAGGAGGTGCGGTTGCCGCTGGGAACGGCTGAGACCCCACCGACGGAGCTTCTGGCGCGGGTCCGTGGCGTGATCCGGGACGCACCGGTCGCGCCGGCCGCCGTGCTTGTCACCCGACGCAGGATCCACCGGCTCCTCGGTGACGCCGACGTGGTCCTGGCCGAGTTCTGCAACGATCAGGTGCAGGCGACGACGTCTGGCGAGTCGCCCACCGTGCAGACGTGGCGCGAGTGGGAGCTTGAACTCATCGAGGCCCCCGACGGTCTGTTCGACGCAGCCGATGCGGTGCTTCGCCGCCCCGGTGTCCGGCCCAGCGCCGCGCCCTCGAAGCTCGCTCGGGTGCTCGGCGACAGCCTGCCGTCCCGACCGTCCTGGCTGGAGAGCGCAGATCTGGGCGCGCATCCGGATGCTGGTGAGCTGTTGAGCGCCTACGTCGCGGGCCATCTTGCGCGCCTTGAGCACCAGGACCAGCTTCTGCGCTCGGGTGATCAGGAGGGGGTTCACCAGATGCGGGTGGCCGCGCGGCGAATCCGGTCGGCACTGTCGACCTACGCCCCGGTCCTGGAGCCCGGCCCCGCCACGGAGCTGGGCGCCGAGCTGAGATGGCTCGGCGGTGTTCTCTCGGAGGCACGCGACGCCCAAGTGCTCGGTGAGCGGTTGCGCGCTCTCGTCGAGCAACTCCCGGCCGATCTCGTCATCGGTCCGGTGCTCGAGCGGGTCAGTGACGAGCTGCGCGAACGGTTCCGCCTTGGGCGCGTCAACGCCGACGAGGCTCTCGACGGGGCGCGCTACTTCCGGTTGCTCGACCGGCTCGAGGCCTTCGCGGACCGTCCCCTGTTCATCGAAGCGGCCGGGACCCGTGCCGCTCGGGTTGTTCCCGATCTCATCCAGGCCGAGCTGAAGAGGCTGCACAAACGGAACCGGGCGTATCGCGCGGCCACATCGGGCGAGGACCAGGACGTCGCGCTTCACGCTGTCCGCAAGGCTGCCAAACGGCTCCGGTATGCCGCCGAGTCCGCCCAGCCCGTCTTTCGGAAGCGAGCGACGAGGCTCGCCGCCCGAGCAGAGGCACTGCAGGAACTCCTAGGAGAGCACCAGGACACCATCGTCAGCCGAGAAGCCCTGCGCGAGATCGCTATTCGGGCGCACGAGGCCGGCGAGAACGCGTTCACCTTCGGAATCCTCCACGCCAACGAGACCCACCGTGGCGCTGAACTCGAACACCGCTACCCGAAGGTGCTCGCCGACCTGCCGCACAAAAACCGGGGAAGGTGGCTCCGAAAGAAGTGACGCCGGGTGAGCACTCAGTGCCAGTGGAGGGGCTCGCGACGACGTCATGACGATGGTGCCGGATACTTGGCGGATGGCACGTACTCGCTGCTACCGCGGCGGAGCCCTCACTGATGAGGACTTCCCGCTCGACCAGGTGTCCGAGCATCTGAAGGACGCGTCGGCCGTGGTGTGGGTAGATCTGCATGCGCCGGAGCCCCACGAACTGCAGCTGGTTGCCGACGAGCTCGGGCTGCACAGGCTGGCTGTGGAGGACGCTGCCCGGGGTCGTCAGCGACCCAAGCTCGATCGCTATCCGGGACACGAGTTTCTCAGTGCGTACTCGGTGCAACTCGACGTGGACAGTGGCCAGTTGGTTACCGGCGAGATCCACGCGTTCATCACGCAGACCGCCCTCGTCACCGTACGGCGCGACGATTCCTTCTCCATCGACGCGCTGCTGACCCGGTGGGATGACGAGGTGGACCTTACCCACTTCGGGGTCGGCGCCCTGCTCCACGGCCTGTTGGATGTCATCGTTGACGGGCACTTCGCTGCAGTGGAATCACTGGACGACCAGATTGAGCAGCTGGAAGACCTCCTGTTCGACGACAGGCCGCACGACCGAGGCGTGCAACGCCGGAGCTTCGAGCTGCGCAAGAGCCTTGTGCAACTGCGGCGCGTCGTCCTGCCGATGCGCGAGGTCGTGAACACGTTGATGCGACGCGACACCGGGCTGATCTCCGAGGAGCTCCTGCCCTACTACCAGGACATCTACGACCACGTGCTGCGTGCGACAGAGTGGACCGAGAGCTTGCGCGACCTCGTCAACACCATCTTGGAGACGAACCTGACGATCCAAGGAAACCGCCTGAACGTCATCACGAAGAAGGTCACGAGCTGGGCTGCGATCATCGCTGTGCCCACCGCGATCACAGGCTTCTACGGACAAAACGTCCCCTATCCAGGGTTCGCTCAAGAATCGGGTCTTCTCACCTCATCGATCCTGATTCTGGCCCTCTCCGGGGTTCTCTACCTTGCCTTCAAACGCATGGACTGGCTGTGAGCGAGCCCGCCGTCTCGGCGCGCGAAAGCAGTCCGGCGAGCAGGGTGCCCGCCGGACTGCTACTCGAACAGGGTCAGTCGATCAGGCGATGATCGCGTCGATCGTCTTCTTCAAAGCGCTCGGCTGGACGGGCTCACGGGGAGCGTTCTGCTTGGCGACCAGCATTTCCTCACCGATCTCCTGGAGGGCCTTCCGTCCGAGCCCCTCGCGGACCTTGGGGAACCACTCCTCCTCCTCCTCCTTGATGTGGTGGCGGACGCCCTCGATGAGGACGGTGGTCTTGGCGTCGAAGCGCTCGGCATCCGGCGCCATCCCGAAGATCTCCATCACCAGCACATCGGCGACGTGGTGCTCCTCGTAGGACTCAAGGACGTCGTCCTCGAGCTCGGGAAGCAACGCGCGGACCCGGGGGTACACGACCTCGTTCTCGATGTAGGTGTGCACCGTCAGCAGCTGGATGATCCGGTGGACGATCTTGCCCTTGGCTTGGTGCGCGTTCTCGCCTGCGTTCTCGAAGGCCCGGAAGAGCTTACGCAGCTCCTTGTGGTCTTCCTTGAGCAGGACCAAAGCGTCGGTCGACATGCTTTCTCCTCTGGGTGAAGGGCCGGGTCAGGCGTTGTGGCGGGTGTTTCCGCGGGTGCCGGACTTGGCCAGACCGCGGGCAATCATGTAGCCGATCGTCAGGAAGGTGATGTAACGCAGGGCGTGCTCGGCGTTGAAGAGGTCGGCGGTGTTCTCGCCGTCGTCGCCGACGACGAACGCGGTGATGACGATGGCCGCAACCGCTGCGAGGTAGACGAAGAACTCGGTGGTCTTGGAACCCCGGCGGGTCTCGACGTCAAGGTCGCGGTCGCCCTGGTAGGGGGCGATGCTCTCGTGGGCGGTAGCGGTGTTGGCGGTGTTGTGGATGGAGGTAGACACAGTGAAGTTCCTAAACGTGGTCGCGTGAATTGCGCTAAGTAATCAAGCGCAGGTGATGGGATGCTGTCGACGGCCTTTGGTTAGACTCTCGGGAAGCTCCCAGCTGTCGGGGCCTCACCGGCGATCGCGCTAAGCAATCGCATCGATGTAAAGACGGTACAGGCTGCGGCCAGCCAACACAAGCCAGCCTCGGTGACGTCAAGGCTGGCTGTGCCATGCTCCGAGGATGCCGAACAGTGAGGGATTTGGCCGGGAGTTGGCAGCTGCCGCGCGCGACATGCAAGACGAGGGCAGCAGCAGTGAGGCGATGGAGCGGGCGGTAGAGATCGCGACACGGATCCTGTCCGGCTGCGACGCGGCGGGCGTGTGCGTCGTCTATCGCGGTGACCGCGTGGACACCCACGCGACGAGTCACGAAGCGCTTCGCGAGATCGACGCGCTGCAACACCGGCTGAAGGAGGGTCCGTGTCTTGAGGCGTTGCGGCAGAAGGACATCGTGAAGAGCGATGACCTGGCTACCGATGAACGATGGCCCAAGTGGGGCCCCGAGGTCGCCGCCCTGGGTTTCTCCAGCATTGTCAGCTACCGCCTCTTCTCCACCGAGGAGACCCTGGGTGCGCTGAACCTCTACGGCAAGGGCACGGCCGCCTTCACCTCGGATGACGTCCACGACGGAGTCGCGCTCGCGGCACATGTCGCGGTCGCTCTCGCGGGCGCGCATGAGGTCGAGAATCTGGAGAAGGCCCTGGGCAGCCGCACGGTGATCGGTCAAGCCACGGGCATCCTGATGGAACGCCTCGACTTGTCATCAGACCGCGCCTTCGGGGTCCTCAGCAAGATCTCGCAGGACAAGAACCTCAAGCTCCGCGATCTCGCCGAGCAGCTCGTTGCGACCCGGGGCAATCGCAAGGCGCCGGTGCTGGAGCGTCCTCGTCCACAGAAGGCGCCCGCTCCCAGGCCGCCTTCCTGAACGGTGACGCCCGGCACTCCGTCAGCGCGCGGCCCCGTTGGTGCTCGCCTGCTGCGCGCGCACCCGTGTCGCGATCCGGCTGATGCCGACGGGAGTGACGCCGATGTAGCTGCCGATGTCCTTCTGCGGCAACACGCCGAGCAGGTCGGGGTAGTTCACCCGGAAGTTCCGATAACGCTCCTCAGCGGTGTACATCAACAGCTCGCGCGCTCGCCCTTCCTCGGTGAGACCGTAGTGGACGGCCGTATGGAAGACCGCGATGGCCCACTCCACGCGCTTCCGCATCCGCTTCTGCACGATGCGGTAGTCCAGGCGCTCGACGACGCAGTCGGTCACCGCGACGGCGGATGAGTCGGTGCGACCCAGCGCCGAACCGGCCATCCAGGTCTTGCCGCGCATATCGACGTCGACCAGTCCGTCGAGACCGGCGGGAGCCAGCGCCCGCAGGCTTCCCACGAACTCACCGGGCCGCCCCAGGCCCACGAGACTCTCGGTGCCGCGCGGATTGACGGCGAGGATCTTCACGGCGCCCGAGAGGATGACATAGACATACGGGTGATCGGTCTCGCGCTCATAGAGCGGCTCGCCGGCCGCGAACGCCATCGTGTCGACCGTCTTGGCGAATGCCTTCCAGCCGGGCAGCGGCCGGCCGGCAAGCATCTCGAAAAGCTGCCGGGTCACGGCAGCGCGCTCAACTCCCTCGCGAGCGACCACCTGAGCCATCGGCCCTCCTCGTCGGTATTCGCCGACCCCAGTGAGCGAATGGACATCGGCGTACGGCGTGAACCCATACCGCCTCTGCTGCGAACAGTCAGCAGCGTATGCCGCGCAGCGCACGCCGGCACCTTTTATGGCGACAATGGGGGTCATGACCGGGGTTCCGCACGACGTATTCGCGCTGGCGCGATCGGCCCGCACGGTCACGGTCCTCACCGGAGCCGGAATGTCGGCGGAGTCGGGGGTGCCGACGTTTCGCGACGCCCAGACCGGTTTGTGGACGCAGGTCGCCCCGGAAGACCTGGCCACCCCCGAGGGGTGGGAGCGCGACAAGGCTTATGTCAACGCCTGGTTCCTCTGGCGGGTCCACCTCGTGAGAAGTGTCGAGCCGAACGCCGGACACTATGCAATCGCTCGCTGGGCTGCCTTTCCGGATCGGGAGATTCGCATCGTCACGCAGAACATCGACGACTTGCACGAGCGTGCCGGGTCACCGGTGTTGGCCCACGTCCACGGCAGTCTGTTCGAGTGGCGGTGCGATCGGTGCGAGCGCCCGGCACCGACGCCCGAACCTCCCTTCGCAACGACTGGGCCGATCGATCACATCGCTCCGGACCAATGCATACATTGTGCTTCCGGTGAGATCCGCCCGGGAGTGGTGTGGTTCAACGAGCCGCTGCCGCAGGACTCGTTCTTCAAAGCAGCCCTCGTATGCCGCGATGCCGACCTCGTCCTCGTCGTCGGCACCTCAGGGATCGTCCAGCCGGCGGCAACCCTGCCGCACCTGGCCATGGCAGCCGGCGTCCCCGTCATCGAGCTCGACCCGCGACCGACCGAATTCAGCCCTTATGCCACCCACGTCTGGCGCACGACCGCAGCGCTGGGCCTGCCGGCGCTCGTCGACGCCCTGGCCGATCAGGCGCGCGGCGGGATCGAGTAGGTGAGCGAGGCGTCGGCGACAAGCTCGTCGCTCCCTACGGCATGCAGCCGGACGTGGCCGACCGCGAGCCGCCGGCCGAGCTTGAGCAACTCGGCCTCCGCGAGCAGATCACCGGCCGGCGGCTTGCGCATGAAGTTCATGCCGACGCTCGTCGTTACCGCGAGGGCGACGGGGCCGATCTGCGCGAGGATGAGCAGGTAGACCGCGACATCAGCGAGGGCGAACATCGTCGGCCCCGAGATCGTCCCGCCGGGGCGCAGGGTGGCGGGGTTCTCGGGCAGGCGCACCGTGATTGTCCGAGCGTCGACCCGCTCGACGACAATCCCCAGCGGCCCGATCTCGGGGAACTCCCGATCGAGGAAGGCCTGCAGGTCGGCTTCGGTCATCTCGGTCACCGGCACATGATTGCAGGGCTAGATTGCCCGCATGACCGACACCACCTCCGGTATGCCGCCGCGCCCGCCCCTCGAGCCGCTGGACGAATCGTTCGAGCGGGTCCTCGTCGTCGTGGCCCATCCCGACGACATCGAGTACGGGACAGCAGCGGCCGTCGATCGCTGGACCAAGGCGGGCAAGACCGTCACCTATCTGCTGGCCACCCGCGGCGAGGCGGGCATCGACTCTATCGCCCCCGAGGAGGCCGGCGCCCTGCGCGCTCAGGAGGAGCGTGACGGTGCCGCCGAGGTCGGCGTCGACATCGTCGAGTTCCTCGACCACACCGACGGCGTCGTCGAGTATTCGATCGCCCTGCGCCGGGACATCGCCCGGGTCATCCGGGAGCGCCGCCCCGACGTACTCGTCACGGGTAGCCACGAGGAGGTGTTCGGCCGGGGGATGACCAACCAGGCCGACCACCGCGCCGTCGGCCTCGCCGTCCTCGACGCGGCCCGCGACGCCGGCAACCGATGGATCTTCCGCGAGCTCACCGAGCAGGAGGGGTTGGAGCCGTGGGGTGGCGTGCACAGTGTCCTCATGGCGGGCTCGGCGCACCCCACGCACTATGTCGACGTCACCGGTCACCTGGAGCCCGCGATCGCCTCTCTCGAGGCGCACCACTACTACAACACCAACCTGCCGGACGATTTCCCCAAGCCGCGTGAGCTGGTCACCTGGATCCTCACGATGGGCGCCGAGGGCGTCGCCACCAGCCCCGACGCACCCGCCGGGATGGAGCACGCCGTCACCGTGCGCCGGTATGCCGTGTAGCCGGTGTAGCCGAAGGCACTATCGGCGGGGCGCGCGCACGGCATACCTGCCTGGGGTCTAGATTTGAATCCCGGAACGAGACTCGTGACGGGAAGGAGCCCACCACCATGGGCGCGTTCGGCTGGACACTCAAAGGCGACGGACACGGCTTGAAGCCGGGAGAGGTCGTCGCCCCCGACGAGCGACTCTCCTGGGGCAAGACCATCGGGCTCGGAGCCCAACACGTCGTCGCCATGTTCGGGGCGACGTTCGTCTTCCCTCTGCTCATGGGCCTCAACGCCCAGCTCGCGATCATGATGAGCGGTGTCGCGACGATCATCTTCCTGCTGATGGTCAGCGGGAAGGTCCCGTCCTATCTGGGCACTTCGGCGTCCTTCGTCGGCGTCGCCGCGGCGATCCGGGCCCAGCCCGGAGCCGACTCGCGAACCGTCACCGGCGCCATCCTCATCGGCGGCGTCGTGCTCGCGCTCGTCGGCTGGCTCGTCCACGTCGCGGGGTCGGGGATCATCCACAGGGTCCTGCCCCCCGTCGTCACCGGCGCGGTGGTCATGCTCATCGGCTTCAACCTCGCTCCGGTTGTCGCCAATGTCTACTGGCCGCAGGACCAGTGGATCGCGCTCATCGTCATGGTGTTCGCCATCATCTGCGCTGTCGCGCTCAAGGGCTTCCTCGGACGCATCTCGATCTTCCTCAGCCTCGTCTTCGGCTTCGTCCTGTCGTGGCTGTTCGACCGCGGCTTCGGGCAGATCACGTCCTTCGATGCCGGCGCCGGCACGGTGACGACCCACTGGCGGGTCAACCTTGACGGGGTCGCGGGCGCGTCGTGGCTGGGCTTCCCGCCGGCCACGACGATAGGCGCGGACGGCAAGGAACTCGTCGGCATCCACGCGCCGACCTTCTCGCTCGCCGCCGTGCTTGTCGTCATCCCCGCGATCATCGCCCTCATCGCCGAGAACACCGGTCACGTCAAGGCGGTGGCCGAGATGACCGGCGCTGATCTGGACCACGTCATGGGCCGGGCCATCGCAGCCGACGGGGTCGCGACGACGGTCGCCAGCGCAGTCGGCGGCTCCCCGACGACCACGTATGCCGAGAACATCGGTGTCATGGCCGCGACCCGGATCTATTCGACCGCCGCCTACTACGTCGCCGCCCTCATCGCGATCCTCTTCGGGTTGTCACCGAAGTTCGGTGCCCTGGTCGCAGCCACCCCCGGTGGTGTGCTCGGCGGCATCACCGTCGTGCTCTACGGGATGATCGGCCTGCTCGGTGCGAAGATCTGGAAAGAGAACAACGTCGACTTCGCCAACCCGATCAACCTCGTCCCGGTTGCCGCGGGGATCATCCTGGGCATCGGCAACACCGCGCTGAAGATCACCCCGACCTTCGAGCTGGCCGGCATCGCCCTTGGCACGATCGTGACGATCGCGGCATACCACCTGGCTCGTGCCTTCGCTCATGCCGAGCTGCGGGCCGCTCACGACAACAGTGGTGGCGCGATGATCACGGTCGGCCACGAAGGCATCGACAGGGTCTGAGGCGCGCCGCGCTGCTCACCAGACCCGACGGTCCGCAGCGCCTGCGAGCGTCGACTTATGGGTGTCTGCATCCATTGACAACTGCGTGTCTGCACCCCTTGACAGACGGGCAGAGCCCGCGTGGGCGCCCACTACAGTTGGCGCGTGCTCAAGGCACTCCAGCACCCCGGCCGGCTGATTCCCGTGCTGTTCGCGGTCCTGCTCACCATCGGGACCGTGCTCCTGTGCCTGCCCATCTCTCGGATGAACCCCGAGGAGCCGGCCAACGTGCTTGCCGCGGCATTCACCGCGGTGTCGGCGGCCTGCATCACCGGCCTGTCGGTTGTCGACACCGCGACCTATTGGACGCCGTTCGGCCAGGGTGTCATCCTCGCGCTCATCCAGGTCGGCGGCTTCGGCATCATGACCCTGGCGACTCTCGTGGCCATCCTCATCACCGGCCGGCTCGGGCTCGCCCAGTCGCTGATGGCCAAGTCGGAGTCGCACGCGGTCACCCTGGGCGACCTTCGGGGCATCATTCTCACCGTCGGCGCCACGATGGTCGCCATCGAGATCCTCATCGCCGGACTGCTCACGGCACGGTTCTACGCGGCCTACGACACGTCCTTGTGGACCGCCTTGTGGCACGGGACCTTCCACGCGGTGTCGGCCTTCAACAACGCCGGTTTCTCCCTGTTCAGTGACAACCTCATGTCCTTCGCCGGCGACCCGTGGGTGCTCGGGCCGATCTGCTTCGCGATCATTGCCGGTGGAGTCGGGTTCCCCGTGTTCTACGAGTTGCGGCACAGGTGGCGGACTCCGCGCACCTGGTCGGTCCACGCGAGGGTGACGATCCTCGGCTACTTCGGCCTGCTCATCGCCGGCTCGGTGTTCTTCGGCGTATCGGAGTGGTCCAATCCAGGAACTCTCGGGTCGATGAGCCTCTGGGACCGGGTGATGAACTCGATCGTCGGCGGAATCATGCCCCGCACCGCCGGCTTCAACTCCATCGACTACGGCCAGGCGACCGAGGAGACGTGGGCCTTCGACGCCACCATGATGTTCATCGGTGGTGGCAGCGCGGGCACCTCCGGCGGAATCAAGGTCGGCACCTTCGTCATTCTTGCCTTCGTGCTGTGGGCCGAGATCCGGGGGGAGCCCGACGTGGTCATCGGGCAACGCTGCGTCCCGTATGCCGTGCAGCGCGAAGCCATCACCGTGGCCCTCATGGCGGTCGGGGTCGTCGCGCTCGGCACGCTCGGGCTGCTCACCGTGACCGACCACAGCCTGGCGAAAGTCCTGTTCGAGGCCGCCTCGGCCTTCGGCACGACCGGGTTGTCCACGGGGATCACCGGCACCCTGCCGGGCATCGGCCAGATCATCCTCATGGCGCTCATGTACATCGGCCGCATCGGTACCATCTCCGTGGCCTCGGCCCTGGCCCTCAATACTCGGCACCGGCACTACCGACTACCTGAGGAGCGACCCATCATTGGTTAACAACCCGTTCCGCCGCGATGACGCCAACCCACCCGTGCTGATCATCGGGCTGGGTCGGTTCGGCTTCTCCGTGGCCCGATCCCTCGTGGCAATGGGACAAGAAGTGCTGGCCATCGACAACGACCCGGTCAAGGTGCAGCGGTATGCCGACGAGCTCACTCACGTCGTCGAAGCCGATAGCACCGACCGTGACGCCCTGGAACAGCTGGGCGTGGGCACCTTCGACAAGGCCGTGATCGGGATCTCTGACAATGTCGAGGCGAGCGTGCTGACGGCGATGGCTCTGGTGGATTATCGCGTCACCGACGTGTGGGCCAAGGCGAGCACCAAGACCCAGGGCCGCATCCTCGAACGCCTAGGCATCCACCACGTCGTCTACCCCGAGCGGGCCATGGGCGAGCAGGTGGCCCACATGATCGTCGGTGGGATGACCCAATACCTCGAGTTCGACGACGATTTCGCGATCGCTCGAGCGATGGCCCCGAGCGAGCAATGGAACCGGTCGTTCGCCGAGACGGGGTTGCGGGTGAAGTACGGCGTGACGATCGTCGGGGTCAAGCGGATCGGCGAGGACTTCGTCTACGCCCGGCCCGAGACCATCGTGAAACCCCAGGACGAGCTCGTTGTCTCAGGCCCTACAAGGAACGTCGAGCGCTTCTGTGCGCTGAGTAAGCCCAAGCCGGCCCACGGCTAACACTGACCCGGCCGGACCCGTTCAGACCCGTCCAGACGCGTCCAAAACTTTCCAGACTCGTCCAAACCGCATCTCAGGGCGTGTCCGGGCGCTTAACTGTGACCTGGGTCGCGTAAGCGAGCTCATACGGAAACCGGGACACTTATCCGCTCAGGCGTTCACTCGGGAGTTACCCTGAGAATGTGAAATCAATGGTCCTGGACGAGCCCCGGGGCGTCACCATGCTCAGCCCGGTCAGTGTGCTGACCGAGCAGGAGTGCTGGGTGCTGCTTCGACGCTTGGAGCTTGGTCGCCTCGCCTACCACCACTCCGACGCAGTGCAGCTCGCCCCGGTGAACTATGCCGTCGCGGGAGATCACATCATCTTTCGCACCGGCGAGGGAGCCAAGCTCAGTGGACTGCTCCACGACGCCGATGTCGCCTTCGAAGTGGACACGACAACCGACGACGAGGCGCTGAGCGTCATTTGCCGTGGGGTGGCCGTCGAACTCTGCGGTGAGCAAGCCCTGATGACCGACCAGCTTCGGCTGAGACCGTGGGTCGCCACCCACAAGAGCCACGTCATCGCGATCCGGGTCACCTCGATCTCCGGTCGGCGCTTCCAGCTCACCAAGCCGTGGTCGCACATGACGCCCAACCCGACCCAGGGCTGACCGCGCCGAACCCGATGGGCTGACCGGGCCGAACCCGATGGGCTGACCGGGCCGATCGGCATCGCGCCGATCGGCCCGATCAACGCACTCAGGCGTCCTTCACGTCCTCGTTGGCCCCCTCGGGAGCCGGGTCCGCACCATCCTTCGCATCGGCGGCAAGGTCCTCGGCGTCCAGGTCCTCGGCGGCGTCCTCTGCGTCCGCGATCAGGTCCTTGGCGTCGGCACCAGCGTCCGCACCAGCGTCCTTCGCATCGGCGATCACGGCTGCGGCGGCGTCCTTCTGCTCATCGACCACGGCTTCGACGTCATCCTTGGCAGCGGCTGCAGCTGATGCAGCCGCTCCGGCCTTCTCCGTGACCAGGTCCGATACCTCAGAGCGTGCCGACGTCGGCGGCAGGTAGGTCGACTCGCTCACCGGCGCGGCCCACGGATCGTCCTTGGGGCGGCGGGACCAGATGGCCGCGGCGACGGCCGCAACGGCTGCGCCAAGCCCGAAGAAGAGCAGAACGCCGCCCTTGCGCTTGCGCTTGGGCGGAGCCGACGCTGCGGCGAGCGCCGCAGGTGCGGCCTCGGCGATCTCGCGCTTGGCCGACCCGGCGGCAGCCGCGACGGCAGCAATGGCAGCCGAGACCTTCGGCAGCACGTCCTCGACGAGGATGTCCCGGGCGGAGTCAACCCGAGGCCCGAGTTCGTCGACGGCCTTCTGCAGCAACGGCGCCGCGGCGTCGACACCCCGCTCGACCCGTGGGGCAGCCCACTCCTTGCCCGCCTCGACGTAGGGCGTGGCGCGCTCGCGCCCGTGCTCAACAGCCTCGCTGGCGCGCTCCGCCAGGGGAGCTGCGGCCTCGCGGGCACGCTCGGCCAGAGGCGCCGCGGCCTCACGAGCGCGCTCGGCCGTCTCCCGAGCCACCTCGGCGGCCTCGCGGGCGCGCTCGACGGCTTCGCGAGCAGCCGGTGCGGCGTGAGCACGAGCTGCGGCCGCCTTCTCACGGGCGACCGGTCCATAGGTGCGGGCAGCGTCCGTCGCGGCCGTCGCAGCCGCGCTGGCCATCCGCCCGGCGACCGGTCCATAGGTCTGGGCCGTCGCGCGGCTCTTGGATACGGCCGGTGCGATCGTCGCCCGCATCGTGGCGAGGCGCCCGAACGCGGACGTGTCTGGGGCTGGGGTCTTTCGCTTCCGGAACACCGATCTCCTCCTAGGTCGCCATGAGCCTGACGGGCCGGACGCGAGTGACGCGTCCGGAGGTCAGGTGGCCTGGTCTCATCCTGCCCTGTTTCGGGGCAGCTCACACGCGTACGGGGCTCGCGGTCCACATGGGAGGATGTCCGCCATGAAGGCAACGCTGCACACCAACCACGGCGATATCGTCGTCACCCTCTTCCCCAACGAGGCCCCCAAGACGGTGGCCAACTTCGTGGGTCTCGCGACTGGCGACAAGGAGTACCGAGACGACGCCAAACGGACCAACCCGACCAAGTTCTACGACGGGCTGATCTTCCACCGCATCATCGCCGGCTTCATGATCCAGGGCGGGTGCCCGCTCGGGCGGGGAATGGGTGGGCCGGGCTTCTCCTTCGACGACGAACCGCACCCCGACAAGACCTTCGACCGGCCCTACCTGCTCGCCATGGCCAACGCAGGCAAGCGGATGGGCAAGGGCACCAACGGCTCGCAGTTCTTCATCACCACGTCAACGCCGGGCTATCTCAACTTCAAGCACACGATCTTCGGGGAGGTCGTCGACGGCCCGAGCCGAGAGGTTGTCGACACGATCAGCACCGTGCCGACCGACCGCAACGACAAGCCGCTCAAGGATGTCGTCATCGAGTCGGTGACCGTAGAGGCCGACTGACCGTCCGCGAGGCTTGAGCGACTAGGCGCCCACGTGAGGATCCAGCGGACGGTGAGCGGGCGGCACACGTGAGCGACGCATCACTGCCACCGCCGGTCGGTGAGCCGACCGCCCCTCCGGTGTGCCCGCGGCACCCGGACCGAGAGTCGTGGGTGAGTTGTCAGCGCTGCCGACGACCGGTCTGCCCCTCCTGCCAGCGACCCGCAGCCGTCGGCGTGCAATGTGTCGACTGCGTCGCCGAGGGGGCCAAGTCGATCCCGGCCACCCGCACGGTCTTCGGGGGTCGCACCGTGGGGACCCCGCGGGTCACCCAGGCCCTCATCGCTGTCTGCGCGGCGGCATACGTGCTGCAGTTGACCCAACGGTCAACGACCGAGACGTTCGCGTTCGTGCCGCTGCTCGGATGGGAGCAGCCGTGGCGCGCGCTGACCGCGGCGTTCTTGCACAGCCCGACGATGCCCCTGCATCTCGCGCTCAACATGTTCTGGCTGTGGCAGATCGGCGGCTATCTGGAGAGCCTGCTCGGTCGCGCCCGCTTTCTCGCGCTCTACCTCGTCTGTGCGATCGGCGGCTCGGCCGGCGTGCTGATGCTGGCCCCCGCGCCGCGGGCGATCCTGCGCTCCTCCGCCGAGGCCGCACAGTATGCCGCCTGGGGCACGCCAGTCGTCGGCGCCTCGGGGGCTGTCTTCGGACTCTTCGGTGCGCTGCTCGTGCTCAACCGGCATCTCGGCCGGTCCTCGGCTGCCCTGTATGGAGTCCTGGCTGTCAACGTCGTCTTCGGGTTTGTCGTCCCGGGGATCGCCTGGCAGGCCCACCTCGGCGGGCTGGTCACCGGGGTCATTGTCGCCGGCGTGTTCGCGGTTCTGTCCACCCGCGAGCGGCGCACGCTCCAGTGGCCGACGCTCGCCGTCGTGCTCGTCGTCATCGTCGCGGCGATGGTCCTGCAGTATCAGGGCGTGCCTGACATCTACCGCTGAGCGGCGAGCTGTCGTGGGTTATCCACAGGTTTGTCCACACCTGGGGAGAACCACAACGATGTAACTCGTTCGCTTCGCATTCGTGTGGTTGCCCCCTGGAAGTCGGGTCACTTCCATTTCATCGTCATGGCGAAGCCCGCGATGAGCAGGCTGAAGCCGGCGACGAGGTTCCAGTAACCGAATGCCCCGACCGGCCAGCGGCCCTCGGAGATGTAGAAGACGACGATCCACACCAGCCCGGACACGAGCAGGGTGACGAAAACGGGAGCCCACCAGGTCGGGTTCGGGGCGTCGCTGGCCCGGGCGCGACGTTGACGCTCGAGCTCGGCGGCCCGTCGGGCGCTCTCGACCTTGGCGGCCGGTGGCAGCACCGGATGGGACTTGTCCTGCTGGCCCTGCGACTCGGACACGGGATCTCCTTGGTTCATGCCGGTGTGCCTTAGCGTAGGTGATGCCACCCGCCACCGTGCGCCGCGCCTCCGCGTGCGCGCATCCTCGCGGGAAGGCCAGACGACGAAGGGAGCGGTATGCCGCCGAGCGCGTCGCCGACCGCGCCCCAGCGCAGCTGGCGCTTTCTGGTCCCGGGGGTCTTTGCGCTGGCGGGACTGCTCTTCGCCACGAGCTTCCAAACGGCCGGGGGCAGTGACCTGCGCATCGACCGCGGCCTGCCGGGGCTGATCGACCAGGCCAACCGTGACGTCGCCAGCAGGACCGCCCTCGTGGCGGGCCTGCAAGGAGAGATCGACGCGCTCACTGCCGCACGCTCGGCCGCCGACCCGGGGAACACCGACCTCGCGGCGCTCACCGCGACGGCCAATCTGCTCGCCGCCAGCGTCGGAACCCGGGCCGTGGAGGGACCGGTGCTGGCCGTGACCCTCACCGACTCCTCGCGCACCCAGGCCAATCTCCCTCCGTCGGTTCGGGCCGATGACCTTGTCGTCCACCAGCAGGACGTCCAGGCGGTTGTCAACGCCCTATGGCGAGGCGGAGCGGAGGCGATGATGATCCAGGATCAGCGGATCATCGCCACCTCCGCCATCCGTTGCGTCGGCAACACCCTCATCCTGCAGGGCCGGGTCTACGCCCCGCCATTCGTCATCCGCGCCATCGGCAGGATCGACGCGCTCAGAGAGTCGCTCGACGCGGACCCCCAGATCGCGATCTATCAACAGTGGGTCGACGCGGTCGGCCTCGGCTACGCGGTCAGCACGACGGCCAAGGCGAGGTTCCCGGCATACTCAGGGTCTGTGGCGTTGTCGTTCGCGAAAGTGGTCCGATGAGTGTGTCAGGGTCAGCCCCGAACGAGGCCGGTGCCCGGGAGGGCCGACACTCACACCCCCGGCGCGCTGCGCGGATGAGGGTGCTCCGGGCCGTCATCGGGGGGGTCGGCGAGCTGCTCGTCACGGCCGGCGTGCTCGTTCTGCTGTTCGTGGTCTGGCAGGTCGGCTACACGAGCCTGATCGACGCGCGCGCGCAACAGTCGCTCGCCGGCGATCTGGAGCACCAAACGACCGCCGGCGCAGACGACCCGACCCTTGGCCTGCCCGACATCGGCGTCGACCCGACGTCGTCCCCCAGCGCGACGCAGCCCACCCTCGACGACGGCCGGGTGATCGCGATCATCCGGGTACCTCGCTTCGGCGAGGGGTGGGCACGGGCCGTCTATGAGGGTGTCCGCCTTGACACGCTGCGTGGCGGACCCGGCCACTACCCCAAGACCGCTCTGCCTGGCGAGATCGGAAACATGAGCATCGCCGGGCACCGCACCACCTACGGCCACCCGTTCTATGACCTCGACCAGGTGCAGCCCGGCGACGTCATCGTCATCGAGACGCGCAAGGCGTATGTCATCTATCGCGCGGAAAGCACGCGAATCGTGAAGCCCAGCCAGGTCGAAGTGATTGCGGCCGTGCCCGGCAAGCCCAACGCGAAGCCGACCGAAGCATGGCTCACCCTCACGACGTGCAACCCCAAGTTCTCCGATCGGGAGCGGTTCGTCCTGCATGCCAAGCTCGACCGGGTCGTGCCGCGAGAGCAGGGCCCACCGCCCGAGTTGACCGCTCCACTGGGAGGTGCCTGAGATGTATGCCGCCCTCTGGCGAGCCCTGCCCGGCACTCGCGGACTGAAGATCCTGCAATCGGTCCTGCTGTTCATCGTCGTCGTTGCCGTCCTGTTTCAATGGGTCTTCCCAGCCGTCGCGCCCTTGTTGCCGCTCGACCGGGACGTGACCGTCGAGGGCGCGCTGAGGCTGTCTGGCGGCGGATCCGGCCGATGAGCGCCATCAGAATCCTCGTCGTCGACAACTACGACTCGTTCGTCTTCACCATCGTCGGCTATCTCGAACAACTCGGCGCCGAGTGCACCGTGGTGCGCAACGACGCGGTCACCCCCGGTGAGGGGGCGGCATACGACGGGGTGCTCGTGTCACCGGGCCCGGGGACGCCCGAGGATGCCGGGGTGTCGATGGCCATGATCGCTGCCTGTGCGGAGCGTGCCCAACCGATGTTCGGCGTGTGTCTGGGTCATCAGGCACTCGGTGTCGTCATGGGGGCCACCGTCGGGCGGGCGCCCGAGCTGCTGCACGGTAAGACCTCGCTCATCGAGCATGACGGCTCGGGCGTGCTCGACGGCCTGCCGAGCCCGTTCACCGCGACCCGCTATCACTCGCTGGCCATCGAACCCGCGACGATGCCAGCCGAGCTGCTGGCAACCGGGCATACCGCGTCGGGCATCGTCATGGCGGTGCGGCATGTGACGATGCCGCTGCACGGGGTGCAGTTCCATCCCGAATCGGTGCTCACCGAAGGCGGTCACCGGATCCTGGCCAACTGGCTGGCCGAGTGCGGCGACGCCGGCGCTGTCGAGCGCTCGGTCGGGTTGAGCCCGCTCGTGCACCGCTGACGCAGTCGTACGCCGAAGACCCGCCGGTACGCCGACTCGCGGCACGCCGACTCGCGGCACGCCGACTCGCGGCACGCCGGGTCAGGGCGCAGTCGTGCGGGTGCCGGTCGCCGGGGTCGTCCGAGTCGGAGGCGAGGTCGGCGGGGGGTCGGGCCGCGTCGTGGTCACCGTGACGGTGGCCGCGACCCGGATGGCGATGGACACCCGCACCGTCGAGCCGACGTCGACGAGGGTCCCGGCAGGCACGTCCTGGGCCAGCACGGTGCCCTCGAGGATGTTCGTGTCGGAGGTCGGGATCCGCTGGGCGATCTCATAGACGAGCTTGAGCCCGGTGACGGTCGCCTGCGCCGATACGGTGAGTTGGTCGACCAGCCCGGGGACGGCGACCTTGCCGCTGGCGATCTTGATGGTGATCTGGTTCGTCAAGGGGATAACTGTCCCGGCGGCCGGATCCGTGCTGATCGCGACGTCTTTGGCTTGGCTCGGGTCGTCGACGACGACGATCCCCGGTTCGCCGAAGCCGGCGAGCTTGATCGCAGTGACCGCGGCGTCCTTGGGTGCCCCCGCGACCGACGGCACCGCTCCCTGACCCGGGCCGCTGGAGATCAACACCTGCACCGCCGACCCGACGGCCACCTGTTCGTCAGCCTTCGGCGTCTGATCGATGATCAGTCCAGCCTTGACGGTCGCATTGGTGACGTTGCGGATGTCTATGACCAGCTTGCGGGTGGCGAGCAGAGCACGGGCCTGCTGCTCGGTCTGACCCACGAGGTAAGGCACGCCGACCTGCTCGGGTTTGGCATTGCTGGCCAGCAGGTCGCGCCCGAGCAGGAAGAGCAGCACGAGGGCGGCAACGGCGGCCAACGACAGAAGCACGTATGCCGCGCCGCGGCGCTTCGGAGCGTCCGGGGATTCGCGTCGGGCGACCGCGGTGGTGAGCAGTTCGTCAGCCGAGCCGGGCGAACCGGACGGGCCATCGACGACCCCGCCCCCGGGGATCTCGGAGAGGACGGCCGTGGCGTCGCCGCCGCCGGCGGCATACCCGCTGCGAAGCCCGCTTCCGGCGCCGGCCCCAGCGACCCCGGCGACCCCCGCGACGGTGCCGAGGGCAGCCGCGCTGATCGGCCGACCTTCCCGGGCCGCGAGGAGGTCGGCGCGGAACTCCGCGGCAGTCTGATAGCGCGCCTCCCGGTCCTTCACCATCGCGTGCAGCGTGATCGCGTCATAGGCGGCGGGCACCGCCGAGCGGATCGCCGACGGCGGGGTGGGCAGCTCACCGACGTGCTGATAGGCAATGGACACCGGGGTGTCCCCGACGAACGGGGTGCGCCCGGTGAGCAACTCGAACAGCATGCAGCCGGTGGAGTAGAGGTCCGACCGGGCGTCGACCGGCTTGCCCTGAGCCTGCTCGGGTGACAGGTATTGAGCGGTGCCCATGACGGCTTGGGTCTGGGTCATCGTCGCAGCCGAGTCGGACAAGGCCCGGGCGATGCCGAAGTCCATGACCTTGACCTCGCCGGTGCTGGAAATCATGACGTTGGCCGGCTTGATGTCCCGGTGGACGATCCCCATCCGGTGGCTGTAGGCCAGCGCCCCGAGCACCTGCTCGGTGACCTGAGCGGCCTCAGCAGGCGGCAAGGGTCCGATGGTCGTCAGGTATTCGCGCAGGGTCCGCCCCTCGACGATCTCCATGACGATGAACGGGACATGGGCCGGGGCCCCCGACGGATCGATCAGCTCGTCTTCGCCCGAGTCGAAGATTGCGACGATGGCCGGGTGGTTGAGCCCGGCCGCCGACTGAGCTTCCCTGCGGAACCGGGCCAGAAAGTTGTTGTCGCGGGCGAGGTCCGAGCGCATCAGCTTGATCGCCACCGGCCGGGACAGACGCGTGTCGAACCCGGCGTGAACGTCGGCCATTCCGCCGCGACCGATGACCGCGCCGACCTCATAGCGCCCACCGAGCAGACGTCGCGGTGCGGTCACGAGGGGTCCAGCCTTCCGTCGTCCGTCATCTCAGCGATCTCACCCATCAGCCGCCCGTCCCCCCAGTCGTTGCCGTGCTGGTCGCAGGGCTGGTCGGCGCCAGTCCGGACGACACCGCGAGCACGATCCTCTCGGTGACTTTGACCGGGCCCTTGGGGCTCACCGCGAGGACGATGCCCTTGGCCTTGTCGGAGGCGACCTCCTTGGTCACGATGTCGGCGAAACCGATGGTGGTGAGGTCCGAGCGCACGAGGCCGACACTCACCCCGACATAGTCGCTCTCGACGATCGTGACAATCTTGACCGGCGTCGTGGTGGTCGTCGGGGCGGAGCTGGTCGCCGACGGCCGGCTGGCGGTCGGCAGGGTGCGGGTGACGGTCACCTGCGGCGTGCTCGGGCCGCCCTGGCGAGCGTTCGTCTGCCAGACAAAGAAGCCCGCGACGAGCAGGATGGCCAGCACCGGCAGCCACCACCAGCCGAGTCCGCCGCGGCGCTTCTCGGGGGGCTCCGACCCCCGGTATGCCGCCGGCCCCCCTGACGGGATGCCCGCCGCAACGCCGCCGGCGGCCATGTTGCCCACCAAGTTGCCCCATGTGGCCCGCCGGGAAGGGTGGCGAGACGATCTCGGTGGCCGCCGGAGTGAACGGCGCGGGCATCGCCGCCGTCGGCCCGAGCTCGGTCAGCGGGATGACGCTCGTGGCCAGGCTGGCCGAGGACACTCCGGCGACCGGCATACCGAGCAGGGCGGCGAGCGACGCGGCACTGGACGGGCGGGCGGCGGGGTCCTTGGCCAGGCATGCCTCGATGGCCGAGCGCAGGGGGTCGGTGACGTGGTCGGGCAACGGCGGCGGAGTTTCGGTGATGTGGGCGAGCGCGGTGGCCACCGGCGACCCGGCGTCGAAGGGCCTTGTCCCGGCGAGCATTTCGTACCCGACGACACCGAGCGAATAGAGGTCGGTAGCCCCGGTGACCCGCTGCCCTTGGGCTTGCTCGGGTGAAAGGTACTGGGGGGTGCCCATGACCTCCCCGGTGCGGGTGTGGCCGGCGGCGTCGACGGCTCGGGCGATGCCGAAGTCGGTGAGCTTCACCTTGCCTTCGGGCGTGATCATGATGTTGGCCGGTTTGACGTCGCGGTGCACGACCCCGGCGGCGTGGGCCGAGGCCAGAGCGAGGGCGCACTGGCCGAGGATCAGGCGGGTCTGCTCCAGCGGCAGCGGCCCGGTGGCGATGAGGCTGGACAGTGGGTGGCCCGGGACGAGCTCCATGACGAGAAAGGCCCGGCCCTCGTCCTCGCCGTAGTCGTAGACCGCGGCGATGTTGGGGTGAGCCAACGCGGCCGTATGCCGTGCCTCGTCCCGGAAACGGGCCGCGAAGGTGCTCTCGTCGCTGGTGAGCATGCGCATCACCTTGACCGCGACGGTGCGCCCGAGGACCCGGTCGGTGGCCGCCCAGACGTCTCCCATGCCACCGGAGGCGATCCTGTCGGTGAGCTCATAGCGATTGCCGAGCACGCCGCCCTGCATCGGGTTCATTTCTTCACCACCGCTTCCATGACTGCCTTGGCTATCGGTCCGGCCAGGCGCCCACCGGCGGCCTCGTCACCGGCATTCCCGCCGTCTTCGACGACGACCGCGACGGCGATCTGAGGGTTGTCGGCGGGTGCGAAGGCGGTGAACCACGCATGTGGGGGCAGGCCGTTGCCCTGCTGTGCCGTCCCGGTCTTGCCGGCGACGGCGACCCCGGTGATCCTCGCGGCTCGACCGGTGCCTCGGTCGACGACGCTGACGAGCATCCTGGTGAGGGTGGCCGCAATCTCGGGGCTGACCGCTCGGGAGAGTTGCTCGGGGCTGTGCTGCTCAAGGGTCTCGAGGTTGGCGCCGACGGCCTTCTCGACAAGGTAGGGCCGCATGACCACGCCCTTGTTGGCGATCGCCGCGCTGACCATGGCCACTTGCAGCGGGGTCACGCGCACGTCGAACTGGCCGATCGCCGACTGGGCCGTCTGAGGCGGGTTGAGCGAGGCAGGGACGGTGCTGGGGGTGGCTCGCATCGGGATGAGCAGCGTTTCGCCGAAGCCGAAACGAGCCGCCTGATCGCGCAGCGCGTCAGCACCGACCTTGATGCCGAGCCAGCCGAAGGCGGTGTTGCACGAGATGACCAGGGCCTGCTCGAGGGTGGTCTGGTCACCCGGTCCGCAGGGCTGACGGTCGTGGTTGGGCAACCCGACGTTGGTTTGCGGCAGATCCATGACGGCCGGCGCCGGCATCTGGGTCGTCTCGTCGATGGCCCCGGAGGAGAGCCCGGCGGCCGCGGTGACGATCTTGAACACCGAGCCGGGTGGATAGAGGTTGCCGCTGATCGTGCGGTTCACCAACGGTCGGGTCGGGTCCTTGATCAGCGCGTCCCAGGCGCGGGTGGTGCCGTTGAGGTCGTGGGAGGAGAGCTGGTTGGGGTCGTATTCAGGATGGCTGACCAGGGCGAGGATCGCACCCGTGCGGGGGTCGAGGGCGACGACCGCGCCTCGCTGAGTGCCCAGGGCGGTGCTGGCGGCCTGCTGGGCCTTGGGGTTGAGGGTCAGCTCCAGGCTTGCGCCGGTGGACTTCTTGCCGGTCAGCAGGTCGGCGATCCGCTTGTAGAAGAGCGAGTCGGAGGATCCTGACAGCAGGTCGTCGACGCTGCTCTCCAGCCCGCCACCGGCGCCATAGACATAGGAGTAGTAGCCGGTGACGTGCGAATAGAGGGGGCCTTGCGGATAGGTCCGCAGGAACGCCAGCTCACCCTCGGAGGGGGTGGATTGGGCGATCGCGCTCGCGCCGACCAGGATCTGGCCGCGCTCGCGCGAGTAGTTGTCCAGCAGGGTGCGCCGGTTGTCCGGGCGGGCCTGCAGCTGCGGCGCCTGGACGAACTGGATGACAGTTGCCGAGACGAGAAGGATGGCGAAGAGCAGGCCGACGAGCCGCGAGATCCGCAGGATAGGTGCGTTCACTGTCCCGCCCCCCCGTCGGTGGCGGGAACAGCCGCGCCCGTCTTTCGGGCACTCGGCTGACCAGGTCCGTCCGGCGCCGGCGCGGCATACGGAGTGCCGGCCTTGCGGCGGGCAGTGACCTCGGACAGGCCGTCGCTGTCGGGGACCGGGCGGCGAGCCTGGTCGGAGATCCGCAGCAGCAGCGCGAGGATCGACCAGTTGGCCAGCAGCGCCGATCCGCCGAGCGACATGAACGGCGTGGTCAGGCCGGTGAGCGGGATGACCCGGGTGACTCCGCCGATGACGACGAACACCTGCAGGGCGACCGAAAAGGCCAGCCCGAGGGCGAGCAGCTTGCCGAAGCCGTCGCGCACCCCGAGTGCCGTTCGCAGCCCGCGTTGGACGAACAGGCCATAGAGCACGAGGACCGCGAACAGCCCGGTCATTCCGAGCTCCTCGCCGAGGCTCGGGATGATGAAATCGCTCTGAGCGAAGGCGACCAGCCAGGGTCGGCCGGCGCCGAGGCCGGTCCCGAAGAGCCCGCCGGCGGCCATCCCCATGAGGCCCTTGGCGAGTTGGTCGGACTGCTCGAGCGACGCCGCCGAGAAGGGATCGAGCCAGAGGGTGACCCGCCGCTGCAGGTGGGTGAAGAGATTGAAGGCCACCCAGGCGCTGGCCGCGAAGAGGGTCATGCCGATGGCGATCCAGGACATCCGCTCGGTGGCGACATAGAGCATGGCGACGAAGAGGCCGAAGAAGAGCAGCGAGGAGCCGAGGTCCTTCTCGAAGACGAGGACGGCGATGCTCACCGCCCAGGCGACCATGATCGGGCCGAGGTCGCGCCCGCGGGGGAAGGTGAAACCGAGGACTTTGCGTCCGGCGAGGGAGAGCACGTCGCGGGTCTGCACGAGATAACCGGCGAAGAAGATCGTCAACGCGATCTTGGCGATCTCGCCGGGTTGGAACGACATCGGCCCGAGACGGATCCAGATGCGTGACCCGTATTGCTCGTTGCCGATGACCGGCATCAGGGGCAAGACGAGCAGCAGCACGCCGGCCGCCATCGCCGTGTACGTGTAGCGGCGCAGGGTGCGGTGGTCGCGCAACAGCCACAGGACGCCGGCGGCGACGGTCACCGAGATCCCGGTCCAGATGAGCTGCCGGAAGGCGTCGCCCTCGAAGCCGAAGTTGCCGGCGGCCAGGTCGAGGCGGTGGATCATCACCAGGCCCAGACCGTTGAGCAGGGTGGCGATCGGCAGCAGCAGCGGGTCGGCATACGGTGCTTTCCACCGCACGACGAGGTGCATGAGCAGCACGACGGCCAGCAGTCCGCCGCCGATGGTCGCCAGGCCGGCGGGCACAGCGCCCCGGTTGGCTATTTCGGTGTCGACCCAGGCGAGCAGGACGATGGCGAGGGCGAAGAAGAGCAGCAGCAACTCGGTGCCTCGCCGTGGGCGGGCCTCGATCGTCTCGACGGTGGTGATCACGGCTGCCCTCCCGCAAGACCGGGCGGGGGCCGCAGCGGGATCGAGGTGACGCTCGTCCCAGCGGTCCCGACAATGGTCACCGTCGCGTATGCCGTCGGGCTGGGCAGACTCGCCAGCCCCGTCCCGCCCGCGGGGGACGTCGCGCCGACCGGGAGGGTCGAGGTGTCCGTGGGCGAGGACGTGGACGGGTCCGTGGGCGTGGTCTCGGGCAGGCCGGTTCCGCACGGGATGCCGGCCAGGGCTTGGGCTCGGCACACAGTGGCGGCCAGGCGAAGGGTGTCGACTCGCGCCGCGGCTTCGGCAAGCCCGGAGACGGTGATGGCAGTGCGCACCGAGTCCCGGTAGTAGCTGGGCAGATCAGCGAGGGGGACGTCAGTGCCTTGAACGACCGTGGACAGTTGAACCGGCCCGAGGCTGGCGTTGACGCCCTGGTAGATCGCGACGTAGCCGTCCTGCTCGCCGAGGAAGTACTGCCGCTGGGTCCAGGCGTAGCCGGCATACGAGCCGCCGACGAGCACGGCTGTGGCGGCGGCTGCCAGCCCGGCGCGTCGCAGCCACAGCACCCGGGGGGTCGCCGACTCCTCGGCCAAGTGCAGGGCGTCGGACTCCCGGTCGGCCTCGCGGTCTGCCGCTGCGGCTCCGGAGACCTCCCGGCGCAGGGCAGCGGCCTTCTCGGCGGGACTGACGGGGATGGCCCGGGTGCGGCGGCGGCGCTTGCCGCGGACGGCGGCCGCGCCGACGATTTCGGGGGTGAGTGGCAGGTCGTCCTCGGTGTCGGAGTCGACGACGTCGGCGACGACGACCGTGACGTTGTCGCGGGTGCTCGCCTTGAGGGCGAGGGCGATACATCGCTCGGCAGCGTCGGCGGCCGACTCCGCCCCGGTGAGGACCTCGGCGACGATGTCGGGGCTGACGAAGTCGGTGAGCCCGTCGCTGCACAGCAGGTAGCGATCGCCGACACGCAACTCGCGGATCGACAGGTCCGGCCGATCATCGGGACGGCCGGTCATCACCCGGGTGACGAGCGAGCGCTGGGGGTGGTTCTGGGCTTCGGCGTCGGTGATCCGCTGTTCGTCGAGAAGTTGCTGAACGAAAGAGTGGTCCTTGGTGATCTGGCTGAAGACTCCTTCGCGCAGCAGATATGCGCGCGAGTCGCCGATATGGGCCATCGCGAGCTTGCTGCCAGAGCGAAGCATGGCGATCGTCGTCGCCCCCATGCCGGCCAGCGCGTCGTCTTCCTGCATCGCCTCGTGCAGGGCGGTGTTGGCGTCGAGCAGCTCGGCCTCAAGGACCGACAGACCCTGTTCGCCGGAGACGACTTCTTCGTCGAGCGGGGCCAGCGCCCCGACGATCATCGAGCTGGCGACGTCACCGGCCGCGTGCCCGCCCATCCCGTCGGCGAGCACGAGCAGATGCGGGCCGGCATACGCGGAGTCTTCGTTGCGGCCCTTCGGGCCGAGCCCGAGGTGAGTGCGCGCCGCGTAGCGCAGTGCGATCGCCATCAGCCCTGCAGCTCCAGGACCGTCCGCCCGATCCGCAGCACGCTGCCGATTCCGACCGGCTCGGTGGTGGTCAGGTTACCTTCGCCGAGGAAGGTGCCGTTGGTCGAGCCGAGGTCCTCGACCCACCATTGCCCGGCCTGTTGGAAGAGCCGCGCGTGACGGCCCGAGGAGAAGTCGTCGTCGAGCACGAGCGCGCACTCTGGGTTGCGCCCGATGAGGATGCCTGCCGGGGTGAGCGGGATGGACGTGCCGGCAAGCCGACCGTCGGTGACGACCAACCGCGTCGGTATGCCGCGGCCGCTGTGGCCACCATGGCCGCTGTGTCCGCCATGGCCGCTCTGGCCGCTCTGGCCGCCTTGGGCGCCGGACGTGCCGGGGCCGGCTATACGTCCGGCCGACGGGATTGGGAGCGGGGCGCGGCCACGACGTCGGGAAACGCGGGTGCCGAACAAGTCGCGGCGCAGCACTCCGACGACCGCGAAGACGAAGAGCCACAGCATGGCGAGCAACCCCAGCCGCAGCAGCGTGAGGGACAGCTCAGTCACGGCTCATCGCCGCCCGGCGTGAAAGACGATCGGCGTGCGCCCGACGGTGAGCTGGTCGCCGTCGCGCAGTCGGCTGCCGGTGATCCGCTCACCATTGACGAAGGTGCCGTTGGTCGAGGCGAGGTCGCGAATGCTGGACACGAGATGTGGGCCGTCGACAGTGACCCGGACCTCGCTGTGCCGCCGGGAGATGCCCGGGTCGTCGATGATGACGTCGGCGCTCGGGTCGCGCCCGATAACGGTGAGGCTGCCCAGCAGTGGGTAACGCTCACCGTCGATGTCGAGCCACGGCCGGTCCTTGGGGTGGATCCGGCTGGGCAAGGCGGGCTCGGCAGGGGCCGGTGGGGGTGCCGGAGACGCTGCTGGGGACGACGGGAGGACGGCGGGATTGTCGAGGTCGGGGGCCCGGGTGGGGTCCTGGCTGCGGTCCGCGGACGGCGCCGGCGCCAGGGGGGGCGACGGCGCGAATGGCGACTCCGCGGGCTCACCCGGCCCGGCTGGGGGGTGCGCTGAGGCTGGGGGGCGAGCGGGCGGCATACCGGCGGGGGGGTTGCCTTTGGAGGTCTTGGGGCTGATCCGGAAGACGCCGGTGGCGAGGTCATCGCCCACAGCGAAGGCGACCTCGATCGCGCCGCCGGGTTGGTAGCTCTGGGTCTCCGCGTGCTCCTGGGCAGCGGCGACGAGATCCTCGGTGATGGAGTCGCTGTATTCGTCGAACCGCGTGAAATCGCTCGGGGAGAGCTCGACGAGGAAGCGGTTGGGCACCATCGTGCGGCCGTGCCCGAGCACCGTTCTCCGGTCGTCCATGGCGCGGCGGATGGCGCTAGCGATCTCGACCGGCGCAACCTCCGAGCGGAACGCCTTCGCGAAGGCGCGGTTGACTGTGCGTTCGAGGCCTTTCTCGACCTTGTCGAACAGTCCCATTCGCGCCTCCTTCCGTGTCATTCACCGAGTCTCGTGCGGATTGCCCGAGGTCGCCGGGTGTGTGCTGGTGCCGCTTGTGGGTGGGGCTGGGGCCGTGGCCATGGGCTGGGCGGGGGCTGGGCCTGGGGCTGGGCGGGGGTTGGGCGTAGGGCTGGTCGGGCATTCGTGGTGACCGCCGTAGCACGACGGTGCGACCGGCGGTCCTGCCATCGTATCCGGCGCCCCTGGCAACCGAGGCGGCGCTGGTCACGCGCGCCGCGCCGTGCCTTGCGACCCGTCCCGCCGGAGCGTCCCCGCCCGCCCCGCCCTTCCCCGCGCCGCGTCCTGCCGCAGCGTCCCCGCCCCTTCTTCCCTGTTCGGAGGTTGCGTGCCTGTTCGGAGGTCCCGAGCCTCCGAACAGGCACGCAACCTCCGAACAGCGATGTCCTTGAGTGGAACCGATGAGGCCAGGGGCGGGGTTGACTTCGGTGTGGGACTTCGTCGCCTGGACGCGCGCTCGCGTGGTCGCGTCGTCGCCTGCACGCGCGCTCGCGTCGTCGCGTGGTCGGGCCAGGGCTAGGCCGGGGCAGCCGGTTTGCCCTGGCGAGGGTGTGCGGGGCACACTTGGACCTCGCACACGCGCAAGTGGCGGAACGGCAGACGCGCTGGCTTCAGGTGCCAGTGTCCGCAAGGACGTGGGGGTTCAAATCCCCCCTTGCGCACCCGTTGGGTTTCGCATCATCAGGTGACGTCTCTCCTGCTTTGCCCAGCCAACTGGCGTGCGCCCCGGCCGAGCACGGCTGCGGAGGTTCGGTCATCGCGCCACCGGCGCGGCGCAGAGCCCGTCGTGGCCGCCAAGTCGTTGCACCTGTAGCCGATTCGCAACCCGATGTTGTCGTCCCGAGGCCCTGGCGCTGGGGTGGTCCGGTCCGGGCTGCCCAGCCCGTTGTGGCGGTCGGTGGGTCGGTGGGTCGGTGGGTCGGTGGCTGGGTGTCAGTGGACGAGGACGGCTTTGGCGGTCTTGACGGTCACGGTGGTTGCCGGTCCGGGGATGGTGACTGAGTCGGGGACGGGTGTCCAAGGGCCGCTGTTGACTCGGAAGTCCGCGGTGAAGGTGGTGTCGACGCGGGCGGCATACTGGCCGGCTCTTTGGTAGGTGTGCGTCATGTCTCCGGTGGGGTAGGTGCCGCCCGCGCTGGTTGTTGGACCCCAGGAGGTGCCGTCGCCGAAGACGTAGGTGAATGATTGGACTTTGGGGCGGATGTCCACGTGGAAGCCGAGCATCAGGCCGGGGTCGATGGCGTCGATCTCTGCGGGTTGGAATCCTTCGGCGGACCAGACCACGCGGAAGTAGGTGGGTAGGGTTACCAGGGTGACGTTGCCTTCAGGTTGGGTGGCGATGTGTGCGGTCGCCCAGGGGGTGTCGTGGAAGGCCTTCTGGATCATGGCCATGGTGACTGTCGGCCCGGCTCCGGGGACGGCGTCGACGAAGCAGGTCGAGGCCAGAAACTGCCAGGCTTGGTTTGAGCCGCGGGGGCGGGTGAGGATGTCGTAGAGCAGGCCGACTCCGGTCTGTTGTCCGTTGGTGATGCAGGCTGTGGCCGCTTTCTCGCAGGCGGATGTTTCATCCCCGGGTCCGGCTGACTGGCAGGCCAGGCGGACGGTGAACTCCATCGGCTGCCCGAACGGCGCACCCGCAAGGTCTTTACCGGCGTGAAGGTCCGCCACCTGCCCCCGCGTCGCCTTCGATTGAATCCCTTCACGGCCTTTGACTTCGGCAAAGGCCCCGTCGTCTCCGGATGCCCAGGCGCCTGGTGCACCGACACCCATGAGTGCAATGAAGAGCACCGCCGCGGCCAGGGAGCGCTTCATTCGAGGACCTTCACCGAGTCGACGAGCCATACATCCTTCACCCTGAGGATCCGGAGGATCATGACTCCCTTCTCCGCGGTGATCTCTTTCACGAGATGTCCGGTCGTGTCGACGATTCGCGCTGGCAGTTGCTCGAGCACGGCGTCGATGATCTGGGCATCGGCGGGTGGTGTCTCAGGGTTCAAGGAGACCTCTACGACGTTCAGTGCGGGGCGGTCGTAGCGGCGCCCATCGGCGACATACGACGTCGCCCTTTCCTCGAAGCCTGCGCATGACTCACAGCCGTCGGTCGATAGCGGAGAGATCAGTCCGGCGGCGGGTGTCGTATAGGCGCGGTTGAGCGTCGCGAAGAAGTGCTTGACGAACGCGATAGCGCCCTGCGGGGTATTGGCCCGAGCTTCGGCTGGTACGTCGGCGGGAAAGGTCGGCGCCGCAGTGGTCGTTGCTGAAGCTGATGTCGTCGCTGACGGTGTGGCTGTCGATGGCGTCCCTGGGCCAGCGGTCGTGGTGGGGACTGATTCCCCGTTGCCCTGGGTGCACCCCGCGAGCATCACTGCGGCGACCAGCGCCGCGGCATACGATCTCGTCCGCCGACCCATCGTGACGCCTCCCTGTACGACGACTGGCGTCAGTCTGGCATGGCGGCCCCACCAACGGTCGGCGTCATCCACAGGCCCACTCGTTGCCACCAGCCCATCCGATCACGAATCGGGCCGCGCCCGTGCCCCGCGCCCAGCCTCGTCGGGCGAAAGCTGCCGGCTCACGCCGGCACTTCGATCGGGCGCCCTAAGCTCGCCGGTATGCCGCCGCCCGACATCCGCTTCTGCCGCCGGTGCGGCGCGGGCACGGTTCAGCGAGTGCCCGCCGGTGAGGATCGCGAGCGCGCCGTCTGTCCAGCCTGCGATTACGTCGACTATGTCAACCCGACCAACGTCGTCGGCACCGTGCCGACGTGGGGCCAGGACCGCGAAATTGTCTTGTTGTGCCGCCGGGCCATCGAGCCACGCAAGGGCCTCTGGACGCTACCGGCCGGGTTCCTCGAGGTCGGCGAGACGATTGCCGAGGGTGCCGAACGTGAGACCCGCGAGGAGGCCGGCGCCAGGGTCGAGATGGGTCCCCTGTTCAGCATCCTGGACGTGGTGACCGCCCGGCAGGTGCACCTGTTCTTTCTTGCCCGGCTCCGGGACGTCGACCTGCACCCCGGCCCCGAGACCATCGAGAACCGGCTCTTTGCGCTCGATGACATCCCGTGGGACGAGCTGGCGTTCCGGACCGTGCGGCATACGCTCGAGTGTTTTGTCAGCGACCGGGACGCAGGCGCGTTCGGCCTGCACACGGGCACCATTCACTAGAGCTCGGGTCGCTTCGGCGCGGCAGGGGCTTCGGCCCGACAGGGTCAGGGACACGGGCAGGGTTGTTCCGAATTGGCGGACTTGTTTCCGTGGCAATCCGGAACAACCGTGACCGGCTCACAGCGAGCGGGAGATCAGTTCCTTCATGATCTCGTTGGTGCCGGCGTAGATCTTCTGCACCCGGGCCGCGGCGTAGAGCCGGGCGATCGGATACTCCATCATGTAGCCGTAACCGCCGAAGACCTGCAGGCACCGGTCGATGACCGAGCACTGCATGTCCGTCGCCCAGTACTTGATCCGCGAGGCGAGCACGGCGTCCAGTTGCCCGGCCAGGTGCGTCGTGATGCCGTGGTCCAACAAGGTGCGGGCCGCCAGCACGTCGGTCGAGCACTCCGCCAAGACGAAGCGGGTGTTCTGGAAGCCGAGCAGGTTCTGCCCGAACGCGGTGCGCTCCTTCGCGTATGCCGTCGCGAGCCGCACGGCATACTCCGCCGCCGCGACGCCTCCGGTGGCAACGACGAGCCGCTCTTGCGGAAGCTGTTCCATGAGCTGATAGAAGCCCTGGCCCTCGTCACCCAGCAGGTTGGCGGCCGGCACCCGCATGTCGGCGAACGCGAGTTCGCGTGTGTCCTGGCCATGTTGACCGATCTTCTCCAGGACGCGTCCACGGGTGAAGCCGGGCAGGTCGTTGACCTCGGTCACGATGAGGGACACGCCCCGGGCCCCCTTGTCGCCGGTGCGGGCGACGATGATGACGAGGTCGGCGTGCGACGCGTTGGTGATGAAGGTCTTCGACCCATTGATCACATAGTCGTCGCCGTCGCGGCGGGCCGTCGTGCGGATGGCCTGAAGGTCAGATCCGGTGCCCGGCTCGGTCATCGCGATCGCGCCGACGTACTCTCCCGAGGCGAGCTTGGGCAGCCACCGTCGCTTCTGTTCGTCGGTGCCGAACTCGGCGATGTAGTGCGGGACGATCCCGCTGTGGATGTGCAGACCGAGCGCATCGTCACCGGCCCAGCCCTGCTCGAGCAACACGACGGCCTCGTGTGCGAACGTGCCGCCACCGCCGCCGTATTCCTCGGGCAGGCTCAGGCCGAGCAGCCCAGCCCGCCCGGCGGCTAGCCAGGTCTCCCGGTCGACCTGATGTTGGCGCGCGAAGCGCTCGGTGTGCGGAGTGACCTCACGCGCGAAGAACGTCCGCGCGAGCTCCGACAACTCGTCGAGGTCGTCGTCCATCCACGGGGAGCGATAGGGCGGGGTCGTCACGCGGGCCATCGGCGGTCCTTCCCTCAGGTGTCTCGGCTCAGCCAGACGAGGCTCGGTGCGCCTGGCTGAGGCTGCTCGCACGCCGGCACACCGACCGCCGACACGCTTGCACGCGATTCGCACCTCAGCGTGTCAGCAAACGCGCCGGTATGCCGTCGCGGGTGACGCACCTGCGTTGCGGCGTTCGTCACGCCACGACGGGAAACGCGGCCGGGAACGTCCGGCCAGGCTGCTCAGCCGACCGGACCGGGAAGGACCGTCCGTGTCCCCAGCGGCACATCCAGTGGCACGCGGATCCAGTAGATCCGGGCGATGGCCGGCTGGGGGCCGTCACAGCCGGTGGCCGCCGGCGTCCGGCCGGCCCACACGGTCACGGTCACCGACGTGGCGCTCTGCTCGGCATCGACGCCCGTGATCGTGTCGCAGGCGGTGCCTCCCGCCGCGACTTCGACGACAAGGTCGCGCCGGTCGGCCGCCGTGGCAGACCCGAGCTCGGCAACCGTCGGCGCGACGAGGCGCCAACTCACCCGACGCTCCCGCGTTCCTGCCTCGGCAACCGTGACCGCCGGCGTCGGGATGCCGGCGGACCCCGGAGGCTCTGGCAGCGGGTGAGGCGGTATGCCGCCGGACGGCAGGGCGGGTGACACGGACGACCCCGTCGGCATGTCCGAGGCAGACGCGGTCAGTCCGGGCGAGGACGAGCGCCCGATGCTGCCGGAATCGCCGGGAGATGAGGAGCCGCTGCCGCACCCGGCCACGACGGCCAGCACTCCGACGCCTAGCGCGACGAAAGCCAGCGGACTGGTCGAGGTGCCGATGCCGAGCCTGCTGGGACGTCGGCGCCGGGACGGTGTTCCGCTCACGGTGGACGGTGTTCCGCTCACGGTGGACGGTGTTCCTCTCACGGTGGACGGCATACCTCTCACGGTAAGCGAGTCTGGCGTTGACTGCACCGAGTCCGCCGCGAGACGGGACGCGCGCGAAGGCGCGCCCGGGGTGACCGGGCGCGCCTCGCTGAATCGACGAGCACTCACAGGTTGCGCGTCGTGTTGTAGAGACCCCATGCGTCATCGTCGAAGTAGGGCGAGAGCATGATGGTCGGGCCGACGATCCGATCGATGCGGCTGTTGACGCCGTTCAGCCAGCCCCAGTCACCGTTGTAGCCGTAGAACCAGCCACCGCCGGAGGACCCGCGGGTCATGTCGCACGGGATCTTGACGGTCTGCGACCAGACGAACCAGGCGTCCCACTCGGGTGAGGTCGAACCCCAGCACTGCATGAGGTTGCCGCCGTCGAAGGGCCACTCGGCCGGGTATCCGAACGCGTTCTCCCACACGCCGCTCTTGCCGCGGTTGACCGTGATGCCCTGGCCGCCGAAGTAGTCGACGATGTGCCAGCCCCAGTTGGTGTTCATGATTGCCACGCCCATGTCCTGGGAGAAGTCGGTGTTGCTGACCCAGGCACTCTTGCTCCACAACTGGTTGGCCGTCCACGTCCCATAAGGCCGCGGGTTGGCCAGGTCGTCGTCATAGGCCGGGACGAAGGCGACGTTGTAGTGCCAGCTCGAGCCCTGCCCGCCGTGCAAGCAGTGACCGGCAGTCCAGATGGTGTCCTTGCCCTCGGAGTTGACGATGGTCGCCGAGCACTGCCAGCCGTCCTGACCGTTCTTGCTGAAGAACAGCTTGCCCTGGGTGTAAGCGGTCGGGTCGTAATAAGGCACGTTCGGGTTGTAGGCCGCGAGCTCGCCCTTGCCGGCGCTCGCCGGGCCGAAGAGCTTGCTCGTCGAACCGTTCGCTGCGCGCACCGGTCCGTCGTGGGTCACCGGCTTCTTGCCGGCCTTCTGGTCGGCGCGGGCTTTCGCCTCGTATGCCGTCGCCTTGGCTTTGAGGTCGCCGTCTTGGTCGGCGGGTTTGGCCGCGCGCATCCGCGCGGGCGTCCAGAACGCCTCGAGGGCGAGGGCGTCGGAGACCGCCGCGCCGTACTTCGCCGCGCCGGCAGCCTTCGCTGCGGCAGACACGGTGGCGGTGGCGTTGGAGACGTCGGTGCTCGTCGGGCGCTTGGCGGCGTCGGCGCTGCCGGCTCCGGTGACGGCAAGTGCAACGGCACACGCGAGGCTGGCGCCGACGGCGGCCAGCCGGGTGGGGAGAGTTGACATGCGTGGTCAATCCTTCCAATCTCGGTGGGAGCCCTTGCACCCACTCCGACTGTCAGGAGTCGAGCAACCCGCCTGGGATACCACCCGCTCGCGCCGGTTTGGCCACGGTTTGATTACGGTCAGCTGACGCCGTCGACCGGCAGGCCGTCCTCGAGATAACGGAAGTGGGTGGCCTGCAAGACCGCGGCCACCCGACGGCGGACCGCGGGCCGCAACAGTTGGAGCGCCTCAGCGGGAGCGAGGAATGCATGCTCACTCACCTCCTCGGCCTGCACCCGGATCGCGGCGACTTGGGCGTCGTCGAGCACGCCGCAGTCAAAGAGGAAACGCAGCCCCATCGCCTTGCGCGCCGTCCCCGGACGAGTATCGACAGCGGCCAACCGTCCACTCTCGACGTGCACCCCGATCTCCTCGAGAATCTCCCGGCGACAGGCCTGCCATGGGGTTTCGCCGTCGGCTTCCATCACCCCACCGGGGATGGTCCAGCCGGACTTGTAGGTGGGCTTGAGCAGCAGGATTCGGCCCCGCCGGTCGCGCAGGATCGCCCCGGCCGACGCCGGTATGCCGGGCAGCCCGTCCCAGCTGAGCAATCCCGCGGCATACAACTCGTCGTCGTCCTGGG